>NZ_RPDH01000002.1 GCF_003813775.1 Chitinophaga lutea | reverse complement strand
GATCTTATGGTGGTTTTGCCGAGGGTGTTCACCTCTTCCCATTCCGAACAGAGAAGTTAAGCCCCTCATGGCCGATGGTACTGCACTATCATGCGGGAGAGTAGGTAGCTGCCATATTTATTAGAAAAAGCCTTATCGGGTAACCGGTAAGGCTTTTTTGTTTTTATACCCTTCTGCGTCGCAGTTTTTCAATGCATGATCTCCGGGAGAAGGCATATCAGTGATTCCCTTTAGTCCTTCCATATGCCGCTAAATACAGCTCGTTTAATTTTATGCAATTGGTCTCAGCCATATAGAGTAGGTTTCACTATCCACATCAGTTAGCCATACAATGACCGTTCCACGGTCCTCTTCATTTGTCATCCGTGACGATACTCCGCCTCCGGGTTATTGTCCGGTGTATTCATCTAATCAATTACTTCAACCTACTGGAGTCTTCTCCTTATACTGTTATCTCCCCAGTACTACTGCTGTTGTTCCATTAGACACCACGCAAATACCCTGCGTAGTAAATTCCTACCTTCACCAATAACCTAACTCACACATCATGAAACCATTAACTGGAAAAATTGCCCTGGTAGCCGGTGCTACCCGTGGCGCCGGCCGGGGCATCGCATGTATGCTTGGCGAAGCGGGCGCCACCGTTTATTGTTCCGGGCGCAGTGTACGCGGGAATCTCGCTTCCGGCAGCCATCGTCCCGAAACCATCGACGAAACTGCGGAAATGGTAACCGCACATGGCGGTGTCGGTATTGCTGTAAGAACAGATCATAGCGTGGAAGAAGAAGTAGCGGCCCTCATTGAACGCATCAGGAAAGAACAAGGCAGGTTGGATATACTGATCAACGATGTATGGGGTGGAGATGAGCTGATTACATGGGGCAAGAAATTCTGGGAAGTTAACTTGCCCGATGGTTTTAAAATGCTGCGCCAGGCGATCAATACCCATATCATCACCAGCAAATACGCCGTTCCGTTAATGCTGGAGGCAAAGAGCGGCATTATCATGGAAATCACTGATGGCGATGGTTACTTCTACCGGGGGCAGCTGTTTTATGATCTCGTTAAAACATCGGTTATCCGTATTGCCTTTGGCATGGCGGAAGAGCTCGAAGGGACCGGTATCACAACAGTCGCCGTTACCCCGGGTTACCTGCGCTCCGAGGCGATGCTGGAATACAAAGGCGTGACGGAGGCGAACTGGAAAGAAGGCACTAAAATCGACCCCAATTTCATCGCATCGGAAACGCCTTATTTTGTCGGCCGCGCCGTCGCATCGCTGGCGGCGGACCCGAATGTGTCCACAAAAAACGGGAGGGTCTTCAGTTCATGGGATCTGTCGGATGAATACGGGTTTAAAGATATTGACGGGAATAGCCCGCACTGGGGACGTTATGTTGCGACCACCATTCCGAAATATCAATACAAACGCTGTGATGATGAATTTTACAGCTATTGGAGATTTCTTTCCGGCGTGAAAATCGGGGAAACGGAATGGACCTGAGAATTGGCTGCTGCCTTTGAAAACACCCATGAGCCCGGGAAGCTGGAACTGAACACTATTCACTGGCATAAAATTCACAAATCGCACCACGCCGGAAAATCTCTTCGGGCATTGTTCTGAAAGCGCGGCTAAGAGGAAATGAAATTGGCGAGGTAAATAGTGGGGGATGAGAAGAATCCTCCGAAAAAGGCATGCGATAAATTGAAAATCATTACATAAAAAAGGTGTACATCTTGTACACCTTTTTATATCCCAAAGAGATTCATTCGCGGGAATTTCGTTCGCAGACAGTTATTCCATTTAACTGAAATCGAACGCAGCCAGCTCCTCCGGCTTAATAGCAAACCGTTGTTTATTGGGAATATTCTTGATGAAAATAGTCCCCGGCTCATTGTCTTCCACATAGGCGATAAACGGAATGCCGCGTTTCTCCGCATATTTATACTGTTTATCCTGCTTAATATTTTCAGCATATAACTCGGTAATCACCCCTTTGGCCCGTATCTGTGATACATACCCAAAAGCCTCTGCCAGCCTGTTTTCGCCGGGATAGAAAAACAACACCTGGGTGCCTTGTTGCGCTTCAGCGGGGAATAGCTGGAGCTCTTCCAGCACGTCATAAATCCTGTCTACCCCGAAGGAGATACCCACGCCGGAGATGCCCGGCAGGCCGAAAAGACCGGTGAGATCATCGTAACGGCCACCGCCTCCGATACTGCCCATATTGACGGTAGCGGGGGCTTTCACTTCCACGATCATACCCGTATAATAATTCAGGCCGCGGGCAAGCGTAAGGTCAATCACCGGCGCTTCATTGAAAGGAATGAGCTGGCTGCCGGCAATAAACCGGAGCTCTTCCACGCCTTTCAAACCTGTTTCCGAAGCGGCGAGCAATTGCGTAAGCTGTGCGAGTTTTTCATCGTTGGTACCATCAACGGCTATAAAATTCATCACGGTATCGATTTCCGCCGGCAGCAAACCACGTTCCGCCAGTTCCTGCCGTACGCCGCTGTCGCCGATTTTGTCGAGTTTATCGATGGCTACCGTAATTTCGGTCATCAGTTCCGGCCGGCCCACCAACTCCGCGAGCCCCGTCAGAATTTTGCGGTTGTTTATTTTAAGCTGGTATCCCTTCAGTCCCAGTTCGGTCAGTACCGTATCATAAATTTTCAGCAGCTCTATTTCATTCAGCAGCGAATTGCTTCCGATCACATCCGCGTCGCACTGGTAGAATTCGCGGTAGCGGCCGCGTTGGGGGCGGTCGCCTCTCCACACCGGCTGAATCTGGTACCGTTTGAAAGGCAGCACCAGTTTTCCCTGGTTCATCACCACATACCTCGCAAAGGGGATGGTCAGATCGTATTTCAATGCTTTTTCGCAGAGCAGCAGTCCCAATTCGTGGGCGTCTTTTGCCATCTGCGCCTGCCCGTAAATGCTTTCGCCGTTGTTGAGGATCTTAAAAATCAACCGGTCGCCTTCGTCTCCGTATTTTCCCAGCAGGGTGGACGTGTTTTCCATCGCCGGTGTTTCAAGGGGCTGAAAGCCGTACAGCTCAAAGGTTTTACGGATGGTCGCAAAAATATAGTTACGCTTGCGTACCACATCAGGCCCAAAATCCCGGGTACCTTGCGGGATACTTAATTTTTTCATTTAATCTGTAATGAGTTGTTTCGTTGTATTGAAATTTTACGGCCATGGGACTTCGTCCGGAGCGCTTCACATTCTTTTACAAGACGGCGCCACTGCATGTTCACATCCCCTGTCAATCCTTCCGGCGGATATCATCAATCCCGCACTGCCTGCTCCTTCACAATCCGCTCGCAGGCATCATAAATGAGTTGGAATACGGGCTCGAACAGCGCATCGTCGTACCAGGGATCCGGTACCGGCTGCTGGTGCTCCAGCAATAATTGTACCTTGTCCCGGTCTGCGTCCGTGCGCGCTTTCCGCAGCACATCACGGTAATTGTCCAAATCCATCACGAAAATCCGGTCGAACCGGCCGAAGTCCCCGGCGCTGAATTGCCGCCCCCGGAGCCCCGAAATGTCGATGCCATGGCGGTGTGCCACCTGTACCGAACGGCGGTCCGGCGGGTCGCCCACGTGCCAGCTGCCCGTTCCGGCAGAATCGATTTCCCAGTCCAGCTGCTGTTCCGCAGCCAGGTGCCGCAGTATGCCTTCCGCCAGCGGCGACCGGCAGATATTTCCCAGGCAGACCATCAGTATTTTCATCGTTCAATATTCTTTAGGGATAAATTACTGTAAATCAGTAGCTTAATTGCCCTGTGGGTGAAGGCATTCACCGTTTTTACCGACCGCAAACCTACCGAATTTTCAGGGAAGTATATAACGCATTTCACTACCTTGTATATGTTAAAAATGTCAGGCAATATGGAATTTGCGGAACGGTGCATCTTTATTTCATAAATCTCCAGCCCCGGCCGGTATTGGATTTTAACAAACGAATAAAGTTTCTATAACTACTTGAAAACAATTTTTTTTGTATAATTGTAATTTACCGACAATGCAACAGGAATACGACAGCACAAACAAACGGCGGAACATTTCATACCGGCCCATGGGGGAATTGATAAGAGGATTATTTTTTATCGTTTTCGGATTATATGCACTGCTGGCAGAACGCATGGGTTGGGGTAAACTCAGCCTCCCGCAGGAATTAATCTATGCATTGGGCGGTGTCTTATGTGCGTATGGATTATATCGTGTGTACAGGGGCATCAAACAATTATTTTTCTGATCTGGAATTTTTCGTCATTACTTAGACAGTGCTTATGTTGTTTAAAAATAAGAACCTGAAGAGCGTATTGTTTGCAGTGATCTGTATTACCTTCGTAGCAGTAAGCTGTACACAAAGACAATCAAAGCAAGGAAAAGAACAGGACACAGCCACGTCAGGCACCATCCGGATTTCCGTAGATGAAACCTATCAGCCGCTGATCGAAGCCGAAATAAAAGTATTCCAGTCACTCTACCCGAAAACAAAAATCATTGCCGAGTATAAACCGGAAATCGACTGTTTTAAAGATCTCTTTAACGACAGCGCGAGAATGATCATCGTAACGCGCGACCTGAAACCGGAGGAGAGGGAATATTTCAAAAAAGAAAAGATTCGCCCGCAGTGCATGCAACTGGCAACGGATGCGGTAGCCCTGGTTGTGAACAATGCCAACCCGGATTCTATCCTTACCATGGACCAGGTACGGCAGATCATGACCGGCAAAGCGGAAAAGCCCTGGCAGATTGTATTCGACAATCAGAATTCCAGCACGGTACGTTTCATCCAGGATTCGATCAACAAGGGAGCGCCGCTGCCGGCTACTACAATGGCGGCAAAAACGAATCCCGAAGTGATCGACTACATCACAAAAAATAAAAACGCCATCGGCGTCATCGGGGTGAACTGGATTTCCGATACCAGCGATCCCAAGGTGATTGATTTTAATACGAAAGTCACCACGGTGAAACTGAGAGGCGACGGATATACTGACTTTGTAAAACCTTACCAGTTTTACATCGGTATGAAATCTTATCCCCTGACCAGGGGCATGTTTTATGTACTGAAAGAACCCTATCAGGGTCTGGGCGCGGGGTTTGCCACTTTCCTCGGCGGTCAGGAAGGCCAACTGCTGATAGGGCGGTATAAATTATATCCTGCAAGACTGAACATCGTTTTCAGAGAAGCCACGCTGAAATAACCACGTCTTGCGATATCAACCTTGTAAACAATAAATACTGATAACACAACTAAAACCGGATTGCTCATGAACAGAAGGAACAGTTTATTTGTTGCCATGCTCTGCATAGCCAACGGAGCCATGGCACAATCTGTGGAAGATGGTTTGAAGGATTTGTACTATGGCAAATACCAAACCGCGAAGCAGAATCTTGAAAAAGCGATTGCTGCCAAACCGACGGACGACCGCGGATATTATTACCTGGGTATTGCCGAGCTGGGTCTTGAAAACAAAGATGCAGCTGCTGCAGCCTTCACCAAAGGTCTCACAGCCGTTCCCAACTCCCCGTTGCTGACCGCAGGTTTAGGCCGTATCGACCTCCTCAACGGTAAAGCTGCAGAAGCGAAGCAGAAATTTGAAAGTGCAACCACCGCCAGCGAAGGCCGCAACGGCGACGTGGCCCGTGCTATTGCCGATGCCAACACCGAAGTGAAAGGCGGCGACCGTGGTTACGCCCTCAGCACCATGGAAAAACTGCTGAACAACGAAGGCCGTAAGAAAAAACAAATGTATACCGCTACAGCAGCCGATTACATCGAGTTAGGCGACGCATACCGTTATCTGGGCGGCGAGAATGGCGGCAAAGCCATCAGCTCCTACGATAAAGCACTGGAGCTGGATGCCAACAGCGCCGAAGCTGTGACCAAACAAGGGATGGTGAATTACAATGCCCGCCTGAAAGAACAGGCCATCGGAGACTGGACTAAAGCCACCTCCATGGATGCAAACTATGGCCCTGCTTATTTCGAACTATACCAGTTTTACATAACGCTGAAAAAAGAACAATATTCACCTGCGCATGCTGCAAAATACCTCCAAAAATATATTGAGGTAAGTGATCCTTCAGACAAGTTGAAGAATGAATATAATATGGCGGCGCTGTCTTTCCTTCAAAAAAATTATGACGAGGCGATTGCCAAAGCCAAAGCAATTATGCCCACTGCGAATGAGGTTTACAAGGCAAAATTAACACTGCTGGCTGCTGACGCTCATTTGTGGAAAGGGGACTCACTTTCCGCCAAGGCATTGATGGACGAGCGTGTGAAAACGGTAGGAGAAAATAAACTGGAATTAAAGGACTTTAAGTTGCTGAGCGCCATTTACGGTAAACTTAAACACGCAGATTCAGCCACCCAGGCGGGATATCTGCAGACAGCTGCCACTTACCTTGAGAAATTTGCAGACATCGATACTTCTAAAGATGCTGAATCTTTCCGCAATGTGGCCGAAGCCTTTAAAGAAATGCGTAATTGGGGCAAAGCCGCTAAATGGTATGGTAAAGCCCTTGAGACAAAAGACAACCCCAGTGCAGTAACTGACCAGTTCTACAAAGCTTACTATGAGTATTATGCACAGGACTACGCCGCTTCCCAGACAACATGGACCGACTTTACTACAAAGTACCCGGAGCAGGTTACCGGTTTCTATTGGAAAGGAATGGCAGGTTTTGCCCAGGATCAGCAGGCTAAGGATGGTAAGGCGAAAGAGGCTTTTGAAAAGTACATTTCCCTGGTGAAACCTGAAGATGAAGCCAAAAACAAACGCTTCCTCCTCAACGCTTACACTTACCTGATGCTGTATTATTATAACCTGGACGATAAGGCCAATATGCAGCCTTATATGGACAAACTGGTAGCTATCGACCCGAACAACGATGCAGCGCGCCAGGTGAAGGAGTTTATTGAGGCTTCCAACAAACCTGCCGGTGGAGCAGCTAAAACGGCTGGTACCAAGGGCAGTAAATAATCATATACAAATACCTGACATACAAAAAGCAGTGCTCAAAAGGCACTGCTTTTTTTGTCTGCTCCCGTTTGTACCGGAAAATTAACTTTTCATGCATTGTTATTACCGAAAGAAATGAGTAAATTCAGAGATGGGTGCAACGCTCACCTGATCAACCCTATTGAAACTGGCATGTTTTTTAGAGCATACAACCCATACTGACGCCGGCGCTGTGTGTGCGGCGTGTTTTAACGGATTAAAACTAAAGTCATGAAGAAGCGTATCAGTACCGTAATCGCCCTGCTTTGCCTCGCTGGCGGGGTTATGGCTCAATCAATAGACGACGGGCTTAAAAATCTGTACTACGGCAAATATGCCGCAGCCAAGGCGGATTTTGAGAAAGTGATTGCCTCCAGACCCAATGAGGAACGGGCGCATTACTACCTTGGGATGGCTGAATTGGGGCTGGAGAATAAAACAGGAGCTGCCGCCGCCTTTCAGAAGGGGCTCACAGCCGTTCCCAATTCTCCGTTGCTCACCGCCGGCATGGGGCGAATAGACCTGATCAGCGGCGATGCCGCAGGCGCCCGCCAGAAATTTGACGCCGCCAATACCGCCACTAAAGGTAAAAATGGCGATGTGGCCCGTGCCATTGCAGATGCCAATACCGAAATTAAAGGTGGCGACAAACAGCTCGCCCTCAAGGTAATGGAAACCCTGCTGAACAACGAAGGGCTTAAAAAGAAAGACCAATACATCGCAACCGCCGCGGATTATATTGAACTGGGCGACGCCTACCGCTACCTCGGCGGCGAAAACGGGGGTAAGGCTATAGCCGCGTATGAAAAAGCACTGGAGCTGGATGCAAAAAATGCGGAAGCAGTAATGAAACAGGGGCACGTAAACTACAACGCTAAATTACTGGAGCAAACAGTAGCGGAGTATGCTAAAGCCACGCAGTTAGACCCTAATTATGCTCCGGCGTTCTACGAATTGTACCAGTTTTACTACACCCCCCGGCCCAGACAGTTTTCCCTGGCCAAAGCCAAAGAATATCTGCAGAAGTACCTGACGGTTTCTGATCAGGGTGATAGGGTGAAAAACGAATATTATCTCGCTTCTATCATGTATTACGATAAAGACTATGATGCAGCTATTGATAAAGCAAAGGGATTGATGCCCCAGGCTAATGATGCATATAAATTAAAGCTGGACCGGCTGATCACTTTGGCTTACCTGACAAAGGGGGACTCCCTCAACGCTCAAAAGACTTTTGACACTTATGTGCAAAGAATCGGGAAAGACAAAATGGAGTTGCCAGACCTTAAATTGGGCAGTGATGTTTACAGCCGGCTGAAAAGCAGCGACTCCGCTACGATGGCTCAGAATAGCGCGAAGTCGCTTGAATACCTGGAAAGATATGCAACTTCGGACACGGTGAAAGACCTGGACCGGTACGAAGAAGTAGCGAAGGCTTTTCAACAAGCCAGAATATTTGCAAAAGCTGCGGATTGGTATCAGAAGTACGCCGATCTTAAAGTAGAGAAGAAGGAAAAACCGGCAGCAGTGGATTTGTATAATGTAGGGATTAATTACTATCTGGCATCTGCAGGCACTACCACGGATACCTCCATTCTGGCCAAATCAGTTGCGGCTTTTAGCAAACTGGCCACGGAATATCCAGACCTTACCACCGGGCACTACTGGCAAGGCATGGCAAATGCCGCAAAGGACGTGGAAGCTAAATCCGGGGTAGCCCTTCCGTATTTTGAAAAGTACATTTCCATGGCCGAAGGCGATCCGGCGAAAAATAAGGCCGGCCTGATCAAGGCGTACACTTATTTAATGGTATATTACTACAATAAGGACGATAAAACCAACATGCAAAAATATATGGATAAACTGGCGCCGCTTGATCCGGCCAGCGAACCGCTGAAGCAGATCAAAGACGTAATGGCAAGTAAAAACAGCGCACCCAGAGCAGGCCGATAAAGTGACAGTGGTTATTCTTTTATAAAGAATAAGGCCTGTTAGCCAGGTACGGCAAGGGCGTGACCAAAATTTATCCCATTTCATTTGCGTAAAATCGCTATATTAGGATATTGTTTAACCTTTAAATGGATTCTATGAAACACATGTTTGCCCGATTCGCATCATTACTCATAATTATGATGATGATGCAAGTTACCCTTGTACGTGCCCAAAGTGCAGAGAACAAAGTAAAACAGCTTACCTACGAAATCTTAACAAGCGTAAGCCAGCAGGAAGAAGTGCCCAATGATCAGATACAACAGGATATTGCAGCGCAAAATCCGGAAGCGCGTGAGGAAACTTTAAATGTCAGAGAAATCATTGTGAGCAATCTGAAAGCAGCAGCGTGCCCCGACGGCTTCTATTGCCTCCATGGGTTCTGCATTAGCTACTGGCAAGGTGCTGAGTGCAGGGAAAATTCAGACTGTCCCTGGGATCAGATTTGCTACAATAACCGGTGCTCAGTATTCGGCGGCGGGCCATGTGAATAACCCCTAAAACCGCTTTTTACATCTCTTAAGGAAACAAGGTTAGCGATAAGTTAGATCGCTAACCTTATTTCATTTGCCCATTCCAAATTGAGAAATCATGAGGAAGAACTTACTACGTTCGGTAACAATTTTTTTTCTTTTGATGATGTTGGCTTTGGTTCAACAAAACGCTGTTGGGCATAGCCATGCTAATCAAACTATTACTTTTAAAGGTGAGTTTATTGGTGAATCAAAATACCTTGATGGTTATAAGATCGTATTGTACAACAATGAAACCAGGCAGTCGGATTCGGCTGTTATTATCCACGGGAAGTTCGAGATCAGATGCGAATTTCTGCGTCCAACCAGGTATTTGTTGTATTCTACATACGAATTGAAAAAGAAAGGAGGTTTTCAGCCGTTGGCTATTCTTGTGGATACTACCTGTACTGTTCGGATTGAGGCTTCAAAAGAGCAATTTAACAGCAGTAAGGTGGCAGGCGCGGCGCCCAACAAAGTATTGAACGATTTCCTGAATCAATTGGCTGACAAATTAACTGCCATTGCCGAAAGTGATAGAGAACTGGGAATAATCAAGGCCAAAAATTCCCGTTATCCGCTTCAGCCTTACCTTCTCCCACTGTACGACAGTATTTTAACAAATAATGGTTCTTCTTTAGCATCCGGCTTTATTTTGGACCGGTATACCACTTATTTTGATGAAGACACCAAACATCGGTTATACGAAAAGCTGACAACTAAAGGGAAATCATTTAGTTACGCACAGGCGTTCTTTCAAAAACTGGTTGCTCAAAGAAATGCAGTGGCCGGAAAACAGGGAGCCTCCTTTGAGTTGCCCGATTCCGGCGGCGTTTTAGTTACTTCAGATAGCTTCAGAGGGAAGTTCGTTGTCCTGGATTTCTGGCTAAGCAATTGTTTGAAATGCCATGCTGAAAATCAGATACTTAGACGGATCTGGGAAACATATCAAAACAAAGGGCTTGTAATAATAAGCGTGTCAATGGACTATTTGAAAGATGACTGGCTGGCATACCTGCGCAAAGAAAAGTTGCCTTGGGTACATTTGTACGAAACAGACAGAACTCGGAGTGTTGCCAGGTTAAAGTACGGGGTATCGGATTTTCCAGCCAGTTTTTTGCTTGACCCGAGCGGAACAATTATCGGCAGTAAATTGAATGCCGCTGCCATTGAGGAGTGGCTGGGCGCCTATTTTAAAAACGGTTCCTTATAAATACCCGCCTGCAGCCTCGGAATGGCCGCCGGAGCAGCTGGGGTAATGATGATACATATTTCCTGTTTTAACCATTGTTTGTGTCCCCGGAAACCACGGAAACCCAATCGTTCATATCTTATTATATTACATATACAAAAAAAAGATTAGATTTTAGGTCGTCGTGGATTTGAATTATGCTTTACTTGCAGTATTTTTGCGCTTTCGGACAATTTATATTGGGAAGCTTATGTTTTTTGCCTCTGATTTTTTGACTGCTAATAACACTCCTTTCAGTTATTTCCCTATCGTTTTGCAACTGATTGCGGCTTTGGGCTTTGTTGGAATCACTATGATTGCCACACACTTACTCGGTCCCAAGCGAAAAACCAAAGACAAGCTGATCAACTTTGAAAGCGGCATTGAGCAGATGGGCAACGCCCGTCAGCCCGTTGCGGTGAAGTACTTCCTGACAGCTATTTTGTTCGTGCTGTTCGACGTGGAGGTGATCTTTTTCTACCCGTACGCTGTTAATTTCAGGGAGCTCGGGTGGGATGGTTTCCTTGCCGTGGTGGCCTTTGTGGCCTTTTTCATGGGCGGGTTCTTTTACATCGTCAAGAAGGGCGCGCTGCGTTGGGAAGATTAATTTTTAAGTTAACTATTAATTAAGGAGGGTAAAGATTATGTCTCGTCCTGTTCAGTTCAATAATAAAGTGAAGCTGGTGGAAATGCCGGAAGGCCTGACCGGCGAAGGTTTTTTTGCGACTTCTTTCGACAAGGTGATCGGCCTTGCCCGTAAGAACTCCATCTGGCCGCTGCCGTTCGCCACTTCCTGCTGTGGCATTGAATTTATGGCTACGATGGCCGCTCACTACGACCTGGCCCGTTTCGGTTCCGAAAGGCTGGGTTTCACGCCCCGCCAGTGCGATTTGCTGATGGTGATGGGCACCATCGCCAAAAAAATGGCGCCCGTATTACGCCAGGTATACCTGCAGATGGCGGAGCCCCGCTGGGTAATAGCCGTTGGCGCCTGCGCCAGCAGCGGCGGTATTTTCGATACCTATTCCGTTTTACAGGGGATAGACCAGGTAATACCGGTAGACGTGTATGTGCCCGGCTGCCCGCCCCGCCCGGAAGCTATCCTGGACGGCGTGATGCGCATCCAGGACCTGGTTGGCCAGGAAAGCCTCCGCCGCCGTCACTCTGAGCGGTATAAAGATCTGATGAACTCATACGGAATAGAATAAACGTTAATAGCTTATACATGTCTTTGACGAACGAGCATATAAAAAACAGGCTGGTAGAAAAATTCGGGGATGCGCTCACAAATTTCGAAGAATCCTTCGGAATGATGTCGTTTTACGCGCCTAAAGAGCTCAACCTCAAAGTGATGCAGTTCCTTTATGATGAAGAGGACCTGCAGTTCCGTTTTCTGTCGGACCTGACCGCTGTACATTATCCCGATAAAAAAGGGGAGGAGTTGGCAGTAGTGTACCACCTGCACACTTTCGTACATAATGTGCGCCTCCGTTTTAAAGTGTTTACCGACATCACCACGCCGCAGGTGTATACGGCCACCAGCCTTTACGCTACCGCCAACTGGATGGAACGGGAAACCTACGACTTTTTCGGCGTCGACTTCGTTGGCCATCCCAACCTGGTCCGCATCCTGAACGTAGACGAAATGGACTACTTCCCGATGCGCAAGGAATTCCCGCTGGAAGACCAGACGCGCGTGGACAAAGATGATGAAATGTTTGGCCGCGGCGGGAACGTGGGGATTTAATCAATTGAATTTTATTTAGCTAGGATTATGTCAGAGCAGCAACATATAAAATTACCGGAAGGCTCCATAGAGAAGCAAACCAACACGCTCAACCTGGGACCTACGCACCCCGCTACGCACGGGGTGTTCCAGAATGTGCTGGAGATGGATGGCGAGCGCATCGTGTCTGCCACCCCCACCGTGGGATACATTCACCGCGCATTTGAAAAAATTGCAGAGCGCCGGCCCTATTACCAGATCACTCCTTTAACAGACCGGCTGAACTACTGTTCTGCACCTATCAATAACATCGGCTGGCACCTCACCGTGGAAAAACTCCTGGGTATCCAAACCCCGAAAAGGGTAGACTACCTGCGCGTGATTATCATGGAGCTGGCCCGTATTACAGACCACCTGATCTGTAACTCCGTAATCGGGGTAGACAGCGGGGCGTTTACAGGGTTCCTGTATGTGATGCAGTACCGCGAACTGGTGTACGAGATTTATGAAGAGATCTGCGGTTCCCGCCTCACTACCAATATCGGCCGCGTAGGCGGTTTCGAAAGAAACTTCACGCCCGTGGCCTTCCAGAAAATCGAAAAATTCCTGGCTGAATATCCGGCGGTACTGAAAGAGTTCGAATCGCTTTTCACCCGCAACCGCATTTTCATCGAGCGTACGCAGGGCGTGGGCGCCATCACCGCCGAAAGAGCGATGAACTACGGCTTTACAGGTCCCAACCTGAGAGCTGCCGGCGTCGATTACGACGTGCGCGTGGCTAACCCGTACTGCTCATACCAGGATTTTGAATTCTCCATCCCTGTAGGCACCACCGGCGATACTTACGACCGATTCCTGGTGCGCAACGCGGAAATGTGGCAAAGCCTCAGCATCATCCGCCAGGCCATGGAAAAAATCAAAACACTGCCGGAGCACGTATACCATGCGGATGTGCCGGCCTATTACCTGCCCGACAAAGACGACGTATATACAAAAATGGAAGCGCTCATCTACCACTTTAAGATCGTGATGGGTGAGACGGACATTCTGCCCGGCGAGTTATACCACCCGGTGGAAGGCGCCAACGGCGAGCTTGGTTTTTACCTCATCAGTGACGGTGGCCGCTCTCCTTACCGCCTGCATTTCCGCCGGCCGTGTTTTGTGTACTACCAGGCATATCCCGAGTTGGTGAAAGGTGCGATGCTGAGCGATGCCATCATCTGCCTGAGCTCGCTCAACCTGATTGCAGGCGAACTGGATGCATAACCGGGCGCCTGTTCTTTATTTGTACTATACCTGAAAGCTCTTTGTTTTTAAATATGCATACGATTGTTCGCCGGCGTAACTGTATCGTCCACCTTCCGTAAGGACCGGCCTGAAAACACGGGCAACAATTTTACAGCATTGGCAAAGTGCCGTCTGACGACAGTACAACTGCCGGAACACAATATTCTGAAGTTTATAAAAAAGACGTTTGATAAATGGCCGTTCAATTTTCTGAAGAGAAGCTGAATAAAGTAAAAGAAATCATTGCGCGCTACCCGGAAGGGAAGCAGAAGAGCGCCTTGATCCCGGTGCTGCACCTGGCGCAGGAATCGTTCGGCGGCTGGCTGAGTGCGGAAACCATGGACTATGTGGCCTCGCTGCTGCAGATCACGTCCATCGAAGTGTACGAGGTGGCCACCTTTTACTCCATGTACAACCTGAAGCCCGTTGGTAAATACCTCTTCGAGGTATGCCAGACCGGCCCGTGTATGTTGAATGGCTCCGACAACATCATTGCATACATCAAGGAAAAGCTAGGCATCGGAAACGGGGAAACTACGCCCGACGGCCTGTTTACCCTCAAAACCGTGGAATGCCTCGGCGCCTGCGGGTATGCACCGATGATGCAGCTGGGTAAATTTTATAAAGAACACCTGACGAAAGAAAAGGTAGACCAGATTATTGCCGAGTGCCGTGCACAGGCCGGTAATTAATAAAATCAATCCTGCTCCCCAACGGGGCAGACCAATATAAAGAGAAAATGGGACGTAAATTATTGTTAGATAAGGCGCATATAGAAGGCATCCGGTATTACGACGTATACCGGCAGAACGGCGGTTATGCCGCTGCTGAAAAAGCCCTGAAGAGCATGAGCCCGGACCAGGTAACAGAAGAAGTGAAAAAGAGCGGCCTGCGCGGTCGCGGTGGCGCGGGTTTCCCAACCGGCCTCAAATGGAGCTTTCTGGCCAAACCGGAAGGCGTGCCCCGTTACCTGGTTTGCAACGCGGACGAATCCGAGCCGGGTACGTTTAAAGACCGTTACCTGATGGAGTTCCTGCCCCATCTGCTGATCGAAGGCCTGCTGATTTCCAGCTATGCCCTCGGCGCCAACCGCACTTACATTTATATCCGTGGCGAATACGCCTGGATTCCCGATATCCTGGAAGAGGCTATCCGCGATGCGCACAAAAACGGCTGGCTGGGTAAAAACATCCAGGGCAGCGGTTTCGATCTCGACATATACGTACAGCGTGGTGCGGGTGCTTACATCTGCGGCGAAGAAACGGCGCTGATCGAATCGCTCGAGGGCAAACGCGGCAACCCGCGCATCAAGCCGCCCTTCCCGGCCGTTAAAGGCCTGTGGCAATGCCCCACCGTGGTGAACAACGTGGAAACGCTGGCGGCGGTAGTGCCCATTCTCAATATCGGAGGTGACGAATATGCCAAAATCGGCATCGGCAAATCTACCGGTACCAAACTGATCTCCGCCTGCGGCAATATCAACAAGCCCGGCGTGTACGAGATCGACATGACGATTTCTGTAGAAGAATTTATTTATTCTGAAGAATACTGCGGCGGCATCCCTAACGGGAAACGCCTCAAGGCCTGTATCCCCGGCGGTTCTTCCGTGCCCATCCTGCCTGCCAACCTGCTGCTGAAAACGGCCAAAGGCGAACAGCGTATGATGACGTACGAAAGCCTCAACGACGGCGGGTTCCCCACCGGTTCCATGATGGGCTCCGGCGGGTTTATCGTGCTGGATGAAGATCAGTGCGTGGTGCGCCACACCCTGAGCCTGGCGCGTTTCTATCATCACGAAAGCTGCGGGCAGTGCAGCCCGTGCCGTGAAGGCACCGGCTGGATGAAGCGTGTGCTGATGAACATCGAGAACGGTAAAGGCAAAATGAGCGATATAGACCTGCTGTGGGACATCCAGCGCAAGATCGAAGGCAATACCATTTGCCCCCTCGGCGACGCTGCAGCGTGGCCTGTAGCCGCTGCCATCCGTCACTTCCGTGACGAGTTCGAATGGCACGTGAACAACCCGGAAGAAGCGCAGCGCCGCAACTTCGGGCTGGCACATTATGCAGATCCCTTGCCGGTAGTAGCTGCGGCTGCTGCCGTTTAATACAATCATTTTCTCCCGGTGAATGGCTTTCCGGGGAATGCAAAGTTTTAGTACAATGGCGGAAGAAAAGAAATTATTCAAGGTTACGATCGATAACATCCCGGTAGAGGTGGAGCCGGGCACTACCATCCTGAACGCCGCGAGGAAAATAGGAGGCGATGTGGTGCCGCCTGCCATGTGTTATTATTCCAAACTGCAGGGCAGCGGCGGTAAATGCCGTACCTGCCTCGTTAAAGTGTCCAAAGGCTCCGATGCGGACCCGCGCCCCATGCCCAAACTGGTGGCCAGTTGCCGCACAACGGTCATGGACGGGATGGAAGTGGCCAACATCACTTCGCCCGAAGTGCTCGACGCCCGCAAAGGCGTAGTGGAATTCCTGCTCCTCAATCACCCCCTCGATTGCCCCGTGTGCGACCAGGCCGGTGAATGCGACCTGCAGGACCTCAGCTACGAGCACGGCGCCGAAGCCACCCGCTACGAGTTCAAACGCAGAACTTTCGAAAAAATCGATATCGGCGATCATATCAAACTGCACATGACGCGTTGCATCCTGTGCTACCGCTGCGTGTTTACGGCCGACCAGCTCACCAACAAACGTGAGCACGGCGTACTCCACCGCGGCGAGGCGTCCGAGATCGGCACCTATATCCAAAACGCCCTCGATAACGACTTCATCGGCAACGTGATTGATGTTTGTCCCGTTGGCGCACTGACCGACAGAACGGCCCGCTTCAAAAACCGCGTTTGGTTCCTCAAACCGGTAGATGCGCACCGCAACTGCGAAAACGAAAAGTGCTGCGGTAAAACCGTGCTCTGGATGCGCGGCGATGAGATATTCCGGGTGACTGCGAGAAAAGATAAATACGGTGAAGTGGAAGATTTCATCTGCGATACCTGCCGTTTCGAGAAGAAAGACGTGAAAGACTGGGTGGTGGAAGGCCCCCGCACCGTAGCGCGCCACAGCGTTATTTCGCAGGGTCACTACGTAGGTGTGCACAAACCGCAGGAAACCATCAAAGAAGTGATGAGCGGCCGTGATCCGAAACTGCTGATGAACATCCACAGCGTGAGTGAAGTGAACCAGCCGAAGGTAGACCTCAGCAAGATCGACGGCCCTGCCCATTCCACCGATTTTCCTAAACTTAATGGCGTTCAATAAAGCGAGATATGACCTTACTTAATATAGCAATTGACTGGGCTTTTATTATCGAAAAAATCGTGCTCATATCTGCGGTGCTTGCTGTATCGCTGCTGATTGCCATGTACGAAACATACGGCGAACGTAAAGTTGCGGCCTGGATCCAGGACCGCCGTGGTCCCAACCGTGCAGGTCCCTTCGGTATCCTGCAGCCGCTGGCGGATGGTGGCAAGCTGTTCTTTAAAGAAGAGATCATTCCCACCAACTCCAACCGTTTCCTGTTCGTGCTCGGCCCTTCCATCGCCATGTTCACCGCCTGCCTCACCAGTGCGGTAATTCCCTGGGGAGATGTGCTGACCATTGCCGGCCGCGAAGTCAGTCTCCAGGTGGCGGATGTCAACATCGGTCTGCTGTGGATACTGATGGTGATCGGCCTGGGTGTGTACGGTGTGATGATCGGCGGATGGGCTTCCAACAACAAATTCTCCCTGCTCTCCGCCTGCCGCGGTGCCTCGCAGGTGATTTCTTACGAGCTGCCGATGGGGCTTTCCCTGATCGCCCTGTTTATGATCAGTGGCTCCCTCAGCCTGAAAGACATCGTGGAACAACAGCGCGAAGGCGTTTGGTATGTGCTGCTGCAGCCGCTCGGCTTCCTGATCTTCCTGATCTGCGCATTCGCCGAGTGTAACCGTACGCCGTTCGACCTGCCGGAAGCAGAGAACGAGCTGAACGGCGGCTTCCACCTCGAATATTCTTCCATGAAGCTGGGCTTCTACCTGTTTGCCGAATACATCAACATGTTTATGAGTTCCGTACTGATGGCTACGCTGTATTGGGGCGGGTATTCATTCCCCTACATGGACAGCCTCGGCCTGAGCCCGAACATGGTGACCATCCTGGGTATTCTTGCACTGTTCCTGAAAACATTCGTGTTCATCTTCATATTCATGTGGGTACGCTGGACTGTTCCGCGCTTCCGCTACGACCAGCTGATGAAACTCGGATGGCATGTACTCATCCCGCTCGCGCTGCTGAACATGCTGGTGACCGGTGCGGTGATCTTGTACCGCCAGGGATAAAACATAAGGCGTTGATGCTTAACAATCATCTCGCCGCTGAAGTAGACATTAAGCGCTGATGAAACAATGTTCCATCAGACTACTGGAAAATACTAAATGAACTGATGAAATAACATTCCATCAGACTACTGAAAAAGACTAAATGAACTGATGAAATAACATTCCATCAGACTACTGAAAAAGACTAAATGAACTGATGAAATAACATTCCATCAGACTATTGAAAAAGACTAAATGAACTGATGAAACTCATTATATGCAAACACTAACCAACAGGGCACAGCCGGTAGACAGGAGGCCCATGAATTTATGGGAGAAATTGTACCTGCCGGCAGTCGTAAAAGGCATGGGTATCACCCTTTCGCATATATTCAAAAAGAAGGCAACGGTTAACTATCCTGAAGAGACGCGTCCCTTCAGCCCGGTGTTCCGTGGCCTGCACATTTTGAACAGGGATGAGGAAGGGCGTGAGCGCTGTACGGCATGCGGCCTTTGCGCAGTGGCTTGTCCTGCTGAAGCCATCACCATGGAAGCTGCCGAGCGACTGCCGGGTGAAGAGCACCTGTACCGTGAGGAAAAGTATGCAGCCCGTTATGAAATCAACATGCTGCGCTGCATTTTCTGTGGTTTCTGCGAGGAAGCCTGCCCCAAACAGGCCATTTACATGACGGAAACCTTTGCTCCCGCCAATTACCAGCGTAAAGGATTTATTTACGGGAAAGATGATCTGCTGATCCCCGATCCTAATAATCCCATCACTGTAAAAAAGTAAAGGAAGAATGGACATACAACAGATTATTTTTATCGTGCTTTCCGCCATTGCCTTAGCAGGGGCGTTGGGAGTGATTTTAAGCAAGAACCCAGTTAACAGCGTGCTGTGCATGATCACCTGCTTTGTTGCCATTGCAGGCCATTACATTATGCTGAACGCACAGTTCCTGTTTGTGGTGCACCTGATCGTTTACACAGGCGCCATCATGGTACTGTTTCTTTTCGTGCTGATGATGATGAACCTGAATGCGGATATTGAGCCGCAGAAGCGCAACTGGCTGAAATACGCCGGCGCCATCAGCGGCGGTGCGCTGTTGCTGGTACTGGTAGCCGCCCTGCGCGACGCCAGCATGCCCGCGATTCAGCCAGCTTCCACAGACATCGGCCTCGTGGCCAACCTCGGTAAAACATTGTTCACCAGTTATGTAGTGCCTTTCGAGCTGAGCAGCGTACTGTTCCTCAGCGCGATGGTAGGAGCTGTTGTGATTGGTAAAAAATAAAAAATCATCTCGATGCCGGTTCAATATTACATCTTCCTCAGCGTAGCCCTTTTCTGCATTGGCATAATGGGCGTACTCATGCGCAGGAACGCGATCATTATTTTCATGTGCATAGAACTGATGCTGAATGCCGTGAACCTTTTGCTGGTAGCCTTCTCCAAAATGTGGGTGGATGCCGGCCGTATAGATGCCGCCGCTGCGCAGCTCTTCGTGTTTTTTGTGATGGTGGTGGCCGCCGCCGAAGTAGCAGTGGGCCTGGCCATTATCGTGATGATGTACCGCAACACGCATTCGGTAGACATCAATATTCTCAGCAGATTGAAAAACTAAGGAATTTAAAAATAGTATAGATCGATGATACATCTTGTTTGGCTGGTACCGTTCTTACCGTTGTTAGGGTTCCTGATCAATGGATTGGGCAGGAGGTATTTATCTAAATCGCTGACAGGCGTTATAGGTAGCGGAAGTGTGGTAGCGGCGTTTGTGATCAGTTTGCTCATTTTCTTTGAAGTGCGCACACCGGGCTTCACCCCCCAGGTGGTTACACTGTTTGATTTCATTAACGTGGGCAGCCTGCACATTCCCTTCGCCTTCCAGGTAGACCAGCTGAGCGCTTTGTTCCTGCTGATCATCACCGGCGTGGGCTCGCTCATTCATATTTACTCCACTTCTTACATGCATGAGGAAAGCAACGAGGGATTCGCCCGTTATTTCGCTTACCTCAACCTGTTCGTGTTCTCCATGTTGATACTGGTGCTGGGCGCCAACTATGTGATGATGTTCATCGGCTGGGAAGGTGTGGGGCTCTGCTCTTACCTGCTCATCGGTTTCTGGTTCAAAAATATCAGCTATAATAA
The DNA here is from genome assembly GCF_003813775.1 of Chitinophaga lutea. NCBI lineage: Bacteria > Pseudomonadati > Bacteroidota > Chitinophagia > Chitinophagales > Chitinophagaceae > Chitinophaga > Chitinophaga lutea. Next base: position 2,637,322 of record NZ_RPDH01000002.1, on the reverse strand, counting down.
AGCCGCCAACAAAGCGTTCATCATGAACCGCATCGGCGACCTCGGTTTCCTGCTCGGCATCTTCCTGCTCATCCAGCAGTTCGGTTCAGTAACCTTTACCGAAGTGTTTGCGCAGGTGCCGGCCGTTGGCGCCAACAGCAATGTGCTGTTCGCCATCGCCATGCTGCTTTTCATCGGCGCCATGGGTAAATCCGCACAAATTCCCCTCTACACCTGGCTGCCCGACGCGATGGCAGGCCCCACCCCGGTGTCGGCCCTTATCCACGCCGCTACGATGGTGACCGCGGGTATTTATATGGTGGCCCGCAGCAACGTGATTTATTCGCTGGCTCCCCACATCCAGGCCATTATCGCCGTGGTAGGCCTGGTAACGGCTTTGCTGGCCGCATCCATCGCACTGAAACAAAACGACATCAAAAAAGTGCTGGCCTACTCCACGGTAAGCCAGCTGGGTTATATGTTCCTGGCACTCGGCGTGGGCGCTTACACTGCCGCCGTGTTCCACGTAATGACGCACGCTTTCTTCAAAGCCCTGTTGTTCCTTGGCTCCGGCTCCGTAATCCATGCCATGGGCGGCGAGCAGGACATCCGCAAAATGGGCGGCCTCAAAAAATGGATGCCCGTGACCAACATCACCTTCCTGATCGGCTGCCTGGCCATCGCAGGTATTCCCGGCCTGAGCGGTTTCTTCTCGAAAGACGAAATCCTCGCCCATACCTTCGGCTACAATAAAATCATGTACGCACTGGCCCTCATCGGCGCTCTGATGACGGCTTTCTATATGTTCCGCCTCTATTACATCACCTTCACCGGTAAATTCCGCGGTACCCATGAACAGGAACATCACCTGCACGAAAGTCCCGCTGCTATTACCCTGCCGCTGATCGTGCTGGCGGTGCTGTCTGTGATCGGCGGTTATGTGGGCATGCCTGAAGTATTCGGTGTACCGCACTTCCTGTCCGGTTACCTGGCGCCCATCTTCGAACCTTCCGCGCCTTACCTGCACGCGCATCACCTGAGCCACAGTCTCGAATGGGGACTGATGGGCCTGAGCACCGGACTGGTGATCGTGATGATCCTGTTTGCGCGCAGCAGGTTCAGCAACTACCAGGACAGCGGTGCCGAAAACACCGGTATCGCCAAAGTGCTGGAAAATAAATGGTATGTGGACGAGCTGTACGATGCCGTGATCGTGAAACCCCTGATGGCGCTGAGCGCTTTCTTCCAGAACGTGGTGGAAAAAGCCGGTATCGACGGCGTGGTGAATGGCGTTGGCCGGGGCGTGAAATGGGGCGGCGGCCGGATGAGGCTGTTGCAGAACGGCCAGGTGGGTTTCTACATCTTCGCCATGGTGATCGGGATGATCGTATTGTTGGTGATCAGTTTGTTTTTATAATCGATAGCGGATTAAGATAAAGATATGTTGACAGTATTACTCATATTGATTCCTTTGGTAACAGGGCTGATCACGTTCGGGCTGAAAGGGCCGGCTGCTAAAGTATTCAGCTTGTTATCTTCATTAGCCTCGCTGGTAGTTGCAGTGATTGCATGGCAGCAGTTCAGCGCTGCGCCGGAAAGCCTGCAGTTCACCCAAAGCTGGATTCCCCAGCTGGGCAGTCAATTTAATGTAGGATTGGATGGTATGGGCACCATGCTGTGCCTGCTCACGGCCATCTCATTTCCGCTCATCTTCATTACGGTGTACAACCGCGATTACGAGAAACCGGGTGCCTTCTACGGCCTCATGCTGCTGTCGCAGGCCGGCCTCATCGGCGTGTTTACCGCTTACGACGCGCTGCTGTTCTACGTATTCTGGGAACTGGCGCTGATTCCCGTTTATTTCCTTTGCTCCATGTGGGGCGGCGAAAGAGCGGTGCCCGTTACATTTAAATTCTTTGTTTACACGTTTGCAGGTTCCCTGCTGATGCTGGTAGGCATTATCTATATTTATTTCCAGACGCCGGATCATTCTTTCAGCTGGACGTCCTTTACATCGCTGCAACTGAGCACGCAGGACCAGTCGTGGTTGTTCTGGCTTTTCTTTGTGGCCTTCGCCATCAAGATGCCGGTATTTCCCTTTCACACCTGGCAGCCCGACACTTACGAACAATCGCCTACCCCCGTTACGATGGTGCTGAGCGGCATCATGGTGAAGATGGGCCTGTTCGGCGTTATCCGCTGGCTGCTGCCGGTGCTGCCCCAGGGCGCGTTCATGTGGCAGGAAGTGGCCATCGTATTGTCCATCATCGGTATCATCTACGCTTCGTGCATCGCCATCATGCAGTCTGATCTCAAACGCCTGATCGCGTACTCTTCCATCGCGCATATCGGGTTGATGAGCGCTGCGATTTTCGCCAACAACGAGCAGAGCATGCAGGGTGTACAGGTACAGATGTTCAACCACGGTATCAATATCATCGGTTTGTGGATAGTGGTGGAGATCATCCAGAACCGTCTCAACATTAAAAATATGAGCGAGATGGGCGGCATTGCCTCGTACGCGCCGAAACTGGCCATCGTGCTGGTGGTGGTGAGTCTGGCCAATATCGCGCTGCCGCTGACCAATGGTTTTATCGGTGAGTTCCTGATGTTCAGCGGGCTGTTTCAGTATAACGCATGGTTTGCCGCTATCGCCGGTCTGGCCATTATCCTGGCCGCCGTTTACATGCTCCGGATGCTGCAGAAAGTGATTTTCGGCGAAGCCAACGCACTGACGGCCACCACCACCGATCTGAAATCCGGTGAAATGCTGGCTATCGGGGCCGTGATCGTCGTGATCTTTTTCCTGGGTGTGTACCCCAAACCTTTACTGGAACTGGTGCACAGCACTACGGCAATTGTGAACGCAACGGCGTGGGTGAAATAATTTAAAATAGAGATTCTGTAACGTTAAGATATGAACGCATTAATTTCTACGGCTGTATTTGGGATTGTTATGATGTTTGCCGGACTGTTTGTGAAGAACAAGCAGCACATTAAATATTATGCCATTGCCGGTACCATTATCGCTTTTATTGCAAACTGGTACGACGGTCAGCTGGCCGGCGGCAGCAGCACCGTGCTGTACGGCATGCTGGAGGTGAGCTCCGTGTCCGTTTTGTTCAACGGCATCGCCATCGGTTGTACTTTCCTGTACTTCCTGCTTTGCGGCAGCGCCTTCGAAAAGGTGGGCGAAGATGTGGCCGATTATTTCGCGCTGGTGTTTTTCATCCTCGCCGGCATCACCCTCACCGCATCTTTCAGCAACCTGCTGATGCTGTTCCTGGCCATTGAAATTATTTCCATTCCGCAATACATTCTGGCGGGCGCAGATAAAAAGAACCTGAAAAGCAATGAGGCTTCCCTGAAGTATTTTCTGACGGGCTCTTTCACCACCGGCATTCTGCTGATGGGGATTGCATTGCTGTATGGCGCTACCGGTTCTTTCAACATCCGTGAAATGGGCCTCGGTACCGGCGATTTGTCGCCGCTGGCCCTGTGCGGCATCCTGCTCACCGGTTTTGCCCTGGCGTTTAAAGTATCCGCCGCGCCCTTCCACTTCTGGACGCCCGATGTATACGATGGTTCACCTACCGTGTTTACCGCGTTCATGGCTACCATCGTGAAAGCTGCGAGTTTCCTGGCATTCATCCGCCTGTTTCATGTCAGCTTCAGCGAAGGTTCCATCACCGGCCACTGGCAGCTGATCCTCGCCATCATCACCGCCGCCACTTTGCTCATAGGTAACTTTACGGCCGTGTTCCAGCAGAGCGTAAAAAGAATGCTGGCATACTCCAGTATCGCACAGGCCGGTTTTATGCTGTTCGCCGTTGTGGCGTTCAACGAAACGGCTACGCAGGGTATCATGCTGTATGCCATCGCCTACAGTGTGGCTACCATCGGCATTTTCTCCATTCTGCTGAAACTGAAAGATTATACCTTCGAAGGATATAACGGCCTGGCCCGTACCCAGCCGCTGCTGGCGCTGGCCAACACCGTGTTTTTATTGTCCCTCGCTGGCATTCCCCTCACCGCCGGTTTCTTCGCGAAATATTTCCTGCTTTCCGCCGCCGTGCAGCAGGGCAACCTGTTGTGGCTGGTGATCGTGGGGGTATTGTGCGCCGCCATCAGCGCCTATTATTACTTCCGGGTGATTATGGCGATGTATTTCAAAACCGGCGACGCCGAAACGAACGCGCCCATTACCGGCGGCTATAAAGGCCTGCTCGTGACAGCAGTTGCCGTGGTGATCATCCTGGGTGTTTTCCCCGGTCTGATACTGCAATTCCTGTAAGCCGGCATTACCGGTCAAGATATCGGAAGCGCCTCCCACAGGGGGCGCTTTTCTTTTTTATGCCGCTCATCCCGCCGGGGCATTTTTGACGGGGAATTACATTAACTTTAATTAACCGTTGTTATGAAAGTCAGAGATATATTTTCCCTTGCATTCCGCTCCATCAGTGCAAACCGCCTGCGTGCAGGATTGACGATCGCTATCATTGCCTTCGGCATTATGGCCCTGGTGGGCATCCTGACGGCCATCGACGCCATGAAGGGCAAGATCTACGATAGTTTTGCCAGCATGGGCGCCAATGGTTTCTCCATCCGCAACCGCGAAATGATCATCCGCATGGGTGGCTCCGGCAATGCCACCCGCGGTTCCAGCCGTAAAATGAGGGTGCGCAGCTCCAACCGGAATAAACTCATTACCTACCGGGAAGCCATGGAGTTCAAGGAAAGGTATGCTTTCCCTGCCACCGTGGGCGTATCATTCAGGGCAGGCGGCAACATGACGGTGTATAAAGACGACAAGAAAACCAACCCTACCGTACAGGTGGTGGGCGGGGATGAAAATTACCTTCAGCTGAATAATTACGATCTGTCGATGGGGCGTAATTTTAACAGCGCCGATATGGAATCGGGCCGCAATGTGGCAGTGCTCGGCAGCGATGTAGTGAAAAAACTGTTTTCCGGAAAGCCCGAAAGCGCGTTGAACTCCGCCGTTCGTGTGGGGAATGTGCGGTACAGGGTGATCGGTATTCTCAAAAGCAAAGGCAGCAGTAATGTGTTCAGTGCGGACAATGTGGTGGTAACCACCGTGAGCAGCACCCGTCGGGTGTTCAACCGCCCCAATGCCACTTACCAGATCAATGTGAACGTAGACGATATTTCAAAGCTCGACGCCGCCATCGGGGAGGCGACGGGCGTTTTCCGGGTAGTCCGGAAAATGGCGGTGAACGAGGAAAATAACTTTTATATCAGCCGTAGCGACAGTGTGGCCGAAATGCTGTTCCGCAACCTGAGCACGGTAACGGCCGCCGCGGCGATCATCGGTTTGATCACGCTGTTCGGCTCCGCCATCGGGCTCATGAACATCATGCTCGTTTCCGTGGCTGAGCGGACCCGCGAAATAGGCGTAAACAAAGCCCTGGGTGCTACGGCCCCCACCATCCGCCAGCAGTTCGTGTTCGAGGCGATCATCATCAGTGTGCTTGGCGGCGCGCTGGGTGTGTTCCTGGGCATGCTGGTGGGCAATATCATGTCGCTGGCGCTGGGCTCCAACTTTGTGGTGCCGTGGTTGTGGATCGGCATCGGCATTACCTCCTGCGCGGTAGTGGGGCTTATTTCAGGTATTTATCCCGCTATCAAAGCTTCCCGCCTCGACCCGATTGTGGCATTGCGGTATGAATGATATTCCATCCCATGTGCGTTCCGGCCCCTAAGGCGGAACCGCACCAGAATGGGCGCTCCGGTACAGGGGTGCCCGTTCTTTTTAATACTACTGCGACATTGTGCATGCATCTTCCCGGCAAAGCGGCATTTGGACAACGGAGTAGCATACCTCCAAAAGGACGCTCGTCTTTTTATGCAGCTGCCCGATAAAACGTACGCCTTTCACATAAAAAACGGGCGCTGCATCCGCGGCGCCCGTTCCGGTTTTACTGATCAACTCATTAAAAGAATAACTGCGACAGGGCATTGGTCGCATCGTTTGTTTTCGGTTTCAGGCCCAGGAATTTGGCGTACTGGGCAACCGATAAAATCGTTTTCAACTTTCCGAACAACCCGTTTTGCAGGCCGGCGAATTTGGTGGCGTAGGCGGCTTTGTCTGTTTTGGCGAGGCCCAGGATGCCTGATTTGTCTTTCAGGAAACTGGTCACGGCGTTGAGCACGCTTGGTTTCTGTACGGCGCTCAGGCCCAGGGCAGGCGTGAGTTGGCCCAGGATGCTGGTGGCGATGCCTTTTACGTCAAAACCCTGGGAGGATTTTGCGGCGTCGAGCACTTTGGGAGCCACAGCCGCGGGATTGCTTTGTGCAACGGCGGAGCCGGTCAGCACCACGAGAACAAGGATAGCTAAGATCTGTTTCATGACAGGATTGTTTTGAAGGGGAGTGATTGAAATGACACCATAAACAACAACACACAGCCGCGAATTGTTGCGGGACGGGCGGAAAGGAGGGGCATAAAAAAAGGCTGCTCCCGGAGGAACAACCTTTTTAAAGCATATCAGCGGGAGATTACTCGGACACCACTTCAAATTCCAGCTCGGCGTCGTTGCCTTTACCGAAATCGAGGCGGGCCTTGTAAGAACCCAGTTCTTTTACATCGCCGATGATGTGGATGCGGCGACGGTCGATCTCATATCCTTTTTGTTCTTTGATAGCACGGGCGATCTGAACGCCGGTAACACTACCGAAGATTTTGCCGGAAGTACCGGTTTTGGCACCGATCTTCACTGGAGAAGCTTTCAGAACTTCCACCACTTTCGCGATTTCAGCCAGCATTTTTTCTTCCTTCACTTTCTGCACTTTCACGCGCTCGTTCAGCTGCTTCAGGTTGGAAGTGCTTGCTTCTACGGCAAACTTCTGGGGAATCAGGAAGTTCCTGGCGTAACCGTTTTTCACGGTTACCAGTTCATTCTTCTGTCCCAGGTTATCTACGTCTTGTATTAAGATTACTTGCATTGTTTCTTACTTTAAAAGGTCAGTAACATAAGGCAATAAAGCCATTTGACGAGCTTTTTTGATCGCCTCGGCCACCTTGCGCTGGAATTTCAGCGAGTTACCGGTGATACGGCGAGGCAGCATCTTACCCTGATCATTCAGGAATTTTTTCAAAAACTCGGCATCTTTGTAATCTACATACTTGATACCCAATTTCTTGAAGCGGCAGTATTTTTTCTGGCGCTTCTCTTGCTTAACCGCGGTTAAGTACTTGATCTCTTGTTTAACTGCCATAACTTTAAGCTTCTACGGGTTTAGGTTCAGCATCGTAGGTACCTCTTTTTTTGGCATTGTACGCCTGAGCGTGCTTGTCCAGTTTGGTGACCATGTAACGCAATACATTTTCATCGCGGTTCAGCTGAATTTTCAGCTTCTCATTGAAGTCGGATGGCGCCTTGAACTCCAGAACCAGGTACATGCCCGTGGTTTTCTTCTGGATTGGGTACGCCAGTGATTTTAAACCCCAGGGATTCTCGTGCACCAATTCACCGCCGTTGTCTGTAACGAGGTCAGCGAATTTTTTCTGAGCAGCTTTGTAGTCTTCCTCAGAAAGCACAGGGGTAAAGATCACCATCAATTCGTAGTTTGACATAATTTTCCCTTGTTAGTTTGTAATAAAAAATAAAAATCGGAGTGCAAAGATAGGGGTATTTTTTAGATTATCCGCTTTATGGGCCTGAATTTAAGCCCGTTTCCGGATAAAAAAACCCGGGAAACATAGCAGTTTCCCGGGTTTGATTTCAATGTCCTGTTTATCAATGATATACAAATACTTTCTTTACCTCCACCCGGTTGCCGCTCTGCACCTTCAGCAGGTAAACGCCCGCCGGCATATGCCCCACATCCACCGTTTTCACATTGCGGCCCTTGGCAAACACCGTTTGACCCTGGTACCTGATAACACCCTGCATATCAACTAATTGAAGGGTGGCAGGTCCGTGATTCGGGGCATCGAGGTAAATGTACAGCTGGCGGCCCAGCATAAAGCACAGCAGGCGGAACCAGGCCTCGCGGCCCAATACCAGCACACTTTGCACGGAGCTGTACCGTACGGTCCCGTCTTTACTTACCTGTTTCAGCCGGTAATGCCATTGGCCGGGCAGCACCGTATCGTCCTGGCTCAGGTAAGCAGCGCCCCCGCCGTTCGGCGCCACGGCAGGCACCGTGTCTGTAGGTGTAAAGTGGCGCCGGTTACGGCTTCTTTCCACCACAAACCGGTCGTTATTGATTTCCCGCTCCGTTTGCCAGTTTAGTTCCACCCCGCCGTTTTCAGGCCGTGCGGAAAAATGGCTGATCACCACCGGGTGGGCCAGTACCCGCACATCATAGCGTGTGGCGACGGGGAAGTGGTCGGAGGTGCGGGTGGCATATGAGGGCACGATGCTTTCCACGCTCCGCAGCACTTTGGCAGATTGCGGCACGTAAGCATACTGCATTTCGTTGGTGCCCATGGCATGGTCGATCATATCGGCGAAGGAGGCGGTAGACCGTTGCCGCGCCAGGCTGAGGGGATAAGTAAACGGCGTATAGTTCACCGTATCAAGCTTGAAGTCGATATACGAGGTAGTGGTATCCGGCATTTCCGTGGTGATGGTCCGGTCGAAGTCGTCGTTAAAGTCCCCGAGCACGAGCACGTTCTTATACGGGAAGTGCACGTCCAGCGTATCTTTTAACTCTTTGGCCCCATCCTTCCGGCGATGCCAGCTTTCTATCTTGTCTGCCGCGTCGCCCGTATTGGCTTTGGCGTGTATCACGATGAAATGAATGCGGGCGGTATCGTTATTGAGGTTCACGTCGGCCTCCAGCAGGTAGGGGAAGCGGCCGGACGACCAGTTGTTGTACGCCACCGGGCTGCCGCCTTTCCGGAGCACGCCGTATGTGCGCACGCTCTTCACCAGCGAATCGCGGTATACAAAGGCCAGTTTCTGGGCGCTGTCGTATTTGGGAGCCGTCAGGCTATCTACCCGCGACCCGAAATCGGAAACGGTGTACCGGTAGCCGGGGAGTGAATCTACCAAGGCCTTCAGGCGGATGGTGTCCACCACTTCGCTGAGGGCGTACAGGTCGGCGTCCGCATGCCTGAACACTTTCAAGGCGTTGGCCTGTTGCAGTGCCTCGTCGGTGGGGCCGAACTGCAGATGCCCGAACCATTCCATGTTCCAGTTCACCACTTTCAGCGTGCGCAGCGAAGTGCCGGCGAGCGTTACCTGTTGCACGTTCAGACCGGGTGAGCTGAAGCTGATGGCGGCACGGTAATTTTGATCGGCTGCCGTAGGTGCGAACCGGGCCCATACGGTCACCGGACCGGTGGTATTGTAAGTCAGCGTGGGGAAATACTGCACCTGGTCGTTCGAGATTTCAAAACCCGCCGGGGCGGTTACCTGGAGGGGCCCGGTGAGATCGTTGCCCCAGAAGGTAAAGGACTGCGGGGCGGATTTATTGCCGGCTTTCACGTAATCGAAATCAAGCAGTTGCGGAGCGGTGGTTACCGTGGGCGGTGGCGGGGTGGGGGAGTTGGTGAGGAGCACATCGTCGAGCGTCCACCGGCTGGCCTGCAGGGTGGGTGACGAAGTGTACACCCAGGCAATGTAAACATCGGTGCCTTTGAAATCAGCGAGATTGATACTGGAAGAGGTTTTCCAGACGTCCGACGCGGTTTCGGGGAAACCGCCGTTGATGGTCGTCCACGTAGCGGCCCGCGGATCTCCGCTGCCACTGTAGTTGGTGGAAATCCGCAGCTCCAGTGCCGGGCCGGCGAATGCGCTGCGGCTGGCAAAGGAAAGCAGGGGGAAATCGAACGCGCTGAAGTCGAATACGGGTGATATCAGCCAGTCTTCATTTTCCCGCGCCCCGGAAGCAAAGCCGTTGATCTGTACGCCGGGCCCCGTTTGGCCGAACGTTGTACAGGCCCAGGTTTGGGCGCCGGTCACGCTGTATTGGGTAAAACCATCCGGGAGGCTGCCGGTGCAGGTGGTAAAGTCAAAGCCGAGCAGCTGCGGGCCGGTGCTAAAGCGCCATACAGTGCTGTCGGCAATACCCGCAAAGGCGTTGCCGTTGGAATCCTGGATGGCATTACTGTCGAGGGTTACGTAATATTCCCGGTTGCCCCGTGTGCCGGCGGCAATGCGGAGGCTGTTGCCAGCCACCGTTACGGCGGGGGAAAGGATGTCGATTACCTGTATGGTGCCCTGGGTACGGTTGTGGACGCTTACCGTGCCGGTATTCTTTTTAATGTTTTCGTTGAAATTGATCACCAGCGGAATGCCCGGCTGCACATTGGTGGCGCCGTTTGCTGGATTAAGGCTGCTGATCTGCGGCGGTGTGACGTCGCCGCTCACGCCCGCCACGGTAACGCTGTCAATAGCAAAGGAAGGCCGTGAGCCCGCGCCGCTGATCTGGCGGTTGACCCAGCGCAGCTGTACTACCGGCTGGTTTTCACACTCCGCCGGCAGCAGCACTTCGTGGTACACCGGGTTTTGCGGGAGAGTGATGCCGGAGCCGGTCTGCTGCACCGCGTTATTCTGGTACAGGGTGGCAGGCAGGCTGGTAAAGGCGCCGGTGACATTGGTGCGGTATTGCAGCACGGCTTCATTCACCCGCGTGTTGCTCGCGCCGTCGTAAGGGTTTCGCAGCGTCATCACCAAAAATCCCACTTTCACGCCGGTGTTGCCCGAGGTGTTGACGCTCAGCACCACGGCGTTATCCACCGAACCGCTGTTGAGGAACCCGATTTTACCGTTATAATTATGCACGCCATTGGCGGTGCTGGAGGCGCTGCTGTTGGGCGTCAATGCCTTGTCCGTTGCCGCCGGGGCTGTGTTGAAACTGCCGCCCGGCGCACCGCTCAGTGTCCATCCCTGCCAGCCCGCGGGGAAAACCATGGCGCTGTGGGCCAGGCCTGAAAAGTCCTGGAAATAGGGAAGGCCCTGCGGAGCAGGATTCGTAGCCTGGGAAAACACCAGTATGGGGGCCAGTAAAAGTGCCAGGAGTAAAGGTTTGATCATAAGAATGATGATTTTTTAGGGGTGACTTGGGGGTGATTTTTTTATTACCCTAATTTACGCCAGTTCCGTTATCCGGCATGCAATTGATAATGATGTTTTTGTTAATATCGCGGACACGGTCATCTTGTCAGCCGGAAGAGCCGTGGCACAGCCTTTGACAAATGTTTCCCGTTAAAAACTCAAATAATATGCAGAAAGGTGCCATACGTGTACAAACAGAGAACATCTTCCCCATCATTAAAAAATTCCTTTATTCGGACCACGACATTTTCCTGCGCGAGCTGGTGAGCAACGCCGTGGATGCCACGCAGAAACTGAAAACCCTTGCCAGCGTCGGTGAATTCAAAGGAGAGCTGGGCAGCCTGGATATTACGGTAACCCTCGACAAAGAAAAAAAGACCATCACGATTGCAGACCAGGGGGTGGGCATGACGGCGGAGGAAGTAGACAAATACATCAACCAGGTAGCGTTTTCCGGTGCGGAGGAATTCGTGAAAAAATACAAGGGCCAGGAAAACGGCGCCAACATCATTGGCCATTTCGGGCTGGGCTTTTATTCATCGTTCATGGTGAGCGGCCAGGTGGAAATTTTCACTAAATCCTGGCGGCCTGACACACAGGCCGTTCGCTGGGAATGCGACGGCAGCCCTGAATACCAGCTTGAAGAAACGGAGAAAACAAGCCGCGGCACCAACATCGTGCTGCATATCAACGAGGAAAGCGAAGAATTCCTTGATGAACACCGCATCCGCACCATCCTCGAAAAATTCTGCCGCTTCCTGCCGGTTCCCATCAAATTCCAGGATCAGCAGATCAACAACACCACACCGGCGTGGGTTAAAAAGCCCAGCGAACTGAGCAAGGAAGATTACGAGAACTTTTATAAAGAATTGTATCCCTTCGCGGAGGCGCCGCTGTTCTGGATTCACCTGAACGTGGACTATCCGTTTAACCTCACGGGCATTTTGTATTTCCCGAAAATCACCAAATCGTACGAGATACAGAAAGACAAGATCAATCTTTACAGCAACCAGGTATTTGTGACCGATGAAGTAAAAAACATCGTGCCCGAATTCCTGATGCTGCTGCATGGCGTGATCGATTCACCGGACATCCCGCTGAACGTAAGCCGCAGCTATTTACAGGGCGATCCCAATGTGAAAAAGATCAATGCCCACATCACTAAAAAGGTGGCCGACAAGCTGGATGAAATGTTCCGCACCGACCGGAAAGCCTTCGAAGAAAAATGGGAACACATCGGCCTGTTCGTGAAGTACGGGATGATGACGGAAGACAAATTCCTCGATAAAGCCAACAAGTTCCATATCATGGGCGATGTGAGCGGAACGGAGTATTATACGCTCGAAGAATACCGCACTACCGCCGCCGCGCTGCAAACAAATAAAGAAAACAAACTGGTGATACTGTACGCCACCAATACGGTGCAGCAGGATAGTTATATCAAAGCCGCGCAGGCCAAGGGGTATAAGGTAGTGAAGCTCGATACGCTGGTGGATGCCGGTTTCATCAACCAGATGGAAATGAAGTGGGAAAACGTACAGTTCACCCGCGTGGATGCCGACATTGCCGACAACCTGATCAACAACGAGGCGCAAACACAGAGCGTGTTGAGCGAAGAGCAGGAAGGCAAGCTGAAAGACCTGTTCGGTCAGCAACTGCCGCAGCCCAATATCAAGGTGGAGCTGAAGGGCCTCAACACGGCCGAGCAGCCGGTGATCGTTACCCGTTCCGAATTCATGCGGCGCATGAAAGATATGGCGGCCATGGGAGGTTCCATGAGCAGCTGGGCTGCGGGTATGCCCGATGAAATCACCATGACGGTGAATGCCAATCATCCCATTTATCAGCAAATCCTCAAAGAAGGGAACGGTGACCGTCAGCAGAAGCAGGTGCGCAACCTGGCCGACCTGGCGCTGCTCTCCCAAAATTTATTGACAGGGGCCGACCTGACGGCGTTTGTGCAGAGAAGCGTGGAGCTGATGGGAACAGAATAAGCGTAAGGAAATTGTATATGACGATTCCTGATGAATTATTAATTTATGTAAGCTGGCAGCGGTTTTTAGCCCCTGCCGGCTTCTTTTTTGGTATAACAATTGCACTTGCTGCAGCTCAGAAAAACCAGTCATGCATAACCATATCAAGCAATTCCTGATGACGAAAAACTTCAGCTGCAAGACAAGTGTGATGGCCATGTTGGGCTTTGCGCTGCTGGCTACGGTGGCCTGTTCCAAACAGGGAGGAGTGGCAGAACCGGCGCCGCAGAACCCGGGAGGCTCCAATACCAATCCACCTGAAACAGTGGATACCAGTAACTTCAAACCGCAACAAACCGGTATTTCATTCAGGAAAGTGACGAGCCCTAAGAGCGTCACGGATTACCTGCTGCAGATTCCGGCCACGTACAATGAGAAAAAAACGACCCGCTGGCCCGTGATTATTTTCCTGCATGGTGTTGGCGGCCGGGGCAGCGACCTGAACAAGGTTAAAAACGAAGGATTGGCGGCGATAGCCTCCCGTAACCTCAATTTCCCGTATATCGTGGTATCGCCGCAATGTAAAGATAACCAGTGGTGGGACGTGCAGGGTCTGGAGGCCGTGTATGCGGATGTAGTGAAGCTGTATAATGTGGACACCAACCGGATTTATATCACGGGGCTGAGCATGGGAGGCTACGGCACCTGGGACTGGGCTTCCAGCGCACCGGGGAAATTTGCAGCGGCCGTGCCCATCTGCGGCGGTGGTGCCGTTTCCAAAGCCTGCGCGTTGAAGAATTTGCCGGTATGGGCGTTTCACAATGCCGATGATCCCACTGTCAACGTCAACCAAAGCCGGGAAATGGTGAAAGCTGTGAAAGATTGCGGCGGAACACTCATTAAATACACGGAAAATCCCACCGGCGGGCACGATGCCTGGACGAAGGCATATAACGACCCCGCATTGTACACCTGGCTGAACCAGCAAACGAGGAAATAGCACGGCTTGATGTTCGGCGTTCAGGCTTGTTTAAATCAAGAACAAGCTTATTGCTATTCTCGTCAGGTTGGCTTCCCGGGTCTGCTCATTCTTGTAAACTGAGGGTATCTACGCTTCATCTACGCTCCATCTATGCTTCATGTACGCTCCATCTATGCTTCAGCTACGGAGAAGCTTCGGTGGAGGTTTCCTAAAATATTGATTGTCAAATAGTCGAACAATCGTATCCTGGCCCGGGTTGACGCCTTTAGGCGGAAAATCCGGGTAGTGGTTGAGTTGTTTGTAAACCTTTTTTATGACACGGCCGCGTCGCATCAGCCTGTTCACAGGGGCAGCCAATGGTTGCGCAGGAGAAAGCTGCGGTGTTTAGCGCGACGGAAGAATATCGATCGCCTTCAGTTGCAGGCTAGTATTTCCGTTCCATTCATTTTCCTCCAGTGTGAACACCATGTCGAACGGTTTTTTGCTGGTTACGATATCAAATTTATCGGCCATAAAAAATCCGATACCTGAAAAAGAGGGCCCGTTCGCCTGTTTGACGGACAATTTCAGATGCTCTTCTTTTACAATCCTGGAATAGCCGGTATCGGTGAGGTTTCTGGCCAGGAACACCGGACGCAGGTTTTCCGGGCCGAGCGGCTCAAACTGTCGCATGATATTGTAAAATGAGGGAGTCAGGTCAGACAGGCTGATTTCCGTATCGATCACGATCTCCGGGATCAGCATATCGGGCTGGATGGTAGACGCCACCACCTCTTCGAATTTCTTGCAGAAAGCCTCCACATTTTCCAGTTTGAGGGTCATGCCTGCCGCGTAAAAGTGGCCACCATAGTTTTCCAGCAGGTCTTTGCACTGATGAATAGCCTCATATACGTTAAAGCCGGATACGGAACGGGCGGAGCCGGCCACTTTATCATTGCTTTGCGTGAGAATAATGGTGGGGCGGTAATAATATTTGTCGATCAGCCGGGAGGCTACGATGCCCACCACACCCTTGTGCCAGTGAGGCTGGAACAGTACGGTAGATTTACGGCTGTGCAGGGCCACATCGTTTTGAATGATGCTCACGGCTTCCTGCGTAATATTCATGTCTACCCCTTTCCTTTCCTGGTTATCGCCATGCAGCACTTCCGCGATGGAATAGGCTTTATCGTAATCTTTTTCGATGAAGAGGTTCACTGCTTTGCGGGCATCGTCCATCCGGCCGGCCGCATTGACCCTGGGGGCAATCACAAACACGAGGTTGGACGTGGTCAGTTTCTCTTTCAGTTTACTCAGGTCGATGAGTGCCCGGATGCCGGCATTGGGCGCCTCGTTTACCTGGTGGATGCCGTGGAACGCCAGTATGCGGTTTTCGCCTGTGATGGGCACAATGTCGGCGGCGATACTGGTCGCCACCAGGTCGAGGTAGCGGTACACCTCTTCCATGGGGATGTTTTTCTGCTGGGCGAGGGCGCTGATCAGTTTAAAACCGATGCCGCAGCCGCTTAGTTCCTTGTAGGGATAGGGACAGTCGGCCTGTTTCGGGTTGAGGATGGCCACGGCGTCCGGCACTTCCGCATCCGGAAGGTGGTGGTCGCAGATAATAAAATCGATGCCCAGCGAGCGGGCGTAGGCAATGTATTCGATGGATTTGATGCCGCAGTCGAGTGCGATCACCAGTGAAAAGTCGTTTTCCCGGGCGTATTCGATGCCCTGCAGCGAAATACCGTATCCTTCGCGGCTGCGGTGCGGGATATAAAATTCGATATTGTCATAAATGGTTTGGAGGAAGCCGTACACGGTGGCTACGGCTGTTGTACCGTCCACGTCGTAATCCCCGTATACGAGGATTTTCTCTCTTCTGAAAAAAGCATCTTCGAGGCGGTGGATGGCTTTATCCATGTCTTTCATGCTCCAGGGATCGTGAAGATCGCTGAGCTGCGGCCGGAAAAAGTGCTTGGCTTCATCATACTTTGTGATCCCTCGTTGTACCAGCAATCTGCAAAGCAGGGGATGTATTTTCAAAGCGGCCTGCAGCTGTTGTTCCTCTTTTGGTTGATATTTCTTTACTGTCCAGCGTTTCTGCATGAAAAAAATTAGCTTACGGGAATTGCTTCCGGTGTTCAATCAAGTCTACTGTAATATAAGGATCATTAGCGTATAATCGCTGCAACGGGCAGGGATGTTTCGCTAAAACCGGGAAAATGACAGGAAACGGCTAAAATTTACGGTCGGTCGTATAACGAACCAGTGATTCCAGCCCGTTGCGGATAGAGCCTTCCGGGAGCCTGTGGAGGATTTCGAGGGCTTCATCACGGTATTCCAGCATTTTTTGCCGGGTATAGTCGATGCCGCCGCTTTCCCGTACCAGGGAGATCACTTCGTTGACCTTGTCTTTATCGGTGTTATGGTTTTTGACGATATTAATAATATATCTCTTCTGATCCGGGGGGCAATGCTGGAGGGTGTAAATCAGCGGGAGCGTCATTTTCTTTTCCCGGATGTCGTTGCCTGTTGGTTTTCCCACATTGGCGGAGCCGTAATCGAATAAATCATCTTTGATCTGGAAGGCAATTCCGACTTTTTCGCCGAAGAGGCGCATTTGTTCGACGGTATCATCGTTTTCCGTCGTGCTCCAGGAGCCGGCGGCGCAGGCGGAAGCGAGGAGGGAGGCCGTTTTACGGCGGATGATTTCGAAGTATATGTCTTCTTTAATATCCAGTTTACGGGTTTTTTCGAGCTGGAGCAGTTCCCCTTCACTCATCTCCTTAACAGCTGTAGTCAGGATTTCGAGGCTGCGGAAGTCCTTGTTGTTCAATGATAACAGCAGTCCTTTCGTGAGCAGGTAGTCGCCCACCAGTACGGCTATTTTATTTTTCCAGAGGGCATTGACGGAAAAAAAGCCACGGCGTTCCAGGGAATCGTCCACCACATCGTCGTGCACCAGCGTGGCGGTATGCAGCAGCTCTACGAGAGCGGCGGCGCGGTAGGTGGTTTCGTTAATTTCCGGGCTGAAAAGGCGGGCTGAAAGAATAACGAACATGGGCCTGATCTGCTTGCCTTTCCGTTTTACGATATAGTGCATAATCCGGTCCAGCAGAGGAACATTGCTCTTCACTGCATCCGCAAACTTTCCTTCGAAATCCTGTAATTCCTTCCCGATCAGTTGTTTAATTTCCTCCATGGATAAAATAAAAAGGTTCGCTAAGCTAGGCCGAAAATACCACATTTTGTAAATTTGGCCCCGAATTTGTATGCATTACCTGAATGTTCTTTAATTTACCCTCTAGTTTTGAGGGAGTTATCAATACAAATAAAATCGCAAGAAAAATTTGTATATTCATTTAGGATTTTTACCTTTGCTTGGTAAAAAACGCGTTAATTGTAAAATCTTTAACAGTTTTTAAATAAAAAAACAATTATGGCAAGCAAAAAGTACTTACTACTGGCAGGTGCAATGACTCTTCTGGCAGCATCTCCAGGTTTTGCGCAGGTTAAACCCTCATATGACGCCCTGGACTCCTCTAAAGTTTCGGCTAAGAATATGGCGCAATTCAACAGCTTCAGAAACCATCAGTCCGATTACCCGGCAAAACCCAGAAACATGTGGGAACTTGGTTTCCACGGTGGTTACCACTTCATTAAAGGTGACGTAGCGGCTCTCCCCGGTTTCGGCGGTGGTCTCTCCCTCAGAAAAGCTCTCGGTCATACCTTCTCTATCAGAGGTGAGTATACCGGTTCTTTCGACTACGGTCTGGATTATCAAAAGAAAGTTAACACAGTTGGTGGCGCATACAATGCAACCGCTAACCGTAATGGCTTCATCGTTCCGGCATATAAAACTGCCACACACCAACTCTCTTTGGACGTGATTGCTTCTTTGAGCAACATCCTGTTCTACAAATCACAGCCCAAAGTTAACTGGTACGTTCTGGCTGGTTATGGTATCATGATGGCTGATGTTGACGTTGACGCCCTGGATGCCAGCGGCGCAGCTTACAACTACAGCGGTATCAACTTTGGCGGCAAGAAAAAAGACATCCGCGACGCACTTAAAAATCTGCACGACAAGAAATACGAACAAAACGCTCCTGCACAAGGAAACCGTGTTCAGATCGGTCGTAAAGACGACAACCAACTCCTGCGTCATGCGCTGGAAGTAGGTACCGGCGTAGCTTTCAAAGTGTCTAAACGCTTTAACATCGGTATTGAAGAAAAACTGACCCTGCCCTTCGACGACTACCTGGACGGTTATACCGCCGGTGCTTACGATGGCAGCAAAGACTTCTTCTCTTACACCAGCGTTCGCCTGAACTTCAACCTGGGCAACCCCAACAAACGTGTTGAACCGCTCTGGTGGGTTAATCCCCTGGACTTCGCTTACAACGAGCTGACCAGCCCCCGCCGCATGAAATTGCCCCAACCCGTTCTGCCTGATGCTGACGGTGACGGTGTAACCGACCAGTTCGACCGCGAGCCGAACACTCCTGCCGGCGCTCCTGTTGATTCTCACGGTGTAGCGAAAGATACCGACGGTGACGGTGTACCTGACTACAAAGACAAACAACTCATCACTCCGACATATTGCCAGCCTGTTGACGCTGACGGCGTAGGTAAATGCCCGGATCCTGAGTGCTGCAAAAACATTGCTCCTCAAGTAACCTGCGCTAGCCTGGTTCTGCCTTCAGTTTCTTTCAAAGGCAGCTCTACCAAAGTATCCAGCGACATGGAAGCTGTACTGGGCAGTGTAGCAAACACCCTGCGTCAAAATCCTTCTTGTAATGTACTGGTTACCGGCCACGCTGGTGCTAAAGGCAAAAAAGGTGGTGTAGACCTGAGCAGCCGTCGTGTAGACGCTGTGATCGACTACCTGGCTGACAAACAAGGTATTGACCGCGGTCGTTTCATCAAACAAAACACTCCGGGTGAATCTTCAACTGTTGACTTAGCTCCTGCTAACTAATACAGTTCACTCTGGTAAATACTTAAAAAAAGAGGTCCGCTTTCTGCGGGCCTCTTTTTTTTCAATCCACTGTGTTCCCGTGGCTGTTGAATTCCAGCCGAATTTTCCGCCCTGCATTATAATTATTACTACATTTGATCTTTATATATAGTATCTAGCGTGGTTAAAGACTTCAATAAAGCTACCCTGGCCGGCCTCATCGTGGCCTTAGGAATTATCTACGGCGATATCGGTACCTCTCCGCTCTACGTTTTCAAGGCAATTGTGGGCACTAACGAAATCAGCGAGCTGCTCGTGATCGGCGGTATCTCCTGTATTATCTGGACCCTCACCCTGCAAACGACCATCAAGTATGTGCTGCTCACCCTGAAAGCCGATAACAAGGGGGAAGGCGGTATTTTTTCCCTCTATGCCCTCGTACGGCGGCATGGGAAATGGACCGTTGTTTTTGGGATGATCGGCGGCGCAGCCCTGCTGGCCGATGGTATCATTACCCCGCCTATCACCGTGACCTCTGCCATTGAAGGTTTGCGCACTCTGCCTGTTTTCCGTGATCTCGGGGAATGGACCATCGTGAAAATCGTATTGGCCATCATCAGCGGTATGTTTTTTATGCAGCAGTTCGGTACCATGAGCATCGGCAAAATGTTCGGCCCCATTATGATCATCTGGTTCAGTATGCTGGCGGTACTCGGTGTTTCCCATATCGCGGACGACCTGAGCGTGCTGAAAGCTTTCAACCCCTACTACGCAATTGAATTACTGACTTTATACCCGCACGGCTTCCTCATCCTGGGAGCGGTGTTCCTTTGTACCACCGGGGCGGAAGCCCTGTATTCGGATCTTGGCCACTGCGGCCGGGGCAACATCCGGATATCGTGGATTTTTGTAAAATCATCCCTGATACTCAACTATTTAGGCCAGGGCGCATGGCTGCTGACACAAAAAGGCAAAGTGCTGACGGGCGAAAACCCGTTTTTCAGCATCATGCCGGAGTGGTTCGTGATCTTTGGCGTGCTGATCGCCACTATCGCGTCCATCATCGCCAGCCAGGCCCTCATTTCGGGCTCATTTACCCTCATTTCTGAGGCTATGCGGCTGAACCTGTGGCCCAAGCTCAAAATCAATTATCCCACCGAATTAAGGGGCCAGCTCTTTATCCCGGGCATCAACCTGATGCTGTACGTGGGCTGTGTGGCTATCGTACTGATATTTAAGGAATCGTCGGCTATGGAGGCGGCCTACGGCCTGTCCATCACCATCTGTATGCTGATGACCTCTTGCCTGTTCGCATTCTATCTTTACACCCGAAGGGTAAAGCTGGCATGGATAGGGCTCTATCTCGCCGTATACCTTACCATCGAATTTTCATTCCTCTTCGCCAACCTCGTGAAATTCATGCACGGCGGTTATGTAACGGTGATCGTGGCCGGCGGCCTGTTCCTGGTGATGTACATCTGGTTCCGTTCCCGCAAAATCAAAAACCGTTACGTGGAGTTCGTGAAGCTGGAAGACTACCTGCCTATCCTGCAGGAACTCAGTAACGACTCTTCGATCCCGAAATACGCCACCCACCTGGTTTATATGACCAGTGCGGACAACCCGAAGGAGATCGAGCATAAGATTATCTATTCCGTACTCAATAAAAAACCCAAACGCGCCGACATTTACTGGTTTGTGCACGTGGACGTGGTGGATGAGCCGTATATGAGCGAATACACGGTGCAGACCATCATTCCCAACGAAGTTATCCGGGTGGAATTCCGGCTCGGTTTCAGGGTGGAACAACGCATCAACCTCATGTTCAGGATGGTGGTGGAAGATATGGTGCGGAACAAGGAGGTGAATATCACCAGCCGCTACGAATCCCTCAGCAAAAACAACGTGGTGGGCGATTTCCAGTTTATTGTGATGGAAAAATTCCTCTCGCACGATAACGACCTGCCGTTGCATGAACGTATCATTATGCGGCTGTACTTCATTCTTAAAAAGATGGGCCTGTCTGAAGAGCGCGGCTTCGGCCTCGATTCGAGCTATGTGACGATCGAAAAATTCCCACTGGTGGTGGCGCCTGTAACCAACCTGCAACTCAGGAGGGTAGCAGATCGTCACCGGTACGAAGATTAATTGCTTGTAAGGTTGCAGTATAGATATTATATTTATTGCTTCCTAACACGCAATCAGCTATGATCAGACACGTTTTTGCCGCCCTGCTACTCGCGGCAATTGCCTCCGGCACACGCGCTCAGCAATCCAATTACAGCGAATTACCAGATCCCCGGCCTGTTGACCCGGTAGCCTGGAGCACAGTGAAACCAGGGACCCATGCATTTTTCGGAAGTGCCGATGTTCGCTACGACAAAATTTTTGCGCCGGATGCGGGTACACTTCGCTCGGCCTGGAAAACACAGGCCTGGAGAGGGGAGAAAGTACATACCCAGTTCGTGATCTATACCACCAAAGCCGTCAAGGCGGTGAGCATCGAAAAGTCCGACCTGAAAGACACAAAAGGCAATAAAATCCCATCTTCGGCCATCACCCCCGGTTTTATCCGCTACGTGATGACGGATGAGCTCAATAGCGAGGGCGGCGGCTGTGGCCACCGCAGACCGCAGGATTTTGATTCTTCGCTTGTCGCGGATGGGATCGACATCATTCCTGCCATCGACATCAACGCCAATAATGTACAGCCCGTTTGGCTGAGCGTGACCGTACCGCCCCAAACACCCGCCGGTGTTTACAAAGGCTCCATCCGGATAAAAACCGCATCCGGCTATCTGCCCGCGCCGCTTAACTATGAGATCACCGTTTCCGAGCGCGTGTTGCCGCAGCCAAAAGACTGGGCCTTCCACCTCGACCTCTGGCAGAGCCCGTATGCGATCGCACGTGTACATAATACCAAATTGTGGAGCAAGGAGCACTTTGACGCTATGCGCCCGTACATGAAAATGCTGGCGGATGCCGGTCAGAAAGTGATCACCACCAGCATCATCTACGACCCCTGGAACAGCCAGACCTACGATATTTACGGCGACATGATCAAATGGACGAAGAAAAAAGACGGCAGCTGGCTCTTTGATTATACGGTGTTCGACAAATGGGTGTCTTTCATGATGGAAATGGGCATCAGCAAACAGATCGCCAGCTTCAGCATGATACCCTGGAACCTGAAGTTTTTTTATTACGATGAGGCAGCGGGCAAAGATCTGGTGCTGACGGCCAAACCCGGTACGCCGGAATACGATCAGCACTGGCGCCCAATGCTGACGGATTTTGCCCGCCACCTCAAATCGAAAGGCTGGTTCGACATTACCTGCATCGCCATGGACGAACGCCCCCTGGAATCGATGCAAAGTGCTATCAAGCTGATACGCAGTGTAGATAAGGATTACAAGGTGTCCCTCGCGGGCCTGTACCATAAAGAGCTGGTGGACGATATATTTGATTATTGCCTCGCTTCCGGTCTTGATTTTACGAAGGAGGAAAAAGAAAAACGCCTCGCCAAAGGCTGGCCCAGCACGGTGTACACCTGCTGCTCCGAAGGTTTCCCGAACACCTTTACATTTTCCCCGCCGGCGGAGTCGGCCTGGCTGGGTTGGCACGCTGCTGCTAAAAACTATTCCGGATACCTGCGCTGGGCGTACAACTGCTGGGTGAAAGATCCGCTGCAGGACTCCCGTTTTAAAACCTGGGCTGCTGGTGATACCTACCTGGTATATCCCGGTCCGCGTTCTTCCATCCGTTTTGAGCGGATGATAGAAGGGGTACAGGCGTACGAAAAAATCAGGGTGCTGAAAGCCGCCGGGAAAGGTGCAGAGCTGGAGAAGGTGCTGAAGACGTTCGAGATCAACGCCCTCAAACAGAAAAAAGCGGCGGATATGGTGAATGCCGCCAATGCCGTATTGAACCGGTTGTAATTCAATGCAGACGGGCATATAAAGGAAAAATCCTCCGAGGAATCGGAGGATTTTTTTTAACACAACTAAAAAACAATCAAACGTAATATCATCTATAATTCATCAATCCGGCTTTTTCCCGTCTAAGAAGGTATTGATCGTATTGATTTCTGTCTGGTTATCCTGGTTGTTTCCCACGGTGTAGCCGGAATAGAACTGCTCGGCGGAGCCGGCGCCATTGTCCAGGTCTACATTGCGGCGGAGGTAGGCAGGAACGTTTTCGATTTCCTGGTTGTTCTCCATGTTTTTCACGTTAAAGCTGATGCTGCGGAGTTTTGCTACACGCTCCAGCTGTTTGCGTTTCTGTTCTTCCGCCTGTTCGTCGGGCAGCTGCTGGGGCAGGGCCTGTTGCGGTTGAGGCTGCGGCTGTTGCTCCGGTACGGCCGGTGCAGGCTCTTCCCTGAAGACCATTTTCATTTCAGGTTTATCGTCGGCGTTATTGGTACCGGCCGGTTCCACGTAAATATTGGACGGGCGGCTCAGGTAACCTCCGGAAACGGTGTTGCTGGCGTTGGTAGCGGTTTGCTGTTGCGCCTGCTGTACCTGTTGTACCGGCTGCTGCGGAGCCTGTTGTTGGGGCTGCGGAGCGGGAGCGGGCTCTACCGGCTCGATGTTAAGCGTGTAGGTTTCGCGGGCAGGAGGGGGTGGGGTGGGCTGTATATAGGCCGCGGCGGAAACGGGATGCGTTACCTGCGGTTCTACCAGCCGGGGCGCCATCACGTCTTTCACTTCTTCCGCCTCATCACTGAACAGCATGCCCTGGTTGTTCATTTTTTTCTCGTCGCCTTCGTTACCCAGCGTCATCACGATTTTGGGCTCCTCTTTCACAACAGGTTGCGCGTTTACCGCGGGTTTCTGCTGCTGGATGGGGTTCTGCTCAAAACCGGTGGCGATGATGGTTACACCCAGGTTGCGTTGCAGCGACTGATCGTAGCCCACACCGAGGATCACATCGCAATCTTCGCCGGCCATGCTCTGTACATAGGCCTGTATGGTATCCATTTCATCGAGCGTGTGCTCAAACTCGCCTTCGGCGGATGAAATGTTGATGAGTATCCATTTGGCGCCTTTGATATCGTTGTCGTTCAGCAGCGGGGAGGTAAGCGCTTCCTCGATGGCTTTCTGCGCACGGTATTCTCCTTCCGCCACGGCCGCGCCGAGGATAGCCACACCGCCGTTGCGCATAACGGTACAAACGTCCGCAAAGTCAACGTTGATCTGGCCGGTGGAGTTGATCACATCGGTGATACACTTGGCCGCCGTGGCCAGTACGTTATCTGCTTTTTCGAAAGCGGCCTTGAATTTCAGGTCTCCGAATTTCTGGCGCAGCTTATCGTTGGAAATGATCAGCAGCGTATCCACATATTCTTTCAGGCGGTTGATGCCCTCTTCGGCCTGCAGCATTCTCTTTTTCCCTTCGTAGGAAAAAGGAGTGGTTACGATGCCGACGGTGAGGATGCCCAGCTCTTTACAAATTTTGGCGATGATGGGAGCGCCGCCGGTGCCGGTGCCGCCGCCCATGCCTGCGGTGATGAACGCCATTTTGGTATTCACCTCCAGTATTTTTTTGATTTCTTCAAAGGATTCTTCCGTAGCCTGTTCACCAATCCGGGGATTGGCGCCTGCTCCCAAACCCTGTGTGAGATGGGGCCCCAGCTGCACCTTGTTGGGCACGGGACTGTTTGCAATCGCCTGTGCGTCGGTATTGCATATAATGAAGTTCACCCCGTCTATGTTCTGACTGAACATGTGGTTCACCGCATTGCTTCCACCGCCACCAATGCCTATCACTTTGATGATGGAGGATTTTTCCTTTGGAAGATCAAAATGTATCATGACTCTACTCTTTAAATGGGTTAGTATTTGGTGTACCGTTCCTTACACTCCTGTTTTGACTCGTATTTAAAAAATCGGTTATTACTTGCAACAATCACGCCACAGCCTTACAACCGTGCGTCTTCCTCTTCGGTGAACATGTCGATGATTTTTGTTTTCATCCTGTCAAGGAAACCTTTGAGGGAAGCGTTTCTTTCTTTCGCTTTCCTGTCCTGCCGTGCGTCCGCCGTTTCGTGTATGATGTCTTCTTCCTCTTCTTCCGTCCAGTCTTCAGCACCCTGCTGCCTTGCGGCTTTCTCTTTGGCGATGTAGCTGGTATTGATTTTAACGTAATTCTCCTCGAGGGCTCTTTTGTCGTTTTCGTAATCGTTGTACCCTTTCAGAATGAGGCCTACGCAGGTGGCATACATCGGCTTGGTGAGCTCATCTGTATGGCCGCTGGCCAGGTGTTCGTTCGGGTAGCCGATGCGGGCGCTTACGCCAGTGGTGTATTCGGTTAACTGTATAAGATGTTTCAGTTGGGAGCCGCCACCAGTGAGGATGATACCGCCGTTCAGCATTTTATTGTCCATGCCGATCTGTTTGAGGTGATATACCACAAAATCGAGTATCTCGCTCATCCGGGCCTGGATGATGTGCGCCAGGTTCTTCACCGAAATTTCTTTCGGGCTCTGGCCGCGCAGGCCGGGAATGGTGATGTATGCGTTGTTTTTCGCCTCGTCGGCCAAAGCGTAACCGAACTGCACCTTCATCTGCTCCGCCTGCGTTTTCAGCACACCCAGGCCGTTTTTGATGTCGTTCGTGATGTTTTCGCCACCGTAGGGGATTACAGCGGTGTGTTTCAGCACACCTTCATAGAACACCGCCAGGTCGGTGGTGCCGCCACCGATGTCCACAATCGCAACGCCGGCTTCAAAGTCCATGTCGCACATCACCGCGGCGGCAGAGGCCAGCGGCTGCAGCACGAGGTCTTTGATCCGCAGGCCGGACTTCTCCACACTGCGGTTGATATTACGGATGGCATTTTTGTCGCCCGTAATGATGTGGAAATTGGCGCCCACCTTCACCCCGCTCATGCCGATGGGGTAGGTGATGTTCTGCAGGCTGTCTACGATGTACTGCTGCGGAATCACGTCAATGATCTGGTCACTGGCGGGAATCACCGTTTTGTACTGGTCGTTGATCAGCTGGTCAATGTCTTTCTGGGAGATCTCCGCGTCCGTGTCGTTGCGAACGATGTCGCCACGGGTCTGAAGACTTTTTATGTGATGGCCAGCGATACCTACATACACCTCGTTAATTTCGAGGTTGGGGTTAGATGCATAGCAGTTTTCCAGAGCCTGTCTGATAGCCTTGATTGTTTGATCGATATTCAGTACCATACCGTGCTGAACACCGAATGATGGGGCCTTCCCGAATCCGAGGATTTCCAATTTCCCGTATTCATTCTTCCTTCCTGCGATGGCTGCTATCTTCGTGGTTCCAATGTCGAGACCTACAATGATGGGAGCTTCCTGATTCATGGTTCTATATTGTTTTTAGTTGCGATTACGATTACTGTTTGGTTTATATACTGCCTTGGGCTTTGTTGCCGCCGCCTTTGCGGGCTTGCGGGCATCGGGCTTTTTAGCAGCTGCCGGTTTGTTTTCTTTTGCCTTTTCTTTCGGCTTTGCGGTTGCCGCCGCTACGGGTGCCGGTGCATGGTCATCGTCCACAGCCACATCGGCTACGGTTGAATCTTTATACATTGGCGGGGGCGGTGCGCTTTTGCCATCTCTTCTCGTTCCGATCACTTCGTCCTGGTAAGCAATATTTATCCTTGAATATGTATTCCATCCTGTTTTGCTCAAACCTTCGCGGTAGAAGATGAGCAGTTTGGCGAATTTGTTTTCGATGTCTGTCCCTTCCCCGAACACCACCACGTGGTTACCGAATTTCGGGGTGATCTCGAACTTCCGGTCGCCGGTGATCACGATCTGTTCCACCTGTGCGTTCCAGAATGTGTCGGCCGATACGAAACGCGCCATGTCGCGCATCTGCAGATACAGCAGGCTGTCTTCTTTCCTCAGCTGCTGCGCATCGGTAGGGAAGCCGGTAAAAACGGGCACCCTGGCCGAAAAGCGGTCCGATACCGGGATGCGCTCCCCATCCCCGTCGAGGTAAAAACTGTTGCCGGAGAAGGTGAACACACGGGCGAGCGGGTCGCGCTGTTCCACTTCCACGTTGAGCAGCTGCTGGTTATCAAAGAACAGTTCCGCACTGCGTACCCAGGGGTCACGCTCCACCGTTTTTTCGAGGATGGCGATGTTGATGCTGCTGATCGTTTTGCCAACCGGGTTTTGCGTGCCGTCGCCGCTGATGAGGGCTTTGATGTCTTTTTTATCGATAAAGGCATTGCCGCCATCTCCTTTCATCGTCACTTTAATGCCTTTGCATTTGCTGTTGTCGCGGTCGTTTACGGCTGCAACCAGCAATACGGAAAAGCCCGTGAGCGCGCCGCCCCAGAGGAGCATGCGGCCGATGCGTTTAAAGGCTGTTTTCGTTTTCGGTTGCATGTTGTATGCGTTTTTTAATAGAATGTTATGTCCAGCTTACTTCATCAATAACCCCACCACATGAGCATGGCTTACCTGTTAGTTTGCCTGTGCTTTTTCCAATAACTCCCGCACGGGTTCTCTCAGCAAATCGATATCTCCGGCGCCGGCGGTTATTACCAGTTCCGGCTCCTGTGTTTTCAGCCAGGCGGGCACTTCGTCGCGTGGCATGATCTTTACCTGCGGGCCTTTGATACGATCGGCGATCATGTCGCTGGTGACCCCTTCTATCGGCAATTCTCTCGCCGGGTAGATGGGGAGCAGGATGACTTCGTCTGCCAGGGACAGCGTTTCGCCGAAGCCGTCTGCAAAGTCGCGGGTACGGGTGAAAAGGTGCGGCTGGAAGATGACGGTGCACTTCTTCCCGCGGAACAGCGATTTGGCGCTGGTGATCAGCGCGCGCAGCTCTTCGGGATGGTGTGCGTAGTCGTCTATATACACCATGTTGTTCTTTTTCACCAGGTATTCAAAACGCCGGCGGATGCCTTTGAAATCGGCTACCGCGGCTCTTATTTTTTCGTTGCCGATGCCCAGCAGATGCGCCACGCCAATGGCGGCCACCGCATTTTCGACATTGTGCATACCGCCGATATGCAGCTGTACATTGTCGATCATCCAGTCCTGCTGCACCACGTCGAATTCGTATCCGCCGTTATCCATGCGGATGTTGGTGGCGTAAATGTCGGCCGCATCGTTCTGCAAGCTGTACCACAGCTTGTTGTCTCCCTTCAGTTCCGAGCCGCGTGCGAGGCCGTGCCGGGCCAGCAGGGTACCGTTGGGTTTGATATTGCCGGTGTACTGGATGAAAGCTTCTTCCACTGCCTCTCCGGTGCCATAGATATCGAGGTGGTCGGGATCCATGGCGGTGAGCACGGCAATGTCAGGGCTCAGTTTCAGAAAAGAGCGGTCGTATTCATCCGCTTCGATCACCGCTACCGGTTTTTCGCTGCTCCAGAAGTTTTTACCGTAATTGGAGCTGATGCCTCCCAGGAAAGCGTTGCAGCCGTACCCGCTATGCCGCAGCAGGTGTGCGATCATCGTAGATACGGTGGTTTTGCCGTGCGTGCCTGCTACCGTGATGGCAAACAGTTCGCGGGTGATTTCCTGGAGCACATCGCTGCGTTTCACAACCTCGTAGCCGTTTTCCCGGTAATACACAAGCTCTTTCTGTGTGGCGGGAATGGCAGGAGTGTACACCACGAGGTCCGCCGCTTTGTCGATCTGCTCCAGGTCTTCCGTATAGTGAATGCGGATGCCTTCCGCTTCCAGCTGTTGCGTCAGTTGGGTGGAGGTACGGTCGTACCCGCTCACCACCGCTCCTTTTTCATGAAAGAAGCGGGCGATGGCGCTCATGCCTATACCGCCGATGCCGACAAAGTAGATCCTATGTATCTGTTTTAATTCCATCCGGGAATTTATATTTAAATGAGCCCGAGCACTGCCCGGGCTATGGTCATATCTGCGTTTGTATTGCCCAGCGGAGCGATGTTTCTTTCCAGCTGCTCCATCAGGGCTTTGTTTTGCACCAGGCTAAGCGTTTCGTTCACGAGCCTGCTGCCGGCCTCATCATCTTTGATGAGAAGGGCCGCTTTTTTATTTACCAGGCTCATGGCGTTCATGGTCTGGTGATCTTCCGCCGCAAAAGGGTAAGGCACAAATACCACCGGCTTTTTAACCACGCAGAGCTCTGCGATAGCCAGGGCGCCGGCCCTTGAGATCACGGCATCGGACGCTTTGTAGGCAAAGTCCATGACGTTGATGAAGTCGTACACCTTTACATGCGTGGCGAAAGGTGCGGCGGCTGCCTTCGCCTGTTCGTAATACAGTTTGCCGGTTTGCCAGATCAGCTGTACGTCCGCATTCACAAAATCCGCCAGGCGGGGCAGGATAGCCTCGTTGATGGATTTTGCGCCCAGACTGCCGCCTACCGCCAGGATGGTGGGTTTGCCCATCATCAGGCCGAAGTGGCGCAGCGCTTCGTCTTTGGCAACGGCGCTTTGTGAAATGGCGCTCCTAACGGGATTGCCGGTGTATAACAGCTTTTCCGCCGGGAAAAATTTTTCCATCCCTTCGTACCCGGTGCAGATTTTCGTTGCTTTGCGGCCCAGCCACTTGTTGCTTTTGCCGGCGTAGGAATTCTGCTCCTGTATGAGGGTGGGAATACCTTTCTTCTGTGCGGCTTTCAGGATGGGGAAGCTGGCGTAACCACCCACTCCCACGGCCACATCCGGCTGGAAACGCGCAAGAATATTGCGGGCCTGGCGGAGGCTTTTCAGCAGCTTGAACGGCAGCAACAGGTTCTTGAACATGTTGCTGCGGTTAAAGCCCGCGATCTCCAATCCTTCGATCGGATAGCCTGCCTGCGGCACTTTTTCCATTTCCATTTTGCCGGTGGCGCCCACAAAGAGAATATCAATGTCCGGCTCCAGTTTGCGGAGCGCGTTTGCAATGGCAATGGCCGGGAAGATGTGACCTCCTGTACCGCCGCCTGCTATGATTACTTTGTGTGCCAAATCAGTTCGTTATCAAATATCCTTTTATAAAAATGGCGCGCTCACATTTACGTGCGCACGCAGATTATTCCTTTATGCCGCAATTGCGGGATTGGTAACCTCCTGAGTTTTATCGCCCGTTTCTTCCACATTTCGCGACACACTCAGAATGATGCCGATCGCCAGGCTCGTGAATATCACCGACGAGCCGCCCATACTCACCAGCGGCAGGGTTAAACCTGTAACCGGCAGCAGGTGCACGTTTACCGCCATATGCATCAGGGCCTGTATAACCAATGTTACGCTTAGGCCCAGGGCCAGAAATGCGCCAAAGGCATACGGACAGTTTTTGAATATCCTGATACTTCTCAAGAGCAAAATGAGGTAAGCCGCCAACACCAAAAAGGCGCCAAAGATACCATACTCTTCAAGAATAATTGCATAAATAAAATCAGAATAAGGGTGCGGCAGAAAATTTCTTGCCGTACTGTTACCCGGCCCTTTGCCCACCACGCCGCCGCCTGCGATGGCAATCATCGACTGCTGTACCTGGTAGGGGGTATCTTCGTCGTTGCTGCTGAAAAAACTTTCGATACGGGATACCCATACACCGGTACGGCCTTTGTCGCCCGTAGCCTTGGCAATGGCGAACATCAGCACTACCAGCAGCAATGCGCCACCCACCATCGACAGCAGGAATTTCAGGGGTACCCTGCCGATAAAACAAAGCAGCATGCAGCTGGCGCCCAGCAGCAAAGCCGTACTCATGTTGGCCGGCATGATGAGCGCGCAGATCACGCCTACGGGCACGATGATCGGCAGGAATCCTTTTTTGAAATCCGTGATCACCTGCTGCTTGCGCGACAGCTGGCGCGATACGTACATGAACAACGCCAGCTTGGCGATGTCTGAAGTCTGGAACGTGAGGTTGATCACCGGTAGCCTGATCCAGCGGCTGGCGTCGTTCAGGTTGGAGCCAAACGCCAGGGTATAGATCAGGAGCGGAATCGACAGCAGAAAACCGATCTGCGCCACGCGTGAATAAATGGTATAATTCACCCGGTGCGCGAAATAGATGATCAGCACGCCCAACAGCAGTACAGACAGCTGCTTGAACAGATAGTATTCCGTATGCCCGCTGTAAACGCGGTATGCCAAAGAGCCGGTTGAACTGTACACAGCCAACAAGCTTACTGCAGACAGGAAGAACACGATCGTCCAGATCACCTTATCGCCTTTTGTCCTTTGAAGTAAGTTGTTCACGTGTATGGTTTTAAAAATTAAAGTTCTCTCACCGCGTCCTTGAACTGGTGGCCGCGCTCTTCATAGTTCTTGAAGAGGTCGAAGCTCGCGCAGGCGGGGGAGAGCAATACCACATCGCCTTTGCTGGCGAGCTGGAAGGCGGAGTTGACCGCATCTTTCATATTGTCGGTATTCACCATCACTTCCATGTCTTTCGACAGCGCTTCGTGGATAGGCCGGTTGTCGACCCCAAGGCAAACGATGGCTTTCACCTTTTCGCGAACCAGTTCGCGGATGGCGCTGTAGTCGTTTCCTTTGTCCACACCACCCATAATCAGGATGACCGGGCGTTCCATGCTTTCGAGGGCGAACCATACGGAGTTAACGTTGGTCGCCTTGCTATCGTTAATAAAATCTACACCGCGCACAGTGGCCACGTACTCCATCCGGTGCTCCAGACTTTTGAAGGTGCTGAGGCTTTCACGGATTTTTTCTTTCCGTATATCCATGGTGCGGCCTGCAATACCTGCTGCCATTGAATTATACAAATTATGTTTACCTTTTAATGCCAGGTCGTACATAGACATAATTACGGGTTCGTCTTTCACGTTGATGTTCACCTGGTCGTTCTCGATAAATCCACCTTCTTTCAATTGTTCCATAATGCTAAAAGGTATTGGTTCTGAATAAATGGGTTTCATTGCTAAATAATTCCTGATCTCCGGATCATCTTTGCAATAGATAAAATAATCTTCTTTCGTCTGGTTCATGGCTATGCGGAATTTTGACGCCACATAGTTTTCCATTTTATAATCATAGCGGTCCAGGTGATCGGGGGTGATGTTCAGGAGGATGGCTACATCCGGTTTGAACGCCACGATATCGTCCAGCTGGAAGCTGCTGATTTCGATGATGTAATAGTCAGCGGGCTCGATGGTTACCTGGCGGGCGTAGCTTACGCCGATGTTACCTACCAGTGCGGCATTGAGGCCGGCTGTTCTGAAAATGTGGTAAGTGAGCGCCGTTGTGGTGCTTTTACCGTTACTACCCGTGATGGCAATGATCTTTTTGTCTTTACTGTACCGCCAGGCCAGTTCTATCTCCGAAATCACCGGTACGCCGCGCTCCCGCACTTTTTTCATCAGCTCCGACTTTTCCGGAATGCCCGGGCTCTTCACGATTTCATCCGCACTGAGTATGATATCCCAGGAGTGATGGCCTTCTTCGAACGCGATGTGGTTGACGGCCAGTTCCTGTTTATAAATGTCTTTGATCTGCCCGCCGTCCGACACAAATACCTCGAACCCCTGCTTCTTTCCCAGCAACGCCGCGCCGATTCCGCTTTCTCCTGCTCCTAGTATGACGAGTTTCATGAGTTCATATTTGTCTTTCAGTGGTCTCATGTCGCTTACTTTGTAAGGGTCATGAGTTATTTATGTCTTTTTTCCGGTCTTTTGAACTTACATGCGTAAGTTTCATCCTACCTCATTTTTAAAGTTGCGATGGCAAACACCACACACATCACGGTTACAATCCAGAAGCGAACGGCGATTTTGCTTTCGTGATAGCCGAGTTTCTGGTAGTGGTGATGCAGGGGGCTCATCAGGAACACTCTTCTGCCTTCGCCGTACTTTCGTTTGGTGTATTTGAAATAGGCTACCTGTATCATCACGCTGAGGTTTTCCACGAAAAACACACCGCAGATGATGGGGAGCAGCAATTCTTTTCTTACAATGATGGCCAGGGAGGCGATGATGCCGCCCAGGGCAAGGCTACCGGTATCGCCCATGAACACCTGGGCGGGGTAGGCGTTGTACCAGAGAAAACCCACGCAGGCCCCCACAAAGGCGGCGATGAAGATCGACAGCTCACCGAGGTTGGGGATGTACATGATGTTGAGGTACTCCGCAAACTGGATGTTGCCGCTCACGTACGCAAAAATCCCCAGACCGATGCCGATCACGGCAGAGACGCCGGTGGCCAGTCCGTCGAGCCCGTCGGTGAGGTTGGCGCCGTTAGAAACCGCGGTGATGATGAGGATGACTACGAGGATGTACAGCACGAAAGTGTATTTCTCCGCACCGGGAATCCAGGAAATCAGCTTTGCATAGTTGAACTCGTGGTTTTTTACGAACGGAATGGTGGTGATGGGCGTTTTTACGTCCACGAACCGCTGACCGTCGGGCGTTGTGCGCTCGGAGCTGCTCACCACTCTTTCGTACGGCGCCAGTTTTTTGTCGCTCATGATTTCGCGGCTCATCACCACGTTGTCGTTGAAATACAGGGTAGCGCCCACGATCAGGCCGAGGCCCACCTGGCCGAGTATCTTGAACTTGCCGGCGAGGCCTTCTTTATTTTTCTTGAATACTTTGATATAATCGTCGATAAACCCGATCAGGCCCAGCCAGATGGTGCTGAGCAGGATGAGCAGGATGTACACGTTGAGCACCCGGGCAAACAGCAGGGTGGGGATGATGATGGCGGCCAGGATGATGAGGCCTCCCATAGTGGGGGTCCCTTTTTTGGTTTGTTCGCCAGCCAGGCCGAGGTCGCGAACGGTTTCGCCGATTTGTTTCCGCTGGAGGTATTTTACGATACGCTTACCCAGCAGCAATGAGATCACGAGCGACAGCAACAGGGCCATCGTTACACGGAAGGTGATGTATTGCCACATCCCGGTTCCGGTGTAATTGAATTCAGTTTTTAGATAATTGAACAGATAATATAACATATATAAAGGATCGTGATCTTACTTTTCAAATAGTTCAAATGTTTCGTTCAGTACCTGTTTATCGTCGAACGGATGTTTTACGCCGCTGATTTCCTGGTACTTCTCGTGGCCTTTGCCGGCAACGAGAATGATATCTTCCTGTTGCGCCAGACTGCAGGCGGTTTTGATGGCTTCGCGGCGGTCGGCGATGGAAATTGTTTTTTTCCGCTGGGGAGCCGCTACCCCGGCTTCCATCTGCCGGATGATCTCCGCCGGGTCTTCCGAGCGGGGATTATCGGAGGTGAATATCACCCGGTCGCTGTGCTCTGCCGCTACTTCTCCCATCACGGGCCGTTTGGCTGTATCCCGGTCTCCGCCGCAACCCACCACGGTGATGATCTGCTCGTGGCCCTGGCGCAGGTTTTTGATGGTAGCCAGCACGTTAAGGAGTGCATCGGGGGTATGGGCATAATCGACAATGCCGATCACCCGCTGGTTTTTGGAGATGATATAATCGAAGCGGCCTTCGGCGCCCTGGATATTGCTGAGGGCAGCCAGCACACGGTCTTTATCTTCTCCCAGCAGTACGGCCGCGCCGTATACCGCCAGCAGGTTGTAGGCATTGAATTCGCCGATGAGGCGGAAGTGAACTTCTTTCACCCCGATCGTCATCACCAAACCGGTAAGACTGTTCTCCAGGATTTTCCCTTTGAAATCCGCCATACTGCGCAGGCTGTAGGTGGCTTTACGGGCTTTGGTGTTCTGCAGCATCACATTCCCGCGCTTGTCGTCGAGGTTGGTGAGGGCAAAAGCCGAAGCCGGAAGGTTGTCGAAGAAACTCTTCTTCACCCGGATGTATTCGTCGAAGGTTTTATGATAGTCGAGGTGATCGTGCGTGATATTTGAAAAAACGCCGCCCGCGAACTTCAGCCCCGCGATGCGTTGCTGGTGCACGGCGTGTGAGCTCACTTCCATGAACGCATAGAGGCAGCCTTCCGCCACCATGTCGGCCAGCAGCGCGTTGAGGCTGATGGGATCCGGTGTGGTATGGGTGGCCGGCACGATGCGGTCGCCGATCTGGTTCTGTACGGTCGACAACAGGCCGCAATGATAGCCCAGCTGTGTGAACAGGCGGAAGAGGATGGTGGCGATGGTGGTTTTGCCGTTGGTGCCGGTTACGCCTACCAGTTTCAGTTGGTGCGAAGGGTTGTCGTAGAAATTGCCGGCGATGATGCCGCTGGCCTGCGCGCTGTTGGCCACCTGCACGTAACAAACGTTCGGAGCCGTCGTTTCCGGCAGGGTTTCACACACCACTGCGGCAGCGCCCTGCGCTACGGCTTTGGAAATGTACGCATGTCCGTCGGCCGCCGCGCCGCGGATGGCAATGAACACGCCGCCTGCTTTCACCTGCCGGGAGTCAATAAACAAAGCCTGTACGGCAATGTCGTTATTGCCCTGCACCTGCAGGATGTTGACGTTGTATAATATTTCGCGCAGCGTTTTCATGAATGCTTTTCCTCTTGTCTTGCTGGTCTGATGAAGCGTTTCCGTTTCATCAGACCATTGATCTTTTATATTTGCCCGGCGGAACCGGGTGTTTAATGTATTTTATCGGTACGACGGTCCCATGCTGTCATTTTCTTACCCTCATCCCAATTCGATCACGATCGTTTGTTCTTTCCCGACCGGGCTTCCGCCCTGGATGGATTGGGTATTCACTTTTCCTGCTCCTTTGATCACCACCCGCAGGCCGGCGTTTTCGAGGAGGTAGAGTGCGTCTTTCAGGCCCATTCCTTTCACGTCCGGTACTACACCGGGAGCCGTTTTCACCGGTGAAAAGGTGAGCTTGTTGTTTTTGATGTCGGCGTTCACCCAGTTGGAAGCCGTGAGCGCGCCTTCGAACGGCAGTTTGAGGGTGCGTGCCACGCTGCGCCATTCGCTGCCTTTCCCGCCTTTCATAGCCATCAGGGTGTCGAGCGAAGTATTCCCTTCGAGGGAGCGCGGTTTTTGGATGGCCAGCGCGTACAGTTTGTCTGCCACTTCACGGAACACCGGGCCGGCTACTGTGCCGCCGTAAAACTTGGCTGCGTGCGGCTTGTTTTTGATCACCACCACGCAAGTGTATTGCGGGTCTTCGGCAGGGAAATAACCTGCGAAAGACGACTGGTAAATTTTATCTGCATACCCCCTGTTGCCATTGGCCACCAGCGCGGTACCGGTTTTGCCGGCAAAGCGGTAATAAGGCGTTTGCAGTTTCACGGCCGTACCGTTGAGCACCACGCCTTCGAGCATATCCCGCAGTTGGGCGAGGGTGCGGGCAGAACAGATACTGTCGTTCAGAACCACCGGCTCAAACTGGCGGATGGGCTGGCCATATTCCATGATGGAGTTGACCAGGTAAGGTTTCATCATTTTGCCGTTGTTGGCAACAGCGTTGTACAGCATGGCCGTTTGTAACGGGCTTTGCAATACGTTGTAGCCGAAGGCCATCCAGGGCAGGGTCACCGCACTCCAGTGTTTACTGGCGGTGGTGGGAATATTCGGCCGTCCTTCGCCCACCAGGTCGATGCCGGTAAACTGGTCGAGGCGCAGTTTTTTCAGATGGGCGGCAAACTCGTTCGGTTTTTTATAGTAGAACTGGTAGGCGAGTTTTGCCATGGCCACGTTGGAACTGCGTTCGAAAGCACGTTTTACCGTAACGGTGGTGAGGTGGTGCGGCTCCGAGTCATACACTACACGGCGGTTGATGGGCCACCTGCCGTAGTTAAGATCTACCAGCGTGTTGGTGTTGGCGTAGCCATCTTCCATGATGGCGATCATTGTGGCCACTTTGAAAGTAGAGCCGGGCTCGCCCACCATCAGGGCATAGTTCATATCCTCCCAGTAGCTGCCGTCTTTCTGGCGGCCGAGGTTGGCGATCGCTTTGATTTTGCCTGTTTTCACTTCCATCAGGATGCAGGTGCCGTGCTGCGCTTCGTTCTGGATCATCATCTTCATGAGGGCGTTTTCGGCGATGTCCTGCATGTTCACGTCGAGCGTGGTGATGATGTCTTTGCCGTTTTCCGGTTCGATATCGTATCCTTCCACGGGCATGTAGGTACCGCCGGCGATACGGCGCATCAGGCGTTTGCCGGTTACGCCGCTGAGGCTGCTGTCGTAGGTTCTTTCGAGGCCTACGTTCTGCGCGTTTTCGCGGGCCAGGCCGATGGTGCGGTTGGCGAGGAGTTTAAAGGGGTTGATGCGTTTGTTTTTCGTTTCGGCAATCAGGCCGCCTTTGTTCCTGCCGAGGCGGAACATGGGGAAGTTGCGCACAGCCTGGTATTCGTCGAAACGGATGTCGCGTTTCAGCAGAAAATAGCGGTCTTTGTCCTTGAATCCTTCGCTCAGCATTTTTTTGTACTGGGCGGCGGTGCGGTCGCGGAACAGATTGGCGAGGTAATACGACAGGGAGTCGATATTATCTTTAAAAATGCTCTTCTTGGGGTCCTGCAATCCATCTGCTTTAAAGTCGATGCGGAGGTCGAAGTAGGGGATGGAGGTGGAGAGCATGCGGCCTTCTTCGGAGTAGATGGTGCCGCGGTCGGCGTCGAGGTCCATAAAAGAGGTGTGCAGGCTGTCGGCCAGGCTGCGCCATTTGTCTCCTTCTACCTGCTGGATAAAAAAGACTTTGCCGAGGATGGCCACGGCAAATACACCCATGCCAATAAAGCAGAGGTATGCTCGCCATAGTATGTCCTTTTTAATCTCCATTTGCCGGGTTCGGTGTCAGTATCTTTTAATAAATTATTGTGCTGCTTCGGCAGCTTTCACTTCAATCCGCTGCGGTGGGGTGCTCAGTTCTTTTAATCCCAGCGGTTCCACGGCTTTGCTCACTTCACTCAGTTTGCTGCGGAACATCAGTTCACTTCTCACGCTCAGGTACTCCCACTTCAGTTCTTTTATTTCTTTGCTCAGCTTGTTGATTTTACGGACCTTTTTTTCGGCCAGGTGGCTGTTGGCGATATAGACCAGCGCAATCACGGCCAGAAAAAGGATGAAGGGCAGGTTCTGCGTGATCAGCTTGTAGTTGATCCGGAGGCGCCATTCTCTTCGGGGCTCCCGGGGCAGCTCAGCTGCGCTTTCCGCGCCTGCTTCTTCGTTGATATGCTTTTCTTCTTCCCGCAACACATTACAAGGTTTAGCAACAGTTATATGATATCTGATTTTTCTTAGTAACAGGGGATAGGATGGAAGTAACAATAACGGCTATATCTTTTCTGCGACGCGTAACTTGGCGCTCCGGCTCCGGGGGTTAGCCCTTAATTCTTTCTCACTGGCCGTTACGGGTTTTTTCGTGATCAGTTTGAACAGCTTCGGCGGTGTTTCAAAACTGTAAGGATTTTCATCCGCCGTTTCGAAGCTGCCTCCCTTCATGTAGTTTTTCACCAGCCTGTCTTCCAACGAGTGGAAGGTGATGATGGCCAGTTTGCCGCCGGGCTTCAGTACGGTGGAAGACTGGGTGAGCAGGTCTTTCAGCGCGCCCAGTTCATCGTTCACTTCTATTCTGAGTGCCTGGAACACCTGGGCCAGGTACTTTGCGGGGTTGCCTTTCACGATGGGCTGGATCAGCGATTTGAATTCTGCGATGGTCCTCAGTGGGTGCGCCTTCCGCAGCTGTACGATTGTTTTAGCCAGGGTGCGGGAATTGGTGACTTCCCCGTAGTCCTGGAACAGCTGGTGCAGATGTTGCTCCGAATAGGTCTGCAGAATATCGGCCGCGGTGGTGGCGTTCCGGGTGTCCATCCGCATGTCGAGGTTGCCGTCGAAGCGGGTGGAAAACCCCCTGGCGCCGGTGTCGAACTGGTGCGATGAAACCCCGAGGTCGGCCAGCAGGCCGTCCGCGTCCAGAGCTTTGTGCAGTTTGGCGAACCGCTGCAGGTGCCTGAAGTTTTCGCGAACAAACACCACCCGCTCATCCGGAATCCGGTTGCGGTAGGCGTCCTCATCCTGGTCGAACACGATCAGCCGGCCCTGAGGGCCTAATTGTTCCAGGATTGCCCTGGAATGGCCGCCGCCACCGAAAGTGGCGTCGATATAGGTGCCGTCGGGCCGGATCTGTAAATTCTCCACCACTTCGTGGAGCAAAACTGGCAAGTGATATCCGGATGTTTCCATACTTGCCGTTTTTACAGAACCGGGTTTGATGAACCATCCCCGCCGCCCATTACCTGTTGGGCCAGACTGCTGAAGGCTTCCGGTGAAAAATTATCAAAGAACTCCTGGTATTTCGTTTTATCCCAAATCTCAATCTTGTTGTTGGCGGCCGTCAGCACGATGTCCTTATCCAGTCCCGCATGCGCCATCAGGTTCTTCGGGATGTTCAGCCGCCCTGCACTGTCGAGCTCCAGAATAGTGGCACCGTTCAGAAAATAGCGACGGAATTCCCTAACTTTCGGGTCAAAATCATTCAGCTTGCCGATT
The DNA here is from genome assembly GCF_003813775.1 of Chitinophaga lutea. Lineage (NCBI taxonomy): Bacteria > Pseudomonadati > Bacteroidota > Chitinophagia > Chitinophagales > Chitinophagaceae > Chitinophaga > Chitinophaga lutea. The sequence continues at coordinate 2,598,105 of NZ_RPDH01000002.1, read as the reverse complement.
TTCTCCTGTATGGGTTGCCACTCGTTCATCGGGTACAACGTCAAACACTTTTCGAAGCCGCGGTTCAGCACAAACTGGTTGCCCGCACTCTCTGCTATCTGCCGTTTAAATCCGGCAGGGAGCAGGAAGCGCCCTTTTGCGTCCAGCGTTGCTTCATATTCTCCGAGAAAACCCGTCATGCTTCGTTTTAGGTGTTGATTTCCATTTTCTAACACAAAATAACACTTTTTCCCACTTTTAACCGAAAAAATGAATTATATATTTTTTCCACAGGAATATAATGCCTGCCAGAAAGCGGTTGAGGGGTGTTGAATGCGACAGGGGTGTGGATATTGATATTAGTCATGTGGATAAAATGTGTAAATGTGACGCTTGCCTGTGAATAATCCCCAATCAACCTCAAAATCACTGTTTTTGCAAAATTTTAACGCCGCCTATTATAGTGTTACCTTTTTTTGCTTTTAATTCGTACCTTCGCGATTCTTTTTTTATGAGGAAAATTCTCTTGTTTACCGGCCTTTTGGCCTTTACTATTGGCGCAGTCTCCTGTAACAGGGAGCTCCGGAAGATCGAAAAAAGCAACGATCTGGAGAAAAAGCTGGCCTATGCCGATAAGATGTACGAAAAGAAGAAGTACCAGATGGCGCAGACGCTGTATGAGGAGATGATCCCCGTATTTAAAGGCACTGACAAGTTTGAAGGGCTTTATTATAAATATGCGTACTGCTCTTTTTACCTGAAAGACTATACCCAGGCGGCTTTTCACTTCAAAAACTACCTGGATGCGCTGCCCAGCAGCCCCCGTGCACAGGAAATAGACTACCAGCAGGCCTACTGCTACTATAAACTGTCGCCCAAAGTGCCGCTGGACCAGACCAATACCATGAAAGCCATCGCTTCCATGCAGACTTTCATCAATTCCTACCCGAATTCCGACAAGGTGGCCGAGGCCAATGTGGTAATAGAACTGTTGCGCCGCAAGCTGGAGCAGAAGGAGTATAATGCCGCTGAGCTGTACTATAACCTGGGGCATTACAAATCGGCCGGGGTGTCGTTCAAAAGCCTGATGAGGGCCTACCCCGATTCGGATAAGAGCGACAACTACAAGTACATGGCTATCAAGGCCTACTACCTGTACGCCAAAAACAGCATTCCCGTAAAGCAGAAAGAACGATATGAAACGGTGGTGACCGAATTCCTGGAGTTTTCAGACCGGTACCCCAACAGCAAATTGCGTTCAGATGCGGAAAAATACTTTACCTTAGCAAAAAATAACATTAAACACCTGGAAAATGAGCAAAATAAAGAGAAGTCTAACCAGTAGTATGAACCCCTGGGTAGAAACCAGGAACACGACTGACATCAAGAACAGAACCGGTAACCTGTATGAATCCATTGCCATTATTGCCAAAAGGGCAAACCAGATCAATATTACCGTAAAAGAAGAGCTGCATTCCAAACTGGAAGAGTTCGCGAGCCATACGGATAACCTGGAAGAAGTGCATGAGAATAAAGAGCAGATCGAAATCTCCCGTTTTTATGAAAGACTGGCGAATTCTGCTATTCAGGCTACCAACGAGTTCCTGGAAAACAAAATTTACTTCCGTAAGAACGACGACGATCTGTATAGCTGATCCTCGCATCGTTTATCGCGAAATATATTAACTTCATAGCGGCAGAATGTTTTGTTCTGCCGCTTTTGTTTTGTTGCATGTTACAAGGAAAGAAAATTCTATTAGGGGTTTCAGGCAGCATCGCGGCTTACAAGGCCGCCATACTGGTGCGCCTGCTGGTAAAGGAAGGCGCCCAGGTAAAGGTGCTCATGACGCCGGCGGCCTGCGATTTCATTACCCCGCTCACGCTATCCACCTTATCTAAAAACGATGTAGGGGTGACCATCAGTGAAAACGGCAGCTGGAGCAACCACGTAATGCTCGGCCGCTGGGCCGATGTAATGCTCATTGCGCCCGCCTCCGTGAACACCATCGCCAAAATGGCCAACGGCATCTGCGACAACCTGCTGCTGGCTGTTTATTTGTCCGCCACCTGTCCGGTACTGTTTGCCCCGGCCATGGATGAGGACATGTGGCTACACCCTGCCACCAAAGCCAATGTAGCCCGCCTGCTCTCTTACGGCCACCGTCAGTTGCCCGTTCATAAAGGGGAACTGGCCAGCGGCCTCTTCGGCGAAGGCCGGATGGCGGAACCGGAAGCCATCGTATCCTACCTCTATAGCTTTTTCAGCGCCGGCAACCAGACGAAACCGCTGGCCGGCAAAAAAGCCCTTGTATCCGCCGGCCCTACCCAGGAGCCGATCGACCCGGTGCGTTTCATCAGCAATCATTCCAGTGGGAAAATGGGCATTGCCCTTGCCGAGGCACTTGCCGAAGCAGGCGCAGCCGTGGAACTGGTACTGGGGCCCACTCATTTGAGCACCCTGCATACCGGCGTGCGCATCAGCCGGGTGGTGACCGCCGCAGACATGTTCGACCGTTGCTCGGAACTGGCGCCTTCGGCCGACATCATCGTGATGGCTGCCGCCGTGGCAGATTACCGGCCCCGGAACGTGGCGGATAAAAAGATCAAGAAGAAAGACGAGGAGATGAGCCTGGAGCTTGAAAAAACAACCGACATCGCCCGCTCCCTCGGCGCACAGAAAAAAAACGGGCAGGTACTGGTGGGCTTTTCGCTCGAAACCAACAACGAAAAGGAATACGCCCTTAAAAAACTACAGGATAAAAACCTCGACATGGTGGTGCTCAACTCCCTGAACGACGCCGGCGCCGGGTTTAACCACGATACCAATAAAGTAACGCTGCTCTCCCGCAACGGGCATGAGCAGGCATTGCCCCTCCAGTCGAAACAGGAGGTGGCCCGCAACATTGTTCTGGCCATAATCGATCTGCAACATGCTTAAAAGGATTGTTTTCTTTTCCCTTTGCCTGCTTGCCTGCTTCCGCACCAGCGCGCAGGAATTAAGAGCCAATGTGTCCGTTCAGGCATCGCCCCAGCTGGGCAACAGCACCGACAGAAAGGTGTTTTCCACGCTGCAGACGGCCATGTCCGAATTCATCAACAATCGCCGCTGGTCAGACGATGCGTACACGCCCGCGGAACGCATCGAATGCAACTTCCTGCTGACGATCAACGCCGCACTCGGCAACAATACCTACCGGGCCACGCTCACCATCCAGGCCACCCGCCCCGTGTACAATGCCGGGTATGTTACCAGCATCCTCAATACGCAGGACCCGAACGTGGTGTTTAAGTACGTGGAATTCCAGCCCCTGGAGTTCAACGAACAGCGCATAGTGGCCAACGACCCGCTGGTGGCCAATCTCACCGCCATCCTCGCTTATTACAACTACATCATCCTCGGGCTCGATTACGATTCGTTTTCACCCCGCGGCGGCGATAATTTCTTCAAAAAGGCGCTCAATATCGTCAATAACGCGCCCGACGGGAAAGACATCTCCGGCTGGAAAGCCTTTGAAGGCAACCGTAACCGCTACTGGCTGCAGGATAACCTGATGAACGTAAAGTTCGCCCGTTTTCATGATGTGATGTACCAGTATCACCGCCTCGGCCTCGACCAGATGTATGAAGACACCAACAAAGGCCGCGCATCGATCATGAACTGCCTCAACCTGCTGATGGGCATTCACCAGGAACTGCCCAACTCCATGCTGCTGGCGGCTTTCTTCAATGCCAAGAATGATGAACTGGTGAAAATATTTTCCAAAGCGCCGCCGCAGGAAAAAGCACGGGCGGTGCAAATGCTCGCACAACTGGATGTGCCGAATGCGAATAAATATCAGCAATTAAAATAAATGATGAACTTCAGAAAGATAGCCGGTGTTGTATTGTTAAGTGTGTTGTTCGCCTGCGGACAGGCGGATAAAACGCCGGCAGACGTGATACCGCCCGATAAGATGCGCGATATTTTGCTGGATATGAATTATGCGGAGATCTACGGCCGCGACCCCGGCGTGGATACCACCAGGGTGGCGGATTCCGTACGGGAACTGAACATCAAGAAATATTATGTGCAGATACTGCAACTGCACAAGGTTTCGAAAGACGAATTCATGCATAGTTACCGGTACTATGAAGCACATTCCGATAAATTGGAAGTCATCTACAAACAGATGCAGGACATCGTGAAAAGCAGGCGGGACGTGATGGATTCGATCGAGAAAAGAGAGTCAGACAGGAAATTCGGCATAGAAAAAAGAACGCACTGGGACTCGCTGTATTGTCCGACCGACAGCATGCGACTGATTTTGCCCTGAACCATATAACACCAAAACATGCAGAAAGTAATTGCAAACGCCGATGATGCCGTCAAAGACATACCCAGCGGCGCCACCCTTATGCTGGGAGGTTTCGGCCTGTGCGGCATTCCCGAAAACAGTATTGCGGCGCTGGTGCGCAGCGGCATCAACAACCTCACCTGCATTTCCAACAACGCGGGCGTGGATGATTTCGGCCTGGGGATGTTGCTGAAAACCAGGCAGATTAAGAAGATGATGTCGTCGTACGTAGGTGAAAACGCCGAGTTCGAACGGCAGTTATTGTCCGGCGAACTGGAAGTGGACCTCATTCCGCAAGGCACCCTGGCCACACGCATCCAGATGGCCGGTATGGGCATTCCCGCTTTTTTTACGCCCGCCGGTTATGGCACCGAAATCGCCGAAGGAAAAGAAACCCGCCGCTTCAACGGAAAGGATTATCTCATGGAGCTGGCGCTGCACGCCGATTTTGCCATTGTGAAAGCCTGGAAGGGCGATACGATGGGCAACCTGGTGTTTCGTAAAACCACGCGTAATTTCAGCACTTCCATGGCCAAGGCCGGCAATATCACTATTGCCGAAGTGGAAGAGCTGGTGCAGCCCGGGGAGCTGGATCCCGATCACATTCACGTGCCCGGCATCTATGTGCACCGCATTTTCCAGGGGAGCGGATATGAAAAGCGCATAGAGCGCAAAACCGTTAAAATCTAAAATGTACTGTTATGGCCCTCGATAAATATGGAATTGCGATACGCATTGCCCGGGAATTGCGCGACGGGATGTACGTCAACCTCGGCATCGGCATCCCCACGCTGGTGAGCAACTTTGTGCCCGCGGAGATCTCTATTATGCTGCAGTCGGAAAATGGTATGCTGGGCATGGGGCCTTACCCCGATGAAGAGGCCGTAGATGCCGACCTCATCAATGCCGGCAAGGAAACCGTGACGGTATTGCCCGGCGGGGCTTTTTTCGACTCCGCGGAAAGTTTCGGGATGATACGCGCCGGTAAGGTGGATTTGACGGTGTTGGGGGCGATGGAAGTGTCTGACACCGGCGATATCGCCAATTGGAAAATACCCGGTAAAATGGTCAAAGGCATGGGTGGGGCGATGGACCTGGTGGCGTCTGCCAAGAACATCATTGTGGCCATGATGCACACCAATCCGAAAGGGGAAAGCAAATTACTGCCCCAATGCAGCCTGCCGTTAACAGGTGTTAAATGTGTGAAAAAAATCGTGACCGAACTGGCCGTACTCGATGTTACACCCGAAGGGTTTCAGCTGCTGGAACGTGCTCCGGGAGTGAGTGTGGATGAAATCAAGGCTAAAACTGCGGGCCGGCTGGTGATAAAAGGCGATGTTCCTGAAATGGTTTTATAATCGTAACTTACAGTATGCAATTGTGTTATAACGGAAAATTCATGGCGGCCGACAAACCGTTGCTGACCGTAGATAATCGCAGTTTCAGGTATGGCGATGGTTGTTTTGAAACCATGAAGGTGTACCAGGGGCAGTTATTGCTGGCCGATCTTCATTTTGAGCGGTTGATGATGAGCCTGCACCTCCTTCATTTTCACATTCCGCGGCATTTTACCAAAGAATATTTTACGGGCTTGGTGCTCGATTTGTGCCGCGTCAGCGGCGTAAGCGACCTTGCACGGGTGCGGCTCACCATCTGGCGGAGCGGCACCGGTTTATATGATCCCGTTGATCATACACCGGAATTCATCATCCAGTGCTGGAAACTGCCCAGGCATATTTTCGAGCTGAACGATGCCGGCCTCACCCTCGATGTTTTCCCGGACGCCATCAAACCCGGTGACAAGTTTTCCAACGTTAAATCCAACAACTGCCTGCCATACGTGCTGGCGGCCCTTTACGCCAAAGAGCACCAGCTCAGCGAATCCATCCTGCTGAACCAGTATGGCCGCATTGCAGATACTACCATCGCCAATATTTTTGTGGTGAAGGGGAACGACGTGATCACCCCTCCGCTCAGCGAAGGCTGCGTCTGCGGGGTAATGCGCAAGCACCTCCTGCAAACCGACATGCCCTTCAAGGTAAAAGAACAGCCGCTGACCATCAGCGACCTGGAAAGCGCGGATGAAGTATTCCTCACCAACGCCATTTACGGCGTGCGATGGGTAGGCCAGTTCCGCGATACCAGCTATGGCAATGCCGCTTCGGTGATCCTGCACGATTTGTTGTATGAGTCGATGCTGTGAAGTAGCTCATCTGCAATGGCTGTTAGGTCAGGGCCGCAATGCTGATGATTGTGAGTACTAACAAATCGCGGTTGCTGTACGTAATACCGTATGCTGCATTCCGGCATCTTTTTCATCAAACTTTCCCGAGTAAATCCGCTTAAAATTAATCCGTTACATGGTTGTTCTCTGCTGGCTCCGCCGCGATTTACGGCTGACAGATCAGGCCGCCCTTTACCACGCGCTTAGCAGCGGCCATGCGGTGGTGCCGGTGTTCGTGTTCGACACGGATATTCTCGGCGACCTGGAAGACAAGGCGGACCGCCGCGTCCAGTTCATTCACAACACCCTGGAACACCTGCAACGGCAATTGGAGGCAATGGGTAGCACCCTGCATGTATTCCACGGTACACCCGAAGCAGCCTTTGCGTATTTTATACAGCAGTATCCCGTTGCGGCCGTTTACGCGAATCACGATTATGAACCGTATGGGCGTCGGCGCGATGAGGCGGTGAAACTACAGCTGAGTGAGGCGGGCATTACGTTTCATACGTTCAAAGACCAGGTGATTTTTGAGAAAGACGAAGTGGTGAAAGATAACGGTGAGCCCTACACGGTATTCACGCCTTACAGCCGTAAGTGGAAGTCGAAGCTGGAAGATTTTTACCTCAAGGCATACTCCGTTGAAAAATACAGCCATAACTTTTTTCAGCAGCCACCCATACCGGTGCCGTCTATGAAGGAGATCGGCTTCCTGCCGGTAGCCGGCGATTTTCCTCCCCCGGAAACGGAAACCACTCTCCTTCGCCATTACCATCAAACCCGCGATTTCCCCGCTGTGGAGGGGACCAGCCGCCTCGGCGTACACCTGCGCTTCGGCACCATCAGCATAAGGGCGCTGGCAAAGCAAGCCTGGCAATTAAACGAAATATACCTGAACGAACTGATCTGGCGGGAGTTTTACCAGATGATACTCTGGCATTTTCCGGAGGTGGTGCATCAGTCTTTCCGGAAAGAATACGACGCCATCCGTTGGCGCAATAACCCTGTTGAATTTGAAAAGTGGTGCAGCGGCCAGACGGGTTATCCCATTGTGGATGCGGGTATGCGGGAGCTGAACGCCACCGGCTATATGCACAACCGCGTGCGGATGATCGTGGCGAGTTTCCTTACCAAGCACCTGTTGATCGACTGGCGCTGGGGGGAAGCTTACTTTGCCCAAAAGCTGCTGGATTACGACCTTGCTGCCAACAATGGCGGGTGGCAATGGGCGGCGGGCAGCGGCTGCGATGCAGTGCCCTACTTCAGGGTGTTCAATCCCACGCTGCAAACACAAAAATTCGATAAAGACCTGCAGTATGTGCGTAAATGGGTGCCGGAAATAGACGGGCTCACCTATCCTGCGCCCATCGTGGTGCATGAAGATGCCCGCAAACGCGCGCTGGAAGTGTATGGAAAAGCACTGAAGAAATGATCAGGCCACCATCGTTTTCAGTTTCTCGATGGCAGTGCGGCCTTCTTCCCCCAGATCGAGGCTGAATTCATTCACGTACAGATCGATATGCTGCCGCATCACGTGCTCATCCATTTCCTGCGCATGCGCTTTCACGTAAGGAGAAAGGGTGGGGTAGGCTGCAAATGCCTGTTGCAGGCTCTGGTGAATCAGCCGGTCTACCTGTTGCTGTATCTCTTCCGGCACATCTTTCCGGATAAAAATTCCGCCCAGCGGAATCGGTTGCCCGGTTTGCTGTTCCCAGTATTCGCCCAGATCGGTGATCTTTACCAGGCCCTTCTGCTGGTAGGTGAAGCGGTTTTCGTGGATGATCACGCCGGCATCGGCCTCGCCGCTCAATACGGCATTTTCGATCTCGGAAAACAGCATGATTTTTTTATTTACGGCGCCGGGATAGGCGATATTGAACAGCAGGTTGGCGGTGGTGTTTTCGCCGGGGATGGCAATGGTGAGGTCTTTTACGCGTGAGGGGGCTACCTGCTCGCGTGCGATCAGCAGCGGTCCACAGCCCCTGCCGAGCGCGCTGCCGCTGTTGAGCAGGCGGTACTGGTCCGCCACCTTCAGCCCGGCGGCGAAGCTGAGCTTGGTGATATGCAGTTTGCCCTGCATGGCCCACTGGTTGAGGGTTTCCACGTCTTCCAGCCGGGTGTCGAATTGCAGCCCGTTTGTCTCCATCCTGTTATTCACCAGGGCATCGAATATAAAAGTATCATTCGGGCAGGGTGAAAATCCTAAAGTCAATTCCATGGTTCGGTTATTTTAACGCCGTTTTACGGCGGTTCAATCGCACATGCATTCGTCACTCAGGTGGAATGCCGGGCAGAGGTGCCCCGCAATGCTCATTACTTTAACTCTGTCAGCAGTGCCTGCAACGTATCATTCAGGTTTTTTACGGCCAGCGGGATATTCCAGCGGCTTTTGTCGCGCACCTCCACATAATTGGAAATGGTGCGCAGCTGCAGAAAAGGCACCTGCTCAATGAGGCAACTGTAGTGAAAAGCAGCTCCTTCCATCGATTCCACATCAGGCCGGTATTTTTGCTCCAGCCGGGCAATGGAAGCCGTGCTGCCGCTCACTGTATTGACCGTTACGCCTGCCGCCTGCGGCAGGCCTTGCAGGGATTCCGGGAAAAGACTGAACGTATTGATTAATTCCTTATCCGTAAACGGCTTCATGCCAGGTTGCCAGAGGCCGATGTCGAACAGGTCGCGGAATTCCTGGTTGTCTTCCGCGCCCAGGTCACCTAGGGTTTCACGGTTGACCAGTATGGTTTCTCCCAAGGGCCAGCTGTGCCGGAAACTGCCGGCAATACCGGCCTGGATAGCCAGATCGGGCCTGTGACGGGCAAAATACCGTCCCAACTCCCATGCGGTGGCCATCATGCCCACGCCGGTCACCAGTACGTCCACGTCCGGGTAATTTTCCTCTCTGAGCCAGTGCAGTGTTGATTTTATCTCTGATTCCGTAGCGGCGGCAAGGAGCAATTTCATCCCGTAAAGTTACTCAATCCGCCGTTCTCATCGAATTGCTTTATTTTTGCAGAAATTTATCTCAATTAACAAAATGATCTATCTGACGCGCGTGGAGCATTTTAATGCGGCACACAAGTTATTCAATCCACAATGGAGCAAGGAGCAAAACCTTGAAGTATTCGGCAAATGTGCGAACGACAACTGGCATGGACATAACTACGACCTGCACGTGACCATCAAAGGCAACCCCGATCCCGAAACCGGCTTTGTTTTCAACGCCAAAACACTGGGGGTGCTGATCAAGGATGTGATTATCGAGAAACTGGACCATAAGAACCTGAACCTGGACGTCGACTTCATGAAAGACAAGTTCACTTCAGCGGAAAATGTGGCCATCGCTATTTGGGAACAACTGGAAAAACACCTGCCGGCACCGGTACAGCTGCACTGTATCAAACTGCACGAAACCGCCAAGATTTACGTGGAATACTACGGCGGTAAATAACTGATCTAAAAACAGGCATATGGCTTACAAGAAGATAGAATCATTCGACGAGAAGGTAACATCGGGGCTGATAGGGAATTATAAAGAAGCGATTTCATTGCTGGGTGAAGATCCGGAGCGCGAGGGGCTGCTGAAGACCCCTGAGCGCGTCGCCAAAGCCATGCAGTACATGACGCAGGGCTACCAGCTCGACGCCCGCGAAATCCTCCGAGGCGCCCGTTTCACAGAAGCTTACAGCGAAATGGTGATCGTGAAAGACATCGAACTTTACTCCATGTGCGAACATCACATGCTGCCCTTTTTCGGCAAAGCGCATGTGGCATATATCCCCAACGGTTATATCACCGGCCTGAGCAAAATTGCCCGGGTGGTAGACGTGTTTGCCCGCCGCCTGCAGGTACAGGAACGCCTCACCCACCAGATCCTCGACGCCATCCAGGAAACTCTGGAACCGCAGGGCGTGGCTGTGGTGATTGAAGCGCAGCACCTGTGCATGATGATGCGCGGTGTACAGAAACAGAATTCCGTTACCACCACATCGGCCTTCAGCGGCCAGTTCCAGGACGGCACTACCAGGGCCGAATTCATGAAACTGATCAGCTCCGACCTGATGAGCCGCCGCTAAAACACCGCCGGTGAAAGCCGGCTGATGGTTTAAACCGCTTTTTGAGGATTAAACCATATTTTTTTATATATATTTGTCCTCTGATAATTAATAAGATCAGTGATGCCCTTGAGCGGCCATCACAGCACTGAAAGACTGAAAACAAACAAATGAAACACGCTTTTGTATTTCCCGGTCAGGGAGCGCAGTTTACTGGTATGGGTAAAAGTTTTTACGACAACAATGCCCAGGCCCGTTCTTTATTTGAAAAAGCCAATGAAATACTGGGCTTCCGGATTTCAGACATCATGTTTGAGGGATCCGAAGAAGACCTGAAACAGACGAAAGTAACGCAGCCCGCCGTGTTCCTGCATTCAGTGATCGGGTACCTGTGCCTGACCAATCCACGCCCGGAAATGACGGCAGGCCACTCCCTCGGTGAGTTTTCTGCGCTGGTAGCCAATGGGGCGCTCGGATTTGAAGAGGCGCTCCGCCTCGTCGCCATCCGCGCCAACGCCATGCAGAAGGCCTGCGAGATCACGCCTTCCACTATGGCTGTAGTGCTGGGCCTCGACGATGCAAAAGTAGAAGAGATCTGCGCCACCATCACAGACGATGTGGTGGTGCCTGCCAATTATAATTGTCCCGGCCAGCTGGTAATTTCCGGTACCAAAACCGCTATTGCCCGCGCCATCGACCTGCTCAAGGCCGCCGGCGCCAAAAGAGCCATGGAACTGGCTGTGGGCGGCGCTTTCCACTCTCCGCTGATGGCCCCGGCCCAGGCGGAACTGGCAGCCGCCATCGAAAAAGCCACCTTTAACACGCCCATCTGCCCGGTATACCAGAACGTAGTGGCCAAGGCCGTTACCGACCCGCAGGAGATCAGGCAGAACCTGATCAGCCAGCTCACCGGCGCGGTAAAATGGACGCAGTGCGTACAGGCTATGATCGCCGATGGTGCTGGCAGGTTCACGGAAGTGGGCCCCGGCAAGGTACTGCAGGGCCTGATTGCCAAAATTGACAAAAACGCCGCTACAGACGGTATCAGCACCGGACTGGAAGAAGCGGTGGCGAAATAATCCATTGGATATCATAATGAAAAAGCCGGGCAGCGATGTCCGGCTTTTTATTTTACCTCCCGATTTCAACGTTTCAGCGAGCCCATTCGCCCGTTCACCTTACCCCTGTAACTATTTCATCCGGCCTGCCGTTTCAATAACATAACCATCCCGCTATGCGTCTGACATTGCTTTATATACCAATGGCCCTGCTGTTGGCAGCCTGCAGTAAATCCCAAAGCCTTGAAGAAAGATGGCTCGAAAAAAGCCAGCGGAAAGAAGTGATTGTTTTCCGGAACGGAAAGCCCGACAGCAGCGATATGTACATGGGAGAGGAGCGGAGTTTTTACTTCCAGACGCGCCCTTTGCCGCCATCGTCGAGCAGGGCCAGCGAGTCGGGCATTTATTTTTATTCTTTGGCGGGCGATAGCCTGATCTTAAAAACCCGCCAGGAAAAGTTCTATTTCCGCATGAGCGCGGACGGCCGCTCATTTACCATCGGCCGTTTTTTCACTGATCCCGGCGGGTTGGGCGATCTCGTTATTTTTGAGAAGCAGTAGTATTCGATACCGGTGCAGATACCAATTCTGCGCATCGTGCTGCTTATTTTTTAACACAGGAAGTTTTTCGCAATGCCGGCATTCCGTCATTGCGTGGTATTGACAAGCAGCGATTATTCGCAATCCTGATCACTCATTGAGCATTCCCGCCTTTTAGCAATAACCGCTCATGACTCAATGTCTATGCTGACATTCAACCATTCCGGGTCGAATTTCGCGTTGTATTTTTTGTAGAAATTGATGGCGGGCTCGTTCCAGTCCAGCACCTGCCACACCATGCCGCTCAGCTTTTTTTCCTTTGCTTCCACCAGCAGCCGGTCGAACAACAACTTGCCGATACCCTGGCCGCGTGCCCTTTCCGTTACGATGATATCTTCCAGGAACATACGTTTTCCTTTCCAGGTGGAATAACGGATATAATAGAGGGCCAGACCGGTAATGACGCCTTCCGATTCGGCTACAAAGGCCCACCATACAGGGTTGGGGCCAAACCCGCTTTCTTCGAAATGTTCCATCGTTACGGTCACCTGCTCCGGCGCTTTTTCATACAACGCCAGTTCGCGCACGAGTTCCATCATGCGCGGGCAGTCTTTTTTCTCTGCTCTTCTGATGTGAATAGACGACATATTTTTTTATTGCAATGCCTGATCCAGGTCGTTAAGAATATCGGTAACGGCTTCGATGCCCACGCTCACGCGTATCAGCCCATCGGTGATCTCGTATTTTTCACGCATCTCTTTCGGTACGCCGTAATGCGTCATGGAAGCGGGGTGGCAGATGAGTGTATCGCATGTACCGAGGGAAACGGCGCGCAGGCACATCTGCAGGCGGTCGATGAAACGTTTGCCCGCTTCGAGCCCGCCTTTCAACTCAAAACTCATCATCGCCCCGGCATGTTTCATCTGGCGGGAAGCGATCGTAAAATCAGGGTGATCGGCCAGGCCCAGGTAGTTCACCCTGGCCACCGCGGGATGTGAATCGAGGAAACCGGCCACTTCCATGGCGTTGTGGCAATGGCGCTCCATACGCACCTCCATGGTTTTAATGCCCTGCGTCAGTAAAAACGCATCAAAGGGATTGCTGTTGGCGCCCAGGAGGCGGTGCACTTTTTCGATGGGGCCGTTCATCTTTTCAACGTCCGTTCCGATCAATACCCCGCCGATGGCAGTCCCATGGCCATTGAGGAATTTGGTGGTGGAATGAAAAACATAATCCGCACCATATGCAAACGGCTGCTGCAGGTAGGCGGTGGCAAAAGTATTGTCGACCGCCGACACCAGTTTATACTGATGCGCCAGGCCGATGAGCGCTTCCAGGTCGACGCAGCGCAGCGTAGGATTGGCGGGCGTTTCGAGGTACATCATGCGGATGGACGGATCCGCTTTGATGGCCGCTTCGGTCTGGTTGATATCATGCATGTCCACAATCACCGCCTCAATACCCAGCGGCGGCAATATTTTCCGGAACAGTTCATCCGTGCCGCCATACAGGGAATAGTGGGAAATGATTTTGTCGCCGGACTTGAGGTTGCCGATAAACAGGGTAGACAGGGCTCCCATGCCGGATGCATGCAGTTTGGCCTTGGCCTGCAACGGTCCGCCGCCGGGGCCTGTGAGGCCGAAGCATTCCAGCGCCGCAATTTTCTGCTCGGCTTCACGGAAGTTCGGGCTGTCCCAACGGGTATAAATATAACCGTCTTCCTGTCCGCTAAAGCGGCGCATGCCCTGGTCTGCGGAGTCATATACGTAAGTGGATGAGGCATATATGGGAGTGAGGTGGGCGTAGTGCGGATCCTGCTCATGCCCTGCATGTACGCATACTGAACTGAAACCCGTGAGCGGTGTTTGTTTCATGGCTTGGCTATTTGAATGTTTTCCGGTTTAGAGTATATTGTTATAGATTATTCCGTTGTAAAAATAAGATAATAGATGAAGGATCTCCTATTGCAGTATGCGATGTACAACATCTGGGCAAACCAGCGGCTGCTGAATGTGCTGGGCGGGCTGACGGAAGAGCAGCTCGACCGCGACCTGGGCAGCAGTTTCCCGACGTTGCGGAGAACGGTTTATCACATCTGGGATGTGGAGAGCATCTGGTATCAGCGCCTGCAGCTGGCGTCGCCGGTGATCAGGCCTGCGGAAGGTTTTACGGGTACCTGGCCAGAATTTGTGCAGGCGTTTCAGCGGCAAAGCGTGATGCTGAAGGATTTTATCGCCACTGCTTCGGATGCCCGGCTGGCCCATACCATCGAATATCACCATCCCGTCAGGGGCATCTGCAAGTCGGCCGTACAGCATGCCCTGCTTACCGTATTCAGCCACTCCGGTTTTCACCGGGGCCAATTGGTAACCATGTTGCGCCAGGTGGGGGCTACCAAAATCCCGGCCACCGATTTTATTGAATTCACCCGCAGCAAGAAATAAGTTAAGTTTGTAACTATGAGTCTCCCTTCATTTTACGTAAATGTTCCCCGGCACCTGGTAGCGGTGGATTGTATCATCTTCGGCTTCGAGGATGGTAAGTTGAAGCTCCTCATCATCAAAAGAAAGGTAGACCCCATGGAAGGCGCCTGGTCGCTGGTAGGCGGGTTTGTGCAGGAAAAGGAAAGCACCGACCATGCCGCTACCCGCGTATTGCAGCAAACCACCGGCATCCAGGATATTTATATGGACCAGCTCCAGTGTTACGGGGAAACGGACCGGGATACCGGCGCCAGGGTGATATCCGTGGCTTATTATGCCCTGATTCGCATCAGTGAGCACGACCGGATGCTGGCCAACGCACATGGAGCCCACTGGCTGGCGCTTCACCAAATCCCCGAGCTCATTTTCGACCACAGCAGGATGCTCAGCGATGCCCTGGCCAGGCTGCGCGACAAAGCCCGCTTTCACCCCATCGGCTTTGAACTGTTGCCCGAGAAATTCAGCCTGCCGCAGCTAAGGAACCTGTATGAAGAAATATACCAGCGCCCGCTCGACAAACGCAACTTCCGCAAGAAGATACTGGCGATGGACATCCTGGAAAAGCTCGATGAAAAAGATAAAAGTACCTCCAAGAAAGGCGCCAACCTGTACCGTTTCGATAAAAAGAAGTATGCCGCGCTCACCCAGCACGGCTTTGTATTTGAGATCTGATGCAGACTGACTTGCATTTTGTGCTGTTGCCCTTGCCGTTTTGCCACTCACCGGCGCACAAGGCGGGCAACAAAGGAGGGAAGCGCATCAAAGGTGATATGGGAGGGTCTGTACGGTTTTATCCGCCGGACTCGTATCGCTACGAACAACCCCGTTACTGCTGATCAAAAAATTAAAGGGCGCTTCCGTGGAAGCGCCCTTTTTTATGGATTGAATCAGTTTTTACTACCGTCGTACGCCCATTTCACGTAGCAGGCGCCCCAGGTAAACCCGCCGCCGAAGGCCGCCAGTACCAGGTTGTCGCCTTTTTTCAGCTTGTTTTCCCAGTCCCAGAGGCACAGGGGGATGGTGCCGGCCGTGGTATTGCCGTAGCGCTGGATATTGATCATGATTTTTTCTTCGGGAACACCCATATGATCGGCCGTAGCGCTGATGATGCGGAGGTTGGCCTGGTGGGGCACCAACCAGGCGATATCGTCTGCGGACAGATGGTTGCGTTCCATGATGCTGCGTGCTGCGTCGCTCATATTGGCCACAGCGTATTTGAACACGGTTTTGCCTTCCTGGAACACGTAGTGCTCGCGGTTGGCCACCGTTTCGGCCGTAGCCGGCCTGTTGGAGCCGCCGGCTTTCATATTGAGGAATTCGCGGCCATGGCCGTCGCTTTTGAGAATACTGTCGATCACGCCGAGGCCTTCGGTATTCGGTTCCAGCAGCACCCCGCCGGCGCCGTCGCCGAAGATGATGCAGGTGGCGCGGTCGGTATAATCTATGATGGAGCTCATTTTGTCGGCCCCGATCACCAATACCTTCTTGTAGCGCCCGCTTTCGATGAACCGGGCCCCTGTGTCCAGCGCATATAAAAAGCCCGAACAGGCCGCGCTGATGTCGAACCCGAAAGCGTTCTTGGCCCCAATCTTATCCGTAACCACGTTGGCAGTAGCCGGGAAAACCATGTCTGGCGTTACCGTGGCTACTATCAGCAGGTCTATCTCTTCCGGGCTGATACCTCTTTTTTTACAAATCTCCAGGGCTACCGGTACGCAAAGTTCCGACGTGCCTTTGCCCTCGCCCTTCAGTATCCTTCTTTCCTTGATGCCCGTTCTGGTGGTGATCCATTCGTCTGTAGTGTCAACGAGTTTCTCCAATTCCTGGTTCGTCAGTACATAGTCGGGAACATACCCACCCACCGCCGTAATAGCGGCCGTTATTTTGCTCATATTGTTAGGATAAGTTATTAAAATGGGCGTAAAAATACGACATAAACGAATAATTATATTTATGATTTAAATTTGGCCCTTATTATTGCATATGATTGCTTACCTGAACGGCAAATTGGCCTATAAATCACCCGCCCTGGTACACCTGGATGTCAATGGGGTGGGGTACGAAGTACAGATCAGCCTCCACACCTGGTCGCAAATCCAGCACCTCGAAACCGTCAAACTC
This sequence comes from Chitinophaga lutea, assembly GCF_003813775.1. Classification (NCBI taxonomy): domain Bacteria; kingdom Pseudomonadati; phylum Bacteroidota; class Chitinophagia; order Chitinophagales; family Chitinophagaceae; genus Chitinophaga; species Chitinophaga lutea. The sequence goes on along the minus strand of NZ_RPDH01000002.1, from coordinate 2,581,315 downwards.
CTCACTTTCGTACATATCAAGGAAGACGCCCACACAATGTATGGTTTTTTTGAGGATGCCGAAAGAAGCATGTTCCTGCAACTGATCAGTGTTTCAGGGATCGGGGCCGGCACCGCCCGGATGATGCTCAGCTCCCTGCACCCCGAAGATATCCAGCGGGCCATTATGATGGAAAACGAAAAAATGCTGGAAGGGGTGAAGGGCATAGGCGCTAAAACCGCCAAACGCCTCATCCTGGAGCTGAAAGACAAGATGAAGAAGCATAAGGAAGAAATAACATATTTATCTTCCCCGTCCCACAATACTATACAGGATGACGCGTTAAATGCTTTAGTCACCTTGGGTATTGCCCGCAATATGGCAGAACAGGCGGTACAGAGGGTACTGAAAGCCGAGCCGCAATTGAATGAACTGGAGATACTTATCAAAAAATCCCTCAAAAATTTATAAATTTAAATCCTTGACCTCTTATAAAACCTAAGATCGCTTGGCAAGAAAGAAATACTATGGTGCACTTGCAGTAATAGGTGTTGTATCTTTAATCATTGTAGAATCGGCCGCCAGTAAAAGTTCGGGGAATACCTATAGAAGCTTCCGTGGAATTGTTGAGATTGAAAAAACTGATATACCCGTTGCAGATACGACTTCCAAACCAGACACGCTGAAATACCCCATCCGCGACAGGAGAGGGACTGCCGTGACGGATCCGGTGCGCAATGCCATAGATCTGAAAGACCCCTCCAACATTCAAAAGTCTGTTGAATACGACCCGGTTACCAAACAATATATCGTGACGGAAAAAATCGGAAGCCAGTTCTACCGGCAGCCCACCGTCATGAATTTTGCCGACTTTTACCGCCTCCAGGCCGACCAGAGCGAAAAAGACTACTGGCAGAAAAGGGCCAGTACCATCGGTAACCTCAACCAGCGCAGCCAGGCGCCCCAGCTCTATTACGGGGATAAACTGTTCGACCGCGTTTTCGGAGGCACGAAAGTAGACATCCGGCCCCAGGGGAGCCTCGGCCTCACCTTCGGGTACCAGGGCCAGAACGTGAAAAACCCGGTACTGGTGGAAAGAGCCCGTAAAAACGGGGGATTCGACTTCGATATCGACATCAATATGAACGTGACCGGGCGTATCGGAGAAAAACTGAAGCTCATCACCAATTATAATACCCAGTCGACCTTCGACTTCGAAAACCAGGTGAAACTGGAATATACCGGGTATCAGGACGAAATCATCAAAAAAATCGAAGCCGGCAACGTGAGTTTCCCCCTCAGCAGCTCCCTTATTCCCGGGGTGCAGTCGCTGTTCGGGATCAAAACCCAGCTGCAGTTCGGCCGCCTCACCGTTACCAGCGTGCTCAGTAACCAGAAGTCGCAGAAGCAGAACATGGTGCTCCGCGGGGGGAACAGCACCCAGGATTTCGTGAAGCGGGCCGATGAGTACGAAGACAACCGCCACTTCCTGCTCGGCCGGTTTTTCCGCGATACCTTCAATTACGCCATGGGCAACCTGCCTGTGATCAGGAGCCAGGTGTACATCAACCGCATCGAGGTGTGGGTGACCAATAAAACAGGCGCCACTACCAACACAAGGGACATTGTGGCGTTGATGGACCTCGCAGAACAGAAACCTTTCAACACAACTGCCATTCAGGTATTGACCAACGACGAGCGGCCGGACCGGAATACGAACGACCTCTACCGCAACCTCGTCAGCGACCCCGGCGCCCGCTTTTCCGGCACCGTGGTGAGCCGCCTGCTGGCCCTGGGCCTCAAGCCGGTGCAGGAATTCGAAAAAACCTTCGCCCGCAAGCTCGATTCTACCGACTATATCCTCAACCGCCAGCTTGGCTTCATCTCGCTCAACCAGCAACTGCAGCCCGATGAAGTGCTGGCCGTAGCCTACGAGTACACCTACAACGGGCGCCACTTTACCGTAGGTGAGTTTTCGCAGGACGTGCCGCCGGACCAGAATAATGCCGCCAACCAGCAGATCCTCTTCCTTAAAATGCTGAAAGCCACCTCCGCTCGCCCCGCTTTGCCGATCTGGGACCTGATGATGAAAAACATCTACTCCACAGACGCATTCCAGGTAAACCGGGCTGACTTCAAGCTGGACGTATTATATAAAGATCCGGGGAAAGACCAGGGGGCCGATACCCGTGTACCCAGCGAAAAAAGATACCTGCCCGATGCCAAGGGGCAGTTTGCCGGGGCGCCGATCATCTCCATCCTGAACCTCGACCGCCTCAATAACCAGAACGACCCGCAGCCGGATGGGGTGTTCGATTACGTGGAAGGGTACACGATCACCTCCCAGAACGGGAAAGTGATGTTTCCCGTGCTGGAACCTTTCGCGGCCGGCCTGCGTCCGGCCTTCGGGGGCGACGTGGCGCTGGAGAAACAGTACATGTACACCATGCTGTACGACTCCATCAAGGTGGTGGCCCAGCAGTTCCCGAACCTGAACCGCTACCTGCTCAGGGGCTCCTACAAATCCAGCAACTCTTCGGAAATTTCGCTCAACGCCTATAACATCCCGCGGGGCTCCGTGTCTGTAACGGCCGGTGGCCAGATGCTGCGGGAAGACGTTGATTACGTGATCGATTATAACCTCGGCCGTATCAAGATCATCAACGGCGGGGTGCTCAGCTCCGGCGTACCCATCAACGTACAGTTTGAAAACAACGCCCTTTTCGGCCAGCAGGTGCGCAACTACATGGGCACCCGCCTCGATTATTTCGTGAACGACAAGCTGAATATCGGTGGTACCGTTGTAAGAATGAGCGAACGGCCTTACTACCAGAAGGTGAACTACGGCGACGACCCGATCAAAAACACTGTGGTGGGCCTTGACGCGAATTATATTTCGGAATGGCGCGGCCTCACCCGGATGCTCGACAAACTGCCCAATTTCCAGAGCACCCAACCGGCGTCCATCAACTTTACCGGTGAGGTGGCCAAATTGTTCCCCGGCCACAGCAAGCTGGTAAATGCTCCCGGCAGCAAGCAGGGCCAGGTGATGATCGACGACTTTGAAGGTACGCGCAACGGCTTTGACCTCAAGTTCCCTGCCACCAGCTGGGCGCTCGCCTCCACCCCGAAAGACGCTACCGACGCCAACGGCAACATCCTGTTCCCGGAAGCGGACGACAACGATACGCTCTCTTATGGCAAAAACAGGGCATTGCTGGCCTGGTATATCATCGAGCCCACCCTGCAAATCCCGAATTCTCCGAACCGGCCCCGAGGCATTACAAAAGAATCGCAGCACGACCCGCGGACCCGCCTCATTTACCAGCGCGATGTTTTCCCGAACCGTTCTACCGATTTCGGGCAAAGCCAGCTTAGCACACTCGACCTCGCTTACTACCCCACGGAAAAAGGGCCTTATAACTTTGAGTCCAACGCCATCGGCATGAATGCCGACGGTACGCTCAAAAATCCGAAAAACCGCTGGGGCGGTATCATGCGTGCGATCGACAACAGCGACTTTGAAACGGCCAATATAGAATTCATCGAGTTCTGGATCCCGGATCCGTTCTATAATAAGCCCAACAGCGACGGCGGTTCCCTGTACTTCAACCTCGGCAACGTATCGGAAGATATCCTGAAAGATTCCCGGAAGTCGTTCGAAAACGGCCTGCCGGATCCATACAATCCCGCCAACCGTAACAAACTCGACTCCACCAAATGGGGCCGCATCCCAAGATTCCAGCAACAGATCACCCAGGCGTTCGACAACGACCCTGCCATCCGGGGCTACCAGGACGTAGGATACGACGGGTTGAATACGGAAGACGAAAAAGGATTCCGCCAGCAATATCTGACTAACCTTGCAACGGCGTTTGGAGCAAGCTCCGCCGCCTATACGAACGCAGCGACAGACCCGTCAAACGATAACTATAAATGGTATCGTGATGGCGAATATGATGGTGGCGCGGGCACCGACATCCTGGGCCGCTACAAACGCGTCAACGGACCGGACGGCAACTCGCCCGTTTCCAACGACAACTCCGCCTTTTCCCAGGCTGCTACCAACTATCCCGAGTCGGAAGACCTGAACCGTGACAATACCATGAACGAAACGGAAGAGTATTTCCAGTATCGTGTTGAGCTGAAACCGAATATGCAGATCGGTGAAAACTATGTGGTGGATAAGTTCCTGGTGAAAAACGACATGGGAGATGGAACTGTGCTGGAACAGTACTGGTATCAGTTTAAGGTGCCGGTTACCCGGTACGACCGGAAAGTGGGCAATATCCCCGACTTCAAGTCCGTTCGTTTTATGCGTATGTTCCTGACCGGGTTTGAAGATTCCGTAGTACTGCGTTTTGCGAAGCTCGACCTGGTTCGCAACCAGTGGCGCCGTTACCTCTACGAACTGAAACCCGGGGATCCGATACCGGTGGATGAAAGCACCACCTTTAACGTATCTGCCGTGAACATCGAGGAAAACTCGAGGCGTGTGCCTATTCCGTATGTGCTGCCTCCGGGCACGCTGCGCCAGAACACCCTGAGCAACAACAATACAAACATCCAGCTGAACGAGCAGGCGCTGTCGGCACAAATATGTAATCTGAAAGATGACGAGGTGCGGGCGGTGTATAAAAACCTGAACCTCGATTTACGTCAGTACAAACGCATTCAGATGTTCGTGCATGCTGAATCCGTGGGAGACCCGCTGAACCTGAAAGAGAATGCCGTGCATGCGATTGTACGTGTGGGTAGCGACTTTACCGAAAACTATTACGAATACCGTATTCCCCTCAAGCCTACCGCCTGGGGCGCTTCACGGGATACTGATGTTTGGCCTTCTGTCAACGAGCTCGACCTCGACCTGGATGCTTTTGCCAGGCTGAAAATGCAGCGGAATAACGACCCGTCTGCTTCCCCGCTGTTGCCTTACGTAAAGGCAGACGGCAAGAACTTCATGGCTGTGGTGGGTAACCCCAGCCTGGGTGATGTGCGTAATATTATGATAGGGGTGTACAATCCCAAAGACGACGGGTTGCCCCAGTGTACCGAAGTCTGGTTCAACGAATTACGCCTTACCGGCCTCGATGAAAAAGGCGGCTATGCGGCATTGGCGAGGGTAGACCTGAACCTGGCCGACCTCGGTACGCTGACCTTCAGCGGCAACATGCACACCGCAGGTTTCGGCAGCGTGGACCAACGCGTAAACGAACGTTTCCGCGACAACTTCCTGCAGTACGATGTAGCCACCAATCTCGACCTCGGCAAGCTGCTGCCCAAACGCACCGGCATCACCGTACCGGTGTACGCAGGTTATTCCCAAACCACCAGCAACCCGGAATATGATCCGTACGACCTCGACATCAAGCTGAAAGATAAACTGTCGATGGCCCGCGATAAAGAGCACCGCGATTCCATCCGGAAAAACGCGCAGGACTTTACTTCCATCACGAGCCTGAACTTTACCAACGTCCGTAAAATGGGTGTGGGCAAAACCAAAAACAGGTTGTGGGATATCGAGAATTTTGACGTGAGTTATTCATTCTCCAAAATGAACCGCCGCAATCCCGTGATTGAAAACGACATGCTGACGCGCCACCGCGGCGGCCTGGGGTATAATTTCGCCGGACAGGCCAAATACATCGAGCCGTTTAAAAACCTCATCAAGAGCAAGTCGCCCTGGTTTGCGCTTATCAAAGAGTTCAACATCAACTACGTACCGTCTATCCTGAGCTTCAGGGCAGACGTCACCCGCCAGTTCGGCGCCACCCGCCTGCGCAACGTGGGCGGCGGGCCTTTCCAGCTGCAGGAAACGTACGACAAATATTTCCGCTTCGACCGGTATTATACTTTCAAATGGGATTTCTCCCGCAACCTGTCGCTCGACTTCAATGCCGTGAACAACTCCCGCATCGACGAACCGAACGGGCGCATCAACACCGGTGCGAAAAAAGACAGCGTGCGGAGCAACTTCTGGAAAGGCGGCCGTACCACCAACTACTTCCACAATGCCACCGTTACCTACACGGTGCCCATGGGCAAATTCCCGCTCCTGAGCTGGACCAACCTTGCCCTGAGCTACGGCATGGAATACCGCTGGATTGGCGCTTCCCGCCTGGCCATGTACCTGGGTAACGCCATCGAAAACTCCAACCAGAAAACCATTACGGCCGAGCTGAAGTTTTCCGAACTGTACAACAAAAGCAAGTGGCTGCGCAAAATGAACGCCAGCAGCCCCACCAAAGAATACGTGCCGCCCGGTATGATGAACACCGGCCAGCCCAATGCTGCGGCTGCGCAACCGAAAAAGGCCGAGGATGAAGATAATACCTCACCCGTGCTGAAAGCGTTCATGCGCATCCTGATGTCGCTGAAACGGGTGAATATCAACTATACCGAAAATGTAGGCACCCGTTTGCCCGGCTACCTCGACAGTACCAAACTGCTGGGGATGAACTTCCAGTCGATGGCGCCCGGTTTCGACTTTGTGGTCGGCAAACAGCCGACGCGCAAATGGCTGGATGATTTCTCTAAGAAAGGCCTCATCACGCCGGATACGCTCTTTAATATCCAGTTCCAGCAGCAGTTCACGCAGAAGCTCGACATCCAGGCGCAACTGGAGCCCATCCGCGATCTGCGCATCGACCTGAACCTCACCAAGTCGTTCACCAAAACGCATACCGAGCTGTTCAAAGACACGGTGGGCAACGGCAGCTTCGGGCACCTGAGCCCCTATGATGCCGGTGGTTTCGATATTACGTTCATCGCCATCAAAACCATGTGGGGTAAAATCAATACCACTGAAGGCGTATCTGAAACCTTCCGGCAGTTCGAAAGTTACCGGCAGATCATTTCAGAACGACTGGGCAGGGACAACCCGTACAGCAACAACGGCACCAACCCGGTATACGATCCCAAAGACCCGAAATACCGTTATGGTTATGGCCGTTATGCGCAGGACGTGCTGATACCCGCATTCCTGGCGGCGTACACCGGTAAGAGCCCCGAGTCCGTTCCGCTGCTGAAACAGAGCAGCCCCACGGTGCGCACCAATCCGTTCAAGAACATCCTGCCCAGGCCCAACTGGCGGGTTTCCTATAATGGCCTGAGCCGCGTGAAACCTTTCACGGACTTCCTCACCAACTTCACCCTGACGCATGCGTATGTGGGCCGCCTGACCATGAACTCGTACAACACCGCGCTCATGTTCTACGACCCGCTGTATATGGGCTTCCCCTCGTTCGTAGATACTGTTTCCGGCAACTACGTTCCGTACTTCCTGGTGCCGAACCTGACAATCTCAGAGCAATTCGAGCCCCTGCTGGAAGCCGATATGACCTTCACCAACTCCCTCAACCTGCGCGTGGGCTTCAAACGCAGCCGCACCCTCAGTCTGAGCCTCATCGATTACCAGCTAAGCGAAATGCGCAGCAGCGAAGTGGTGATCGGCGGCGGTTACCGTGTACGCGGCCTGCCCATGCCGTTCAGCATCGGCAAAGACGGCAGCAGGAAATTGGATAACGACATGAACTTCAGGCTGGATATGAGTTTCAGGGACGATAAGACCGTCAATAACCGCCTCGATGCGGATTCGCCGCTGCCAACGGGAGGGCAGAAGGTGATCAGTATTGCCCCGTCGATCGACTATGTGGTCAACAACCGCCTGAACATCAAGTTCTTCTACGACAGGAGGCAGACCATCCCGGTGATATCCACCGCTTACCCGATTACCAATACCCGCGGGGGCGTTACGCTCCGCTTTATGCTGGCGCAATAGCCGTACGGCAACATAAATCATGCAACGGGGAATCCAATCATGCGGATTCCCCGTTTGTTATTACGGGAATGAATGATGAAAATCATTTGACGGCAAGGGTGATACTTTTACATTTGTGGTGTTCTCTATGAAGCAAATTTTCGTCATACTCACTTTAACAGGCATCCTGCTGCAAACGTTCGGCAAAGGGCTTGTATTGGCGGAATACATGCTGAACAAGGAATACATTGCCCGCGTGCTCTGCATCAACAAAGCGGAGCCGAAGAAAGGCTGTAACGGCCAGTGCCACCTGATGAAACAGATGGAAAAAGAAACGAAGCAGGAGCAGAAGGGCAATGCGGTAAAAGAGAAATACGAGGTGTTCTTCTCCCAGATGAACGTCCCCTTCGAAATGACGCCTTCTGCCAGGGTTGTAAAGCTGTTGACAGCCTACAATGGCGGCCTGGCGCAGGACCCGCTCCACGCGGTATTCCACCCGCCCCGTGTTTAATGTTGCAATTGACGCAACCCGCCAATCCTTACGGCGGTACATTTTCCAACGATCCATCCTTGCAGGATGCAGATTGAACATCCTGCACAACCGGCACCCTGATGTTAATGGCGCAGGCATGCATGCTGCACCGCTCACAACAGCCCGGTATTGATTCATGGCGAACAAGCGCCTTCCGGAGTTGCATTTGCGCACCCTGCATTCCGGCCGGCGGATGTTCCCGCACGTAATGCCGCGCGCTGCGGGCCCGTTGTTTTATACAACCGGCAACGCAATGGCGGCGGATTACGTAAAAATTCTAACATGCAACGTTTCTTCATTCTTATTGCACTCTTTTTATATACTGTACCCCTGGCCGCGCAGCAACCGCTGGAAGGCAGGGTAGTGGATGCATTCACACGTGAAGCCCTCACCGGCGTCAGTGTAAGGGTACTGCAAGCCGGCAACAAAGGTTGCCTGAGCGATCAACACGGCGCATTTGCGCTCCAGGGCCTCAGAACGGGGCACGATTCCATCGCTGTATCTTTTCTCGGGTATGCCGAGCAGCGGCTGCCGGTACCGGGTAGCAACATCATAGTGTACCTCCAGCCACTGTCGACCCGCCTGAATGAGATCATCGTATCGGCGGGCCGCGACAAACAGTACCGTACCGAAGCACCTGTGGCCATCAGCACCATCTCTACCCAGATGATCAAGGAAACAAAAGCCACTTCCCTGGAACAGGTTTTGAACAAAGTCAGCGGCGTATACATGGTAGACCTCGGCAACGAACAGCATACCATGGCCATTCGCCAGCCCATCGGTTACCGCAGCCTGTTCCTGTATCTCGAAGATGGTATTCCCATCCGCACCACCGGCGACTTTAATCACAACGCGCTCATCGAAATCAACATGGCTGCCCTGAAAACTATCGAAGTCATCCGCGGCCCGGCTTCTTCGCTGTATGGCAGCGAGGCGGTGGGAGGGGCCGTCAATTTCATCACGGCTTCGCCAATGATGCTTCCCTCTGCAAGGATACAGGCGGAAATGAGCGATCGCGGATATAAACGCACCGACTTCAATGTTTCCGGTACAAAGGGCAAGCTGGGTGTGATACTGGGCGGATACTACGCCAACCAGCGGAACGGGTACATCGAGCACAGCGATTTTCATAAACTGGCCCTTACCCTGAAAACGGAATACGCCATCAGCGAACGCAGCAAATGGACCAACAGTATTTCGTATGTGGACTATAAAACGGATCAGACGGGCGGGGTAGACAGCGCGAATTTCCATTCAAAAAACTATAAGAGTTTTCATACCTTCTCCTATCGCATGGTAAAGGCTTTCCGGCTGCGCAGCACACTGTCGCAACAATGGAACGACCGTAATTTTACCAACTTCACGTTCTTTTACCGCAGCAACGAAATAGGACAGAATCCCTTCTACGCCATCAAAACAACCAGCAACCCGCTGAAGGCCCGTGGAGAAATCAACAGCGACAATTTCCGGAGTTTCGGTTTGCTGGCGCAGCACAAGAAATATTTTAACTGGCAGAAAACCTCTCTGATAGCGGGTGTGAGTGCGGATTACAGTCCCGCCGGTTATTTTGCCCGCTACATCGATGTAGACAGGGATGCCGCCGGTTACTTCACCGGCTTCGCCCGCACGGATTCCGCACTAACGGATTACCAGGCCAACCTGCTCAACACCGCCGCCTATATGCAGGCGGAAATGAGCCCCTTCAACCGGATGAAAATCATCGCCGCCCTGCGGTACGACCGGATGGACTATGATTTCGACAATCACCTGCCGCCCTCCGCATTCACCGGCTCTCCGGATGAACGGAACTATTTTCATGCCTGGACGCCGAAGCTGGGCCTGACGTACGACTTCGGCCACGACCGCGGTTTGTATGCCAATTACAGCGTTGGTTTTGCTCCGCCCAATATTTCGGAATTATACCGCGGGGTAAAAGTGCCCGTGCTGAAACCCGCCACCTATTATAACTATGAGCTGGGCGGGTGGTTTGCGTTTGCCGGTGACAAAGGTTACGCAGACGTGAGCGTTTACCGCATGGATGGAAAAAACGAAATCGTGAGCGTTCGCCTTGCCGACAATTCTTCCGAAAACCGTAATGCAGGCCGCACGCGGCACACCGGGGTGGAATGGAACCTGCGTTATGCGCCCTTTGCCGCCATACTTTTCCGCACCGGCGGAACATATGCACAGCATGATTTTATCGCGTATGAAGACAAAGGCAAACAATACGATGGCAACCGCATGAACGGAGCGCCGTCGGTGATCACCAACACGGAGCTCGGCTGCAAGTTTTTGAAGTATTTCCGTACCTCGCTCGAGTGGCAGTATGTAGGCCGTTATTACATGGACCCCGCCAATACCGAAACATACGGTGGCTACAGCCTGCTGAACGCCCGCGCCGGGTTTAACTGGAGCAACCTCGAATGCTGGGTGAACTGCCGGAACGTGGGTGGCGTGATGTATGCCACCACAGCGGACAAGACGGCCTTCGGCAAAAGCTACCGCCCCGGCCCCGACAGAACCTTTAACGTAGGTGTGGCATATACCATCACTGCAAAAAAATGACCATGCGATATTATCTGTTATTGATCATAACCGCGCTGGCAGCCTGTAACAACGCCCCATCCGGGAATGCGCACGAAACGGTGCTGTCGGATACAACCCGGAACGCCTCCTGCGTGTACCTGACGAATACGGAAAAAGGGAACCCCGTCATCAGCTGGGTGGAAGACGGCGGGATGTATTATGCCGTTTCTCCCGATGGCGGCAAAACCTTTGCCGCTCCCAAACGCATCACTACCGCCAGCGGCATTCAGCCGCATCCGGAGAACATGCCCAAGATCATCTTTCGCCCCAATGGTGAAGTGATCGCCATGTATGGTTTGGAAAGCAACGACCCCCGGAACAAATACGCCGGCAAAGTATGTTACGTCCGTTCGATGGATGGAGGCGCGAGCTGGTTGCCGGCTCAGCCTTTGGTAACAGATACGGCCGGCTATGACCAGCGATACTTCGATATGGCGCTGTTGCCTTCCGGCGAAGTGGCCGCCATCTGGCTCGATAACCGCAAGTTTCACCGGCAGGAAGGTTCCACCCTCTACATGGCAACGGCCGGCGCCGCCGGTTTCGAAAAGGAACGGCCATTGGTGCAAACCGTTTGCCAGTGCTGCCGCACAGCGCTGTATACCGACGGGCAGGGCGCGCTGCATGCCGCTTTCCGCGATATCATCAACGACAGCATCCGCGATATGGTGCACATCGTTTCTACCGACGGTGGGCGGTCTTTCACGACGCCCGTACGCATCAGCGCCGATAACTGGATGATCAACGGGTGCCCGCATACCGGCCCGGCAATGGTCAAAAACAGCAGCGGCCTGCACTTTGCCTGGTTTACGATGGGCGGCGGCGAAGGTGTGTTTTACTGCCAGTCGCCCGACAACGGCATTACCTATTCCAAAAGAGAAAACATCAGCGCCTTGCCCACCGCCAAACATCCCCAGCTGACGGCCCTTGGCAACGGTGACCTGGCGCTTGTGTGGGATGAAGCCGTGGATACAGCGGCGAACCGCATTGGCCTGTTGCATAAATCCCCTGCCGGCGAAACCCTCTCGAAGCGCTTTCTCACCGAAGCCGGCGGATACGCCAATTTCCCCGTATTGAGGGCGGCCGGGAACGGCCAGGTGTTGGTGGCGTACAAAAAACGTATAGGCGAGAGGGATGTGGTGTGCGCGCAGCTGGTCGGCCTTTAGGCCCCGGGCGATGATCGGATCGGGAAAAGTGGATGCATGACAAAAAAGTGACGCAGGCCGAAACCAGCCACCGGCATTGATCAAATCGGGAAAACGCATTGATCGGATCGGGAAAATATGATGGATGGCAGCCCAGAGGGCTCGCAAACCTTTGCATTCTTCTATAGTTTTGCAGCATTTAGAACAACGGAAATCTGCATAGTGGAGAAGTTCAGCATCATCAGGCGACGTCGTGTACAGTCGTTCATTCTACTTTTCCTGTTTATCATTGCTCCAGCCTATACCATTGCACAACAACAGACAGCGGTATTGTCGGGCAGGTTGACAGATATGGAAAGCGCACGTGGCGCCGATTCCATTATGGTAATCGCCCAAAAGGACGATGCGGAGCACCGCACCATGAGCGACGCCAACGGGCGCTTCGTGTTCAGGGCGCTTCCCATGGGCGTCTACAAAGTCACCATTGCCAGCATCCTTTATAAAACTCCCCGCAAAACGGTTCACCTGCTGAGAGACCAGCAGATAGACCTGGCGGTGGAAAAAGTGCACCTCACCCTGAAGGAGGTGTTCATCACCGCCACGGAAGCCAAAAGCATGACCAGTACCTCGATAATTGATCGGACGGCCATGCAGCATCTGCAGCCCTCCAGTTTCGCGGACTTGCTGGAGTTATTGCCCGGCGGCCGCGCTTCGGACCCGAACCTCACTTCGATGAACCGCATCGCCCTGCGCGAAGCCGACCAGATACAGGAAGGCCGGAAGTATGATATTTCTTCGTTGGGCACTGCTTTTTTCATAGATGGGGCGCCCATCAACACCACAGCCAACCTGCAGGATGCATCGAGCTTCTACGATATGGATCCCAATAAACTGCGGAACTCCACCAGTAAAGGTGTAGACATGCGCAGCATTTCCACCGACCAGATCGAAAAAGTGGAAGTGGTGCGCGGCATCCCTTCCGTGGAGTATGGAGACCTCACCAGCGGCCTCATCAGGATCGAAAGAAAAAAAGGCGCCACCCCACTGAGCGCCCGTATGAAAACCGACGGTTTCAGCAAACTGTTTTCGCTGGGGAAAGGTTTCAATGTGCCCTCGCAAAACATGACGTTGAATGTGGACCTCGGGTACCTGGATTCAAAAGACGAGCCCTCCGATAATTTTGAGAACTACAAAAGGATCAATGCCAGTGTAAGGATGGAAAAACGTTGGGCCGGCAATTACCGCCGCACCAGCTGGAATGCCGCCCTGGATTATGGCACTACTATCGACAATCAGCGCACCGACCCCGACAATGGCTACGCACCCATTGATAAATTCAAATCCACCTTCAATAGCTACGGACTGACCACCGGTATCAGGAACCAGTTGCTCGGTAACAAATCGCTGGTAAAATCATGGGAAGTATCCGGCAAGGTGAGCTATCAGCGCGACAGGTTGGCATCCACCAAATGGATACAGGCGCGTACCGCCACCGTTCTGTTTAACTCCATGACGGCCGGGGAGCACGATGTGGCCTATCTCACGCCCAGCTATATTTCTGATCTGACCGTAGATGGCCAGCCGCTCAACGCGTTCCTGAAAGGTATGGCGCAACTCGGGTTCAAAACAAATGCCATCCGGCACCAGGTGAAACTCGGCTTCGAAACCAATTTCAGCAAGAACTTCGGCAAGGGACAGGTTTACGACATCAACTATCCTACCAAACTCGTCATGTCTGCCCGGCCCCGGGCGTTCGATAGCATACCCGGCATGCTTAACCAGGCGTTTTTTGCAGAAGACATGCTCAGTGTCAATTTTGGCCGTCACCAGTTCACCACAGCACTCGGCCTGCGGGGGATGAGCCTGCTGAGAATGGATAAAAAATACGCCATCGCGAACAAGATCTACCTCGATCCACGTATTAATGTGCGCTGGGCATTGCCAGGGGTAGCTACGGGTAAGCAGACACTGTTTGTTACATTGGGAGCGGGATATGGCCTGCATACAAAAATGCCGACGCTGGATCATCTCTATCCCACATGGCAGTACCGCGACATCGTGCAGCTTAACTTCTACCATAACAACCCCGCTTTCAGGAAGGTCAATGCGATGACTTACATCCTCAACAGGACGAACTACGACCTGCGGGCCGCCGTTAACCGAAAACTGGAGCTGAACGCCGACTTTACACTGAACGGCAATCGTCTCTCGCTCACCTATTTTCACGAAAAGCTGACGTCCGGTTTCCGGGATGAGTCGAGGGTACAGGTGTTGCAATACAAACAATACGACAACAGTTCCGTTGATGCCGATAACATGACCGCGCCGCCTGCTACCGGCGATTTCGCATACGTCAACGCCCGGCGTTTTTTCGGCCACACCATCGTTACCAACGGCAGCACGCTCATTAAAGAAGGGGTTGAATTCCAGTTCCAGTCCAGACGCCTCAACAGCATCAATACCCGTTTCACGGTGAACGGTGCCTGGTTCAATACTACTTACGTGAATACGTTTCCTTTTTACGATCTCGTCAGCGATGTTTCAACAGGAGGAAGCAATGCTTATCAGTATGCGGGATTGTATAACGACACCGACGGATATCTGAGGAAGAAATTCAACACCAACCTGACGATCGACACCTATCTGCCGAACCTGGGAATGATCGTATCGTCGTCCATACAAAATATCTGGTTCACCTGGCGGCAGGATACCTGGAAATCCGGTACGCCCGTACAATACATCGATATTGAAGGTAATGCACATCCCTATACGGAGGAAAGTAAAACGCACCCTGACCTGCAATGGCTGAACCAGCATTTCAGCGCTACGGCGTTCATGCCCCGTACGATTCCTGTCGATCTGCAGGTGAATTTCAAAGCCACGAAAGAATTCAGGAAAAAGGTGGCCATTTCCATGTTCGTGAACAGGCTGTTCACTTACACACCCGACTATTATTTCAACAACGTTAAAATAAGAAGGGCGGGCTTTATCAGCCCGTACTTCGGCATGGAACTTAATCTGAACTTATAAAAAACGGAGATATATGCAACAGGCAAAACTACTTTTATTCATATTGGTGATGGGCGGCCTCGTGTTTACCACTTCGTGCAGGAAGGATGATCTGACCGCCAAAAATTCAGCTGTGGGTTTAACACTGACCAACCCCGCCGGCCTGCAGAATGTGAAAACATCGAACATCGAGCTCACGTTCAAGGAAATCAACAGCGGTATATCCACCGTTATCAAATGGCAGGGGGCCGGTACCGTGCTGCCGGAAGGTTCATACGACATCAGTCTCGACGGGGATGTGGAATATAAGGACGACAACGGGACTTATACCGGCAAAATCCGCGGTTACAAACAAGGCGTCGTGATCAAAGGCGGTACCGTGAATGTGGAAATCCCGCTGTTCCTGTACGACGCGGCCGCGAAATTTGTCTTCAAAGAAATCTTCTTCGCAGGCACCATCACGCCGCAGGGCAAACAGTACAACGGCGACAAGTACTTTATCATTTACAACAATTCGGAAGATACCCTGTATGCAGACGGCTTGGTGATTGCAGAAGCCGCTTTCCTGTCTACCACCAAAAGGGTTTACACACCGGATATTATGAATGAAGCGTTCACGGCAGGCTCCATCGTGATGATTCCCGGCACCGGTAAACAGTACCCGGTATACCCCGGCAAACAGATCGTCATCGCCAACAACGCCATTAATCACAAAGAATATAATACCAATTCCTTTGACCTGACGAAAGCGGATTTTGAATTGACGCTGCTATCATCTATCGACGTGGATAATCCGCAGGTGACCGATCTGATCAATGTGAACAGCTTTATGACGATGCACAACCGTGGGTTCAAAAGCTACATCCTCGGCCGGCTGCCGGAAGGTACCACGGTGGAATCATTCAAGAAAGACAACTTTTACACCTACGCCTATACCAATTCCGCGGGCGGCGAAACCAAAGCAAACGCCTACAAGTTTCCCAACAGCTGGATCATGGACGCGGTGAACCTTTCCGTGCCCACGGTATATGAATGGATTTTGACCTCCCCCGCGGTAGACATGGGCTGGAGCTATTGCGGCAAAGTGGATTCCGACGAAAACCGCTTCGGCAAAAGCGTTAAGCGCAAAGTTTTGTCCACTAACCCCGATGGTCGCGTGATCCTGAAAGACAATAATAATTCAACGCTCGACTTCGAAGCAGAGGCCAAAGCCTCCTTAATGCCGTAATACATGTATTGGCGACCAACGATCATATTGACATTTTTATACCTCGTCGCCGGCATCGCCGCGGGCGCCCAGGATTCTATCCCCGTGCGGCTGATATGGGAACAGACTTCGCCGGTGGTGCAACTGCGCGATGAGTTGTACGCCAGCCCTTCAATGAGGGTTTACCAACGGGAAAATACGTATTCCGCATTGTCTGCCGCTTTCCGCAAATACAACCAGGATCTGTACCTGCAGCAGGAAGGGAGTGGCCGGCAAACCTTCACCGTGCATTCGGAAACGTACCTGAAACCGAAGGAGGAGCTCACCTTGTGGGGTAAAGCTTATTATAACAACGAGCGCCTTTACAAAGTAAGGTTCAACGAAACGGCCGACTACCACCTGGTATATCCTTATGTGATGGCGGATTCGGTAGGGGGCGACCTCCAAGCGGAAACCTACGCCTTTTCAGGCGGCATCGCCAAGGCGGCAGGCGAGTACCAGCTTGGGCTGGGCGCGGGCTTCAAGGGCCGGCAGTCTTACCGCGACAGGGACCCGCGTGCGCAAAACGTTACCTCGGAAATCGACCTTACCCTGTCGGCCTCCCGGAAGCTCGGCTCGCGTTATGCGCTCGCGCTTGATCTTGACGGCACGAAATATGGACAAAGGAATTCCCTGTCATTTGTCAACGAGATCAGCACCCCGCTGGTATATCATGCCGCTGGCCTCGGTGCTTACAACGAGTTCCTGGCCGGAACGCGCACTTCCGCAAACTTCAACGGCTGGGGATACGGCGCTCATCTGCAGCTGTCTCCCGTTCAATACAAAGGCTGGTTTGCCCACGCGGGGTTCCGGCAGTGGAATGTGGGGAAACTGCTGGAGAATATTACGTTTGACGTAGGCAAAGTGAGAGAACTGACGCTGAACGGCAGCATCGGTTATCTCTACCAGCAAAACCGGCAGCACTTCATCGCCGAACTGAAAGCAACCCGCGTAAAAAGAAAAGGGTTCGAAGCCAAATTCAATAACCGCGACGCACAGGCGGGCATCCAGCTGATTTCGGAAGACCTGCGCTACCAGCACGATTACAACGCTTTGGGCGTCCGCAGTGTATACGGGCGCACAGGGCGCGCCATCGACTGGTTCGTGGGCATCGAAGGCACTGTGCATGATCATGTAGAACAATACGTGCAGCCCGACCGTGAGTTGTCTTACAACAACGTCGTCGCCGGACTTGATTTCACGGCACGTAAACAGGTACGGAGTACCTTCATCAGCCTGAACCTGCTCGCACAACGGCAGGAGAACCTGCAAAGCAGAGGCAGCTGGCCGGATGTTGACCCCCGTAAGGGAATTTACCCGATGCTGAACAGTAACTTTGCATACCTCACGGCTTCCGGCATGAACTACGGCGGCGGCGTACGGGTGGATTTCCCCCTGACGGCCCGGCTGTCTTGTTACATCAGTGCGGATGCCGGTTACCAAAGCGGTACCGGTAAGAGGGATTTCAGGATACTGACGGCATTTCAATTTTAACACAACGACCAACAATAACAATGAGGCGGGAACTGATCATCTTGACTGTAGCAACGGTATTTATCACCGGCACCGGTTTTCTGACGAAACTGGAGCCCGGCGACCTGCGGGCGCTGTATCAAAAACCGGTAAAGGAATGGCCGAAACCGGATATCGATTCCGGGGTGGTGTGGGCGGAATTTAAATCGCTTCCCAAAACGGATACTGCTTATTTCGGGCTGATGGCCCAGCCCAAAGTGAAGCTGGGCAAACTGCTCTTTTTCGATCCCCTGCTGTCCAGCTCCAGCCAGATTTCCTGCAGCAGTTGTCACGATCCGCATCTGTCGTGGGGCGACGGCCGCCGGGTATCGCTCGGCACAGACCACCTGCAGGGCACCCGCAACACGCCCAGCCTGCTCAATATCGGGCAACGGAAATCTTTCTTCTGGGACGGGCGTGCTTTTTCGCTGGAAGACCAGGCGACCTTCCCCATTGAAGCCCACCACGAAATGAATATGAAAGCCAGCGAGCTGGGCCCGAAACTGAGCGCGATCAAAGCATATCGCATGCTGTTCAGGGAAGCGTACGGGAATGAAGAAGTGACGACGGAAAAAGTGGTGACCGCACTGGCGGAATTCCAGCGCACCATCACCAGCCGGCGAAGCCGCTTCGATCGCTTCCTCGATGGTGAATACAAAGCAATGACCGATGAAGAGATACACGGCATGCACCTCTTCCGCACCAAGGCGCGCTGCATGAATTGCCACAACGGGCAGTACCTCACTGATGAAAGTTTCCACAACATCGGCCTGACCTATTACAAACGCAAATACGAAGACCTCGGCCGTTATAACCTCACCAGCAACCCCGCCGATGTGGGCAGGTTCAAAACACCGTCGTTGCGGGATGTGATGCATAACGCGCCCTGGATGCACAACGGGCTCTTCAACGATATCACGGGGGTGATCAACATCTACAACAGCGGCATGCATATGATCGACCCCAAACCCGAGCAGAAGCAGCAGGACAGGCTGTACCCCGTTACAGACCCGCTGCTGAAAAAACTCAATCTTACCAAAGAAGAAATCAAGGCTCTGGCAGCATTCATGGACGCCATTACGGCCACGCAGTACAAGATGCAGCGGCCCGATCTGCCGAGGGATTAACCGGTCTGATCAGCATATAACAAAACGGGTGTTTCATTTTGAAACACCCGTTTTGTTTATCATCAGGTCCCATACGCGGCACCGGTCAGGCGTGTCCGGCGCATTCGCCGCAATTGGTGTTGTATGATAATACGGTAACGGCTTACACGATATCCCACCGGCCGCGCTGAAGGAATAAACAATGATTGCTTCAGGCCCAAAAATAAAAGGGTGTTCCGATGAATCGAAACACCCTTTTATCGTGAAAAAGCAAATTTTCAGCTATAGCCGAAAGAGTAAGATTTCTCCACTTTCCAGCTTTGACGCATGGCCCAGCGGCCATAATTGTTTCTGCGTGACCTGTCGAAATAGAAACTCAGAAACTCCTTACATCTAGGATAGTACAGTCTGAGGACGTACATAGTAACAAATGTCATCATAGGGATATGGTTATAGGATTTATAGGCTCGTTTTCATAGTTGCATCCTTTCGATGCAGCTGTACTTTTTTCTGATAGCTAGTCTGTGGTATTTATAAGGCACCCGGCTCCCCTGCCGGTACTCGTCTTCCGCTCAAAACTTATAGGATTCCAAATATAGTATATATGTTTAAAGTATGTAATAACACTTATGTGTAATTTTACCGGTGAATGTAGTAGGCATTCGCCTGCGCCGTTGGCGTTACCACCAGGTCGTTGATGCATACATGCGCCGGCAGTGCGCAGCAGTAATACACCACGTCCGCCACATCTTCCCCGCTCAATGGCGTAAAGCCTTTATACACATCCTTCGCCCGGTCTGCATCCCCTTTGAACCGCACCAGCGAAAACTCTGTTTCGGCGGCGCCGGGGTGCACGGCCGTCACTTTGATGTTGTAGGGCAGCAGGTCGATGCGCATGCCCTGGGAAAGGGCGTCTACGGCCGCTTTACTGGCACAGTACACGTTGCCTTTGGCGTACACGGTTTTGGCGGCGGTGGAACCGATATTGACGATATGTCCCTTTTTACGGGCCTTCATCCAGGGCATCACGATGCGCGATACGTAGAGGAGGCCTTTCACGTTGGTGTCCAGCATGGTATCCCAGTCGTCCGGATTGCCTTCGTCGATGGTGGAGAGGTCGAGGGCGAGGCCGGCATTGTTCACCAGTACATCCACGGCCTGCCATTCGGCGGAAAGGGAGCCGAGGGCCGTCGTACAGGCTTCACGGCTGCGGACGTCGAATGCCAGGGTGGTTACCTGCACGGCGTACTGCTCCTGCAATTGCTGCTTCAGCTCGGCGAGGCGTTCAGCCCTGCGGCCGGTGATAATGAGGTCATAACCTTCTTTGGCAAATCTTGCTGCACAGGCTTCACCAAACCCGGCCGTTGCGCCGGTGATAAGGGCAATTTTTCCAGTCTTCATGATACAGTATTTAACGCAGCAAAGTTACCGTTCCTTTCTTTGATATTTTCTGCCCGTTCAGGTCGATGCCTTCCAGTATCCAGAGGTAGGTGTCGATGGAGGCGGGGCGGCCGCGGTAATACCCGTCCCATCCCCGCCTGAAATCGAGGGAGTCGAAGATCAGTTCGCCCCAGCGGTTGAAGATGCGGAAATAGGCGTATTCCCGGATGCCTACCGGGATAAACCGGAAATAGTCGTTCAGCCCGTCGCCGTTGGGAGTGAAGGCGTTGGGGATATAAAATTCGGGGCCGGTATAATATTTCACGTTGATGGAATCGTAGCCGAAGCAGCCCTGTGCATTGCTCACGCGCAGCACGAGGTTGATCTCGCTGTTCCAGTTCAGCGTCGGGTCGCGCACGGCAGGGTCGGAGAGGCCGGTGGAAGGCGACCATGCATAGATGTCGCCGCCGGAGCCCTGGAGCCGCAAGGGCTGCCCCCGCGCCAGAATGGTGTCGTTGCCGGCAAAGGGATTCACTTCGTACAGGCGCAGGTTTTTGATGACGGTAGCGGCACAGCCGCGGTTGGTTTGCAGCTGCAGCGTAACGGTGTACACTTCCCCATGGGGGAACTTGTACACGGGGTTGGTTGTCAGCGCCGTGTCGAGTTTGGTGCCGGGCACACCGAAATCCCATTTCCGCGATGTGATGCGCCCGTAGCGGTAACTCGACGTGTCGTTGAAATACACGGGGTTTTCACGGCAGAGCCCGTCTGCGGTAAAACCCGTACGAAGGCCAGGGTAGTTGTTGATACGCCCCGTGGTACTGTCTGTACAGGGCAGGCCCGGGTTCACGATCAGTTTGACCGTGTAAGAGCCGGTATCGGGGAAGTGGTGGAAAAATACGTTACGGGAATCGGTGGTGGTATCGGTGCCGTCGCTGAAAATCCATTTGTAGGTGGAAGTAAACCCGGCGGTGCTGTTATTGGTGATGGGCACGGCGAACCCCAGTGTGTCGTTGCAATGGTTGAGCTGGGTGGGGGTGGATGCCACAATCCGCGTTACGCAATTGTACACGGTGATCAGGATGTCTTTATGATGCACGCCCAACAACCGCCCTGTTGCACGGTCCCATTCGGAGACGCATACAGACACCACGAATTTGCCCGCGCGGTCCGGCACACCCGTGATCAGGCCGCTGTTGTCTATCGCCATGGCGGGGTTGCCGCCCATGGGCGTACCGCCATGATAGGGCGGAATATAACTGACCGTGGTGGTGTAGGGAGGAGGCGTTACAGACTCACCCGTCCGAGAGCTCCCGCCGGCCAGTGCGCTGCACAGGGAATAAGTCAGGCTGTCGCCATCCGGGTCCGTGGCGGAGTAATTATAACGGAAAGGGAGCCCCGCGCAAATCACCGGCGCCTCATCAATCCCGAAATACGCGCTGTTATTGCCGGGCCTCAGATCGCTGCCCGGTATCACGGTGTAAAAAGTGGAACCTTCCCTTTCGGAGTTGTAAATGTTAGTCAATGCCTCGCCGCGGCAGCAGCGCTGATAAGACACATAATAACCACCCGGTACAGGCGCCAGGTCTATGGTATCGCTTTCGTAAAATGCCACTTCGAGGTAGATGGTTTGCGGGGCCAGGCAAGGGTTCTTGAGTGTATCGCGGATGGCGCGGGTGTTTTTGATGGTGAGCAGTTTGGCGGGTGTTACACGTTGGCCGGCGGCGTTGAAGATGTTGATGGGAACGGGATTCTCGAAATAGTCAAGGCAGCCCTGGCGCGTGCCGCACACAAAATCCCCGTCCCTGTATAGTTTTAGTATGAAAACATACCGGTAAGCACCGTTGGTGAAATTATATCCCACCGTGCGGTAGTAGATCTCGCCACCGATAATATGATATGCACTGGCGGCACCGATCCATAAATAAAAGAACAAAAGCAGGATAACAGATTTGCCCATGGGGAAAGGCTTTTCTTGCTACTCTGAATTTACGGAAAATAAAGGGCCTGCTGAAATATAAATGGGCTGAAACGCGCTCCAGTGCTATATAAAAAAGTTAATAAAGTGTAATGCTTTAGTTGATAGTTTTATCCGGAAAAAGGCAAAAAGAGGAAGACCGGATTGGAATGATGGCCCGGCTTTTTGTATCGGGGAATTATTTTGAAACGGGAAAATAAAAACGGCGTACCGGCGTTGTGGCGGCTTTTATCGTATCAATACCACAGTGCCTTTATACTCAACCATTTGCCCGGTATCGTTCAGGCCGCCTACCACCCATACGTACGTTCCATTGTCTGCGCCCCGGCCGTCCCAGCCCTTCATGTATTCCTGCGTGTTGTACACCAGTTGGCCCCAGCGGTTATACACGCGGAAATAATCGAGCCGGGTGATGCCCACGGGTATGGGGCGGAAGAGGTCGTTCAGCCCGTCGCCGTTAGGACTGAAGGCGTTCGGCACATAAATCTCCGGCCCGGCCATAAAACGCAGGTTGATATCGTCTTCGCCCAAACATCCTTCTTTCGTATACACCTTCAGGTGGTAGGTGAAAGCACGGTCGATGGTGGTCAGGGGGTTGGGGATGTTCGTGCTGCTCAGGCCGTCGGCCGGGGACCACTCGTACCGGAACCCGCCGGTGCCGTTCAGCTGGAAGGGCCGCCCCTTGATGAGGATCGTATCGTTGCCGGCAAATGCGGGCACGGGCGGCACCACGTTTATCGTTACATCGGCGGTGACCGCTTTGGGGCATCCCAGTGTATCGGTGACCGTTACTGTGTAGGTCGTAGTGTCTTTCGGCCAGGCCTGCGTGCGGGCGCGGCGGGGACTGGTAAGCGTGGCGGCAGGCTCCCAGCGGTACGACGAGCCTCCGCTGGCCTCGAGCCAGATCGTTTCGCCGTGGCAGATGGTGGCGTCCGCGCCGGCATCCGCCCTCGGAGGGTCTACCAGTTTGTAATACACCGAATCGCGGTTGAAACAGGTGCCGAGCGTCACCAGTATTTCGTACATCGAACTGCGCGCCGGGGTGATGGTTACATTTTGCTGGGCGCCCACTACCTGCCGGGTGTCCACGTCTGTCCAGGTAAAGGCGTACGGCCCGTCTACCACGGCTTTCAGATCAACCGGGTCGCCGGTGCAGATCACGCTGTCGTTCGGCGCGGTCACCAGCAGTTTATCCTTTACGTCGATCAGTACTTTTTTGGTGTTCACGCAACCGGTGGCGTCTGTAAAGGTCACCTGGTATTCCGTGTCTACCTTGGGTGAAACAGTGGGCGTAGGGGTGTTTTCGCCGGTGATATTGTACAGCGGCCCCCACTGATAAGAGCCGGGCAGCAGGCTTTCCGCCCGCAGCTGCAGCACGTCGTTGATGCAAAGCGCCGTATCGCGGGTGGTCGTGAAGGGCGGTTTATCGTAGATCGTAAATGTTTCGGAAATGGTGCGCTCGCAACCCTTGTCTGTGCGCATCAGTAGTTTCACCGTATAGTCACCGGGCACGGTGTATTGCCAGCGTGGATTGTTTTGATTGGAAGTGTCGTTCTGCAGGGCGGCTTCCCCGAAGTCCCATTTCAGGTATTCGAAATTGCCCACGTCGTTGGTAGACGTATGCCTGAAATCCGTCGGTTTGGTGGTGCAGAGGCCGGCCACATCGAAGGAGGGACGGAGGAAAGGATATACATGCACGGTGGCGTACGCACTGTCTCCGCAACTGCTCTGCTGATCCACCACCAGCTTCACCTGGTAAGTGCCCTGCCTGGCATATGTGTGCGGGAAAGTGGCGAGGTCGGTGGTGACGAACAACGGCGAGCCGTCACCGAAATCCCATACGTATTCCTTGCCTGGCGTGCTGTTATTCACGAAATTGATCGTATAGCCGTCACAGTCCGCATACTTATCCGGCATGGCGGCGGTTACCTGCCGTACGCACGACTCCACGGTGAACTGAAACTCTTTACGGTGCTCGCCGATCAGCACCTGGTTCCGGTACTCGCGCACAGACACGGTAACGATGTACAGCCCGCTACGCGGTGCGATGCCGGAAATAATCCCCGTGTGCGGGTCGATGGTGACTTTGTCGCCCAGCGGCTGCGCCGCCGTAAAGGGGCTGATGTAGCTCACCGGTACACTGGGCGTCTGGGAGCGGGTGGGCTTCGGGTCGCCCTGCGTGCCGCCGGTATAGGCGGTGGAAAACGAATACACCAGGGAATCGCTGTCGGGGTCCTCCGCCGCGAAGTTATACCGGAAGCGGTTATTGGCGCATACGATGGCGCCTCTTTCTGCTTCGAACCTTGGACTGTTATTGGCCTGGAACCCGCTGTTTGTGCCGGGGATGCGTGTAAAGTAAGTAGCGCCCACATCGTTCCGGTTCGACGAAATGTTCGCCAGGCCGGTACGGCGGCAGCACCGCTGGAAGGTGGCGATATATCCGTTTGAATTGGCCGGCAGTGTTACCTGGCCCGCGTAATACCCGATCTGGTAACACACGTATGGCGGGTTCACGATACACGGGTCGACGTCGTTGGCGGTGAAGCGCTGGAGGTTGTTCCGGTCGAAGCGGAAGGTGTTGTAATAGGTGCCGCCTGCGTCGTATATGCTGATGTCCACGTTCTCGTCGATCTGGGCGTCGCTGGCGTCGCAGCGGAGGAATAGCTTGAGGGTGAGGTTGTATACATTGTTGCCGCTGCCGTCTGTACGAACGTAAGTATAATACATCTCCCCGCCGATGATATGATCAGCCCGTGCAGCCATGGAACCCAGGCCCAACAGGAATATTAGCAGGAGTTTCCGCAATGTTCTGTAGTGCTACGACGAATGTTGGCAAAATGCAACGAAATGGTGTAATATCAGGTTGCTCTCTTCATATACCTCGAGCAATCCCATATGCCCCACCTGATCGAACAGGTGAATGCTGGCAACGGCCGGCATGATTACCTGCGATAACGCATTGTCGACCGGCACCGCCTGGTCTTCTTTTCCGATAAAAAATAAAACGGGCACTTTGATGGTCTTCAGCACCTCCGTACGGTCGGGGCGCGCCATCATGGCTTCGTAATAGGCGATGGCGCCTTCGGTGGTGCCGGAGGTCAGCGCCTGCTGGATATAGTTTTCGATCATCGGCGCCTGCCGGGTACGGAAATCCGCGGCGAACATGCTGGGGAGCATCTGCCTGAAAAAGGATTCAAGCCCGTACTGGCTGATCATCCGGATCGATTTCTGGCGGCCTTCTTTTTTCTCTTCACTGTCCGGCTTTGCCGTAGAACTGAACAGGCCTAGACCTTCCAGCAGGTGAGGGTATTTTTCCGCAAAAGCAAGGGCCACATAACCGCCCATCGAATGGCCGATGAGGGTGACCTGGCTGATGGCTTCGGCCACCAGTATCTCGTAAATGAATTCCGCCATGCTTTCGATGCTGAGCGGCGTGGTGAGCTGGGAGCGGCCCGTCCCCGGCAAATCGGGCACCAGCACGCGGTAATGGTTCCGTAAAAAAGCAGTCTGATGTTCCCATACGGAATGATCTTCCGCAAATCCATGTATCAAAATAACCGCTTTCCCTTCCCCTTCCGTCCAGTAAGCGCCGTCGCGGCCTCCGTTGTTAATTGTTTTCCACATACTTCCTGCGTATTACCCGTAAAACAATGGTGTATGTCAGCAGCAATATACAAAAGATCAACGGTGCTTTGGCAATGAAATCGACGAATCTTACATAGAAAGTCTGCCTGCTGCCGGGAACAAGTGCTGTTTTCAATACGCCTTCTTCCCAGTATGGCAGTGATTCGTGTATCCTTCCCCGGTCGTCTATCGCGCAGGAAATGCCGGTGTTGGCGCTTCTGACCACCCAGCGGCGGGTTTCGATGGCCCGGAGCCGGGCGTATTGCATATGCTGTTTGTGGCCCTGGGTGTTGCCCCACCAGCCATCGTTGGTGCTCACGGCCAGGAAGTTGGCGCCTGCCTGCACTTTTTGCGCCACCAGGTCGCTGTAAACCGACTCATAACAGATAGCGTCGAAAACCTTCATGCCGCCCGCCGCCGTGAAGAGGGGAACGCCCGGTGTCAGGCCGTAGCTGCCGGTGATGCCGCCGAAATCCAGCGCCAGTTTTTTCATGAAAGGGAGATAGTTCATGTACGGGGTGATTTCCACGCCGGGCACGAGCTTCACCTTATGGTATACCTGCACGTTCAGGGAGGTGTCGATCTGTATGGTGGAATTAAACGCATCGTAGGTGACGGTACCGTCCGACGTCGTGCGGGCGGAAACCGGGATGTCGTCGCTGCCGGTGTATTTTTTGTAGGTGGATGCGCCCGAAATGATGGTCAACTGCGGGTACTGACGCAAAAATTCACGGATGAGCTGCACTTCCGGCTGCTGGTTGAGCTCGTGCTCCCAGGCGCCTTCCGGGAAAAGGGCGGTTTCCGGCCAGATGGCGTACCGGGTGGAGACATCCGCTTTGGAGCGGGTGAGTGCGAGCAGTTTTTCGACCTGCTGCCGCGCCATACCGGTGGTGAACTTTTCATTGTACGGGTCGATGTTCGGCTGCACCACCACTACGCCGATGGCGGGCGCCTGTTGCCCCGCGGGCCGGACGAGCAGGGAGATGCCGATGGGCAAAAGGATGAACAGCAACGGTTTCCAGGCTGCTTTCCAGCCGGGCGCTTTTTTGTATTGCAGGATGGCTTCGTACACTAAAATATTGGCGAGCAGCACATACAGCGAACCGCCGGTAGTGCCGGTGAATTCGTACCACTGCACCCAATCCGGCCGCATCGCGAATGCATTGCCGAGCGTCAGCCATGGCCAGGTCAGTTCCCATTGCTGGTGGATGTATTCGAAGGTGAGCCAGTAGATGATCAGGGCAAAATAGGCCATGTTGCGGCCCATCTTTTCTTTGGCGATTTTGAAGCCGAGCAGGGGGATGCTCATCAGCAGCGCATTAAACGCGTTGGCGAAAACGCCGCTGGCCGGCACGGGGGTATTGCCTACCCACCAGGTGGTGCCGGTGTTCCATATCCACAACGCAAGATATACCAGGCCCCAGAAAATACCCCTTCGCTCTACCCGGTCGGCGATGGCCAGGAGGGGCACAAAACCTGCGAAAATCAGAAAGGTAAGAGGAGATGTGGGCCAGGCCGCCCACATGGTGCAGCCAGCCAGAATGCTGAGCAACAGGGGCGCGCGCTTGCTGAGGAAAGGGTTCATCGTTCAAAAATAAAAAGAAAAAAGGGCATCCGGAGCAGGTATGCGCGCGGTATGCCCTTTTTAATATGTTGTTAATAGTATGCTGATCAGCGGCTGTAGTTCGGCGCTTCTTTGGTGATCACCACATCGTGCGGGTGGTTTTCTTTCACCGTGGCGGATGTGATTTTTACGAACTGCGCGTCTTGCAGGGCCTTGATGTCTTTCGCACCACAGTAGCCCATACCGGCGCGGAGACCGCCTACGAACTGCTGCACCACTTCGGACAAATTGCCTTTGTACGGTACGCGGCCTACGATGCCTTCGGGCACCAGTTTTTTGATATCGGCTTCCACGTCCTGGAAATAACGGTCTTTGCTGCCTTCAGACATCGCTTCGATGGAGCCCATCCCGCGGTAGCTTTTGAATTTACGGCCTTCGTAGATAATGGTTTCTCCGGGGCTTTCTTCCACGCCTGCGAAAATGGAGCCGGCCATGATGGTGGAAGCGCCTGCTACGAGGGCTTTTACCATGTCGCCGGTGTAGCGGATGCCGCCGTCTGCGATCACGGGGATGCCTGATTTTTTCAGGGCCTGCGCGGCGTTCATGATGGCGGACAACTGCGGGAAGCCTGCGCCTGTCACCACGCGGGTGGTACAGATGGAACCGGGGCCTACGCCTACCTTAACGGCGTCCGCGCCTGCTGCGGCCAGCGCCAGCGCACCTTCCGCGGTGGCTACGTTGCCGCCGATCACCTGCAATTTCGGGAATGATTTTTTCAGCTTGCGGAGCGCTTCCAGTACGTGCACGGAGTGGCCATGCGCACTGTCGAGCGTTACCACGTCCACACCCACATGGATCAACGCAGCGGCCCTGTCGTGCAGGTCGCCGGTGATACCGAGCGCGGCGCCTACCAGCAGGCGGCCGAAATTGTCTTTGGCGGAGATGGGATAACTCTGCAGCTGCAGGATGTCGCGGTAAGTGATCAAACCGGTCAGTTTACCCTGTTTGTTGACTACGGGTAATTTCTCAATACGGTGCTGCTGGAGTATTTTTTCGGCTTTTTTCAGGTCGGTCCCTTCCGGGGCGGTTACCAGCTTGTCTTTGCCGGTCATTACCTCGCTGATGAGCCTTTTGGTGTTGGATTTTTCAAACCGCAGATCGCGGTTGGTGAGGATGCCGATCAGTTTTTTGTCGCCATCCACGATGGGAATACCGCCAATGCCATTTTCCCGCATCATGCGCAGCGCCTGCCCGATGGTGGAGTCGGCGCTCAGCGTGAGCGGATCGATGATCATGCCGCTTTCGCTACGTTTCACCTTTCTTACCAGCTCCGCCTGTTTTTCAATGCTCATGTTTTTGTGCAGGATGCCGATACCGCCCTCGCGCGCCAGCGCAATGGCCAGATTGGCTTCCGTTACAGTGTCCATCGCGGCAGACACCATGGGAATGTTGATTCGGATGTTCTTGGTAAGTTGGGAAGTGATGTTGACTTCTCTGGGCAGCACTTCTGAGTAGGCTGGTACCAGCAACACATCGTCGAAGGTTAGACCGTCAGCTACAAATTTCTGTTTGGATTTTCCCGCAGGCATATTGCAATTATTTTGGCAGTTTTCTAAATAATTGCACGCAAATGTACGACTATTTTACGTAACCAGCGCAGTTCATTTTTCATGTGCAGATTAATTGATATGTATTGCCGGGCATGGGGCGTACCAGCCCTTCCATTTCGAGCTGCAGCATGGCGCCGGAGATTTCCTGCTGCGGAACTCCGCTGCGGTGCTGGATTTCATCGATGTGCAGGTGGCCGCTGCCGAGTGTTTCCATAATATGCTGCAGGGCGGGCGTGAGGTGATGGAACAGCCGTCGCTGCACGGCAGGGGCGCTTTTGGGAGCGGCCGGCCGCCAGTCGAGCATGTCGAGCACGTCGTCCGGCCCGGTCACGAGCGCCGCCTTGTTGCGCCGCACCAGCTCGAGGCAGCCCTCGGAGCGCAGATCGCCGATGCGGCCCGGCACCGCCAGTACATCGCGGTTGTAACTGCCGGCAATATCGGCAGTGATGAGGGAACCGCCTTTGATACCGCTTTCGATCACCAGCGTGGCATCGCACAACCCCGCCACTATCCTGTTACGGCGGGGGAAGTTCTGTTTGCTGAGTCTGGTGCCGCTGCCGAAGTCGGAGAGCAGCCCGCCGTTTTCCTGCATCTGCCGCGCCGTGGCGGCGTGTGTGGAAGGGTACAGTTTGTCGAGCCCGTGCGCCAGCACGCCGATGGTAGGGAGGCCGCATTGCAGGGCGGTTTTGTGTGCGGCGATATCGATGCCGTAGGCCATGCCGCTCACGATGGTGATATGATGCTGCGTAAATGCGGATACAAACTGTTCGCAGATGGCCAGGCCGTATGCGGTGGGTTTGCGTGTGCCCACAACGCCCAGCATCTTTTCCGCCTGCAGATCAAGCTGCCCTTTGGTATAAAGCATCACGGGACTGTCGTAACAATGCTGCAAACGCTTCGGGTATGCCGCATCGGTGTAAAACACGGCCTGCACGCCGTTGCGTTGCATGAAGCCGATTTCCGCATCGGCCAGGTGGAAAGCATTGAAATGCCGGATGGCGGCCGCACGCTGCACGCCTACACCGGGTATGCATTCGAGGTGTTTTCTCTTTGCCGTGAAAATATCGCGGGCGGTGCCGAGTTGCCGTAATAGCTCTTTCGCCACTACGTCGCCTACCTGCGGAATGAGGGTCAATGCGATACGGTAGTGTAATTCATCGCGCATGGGTTAACAATTTAAGTACATTCAATGTACGTTTTTTTGGCGAAGTTTGCAGCACATACCTCCGCTTATGTATATCAGATATCTGCTTGCAGGATTGCTCATTTTCACCGCCTGCAAAACGCCACAACCAACTTCCGCCGTTTCTTTTTCGGCCACCGGCCCCGCCTGGGGAGCGCTCTGGCAGCAGCGCGCAGCGGAATACAAAGCGCTCTGCCTGCAGGCATACCAGGTGGCGGCGCAGCGCGTGGAAGTGATGAGCCATCAGCAAACCCTTCGCCCGCGGGCGATCGTAACGGACATCGACGAAACCATTCTTGACAACAGCCCCTTCTCGGCCAAAAACGCCTTAGCCGGAAAACCTTATTCACAGCAGGCCTGGGAAGAATGGACGGCCCTCGCCGCGGCAGATACCGTGCCCGGCGCGCTGTCTTTTTTCAAAGATGCCGCGGCGAAAGGGTTCACGATCTATTACATCACCAACCGCCTCGAAAAAGAAAGGGCCGCTACCCTGAAAAACCTGCAGCGCTGGGGTTTTCCGTTTGCCGACAACGATCATCTCATCCTGTCGGACGGCAATTCCAATAAAGAGCCCCGCCGTGCCGTGGTTGCCCGGAAATTTGAAATCGCCATGCTCGTAGGCGATAACCTCGGCGACTTCGCGGAAGTGTTTTACAGGAAATCGCCGGCGGAAAGAAGCGCCGCCGTTGATCAGTTGCGTGACGAATTCGGCGGAAGGTTCATCGTGCTGCCGAACGTGATGTACGGCGACTGGCTCAGCGCCCTGGCGCCGCGCGGGCTCACGCCGCAGCAAACGGATAGCGTGCTGAAAAAGCAGGTCAGGGAATTTTGATATCTTGATGCGTTAAAATCCCTTCACTATGAAAAAAATCATCCTGTTTCTTAACGCATTGCTGACCTGTTATTGCGCGAGCAGCCAGGGTCTGCCCAGCGGCATTGCCGCACAAACCCCCGACGTCCAGACACAATATGGGCACCCGCTGGGGTTAACAATGTCTACGACCACCTCTTTCCTGAACAATCAGGCCGTCAGTTACTGGGGCCTGCAACGGAGCGCTATCTTTCTACTGCTCCGGGCGGCAACGACCTGAACGATGAAGTCGGCATATGGATAAAAGGGTTCTATCAGAATACCGGCGTTGCATTGCCTGTAATGCTGGGAGGGTATGGCTATAATACCGACGATGCCCATATGATCGTCGATCGCAATGGTAACATCGGCTTCGGTACGCTCGTTCCCGGCAGCTTTTACAACCAGAACCAGGTAAATTATCCACGTACCTATTCTCAGCAGGATAAAGTGGTAAGCATCGCGGCAGCCGAACAGCCCGTATTGGAACTGGGCCGGCCTGTCAGCGCCCTGGGCACGGGAGAACGGGTAGGGGCGATATTTTTCTCCAACCTCACCGGCCAGTCCGACGCACCCCGCCAGGTGGCAGGTATCTGGGCGGAAAAGGCAGACCTTCCCAGCCATCCGGGCCTCATTGGCGGAAAACTGGTGTTTACCACAAAAACAAACGGCGGTGCTGAACATAATAAAATCATTATGGACGAATACGGCGGCCTCTGCATTGGAACCAGCCAGAGCAGCGGATACAAATTAGCGGTGAACGGTGATATAAAAACGCGGAGAATAAAAGTTACCGTATCAGAATGGCCCGATTTCGTATTCCAGCCGGAGTATAGATTGAAAAGCCTGGAAGAAGTAGCAGGGTTCATCGCAAAACATAAACACCTCCCTGAAATGCCGCCGGCTTCGGAAGTGCAGCAGCAGGGACTGGACGTAGGTGGCAATCAGGCCATGCTCCTTCAGAAAATCGAAGAGCTGACGCTTTATATGATCGATATGAATAAAAAAATGACTGCGCAGGAAAAAGTGATGAAGAGCCAGCAACAGAAACTGGCGAAGCAGGAAAAGGAAATCGACACGCTGAAAAAACAATTATCGAAATAAAAGAAGAAGGGAGGAACAGCATTTTTTTCCTCCCTTCTTCTTTTATTATCTGTAAGCTATTACATACTCACCACCTTCAACTCCGTACGCCTGTTCTGCGCACGGCCTTCCTCCGTATCATTCGTGTCAACCGGTTTCGTTTCCCCATAGCCCTTTGCTTTCAATCTTTTGGCGTCGATGCCCTGTTGCACCAGGTACGCTACCACGGCTTTCGCGCGGTTTTCGGACAGCGCCTGGTTGTCTGCGTCGCTGCCCACGTTGTCTGTATGCCCGCTTAACTCGGCCTGCATCGTGGGATTGCTTTTCAGCAGCGCCACGAGTTTGTCCAGCTCCGTGGTGGATGCGGGCTGCAAGGTGTATTCCTTGCTGGCGAAAAAGATGTTCCGCAGCACCACCACGGCGTTGGCTTCCAGCGGCTGCAGGGGCACGTTCTTTTCGTAAGGCTGCCCCTTCTTCACTTCTTTCAGTGAAAAATTCTCCGAGAAAAAGAGATACCCTTTCCGGCTTACCGACAACGCATAATCTTTGCCCGTTGGCAAGGGAACGAGGTATTCGCCGTTTTCGCTGCTGCGTATGTTCGCCACCGTTAGTTTGGTTGCCAGGTCGGTCAGCTCGAGGGCCGCTACGAGGCGCTGGTTGGTTTTTGCGTCGTACACATACCCTCTGACGTAGAGGGTCGGCTGGGGGCGGGCGCTTTCGTACAGTTCAAAACTGTAGATGTCGAGCGAGCCTTTGCTGTCTGTACGGTCGGAGGCGAAGTAAGCCGTTACGCCGTCTGCGGCTACGGTAAGACTGCCGTCTTCATCGATGGTATTGATCGGGTAACCGAGATTGATGGCGGGGCCCCAATTGCCGTCGGGCTGCATGCGGGAAAAGAATATATCGAGCCCGCCGAAACCCTGGTGGCCCGTGGAGGCGAAAAACAGCGTCTGGCCGTCCGCGTGCAGGAAGGGTGTCATTTCGCGGCCGGGCGTATTGATGTTCGGACCGAGGCGTTCCGCCAGGCTCCAGCGCCCGTCCGGGCCCCGGCGGCTCACAAAAATATCGGCGCCGGCGTCGGATGTTTCGCGGGTGAAATAAAGTGTTTGTTTATCCGGAGAAAGGCAGGGCTGCGATTCCCACAGTTCGGTGTTGATGGCAGTTCCGATGCTGCGGGGCGCCAGCCAGCCGTTGGCGGTTTTAACGGAAAAGTAGATGTCGCAGCTGCCCCGCCCGCCCGGGAAGTCGCAGCCGGTGAACACGAGCATTTCCCCGTCCTGCGAAATGTTCTGCGCGCCTTCGTTGAACTCGGAGTTTACGGGCTCACCCATGTCTTTGGCGGCCAGCCATTGCAGGCTGTCTCTTTCGGACACAAAGAAGTCTTCGTTCCGGCCGCCCACGCGTCGCGTATACACGAGCGTTTTACCGTCGATGGTAAGAGAGGGAAAATACTCCGCGTCGGGGGAGTTGATTTGATTGCCGAGGTTTTTGGGCTCGAACGGCACCGGCTTGGTGGTGAGGGCGTACTCCATGTTTTTCTTAAAGGCCCTCAGCTCCACAGACGGATTCTTGGAGGCGGCCAGCTGTTCGTCGGCCATGCGCAGGGCGTCCGCGAACTGGCCGTTGCCCGCCAGCGCCTTGGCGTACGAAAAGCGGATGAAACGGATGCCGTCCGGGTCGATTTCCAGCAGTTTCTTAAACGCTGTGATCGCTTCCTTATAGTTTTTCTTGGCCACATAGGTGAGCCCCATCTGCCCGTAGGCGTCCGGATAGTTGGGCTTCACCTTCAGCGCTTCCTGAAGGAATTGGATCGCTTCATCGTACTTATATACGCGCATCGATTCGAGCGACCGTTCAAACAGCTCATTCGCCTTTTTGTCGGCCTTGTCGGTTTTTTGCGCCATCAGCCCGAGACTGAAAAGGCAGCAGCAGCATAACAGGATGTGTTTCATAGCAAGTCCCTAAATAACGGAAAAATAAGGGTTTCCGGTATGGGAATTATAATGAATTGTAATATAAGGTAGTCCTTAATCCGGGTTTGAGCCTGCTGATAGCCCCGGCGCCCGGGACGACCGGGATGCTTGTGGTTCGGGCGTCAGGCTCATTGATTGCCATGATGAAGCGGAATTAATGACGTCTTACGCAGAATAGCAGCATCATAGAATAAAAATAGGGTATTCCTGGGGTTATCTTAGGCTTTTTAAATTAAAAAACCAATGATAACCCTATAATAACCCTAAGAATACCCTAGGATGATGAATGGCTCACAGCATTTTCGCACAACCGTAGAGGCGGACTGTTTTAAGGAACGTTGATATACTTATGGATTTGCAGGGAAATCTGCCATTGGGGGTTCTCCTTTACGTAATCGATGATAAAGGGCGTCATTTCCGCGGCGCGGCTCCATTCGGGCTGGAGGTACAGTTTGCACTGTTTGCCCACCAGGGCGGCGTATTTCTCCGCCCAGGCAAAATCGGATTTATTGTAGACCACGATTTTCAGTTCGTGGGCTTTGGCGCAGATTTCGGGGAGGGGCGCCTTGAATTTTTTCGGGGAAAGGGTAATCCAGTCCCAGCTGCCGCTCAGGGGAGAAGAGCCGGACGTTTCGATATGATTCCGGAAACCGGCTTTGTGCAGGGCCTGGGTAAGGACGGTGAGATCGTGCATCAGGGGCTCGCCGCCGGTGATCACGACGATCCGGCCGGGGTTGGCGGCTGCTTCCCGTACCATATCCGGGATGGCCAGCTGCGGATGTTTGTCCGCATCCCAGCTTTCTTTCACATCGCACCATACGCAGCCTACGTCACAGCCGCCGAGGCGGATGAAGTACGCGGCTTTCCCCTGATGGAATCCTTCGCCCTGCAGGGTGTAAAAAGATTCCATCACGGGTAAAGTAGCGGTATGTAAAGCGGTGCTTTGCATGGTACAAAGGTAACTGATTAATTAGTTCTGGTGCCCGCGCTGGCCGGTGGCGGCGTGGTAGGTGTTTTTCAGCAATGCGGCGATGGTCATGGGGCCCACACCTCCCGGAACGGGGGTGATGTAGCTGCAAAGGGGCGCCACGGCGTTAAAGTCCACATCTCCCACGAGGCGGAAGCCGCTCTTTTTGGAAGCGTCCGCGATGCGGTTGATACCTACGTCGATCACCACGGCTCCTTCCTTCACCATATCAGCGGTCACGAAATTGGGCCTGCCGATGGCGGCTACCACAATATCGGCCTGTTTGCAGATCTCCGCCAGGTTTTTGGTGTGGGAGTGGCAAAGGGTAACGGTGCAGTTGCCGGGATTGGTGTTGCGGCTGAGCAGGATGCTGATGGGCGTGCCCACGATATGGCTGCGGCCTATCACCACGGCATGTTTGCCTTTGGTGTCGATGTTATAATGCTCCAGCATCAGCATGATGCCGTAGGGCGTGGCGGGTATGAAAGTAGGGAGACCGCTCACCATTTTGCCCACATTCATGGGATGGAAGCCGTCCACGTCTTTGCTGGGGTCGATGGTATTGATGACCAGCTCTTCGTTGATGTGTTTGGGAAGCGGCAGCTGTACGAGAATGCCGTCGATGTCGGTGTTTTCGTTCAGCATGTTGATGTGATCCAGCAGGTGCTTTTCGGAAATGGTGTCCTCAAAACGCAGCAGGGTGGAGTTGTAGCCAATTTCGGCGCAGGATTTAACCTTGCTGGCCACATAGGTTTCGCTGGCGCCGCTGTTGCCTACGAGGATGGCGGCCAGGTGAGGGATTTTTTTGCCCTGCGCTTTTAATTCAGCCACCTGGGTTGCCAGCTGGTCTTTAATTGCCTGGGATACGTGTTTGCCGTCTAAAATTTGCATGCGCAAAGGTAAAGAAAAATCGGGGAATGGAAAGGGGTTGCCTGGCCAAAGGCAACCCCGTCAAACCAAATTGATAAATGAACGTTGGAATTTAAAAGGAACACACGAAGTTTTGACGATGGAAATCCCCGGAAGGATGTCCGCGGTCAAACCGCGGGAGGTATAAAGGCAAACGGTTTACATATTGAATAACGATAGCCGTAATAAATCGCATCTTACACTTTCGGCGCTGCGGCCAGGATTTCTTCCCCGGCCTGTGCGGCATACTTCTCGAAATTCTTCACGAATTGCCCGGCAAGGTCTTTCGCCTGGGCGTCGTACGCAGCGGCGTCGGCCCAGGTGTTGCGCGGGTCGAGCAGTTCGTCGGGCACGCCGGGGCAACTTTCCGGGATGGCCACGCCGAACACTTCGTGGTTTTTGTACGCTACCTTATCGAGCTCTCCTTTCAGTGCGGCGCTGATCATGGCGCGGGTGTAGCTGAGTTTGATGCGGTGGCCGGTGCCGTAAGCGCCGCCGGTCCAGCCGGTGTTGATCAGCCAGATGTTCACCTGGTGCGCCCGCATCCTGTCCCCGAGCATCTGCGCGTAACGGGCAGGGTGGAGGGGGAGGAAGGGTGCGCCGAAACAGGCGCTGAACGTGGATTTCGGCTCTGTTACGCCCGCTTCCGTACCGGCTACTTTCGCAGTATAACCGGAAATGAACTGGTACATGGCCTGGCCGGGGCTCAGGCGGGAGATGGGCGGCAACACGCCGTACGCGTCGCAGGTCAGGAAAAAGATGTTTTTCGGGATGCCGCCGATGGAAGGCTCCAGGGCGTTATCGATGTAATGCAGCGGGTAGCTCACACGGGTGTTTTCGGTGATGCTCTTGTCTGCATAATTCACATTGCTGGTACCGGGGAAGAAAACCGTATTCTCCAGCAGCGCGCCTTCGCGGATGGCCTGGAATATCTGCGGCTCCTTTTCGGCGCTGAGGTCGATGGTTTTGGCATAACAGCCGCCTTCAAAGTTGAAAACGCCGCTGTCCGTCCAGCCATGTTCGTCGTCGCCGATCAGCTTACGCTCCGGATCCGCGCTCAGGGTGGTTTTACCGGTGCCGCTGAGGCCGAAGAAAACAGCCGTGTCGCCGTCTTTCCCCAGGTTGGCGGAGCAGTGCATGCTCAATACGTTCTGCGTGTGCGGCAGGAGGTAGTTGAGTATGGTAAAGACGCCTTTCTTGATTTCGCCGGTATAGGCGGAGCCTCCGATGAGGATCATTTTGCGGGTGAAGCTCACCACGGCAAAATTGTGCTGGCGGGTACCGTCTTCAGCAGGGTCGGCATGGCAGCCGGGCGCCTGGATAACCGTCCATTCCGGTTCCGTGTGCTCCAGCTCGTCTTCAGAAGGCCGGAGAAACATGTTATATGCAAAAAGGCTGGCCCAGGGGCTTTCCGTGATCACGCGCACATTGACGCGGTAGGCAGGGTCGGCGCAGGCCTGGCAGTCCCTCACCCACACCGGTTT
Organism: Chitinophaga lutea; assembly: GCF_003813775.1. Classification (NCBI taxonomy): domain Bacteria; kingdom Pseudomonadati; phylum Bacteroidota; class Chitinophagia; order Chitinophagales; family Chitinophagaceae; genus Chitinophaga; species Chitinophaga lutea. Next base: position 2,543,839 of record NZ_RPDH01000002.1, on the reverse strand, counting down.
GCCGGTAAAGTAGCGGGTGATTTTCTGGTACAGCTTTTCGAAATGCTCTGCGGAAAATGGTTGGTTGAAATCGTTCCAGTTCACGGAGTTGGCGGTGAGCTGGTCTTTGACGATAAACTTGTCTTTAGGGGAGCGGCCGGTGAACTCGCCGGTATTGACCATCAATGCGCCGGTATCTGTCTGGCAACCCTGGTGCAATGCCAGTGTCTGCGCTGTTAACTCCTCAGGCGGCAATTGGTAATGTACATCGGCGATGTTCTCTATGCCAAGATCCCGCAATTCTCTGAGTGTATCTCTTACACTGCTGATTTGCATAAAGAAAGATTGTTTTGGTGTATGAGCAAATCTATGCTTTTTTTGATATTATCAAATTTTATGGATGTTGCACCACTTAATTTCCTGTAAAATCAATGGTTTTGAGGGTTGTTTTTAGATATTATCTAATTCATTCGATTTCAATTTGCCGGAAAATCAAAGGACCGCGGGAATATTTATTTGTTAATTATCGAACGGCTCCGCCGCTTGAAACGCCGCGATGCGTTTTTGCCGGTTGGTGATTTTCCGGTAAGTTTGAGCCCTCATACTTTTTGAAAACAGAAACAGATGAAATATTTACCGCTCGACCAACAGCTCTTTATCAACAACAGGGAGCGCTTCAAAGCTAAACTGCAGCCGGGATCGATTGCCATATTCAATTCAAACGACGAGTTGCCCACCAACGGCGACGCATTGCATGCCTTTAAGCAGAATGCGGATTTGTACTGGCTCACGGGTATCGACCAGGAAGATACCATGCTGGTATTGTTCCCCGATAACCCGGATCCCAAGTACCGCGAAGTACTGGTGCTGGTGCGCCCTAACGAGCTGAAGGAGAAGTGGGACGGCCACCGCCTCCGCCGCGAAGAAGCACAGGCCATTTCAGGGATTCAGACCATCGTGTGGCTCGACAGCCTGGACACGCTGCTCCAGCCCTGGATCCACGATGCGCAGAACATCTATCTCAACACGAACGAAAACAACCGTAAGGCCAACCTGGTGCCCGTGCGCGACTACCGGTACGCGACAGAATTGCGCGCCCGCTATCCGCTGCACAACTATCTCCGTTCCGCGCCCATTTTAAAAGAACTGCGGGCCGTAAAAACGGAGCAGGAAATAAAAGTCATCCAGCAGGCCATCGATATCACGGAAAAAACATTCCGCCGCCTGTTGACCTTCATCAAGCCCGGCGTGTTCGAGCACGAAATCCATGCGGAGATCATGCACGAATTTTTGCGCAACCGCGCTACCGGCGAAGCGTACAGTTCCATCCTCGCTTCCGGCGACAGGGCCCGTACGCTGCACTATGTGTCCAACAACCAGGAGTGTAAAGACGGCGAACTGATCCTGATGGACTTCGGCGCCGCTTACGGCGGGTATAACGCGGACCTTACCCGCACGGTGCCGGTGAACGGCAGGTTTACCGACCGTCAGCGCCAGGTGTACAACGCCTGCCTGCACCTGCACAACTACGCCAAATCCATCCTGGCCCCCGGCGTCACCATTGCGAAATATCACGAAATGGTGGGCGTGGAAGCCGGTAAGGAGTTTGTGAAACTCGGCCTGCTGACGGAAAACGATATCAAGAACCAGGACCCTGAGACGCCTGCCTACCGTAAATATCTCTACCATGGTATTTCCCATCACCTGGGCGTGGATGTGCACGACCTGGCGCCTTCTTTCCACCAGCCGCTGCCCGAAGGCGCGGTGCTGACCGTGGAGCCGGGTATCTATATCGAAGAAGAGCAGATGGGTGTCCGGATTGAAAACAATATCTGGCTGAAGAAAAGCGGAAACGTGGATTTGATGCAAAACATCCCCATCACCGCGGAAGAAATTGAAGCCCTGATGAAAGCATAATCCTGTATATTGGCACCGGAACCGGCTATTGCGGCCGGTTCCGGTGTTAACGATAAACTGATGAAACGTTTACCGGCCTGGTGCTGCAATCGCATATGTAAGTTCCATCAGGCCATTGAAAAGACGAACAATAAACTGATGAAACGTTTGCCGGCCTGGTGCTGCTATCGCATATGTAAGTTCCATCAGGCCATTGAAAAGACGAACGATAAACTGATGAAACGCTTACCGGCCTGGTACAGCAAATCGCATGTGAGAGTTCCATCAGGCCACTGAAAAGACGAATAATACGCTGATGAAACAAATTCCGAACATCCTTACCCTGTCCAATCTTTTTTGCGGCGCGCTCGCGATCATTTTTATCCTTCATGCGCCGGAATACATCGCAGAATTCAACAACACCGAATACACCGTCACGAATCCCGAGCCCATCTACTGGGCGTCAGGGCTGGTGGTGCTGGCCGGCATCATCGATTTTTTCGACGGTTTCGTGGCGCGGCTGCTCAAAGTATCGTCGCCGCTCGGCAAGGAGCTGGATTCGCTGGCGGACGTGGTGTCGTTCGGCGTGGTGCCGGGCATGATATTGTTCCGCCTGCTCCGCAGCGCTTATTTGCGCACGCCCGATGTGTTCGACGTGTCTTATCTCAACCTCGCCCCGGCATTGCTGGTACCCTGTTTCGCGGCGTACCGGCTGGCGGTGTTCAACCTCGATACGCGGCAATCCGAGAACTTCATCGGCGTACCCACCCCGGCTGTCGGTTTCCTGGTAGCGTCTTTCCCGCTCATCATGCTCAACAATCCCTTCAACCTCGCGCACTGGCTGGAAAACGTATGGGTGCTTTACGGCATCATTGCGGCGCTCTGTTACCTGATGGTGAGCTCACATCCCATGATCAGCCTCAAATTCAAGAATTTCAGCGTGAAGGACAACTGGCCGCGCTTCCTGCTGATCGCGCTCACCCTTGCCGGCATCCCCGTGCTGGGGTTCGCCGTGGTGCCGTTTATCTTCATCGTGTATGTGGGGCTTTCCCTGCTGGCGCCGCCGAAAATTTCCGTGGCCTGAAATAAGGCATCCAAATAGGGTGATATTCATTACTGTATTGTATTTCAAAGGAATCTACGGATGCGGTGCATTTCGTAATTCCTGATTTATTCCTTAGGTTTGCGTCAAAATTTTCGAGACAAATGACATTTACTGCACATATCAACGTGATGCCGCTGAAAGAACTGCTGGATCCCCAGGGTAAAGCCGTATTGGGCGGGTTAAAGAACCTCGGCCTTGGAAATGTACACGATGTACGTGTAGGCAAACACATTACCCTGCAGATCGAGGCAGGTTCCAAAGAAGAGGCGCAGCACATTGCTGAAAATGCCTGCCAGAAACTGCTGGCCAACCAGGTAATGGAATTTTACGAAGTTAATATCCAATAATTTGTCCAAACTCTTCATCATTCCTTCACCCATCGGAAACCTGGCGGATATGACCTACAGGGCCGTAAAAGTGCTGGAAACGGTGGAGCTGGTGCTGGCGGAAGATACCCGTACCTCGGGTGTACTGCTGAAGCACTATGGCATTACGAGGCCTGTAACACCTTATCATCAGCACAACGAGCATAAGGTGTTGCAGCACCTGGTACAGCAGCTGCAGGCTGGCAAACAGATGGCCCTCCTGACGGATGCAGGCACGCCGGGTGTTTCAGACCCGGGTTTCCTGCTGGTGCGCGAATGCATCCGCGCCGGCGTACCGGTGGAATGTTTACCCGGCGCAACGGCCTTCGTGCCGGCGCTCGTCAACAGCGGCATCCCCATGAACCGCTTTGCTTTCGAAGGTTTTCTGCCCCCCAAAAAAGGCCGCCACACCCTGTTAACCCGCCTGGCCGAAGAAGACCGCACCATGGTGTTTTATGAATCGCCCCACCGCCTCGTCAAAACACTGGAAGACTTTATCACCTATTTCGGCGCAGACAGGCCCTGCTGCGTTTCCCGCGAGCTTACCAAAATGTTCGAAGAAAATAAAAGAGGCTCCCTGCAGGAAGTACGCGACTATTTTGCGGAAAAAGGCGTGAAAGGGGAGATCGTAATGATCGTGGAAGGGAAAAACGCCTGACCCGGCGCTTTGTCATGTTCGGAATTATGACTAATATTACATAATAGTACAGCCCCGGAAAAGAAGAACAAAAGACCGCCTACTTCATTCAACCCCAGGATACCGTAAAAAGATGCGACCCCAAAATAAACTCAGGCATCTGGTGTCTTACAGCTATTGGAGCGCAGGTAACAGACGCACAATGAATGGCATTTCCGCCGGCCGTACACGCACGGATTCTTAAAACTGCTGCCCGCAACCCAGGAGAGGCAGTCAAAATAAATACTTTATGGAAGTTTGGAACAGCGCATCGCCACAACAGGAGCATGAAAACGGGCTGTACCCTGAAACCGAGCAGGATCAGCAATGGGGTCTTTGTTCTGTGGATGAAATTTACCAGTACGCCTGGTTCTTTTTTATGCAGTATGGTTTGATTCCCTGGTGGATGCAGCAGGAAACGCCCGCTACCCTCGAAGAAAATATCATCGGCGCAGTGCAGCGGCACGAAGCGCTGTGCCGCCACAAATGGGCGAAAGCCTGGGCGGCCAACCGGCTGAATATCCAGCGCTGGGTGCAGCAATGCTCCTCCGCCACACAACAGGCGGTACTGCGCGCCGTGTTTGGCGATGCCGCGGGAAAAGCGGCCATCGCCGCGGAAGGCGGCCTGCTGCAGCGGTTCTCCGAACAGGCTGCGACCGCTCAAAACCACCTGCGCTGCATCTACTGGGACGCCCTTTTCGGCGCCCTCATGGCAGGCGGCGGGCCGTTGCGGCTGAAAGACCGTATCCGCGAAAAGTGGCGCAACTGGATGCAGGCCGACATCACCATCTCCAGCAGTAAATTGCTCGACGGCATCTCCTTTCCTGAAGTACTGCAGGGCTTTCCGGCGCCCGTGCCCCGCAAAATAATCACCCCTCCCGCATCATCTCCCAACCTCGACATCGATGAGCCACTCCAGGTGAAACAGGCGGGCCTCGTACTGCTGCAACACCAACTGCCGTCGCTGTTTGGCAGGCTGAACTGGCTGGAACCGGCTGCCGCCTTGCAGCGGGACTTTCATGCCAGGGCCCTGCACCTGCTGGAGTTTATGGCCGGCGGCGCCGAACAGACGCCGGAATATAATATGGCGCTGCACAAACTGCTATGCGGCCTGCCGCTGGACGCTCCCGTGGAAAAAGATGTGCAGCTCACCGCGGCGGAAAAACAATGCGCCCTCACTTCACTCGATGAAGCGGCGGCATTATACGGCATGCACCGCGACGGATTACGCAGCGGCTGGCTGCAACGGGAGGGCCGCCTGCAATACAGCCATGATGCCTGGCGTTTACAGATAAACCGGCAAACGGCGGGGAATCCGCCCGGTTCGGATCCTGTGAGGCTGCCCTGGATGCGACAATTGCTTACCGTGCAATGGACACCATAAAATCCCCAAAATGTTTACTTATGATTACCAGTGAAATCAAACGAAAAATCCTGCGTATCGTCAATGTTTTCGAAACAGGCAGCGCAGACGGCCGGTACGATGCGGTCGTAATACTGCCGGACGGAAGAGGCGGCAGCCGCCAGATCACGTATGGCCGCAGCCAGACCACCGAGCAGGGCAACCTCCGCAATCTGCTGCAGCGCTACATCGACCTCGGCGGCAGCTTCGCAGCAGATTTTGCGCCGTACATGGACCGTGTGGGGCGCACATCGCTCGTCAACGACAGGAACTTCATCAAACTGCTGAAAGACAGTGCGCGCCAGGACCCGCTGATGCGCCAGGCGCAGGACGAAACATTCGAGATCCTCTACTTCCAGCCGGCGCTGCACTTCTTCGAAGCGGAAAAATTCGAGCTGCCGCTGAGCCTGCTCGTCATTTACGACAGTTATATCCACTCCGGCTCCATTCCGCCCTTTCTCCGTTCCCGGTTCCCGGAACGCACACCGTTGCGGGGCGGCGACGAAAAAAGCTGGATACTGGCCTATACGAAAGCCCGTCAGCACTGGCTGGCCAATCATCCCCGGAAAATATTGCATCCTACCGTATACCGCACCAAAACATTTTTAACACAGGCCCAGAAAGATAACTGGGACCTGTCTGCCCCCGTCACCACGCAGGGCATCACCATCGCATAACCGGCTATACGCCTGGTATGCAGAGGGAAAAACCCGCCTGCCGGCCTGAACAGCAATGGACATGAGAACAATCGGGGCGCCGGCAGGCCTTTATTCGTACCACCGCACATCCCAAATCAGGGATACCCTCCGTTTAAATTCATTATTTTCGCGCCTTATACCAACAATCTGAGTATGAGAAGATCATTATTCCCGGTCATCTTCCTGATGCTGGGAACAACCGGGGCCCTGGCACAGACCGACAGATGGCAGCAACGTGTGAAGTATACCATGGACATTCAGATGGATGTGCAAACCAACCGCTTCACCGGCAAACAGCAGCTGGAGTACACCAACAACTCGCCCGATACCCTTTACCGCGTATTTTACCACCTGTACTGGAACGCATTTCAGCCGGGCAGCATGATGGACGTGCGCAGCCAGGAGCTCGGGAAAATCGTTTCCAGCAAAGACGCCAAAGGGAATAACAAACACGACTGGGATGCCCGCGTGACGGATCGCATTTCAAAACTCAAACCCGACGAAACCGGTTATCAGAAAATAAAATCGCTGAAGCGCGACGGCCGCCAGCAGACGTACCGCACCGAAGAAACCATCCTGGTGGTGGACCTCGACCAGCCGATACTGCCCAAAAGCAAAGCGGTGTTCGATATGGAATTCGAAGCCCAGGTACCCGTGCAGATCCGCCGCAGCGGCCGGCACAATAAGGAAGGCATCGACTTTTCGATGGCGCAGTGGTACCCCAAAATGTGCGAATACGATTACGAAGGCTGGCATCCCACGCCCTATATCGCGCGTGAGTTTTACGGCATCTGGGGCGACTTCGACGTGAACATCACCATCGATAAAAAATATGTGATCGCCGCTACCGGCTACCTGCAAAACCCGCAGCAGATCGGATACGGCTATGAAACCAAAGGCAGCAAAGTAACCCGCCCGGCCGGGAACACGCTCACCTGGCGGTTTTCAGCGCCCAACGTGCACGATTTTGTGTGGGCGGCCGATCCGGAATACAAACACATCACCAAACAGGTGGACGATTTTACCGCGCACTTTTTTTACCGCGAGAACGACACCACCCGCGCCACCTGGCCGCAGCTGGCGGAGATGATCCCCACCGCCTACGCCTATATCAAGAAACACTACGGGCCTTATCCGTATAAACAGTATTCCTTTATCCAGGGCGGCGACGGCGGCATGGAATATCCCATGGCCACGCTGATCATGGGCAACGGGAAAATGGACGGACTGTACGGCGTAGCCATCCACGAATGGATGCACAGCTGGTACCAGGGTATGCTGGCCACCAACGAAAGCCTGTACCCATGGATGGATGAGGGTTTCACGACTTTCGCGGAAGACAATACCATCGGCAATACCGTTGATTCACTGAAAGGAAAATGGCACCAGGCAGGCAATTACCGCTCTTATTTCGCGCTGATCAGAAGCGGCTTCGAAGAGCCGATGAGCACCCATTCCGATCATTTCAACACCAATTACGGCTACAGCATCAACGCCTATTCCAAAGGCGCCGTGTTCCTCGAACAGCTGGGCTACGTGATCGGTGCGGCCAACCGCGATGCGGGGCTGCTGCGGTATTACAAAGACTGGCGTTTTAAACATCCCAACGCAAAGGACTTTATCCGGGTGATGGAAAAAGAAAGCGGCCTGCAGCTCGACTGGTACCTGCAATACATGATGAACTCCACCAAACACATCGATTATGCGCTCGACAGCGTGTATGAAGTGAACGGCAAAACCGCGGTGCGCCTTCGCCGCGAAGGACAGTTCCCCATGCCCGTAGACCTGGCCGTGGAGCTGGCCGATGGCAGGAAGGAAATGCACAACATTCCGCTCACGCTGATGTTCGGTAGCAAACCCAACGAAAACCCCGCGCAGCAATACATCGTGCACGACGGCTGGCGCTGGACGCATCCCACCTACACGTTGATGCTCGATGTGCCCATCGGGCAGCTGAAAAGCCTGGAAATAGATCCCAGCCTGCGGCTGGCGGATATTGACCGGTCGAATAACAAAGCGGTAGCGCGATAAACATACAACGCACTATACGACAGAGGGCTGTATCAGGGAATGATACGGCCCTCTGCCGTTACAGCCCTTCAAAATATTTCCGGGCCGTTTCTTCACCGTAGGCCACCATTTTTTTCATTTCTGCGGGGTCGAAGGTGAGGCCGCCGGGGCCGCCGTTCAGGGGCTTTTCGGGCCGGATGATGTGCAGCTTTAAATCCTTTTTGCCCATGAACGGATTGTCGAACGGGATGTCGAAAAAAGCGTCGATCTCTTTGGGTTTGAGGCCGGCTTCCTTCATTTTGGCTTTGACCGCTTTCAGGTAATCGAGGCTGCGGTTGATGAACTTCGGCATCTTCAGATCGTTGACGGCTACGTCCATCGTGAACCAGTCCATCGTCTGCTGCAATATCTCGAACGGGCTTTTGAATTCATGATCGTCGACTGCCGGCGTTTCCGGCGACAGCAGGATGGCGTATACTTCCGTGGCGCCTGTATCGATGGCCAGTTCAATGGGCGCGTATTCCCGCAGGCCGCCGTCGACGTACTGCCAGCGTTCCTGCTCGATCACCCTGTAAGGCGGCATGAACACGGGCTGGCATGAGGAGGCGAACATGGCGCGGCGGAACGTGCTGCTGTTCTGCACGCGGATCACATCGTAATCGGAGGACGTCATGGGCTGGTCGCTGTTCGTGAAATAGGTGATGCGCCCCGTTTGCAGGCACACGGTGGTGAGGTACAGCGCTTTCCGGCTTTGCAGCAGCGCCTGGTACATGTCTTCCGTGTACGTGTTTTTGATGAGGATGCTCAGTGGCTGCGCGTCGAACAGGGAGTAGGTGTCTTTTCCCGCAAACCGGCCGATGACGTTGCCGGTGGTGATGATATCGCTGGTTTTATGCGTGGTGTACAGTTTTTCGAGCAGGTTGATTTCCCCTAAAGCGGCCAGCGGCACGATGAGCGAGCCGGTGCTGGTGCCGCAGAGCGTATCGAATTTGATTTTCGGGGTGGCGGCCATGTATTTGAGCACGCCTACGGCAAAGGCCCCTTTGGAGCCGCCGCCGCTGATGACCAAGGCAGTTGTGGGCATGTGGATGGGTTTAAGGTTTACAACGATGGCGGCGGCGCCACTTTTTTCCGGAATAGGTGCAGGCCCAGGCTCGCCTGGAACCACCAGCTGTTCAACGCATAGTCGCGGTGGGTTTTGACGGCCACCGTGGCGAGGGTGCCTATTTCGGCAGCCAGGCCGCCGCCCGCCAGCCGCTGGTCTTTGGTGCCGAACAGGTATTCGCCCACCAGCTGCACGTTGAATACGGAGCTTTCCAGCACTTTGGGGCCGCCCCAGATCATCAGGGAGGCCCTGCCGCCGCCGAAGCCGTAAATACGTTTGGCGTAAAACGCGCCGCCCCCGGTGAGGCCTACACGCAATTTGCCCGGCACTACCGTTATCTGCGGGGAAAACGCCAGGGTGGCGAGATAGAGGTCGGGCGACTGGTTGAAGGCGGTGACCGCGCCCTGTCCTAACTCGAGCGGGAAAATCCATCCCTTCGCAAATTCGCTTTGCGCCAGGCTGCGGACGGGTGCATACAGCAACAGCAGAACGACGCACATTAATTGCCGTTTATTTTTCATGGAATCAACAATTGTGGGGCGGCGGAAGACGGTTCGTTTTTGGGGTGGCTTGCCGCAGCCCTGGGGTTATAGAAGTAATGGAAGTTACGAATTTAATGGCAAAAAAAACGGGCGCCACCGGCGCCCGCTCCTCAGGAAGTTATGCAATTTAGAATATCGTCCGTTCCAGCTGGCTGGCCCACGGTTGATTCAGTTCTTCGCGCTGCTGCAGCGTAACGAGGTGGTGGCGGTTGTGATAGGCCGTAAAATACAGCACTTCGCGCACGGTCAGTTTGCCCAGCAGGGGATGAGGCACCTGGTACCTGTCCAGTTCTTCCTCCGTCCACTTATCCAGTAAAACGACCATCTTGTCTTTCTGCAGCAGGAACTGCTGCGCCAGCGGCACTCTTTCTTCCGCTTCCGTTACCGGCGGAATATAGGGCCGGGTGGCCACACCGCCTTTCGTCAGCACGGCGCGGTAAGTATCGCGGATTTGGTCGTAACTCCGGGAGCGACCCACAGAGCGGCCGAAAAAGCGGAGAAACAGTTTGGGCATGCCCAGGGCGGTATTGACGGGTTTGGCGCTGCGGATGAGATGGTCCATCTGCTGCCCCGCCGACCATTTTCCTTCGGGCGAAACAACAAACCGGTGATCGGATAAAGTATCCGTAAAAGCGGAAAATTCCGTGAAACTGGTCTCCAACAGGGTCTTTATAGCTTGCTTGTTCATATGGTCATGGTTAATCTCCGTTAAAAATCATTCCAGTACTTCGCAGTGGAAGCCCTGTTGTTTGACGAAGCTGATAATGGAGCGTTCATCTACTTTCAGGTCTACGATGCGTAACACTTTATCACAATCTTCAATATCAACATGGCAGGACGTCACCTCAAAGTTATTACAAATTGCGTCAATAATGAGCTTCCGCTCGCGGTAGGTGCTGATATTGGTTTTGAAGATACCGATCATAACAGCACTGGTGTTGAAGGAGGGTTGCATACAGTCAGGTTAAAAATGTGAGCGTTATTCCTCTATTCCTGTTCGTCCTTCTGCGCCTTGCGGCCCCAGGGGCCCGACATGCAGCGGCTGAAGGCGTCTTTCATTTTTTCTTTTTCTTCCGGGGACAGGTGTTCCATTTTGGCTTGCATCTTTTCTTTCCACATCCGTTTTTTGCGGGACCAGCCGCGTTCGCCGCCGCCTTTCGGGAAACCGATCAGTATCCTTGAAAGCACCAGCAACCCGAGGGCCTGCCAGAATGTGATGAGGGGGCCTGCGAACAGTGAGGGTACCAGCCAGTTCCACAGGGACATGGTCACAAAACCCACCAGCGCGATAAAAGCGGGTACCATCACTACGATGCACAGTATTTTCCAAACCTTTTTCATTTTCATACTTTTAATCGTTCATTAATTCTTTGTACAGACTTGCCAGGCTTTCTCGCAAAGCCAATACAGCATAGCGTTTGCGGGAAAGCAATGTGTTCACCGGCACGCCCGTGGCAGCAGCTAACTCCTTGAAAGAACGGCCTTCCACCTCGTGTTGCAAAAACACGAACCGTTGTTCCTCCGGCAGTTCGTCTACCGCTTCCATGATCGTTTCGAGCATCACCTTGCGGAGCATGGGCTCGTCCGTTTGGGAACCGGCGTCTGGCAATATATCTGAGAGATAGAGCGGCCCGTCGCCTTCGGCGGAAGTCAGGGCTGTATCCGAAAACCTGTCTTCCTTCTTTTTCCGGAACCAGTCTGTTATGCGGTTACGCGCAACGGCAAACAGCCAGCCGGTCAGGGAGTCGATATCCGAACCCACGCGCAGGTATTGGGTGAACTGCACAAACACATCCTGCAGAATGTCTTCCGCATCGGCCACATTGTCTACCCGTTTACGGATAAAGTTCAGTAACCGCTTGCGTTCTTTTTCTACCGTGCGTTGTATGCGCTCGTTTTGTTCCGCTGCCATGGGTTTTTTTATGGAAAGCCACTCGTTCATCTTACATAGGTAGACGAACGAAGTAGGGGCATATTTTGTAAAATTGAACTTTTTTTTACGGACCCGCCCCGGCAACCTGTCACTTATTGATATTCAATAATGTATTGGGGAGGAAGTGCTGCACAAGGGACAACAGGGTTCTCAAAATTCTCGGCCGCTCACCGCATTCAGGCGATTCGAGGCCGGAAGAGGAATGTGGCGTCCACTTCTTCCGCCTGTACCGGATGCAATACCCGCCATAAAAGGCGCTGCACCGTTTCGGCGAATCGCGTCAATCACCCACGATGGCGCTCTTGAAAAGTTGCGTATTGAGAAGCGGCATCGTACCGTTTATCGAACTTCGACGAATTGTAGTGAAACGTTCCGGGCGGAGGGGTTTATTGCACCGCTACCACAAATTTCTCCTGGAAAAACTCTTCAGGGAACAGTTTATAGATATTGACGAGGCGGGGCCTGCAGCCGCTTTCGGAAATCTCCTGGGCCAGGTCGCCACCCTTGAGGCAAATCAGCCCGGAAGGCCGGTCTGCCGGCGGATTCTTTCTGAGCAGGGGTTTGCTCCAGCTCCACAGGTCTTTCAAAGGCGCCACCGCGCGGGACACCACGAGGTCGAACTTCCGGTTTTTGACGTCTTCCACGCGGGAATGCGCCGTGGTCACGTTCGTTAGGTTAAGGCCTTCCGCCACCGCTTCCACCACCTTGATTTTTTTGCCGATGGAATCTACCAGATGGAATTGCACTTCAGGGAAAAAGATCGCCAGGGGAATGCCGGGAAAACCGCCGCCGGTGCCCAGGTCGATCACCTGCATGCCGGGTGTAAGGTCCGCTACCGCTGCAATGGCCAGGGAATGCAGTACGTGTTTCTCGTACAACGCGTCAATATCCTTGCGGGATATGACGTTGATCTTTTCATTCCAGTCCTTGTAAAGCGGCGCCAGGGTCCGGAACTGGTCGAGCTGCCGGGGCGTAAAGTCAGCGAAATATTTTAAAACGATCTCCATGCTATTTCCACTTGCTTCTTCCTTTTTTGAAGAACAATGCGGGCGTGAAGATAACATAATATAAGAACATGAGAATGTCCATCAGCCAGCTGTACCAGAAGAGATCCCGCTCGTCGAGCTTCTTCAGGGCCAGGAAAGTAATGACGGACTGTACCAGGATTTTGCCCCCGAGGATGTACAGGGTGATGTACAGCATGGGCGGGTAAAACAATGCCAGCACCATGGCCGGGTAAAAAACAAAGTGGGAGAGGGAAAACAGGCCCAGCAGCAGCTTGTGGCCGAAGCGGTAATGCTTGCCGGTAGACATGTGCCGGGTTTTCTGCCCGAACCAGTGTTTCCATTTGGTTTTGGGCTCTGAATAGGCAAAGGCGTGTTTATCGATCACCACCGCGGTATTGCGGCTGGTGGCGGCGCGGTTGATGAACAGGTCATCGTCGCCCGAAGCCAGGTGCTGATGGGCAGTGAAACCTTTGTGTTTGAAAAACAGCTCCTTTTTATACGCCAGGTTGCGGCCCACACCCATGTAAGGTATGCCAGCCAGGGCGTAACCCAGGTACTGCAGGGCGCTGAAATAAGTTTCGTAGCGGATGACTTTATTGAGGAAGCCCGGTTTTTTATAGTACGGCCCGTACCCCAGCACGATCTCCTTTCCCCCTTCAAAACCCTGCGCTATCATCGACAGCCAGTAGGTGCTGCCCGGTTTGCAGTCGGCGTCCGTCAGTACCAGGGTGTCGTGTTTGGCCCCCTTGATGCCGATCGACAGCGGGTACTTTTTTCCCGGGATGAACTGCGCGGCCTGTTTGATTTCGATGTGGCGGTAATGTGAATAACCGTTTTCGATGGAGGCCAGGTAATATTTGGAATCGTCTTCCGAGTTATCGTTCACCACGATCACCTCGTAATTCGGCTCCTGGTGGATGTGATACCGCTGCTGCAGCACGGTGGGAAGGTTTTTGGGCAGGCTCCGCTCCTCGTTCTTGGCGCAGATGATCACCGATAGTTCCTCCTGCGGCGCATAGTCTTCGTCAAACCGGCGTTTGTAGAAGGCTACCCTCGAAAAAAAGACCAGGTAATATAATACCTGCACACCCGCCGCAGCGGCAAAACAATAAAATATGATAATCCCCAATTGGTCCGACATAGGGGGCAAAAATATATGTTTTTATTTAGCTATGTAAGGTTGTGGAAAAAATAATGATCGGCGTGCGGGGTGGGCAATATTCAATACCTTTGCGTCCTGAAAAAAATACAGCGGCTTTGCAATTCGATTTAATCACCACAGACAGCTCCGGCGCGAGGGCCGGCCTCATTACGACCGACCACGGCAGTATCGAAACGCCTATTTTCATGCCCGTGGGCACGGTGGGCTCCGTGAAGGCCGTTACCCAGGAGCAGCTGCGGGGCGACATCAACGCCCAGATCATACTCGGCAATACCTATCACCTGTACCTCCGCCCCGGCACCGACGTGTTGCGCCAGGCCGGGGGGCTCCATCAATTCAACGGCTGGGAGCGCCCGATCCTGACCGATAGCGGTGGCTACCAGGTGTTTTCCCTGGCCGCCAACCGGAAGATCAAGGAAGAAGGGGTGGTATTCCAGAGCCACATCGACGGCAGCCGCCATCTTTTTACGCCCGAGAACGTGATGGACATACAGCGCACCATCGGGGCCGATATCATCATGGCCTTCGACGAATGCCCCCCTTACCCGAGCGAGTACAGCTACGCCAAGCGCAGCATGGAGCTGACGCACCGCTGGCTCGACCGGTGTATCCGGCGGCTGGGTGAAACCAGTCCCGAATACGGGCACGAACAAACGCTGTTCCCCATCGTACAGGGCAGTACCTATAAAGACCTCCGTAAGATCTCCGCCGAGGCCATCGCCTCCCGGAACTGCGCCGGCAACGCCATTGGCGGCCTCAGCGTAGGGGAGCCCGAAGCCGAGATGTACGAGATGTGCGGGCTGGTGACGGAAGTGCTGCCCAAAGAAAAGCCCCGCTACCTGATGGGCGTGGGCACCCCCTGGAACATCCTCAACAACATCGAGCTGGGCATCGATATGTTCGATTGCGTGATGCCGACCCGTAACGGTCGCAACGGCATGCTGTTTACCTGGCAGGGTGTGGTCAACATCCGGAATAAAAAATGGGCCACCGACTTTTCGCCGGTAGACCCCGAGAATCCCTGCGCCGCCAGCCAGCAATATAGCCGTGCCTACCTGCGCCACCTCTTCGTGGCCGGGGAAATACTGGGCATGACGCTGGCCAGCATCCATAACCTCTGCTTTTACCTCGAACTGGTGAAAGCAGCAAGGGTACAAATTTTGCAGGGAACCTTCGGCGCCTGGAAAAAACAGGTGGTGCCGCAGCTGCAGACACGCCTGTAATAACATTGTTTTATTTGCATATGTATTGCTAGCTTTGGAACTTTAAAGCCCTGCCGCCAAATCATATGAAGAAGATCGACTGGTATATATTACGCAAGTTCATCGGTACTTTCATTTATTCCCTGATGATATTACTGGTGATATCGGTAGTAATAGACATCACGGAGAAAATTGACGACTTCATGAACCACAACCTCTCTTTCGGGTTCGTGTTCATGAATTATTACATTGGCTTTATCCCCCACATCGCGGCGCTGCTGTTCCCTTTGTTCATCTTTATTTCCGTTATCTTCTTCACCTCCAAGCTGGCCTATAAAACCGAGATCATCGCCATCCTCAGCTCCGGCGTGAGTTTCCGGCGGTTTCTGCGGCCCTACTGGGTAGGAGCTTTCCTGTTCGGGGGCATCCTGTGGGCCGCCAACCAGTGGGTAGTGCCCAACGCCAACCGCATCCGCACCTCTTTCGAGAATAAATACGTGAGCGCGCCCAAAGAAGCCGCGGCGCTGAAAGATAAAACCATGCGGGTAGACAGTTTTACCTACATCACTTTCGGGTATTACGATCCCAATTTCAAAAACGGGTCTGATTTTGTGATGAAACGGGTGAAGGGCCAGCAGGTGATCTACAATATGCGCGCAGAAAGGGTTTCGTGGGATTCCACCAGCCGCAAATGGAAGCTGGAGTTTGCCAGCGAACGGACTATCAACGGGCTCAAGGAAACGCTCACCGTCCATAACGATACGACCATCAAAATCCCCCTGCACCCCTCCGAGCTGGTAGAGGAGAAAAATAAACAGGAAGCCATGACCACCCCCGAGCTCACCCGTTACCTCGAAAGAGAGGAGCTGAGAGGGGCCGAGGGGCTGAATGTGTATTATGTAGAAAAGTACCGTCGTACGTCCGCCGCCGTGGCGGTGGTGATACTGGTGCTGATCGGCGCCATCATCTCCAGCAAGAAGGTAAGGGGCGGGAGCGGCCTGCACCTCGCCATCGGGATCGTGATCAGCGCCACTTACATCCTGTTCATGCAGTTTTCCACCGTATTCGCCACCAAAGCCAACCTGGATCCCCTGCTGGCGGCCTGGATACCCAACTTCGTATTTGCCGCCCTGGCCTTCTGGCTCTACTTCCGCGCGCCTAAATAAGGCTTAAAAATAATATGTTGAAATAATACGTTAAATCTGCTTTTGGGCTTAGTGTTTTTGCGATTAATCGTTACTTTTGTTCATTGATCGAATTCGTTAATTTTTCTAAATCATTGCGGGAAAATGAGTTATATAAAAGAGAAATTCAAGGCTAAGGCAGATGAGCTGAGTGCGGAAGTAAAGGACCTGCTCAAAAATCATGGTACAAAGAAAGTAGATGACGTTACCATTGCCCAGGTATACCAGGGTATGCGCGGCATCACCGGGCTGGTTACGGAAACCTCCCTGCTGGATGCAAATGAAGGTATCCGTTTCAGGGGGTATTCCATCCCCGAGTTACGGGAACACCTGCCAAAAGCCCCGGGTGGCGCTGAACCGCTGCCGGAAGGTTTGTTTTACCTGATGCTGATCGGCGAACTGCCGACAGAAGCGGATGTTCAGAACCTGAGCAGCGTACTGGGCCGCCGCTCCCATGTGCCGAACCATGTGTTCGACGCCATCGAAGCCCTGCCGGTTTCCACTCACCCCATGACCATGTTCACCGTGGCCGTGATGGCGCTGCAAACCGAATCTGTATTCGCCAAGGCTTATGCGGACGGGATGAGCAAAAAAGATTACTGGAGCTACATGTATGAGGATACCCTCAACCTCATCGCCCGCCTGCCCCGTGTTGCAGCTTACATCTACCGCCGCAAATACAAAAACGGCCAGCACATCCAGCCGGACGGCATGCTCGACTGGGCCGGCAACTTCGCCCACATGCTGGGTTACGACGATGAAGGCTTCAAGGAGCTGATGCGCCTGTACATGGTGATTCACGCGGACCACGAAGGTGGTAACGTGAGCGCCCATACCACCCACCTGGTAGGTTCCGCCCTGAGCGACGCTTACCTGTCTTTCGCAGCCGGTATGAACGGTTTAGCCGGTCCCCTCCACGGCCTGGCCAACCAGGAAGTGATCAAATGGATCCTGAGCATGCGCGAAGAACTGGGCGGCGGCATCCCCACCAAAGAACAAATCGCTGCGTATGTGAAAAAGACGCTGTCTGAAGGCAAAGTGGTGCCCGGCTACGGCCACGCCGTACTGCGTAAAACAGACCCCCGCTTCACCGCGCAGATGGAGTTCGCCAAAAAACACCTGCCCGAAGATGAGCTGGTGCGTATTGTGTGGACCGTATACGAAACCGTTCCCCCGATCCTGCAGGACCTCGGCAAGGTGAAAAACCCCTGGCCGAACGTAGACGCGCATTCCGGCGCACTGCTGGTGCATTACGGCCTCGTGGAATATGAATTCTATACCGTGCTCTTCGGCGTTTCACGCGCACTGGGCGTACTGGCTTCCCTCTGCTGGGACCGCGCCCTGAGCCTTTCCCTCGAGCGCCCCAAATCAGTGACCTCCGAATGGATGAAACTGTTTGTGGAAGGCAAGGTGGAAGCCATCGCAGAATAATCGTTATCAGCATATTGATAAAAGGGCAGACGGCGCATGTGCCGTTTGCCTTTTTTTATGAAATTGCCGTACTTCGTGCATTGAAAATTTAAAGACGTTTGTCGCTGATTTCCTCCATATTATCCAACCCGATCGAATACCTGAAAGGGGTAGGCCCTCAGCGCGGCGAACTGCTGCGCAAGGAGATCAACCTGCATTCCTTCCGGGATTTGCTGGAATATTACCCGTTCAGGTACGTAGACCGTACGAAGGTGGACAAAATCCGCCATCTCAGCGGCATGGAGGATTTTGTGCAGATACGCGGCCGCATCGTGCACATGGAAGTAGTGGGTGAAAAGCGCGGCAAGCGGCTGGTGGCCACCCTGCAGGACGAAACGGGCAAGATAGACCTCGTCTGGTTCCAGGGCTGGCAGTGGATGCAGAAATCGCTGCGCGAAAATACCGGCTACCTCGTGTTCGGCCGCCTCTCGCAGTTTAACGGCATCCTGCAGATGGCCCACCCCGAAATGGACCTGCTCACCGGAGAAACCGCCACCGGCAAACAACACCTCGAGCCGGTGTATTACACGACCGAAAAACTGAAGGCCCGCGGTCTAACGGCGAAGGCTATCGGAAAGCTGACCCGCAACCTGCTCGAGCAATTGCAGCTGGCGGAAATCAGGGAAAACATTCCCGCGCCGGTGCTGCAGCAGTTCAGGCTGATGCCGCGCGCGCAGGCGTTCTTCAAAATACACCTGCCCGCCACCGAAGAAGAGGCCAAACAGGCCCAGCGCCGCCTCAAATTCGAAGAGCTCTTCCTGGCACAGATACGCATCTGCCGGCTGAAGATCAGGCGGCACAAGGCCAGCCACGGTTTTGTGTTTAACGCCGTGGGCAACGTGTTCAATTCGTTTTACAACGATCATCTTCCTTTCCCCTTAACCGGCGCGCAGAAAAGGGTACTGAAAGAAATCAGGAAAGATACCACCACCGGCCGCCAGATGAACCGGCTGTTGCAGGGCGACGTAGGCAGCGGTAAAACCATGGTGGCCCTGCTCACGCTGCTGATGGCGATCGACAACGGTTTCCAGGGATGCCTGATGGCGCCCACCGAAATACTGGCGCAGCAGCACTTCAAGGGCATTTCCGAGTTGCTGAAAGACATGCCGGTGAAGGTGGCGCTGCTGACAGGCAACATCAAAGGGAAGGCAAGAAAGGAAATACTAACGGGCACGGCTGATGGAAGCATTCACATCCTCATCGGCACGCACGCCCTGCTGGAAAAAGAAGTGCAGTTTCACCACCTGGGGATGGCCATTGTGGATGAGCAGCACCGGTTCGGGGTGGCGCAGCGCGCGCGCCTCTGGGAAAAGAACAGCACCCCGCCGCACATCCTGGTAATGACGGCCACGCCCATCCCGCGCACACTGGCCATGACCGTGTACGGCGACCTCGACGTGTCCGTGATCGATGAAATGCCGCCCGGCCGTAAACCCATCACCACCGTGCACCGCACGGAATACCAGCGCCCGCAGGTGATGGACTTTATCAAGGAAGAAATCCGCAAAGGCCGCCAGGCCTATATCGTATACCCGCTGATCGAGGAGTCGGCGAACATGGATTATGAAAACCTTACGAAAGGGTACGAGGAAGTGAAGGCATTCTTCCCCGAGCCGAAGTACTGGATCAGCATGGTGCATGGCCGCCAGCCGTCCGAGCAGCGCGAGGTCAACATGCAGCGTTTCATCACCAACGACACCCAGATCATGGTGGCCACCACGGTGATCGAAGTGGGGGTGAATGTGCCCAATGCCTCTGTGATGGTGATCGAAAGCACCGAGCGTTTCGGCCTGTCCCAGTTGCACCAGCTGCGCGGCCGGGTGGGCAGGGGCGCCGAGCAGAGTTACTGCATCCTGATGACGGGCAACAAGATCGGGAAAGACTCCCAGGAAAGGGTGAAGGTGATGGTGCAGACCAATAACGGTTTTGTGATTTCCGAAAAAGACATGGAACTGAGGGGCCCCGGCGACATCGAAGGCACCCGCCAGAGCGGCCTGCTCGATCTGAAACTGGCCGACATCGTGCAGGACCGGGCCATGCTCCAGGCCGCCCGCGACAGCGCCGAAACCATCCTCGAAGCCGACCCGGATCTCGAACTTCCTGAGAATAAACCCCTTCATGATTTTTTGGCTACACAACGGTCAAAATCTGCGTGGAGTAAAATATCCTGACCGCTTTTACGTTGATAATTCTGGAATGACTGGCAGGGGTGGTTGATCCTGAACCTGTTGCTTGCCCATACCTTCGTGGACCGCCTCCTGCCAGTCGCCAACCAATCCTTTTCCTCCGTAACAAATTGACACGCGAAACCGTTAAATAGAGTATATTAGTTTACTGGGACAATCTTAAAAATCAGAACTGTTTTGAAATCTACACGCCCTGTCAGTCTTTTAAGTGCATTGCAAGTATGGATAATAATGCTGATCAGTTTCCCCGTGGCAGCACAGGAAGCTGGAGGCAATTATGCTCCATTGGAGTACGTGGAAAATAAAGGGCAATGGGCCGGCGACTTTCAATACCGCGCGGTTTTGGGCGGGGCCAACATCTACCTCAAAAAGAACGGTTTCCGCTTCCTCCTGCTGAACAAGGAGGATATGCAGCAGATGGACGCCTTCCGCCATGGCCACGCCAGGATCGCCGATACGGTGTACAACCCCCAGGCCGGCAAGCCCGTGCTGCCCAAACCTGGTACGGGTACCGGTGCCGCCCCGGAAAAGGTGAGGGGCCATGCCTACGATCTCGAGTTTCTCAATACCCTGCCCAGTCCCGCCATCACGGCATCCAAGCCCAGCCAGGAAAATATCTCCTACTTTATCGGTAACGACCCTTCCCGCTGGAAAGCCAATATCGGTGCGTATACGAACGTGCTGTACAGCAACCTGTACAACAAGGTGGACATGCAGGTGTATTCCGAAACCGGGCAGATGAAGTACGACCTGATCGTGCATCCCGGCGGCGACCCTTCGCAGATCCGGTTCAAGTACACCGGCGCCACTTCCGTTAAAAACGTAAAAGGGAACCTGCATATACAGACCTCCGTGGGCGAAGCCATAGAGCTGATGCCGTTTGCCTACCAGTACATTAACAGTGTGCGGAAAGAGGTAACGGTGCGGTACCAGCTGGAGGGCAATACGGTATCTTTCAAAGTGTCCGGGAAATACGACAGCCAGTACCCGCTGGTGATAGACCCGACGGTGGTGTTTGCCACCCTCACGGGCTCCCGCGCCGATAACTGGGGCTTTACCGCCACCTACGACGGCGACGGCAATTTTTATGCGGGCGGCATCGCGTTCGACGCCGGTTATCCTACTTCCGCCGGGGCTTACGACCAGACTTTCAACGGCAGGACGTATGATATGGCCATCACCAAGTTCAACGCGTCCGGTACCCGTATCATTTATTCCACCTATATCGGGGGGCAGGGAGAGGAGCAACCGCACAGCCTGTTCGTAGACGGGCAGGGCAACCTGGTGATTTCCGGCAGAACCAACTCCGGCAATTTCCCCGTAACGGCGCCGGTGCCCCCGATGGGCGGGTACGACATCACCATCACCAAACTCAACGCCGCCGGCTCGGCCATTATCGGCTCCATGCGCATCGGCGGTACGAATAACGACGGCTGCAATATGAGAAGCGAGAAAGGCGGCGGTATCGATCAGTTGCTCCGGAACTACGGCGACGATGCCCGTAGCGAGGTGGTGATCGACGGCGCCGGCAATATTTATATCGCGAGCTCCACCCAATCCGCCAATTTTCCCGTTACCGCCGGCGTATTTCAGCCTACGTTTGGCGGCGGCCGGCAAGATGGGGTGGTGATCAAAGTCAACCCCAACGTCAGCGCCGTGCTGTGGGCCAGTTTCCTGGGCGGCTCCGATTCCGACGCGGCTTATGTGCTCGCCCTCAACGGCGGGAACAGCGTATATGTAGCCGGTGGCACCGCCAGCGCCAATTTCCCCACCACGGGCGGCGTGCTTTATCCCGGTTACCGGGGAGGCGCCTGCGACGGGTATATCACGCATATCTCAACCGACGGCACCGCCATCCTGCAATCGACCTTCATCGGGTCGGACAACGGGCGGGCCGACCAGGTATACGGCATCCAGCTCGACCGCAACGGCGACGTGTACGTGATGGGCACCACCGAAGGCACCTGGCCTATTATGCAGCCGGCCGGCACCGCCACTTTTTACAACGACAATTCCAAACAGTTCATATCCAAGCTGAGGCCGGACCTCACTTCGTTCATCTACTCCACCACCTTCGGCAAATCGGCCGCACAGCCGAGCCTGTCGCCGGTGGCATTCCTGGTAGACCGTTGCCAGAACGTGTATGTATCCGGCTGGGGTGGCGTACTGAACACCGATTTCAGTAATTCCGGCACCGGCGGACTGCGGGTAACGCCGGACGCGCGCAAACCCACTTCCGACGGCAGCGATTTTTATTTCTTCGTCATGAAGCGCGACGCGCTGGGCATACTGTACGGCACATTCTACGGCGGCAACGGTCTGGCCGAACATGTGGACGGCGGTACCAGCCGCTTCGATCAGAACGGGGTGATTTACCAGGCTATCTGCGCCGCCTGTCCGAACCCTGACCAGCCACGGCTGCGCTTCCCCACAACGCCCGGCGCTTACAACGGCGGCATTCCCCGCGGCTGTAACCTCGGCGCGCTGAAGATAGCTTTCAACCTCGACGGGGTGCGGGCCGGGTTTACGACGCAGGAAAGACGGCGCAACTATTGCCGTCCCGCCGATATCACCTTTATCGATACCACCAACGTAACCGCACAAAGCTGGCGCTGGGATTTCGGGGACGGATCCGCGGAAGTGACCACTACGGTGCCTACCGTGAGCCACTCCTACCCGAACATCGGCAATTACAATGTACGCCTCATTAAATTCGACCCTGCCAGCTGTAACGTTTACGATACCGCCATTGTGCCCATCCGCGTCCGAGACGACCGGGCCACGGTAGGGTATACCGATCTGCGCCTGCAGCCCTGCGAAGACCTGTTGTACGAATTCGACAACACCTCCGTAGCGCCGGCCGGCAAGCCTTTCACCGGCAAATCTTTCGTGTGGGATTTTGGAGACGGCACACCCGTGGATACGACCGACGACCGAACGATGCGGCACCAGTTTGCCAATGAAGGCGTTTACAACGTGTCGCTGACGCTCATCGATACCAACTACTGTAACGCACCGGAAACCGTTACCCGCCAGCTGCGTGTTGCAGAAAACGTGGTGGCGCAGTTTGAGCTGCCGGACAGTGCCTGTGCGCCTTTTACCGCACACATCAACAATACTTCCCGCGGCGGCGTCACCTTCCTTTGGACATTTGGCGACGACGGCTCCACTTCCACCGATATTTACCCGGTGCATACCTTTACACAGCCCGGCACCTGGACGGTGACGCTGCATGCCGATGATCCGAACACCTGTAACCGGGTGCACGATACCACGATGCAGATCGTGATACTACCGCCGCCGGTGGCCGCATTTTCTTACCAGCCCATGAAGCCCGTGGAAAATACACCCACCACGTTTACCAACGAATCCACCGGCGCCGTTTCGTACTGGTGGGACTTTGGCGACGGCAATACGTCCACCGAAGTGAACCCCACTTACCAGTATTTCAAAACAGGCACCTACGAGGTGTGCCTGATCGCTTCTACCCGGTTCGGCTGCCAGGACACTGTTTGCCAGACCGTGAGCGCCATTGTAAACCCGCTGTTTGATGTGCCTACCGCCTTCTCTCCGAATGGAGACGGCATCAATGATAAATGGGAAATCAAAGGTTTCGGTATCGTCAAGTACGATATGAAAGTGTTCAACCGCTGGGGACAGCTGATGTTCCAGTCGAACGACCAGAAACTTGGATGGGACGGGCGTTTTAACGGCACCGTTCAACCCATGGATGCATACGCCTTTGTCCTCAATATCGAGTTTTCGGACGGCAACCGGGTGCAGAAAACGGGGAATGTAACATTGTTAAGATAAGCATGGAGGGATTATGAGAAAGACATTGAAACAGATCACCATTTTATGTTGCATGGCAGCGGCTGTTCCGGCCGCCGCGCAGGACCTGCATTTTTCGCAGTTCTTCAACTCCCCGTTGTCGACCAACCCCGCCAACACCGGGTTTATTCCGGACGGCAACTATCGCATCGGCATCAATTACCGCAACCAGTGGGCAACGATACCGGTACCGTATAAAACGATGTCGGCCTTCGGCGACTTCCAGCTGTTCCGCGAGCGGCTCACCTATGGTTGGGTGGGCGTAGGCGGTATGCTGTTGCGGGATGTGGCCGGCAGCGGCAACCTTACCTCTACCAAGGCTTACGGTTCCGTGGCCTATCACCAGCTGCTGGGGCAGAGCAGCCTGTTATCGGCCGGCTTCAATGTCGGGTATGCAGATAAAAGGGTGGACCTGAACAAGCTTACTTTCGGCACGCAATGGAACGGCCAGTTTTTCGACTCGCAGATGTTTTCCGGCGAGCCGATCACGCAGGCGTCCGTGGGTTATCTCGATATGCAGGTGGGCATGAACTATGCTTATTTCCCGACGGAAGAAATATACATCAATGGTGGTTTTTCCGTGCACCACGTCAATGAGCCCCGCGAAACATTTTATTCCGGCAACAACCAGGTAGAGCGCCGGTACATCGGTTTCCTCAATGCCAGCCTGAAGGTTTCGGATAATGTGATC
Source organism: Chitinophaga lutea (assembly GCF_003813775.1). Taxonomy (NCBI): domain Bacteria; kingdom Pseudomonadati; phylum Bacteroidota; class Chitinophagia; order Chitinophagales; family Chitinophagaceae; genus Chitinophaga; species Chitinophaga lutea. The sequence continues at coordinate 2,519,395 of NZ_RPDH01000002.1, read as the reverse complement.
GTCAACCCCGGCGCGTATTACGCCCGGCAGGCCTCCGCCACAGAAACCATGGTGGGCGCTTACGCGGCTTACAACCTCGCGGACCACGGGGCCAAGCAGGTGTTTGGCGGCGCCTACTATCGCATCAACGACGCGTTCGCTTTCCTGGTGGGGTACCAGATGAATAACTTCAGGCTGATGTTTAACTACGACGTGACCTCCAGCTCGCTGGCCATTTCCAACAGCCGGCAGGGTGCGTACGAACTGAGTCTGCTATATGTCGGGCTGTACCCGAACCGCAGCTTCGGCAATGCCAGGAAACACACGCTCTGCCCATCTTTCTAAGCACCTTAAAGAAACGTTAATATGCGCGGTGGAACGGCAAAAATCAGATAATTTCGCTGCTAACCAGTTCAGTTATGCCCATGAAACGTATATTCTCTGCAGTTATATTGCTTGTTCTCGCACAATCCGCATTTGCGCAGGAAATGAATGAAGCGCAAACGTACCAGGAACCCGAGAAAGGTTTCAATCCCCGGAATATCATCGTGGGTGGAGCGTTGGGCGTGGCTTTCGGAGACTATACGTTTGTGAACATTTCCCCTATGATCGGGTACCGCTTTTCCCCGAAAATCGCGGCCGGTGTGAATATCAATGCCCAGTACTCTTCCGGGAAAAGCTATGGTTATAACAATAATGTCATCGCCCGCAATAATTACACGATGTTCGGCGGCGGTCTGTGGGGCCGGTTTTATCCCTTCGAACAATTCTTCATTCATGCCCAGCCGGAGTACAACGCCATTTCTGCGAAAATAACGGAGTATGAACCGCGCAGGGAATACAAAGAACGTTACGGCGCGCCGAGCCTCTTGCTGGGCGGCGGCTACTCCCAGCCCGTAGGCGGTAATTCCGCCATCACCCTGATGATCCTCTACGATGTACTGCAGGACAAAAACACGCCTTACCTCAACCGGCCGATTATCTCCGGCGGTGTGAACATCGGGCTGTAGGGCGGGTGTTTTAACCAATTCCACCTAGATTCCTAAAACATCGGGCCACTCATTCGCTCTCTTTATTAAATTGTTACTAGTTTATAAATACTAAATAATAATTTACAAATACTGCTATATTTGTAGGAAGAGATAAACCTTCTTTTCTGATATGCTTCCACAAAAACAAGCAGACGTCGCCGTAGTGGGCGCGGGCATCCTGGGCCTCGCCATGGCTTACCACCTGGCTTTACAGGGCAAAAGCGTTGTTGTATTCGAACGGTCGCCCAGGGCGCTGGGCGCCACGGTCCGCAACTTCGGGCTGGTTTGGGTAATCGGGCAGCAGGCTGGCCAGGTGTACGAGCGCGCCTTGTATGGCCGCGAAGTCTGGAAAGAGCTGGCGGCACAAACCGGCCTCAGTTGTAAGGAAACAGGCTCCCTCCACCTCGCGTATCACCGCGACGAGGTGGACGTGCTGGAAGAGTTCGTACAAACCCCGGGCATTCACAGCAGCCTGTTGACGCCGGATGCGGCAGCGGGAAAAAGCGGGGCCTTCAAAAAAGAAGGGTTAAAGGCGGCTTTATGGAGCCCGATGGAAATGTCCGTCAACCCCAGGGAAGCGGCGGCCGTTATCGCGGAGTTCCTTCAGGCCAGACACGCTGTACAGTTCCGGTTCCAGACGGCGGTGAACCACATCGCCATGCCGTTCATCGAAACAAAAAATGAACAATGGAAAGTGGAGCAGGTATACGTCTGCTCAGGTTCTGATTTTGAAACGCTTTATCCTGCTTCATTCGCAGCCGCGCCGATCACCAAATGCAAACTGCAAATGATGCGCACCATTCCGCAGCCTGCCGGCTGGGAGCTGGGGCCTGCCCTGAGTACCGGGCTCTCGCTCATCCATTATGCTTCCTTTGCACACTGCAAAAGCCTCGAAGCATTACGGAACCGCATGCACGATACATTGCCGGAATACGTCCAATACGGCATCCACCTGCTCGTGTCGCAGAACGGGGCAGGGGAGCTGTCTATCGGGGATTCCCATGAGTATGGCGATGAGGTGGATCCTTTCGATAAAGAGCTTATCAACCAGTTGATCCTGCAATACCTGCCGAATTTCCTGCAAGTGCCTACGCTCGACATCCAGGAGCGCTGGCATGGCGTGTATCCCAAACTCACCAACGGCGCCACGGAACTGGTGCTGCAGCCGGAGAAGGGCGTGACCATCGTTAACGGGATGGGCGGGGCGGGGATGACGCTTTCTTTCGGGCTGGCAAGGGACATTGTGGCGAAGCTTTGATGGGTATTACGACCGGTATTATACGCAATCGGCTTATACGGGAACGCCAGCGGGCATATTAAATGCGCCCGATAAAGCCTCACGGCCCATCAATACTAACGTGCCGCCGGTGTAAAAACCGCAGGAATCGCTATTTTTAATTTTTATAACCAGCGTTTCCTTAAAAGCCAAGCATGTCGCCCGGGATATTTTTACTTTTCATCGCCAGCTATTTTTTTCTGCTGCTGCTCGTTTCGTATTTCACCTCCCGCAAAGCCGATACCCAGGCTTATTTCATCGGCAACCGCAACTCCATCTGGTATGTGGTGGCCATCGGCATGATCAGCGACTCACTGTCCGGCGTCACCTTCATTTCCGTGCCCGGCAAAGTGCAGACGGCTTCTTTTTCTTACCTGCAAACAGTGCTGGGCTACGTGCTCGGGTATGTGGTGATCGCGGCGGTGTTGCTGCCCCTTTACTACAACCGGAACCTCACATCGATCTACTCTTACCTGCGGCAGCGGTTCGGCCCGGCAAGCCAGAAAACGGGCGCCGTGTTTTTTATCCTGTCGCGCCTCACCGGTTCGGCGGCACGGCTGTTTGTGATCGCCGGGGTGCTGCAGTTGTTTGTGTTTGACTACTACCAGGTGCCCTTCGCCGTTTCTGTTTTTATCATGATCGGATTGATGCTGCTATACACTTACCGGGGCGGGATCAAAACGCTGGTGTGGACGGATGCGCTGCAATCCATATTGCAGGTGCTCGCCATCGTGATCGTGGTCGTCGTGATCTGCCAGGACCTGCAATGGGGGCCGGCAGACCTGGTGACCAACATCGTGCATAACGAAAAGTCCGTTACCTTTTTCTGGGACTGGCGGGCGGTGAATTTTTTTCCCAAAGACTTTTTCGGCGGGATGATGATTGCCGTGACGATGACGGGGCTCGATCAGAATATGATGCAGAAAAACCTCAGCTGCCGCTCGCTGGGCGATGCCAAAAAGAACATTTATTCCTTCAGCATCATGCAGCTGGTGGCGCATGTGCTGCTGATGAGCCTTGGTATTTTATTCTACGAATACATGAAGGCTCATGGCCTGCATGCGCCGCTCAATGCAACCGGCGCGCCGGCCACAGACCAGGTGTTTCCCATGCTGGCATTGCATCATCTCGGCGCCCTGGCGGCGGTATTTTTCGTGGTGGGGCTTACTGCGTCTACTTTTTCGAGTGCGGACAGTGTGCTCACCACGCTCACCACATCTTTCTACATCGACATCCTGGGCTATTCCACGGATGGTATGACGGCCGCCCGCAAACGGCTCAAAAACATGATACATATAGGCTGCGCCGTGGCGCTGCTGCTCACCATCCTGCTGTTCAAAGCTTTCAACCAGAGCGCGATGATCGACACACTGCTGTTCCTGGCTGCGCTGACCTACGGGCCCATGCTCGGTTTGTTTGCTTTCGGTATATTTAACAAACGAGCCATCATCGACCGCGGGGCCATTGCAGTATGTCTGGCGGCCCCTGTGCTATGTTTTTTCTTAAAACAATATTCGGCACAATGGATGAACGGTTATAAATTCGGGAACGAATTATTGATAGTAAACGGCCTGTTTACGTATATTGGATTATGGTTGATTTCCCGCAAGGCGGTCAACCCGCAGTTATAAACTAAAACAGAAGAGGAGATGAACGATTCTTTAAAGAACCTGAACAATCGCGACTGGACGGAAACCAAAGCTCATTCCAGCTGGCAGATCTTTAAAATTATGGCGGAATTCGTAGATGGATTTGAAGCGCTGGCAAAAATCGGTCCCTGTATTTCCATATTCGGCTCTGCCCGTACCCGGGAAGGAAACCCTTATTACGACCTGGCCTGCGAGATAGCCAAACGTTTGGCGGAAGACGGTTTCGGCATTATTTCCGGCGGCGGCCCCGGCATCATGGAAGCGGCCAACAAAGGCGCCCAGAAGGCCAACGGTAAAAGCGTGGGCCTCAACATCACCCTGCCCCACGAACAGTTCGCCAACACTTTCATCGACTACGACAAAAACCTCAACTTCGACTATTTCTTCGTACGTAAGGTGATGTTCGCCAAATACTCGCAGGGTTTTGTGATGATGCCCGGCGGCTTCGGCACCATGGACGAGTTTTTTGAAGTAGCCACGCTCATCCAGACCAAAAAGATGACGGAAACCCCGCTGGTACTGGTGGGCCGGCAATACTGGAGCGGCCTGCTCGACTGGATCGACGAGGTGATGATGAAAAAGGAAAGCAACATCCACCCCGAAGATCTGAACCTGCTGAAGGTGTTCGATACCGCCGATGAAGTGGTGGAGTACTTCCGGATATTTTACACCACCAACAAACTGCGCCCCAACTTCTAGTATTACGGTTAAGATATATACATATGTGATATATTTATCCAGTGTGTGGAAATTGAATATATTTATGTAGGTCACAGCCTATAGCATCGGCCTGTTTCAAGCAGGTTGACAGCTGTGTCTATTAATGGTTAACATGGGGTAAAAGAGCCTGATTATTCTGTCGGGCTCAATTTTTTTATATCCGTACGATGATGTTAATCAGTCTTCCCACCGCATTAAACTATGCTGCCGTTGCCGCATTTTCCTTAGGTTTGCAAAAAAAAACTGGAGCATGGAGGTAATACCACCGGAGATACAGGCGTTTGCAGAGAAGTACACTACGCCGGAAACGGATTTGTTGTACCGTTTACACCGCGAAACCTATCTGAAGGTGGACCAGCCGCATATGCTCAGTGGCCATGTGCAGGGCCGGTTTCTCACGATGGTGAGCCAGATGCTGCGGCCGTCGCGCATCCTGGAGCTGGGTACTTACACCGGCTATTCCGCGATATGCCTCGCGCAGGGACTGGCGGCGGATGGGGTGCTGCACACCATCGACGTGAACGAGGAGCTGGAAGATATGTGCGCCCGTTATGTGGCTGAAGCCGGGCTGACCGGCAAAGTGGTGCAGCACATCGGCAAAGCCGCGCAGATCATCCCGCAGCTCGATGAAGTGTTCGACCTGGTATTTATAGACGCAGACAAAGCCGGTTACGGCGCGTATTACGATCTGGTGTGGGAGAAGCTGCGGCCTGGGGGATTTATTTTAGCAGACAATATTTTATATCACGGTGAAGTAATTTTGCCGGAACCGGAACAAAGCAACAACGCCAGGGCCATGGTCCGTTTTGCGGAAAAGGCAGTGGCAGACGATCGCGCGGAAACCCTCCTGTTGAGCCTTCGGGACGGGGTTTTGCTGATCAGGAAGAAATAAGACCCATTAAATTCAACATATTCATGCAAGTAAAGTCATACTGCCTGGCGGTCTGCCTGGTGATATGCGGAGTGTTTACAACAAACGCCCAAAGCATCAGCACCGATCAGTACATCGACAGTTACAAAAACATTGCAATGGAAGAGATGCGCCGTTCCGGTGTGCCCGCCGCCATCAAACTGGCGCAGGGCATCCTGGAAACACAGTCCGGCAACGGCTGGCTGGTGCTTAATTCCAACAACCACTTCGGCATCAAGTGCAAAAACAACTGGGCCGGGCAATCCGTTAACTACGACGATGACGAGAAGCAGGAGTGTTTCCGCAAATACGGCTCCGCTACGGAGTCGTGGCGCGACCATTCGGAGTTTCTCCGGAACAATCCCCGTTACAGATTTCTCTTCGACCTGAACCCGGAAGACTACAAAGCCTGGGCCTACGGGCTTAAAACGGCAGGATATGCCACCAGCAGAACCTACCCGCAGCAGCTGATACAGATCATTGAACGCTACAACCTCCAACAGTATAACGCACTCGCCATGAGCAAGGCGCCCATTCCCACCGGGCCCGTGTTTGTGCAGAACGAAGGATATGAGCCCGGCGCGCCGCAGCAGCAGGGGCAGAAGGCCGCCCCGGTGGTGTATGCCGAGGCGCCGAAGCCGAGTTACCCGAAAGGGCCCGTATTTAAAATCAACGGCCGCAAGGTAATTTATGTGGAAGAAGGCACCGCGCTGATCCAGATCGCCAACGACCGCGACATCCGTCTCAGCAGCCTGCTGAAGTACAACGACCTCGCCGCCGATGTACCGCTGGAAAAAGACATGCTCATTTTCCTGCAAAGCAAAAGCAAACGCGGCCAGAACGATTATCATACCGTTGCGCCGGGCGAGAGCCTCCACGACATTGCACAGGCTGAAGGCGTGCAGATGCGCTGGCTGCGGAAACGCAACAAGATGCAGGAAGGCGAACAGCCGGCCGCCGGTGAAAGAATCGCGCTCGACGGGTATGCTTCCGCCAAACCGAAACTGGGCAGCAATACCATCGTCAAAGTAGATGAGCACAAAGACCTGGAGCCGCGCAAGATTGTGCAGGACATTAAAACCGAAATAGAAAAAGCCAGGAATACCGCCGCCGAGACCGCGCAGGGCCCTGCGGCAGGGGAGAGTGTGCCCCCGGCCCGTACTACGCCGCCCGCGCGTACCAGTCCGCCGCCGTCCGGCATTCCCCCCGCCATGATGGAAGACCTGAAAAAAGCCGGAGGCTCCGTTACGCCGGCAGGCAACCAGTATCATACCGTTACTGAAAAAGAAACTTTATACAGCATTTCACGCCGCTACAGCATCACGGTAGCGCAGCTGCAGCAATGGAATAACCTGCAGGACAATGGCATCAAAATCGGCCAGCAACTGATTGTTCGAAAATAACCGAGCGCATATGAAGATACAAGTGCACGATAAAAAATTCGTTCCCTATATCGCTGAAGCACAATTGCAGCAACGCATTAAGGAACTGGCACAGCAAATCAGCCACGACCTGGAGGGTACGCGCCCCCTGTTCGTGGCCATCCTGAACGGTTCGTTCATGTTCGCGGCCGATGTGTTTAAAAACCTGACCATCGAAGCTGAGATCTCCTTTATCAAACTTGCTTCTTACAAGGGCACGAAATCGACCGGCAACGTGATTACCGCCATCGGGCTGGAAGACGACCTGTATGGCCGTACCGTGGTGATCCTGGAAGATATTGTGGACACCGGCAAAACCCTCAGCCAGTTCCTCCCGCAGCTGGAGCACCAGCAGCCCAAAAAACTGCTCATTGCCTCCCTGCTGCACAAGCCGGAGGCCACCACCCACCATGTGCCCATCGATTACCTGGGTTTCAGCGTGCCCAATAAGTTCCTGCTCGGGTACGGGCTTGATTATGACGGGCTTGGCCGCAACCTGCCGGAGATTTACCAGCTGGAAGAATAAATACCCCCGGATTATCAATTAATTAAATATTTTCTTAATTTTATGTATCGTTGCATGTTAATGAATTACGATGCATAAGCTATTCATGCTGCTCATTTGCATGGGATGTAGCATGATGGCAGGGGCACAACAGCGAAGCTGGGTTACCGGCGCAGTACAGGATAGTGTGAGCCGTCAGCCTGTACAGGGCGTCCGGATCAGTATCCTGGGTGATACCGGGTATGTAATGACGAACCAGTATGGCCTATTTCGTATAGATCTGCCCGTTGGCAGCACGCACCTGATATTCGAACACCCCGGTTACAGCAGGAAGATCATTGCCCTTCTCCATCATAACCGCATGCTTGTTGAGCTGGCTCCCACGGGGGAAACGGTACAAAAAAATGATATTGCCCACGCCAAGGCAAAGGCAAGAATGTCGCATAGCACTAATCCCAATTATGGCAATGTAGGCATGGGCACCGGTTTTGCTTCCTTCTTCGACGAAACGTATGGGAAAATTTTCGAGAACAAGTTTGTAGACAGCAGAAAGAGCAGCGTATCCTCTTTCGCGATGGACGTGGACCGGGCGGCGTACAGCAATATGCGGCGTTTTGTGAAACTCCGCGAGCCGATACCGACAGATGCGGTGCGCATCGAGGAACTGGTGAACTATTTCCATTACAGTTACCCGCTGCCCCGCAACGACAGCGTTTTTGCCATCTATGCCCATTATACGGACTGCCCCTGGAACGAAGCGCACAACCTGTTGCAGATCGCGGTGCGGGCCCGGCAGGTGGATGTCGACAGCCTGCCTGCCAGCAACCTCGTATTCCTCATCGATATTTCCGGGTCGATGGGCACTCCCAATAAACTCCCCTTACTGCAGGCCGCATTCAGGATACTGGTGAACAATCTGCGCCCGAAAGACCGCGTGTCCATCGTAGCCTATGCCGGTGCGCCCGGTATCGTGCTGCCCTGCACGCCCGGCACCCAGAAAGAAAAAATACTCAACGCCATCGACTACCTCAGCGCCGGCGGGGCCACCGCCGGGGAAGCGGCCATCAACATGGCTTACCAGCTGGCGGAGGAAAACTATATCCCCAACGGCAACAACCGCGTCATCATGGCCACGGACGGCGATTTTAACGTGGGCCAGACCAGCGATCAGGACATGGAAGACCTGATCATGCAAAAAAAGGAAAGCGGCGTATTGCTCACCTGCCTGGGTTTCGGGATGAAGGATTACAAAGACTCGAAGCTGGAAACCCTTGCCAGCAAAGGCAACGGGAACTTCGCCTACATCGACGACCTGGAAGAAGCCAACAAGGTTTTTGCCCGTGAATTCGGCAGCACGCTTTTTACCATTGCCAAGGATGTGCGCGCGCAGGTGAATTTCAACCCGGCCAGGGTGAGGTCGCACCGCCTCATTGGCTACGAAAACAAAATACTGAAGGAAGATAACAGCAACGGCGAGCGGGTGGAAGGAGGGATTGTCGGTTCGGGGCATTGCGTGGTGGCACTGTACGAAATCGAGCCGGCCGATCCGGATCCGGAAGCCGTGCTGGCCGATGTGAAAATATGGTACCGCGTTCCGCCGGATACCTCGATGCTCTTTCAGACCAGGACCCTGGCGCCTCGCCGGCAGCGTTTCAGCGAAGCGTCTGACGATTGCCGCTTCGCCGCTTCTGTAGCCCTTTTCGGCATGCTGCTCCGTAAATCGAATTACAAAGGTTCCGGTAATATCGGCATGGTAACGGAGATGGCTAAACGGTCTTTAGGACGGGATGCCGGCGGTTACCGCGGAGAGTTCCTGAAGCTGATCAAACTGGTCAGGAAGAATAACGCCTGGCTGAAGTAATTATGCCGGCTGCTACCGCGGAGAGTTCCTGAAGCTGATCAAACTGGCTGAAGTAATTACGCCGGCTGCTTTTGCCGGACGGCAAACGTGCCCAGCAGCATGCCCCCGATGCTGCTCAATAGTCCCACAAACAACGACGGTGTTTCGGTACCTGCCCATTCCGCATAAATATACCCCGCCGTGCCCAATATAATTGACAGGATGGCCCCGGCTTCATTGCTCCGTTTCCAGTACAGCCCGGCTGTGAGCGGCACGAACAGCGAAACGAGACTAAGCACTGAAGAGGAGGCCACCAGTTCGTAAATATCCTGGCTCCCCATCGCCATCACCAGCGAGATGGCGGATACCGCCACTACCGATAAACGGATGACGCGCAGGAATTTTTTATCGCTGATGTCTTTGAAAAACGGGCGCACGATATTTTCACCTAACACCGTAGCCGGTGCGAGGATGGCGCCGCTGGTGGTGCTCATCACGGCGGAGAGCAACGCCCCGAAAAACAGGATTTGGATAAAGAGGCCGCCGTGCTGCAATACCATGTTCGGCAGGATTTTTTCCGTGCCCTGCGCGGCCAGGCCGGGATAGAGCTGTTGCGCGCACAGCACGATCAGCAGTGGCAGGCTGCCGATAACGAGGTACATGAGGGCGCCGAGATAGGAAGAATGCTGCGCCACGCTTTCGCTTTTGCTGCTCATCAGCCGCTGAAATACGTCCTGCTGGGGAATGGAGCCGAGCCCGATGGTGAACCAGGCGGCGAGGTATTGCAGCCAGTTGTTCCAGCCGGCTTCGGGGAAAAAGCGGAATGTGCCTGCGGGGGCGTTGGCCACCACGGTGGAGAGCCCGCCCGCTTTATCCACCACAATGAATGTAATCACCACGATGCCGATGATGATCATGATGGTTTGTATGAAATCGGTGACAGACACGGACCACATGCCGCCCATATAGGTATACGCCATCACGATGATCCCGCTGGCCACCATGGCGATATGGGTATCGATGCCCATCACGGTGTTCACCACAATGCCCATGGCCACTATCTGCGCGGCTATCCATCCGAAATAGGAAGGTATCATCAGCAGGGCGGAGATCAGTTCGGCCTTTTTGCCGTACCGCACTTTGAAAAAATCACAGAAGGTGAGGAGGTTGCTGCGGTAAAGTTTGCGCGCGTAAAACAACCCCACCAGCAACAGGCAGAGCGATGCACCGAAGGGATCTTCCATCACGCCGAGCAGCCCATGCTGCGCAAATTCGCTGGTAGCGCCCAGCATGGTTTCGGAGCCGAACCAGGTGGCGAAAATCACACAGGTGCTGATGCCCAGCGGCAGGCTGCGGCCGGCCACCACAAAGTCGTTGGCGGTTTTTACCTTCCGTGCGGCCCAGCGCCCTACCAGGATGGTGATCAGTAAATACAGGAGTACAAATGCTGCCAGCATAGGCGAAAAATAGGAAAATCCGGGGGGATTTTACCGGTGCGTTACTATTTTATGATCCGGAAACAATGCCGCAGCAGCTTCCCCTGGAAGTCGAAAGGCTCGGTCTGTTTGGTGATGTTTTTGATGGAGGCGGCTTCGATGGCGGGCTCGTCGAGTTCGAAGCGGCGCAGGTTGTTGCTGAAATACAGCACGCCGTCTTTTTTCATCGTCAGCAGTACTTTGTTGACGAGCGTCACATGATCGCGCTGGATATCGAGGAAATCCTTCATGCGCTTGCTATTCGAGAAGGTCGGCGGGTCGAGCACCACGAGGTCGTACGTATTGAGCTTCAGCTCGTCAAGGTGTTGCAGCACGTCTGCATGGATGTATTGATGTTTGGCAGGATCAAAGAGCCCGTTCAGCCGCATGTTGTCTTCGGCCCATTGCAGGTAGGTTTTGGAAAGGTCGATGGAAGTAACGGAAGCGGCGCCTCCCGCAGCTGCATATACGGAGAAAGAACCGGTGTAACAAAACAGGTTCAGTACTTTTTTGCCGGCGGCTTCTTCGCGCACCATGTGCCGGGTAATGCGGTGATCGAGGAACAGGCCGCTGTCGAGGTAGTCGGAAAGATTGACTTTGAATTTCAGCCCGTCTTCCTGTACCACCAGTTCTTCTTTACTGAAGTCGAGTTTTTCATACTGGCTCTGCCGGTTCTGCTTGCGTTGGCGGGTGCGGAGGAAAAGGTCGTCCGCCGGCACTTCCAGCACTTTGGCCACCACGTTCATGCTGTCCCGCAACCACTCGTCGTACGCGTCATCGTCCATGCCGTGCTGGCTCTGGTACTCAGCCACGTACACCTTTTCTTCGTACAGTTCTATGATGAGCGGAAACTCCGGCAAATCCCTGTCGTAAATCCTGAAACACGTAATGCCCTGGCGCCTGGCGGTTTTCCGCAGGTGCCTGTACACTTTGGACAGGCGGTTTTCGAACATCTGGAATTTGTCTGACATGGGTGCAAAGATGCGGAATAAAGGGGGGATAAAAAAGACCGTTCCACGGAGGTGAAACGGTCTTGTAAAGAAGTTATGCTATAGAGAATTTCCGGCTCAGCTGAAAATGTCCTTCACCTTTTCGAAGAAGCCCTTTTCGCTCTTTTCAGGATTGGGCTTGAAGTTGCCGGACTCCTGCATTTTTTCGAGCATGCTCTTTTCTTCGGAAGTCAATGTCTGCGGCGTCCATACGTTGACGTGAATCAGCTGGTCGCCTTTTTCGTAGCTGTTAACGGAGGGGAATCCTTTGCCTTTGAGGCGGAATATTTTGCCGCTTTGTGTGCCGGGGGGTACTTTGATTTTCGCTTTACCGTCGATGGTAGGTACTTCGAGCTGTACACCGAATGCGGCGTCGGGGAAGGAGATGTGCAGATCGTACGCCACGTTGAGGCCGTCGCGCTGCAGTTCCGGATGCGGCTCTTCCTCGATGAGTATCAGCAGGTCGCCGGGAGCGCCGCCTCTTTCGCCGGCGTTGCCTTTTCCGCTCATGCTCAGCTGCATGCCTTCCATTACACCAGCCGGAATGTCGATCGAAACGGTTTCTTCGCCGTACTGACGGCCTTCGCCTTTACAGCTGGTGCATTTGTTGGTAATGATCTGTCCCTCGCCGTTACAGGTGGGGCAGGTGGTCACCGTTTGCATCTGGCCGAGGAAGGTCTGCGTTACCTTGCGCACCTGGCCGGAGCCCTGGCAGGTGGTACAGGTCTGGAACGCGTTTTTGTCTTTGGCGCCCAGCCCGTTACAGGTGTTGCAGGTCACGTGTTTTTTGACCTTGATTTTTTTATTCGCGCCTTTGGCTATTTCTTCAAAGTTGAGTTTGATTTTTACGCGCAGGTTGCTGCCGCGGGAACCTCTTCCCCGGCGTGCGCCGCCGCCGCCGCCACGGCCGCCACCACCGAAAAAGCTGCCGAAGATGTCTTCGCCGAAAATGTCGCCGAAGTTGGAGAAGATATCATCCATGTTCATATGGCCGGTGCCGCCGTAACCGCGGTTGCCCATGCCGGCATGCCCGAATCGGTCGTATTGCCCGCGTTTATCCGGGTCGCTCAATACCTCGTACGCCTCTGCAGCCTCCTTGAATTTTTCCTCCGCTTCCTTGTTGCCGGGGTTACGGTCGGGGTGATGCTGCATGGCTACCTTGCGGTAAGCCTTTTTGATTTCGTCCTGCGAGGCTGATTTACCGACTCCCAGAATTTCATAAAAATCTCGTTTGGTGGACATGTTTATACACTTGAATAGCCCACTCCAATGAAGTGGGCCGGTTATCACATATTTATAGTGCCATGGTTATTTACCCACCACAACGCGGGCATGGCGAATAATCTTGTCGTTCAGATAGTAGCCTTTTTGCAGTTCATCCACCACCTTGCCCACCAGGTCAGGGGTAGGAGCGGGAATTTCTGTAATGGCTTCATGCAGGTCGGCATCAAATTCCTGATGAAGACTTTCCATGGGCTTCAGGCCTTTATTGGATAAAATATTGCGCAGTTTATTGAAAACCAGGGATACGCCGTCTTTTACGGCTTCGCTGCCCGCCGTTTCCAGCTGTTGGGAAGCGCGGTCCGTATCGTCGAGCACGTCCAGCAGGGCGGTGATCACTTCTCTATTAGCGGTGCTGATCAATTCGATCCGCTCCTTGGCATTGCGTTTTTTGTAATTGTCAAAATCGGCGCTGAGCAGCAGGTACTTTTTCTTCAGTTCCTCCAGGTCGGACTTTGCCTTCTCCAGTTCAGCCTCTTCCTGCACGGCATCGTTCAAATGGGTGGAGCCGCTCTGGTTCTCATCTGAATTAATGTCAATCTCGTTGGGGTCCGGCTGCCCATTTGCCTGCATTTCTTTGTCTTTTTCTGTCATGATGGTATAATTATCTGCAAAAGTACAACGGACAATTATTTTGCCAATCGGGGCTGCCGGGACAATTTGGCAGGATTTTCACTTCACGCATGGTGTTTTTGCATAACATAACGGAGCCATAAATTTGAAAAGCCTTTGCTCCCGGCCCGAAATCCGGACGGAGTAATTTATCTTTGCGGGGCATGACAAAGGTTTTTCTCAAGAAAAAAATACAGAACAGGGTGTTACTGGGCCACCCCTGGATATTCGGGAATGAAGTTGGCCAGATAGAGGGGGAAGTGAGCCCCGGGGATATTGTGGACGTTTTCACGCACAACGGTGTATTTGTGGGCCGGGGATATATCAACCCGCAGTCGCAGATACTGGTGCGCCTGCTGACCCGCAACAAGCAGGAGCAGGTGAACGATGCTTTTTTCTTCAACCGCCTGCAAAAGGCCTGGGAGTACCGGAAAAAGATCGGCTATGTGGAAAACTGCCGCCTCGTGTTCGGTGAGGCCGATGAACTGCCGGCGCTCGTCATCGATAAATTCAACGACTACCTGGTGATCCAGACCCTGGCATTGGGAATCGACCGGTGGAAGCCCGCCATCGTGGACGCGCTGGAAAAGATTTTCAAACCCAAAGGCATATACGAGCGGAACGATGTTCCGGTGCGTGAACTGGAAGGCCTGCCGCAGCAGAAGGGTTTTTTGAGCGCGCCTTTCGATACCAATATCATCCTGCATGAAAACGGCCTCCGTTTCCATGTAGATATCGAGAACGGCCAGAAAACCGGCTATTTCCTCGACCAGCAGGACAACCGCCGCGCCATCCAGCATATCGTAAAAGGGGCCGATGTACTCGAGGCATTCTGCTACACCGGTACGTTCTCCTGCCATGCCGGTCATTACGGCGCCAAAAGCGTACTCGGGCTCGATATCTCCGAGCATGCCGTGGCTACCGCCCGCCGCAATGCGGAACTGAACAACCTGCAGGATATCTGCAGCTTCCAGGCCGTGAATGCGTTCGACCAGCTGAAGCAGTGGACCAGGGAAGAAAAGAAATTCGATGTGGTGATCCTCGACCCGCCCGCTTTTACCAAAAGCCGCGAAAACATCCAGAAGGCCATTACGGGGTATAAAGAAATCAACCTGCGGGGCATGAAATTGCTGAAGCCGGGCGGTTTCCTTGTAACAGCAAGTTGCACCAACCTCGTGAACCCCTCACTGTTCCTGGAGATCATCGACATGGCCGCCAAAGACGCCCGCAAAAAATTGCGGCAGGTGACTTTCCTGACACAGGCGCAGGACCATCCGATCCTCTGGAACATCGAAAACACCACTTACCTGAAGTTCCTGATCGTGGAGGTGCAGTAGGCGAGTTTTTTTGTAAACTAAGGGTATCTACGCTTCATCTATGCTTCATCTATGCTTCAGCTACGGCGCATCCCCGGGGAGGCTATGGAGAAGCTTCGGTAAAAGATTGTGTATCAATGGCTTTTAAAGTGTATCAATAGGGTGTTACGGCAGGTGTTATCAAGATTTTAGTTTATGCCTGTAAACATCTGAGCGCAAAATATTCGCAGATACGAGACGATCGGGTTTTGCACATACTGATCGTTTTAAAGGATAGGCAAATAAAAAGGGGCGGCTCCATCGAGCCGCCCCTTTCGTTTATATGTAGAAGTTCTTATTTCACGACGTTAAATTTTCCGGATTCAATTACTTCGCTGCCGCCCACTTCCCTCAACTGAAAGATATAAAGGCCGCTGTAATAATTTTCAAGATTCAATTCCCTTCTGCCGCTCACGTTTTTCAGATGATCGATTTTCTTACCGAGAAAATTAAAAACAATAATCTCGTAAACCTTGTCGTTATTACGCTGAATTTCGAAATAAATTTTTGAAGAGGCCGGGTTGGGGTAAGCTTTCACTACTTTGACCACACTCTCCTGCCCGGTAGAAGTAGGTTTGCTTTGTGACATTGCCGGAGCGGCGAAGGTACAGAGCAATAAGATTAATAAGAGAGTAGAGTTTTTCAACATAGTAATCAAAGATAACAATTTTTTTAAATATTACTCAAATCTTTCCTGATTTAGTTCATTGTAAATATAACAAACGGTACGCCAAAAAGTGAATTTAGAAAGGCCTTTTTTTGAAAACTTTAACGCTTGTTAACTATTTACAATCAGAATGAGGGGCATGTGACGCTGTTAAGCGTCGTATTGCGGCTGTTCAGGAAATTCTTGAACACCATCGAAATCTCGAAACCGCCCATATTCTGACTGGCCGTCCGCAGTTTTGACATGTTAATATCGTAGCTCAGCCCGATTTCATAAGTGCCCATATCCAGCCGCACAACGGGCACCAAAGCGTCGTTGAGGCGGTAAAACAGCCCCCCGTATACCCCCCGGTCCGATTCCAGGCCCTGGTCCATCAGTCCGTAACCGATCAAAGCCCCGCCGATAAACTCCGTATAGGCGCCCTGGTGCATCTGGTTGTAGTGCGCCACTACCTTCACCCGCTCCGAAACGGGCACGGTAATTCCGAAGTTAAAGCTCATTTTAGGGTCGAGGGTGACTTTCGCGTTTTCGTAGAACGACACATTCGGCCGGTTAAAATGGTAATAGGCGGCCCCGATGAAATAGTTGGCGGCTTCCCCGAACACCCCGTTATAACTGATGCCGGCGCCCACGTCCCAGTAAGTATAACCGATTTTGGACATGCGGCCTTCTTCACCGGTAGGGGCGGAAGGGTCGAAACGGCCGCCTGTGTACTGGTTGTTGAAGGTCAGGTGGGTGGGGTCGAACTGGCGCTGCACCATGCCGCCCGTAAACCCGATCGATAAAAAGCTGTTCTTGTCCCCGTTCAGCGATTTGTGATAGTTGATGGCGGGCAGAATCTGTACGGACTGGAGAGCGGAGGTGCCCGCTTTGTCGTACGACAGCTGCAGGCCCGCGGTAATATGGTCGTTGTAGTTCCCGATGGGGAACTTCATCTCCCCGCTCATCGTGCCGGTCTGGTAAGGGATGGTGACGCTGTTCCACTGGTTGCGGTATACCGCCTGCAGCCGCACGTCACCCTTGTAAATGCCGATCAGGGCAGGGTTACGGAGAATAGGCGTTTCCGCGAACTGGGACAGGTGAATGTCCTGTGCGCCGGCATTGAGGCCTATCAGCAGCAGCACGGCACTTTTCCACAGCCTTTTCATGTTGCAAGAGTTTTCATGTTGTTATCGTAATAAGGTTACATTTCCCTTCAGCCGGAAACGCTCACCGGTGTCGCAGATGGCCTCGAACAGCCATACGTATACATCGGTGCCGAGGTCCCTGCCGTTGCGGGAACCGTTCCAGCCCTGGCTCACGTCGTCGATGTTAAAGTTTTCCCGGCGGAACACTTCCTGCCCCAGCCGGTTGAAAATGCGGAGCGACAGTACCTGCCGTACCCCTTTGCCCCGCGGGTAAAAGATATCGTTCTCCCCGTCGCCGTTGGGTGAAAAGCCGCCCGGCAGAAACACCCGGCTCTGGTCGCATACCAGCTGCACATGCATCACGTCCGAGGCTTTGCAGCCGGCGGTGTTGGTCACTTCCAGCGCATAATCCATAGATTCCCGCACCGCGGCAACCGTTTCGAGGCAGCCGGGGCAGTCGAGGTAGGTATTGGGTTTCCATTCTTTCGTGGTAACGTCGTTGCTATGACTGCCTTTGAGGAACAGCACGTTGCCCGCCGTGATGGTCTGATCGGCCCCGGCATTGACGGTAGGCACCGGTTTCACGGTGATGCTGATCTGCGCCGTGGCAGACGGGCAGGCGGGGTCGTTGCCCGCCGTAACGGTGTACCTGAGATCCTGCGTGGGCGCCACCACAGGGCGGGAGGTATTGGCGCCGGTAATGGCGGTGGCGGGCGACCAGCTGTAAAACGCTGCTCCGTCGGCACGCAGCTGCGCGCTCATCCCCCGGCAAATGGCAGTGTCCGCACTAACGGCCAGCGTTACCGCCGGCACCACTTTCAGGGAAACGGTATCGCTGGCGGTGCAGCCGTTTGCCGTGGTGGCCACAGCAATGTAGGAGGTGTCTTTCAGCGGGGTGACGGTGGGGTTGGTGCAGCCCGAACAACTGAGCTGGTAGGCCGGTTGCCACTGCACCGGGGCATTGCTGATGCCATGCAGGGTTACCCCCGCGCCTTCGCAGAGTTTGGCCTGGGGACTGAGCGCATGCACTACCGGTGTGGCATGGATCGGCACGGGCAGTGTGATGGAGTCCATACAGTTGCGCGCATCCTTGATCACCAGTTTCACCGGATAGCTGCCGCTGTTCCTAAACTGGGTGGCTGGCGGGTGCTGGACAGCGGCGGTCACGCCATTCCCGAAGTCCCATGTCCAGTTCGTGAGCGGGATGTTCGGGGAAGGGGTGGAGGCATCCTGGAATTTCACCGGGCGGCCTTCACAGGCCGGTGCGGCCACGGTAAACGAGGCTTCCGGCGCAATTACGTTAAGGTGCTGCTGTTTCACGACGGTGTCGCTGCAATAGGAAGGGTCTTTGTAAAAAATCACCAGCATATCGCTGAACACCCCTTTCACGGCCATCGTTTTTCGTATGTCCACGTCCGTTGTATTCAATACGGTACCGTCACCGAAGCGCCAGCTATAATAATCCACGAGCGTGTGCGGCACGTGCACCACCCCGTAGGCCACTTCGCTGTTGCGGCAGATGGTGCCTACGCCGGTATGGAAATCGGCACTGAATACCTGCACGGTCCTGAAAGTGGTGCTCATGCAGGTTTGTGCCGCATTGCGGGCCACCAGGCGTACGTTGTAGGTGCCTGGCTGCGAAAAAACATGCACCGGGTGCATGCTGTTATCCACCGGCGTATTATCGTCGAAATACCATTCGTAGGTATCGCCGGGAGCGCCGGTGGAAGTATTGGTAAATGTGTAGGCGTTTTTGTTGTCGCAGTGCCGGGAAAACCCGAAATCCGCCACCGGTCCGGCGGTACCCAGTGTAACCGGCGCCGCGGGCGTATAACATCCGTTAGAGCCGGCGCTCATCAGAACGGTAACGCTGCCGGCCGCACGAAATACATGGTTCACATCATTCTCCGGCCCTTCATAGCGCGTACCGTCGCCAAAATCCCAGCGATAGCGGGTTGCGTTCGTGGCGGTGGCCAGCAGGCGGGTGCTGGTGCCGGCGCAGCTGTTCGGCCGGGTAGCGGTAAAACTCACATTTTGCGGCGCATTGCCCGTGCGCACCAGCTGGGGAAAGTTTTTTACCGCCGTGCAGCCCTGCTGCGTTGTGACGGTAAGGCTGACATTATACGTGCCGGCCGCCGTATAGGTATGTTGTATGCCCGGCGCCGCTGTGCTCTGGTTCTGCCCGTCGCCGAACACCCAGGCCCAGGTTGCCACAGGGTCGTTGTTGATGGTAGCTGCCTGTGCGTTGAGGCTGGCCTGGAACGGCGCGCAGCCTTCCAGCCCCGTATTGGCAACGGTGACAACCGGCGCGGCGATGGTAATGAATTCTTTTTTTACCACCGTTTTCGTACAACCATTGGTGTTGGTGACAGTTAATTTCACATCAAACGTATCTGTCCGTGTAAACTGATGGGAGATGTTTGCCTGGTTGGTGGTAACCGGGGCCGTGCCGTCGCCGAAATCCCAGGTGCGCTGCTGCGCGCCGGGGGTCAGGTCGGTAAATACAGCTGTGTACGGGCCGCAGGCCACCTGTTTGTCGGCCGAAAAATCCACCGCTGGCCCGCCATATATCGTAAAACTCTGTGTGGTGCTGCTGTTCCCGCTGTTGTAAAAGGCGGTGAGGGTGACCGATACCGGCCCTGGTTCCGTAAATGTGATCACCGGCCGCTGCTCCCGGGAAGTGCGGCCGTTCCCGAAGTCCCACACCACCGCCAGGGGATTGCCCCCGCTGGTATGCTGGAACGTAAAGGTAGCCGGCGCACAAAACGATACGGGCGTCGCTGTGTACGTAAATGCCGCTTGCTGGGCCTTTATGACCCCCGGCGTTATTGAAAGGCACCCTATCAGCCATAGCCGGTAAATTTGGTTTTTCGTAGGTGTCATCACAGGATATGGGATAATTATGAATTATACAAATTTATAATATTAATCTGATATTAACGCAGCACCGTCACATTTCCTTTCAGCAGCAGCGGTTCCCCGGTGTCGCAGGTCAGTTCGGCGAAATAGATATATACGTCCGGGTTGACGGTTTTGCCGTTGAAGCGGCCGTCCCATCCGCACGACGGATCGTCGGTATTGCAATTGTTTCTTTCGAACACCAGTTGTCCCCAGCGGTTGAATATTTTGAACGACCGCACCGCACGGATGCCGCCTCCCCGCACATAAAACACATCATTCTGACCGTCACCGTTCGGGCTGAAGCTGTTGGGAATGAAGGCGGTGCTGCCGTCGCAAAGGAGCTTCACCAGCAGCAGCGCGATGGTCTGGCAACCGAACCGGTTGGTGGCAGTGATGTTGTACGTTACATCGCCTTTGGGGGTGATCACCGGTGCCGGGCAATCGGCGCAGGATATCCATTTGTTGGGATACCAGTTCCATTGCGTGATATCGCTGCTGCCCTGTACGTTGAGCGTTTGCGAAGTGCCCGCGGCAATCTGCAGCCCGCCGCTGACGCGGATTTCCGGGCTGGGGTGCACGGTGAGCAGCACATCGGCGGTATCGGTAAAACAGTTGTCCCTGCCGTAGCCGATCACCCGGTACTGGGTGGTGGCGGCAGGGTTGGCCAGCGGGCTGGCCACATCGGCGCGGTTCAACCCGGTTGCCGGCAGCCACTTGTAACTCAACGCGCCGGTGGCATGCAGCTGCGTTTGTTTGCCGCTGCACATCACGGCGTTGGAAGCGCGTACGTCAAACGGCTGCGAAACCAAGATGCGCATGGAATCGCGGCGGGTACAGCCGAAGCTGTTGGTGGCGTGCGCCCGGTACACGGTATCGCGGGCGGGGCTCACGATGGGATTGGTGGCCGTGCTGCTGGAAATGTTGTAGTTCGTCCACACAAGTTGCGCGTTGCCCGCGTTGGACTGTAGCTGCTGTGATTGCCCCAGGCAGATATTGGCCAGCTTCGGCGTTACGTCAAGCGAAGGCACGGGATTCACGGGAATGCTGAGCGTGGCGGTATTGGGACATTTATTGTTTTCGTTGCGGATGACCAGCTGCACCGTATGGAGTCCCGCATCGTTAAAGGCGAGCCTCGGCGCTCCGCTGGTGGCGGTATACAGCTGCCCGTCCACTATCCACGACCATTGCGTGCCGGGCAGGTTTTTCAAATCACGGCCGGACAGGCGGATGGAATCGCCGGCACAAACCGGGCTGATGGGATTGATATGCGCCTGCGGCAGGGTCTCTACTTTTACCGCACCGGTGGCGATGTCTTTACAGCCATACACGCTCGTTACCTCCACCTGTGCGGTATACGTACCGGGGCCGCTATACAGGAAGCTCGGGTGCTGCAGGGTGCTCACATCGTCCGTGCGGTTGTCGTAACCGAAGTTCCACGCGAACTGGTGCGCCTGCCCGAGCCGGTCTTTCGACAGGCCGGTGCTCCGGTCGGTGAAAAATACGTCCCCGGCATCGCAGGCGCGGCTGTCGTCGACCACGAATGCGGCCTTCACCTGGTCTGCGATAATATCCTGCCGCGGCCCCTGTGCGGGCACCTGGCAGCCTTTCGCATCTTCGAGGATGACGCGCGGGCTGTAAACGCCCTGCTGTTCATAATTATACTGGATGGTATTGGTGGTGGTGGTGAGCACGGTACCGTTGTCGAAATCCCAGATATATTTCACGGCATTCGGCGAACTGGCCGAGAAGGTAGCCTGTAAAGGTACGCAGCCTGTATTGGGCGTCCAGCTGCGGGTGCCGATGGGCCCGTCTATCTTGATCTGTTTGGTGGTGGTGCTTTCGCAGTTCCCTTCCGAATATACGGTCAGCTGCACGGTGTAGGTGCCGGGAAGGTTGTACACGTGCGAGGGCGATGGCAGGTTGGAGCGGCTGCCGTCGCCGAAGTCCCACATAGAACGGAGGAAGTCCGAGCTTTCGTTGGTGGTTTGTACGAGCACCGGCGGGCATTCGGCGAGGGTGCCGGGCACGCTGAACTTCGCTTTGGGATCGGGCACTTTGATGAAATCCTTTTTCACGACCGTTTCGGTACAACCCGGTCCGCCGGTCACTTTCAGCGTAACGGTATATAAGCCCGGCTGTGTATAGGTCTTGAGCGGATGCGCAGCGGTGCTGGTGGTATTATCACCGAAATTCCATTCGTATTGCAGGTTGGAGCCGGTCGACAAATTGCTGAACAGCTTCTCCTGGTTGAGGCAGGCGATGTTGCTCGCCGTGCGGAAGTCGGCCGTAACGCCGGTTACCGGCACTGCTTTGGTGACGCTGTGCTGGCAGCCTGCGTTATCGGTCACCCGCAGCCGCACGTCGTATGTACCCGTGTTCGCAAAAGCGTGTTTATGCGCCAGCGGTTGTGCCGTGAGGGTTTCCTCGGGGGAGCCGTCGTTGAAATTCCAGGTCCACGACACGATGCTGTTGCTATGGGTAGCCGTGGAGGCATCGGTAAACGTGATTTCGTCGTTTTCGCAATTGCGTCCTGCGAAGGTGAAGTCGGCCCTTGGCTCGTTCACCTGCACGGATATCGTGTTGGAATAAGTATCGCAGTTATTCAGGTCCCTCACCCGCAGCACGACCTGGTAAGTGCCTGCACTGGGATAGGTTTTTGAGATGTTGTTATCCGAGCTGATGGTGGTGGTTCCGTCGCCCCAGCTCCAGTGCCACACCTGGATATTGGCGTCGGTCAGCGCATTGCGGCTGAATACCACGGGGCTGCCGGCGCACACGGCCGCTTTGTCTGCCTGTATGACGGGTTTTTCATCGATGATGCGCACCACGCGGAACACATCGTCCTCACAATTGCCGTTGCTAACGAGCAGGCGTACACGATATTCACCCGGCGCCGGAAATACATGCACGGGATTTTGGTCTGTGGAAGTGGTACCGTCGCCGAATTCCCATTTCCAGGATTGCGGCATGCCCGCAACGGAGCCAAAGTCCGACGCATCATCGAACGTTACCGAATAACGGTCGCTGCACACCTGCGTGAATTCAAAATCGGCTACGGGCGGCAGGATGGTGATGAAATTATTTTTGGTGAGCGTGCGCTGGCAACCGTAGTTGTTCACTTCCAGTGTGATGGTATGAAGGCCTTCCGTCTGGAAGTAATGGGTGGGATTTTCCTCGGTGGAGCCGCTGTTGTCATTGTGGAAGATCCAGCGCCACTCCGTACCGCGGGGCTGGCTGAGATTGGTAAACCGCACCGGCTCGATTGCGCAGGGCGCTTTCGGATTGGCGTCGAATTCCACTACCGGTATTTCCCCGGCACGCATGCTGATTTCGCGAACGAGCGTACATCCGCCGGTGACAGTGGCGGTGAGGCGCGCGGTGAACACGCCCTGCGTTGTGTAGGTATGCGACGGCTGCGCTTCGGTTGAGGTGGTGCCGTCTCCGAAATCCCAGTGCCAGGCCGTGATGGCGCCGGCGGACTCCAGCATGGACCTGAATGTAGTGGTAAACGGCAGGCATCCCTGCCGCTCCGAAGCGCTGATGGTCATTTGCGGCACCTGTATCCGCACCGCATCCGGCACGGTTACATTGGCCGTACAGCCATACTGGCTGGTGATCTGTAAAGACACGGGGTAGTTGCCGAATGTTCCGTAAATGTGCGAAGGCGATTCCGCGGCGGACGTATTGCCGTCGCCGAAATTCCATTGCCAGGCGGCGGCGCCGGTGGACGTAGAGGTGAATTGCGTGGTGAACGGCACCGCGCAACCGATCTCGGGCGATACGGTAAAGCTGGCCCGGGGCGCTTCATGCACTGTGATGGTTTTGGTGACGGTTTCCATACAGCCGGGCGTGCCGCTGTTCAGGGTCACCTGGTAATCCCCGGGCGTACTGAAAGTAAACAGGGCGTTTTCACTTTGCTGGGTGCTGCCGTCGGGCAACGTCCAGGTGGAAAGCGTGGGCCGGGGCGTGGTATTGTTTGCCAGCACAATGCTGGTACCGGCGCATGCGGCTCCCTGCACGCTGAAGTCGGCCCGTGTTTTTTCGATGACGATGAACGACTGTTTGGTGATCACCGCTTCGCAGCCTTCCGCTGTTCTGGCCGTGAGCGTAACGGTATAGCGCCCTTCCTGCAGGTATTCATGAGCCGGATGCTGGTCGGTGGACGTGTTGGCCGCACCCGATGCCGGGTCGCCGAAATCCCAGCTGTAGGTCAGTCCCGCCGGCCCGCTGCTGCGGAAATTGACGGGAAGGGGCGTTACACAGCTGCCGCTGACATCGGCCGTAAAATCGACGGCAGGCGTTTGCCCGACCGTGATCAGCCGGCTTTTGGTGAGCCCCTGCGAGCAGCCGAAGCTGTTGGTGACGATCGTGGAAATAGAAAAGACGCCGCTGACATTGTAGGTATGGCTGGGATTAATGGCGGTGGAGGTATTACCGTCGCCGAAATCCCATACCACATCACGGATGATGCCTGAGCCGGGTGTTGACTGGTCTGTAAACTGCACCTGCAGCGGCGTACAGCCTGTCACGGCGGATACCGAAAAGGCCGGTGCCGGATTGGCGTATACCACGATGTTTTTGCTGAAGGTTTTGGGCCCGGAAGGGTAGGTAACGGTAAGCGTCACCGTGTATGTGCCAGGATCGAGGAAAAGCCTGTCCGCATCGCGCGTGGTGGTGCCGGAGCCGCCGTTGCCGAAGTCCCAGCTATAACTCAGCGCGCCGTTATCTGAAGTGTTGGTGAAGGAGACGGTAAGCGGGGCGCAACCTGATTCCCTGCTGGCCGTGAAACCCGCGGTTTGCGCATACGAAACGGCCGGCACGGTAAAAAACACCGCACAGAACATTAGGATAGATATAAGCCCTTTCGACACGCGTTGCAGGTTGATCATGGATATACGGATAAAGTAGGTGCTGCGGTTGCCGCAGGTGTTTCACTGTAAAAATAATATTAAAAAAACAATTATCTGTCTGTATTAACATTATGTTTTCAATGAGTTAGCTGATTTATCACCAATTTGCCGGCATGCCGGGGCTATGGCCCCGCA
Source organism: Chitinophaga lutea (assembly GCF_003813775.1). Lineage (NCBI taxonomy): Bacteria > Pseudomonadati > Bacteroidota > Chitinophagia > Chitinophagales > Chitinophagaceae > Chitinophaga > Chitinophaga lutea. The sequence goes on along the minus strand of NZ_RPDH01000002.1, from coordinate 2,494,612 downwards.
TCTCTGAAAACGGAACTGCCTGGGGAACAGGCAAAAAGTACAAACAGTTAAGCGGCATGGAGGCATTAGATAAAGCTTATTGGAACGCGCGCTACGAGAGCGGCGAAACCGAATGGGATATGGGAACTGTATCTCCGCCTTTAAGGGATTACATCGATCAGCTACCGAACAAAAACCTCCGGATCCTGATCCCGGGGGGCGGTAACAGCTATGAGGCCAAGTACCTGTGGGACGCCGGGTTTCACGATGTAACAGTGCTCGACATATCGTCCGTGGTCATCGACCGCCTCAAGCGGCAGCATGAACAGACGGGCATCAAGTTCGAGACCGGCGACTTTTTCGAGCACGAAGCAGAGTACGACCTGATTATCGAGCAGACCTTCCTCTGCGCGCTCGATCCCAGCCTGCGCCAGGCTTACGCCCGGCATATGTACGATCTGTTGTGGGAAGAAGGGCGGCTGGTAGGTGTGCTCTTCAACCGCGAGTTTGAAGCGCCCGGCCCGCCGTTTGGCGGCGGCATCAAGGTGTACCGCCGCATGTTTGAGCCATATTTCAGTTTTAAAACTTTTGCACCCTGTTATAATTCCCACCCGGCCCGCCAGGGGAAAGAGGTGTTTATCAACTTCCGAAAGCTCGACCCGCTTTCGAGAAAACGTTAAAGCCTTATCTTTACGGTCTGACCAACAGACCCGATAATGAACAGGATTTTGCTTATGGCCGCTTTGCTGCTGGCTACCTTCTCCAGCCAGGCTCAAAACACGGTATCACCCGAAGTATTTGAAAAAGGGCTGCAACAGCCCGGCATCCAGCTGCTGGACGTGCGCACCGCCAAAGAGTTCGGTACAGGCCACCTGTCCGATGCATTACAGGCCGATTTCACCAAAAAAGAAGAGTTTTTCGGGCGCATCCAGCACCTCGACAAGTCGAAGCCCGTCTACATATATTGTCTGAGCGGAGGCCGCAGCACCGCAGCCGCCAAATGGATGCGCGACAACGGGTATCAGCAGGTAGTGGAACTGACGGGCGGCGTGATGGCGTGGAAAAACGCCGGGAAAGCGCTCACCGGCGCCGCTGCCGGGCCACAGATGAGCATCGCCGCTTTTGAGAAAGGCGTGAAAGCCGGCAAATGGATACTGGTGGATGTTGGCGCCGCCTGGTGCCCGCCCTGCCGCAAAATGGAGCCCATCGTAAAACAGTTCCAGGCCGCCAAAAAAGTGAAAGTGCTGAATGTGGACGGAGGCCGGGATATCGATGTGATGAACAGCATCCACGCGAAAACACTGCCCACTTTTGTGTTGTATAAAGACGGGAAGGAAGTGTGGCGGAAAGAAGGTGTGGCTACTTTGGAAGAATTGAACGCCGCTGTGAAGTAAAACAGCTGAAGTCATAGTGAAGGTTGCTCTCAGAGCAACCTTTTTTTATGCAGCGAGTTGCCTGTTCGCCCGGAAGCTATTGAAAATGAGATAGATATGACATACAAGGTGGCTGAAACCAGCCATCCTTCTGTGATCCTTCGTCGATCCTTCGTCGAAACACCGTCAAATCCGCCCGGGTGTTGAACACCGTCGGAGAACCGCTATTGGATCACCGAACAAACGCCCAAGGATCGACGAAGGATCACAGAAGGATGACCGGCAGGGCCGTCTTGCAATCGGTTTGCCATCAGGCGGGGAAAGAGGGGGGACAAAATAGGTTCAAACACGTTTGTAGAAGCTGGAAGTCAATTGAAAAGGAGAGGCTGTATCAGAACAGAAGAGGGCGTCGGGAATCGCTTGGGTGACTATCTGGTTTAAAAAAGAGGCCGTATCGGAAATAAAAGAGGGCCTGGGAATCGCTTAAGTGACTATCTGTTTTAAAGAAGAGACTGTATCAAAACTAAAAAAGGGACCTCGGGAATCGCTTGAATGACTACCTGTCTTCATCAGGTACCCGAATAAAAAGGGCTGTATCGCACTTTTGATACAGCCCTTTTTCAGCATTATTGTTCATTTAACTCATAGATTCCGCCGTACTTCTTTTCCGCGTATGCGAGGAAGTGTTTGAACGAGAGTTTTTCCCCGGTTACTTTTTCGCACAATTCATTGGACGTATAGAAGCGCCCGTAACGGTGGATGTTGTTGCGGAGCCATTCCAGCAGTGTGTTGTAGTTGCCGGAGGCAATGGCGTTTTCGAGCCCCGGCACCTGCTTTACGGCGGTGTTGTACAGCTGCGCCGCATAAAAACTGCCGAGCGAGTAGGTGGGGAAGTAGCCGAAGCTGCCGTGCGACCAGTGAATGTCCTGCAACACGCCCCGCAGGTCGTCGGGCACTTTCACCTGCAGGTAATCGAGGTAATACTGGTTCCAGATGTCGCGCAGGTCTTTAGTCTGCAGGCTGCCATCGAGCAGGCCTTTTTCGATTTCGTAGCGGATCATCACGTGGAAGTGATAAGTCAGTTCATCGGCTTCCGTGCGGATGAGCGAGGGCTGCACGAGGTTGATGGCTTTATAGAAATTCTGCAGAGGCACTGCCAGGAGGTTGCTGCGGAAGATGCCCTGCAGGTTGCCGTAGTGATGCTGCCAGAAAATGAGGCTGCGGCCTACATTGTTTTCCCATAACCGCGATTGCGACTCGTGGATGCCCAGGCTGGCCGCCTCGCCGCATGGCAGGCCGTACTCTTCAGCCGGCAGCCCCTGTTCGTACAACGCATGCCCGCCTTCGTGGATGCAGCTCCAGGTCATATTGCCCAGGTCCTGCTCGTCGATGCGGGTGGTCACGCGCACATCGCGCGGGTTGAAGCTGGTGGTGAAGGGGTGTTCGGACACATCCTGCCGGCCCGCATTGAAGTCGTAGCCCATCGAGCGGAGAATGCCCAGCCCGAATTCCCATTGCTGGTCTTTGGGATAGTGACGGGCCAGGAACTTACGGTCCGGCACATCGCGCAGCGCGATCTGTTGCAACAGCGGCAGGAGGGAGTTTTTCACGTCCCTGAAGATGGTATCGAGCATCTGCACGTCGGCGCCTCTTTCATATTCGTTCAGCAGCGCATCGTAGGGGTGCCCGGTGTAACCGAGGATATCTGCTTCCCGTTTTTTCAGATCCACCATTTTGGCCAGCAGTGGTTCAAAAACGGCAAAGTTATTTTCCTTGCGCGCCTTGATCCAGGCGTGGTATGCGGCGTTGGTGGCCGACGACATTTCGGCAACAAAAGCCGCCGGGTATTTGCGGTTCTTTTCGTAATCTTCGAGGGAAAGGGCCACGTTCTTTTGCTGGATGGCGCTCAGGTCGGTGCGGTTGCCCAGCTCTCGGAGCAGGCCGCCCAGCGATTCGTCGGCAAAGAGTTCGTGGGCAATGGTGCTGAGGGTGGTCAGTTGCCGCCCCCGGAAGGTGGCGCCTGCGGGGGGAAGGTATGTTTCCTGGTCCCAACCCAATACAGACATGGCATTCCGGACATCCGCTATTTTCTGCATCTTTTCAACATAATCCTGGTAAAGGTCGGCTGAAGTTTTTTGTACTGTCATTAAAACCATTTTATTTTACAAATCTAAGGAACCTGCTCAAACCGGGGCTGGCAGCCGGAATAAAATCCAAGATAAGATATGTACATCCACGATATAATACAAGTGCTGGAAGCATTTGCCCCGCTGAGTTACCAGGAGCATTATGACAACGCCGGCCTTATTTTCGGCAGCCCGGAAACACCCGTGACCGGCGTGCTGCTCACGCTGGATGCTACCGAAGCGGTGCTCGACGAAGCGAAGGAAAAAGGATGCAACCTGGTGGTGGCCCATCATCCCATCGTGTTCGGCGGGCTGAAAAAGATCACCGGCCGCAATTACGTGGAGCGGGTGGCCATCAAAGCCATTAAAAACGATATCGCCGTATATGCCGCCCATACCAACCTTGACAATGTGCGGGGAGGGGTGAGCGCCATGATGGCGGCGCGGCTGGACCTGCAACATACCCGGGTACTGGCCCCCAAAAGGGAACTGCTGCGCAAGTTATACACCTTCGCCCCCCTTGCCGACGCCGAAATTGTGCGGGCCGCCCTTTTTGCCGCCGGGGCCGGCCATATCGGCAAATACAGGGAATGCAGCTTTTACAGCAACGGCACCGGCACCTTCAAAGGCGCACCGGATACGGACCCCTATGTGGGAAAACCCGGGGAAAGGCACCTGGAGGAGGAAACCAGGATAGAAGTGATTTTCCCGGCCCATCTCGAAGACTGGGTGATCCGGGCGTTGCTGCAGCATCATCCTTACGAGGAGGTGGCGTACGACGTGGTGAAGCTGGAGAATGCCTATGCGGAAGTGGGATCCGGTCTCATTGGCACATTACCGGCGGAAATGGACGAAATGGACTTTTTGCACCTCGTGAAGGAGCGGTTCAATACCGCCTGTGTACGGTATACCCCCCTGCGCGGTAAAAAAGTCCGGCAGGTGGCCCTCTGTGGCGGGGCCGGCAGTTTTCTGCTGAAACAGGCAAAATCGGCCGGGGCAGACGCCTTCGTGTCCGCCGACTTTAAATACCATGAATTTTTTGATGCTGAAAATCAATTGATTATAGCGGATGTGGGACATTTTGAGAGCGAACAGTTCGCAGTGGACTTATTTTATCATATATTGACTGAAAATTTCCGTAAATTTGCGCCTCTAAAATCTACCATCAATACAAACCCGGTAAATTATTTATAATACATGGCTACTGTTAAAGAATACAACGTTGAGGAGAAGCTGGTCGCTGTACTGAAATTACAGAAGATCGATTCCAAGTTGGACGAAATCCAGGTACTGAAAGGTGAGTTGCCGATGGAAGTACGTGACCTGGAAGACGAAATCGAGGGCCTCAATCACCGCCAGACTCATATTGAAGATGAGATCAAAGGCATTACCGACTTTGTGGCTTCCAAAAAAGCAGCCATTAAAGAAGCGGAAGCCCTGGCGAAGAAATACGAGAAGCAGCAGGACAATGTGAAGAACAGCCGTGAGTTCGAAGCGATCTCCAAAGAGATCGAAATGCAGAACCTGGAGATCAAGCTGGCAGAGAAACATATCAAAGACGCCAACGAAGAGATCAAGGATAAGAACCGCACCCTGGAAGTAGCAAAGAAAGCTGTATCGGAGAAGGAGCAGAACCTGAAGCATAAAAAAGGCGAACTGGAGAAAATCATCAGTGAAACCGATAAAGAGGAAAGGGCTTTCGAAAAACAGAGCGAAGACGCCCGTGAAAAGGTAGACGCGCGTCTGCTGCAGGCGTATGAAAAAATCCGTAAGAACTACCGCAACGGCCTGGCCGTGGTGACCATCGTACGTGATTCCTGCGGCGGCTGTTTCAACGCTATTCCGCCCCAGCGCCAGGCTGAAATCCGCCAGCGCAAGAAAATCATCGTATGCGAGCATTGCGGCCGCATCGTGGTGGATAACGACCTGGATGCCACCGTTACCATCTAAGCACCGGTACGATAACTTATCATTATAAAGGAACTCCGCGCATGTCCATTGCGCGGAGTTCCTTATTTTTGCCCCTATGCGTTTTATTTTCATCATCGCGATCTGCTGCAGTATATCCGTTCACGTAAGTGCACGGGAGAAGAAGTATGAGTTCAATACCCGCTGCCAGCAGGCCTACGATGCCATCATGCAGCTCCGGCTCAATACCGGCAGGGCCATGCTGGAGGAAGAAAAGCGCAGCAACCCCGATAACCTCATTCCTTATTTCCTGGATAACTACATCGATTTTTTCACCCTGTTCTTCAACGAAGATCCCGATGTGTATGCCCGGCAGCGCAAGCTGCGCGGCACCCGGCTCGACCTGATGAGTGAAGGCCCGTCCGGCTCGCCGTATTACCTCTATACGCAGGCCGCCATCAAGTTCCAGTGGGCCATGGTAAAAGTGAAGTTCGGGGAGAAGTGGGACGCCGTCTGGGAAATACGCAAGGCTTACTTGACGCTGAAAGAAAACCAGCGTAAGTTCCCCCAGTTTTTACCGAACAACATGATGGTGGGATCCATGCAAACCGTGTTCGGCACCATTCCCGAAGGCTATAAATGGATCACGAACATCCTCGGCCTGCGGGGCAGTATCAAAGACGGGATGGCGCTGCTGCAGGGATTCATCAATAGCAACGATCCCACTGCGGTGGCATTCCGCGAAGAAAGCTATTATTACTACTGCTACCTGAAATTGTTCATCGAAAATAAACCCGAACAGCTCTGGCAGTTCATCCAGCAGAAGCGGCTGGATACCGAGCATAATTACCTGTTCGCGCTCATGGTGGCCAACCTGTCGATGAATAACCAGAAAGCCGACCAGGGCATTAAAGTGCTCCAGGAGTTCAATCATACCGCCGAATACGCCGATATTCATTATCACAACTACGTGCTGGGCATCATGAAACTGGAGCGCCAGGATGAGGATGCCATAGCGTATCTCGAAAGGTTCGTGAATAACTTCCGGGGTAAATTTTATGTGAAGGAAGCGCTGCAGCGCCTCAGCTGGGCGTATTACCTGAAAGGCAATATGGCCATGGCCAATAAGTACCGGGGGCTGGTTGCATCGCGTGGGAACACGGAAACGGATGCCGACAAACAGGCGCAGAAAGAGGCCAAAAGCGGCGCATGGCCCAATCCTACGCTGTTAAAAGCCCGGCTGCTGAGCGATGGCGGCCAGTACACAGCCGCCCGCGACCTTTTGCTGGCCAAACGTGCCGGCGACTTCAGCACCGTATCCGAAAAACTTGAATACGCTTACCGCCTGGGCCGTATTTACGATGAAATGGGGCTGGATACCAACGCCATGCGCCTCTATGAAACCACTATCAGGATCGGCAGCAACCGCCCTGAATATTTTGCTGCACGCTCTGCCCTGCAATTAGGCTATATTTATGAAAAGATGGGCGACAAAGGCAAAGCGCGGCAGAGCTTCCAAACCTGCCTCGACATGCAGGGCCACGATTACAAAAACTCGCTCGACCAGCGCGCGAAAGCGGGATTGTTGCGGCTGGACGGGAAGTAGTTAATTTACAATACACTTGCAAACACCATTATGTTATTCCGCTTAGTTATTCAGAATTACGCGATCATTGAGCAACTGGAAGTGGATTTTTCCGCCAACCTCAATGTCATTACCGGCGAAACAGGTGCAGGTAAATCCATTCTGCTGGGGGCGCTCAGCCTTATATTGGGTGAGCGGGCAGACCCTTCGGTGTTGTTCGACAAAACAAGGAAGTGTGTGATAGAGGGGCAGTTTAAAGTGAAAAGAGAGCAGGTGCAGGCCTTTTTTGAAGCCAATGAGCTCGACCTCGAGGAAGGGGTGATCATCCGCCGCGAGATCTCAGCCGCCGGTAAATCCAGGGCCTTTATCAACGATACGCCCGTCAACCTCGGGCAGCTCTCCGAACTGAGCGGCCTGCTGGTAGACCTGCACCAGCAGTTTGATACCCTTGAGCTGGAAAAATCAGACTTCCAGCGGCAGGTGATCGATGCGCTGGCCGGCCACCACGACCAGCTGCAGCTGTACACCCGCCAGTTCAGGGACTACAGCCGCCTGCAAAAAGAACTCAAAGAACTGGAGCAGCAGCGCGATCATGCCAATAAAGAATCCGACTATCATAAATTTTTACTCGACGAATTGCTGGAAGCGGCTTTGCAGGACGGTGAAGTTGAGGCCCTCGAGGCGGAGCAGCAGATGCTGAGCCACGCCGAGGAAATCAAGGGCACGCTGAACCGCATCTGTTTTCAGCTGAGTGAAGACGAGCAGCCGGTGTTACAGCAGCTTCGCCAGTTACAGGCCTCTCTGCAAACGCTGGCCGCTTATCATAAAGACATCCCCGCGCTCTCCGAGAGGATGCAAAGCAGTTATCTCGAGCTACAGGACATTGCGGCCGAAGTGGAGCAGCTCAATGATCACGTGCAGTTTGACGGAGAGCGGCTGGAGCAGCTGACGGAAAGGCTCAACATGGCTAACCGGCTGCTCAAGAAACACAATGCCCACAATACAGGCGAATTGCTGGCCATCCAGGCAGATCTCGATCAGAAACTCCAGGGCATGCTGAACCTCGACGACCGCATCCTGGAGCTGCAGAAAAATATCGCGGTGCTGCAGCAGCAGCTGGAACAGGCCGCCAGCGCCATTACCCGCGAGCGCAAGGCAAAGGTGGAGCCTTTTGAACAGAAGGTGAACGCCCTGCTGGCACAGGTGGGGATGCCCAATGCGCGCATAAAGGTGGATATCCAGCAGGGGCCGCTGCAATTGTACGGCCAGGACGTGATAGAGTTTTTGTTCGACGCCAACAAGGGCAACCAGTTCGGTCCCATCCGCAAGGTGGCTTCCGGTGGGGAGCTGAGCAGGCTGATGCTGTGCATCAAATCGCTGGTGGCGCGTTCGGTGGCATTACCCACCCTGATATTCGATGAAATCGATACCGGTATTTCAGGGGAAGCGGCGCGCCAGGTGGGGATTATCATGAAAGAACTGGCCCGCGGCCATCAGGTGGTATGCATCACCCACCAGCCGCAGCTGGCCGGAAAAGCAGACGCGCATTACTTTGTGTACAAGCAGCTGGAAGGGGAGAAGGTGCATACCCATGTGCGCCTGCTGACGCAGGAAGAACGCATCACCGCCATTGCCAAAATGCTGAGCGGGGAGAAGCCCACGGCCGCAGCTTTGGAAAACGCGCGGGAGATGGTTACGCAATAACATTTCAATTTTCGGTTTAAACGGCTAAATTTGCCCAAATTTTAATCAATGGCTCATAACTTATTACAAGGGAAGAAAGGGATCATCTTTGGAGCACTGGATTCTAATTCCATTGCGTGGAAAACTGCAGAGCGCTGCGTACAGGAAGGCGCACAGATCGTGCTGACCAACGCCCCTATTGCGCTGCGCATGGGTGAGCTGAACAAACTGGCGGAAGCCTGCAACGCCCCGGTGATCGCCGCGGACGCTACCAGCATGGATGACCTTAATAACCTGTTTACCAAATCTATGGAGCACTTCGGCGGTAAGATCGACTTCGTGCTGCACTCGATTGGTATGAGTGTGAACGTTCGTAAAGGAAAACCCTATACTGACCTGGATTACGACTTTTTTCACAAAGGGCTCGACATCTCTGCCATGTCGCTCCACCGCGTATTGCAAACCGCCTATAAACTGGATGCCCTCAACGAATGGGGCTCCGTGGTGGCACTTACCTATATCGCCGCGCAAAGGGTGTTCCCCGATTACAGCGATATGGCGGATGCCAAATCCATGCTGGAATCCATTTCCCGCAGTTTCGGCTACCATTACGGCGTGAAAAAGAAAGTACGCATCAACACCATTTCACAGTCTCCCACCAAAACCACGGCCGGCAGCGGCGTAAAAGGCTTCGACGGTTTCATGGCCTATGCCGAGAAAATGAGCCCGCTGGGCAATGCCTCGGCCGACCAGTGTGCTGATTACACCGTAACGCTGTTTTCAGACTATACCCGCATGGTCACCATGCAGAACCTCTTCCACGACGGAGGTTTCTCCTACACCGGCATTTCATTGCCTGTGGCGGAGCAGATGGAGAAATAATACCGCAGACGGCAATAAAAAAAAGGAAAGCGTAAGAAGTGAAATACTTTTTACACTTTCCTTTTAGTTTTTTTCAGCATAGGAACACGCTGAGGGGTGCCCGGGACGGGGGACAATGACTAATATTCGTCTTCGTTGAAGAAGAAATCGTCTTGCGACGGATAATCAGACCAGATATCCTCAATACCTTCATAAATTTCTCCTTCATCTTCCAGTTCCTGCAAGTTTTCGATAACTTCGATGGGTGCACCGGAACGGATGGCGTAGTCTATGAGTTCGTCTTTGGTAGCGGGCCATGGAGCATCCTCCAGGTACGAAGCTAATTCTAAGGTCCAGTACATCGTATATAAATTTTTACTTTTCCAAATTTTCGCAAAAGTATTATTTAATTTGAAATAAACAACTATTACTATTTTAACGGTTAATTACTTCGTTCGGTTATGCTTGTTGCTCGCAATGTTACCAAAAATTATTCCAACCTGCCGGTTTTAAAAGGAGTGGATATTTCTGTCAGTAAGGGTGAAATAGTGACCATTGTGGGCTCTTCCGGTGCGGGCAAAAGCACGCTGCTGCACATTCTGGGTACGCTGGATGCCCCTTCCGGCGGCCAAATCTTCATTAACGACGTGCAAACGAGCACTTTACAGGGCAGGAAGCTGGCCGACTTCCGGAACCGCCATATTGGCTTCATTTTCCAGTTCCATCACCTGCTGCCCGAGTTCAGCGCCCTGGAAAACGTTTGTATCCCGGGTTTTATCGCCGGCGCCAAAAAAAGCGCGGTAAAGGAACGGGCCACCTTTTTGCTGGAAACCCTGGGCCTCAAAGAGCGCCTGGAGCACCGCCCCGGTGAACTGTCGGGCGGGGAGCAGCAAAGGGTAGCAGTGGCCCGGGCCCTTATCAACAAGCCGGATGTGATCATGGCCGACGAGCCTACCGGTAACCTCGATTCCCGCAACGCCCGTGAGCTGCACCAGCTTTTTCTTCAGCTCCGTGACCAGTTCGGTCAGACCTTCATCATCGTTACCCATAACGAAGAACTGGCGACCATGAGTGATCGCCAGTTAGTGATGAAAGACGGGAAAATAGTCAGCTAAGATTATTTTGCCAGGCAAACTGCCAAACTGTCTTTCCAGTAAGGTATGGTAATCCCGAAAGTGGATTTGATTTTTCCCTTGTTCAGCACGCTGTAAGCGGGCCGTTCTGCCGGGGTGGGGTACTGGTCCGACGTAACCGGGTTGATGGCGCAGGATGCGCCCGTAAGGGCCTTAATCGCGATTGCAAAGTCGTACCAGCTGGCCACTCCTTCGTTGCTGTAGTGATATACCCCTCCGTTTTCTTCTCCCGGGTGCTGCAGGATGGCAAAAATGGCCCCTGCCAGGTCGGGCGCGTAGGTGGGGGTACCGGTTTGGTCGAACACCACGTTCAGGCTTTCCTTTTCCCGCATCAGCTGCTGCATGCGCAGCGCGAAATTCACCCCATATCGGGAGTAGAGCCAGGAAGTGCGCAATACGATAGCCTGGGGGTGAATGCTCAACACTGTGGCCTCGCCGCGGAGCTTGGAGCTGCCGTAGATGCTCTGCGGCGCCGTTTCGTCGTTTTCCGTGTAAGGGCGGCTGGCGCGGCCATCGAATACATAATCGGTTGAAATATGGATGAACCCGCTGTTGTGCTTCACCGCAGCCTCCGCCAGTATCAGGGGAGCCTGAAAGTTCAGGCGGAAAGCGGCTTCCTCATCCTGCTCTGCTTTATCCACCGCCGTATAGGCAGCACAGTTCACCACGGCATGCACGGGTGTGCTGCCGAAAAATGCGTCAACGGCAGCTTCATCGGTAATATCCAGTTCCTCCCTGTCGGTATACAGCAGGTTAAATTCCGGGTATTGCGCGGCGATGGATTGTAATGCCTGGCCTAACTGACCTTTGGCACCTGTTACCAGGATGTTCTTCATGAATCTATGGTTTGTATTCAAAATTATGTTCGCAATCGGCCAGCAACGGCAGCACCAGGTCTTTGTCGGATACCTTGGCCGCCTCCAGGGGAATGCCCCAGTCGATGGCCAGTGCCGGGTCGTTGTATAAAATGCCGCCTTCGCTGGCTTTATGATAAAAATTATCGCATTTGTACATGACTTCCGCGGTTTCGCTCAAAACGGAATACCCGTGGGCAAAGCCTTGCGGCACCAGCAGCTGGCGTTTGTTCTCGGCCGACAGTTCGATGGTATATATTTTCCCGTAGGCGGGCGACCCCTTGCGGAGGTCTACGACCACGTCCAGGATACGCCCTTCGAGGGCCCGGATGAGCTTCGTTTGTGCATAAGGCGCCAGCTGGAAATGAAGGCCGCGTAGAACACCGTAGGTGGATCGGGCCTGGTTGTCCTGCACGAAGACGATGTCAACTCCTTCGTCACGGAAGGTGTTGGCGTTATAGCTTTCAAAAAAATAGCCCCTGTGATCTCCGTGTACTTTAGGCTCGTAAATCAGGAGATCAGGGATGCCGGTTTCAATAAATGGCATTAGCGCTGCTGGTATTGTGTTTCGTAATACTGTTGATAAGCTCCGCTGGTAACGTGTTGCAGCCATTCCTCGTTGGCCAGGTACCAGTCGACCGTTTTCTCAAGCCCTTCCTCGAATTGCAGGCTGGGCGACCAGCCCAGTTCCTTATTCAGCTTCGATGCATCGATGGCGTAGCGCAAATCATGCCCCGCACGGTCTTTTACGAAGGTGATGAGTTGGGCGGAAGTGCCTTCGGGACGACCCAGTTTACGGTCCATCACGTCACACAACAAGCGGATGAGGTCGATATTTTTCCATTCATTGAACCCGCCGATGTTGTACGTTTCACCGATGCGGCCCTGGTGGAAGATCGTATCGATGGCGCGGGCATGATCTTCCACAAACAGCCAGTCGCGCACGTTTTCGCCTTTACCGTACACCGGTACGGGTTTGTTGTTCCTGATATTGTGAATCGCCAGCGGAATCAGTTTCTCGGGGAAGTGATTCGAACCATAGTTATTCGAACAATTGCTCAATACAACCGGCAGGTGGTAGGTATGATAATAAGCTCTTACAAAGTGGTCGGAGCTGGCTTTGGACGCGGAGTACGGGCTGCGGGGATCATATGGCGTTTCCTCGGTAAACAATCCTTCTTCACCCAAAGAGCCGTATACTTCGTCGGTGGAAACATGATAGAAGCGTTTATTCTCCATATCGTCTTTCCAGTATTTCCTGCATGCATTGAGCAGCACGGCGGTACCCAGCACGTTGGTTCTGATGAAAGCCAGCGGGTCGAGTATCGAACGATCTACATGGCTTTCGGCGGCGAGGTGGATCACACCGTCGAACCCGTATTTTTCGAACAGGGCATTCACGGCATTTTCATCCGTAATGTCAACTTTTTCGAATACGTAATTCGGCTGACCTTTCACATCCGCCAGGTTTTCAAGATTACCAGCGTAGGTGAGCGCGTCGCCGTTTACAATAAGATACTCCGGGTATTTATTGACAAACAGCCGCACTACATGAGAGCCGATGAAGCCGGCTCCCCCTGTGATCAAAAGCTTTTTCTTCATGGTTCGAAGTTGTCGGGGAAATTGTAATTATTTTCCCAATGCCTGTTTAAAATATTCGTACGTAATCTTCAGCCCTTCTTTCCGGTCAACCTTCGGTTCCCAACCCAGCAATTGTTTCGCCTTGGTAATATCCGGCTTGCGTTGTTTCGGATCGTCTTTCGGGAGTTCGTGGAAAACAATCTTCTGTTTGGTACCGGTAAGGGCGATGATTTCTTCCGCAAACTCCAGCAGTGAAATTTCCGCGGGGTTGCCGATGTTCACGGGCAGATGATAGTCGCTCATCAACAGGCGGAAGATGCCTTCCACCAGGTCGTCCACATAACAGAACGAACGTGTCTGGGAGCCGTCGCCGAACACGGTGAGATCCTGCCCGGTCAGGGCCTGGCTCATAAATGCCGGCAGGGCGCGGCCATCGTCGAGCCGCATACGGGGACCGTACGTGTTGAAGATACGGATGATGCGGGTATCTACACCATGGAAATTATGATAGGCCATGGTGATGGACTCCATAAAACGTTTGGCTTCGTCGTACACGCCGCGTGGGCCAACGGGGTTTACATTGCCCCAGTATTCTTCCGGCTGCGGGTGGATATTCGGATCGCCATATACTTCAGAGGTAGATGCCACCAGGATGCGCGCCTTTTTATCTTTGGCAAGCCCCAGCAGGTTATGCGTACCCAGCGAGCCTACTTTCAGTGTCTGGATCGGCATTTTGAGATAGTCGATCGGGCTGGCAGGGGAGGCGAAGTGGAGGATATAATCCAGTTCACCCGGCACATGCACGAACTTGGTGACGTCGTGATGGTAATATTCAAACTGCGGCAGCGGGAAAAGGTGCTCGATATTTTTGATGTTCCCTGTCAGCAGGTTATCCATGCCGATGACATGGAAACCTTCCTTGATGAACCGGTCGCAAAGGTGAGACCCGAGAAAGCCGGCGGCGCCGGTGATTAATATGCGTTTTTTTGTCATGTCAGGCAGGGTTTAAGGTTTTGCAGCGGAGCGGCCCACACTTTCGTAATAAAATCCAAGTTCCTGCATACGGGGCACTTCAAAAAGATTACGCCCGTCGAAAATGGCTTTTTGTTTGAGTACGGCACCGATTTTATCGAAGTCGGGCGTACGGAATACGCTCCATTCGGTTGCGATGATCAGCGCATCGGCATTTTCAAGGGCTGCGTATTGGCTTTCGGCATATGTTACCTTGTCGCCGATCAGTTGCTGCACATTCGATGCCGCTTCAGGGTCAAATACCGACACGGTAGCGCCGGCGCCCACGAGTGCATCGATAATATATAAGGCCGGAGCTTCCCGGATATCGTCTGTATTAGGTTTGAAAGCCAGGCCCCACAGCGCGAAATGTTTGCCTTTCAGGTCATTGCCAAAATAAGCCTGGATTTTCGGCAGCAGAAACAGCTTTTGTTTTTCATTCACGTCCATTACGGCTTCCAGGATTCGGAAGTCATAGGCAGCCTCCTGAGAGGATTTAACGAGTGCCTGTACGTCTTTCGGGAAGCAGCTTCCGCCATACCCGATGCCGGGGAAGAGGAAACGTTTGCCAATCCGGTCGTCGCTGCCGATACCCCTGCGCACCATGTCTACATCGGCTCCCAGCTTTTCGCAAAGGATCGCGATCTCGTTCATGAAAGAGATTTTGGTGGCGAGGAAAGAGTTGGCGGCATATTTGGTGAGCTCGGCCGATTTTTCGTCCATAAAAATAATCGGGTTACCCTGGCGTACGAACGGGGCATACAGGTCGCCCATTATTTTGCGGGCTCTTTCGGATTGTGTGCCGATCACCACCCTGTCCGGTTTCATAAAGTCTTCCACGGCTACTCCTTCCCGTAAAAACTCGGGGTTCGATACCACATCAAATTCCACTTTGGCGTTTTTCGCAATCGCTGCGTGCACTTTATCAGCGGTACCAACAGGTACGGTACTTTTATCAACAATCACTTTATAATCCTGGAGCAGCCCGCCTAATTGGTCGGCCACCCGCAGAATGTAGGAAAGATCGGCGGAGCCGTCTTCTCCCGGCGGAGTCGGCAGCGCCAGGAATATTACCTGTGCGTCTTTGATGCCTTCGGCCAGCTGCGTGGTAAAGTGCAGGCGCCCCTCTTTGAGGTTTCTTTCAAATAACTTTTCCAGGCCAGGCTCATAAATGGTAATCTGGCCGGCGGAGAGTTTGTTTACTTTATTGACGTCGATGTCTACACAGGTAACATCATTGCCTGTTTCGGCAAAACAGGTACCGGTAACGAGTCCTACGTATCCGGTGCCTACAACGGTAATCTTCATGCGGGGCTTAGTTTAAAAATGATTGAACAGAAGTTATAATGTGCGAAAGTTGGTCTTGATCCATTTCGGTATGAATAGGCAGTGATATCACTTTCCCGGTAAGCGCGTCTGTTACGGGCAGGTGCTGGTTCAGGTCCGTCATGCCTTCGAACATTTTCTGGCGGTGCGCCGGTACAGGGTAGTATATCATCGAGGGCACCTGTTTTTCCTGCAGAAATGCCTGTAGCTCGTTGCGGTCGGCACCATCGAGTTGCATGGTATACTGGTGATACACGTGCAGCTGGTTGGGCGCTTCGTACGGAGCGATAATCTGCGGGATGCCTGCGAACGCGCTGGTGTATGCATGGGCCACGGCGCGGCGGGCAGTGATATATTCATCGAGCAATTGCAGTTTGATGCGGAGCACTACCGCCTGCATGGTGTCGAGCCGGCTGTTCACGCCCACCGTATCGTGATAATAGCGTTGGGATTGACCGTGATTGGCGACCATCCTGATTTTAGCGGCAATCGCATCGTCGTCTGTAAAAATGGCGCCGCCGTCTCCATAGCATCCCAGGTTTTTGGACGGGAAAAAGGAGGTGCAGCCGATGTGCCCGAAGGTGCCGGCTTTTTTGGTGAGGCCGTTTTTTGTCGTGTAGTGACTGCCGATGGCCTGGGCGTTATCTTCGATGACATACAGCTTGTGGCGATTGGCGATATCCATGATGGCTTCCATATCCGCGCTGTGCCCGTACAGGTGTACCGGCACGATGGCTTTGGTTTTGGGCGTGATGGCCTTTTCGATTGCCTGCGGATCGATACAGTAGGTCCGGGGGTCAATATCAACAAAAACCGGTTTCAGGCGGAGCAGCGCGATCACTTCAGCGGTAGCGATAAAAGTAAAGGAAGGGGTGATCACTTCATCGCCCGGCTCCAGCCCCAGCGCCATCATGGCAATTTGCAGCGCGTCGGTGCCGTTGGCGCAGTTGATCACATGTTTGCTGCCCAGGTACTGCTCCAGCTCTTTGGCAAACTGCTGTACGGGAGCGCCATTGATAAAGGCGGCACTTTCCAGCACTTCCTGGATGGCTGCATCAACCTGCGGTTTAATCTTGCTGTACTGGCGTTTCAAATCCACCATCTGAATAGGAACCATGAAGGGTATCTTTTTTTGAGTCCGCAAATTTACAAATTTTGAGTTAGGCAGTAGGACTATCTTTGTGAGATATTCGATTTATTGAGTTAAGTATCAATTCTGTGGATTTATCGTTTTTCCTTTATAATACCGGCATCCGTCTTTATAAGGCAGCAGTTTCCCTTTCCGCAACCCTGGGAAAGAACCAAAAGGCGCAGCAGTGGCTGAAGGGGCGCGAAAACCCGTGGCCCGGCCTCGAAGCGGCGCTGCGCGGGAAAGGGCCCGTCATCTGGGTACATGCGGCTTCCCTGGGAGAGTTCGAACAGGGAAGGCCTGTACTGGAGGCCCTGAGAAAGGACTATCCCGGCCACGCCATCGTGCTGACCTTCTTTTCCCCTTCGGGCTACGAAGTGCGAAAAGACTATAAGGGAGCGGATTACGTGTGCTACCTGCCGCTGGACACGGCCGCTAACGCCGCCCGGTGGATGGAGACGGTAAAGCCGCAGCTGGCCATTTTCATCAAATACGAGTTCTGGTATCATTATATGACCGCGTTATATGCCCGGAAAGTGCCGGTATTGTTGATTTCCGGCATTTTCAGGGATAACCAGGTGTTTTTCAAATGGTATGGCGGCCTGTTCAGGAAGCTGCTCCGGCAGATGCGCCACCTGTTCGTACAGAACGAAACCTCGCTCACGCTGCTGCATAACATTGGTATTCAACAGGTAACGATCGCCGGCGACACCCGGTTCGACCGTGTGTGGGCGCTCCGCCTGCAGCCGGTGTCACTGCCGGCTATCGAACGGTTCATTACCGGCACAAAAGTGCTGGTGGCGGGCAGTACCTGGCCCGAAGACGAAAAACTGCTGGCCGAATGGTGGCACAACGGGGGGGCGGCCGGCCGGCAACTGATCCTGGCGCCACATGAAACGGACGTGGGGCACATCCGGGATATCCACCGCCTGTTCCCCGATGCGGTGCTGTATTCCGCCTTCGCGGCCGGTGAAAGCGCCGGTGGCAGGGTGATGATCATCGATAATGTGGGCATGCTCTCGGCGTTGTACCGGTACAGCAGTATCTCGTACGTGGGCGGCGGATTCGGTAAAGAAGGGATTCACAATATCCTGGAACCCGCCACCTACGGCAAACCAGTGATCATCGGGCCTGTGTATCAGCAGTTTAACGAGGCGGTGATGCTGGTGCAGCTGCGTGCTGCTATTGTGGTGAACGATGTGGCGTCGCTCGACCGGAATATCACAGCGCTGAATGACATGTACTATTACCAGCAGATAACGGAGATTACCGGGCGGTTTGTGGAAGAGCACCAGGGGGCTACGGAGAAGATTTTGCGGTATATCCGGGAGAACGGGTTTCTTTCCGGCAAGTGAAGCCGGTTGAGACGTTTCCGGCAGAAGAGCTGGTTTAAAGGCTAGTTTTTTCTGCCTCACCTCAGATAGGCCTGTTCAATTGGCCCGGTTAGACTGGGGCTCCTTCAGAGGCAAACCGGTGCAATTTGCCCCGGCAGACTGGTTGCCCTCTGGGGGTAAATCGGTGCAATTGGTTCTGGCAGACGGGGCTCTCAGTGAGACAGACCGGTGCAGTTGGTTTTGGCAGACAGGTTCTTCCCGCGGGATAAACCCGTTTAATTGGTTTCAGCAGACAAATCTCCTAGGAGCAAATAAGCCCGTTCAACCCGGTTAAATTAAAGAAGCGCATTTTCAGGAAAACCTTTTCCTCACCAGTGAATAGAAGTGTTTCACCAGCTGGTCGTTTTCGTTCCAGCCCAGCTTGATTTTCAGTTCACGTTCGATCCAGTACTCGGCTTCCTGCAGGGAGGTGCTTTCGTTGATGGTTTTAATGGAGCGTTCGTACATGGTTTTATCGCCACGGAAGAGCTCCTGGATAAACTGGAATTTATCGTTGATGCCGATGGCGCTTTTCAGGTCGTGAACGCCCATTCCGCTTAGCTTTTCGCCTACTTCCACTTTACCGGAGGAACGGAGGGAATCATTGAGCGAAGGCGAAAGTTTGCCCACCAGTTCGTTGAGTTCCTGGCGGATATTGCCGTTATCGGTATTTTTTTGTTGCGGGGGAGGGTCGAAGAGGGTGGCCGCTACCGGTTTTTCTTTCACCGGCACCCGGTCCGGCGCATAACCGTTGCCGTTGGCGGCAGGCTGCGTTTTTTCAGCGGGCGGCGGTGTTTTTTCCGGTGCAGGCGTTTCCTGCGTGGGGGCAGGTGTTGGCGGCTGGTAAGCCGGCGGTGTAACCTTTTCCTGAGGCGGCGCCTGATAAACCGGCGGGGCCGGCTTTTCGAGTACGGGTGTATGCGCGGGCATAATCACCGCGACGTGTCCGTTGCCCCGGAGCTCCTGCTGTTTCTGCATATTGCGCTGGTGGAGAATTTCCGCCTGCAGCAACTGCGTGTAGTAGGATATGGTTTGCAAACCTGCATTCGTATTTTTTAACTCCTGCAGTTTGTCAATTAATGCATTTATTTTTTCCATGCCTTAATTGTTAACGCCATCTGATGGAAATTATTTTAATTGCACTAAGTTATACTTTTTTAACCACTTAGTAATCAAAATACTATAATATGTTTATTGAACCTTCTCTTACAGGAGGTCGGCGGGGATGGATAGAAGTGATCTGCGGCTCGATGTTTTCCGGGAAAACGGAAGAACTTATCCGCAGGCTGAAACGGGCGCGCATCGCCAACCTGTCGGTGGAAATATTCAAACCCGCGATGGATACGCGGTATGATGAACAGAATATCGTGTCGCATGATGAGTCAAAGATTCTCTCCACGCCGGTGGAAAGTTCCCAGCAGATATTGTTGTTGGGGCAGGGGGTGGATGTAGTGGGCATCGATGAGGCCCAGTTTTTTGATCTGGAACTGCCCAATGTGTGCGACCAGCTGGCGCAGACCGGCATCAGGGTGATTGTGGCGGGACTGGATATGACCTACCAGGGGCAGCCTTTCGGTCCGATACCGGATCTGCTGGCTCAGGCGGAATACATCACAAAGCTACATGCCATTTGTGTGCAATGTGGCAACATCGCTACCCATTCCTTTCGCAAAAGCAGCGACAAAAGCACCGTGTTGCTCGGTGAAAAGGATCTCTACGAGCCGCGTTGCCGGTATTGCTACCACAACGTACCATAGGGTTGCAGGAATGTTAAAATCGGTTTTTAACGCCTTACATTAATAATTCATTCGTAGCTTTGCCGCGTTTTTAAGATGAAGCAGCTGATTCTCGATATCCTGGCATTTTTTTACAAACCTTTTGCGAAAATAATGCCCTTCCAGACTTTCCGTTACCTGGCCTGCGGGGGTGGAAATACGCTGCTCGACATTTTCCTCTTTTTCATCAGTTATAATTTTATCCTGCAAAAAGAAATGGTGCACCTGCCGTTCATCACGGTCAGCCCGCACATTGCCGCCGTGCTGATGGCGTTTTTTGTGAGTTTCCCCACCGGCTTTCTGCTGAACAAATACATTGTATTTTCCGAATCTAACCTTCGCGGGCGCGTGCAGCTCATCCGGTATTTTATACTCGTAGGGGTGTGCCTGTTGTTTAACTACATCTTTATGAAGGTGTTTGTGGAGTATTGTCACTTTTACCCCACGATCGCGAAAATCCTTACCACTATCCTGGTGGTGTGCTTTAGTTATGTGACCCAGAAGAAATTTACGTTTAAGGTAAAGATCGAGCCCTGACAGGTGTTTCTGACCATGCCGGAGCCCTTGTAACCCGGGAACAGGCCTGCTGTGACCCTCAAAACGCTGTCTATCTTCTCGTTTTCCGTTTTTTCCAGTTGGAGTGATTGCCTGCCGCTGCGGTCGTAACGGCTGTTTTGGGCGCTGCCAGTTGCTGCCACAGTTGGGCGGCCAGGATGGCTGCGGCCTGTTCCGCCGCCGTATCGTGCCCTTCGAGGTGTTGCGGCTGGAAATATTTGCCGATGAAGTTGGTGTCGAACTGCCCGCTGATAAAAGCCGGTTGCTGCAGGGCCCATTTGCCGAAGGGCAATGTGGTGCGGATGCCGGTTACGCGGTATTCGTCGATGGCGCGGAGCAGCCGGAGCCGTGCTTCTTCGCGGTCGGCGCCCCAGGCGATGAGTTTGGCGATCATCGGATCATAATAGATGGGGATATCCATGCCCTGTTCGTAGCCATCATCTACCCGTACGCCGTATCCCTGGGGGCGGATGTAGGTGTCGAGCCGGCCGGTATCGGGTAAAAAGTTATTGGCCGGGTCTTCGGCGCAGATGCGCAGTTCGATGGCGTGGCCGTTGATGCGGAGTTGTTCCTGCGTGATGGAAAGCGTCTCCCCGCGCGCAATACGGATCTGTTCTTTCACCAGGTCGAGGCCGGTGATCATTTCCGTAACGGGGTGCTCCACCTGCAGGCGGGTGTTCATTTCGAGGAAATAAAAATTCAGCTGTTCGTCGACCAGGAACTCCACCGTACCGGCGCCGTAATAGTTACAGGCCCGGGCCACATCCACCGCGCATTTGCCCATCGCCTCGCGGATGGCGGGCGTGAGCACGGAGGAGGGCGCTTCTTCGATCAGTTTCTGGTGACGGCGCTGTATGGAGCATTCGCGCTCGAAAAGGTAGATACAATGCCCGTGCTGGTCGCCCAGCACCTGTATTTCAATGTGGCGCGGCGCGGCCACGTATTTTTCGATAAAAACGGCGTCGTCGCCAAAGGCGCTCAGGGCCTCGCTTTTGGCCAGGCGTATCTGTTCTGCCAGTTCCGCTTCTTTTTCCACCACGCGCATGCCTTTGCCGCCCCCCCCGGCCGAAGCCTTGATGAGAATGGGGAAACCTGTCTTCTTCACCACTTCGCGGGCCTCTTCGAGGCTGCGCAGCGGCGTTTCGGTGCCGGGCACCATCGGTACGCCGTAGCTTTGCGCGGCCTGTTTGGCGGCGAGTTTGCTGCCCATCACTTCGATGGCGGCGGGGGAGGGGCCGATGAATATCAGTCCCGCATCTTTCACCGCCTGTGCAAACCCTGCGTTTTCGCTGAGGAAGCCGTAGCCGGGATGCACGGCATCGGCGCCGGTGCTTTTGGCCGCTGCAATAATTTTGTCGCCCAGCAGGTAACTCTGGTTGCTGGGGGCCGGCCCGATACAAACAGCTTCATCTGCATACTGCACAAAGGGCATGTTCCTGTCTGCTTCGGAATACACGGCTACGGTGGCGATACCCATCTCCCTGGCGGAACGCATGACCCGGAGGGCGATCTCCCCACGGTTGGCTACTACGATTTTTTGCATACTCGAATATAAGGGGCTTAAAGTTAAGGGATTTAGAATTTGCCAAACGAGGTTATCTTTGCCGACGTGAAAAGTGCTCTTACCCAAATTATCGCCCTGGTTAAAAAAGACATGCTGCTGGAATGGCGGCAGCGGCATGCCCTGTTCGGCATCCTGCTGTACGTGTTTTCCACTGTTTTCGTGATCAATCTCATGGTGGGGGAGCCGGAGGAAAAAATCTGGAACGCCCTGTTCTGGGTGGTGCAGCTCTTCGTGTGTGTCAATGCCGTGGCCAAGAGTTTCCTGCAGGAAAGCCGCGGGCGCCTGCTTTATTATTATTCGTTGGTTCATCCCCGTTATTTCATTACGGCCAAGCTGATTTACAACGTGTTGCTGATGACGGGCATGAGCCTCGTGTCGTACATCTGCTGTATCATTTTCCTGGGTAACCCGCTTATTCACCCGCTCTATTTCCTGGGCGTGGTGGCGCTGGGCGGCGTCAGCCTTTCGCTGCTGTTTACCATGCTGGCGGCCATTGCGGCGCAGGCGAGCCAGAATGCTGCGCTGATGGCCATCATGGGTTTCCCGCTCATCATGCCCATCCTGATGCTGCTGGCCAATATTTCCCGCAGCGCATTTATCCCGGTAGTGCAGCCCGGCCTGCCCGGCATGTTTCTGCTGCTGGGGGGGATGGACGTGCTGGTGATTGCTCTGGCGCTGATTCTTTTTCCCTACCTGTGGAAAGAATAGCCATACAATTTTCAACAAATCCCGCCCGCCGGTAACGGTTTTTCAAGGATAAGCCCGCCTTTGCGCGAAACATCAAAATCCCTTTTTCGCTTTGCTATTAGCGCTAAAACCTGTAGGTTTGCCACCACATATTTCTTTAGAACCATGGCTAAACATTGGTGGAAAATTCTGGCGGTCGTGTTGCTGCTGTATGTTATCATCGGCGGTTTTTTAATCAAAGTGCCTTCTATCGGCAATAACCAGCAGGCAGCCCGCAGCATTTTCTTTCACTTGCCCATGTGGATGAGCATGTACACGCTCTTTTCCATTTCCGTCGTGAATTCCATCTGGTACCTGTCTACCAACGACCTCCGGCGCGACATCCGGGCATCGAGCTCCGCCAGCGTGGGGGTATTGTTCGGGGTGATGGGCTTCCTCACCGGGATGTTGTGGAGCACCTACACCTGGGGCGGCACCATCGTCAACGATCCCAAGCAGATGACCACGGCCATCGCCCTTTCCATTTACATGGCTTACCTCGTACTGCGCCTGTCGTTTACCGATCTTGACAAACGCGCCCGCGTATCCGCCATTTTCAACGTATTCGCCTTTGCCCTGCTCGTTCCGCTGACGTATATCATCCCGAGAATGGTGGAATCGCTCCACCCCGGCAGCGCCAGCAGCCCGGGTTTCAGTTCGCAGGACACTGCCGGCACCATCAAAATGGTGCTGTGGCCCGCATTTATCGGGTGGACCCTGCTGGGCATCTGGATCTATACCTTAAGAAACCGTTATAAAAGATTAGCATTAAAAAATATTCTTCATGGCTAACCGACTTGGCTTATTATTATTTGCCGGCCTGATGTTTCTCTGTACCACCGTATTAGGGCAGGATACCACCCGTGTGATTTCCGAAGCCTCCCAGCAGCAGAATACGGAAACCGGCCCTGTGAACGAGTTTTTCAGGAGCGATTCAAAAATTTACGTGGCCGTAGGCATCCTGGTCATCATTTTCATTTGTATCGTGTTATATCTGGTAAGGCTGGATCGCCGGCTTACCAAACTGGAAAAAGAATAAAGCGAAGCCATAGCCAGCCCCTTACAACAAAGCACCAAAACACCAAACAACATATCTAAACCGTTTTTTATGGCTAAAGCAAAAGCGCTGACGCAAGAACAGCACTATAACTTTTTCCACAGTGTGGAAATGAGTTTCGACAAGGCTGCGCAATTCACCAAATGGGAAAACGGGATACTGGAGCAGATCAAAGCCTGTAACGCAGTGTACCGTATAAAATTCCCCGTACGGGTGGGAGACCAGATCGAGGTGATCGAGGCGTACCGGGTACAGCACTCCCATCACAAGTTGCCCTGTAAAGGCGGTATCCGCTTCAGTGAAGAAGTGAACCAGGACGAGGTGATGGCCCTGGCAGCCCTGATGACCTACAAATGCGCCATCGTAAACGTGCCTTTCGGCGGCGCCAAAGGCGGCATCAAGATCAATCCCCGCAACTACAGCCCCTTTCAGCTCGAAAATATTACCCGCCGTTACACGGCTGAGCTGGTGAAAAAGAACTTTATCGGTCCCGGCATCGACGTTCCTGCCCCCGACTATGGTACCGGCGAACGTGAAATGAGCTGGATCCTCGATACGTACATGAGCCTCCGGCCCGGTGAAATCGACGGTTACGGCTGCGTAACCGGCAAACCCGTATCCCAGGGCGGCGTACGCGGCCGCAAGGAAGCAACCGGCCTTGGCGTGTTTTACGGTCTGCGCGAGCTGTGCCATGTGAAGGAAGATATGAAACGCATCGGCCTGGAGCCCGGCCTGGAAGGCAAAACCGTGATCGTGCAGGGGATGGGCAACGTGGGCTACCACGCCGCCAAATACTTTCACGAAGCGGGTGCCAAGGTGATCTGCCTGATCGAGTGGGATGGCGCCATCTATAATTCCAAAGGCCTCGATCCGGACGCGGTGCTCAAATACCGCAACGAAACCGGCTCCATCGCAGGTTTCCCCGGTTCCAAAAACCTGAAGAAAAATACAGACGGCCTGGAACTGGAATGCGACATCCTCATTCCCGCCGCGCTCGAAAACGTGATTCACGAAGAGAACGCGCCCCGCATCAAAGCCAAGATCATCGGTGAAGCGGCCAACGGCCCGCTGACCCCGGAAGCAGACGACATCCTCGCTAAAAAAGGCGTGATCGTGGTGCCGGATATGTTCCTGAACGCGGGTGGTGTAACCGTATCGTACTTCGAATGGCTGAAAAACCTCAGCCACGTGCGTTATGGCCGCCTCGGCAAACGGTTCGACGAGAACATGAACATTCACATCCTCGGCCAGATCGAAGAACTGACCGGTAAAAAGGTATCCGAAAAAGAAAGGAAATTCATCGCACACGGCGCCGATGAGGTGGACCTGGTGTATTCCGGCCTGGAAGAAACCATGATCACCGCGCTGCACGAGGTGCGCGAAAAATCACTGGAACATAAAAAGATCAAGGATATGCGCACGGCGGCTTACGTTTGCGCCATCGACAAGGTGGGCGCCGCTTACGAGCAGCTGGGCATCTTCCCCTGATTTTTACGAATAAAGAACTGGACAACCGGGGGGCACTATTGTGGGCCCCCTTTTTTTTAACCTCAAAGGCTGGCTTCGATCTTCGTTTTTTGTAGCTTACTCCATCCGATTTCCATTATTTAAATATTCTATTTATAACTAATTTATACGTTTCTATGATAGTCAATCACCTCATTGACATAGCTAGTTATAGTTATTTTCCTGACAGGAGCAGTCGTTTTTTCCACTTTAAGCTGTAATGTTTTAATTTAATAATGATTTTTATACCTAATGATGCTTCCTTTACATCGTCTGTCTGAGCGTGTTATCATTATAGTCGAGTATGTCACTGTTTTTCAATGTGGTCTTTAATTAAGTTGTCAAATCCCTAAGCATGAACAATAAAAACGACTTATACCTGGAGGTTAAAAAGTATTGGACAAATGTAGCGGGCAAAGAGGGCAATATAGACTTCCGGTCTCTTCAGTTGCAAATTGAAACGCATAAGCGTTTATTTAACATATTCCAGACGGGGAACTACTTTTTCCTATTAGTCGACATCTACCAGGGTGAGATCGCGGAAGTAGGCCCAGGGCTTGTTGACGTACTGGGTTACAGCCAGGGCGAACTAAATATGGAGGAGTATGTGAACAGGATCCATCCGCAGGATATGCCCTTTTTCTTAAAATTTGAGCAACATGTCACCAATTTTTATAACGATCTGACAGTCGATCGTATAGGCCAATACAAAGTGCAGTACGATCTGCGGATCAGAAAAAAGGACGGAAATTATTCCCGAATGCTCATTCAGTATATTATTGTTAATCACCAGGGGCATGATTTGAAACATAGTTTTCATTTGCATACCGATATCACACATATTAAAAGTGAAGGGAAGCCCCATCTTTCCGTGATAGGACTGAACGGGCTGCCATCATACTACAACATTCAGGAATCGATAACCTGTATTGCTTCAAAAAGTTTGTTCACCACCAGGGAAAGGGAAATCCTTAAAGGAATTGTTGAAGGTAAAAGCAGCCGGCAACTGGCTTGTGAATTATTTGTAAGTATTCATACGATCAATAGTCATCGCAAAAATATTCTGGCGAAGGGTAATGTTAAAACGCCGCTTGAACTGGTGAGAAAAGCGATTACAGAGGGGTGGATATAATTCGAATACAATGGCCCTGGCCAGGGGGCAGACGTTAATTCCCCTTGTAAAAATAGTCATTAACGTGGCGTGATGGTATTCACCGGCGGGTAATCGGGAAGGTCGTTTTCGAACACCCAGCTTCCAGCCGCGCCATCGAGGCGGCAGCACCAGGTGTTCACCCCGTTGGTGATGACGAGCCAGGGCGCGGGCAGCGCCATATGGTACCGTACGATCTGCTCCAGCACCGGCTGTTTGAGCGGTACGCCCATTTCCTTGCATTCCACAATCATCCAGGGCTCCGCTTCGCGGGAATACACAACGATGTCGCAGCGCTTGCGCAGCTCGCCGAGATGCATCTCCTTTTCGATGCTCATCAGCGCGCCGGGATAATCGCGGCTTTTCACCAGGTAGTTGAGAAAGTTCTGCCGCACCCACTCCTCGGGCGTCAGCACCACATACTTTTTGCGGAAGGGGTCGAAAATCATATCCTGCCCCTGCTGGGTCATAATCCGGAAATCGGGCGGCGGGAAACTGATGCTGATCATGCTGTAAAACTAGCGAACTGATGGCTGATTCGTAAAAAAACATTACATTCACTTGTCAAAAGGCTATGAAGACGAAAGAAGAGATAGTCGCCAACTGGCTTCCCCGCTACACCGGGGAGAAACTGGAGAACTTCGGTTCCCACATCCTCCTGACCAATTTTTCCAATTACGTAACGATGTTCGCCCAATGGAACAAAGCCAAAATCGTTGGTGCGGACAAACCTATGCAATGCTGTACGGCAGAAGATATCACCATCATCAATTTCGGGATGGGGAGCCCCGGCGCCGCTACCGTAATGGACCTGTTGAGCGCCATCATGCCGAAAGCGGTGCTGTTCCTGGGAAAATGCGGCGGGCTGAAAAAGAAGAACAGTATCGGCGACCTCATTTTACCGATCGCCGCCATCCGGGGGGAGGGTACCTCCAACGACTATTTCCCGCCCGAAGTACCGGCACTGCCGGCGTTCGCGCTGCAAAAGGCCATCTCCACCACCATCCGCGAATACGGCTGCGACTACTGGACAGGCACCTGTTACAGCACCAACCGCCGTGTATGGGAGCACGACGCTGATTTCAAAAAATACCTGGAGCGTATCCGCGCCATGGCTATAGATATGGAAACCGCTACCATCTTTTCCGTCGGGTTTTACAATAAGATCCCCACCGGGGGGCTGCTGCTGGTATCCGACCAGCCGATGGTGCCCGAAGGCGTGAAAACGGAAGAGAGCGATAAAAAGGTGACGAACGAATACGTGGAGCGCCATCTCAAAATCGGGGTCGACTCCCTGAAAAATCTCATCAACAGTCACCAAACCGTTAAACACCTGCGCTTTTGAGCCCATCCGCGCCTTTAGTGTCCATTCGCCGCCTGGCGGTTACTTTCCGTTCCGACGAAGAAACCGTGACGGCCGTCAACCATATTTCGCTGGATATCATGCCCGGTGAGATACTGGGCATCGTGGGCGAGTCCGGCTCCGGCAAGTCCGTGACCGCGCTCAGCCTGATGCAGCTGATACAGTCGCCCGGCCGCATCAGTGCCGGGGAAATCATTTACCAGCCGCCGGGGCAGGCGCCGGTAGACCTGTTGCGGCTTCCGCCCGCCGGGATGCGGGCGTACCGGGGCAGTGAGATCGCCATGATCTTCCAGGAGCCCATGACTTCCCTCAACCCCCTTCATACCTGCGGCAACCAGGTGGCCGAGGCCATCCGCCTGCATGAAAAAGTGGGCAGGCGCGAAGCAAAACGTCAGACCATCGCTTTGTTCGAACGGGTGCGCATTCCGCATCCGGAGGAAGCGTACGATAAATATCCCCATGAATTGTCCGGCGGCCAGAAACAGCGGGTGATGATCGCCATGGCCATCAGCTGCGGCCCGCGGCTCCTCATTGCAGATGAGCCGACCACCGCACTGGATGTGACCGTGCAGAAAACCATCCTTGAGTTGTTGCAGGAGCTGCAGCAGGAAATGGGGATGAGCGTGGTGTTTATCACCCACGACCTTGGAGTGATCGCAGAAATCGCGTCCCGCGTGGCCGTGATGTACAAAGGCAACGTCGTGGAAGAAGGCGCCGTGGAAGATATTTTTAAACATCCGCAGCATCCCTACACCAAGGGGTTGCTGGCCTGCCGCCCGCCGATGGACCTGCGACTGCGGCGGTTGCCGGTGGTGAGCGACTTCCTGGAAGGCGGCCGCGCGGATGACGTGAATGCCTTTGTAAAGTCTTTGATATTGCCCGAGGCAGACCGGCAGGCGAGGGCCGCCCTGCTCGAAGAGCGCCCGCCGTTATTGCGGGTGGAAGGGCTGAGCACCTGGTTTCCGCGACGGCGGAGCCTGCTGGGCGGGGTGAAACAGTGGACCAGGGCGGTAGACGATGTCAGTTTCGACGTCCGGGAAGGGGAAACCCTCGGCCTGGTCGGCGAATCCGGCTGCGGCAAAACCACTCTCAGCCGCACATTGCTCCGGCTGGTAGAGCCGACTCATGGCCGTATATTTTATAAAGGCCGCGATTTGCAAAGCCTGTCCGCCGCGGAGATGCGGGAAATGCGCCGGCATATCCAGCTGATTTTCCAGGATCCATATTCTTCCCTCAATCCCCGTATGACGGTGGGGCAGGCCATTCTCGAGCCCATGCAGGTGCATGGCCTCTACGGTAGTGAGCAGGCCCGGAAAGCAAAGGTGATGGAGCTGCTGGAAAAGGTGAATCTCCGGCCCGAGCACTATCACCGGTACCCGCACGAGTTTTCCGGCGGCCAGCGGCAGCGCATCGTGATAGCCCGCGCCCTGGCGCTGACTCCCGAGTTTATCATCTGCGACGAATCGGTATCCGCCCTCGATGTGAGCGTACAGGCACAGGTATTGAACCTGCTGGTGCAGCTGCAGAAGGAGTTTAATTTCACATATATATTCATTTCACATAATCTATCCGTGGTGCATTTCATGAGCGACCGGATGATGGTGATGAACAAGGGAAAAATCGCGGAAATGGGTCCGGCAGAGGAGGTTTACCACCGGCCGAAGTCCGATTATACCCAGCAGCTGATAGCGGCCATTCCGGGGAGATAGACGTTTTTTTGAAGAAATGCGTTATATTCCGTACCTTCGCACACTTTAAATTCATTCATACCGTAATATGAAATTATCACAATTCAAGTTCGATCTCCCGCTAAACCTGATTGCACAGCATCCTTCCAAGACAAGAGACGAGAGCCGTTTAATGGTTGTTAACCGTGCAACCGGCAAAATCGAGCACAAGGTTTTCAAAGACATTCTGGGTTATTTTAACGACAAAGACGTGATGGTGGTGAACAACACGAAAGTGTTCCCTGCCAGGCTCTATGGTCGTAAAGAAAAGACCGGTGCGAAAATCGAAGTGTTCCTGCTGCGTGAGCTGAACAAACAGAACCGCCTCTGGGACGTGATTGTTGACCCTGCCCGTAAAATCAGGGTTGGCAACAAGCTGTATTTTGGTGACGACGAAAGCCTGGTGGCGGAAGTGATCGACAATACCACCTCGCGTGGCCGTACCATCCGTTTCCTGTTCGAGGGCAACGATGAGGAGTTCAAGGCAGTGCTCGACAGCCTGGGTGAAACACCCCTTCCCAAATACATCAAACGTAAACCGGAAGACGAAGACAAAGAGCGCTACCAGACCGTGTACGCCAAATACGAAGGTGCCGTGGCCGCGCCTACCGCCGGCCTGCACTTCAGCCGCGAGCTGATCAAACGCCTGGAAATCAAAGGCGTGAAGTTCGCAGAAGTGACGCTGCACACGGGCCTGGGTACTTTCCGCCCTATTGAAGTGGAAGACCTCAGCAAACACAAAATGGATGCAGAGTATTTTCACATCGATGAATACGCTGTGAAAATCGTGAACAAGGCAAAAGAAGACAACCGGAAAATCTGCGCCATCGGTACCACTACCGTAAGGGCCGTGGAATCGTCCGTGACCGCGCAGAACCATCTGAAAGCGGCCGAAGGCTGGACGAATACCTTTATTCATCCGCCGTACGACTTTTCTATCCCGAACGCACTGGTAACCAACTTCCACCTGCCTAAAACAAGCCTCCTGATCATGGTTTGCGCCTTCGCAGGTTACGACCTGATTATGGATGCCTACCAGCAGGCCATCAAAGAAAAATATCGTTTCTTCAGCTACGGCGACGCCATGCTGATCATCTGATCCGTGCAAACCGGAAAGTTTTTAAGGGCAAATAGCATACGCTGTTTGCCCTTTTCTGTTAAATGTTCTTACTTCGTGGCAGGGATGCGGCGATGATTCGGAGGGCGAACGATCATGCCCGGTGGCTTCGGATGTTTTGTTATACGGTCACTGCCGGCATCACAAGGTCCGGACGATTGTTGTGAAACGGGTGTGCTATTAAATGTTTCTTACTTCGTGGCGGGGACACGGCGGTGATTGGGAGGGCGAACGTTCACGCCCGGTGGCTCGGGATGTTTTGTTACGGCCACAGCCGGCATCACAAGCTCCGGACGACTGTTGAGAAACGGGAACAAGATTAATATGATGCGCCCGAAACCACTGCAATGTGGTCCGTAAACCTGTAAACTCAACTAATTTTCAATAGCGAATGATATCCCGTCAAAAAATAGCGGTCATCGTGGCCGGCGGTTCCGGTCAGCGGATGGGCAGCGCCACACCCAAACAGTTTCTCAGTCTTGCCGGCAAACCGGTATTATACCACACCATTGCCGCGTTCAAAGCGGCGTATGACGACATGCACATCATCCTGGTGGTGCCCGAGGCGCATAAAACGCAGATTGCCCATGTGCTGACGGCGTTCGACAGGCCGCCGTCCGTGACGCTGGTGGACGGTGGTGAAACGCGGTTCCACTCCGTGCGTAACGGATTGCAGGTGATCAGGGGAGAGGCCGTGGTGTTTGTACACGACGGTGTGCGCCCGCTGGTATCTCCTTCGTTGATTCGTACCTGTCATGAAGAGGCGTTGGTGCAGGGGAGCGCAGTGCCGGCAATTGAGCTGAAAGACAGCATCCGGGAAGTGGACGACGAAGGAAATATGGCGGCGGACCGTTCCCGTTTCCGCATCATCCAGACCCCGCAAACGTTTTTATCCGAGCTGCTGATACCGGCTTTCGAGCAGCCTTATGAGCCGTTGTTTACCGATGAGGCGACGGTGGTGGAAAGGATGGGGCATGACATTCACCTGGTACAGGGAGAAGAACAGAATATCAAGATAACCCGTCCCGCTGATCTGGCCATTGCCGCGGCTTTCCTGGCCGGGCAGTAGAAACTTTTTTGCTGAAGAAACGGTTGGTGCAGTGCTCCTTCCGGATGACCCGGTTTCCCTGGAACAATGACCTGCACGTTTACGGACAGATGGTGATGGGGCAGGAGAGGCCTACTCGGTCTGCCCTTTGCTGATTTTGTGCAGAATCTGGTGCGCTGCTTCAAGCGCCTGGAAACCATCAATCACGTTGACGGCCACCGGTTTGTTTTCCAGGATGCTGTCGCGGAACAGCTCCAGTTCCATACGGATGGCGTTGGATTGTTTGATTTCCGGGTTGTCTATCGCGATGGTCTTTTTGCCGGAATTGGTCGCGATATCGAGTGTGAAGAGCCCTTCGTCTTCCGGCGTTTTTAATTTGATGATTTCTGTTTTTTTATCGAGGAAATCGATGCCGATGTAAGCATCTTTCTGGAAGAGGCGCATTTTGCGCATTTTTTTGAGGGAAATGCGGCTCGATGTGAGGTTGGCCACGCAGCCGTTATGGAACTCGATGCGTACGTTGGCGATGTCGGGCGTGTCGCTCATAACCGCCACGCCGCTCGCAGAAATCCGGCTGATGCTGGATTTTACGATGCTGAGCACAATGTCGATGTCGTGTATCATCAGGTCGAGAATAACGCTGACGTCTGTGCCGCGGGGATTAAATTCAGCGAGGCGGTGTACCTCGATGAACATGGGTTTCAGATCATAACCTTTCAGTGCGAGGAAAGCGGGGTTAAAACGTTCCACATGCCCAACCTGGAATTTGATGTTGGCTTCGTCCACCAGTTTCACCAGCAGTTTGGCCTCTTCCATGGTGTTGGTCATGGGTTTTTCCACAAACACATGCTTGCCGTTGCGGATGGCCATTTCACAGAGGGCAAAGTGCTGTGTGGTGGGCGCTACGATATCAATGGCGTCGGAAACATGGATGAGCTCTTCGGCGGAGGTGAATCTTGGGATGCTGTATTGCTCCTGCACTCCGGCGGCATTGGCGTCGTTCGGATCAAAGAAGCCGGTTACTTCAACATCTTTCATGGTAGCCAGCTGAGATAAGTGGATCTTGCCTAAATGCCCTACACCGAACAAGCCTATTTTGAGCATGAGTGTTTTTTTTATGGAAAATTCCTGCAAATGTAACAAAACGGACGGTTATTACTTTATATAATAATTCTATATTGCCCCGAGAATCACATGCGCTGGCTCATCATTATTATATCGACCTTTTTGCTGACCGCACAACGTGGCGTAGCCCAATGCACCACGCTGGGCCAGTCGCCGCAGAGCGCCTTCCCGGTATGTGGTACCCGGGCGCTGCAGCAGCAACAGGTGCCTCCCTGCCCTGGCAGGGTAATCAATGTGACCGGTTGCGCCACACAAACGCAATACCGGGATGTAAACGCTTTCTGGTATAAATTCACCTGCTACCAGGCGGGTACGCTGGGATTTTCGATCACCCCGGCCGACCTCAACGATGACTACGACTGGCAACTGTTCGATGTAACCGGCCGCAACCTGAACGACGTTTATACGAATGCCAATACACAGGTGGGCGGCAACTGGAGCGCTATTCCCGGCCAAACGGGCGCGTCTTCCGCGGGAACCGTGCAAACGGCCTGCGAGGGATTTCAGCAACCCAAGTGGAGCCGCATGCCCACGCTTATCGCAGGGCATCAATACCTGCTGATGATCAGCAACTTCTCCCTGTCGCAGAGCGGTTATTCCCTGTCGTTCCAG
Organism: Chitinophaga lutea; assembly: GCF_003813775.1. Lineage (NCBI taxonomy): Bacteria > Pseudomonadati > Bacteroidota > Chitinophagia > Chitinophagales > Chitinophagaceae > Chitinophaga > Chitinophaga lutea. The sequence goes on along the minus strand of NZ_RPDH01000002.1, from coordinate 2,461,365 downwards.
GGCGGTACCGCCAATATCACGGACCCGCTGCCTGGTGCGTTCCAGAAAGCGGCGTACCACTGCCTGAATAACCGTATCAGCATTAAACTCAATAAACGTTTCCAGTGTAGTACGCTCACCCCCGCCGGCACCGAATTTGAAATAGTGGGTGGTGCCGCCGGCGTCACCGCGGCACAGGCTATTAGCTGCAGCTCCGGGTTTGATATGGATTCGGTGGTGCTCGACCTCGACCGTCCGCTGCCACCGGGTAACTACACGGTGCGCATACGCAACGGCACCGATAACAATACGTTGCTCGATGCCTGCGACAATCCGATCGCCGCCGGGCGCGACGTCTCATTCTCCATTCCCGTGCCGCAATTCGTGCCGTTCAATAACATACGCGCCGTTACCTGCCGCCCGGACAGGATCAAGGTGCTGCTTTCCAGCCCTGTATTGTGCTCATCCATCGCTGCAGATGGCAGCGATTTCCAGCTGAGCGGTACAGGGCCCGCCGTTCGCATCGTCAGCGCCAATACTTTCTGCAGCGGGCAGCTCTCAGACAGCATTGAACTGGTACTGAGCGGCACCGTGTACCGCGACGGCAATTACCGTATCGACCTTGTAAGGGGCACGGACAACAACACCATGATCAGCGAATGCGGGGTGCAAACGCCGCTTGGCCACAGCGTTCCGTATGTTACACGCGATACCGTGAATGCCTCGTTCGCGCACCGCGTACGCCTCGACTGTGTTTACGACACCATTTTCCTGCGTCACGACGGTGCCCATGGCGTTAACGACTGGAAGTGGTCGTTTGAAGACGGCACGTCGATGACCGGCCCGGCTCCGGAGAAAGTATATACCGTGTTCGGTATGAAAACTGTAAAACTGACGGTGAGCAACGGCGTCTGCACCGACGAGCATACCCGCCAGATTTTGCTGGATAACGAGCTGAAAGCGGATTTCACGGTCAACACACCCGTGCTCTGTCCGCTCGATATGGCTTCATTCACCAATAACAGCATCGGCCATATTGTTTCACATGCCTGGGATTTTGGCCATGGGCCCGCATCCCGCCTCATCACGCCGCAACCGTTCCGGTATCCGCTGGCCAGCCGGGAGCAAACGTACCGTGTGCGCCTGGTGGTGGAAGACAATCTGCAATGCCGCGATACGATCGAACATACACTCAAAACAGTGCCCAGCTGTAGTGTGGCGGTGCCCACGGCCTTTACGCCGAATAACGACGGGGTCAATGATTTCCTGTATCCTATCAACGGCTATAAAACCGCGGACCTGCTGTTCCGGGTGTATAGCCGCAACGGTCAGCTTGTATTTGAAACCAGGCACTGGCTGCAGAAATGGGATGGCAGGATTAACGGTTCCCCTGCGGATGTGGGTACTTATGCCTGGGTGCTGGAATATACGGACACCGAGCTTGGGACTCGGGTGTTCCAGAAGGGTGTTTCGACGTTGTTGCGGTGAGTGTTGCCTGCATTGGGCCATTCCCGCTTCCCGGCGTACCAGGCGCTGAATTTGTCGTCTTACACTTCATTATTCCGGTGCATGGACTGAGTAAACCTCGCCTCCAGTTCCACCAACCGTTGCCGCCATCGCGATCTTCATTCCGGTGCATGGCCTGAGCAAGTCCCGCCTCCCTTTCCAATCGCTACCAGCTATCATAATCTTCATTCCGCTGCATGGACTGAGTAAACCTTGCTTCCCTTCCCACTCGCTGCCCACTATCACAATTTTCATCCAGATGTCTGGACCGAGTAAATCGTGCCTTACATCATCATAATCATATCTCTACATCATTCCGTCTTCCCGCAGGCTGAAATACCCGGTATCGGCAACAATCACATGATCGATTACGTCGATATCGAGCAGTTTGCCGGCCTCTTTCAACCGGAGTGTCATTGTTACGTCGGCGTGGCTGGGCCGGAGGTTGCCGGACGGATGGTTGTGGCAGAGCAGAATGCGGGTGGCCTTGTGCAGTAACGCGGCTTCGAATACCAGCCGGGGATCCACGGTGGTGGAGGTGCGCCCGCCGGTGCTGATGCAGCTGTGCCCCAGCACCTTGTTGGCGTGATTCAGGTAAACGGCGTAAAAGGTTTCGCAGGGCTGGTCTTCCAGGAGCGGTTTGAGCAGGGCCGCCGCATCGGCGCTGTTGTATAGAACGGTTCTGTTGCTGGACAGTGCGGCCGTCTGCCGGCGGCGCCCCAGTTCCATCGCCGCCATAATGGTGGCCGCCTTGGCTTCCCCGATACCGGCAAACCGGGAGAGCTCGTACAGGCCCAGCCTCCCTAACTCCGACAGGTCATTACCGCAACCCAGCAGAATAGACTGTGCGAGGGATACCGCCGACAATTCCCTGTTCCCAGAATGGATCAGGATAGCCAGCAGCTCCGCATGGCTCAAGGCTGCCGGGCCTTTCTGCAGGAGTTTTTCACGCGGGCGATCATCCACCGCCCAATCGCAGATCGGAGGAAGGGCGCGCGGATGGATAAGGTAATTGGAAATGGGCGGTAAAAACGTTGGGTTAACATCCATAAATCTTTCCTTTCTATAAATGTACTAATTTTTTTAGTAAAATTCCCGCCACTTTTTTTAGCATTCTTCCCGTTTCCCGCCTCCATGCGGCCTGTAGGGGCTTCCGTAATTTTTTTTGCAGCTTATCCCGTATAAAGTCATAGTTTTGCAACCTCTTTTCTTCATCATGAATCCAAAGGTAAAAATCTTCACAGGGAATAGTAATCCCGAACTGGCTGCACGCATCGCGGGCAGGTATGGCAACGGTCTCGGTAAGGTAAATATCCAGAAATTCAGCGACGGTGAATTTCAGCCGGTTTTCCTGGAGAGCATCCGCGGCGACTATGTTTTTCTGGTACAGGGCACCAACGCGCCGTCTGATAACCTGATGGAACTGCTGTTGATGATCGATGCGGCAAAAAGAGCGTCGGCCGGATATATTACGGCAGTTATCCCGTATTTCGGGTTTGCGCGCCAGGATCGTAAAGACAAGCCCAGGGTGGCCATCGGCTCGAAGCTGATCGCCAACCTGCTGACCGCGGCAGGGGCTAACCGGGTGATTACCATGGATTTGCATGCTCCGCAGATACAGGCTTTCTTTGATATCCCGGTGGATCACCTCGATAGTTCCGCCATTTTTATCCCGTATATAGAGCAACTGAAGCTGAAAAACCTTACCTTTGCGTCCCCTGACGTGGGTTCGACCACCCGGGTGCGCGAAGTGGCCAGCTATTTCAATGCTGAAATGGTGATCTGCGACAAGCACCGTAAACGGGCCAATGAAATTGCGTCGATGGTGGTAATCGGTGATGTGACGGACCGGGATATCGTACTGATAGACGACATCTGCGACACCGCCGGCACACTGACCAAATCAGCGGCCCTCCTGATGGAAAAAGGAGCAAGAAGTGTGAGGGCATTCTGTACGCACCCCGTATTCAGCGGCAAGGCGTACGAGAATATTGAAAATTCGGTGCTGGACGAACTGGTGGTATGCGATACCATCCCGTTGAAACAGCAAAGTTCCAAGGTAAAAGTGATCAGCGTAGCCGATCTTTTTGCAGTGGCCATCCGCAATATGCATGAAAACAAGTCGATTACGAGCCTGTTTGTGCACAGCCAGCGCAGGATGTCTTAAGTAGCGTATTTTTTTATATCATAAATGTTTAAACAATGAAAACAATAACCATCGAAGGACAACTCAGGAGCGAATTCGGCAAACAAGCCACCCGCCTTCTCCGTTCTGAGGAAAAAGTGCCTTGCGTTATTTATGGGGGTGCGGAAACAATCAGTTTTTCTGCTGATTCCGTTGCATTCAAACCGCTGGTGTACACACCTGATTTTCAGATCGCAGAAATCAAGATCGGTGCAAAAACTTACCGTTGCATCCTGAAAGACCTGCAGTTCGACACCGTTACAGACGAGCTGACGCACGTTGACTTCCTGGAACTGGTGGAAGACAAAAAAGTGGTAGCCACCCTGCCGCTGAAAACCGTAGGTTCTTCCGTTGGCGTAAAAGGCGGCGGTAAACTGGTTGTGAAAATGAAATCACTGAAAGTGAAAGCGTTGCCGAAAGATCTGCGTGAAAACCTGGAAGTGGACATCACCAACCTGGACCTGAACGAAAACATCCGCGTGGAAGACGTGAAGGCTCCCGGTATCGAGATCCTGAACTCTCCCCGTATCCCTGTTGCTTCCGTGGTAATGACACGTCAGCTGAAACAGGAAGAGGCTGCGGCTGAAAAGGATGCCAAGAAAAAATAAATAGGCGAAATAATTATATTAAAAAGCCCGGCGTAATTTCAGCCGGGCTTTTTATTTTTGGCATCCCGATCAATACGTTTACGATTATATGAAGTATCTCATTGTTGGACTAGGAAACATCGGTGCGGAGTATCAGCACACCCGTCATAACATCGGTTTTGATGTGGCGGACGCATTGGTGCGCAAACACGGCGTAACGTTCCGCAGCGACCGGCTGGCCGACGTGGCGGAGATCAAATGGAAGGGGAGAGTGCTGGTGGTGATCAAACCCACTACGTACATGAACCTGAGCGGGAAAGCCGTCAAGTACTGGATGGACAAAGAAAAGATACCGCTCGAAAACGTACTGGTCATCCTCGACGATCTGGCGCTGCCGCTTGAAGTGCTGCGCCTGCGGCCGGGAGGCAGCGATGCCGGGCACAACGGCCTCAAAAGCATTCAGGAATCTATCGCCACCAACCAATACCCCCGGCTGCGATTCGGCATCGGCAACGATTATCCGAAAGGCCGCCAGGTAGATTACGTGCTGGGCAAATGGAGCAGCAAAGAAGAACCGCTCGTGCTGCAGAAAACAGACAAAAGCGTGGAGATCATTGAAAGTTTCGCCAGCATCGGCCTCGAACGATCGATGAACAATTATAACAAGCTTACTTTTCCATTATAGAAGTAAATTGTATATTTCATGCCTGAAAGGTACCCCTACCTTAACCGCTATAGGTCATGATCCGTGTACCAATGATCGCTATATCCTGCGGAATTACTGCAGTATCTGCAGGACAGTGCGCACGTTGGACAATGTATTGTGGGCTATGGGTCAAACCATAGGCTTTATTTAACCTTACAAAATACACGCATTATGAAAATTATCTGCGTTGGAAGAAACTATGCCAAACATGCAGAAGAATTGAGAAACGAAGTGCCCTCCGATCCCGTGATTTTCATGAAACCGAAAAATGCCCTGCTGCAAAACAACCATCCCTTCTATTATCCGGAATTTACGGATAACCTCCACTATGAATGCGAACTGGTGCTGAGAATATCGAAGAATGGAAAACACATACAGGAGCGTTTTGCGTCAAAATACTACGACAGCATGTCGGTAGGTATAGATTTCACCGCGCGGGACCTGCAGGAAAAACAAAAAGCCAAAGGCCTGCCCTGGGAAATTGCCAAGTCGTTCGATAATTCTGCCGTGGTGGGCAAGTTTATTCCTATTACCGAAACAACGGATTTGAAAGACGTCAACTTTGTTTTGTACAAGAACAAGGAACTGGTGCAGCACGGCAACACCAAAGACCTTCTATTCAATTTCGACAAACTGATCGCCTATATCTCCCGTTTTTTTACGCTCAACATCGGCGACCTCGTATTCACCGGAACGCCCGAAGGAGTGGGCGCCGTGGAAATCGGCGATACGCTGGAGGCATTCATTGAAAACGACAGCCTCCTGGAGTTTATGGTAAAATAAAGACCGGACTGGCTGAAAGTACGCATTCCGTTCTTTCAGCCAGTCCGTTTTTATCGTCAGGGAATATTCCCGTAAATCACATCCAGAATCCGGGTCAGCTCCTGGTAGTCTTTCTCCGTCAGGTCTTTCCACCCCGTTTTCCGCATTTCCAGCACCATTGGCCGCACATCCTTATACTTGTTCACTCCGGCAGGCGTGAGTTGTACATATACCTTCCGCCGGTCGTCGGTAGACCCCTGCCGCTCCACCAGCTCTTTTCTCACCAGTAATTCAATAATCCTTGAAACCGTGGTAATGTCTTTCGACGTGAGCCGCGCCAACTCATTGTGCGTGATACGTTTATGTTTATAGAGGTTTTCAATCAGCAGCCATTGGTCTACCGTAATGTCTTTCCCCTGCGCATCAAAATTCTTCTGCCAGTAGTTCCTGATTTTTTTCAGCGTGGCATCCAGCTTAAAAAAAGATGGATTACTCACAAAAGTGTCGTGCATATTAATTAATTTGCAGTAGCAATAGTTGTAGTAGCAACTAATTGGTTTTTGACCACCAAAACAGTATTTACGTGCTTAAAGATAACATAAGCGCATCTACTTTGAAAGCCACCATTACACACCGGGAGCTGGATCCTGATTTCCAGGCTCTGCAGTTGCAGGCTTACCGCATTATGTGCCTTGCCCGTAATATGGCCGCAAAGTACGAAGCCAATCGTGCCATCTGCAAATATGTGCATTCCACTTCCGCCGGCCACGAGGCCATACAGGTGGCGGCCGGACTCCAGATGCTGCCTTCCGATTACGTAAGCCCTTATTACCGCGACGATTGTATGATGCTGGCCATGGGTTTCACACCCTACACGCTGATGCTGCAATTGCTGGCAAAAGGGGAAGATGTGTTCAGCGGCGGCCGCTCTTATTATTGCCATCCCTGCAGCCGCGATGCGGACAAACCGGTGATTCCCCACCAGAGCAGCGCTACCGGTATGCAGGTGATACCCGCCACGGGCATGGCCCAGGGCCTGCAATACCTGGAAAATGCAGGGCTTGCAGACGATGCGCTCCGCCCGGTGGTGCTGTGTTCCCTTGGCGATGGCAGTGTAACGGAAGGAGAGGTGAGCGAGGCGCTGCAGTTCGCAGTGCTGAAAAAACTGCCTATCATTTACCTGGTGCAGGATAACGACTGGGGTATCTCCGTCAGCGCCGCCGAAGCCCGCGCCATGGATGCGTACGAGTATGCGGCCGGCTTCAAGGGGCTGGAAAGGATCCGCGTCGACGGCAGCGATTTTGAAGCGGCCTGGCATGCCATGGGCTCTGCCATCCGTTACGTGCGGGCGGAAAGGGCCCCCATCCTGGTGCACGCCACCGTGCCGTTACTGGGGCACCATACGTCGGGTGTGCGGAAAGAATGGTACCGCACGGAGGAAGACCTGCAAAAACATGCGGCCCGCGACCCGCTTGTGCTGCTGAAAAACCGGCTGCACGGCGATGTGAATAAAATAGAGGAGGAGGCGGCTGCGGAAATCGACCTGGCATTTGAAATGGCCTGCGTCAGTCCTGACCCCGAGCCCGCAACCGTGAAAGATCATGTATTTGCGCCCACGCCGGTGAAAGCGGAAACCGGTACCCGCGTACCGGAGAACGGCGCCAAAGTGGTGATGGTGGATGCCGCGCTGCATGCCATTGAAGAAATCATGCAGCAATATCCCGAGTCAATCCTGTTTGGGCAGGATGTGGGGCGCCGGTTGGGCGGCGTATTCCGCGAAGCGGCCACCCTCGCGGAAAAATTCGGCGACCACCGGGTGTATAACACCGCCATCCAGGAAGCTTACATCATCGGCAGCACGGCGGGCCTGTCGGCGGTGGGCGTCAAACCCATCGTGGAAGTGCAGTTCGGCGATTACATTTATCCCGGCTTCAACCAGCTGGTATCTGAAATCTCGAAAAGCTGTTACCTCTCCGCGGGCAAATTCCCCGTACAGACGCTGATCCGTGTACCGGTAGGTGCATACGGCGGAGGCGGCCCCTATCATTCCGGCTGTGTTGAAACCACTTTGCTCAGCATCAAAGGCATCAAAATCGCCTACCCCTCCAACGCGGCAGATCTCAAAGGCCTGATGAAAGCGGCTTTTCTGGACCCTAATCCGGTGGTGATGCTGGAGCACAAAGGCCTTTACTGGTCGAAGGTGCCGGGCACGCTGGAAGCCATGACCATCGAGCCGGCGGCCGATTACATATTGCCTTTCGGCAAGGGCCGCATCATACAGGAAGCCGCCGAAGGGATGTGCATCATCACCTACGGCATGGGCGTTTACTGGGCCAAAGCGGCGGCGGCCAACTTCCCCGGCAGGGTGGAGATCGTGGACCTCCGCAGCCTCTATCCGCTGGATGAGGCGCTGGTGTTCGACACCGTTCGCAAACATGGCAAATGCCTGGTGCTGACGGAAGAACAACTCAACAATTCCTTCGCGCAATCGCTGGCAGCACGGATTTCCGAAGCCTGCTTCCGTTTTCTCGACGCGCCGGTACAAACCATGGGCGCCATGGACCTGCCGGCCGTTCCGCTGAACACCGCGCTGGAAAAAGAAATGCTGCCGAATGCAGAAAAGGTGACGGAAAAAATCAGGAAACTGCTGGCGTACTAGCGATGCAGGCTGTGTTATTTGACACCAATGGAGAGTTGCTTTGAATGCCGGATGAGATACATACTTCGAAAACGAGCATCTTCGGATCTGAAAACCGGATGAGCTATTTGCCTTGACAACAAAACACCTTCCAATCTGAAAAGAAAAATGATCAGTGCCGGATGGCATATCGAAATACACGCTTTTAAAACGGCACCCATTCCAACCTGAAAAGAAATTTCCTGCTTTGAGAAAATGTCCCAAAAAGAATCCCCGGCCACATGAGCCGGGGATTCACTCTTTAATGGGGTTTTGATATCGTATCGTCAGAACCGGAAACCGGCGCTGGCGGAGAGGCGGCGCGGCAGTTGTTTCTCAACCGTCGTCCAGCCGCCGAAATATTCTTTGTTGGCGATGTTGTCCAGTTTAACCGCAAGGCGGAAAGACTTCGCCTGATAAAATACCGTTGCGTTCAGCACGGTGTAAGCGGGCAGCGTAAAAATACCCGTGTTGAGATCGTTGGTGGTGACGTTTTCGCTGGCGTAGTTGCCACCAAAACCCGCGCCCAGCCCCTGCAGTGAGCCACCGGGGGTAGTATAGCCCAGCCAGAAATTGGCGACGTGCTGAGGGCCTGCGCTGGTGGGCCTTCTGCCTTTGACGTTGGGAGCGGATTCTACCATTTTGCTATCGTTATAACCATAACCCGCAAAAAGGTTCAGGCCGGTTACGGGGGTAACGTTCGCATCCGCTTCAAAACCCTTGCTGCGCTGTACGCCATCCTGTATGGTATAATTATAGTCAACACCGTCGTTGCCTTTGGCGGTTACCTGGCGCGACATGTTGGTTACTTTAATGTCATAGTAGCTGGCGGTAAAGTTGATGCTGTTGTTCAGCAGTTCCACTTTCACACCGCCTTCCAGTTGGTTGGCCTGCTGTGGTTTGTATTTGATATCGAGGCCCAATGCGGGGTTGGGCTGCGCGGCAGTGATGTTGCGGAATCCGTTCATATAGTTGGCAAACAGGCTTACCTTATCCTGCACCACCTGGTACACCAGGCCGAATTTCGGAGAAAATGCGCGCTGGTTGTAATTGCCAGTCAGCGCGCCGGTGAGGTGGTTCTTTGTGCCTTTATTGTCGAAGTAGTCGAAGCGGAGGCTCATCATGGCAGACAGTGCTTTGGTGATATTGAGCACATCGGAGATGTACGCGCCGTAAGCATAGGTGGTAGCCGCATTTTTTGTATAGCCGCTGGTGAGACTGCCCAGCTTAGCGTCTACTGCGGGCCGGGTGAGCTGGCCGTAACGGGGATCTCTTGCGTTGACCGCACTAACTATATCGAACAATGCGTAGGGTGAATAGTTATTCGTCGTTTGCTGGTTGAGGAAGTCCACGCCAACTACCACCCTGTTGCGCAGGCTGCCGAGCTTGAAGTCGCCGATGAAGTTCTGCTGTACGTTGGTGGTGATGGCCTGCTGGTTTTGGGTGTAAACAAAGCGGGAAAGCAGGGAATCGTTGGGTTTGGGATCTGCCGCATCGAGGAACATCACGTAGGAGTAGTAGCCGTCGCTTTTGCGGATGCTGTGAGCGGCCACGGTTTGTGAGGTCCAGGTATCGCTGAGTTTGTATTTGATCTGGCCTACCAGGTTGGTGGTGGGCGTTTTGTAACTGATGTCGTTGCTGGTGAAAGAGCGGTTGAAGTCAATGCCCAGTTCCGCCGGTGTTCTGGCGATCAGCTGGCGGTTACGGTTAAGGAATACCATCAGCGTATTGGTGCTTTCCGCGTTGTAGATTTCCGTGTTGAGGTGGAAAGAAAGGCGGTCGCTTGCCTGGTAGCTGAAGCTGGGGGCGAAGAAGAACGATTTTTTGAACCCGGCGTCCTGGAAACTGCCTTCGTTATGGTAAGCGGCGTTTACACGGAGCAGGAATTTCTTTTCCCCATCCAGCGGGGTGTTGATGTCGGCCGTCACGCGGTTCAGCCCGAATCCGCCGGCGGTGTAAGTAATATCGCCGCCGAAGGTATCATATGGTTTTTTGGTAACGATGTTCATGAGCCCGCCAAAAGACACGAGGCTGCTGCCGAACAAAGTACCGGAGGGGCCTTTGATCACTTCGATGCGCTCGGTGTTGGCGGGATCGATACCTCCATTGGTAAGCCCGGCCACGCCGTCTATCATCGTAGGCTGCACACTGAACCCTCTGACGATGAAATATCCCGCACCATCGCCGGGGCGGCCGGTGGAAGACCAGAGCCGGCTGACGCCGGGAGCGTTTTTGATAGCGTCGTCAAACGTGGTAATCATCTGTTCTTTCATCAGTTCCTTGTTCACCACATTATATACCTGCGGGTTCTCGATATTTTTGATGGGCAGACGGGCAATGTACTCGCTTTCCTTTTTGGATGGCTGGGTGCCTTTGATGGTCACTTCCTGGAGTTGTAAATTGGAAACCGTCAGCTGAAGCGGCACATTCACCGTTTCGGTACCGGCTACACGTACTTCTTTCTCCAGTGGCTCGTAACCCACCAGCGTTACCAGGATAGTATAGGCGCCGGGCTGCAGGCGGCGGAAGGAAAATTCCCCTTTCATGTCTGTCACCACCCCGCGGTTATTGTTTTTGAGCAATACGCTGACGAAGGGAGCCGGCTGCCCGTCGCTGGTGCGAACGGTTCCTTTAATGACGCCGGATGTATTTTGAGCTGAAATGCCCTGAGCGCACAGGAGCAACAGTATCAGGTGTATAAGTCGTTTCATGGCGCAAAATTCCCGTGAAACCGTGGGCGGGGTTTACTGAATTGGGAAAATTATTTACGCAATCGGGAAAAAATCAACCAGGGGCGGGTGTTCTAACGCGGAAGGGGGCAGTTGCTGACCAGTTTTTTACCTTACATCATAACCAGGCAGTTTTATAGCCACAATTGATTAATAGGTGCCAACCGGGCGCCGGCCGTCTATATAATGTCAAACATGGGAAATCAACAAACGAACAGCCAGAGTGCAAACAAACCCATCCCGATGACCCCGCCGATAATGCTGGCGATGGCATCTTTCACGTCGTGATGTCCCTTGCCGGTGATCAGGGAGAGCAGCTCGAATCCATAACTCACGGCACATACGGCTAAAAACGCCAGCAGGTACATGAGCGGCGGGTACAAATACCAGGCGGTGGTCTGTAAGACGATTCCCATCGGTATGCCCACCCAAAAGTGTTTCCATTTATCCGGTGCTATTTTACGCATCCTGCAATAATAACAAGTTTCGGCTGGTATGGAAATTGTGTTTGCAGTTTTATGAAAAAGTTATTGCAGATACTGGCTTGTTGTACGCTGCTGGCCTGTGGGAACAGCAGCAACAAAACCGATAAACAACCGGAGCAAACGGGCATTCCGCCCACGGAAGACAGCGCCGTGCAGACAACCGGCGCCAACCCGCCGGCCGTGAGTACGGAAGAGCAGCAATTCCGAACTTTTTTGGGCGCATTTACGGAAGCGGCAGACGGGCAGCACGATACGCTGCTGCGCGGCATGATCCACTTCCCCCTGCCGGTGGACAACGCCGGTACGGAAGTGAAGAAAGCTGAATTCAGAAGCCATGAAAAACACATATTTAACGGCGATGTACTCCGCCTCCTGCCTGCGGTCACTGATGAAAATATTACCGAAATTGAGGAGAATCATCCCTCCGCTTATTATAAGAAGTTAAGGACAGTAACGGATGCAGGCACTAAAATGTACGAGGTGCACAAAGCGTATCCCGATCAGAACAGCAACAAACAGCGCTTTTTCACGTTCGTTTTCGGGAAAGTGAATGGCAGTTACAAATTGATAGGTTACCACCGGAATATGCCGGTGAAGGAATAAGTAATGGGCTGACTGCCGCTGAGGCAGCGCAGCCCATCTCCTGTTTCGATTATGCGGGGTGGGTGGAATAATAAGTCATTCCCTCTGCAATAAAGGCTGCATAGGCCGGGTCGGATTTGCCGTCCGGCGTTTGGGTATACCTTTCGTCGTTGATATACAATTTAGCCAGGCCGGCATAGGCCGCCAGCCGCTCCGCTTCGGGTACGGTTTCTCCCCAGAAGCGTTTGATCAGCTCAAAATGTGTATGTATCACTTTTTGCACTTTAGGGTGCGAGGCCGGCAGGTGCATCAGTCCGCCCAGTTCGCTGCGGATCTCATCGAACCGGCTTCTCAATTTCAGCAATTCCGCTTTATCCAGTTTCCGCAGGTTGTTTTCGCTTTTTTCAACGGCTTCGCGGCCCCATTTGGCCACCGCCTCTTCGCGATAGGTGTTTCCCTTGGGGAAACCTTCGTACAAATCTTTATCTGTGAGCATAACAGGCCCTCCTTTTAATTTTTCAAGTGTTTTGTGAATGGTTTCGAGTAAGGTGGAAATCCTGTCCCGCCTTGCCTGCAGGGCTTTCTCATGTGCCTCAAGGGCCGGCGTCAGCTCAAAGTCCGGATCGTCGAGGATGGCCGCAATGTTTTCCAGCGGAAAATCCAGCTCCTTGTAAAACATGATCTGTTGCAACCGGTACAGTTCGTATGGCCCGTATAAACGGTACCCCGCCGGGCTGCGTTTGCCGGGCTTCAACAAACCGCAGGCGTCGTAGTGGTGAAGCGTGCGCACACTCACCCCTGCGAGCGCCGCCAGTTGCTTGACGGTATAAGTATTTTCCATATTGCAAAAGTAGGGTATCACGTTACGTAAGGGTCAAGAGGGTTTTGAAACTTTCCGATTTCCTGTTTATCTTGTCTGTTGTTCTAATATCACCACGATCATGAAAAAAGCTAGCCTGTTTTTTTGTTTACTGCTGATGTGCTGCGGTTTTACCGCATCCGCCGGCGAATTTTACCAGATAAAGATCTATCACCTGAAATCGGAAACCCAGGTGGCCCGCGTCGACAGTTTCCTGAGCACCGCCTTCCTCCCGGCCCTGCACCGCGCAGGCATCAAACATGTGGGTGTGTTCAAGCCCATCGAGCAGGACACGGCCGACCTCCGGCTGTATGTGCTCATTCCTTTTAAATCGCTGGAGCAGTTTGAAAAACTGCCCCTCCTGCTGGAAAGGGATGCTGTGTTTAAAAAAAGCGGCAGCAGCTATATCAACGCCGAGTACAATAACACGCCATATGCGCGGATCGAATCCATCCTGCTGAAAGCGTTCAGCGGTATGCAGAAGCTGGAAGCCCCCGCGCTGACGGGCCCGAAAAGAGACAGGGTATACGAGCTGCGGAGTTATGAAGGCCCCACGGAAAAGTACTACGTGAATAAAGTGAAGATGTTCAACGACGGCGATGAAATCGGGCTGTTCAGGAGACTCGGTTTCAACGCGGTGTTTTACGGCGAGGTACTGGCCGGCAGCCATATGCCGAACCTGATGTACATGACTGCGTTTAAAGACCAGGCTGACCGTGATGCGCACTGGAAAACGTTTTCCGGCGACCCCGAATGGAAAAAACTCTCCGCCATGCAGGAATACAAAAACAACGTATCTAAAAACGAAAAGTTTTTCCTGCGGCCTACGGAGTATTCTGATCTTTGATATCGCGCACCAGCCGCGGTACCAGCAGGCCAAGCACTGCGATGATCAATAAGATGCCCGCCCATATCCACCAACGGCTGTTAAAGAAGCCGGCGGCGGGTGTGGGCGGTGCTGTTTGCGCGAGTAGTGTGGGCGCAGCGGGTGTCATTACTTCCACCACAAAATCATTCAGCCTTTCTTTAAAAAACTGCAGGTCGTATTGCGGCGGTACGGCAGCGGGCGCTCCTCCGCACAATACATATGTTTTTCCTTTTTCCAGCCGCGCCACGAGGTAATGATTTTTTTGCATGACCTCCACGCCGCTGATGGTCAGGGGAGGACTGTCTTCATTGAGAACGACCAGGTACAGGCTGTCGTATCCCGTACGGGGCAGTTCAATCGTGGCCGGTGTTTCGGAAGAAAGGGTGAACGATGTAACAGTGGTGCGGGTGCTGTTTTGCTGCAGCAGGGCCTGCCGGTGATATAGTGCCGGCGAGGAAATCTTCAACGTCAATCTGTCTGCCGGATAAATGCCCTGCAAATCGATGAGATATGCGCTTTCTTTGGGGCGGGCAGCCTTAACGGGCGTCATGCGCACTCCGGGAATGGCGGTATAAGCCGGTGGCCGGGTTGGGAATTCCGGTATGCCGATCTGTTCGATCAGCAGCGGTGCATGTACCGTATCGGATATGCGCAGCCGGTAAAATGCGTAGTTCGATCGTGGTATCTGGATGCGCTGAATGGAAGTGACGCCGGTGCCTGCATCCCCCGCGGAGGGGTCGAAGAGGAACTGCTCCGTGACGCCGTACCACTGTTGCCCGTCGTCGCTTCCGTTTACCTGGATGGTTTTGCGCACGCGGGAGTTTTTATAAACGATGTCGAAACAATCCAGGGTGCGACGGCTTTTATTGGCAAACACGAGCATGCCGGGCGACTGATTAATGACGGGCAGCGGCTGGAAAACGGAGGGTGGTTGTGAACCGCTGAAGTCGCTGTACAGCACATAGGGCACTTCCTGTTTTTGTGTGTATATCCTGATATCCCACCGGCCATCGCGGTAGGCCATGCGGCTCACGGCGGGCGTCAGGGCGATGTGATAGAACCCGGTGCTATCGGGTACGGGCAACTTCGCCTGCCAGGTGAAGGCCGGCGGTTCCTGCGCGAAGCCCTGGAGGCTCAGGCCGAGCAGCCATACGCTAAGGCTTGCTTTCTTCATCTTTCAGAATTATTTTTTTAAGGCGTTGATACATAAAAGAGATCAGCAGCAATAAAATACCCAAAGAGATAAACGCAGCTATTTTTCCTCCCTCGCCGAGTCCGGACAAATCGAATACGAACAGTTTGATGATGGTGATGCCGAACACGCTGATCGAAATGATGCGCAGGTCCTTGGATTTCAGGCGAAGCCCCATGAACATCAGCACAAAGGCGTAAAGGCCCCACAGGATAGCATAGCCGGTCCTGTGGCTGGTATGGATGGTATCCTGGTTACGGGTGATGAGCAGCAGCAGGTGGTCGAGTTCTGCACTGAGCAGGTACAGCACCACGAAGGCGGCTACCCATTTAAAAACGGGCATCATCAGGGGGGCTTCCGCTCGTTGCAGGTGCCGGTAGGTGCAAACGCCTACCCAAACCAGCAGGGCAATCACCAGGTAGTGGAAAAGGAAATAGGCAAACGGCGCCTGCTGCGCTACATATGCGTCGCGTATGTTGGTTACGCTTCCGTTCAGGACGGTGACCATCACTAATGCTGCACCAAAGGAAAGCAGCAGCAGGAACATTGTAACGCCCTCGCCGCCGTTGCGCGTTATGCGCCAGAGGATGGCGATGTAGAGGTAATTGAATGCCGCCATGCCCAATACGGTCAGTAATGGCGCGTGGAAAGCAAGCTGGTGGAAAAGTTCCAGCGAGATCACCAAGTAGAGCAAGCCGGCCAGCAGACCCGCCAGCCCTTTGCGGACTGGCGCAGCCTTTACGGAGGGGAGCAATTCACTATCCTGTGCTTCATTCCCGGCAAGCCGGCGAAGCGCCCACACGGCTGCTGCCGCCACGATGCCGGTAATGAGCCCTTTGTTGAACACCGGGAACAGCTGCGGGCCGTTGCTGAAGTAGATTTGTCCCCAATCGATGATGAGGCTGACAAACATCAGCACCAGCACCAGGAAAGCGGAGTAGCGCATGAGCGTGATCTGCGATTTCTGCCACAGCCACAACAGCAGCACGGCTTCCGCGCTCCAGAAGAGGGTGATGTGATTGCCTTCCAGCTGGATGGGGGCGGCCAGGCTCATGAACGTAAGCACCAGCCCGATCAGTAGGAAGACCAGCGTACGGTCACCCCCCTTGCTACGGTACAGGCTATACGCGAATATGCAGTTGAATACGGCCAGCAGTGCGGTAAACAGGCCCTGGAAGGCGCCATCTCCCCAATAGCGCAGGATGGCCATGCCGGCTCCGTAATAAAGGAAAGTATTGCTCAGCAGGATGGATATTTCCAGCGCGCCGAATTTCATCCTGTTCCGGACGTTGTTAATCACATTCATGAGGAAAAACACGGTATAGAACAAGGTGCCGAACAACAGGGGCACTCCGTACCGCGCATGGCCCTCCAGGTTTTTCATGAGCCACCCGCCGTATAGCAGGATGGTGGCCACGTAACAGATGACGTTAACGACGTTCCATTTTTTATAATAAGCCAGTACCAGCATCCCCACGTTGAGGATGAGCAGGTAGGTGAAAAATACGATTTCGTTGGCATGCCCCGTGCTTACCAGGAAAGGAGAGGAGAACCCTCCCAGAATAGCCAGAATGGCCAGTTCCTTCCGGTTGTAGCTCAGCGATAACAAGACTGTAAAGGCGGTGATCACGATCATCAGCGCGAATGCGACGCTCTGTGAAATGAGGTGGTATTGCTGGAAGGCGATGGTGACCGTAAAATACAGCACCGCCACACCGCCGCCCACGAGCACGGAGCTGAACGCGGCGAACGATTTACGCAGGTAGTGGGCCAAACCGATCAGCACGGCGCCGCAGAAGAACCCGATGAAGCTGCGCCCCGTTTCGTTGATCCAGTTTTTGTCGATAGCATATTTGAGGAAAAAACCGATGCCGATCACGAGGATGCCGATGCCGATTTTGTTGAACAGGTTTTCCCCGATGAATTTTTCCAGGTCGGGGTTTCGTTCCCAGAACCCGGGCTGTTTTTCTTTCGGGGCCGTAAAGGCGGCGGCCGGTGCGGTTTCGATATCCTGCCAGCTGGGTTCTTTCTCGTCTGCCGGTATGATGACATCAATGCCGGGCACTTTTTCGCCGGACGGAATATGCATGTAGAATCCGGGATCGGTTTCGGGAGGCGTATTGGTGCTTCCCACAGGCGCACCGCTTTCACGCTCATGAGACTCATCCTCTTCGCCGGCCGGCCCCTCTGATGGAGTACCGGTATACGTTTCTTCGGGTATTACATCCGGCCGGTGGCCGGATGCGTCAGAGGCCTCCGGTTGGGACGCTTCGTGTATGCGCGGCGCGGCATATGGGGCGGCACGCTCTTCGAGTGGCATTTTATCCGCAACAGGCTGGGTTTGAAAAGGAGGAGCTTCCTGTGGAGAAGGCGGCAGCTGGTTCTGCTCAAGATGCCTGAGCTTGATTTTCAGCTCGGTCATATCACGCTCCATTTCATTTCGGAAAGAGACGATGTAAAAGAGGAGAACAAGCAAAAGAATGATAAGAATCGCTTCGATCATAACGGATGTATAGGTGATAGCAGATCAAATATATACATTATCATATATGGGTGGCCGTTTCCGCTTTATTTTAACAAATTTATATAGTAAAATAGCACCGGCTTTGTAAATTACCAGTCTACACCATTAAACTATGCAGGAAAGGGCAGTTGATGACGGCAAACAGACCACGGCGCAGATTTTCCACGAATACTATGCGGCGCTGGTAGGGTATGCCTGCAAGTTTGTAGACCCGCAAACGGCGGAAGACCTGGTGCAGGACGTGTTCATCCAGGCGCACAATAAAATACCCGCCAATGCCGGCAGTTACCTGTTCCGCAGCGTGCACAACAAATGCGCCGACCATTTCAGGCGGCTGGCCGTTCACAAAAAATATGTGGAAGAAGTTCTTTTTGTACAGGAAGAACTGGCTTTCTTTAATCCCGATACAGGGCATACCAGCTTGCTGGAAGCGCCGGAAAGCAGCGTGTGGGCGGCCATTGAGCAATTGCCTCCCAAATGCCGGGAAATAGTGCGGCTTCGCTACGAACAGGGCATGAAGACCCCGGAAATATCCACCGTGCTGGGTATCTCTTCGCGCACCGTCGAAACCCAGCTGTACAAGGCCATGAAGCAGCTCCGTAATGTGCTGAAAAGGGCCCACGGCATTCTTTTAAACTTTTTTTGATCCGGCGTACGTAGTTTTTATCTCCTCACCGTCTATATAGAAATGCAGCACGAAGAAAATTTTTACCAGCGCCTCGTCCGGGTAATCGACGGCCAGGCCAGTCCGGAAGAAGCCGCGGAAGTGGAAATCTGGATGCGGGCCGAGCCGGCTAACAAGGAACTGTTTTTCAAAGTGAAAGACATTCTCGACCGCGACCGCGCCAACCGTGCGCAAACAGATACGGCGGGCGCCTGGGAGCAGGTAAGCGGCAAGATCACCCGGGTAAAAAAAATGCAGTGGTGGAAGTATGCCGCCGTTTTTGCACTCCTGGTACTGGCCGGCGGGGCGGCCATCTGGCTGGGCGTCAGCAGGCAACAGGGCGCCGAAGTAGCCTACCAGGCTCCGGCGGGCGGCAAAACGGAAATGACGGTGTTGCCCGACGGTTCAAAAGTCTGGCTGCAACCCGGTTCCGGCATTACCTACCAGCACAGGCAGGCAACGGTAACCGGCAGCGCATTTTTTGAAGTGGCCCCGGCTGAAACGCCCTTCACCGCCCGCTCCGGTGAAATATCCGTGCAGGTACTGGGCACCTCGTTCACGCTGCATCCGCATGCCGTGATTGTCAGCACCGGCAAAATCAAAGCGGTAGCCGGCGAACATGAAATGGTGGTGAGCCCCGGAGAAAAAGTCACACTACGGGGCGGCAGCTGGTTCAAACAAAAAGTAAATGCACAACTATATGCTGCCTGGAAAGACGGCGATTATCTGTTTAACAATACCAGCCTTGCAGAACTGCAGGACGTGATCGCCAGCAGTTACGGCCTTACAACGGAAATCCGCAACCCGGATTTTTTCCGTGGCGCCGCACTCAGCGGGCAGATGCAGATAAACGACGTTGAAACGCTAAAAACCATCCTGGCGGTTACACTGAATGCGCACGTTTCGCAGCATGACCAAACATTAATTATTCAACCGAAGTAAAAAAACAAAGTAGAATCGCTTATCTAACCTAAATTTTACGTTATGAAATTTGGTACCCTGAGGCTTTGCCTTAGAATTGCCTTGCTATGCCTGTTGACAGCTGAAATCCATGCCCAGCAGGTATTTGCGAGCGCCGCCCGGCAAACGGGCGGTACATCCGCTCCGATGGTGCCTTTAAAAGATGCACTCGAAACCATCTACAAAAAACACAAAGTAAGGGTCGTTTACAACGAACAACATGTTCGGGGCGTATTACTGCCGGAACAGCTCCTGCGCACCAGGGGCGATCAGCTGATCGTTTCCATGCAACGCGCATTGCAACCGTACCGCCTGGTGCTGAACAGAATAGGGGAGGCCCAGTTCGCCATTGCGCCGGAAGCGCCGACAGCGGCGCCTGTGGCCAAACCGGTGGTCGGCGCCGCCAAAATAAGGGTGGCCGGCCTGATCAAAGATAAACTGGGCTCGCCGATCATCGGCGTAACGGTAAGAGTAACCGGCAATACAGGTGGCACCCTGTCGAACACGGAAGGTTTTTATGCCATTGAAGTAGAGCCCACGGATACCCTGGAGTTTTCTTTCATCGGTTATGAAACGCAGCGCATTGCCGTCCGTAATAAAATGGATCTCAATGTGACCATGGAAGCAAAGGAAGGTGGATTGAACGAGGTAGTGGTAGTTGGTTTTGGAGCGCAGAAGAAGATCAGCCTCGTTGGCGCACAATCCACCATCAAGCCGGCTGAGCTGAAGCAACCGGGAAGGAGCCTTACAAATGCGCTGGGAGGCCGTTTGGCCGGTATAGTGGCCGTACAGAAAAGCGGGGAGCCGGGGGCGGACGAAGCGGATATTTACATCCGTGGCGTGTCTACTTTCAGCAGCAGCCAGCAGGGCCCGCTGATCATCGTGGATGGAGTGCCTGACCGGTCGATCGCCGATATCGATGCGGAAGACATCGAGTCGTTCACCATCCTGAAAGATGCATCGGCCACCGCCGTTTACGGCACCCGCGGCGCCAACGGCGTGATCATCGTCAACACCAAAGCCGGTAAGCCCGGTAAGCCGAATATCAATGTTGAAATGAACCAGGCCTTCACCCGGTTCACGCAGCTGCCCGAATATGTGGATGCGCCCACTTTTATGCGCCTTTATAACGAAGGGCTGGTGACCCGTGGCGGGCTGCCGCAGTGGACGGACGAACAGATCGCCAAACATGCTTCCGGCGCGGATCCGGACCTGTACCCGAACGTAGACTGGTTCAAGACCCTTTTCAACGAATGGGGCAACAACCGCAAAGCGAGCCTCAACGTGCGCGGCGGTTCGGATGTGGCCACATATTATTTCAGCGCCGGTTATTTTTCCGAAGTAGGTATGTCGAAGCGCGACGCTGTACAGGCTTACAACTCCGTCCTGAAACTGGACCGTTATAATTTCACCACCAACGTGGATGTGAATATTACTAAAACCACGAAGCTGGAGCTGGGCGTGCAGGGTAATATCACCAATGAAAACAAACCCAGCATCGGTGCCGGCGCGCTGTTCAGCGAGGCTGCGCGTGTGCCGCCGAACCTGATCCCCCCGGTGTATTCCACCGGCCAGGCGCCTAAAATGAGAGGCGGCGGATTTATCAGCCCGTACATCAATCTCACCCGCGCCGGTTACGGCACCGAATACCGGAACCGTGTCAATTCCAATATCCGGGTCAGGCAAAACCTCGACTTCCTTGTGAAAGGCCTCACTTTCAGCTCCATGTTCGCATTCGACAGCTATGCGTGGAATGAGGCGATGCGCCGGCGTACAGTGCCCAACTTTTATGCGGAAAGCCGCAATACGGACGGGTCGCTGGTGCTGGTGCCGCAAGACCTCGGCTCCAACGTGCTCAATTTCGAAGCGAGCCGCGGCGGCAACAGGCGTTTTTACACCGAAACCTCGCTGAACTACAGCCGCAGCTTCGGGCATCACGATGTTTCGGGCCTGCTGCTGTACAACCAGTCCGATTATGTGAACGGCGACGCCACCACCCTCATCCCTTCCATTCCCTTCCGCCAGCGCGGCATCAGCGGCAGGGCAACTTACGGCTTTGATAACCGTTACTTCACGGAAGTGAACTTCGGGTATAACGGATCAGAGAATTTTGCGCCCAATAAACGGTATGGTTTCTTCCCCTCATTCGGGGCAGGGTGGGTCGTGTCCAACGAAAAATTCTTCCAGCCGTTCAGGAACACCGTATCGCACCTCAAGCTGCGCTACACGTATGGTATCTCCGGCAATTCGCATGTGAAGAATGAAAATGACCGTTTCCTCTTCCTGACGCGTATCCTTTCTGTCACCACGGCCAATGGCGGCTTCCAGTTCGGTGTGCCCGGCAGCACCGTATCGTATGCCGGAATGGAAGAAGGGCAGGTAGGTTCCGATGTGAGCTGGGAAACGGCCAAACGGCAGAACCTCGGCCTGGAAGTGAAAATGCTGCGGGATAAAATATCGCTCATCGTAGACCTTTTCAAGGAAGACCGTACCGGCATACTCGTGCGGCATATCACGGTGCCCTATACTTCCGGCTTCACCAACAGCACGTTGCCCTTTCAGAACGTTGGCGTTACTTCCAACAAGGGGATCGACCTCACCCTGGAAGTGAATCATGCTTTTAATGCCAACTACTACATCAACTTCCGTGGCAACTTCACGTATAACAAAAACCTCAGCCTGTACGACGGCCGCCCGGCCTGGGATTATCCCTGGCGCGAACGTACCGGCCATACCATCAGCCAGCGTTTCGGCTATGTAGCGGAGGGACTGTTCAAAGATTCGGCCGAGATCATGCGCTCGCCCAAACAGGCCGGCAGTGTACGGCCGGGCGATATCAAGTATAAAGACATGAACGGCGACGGTATCATCAATACTTCCGATGAACAGGCGATCGGCCTCAGCGACGTTCCCCGCATCATGTACGGGCTCAACCTCAGCGTGGGCATTCGCCGGTTCGACATCCTCATGTTCTGGCAGGGCGCCGGGATGGTCGACTTCCATTATTCCAACTTGTCCAACGGTATCAACACCGTTCCCTTCATGGAAGGCCACACCAACGGTAACCTGTATGCCATCGCCACCGACCGCTGGACGCCCGACAATCCGAATCCCCGGCCATTTTATCCACGTATGTCAACCCGTTCCGATCCCACTTCCAACTATCTCGCCAGCACCTGGTGGATCAAAAGAGCGGATTACATCCGCCTGAAAGAACTGATGGTGGGCTATAATTTCAATGTAAAGGGGCTCCAGAAGTTCAGTGTAAAAAGCCTCCGCCTGTACCTGCAGGCCACCAACGTGCTCACTTTTTCTCCCTGGAAACTCTGGGACCCCGAGCTGACGGAATCGCGTGGCATCAGGTATCCGCAACTGTCCGTTTACAATATGGGATTACGTGTCAACTTCCTCTAAAACCAGCGAAACATGAAAAAGGTTATATACTTCAAAATGATACTGCCGGCGCTGTTGTTGGTGTTGCTCGCGCCGGGCTGCAGGAAGAAATTCCTCGATACCGTACCGGATAACATTACGTCGTACAAAGATGTGTTCACCAGTAAAAAAATGACGGAAGAATGGCTGGCCCGCTGTTATTTTCCCATCCCGGATATGTGGGACCAACCGTACAAATTCCCCTGGGCCTGCATGAGCGATGAGGTGGACAACACCTGGGAAACGCCGCTGATGAATTCCGGCGCCATCACGCCAGACAATGCCACGCCCAAAAACTGGGATCCTTTTTACCAGGCCATCCGTTTGTGCGGGGTGCTGATCCATAATATCGATCAGAACGATGAGATCCGTTCCCAGCCGGCCGGCGAGGAACTGCTGAAGCAATACAGGGCTGAAGCGCGGTTTCTGCGTGCTTATTATTACTGGCTGATCATGAAACAGTACGGGCCTATCCCGATCCTGGAGGACGTGCCGCCTCCGGCCGACGCCGATCATCAGATCCCGCGCAGCAGCTGGGACGAATGTGTGGCGCATGTGCTGGCTGAAATGGATAAAGCCAGCGAAGACGTGCCGGTGGAGCATATGAACCCCAGCAACCCCACAGTACCGGATCCCACGCAGATCGGGCGGATCACCAAACCCGTCATCCTGGCCGTTAAATCGCAGATATTGCTTTATCATGCCAGCCCGCTTTTTAACGGCAACACCGAACTGGCTGATTTCAAAAACCTCGACGGCAAGCAGCTGTTTAACCAGACCTACGACGCCAACCGCTGGAAGCAGGCTGCAGACGCTGCGCTTGCAGTGATCAATACCGGGCGTTATTCCTTGTACAAGGTGGCTGATAACAATCCGTTCCAGGCTGCCTTCCTTTCTTACCGCAACCTGTTCTGGGACGGTTACAAGGTAGAGGCCATCTGGATCCGTTCCGCCACCAACAGCAGGCAGTGGGAGCAGCATTGCGCCCCCCGCAATGCCAATGGCGAAGGTTACAGCGGCGTGAGCACCACACAGGAAACGGTGGACGCATTCCGCATGTCGAACGGCAAAAAGATCAATGAAGAAAACAGCGGGTACAAAGAAACCGGCTTCA
Source organism: Chitinophaga lutea (assembly GCF_003813775.1). Taxonomy (NCBI): domain Bacteria; kingdom Pseudomonadati; phylum Bacteroidota; class Chitinophagia; order Chitinophagales; family Chitinophagaceae; genus Chitinophaga; species Chitinophaga lutea. The sequence continues at coordinate 2,437,554 of NZ_RPDH01000002.1, read as the reverse complement.
CCACCACCGCCAATAACTACTATGTATCCGGTACCTCCAACATGTATGTGGGCCGTGAGGCGCGGTTTTATGTGAATGTGACCTTCAATGGCGCCAAAATACCCGTGGTGGCTGCATCCGGCCAAACGGTGGTGGAATTGTTCAGGACCGGCAATTCCGGCCGCGATGGTTCTTCCCGCAACTGGTCCACCACCGGTTATACCGCCCGGAAAAACCTGCATCCCAACACCGATTTCCGGAATAACCGCATACAGGCCCGTCCCGCGATGATGATCCGGCTGGGGGAGATTTACCTCAATTATGTGGAGGCGCTGAATGAGTATGATCCGGGCAACCCTGACATCCTGGTATATCTCAACCTCATCCGCAGCCGTGCGGGGCTGCCTGCGATGGCCGCCGGCCTTACGCAGGAACAGATGCGCCGCGAAATCAGGCTGGAAAGGCAGATTGAGCTGATGTACGAGGGGCACCGCTATTTCGATACACGCCGCTGGAAAGTGGCTGGAACCGAAGCGTACCGCCAGTACGGCGAGTTCCACGGCATGGACGTATATGCCGGCACCTCGCTTTCTGATCCTGCGTTTCACAAAAGAGTAGTGGCGGACATCCGTACTCCATGGGACCGCAAAAACTATTTTTTCCCTGCCCCGCAGGCAGATCGTGACCGGAACAAACAATTGGTGCAGTTCCCGGGTTATTAATCAATCAAGCATGCATAGTGTAAAGAGCGCATCCCTTTCGCAGGGACGCGCTCTTTTTTTATACCGGGTAACGGGCGAAGGATTTCTGTTTGTCACATATAGAGACATGTTATGAAAGCATTAGCGATCGATTTAGGAGGAACCAAACTGGCGGTAGCCGTTTTTTCGCACGATGGCCACATCGTGGAGCGCGCTGTTTATCCCCTGGAATTGCGCAGCGGCGCGGCGGTGGGGGTGATGATCACCGCTGCCGTACAGCAGATGCAGCCGCATGGGTTCGATGCCATCGGCGTGGCCGTGCCGGGTATCAGCCGGCGGCAAACCGGTACGGTGTGGGCGCCGAACATTCCCGGCTGGGACGATTACCCGCTGCTGGCGGAACTGCGTGCCGTAGCCGGTGATATTCCCATTCATATCGAAGGAGACCGTTCGTGCTACATCATGGGCGAAGCCTGGCAGGGCCGTGCACAGGGCTGTACCAACGCCATTTACCTGGCAGTGGGCACCGGCATCGGCGCCGGCATCCTGGCCGATGGCCGCTTGCTGCACGGCGCCGCAGATATCAGCGGGGCAATCGGCTGGATGGCGCTGCAGCGCCCATTCCATCACGAATACGTGAGCTGCGGCTGTTTTGAAAGCATGGCTTCCGGTGAAGGCATCGCAAAGGCGGCCCGTGCCCTGATCGCAAAAGACGATGGTTACAAAGGCATGCTGCAACACGGCCACCTGCAGGCGAAAGATGTATTTGCCGCTTACGCAACGAACGACCGTGTAGCCGTTGCAGTGATCCACCAATCCATTGAATTATGGGGCATGGCGGCCGCCAACCTGGTGAGCCTCTTCAACCCCGAAAAAATCATATTCGGCGGCGGCGTATTTGGCCCCGCCGCACAGTTCATACCGGCCATTACGGCCGAAGCGGCGCGCTGGGCGCAGCCCGTGAGCATGGGCCAGGTGAAGATAGAAGCGGCCGCCCTGCAGAGTGATGCCGGCCTGTACGGAGCGGCATACCTCGCATTTCATGCATAACCTGTTAACACGTATGTACAACAAACGGATAGTCTTTATTGCCGCCTGCGCGGGCCTGCTGCTGTTCGGTGTAACGCTGATCACACTGGGCGCCGTAGCGCTTGATCTGCGGATGAAGTTCGGGCTGGACGGCGTTGCGGCCGGCACGCTGTTTTCCATCATGCCCATCGGCATCCTCACGGGCTCGCTGTTCTTCGGCCCCGTCAGCGACCGGTACGGGTATAAATTACTGTTGGTACTATCGTGTATCGGCCTCTGTGCAGGGTTTCAGGGTATTGCGCATGCGGGCAGCGTGGCCGTGCTGAAGGGCTGCATCTTTATATTCGGGCTGTCCGGCGGCGTGGTCAATGGCGCCACCAATGCGGTGGTGGCCGATATCACCGTGCGCGGTAAAGGTGCTTCGCTCAGCCTGCTCGGTGTTTCATTCGGCATCGGCGCGCTCGGCATGCCGCAGGTGCTGGGTGCTTTGCGCCATCATTATGCCTGGAACGACATCGTGTCGGCCGTAGGCTGGATAACGCTGCTGATGGCCGGTTTGTACGCCGTGATCCGGTTCCCGCCACCCAAACAGCAGCAGGGTTTCCCGCTCAAACAGGCCGGGCGGATGGCGGGCGATCTTACACTCGTGCTCATAGGGTTTTTTCTTTTCTGCCAGAGCAGCTTTGAAGCCATTATCAATAACTGGACGACCACCTATCTCACGGCAGGCGATCATATGGAAGAAAGCAAGGCGCTGTACGCCCTTTCGTTATACGTCGCCGGCCTCACCATCATGCGGCTGCTCACCGGCAGCGTATTCCGCACCGTGCCCCCACGGCAGATGCTGGTGGCGTCGCTGCTGCTGATGCCCGCGGGCATCCTGCTGCTGCAGGTAAGCAACGGCTTTGTGCTGTCGGCGGCGGGCCTCATTTTGCTGGGCGCCGGTTTGGCCGGAGGTTTCCCCATCATGCTCGGTTTTGTGGGAGAGAAATACGCTTCCCATTCCGGTACCGCCTTCAGTTTTGTGCTGGTCATCGCCCTGATCGGCAACATGCTGGTGAATTATATGATGGGCCTGGTGGTGCAGCATTACGGCGTGCAGCACCTCACCACGGTGGCGCTGGCGGAGTGGCTGGTGATGCTGACGTTGTGCAGCACCATCGTACGACGAATAAAATAAATCCTTTTTATATGCTAGCAAAACAATGGCTGACGAATGCCAGACATGTCATGTCGCAAATCGAAGACACCCAGCTCAACAATATCCGCAAGGCCGCGGAAGTAATGGCGGACACCATCGCCGCCGGCCGCTGGGTACATACATTCGGCTGCGGCCACGCCACCATTCCCATTGAAGAGATGTATCCCCGTATTGGCGGTTTCGTCGGTTTTCACCCGATGATCGAGCTGCCGCTTACTTTTTTCACCCGCATCACCGGGGAGATGGGCGTGCACCAGTTCGTATTTCTCGAAAGGGTGGAGGGGTATGGTGTAGAGATCATGAAGGGATACAACTTTGACCCCCGCGATACGATGTGGCTTTTTTCCCATTCCGGGATCAACAATGTCAACATCGATGTGGCCATCGAAGCGAAGAAAAAAGGCATGAAGGTGATCGCTTTCGGATCCGCCGCTGCGGCGCAGGGTAAACAGACCCGCCACTCCAGCGGAAAAACTATTTTCGAGGTGGCGGATATTGTGGTGGATTCCTGTGCTCCCATTGAAGATGCGTCCGTTCCGCTTAAAAACCACCAGGATAAAATCGGCCCTGTGTCCACGATGGCATTTGTGACCTGTGTATGGATGACGGTGACGACCGTTGCTGAAATCCTTGCCGATCGCGGGGTGCAGCTGCATATCCACCCTTCGCACAACGTGCCCGGCGACGATACGGCGCGGCAGCGGCTCGAGGCTGCACTGGCCGCTTACAAAGAACGCATTGCCGGTGTATAAATAAAAAGGTCCGTCATAAAACGGACCTTTATTGCAATTATTGGAATTGGTAATTGAGACTAGCAATCTATCCTTTTGGGTAGAATGAAGCTGTTATAAATAGATGTCGGGGTGTTTTCTTCGAGGATGTCCGGTTTACGCGGCGTCTTTTTCGGGCGCTGCGGTTTGGGCGCCGGCGCGGGTTTGGCCTGCTTGGGCTTTCTTTCTTTCAGCGCCAGTGGTTCCTGTTTAGCCAGTTGATTGTTGAATGGCAGCGTTTTAGGCTGCGGTGTGGCGGCTGATTTGGCGCTGCCCGGCTGCGGCGCAGCGCCTGGTTGTGATTCTTCAGCAGGTTTCCTGAATCCTTTCCGTTTCATGGCTGAATCCTGCGGCCAGGCCTGCATCTTGGATTTCCATTGCAGACTGTCTTTCCGCGTAGGCCGCCAGTTTTTCATTTTGGCTTCCCACTGGGTATTTTTCTGTTTCCACTGCATGGAATCCTTCTGCCCGGGTTTCCAATCGAGCCTTTTTGATTGCCATTCCGCAGTTTTCTGTTTCCATAGAAGGCTGTCTTTCCGTGTAGGCCGCCAGTGTTTCATTTTGACCTGCCATTGCGTGCTCCGCTGTTTCCATAGCAGGGAGTCTTGCTGTTTAAGCTTCAGTGTATTTAGGAAGGCTTCCGGTTTTACCGCCTTTTTTTGACGGCGCAGTGAGTCGTCTTTGACATTTGCAGGATTTTTGGCCCTGGATTCCCATTCCGCTTTCTTTTGTTTCCATTCCTGCTGTCTGGTGTTCCGCTGTGCAGAATCCTTTGATCGCTGAATGGCGTTGAAATACACTTTTTTATACTGTTCTATCCGGGGAGTTGTATCGGCATCAGCCTGGTAACGGAAAGAAGAGTCGAATGCGAATGTGTACTGCTGGGTGAAGTTGAATTCCTTTGTTTGCAGCGGTGTTTTCTTCAGGTATTCCATCCTGCTGGAGTCGATATCCAGCTTTTTGAGGAACTGCATGTTCGACGAGTCCAGTGTCAGGATGCGTACATCATTGTTGACGTTGATGGCGGTTTTAAGATTAGTGGCCGCGTTGTATTCAAAATCGAATTTATACGGGTTCAGTATGTTGGTTTTCGCGAAGTTGTACGCGATGTTCTGAATGGACGTATCCAGGTTGACGTTAACGTTGTATTGAATGCTTGTATCGTACCGGGAGGAATAGTTCCCTGGCTGCGTTTGACGCGGAATGGTGGTATCGCGCAATACCGGCTGGCCTGTTTGTGCGGCCGTTGCTGCCGGCATATAGATGATGAAGTCTTCCGCTGTTTGTGCGGCCGGTTCTTGCTGTTCCACCGGCGCCGGTATCATGGTGAAGGCGGAAATCACGATGACCCCGATGAGCAGTATTGATTTTTCCATGAGGGTGAGTTGCTGGTTTTCGCGTGTCAGTACACGTTTTACCCGGTTGAGCAGGAAGTTCTTTTTTTTGCTGAGCGCCATTTCAAGCTGGCCCGAAGGGGATTGCGATGCGAAGGACACCAGCGCATGCAGGTAACTTGCTTTGTGCGGGGTGTGGGCCACGGCGACATCATCGCAGCAGGCTTCCCTTTCTTCCCGCAGCCGTGCTGAAATCCAGAGCAAGGCCGGGTTGAAGAAGAAGATGCTTTCCGCAAAACTCTGCACGATGTTCACGAGGTAATCCCTGCGGCGGATGTGCGCCAGTTCGTGCAGCAGCACGGCTTCCACCTGGTCCGCCGGCAGTTGTGCAAGCAGGCCGAGGGGGACAAAAATGCAGGGCCTGATAAAACCGGTAGTGAGCGGCACCTGTACCAGTGCTGATTCCACCAGCTTCACGGCTTTTCGGATGCCCAGTTGGGTCGCCAGCAATTGCAGCCGGTCACTCCAGTTTTGATCAGGTTCGGAGGTTTTATGATGGCGGATGTAATAGATGTGGTAAAAGCCGAAGCCTATCCGGAAACATTTGAACAGAAACACGATGGACCAGACCAGCATGATGAACGGGGCGTGTGTGTTGAGATAGTTCATCAGCACGTCCCAGTAACTCTGGGTAACGAGCGGTGCCGGTGCTGCTGCTATAGCCACCGTTTCCGATACGGGAGCGGCTGCAACGGCCGTTTGGAGTTCAAGATAGAAGGTGATGCCGATGGCGGCCAGGCTGATCAGCAGGATGGCGCCCAGGAGGTTGTACCGCCTGAGGGCGGAAGAGCGGCGGGTGAGCGCCAGTACGGCTCCTGCGATGGCTGCCGCTACAACGCCCTGCCAGATGGAGTGCAGAAAAGTGCGGCAGATGGCGGAAAGTACTTCGTTGTTGAGCATAACGTCGGATTGAAAAATGAGACTATTTATCCATCTTCTTCAACAATTCCCTGATAGCGTCGAGTTCCTTTTTGGATGTTTTTTTATTGCCCAGCAGTTGCATCATCAGGCTGCTGGCGGAGCCGTTGTAAAGGGTGTCCACAAACCGCTCGAGCAGGTGGCCTTTGGTGGAGTCTTCTTCCACTGCGGCGCTGTACACATGTTTCATCTGGCTTTCGTCGCGGTTCAGCCAGCCTTTTTCCACCATGATCTGCATGAGTTTGAGGGTAGAGGTGTATTGCACCTCCCTTTTCTGCTCATTGAGCACGTCGTTGACGGTGCGTACGGTGGACGGCCCCTGTTGCCATAAAACCTGCAAAATCTCGAGCTCGGATTTGGTGGGTTCGGCGCTGTTGTCTTTTTTGTTCGGCTTCATGGTTTAAAGGTAGGAAATATTTCGTACGAAACAAATATTACCTTCTTTTTTTGGAGGATGTTTATCATGATGGGGGAGGTGGGGGCGTTTTTATGAGGGGGACGGTGGAAGCAGGTGGTTGATGGAGGCTCATTAAAACAGCAGCCGGGAACGGAAGGCAATAAGGCCGTTCAATGGAGAGCTATGGAAGCGCCATGGTAACGGCCGCCTGCTCGGGTTGTACTTTTCCCGGGATCTTGCTCGCAGGGCCAGTCGCCCTTGAAAATTTCTGTACATTCAGCGCATGAAAGACACACCTTCATTATATGCCTGGGCCGGCGGCCAACCCGCACTCGAGCGCCTGACGGAAGTATTTTATGCCAAAGTAGGAAAAGACGAGCTGCTGGAACCTGTTTTCCGCCATATGAGCCCCGAGCATAGCAAACATGTAGCCCACTTCATCGGTGAAGTATTAGGCGGCCCGCCCGCTTACACCACCGGCGACGGCGGCAGCCATGCCGGGATGGTGCGCCATCACCTCGGCAAAATGCTCACCGAGCCCCAGCGCCGCCGCTGGATCAACCTCCTGCTCGACAGCGCCGACGAAGTAGGCCTGGCCGACGATCCGGAGTTTCGTTCCGCCCTGGTGGGGTACCTGGAGTGGGGGAGCCGCCTCGCGGTCATCAATTCTCAAACCAGCGATAACCCGGTGAACGAAAATGAGCCGATGCCGAAGTGGGGCTGGGGTGAACCGGGAGGCCCCTATCAGCCGTAACCCGCTATGGCAGGGCTTAAAAACTTTTTTGCCTTAACTTTTGACTTTTAAAAGTTTAGCCTGTATCTTTGCACTCCCGATTTAGAAATAGACCGGGAATTTGGCGAGGTAGCTCAGGTGGTTAGAGCGTTGGATTCATAACCCAAAGGTCTCGGGTTCAACTCCCGATCTCGCTACGAATGGGAGAATCTCCTAAGTCACTTGAGGGCTGTTCTACAAAGAGCAGCCCTTTTTGTTTGAGCGTCACTTCGTTATGTATTAAGGCAGGATGGAGCCAGGGTGTTCTAAATGCCCCTTCGCGATATGTGAGCCCACGTTTGAACACCCCGCGTAATAGCTGATGTTTCTGCCGCACGGTTGCTTTCTGGAAAATACTTTTGAGGGATGTTAAATAGGGGAGAACTTGAAAAAGTTTTTCCAGTTTTTCGTGGCGGTTGCGCGTGAGGGAATTGATTTCTTCCATGAGCAATGCTTTCTGAATCTGGAATTTCTTGTGCCACTTCCTGTACGTTTCCGGTTCGATCATGTCTTCCATAAACCGCTCTTCGTTCTTCTCGATCTTCCGGTTTATTTCTTCCAGTTCCTTTGTTTTTATGGCGACTTGCTGGGTTCTTTCTGCAAGGGCATCGTTCATTCGTTCCTTTGCTTTTTCTGCGATGTAGGTGGTTTGCTCCGGCTTGAAGCTGCACAAGTCGAGGATTTTATCCAGTTGATCGTGGATTTTGATTGCGGAGAAGTTTAGGTTATTATGGACACGGCAGCGGTAGTAATTGTAGTATTTCCGCTTGCCTTTGCTTTTTCCCGCGGTCATGTTGAGGCCGCAGGTGCAGGTGAGGATGCCGCGTAATGGCACCTCATCCACCGGCATGCATTTGATGGGTTTGATGTTGCCAAGCAATTCCTGCGCGCGCCAAAATTCCGTTTCTGAAATGATCGGTTGGTGGATGCCGGGGATTATTTTCTCCGGGGTTTGTTTGCTGGCGGGAACTTTTATCAATCCGGCGTATAAGTGGTTATTTAGGATGCGCGGGATGGCGGAATTACCGGAATAGGTGAACCCGAGGGCGCGGGCTTCCTTGCAGATTTGCCCGAACGGGTGGCCCATCAGGAAATCCCGGAAGATCTTTTTCACGATGAACGAGCGTTCCTCGTCGATCACGATGAAGCCTTTCCCGCCTTCTGCTTTGACGTTTTTATATCCGAAGGGGGCGCGGTTCACGAAGCGCCCGCTCTCCAGCGCCTGGCGAATCCCGGCGGAGGTGCGGCGGCGGATGTTGAAAAGCTCGTTGTTCGCCATCATATATTTGAACGCCCGGGTCATGAAGACGTTGGGGTCGGAGGGATCGAGGTCTATGGGTTCGTTTGTCGCCAGTACCTTGATCCCGAATTTCATTTCCAGATGGGATATTTTGTTGAGGGCTTCCGGGAGGTTCCGGCTGAAGCGGTCGTGATCCATGACAATGAGGTACTGGACTTTGCCTTTGTGCTTCTTGATGAAGTCTTCCAGGGCGATCCAGTCGGGGCGGTCAAACGTATAGCTGCTTTCTCCGTCGTCCTCAAAGAGGTTGACGAGTTCCAGTTTGTTCCGCTTGCAATAATCCCTGATGCTGTTTTTTTGATAGTCCAGCGAGTATTTGGACTGGTCCTTCGTGCTGATGCGAACATACCCGATTGCGATCATAACGTTTCGTTTAAAATGAGTTCAACAATGATGCAGGCCACTAATTCACAAAATTCTTTCTCTTCTTGAGTCATATGCCCGGAGTTTATATTGTGGAGAATAATAAACTGGCTGCTGAGATGCAGTGGAGTGTGGGACGACGAATATACGTTGCGGAAGGGGCGGGTTCCAAATTTTTCTTTGGGAAAAATTGTTAAAATTCAAGCTGGTGGGCGATTCTGAACGGAATTGGACAAATTTGAGTAAATAAAACCGTGTTTAAGTAAAGTCTAACGCCAACCGTAAACAATGTGGCACAAAATCGCCTCCCCTAAAAATAGGGCGGGATAGATATCCCACCCGTAATAACCCCATTTTCGTCCGAACTAGTATGACTTAATTTCTTTTTTCACTGATGGCGGCGAAAGGAAAAAGGTAACCTCACTGTGAAAATGTGGGTTCTCGATTACTTCCGTTGTGTAATTGAGTGCATTTCCGCATACGCACGGCGTGACGTCTCCGTCCATATGTACGTTGATGTAAACGGCCTTTATGTCGCTGGAAACATCGTTGAGGATGTCCATAATACCCTCAAAATAGAGCATGAAGGCTTCGTAGTTCTTAATGTTCAGCGGTTCCATCGGTAAATTTTTGGGTGAACAAGGAAACATGAGACTTGATATAGTTGATTTCGCTATTCAGGGATTGGGCCTTTGTCTCCAATGCCGATATGTCTATCGTAAATTCAGTTTCCAGAACACGGAAATTCTGCTTAATGATCCCTTCCAGCAGTTCATAAGCCACTTTGTGAATGGCTTCCCGCTCTATGTTTTTGGCCTCCCTTGAGGAATTCAGACTATTATCGAAGGTGGTGGAAGTCCACCCCAGCTCCAGGCATAATTTGGCCTTGAACTCCCTGGATAGGTTACTTAGCGCCTTGAAATAGGTGTACTGATTGGCAATGCAATAGCCAATCCGATGTTTGATTTCTGTCATCGGTCAAGTTTTGGGTGAGGAAAATGTAAGGGAGATGGGGTAGGAACTAAGGGAAATAAAAAATGGCGTGGGTTAGTCCCTACCTGTTCCCGATGGGCTACGACACCCAGACAACGAGATAAGAACGCCCACACCAGTATGATGCAGGCGATTTACCTTATCGCTCGTAGTCTTTGAAAGGTCGTAGTTTTCGGGTACGAGTGAAAAGCAAATGCGCTTGATATTTTCGTCAGACGCCAAAATTAAGCATCTAGGAAGAATTCATGGCTAAGAAGTTTGGTAATTTATTCAACCAAATATAGTGAAAAATTACACAAAACCACACATGTGTGGTTGATATTTTCTTTGGTTAGGCCGTGCTTTACCTCAAAATTCATAATGAAAAGCAAGCCGCACGCATCCAAAATTGATTTGTACGTTATCGAGAGGGTAAAGGAAATGAGAGAAAAGGCCCAAATGCGGCAGATAGACTTATCCCATCACCTTGGGCTTGCGGACAGTTTTGTATCGAATGTGGAGAGCGAGAGCCAGCGGCATAAGTATAATATCCGTCACCTGAACGACCTGGCTAGGATCTTTAATTGTTCCCCGAAGGATTTTCTGCCGGAGGGGGCGGTTGAATAACATCTTTAAATGCCTTCTTCGTCGTAGTTATTTTTGTGTATTTAGTTCCAGTCGTTTAGCCCATCTTCGTTCAAACTTCTCTCAATATCTCTATTGAAACTTTTGAGCGCAGAGTGGAGAATTTGAATATTGTCAAATTGAACCCTAAATTTTTCTATAGATTCTTCAAATAGTTTTTTCATTTCCAAATCTATGGGAAATGGCTGACCTGGAGTGCCAGTTTTAGCACCAACGGATGTTAGGGCAAAGTAACAGTCTGATAAAATCTCGTCTTTAACCTTGGGTGCATTATTAATTTTGTGCACAATATTGCATAGCCGAAGTACTAAAGTGATAATTTGTTCATTTTTTTTCTTGAAGATTTGAAGAATACTCGAAAACCGTTTCAGAAATTCAACATTCGTAATATTAAAGTTGAGCTTATTATCTAGATATTCGAAGATTTCGCTTGTAATTTCATCTTTTGGGCGGAAGTATTTAACGAGATATATAGACTGATCACTATATCCTGGAGAAGGAGACACTGAAAAAAACCATTCTATGGCTTTAACGAAAATTTCAGAAATGTCCGTTTCAGACATTCCTTTTATAATTAAGCCGCTGTTTTCCCTTGGTACGTACTCATAAGTGTAGTCATGCCCATTTGTATTTATAAGCTCCAGTTTTTTATCATACCTTCTAAGTAGATATTGCCAAACTGAATCAAAGCCATGTGATTTTATAACTTCGTTTAAGCACCTTTCTAATTCATAAGAAAGGTGGAATCGAACATTTCCCAACAGGATTTTTGTATACTCCTCGTTATAGTTACCAAAGTATGAATATAATGTGCGGAAAAGTAGGTCCGCTTCCCTTTGATTGCAATTAGTTACAAAGTCGGCGATTGCAGTATTCGCTTGACTTGCATTATTGTAATATAATACCCCTAAAACTTGACTAACTATCAGTTGGTTAACAGGTTTTTTAGAATTGTACAGGGAAAGTATTAGCTTGTGATCATCATTGTTAATCTTATCCTTCCAAGGAATACTATAACAGTAAACATCTAAAATTAAGTTTCTTGAAATTTGCGAGTCTTCATCCTGAAGCCGCTGTATGAATTTTGAAAAAGTAAGCCTGTCGTCGTGTCGGAAGCAAAGCGACTGTAAAAAGTATGATCCGTAATGATGGAAGAAATTTCGTCCCTTGAGCCAGGCAAGTTCGAAAAATTCTATACTTTTTATGTGATGATTTTGATGAATCGTTGATACAAATAGTGGAAACCTTGGATTGTCGGGGACTCTGGTGAAAATATCATAGGCGCTAGTAAACAAGTCTTCGATTTTAAAGTCAGCGATTAATTGACCAGTGAATTTTCTTACTTTATCGTCACTTTCATCAAAACTAATATTGGAATAGTCTTCAGATAACTGAATCATTATTTTTTTAGTTAATGTTCCCGGGGTTAACTTACTTTCAATTTCATTTAGTTTTGTAATATATGGTTCGTCTTTAAACCACATCTTATAGAGCCGAAGGCTGTTAATTATTTTTGATAAGCATTGGAGGTTTGTCGAATTCAGTACTTTTTCTAACCACAAAAACACCTTCTGTATTTCTAATTCACCTTTGTAGGGATTTTTCCTTGATTTGCTACGAAGAATTGTACCTGGAACTTCTAGTATGATATCTAAAATTGCTAACTGTTTTGCGTCATATTTTTCCGTGCTATATCCACAAATTAATAGATCAATTATCTTATTTCTCAGTTGTATTATATCAGCTGTTTCTGGTAAGTAGAATGTCCGAATGTGATATTTTAGTCTATTTCCAGACATAGTGGTTAAAGTGAAATCCAGTTCCAGTAATTTATTTAGCCCATGAATAATAAAATCAGACAAAGTGGACTGCTCTCGTAGTAATTCTTCACTTTTCTGTACAAAAAACATTTGTCTTTCTAAATTGATACCGTAGTAAACTTCTAGCGAGGCATAACCAAATATATCTTGAAAGATGTTTTGATCGAAGGATAAATTATAAATGTCATTAGTATACTGGAGTATAACGCTAAGATGATCCGAAGTGTTTGCGATGTTTGATAATAAAAATAGGATGGAACGATAGATGGAGCTATCTTTTACAATTACGTTTGGGTGAAAAGTGAGGGTTTTGCCTATGGCATTCAATGCAATTGAAGGATAAATATGAGCAACATGCTCTAATGTGTCAAAGATTTTCTCTAATTCATTAGTATCTTGAGTGTATTCCACTCTGCCCAAATATTCAACAAGCATTTTTTCAAGTAGATTTTCCTTGATTTGTCCATCGTGAACAGAAGCAATTGAACCTAAATTCCTAATTATATTATCGGTGAAATCTACGTAATTAGCTAAGACCGATTCAACCCAAGGCGTAGTTAGTTCATTATTCAAGTATATATCACTATAGTAATCGGGCTTAATTTCCTTCTTCTTTTGGCCAAAACTGAACTTCTGATTAACCAAGGTATTCAGGATAAACCTAATTTCGTGTTCTGTTACATTCTCGTTAGATGAAATTTCCTTTAAGATATTTTGGTCATGATAATCAAAAGGCTCCAATAAGCATACTAATTTAATTATCCGACGAATATTTAGTTTCGAAATGTTTGTCTCACTGTTAATGTAATTTATGCAACTTTCAAAGTAAGAAAGCACGTATTGGATTAAGAAATTTCCATTTTTTATTTCAGGAATAGAAATGTGCTCATGAGCAGCGCGGAGAAGGGCAACAATGAGAATAGGAATGCCTCTAGAAATCTGTACGAGGGAACTCACATGGTCTTCTAGGTAAGTTCCTTTAAGGTGGATTTCTAGATAATCAGAAGTTTCTTCGGGAGTAAACTTCGTAAGTTCAACTGTTTTTACCTTGAAAAGAGATTTTGAATTAATTAATTGCGTGGGGTAATATCCAATGAGGTTTCTGCTTGTAAGAAGAATTTTAATTTTGTTTTGAGAACTTTCTGCAACTTTAAATATGTCTAAAATAAGTTGAGGAGAATGATTGTGAGCGTCATCGATGAAAACTAAATAGTTGGTCGTTCCGGACAGTGCTTTGGCAATATCGGTTCCGCTGATATTGCCAGATTCCAATACAATGCAATGCCAGGAATCTATAGTCTGTATGTTATTTTGAATGTATTCTACAGCCAGCCGTGTTTTCCCTAGTCCGGCTTCTCCTGAAATATTTATTAATAATATATCAGGGTTAACCAGTGCTTGATGGACTTCATTCAATTCCTTCGTACGGCCGGCAAATTCGTTGCTTAATGTCTGCATGTTCTGCAAGCCTGCGTTCAATAAATCGCCAAAGGAATATTCAAAGGGTTTTAACTGATGGAAGCGCTCTTCTAGCCACGTATGTAGAATAGGGTATTTTAGGTAAAGCGAGTGTAATTTTGCGCCATCCCAGAGAATAATTTGTGTCGTTACTCTGCCTGGCTTGTGTTTATTTCCAATTTCCAGCAATTGATCTTGTTGGGATTTGGAAAGTTCTACATTAGTTAAGAGAACAAAGTAATTTTCGTCTTTTATTTTTTTAACCTCATCTTTAATATCTGATTTTAGACTGCTGAATGCCTTAGCCGTAGGAGTGGAATGATATTTATACTGAAAGCGCCAATTCCCCTCCTCTAAATCATAGAATCCCTGGAATGATCCGTCAAATCCTTTGTCTTTTCCTTTAGCCCCATATGGAATAAATTGCTTGCCGACTTCAAAGGACAGTAAGGAATTGCAGAAAAGTTGGAAGTCATCGGGTGTATAATTAGCCCAAACAATTTTCTTAATCATATTTCTTTTAAGGTGAATGAATAATCTTTATTACGGAGAATTTTCAATCTAGTTTCAAACTCTCACTCAAACTTAGCGTAAGTTGCTAAGAGAGAGTGGGGGCTTCAGTTTGCTATTGCAGTATGCAGTTTACTTATTAAAACTTCAATCTCTAATAGATATTGATCCTCCGATTTTCCTTTTGGCGACGGCCATATTTCCGCTACGCGTAATGATAGTTCAGGAGAGTATTCGTAAATCTCGTCTTTTGTAACACCATGCCAAATTGGAAGAAACACACGCTCATTCTTAATAATTTCTCTTGTATATATTGAATCAAACTCCTTCTTTACCCATCCCGGATTTTTAAGGAAATTAGGAGTCAAGATTAAAATACACTTATTGGTTTCTTTTAGACCTTGCTCTATTGAATCTTTTAGACTGTCGCCGATGTTTAAGGAATATTCATCATACCAAACTGAGCATAGCCTGGATTGTAAACCGTGGAAAATAGGCCGAGCAATTAATTCTTTGTCCCTTGAATCATGTGAAATAAATGCTTGTGGCTTTTTGCTTTTATTCTCCATTTCTGCATATTTTTTGCTTCTAATTGTAACCCAGATTCCAATCCTACTTGATTCAAGATTAAGTTCTGAGTATTCTTGGTCGGTCAATTCATATTCAATGTAGAAATAAATTTGATACGAGTATTCCACTCTGAAATTCCCCAAATTCACTTCGGAAATATGCTGAGGAATTGAAATTATTCCATTTGCGAACTCAGATAGTTTACTGAGATTGGCTAACGCGCTTAATATCAACGTGAGCGTCTTGTCAGGACTTGAAATGTAAAAAACGAACATTCTGATTGGATTTTGTGATCCTTGTAGAATGCGGAGGTTTATTTTATCATTGTCCGTTAGGTAATTTGGAGCAGCTTGTTGGAATAATTCTTGGATGTTAACGTCAATATTTGCCCCTTTAAAATCATTGAAAAAGTAATCAACTAGTTCAGGCATATATATAGTGATAATGTGATTTCAGTGCTGGTAATAAAGATACGCTCTTAATCGCATTAGCTACCGTTGGATTTATAACGAGCGTTGGTTCTATAGTTAAAAGAAAATAAAAATAAATTTTTTTGTTATAAAAAAAAGAGCGATAAAAATTTTGTAATATCAATTTTTGTTCGTATATTTGCTGGTTCTTAGGTATTTAAGAATTTTCAAAAAAATATTATATGTTAGATCTTTATTTTAAAAGCCTCAAAAGAGGTGAAGTTTACAGGATTCTCCCAAACTGGGGGGTTGAAAGGGTGTGCTACGGCGGCCCAGTTTATGATGTGCAAAGTTTAAGAGATGGACTAAGTGCTGTAAAATCTTGGCAATTAATGTGTTATGATTGCCATGGGGATGATTTTGCTCCAATCAGTAAAGAAGAGTACAAGGAATATTTTAATCTGATGAGAGAGCGCAGGAATGAAGTACTGCGGAAGGCCCAGAAATAGTACCCCATACCCCAAGCCATCATTGCAGCTTTGCTGCTGAGTTTCCGTTAAAACGGAGACGGCATTCACCCAGACTTTTATACTCCTATTTTTTGCGGCTATGGTCGTGATGATGAAGTATTGCCCGGAGGTACGGCCTTGCGGGTTATGTGTGGTTGGTATAATTCGGCCAAGTGAGACATTGTTTTGGAAACCCCTGCCGGGAAGGGGGAGGGGGAAGGGGCGGCATTAGTCCCTTCCCCGGTTTAAATTCTTATTCCGCGATATTGGCGTGGACTAATAATTTGCCGGTTGTTCAATCGTTCGATTGTTTCCTGAATGTTCTGCAACGAATATCCAATCTCGCTGCCTTTCGTCCTCACTTTTTGGGCATCTATGAAAGCGATCCCCCGGCCCTTATCCACCGTATACCCGCTCGATTTCATAAGTGACAGGAAGGAATTAAGATCTTTTGCCTCCTGTAACGCCCTACTAATAGCGCGCTTCAAGATGTTTTTCCGCTGGTCCTCTCGGGGAATCAGTTGGTTTACGGAGGAAAGATACCGGCGGGGATTTAAGACTTTGGTGAGGTTATATTTCTGCTCCATTTTCCTGCAGAACCGCACGATCTGTCGGTAATTGTTACTATCTGAAACCGTTTTCCCATTATACCGGACGCGGTTGCCGATAATATGAATATGCTGGTGCTGCGTGTCGTTATGGGAAATGGCGAGGTACTGGCAATCAGCAAACCCCAAATTCTCCGCGCATTCCTGGGCAATTGCCTCCTTTAGCCCTGGCCGAACCTTATCTCCCGGCGCCAGACTTAGAATAACATGAATGACGGGCTTCCCAAGTTTAGGATTATGCTCTCTTAATTCCTCAAACTGCCGGATCAGCTCGTTTTTATCGCCATAACAGTTATTATAATGAATCACTTCCGCCCGTTCGGCTTGGCCTTGCTTCGGGCTGAGGCAATAACTAATGCAGCCTTTGAAACTCTTCCCGATGATAATTTTCCCGATCATGGCAGGCTGGATTTGATTTCGGAGGATAGTTTTTGTAGCGTTTCAAGGCAGGAAACCAAAAGAAGCCGCTCCATTTCACCAAGCGAAAGCCCGCAATTTAGTTTCCGGGCCATCTGGTTTAGGAGTGCGGCAGTGTGGTTTATCCTTCCGGTGAACTGGAGGATCTCCCGGGGGATGTGCTTGATTTTAACCGGTGATCCTTTCCCGGCATGTAACAGATATTCCGAAATGGTGAGGTTAGCTTCCCTTGCTTTCGCCTTAATTACCAGCCGATCGATCGGCGTACACATCACCGCCAGTTGCTCGGTTTTCTTAACTTGTTTCCGCGGCCTACCGCCCCTGTTTCGCTTCACTTGCATCGCATATACTTTTAAGAACAAAACGTAATCAATAACCCTCCCTGAATGCCGCAGGCATGAGGGGAGCCAGCGCGTTTTGACGAAGTCAAAACATAGCTGGCTCCTACCAAAAATCTTTTTCTTTCATCGGCCGGCGGGGGAAGAGGGGAGGAGGTGCCGGAGTGGAGTTGATCCGAATTGCCGTTGAAAAGAGAAGATAGGGCCGGGATACCTGCAAATTACTCAATCGGCTCATTTGCAAATATTTACAGGGTTAACAGGTTCGGCGGGGAGGGCTTCGATCACCGGCCCCAAAACCTCCGCCAACTCCAAAAAGTGTTCAAACGATCGCTCCTTCTCGCTACAAGGCCCGATAACAATTGATCATCAATTTGTTGTCGGGCTTTTTTGTTTTGATTTTTTTGAAGTTTACTTTAATTTGAAATATCAGGAGGGTCCTTCGTTATGTATTAGGGCCGGATGGAGGGAAATGTTCTAGATAGTCTCCGTAAGGCCAAACCTATTAGACCAGTATTTTACTCCCCCGGGGTTCTTTTAAATTCACCCTACAGGCATCCTAAGAGCATTTTTTTTTGATAAAATTGTCTGGCAGGGCATCCGATTTAGATTGTTAGAGCCTATTCACGCACCGGTTGATAATTACCATTCTTAGAATGGTATCAAATACATATGTAATTGAGTACTTTTAAGTAGCTGGATATGCTGCTCGAATTTTACATGAGGCCGGAAATCACCGGGAAAGCTATTTGCAATATCCGCAGGCTTTATAGTACCCGGCCTTTAGTGCTTCTTTTATAGTTACCGTATCTATCTTGTGTGTGCATCTTTTCAACCCCTGGCATAAGCGCTTATGATAGGCATAGCTGGATTTGGACCGACAGATATAGACTTCGCCGGGTTGAGTACACGTTGTTGATAGTGGGACTATTAATAGAACATATAACAGGAATAAAAGGGGCTTCATTTTGGCTGGGGGTTATACTTGTACAATACCGTGTTTTACGGCATAAAGCGCCAGAGTTACCCTGGTTTTCACATTTAGCCGCTTAAACAAATTTTCCCGATATCCATCAATTGTTTTGGGACTTAAATTCATTTTGTCTGCAATTTGCAGATAAGTCATTTCTGTTGCGGCAAGTTTGAGAAATTCCAGCTCATTTTCCGACAGATGAACGGCTGTGGTATTGAATTTACCAGAACCGGTTAAATTCTGGTTCAGAACTTCTGTAGCAGCATCGGAATAGTAGAAGCCATTGCTGGAGATTGTTTCCAGCGCTCTATGAATGTCTTCCACTTCTATATCCTTGGAAAGAAAGCCTTTCACACCAAGGCGCAGCATCCGCAGTATTGCACTTTCAGATTCTAGCATGGAAATCACCATTACTTTTATGGACGGGTGTGTTCGCTGCAGCCATTCCACCGTTTCAAATCCGTTCATATCCGGCATGTCAATGTCCATCAGCACGATATCAGGAAACGGAGGCTGGGTCATTTTGTTTTGAAGGTCGTTCCCGTTTTCTGCTTCAAGGAGAATGGCATACCTTTTTCCATAGTCTGCGAGGTTAATAAGTTTGATCAGTCCCTTTCTGAAGAGGTTATGATCATCCACCAATGCGATGTTCAGTGCAGGAGTGTTCGTTCTCATAATACTGGAATATTTGTCCTTTCAGGATTTGGCATGTTGATAGTTACTACAGTTCCTTTTCCTTCGCCGCTGACAATATTGAATTCAGAATTGATGATGGAAGCCCTTTTTCGGATGTTAAGTAATCCGGTACTTTGCTTTTCTCCGCTTTGGTAAAGAGCCTCCTTGACATCAAAACCAGATCCATCGTCTGCGATTGTCAATATAAAAAGATCGGGCGAAAAGGATAGTGAAGTAGATATTTTTGTTGCTTTTGCATACTTTACTACATTGTTTAGCACTTCTTGACAGAGGCGAAACAGAATAATTTCATGTTCGGCCGACATACGGTACTCTTCTCCTGTTTTTGTAATCACCACTTCATATCTCCTGCTTTTGGCAAGCCGGTTAAGCTCATTCTCTAATGCTTTTACAAATCCTATATGGATGATGTGATCAGTATTGAGATTAGCGCTTAGTGCTTTTAATTCACTCATCAATTGTTTGGCAAGGGACTTGGTTTCAAGTATACTCTCTCGCTGATCTTCCGGGCTTTGCGGCAATATTTCGGAAAGGTTGATATTGATGAGTGAAACCAGATGACTGAAATTTGCATGCAATTCCTTGGAAATATGATCGAGCGTTTGCTCTTGAATGGCGAGTTTGGATTGTAGCAAGGTTTGGCCGAATGCTTCCCTCATTTCTATTAATTCCTGTTGGTGTCGGAACTTTTTTCGCTGATAGAAAAACAAGGCATAGATTATTGCTATGCAAAGGCCCAGAACAAGAACAGTAGATATGATGATGGTTAATAAAGTCGCGTCGATAGAGGTTTGCATAAAAAGCTTATTAGATAAAAAGTGCACAATAGTAAATTGAGTGTGTCATTAATAGGTAAGTATATTATGGACAAACTCTGTTGTTGCGAATTCAAGAAATTCAATATCACCAGAAACGGAAGTGAGGCTGCATGATATACAAAGGTGCCCAGCAATGCCCACACCATCGGTTCCTTGTGCAGAATAACTTGTCCGGTTTCCTCCAGCAGCTGTTTGAGATATAAAAGGCACAGTACGATAATAGGAATATGAGCGAAGATGACACTGTAAGTGTTGTATTGATATGGTCCCTGAATAAAGAAGTAGTTCAGAAGCCCGAACAGTAGCAGGACCGGACCAGCATATAGTATTGTTTTTTTTGTATGAAGTGAGTGCGTGATTCGATATAGTATCGTTAACAGTATGCCGAACCGGACTGTGATGAATATGTTGTAAATCCAGAAGTTGTTCCTTGCATATTTCTTTGGGAACATATCGTATAGATGCCATTTCCATGCAATTGCAAATATTTCCGTTAAGAAGCTGATAATTACTAATAAGGCTAACAGTCTATATTGCTTAGGCCATTTTTGCCTGAGTGTTTTCAGGCCAAAAATGGCGCTAAGCAACAGAGGTATGAGATATAGATACTCGTATTTTAAGAGACGTATCATTTATTCTTTTAAGCAAAGTCGTTTTTGAATGAGGCGTCAACCAATGCTGCTGCCGTCGCCGCCGTCTCCAGGATCTCCCGGGTCTCCATCATCGCACCGTGGCGGGCAGGGTGAGCCCAGATTGAAATCTTTAATATCCCCCATTCTTTCGTGGCCAGGAAACTGAATGATCTCCCTTGGGATAGAAGACCTTTCAGGAAAATCCGGTTCATTCTCTAGTATGACATTGACATGGGTAACCAAATCGCCAATTAGGTTTTCACGGGTGGTTTTGAATAGCAAGCAAGTTTGTCCTTCAAATTCGTGGCCTGCTTCATACACACCAAAATAGACACGGATACCGTCTCCGCTTGCATATTCAATCTCTTCCAGTAGCTTGGTAAAATGCTCTTTTGAATACCAGATGGACTTTGTGTCCGGTTTTCCCATGGCCTGGCTTAATAAATTGTGTTTTTCGTTCGTGAACCGGTTGATCCTGTCCGTAGTGGTTTGTTGTCCTACATAAAAAAATGGTAAGGGTTTAACTGTAACATAACGTTCCATAAAGGTAGTTTTTGGTGAGTAAAGAATTTGGCTTTTCGAGCCGTTTACTCCACGAAACTATGCTCCAATATTCCTAAAAAAATCAGTCAATAACAAATACCGGAAAAATCCTCTCTGTAAAAGGGGACTTATCCGGCAGGGGTGAAAAAGGGGATTTTTCCCCTGCCTTACAGGTTTTTTCCTTCAGTGCTCTGAATAATCTTTGCGGGGTGATATTGCTATACCTACAAAACACCCAATAATGAGAAAAGCACTAATAGTTGGAATTAATGATTATCCAGGAGGAGCCCGGTTGAGAGGTTGTATAAACGACGCTAATCAGGTGGCCGCGTTGTTGAATACGAATGCAGACGGGTCTCCCAATTTTGATGTAATGCTCAGTACCGGGGTCAAGACGCGGGCCTCGCTGCGGTCATTGATTCTCAACGTTTTTAAGGGAGAGGATGAGGTAAGTTTATTCTATTTCTCCGGGCATGGTTGTGTTACCGATACTGGCGGGTATATTATGACGCCTGATTTTAGCCGTTACGACGAAGGCATTTATATGGATGAAATATTGAAGATGGTAAGCCTTTCTCCCGCCAGGCACAAAGTGGTGATCCTGGATTGTTGCTATTCCGGGACCATGGGGAGCCCCGCCTTAGGAGGAAACAATGCGGCCTATTTGAATAAGGGCGTCACAATTCTTGCTTCCAGCCGTAGCACGGAAGTTTCCATGGAAGTGGCTGGACAGGGAGTTTTTACCAGTCTTTTGATTGGCGCACTGGATGGTGGTGCGGCGGATATTGCAGGGGAGGTTACCCCGGGAAATATCTATAGTTATATCGATAAGGCGTTGGGCGCCTGGAAACAACGACCTGTGTTTAAAGCGAATATTGTACAATCCATCCACCTCCGTAAAGTAAACCCGTTGGTTCCGCTTCCAGCATTAAGAAAGCTGACCGTTTATTTCCCTACCGCAGGGAGCGAGTTTCAGCTAGATCCCAGTTATGAATTCACTACCAGTCAACCTAACGAGGAACATATCAATATATTTAAAATACTGCGAAAAATGCAGTTGATCGGGCTGGTGGAACCTGTTGGCGAGGAGTATATGTATTGGGCTGCAGTTAACAACAAAAGTTGTCGATTAACTTCCCTGGGTAGATATTACTGGGGCGTATTAACCAGCGGAAGGCTTTAATGTAATATCCCCAGGTATGTTCATCAGTATGTTCAAATATGATGTGGCTGTTTCGGTTGCGGAAGAAGATAAAGCGGTGGCGGAGCTAATTGTTGCCGGTCTGAAGCAGCGAAACGTGCGGTATTATTTTTACCTGGAAAACCAGGTCGAAGGCTGGGGCCAGCCGATAATGGATATTACTTCGGACTCCTATGGCAAGAACAGCCGTTTTATTTTAGCGATCACCAGCCGGTTTTATCCGCAAGGATATTGGGCAGGTATTGAAAGGCTGATCGCGCTTAGGCACAGGCGCTTCAACGTTCTGCAATTGCGGTTGGATGATACTCCTATAGATGGCCTCTCAAAACACGTGGTCTATCTTGAATGGCGGAATAATCCCGCAGAGATAGCGGAAATACTTTGGCGAAAAGTCAGGCAGCAGCGGCGGCAGCAGGCCCGGGTGCATGTTTGGCCCAGAGCACTGATGGCTTTGTTGCTCATCATTTTACTCCTGGTTTATTTTTTTAATTGGACCGTGATGCGGCCAGTAAGTGAAAGACCTGGCCCCAAAACAGATAAGATCCTGATTGCCGGTAATGGTAGGGATTCATTTTATATCAGCAACACGGAAGTAACAGTGGCGCAGTACAGGGCTTTTTGTGACCGCCAGGGAATAGCCTTCCCTTTACAACTACCTGCTGCCCATGAGAATGGTCCAATCGTGAATGTGACATGGGAGGAAGCGCTGGCCTATTGCAAGTCACTGCAGGGACGCCTTCCTACTGAATCGGAATGGGAAGATGCCGCCAGGGGCGGGCTATTCACAAAATATAGTGGTAGTGGAACAGCGAACGAAGTAGCAGTGTACAACCGGGCAAAACCGGCGGCTGTTGCCAGCAAAGCGCCGAACGGTTATGGTCTGTATGATATGACCGGAAATGTGGCGGAGTGGTGCGCGGACTGGTCCGACTCCTCCCAAAAGTGGAAATCCGTCAGAGGTGGCACTTACAATAGTAAGATCAATCCTGTTAATGAACTGGCCGTTGGCTACCGTGCAAAAGAAGCGCCAAGCACCAGGAGTCCTTATATCGGCTTCAGGATCGTTTGGGATAAAAAGTAAACTAAAACAAGCGCAATATGAAAAATCCAAAGTTTGAACTTTTCCAGAGTTCTGTTAACAAACAGTTTTATTTCCGCCTCAAAGCTTCTAATGGAGAGCCCATTTTACGTAGTGAAGGGTACGTTAGCAAGCAATCTTGTGAAAACGGTATAGCATCCGTAAAGAAAAATGCCCCGATAGATGAGCGTTACGTACGGAAGGGTAGCGGCTCCCACTTTACGTTTAGCCTGAAAGCTGCCAATGGCGAACTTATCGGTCACAGCGAAGTCTATACGACGGCTGCTTCCCGTGATCAGGGAATTGAGTCAGTAATGAAGAATGGCCCTGGTGCCCCTATAGATGACCTGACCTGAAATGCGGGGAAGAGACTTCTTGCCGCTTAAAGATCCATTTTGATAATTTGTCAATGCAAAACCCGCACTTATGTCACTAACACCCGAATTAAAGAACCATTTCCTTCATTTGTACCATATGGCCCTTTCTGACTCCCAAGTGGATGTTAAGGAACTTGAAATGTTATACCGCATCGGGGAATCCAGGGGAGTTGGCCGCGCTGATATGGAAGCGTTGCTGTTGCAGCCCGGAAAGGACAATTTCTCTCCGCCCGAAACAGTTTTGGAAAAGATTGATTGCCTTTATGATCTATGCCTGATCGCATGGTCAGATGGATGTGTTGAACAGGGGGAAAAGGAGACATTGGCCCTTTTCTGTTCGAGGTTCGGATTTCGCGACGAAAATGTTTCACTCATTTGTGAATATCTCCTGGAGGAAGCATTTAAAAACACACCCAAGCAACAAGTATTATCCACCGTATCCCAAAATCTCTGAATTATGAGTTTATTAAAGATCACCAAAGGCCTCTTTGCGGTCAAGGATCCCGAACCTGCCCCACCTGCTCCGGTAAAGGAAGTGGGAAAAAAAAACAGTTTTCAGGACGACGGCCACCACCAGGCATATCTCCTGGGTGGCAGCGTGGCCGGCCTGAGAGTTTGCCTGCAAAAAATATATTTCAATTTTAAGGAAAGAATAAAGGAAGATACGGATAGACAGGAGGAGCTGAAAAGGCCGGCAAAAATTTCGCTGGAAGAACAGAAAGGGAACATTGAAAGATGGGAGAACAGGATCAGGGAGCTCCGTGAAGAACATATCCCGGCCATAAAACGAAAGATCGAAACATTGAAAGAAGAAAAGTCGGATATCAGAAAAAATCCTCAGGAGATCATCGGCGATGTCACAGGAAAGGCCAGCTTTTATATCGGCACAATCATCCTTCTGTTCCTGACCCTTTACCTCTTTACTTTTTACAGCTCTGCGTCCTATTCAGCTTTCTTTAAAGAGTTTACGCTTAATCAGATTGGCGTGGCTAATTCCATTTTCGATGCGCAGGCGCTGTCGAAAGCCATAAAAGATGGCGTAATGGAACTGGTATTGATCCTTACTATTCCATTTGTATTTCTAGGTCTCGGGTATCTGATTCACAAGCTTCAGGAGTCGAAGGGACTGATGAAATTCGTAAAGATAGCCACGCTGGTAGTCGTGACATTCATTTTTGACGCGATCCTCGCATATGAGATCACGGAAAAAATATACAACATTAAGAAGGAAAACAGCTTTGCAGATGTGCCGGAGTATTCTATCGCAACAGCCTTGTCGGCCATCAATTTTTGGCTGATTATATTTGCGGGTTTTATCGTTTACCTGATATGGGGATTTGTGTTTGATTTTGTATTGGAGGCATTTGGCAAGATAGACAAAGTAAAGGTGGCACTCAAGGAAAAAGACCGGCAGATTGAAGATGCTAATAAGCAGGTAGAGGAACATGGCCTTGATATCGACAAAATGCGCCATCAGATTGACTATGCGAAAACAAAAGTGAAAACGTTGAATGAAACTATCAATAGCGTAATTATTCCGCGGGAGTTTGAACAGGAAGTGTACAGCTTCATGGCCGGATGGCTGGCCTGGATGAAGGGAAGCGGCAAGCAGCACGAAGAGCTGGAAGCCGCCGGAGAAATCGTTCATGAGTTTGTTCGAGTTGCTATATACAATTACCCCTTAATCAGTAATTCATGAAATACATTGTCATCATATCCATCTTTCTGTTGAGTTGTGGATCTGGAAATACAGAGCCCACGATGGAAAAAGCTTCCGGTGGTGTTATACCTGCTTCAAATGCAGAGAAACAAATTAACCTTACCATTTTGCTTGACCTGTCAGACAGGATAGACCCTGTTGCTAATCCGGATAATCCCGAGCATTTTGAGCGGGACAGCGCGCTGATCAACCATTTTACCAGCTATTTCCTCGAACAAATGAGGGCAAGGGGGACTTATACGGCGAAAAGTAAGATGCGTTTGATATTCCATCCCAGTCCCCCGGATCCGGACATCAACCAGGCAGCTAAAAAGCTGGACGTCGATCTGTCGAAAATGGATACAAAGGGCAAAAAGCTGATCTATGAAACATTCCAGCAGACTGTATCGGAAAATATCAGCAATATTTACCGAACAACGATCAAGCAGGCGGTTTGGCCGGGCTCCGATATTTGGCGGTTTTTCAAGAATGATGTGCGGGAAGTCGCTATTGACAATGATTCCGCTTACAGGAATGTCCTTGTAATTTTTACAGATGGGTATATTTATCATAATGATTCAAAAGACAGATATAACAATCGATATGCTTATTTGCTACCGGAGCTATTTGCCAAATTAAAACTTAGGAACAACAGTGATTGGGCAGAAGAGATAGACAGGCAGGATTTTGGATTGATTAGTAAGCGTGCAGATCTCGAGCATCTTGAAATCCTATTACTTGAAATAAACCCTTCTGCTAAATTTAAGAACGATGAGGACATTATCCGTAAAGTGATTGATAAGTGGTTCGCGGAGATGAAGGTGAAAAGATGGAAAATCATCAACACCGACCTTCCGCAATTCACAATTCAGAAAGTGGATAATTTTCTTCAGGAGTAGGTTCTGCGGGCGATTTCTAAGTACAACCGATATAAAATGTTCTTCCCATGGAATTTTCTCCAAGTCGAACGGTGCATTGGCCCGAAATCGAGGGTTACGAAACATTCCAAATAGTAGAACCTCCGCCAAATCGCTCAGGTATTCAAACAATCTCCCATACCCGCTACGAAACCCGATAACAGTTGATGATCAATTTGTTGTCGGGTTTTTACGTATTTTCGACCCATTGGTGATAATCCGGAAAAACCTCCGCAACACGAAACCTATCTCACAATTACCGAACCTCCCAACCCCATTGCCTCCCTCAAATATCATGATGAAATATAAACCTGTTCCCATCGAGGTCTTCAATCGTAAATTGCCGCATATTCCATGGCTTGTCCTCTATGCTTTCGGTAATTTGGGCCCCCCGTGCTTTCATTTCTTCGAACGTCGCATCGACGTCAAACGCGAAGATCCAGTGTGTATGAGGCGACACGTTATTCCGCGTTGAAAGAAAAATGGCGATATCACCCCTCGCCACCGCCCCAATCGTTTTATCCGGATACGTCCACGCAATATCGAACCCCAGTACATCACGATAATGTATCTGGGCCTTTTCAACGTCGGCAACCGGCAATTCAGGCACAGGTTGACCAAGCTTTGTTTTGATCGGATTGTTCATAAAGCATATAATTAAATGATAAACAAAACCACATCCGCGCTATCGTGTTCCCCCTCATCGTAGACCGCTTCCTCCGTTTCTTCATTATAGTCTATTAGTGCTTTCATAGTGGAGCTATATTTCGCCTTTACTGCGTTATGCTCGATATAGATGTCGCCAGCACCGGTCATTTCGAATTCACCGGCATCCGGGATATCCAGCTTGTCGATGATATAAGCTTCCAGGGCGTCAAAATTGTCCTGTTCCGCATCGGAGGCATCCGTGAATGTCACAAAAGCCTCGTCGTTGCCGCTCTCCCAGGTAAATGGCAGGCTTCCCTTTGCGCGTACCGTCGCGGTGATCCATGGTTTGAGCTGTTCTTCGGCGGTTTTTATTCTTGCGGTGCGCTCTTTTTCCCAACGTCCTAAAAAAACATTGGTGGACGAGGGTGTTTGTTGCGACTTGCCGAACAATTTCCGGAGTATATTATTGATCAATCCCATTTTCGATATCTTTTAGCTGTTTTAAATCGGGTGTATATTGCCAGCGCTCACTTAATTTTATGTATTGGAGCATTTCGTTTACGTTGATCTGCGGCAGGTAGTTGGAAAGTTCCAGCGCATAGTCGAGCCCCAGGATTTCCTTCGCGAGAAATATCCCGAAATTGCTGTGGGTGATGATGAGCGAAGACTTTAAGCCGGACATCAGTAATGGCCGTAAAACAAACTCCTTCAACACCCTGTCCGTTGGGTTAAGCGGTTTGATGGACCCGGGCAACGCGTCATCCACATATTTGAACCAGTGGTTGAGGGTGGGCACCATTCCCATCAGATCTTCCTTGCAATGCTCTGCGGCAACATCGCGGATGAGGATGGTTCGATTGTCTGCATTGACCAGCGTTTCACCGAACTTTTGAACGCACAGGTCTATGCCGTAGGTATGATGTAGCAGTATTCTGTGTTTGTTGTGGAAATAGAACAATTTGCTCATGTCGAGGAATTTGTGGATATGCAGGTAGTCTTCCGCATGGCCGTCAAACTTCTTTTTGGACAATAAGCTATGTTTCCAGTAATTCATCAGATAAAGGGCGATTGTGGGCAGTTGCCCGGTGTGAAAGTAAATCTACTAAATCAAATGTCATTTTGCCAATAAAGGCCACCCGACCGCTCATTATTTCCCCGTTTTTTTTACCGTAAACAGAGCCGTGTTCCCGTTGGAGATTTTTTTCATCGGTAGAAAAAGGGACTGCCCGGATGCATCACCATCAGCAGAAAATGAGACCGTCCGAAAATTTCCCTAAAAATGCAAAAAGCCGAAAACACGCACTCCCTACGCACCATCCCCTAAGTATCCCTTAAGTATCCCCGAAGTAACATGGGAGTATCCCCGGAGTAAAGTGGGAGTAACCTTGAATGGGGCTAGTCCTGGTATGGGTTTACACCTTTGGTTAGAAAACCCTGTTATCGGTTGTCTCGTTTGGCTCCTATCCTAAACAGGGGTGCTTTTTTATCTTTTGGGGTTACAAACGCATTGCACGGCCCGCCGGGCACCCGCTCAGGGGCCTTTTTTGCCCTGTTGGGGGCTGTAAGGCCACGGTTCGGCAGCAGTGGTCATGATGGGCTGTATAGCGCGGTTTTCCGGTACGGAAGCATACCGTTGTATCGTCATTGCCCCACTTCTTGAATGTTAAGCATCCATTTTTCCGCGGCGGCTTCCCGGTTCCGGATCGGTAAATCGTTGCTCTAACGCCAGCCGTTGACCGGTAGCGGTAGAAAAAAGCGGGGCCCGGTCGTCCGAAAAGCACATTTTATAGGAAAAATGTGTCCGTTTTGTCCATGTTAGTGGGTATGTCCGGTACCATTTTCTGCGCCTAGTGCGTAGGGAGTGCGGCACTTTTTTGACGGACGTTTCAACATTCACTTTTCTGCGGTCGCATTTTCGGTACCGTTCAAATTTTACACCCGGTACTAAAAATGCGACCGGGCAGGGGTGAAAAGAGGAACAACGAACCTGAACACATCCATGCCCGACGGGTGCCGGCACATGGTGTTCGTGCATGCAGCAAATGAAAGCCTTTGGAATAACCGGTGGACATTTGAAAAGAGGAACAACGAACCTGAACACATCCATGCCCGACGGGTGCCGGCACATGGTGTTCGTGCATGCAGCAAATGAAAGCCTTTGGAATAACCCGGCAGACATTTTCTACACAAATGGTTGCCGGCTTTTAGCGTCAATAAAAAATCGCGATGAGAACCGGGGAGAATTTTTGCCGGGTTGCTTTCTTGTATTTCCGGAAAAATGGAGGATAAATTATTGATGCATGGTCTTCCTCCGCATTATTGAAATATTGCCTAAATAACTATCTTTGGCCTCAAATCTGCCGGCTTCATCCACGGCAACCAGAGGCTGTAATCGACGAATTTTCCCGTTCCTGTTCTATCCTACTACGCTGTATTTGAGACATATTAAAAGAGGATCTAATTGACAAGTGCCGCCAGAATCGCCACATACTGATGAATCTACTCTCCTTGTTCGCATCGCCGAAGGCGATGAGCAGGCTTTTTCTTCATTATTCCTGACCTGGGCCACACCCCTTGCCGCTATTGCCATGAAAATAGTGAAAGACGAATTCGCCCGCCAGGAGGTAGTGCAGGAAGTATTTATCAAAGTATGGCTGCATCGCGATAAACTTGAGAGTGTGGAGAACCTGGGCGCCTGGCTCCGGAAGATCACCATCAACCAGAGCCTGCTGGCGTTGCAACGGCAGCAGGCAAACGACAAGCGACTGGAAACCATTCAATTAAGACAAACTTCCACCGACCATACCAGCACGCTCGAACTGAAGGAAATCCGCCGGCTGGTACACGAAGCCATTGAATCCCTTCCCTTACAACGGAAAACCATTTACCGCCTCAACCGGGTAGAGGGCAAAACCACCCGGGAAATAGCGGAACAGTTACAGCTTTCCCACGGCTATGTGCGCAATGCGCTCAGCGCGGCCCTGGCGGCTATCAGGGAGCGGCTCACGGCTTCCGGGCTGTTTATCCTGTTCCTTCTGCTGCACCGGTAAATTTTTTTTGAGGCGATGGTGACAAATGGCTGCTTACCCTGATCATATATAGTGAACAGCATGGAAAATACCCGATTACATCATTTGGCGCAGGACTTTCTTGACAATAAACTGGATGCTTCAGGCCGGCAGGAGTTCTATGCACTTCTTGAAGACGCCGCTCAGCGCGAAGCACTGGCGGAAAAACTCATGGAGCTCACGGGACAGCCTGATATGGACCTGGAATTTGACCCGGCCCTGCTGCCGTTGCTGGAAAAGGCCAAGGCGGTGGACCGGCCTCCTGTGGCGCCCGTGCGGCGGATGCGTTATTGGGGATGGGCTGCGGCTGTCGGGTTGCTGTTACTGGCAGGCGGCATTTATCGGCTTACGGAACGGCATGATGGCAATGCGCCGGCCAATGCACAGCAAAACGTCACGATGCACGGCCGGCAGGAAGCGGTGCTTACACTGGCAGACGGTTCCACGGTACTGCTGGACAGTACGCACAACGGTGTGGTGGCCAGTCAGCCCGGCACCAATGTCGTGCTCGATAACGGCCAGGTAACGTACGCCCCGGAAGAAACCGGCGCCGCCAGCGGAGCATACAATACCATTGCCACGCCCAGAGGCCGGCAGTTTCGTATCGTACTGCCGGACGGTACAAAGGTGTGGCTGAACGCCGCCTCATCGCTGCGATACCCGATAGCTTTTACCGGCGATACCCGCGCGGTGCAGATCACCGGTGAAGCTTATTTTGAAGTGACGGCCGATGCGTCGAAGCCTTTCCTGGTCAACTTCGGTAAAAAGGGCATCGTGGAAGTACTGGGCACAACCTTCAACATCAACGCCTATCCGGACGAGCCATTGATAAAAACCACATTGCTGAGCGGCAGCATCAGGGTGAACAGGCAACAGGTATTGCAGCCGGGCGAACAGGCCAGCGTCAATGACAATGGCGACCTGACAGTGGAACGCGACATTGATGCGGAAGACGCCATTGCATGGAAGAACGGCATGTTCATCATGCGCAGTACGGACCTGCCGGCTTTGTTCCGGCAGATATCAAGATGGTATGATATAGAAGTGGAGCTGAGGGGACAACTGCCCGATCGTTCCTTTGGCGGTACCGTCGGGAGAAGCGTCAGCCTCGCGGATATGATTGAAGCCTTGAAAATTTACGGTGTGAATTGTAAACTGGAAAACGGCAAATTGGTCGTGCAACCATAAAAAAATTGGCCCTGCCTAAAAAAACCGCCCCGTCTGACTCACGGAGCGGTTATTAAGGTCGGGTTAATAAAATCAAATAGAGGTTCTGTTTTATTTATCAACCAAAACCAGCCAAATGTATGCAATTAATTGCGTTTTTGGTCCGGCATTCTTATGTCACTGCCGGATTGTTATCGAGATCGTTGCGGTGTACGAGAGCCGCCATTACTCTTCTCCTGCTGATATGCCTTCAAACCAACGCCGCTTCTGCACAACAAAAGATCACGCTTAACCTGAAACGCGCGCCCCTGAAAGAAATATTCGGAAAACTGGAGGCGCAAACAGGCTTGTCGTTTATGTGGGACGAGCGCATGTTGCGAAAATCCACCCTGCAGGACGTACAGGTCACGAACGTTTCCCTGCCCGAAGTGATGGATATCGTACTGCGCCAGCAGCCGCTGACTTACCGCATTGTAAACAGAATGGTGGTGATCAGTGAAAAGATCTCTTCCATTACGCCCGGTGAAAGCATTTTGCAGGAAATATCCGGCACCATACGCGATGAATCGGGGAAGGGAATTCCACTTGCGACGGTACGGGTGAAGGGCACCACCGCCGGAACGGTATCATCACCTGATGGGATGTTCAGGCTGGATGTGAGGACTTTCCCCGTTGTGTTACAGGTCAGTTGCCAGGGGTATGTATACCGGGAATTAAGGGTAACGGGGCCGGGCACACTGAACGTGATGTTGAGCAGATCGCTACAGCAGATCAACGAAGTGGTGGTGACAACAGGTATCTTCAACCGTAAAAAAGAAAGCTTTACCGGCGCCGTGACCACCGTTACCGCCGAGCAGCTGGCCGCATTCGGCAACCGTAACCTGATCACGTCGCTCCGTAACATCGATCCCTCCTTTAATATCGTAGAGAGCAACACATTCGGCTCCAATCCCAACCGGATGCCGGAAATACAGATCCGCGGCAATTCCAGCCTGCCCAACGTGAACGAATTGCAGGATGAAACCCGCGTAGGCATGAACACGCCGTTGATCGTGCTGGATGGTTTTGAGTCGACGCTGCAAAAGCTGCTGGACATCAACCAGAACGAAGTGGAGTCCATCACCATGCTGAAAGACGCATCCGCCACCGCCATCTATGGATCCCGTGGCGCCAACGGCGTGATCGTGATCAAAACACGGGCGCCGCAGGCGGGAAAGCTGCGCCTCTCTTACCGGGGTGACGTGAATGTTGAAATGCCGGACCTTACGGCCTATGATGTGCTGAACGCCCGCGAAAAACTGGACCTGGAGTATAAGGTGGGCCTGTACAACAATGCCCGGGCGGAAAATGACGTGGTGCTCAAACAGTACTACAACTACCTGTTGAGCGACGTGAACCGGGGCATTGAAACAGACTGGCTTTCCAAACCGGTGCGTACCGGCGTGGGCCAGCGCCATAACCTCCGCATGGAAGGGGGCGACAATGCTTTCCGGTATTCGATCTCTGCACAGGTAAACGATATACAGGGCGTCATGAAAGGTTCTTCCCGCCGTACTTTCAACGGTACCATCAACCTGAGTTATTATTACCGCAATATCCGTTTTACCAACAGCCTGCTGATCGGGCTGGGAGAAAGTGCGGAATCGCCCTACGGCTCATTTTCCGACTATGTGAAGATGAACCCCTACTGGTCGCCGTACGATGCAAGCGGCCGTGTAAAGCGGCAACTGGGCAATCCCGGCGCCAACATCTACCAGAACCGCTGGGGCCAGCTGCCCGTCAACCCGCTATATAATGCTACGCTGAATACCTTTCAGAAATACAAAACGACAGACATTACCAATAACCTTTCCGTTGAATGGCGCGTACTGCCCGATCTCCTCTTCAGGGCAAGGCTGGGCCTTACCAAGATGAATTCGGATTCGGACTATTTCCGGCCGGCGGATCATACCGCGTTTGCCTCTACGGAGAATATTCTCCGCCGGGGCTCCTATCAGTATGGCGTAAACAAGGGGTTCCGCTACGACGCCAGCGCGAACCTCAGCTACACCCGGCAGATTGGCGACCACGCGCTGTTTGCGGGGCTTGACTACAATATCCGCGAAAGCCGGACTTCCGGGTACAGCTTCCTCGCCGAAGGGTTTACCAATCCCAATTTCGATTTCATTTCCATGGCGCTGCAATACGCACAGGGCGGCAAGCCGGGCGGGGCGGAGAGCCTCACCCGCTCCGTTGGCGTTACGGGCAGCGTAAACTATACCTACGACGAACGTTATTTCATGGACCTCTCCCTCCGCTCAGACGGCGCCTCGCAGTTCGGAAGGCTGAACCGCTTCGCCCCCTTCTGGTCTGCAGGCCTCGGCTGGAACCTGCATAAAGAAAATATGTTCAAAAACCTGGCGTTCGTCAACCGCCTGAAACTGCGCGGTTCCCTTGGGGTCACCGGTTCGCAGAATTTCAACGCCTACCAGGCCCTGTCTACCTACCGGTATTATACGGACGACCGTTATTACAACTGGACTGGCGCCTACATGCTGGGTCTTGGCAACGAGTCCCTGAAATGGCAGCAGAAAATGAACTACGACCTCGGGCTCGAAGCGGACCTCTTCAACCGCCGCCTGACGCTTGTTGCGGATTATTACCTGGAAACTACCAATGGCCTTATATCCTCTGTAAACCTTCCTGCATCCAGCGGCTTCTCCAGCTATATCGAGAATATCGGGAAACTGGAGAACCGCGGAATTGAGGTGAAGGCTACCGCATTTATTGTGCGCAATATGAAGAAAGGGCTCGCCTGGAGTATCAGCGGCGCCCTGGTGCACAACGTGAACAGAATTGTGGAGATCTCCGATGCGCTCAAGGCCGCGCAGAAAAGCAGCGAGAACGCGGCGGGCGCCGTGCCGGGTTACCTGTATAAGGAAGGATATTCCACCAATACCATCTGGGTAGTGCCTTCGCTGGGCATAGATCCGAGCACGGGCAAGGAATTGTACCTGGACAGGAACGGAGAACCCACCTATACCTGGAACTCGCTCGATCTGCGTGCCAGCGGTATCAGCGAGCCGGCGTACTTCGGCAACTTCAGCACCCTGTTGCGCTATAAGAACTTCTCCATGAATCTGTCTTTCGGATACCGCTTCGGCGGCCAGCTCTATAACCAGACGCTGATCGACAAAGTGGAGAATGCAGACTATAACTATAATGTAGACGCCCGTGTGTACGACAGCCGCTGGCAGAAACCCGGAGATAATGCGGCCTTCAAAGGGTTGCTGGTAACGGCCCGCACTAACCGCACCTCCCGTTTCGTGCAGGATGAGAAAACCCTTGTCATGCAGAACGCCAACCTCCAGTACGACGTAAGAAGTTCGTTCGCCCGAAAGCTGAGAATGCAGACGTTGTCTTTCTCCGCAAATATGGCCGATCTCTTTTACCTGTCTACCGTACGACGCGAAAGGGGCACCATCTATCCTTTTTCCCGGCAGGTTTCCCTGACCGTAAACGCAATGTTCTAACCAGCAAACCAATATTTCAATGAAACCGAGTAAATATATTATCGCGGGATTGCTGGGGATGGTATTATGCGCCACCTCCTGCAAAAAATGGCTGACCGTTCAACCCAGAACACAGATGCCGGCAGACGTGCTTTTTACGACCGAAAGCGGCTTCCAGGATGCGCTCACCGGGGTGTATATCCAGATGAAGGCAGGCGCCGGATACGGTCAGAACCTGACCTACGGGACTATAGAAAGGCTGACCTCTTCCTGGGACGTAGTGACCAACACGACGGAGCTGCGGATGGGCCTGTTCAATTATTCAGACGAAGGTGTGATGGGCTCGCTGGGCGTGATGTTTGCGCAGGAATACAGAATCATCGCCGCCATCAATGCCATCCTGGCCGAAGTGGACGCAAAAAAAGACGTGTTCCGTTCTGCCGGTTCGTATGAGATGGTGAAAGGCGAATGCCTGGCGCTGCGCGCTTATTGCCACCTGGACCTGTTGCGGCTTTTCGGGCCGGTGCCCGGCAATATTTCCGGGGGCACCGTGCTGCCGTATGTGAAGACGCTTTCCCGGAACCCTAACCAGCACATACCATACGAGGAGTATAAAACGGCGCTGCTGAACGACCTCACCGAAGCGGCCGCCCTGATGAAGGACGTGGATCCCTTTACGAAGTATTCGCAGACCGATCTGTCTACGCCCGGCAGCAACACCTCACCCTTTCAGCCCGAGAACACCTATTCCGCCTTCCGCTTCCTGCGGATGAACTACTACGCCGTAAAAGCGCTGCAGGCGCGCGCGTATCTCTGGTTCCGGGACGATGCTCCGGCTTTCGCCTGCGCCAAGGAAGTGATAGACGCGAAAAACCCTGACGGCAACGCCAAGTTCCGGCTCGGTGTGCTGGCCGATATGTCTGCCGGCAACCTGAACCTTTCCATGGAACATATATTCGGGTTATACGATTTTCAGCTGGCAAAGCAGTATGAAACGCATTTCCTGTCCGGCAACCTGAAGAAAGGGAGCAGCGTTACCACGGTGAACAACGAACTGTACGGCAATACCGGTACGGACATCCGCGAAACCAACCTTTGGACGCTGGTCACCCTGGGCAGCGGCACCAAATGTTACATCCTGAAGAAATATATAGGTGCTGCAGATAACACGCAGATAGCGCCTTTTCAGATACCCATGCTGCGCGTCAGTGAAATGTATCTCATTGCAGCGGAAACCGCGCCTGCGGGAGACCGCCAGCAATACTGGAGCGCCTTCCGTACCGCGCGGAACATCACCGTTACCACGCTGCCGGCTGACCCCGTGCAGTTACAGCGGGAACTGGTGAAAGAATACCGGAAGGAATTTTTTGCGGAAGGGCAGTCGTTTTTCGCCTACAAACGCATCAACGCCCCCAAGGCCAATTTCCTGTGGGCCCCGGCTGCCGCTACCATCAATTACGTGGTGCCGCTGCCTTTAAATGAATTTGTTCAATAACAAAAGCGCAAAGAATGAAGCAGATCATTACTGTAGCCATGCTAACCGCTTTGCTGGCTGCCTGCAAAAAAGATCAGTACTATCTCTATAACGATAACGCCCGCCTGCAATTCGGCCCGCCGCCAGACCGCATCTATGCCGCGTCTTTCGAAATGGCCGACACGGTAAAGCCGTTTACCTTTTATTACGAACCGGCTGCCACCACCCAGGATACCGTGTTTTTCGACATCTATGCCATTGGCGGCGTAAGCAGCAAAGACCGGCCTTTTACGCTTGAACAGGTGGCTGTTGCGGGCGCCGAGAACGCCGTGCCGGGCGTACATTATAAAGCATTTTCTGACCCCTCGCTGAAAGACGTATACCTGATCAAAGCGGGTGAGGTGCACCTCTCCATACCCATTATCCTGCTGCGCGATCCTTCGCTGAAAAGCAAAAACGTACAACTCAAGGTACAGGTGAAAGCGAATGAGCACTTTCTGCCCGGGGAGATCAGGAAACTGTGGCGAAGGGTGGATTTTACGGACATGCTCAGCCAGCCCGCGGCCTGGAACGCTTCGGCCGTGCAATATTACTGGGGCAAATACAGCCGGGTAAAACATTCTTTTATGATCGAACAGACGGGTGAGAAATGGGACCAGGAGTTCCTGCTGAATGTAAATACGGATTTTGCACTGCTCTCTTTCTGGAGACTGAAATTGCGCACGCTGCTCACAGATTACAACAACGCCCATCCCGGCATGCCGCTGAAGGATGAATCAGGTGAAGCCGTTGTATTTCCTTAATCTTCAAAACAGCCTCTCATGAAATTGATATACCAAAGCCTGGCCGCCTGCTGCATTTTGCTGATCAGCTCCTGTTATAAAGACCATGGCAATTATACCTACGATTTGCCCGAAGAGATCACCGTCAGCGGGATTGCCGGCACGTACGACAAAATTTCGCTGGTAGACAGGCTCTCCATCGATCCCGTGGTCAAATCAAGTGATCCCAAAGCGGAATTTACTTACTGGTGGGGCATCTACGAAACCAATGTGCAGGGGTATGCGCCTAAAGTGGATACCATTGCGCGTACCAAAACACTGGATTACCTGGTTACGCAGCCGGCCAAAGGCTGGGTGCTCGTATTCGGAGCAAAAAATACGCATACCGGGCTGACGAAGATCGTCACCGCAGGCGTAAACGTGGTCACCCAGTTCACGCGCGGCTGGTACGTTGTGAAAGACGACGGCAGCAAAACGGATGTCGACCTTTTCCTGACGCCTTCCGGTATCGCCCCGGCATCAAAAATGATAAACGTTTTTTCGCTGGTAAATAACCGCAAGCTGGAAGGAGAAGCAAGCCTCTTCGGTTTCTACACGAACTACAAATCCAACGTTACCGGCACAATGGCCAATACCCGGGCGCTGTTCATCCTCTCCGGCAAAGACGCCAGCGTGGTCAACATCAATACGTTCAAAGAGATACATGGCCTCAGCGGTTTGTTCTATGAAGCACCGGCCGTAAAAAGGCCGGGCAGCATCAGCGAGGCCTCCCAGGCCAATTATTTTGTGAACGACGGGCAGCTGCACAGCATCTATTCCATGTCCGCCAACATAGGCCTGTTTGGCGGCAGGCAGCTGCGCGACGATCATAACAGTCCGTACAGCCTTTCAAAGTACTTCCTGACCCACTCATTCTGGAACCCCTTCTTTTTCGATGAGCGTAGTTCCTCTTTCGTGTCAGCTACCGGCACGGGCTCCGTATTGTCGTCCGTTACCGATGGCGCAGGCACTGAAATGCCTGCCAACAGGAATAATAAGGAGCTGTTGTTCATGGGCATCAAATCCAGCAATCCGTACACCGGCGTGGCGCTGTTCCGCGATAAGACGGACCCTTCATTGAAAATCCTGTCGGCCATCACACCGACGAGTTTTGCCCTGAAGATGGTGAACGACACGCTGGAATCAACCGAAAAGCTGGCGATGGCGGAACGTTTCGGGCTGATCGTGGCAGACGAGAACATCCTGTATTTTTCCATAGGCAACAGCGTATGGTCAAGAAACCTGAGCAACGGCGCTGAACAGCTGCAGGTGACCGTACCGGCCGGCGAGCGCATCACGTTTATACGCCACCGCAAGTATACCGGAACCACTACTGCCGAACAGCCGTTTTATTACAACTACATGCTGATAGGCACTACCGTCAACGGAAACTATAAGGTGCGCGCATTCAAAAAAACATCCGGTAACCTGGCGGCCAGCCCTGATTTTACGATGGAAGGGCAGGGCAGTGCGGGAGACGCGATCTACATTGCGCCGCCGATAGGGAACACCACTTATCCAAACAGTTATTAACCAAACATTATCTGAAACATATGAAAAAACTGCACCTGGGTGTAATGGCGCTTTGTTGCCTGCCCGCATTGCTGAAAGCACAGGTTACTATTTCAGGGGAGTGGATGCGCCGGCACGACGGCAATGTTCGCCTCTACCGGATTGAGCACGGAAGGCTGGAAGAAATAGCCAGCGCAAAACCCGGTGCCGATTCCGCCTTCGGATTTTACTTCCGTCCCGAGCGGGAAGGATTTTATGTCATCGGCACCAGCACCGCGATGACACCACAGGACAAATACACGTTCTATTTTAAACAGAACGATCAGCTGAACGTAAAGGTGCAGGATACGTCGTACGTGCTGTCAGGCAAAAACTCGCCCGAAAACCAGGCCATGGAGAAATGGCATAACATGCTGATACCGCTGGAGCGGAAGGGCGTTTATTTCTCGCGAACCCAGAGCACCTACAAGGACTTTTTCCCGCTGCTGGAAAAAATTCACCAGCAGGCACAGCAAACGAAATTCGCATCCACCGGCAACAGGCAGTTCGACGCGGAGTTCGCGAAGTTCCGCGAAATGGACCTGTTCTTTGTGACAGCCGAATTGCTGAGCACGCCCCGTTCCGCCCATCCTTCGAAGGCAGACTATACGCCATATTTCAAAAGCGTGGACGTGGCGCACTATACAACCGATACCCGGCTGTTCCGTTACCCTCATGGCATGCGAATGATGCGGAGTTTGCAGTCGTTACCCGCCCGCCTGGGAAGTGGCGATGTCACGGATTATAGCATAGAAGCACGTATGAAGGGCATCGTGAACGATACCCTCAAAGGAGAGGTTGTTTTGCAGCAGGCCACAGCGCTCAAAACATTCCTCGGCTACAACGACCTGGATCAGCAGTACGGCAAATACCTGCTCACTCCCGATCAGGCCAGGCGTGCCGCCGCCATCAAAACAGAGCTGGCGAAAAAGGCCACTTCGGCCGGCGGCCAGGCGGTGAACTTCACTTATCCCGATGTAAACGGCAAACAGGTGTCGCTGAGTGATTTTAAAGGCAAGGTAGTACTGGTAGACGTTTGGGCTACCTGGTGCGGGCCGTGCAAAGGAGAAATTCCCCACCTCAAGAAACTGGAGAAGGAAATGCACGGGCAGGATGTCCAGTTCCTGAGCGTGTCCGTTGATGAACAAAAGGATCATCAGAAGTGGAAAGACTTTATCGCCAGCGAGGAGCTGGGAGGGGTGCAGCTTTTTGCCAGCGGCTGGAGCGATATCGCCCAATATTACAACATTAAAGGTATTCCCCGTTTCATGGTATTTGATAAAAAAGGGAACATCGTATCTACAGACGCTCCCCGGCCTTCCAACAAAGAACTGAAGCTGCTGCTGGAAAGTGAAGTGAAAAAATAGTTTTCTCAAGTTCCAACCATTAACAAAAAAAGGCTGCCTCCGGCGGCCTTTTTTCGTATTGCAAAATGGTGTGTTGCATTTTCCCGGCGCAGGGGCCGGCTGCTAGGACAGCTGATGCTTTCCGGATGGTATCATCTTCTCCACCAGTATCACAAACCCGACGCCCAGGGTATAAGCAACGATGTCGGACCAGGTGAAATAATTACCGATAACGATATTGGCCAGCCTTGAATGTTCGAGCCCCAGCAGTTTCACCAGATTAAAATACTGCAGCGTTTCCACCAGGTACGAAAACGCCAGCACGCCCAACGCCACGGGTATTACAGGCGCCTGCAGGAAGCTGCGAACGAAGCAGTAAATCAGTATCACCACCAGGAAGTCGCCCACGTAAGGGCGGATAAAGTCATCATGCAGATAAAGGGCAATGAGCACCTCCACGATAAAAATCAACAGGGTAAGCGTAAAATACAAGCGGTTAAAACGAAATTTCATAAGGTAATTTAAAGTAGCAGATGGCTACATGTTAAAAAGAAGGCTTTCATGCAGCACTTCCCAGCTTCCCTCGGCCACTTCCGCCTCCAGTTCGCCGTTATCCCAGCCACAGTATCCGACAAAAATCCTTACATCGGTTTCCTGTAGTGTTTGCTGTGCAATCAGCTGCACGGCGGTACTGAAGTTTCCTCCCAGGTATATTCCGTCAGCCACCGGCGCACCGCCCTCAATCAGATCGGGCCGCCGGTGCACGAAATATAAATGTTCCTGGTCTACAGGGCCCCCTTCGTACAAAGGGAACGGCCCTGCATGCATGAACTCCACCAGTTCATTCAGCTTCCGGGGAAACTGCCGGTTCACCACGAATCCCATCGCGCCTTTTTCGTTATGATCCGTAATAAAAATAACGGACTGCTCAAAAAAGGTATCGTCCAGTAATGCGGTGCTTTTTAAAAAGGTGCCTGCTTTCATACCCCCGAAGGTAAGCCTTTCAGGAAAATCCCCGAAATGCCGTGGGGCAATTTTTACGGTAGTGCTGAGACCTTGAAAGGCATGCTTGCAGCCGTTTCTGGTGCAACGAAGCTCCGGGATAGCCGCTCGTTCGGTCGTTGATCCTGGGTACACCTCCTTTATCCCTCAGCATAGTCCGGGACATGCTGCCGTAAACGGAAAAGGACCGTTCGGTCATGAACGGCCCTTTTTATTACTACCTCTTCGGGGGAATGTCAATTGATCGTATTCGGCACAAACACACAGTTGGCGGTGTCCTTCGCATAGATCTGGTTGCGCACCCGGTTGGCGGAAAAGCGGTTGTTGTTGATCGTGGAGTGCTGCACGTGCAGTATGTAATTGCTGTACGCGTTGTTATGCATGTAATTGTTGGTCACGAAAATGTTCCTGACTTTGGCCGTGGTGGTTGTTTTGGCATTCATTTCCACACCGTTCCCCACGTTATGGGCGATCTCGCAGTTTTTGATGTATACATACTGAGCGGTATCGCTGTCGGGCTCAATGTCAATGCCGTCCTGCGGCGCTGTGCCGTTCGTGTAGGTCAGCACGCAGCTGTCCACTTCCAGGCCGTTTACGCCGCCAATGGTCAGGGCCTGGCGCCGGTTGTTGGTGCTGGTGACTCTTTTAAGGATCACATCGCGGCTTACTACGGTTACGCCCCCGTTCTTGCGGCCGCCTACCACAACACCGTCGCCCCAGCAGTTGGAAATATAAGTACGGTTCACTTTCACGTTTGTGCTGCCGTAGATGGCGATGCCCATTCCCCATTCGCCGGTAGTGCCGGTGTGTATGTCGCGGTCGCCCACTATTCTGCCGCCGAAGATGCTGACATTATCGACGAACTCCACCAGAATCGCATGGTAACGGGTAGAGGCGGTGGGCCTTACGATCAGCTTGCGAGTAGTGTCATACATGTACAATGTCACATTGTTTTTCATCCTGATGGTCGTATCCGCATCGATGTAGTAATTGCCGGTACGCACCCGCACGATGCCGCCTCCCAAAGCGGCCATCGAGTCGATGGCTTTCTGAAAGGCCCAGGTATCGTTCAATGCGTCGGTGCCGTTGGCGCCCACATCGTTCACATAAATTTCGGGCAGCATCAACGGCTGGTTGCTTCCGCCTAGGTTCGATTTTTCATCTGCCGGGAGAGCAGCCTCCCTTTTATAACAACTCATCATAAAAATCAACACGGATACCAGAAAGAAAAAAAGTACTCCTTTTGAAGCGACATGCAGTTTTTGGTTCATAACAAATGGTTTTGATGGTTATAAATATGTGGTCCTTAAAGCCGGTGTTGATGGCAGCAACCGCGTTTTCAATGGCATAGCAAACCCTGCGGGCAACATGCCTGTTGCCCGGAAAAAAAATAGGCGCGCTTCATGCGGACTGCATGTGGCCCTGGCTGGGATTGCTGTAATGATAAGACAACCGGAAAATGGCAGGGGAGTATCGGAGCGGAAAAAAGAATCAGGATATCAAACTAGTGCCTGGTGGTGTCCACCGGTTGCTGGTGCAGGCTGTCTACCGGTTTCGCCTGGGTACTGTCTGCCAGTACGGCGGTAGTGTCCCTTGTTTTACCGGTCAGGATGCTGTCTGCCTGCATCGCGGTAATGCGGGTATTGGGGGCGGAGCGTTCCTGTGGTGTGAGCCTTCCCATCTTTTCCATTTCTTTCCTTTCTTTTTTGCTGAACAGCTGCTGGGGATTCTTTTGTTTGCGAAGCCCTTCCTCGAAGCGGTATTCCGCACCAAGCCTGGGCGGCTGGTACACCTGTTCCCTCCGCTGGAAAATCCCTCCCGCACGGGAACAACTATACAGGATCAATGGTAACAACAAAACGGTCACTGTCTGTAGGGGGAAACGCATGTTGAACTTGTTTAATTCGATATGGTCTTGACTCTTATAGGTTAACGCAGGGCACTGGGGTTTATTGCCCGCATGCAAATATGCCTTATCTTATGCCATCTCTGAAAAGCCGAAAAACGTATGAGCGAATTTCTAAGACGACACATCGAACAGATCGTTCCTCTCACAGACGAGGAATACGAAGCCGTCAGCGCCTATTATTCCCCTAAAAAACTCCGCCGCCGGCAGTTTCTCATCCAGGAAGGCCAACTGGTAGGTCATATGTACCTGGTAACGAAAGGATTGCTCAAGAGCAGCATTACCAATACGGACGGTAAGGAGCATATCGTTCAGTTTGCACCGGAAAACTGGTGGATATCGGATTTCGCCGCCTTTTACAAAAGGGAAAAAGCCACGCTGGCGATCGATTGCCTGGAAGATACCGAGCTGCTGGGCATCTCCTACGAAGGGCTGGCGGAGATGTGCAGGAAGTTCCCGAAAATGGAGCATTTTTCAAGGGTCAAGGCCAACTTCGGGTACATCGGCATCCAGCAAAGGCTGCTGGCCATGATGAACAAATCGGCAAAGGAACGCTACGTCAGCTTCATCAGCCAGTACCCCGATATGCAACAGCGGATACCCAAACAGCTGATTGCCCGCTACCTGGGCGTTTCGCGGGAAACCCTCAGCCGCTTTTCGATCTGATGTGATCCATGTCACACAAATTTTGTGATGCACGTCATCCGGCAGTTCCCTTATCTGCACCAACTTTGTACCGTCAATCAAACGATGCGAAAATGAAAAAGATATTCAGGGCCATTGCCGTGAAAGGATTATTGATCACATATGCGCTGTTTGCTGCATCAGGCCAGCTGGCGGCACAAACAAAAGAGGCAAAAAAAATGAACAAAAAAATTCTGTTCGTGGTAACCAGCCACGATAAAAAAGGCAACACCGGCGAACCGACGGGTTTTTATCTCGGGGAAGCGTCGCATCCGTGGGAAGTGCTCCACGAAGCCGGCTACGACATCGATTTTGTAAGCCCGAAAGGCGGTAAAGCGCCGGTGGACGGGTTTACGCTGGAAGACCCGGTGAACAAAAAATTCTGGGAAGACCCCGTGTACCGCAAAAAGATCGAGCATACGCTGCGGCCGGAAGACATCAACCCGGCCGATTATGCCGCCATATTTTATGCCGGCGGCCACGGCGCGATGTGGGACTTTGCAGACAATAAAGCACTGGCGGCCATTGCTGCGGAGATTTACGATCATAACGGCATTGTAGCGGCTGTATGTCACGGCCCGGCCGCGCTCGTAAACATAAAACTTGGCAACGGGCAGTACCTGGTTGCCGGCAAAAAGATCAATGCCTTTACCAACGAGGAAGAAGTGGCGGTAGGCCTGGAAAAAGTGGTGCCGTTCATGCTGGAAAGCAAACTCATTGAGCGGGGCGGCAAATTCGAAAAGTCGGCCCTCTGGCAACCGCACGTGACGGTCGACCAGCGGTTGATCACCGGGCAGAACCCCGCTTCGGCGAAAGGGGTAGGGGAAGCAATGCTGGCCGAGCTGAAGAAATAGGATGGAGGTTACAACATATCACTGAAGGATCGTTCTCCGGAACGGTCCTTTTGTTTTAA
The DNA here is from genome assembly GCF_003813775.1 of Chitinophaga lutea. Classification (NCBI taxonomy): domain Bacteria; kingdom Pseudomonadati; phylum Bacteroidota; class Chitinophagia; order Chitinophagales; family Chitinophagaceae; genus Chitinophaga; species Chitinophaga lutea. Next base: position 2,393,468 of record NZ_RPDH01000002.1, on the reverse strand, counting down.
TTCAGCGCATTGATGCGCAGCTCCACATGAAAGACGGAACCTTTCCCTTCCTGGCTTTCAAACCATATCCGCCCGCCGTGCGATTCCACGATCTGTTTGGAGATGGCCAGCCCCAAACCATAAGACTCTTCACCTTGTGTGCCCTTCCTGCCCGCGCCGGGCGACATGCTGAAGATTTTGTCTTTCATGTCCGTCGGAATGCCGATGCCGTTGTCTTTGACGGATATCCGGAGCAGGTTGTTGTCCCTTTTCATACTTACTTCAATGACGGTACCACGCCGGCTGAACTTTACGGCATTGGTGATAAGGTTGCTGAAAACGCGCCATATTTTTTCACGGCTGGCCTGCAGGGTCATCGGAATGGTATGCAGCACGATTTTCTGGTCTTTTTCTTCCGCTTTGAGCCGCAGCAGGTCCACGCAATATTGCAGCACCAGGTCGATCTGCACCAGTTCCATTTGCGTTTTGGAGATCACATTCATCCGGAGCAGTTCGGTGATGAGGTTGAGCGCCTTTTCACCGGATTCTTTCATCATGCCCAGCAGGCTTTGGGTTTCGCCGGACTGATCATTGTCTTTGAGCCAGATCAGTTCGGTCAGCGTGATAATCGCGCCTACCGGGTTGCGCAGGTCGTGGGCCACGATTTTCATCATTTTCGAATTGTCGAGCTGGCTCTGTTCGAGGGCATCCAGGCTTTTATTCATCTGGTCGTGCTGGATGAGGATCTGGTGATTCAGTTTCCGGAGCTCCTCCACGTGTTTTTTGGACCGTTTCCAGTTCTGCCAGATGAGCAGGATGATGGCGATGGTCATGGCAAAGAAGATGAGGGAAATGTACAGGTAGGTGGTTTTTACCTCGTTTTCCCGCCTGAGCAGCGTAAGTTCATATTCCCGGGCCAGGTAACCGAATTCCTTTTGTATATCGATGGCGCGCAAGGGGCTGCTGGTTTTTTCCAGTGAATCCTTCACCCGTATGTAACTCTGCAGCGAAAGCAGTGCCATTGCATGATTGCCGGTTGCCTGATGGTACTGCGACCGGAGTTTATGCCATAGGGTTTCGTTTTCTCCGTTGGGCATGGTGTCAAGCGACCGGCGCATCACGCCCAGCCACGTGGCGGCCTCGCTGTGGCGTCTCTGCGCCAGATGAAGGGTGACCAGTTTGGTGATGGTGATCTGTGCGTCCCTGGTTTCGCTGCCGTAAAGGTTGGTGGCGATGCTTTGCCGGTAGAGATTTTCCGCTCCCGCGGTGTCGCCCATCTTCAGCAGCAGGCTCCCTTTGTTGCCGTTGATCACGGCCAGCGCTTCCCCAACAAATCTTGCCTGTGGCGGGTTTTTCAGGAAAGGCGCCTTGTGAGCAGCGATGTAACGGGTCGCGCTGTCGTAGTAGAACATGGCGCTGTCGGTTTGCCCCAGCTTGTGGTAGCACAACGCGATATTGTCCAGGTCTGCCTGCTGGTTACGGAAGCGGTAAAACAAATTGCGCTTGCAGGCATCCAGCACTGCAAATGCCTCCCTGAAATAAGGGATCGCTTCCTGAAACCGGTTCTGATAATAATAGGTGACGGCCAGGCGGGAGTTGTATTCGTTAAAAAAACAGGTGTCGCCGGCCCGCTGGATGAACGCTCTTCCTTCATAATAGCGGGAAAATGCATCGCTATATTTGCCTTCTTCCTTCAGCAGATCGCCAATCTGCAGCAGTGCCCTGCCGTATTCGATGGCATAGGCGGGCTGGGTGGTTTTCCCGGAAAGCACCCAAAGGATGCTGTCTGCATAGATCCTCGCCCGGTAAGGATCCCGTCTGATATTCCAGTAATAATCGAGCTTGAAATTGTATTTTCTCGTACGGTCGAGTGGTCCGGCGTCGGGGAAGGCTGCGTAAACGGAATCAAGGTAATGAAACGCCTCCATCACCCGGTCGCCACCGAAACCGGTTGCTTTCTCCAGGACCGGATCAAAATATTCCGGATGATCGGGTGATTCCTGAGAAGTGGTTGAGCAGGCTGCCAGTAAGTATATGCCTGAAACCCCCGCCCATCTGGCAAGGCGATCAATAAGCGCGGCAACTTTCATATCGGCGATTCGGTTAAAAAACAAGTGCAATAAAAGATAAACAAAAGTGCCGGTGCTATTGTTGTTACGGGCCTGAGCTTCCCGCATACTCCTTTGTGTAAATGCCTCCCTTTCAGACAAGATAATACCGCCGGATGGGATAATTGATACAATTTTGCTTTTCTATAATAATTAATTAAATACAATCGATTGAAAATTCTCTGGTCGCCGGGTTGGCGTTGCATACGGCTGGCAGGCTTCGTACTTTGGTTACGACAGCCATCAAACCAATATCATACAGTCAGTGCATGAACGGTGAACAGTGTACCGCGCTGTTAGCGCGCATTTACATGGGAGATGAGGACGCCTACCGGGAGATATTCGAAACATATTTTCCGGGGCTGAAGCGTTTTGCCGCATCGCTGGTGCGCTCGATGGAACAGGGGGAAGAAATAGCAGCGGATGTACTGATCAACCTTTGGCGCAACCGGAGCTCCGCCACGGCCATCGTCAACCTCCGCGTATACCTGATGACGGCGGTGCGCAACCGATCGCTGAACTGGCTGAAATCTTCGTCCGGCCGCCGTTTCGTTTCGCTCGACGATGTGGATGTGGAGCTTTCGCTGACCCTGCGGGACCCTGAGCAGATCTGTATTTCCAACGAAATGAGGCGTAAAGTGGAACTGGCGGTGCAAACCCTGCCTCCGCGCTGCAAGCTGGTGTTTAAACTCATCCGCGAAGAAGGCCTGAGTTACCGCGAAGTGGCCGCCATCCTGGATATCTCCGTTAAAACCGTCGACGCGCAACTGGTCGCCGCCCTCAAAAAGATCACCTCCAGCATCAAAATACTGTACCGGAATTAGCCCGGGAGGATGCACACAGTCTTCTTCGGCATGATCCCTGCCGTGCAAGCCCACTTTCAGGTCTTCAAAAAAATTGTCCGGGAGAATAGGGAGTTTCCCTTTTTACCTTGTCTGATATCAGTAGAAGCGACAACTGGGATTTCATGGAAGACGAAAGAATCACACAATTAATGGCCCGGAAACTAGCCGGAGAAGCCACTGCCGCCGAACTGGCGGAGCTGGACCACCTGCTGGCCACCCGGCCGGAATTCCTCTTCCAGGCGGAGCTACTGCAGCAATTGTGGCAAAAAGGAGAACAGCCGGCAGAAACGGGCGATAGTTATCAGCAGCACCGCCGGCGGTTTGCGGACGATTTTGACGCGCCCGCGGAGGAAGAGCCGGCTCCCCGCCGCCGTTATAGAAAGATGGTTGTCGCCCTGGCCGGCATGGCGGCCCTGCTGGCTTTGTTTGCCGGCATCCGGATGTACCGCGGCCAGGATGCGGCTCCCCTCGCTTCCCGGGCGGAAGTGGCGGTGAAAAACGGCTCGCGCTCCAGCCTGCTGCTGCCGGACGGGTCGAGGGTATGGCTCAACGCCGGCAGCAAACTGGTGTACGACTACAACATGAACCAGGCGGGGGAAAGGCTGGTGCAGCTGGAAGGGGAAGCGTTTTTCGACGTGGCTAAAAAAGCCGACAGGCCGTTTATCATCAAAACCGGGAAAATCAGCATCCGCGTACTCGGTACCTCCCTGAACGTAAAAGCCTACCCGGCCGATAAAATAACGGAGGCGACCCTCATCACGGGAAAGATCGAAGTGAACATCGACGACAAGCCGGAGCAGCGGATCGTGCTCGCCCCGATGGAGAAATTCGTGCTGGAGGAAGGGCCCGCCGCTGCGGCAAATAAGCCGGCGAAAAACGCCCATCAATACCTGGTAGGCAACATACGGCCTGTTTTCGAGGAGCAGGACAGCGTGATCTATACTGAAACAGCCTGGGTCAGGAACCAGCTGGTATTTAATAATGAAACGTTAGAAGAACTGGCGCCCAGGCTGGAACGCTGGTATAACATCGTCATCGTCATCAACAACCAAAACGCAAAAAAATATCGCTTTACGGGGATTTTCGACAAAGAGACTGTTGAACAGGCATTCAGGGCGATGCAATTAATCAAATCATTCAGTTATGCAATTGAAGGCAACGTAGTTACCATCAACTAAAATTCTGTTTTCGTTCAAATTTCCAGGATAAACAAAACAGGGAATGCTGTCACATTCCCCGGGTTTTGAATCAATTATCCAAAAGGGCGTTGCATGCCCTTCAGTAATCGATTATTCATAACAACCAAAGTAAAAGTATGAAAAAAAACTGGTTAGGGGGAAGCCTGTGCCTGCACAGGTGGCCCGTCCACAAAATGCTGCTTGCCATGAAATGGACTTTTGTTTTTACTGTGCTGCTTTGCCTGAATGCCTCGGCTTCGCTGCATTCGCAGGATACCAAAGTGAGCCTCGACCTGAAAGGGGTAGGATTTAAAAAAGCGTTGGAAATGCTGGGCAAAAAGGGGAATGTACGGTTCATGTACACGGAGGAGATGCTGCCCGGCACCGCCAGCGTGCACCTGTCTTTCAAGGAAACGCCTGTGCTCGACGCGGTGAAGATCCTGCTCTCCAATACCGGTCTGCAATACAAAGTCATGAACGGCGACCTCATCATCCTGTCGTCCGGCGCGGTAGTGGTGCAGGACAAGCGCATCAAGGGCAGGGTCACCGACGAAAAGGGCGCGCCCATTCCCGGCGTTACCATTCGTGTGATGGGTGGCTCCGGCGGCACTACTACGGGCATCGACGGCTCTTTTGAGCTGAGCGCCCCCGAAAATGCCATCCTCCTTTTCCAGGCCATCGGTTTTGTGAAATATGAAGCACGGATCAGTGACGTATCCAAATGGGATATCGTGCTGAAAGAAGATACAAAGGGCCTGAATGAAGTAGTGGTGGTGGGTTATGGCACCCAGAAACGCACCAGCATCACCGGCGCCGTGGCGTCGGTCAGCGGTAAGGAAATAGAATCTATCCCCACTTCCAGCCTGTCCAACGCCCTGGCCGGCCGCTTACCGGGCGCGCAGATCATTAACAATTCGGGATTTGTGGGCGCCAATTCCAATATTACCATTCGCGGGGTAGGCTCGCCCAACGGCGGTTTTCCGCTGGTCGTGATCGACGGCATTGTGTCTACCCGGGCAGACTTCGACGTGCTGGACCCGAATGAGGTGGAAACGGTATCTATCCTGAAGGATGCTGCCACCGCGGCTATTTACGGTTCTCGGTCGTCGGACGGGGTCATTCTGGTAACTACCAAAACAGGCAAGCTTGGTGTGCCGTCGTTTAATTTCAAATCTTTCCTCACTACCAGCCGTACCACCCGCCCGCTGCAGTCTTATTCCGCCACCGATGAACTGACGCATAAAAATAACCAGCACCTCAACCTGGGCCGGCCGGGCAATGTACCGTACGGCGCGGCTGCTTTCGATTATTATAAGAACAGATCATACAACCTGATGGACATGATCTGGCAAAACCCCCTCTCACAGCAGCATAACCTGAGCGTGAACGGTGGTACGGAACAGATCAGGTACTTTATGATGGCAGGTTTCAACAAAGCCACCGGTTCGTTCCGCAATACGGCGTACGACCGGTATAACTTCCGCGCCAAGGTGGACGCTAAAATCAACGAATACCTCAACATCGGGGTGAACGTGAGCGGTTACCGCAGAACCGGCGACCGTTTTTACTGGCCGTATGATCTGGAGGAAAGCCTTACCCTGGCGGATTTTTACCGCGCCACTTTCAACGCCAGCCGGCTCAGCCCTTTCTACATGAAAGCCGACGGTACGCCGGCCGGCCGTGAAGATGCCGATGCATTTCCGGTACTGAACGGCGGTTTCCACATACCGGAGCTGCTCTTCAACGGCGGCTACCGCAAAGTGGTGTATAACAACTTCAACGGCATCCTGAAAATTGACCTGAAAATCCCGCACGTGCCGGGCCTGAGCGCTTCGGTAACCGGTAACTACAACGTAGATACGCGCAATGCCAAAGCATTCGTAAAACACAACAAAGCTTATTTCATTCAGTATAAAACGGCAGGTTCCGGCCTGGCGAACTACGAACCGGCCCCGCTCGATTTTACCAAGATGAATATCCACAACCTCAGCGCCAGTTATGAAAATGTGCAGGAATACGCCAACTTCGACAATTCCTATCAGTTCAACTGGTTTCTGAATTACGCGCGCAAGTTCGGCCAACACAGTGTTGATGCGAACCTGGTGTATGAACAGGCGGAGGGCCGCACCAAAAACTTCGGTGGAACGGCCTCTGAATTATTGTCGAGCAACGTAGACCAGATCCTTGCCGCTTCCAGCGATGCGCAGCGCCGCTCTTTCGGTGGCGGTGAGGGCGCCTACGCGAGGATTTCCTGGATAGGCCGCCTGCACTACGAATTCGACGAAAAGTACATCGCGGAATTTTCGTTCAGGAGAGACGGCTCTTATATTTTCGCACCGGGCAAACGGTTCGGCTTCTTCCCGTCCGTATCCGCGGCATGGCGTATTTCCCGCGAGCAGTTCTTTCATGTGCCATTTGTGGATGAGCTGAAGCTGCGCGGTTCCTATGGTTCCACCGGCAACGATAACATCATTGCCTTCCAGTGGCAGAACAACTACTGGATACAGCCCAACGGCCTCGGTAATTATGTATTCGGCACCAACCTCAACACAGGCCTGCGCCCCAAGGTGCTTCCCAATCCGGACGTTACCTGGGAAAAAGCGGCGACCTATAACATCGGGGCCGACTTCTCCCTCTTCCAGGGCAAACTGACCGGTGAGATTGACTATTTCAACCGCAAGGTGACCGACATCCTCACCGAAAGGGTGCGCACCGTACCCGGCACGCTGGGCGCATTGCTGCCGTTTGAAAACTATGCGAGCAAAGACGTAAAAGGATTCGAAGCATCTCTGCAATACCGCGGCCGCAAAGGCGAAGTGGACTTTTCTATCGGCGCCAATATCGGCTATGCCAAAGACCGCTGGCTGATACGCGACGAAGCGGCCGCCATTAGCGGCACCTGGCGGAGCGTGATCGGTCATCCGGATAACCGCATTTTCGGGTTCGTTTCGGAAGGCATCATGAGAGACCAGGCGAAGGTAGATAAACTGGCGGCGCAGGGTTTTACCCAGTTCGGCAGAAAACCCGTCATCGGCACCATCCTGTATAAAGACATCCGCGGCGCCAACTTCTCCGAAGGGCCCGACGGAAAAGTGGATTACAACGACCGGGCTTTCCTGTCCGACAACGCCATCCCCCGCATCAACTTCGGCGTGAACCTCGGCGTGTCGTGGAAAGGGATCAGTGTAGACGCCCTGTTCCAGGGGGTAGGCGCGTACGATAAGATCATCATGACCAACAATACAAAGGATACGGACGATACAAACCGTAATGGCGGCGTGTTCCAGGTAGACCGCCCGTATTTCGAAATATGGAAAGACGCCTGGTCGGTCGACAATCCCAACGGTAAATACCCGAAAATACTGGACTGGGGATACGAAGAAGCCGGCATGGCGCCCTCCAATTTCTGGATCCGCAACGGCTCCTATCTCCGCCTGCGTAACCTGAATGTGGCGTACAGCATTCCGCGCCATATCGTAAAACGTATCGGCATGCGTAACCTGCAGGTATTTTTCACCGGTAACAACCTCTTCGTGATGAGTAAATTCAAGGAAACCGATCCCGAGCAGGAACAGCTGGATTCTTATCCCATCATGAAATCCTATACCGGCGGCATTAACTTAAACTTTTAATGGAACGACCATGAGACGTACACAGCTTTTATATATCGTAGTCAGCCTGGCGGTGTTTTCGCTGGGTTGTAACAAAATCCTGGATGTTGAAAATATCAGCGCATTCGACCCGAAAAAAGTGTGGAATGATCCGCAGCTGACCAATGCTTACCTCACGGACCTCTACCGCCGTACCATGCCGGGCGAATGGCCGGTAAACAATGGCGGTAATGCGGATGAGGCAGCGGGCGTTCTTGAGGCGGGCGCGGTGCAGGTGAATAACGGCAGCTTCAAAGTGTGGCCGTATGCCAATATCCGGGACATCAACGTGTTGTTTGAAGAAATCGAAAAAGGTACACTCGAAGCGAAAGTGAAAGACCCGGTGAAAGGCCAGGCGTATTTCCTGCGGGCATGGAATTATTTCAACGCGGTGATGACGCATGGCGGCGTACCTATCCTCACCAAACCACAGGGCATCAAGGATGACCTGCAGGTGCCGCGTAATTCTACCAAAGAATGTTTCGACTTTATCGAAGCGGATCTGCAGCAGGCTATTGCACTGCTGCCGCCGAAATTCACCGGCGCCGACCGTGGCCGTGTGGATAAACCGGCCGCGCTGGCGTTCCTGGGCCGCGTGTTGCTGTACAAGGCCAGTCCGCTGTTCAATCCCTCCAATCCTTACAATAACGCTTATTGGGCGGCGGCTTACACGGTGAACAAAAAAGCCAAGGAAGATCTGGCCACGCAGGGATATGCGCTGATGAACAGCTACGGCGCGCTGTTTAATAAAGCCAACGAAGGCAACAGCGAAGCGGTGCTGTCCGTGCTGTTTATGAAACCAAACCGCTCCAACGGCAGGCGGGAAGACATGTGCCGTCCGCTGAGCGAATCCAAGAACGCCACCGGAGGCGATCAGCCCATCTGGGAAATGGTGGAAGCCTTCCCGATGAAAGATGGCCTGCAGCCGGGCAGTTCGACGTATACCTACAACGTGCAGGCTTATTGGGAGAACCGGGATCCGCGGTTTTACGCCAATGTAGTGTACAACGGTGGTGTTTATGAACTGAGCGGTAAAGCAGGCAGAAGGCAATATACCGTACAGGGCATCGCCACGGCGGAAGATCAGTTCGGCCCCGGCCAGCTGTTCAACAGAACCGGCTTTTATCCCCTTAAAGGCATGGACCCGAGCCTGGCGCAACCGGTGGTGACGGAAAACGACCTCGACTGGGTGGAGATCCGCTATGCGGAAGTATTGCTGAACTTCGCCGAAGCCGCCAACGAAACCGGCCGCAGCGCCGAAGCGCTCGACGTACTGGTGCAGATCCGCAAACGTGCCGGCATTGAGCCCGGCGGCTCCAACCTGTATGGCCTCAACGCCGCCATGACGCGCGACCAGCTCCGCGAGGCCATTTACCACGAGAGGCGGATCGAATTCATTTATGAAGGCAAACGCTTCACCGATCTCAGGAGGGCCCGCAAATTCGGGCTGCTGAACGGTATGAAAAAACACGGCCTGCTTGCCACGCTGAAACCCGGTAAAAACCCGGCCGACGGCTCGGCATATCTGCTGCAGCCGCAGGACTTCACCTACCAGGTGGTGCCGCTGATCTCCAACGGTACCAATGTGATGGTGGTGCCTGATACGTATTATTTTTTCCCGATCGCACAATCGGAAATTGAAAAAAATCCGAAACTGATACAGAACGCGGGTTGGAACAACGGCACGTTTAATCCGACCCTGGAGTAGACGGCTCCTCTTTACTGTTTGATTTTGGTTAATAAATAACAGGCCTTTTAGTCTTAAAGGGCCTGCTTTATTCTCAGATTTAAAATATTTTTATCGCATGAATAGAAGATGGCTTTCATTATCAGGGTTGGCATTGATCACCCAACTGGCATTTGCCCAGCAGAAAAAAGACTGGCTGGTAACGCCCGTAACGGCAAAAGCGGAAGTACAATCCGCAGGGCAGGATGTGGTGCTGACGAACGGCCTGGTGAAACGCGCCTTCCGTATTGCGCCGAACGTGGCCTGTTTTGACTATGTGAACCTGAGCAACGGTCAGCAGCTGTTGCGCGCCGTCAAACCGGAAGCACGGATCGGGCTGAACGGGAAGGAATACAACGTAGGCGGGCTCTATGGGCAGAAAGAAAATGCCTACCTGTTGCCTGAATGGCTGAACGGGTTTACCGCAGGCAGCAGCGACTTTCAGTATGTAAAACATGAAGTGGCGGATATCAAACCGCGCGTTCAATGGAAAGCCAGATACTGGGCCGGCAATAAGCAGCAGGCCACGGGCAAACAGCTGACATTCACCTATAAAGCCGGCACACCCGAGGTGCAGGGTGTGACCGTTAAAGTGCATTATGCGCTGTACGACGGCATTCCCCTGATCACCAAATGGCTCACGATCGAAAACGGCGCCGGTAAAAATATCTCCGTAAACCGGGTGGTGAACGAAATGCTGGCGCTGGTGGAAGAAGAAAGCGCCGTGGTGGGCACACCGGCGCAATTGCGCAAGCCGCAGGGCATTTATGTCGAAACGAACTATGCCTTCAATAACGCGATGCAGTACCCGGTAAGCGATCAGACCACGCACTGGAAAGCCGATTCGGTGTACACCTCGCAGGTGAATTACGACCTGGGCACGCCCTGCCTCCTGGAAGTGTACCCGGATAAAGTGACGGATGTGATACTGCCCCAGGGCGAAACGTTTACATCCGTAGGTACCAACGAACTGCTGATGGACAGCTACGACCGTGAGCGCCGCGGCCTCGCCGTACGGAAGATGTACCGCACCATTGCGCCCTGGACCACGGGCAATCCCATCTTTATGCACCTCGTCAGCAAAAACGATGAGCAGGTGAAAGAGGCCGTGGACCAATGTGCCGCCACCGGGTATGAAGCGCTCATCCTCAGTTTCGGCAGTCATGTAAACATGGAAGATACCTCCGCCGCCAATATCGCCCGCTGGAAGAAAAACGCGGCGTATGCGCACAGCAAAGGCATCCTGATCGGCGGCTATTCGCTGTTCAGCTCCCGCCGCATCAGCGATAAAGACGATGTGATCAGCCCCGTTACCGGCAAACCCGGCGGCGCGTTTTTCGGGAATGCGCCCTGCTTCGGCAGCGAATGGGGCCTGGCTTACCGCGATAAAATCAAAGCGTTCATCACCCAAACCGGATTCGACATCTGGGAAAATGACGGGCCTTACCCCGGCGACGTTTGTGCGTCTACCACGCACCCCGGCCACAAGGGACTGGACGATTCGCAATGGCGGCAGATGGAAATCCAGAAGGAGCTCTACCGCTGGCTCAATGAAAAAGGGGTGTACATCAATGCCCCCGACTGGTACTTCCTCGACGGCACCAACAAAATCGCATTGGGCTACCGCGAAGTGAACTTTTCGCTCTCCCGCGAACAGCAGAAGATCCTCAACCGCCAGAATATATTCGACGGCACCTGGGAAAAAACGCCTTCCATGGGCTGGGGATTTGTGCCGCTTACCCGCTACCACGGCGGCGGCCCCGAAGCCGTGCTGGAGCCTTTGAAAGATCACCTGGACGATTACAAACAACTGATGTTCCAGTATTACGGCGCCGGTGTACAGGCCTGCTACCGCGGCCCGCGCCTGTACGATTCGGAAGAAACCAAAAAAGTGGTGACGGATATGGTGAACTGGTACAAACAATACCGCGATATCCTGAATTCGGATGTGATCCACCTCCGCCGCCCCGATGCCCGGGATTGGGACGGCATCCTGCACGCCAACCCGCAGCTGAAGGAAAAAGGTCTACTCATCCTGTACAACCCGCTTAAGACGAGCATTACCAGAACCATTGCGGTGCCGCTGTATTACACAGGCCTCACCACAACGGCGAAAGTAAAAGAATCGGGGAAAACATTGAAAACATACCCGCTGAACCGGAATTTTGAGATCAGCATGACGGTTACGCTGGCACCCGGAAGCTATAGCTGGTGGGTGATTGAATAAAATGAAAAGGAGGGCGATCGCCCTCCTTTTTTATTGATCATCGCTGCTCGAAGTAGAACACGCCTTTTTTATTGGAGACCACGATGTCGGTTTTTTTATCGCCGTTCATATCCGTGACCACAAAACCATTCCCGACGCCGGAGTTATTGTCGATCTGGTGGGGCGTCCAGGCGGGCGTTTGGCCGGGTTTGTATTCGAACCAGTACAATACGGCGGGTTCGAATGCACCGGGGTCTTTGCCGTTGTGGGCAAAATAACGTTTGCCGGTGACGAAGTCGGGGTGCCGGTCGTTGTTGATATCTGCCATGATCAGCGCATGCGTTTGCGAGAATTGTTTGCTGATCTCGTGCGTCGTCCATCCGTTGGGTTGCTGCTCGTACCACCAGATGCCGTAGTTGTGGGCCGACGAGCTGATGATGTCCGCATCGCCGTCGCGGTCGGCGTCCAGCACTACCATGTTGGCGCATTCCTTGCCGAGGTCGGCGGGGTGGAAGGTCCATCCGGTTTGTTTCACATCCGCCGGTGATTCCCACCAGCCGTTCCGGATGATCACGTCTTTTCTGCCGTCGCCGTTGATGTCGCCCCAGCCGAGGCCGTGGGTGTATTTGTGAGTGCCCCGCAGGCTGTCGTTGCTGATGATGTACCGCTCCCATTCCTTGCTGTTTTTTCCCGAGGGGGATTTGAGCCAGATCACCTGCCGGGCTTCGGAATCGTTACAGATCAGGTCTTTTCGCCCGTCGCCGTCCACATCTTCGAGCAGGGGCGTTTCGTTGCCGGCTGTTTTCAGGATGACGTGCTGCTGCCAGCGCACGCCGGTTTTACCGGGGTTTTCGTACCAGGCGCAAACGGCGCCGGGCTGGTCGAAGCGGATGAGGTCAACACGGCCGTCGCTGTTCACGTCCATGCAGAAATTGAGGAATGTGGTGCAATAGCCGGGAATGGCGTTGGTCGTATCTGCATGAAGCTGATGGCGTTTCCAGGAAGGGGCTTCGTACCAGTAAGGACCTGCCAGTATATCGGTTTTGCCGTCGTTGTTGACATCGCCGGTGGCAGACCCTTCAGACACAAATATGCTGCTGATCACGTGTTTCCTGAATGATACGGGTTGCTGGCCGTTGCAGACGGCGGACACGCTGACGGCCGCCACCGCGCTGAGGAAAATATTTTTCATGACGTGAAAGGGGATTTCGGGTGTAATGAACCCGGTTAAAATAGGCAATTAATCCCGTAAATCCCAGCATTTCGTGGCGCTGCTGGTTGCACGGCTTCAGAAAGTTCAACCTGCTTCGTGCCCGGATGCATGAATTGGCAAGCCACAGTGTTGCCGATGTTGATGCAAGGCATTCATTCCTCCGGGCCCCGCTCAAAGCCGGTGGTTATCGGACAACAGCGGTTCCGCATAATCCAGTTCGCCGGTGGCCGATAACTGTTCCAGCCTGATTTTGACCGGCATATAATCGAGGTCGGCCGGGATGTGCATCACGAAATAACCGATGCCGTACCCTTCAGACGCGCAACCCATTTCCCGGAATATTTCGCGGACGGCGCCCACATGCTCCGGGTGTTTCAGCAGCACCACCTGCACCGTTGAATTGCCGGAGGGTTCGATGGTTTCACGATAGGTGAGATGGGCTTCCGCTTCGTCGTATTCCGCCACCACAATATCGCCGCAGGCCAGCTGGGGCACATAAAAGGGAATGCTGTCGATTTTGTAAAGCCCGAGCGCTTCACTGATGGTTTCGGCGTGGAGGGTTTCCACCGTTTCTTCGCCCAGCACGCTGCTGTGGAACCGGAACAATATTTTTACGGGTTGGCTCATACCACGGCAAAATACGAAAAACCAAAAAAATGCCCCGGTGATGGCCGGGGCATCCGTTATATGCAACAATGATCAGAAATCGCGATCGGTATTCTGCCGCGCCGGCAGATCGGCCTGTGCGCTGCCCCAGGCGGTATTGTAAAAGGCTGATTTTTCGAGGTCCACGCCTGTGGAGTTTTTTAGTTTGATGAGCACATTGTTGCCCGGCGTCTTCACCATTTTCACTCCGGAAATGCGGGCGCCATGCACGTCATCCATCATTATGGCGTAACGGCCGTCGGGCTTTTCGAAATTAAAACTGCTGTTCGTTACAGTGAGGCCGTTTACATGGCGGGCCCACAAACCGTACGACGGCAATACTTTCAGGTTGGAGGCATTGTACTGGCCCACCCCCAGCTCTGGCGGCGCCATGGCGGTGTCTGATGCGGGATTGGTGCCTTTTACGAGCACATGCACATCATTGAACACCACGTTTTTGATATAGCCGGTGTGTTTGCCGTTGGGCAGTTTGAAGTCCAGCCCGCCCTGCACATCTTTACCGGCAGGCAGGCCATAACCCGCCACAATCGGCGTGGAGCGGCGCTGCGAGCCATCGTATGCTTTCCAGCGTTGACCGCTGAAAGAGCTGCCGGCATACACTTCATATATATCGATCCCGTTCAGGATGATGTTTTCCACTTGCCCGATGTTCACATTTTTAACCAGCAGCTCATGGTGTGCCACACCGTTGTCGGTGAAAGCGTATTTGCCCACTTCGGCGCCCAGGATGCGCGCCCGGTTGGATATCGAAATAAAAAACGGTGTGTAGCTGCGGTACATTTTGGAGCGCGAATGGATAGCGCCGGTGTGGCCACAGTTGAGGTGGATGTCTTTGATATGCGCGCCGTCGTTGGTGGAGATGGAGAAGCCGGCTTTGTTGGCGCCAAGAATGTAAATATTGTCCACGCAAATATCCATGATGTCGTCTGCGGTTTCGGACCCGATCTGGAACAGGTTGCAGTTGGTGTCGCCGATGATGTTGCGCACGCGGTGGTGGCTGACGGGCCGGGTGAAACCCAGCGAGCAGTCGGAACCGGGTTTGACAATGTCGTCCGAACTGACTTTCGAATAGATATTGGTGACGGTTACATCATTGCAGGCCATAAAATCATAGATGTCACGGGCGTTGGAAGTGCCGTGCTGCCCGAAATACGTGTTGTGCACGTTGATGTGGTCGCTGCCGGTGGCCAGTAGTACAAAGTGGCCGCCCCGGTCTATCTGCAGCATGTTGCCGGTATCAGTGATCTTTTCACCTTTTTTGCCGATGTAGTAAGGCGCATCCTTTGTTTCGTCGTACCACAGATCTTCCGCGCGGTGAATACCACCGATCTCGATGTTGGTGCAGAGCTTCAGGGTGAACATTTTATCCGCGCGGTTGTCAGGCGCGTTGTTCATCACTTTATCGCCCGTAACCAGGTTGCCGTTGCCGGTGATGCGGCCGTTACCGATGATCTTGATATTGTCGAGGCGTTCGCCGAAGAACATGGTATTCCTGAAGTAGTGATGCCCTACGTCCTGTTTGGTCATGTAATTCTCCGGATCTTCATAAGGCCCTGCATCTGTGGGGGAGAGGCCGGAGCGGTATTTTTTATCGCTGAACCAGGTGGTTTCCGGCGCGTCTGCGCCTTTGAGCGCCTTGATGGTGGCGGCTTTATCGATATACAGATACACGTTGCTTTGCAGGTGCACGGTACGGACCGAATATGTGCCCGGGCTGAACAAGAGGGTGCCGCCGCCGATGCTGTGCAGGTAGGCGATGGCCTGGTTGACTTTCTCCGTGCAATCTTCTTTTTCTTCGCCGGTGGCGCCAAATTGTTTGATATCCATTTTCCCCGAATAACAACGGGCAATGTTGGAAAACCCTTTATGCGGCCCGTCCTTCACTATCAGCCGGAAACTGTACCGTTTACCGGGCAGCAGTTTTTTAACGGTGGCGGAGGCGCGCTGTACATCCACATTGGCTGCTGCTTTCGCCCAGGTTTTGCCTTCATCCACCGATTGCATCAGTTGGATGCCCGTAGCGCCTTTGACGGGGCTCCAGGAAAAACGCGCCGTGGTATAGGTGCCGGCAGATTCCCTGTATTGCAGGCTCCCGTCTGTCTCCCGGTGAAAATCCGCAATGGTGGGTGTTACATCCAGTGTTGCCACTTCCGTACCGGTGCCCGCGCTGGTGAGCACTTCCGGTACTGCCGTGGTATAAGTGGCTTTGAACGCATAGCGGCCGGCTTTACCGAGTGATACATCCGCGATGACCAGTTTTATATCCGCCCCGTTAGCGGGCCGCAGATCGAGGCCGCTGAGCGTGAGCAAGGTACCTGCAGGTATGGGTGTAATGGCGTATGTACCGACCTTGGAATACGAATATTTCGAGCCCACGCGGCCGATGGATTGTGTGGCCAGGTCTTTCAGCTTTACATCGCCCCGGCCGATCACATTCACCGTGGTATTATCTGGTGTGACGGATATGCCTGCCGGAATGTAAATCTTTACGGTAGCGGCCGGGCTGCGCTGTCCTGCGGTGAAGTACAGTATAACACTGCTGCGGGTGTGCTGTGTGATGGCATTCCTTTCGAGTTGCAGTTTGCCGCTGAGTGCGGCCGGACGAACGAGAACATACAAAGATGGGCCACCCGTTATGCTGAGCCGGTCGCCGGTTTCGACGAGGCCATCCGTTTTGGGCGTGCCGTTTTTTCCGGAAAGCACATATTGTTGTGCGGCCCCGTTTTGAGCGGTCAGTTGGGAAAGCAGTTGCGGAACGGTGGGGCGGGTGGACACCAGTCCCGAATCGGGATGCGTATCGACTGTAAAAACATAGGTGCTGCCGGTGGCCACCACAAGGGTGTCGCCGGAAATGCGGAGGATGTGCGTGGCATTGCTGCCTGCCTGGACGCCTGTACCGGGTTGGCCGCCCTGGTCGCCCGCTTTTGCGGACAATACATAACCAACCAGGGTGCATAACACCAAAGACAGTAGTTTCATAATCGTGGATTTATCAGTATGTAATTTCCCGGTTCAACATCAGCCGCTCTGGTGGTATTCTGTGCCATGGCGGTACGTTCGGGCCGGCCTTCAAGATAATAAACCCCGACTGGTTTTTTTGCTCACTTTCTTGTAAGATATTCGCCTTACACCTTGCCGAACACGACGATGCCGTTGTGCCCGCCAAAGCCGAACGTATTGCTCATCGCGATGTTGATGGGATGGTCGATGGCGGCGCCGGTAACGATGTTGAGGCTGGCCGGGATGGCCGGGTCGATCACGGTGGTGTTGATGGTGGGCGGCACGATGTTGTGCTGCATGGCCATCAGGCTGAGAATGGCTTCAATGGCGCCAGCGGCGCCCAGCAGGTGGCCCGTCATCGATTTGGTGGCGCTGATCTGCATTTTATTGGGCTCGTCTTTCGTCAGTTTCAACAGTGCTTTCGGTTCGGATAGGTCGCCCACCGGGGTGGAGGTCGCATGCACATTTACATAGTCCACCTCCTTGATGGTTACGCCTGCTTCCTGCAGCGCCAGCTCCATTGCTTTGGCCGCGCCCAGCCCTTCCGGATGGGTGGCCGTCATATGATAAGCGTCGGCCGTCATGGCCGCGCCTCTTACCTCTCCATATATGCGTGCGCCGCGTTTTACCGCGTGCTCATATTCTTCCAGTACCAAAGCTCCCGCGCCTTCGCCCATCACAAAACCGTCCCTGTCCACATCAAAGGGGCGCGATGCCGTTTGCGGATCGTTATTGCGGGCGCTCATGGCTTTCATACTGCTGAAACCGCCCAGCGAGGCGGGTGTAATGGGCGCTTCAGAACCACCGGTGATGATTACTTTGGCCTTGCCCAGCCGGATATAATTAAAAGCATCCATGATGGCCGTATTGGAAGTGGCGCAGGCCGAAACGGTGGTATAGTTGATGCCCATGTAACCGTTGCGCATGGAAATCATGCCCGGCGCCATGTTGGCAATCAGTTTGGGTACAAAGAACGGGCTGAAGCGGGGTGTGCCGTCGCCGAGCGCATATTCCTTCACCTGTTCCTCGAACGTTTCCATGCCGCCCTGGCCGGTGCCCCAGATGACCCCTACCTCGAAAGGATCCATGGTGTTGATGTCGATGCCGGCGTCTTTGATGGCCTCGTCGGTCGCGATCAGCGCATATTGTGTAAAAGGGTCTGTTCTTTTGATATCGCCACGGTCGAGGTAATCCGCCGCGTTGAAGTTTTTCAGTTCGCAGGCAAACTGCGTTCTGAACAGGGAGGCGTCGAACCGTGTGACTTTGGCGGCACCGCTAACGCCGGCCACCGCGTTTTGCCAGAAAGTCTGCGTGTTGTTCCCCAACGGGGTCAATGCGCCTAAACCTGTTACAACTACCCTTTTTAACATAGTGCTTCTTTTACGGCAAATATAATTCAAAAAAATACCAAACGGTATAATTTTATTTATCTTCGTGGTATGGATAACGCTTCAACAAAAGCAGCGCGCACCCGCCGGTACATTATTGAAAAAACAGCCGGGGTGTTCAACACAAAGGGGTTTGCGGGCACTTCCATGTCTGATCTGACGGCTGTTACGGGGCTGACCAAAGGCAGTATCTACGGTAATTTCGAGAACAAGGAAGCGGTGGCGGCGGCTGTATTCGATCATAACTACGGCGAGGTGGTGAAGCTGGTGAACCGGCGCATGGAGAAGGAAACTACTTACTACGGTAAACTGATGGTATATGCGGGCGCCTATGGCGATTTCATCCGGAAGGGATATCCGAAGGGCGGTTGCCCTGTGCTGAATACGGCTGTTGAAGCGGACGATACCAACGATGTGCTGAAAGTGCGTGCAGCCCAGGCCATTGCCGGGTGGAAAAAAAGTATCGAATCGCTGATCAAAGGGGGGATGGCGGCGGGGGAATTCAGGCCCGGCCTCGACCCTGCGCAGCTGGCACTCGCCATGATAGCGCTGATCGAGGGGGGCGTCATGATCGCCAAAGTGACGGATACGCCCGCTCATCTGAACAAAGTATTAAAAACCCTGGAGTGGATGCTCGGGGAGATGCGGTTATAAAGGTTTCCGGTTGTTGCGCTGCCAGTCGCGCAGCCCTTTGAGGATGCGCAGCACCACGGGTACGCTCACTACAATAATAATTCCCGTCACTACATAATTGAGCACCGGTCGCATCACGGGCCAGCTGCCGATCAGGTATCCTCCCAGCACAATACAACTGACCCATATCAGCGCGCCGGTAAATGCGGGTACTATGAAACTGCGCACGTCCATCCGGATCATGCCGGCAATGATCGGTGCAAACGTGCGAATGATGGGCAGGAAGGGAGCGGCGAGCAGGGTGAGCTTTCCTCTTTTTTCATAAAATTCTTCGGCGGCTTTGAGGTATTGCGCCCGGAAAAAGCGGGAATCTTTCCGGCGGTAAAGCGCCGGTCCTGTTTTCCTGCCGAACCAGTAGCCGGTAAGGCTGCCGGCCAGGGCTACCAGGCCCAGCAGTCCGCAAACGGCGAACACATTGTAAGGCAACACGCCGGTGGCCATCAACACGCCGCCGGTAAAGAGGAAGGCGCCGGTTGGCACAAAAAACAGGGCGAACACGGCGTTGCCCGCAAATACGATGAGGCATATCAGCGGCAGGCCACCATACCGGATGAGCGCTTCGGCGTCAAAAACAGCTAGCAGGGTGTTGATCAACATCGGATAAAGGTACTATATATTCACACGGTCGCCATGCGATTTGGGCGCCGAAATAACCAGGAACCGGAGGTCGGCGGGGCCATCATTGCGGACGGCATGCGGTATGCGCGGCGGGATGTGCAGGCTTTCTCCGGCACGAACCGTGACCGTCTTTCCGTCCACGATAAAACCGGCCTCGCCGCTGAGGATATAAAAAACCTGCTGCGCATGCCCGTGCAGGTGCATGGTTTCCGCCGTGCCGGGCGGCATGTTCTCCTGGATAACGCTCAGGCCGTCCGACTGCAGCAGATGCCAGCCGTCGCAGGCATCGCCCCAGGTGTAATGTGCTGCGTTAGTAATGGAAACAGGTATCATAAACTGCCTCTTTTTTTAACCACGTGCCGGATGCCCGCGCCAATCATCCGCTCCAGCAAATCGTAACCGCCGTTGGCTTTGGTGTGGGCGCTTTCCCTTTCCGCGAGTGTAATCGGGCTGGCCCAGAAAAGATTCACGCGGTCGCCTTCCATGGCGGGCAGGTCTATGTCAGGGCCGTTGTACAGGGCGGAGGAAAGGATAAAACTGTCGAAACCGGCCGGTACGCTGGCGGAGCTGATGGTATGCCCTTCGCCGAGCCAGGTAAGGTTCGCCCAGGGGCTGTCGGCCATGCCGGAAACGCCCTGCGCCATCATCATGATCTCTTCTTCCGTGAAATCTTTTTTGCTGACGGCCAGTCCCAGTTCCATTCTCCGGAACCCGGGCGCCTGATCGTTGTACAGCAATTCCACCCACGGCATGGGGCGTATGCTCACGCCGAGGCTCAGGAAATAAACGACATCCTCTTTCTCAAACCGCGCCAGCGCCATCGGCGGCCACATCTGCTGATCGATGGCGTAGTATTGCAATGTTTCTCCGAACTGCGCTTCATAGGCCTGTAAAAATTGCTGCTGGATGGGCTGCCAGGGATTCTCTGTTTCGTTGCCCCATTTATCCCAGAAAGCCGATGTTTTTTCGATGCGTTCATACAAGGCCGGGGCCGCGAGCGGGAACAGTCCGCAGTTCTCCACCACTTCCGTACAATCCAGCGCATAACTGGCCGGTTGTTCGGCTGCCAGCGACCAGCCCGGGATTACTGCCAGCGGTTCGTTCTGATAAAACAGAGTGGCGCCGTCGTCTTCCTCATGCCACATCACGCTGAGTTCATCCGCCTGCAGGGACTCCTTCCCATCAGGGTGATTACAATAACGTGTTTCCAAGAGGGGAGCGGTGCCTTTTTCCATGGCGCCGTAGTCGCGTTCATCCGGCGCGGGCTGCAGGTTGCGCAGCCAGCAGGCGCGCATGTTATAACGCTGGGTGAAGGGCTCAGCCGGATAAATATAAAAATAAGCGGTGCGCTCATCCTGCTCAACTACTGCATACAAAGTGCCTCTGTTGTTCGCCTGCTCGAGCAGTGCTACGGGTGTATTAGCCATGGAAGAAATATTTTTGCTTTGCAGCGGGAAACTACAAATTATTTTGCTGTACCCCCAAGGAGGCAGCAACTGTTTTTGTTATCTTTTTTTAAACGGGCATGCGTGGGTGCAGCTGGGACTGCTTCATTGGCGCGGGTTTGTTTCACTACTCTAAAGCCCTGGTTGCTGAACGAGGCCCGCGGATGCACCCTGCCGATGTTGACGGAATTAAAGAAGTTGCAGGCATTTTTGCTGCACCACCATGAGCCACCGCGCGCATGCGCGATGTTTTTTTCACCGGGCAGCCGGCCGGCGCACAGCTCGAATACATTGCCATACATGTCGTACAATCCCCATGCGTTGGGCCTGAAACGGCCTACCGGCGAGGTGTACATATAACCGTCGCTGCTGTCGGCAACGAGATGGTTGCGGCCATGCCAGATGTTGGCGTAATCCCGGATTTGATCCGTTTTCTCGCCCCAGTAATATAGCGTGGAAGCGCCGGCCCGGGAAGCGATTTCCCATTCGTCGAGCGTGGGCAGCCTCACTTTAGCCCATTGGCAATAGGCTTCCGCGTCGCGATAACTGATGGTGGTAACGGGGTGATCGGGTTTGCTGCCGCCGCGGCTTTTCCCGTTGGGATACCGCCAGCTGGCGGTACTGTCTTCCAGCCATCTGAATTCAGCGAGGCCGGGCTCGAATACCAGTGCGTTCCTGAATTTTTCGGCATCGGTGATGTAACCGGTGGCGGCGATAAATTCCGCGAATGCCGCATTGGTCAGTTCGGTAGCCGCCATCTCAAACCCAGCGGTCTTTACCTGCCGCAGCGGGTTCTGCAGGCTACCTTTTTGCCCGACCGTATACGTGCCGGCAGGCACCTGCACGAATGGTGCAGGCGATTGAAAAAGCAGCAGGAGCCAGAGCGCAGGGGAGAACATATCGTCAGCGGTTTTTATAGAAATTGGTAGCCCGTTCGATGATCAGGGCTTCATTCGCCGTATTGAAATCGATATATGCTTTGAAGTCGGCATTGTCGCCATACAGTTTGCGGTACGACGAAGAGGCCATAAACGGCTGGTACTCGTTTTTTCTCATCAGCAGGAGCAGCACGGTCAGGATGTCGTGATCTTTTTTATCGGTGTTATAGATATCTATCAGGAAGGGGATCATTTCTTTCCCGTTCACTTCCACCACGGCATGCTTGTAATTCACTCCCATTCTTTTGCTGCGCGTCACCGATTCTTTGATGATGGCCATCACGGAATCGCGGTTGCTGGTGAGGAAGTTGAGCTGCCGTTCGCTCCAGCTTTGTTCATCGAAGGCATCGGGCAGGGTGCCGAATATTTTTTTGTGCTCGTCCTGCACAGGCGGTTGTACATCACAGTTCTGGCTGAATATCTCCGCGTGGATCATGTGATAGGTGAACTTTTCGCGGAGGCTGAGGGCCATGTAATCCTTATCTGCCGGTTTGGCGGGAACGTCTTCGTCCGGCGCCTGAATACCGGCGATGAGTTTTTTCACTTTAGCCAGCCCGTAGGGGGGCACGGTAATTTTGCTGCGGTATTCGGCGTAGGCCTGGCTTTCTTTGCTGGCCGGTTTCCATTCGTCGGCGTCCTGGGCGGCGAGGTGCAGGGAGCAACATAAGAAGGCTGCGGTGAGCAGGTGTTTCATTCAGTGTTATTTTAGAAAAGTGGGGTAAAAATACTGTTTATTTACCGCATGTCTGCCTGCCGCTGAATTCGTATATTTAGCAGGTGCAACCGGCTTCGGCCGGCAGCATATCGTGCTAAAAAGTTTTTCACATGATAAACATTAAACGTGTTTACGAACCAGCTCAGCCGGCAGACGGTTTCCGCATACTGGTAGACCGCCTCTGGCCGCGGGGCATCAAAAAAGAAACGGCGCAGGTCGACCTCTGGGCAAAAGAGGTTGCCCCATCCACCGAACTGCGCAAGTGGTTCCACCACGAAGAGCAGCACTGGCCGGAATTCGTAAAGCGGTATAAAGCGGAATTGAAGGCATCGGATGCCCTGGCCGCCCTGCTGCCTGAAATCAAAAAGCACAAGGCCGTCACCTTGCTGTATGGCGCGAAGGATGAGGAAAACAATCAGGCAGTGGTACTGCGGGAGTTGCTGAAGGCGAAGTTGTAGTGTGTGGGATAGTTCCTTCGTACATCATCCGCAAGAACTGCCGCATCCAAACGGAAGTTGCTTCCCCAGGCAGCGTATTATAGAACCTTAGTCAAATTGCTTTTGATCAGTTCCCATCTCCCTGTATGGCGCGAAGGATGAGGAAAACTTCAGGCGGTGGTGCTGTGGGAGTTATTGAAGGCGAAGTTGTAGTGTGTGGGATTGTTCCTTCGTACATCATCCGCAATAACTGTCGCATCCAAACGGAAATTCCCTCCAAGCAATATTCCATAGAACCTGAATCAAATTGCTTTCAGTCAGTTCCCATCTCCCTCAAACAAAAGTCCACTCCGGAAACAGGTGTTTCAGAGGGAACGGATGTATGCCTAAACAATTATTTTTTGAACGGGATCACCATATTCCACGACCGCGTGGCGTTATTGAAGCCGCCCGGTCCGTCCATCGTCGCGAAAAAGAGGTATGCCGGTTTTTTATTTTCGAATAAAATGAAGGGGCGTTCCAGCTGGCCCTGCATTTCGGTTTTGCCGTCGTTCCAGGATACGGTGCGGGAATAGGCTTTCGGGTCTTTGTCGATGGTCCATTTCACGCCGTCTTTCGAATGCGCGAGCACGCCGCCGCCCCTTTCCCCGGTAAACCTGGCTACCTGGTCTTTAAAAATAATATGATAGCCGCCCGCATCTTTCCACATAAAAGGATCCTCCGCTTCGCCTTGTGTATCCACACTGAAAATCGGCTGATCGTTGTTCAATACTTTATACGGCCCGAAAATGGAAGGGGCTTTGGCGACGCCCAGGCTCATATGGGAATGGGTATTGCCTTTATGCCCGCGGCCCTTGAACATGATCAGCACCGAGCCGTCGTCGTGTACCACGGCTGTGGGATTGGAGGTGAGGAAACTGTAAAATGTGTTGGGCTTGACGGGCAGCACCGGTTGGTCGAGGCGCTTCCATGGGCCATACGGACTGTTTGATACGGCTACGCCTACACGTTTATTGTTCCTTGCAGCAATGCACCAGTGGCTTTGCAGCGTCAGTTCCTTCGCTTTCGGATCTTCGAAGGGGTGGGTGGAGCCCATATAAAACAGGATGTATTGCCCTTTGTGCTTCACGATCTGGGGATTGTGCGTGGCCCTGCCGTCCCAATACTGGGCGCCTCTTGCGGGCAGCGCTACGTCGGAGAAAGTGTACGGTCCTTCGGGTTTATCCGCTACCGCGTGCACCACTTCCGAAGCCACCATCCAGCCGGGATGGAACACCAGAGAATCGGGCCAGCGCGATGCGAACAGGTGGTATTTGTTATCCTCGCCTTTCACGGCCGAACCGCACCAGACCCAATATCCCTTCATTGAAAAACCGCCGCCACGGGGCGCGTCGGCCAGTTTGCTGAAAACGGGATTGGCGGATTGAGACTTCAGTTCGGCGAGGTGGTCTATTTTCTGTGCCCTGGCGGCTGCGCCGGCCAGTAATACGATCGCCAGTAAAAGATGTTGTTTCATAACGTCGGAATGAAGCGGCAAGATAGTCATAAAATAATTTTACTCCGGCAACCGGGCGCCTTTCGTCAGGTCCCAACCCGCGTTGTAGGTTTTGCCGGAGCGGGCGGTCACCCAGATGAAACCCAATTCCTGCTCCGGGTTTTTAATCAGCGGAAGTAACGCCTTCCCCCAGTCTTTGATCGGGTCTTTAAGCGTCCACCAGCCGGAGGTATTGGTACCGTTCATATGGTCTTCGTCGGCCGGGTAGCCCAGTTGAAAGGCACAGGCTGTAGGAGAAAAACGGTTGGCCCAGCGGGCAAATCCCTGGTTCAGTTCTTCCAGCGTGCCTTCCGACGCATCGTTGATGAAAATAAGATCGCCTTTGCCCCGGTACGAGGGCGGCATGTAGTCGCCGTTATAGTGACGAAGGAACATACGGTAGCCGGCGCCGTGCGATTTGATTTTTTCGTCCCACACCCGCGCCATCGAGTCGGTGGCTTTGCCGAAATATTCAAGCTCGATGCCCATGCCGGCAACGCATTTGTGGTGTTTGAATTTTCCCAGCCATTCATCGATGGCGGCGGTCACGTTGGTTTGTCCGATCCCCTTTTTGGGATTGGCTTTAAAAGGGAATATTTCCAGGAATACGGTAACGCCGAGCTGGTCCATATACGAGAGATAATGCTCGTGTACTTCTGCCGGAAGGCCTTCATAAGCGGGTGTGATGCGGGAAAGGTCGCCCACCGCCCAGGTGGCCAGCGGAGCGGAGCCGGGGAAACGGTTGTTGACATTAAAAATCACGTTCGCCAGCGATGCTTTATCGGGCAGGGTGATAAAAGAACCGATTTTGACATCGAGTTGGGTAATGCCGTCGGCGGCGCTTTTGCGGGTGGGTTGCCAGGCGCCGGTCCATTTGAAGGATGCCTGTCTGGCGGGGGACAAAGCGACTCCGGCAACGACCAGCATCATGCAGATAGCCAGGTGTTTCATAACGGGTGGAATTTTAGGTCACTTAAGATACAAATATTCTCCTGTTGTTGAAGCTTCCGGCCACGAAAAAAGCCGCTGTATGAAAGCCGGGGTTGTTTTTGGGGTACGATGAAAAACAACTGCGCAATTGTGTGCCCAGGAGTGTAGCATGCATGCCCCAATCTACATGGCTGTTGGTACCGTTCCGGGATGGCATGGTTTTGTCGCATTACGGGAAAGACGCACATCCGGGCGGTCAACCGGCGGCGGCATTTGCAATGCCGGGTACGGAGATGATGGAAGGTGTCAAGTACACCGGGAAATACCGAATGTTCCCGGTCATCGCCCTGATAATCGACAGTTACCAATCGAGCAATCATATGAAAATCTCTGTTGTCGTTCCGACCTACAAAAGGCCACTCCTGCTCATGGAGTGCATCAAAGCCCTGGCGAGGCAGCGTTTCAGCAAAGAGGAATTCGAAGTGCTGGTGGTGAGTGATGGTCCCGACCTGCTGACGAAAAAAGTGGTGGTATCGTGGAAGCATACCGGCCTCCTGGATATCGAGTACATTGCGCTTGCCGACAGACGCGGGCCTGCCGCTGCACGCAACGCAGGCTGGAAGGTAGCCTCGGGGCAACT
This sequence comes from Chitinophaga lutea, assembly GCF_003813775.1. NCBI lineage: Bacteria > Pseudomonadati > Bacteroidota > Chitinophagia > Chitinophagales > Chitinophagaceae > Chitinophaga > Chitinophaga lutea. The sequence goes on along the minus strand of NZ_RPDH01000002.1, from coordinate 2,367,559 downwards.
GATCGCGTTCACCGACGATGATTGCCTGCCCGATGAGCATTGGCTGGAAACGCTCTGGGAGTCGGCGCAGCAGCATGAGCCATGCGCCTTTGCCGGGAAAGTTATCGTGCCTATCCCGCCTGTTCCCACTGATCATGAGTGGAATGCGGCGCAACTGGAAAACGCCGGCTTCGCAACGGCCAACTGCGCCTGCATGCGCAGCGTGCTCGAAAAAACGGGCGGGTTCGACGAACGGTTTCAGATGGCCTGGCGGGAAGACAGCGACCTGGAGTTTTCCATACTCGAAAAACACATCCCGCTGGAACCTTTGCCTGAAGCCATCGTAGTGCATCCTGTCCGGAAGGCCCCCTGGGGCGTCAGCCTCTACCAGCAGAAAAAAACGATGTTCAATGCGCTGCTGCATAAAAAATTTCCGGGCTATTACCGTGAGCGCATCCATGCCGAGCCGCCTTTCGGGTATTATTTGATGATCGCAGGCTTCACCGGCAGCTGGCTGTTCATGCTGGCCGGTAATTTTCCCGTAGCATGGATATGCCTGGGGGCCTGGTTGGCCGCACTGCTGTTCTTTATCGTGAAGCGGTTGTGGGACACATCGCACAGCTCCGCACATGTGCTGGAAATGATTGTTACATCCGCCCTCATCCCGTTCCTGTCTGTGTACTGGTATTGGTATGGCACATGGAAATTCAGAAGAAGCCATGTATAGTACCATTGCCGTATTCCGGGCTTTACAGTTGGGCGACATGCTCTGTGTCATACCGGCCTGCAGGGCACTGCGGCATGCCTTCCCGCAGGCGCATATCGCGTTGATCGGCCTGCCGTGGGCCAACGACCTCATCTACAGGTTTCCCGCCTATTTCGATGAATTCATTGCGTTCCCCGGCTATCCCGGCTTGCCGGAACAGCCCGTGAACGCACGGGCCACCGATGCGTTTTGCGATGCCATCCGGCAAAGAAAATTTGATCTGTTGCTGCAGATGCATGGGAACGGGTCCATCGTCAATCCCTTCATGGAAACACTGGGCGCGCGTGTGACAGGAGGCTTTTGCCGGCAGGAAGAATATGGTCCGTACCCGGATACTTATCTGGAATACCCCGAAGATGAACACGAGATCAACCGCCATCTGCTGCTGATGCGGCACCTCGGCATCCCCACGCAGGGCGCCCACCTGGAGTTCCCTTACGCCACGATGATAAAATTGCCATCCAGGCCCTACATCTGTGTACATCCGGCCTCGCGTTGTGCTGCCCGGCAATGGCGCCCCAGGTATTTTGCCGCGCTTGCCGACCATTTTGCCGCAAAAGGTTATACGATTGTGCTGACCGGCACGGCCGGAGAAAGGAAGGTGGCCGCTGAAGTGGCTGCCCGCATGGAATACCGATCGATGAACCTGGCGGGGCAGACTTCGCTCGATGGGGTAGCGGCGTTATTGCAGCAGGCTGCTGCGCTTTTTTCGAACAGTACCGGTGTTTCCCAGATAGCCGCTGCGCTGGAAACGCCCAGCGTGATCATCAGCATGGACGGCGAGCCACACCGCCGGGCGCCGCTCAACAAAAGGTTGCACCGCACCATCGACTGGACGGTGATACCTGACTACAATGCAGTGCTGAATGAAGCGGCTGCATTGCTGGCCAGTGAACGGGTGCCGGGCCAGCTGCGTTGTTGACTGAACTGCGCACTGTCCCAGCTATTCGTAATCGGCTGCGCCGGCTTTGGTGGTGTCTGTTTCGTAGGGCGGAACATTCCGGTTGATGAGCTTTTCCGTTCCCTTGTCCCTCGTTTTTTTACCGGACTGTATGACAACGAATACAATAATCGCTATCACCACAACCGCCAATGCGAGCAATGATACTAACATGGTGAATGGTTTTACCATTTGTCGCACATAATGCGTGCCTGAAGAACAGCTGTAGCCATAAAAAAGGCGGATAAATTATCCGCCTTTCCGTTATTTATCGCATTAATTCCCGGATTCTCGCCTGCCCCGTATTCACATCCGCCTTCAGGTCGCTCAGCATGGAGTATAACCCGAAATAGGTGCGGTTGATGTACAGTGAATGGCGGCTGCCCCGGGCTACCTTGGATTCCCGCACTTCCTTCAGGTTGGACAGGTAATCCATGTAAGCGTAGATTTCGTTGAAATAATCCTCATTCCCGAAATCAAACCGGTCTACGGTGAACGGGTGCGTGAGCAAGCGGATCATTTCCTGGAAAAGACCCGAAAAGAAGACCACTTCTTTCTCGGTGTCGGTGGGGTGGATCATTTCGAGGGCGGTATAAATTTCTTTGCGCCGCACATCGTCTTTCAGCACTTCCTTATCCGTCAGCAGGAAATAGTTCACATAGAAATCTTCCGGCACTTCCTTCACGCAGCCGAAATCAAAGATGCCCACGGTGCCGTCTGCCCGCAGCAGGAAGTTGCCGGGATGCGGATCCGCATGCACTTTTTTCAGGTTGTGCACCTGGAACTGGTAAAAATCCCACAGCGCCTGGCCGATTTTATTGCGTACTTCCTGCGAAGGGTTGGTGGCCAGGAACTCTTTCAGATGGCGGCCTTCCAGCCAGTCCATCGTAATGATCCGGTCAGACGACAGCCCCGGGTAATACGTCGGGAATACCAGGTTGGGAATATGCGCGCATTGCGCACTGAGCTCCTGTGAGCGGCGAAGCTCGAGCGCATAGTCCGTTTCCTCCAGCAGTTTGGATTCTATTTCATCGAAATATTTGTCCATATCCACTTCGTTCATGCCCACAATGCGGATGGCGAAGGGTTTAACGATGCGGAGATCCGATTTGACGCTGCTGGCCACGCCGGGGTACTGGATTTTTACTGCCAGTTCCTTCCCGTTTTTGGCGGCCCTGTGTACCTGTCCGATAGACGCAGCGTTGCTGGCTTTCAACTCGAAGCGGTCGTACAGTTCCGCCGGCGTTTTGCCCAGCGTTTTTACGAATGTATTGACTACCAGTGGGCCCGAAAGGGGAGGGGCGCTGTACTGGCTCATGGCGAAACGTTCGGAGTATGCCTTCGGCAGCATGCCCCGGTCCATGCTCAGCATCTGCGCCACTTTGAGGGCGCTGCCTTTGAGGTTGCTGAGGGTCTCGTATATATCTTCCGCGTTTTCCTGATGCAGGGCTTCCCTCGTAATGGAGGGGTCCATGAGTTTGCGGGTGTAGTGTTTGATGTAGTTGGTGCCTACTTTGAGGCCTGTGGTCACAAACCGGCCGGCCCTTTCCACCTTGCCGGTAGGGATATTCGTTTGTTCTTTCATCCGTTGTTGTTTATTTCCGTGTCAGTATGAATTTTCCGAAATCGAGGAGGCTGTCCAGTGTATTGGATTGAATCAGCTGGAAACTCAGGTGCACTGCCTTTTCGATGGCCGCGTCCGTCATTTCGAAGTTGAGGCTTTTGTCTTCAATCCAGTATTTGAGCACAAAGAGTGCCTGCATCCAGAAGCCGTGAACATACTGGTCGGAAATATATTTTCTCTCTTTGATCTCGGTGGTGAGATATCCTTCTTTGATGAGGCTGGCGGCGTAATCATAGAAGGCTTTTTTGAAGGAAGACAGCTGGCGCAGCTGCCCGCCCGGGAGTTGTGAGCGCTGATGCTGCTGCAGAATGTAGCTGCGGTCGTCTTTCAGTTTCTGTACCCACAAGAAATAAAAGGCCAGCAGTTTTTCCTGTGCGGAATATTGCTGGTAGGTAGGGTCGTCTTTCAGCTGGTCAACGGTGCGTTGAAAAATGTCGAGCCAGATGTCTGTTTCTACCCCTTCCATAGCGCTGTAAGATTCGTAAAATTCGGATTCAGGGATGTCCAGGATCTTGCAGAGCGCGAAAACAGATACGGGTCTTTTACCGTTTTCGAGCCAATAGCGCTTGTACGCCTCACGAATGGTGTGCTTTTCCATATTCGGTACCTTTTAAATGATAAGAACTTGCGGGGACTACACAAATTTACGGCGCGGCGGATTACAATCATCGGGCGGGGAGAAAATGATACCTGGTGAACGAAGGAGATTCGCTATGGTAGGGCGTTTGGTTGAATTGTTAAATATTTCCCAATTGCCTTATTTTTGGATATTAAAACGAGCGGATATGAAGAAACGATTTGCAGGCCTGCGGACGGCCATTTACCGGGTGCCCGATGTGACCGAAGGGAAAGCATGGTACGCCAAAGTATTTGACGCACAGCCCTATTTCGACGAGCCTTTTTACGTGGGGTTTGAAATAGGCGGGTATGAACTGGGCATTCATCCTCTTGAGCCGGGAGAAGCGCATCCCGGGCCGGGTGGGGTGGAAACCTACTGGGGGGTGGAAGATGTGAAGGCGGAATACGAGCGCCTGCTGTCGCTGGGGGCCACGCCGCACCACGAGCCGCAGAACGTTGGCGGGCCGATAGAAGTCGCCATTGTAAAGGACCCCTGGGGGAACCTGTTGGGAATCATTTACAATCCGCTGTTTAAAGCGCAATAAACGCCGGTTTCCGGTATGCATACATCAAAAACGGCTGTTCTTCTGGAACAGCCGTTTTTGATGTCAGGAAGCGATTGCGACTTCCTCCGGCGTGACGGCCGGCGCCGTTTGCTGTTGCACCCGGCGGTTGAGGTAATACATCATCACGGATGTAATGATAAATGCACCCACAATCACATATCCCAGTATGTCGTAATGCGCGAGTTTGCCGGTGCTGGTCTGGTACACGATGAGGCCGGCAATAATGGAGGCGATGCCGCCGGAGATCTGTTGAACCGAGGAGTTGATGCTCATAAAAGCCCCTCTGTCCTGCATGCTCGGCAGGGAAGTCATGATCGCCTGTGCCGGAATGATCCTGCCAAACACCCCGATCATCATCAGCGCATTGATGGTAATGGCCAGGTACAGCGGCGTAAGGCCGAGGTTCGTGAAAATCACCACCATCACTGCCGTCAGCAGGGTGGCGCCCTGGAATACCTGCATTTTGCCCAGTTTGTCGCTCAGCCGGCCCAGGAGGGGCGCACCGATAAAGGTGGCCACGCCGGTAGTGGCATACAGTAGTTTCAGGTCTGCCCGCTCAATGCCCATGTTGTGGATGGAAAAGGTACTGCCGAAAGGCATGAGCATAAAACCGCCGGTGGAGAGCAATATGGTAGTGGCAAATGCCAGCGAATAGTGTTTGTTCTGCAGGGTGTGTTTGAGGTGGGCGAACGCATTTTTTTCCACCCGCTGCTGCAGGTGGGCGTTCACCGGTTTCATGTAAACGGCCATAATGATGCCCATCAGGGTGCCAAAACCGCCGATCATCCAGAAAGGTGCATGCCAGTGGAGCCGGATAGCCAGTTCCCATCCCAGCGGAACACCGATGATCTGGCTGAGCGCGAAAGCCATCTGCACAAATCCCATCACGCGCCCGCGCACTTCCGGCCTGAAAAGGTCGGCAATGATCGCCATACCGATGGCACTGATCACCCCGCCGAACAGGCCGGTGATCACCCTGGCCGCCAGCAGGAAACCGTATGTGGGCGCCAGTGCGCAGAGAAAAGTACCGATGATGAAACCCGTATAAAATACCATCATCATCTTTTTCCGGTCGAATTTATCAGCAAAGCCGGCGGCCAGAATACCAGAGATGCCCGCGCTGAAAGCATAAGCTGATACCACCAGCCCGAACTGCTGCGTGGTGATCTGCAGCTTGCCCAGCAGAATTTCGCCCAAAGGGCTAAGTACCATGAAATCCAGTACCACCGTGAATTGCAGCAAGGCAAGCACGGCGATGATAAATACCTGGTATCGTGAGAAGATCCGTTCTTTCGTTTTCATATAAATTGTAGTGTGTGTAAAATAGCGTAGTGGGTTATTCCGGTAGTTCCTCGCAATCGAAGCCGGCCCGCGTCACCAGGTGGATGACTTCTTCCGGGCGAAGCGTGCGCGATTCGATGCGGAGCACCTTGTCGGTGTCTTCACGGTCTACGTTCCAGCGCTGAACGCCGGGTTGTTTGTCGAGCACGGGGGCTATCATGGCGAGGTCTTTCTTGAACCGGATATTGGTGCGGAATACCAATACTCCCATTGCTTCCGCGGTGTAAGTTGTGTTCATAAATGAGCGCTCATTTAGTTAGGTGGAGAAATTTTTTTACTTCATCATATTTTCAGGGCTTTCAGCACCAGCTGCAACGTTTGTTCCATCAGTTCTTCCGTCAGCGTGAATTTCTGATGGCCGAAAGCTTTTTCCTGGGTATGAAATTTTATCAGCTGGTAAAGCGGTGCATAGGCAACGGCCCAGAAGATTTCAATCGGCAATGGTGTCAGTTCCTTCCTTGCCACTGCGTTATGGTAAAATTTTCCCATCACGTCCTTGAACGAAGTGTACAAATGCACTGCCACTTTATCGTAGAGGTGGGAATACCGCATTTTTTCCATGAACTCCACGTCCAGCGGATTTTTCATGAAATGAGCGGCCCGGTTGTGCCATTGTTTGCGCAGGCCTTCCTCAAGGCTCATTGCCGGGTCGAAGTCCCTGAGGCTTTCCTCCAGCATTACATCCGCTACCCGCCGGGTCGTCTGGATAATCAGGTCTTCCCGGTCTTTGTAATAAATGTAGATGGTGGCCGGAGAAACTCCCGCCGCTTTAGCCAGCTTGTTGATGCCAAACCCGTCCAGCCCTTCCCTGACGATCATTTCGATCGCTTTCTGGTGCAGCTGGCAAATTTTCTTTTCGTCCCTGATACGCATGTGACTGCAAATATAAGTGAGCGTTCGCTTATTTATAAAGTATTTTTTGAGTCTTGATAAAACGGTAGGCATTATGAATTGATAATAAATAAGATATGAAATAGACCAAAGTGAGATGTAATGTGTGACAACCGGGGGAATGAGGGAAGGGCCGGCTTGCGATCGTGATGGCTGGTTGCGTTTGGTGGCGAAAGTTCGCGGAAGGTGTAACGGTGTGGTCGGAATGAGGTGTGATAAAGGACTGGCTGAATGGGATGGCGCTGCCTGGGGCGGCAAATCCGGGAGGAGAAGGTGCGGGGCCGGAATGAGATGTGAAAAAAGATGGCAGGTGATGACGGATGGAATGGCGCCCGAATAGCGCGACGGAAGGCCAGGTCCAAACCTCCCCGGTGATAGTGCGGGCCGGGAAAGAAAAAGAGATGCCCCTTTGCGGGGCATCTCCGGGTGCTTTGCGGCTTTACTTCCCTGTAACTGCTGGTACTACAATGCTTTTAAACTATCGAGGCGCTGCCGGGCGAGGGTAAGGCCGGGCTGCAGGGCCAGCGTGCGCTCATAAGCAACAATGGCTTTATCCCTGTCGTGATTGCGGCGGTAACCTTCGGCCAGCCAATGCCAGCTGTCTGCTTTTTCGGCAAACAACAGCGTATTGAGCCGGAAAACCGTGATGGCCCTGCTGTAATCACCGGCGGAAAGGAGAACGGATCCGAAGGAGCTTAACTCTCCTTCGTTGCGGGCCAGCGGTTTAAGCGCCGCGGCAACGACAGGCAGGGAATCGTTAATGAGCTCCGGGCTTTTGACGTCAAAAAGCCGGCGGATGTAATTGCCTGCCCTGTAATTGCTCTCGTAAGGCGCACCGCTCACAATGTCCAGCAGGTCTTTTTCAAGTGTTGCTACCGGAAATTCCACGATGCGCCCCAGCTCTAAGTGGTGGCGACGGATGATGAACGTGGGCACCCTGAAAATGTAGAGTCCCTGTTCTTCGCGGCCCGGGCTGGTTTTATGGCCGGGCTGGCCGCTTTTGGTACAAATCAGGCGGATGTTGGATGCGGGCACGCCGAGGCTGTCAAGGACCTTCAGCATGCGGGGCACTTCGCGGCGGCTGTCGCCGCACCAGGTACCCAGGAAAATATCCACCTGTTCGTTTTGCCATACTTTTTTGAGCGATGCGATAGCGGCGGTTTGTACCGTGTAGGCCTGGTAAAAGGAATCGAACCAATGTTGAAAAGGCGGTTGCCGGAATGCGGTCCTTTCCTGCACACCGAGCAGTACGCCGGCAACGGGTGCGGGCGACGTGTTATGCACGGGGCGGGGACTGCATTGCATGAGCAACAGCAGGCCTGCCAGGCAGGCCATATAGCTGAGCAATGTAGTTTTCATAAAAGGGTATTGAGGCATGCCGGGGGGCAATGCCGGTGTGTAATTCATCACACGCAGGCCTGCATCACGGATGCAGTGATGTCTTGGAAACTGGTACGGCTATACGTAATAACAAACCGCGGTGAATAAATACGGATTAAATAAAGAAACGGGAGGCAGTATGGCAGGGAGGATGGAAAACGGCAGTCAGTCCCGCGGAGCGGTAATGGTTGGGCGCCATTACTGCAAGGGGAGAAGCAGTGCGCGGCAGTACCGCCGGTACCGGGCTGGTATGGGCCGGCACATAGTCCTGCAGCTTCAACGTTGGAGCGGAAGCCTGCAGCTGGTTGTTGTTCCCCTGATCGTCAAAAGCCTGTGCAATGTAGTGCACACATCCGCAATCTTCGGCGAAATCCTGGTGATTGATGATGTAAGCACGCACCATACAATTCACATACCCGGTAAGCCGGGAGGCAAATTGCAGGCTCAGTACTGCAAACAGACATATGGCGAGTAAAGGTCGCAAAGCAATATAAATATATGGATAATTTGGCAAGTGTGATGCGGTTTCGGGAAATATTTGTTGGGTTGATAATTTCAGTGATGTCCATACCCGGAAGCGCTGGCCGGAGTCCTGACACGGCCAGAAGCGGAGCGTCACACTGTTCACGTCCGGCGGCAGCGAGGGGGATTCAACTTTATCAGGAACTGTTATCCCGGATAATGAACGGAGTGCCTCTCATTATATCCGGAATAAGCATCACGATGATTGATCTCGTGCCGGAACCTTTTTGTGACTATATCCGGTTCCGGCAATGCTGGTGTGGGGTACTTTCATTCATGGGGGAATCCACCAGCCGTTAAATCTTTCCCGAATTTGTGTAAGTTTAAGCCATGAAAATTACAGCGGAATACTGGCGGCAGGCATTGCAATTAACCCAACATGTGGAAGGCGGCTCTTTTTGTGAAACCTACCGGGCTCCTTTGATCATAGCGCAGGATGCTTTACCCGATACTTTTGCAGGAGCGCGGCCGGCATCTACTGCTATTTATTTTTTACTTGAAGACGGTGATTTTTCTGCCTTTCACCGGATTGCGGCGGACGAGATGTGGCATTTTTATGATGGCCAGACCCTGCATATTTATGAAATCAAACCAGATGGTTCGCTGCATGTGCACCGGCTTGGCCGCGATGTGGCGCAGGGAGAGCAATTGCAGGTGGTGATACCGGCCGGCAGCTGGTTTGCGTCGAGCGTGGAAGAAACCGGCGGCTTTGCGTTGACGGGCTGCACAGTGGCGCCCGGCTTCGATTTTGCGGACTTCGAACTGGCAGGAAGAGAGGAATTGTCGCAACAGTACCCGCAGCATGCCGGACTGATTGCGCTGCTGACGCGTTCCTAAAATAATGGATGAATGATTAATTTGTTCTACATTTATACAAAATTAGCATCTTCTATATGTCAAAGAGCGATCTTATGAAGGATCTGGGCCCCATTGCACAGCGAACCATGGCCGACGTAGTGGAAAAGGAACTGCGCGAATACCTCAAAAAAAAGTCCTTCAAACCCGGGGACGCACTTCCATCTGAAAACGAACTGGCCGAAGCCCTGGGCGTAAGCCGCAACGTGGTGCGTGAAGCATTGAGCCGGCTCCGGATGCTGGGCATGATCGAAACCAGGAAGCGCCGCGGCATGATTTTGTCGACCCCGGATATTCTCGGTTCATTTGAGCGGGTGCTCGATCCCCTGATCATTGATGACAGCACGCTCCAGGATATTTTCGAACTGCGTCTCACGCTCGAAATGGGGCTGGCCGATATCCTGTACCTGCGAAAAACCAAAAAGGATATCGAAGAACTGGAAGCCATTGCGAAAAGCCAGGATCCACGGGGCAAAGGCCAGGCATTCCGTATCAACAATGAGATCGCTTTTCATGGAAAGATTTACCAGATGACGGGAAACGAAACCCTTACCCGCTTCCAGAATATGCTGTTACCCATTTTCGGCTACGTGATCAGCCTGGAGCCCATTCCGCAGATCGGGAAAGTATCGCACGTGGATTTGGTGAATATCCTGAAAAATGGCAGTAAGGAGGAATTCCGCCAGGGTATGCTGGAACATCTGAAACCGCATTTCAACAGGTTGAAGAAATAACCGGAGGTTTTGTTTTCCGGATAATAGAACGGTTGGAACGCTGCGCAGGAGCGATATCGCACGGGAGAGCAAAATGTAAGGTCTTCATTTTTCGGAGCGGCCTGATTCTCTCAAATCGTTTTCTCTCCGCAACTGCCTTTCTTTTTCATGTTATCCGTGGAAGATTACATATTCTTTCCATTTCAACCCGCTTTTAAATCGGGATCTTCCTTCCGTTTTAATCCACTTTGTCGGATAATCTACTTTTCGACCAGGCCTTCCCTCCGTTTCAATTGCCTATGCCGAACAACACCTTCGTAGTTTTGAAATGAAGGATGGCGATGAAGCGCCAATGGATGCCTTTGTTTAACCTGACCGCACAATCCATTTTCATCCCAACCTTCTTCTCATCCCGATCTGCACGACGCTACGGCCTCCTTTGCGTTCTGAGAGGCCCGCATCATGTCCCCGGCCAGAAACAACTTCCTGTTCTACCCAACACGTTTCCTCAGAGAAAATTGCTCAGGTCCCGCCTTCCTCATACTAATGAAGGCCGGGTACCGATCGCCAGCTGCATGGAATTCATCGCTAACTCTTCCTCCTTCGCCGTCCCGCCGCCTCGAAAATTTAATTTGGAGAAATGCCAATTTTTATTCTACTTTTGATATGTAGTACATAAATACATACATGATCTAAATTCCATTACTGTCTAAACAGTGATCCGTTATGAATCTGAAACAACTGGTCTCCCAATCGAGATTACTCCTCATCATCGCTGTGCTTTCCCTGCAAGGCGTCACCGCCCTGGCGCAGCAAAGCACCATCACCGGTAAAGTCACAGACTCCACCGGCAAAGCGATCGAATTTGCCAGCGTGCAGATAAAAGGCACCACCAAAGGCGCTTTCACTGCGGAAGACGGCGGCTTTACCATCAGCGCACCGCCTAGCGCAACACTCATCTTTTCCAGCATCGGCTATGCCACGCAGGAAGTACCGGTGGGCGGCAAAACCACCCTCAACATCGTACTGGCATTCGCGAACAAAACGCTCGACGATGTGGTAGTGGTGGGCTACGTGCAGCAATCCCGCGCGAAAACCACCGCGGCCATTTCCAAACTTAACCCGGCGGAGCTGAAAAACACCTCCAACCCCAATCCCATCCAGGCGATGCAGGGTAAAATAGCCGGCGTGTCCATTCCCATTCAATCCGGCCAGCCGGGCGAAGGGGCTACCAACATCATCATCCGGGGTAGCACCAAGCTGAACGTATACGGCTCAGGCCTCGGTACCAGCGGCGGCAACGTGGCCAATACCGACGGCGGCAGCCCGCTCGTGATCATCGACGGGGTGTTCCGCTCCATGAGCGACATCAATCCGGACAATATCGAGTCTATACAGGTGATGAAAGACGCCGCCTCCACCGCCATCTACGGCGCCAGGGGCGCAAACGGCGTTATCGTCATCAAAACGAAAGGCGGCAAGGCGGGCGAGAAAATGAACCTCACCGTCAACCACCGCACCACCTGGGAAACAAAAGCACGGGATTACGAATACCTCTCGGCGACGGACTACCTCCGCCTGGCCCGCACTACCGTGCAGAACACCGCAGACAAACTGGACAAAAACAACCTGCTCAATAACGGCGGATTTTCCGCCGGCACCCGCGTGTACACGGCGAAAGGCCAGTACGGCAACAACATTAACCTGACCGCACTGTATGATAATATCGTGGCGATCGAAGGCCAGGCTTACGTAGACAGACTGCTGGCCAACGGCTGGATGACGATGGACGATCCCATCAGGCCCGGCACCAAACTGCTGTATGCGGATAACCATTACGAAGACCTTATCTGGAAAACGGGCCTCAGCAACAATACCAATGTGTCGGTAGACGGTGGCTCTGAAAAGGCCAACTATAACGTGGCGCTGGGTTATACCGACCAGAAAGGCGCATTCATCGGCACCGATTACAAACGTTACGACGCCCTCGGCAACTTCGGGTTCCAGGCCGCGGAGAATTTCAGACTGGATGCGATGCTCAACTATCAGCACGTGCTGCCGAACTACGTAGAGAACTTCCAGAACGACCTCACCCGCGGCACACGTATCACCCCGCTCATCCGGGTGTTTAAGGACGACGGCAATCCCATGCCGGGCGAACTTTACACGGTGCGCAACAGGCTGCATACGTTGAAATACGACGACGTGCGCGTGTCTACGGAACGGCTGGTGTCGCGCCTCGCGGGCGACTGGACGATCATCAAAGGCCTGCATTTCAAACCTTCGGTGTCGTACCTGATACAGGACTACCGCTACATGCTCATGCGCAAACAAACGCCGGCCAACGAAGTGCAGCCTTCCACCCAGCGCCAGAAAACGCAGAACACGCGTAACTCGCGCCAGCTGATGGTGGACCAGGTGCTGCAATACGACTTCGACGTGGAAAAAGACCACCATTTTACCGTGCTGGGTGGCTTCAACTTCACCCGCAATACCAACAGTAACATCGATATCGCCTCTCAAAGGGCCAACAACGATTACATCTATACGATCAACGAACCGTCCACCGCCATCGTAGACGGCAAGGTGGTGACCAACGTCACCGACTGGGGCACCAGTTTGGGCGAATCACGTTCTGCGAGTTATTTCGGCCAGCTGAACTACGACTTCAATGCGAAGTACCTGGTGAGTGCGGCCCTGCGTTACGACGGGTTCTCCAACTTCGCCGTGCAGAACAAATATGCACTGTTCCCCTCGGCTTCGGTCGGCTGGAACATTCACCGCGAAAATTTCTGGAACATCCGGCCGAACACGCTGAGCAGCCTGAAATTACGCGCCAGCTGGGGGAAAGCGGGTACGAGCGATCTGCGGATCACCGATACCTACGGCGGGTACAACGCCGTGTCGTATGCACAGGGCTCCGGCATTTACCGGGCGAACCTGAGCAATCCTGACCTGGTATGGGAAACGACCACTACCACCGACCTCGCCCTGGAAGCGGGTTTCCTCAACAACCGCATCAACCTGACGGTAGATGTGTACAACAAGCTCACCACAGACCGTATCGAGTCGAAGCCCCTCCCTTCCGAAGCCCCCTTTGCCAATATCGTGTTCAACAACGGTACGCTGCAGAACAGCGGGATAGAAGTGGAAATCGGCGGCGCGGTGATCCAGACGCCTTCGTTCACCTGGCAAACCAATTTCTCCTTCGCGTATAACAAACAGATGATCAAAAAACTCCCGGCCAACGGTCGCGCTAAAAACCGGCAGGGCGGCGATGTGATCTATGATCCGGCTACCAAATCCAACATCGAAGCGGGTGGTTTTGCGGAAGGGGAACGGCCCTTCGGCCTCTGGGCTTACCAGGTGGAAGGCGTGTTTGCAACAGACGAAGAAGCGGCAGCCTGGAACCAGTCGCATAAAGACAACCTGGCGTCCGCATCAGGGCAGCAGGTGGGTAAAAAGGCGGGCGACTTCAGATTCGCCGATATCAATAACGACGGCATCATCGACGCAAAAGACCAGGTATTCCAAGGGTATCGCACACCGGATAAAATCGGCGGGTGGCAGAATAACTTTTCCTACAAAGGCATCAACCTGAAAATATCCGTCGACTATGCAACGGGCCATATGATCAGCAACGGCGCGCTGGCGCGTTCGCTGGGCCAGGGAAGGGCCTTCAACGAAGGCGCTCCTGAACAGGCGCTGGGGCCGGACATCTGGCAGAAACCGGGCGACGTGGGAAAAAAATATGCGCGTTTCTCTTTCGCCGACTTCGACTTCGGGCAGCGCAACTACCTGCGCGGAGCCACGCTGGGCGTGAACAACAGCTATTCTTCGGATGTATCGGTGATGTATGAAAAAGGTGACTTCCTCGCGCTGAGAGAAATCAGCCTGTCTTACGACCTGCCGCGCCACATCATGAAGAAAATTCACGCTTCCGGTATGAATATCTTCGCCAGTGTGTACAACGTGGGGTATCTCACCAAATACAAAGGCATCAACCCGGAATCGTACACCGGCTTCGACGCCATCGGCTATCCGCGCCCTCGCCAGTTTTCACTGGGCGCCACGCTGAAGTTCTAAAATGCCGTGATGCCTGTTGCGATGAAAGCAGGCCTACCGGCACGCTAACAATGAAAAAAATAATCGGATGAAAAAGATATTCCTCTTCTGCCTGTTGCTCGCCGCCGTGATAGCCGGCTGCAAAAGCATACTCGACGTAGCGCCGCAATCCAGCATTACGGACGAAAATTATTTTTCCACGGAAGGTGATTTCGAGCCTTATGTGATCGGCATCTATCCTTTCATGCGCCACTTCGCCAACAACGTCACCTACGGTACGGAAAGGGGAGAAGAACTGGTGTCGGCCCTCAACTCCCGCTTCGGTACGGCCTGGAACCATGTTATCAGTCCTACTTCGGGCGCTATTAACTACAACGACTGGTACAAAGCCATCGGCAACTGCAACCTGCTGCTGGCCAAAATCGAGCCGTTTGCGTTTTCGTCCAACCCGGATCTGCGTAAAAAGATACTGGCGGAAACGTACAGCCTGCGCGCTTATTTTTATTTCCATCTCTCCCGTGTTATCGGCGATGCGCCGCTGATGCTGGAAGCGGTGGTAGGTGACCATGTACCCCTGCTGCCCCGCAGCAGCACGGCGGAGGTGTTCAAACAGATCAATGCCGACCTCGACACGGCCCTGAATATTTTCCGTTCCATGAGCGATTTCAAGATCACGGGCTATCCTTCCAAGTACCGCTTCAGCTACGGGGCGGCACAGGCGCTGAAAGCGGATGTGAAACTCTGGAGCGCGAAAGTGCTGGGCGGCGGGGCGACGGATCTGAACGATGCGATCACCGCCATCTACGAGGTGGAAAAAACGGGGGTGGCCCTCAACGCTGAATTCAAGGATGTGACCACTACACGTTCCGCTACCAACCCGGAGGTGATCCTGTCCGCCTTTTTCCTGCGCGACGAACCGACCACCGGTATCAGCGGTATTCCCAACACCACGCATTACGTGATGAACGCCCTGCCTTATAAAACAGGCGTACAGGGTGCCCTCAACCTGGACAGCCTGCCCTATTGCGAAACTACGGCTAACGGCCAGGGGGCATACCAGATCAGTCCTGCTTCCAGGGCTCTCTTTGCGAAATACCCATCCGACAAGCGTATTCCCTTCACCTGGGTCACCGAAAGGCAGGCGAGCGGCCCGAAAATTTCGTGGATTACCAAGTATCCCGGCACCAAATACCCGGACGACCGGGTGCCGGACAACGATGTGATCATGTACCGCCTGGCCGACCTGTTTTTGCTCAAGGCCGAAGCCTATGCCGCCCTCGGCCAGACCAATCCGGCCATCGAATACCTGAACAAAGTGCGGGTGCGCACCGGTAACGGGCCATATAGCGGCGCTACGGACAAAGCCACCGTTGAAAAAGAAATACTGGACGAACGCGGCCGCGAGTTGTATTTTGAGAACAAGCGCTGGTACGACCTGGTGCGTTTCCACAAAGGCGGTACCATCGATATATACAAGTACATACCCAACCTCACCGGTAAAACCACGCCCATTTACTGGCCGCTGAACATTACCGTGCTGGCTAACAACAACCTCATCAAACAAACCGAAGGATATTAATATTTGCGAACTATGGAAAAAGTACAAGGATTAATTGCTGCTGCATTCACACCATTTAATGAAGACGGCTCCATCAACTACAGCCTGATTCCCGCGCTTACCGACAAACTGGTGGCGGACGGGCTGCGGGGGATTTTCGTATGCGGCAGCAATGGTGAAGGCCCTAACATGACCACTGCCGAAAGAATGGAAGTTGCGGCGGCATTTACAAAAGCAGCCAACAAACGCCTGTTGATATTTGTGCACGTAGGCCACAGCAGCATTGCGGAAGCAAGAACGCTGGCCGCGCACGCACAGCAGATCGGGGCCGATGCCATTTCCGCGGTAGCGGCATTTTATTTCAAGCCTACCTCCGTGCAGAACCTGGCAGACAGCATGGCGCAGATCGCTGCGGCCGCACCCGAACTGCCGTTCTACTACTATCATATTCCGCATTTGACCGGCGTGGGTATGGACATGATCGAGTTCCTGAAAATAGCCGGTCCCGCCATCCCCAACCTGGCCGGCATCAAATACACCGCCACCACCCTGCAGGAATACCAGGCCTGCCTGCAGTATGAAAACGGCAAATACGACATCCTGTACGGCCTCGACGAAATGCTGCTGCCTGCCATGGCGGTAGGCGCGAAAGGCGCTATCGGCAGTACCTATACTTTCGCGGCGCCTTTGTATCTCCAAACAATGGAGGCCTTCCGGAAAGGGGAGATGGAACGTGCGCAAACCCTGCACGCATACATGGTGGAAGTGATTCGTATATTAGTGAAATATCCTCCCATCCCGGGGCAAAAAGCGATCATGAAAATGCTCGGCTGGAACCTCGGCCCGTGCCGCCTTCCGCTCACCACGTTCGAAGAAGCGGCGTATTTGAAATTTCACGATGAACTGGCTGCGCTGTCGTTTTTCGAAAAAGCGCCCGCGCGTAAAGTTGTTCATACCTAAAATGCATGGCATGCGAATGATAAAAAGAGTACTGGTACTCGTTTTATGTTGCTTCACAATGAAATCAGGCGCTCAACATACAGCCAGCGACGTTTTTTTTAACTGGACGGAAACCACCGCACTGCCCGATGCAGACGGGCTGGCCGGCAGTTACGCCGGCGTCAGCAACGGTGCGCTCATCATGGCGGGCGGCACCAACTTCCCCGGCAACAAAAGACCCTGGACCGAAGGCGTAAAAACCTGGTACGATACCATCTGGGTGCTGGAAAAAGAAGGCGGCAGCTGGAAAGCGGCCGGCAAACTCCCGCGCCCCATGGGTTATGGCGTATCGCTGACGGTGGGTAATGGCCTGCTCTGTATCGGTGGCGGCGACGCCACGGCGAACTACAAAGATGTTTTCCTGCTCACGTATACAAACGGAAAAGTCACCACGGAAAACCTGCCGGCACTGCCTGCTCCGGTGATCAATGCCTGCGGCGTATTGTTCAATGGTACGGTGTATGTAGCCGGCGGCATTCCCTCACCCACAGGCGGCACCACGAATAATTTCTGGAGCCTCTCGCTGCAGGGCGGTGCGAAAGAATGGCAGCAATTGCCTGCTCTGCCCGGCGCCGGCAGGATGCTGGCGATGGCCGGTGCCATGGACGGGAAAGTGTATGTTTTCGGCGGCGTGGAACTGCAACAGGGGCTACGCAAATACCTCAAAGATGCCTGGGCCTATCAGCCCGGGCAGGGCTGGAAACGCATCGCCGACCTCCCTTACCCGCTGGCCGCGGCACCAACGCCTGCTTACCCCGCGGGGCAGTCGCACCTGCTGTTATTCGGCGGCGACGATGGCGCCAATGCCACGCGCGTAGCGGAACTGAAGGATGCGCATCCGGGCTTCAGCAATAACGTACTGGCTTATAACACACTCACCGATGCATGGTCCATCATGGGGGCCATGCCGGCCGATACCAAACCCGACGCGGTGGAAAATCCGCACGGCAGCGTATATGCGCCGGTGACTACGCCGCTGGTGATCTGGAACAATAAAGTGATACTGCCAGGCGGTGAAGCCCGCCCGGCCGTGCGCAGCAAAAAAGTACTGGTGGCCTCACCGCAACAGCCGGGTGGCCGCTTCGGTACCTGGGACTGGTCGGTGATCGCGATCTATTTCCTGCTGGTGATCGCTATCAGCGTAGTGGTGTCGCGGAAGATGGGCGACAGTACCAGCGATTTCTTTCTCGGTGGACAAAAAATCCCCTGGTGGGCAGCCGGCCTGAGCATATTCGGCTCCAAACTGAGCGCGCTCACGTTCATCGCCATTCCCGCGAAAGCCTATGCCACCGACTGGGTGTACATCCTCAATAACCTGATGATCATCGTGGTGGCGCCCATCGTCACCATGTTTTACCTGCCGTATTTCCGCAAGCTGAAACTCACCAGTGTGTACGAATACCTGCAGATACGGTTCGATACGAGAGTGAAACTGCTCGGCAGCCTGACGTTCGTATTGTTCCAGCTGAGCCGCCTCGGCGTGGTGATTTACCTGCCCGCGCTGGTACTGAGCACGGTAACGGGCACGAATATATTCGCCTGCATTTTACTCACCACGATCGTAACCACCGCGTACAGCGTACTGGGCGGTATCGAGGCCGTGGTATGGACGGAAGTGATGCAGGTGTTCGTGCTGCTGGGCGGCGCTTTGGTGAGCTTTTTCTTCATGGCTTACAATACGGACGGCGGTTTGTCCGGCCTGGTGCAGGAAGCCTGGCAGAACGATAAACTGAAAGTGGCGAACCTCGGCTGGAGCATTTCGCAGCCGGTGCTATGGGTGGTGCTCGTCGGTGCGTTCCTCACCAACCTCGTGACCTACACGTCTGACCAGGTGGTGGTGCAGCGTTACCTCACCACCTCTACGGAAAAGGAGGCGCGCAGGTCGATCTACACCAATGCTCTCATGGTGATTCCTGCCACGTTTATTTTCTTCGGCGTGGGAACGGCGTTGTGGTATTTCTTCCGCCATCATCCCGGTTCATTGAACCCGCACGGGCGTACAGACGATGTGTTCCCCTGGTTCATTTCGCAGCAGCTGCCGGCGGGGTTGAGCGGGCTGGTGATTGCAGGGTTGTTTGCGGCCACCATGTCTACCATCAGTTCCAGCATGAACTCCATCGCTACGGTGCTCACTACCGACTTTTATAAGACTTTCCGCAAAACGGCCACCGATCAGCAAAGCCTTCGCTTCGCGAAAATCGTTACCGTGTTCCTCGGCATTATCGGCTGTGGTATTGCCATGTACCTCGTGTACCTGCAAAATGCGTCGATCTGGGATCAGTACCTGAAAATCATCGGGCTCTTCGGCGGTTGCCTGGCCGGGATGTTCGCAGCTGGTATCTTCTTCCCGCGCATCAACAGCCGCGGTGTGTTTGCCGGTTTTATCGCCAGCAGCATCGTGCTATACTTCGTGCAGCAGTCGAGCGCCATCAGCTTTTTCCTGTATCCCCTGTTTGCCGTAGTGGGTTGTGTGTTGATGGGATACCTGTTCAGCCTGATATTTCCCGATAAGCAAAGGCAGCTGGTAGTAGAGTCGCGGGCGTAGCAGAAATGAAACCACAGACCTGAGGAAGCCTACACAGTCTTCCTCGGGCAGCAAAATAATTCAGGATGAAAAGTATGTTTAACAGCATGAAAAAATTATTCGGCGCGATGGCCTGCTTACTGGCGGCATTCAGCGCATCTGCGCAGGTAACGGTGTTTGAATCGGGCAGGGAAGGGTACAAGTCCTTCCGCATTCCCGCCATTATCAGTCTCCCCAACGGCGAACTGCTCGCTTTCGCCGAAGGCCGCGTGGAAAACGCCAGCGACTTCGGGGACATCGATATCGTGATGAAACGTAGCACAGACAAAGGCAACACCTGGAGCCCGCTGCAGGTGGTGGCCGAAAATAAAAATATGCAGGCTGGCAATCCGGCCCCCGTGCTGGACCTGACAGACCCGGCGCATCCCGGTGGCAGGGTATTTCTCTTTTACAATACCGGCACCAACCATGAAAGTGAAGTGCGGAAGGGGACGGGGCTCCGCGAAGCGCTTTATGTTACTTCCGCCGACGGCGGTAAAACCTGGAGCGGACCGGTAAACATCACCAAACAGGTGCACCGCCCCAAACAGCTGGGTTTTCCGGAAGACTGGCGTTGTTTCTTCAACACACCCGGCCACGCCATGCAGTTCACCAGCGGGCAATACCGCGGCCGCATTTTTGTGGCCACCAACCACTCCGCCGGCGACCCGCAGCCGAAGCACCGCGAATACCAGGCCGGCGGGTACTATACGGATGATCATGGCAAAACCTTTCATATCAGCAGCAGCGTTGATATTCCCGGCAGCAACGAGGCTATTGCCACCGAAATCAGCCGCGGACGCCTCATGATGAACGTGCGCAACCAGCAGGGAAACATCAAGGCCCGCATCGTGGCCCTCAGCAGCGATGGCGGCGCCCGCTGGGATACCGCCTATTTCGACATGAACCTGCCGGACCCCGTGTGCCAGGGCAGTATCCTGACCGTGGGCAGCCACAAAGGCAAAGCCATCGTGGCATTCAGCAACGCTGCGGATACCTCCAAGCGCGATAACCTCACCCTGCGTATCAGCACCAACGACGGCCTCACCTGGAAAAGGAGTTATAAGATCGACCAGACGGGCGTTGCCGGCAACGCCGCGTATTCCGACCTGGTGATGCTGTCAAAAAGGGAAATAGGCGTGCTGTACGAAAAGAACAAGTACCAGCAGATCATTTTCACGAAAGTGAAGTGGAAAAAATAGCTGAACAATAAGCGTTAGGAATTGTTCAAGTATCACTGTAAGAGCGCCGGTCTATGTCTATAGACCGTCCATTTTTCCCCGATTAGCAAATTTTAGCAGGTACTATTGGCGGAGAAGTTGCTATTTTTCATTTTTAATTGAATGAAATATGAGCCGTAGAAAATTCCTCCAGCAGTCTGCTGTCCTCTCTTCCGCACTCCTGTTCCGCCCCGCGCTCGGCTGGGCCGCCAATTCCGGTTTTCCTGTTGTGCGCATCCCCGCGGCGCAGCGCAAGTTCCGCAGCGAGGCGGTGGAAAAGGCCATCGCAGCGGTAAAAGCCAAAAGCGGCAATGCCGAACTGGCCTGGCTGTTCGAAAACTGTTTCCCGAACACGCTCGATACCACCGTGGAATATGAAACGACAAACGGCCGGCCGGATACCTACGTGATTACCGGCGATATTGACGCCATGTGGCTGCGCGACAGTACGGCCCAGGTGTCGCCATACCTCCAGCTGGTGCAGGAAGACAAGGAACTGCAGCACCTCATCGCCGGTGTGATCAACCACCAGGTGAAGTGCATCCTCAAGGATCCCTACGCCAACGCATTCTATAAAGACGAAAACAAACAGGGTGAGTGGAAAACCGACCTGACCGATATGAAACCCGGTATTCACGAGCGGAAATGGGAGATCGATTCCCTCTGTTACCCCATCCGCCTGGCTTACCAGTACTGGAAAAAAACAGGCGATACCGCGCCCTTCGACGATACCTGGAAATCATCCATCGCGCTGACGCTGAAAACTTTTAAAGAGCAGCAGCGGAAAAACGGTCCCGGCCCGTACCACTTCCAGCGGAACACCTCCTGGGCTACCGACGGTGTGCCGCTCAGCGGGTACGGTTATCCCGTAAAACCCGTGGGCCTCATCTGTTCCACATTCCGCCCAAGCGACGACGCTACCATTTTCAGTTTCCTGATCCCTTCCAATTTCTTTGCCGTAGTGAGCCTCAAACAGGCCGCTGAAATGGTGCAGGCGCTGCATAAAGATGCCGCACTGGCCGGAGAATGCAGGGCGCTCGCCGCGGAAGTGGAAAAAGCGCTGCAGCAATACGCCATCGTAACGCACCCGCAGTTCGGCAAGGTGTATGCCTTCGAGGTGAACGGCTACGGCAGCTTCAATATCATGGACGACGCCAACGTGCCCAGCCTGCTGTCGCTCCCATACCTGGGCGCCATCAAACCCAACGATCCCGTTTATATCAATACCCGCAAGCTTATCCTCTCTTCCGAGAATCCCTTCTTCTTTTCCGGGAAAGCAGGCAAGGGCATCGGCAGCCCGCATACCGGTCTCGACCGCATCTGGCCCATCAGCCTCGTGATGCAGGGCCTTACCAGCAACAGCGACGCGGAAATCAGCCACTGTCTGCAAACGCTGCAGAAATGCCATGCCGGTAAGGGATTCATGCACGAGTCATTTCATAAAGACGACCCGGCGAAGTTCACTCGCGCCTGGTTCGCCTGGGCCAACACCATTTTCGGGGAGCTCATCTGGAAAGTATATAAGGAAAGGCCGCATTTGCTCAAATAATCCATAAAGAATAAGCAATTGCTTATTTTTAATCCACCTAACGCACTAAATTCCCTTATGGAGAATAAGCAAAATGCCTATTTCATCACGCGCTGGCAATCCCAGATCAAAAAAGGACTGTTTGAGTATATTATTATGCTGCTGCTCCAGAAAAAGGAGCGGTACGGGTACGAACTGATCAGTGAAATCAAGAAGCTGGCCGATATGGATATTGCGGAAGGCACGATCTATCCGTTGCTGAGCCGCCTCAAAAAGGAGAAGCTCGTCGACTCCCGATGGGTGGAGATGGACGAGGGGGTGCCGCGGAAGTATTATAAACTGACCGAACAGGGCAATACCTACCTCGAAACCATGTACCAGTACCTCGGCGAGCTGATGCAGGCCATCACCGATCTCAAGAACGTTTAAACCTAGTTGCGCTAATGAATACCCGGAAGAAATATATCCTGTCGCTCGACCTCGGCTCCAGTGCCGCCGGTGCGGTATTGTTTTCCCGTGAGGGGCAGGTGGTGAAACAGTTGCAGAAAGAATACGAAAAATATTATCCCGAACCGGGCTGGATTGAAGTGGACCCGAACGAGATCTGGTTCACCATGCTTTCCGTGATGGAAGAACTGGTGGCCAGCGCCGGCATCGAAGCCGGTGAAATTGCCGGCATCGGTATCTGCAACCAGCGCGAAACCACCGTGATCTGGGACCGGCAAACGGGAGAGCCGGTGTACAACGCCATTGCCTGGCAGGACCGGCGCACCTCCAAACTCTGCGACGAATTCCGCTACCAGGGGTTTTCCGAACTGATACGGCAGAAAACCGGTCTCATCCTCGATGCATACTTCTCCGCCAGTAAAATATCCTGGATACTCGATCATGTGAAAGACGGCCGCATCCGCGCCGAGCAGGGCCAGCTGGCCTTCGGCACCATCGATGCGTGGCTGGTCTGGAAACTGACGGGTGGTAAAAAACACGTCACCGACATTACCAACGCCTCGCGCACCATGGTGTTCAATATCCACGAACAGGACTGGGACGCGGAGCTGCTGCGGCTTTTTAATATCCCCCATAAACTGCTTCCCGCCGTTTGTTCCAACAGCGAAGTGGTGGCGCATACCGCACCCGGCATACTGGATGCGGAAATTCCCATCGCGGCGCTCGCCGGCGACCAGCAGGCCTCTCTCTTCGGGCAAATGTGCCTGGAGCCCGGCATGGTGAAAAACACTTACGGCAGCGGCTGTTTCGCCCTGATGAACACCGGTTCCACACCCATCGTGTCCGACCATCACCTGCTGACCACCATCGCCTGGCGCATCGGTGATACGGTGACATATGCGCTCGAAGGCAGCGTGTTCGGCGGCAGTTCCGTGTTCCGCTGGATCCGCGACGGTCTGGGGCTCATCGAGTCCACCGCCGAAATCGAGGCCCTGGCGCAAACTGAGCCCGACAACGGTGGCGTGCTGTTTGTGCCCGCCCTTTCCGGCCTCGGCACCCCTTACTGGGATCCCTATGCCCGCGGCATGATCATCGGCATTACCCGCGGCACTTCTTCCGGCCACATCGCCCGCGCCGCCCTGGAAGGCGTGGCCCTCGGCATTGCCGACGCGTTGGAGGCCATGGAAAAAGACAGCGGCCGCGCCATCACCGAACTGCGGGTAGACGGCACTTCCGCGCTGTACGACTTTTTTATGCAGATGCAGACAGACATCCTGCAATGCCCCGTGATGCGGCCGCAGGTAATGCCTGCCGGCGCTACCGGGGTAGCCTATCTCGCCGGCCTCGCTACCGGCTTCTGGACACTCGACGAAATCAAAGCACAATACAAGGTGGCCCGCGTTTTTTCACCCGAAGCACCCCAGCCGGGCCAGGCCAGGCTCCGGGAAAAGTGGCAGAAAGCCATTGCCCGCGTGAAAAACTGGGACTTTTAGCCGACAAACATTTGGGGTCGTTAACCTGTTATTTATATATAAACCCCTAAACATCAATGTTATGAGACGATCCTGGCGCATTTGTTCAAAAAGTCTGAAAAGAGCTGTATAAATCGTATAATTTTGCCAGTATCGGAATACGATGTATATTGTATAATAATGCTTGAACAATCGATCTAATGAACCGTTTAGAACAACTGAAGGCAATCGGGAATGGCACGGAATGGGATGTGCTTGTTATAGGGGGAGGGGCTACAGGGCTGGGGGCAGCACTGGAAGCGGCCACCAGGGGGTACAAAACATTACTGCTTGAACAATCTGATTTTGCTAAATCCACGTCCAGTAAAGCCACCAAACTGCTCCACGGGGGCGTCCGCTATCTCGCTCAGGGCGATGTGGCCCTCGTCAGGGAGGCGAGTATCGAAAGGGGGCTGCTCCTGAAAAACGCGCAACACCTTGCAAAAAATCTTTCTTTTATCATCCCTGCCTACAGCTGGTGGGAGGGTATTTTTTATACGATCGGCCTGAAGCTGTACGACTGGATGGCCGGCCGCCTCAGCCTGGGCCGCTCCCGGCATATTTCGCGCCGCGAAACGCTCGAGAAGCTGCCCGGCCTGAAAGAAGACCATCTGTCCGCCGGCATCCTTTACCACGACGGGCAGTTCGACGACGCCCGCCTGGCCGTGAACCTGGTGCAGACCATTTACGAACAGGGGGGGATTGCCCTCAACTACATGCGGGTGAAGGGACTGGAGAAAAACGGTAACGGCGAGCTCTCTTATGTGACGGCGCAAGACACTGAAACCGGCCGCGAGTACCGCATCAAAACCAAAGGCATCATCAACGCCACCGGCGTGTTCGTAGACGATATCCTCGAAATGGACGACCCGGGCATCAAACGCAAGATCGTGGCCAGCCAGGGGGTACACCTCGTGCTGGATGCTTCGTTCCTGCCCGGCACCAATGCGCTGATGATCCCCAAAACCAGCGACGGCCGTGTGCTGTTCGCCGTGCCCTGGCACAACAAGATCGTAGTAGGCACTACCGATAATCCCGTCAACGAAATCAGCCTCGACCCCGTGGCGATGGAAAAAGAGATCAATTTCATCCTCAATACCGCCGGCCAGTACCTTACCCGGGTACCGACCCGCGCGGACGTCAAGAGCGTCTGGGCAGGCCTGCGCCCGCTCGCCAAACCGGAGAAAAGCGAAAAAACCAAAGAGATTTCCCGCAACCACAAGATCATGGTGTCGGCTTCCGGCCTGGTGACTATTCTGGGCGGCAAGTGGACTACCTACCGCAAAATGGGGGAAGACGTGGTGGACCGGTTGGAGAAAGTAAAAATCTGGCCGCATAGACCTTCCGTAACCCGTCACCTGGCGATCCATGGCTCGGCGCAGAAACTCAGCGAGGCGGATCCCTTATATTTTTACGGCGCCGACGCGGCAGCGGTAAAAAACCTGCCGGGCGGGGGAGGAGTCGTAAGCGAATCGCTCGGCATCATCAAAGCCCAGGTGCTGTGGGCGGTGCGCCAGGAAATGGCGCATTCGGTAGAAGACGTGCTGGCACGCAGAACGCGGGCCCTGTTTCTCGATGCGGAAGAGGCAGTGCGGGTAGCGCCCGAAGTTGCAGGCATCATGGCCGCCGAAATGGGGAAAGACGCGCAATGGCAGGAGCAACAGGTACGTTCTTTCCAGCGTTTGGCCAAAACGTACCAGTTGCAATAAAATCACTACATCCACTTTACTTTTTCATCAAGAGGCTTCACGCGCCGTCCGGGCCGTGGAGCCTCGTCTGTATAACCCAGGTAGAGGAATCCCATCACCTTGTCGTCGTCGCCGAGGCCAAGGTGGTCCTGCATGGCAGGATGGTACGTCATACCTCCTGATCCCCAGTACATAGCGATGTTCTGTGCCGTTGCGGCCAGCCAGATGTTTTCCACGGCGCAGGCCGTAGCGGCGATCTCTTCGATTTCGGGGATTTTGGGATTACTGCCCCGTTTCATGCAAACAGCTACAAGATGCGAAGCCAGGTCGCCCTGGGTTTTCAATTTATCGTAGTTGCCCGGGATGAAACCGGCCGCGGGCGTGAACGTTTTATACAGTTCGGCGTGCTCGGCGCAGAACTCCTGCACTTTGTCGCCGCTGAACACCACAAAATACCAGGGCTCGGTCAGGCCATGGGTGGGCGCCCAGTCGGCCAGCTCCATTAACTCACGCACCGTTTCGTCTGCTATCTTTTTGCCATTCATGCTGGTGGGCTTCACCGTCCGGCGCTGCCGGATGATCGTTGCTATATTTTCCATGCTATCCATTGATTTTTTTATTGAATGTCTCCGGCAGCCGCACAATTTTACGGCTGTTATAATCAAAACACACCATCCCTGTTTTGGCTTCGGCAATCAGCACCGTTTGGCCGTTGCGTTGGGTGCTGATGCGGTATAAAAGTTCAAAGCCCACGCTGCCCAGTTCCGCGGCTGTCACTTCGGCGGTGAGCGCGTCTCCGTAAAATGCTTCGCCTTTATAGCTCACGGCCAGGTCGGCCATGATCAGGCCCACCCCGAAAAACGCCAGTTCGGTACAGCCCAGGGAGGCCAGGTACTGCATGCGTGATTCGTGGAGCACTGAAACAATGGCGTCGTTGCCCACATGGCCGCCGTAGTTCACGTCGCCGATGCGCACGGGGATAGTGGTGGAAAAGGGGAATGCCGCCGGCAGCTCGATTTTTACTTTCGCCATTATGCTGTCTGTTGAAGGAAGGCGATGAGCTTTTTGAAGGCTTTGCCGCGGTGACTGAACTGGTTTTTTTCCGCAAGGTCCATTTCGGCGAACGATTTGCTGCTGCCCAGGGGCTGGAAGATGGGGTCGTACCCGAAACCTTTGCCGCCCTGCCGCGCCGGCAGGATGGTGCCTTCGGCCACGCCTTCGAACTGGTGCTCGGTGCCGTCGATGATGAGGGAGATGACCGTACGGAAGCGGGCGTTGCGGTCGGTCTGGCCCTGCAGTTCATGCAATACCTTGTCCATATTGTCTTCCGCGTTTTTCTGCTCGCCGGCGTACCGGGCGGAAATCACGCCGGGCGCGCCATTGAGGGCGTCGATTTCGAGGCCGGTGTCTTCCGAAAAGGAATTACGCCCCGTGATCCGGTAGATGGTTTCCGATTTTTCCCGCGCATTGGCTTCGAGGGTGTCGTGCGGTTCGGGAATGTCCATGTCGATGCCCGCTTCTTTCATCGTAATGATGTTGAAGCTGCTGTCTAACATCGAGCGTATCTCCTTTACTTTGTTATCGTTGTTGGTGGCGAATACTAAGGTCATGTCGTCCATTTTGTTGTCAGATTCCGAAAAGTTGTTTCAATGCCAGCCATAGCCGGCCTTTCAAAGCCTTGTCTGTTGCAATTTGTTGCAGATGGTGGGAGTACAGGACCGATGCCCCGAAATGGGTTTCGAGCCGGTAGGGCTCCATCTCCGCCAGACCCAGCTGAGCGGGCGGTATGTCGAATACGATGCACTGGCGGAAGCCGAGGGCCGTATGATAGTCCTGCAGCGTCAGCCCCGGGTATCCTGCAACATTGAGCAATGCAACTTCCTGCATGCCGAGTTTGCAAGCATTTAATATATTGGCGAGGAGATTGAATAATTCTTCGTTCAAATAGGCTTCGCTTTCATTTTGTATCAGCAGCAGTATGTTTTTTTGATTTTCGCCTAAATATTTGAGTTTGGGCAATGCTTTCGGGGCTGCCGGAGCCGCCTGCCGCACCTCGGGGATGATAGGCTGGTCGTACATTTGCGCCAACAAATAGGGATCCAGCTGTAATTGCTCAAGGCTCATAAATATATTATTAAGGTTTAATATGAACGCCCCATGTTGGGGAAATAACGTTTATTTGCGAATCGTTCACAGGGAACGACAGCCGGCTTAAGAAAGTGTAAAAATATTGAGATAAAATCGATTAACCATGATGGCAGTTGAGTATACCGGTGCTACTTCCCCCCTGATGGAAGAAGCAGCCAGGAAGATTAAGGTTACAAAAACGACAAAAAGCCGACTGGCCGAGGTTGATTTCAACAACCTGGTATTTGGTAAAAAATACGCCGACCATATGCTGGTGGCTGATTTTGACGGTAAAGAATGGAAAAACGCAGAAATCCTGCCCTTCCAGCACCTGAGCGTGAGCCCCTCCAATGCCGCCTGGCATTACGGACAGGCGATTTTCGAGGGTATCAAGGCGTATAACGACCAGGAAGGCCGTCCGATGATTTTCCGCCCGTACGACAACTACGCCCGGTTTAATAAAAGCGCCGAAAGGATGGGAATGCCCGAAGTGCCGGAATGGCTCTTTATCGGCGGTATGGCCATGCTGATCGACCTCGACCGCGACTGGGTGCCGTCTAACGAAGGCTGTTCCCTCTACCTGCGGCCGTTCATGATTGCGGCGGACGAGTTTATCGGTGTGCGCCCGTCGGACACCTATAAGTTCGCCATCATCAATTCCCCCTCGGGGCCTTATTTTAATAAACCCATCCACCTGCTGGTGCAGGACAAATATGTGCGGGCCTTCCCCGGCGGGGTAGGTTATGCCAAGGCGGCCGGCAACTACGGGGGGGCGATGTACCCCACCATGCAGGCCCGCAAACAGGGCTACGACCAGATTTTGTGGGTTGACGGCCACGAATACAAATGGCTGCAGGAATGCGGCACCATGAATGTGTTCGTGATCATCGGCAACCGCGCCCTCACCCCTGACCTGACCAACGGTACTATTCTGGCCGGCGTGACCCGCGCCAGTGTGATGACCGTACTGGAGGAAATGGGCTTTGAGGTGGAGGAGCGCCCAGTGTCTATCGAAGAGGTGGTGGCCGCCCACCAGAACGGTACCCTCCGGGAAGTGTTTGGCACCGGCACCGCCGCCAGTGTGGCCTACGTGGAGCAGCTCGATTATAAAGATCATAAAATATCGCTTGATACCACCCAATATGAAGTGGGCGCCGAAGTGATTGCCCGCCTCGATGCCATCCGTACCGGCAAGGTACCGGACGACAAGGGCTGGAATTACCGGATATAACTAATAACAACCTTGATAGGGAAAGCCTCCGGGATGCCGGGGGCTTTTTTGTTGTGGGTGGAAACCGATTTGGGGTTCCGGCTGAACCCCGGTAAGCTTTCCGGGTCGCACATTTTTGTTTGTGCCTTATCGACCATCCTCCTGTGATCCTTGTGTGATCCTCCTGTGTTTCTCCTGTGATCCTATAGCGATTCTCCTGTGGCTTTCAATACCCTGGCGGATTTGACGGTGTTTGACCGAAGGATCACACAAGGATCACAGGAGGGTGGCAGGTTTCAGCTACTATTATGTGTGTACTTGCTTGATTATCATTTATTTGTAATCAAGCCTTTTCAGCAGGTGCCCGCTGCTATGGCATATGGGGCGTTTTTGGACTTTTATGCTGCTATAATTGACTATCTTTGCGGCCCATGACCTTCGCCGAATTTAAACTCAGCCTGCAGCAGGCCGCTCCTCCGCCGGGAATTTCCCCGGTGCTGGAAGCCATGTGGTGGGACGGGAAGGGGGATTGGGACCGGAGCCACGATATTGCCCAGGAGGTTCATTCGGCCCGGGGTTCCTGGGTGCATGCCTACCTTCACCGCAAGGAGGGCGATAACGGGAACGCCGGTTATTGGTACGCACGGGCGGGGAAAAGAATGCCTTCGGTATTGCTGGAGGTGGAGTGGGAGCAGGTAGTGACGGAATTATTGAAAGAAAATGCCCGGTAATGGGGCTTTTTCAAAAATTTCTTCGATCACAATTTTGTATTCTAAATAGGAAATGATACCTTTGCCCTCCCAAATTCTCATAATGGGCTATTTGGATGTCATTGTAAACTAGCAGAAAAAAATATAAATTAGGTAAGAATGCCTACAATACAACAATTAGTAAGAAAAGGAAGAGAAATTATCCGGGCCAAATCAAAGTCAAGAGCTTTAGATGCCTGCCCTCAGCGTCGTGGCGTATGTACCCGCGTGTACACTACCACCCCTAAAAAGCCGAACTCTGCATTGCGTAAGGTTGCAAAAGTGCGTCTGACCAATAAAGTAGAGGTGATCGCCTACATTCCGGGTGAAGGTCACAACCTGCAGGAGCACTCTATCGTTCTGATCCGCGGCGGCAGGGTAAAAGATCTGCCGGGTGTTCGTTACCACATTGTTCGTGGTTCCCTGGATACTGCTGGTGTGAAGGACAGGAAGCAGAGCCGTTCCAAATATGGTACCAAGAAGGAAAAGGCCAAAAAATAATTAATCGTAAATAGTTGAAATTTTTCAAATAAATGAGAAAGCAAGCTGCAAAAAAATTACCCCTGGCACCCGATCCCAGGTTCCAGGATAAACTGGTAACTCGTTTCGTGAACAACGTCATGGAACAAGGAAAAAAGAGCATTGCCTATAGAATTTTCTACGACGCGATCGACCGCGTAAGCCAGATGACCAACGAAAATGGTTACGAAATCTGGAAAAAAGCATTATCTAACGTAACTCCTGCCGTTGAAGTACGCAGCCGCCGTATCGGTGGTGCCACCTTCCAGATCCCCGCTGAGGTTCGTGCAGACAGGAAAGTTTCCCTGAGCATCAAATGGCTCGTGCGCTACGCCAGCGAAAGAAATGGTAAGAGCATGGCAGAGAAACTGGCCAACGAAATCGTTGCCGCCAGCAAAGGTGAAGGCGCCGCTTTCAAAAAGAAAGAAGACACCCACCGTATGGCTGAAGCAAACAAAGCTTTCTCCCACTTCAAAGTTTAATTATCCGCCCGCCTCACCGCGGTGCATATATATCTTTAGCAAACATCCCCGGAGTTTTCCGGGGATGTTTGCTTTTTTTGTGTTCTCCGGGTTTCAGGGGCTCCTTCCTGCAGGGAGCAACGCCCGCCGGGGATACAGAGATATGTTCTCCAGAGCCCGCAAAGTCGCCTGATTGCTTCATTCCTCCCGGGAACACACACTTCCCAGGAGTATAGAGGGGTGGCATTCTTCCTGCAAAGGCGCCTGATTGCTTCATTCTTCCCGGGAACACTTCCCTTGAGGATAGGGAGGTGGTATCCTTCCCGCAAAGCCACCTGGTTGCTTCTTTCCGCAACGCTCCTGAGGGTGGGGATGATAGCTTTGAAACGCTTTTTCCCCCAGCAGTACCTGGTTGCAGCTGCTTTTTCTCCGCCCGCCCGGACCTGATTTCCCCAACAGCGCACTTGCCAATGCACCGGTTGTTTCCTGACATCCGTAGTAACCTTGGAGCAATACCTCCCAGGGATCACCCGTCGTAAAGCTCCCCCGGAAGGCTGTCCATAAAAAAGCCGGTCCTTTCGGACCGGCGCTTCGCCACAGTAACCAGACATAAACCTCAGAAGTTTAAACCTGGCTCCTGCGCTGTTTATTTAACATTCACGAGAACTTTGATCTTGCCTTCACCGGCTGCCAGCTCCTGCAATGCCTTGCCGATCACCTGGCCGGGTTTCACCTTATCGGGGTCGGCCTTCATCGCATAACCGGCCTTGCTGGCAGTTACCAACAGGTCGCCGCGTTTGATGGCGCCGCCTTCATCGCACACTTTTGTGGGAATCACGCCGATTACGCCCATCGGTACCTGGTCGGTGATATCTTCCACGCCTTCTTTTTCCGTCAGCAGCACACCGGGTTTGGTGGCATACACACCGGCCACGAGGGTGGAATAAGGTGAGGATGACTTTTCCATGGTGCGGTCTGTGCTGGTGGAGATGACCATCACGTCGCCGGGCTCATAAGCAGTCATGGAGCCGATTACGTCAAAAGCCTCAGCCACGTCCGCACCGGAGTTTTGTGTACCGCCATTGAAAAAACCTCTGCCAGCTGAGTTTATGCGTGCTACGTTTACCGTACCCGGGTTGCCGCTTTTGAACAGAGCGATGGAACCATTGCTATGCTGTTCTACTGTCAGCACGGGATTGGTGTTGCCGGTGTTATAGTTCACGAAACGTGCTGCCCGGCCATCGCCGAAGTTGGGTATCCAGGCGTATATGGCGGATCCGGTGCCGTCTGCGGTGGCCTCAATGCCGTCGCCGCTGTTGGAAGCATTGGTGGTAATGCCGTTCCCATTGCCATCCGCAATGGCGATCAAGGCGGGCCCGTTGCCGGCCGGGTTTGATGCATGGAACAGGCCCGCGTAACCGCCGGTGCCGGATGAAATACCATAGATCCCCGCCGTACCGAAGTTGGCAAATTGTGAATTCACCTCACCTCTTACCGCCGCAGAAGTACCCGTAACCCTATCCACTTTAAAGTTACCGGCGATACCGTTGCCCACTGTGGTGACGGTGATCACATCGCTGGTGTTGGTTTCGTTGAAGATATTGAAACGCCCTGCACGGCCTGTGGCAAATGTGGGCACCCATGCGTACAGCGCATTGCCTCCGCCATCGATATTGGTTTCCACACCGTTACCGTCTTTGGATGCGTTGGCGGTGATGGCGTTGCCGTTACCATCTGTGATGGCTACCAGCGCAGGGCCGTTGCCGCTGGCATTGGAGGCATGGAACAAACCGGCAAAGCCGCCCGTACCGGAAGAGATACCGAATATACCTGCCGCACCGAAGTTGCCAAAGATGGTTTTTACTTCAGAGCGCACGCCAGCAGCCACGCTGTTGGTATTATTCACCAGGAAAGAGGCGGCGTTACCCTGCGTGTTGTCGGGAATATTACCGTTGCCATTGGTTTCCACTTCGAGTGTGTTGCCCGTGGTGTTGGTGTTCAGGAAGTTTTCGAACCTGCCGGCCCGGCCGGTACTGTTATTCAGCCCTACCTGTCCCAGTACGCCTACTGCAGTGCCAGAGGTATTGGTGGCAACAAAGCCGCGCACACCGTAACCACCGCCATCGTTGCGGCCTACTACGGCGCCTGCGATGTCGCTGGTGGTGCGGCCTACTACCGCCTCGCCACCGCCGTTGTTGTCACCGATGACACCTGCGGAGGTCACCGCGCTGGTAATACCATGTATGGCGAAACCGGCTGCGGTAGAACTGCGTACCCCGGCGCCATTTCCGGTAGTGGTCACGTTCACTACGGTGCCGTTGCCCACGGAATTGACCACCAAAGCATTATTGTTGTTGGCGTTGTTGAAGATGCTGATGCTGGCCGGTATGCCGTTGTTGCTTGTCGCGGTCAAACCGGTGCCGGTATTGGCGTTTGCATATACCCCGATACCATTGGCACTGGCGTTGCCATACACGCCGAGCCCGTTCGGGGTCACGCCATACACACCCCAGCCACTGCCGTTCTGCGAGCCATACACACCAACGCCCAAACCGCCGGTACCGTTGTTGATACCACGTACCGCTGCGGAGAACCCTCCGGGAGTTGTGCTGGTGATAATACCGCGTATAGCTGCAACATTACTGGTAGTGGTGCCGTTAGTGCCTTCCAGGGAAGTACCGTCGCCGGCATTATTGATGGAAAAGAGAGTAGCAGGGTTGTTCTCATTGGCAACGTAAGGCAGGGTGAATGCACCGCCTACCGTGCCGGGCGCCCATTCCACGCCATTGAATTTCAGCACGTCGTTAGCTATGGGAGCGGCCGCATTTACGGGCCGCGTCTGTATTTTAGCTACCACGGGATCAGGATAAGATCCTGAGAGGTCGCCACCCGCGGGGGCGCCAACTATAGAACCGGCAGGACCGGCGGGACCAACCGGTCCAACAGGACCGGCAGGGCCAACCGGGCCCACTGCGCCAACCGCACCAGCAGGGCCAACGGGGCCAACTGCACCGGCAGGACCGGCGGGACCAACCGCACCTGCGGGGCCAACGGGGCCAACCGCGCCGGCGGGGCCGGCAGGACCAACAGGACCGGCGGGGCCAGCAGGGCCAGCAGGACCGGCAGGACCCGGAAGACCGCCGTTAACGGAGAACATGGCGTAAGGTACTGCCATCAGTTGGCTGGTGCCCAGCACGTTGAACCCGCTGCCGGTGTTCACTTCCACGCGTACGTACTGGTTGGCGTTCGCCCAGGGTACCCCGGCGAAGGTGCCTGAAACAGGCGTACCGCGGCCGATTTGCAGGCTGAAAAGCCCCAGTGCGTTGGTATTGGCGTTATGTGTTTCCTGGTATTGCACGGGGCCTGCGGCGGAGCCTCCCAAAATGGAGAACCGCACGGTGATGGCGGCGTTCGCCAATACAGTGCCGTTGGCATTCCGCGCCACGGCCTGGTAGTTGGTGCCGCTCAGGCCGCTTTGTGCGAAGGTCTGGGGCAGGTATGCGAGCAGTGAGAGTATGATGAGGTTAAATATCTTTTTCATAGCGGATGCTTTTATTGTTTAGTCGCCTGGCTTGTTTGTGTGGGAATGTTGACCGTCGGGGCCGGCTTGGCAGCGGGTTCCCGCTGTTTATCCAGCTCTTCCTGCGTCATTTCGGAAGTCAGTTTGACACCGGCCGGGGCTTTGCGCGCGTTCAAACTGCCTGCAGGACGTACCGTCTGCAGTTGCGGTTTGTAGTTGGTGAAAATGCTTTCGCGCACGCTGCCGGTAACTTTCGGCTTTCCTTCGTGCCCGGAAACGGAGGCTTTTTTCAGGTTGGCCATATCCGCATCGTAGTTGGGGAACAGCAGGTATTTGGTGGAACGGGCGGCCTGGGGCGATGCGCTCTGGGCCATCACTGCGCCTGCGGATAAAAACAGCAGGCCGGTGAGAAGAAGTATAGTTTTCATGGTGAGAGGTTTAAAGGTGAAGGTTTATTTCTGTGGGAAAATGTTGTACATCAGGGTGAATACCATGCTCCTACGCTGAATGAGGCTGTTGCTGGTGGGCATCAGGTAAGCCATGTCGATGGTAACGCCGCCGATGTTCACGCCGATGCCGGCGGTGAAATGCTGGCGGTTGCCTTTATTCGGATGCTCGTAGAAATACCCCGTGCGCACAAAGAATTTGTGCTGGTAGGCGTATTCAAGCCCGGAGGCAATCGAGAATTCGCGCAGCTCTTCGTTGAATCCGCCCGGCGCGTCGCCGAAGGAGGAAAAAACGGCTTCGGCCACACCGCGGTTGGGATCCTTGCCCTTTTCGATTTCACCGGTGGGGTTGCCGCTTCCGTCGAGCTTGTAGATCGGCGGGGTGGGCACCAGCAGTTTGTTCACATCCATGGCCAGCGTAAACTGGTGTTCCTTTGTGTGCACGAACGAATAACCGGCGCCGATGCGCAGGTTCATGGGCAGGAACGATTTCCGGTTGTTATCATCGGTGTATTTCAGCCGGGAACCGAGATTGGTAAAGCTTACACCCCAGCAGAAACGGTTGCCGTAATCGAGGTTGTCTGCATAACTCTGATAATACAATCCCACATCACCGGCCACGGCGGACGCGGGTTTTTGCACCTGTCCGTTGTAAGTGCCGTTGCCGAGTTCGCTGCGGATGTAGCGCAACGATACGGCCAGGGAGTACCGGCTGCCCAGCTTGCGGGCGTAGGCGGCATCAATCGCGAATTCTTTCGGCCGGTACTGTTGCAGTTCCATGCCGTTATCGTCGCGGAACACCACTTCGCCGTAATCGAAATATTTAACGGACACGCCTATACTTTGTTGGTCTTCCCAGGTCTTGAACCCGGAAACATAGGCCATGTGTGTTTTGTGGTCGTTCAGGTCCCACATCCACGGAGAATAGGAGGCGCTCACGCCCCAGTTGCCCGCAAACGGAAGTTTGGCCGCATTGGCAAACATCGCGTTGGCGTCGGGCTCCAGGCCGGTGACGGCATCGCCCATGCCGTTGCTGCGTGCGTCAGGGTTCACGAGCAGGAAGGCGCCTCCGATATTGAGCGGTTGTTGTTGCGTTTTTTGGGCCAGCAATGGATGTGCAACCAGCACGCAACAAAACAGTAGGAGCATTTTTGTGTGCTTCATAAAAAGTTTTTTTGCGATGAGTTACTGAATGATGAGTTTTTCGGTGAATACCTGGCTCTGTACTTTGAACACTACCGTGTAGATGCCCGCTGCAAGCCTGTCTACCTGCACAGGAATCACGATTTTACCCGGCCCGAAGGTTTTCACCTCCTGGTAGATCACCTGGCCGAGCGTGTTCACGAGCATGAACACCACTGTGGCGTCCGTGAGCAGGTTGAAGCCCACTTTAACGGTCGTGAGGGCAGGGTTGGGGTAGAGCATAAAGTCCAGCGCCGCCGGGCCGCCCGGCAGGATGGGAGGGAGCACTTCCGGCTGGTGGAAGCCCTGCGTGAGCAGCAGGCCGCCGTTGCTGAAAGTTTGCACCATGGCCTCACCGATGGTGTAGTCGATGGTGATGTTGCCGGCTGTGCCGGAGGTGCCGCTACTGGCCGTTACTTCGCGTACCAGCACGAGCTGCGCCTTCGAAGGCAGCCACGCCATGGCCAGAAAGATTGCCAGAAGCAGATGCTTTGTAGAAAAGTGTTTCATAATCATTGAGGTTATATGTTGGAATCTGGAAATGCTGCGAAAAAATGGAGAGATAACGGGTCACACAGGCATACAACGGTCCTGACCATAAGCGGGTATGGTGTGCGGAGGCTGCTGCTGCCGGGCTATTCCTTCAGCGGAGGGCAAAAAACGCCGTCACCACATATGTGTGCGGTGTGTCTGAATATTGCGCTCCATAAAATCCTTAACGCTGTTATACTGCTTCAACACGGGGAGTGATGTGGGGCTCCCGAACTACATTTTTCCTTTGGTTTTTAATGCTTAATGGGGTTTCTTCAGGCTGAGAACGGTGTAAAGTTAGATAAAAAACGGCCCGTGGCAAGGGTTCCCGGGGGCTATTTCATTTTTGGCAGGTTTAGGATGATGATTGGTTGTTTTTAGAAAGGGGACGGCGTTCCGGAGCAGGCCCTTTTCCGGAGGGAAGTGGGCGAGAAGTGCTAATTTTGCAGTTTGGGGCAGGATGGAAAGAAAGAACCGGCGGCAGTAGTTGACAATCAATGGTTTTCGGCAGAAATGGATACGGTTGAAACGTTGTATCATGAATTAACATTTTCACAAAGAATCCCGTTTCGTTAATTAAGATAAATAGTTTACCTTTGCCCCCCAAATTGCATTACTTATAGTCATTTTACTTTTATGGCAGACTTAAGATTTCAAAGAAACTTTGGTATTGCGGCGCACATCGATGCCGGTAAAACCACTACCACAGAGCGTATCCTGTATTATACAGGGAAGACCCACAAAATCGGTGAGGTTCACGAAGGGGCAGCTACCATGGACTGGATGGCCCAGGAGCAGGAGAGAGGTATTACCATCACATCTGCTGCCACCACCTGTTTCTGGAACTTCCCGACCAACCAGGGAAAAAGTACGCCTGATACCAAACAGTATAAATTCAATATCATTGATACTCCGGGCCACGTGGACTTTACCGTAGAGGTAGAGCGTTCGCTGCGCGTTCTGGACGGTCTGGTTGCGTTGTTCTGCGCTGTATCCGGCGTTGAACCCCAATCTGAAACCGTTTGGCGCCAGGCTAACAAATACAAGGTGCCCCGTATCGGTTTTGTGAATAAAATGGACCGTTCCGGTGCAGACTTCCTGAATGTGGTAAAACAGGTAAGGGAAATGCTGGGTGCAAACCCCGTTCCCCTGGTATTGCCCATCGGCGCTGAAGATAGCTTCAAAGGCGTGGTGGACCTGATTACCATGAAAGGTATCATCTGGGACGAAGCCGGTAAAGGCGCTACTTTCGAAGAAATCGAAATCCCCGAGGATATGAAAGCGGAAGCGGAAGAGTGGAGAGGCAAACTCGTGGAAGCGGTTGCCGACTACGACGACAAACTGCTCGAGAAATTCTTCGAAGACCCGAACTCAATTTCCGAAGCCGAGATTCACGAAGCGATCCGTAAAGCCACTATCGACATGGCGATCATCCCGATGATGTGCGGTTCTTCCTTCAAAAACAAAGGCGTTCAGAAAATGCTCGACGGCGTTTGCCGCTACCTGCCTTCTCCGATGGACGTTGAAGCCGTAAAAGGCACCAACCCGGACAACGGTGAGGAAATCGAGCGCCACCCCGATGCAAAAGAACCTTTTGCAGCCCTGGCGTTCAAAATCGCAACGGATCCTTTCGTAGGCCGCCTGGCGTTCTTCCGCGTGTACTCCGGCCGTCTGGACGGTGGTTCTTACGTACTGAACACCCGCACCGGCAAAAACGAACGTATCAGCCGTATCATGCAGATGCACGCTAACAAGCAGAACCCGATCGACTTCATCGAAGCCGGCGATATCGGTGCCGCTGTTGGTTTTAAAGATATCAAAACAGGTGACACACTGTGCCACGAAGATCATCCGATCGTTCTGGAATCCATGTCGTTCCCTGAGCCCGTTATCCACATCGCCATCGAACCTAAAACTCAGGCAGACGTAGATAAAATGGGTATGGCGATTGCCAAACTGGTAGAAGAAGATCCTACCCTGAAGGCAAAAACCGACGAAGAAACCGGCCAGACCGTATTGAGCGGTATGGGTGAGCTTCACCTCGAGATCATCGTTGACCGTATGCGCCGCGAGTTCAAAGTGGAAGTTAACCAGGGTGCTCCCCAGGTTGCTTACAAAGAAGCTTTCACGCAGAAAGTGGAGCACCGCGAAGTGTTCAAGAAACAAACCGGTGGTCGTGGTAAATTCGCCGACATCCAGGTGGAAATCGGTCCTGCCGACGCGGAATGGCTGAAAGAAAACGAAGGCAAATCCTTCCAGTTCGTGAACGATATCTTTGGTGGTTCTATCCCGAAAGAGTTCATCCCCGCGGTACAGAAAGGTTTTGAGCAATCCATGAACAATGGTGTGCTCGCCAACTTCCCGCTCACGAGCCTGAAAGTTCGCCTGTTCGACGGTTCTTTCCACGCGGTGGACTCCGATGCAATGTCTTTCGAACTTTGCGCCAAATCCGCCTTCCGTGAAGCCGGCCGTAAAGCGAAACCCGTTCTGCTGGAACCCATCATGAAAGTGGAAGTAACCACTCCTGACCAGTACATGGGTGACGTTACAGGTGACCTCAACCGTCGCCGTGGTATGCTCGAAGGTATGGAATCCCGTAACGGTGCACAGGTGATCAAAGCCAAAGTGCCCCTGAGCGAAATGTTCGGTTACGTAACGCAGCTGCGTTCACTGTCTTCCGGCCGCGCTACCTCCATCATGGAGTTCTCTCACTACAACCCTGCACCGAACAACATCGCTGAAGAAGTGGTGGCTAAGGTGAAAGGTAAAGTGAATGCCTAAGCACAAGTTGATAGATAGAAATAAAAAGGGCCCTCCGTACGCCGGGGGGCTTTTTTTTATCCTGTAACTTTTAAAGGGGCCCGTCCGCTTTACCGGCATTAAAACCCCGGATCATGCTTAACCTCAAAACAACTGCCCTCGGCATCGCCGTGCTGCTGGCCGCCTGCAGCAAACGGTCCCGTCCACAGCCCCAGCCGGCCTACAGCTACCGGTCGCTCAACAATGTGGAAGTCCGTTACCTCACCCCCTTTTCCCTCGACATTGATGAAGACGACACGGACGACGTGTTTTTCACCGTCGCCCTCCGGAACGACCAGCAGGGCACCCATGCCATGTTTACCGCCGTGGCGCTGAAAACCGCCAAAATGCTCTCCCGGCCCGACTCGGTGGTGCGCCTGCAGGCCGGCGACGAAATCCCCGTGCTGGCGCCTTATCCACACGAATGGAACGGCTTCGTGAACCACCTCTGCACCATCCTGCTGCCTGCAGCGAACCCCTCAGATACGACCTGGCTGGGCGATTGGGTGGCAGCCGATAAAAAGTTCATGGGCGTGCAGTTCAGGAAAGGCAATGATACCTTCCTGGGCTGGATTGCCGCCTCTGTGGACACGGCCCGAGACTGTATGATCCTGCACGACTGTGCCTGGCGCCACGTCAACGCGGGCGCCGTCAAAGCGGGGAAGCGACTGGAATGAATTATTCGGGTTTGCTGACCTCGATGATTTTACCCGGGCTGGTGTCCGTACAGATGTAAACGCGGCCGGCGGGTGATACGCAAACGTCCCGCAGGCGGCCGAATGCGTTCACGAAATAGTCTTTCCGTGCACTCACGGATTGCCCGTCCCCGCTGAGTTTCAGCTGGTACAGCGTCGCATTTTTGAGGCTTACCACCAGCAGGGAGTTTTTCCATTGGGGAATACGGTCGTGGTTATAATAATCCATGCCGCAAAGCGCGTAGGTACTTGCGCCGGTGGACCATATGGGCTGTTTTACGTTGTTGGCCGTGCAAAAAGTGTTTTCTGCAGACGTATTACAGGGCCCTTCCACGGTCGGCCAGCCGTAGTTGCGCTGTTTTTCGATGATGTTCACTTCATCTTCTATGCCTGCACCGTGTTCAGCCGCATAGAGGATGTTATTGGCCATTACGAGGCCCTGCGGGTTGCGGTGGCCGTAACTCCATACCGGGTTGCCGGCAAATGGATTATCGGCCGGTACCGACCCGTCGAGGTTCAGGCGGAGCACCTTGCCGCTAACAGAGTTAGTCAACTGGGCATTGGCCCCGGTGGCTGCGTCGCCGGTGGTGATGAACAGTTTATCGCCGTTGATCAGCAGGCGGGAACCGTTGTGGATGCCCGCTGCGGGGATATTGTCGATGATGGTGAGAGGAGAAGTGAGGGTGTTGTTCTCGTACCGGAACCGTACTACTTTTTCCCGGTAGGGGCTGCCGTAATTGTATACCACATATACGAAGGGCTGGGTGGAAAAGGACGGGTGCAGTACCATGCCCAGCAGGCCGCCTTCGCCGGTGGCCACTACGTCTGAAATGGTCAGCAGGGGCTTAAGCTCGCCCGTTTTCGGATCTACCCGGCTGATTTTCCCCCCGCGCTCCGTTATCCAGAGGTGGCTATCGGGGCCCCAGAGGATTTCCCAGGGCCGGGAGATGCCTTCCTGTACTACCACGCGCACGCTGTCTTTCGGCCAGGTAGGGTCTTCGCCGTTATTGCCGTTGTTGCCAGGGTTCTTTTTGCTGCAGGAAGCTGTAAGTAAAGTTCCGGCGCAGAGCAGCGCCAGGAGGGCGGTAGATATGGCGGCAGGTTTCATGGGAGTTTATTTTAACAACATTGAATTAACGAACAAATTGCCTGCCAGCTTAAAAAAAATAAAGATTTATACAACCTTTCCCGCATTCG
Organism: Chitinophaga lutea; assembly: GCF_003813775.1. Lineage (NCBI taxonomy): Bacteria > Pseudomonadati > Bacteroidota > Chitinophagia > Chitinophagales > Chitinophagaceae > Chitinophaga > Chitinophaga lutea. The sequence goes on along the minus strand of NZ_RPDH01000002.1, from coordinate 2,326,349 downwards.
AGTGTTTAAAATATACTTATTGTATTCATAATCAATCATCAACCCGTGCTTATTTGTCCCCACCTGGTGAATGTCGAAAGCAGCTAGTTTCATCAAAAACAATTCATATGAGAAAAATTGGTTACTTAACCCTCCTCATGTCCACAGTTTTATTCGCAGTTAACGGCTTTGCACAGACCCAGAAAGGGAATGTAATGGTGGGTGCCCAGCTTGCCAACATCGGAGGAACCTTTCAGAATGGGGGAAGTGTGTTCAACCTGAACCTGACGCCCAAGGCGGGCTGGTTTATCAGGGATAACATAGCCCTTGGGGTGGATGTTAACCTGGGGTTGACGACCGGGAACGATCAGACGGACTTTTTGTACGGGATTGGCGCATTTGGCCGGTACTATGTATCAGACAAGCGTGTAGAGCTGGACAGGAAGTCGCGGTGGTTTTTTGAAGCAAGTGCCGGTGTGAACGGTGTGAACCGGAAAGTCGGTGATGTGAGCACGAACACCAATGGTCTGGGGATAGGCATCGGGCCTGGTCTGGCTTATTTCATTACCCCCAACATCGGTCTCGAAGGATTGGTGAAATACGACCTGACCGTGGGTTTCGGTAGCTCCACAACTGCCCACAGGGTGAGCTTCAATCTAGGTTTCCAGATCTATCTGCCTTCTGCAAAAGCAAGGCAAACCATCCGGGAAGTAGGGAAATAAGCAGGAAACCCCTTTTAAGTCGATTATACAAACCTGAAAAACGGGCTGCTGCGCTTCACAAAGCGGGGTGGCCCGTTTAGCTTTTGCCGGGAGGCTCGAACCGGATCACGATCTGGTGTTTGGTGGTCACCGCTTTACCATCCAGTTTGGCCGGTATCCATTTCGGCATCTTTTCCACGAGGCGCATCGCTTCTTCTTCCAGTCCATAGCCGATTACTTCCCCCATGGTGGCGGGGTTGCCTACACGGCCGTTGGCGAGGATGAGGAATTCGACGGTAATGGCGCCTGTAATGCCGGCTGCCCTGGCCTCCTTGGGGTATTGCATGTTTTGTTTGATATAGTAACGCAGCGCCTGTCCGCCGCCGCTGAACTGCGGGAGGCTCGAAACAGCCGGCGTGGCCACTTCGGCCGGTTTGCGCAGCGAATTGGGGATGGTGATGCGCAGCGGCAGGGTCATCCGCAGGTCTACCGGTTTGCCGTTAAGCAGGCCCGGTTTCCAGCGCGGCATGCCTTTGAAGAGTTGCACCACTTCTTTGTCGAGCTGGCGCACGCCCGGGTATTTGATGGCAACATCGGTAATGTAGCCTGTGCGCTCTACGAGAAAATCCACGTAAACCATTACGGTTGAATCATTTCGAAGTGCTACGTAGGGGATGTTCAGGTGGGTGTGTATCCAGGCGGCCATGGCTTCTTCACCGCGGGGGAACTGCGGTAACACATCGGCGGCGAGGGCATCGAGCTCGCGGGAGAGTTCGGCTTTGCGCTCCTCGTCGGTGAGTGGGGCGGAAAGGGTGTCCTGGGCGGCTGCGGGGCAGAAAAAAATAAAAAAAAGCGCCGACAGCAGCAGGTTCCGGTAAATACTAAATTGCGGGCGGTAACGCATTGGATTTAAAAAGATTAAGTATTTTTCATAACTTGCGGGCGTCGAATCCCGGGTACTAAAACTAGCGGAAAAGCAGCAAAAAGTCAATATTCTCCTGAAATATACCCCTGAAATATTTGTCGCAATGAAAAAAACACTTACCTTTGCCCTCCCAAATTGAGGGGTAAATTAGAAGAAGTTCATTGCATATGTCTCAGAGAATTAGAATCAAGCTGAAGTCCTACGATCACAACCTGGTGGATAAGTCTGCCGAGAAGATCGTTAAAACCGTGCGAAACACGGGTGCCGTGGTAACAGGGCCTATTCCTTTACCGACAGAGAAGAAAATCTTTACGGTACTGCGTTCTCCGCACGTGAACAAAAAAGCGCGTGAGCAATTCCAACTGTGTACGCATAAGCGTTTGTTGGACATTTACACATCTTCTTCCAGAACCGTAGATGCGCTGAGCAAGCTCGATCTGCCGTCTGGTGTGGAAGTGGAGATTAAAGCGTAGTAAAAAAGGACCTCAGCAAAGGTGGGCATAGGCCCGCCTGAGGTGTTTTGTGACAACAGCATTAATAAAACAGGTCACGCCTTCCGGGTGGCCGCCCAATAAAAGCATTTAAACCGCTCATCCTGAGGATAGCTAGAGATCCCTCAGGCGCTGGGCTAAATTATATAACACATGAAAGGTATTATTGGTAAAAAGATTGGCATGACCAGCATCTTCGAGGCCAATGGCAAACAAACTGCCGTTACCATTATCGAGGCCGGTCCAAACGTGGTTACCCAGGTGAAATCCCAAGTCACTGACGGGTACGACGCCGTTCAGGTAGCTTTTGGCGAGAAAAAGGAAAAGAACACTCCCAAAGCTGAGAAAAATCACTTCGCGAAAGCACAAACCTCCCCTAAACGTTACGTAAAAGAGTTCCGCAACCCGGATACTGCCGTGGCTAAAGCCCTCGGAGAAACTATCACCGTTGAGATCTTCTCAGAAGGTGAGACAGTTGACGTTGTGGGAACTTCCAAAGGTAAAGGTTTCCAGGGCGTTGTAAAACGTCACGGTTTCAGCGGTGTGGGTGAGGCATCCCATGGCCAGCACGACCGTCAGAGAGCTCCCGGTTCCGTGGGCGGTTCATCTTATCCTTCCCGCGTATTCAAAGGTATGCGCATGGCAGGTCAGATGGGCAATGAGAGAGTGAAAGTGAAAGGTCTGAAGATCGTGAAGATTTTCCCTGACAAAAATTATATCCTGGTAAGTGGTTCCGTTCCCGGCCACATTGGTTCAATCGTTTTAATCCAGAAGTAATATGCAACTAGATATTTTAAATATAGAAGGTAAGAAGACCGGCAGGACTATTGAGCTTCCTGAAGAGATCTTTGGTGTTGAGCCGAACAATCACGTGATCTACCTCGCTGTAAAGCAATACCTGGCTGCACAGCGCCAGGGTACGCACAAAGTGAAAACGCGTGCTGAAGTGAAAGGTGCTTCCCGCAAGCTGCACAAACAAAAAGGTACCGGCGGTTCCCGTAAAGGTAACATCCGTAACCCGTTGTATAAAGGTGGTGGTACCATTTTCGGTCCCAAACCCCACGGTTACGACATCAAACTGAACCGTAAGGTGAAAGACGTGGCGAAAATCTCCGCCCTGTCTGTGAAAGCGAAAGAAAACAGCATCATCATCGTTGAAGATATCAAGCTGGACGCGCCGAAGACCAAACAGTTCGAAGGCATCCTCAAAAACCTGAACATCAACGTAGCAGGCAAAAAGACCCTGGTGGTACTGCCTGAGTACAATGACAACGTATACCTGTCACTGCGCAACATCCCGACTGTGGACAGCACCGTGCTGAGCGACGTGAACACTTACGAGATCATGAACAGCAACTACCTGGTGATCACGGAAAGCGCAGCCAAGATCTTCACTGAAGAGCCGGCTGACATCGTAGAGGCATAAATAAACAGGGCCGTGCGCCGATGCAACATTGGCTTGCGGCACAGAGCGAATAAAAGATGTAACCACAAGGTTCCGTCTTGCTGAAACAAAAAAATAACGAAGATGAAACCGCAGGGTTCCATCTGACCGATAACAAATCAAATTATAGCAGATGAAACTGTCTGATGTTTTAATCAAACCGGTGATATCGGAGAAGGTAAATAAGGCTACCGAAAAGTTCAACCGCTTTTACTTCATTGTTGACAAAAAAGCCAACAAACTGGAGATCAAAAAAGCAGTGGAAGACTTCTACGGCGTAACCGTTGCGGAAGTGAACACCATGGTAATGCCCGGCAAGAATAAAACCCGCTTTACCAAAGCCGGCTTTATTTCCGGTCGTAAGCCTTCTTACAAGAAAGCAGTGGTGACACTGGCTGAAGGAGAATCCATCGATCTGTATGCTAACATATAATATACCAGTGCCGTTAACGGCGTAAGCCGCTAACCTGGATGTATATACAGATCAACTTATAAATAGTCTATTAAATCATTGAATTAAGTAGAAAATGGCACTGAAAAAGTACAAACCGATTACAGCCGGTACCCGTTGGAAGATTGGCAATGCATACGCAGAGCTGACTACGGACACCCCTGAGAAGAGCCTGCTGGCTCCTGCACAGCGTACCGGCGGTAGAAACGCACAGGGCAGAAGGTCTATGCGTTACATCGGTGGCGGTCACAAAAAACAATACCGTATCGTGGATTTCAAACGCGATAAGGCCAATGTTCCCGCAACCGTAAAAACAATTGAATACGATCCGAACCGTACCGCTTTCATCGCGCTGCTGAACTATGCAGACGGTGAGAAACGTTACATCCTTGCTCCCCAGGGCCTGCAGGTGGGCGCCACTGTGATCAGCGGCACCGATGTGGCTCCTGAACTGGGTAATGCGTTACCGCTGAAAAACATGCCCCTGGGTACTGTGGTGCACAACATCGAGCTGCAGCCTGGTAAAGGCGGCGCCATTGCACGCAGCGCAGGTACTTATGCCCAGCTGAGCAACAAGGAAGAAAAATACGCCGTATTGAAAATGCCTTCCGGCGAGCTGCGCAAAGTGCTGAGCACCTGCATCGCCACCGTAGGTACAGTTTCCAACTCCGACCACGCCCTGCAGTCCATCGGTAAAGCCGGTGCCAACCGCTGGAGAGGTATCAAACCCCGCAACCGTGGTGTAGCGATGAACCCTGTGGATCACCCGATGGGTGGTGGTGAAGGTAAATCTTCAGGCGGTCACCCGAGGTCCAGAACAGGTAAATATGCGAAAGGTCTGAAAACCAGGAAGTCGCATAAGAGCTCTGACAAACTGATCATCAGCCGTAAAGACGGTAAGAAATTATAATTACGTATAACGAGTTTCAATCCCGGCAGGGCCGGGGTTGAAATCTTAAATAAACAACAACATGGGTCGTTCCATTAAAAAAGGTCCTTACGTAGACTTTAAATTAGAGAAGAAGGTAGAAAAGCAAAATGAAGGCACCAAGCGCACGGTTATCAAAACCTGGAGCCGCCGTTCTACCATCACTCCGGATTTTGTGGGCCACACTTTTGCCGTTCACAACGGTAACAAGTTCATCCCGGTGTACGTAACCGAGTTTATGGTAGGTCATAAACTGGGTGAATTTGCGCCAACCCGCAACTTTAAAGGGCACGCTAACAAAAAAATGTAGTCATCGGTTTGAAGGTTTCCCGTTTTCGGTTCCGGTAAAAGAGAACAAATGAAAGGCGATGGAAACAGCAAGACCGGACGCTGAAACAAGAAACTCATATAACACAGAAATTAATAACAATGGAAGCAGTAGCTAAGCTGAACAATAATCCTACATCTACCCGCAAAATGCGTTTGCTTGCAGACCTGATCCGCGGTCTGGATGTAGAGAAAGCTTTGAATATTTTGAAATTCCATCCTAAACACCCGAGCACCCCGCTGGAGAAACTGTTGCTCTCCGCTGTGGCTAACTGGAAAGTGAAGAACGAAGGGGCAAGGGTAGAAGATGCTAACCTGTTCGTGAAAACCGTATTTGTAGACGGTGGCCGCGTACTCAAAAGGATGCGCCCCGCACCGCAAGGCCGTGGTTACCGTATCCGTAAGAGAAGCAATCACGTAACAATTGTTGTGGACGGCCGCGCTGCCCAATAATAGCAAACTGTAGGAAAAAATATATTTAAACTCATAGACAAATAAAACCAGAACATGGGTCAGAAAACAAATCCTATTGGTAACAGGTTAGGTATCATCAGAGGATGGGACTCTAATTGGTATGGCAGCAAAAAAGATTATGCTACCAAGCTGATCGAAGATAACAAAATCAGGACTTACCTGAATGCCCGTATCAACAAAGGCGGTATCTCCCGCGTAGTGATCGAGCGTACCCTGGGTAAGCTCATCATCACCATCCATACCTCCAAACCTGGTATCATCATAGGTAAAGGCGGTAACGAAGTGGATCGCATCAAGGAAGAGCTGAAGAAGCTGACAGGCAAAGAAGATGTTCAGATCAACATCCTCGAGATCCGTCGCCCTGAAGTGGATGCTACCATCGTTGCTGAAACGATCGCAAAACAGATCGAAAGCCGCATCAACTATAAACGCGCCATCAAAATGGCGATTGCTACCGCACTGCGCATGGGTGCAGAAGGTATCAAGGTGAAAGTAGGCGGCCGTTTGGGCGGTGCTGAAATTGCCCGTTCAGAAGAAATGAAACAAGGCCGTGTGCCCCTGCATACTTACCGCATGGATATCGATTACGCATCTTTGTTCGCTTTGACCGTTTACGGTAAAATCGGTATCAAAGTGTGGATCTGTAAAGGTGAAGTACTGGGTAAACGTGATCTGAACCCGAATGCCATTTCCGGCAAAGAAGGCGGTGAAAGCCGTATCGGTGGCGGCGAGCGCGGTGGAGACCGTGGCGGACGCGGCGGCGAAAGAAGAGATAACCGCGGTGGCGGCGAGAGAAGAGGTGGTGGAGACCGTGGTCCCCGCAAATAATCATGCAGCCGTTAGAAATATCATTTAAACAAACTTTTTAACAACATAAACGATGTTACAGCCCAAGAGAACGAAACACAGGAAGATGCACAAAGGCCGCATCAAAGGTAACGCTAAGAGAGGCGCAGCCCTTTCTTTCGGTTCATTCGGCCTTAAAGCATTGGAACCTAAGTGGATCACAGACCGTCAGATTGAAGCTGCACGTGTCGCTCTGACCAGGCATATGAAGCGTGAAGGTAACGTGTGGATCCGTATTTTCCCCGACAAGCCGATCACTGCTAAGCCGCTGGAAGTGAGGATGGGTAAAGGTAAAGGTGCTCCCGACCATTGGGCAGCCGTTGTAAAGCCCGGTCGCATCCTGTTTGAAGCAGACGGTGTGCCCATGCAAGTAGCCAAAGAAGCTATGGAGCTGGCCGCACAGAAACTGCCGATCAAGGTGAAATTCGTAGTACGCCGCGACTACGTTGCTTAATCAGCACCCGGTTCTTTTAAACAAACCTGATAACCAGAAACAAAATTTAATACAATGCCTAAAGCAAAACTGGATCTTAAAAGCCTGAGCGACCAGGACCTGAAGGAGAAACTGTCTGAAGAGTCACTGCGCCTGAAAAAGATCACGTTCAGCCATGCGGTAACGCCGATCGAAAATCCCATGAGCATCCGTTTCATGAGAAGGGAGATTGCGCGCATCCAGACTGAACTTCGCAGAAGAGCGTTGGGATTCTAATTCCCAGCCAAGGGTTGGAATAGTGATAGCTATTGACCAGCATAACAATTAACAAATTTATAGCCGCGTAAAAAGCGGTTTGGAGGTAAAATAACTTTCAAAATGACCGAAAGAAAATTAAGAAAAACCAGGATCGGCGTAGTATCCAGCAACAAAATGGATAAGACTGTAACCGTGAGCGTTGAGCGTAAGGTGAAACACCCGATCTATGGTAAGTTCGTAAAGAAAACCACCAAGTTCATGGCACACGACGAAAAGAACGAGTGCAGCATTGGTGATACCGTACGAATCATGGAAACACGCCCGCTGAGCAAAAACAAATGCTGGCGCATGGTGGAAGTGATCGAAAAAGTAAAGTAATTATTCATTTGTTTCAAGCTGCCGGTTTTATGCGAACCTGCAGCCGCTGCTAAACAATTAACAAACGTATTACGATGATACAACAAGAATCAAGGCTGAACGTAGCTGATAACAGTGGTGCCAAAGAAGTACTCTGCATCCGCGTACTCGGCAACTCCGGCCAGGACTATGCAGGAGTAGGTGATAAGATTGTAGTAACGGTTAAAGATGCCATCCCCGGTGGTGGTATGAAAAAAGGCACCGTAACCAAAGCTGTTATTGTAAGAACCAAGAAGAAACTCCGTCGCCGTGACGGTTCTTACATCCGCTTCGACGATAACGCCGTTGTATTGCTGAACAACTCCGACGAGCCCCGCGGGACCCGTATTTTCGGTCCGGTTGCCCGTGAGCTTCGTGATAAAGGATATATGAAGATTATCTCCCTGGCGCCTGAGGTGCTTTAAGGAGCGACTATAGAGATTTCGGATTTGGGATTCAAGCGATTATTAATTAAGGGTATATATATACAGAATACCTTTATCTGAAGGCTGGAATTCAAGATCCGAAATCTTTGCATATCTTTGCAGCCCGTTTCAAAAACGACATAAATATTAATCAAGCGGAACAAGTGTTTCGTTTGGCGTTTAAATAAACAAACAGATGAAAACTAGATTTAAGCCTAAGTTCAACATTAAGAAAGGCGACCTGGTTGTGGTAGTTACCGGTGACGACAAGGACCGGACCAAACCCCGCAAGGTGTTGGAGGTAATTACCGACAAAGCACGTGTGCTGGTTGAGGGTGTGAACATCATCACCAAACACACCAAACCTTCCGCTCAGAATACCAAAGGCGGTATTGTAAAGCAGGAAGCGCCTATCGCCATTTCCAACGTAATGTTGTGGGATGCTAAGGCTGGCAAGCCCACCCGTGTGGCTCGCCAAAGAGAAAACGGTAAAGTAGTTCGTATCGCTAAAAAATCAGGGGAGGTAATTAAATAATGGCAAACACATCATATCAACCCAGGCTGCAGACCAAATACCGTACTGAAGTAGTGTCTGCTTTGCAAAAGAAGTTCAACTATAAGAGCGTAATGCAGGTTCCCCGCCTCACCAAGATCTGCCTGAACCAGGGCATCAACGGTGCGGTAGGTGATAAAAAGCTGGTGGATATCGCAGTAGACGAAATGACCCGCATCGCCGGTCAGAAAGCTATTGCTACTTTGTCTAAAAAGGACATCTCCAACTTTAAGCTGCGTAAGCACATGCCCATCGGTGCAAGGGTAACCCTGCGCGGTGTGAACATGTACGAGTTCCTGGACAGGCTGATCTCCGTATCCCTGCCCCGCGTGCGTGACTTCAAAGGTGTGAACGAAAAAGCTTTCGACGGCCGCGGTAACTATACCATGGGCGTTACCGAGCAGATCATCTTCCCGGAGATCGACATCGATAAAGTGAACCGTATCACCGGTATGGATATCACCTTCGTAACCACCGCCCAGACCAACGAAGAAGCTTACGAGCTCCTGAAAGAACTGGGTATGCCGTTCAAGAACATCAAAAAAGACAATCAATAATTCAATATGGCAAAAGAATCAGTAAAAGCCAGACAAAGAAAGAGAGAAGCCATGGTGGCCAAATTTGCAGAGAAACGCGCTGCGCTGAAAGCAGAAGGGAACTATGCAGAACTGGACAAACTGCCCAAAAACGCTTCTCCCGTTCGCCTGCATAACAGATGCCAGCTGTCCGGCCGTCCGAAAGGTTATATCCGTCAGTTCGGCATTTGCCGTAACATGTTCCGCGACATGGCACTGGCTGGTAAAATCCCCGGCGTAAGAAAAGCTTCCTGGTAAGCACCTACAGGTATTGATTTTCCTTTCTATATCGATTGGATATCGCATTGTTGTGGCAGAAAGCCGCACTCATTTTTAAAACATTAACTGACAATGGTTACTGATCCAATAGCAGATTTTTTAACACGCATCCGTAACGCCCAGATGGCTAACCACCGGATCGTGGAAATCCCGGCTTCCAAGCTGAAGAAACGTATTACCGAAATTCTGTACGACAAAGGTTATATCCTGAAGTACAAATTCGAAGAGGACAGCAAACAGGGCCTCATCAAAATAGCGTTGAAATACGATCCGCAGACGAAAGTTCCTGCCATCCAGGATCTGCAGCGTATCTCCCGCCCCGGTCTTCGCCAGTACTCAAAACCTGGTGACTTCACCCGTATCAAAAACGGTCTGGGCATCGCTATCATCTCTACTTCCAAAGGTGTAATGACCGACAAGGAAGCCAAAGCGCAAAACGTAGGTGGCGAAGTAGTTTGCTTCGTATACTAATATATTTTATCCCGCCTTATGCAAATGAGGCGGGATTACGGTATATCTGACAATTAAGCCTTCTATACGGGCTGAACACGGGATACCGGATTCACAACAATAATAAACTGACGAACTATGTCACGTATAGGAAGAAGTCCTATTAAACTGGCCAGCGGTGTAACTGTAAATGTTTCCGCTGCTAACGAAATCACGGTAAAAGGTCCGAAAGGCGAACTGAAACAGGCGATCGACCGCGATATTAAAGTGGAAGTGAAAGACGGTGAGATTGTGATCACCCGCCCGACCGACCAGATCCGCCACCGCTCTCTGCACGGTCTGTACCGCGCACTGATCGCGAACATGGTGACCGGGGTTACGGACGGATTCAAAAAGCAACTCGAACTCGTAGGTGTAGGTTACAAGGCTACGAATGCAGGTCAGTTGCTGGATTTATCTTTGGGTTATTCTCACAACATCGTTTTCGAAGTTCCCAAAGAACTGAAGGTATCGACCCTGACTGAAAAAGGGCAGAACCCGAAGATCATGCTGGAAGGCCTGGACAATCAATTGCTGGGCCAGGTTGCCGCTAAAATCCGCAGCCTGCGCAAACCCGAGCCGTACAAAGGTAAAGGTGTACGCTACAGCGATGAGGTTGTTCGCAAGAAAGCTGGTAAATCTGCCGGTAAGTAATAGCCTGATGCGCCGCGCTGCATAAGGCCGCCGGCGGGAAACCGAATTATTAAACTTATACAGGGGGAGAGGCCGGCCGAAAACCGGTCTTTACCCTGAACATAGCTCCGGCAGCATCGGAGCCTTAAATACACTAAGTGATGAGTACAAAAACAAACAGGAGACAGAATATCCGCTACAGGATCCGTAAAAAGATCAGCGGTACTGCACAAAAGCCGAGACTGGCTGTTTATCGCAGCAATGCCGAAATTTATGTGCAGCTGATTGACGATACCAATGGTACTACCCTGGCATCCGCTTCTTCCCGCGAAAAAGCGATCGCAGCGCAAACCGCTCCGAAAGTGGAGAAAGCCAAACTGGTAGGTGCTGCCCTGGCTGCTAAAGCCGCTGCACTGGGTATTACTACCTGCGTATTCGACAGAAGTGGTTATCTCTACCATGGCCGTGTAAAGTCAGTTGCTGACGGTGCGCGCGAAGGAGGCCTGCAATTCTAATCAGGAAGACCAGGAGTAAAAACAATCAGATATCGTAATTCTTATTAAATAAAAATGGCAAAGAATTCATTCAATAAAGTAAAAGCTGGCGATCTGGAGCTGAAAGAAAAGGTTGTAGCTATTAACAGGGTGACCAAAACTACCAAAGGCGGCCGTACTTTCAGTTTCTCCGCACTGGTGGTGGTTGGTAACGAGAATGGTGTAGTAGGCCACGGTCTTGGTAAAGCCAAGGAAGTACAGGAAGCTATCACCAAAGGGATCGACGACGCTAAGAAAAACCTGATCAAAGTTCCGGTACATCACGGTACTATTCCTCACGACCAGCTGGCGAAGGAAGGTGCTGCGAAAGTACTGATCAAACCGGCTGCCCACGGTACCGGTGTGATCGCTGGAGGTTCTATGCGTGCTGTGCTGGAAAGCGCCGGTATCACCGACGTTCTGGCAAAGTCACTGGGTTCCGCTAACCCCCACAACGTGGTAAAAGCTACCTTCAAGGCGCTGGGCATGCTCCGCGAGCCGATCGCGATCGCCAAACAACGCAGCGTATCCCTGAAGAAAGTATTCAACGGTTAAGTATCCGTTCCAACACCTGGCCGTTCCCGGAAGGGACGGCACCGGTCACTTTAATTGGAAATATTTAAATAAAATGGCAAAGATTAAGATCACCCAGGTAAAAAGTGGTATTGACCGCCCCGAACGTCAGAAACTGACGCTGAAGGCGCTCGGACTGAAGAAGCTGAACAACACCGTAGAAGTGGAAGCTACTCCTCAGATCCTGGGCATGGTTCGCACGGTGAACCACCTGGTAAAAGTTGAGCAGGTGAATGCATAATGTAAAATTTTCATTTTTACATTTGGCATCTTACTTTTTTGAACTATCATTGTAAAAGCGAGCGGTTGATTTCCGCGTAAGTAAAACAATTCATATTATGAGCTTACAGAACTTAAGACCTGCAAAAGGCGCAGTACATAAAGAAAAACGTTTAGGTCGTGGTGAAGCCTCCGGTAAAGGTGGTACCGCCACAAAAGGTAACAAAGGTGCCCAATCCAACACCGGTTACTCCAGCAAAAGAGGCCATGAGGGCGGTCAGATGCCCATCCAGCGCCGTCTGCCGAAACGTGGTTTTATTCCCATCACCCGCACTGAATATAAAGTATTCAATATCGGCGAACTGGAACAGATTGTTGAAAAATACGGTCTGCAGGAATTCTCTCTCGAAAACCTGTACCTGAACGGCCTGATCAGCAAAACTGCCAAAGTAAAAGTACTCGGTCAAGGGGAACTGAAAAGCAAAGTAACGCTGAAAGTGAACGCGATCAGCGAGAAAGCCAAGTCTGCCGTTGAAGCAGCTGGTGGATCCGTAGAACTGGTTTAAGAAAATTACGATAGAGAAGGCGCCTACGGAGTAGTGCGTCTTTTCGAATTTTACACGCGTTATTAAACTCTTATCTTCCTGTGAAGAAATTTATCGAAACCATAAAGAACATCTGGAGCATCGAGGACCTGCGCAAGCGCATCCTCACCACCCTGCTCCTGGTACTGGTATACCGTGTGGGTTCCTATATCACCCTGCCCGGTCTCGATCCCAACGAGCTGGCCAAATTCTCCGAGACTTCCCAGAAAGGTATCCTTGGGCTCTTTAACATGTTTGCCGGTGGTTCATTCTCCCGCGCTTCCATCTTCGCCCTCGGCATCATGCCCTATATCTCGGCGTCCATCGCCATCCAGCTGCTGACCATAGCAGTGCCTTATTTCCAGAAATTGCAGAAAGAAGGGGATAGCGGACGGAAGAAAATTAATCAGTATACCCGTCTGTTAACCGTTGTTGTAACGGCTTTCCAGGCAAGTGCATACGTAGCTTACTTAAGAACCCAGTCCGGCGGTGCCCTCATCCCCGAATATGGGTCTTTCTTATTCTGGTTATCTACCACCGTGGTACTGACCGCCGGCACGCTGTTCATCATGTGGCTCGGTGAAAAGATCACAGATAAGGGTATTGGTAACGGTACTTCCATCATCATCATGACAGGTATCCTGGCCCGTTTGCCCGAAGCCCTCCTGCAGGAGCTTTCGCTCAAAACAACCGGCGCCGGCGGCGGCCTGCTCGTGTTCCTGATCGAGATCGCCATGTTCATCCTAATTACCGTAGGCCTCATCCTGCTGGTACAGGGTACCCGGAAAATCCCGGTGAACTATGCGAAACGTATTGTCGGTAACAAACAATACGGCGGCGTACGCCAGTTCATTCCCCTGAAAGTGAATGCTGCCGGTGTAATGCCGATCATCTTCGCCCAGGCCATCATGTTCATCCCGGCAACAGCCATCGGCTTTGCCACCTCCGATAACGCATCTTCTTTCATCCGCATTTTCAGCGACCATACCAATCCCTGGTATAACGTGATCTATGCAGTACTGGTAGTGGTGTTCACCTTCTTCTATACTGCCCTGATCTTCAATCCCACGCAGATGGCCGATGAAATGAAACGCAACAACGGGTTCATCCCCGGCGTAAAACCCGGTAAAGCCACCGCCGATTACATCGGTGCGGTGATGGACCGTATCACCCTCCCCGGCGCCTTCTTCCTGGCACTGGTAGGTATACTGCCCGGCATTGCCGCTGCCGCCAACATCAACAGCCTGTTCGCCACCTTCTTCGGTGGTACCTCCCTGCTGATCATGGTGGGCGTTATCCTCGATACGCTGCAGCAGATCGAGAGCCAGCTGCTCATGCGCCACTACGACGGCCTGATGAGCTCCGGCCGCATCAAAGGCAGAACCTCACCGGCTAATGCCTGATTCATCAAAACAAACTGACAAGATATAACGACCACCGGGAGCCTTCACTCCCGGTGGTTTTTTATTAACCCCCGTTGAACTCCGGCCCGCACTCCGCTGTTCTATTGGGGCAAACCACAATAATTGCATAATTTCGCGTGTTATGATCCATTATAAGACGAAAGAAGAAATTGAACTTATCCGTCAGAGCGCCCAATTGGTGAGCGCCACCCTGGCGGAAGTGGCCGCAAGGCTCAAACCCGGCATGAGCACCCTCGATGTGGATGCCATCGCCGAACAATTCATCCGCGACCATGGAGCAGTGCCCTCCTTCAAGAACTATAAAGGTTTTCCCAATACCTGCTGCATCTCCGTGAACGAGGCAGTGGTGCATGGCATCCCCAACGGCCATATCCTTAAGGAAGGCGACGTGGTGTCGGTAGATGTGGGCGTATTCAGCAACGGGTTCCATGGCGACAGCGCCTACACCTTCGCGATCGGCGAGGTACCCACCCATGTGCAGAAGCTGATGGCCGCTACCAAGGCAGCGCTGATGAAGGGCATTGAGAAGGCTGTTGTTGGCAACCGGGTAGGGGATATCGCCTACGCCATCCAGGACTATGTGGAACGGGAGAGGGGCTACGGCGTGGTGCGCGAGCTGGTAGGGCACGGCCTGGGCCGTAACCTGCACGAAGACCCCCAGGTGCCCAACTACGGCCGCCGGGGTAGTGGTGCGGTACTGAAAGAGGGCCTGGTGATCGCCATTGAGCCCATGGTGAACCTCGGTACCCGCGATGTGGAGTATCTGGAAGACGGCTGGACCGTGGTGACCCGCGACCGGAAGGTATCGGTGCACTACGAGCATACAGTGGCCGTAATGAAAGGGAAAGCGGACATGCTGTCGACTTTCGAGCACATCGAGGCCGCGGAGAAAAAGAACGAAGCCCTCAACTCCGTATATATCAACTAAAGCATATACGAAAAAGACCGGTGTACCGGTCTTTTTTATTGCCCTGGCCGGTGCAATTTAAACAGCCGGGAGATAGTATTTTGCGGCGGTGATAACGGGAAATACCGTATCTTTGCGTTCCTTTTGGGGATTTTGAAGAGAGAAACGACGGGAACCCTTGCAAGGTATTACACAATAGAAGACTGTATATTTAATTGATTTAGAGAGACTTTTAACCGATAAACAATTATTTTTTAAAAGTTATCCACACAGCGCGGCTTTTTCATCAATTATTTCCGGTATTTTTTTCGGTTTAAGAAACTTTTGTGGTATCTTTGCATTCCTAAAAATTTTTATGGCGAAACAGGCACTCATTAAACAGGATGGTATTATTCTCGAAGCCTTATCTAATGCAATGTTCCGGGTGAAACTGGAGAACGGACATGAGATTCTGGCTACCATTTCTGGCAAAATGAGAATGCACTATATCCGCATCCTGCCGGGTGACAAGGTTGGCGTAGAGATGAGCCCTTACGATTTGAGCAGGGGTCGTATAATTTTCAGGTACAAGTAAACAACTCTGGTAGATTTATAACAATTGACTCATGAAAGTAAGAGCTTCCATCAAGAAAAGAAGTGCAGACTGCAAAATTGTTCGCCGCAAAGGTAAATTGCTGGTGATCAACAAAAAGAATCCTCGTTTTAAGCAACGCCAGGGTTAATCAGCATCTGTATACATTAAAAGAACTATAAACTAAACAATTGATATGGCACGTATAGCCGGTATTGATCTTCCTAAAAACAAAAGAGGCGAAATTGGTCTGACCTATATCTATGGTATCGGCCACTCCACCGCCCAGTATATCCTGGACAAAGCAGGCATCGATTACAATAAGAAAGTGAAGGATTGGAACGATGATGAGCAATCAGCCATCCGTAACATCATCCTCGGAGAGTTTAAAGTAGAGGGTCAGCTGCGTTCCGAAGTGCAGATGAATATCAAGCGTCTGCTGGATATTGCCTGCTACCGTGGGCTTCGTCACAGGAAAGGTCTGCCGGTTAGAGGTCAGCGTACCCGTACCAACAGCCGCACCAGGAAAGGTAAACGTAAAACCGTTGCTGGTAAAAAGAAGGCACCGAAGAAATAGTAAAATCCCTTTGCCGGTATCTCTTTTTCCAGATCCGGGAACTGGCGGCATAAAGGGTTTTTATATAAACAGGGATTTGGAATTTCATCGTTGGAATTATAACGAACTATGGCAAAAGCAACTAATACAAAAGCTGCCGCTAAAAAGAGGGTAGTAAAGGTGGATAACTTCGGGGATGTACATATCTCTGCAAGTTTCAACAACATCATTGTAAGCATCACCAACAAGCAGGGTCAGGTTATCTCCTGGTCTTCTGCCGGTAAAATGGGTTTCAAGGGTTCTAAAAAGAACACCCCGTATGCTGCCCAGCTGGCTGCTTCAGATGCTGCTAAAACCGCCTTCGATGCCGGTCTGAAAAGAGCAGATGTATTTGTAAAAGGCCCTGGTGCCGGTCGTGAAAGCGCTATCCGTGCGATCGCCAACTCCGGTATCGAGGTAACCCTCATCAAAGATGTGACTCCGCTGCCCCACAACGGCTGCCGTCCTCCGAAGAAGAGAAGGGTATAGCATATTCTTTTACGGATTGCGCATTGGGAATTACGAATCAGGATGTTATCATCAGGAATCGTGAGTCATAATACGTAATTCGTAATTTTTATTTGTATATTTATTCATCACAGTGGGTGCAAGATCGAGTTTTAAGATTTTTAAATGAGCTTGCACCGTTACTAAAAATCTGAACCACAGAACATGGCAAGGTACACAGGACCAAAGACCAAGATCTCCAGAATCTTTGGAGAGCCCATTTTAGGTAATGGCAAATATTTAGGCAAGAACAGCAACCCTCCCGGTCAGCACGGTGCGCAACGCAAACGTAAACAACTGGGTGAGTATGCACTGCAGCTGAGAGAAAAACAAAAAGCAAAATACACTTACGGTGTGCTCGAAAAACAGTTCCGTAACCTGTTCGAAGAAGCTAACCGTAGAAAAGGCGTTACCGGTGAGGTTTTGATCAAATTGCTCGAAGCCCGTCTGGACAACACCGTATTCCGTATGGGTATCGCACCCTCACGCCCTGCTGCCCGCCAGCTCGTTGCCCACAAGCACGTAACTGTAAACGGCGTAGTAGTGAATGTTCCTTCTTACCAGCTGAAACCGGGCGATACCATCGGCCTGAAAGACAAAACTGCCGGTAACACTTCCCTGACCAGCAACATTCGCGGTAAAAACCCGAAATTCAGCTGGCTCGACTGGAATGAGAAAGACCTGAAAGGTACATTCATCGCGTATCCGGAAAGAGAAAGCGTTCCTGAGAACATCAAGGAACAACTGATCGTGGAATTGTACTCCAAGTAATAAGTTATAGCCATCTGCGGGTGGCTATAGCCATATAACATAAGTTAAAACTCATAAATCAAGCATATCAATGGCAATTCTTAATTTCCAAAAGCCTGACAAGATCGTTTTGCAGAAGTCTACCGACTTTGAAGCTCAATTCGAATTCCGTCCGTTAGAACCGGGTTATGGTGTGACAATCGGGAATGCGCTCCGCCGCGTACTGTTGTCTTCATTGGAGGGCTATGCCATTGTGGGAATCAAGATTGAAGGCGCTGATCACGAGTTTGCTACCCTGAAGGGGATCACCGAAGACGTTACTGAAATCATCCTCAACCTGAAACAGGTTCGTTTCAAAAAAATCGTTGAGAATGAAGTAAGCAGCGAAAAAATCCAGATCTCTATCAAAGGCAAAACCGAATTCCGTGCGGACATGATCGAGAAAGCAACCAACTCTTTCCAGATCATGAACCCCGAGCTGTTGATCTGCACCCTGGACCCTTCTGCCAAACTGGACATCGAGCTGACCATCGGCAAAGGCCGTGGTTACGTGCCCGCTGAAGAGAACAGGCCTAAAGATGCAATCTTCGGTTACATCGCCATCGACTCTGTATTTACGCCTATCAAAAACGTAAAATACAGCATCGAAAACACCCGTGTGGAACAGAAAACGGACTACGAGAAACTGATCATGGAAGTGATCACCGACGGTACCATCCACCCGGAAGAAGCTGTTAAACAGGCTTCCCGCATCCTGATCCAACACCTGATGATCATCACCGATGAAAACATCAGCTTCGATACCAAAGACACGGAGAAAGAAGATGTAGTGGACGAACAGACCCTGCAGCTCCGCAAAATCCTGAAAACACCGCTGGAAGACCTCGACCTGAGCGTTCGTGCGTTCAACTGTCTGAAAGCAGCGAAAATCAACTCCCTGAGCGAACTGGTACAGTACGAACAGGAAGAGCTGATGAAATTCAGGAACTTCGGTCAGAAATCGCTCAGCGAAATCGAACAGGTACTCGGCGAAAGAGGTCTGCACTTCGGTATGGACCTGTCCAAACTGAAACTGGACGAAGAATAGTATTCGTATACCACAAATCACGGAGGCCGCAAGGCACCCGTGATTTGTATTTTATAACAAGTACCTTATAATTCCTGACACGGTATAAGGGAACACAAACTAACAAGTCATGCGTCACGGAGTAAAATTAAACAGGCTGAGTCGTACATCTTCTCACCGTAAAGCCCTGATGAGCAACCTCGCTTGCGAACTCATCAGCCACAAAAGAATTCAGACTACATTAGCGAAAGCAAAAGCACTGCGCGTTTACATCGAACCGATGCTGACCCGTGCAAAATCCGACAGCACTCACAACCGTCGTATTGTTTTCAGCTACCTGCAGGATAAAGAAGCCATCACTGAACTGTTTGGCACCATCAGCGAAAAAATCGCCAACCGTCCCGGTGGTTACACCCGCATCATCAAACTCGGTAAAAGGATTGGTGACAACGCGGAAGTAGCCCTGATCGAACTGGTTGATTTCAACGAGATCTACGGTAAAACTGCTGAAGCTGAAAAAGCTCCTGCCAAGAAAACCCGTCGTGCCGGTGGCGCTAAAAAGAAAGCAGAAGATAAAGCTGCTGACACTGCCGCTCCTGCTGCAGAAGCCACTGAAGAGAAAGCTGCTGAATAGTTTTTTTCTGAACGATATCATCAAAAGCCGCCTGTTATACGGGCGGCTTTTTTGTTTACGCTTACATCTTCGGGGGATTGTTTATATGCAAAATAATCTTAATTTAGTGCATCATTATCCTGTCACCTATGCACTACCTGAAATGTGGCCACTGCGGCATGCACAGCGCACTGAAATCCGAATACGTCACCTTCTGCGACCATTGCAGTAAAAAGCTTCCCGTAACATTCGCGGCCTGGCAGGCACGCCATCCCGAAGGCTCATTTGACACTTTCAGCCGGGAGGCAGGTATTTCCGAAGAGCAATACCAGGCTGCCATCCGTAAAAGCCAGCACTGGATATTCAATCTCCGTCAGAAAGCGGCGCTTATTACCGTGGTGGTGATATTTGCAGCCTGCGGCACACTCGGTGCCTGGTACGGCCCCGGCCTGATCAGGATGCTGGGTAAACCCGCCGTTTCGCCGGCCATGCTTGAAACCTCCGGCTGGCGTACCTTCCGGGGGAACGTACTGCGGCTGCAGACGCCTGTTTCACTGTCGCCCGTTTCAAGGAATGATATGCCCAATGTACGGCTGAAGGCATTTGCCGGCGGCGGAAAGGCCGAGGGCCTTGAAATCAGCATGCAGGAAGCTATTTTCCTTTCGGAATCACATATTGAGCTGGACCCCGCTTCCAAAGAGGTGGCTGATGCCCTGGCACAACAGGCCGGGGTGTCGCAATTCAGCTATAATGAAAAGAGAATAGTGCTGAACGGAAGTCCCGCCATCTGGCAGCAGGGCAGTTACGTGCTCAACCATTCCGCCCCCATGGAATTCAGTAGCCTGGTGGTGGTAAAGGGTGGCATTCGGGTGCAGGTGCTCATCACCCACCAGGGAAACGATTCCACCGGCCGGCGCGTAGCAGAAGAAGTGCTCAAATCCGCCCAAATGAATTGATCTGAAATTAGCTGCTCAAAATTCAAAATCATGCCCTAACTTTGCAAAGTTTTAACCGTTCCGTTCGGGAACATAAAAAAAGAAAGGGTAAGCAGAATGCCGCAGACTACCAGATCCACACAGCCCGCCATACTGTTGTTAGAAGATGGCACCGTTTTCCATGGTAAAGCGTTCGGAAAAGTCGGAACCGCTTCCGGTGAACTTTGTTTTAACACGGGGATGACCGGTTACCAGGAAGTTTTTACTGATCCTTCCTACAAAGGACAGGTGCTGATCATGAACAACTGTTACGTTGGTAACTATGGTACCAAGAACGAGGATGTAGAAAGCAGCAGTGTGAAAATCAGTGGATTGATCTGCAAAAATATCGCGCATAATTTCTCCCGTAAAATGGCCGACGAATCGCTAGCCAAATTCCTGGAAGACAATAATCTCGTAGCCATTCACGAAGTGGATACCCGGGCTCTTGTATCGCACATCCGCAGTAAAGGCGCCATGAACTGCATCATTTCCTCCGAAATCCTGGACGAAGCCAAACTGAAGGCTGAACTGGCCAAAGTTCCTTCCATGGAAGGTCTGGCGCTCTGTGCGGAAGTATCTACCAAAGAACCGTACTTCGTAGGTGACCCGAACGCCGACATCCGCATTGCGGTGCTCGACAACGGGGTGAAACGGAACATGCTGAAATGCCTGTCTGAAAAAGGGGCTTACCTGAAGGTACATCCCACCCAAACCAGCTTCGAGGAATGCGAAACCTTTAAACCGCACGCTTATTTCATTTCCAATGGCCCCGGCGATCCGGCGCCCCTCAAATATGCGGTGGAAACCATTCAGAAAGTACTGGCAGCAGATCGTCCACTGTTCGGCATCTGCCTGGGCCACCAGCTGCTGGCGATGGCCAACGGTATTCCCACTTATAAAATGCATCACGGCCACAGGGGGCTGAACCACCCGGTTAAGAACCTGCTCACCGGCAAATGCGAGATCACTACCCAGAACCACGGTTTTGCGATCGATGCCAAAGCAGTGGCTGCTTCCGAAAATGTGGAAGTAACGCATATCAATCTGAACGACAACTCGGTAGAGGGCATCCGTATCAGGAACAAACCCGCCTTTTCCGTGCAGTACCACCCGGAATCGACCCCAGGTCCGCACGATTCCCGCTATTTGTTCGACGATTTCTTTACGATGATCAAGGCAAACATGTAGGAGTAGAGCCCACATAACCTGGTAAAAATATAAACGGTCCTGAGGAATCAGGACCGTTGCATTTTAAAATTCCACGTTATGAAAACTAGCGAAAGGTACTATGCGGTTAAGCACAATACCCACCTTGTCTTTTCATTACATGACAATGATATGAAAAAATCAGGAGCTTATAGGGCGAAAAAGACCTTTAATTTCGCTGAAATAGAGGAATTGAAATTGCAATCGGTTGGAAAAAGATAAATTAAGAGAGATAGGGAAAAAAAATACGGCTCTGTGAACAGAGCCGTTTGCCTTTATAAATTCCACGTTATGAAAAACTGATACAAAAATATGATTAATTAGCTAAAACGTTTTAGTTTGTCGCCGTCTTTTTACATAATGTTGATAATGCAAAGGTCGCGCCATTTTCCCATTTGTCAAAATTATACAAGTTAAATTTTTGCTAAGGAGGTTTAGAATTTTACTTACCATGAATTTAACTTTTTGTTATTTGATATGTTGTAACCTTTGCGTATCGATTACACAGTAAAAGTAGGGAATAAATTTAAATTTCAAAATTCATTTTCGATAAAAAATCGACTTTATGCTGTAAAAACTAAATATAGAATTTATTGTAATGTAAATATTCAGTGTTTATAGGCATTACAGCCGATATTTTTAGAAACATGATTTTTGTCATGTTTTATATTAGTAATGTTTTTTTAACCTACGCTGGCGACTTTTTGCCGGGTTTGTGTGTATGATTTTACTGCCTGCCCGGGTATGCTTCCAACGCTTTTGCCAGGCATTCCATCGCTTTGGCGATATTTTCACGGTTAATAACGTATGCAAAGCGCACTTCCTGCCGGCCTAAGCCCGGAGTGGCATAAAAACCGGTGGCAGGAGAGAGCATGACAGTTTGTTGCTCATATGAAAACTCCTCCAGCAGCCACTGGCAGAATTTGTCGGCGTCGTCGATAGGCAAACGGGCCATGGCGTAAAAAGCGCCGCCAGGGTTAGGGCAGAACACGCCTGGAATGGTGTTCAGCCGCGTTACCAGCAGGTCGCGCCGGCTCTGGTATTCCGCCTTGATGCTGTCGAAGTAATTATCCGGCAGGTCTACCGCCGCTTCCGCTGCAATCTGTGCAAAACTGGGCGGGCTCAGGCGCGCCTGGGCGAACTTCATCACCGAGTCGAGCAGGCCGCGGTTATGCGTAACAAATGCGCCGATACGGCCGCCGCAGGCGCTGTAACGCTTGGAAATGGTGTCAAACACCACCACATGGTTCTCCAGGCCTTCGATCTGCAGCGCGGAGATATTCTCGCCATCGTAGCTGAACTCGCGGTAGGCTTCGTCGGAGAACAAAAACAGGTTATGTTTTAGACAGATATTCTTTAATACATTGAGTTCCGCACCGCTGTACAGGTACCCGGTGGGGTTGTTCGGATTACAGATAAGGATGGCCTTCGTTTTGGGCGTGATCTTTTTCTCGAACTCTTCGATGGGAGGGAGGGCGAAGCCCGTATCGATGGAAGATGTCACCGGTACCAGCCGGATGTCCGCTTCGGTGGCGAAACCATTGTAATTGGCGTAAAACGGCTCGGGTACGATGATCTCATCGCCCGGGTCGAGGCAGGCCATAAAACCGAAGATAATGGCCTCTGAGCCACCCGTGGTTACGATGATCTCCGTATGGTCCACCGTAATGCCGAATTTGCTGTAATAAGTGGTCAGTTTCCGGCGGTAACTTTCATTACCCGCGCTGTGGCTGTACTCCAGAATTTTGAAGTCGGATTTCCGTACCGCTTCCAATACGGGAGCAGGCGTTTCAATATCGGGTTGGCCGATGTTGAGATGGTACACTGTGATCCCCTTTTTCTTGGCAGCTTCGGCGAAAGGAACCAGTTTGCGGATAGGGGAGGCGGGCATGATCTGCCCCCGGTGACTGATGTTAGGCATTTTTTGGTGTTTGATTTTAGCGATGCAAAGTTAAGGTAAGCATATAAATAAAAAGGCCCCCGTTACGAACGGGGGCCGATATCAGTAAGGTTTAACCTTTTAGTTTTCTACTGTTCCGGTAATCACCAGTTCTTTTTCCTGATCTACTCCCTTGAGCTTCAGATAAACGGTTTTGGTGGGTTTGCCTGACGCATTCGCGCTGTAGGTGGCAGTGATTTTCCCACTTTTACCGGGCAGAATCGGTTCTACAGTCCAGCTGGGCACTGTACAACCGCAACTGGCCTTCGCCGCTTCGATCAATACGGGTTCTTTAGACACGTTGGTGAATTCAAAGGTAACCGTCACCGGTTTATTCAGTTTAGTTACGCCGAAGTCAACAGTCTCCTTTTTGAACTTCACTTTGGCATCAACCGCATTGGCAGCGCCAGAACCATTCTGCGCCTGCGCCCACACTCCGGTGGTCAGCAGGAGGCTTGCAAATAGGGATAAGATAAATTTTTTCATCTTTTCAAGTTTGGTTTTTAAAACGATCGGTTAAAACGATATAGTTCCTACCAGTTTCCAAGTCAAATTTACGGCCAAAAATTGATCCGCAGACCTCAAGATATTAAAAATTTCTTAAAATTTAGTTATTAACAGGAACAGAGCGGTTATCACCCATTCATCAATTTCCCCTACATTTGTGTTTTAACCAAGGTTTGGCATGATCGAAAACAACGAATTAGCTATGAATATGCAGAGCCAGTTGTCGTTTGAGGAGTTCCGCAAGGAAGTTTTGAATGATTTCCGGCTTGCTTGCATCAGCAGGGAAGTTAGCCTGCTGGGGCGCCGGGAAGTACTGACCGGTAAAGCGAAGTTTGGCATTTTTGGCGATGGTAAAGAAGTGGCGCAGATTGCAATGGCAAAATATTTCAAGCCGGGCGACTTCCGTTCCGGTTACTACCGCGACCAGACTTTTGCCTTTGCCAGCGGTATTGCTACGGTGGAGCAATTCTTTTCACAACTGTATGCAGACCCGGATATCAATAACGATCCTTTCTCGGCCGGCCGCCAGATGAATTCGCATTTTGCCACACCCAATATAGATATGGAAGGCAATTGGCTGAACCTCGCCGCCATGAAAAACACGGCTGCAGACATGGCGCCTACCGCCGCCCAGATGCCGCGCGCACTGGGGCTTGCCTTTGCCAGCAAACTGTTCCGCGAAGTACCGGAACTGCACCAATATGATCACCTCTCCAGGAACGGTAACGAAGTTTGTTTCGCGACCATCGGCGATGCCTCTACCAGTGAAGGGCATTTCTGGGAAACCGTGAATGCGGCCGGCGTATTGCAGGTGCCGCTGGTGATTTTTATCTGGGACGACGGGTACGGTATTTCCGTTCCCCGCAAATACCAGACTACCAAAGGTTCTATCAGCGCAGCCCTCGAAGGTTTCCGTAAAAACGGCAACAGCAACGGGCTGGAGATATATAATGTAAAAGGATGGGATTACGCCGGCATGTGCGAAGTGTTCGAGGAAGGTATCCGGAAAGCCCGCGAAACCCACGTTCCTGTTCTCTTTCACGTGGAAGAGATCACGCAGCCGCAGGGCCATTCCACTTCGGGTAGCCATGAACGTTATAAGAGCAAGGAACGCCTCGCCTGGGAAAAGGATTTCGACTGCAACCTGAAGATGCGCCAGTGGCTGCTCGAAAATGCGCTGGCGGAAGAAAGCCAGCTGCAGCAGATCGAGGCTGAAGCAAAAAACATCGCGCAGGAAAGCCGCAGAAGCGCCTGGGAGAAATACATTTCACCGATCAAAACACAGGTGCAGCAACTGTTAGGCCTGTGCGAAGCCATCCTGGCCGACGGCCGCGGTGATACCGCTTTTGTGACGCAGGCCATGCAGGAGCTCGCCTCCAACCGCGAACCGGCCCGCAAGGATGTGCTTAAAACCGCCGCCGCCATCCTGTTCAAACATCCCCGCAATTTCTCAGCCGCGGTAGATGAACTGCAGGAGTTTTACGACCGGCAGCTGGCGCTCGAAAAAGAGAATTACAATACCTATTTATATGCCACCGGCCCCAACTCCGCACTCAATGTGCCGGAAGTGCCGGCGCAGTATGCCAACGACGCACCGCTCATCAACGGCTACGAAGTACTGAACAAATACTTCGACCAGCTGTTCAGCTATCACCCTACCGTATTTGCCTTCGGTGAAGACGTGGGTAAGATCGGCGACGTGAACCAGGGCTTCGCCGGTTTGCAGCAGAAACATGGCAAACAGCGTATAGCCGATACCGGTATCCGTGAGTTGACCATCATGGGGCAGGGCATCGGTATGGCGTTGCGCGGGTTACGCCCCATCGCGGAAATCCAGTACCTGGATTACCTGCTGTACGGCCTCCAGCCGCTCAGCGACGATGTGGCATCGCTTCAGTACAGAACAAAAGGCACGCAGTTTTGCCCCATCATCGTGCGCACCCGTGGCCACCGCCTCGAAGGCATCTGGCATTCCGGTTCACCCATGGGCATGATCGTGAACTCCCTTCGTGGGTTGCACGTTTGTGTGCCGCGTAATATGGTGCAGGCCGCAGGTATGTACAATACTCTGCTGCAGGCCAACGAACCGGCGATCGTGATCGAATCGCTCAATGGCTACCGCCTGAAAGAAAGACTGCCGGAAAACCTGCGCGAGCTGACCGTTCCGCTGGGTATCCCGGAAGTACTGCATACCGGCAGCGACATCACCATCGTATCTTACGGCTCCACGCTGCGGATCGTCGAAGAAGCGATGCTGGTGCTGGAGGAGCAGGGCGTTTCCTGCGAACTGATAGATGTGCAGACGTTACTGCCGTTCGATATCAACCATTCCATCCTGGAATCGCTGAAAAAAACGAACCGTATTTTATTTGTAGATGAAGATGTGCCCGGTGGCGGCACAGCTTATATGTTCCAGCAGGTGAT
Organism: Chitinophaga lutea; assembly: GCF_003813775.1. NCBI lineage: Bacteria > Pseudomonadati > Bacteroidota > Chitinophagia > Chitinophagales > Chitinophagaceae > Chitinophaga > Chitinophaga lutea. The sequence continues at coordinate 2,300,347 of NZ_RPDH01000002.1, read as the reverse complement.
GGAAATACAGGGTGGTTACCGCTGGCTCGATGTAGCGCCGAGAACACTGGCCGCACAGGCCCACCGCCCGGCTTACGGATCAGACGGGGATTATTTCTCCAAACCGAACGCCGAGGATGTGGTGAAAGTAGTGATGGATATGATCAGGGAGTAGTTCCTGCAAAAAATATAATTGTCAGCAGCAACACCCCCTGTACCTTACAGGGGGTGTTTTTGTTTTTAGCTCCGGCTGTTGCAACAAGGCGGAGCGCCATTTGTTATTATTCTTACAGGTATGGAGTACAAAGATTATTATAAAATACTGGGCGTTGATAAAAAGGCAAGCGCAGCCGACATCAAAAAAGCTTACCGGAAACTGGCGGTGAAATATCATCCCGATAAAAATCCGGACGACAAGGTGGCGGAAGAAAAATTCAAGGAGCTGAACGAAGCGTACGAAGTGCTGGGCGATGATGACAAGCGCAAGAAATACGACGAGTTCGGTGAAAACTGGAAGTATTACGAACAGCATGGCAATGCCGGCGGCGGGGGCTTCGACTGGGGCAAGTGGCAGTCCGGCCAGGGCGGCGGCCGCCAGCAGTATGAAGACATGGAAGGGATGTTCGGAGACGGTGGACAGTTTTCCGATTTTTTCGAGCACCTCTTCGGTGGCGGTTTCCGTAGCCGGGCGCAGCAGGGCCGCAGCCGTTCGCGCCGCGGCAACGATTTGCAGGCAACGATGAAAGTGGGCCTGCAGGATGTGTACACCGGCGCCACGCGGCAGATTGAAGTGAACGGGCAGAAGCTCAATCTCAAAATAAAACCCGGCACCTATCACGGGCAGGTGTTGCGCCTGAAAGGCAAGGGTCATCCGGGCCGCAACGGCGGGGAGCCGGGCGATCTGCTGATCGAGGTGGAACTGACCGGCGACGGGCAGTTCGAGCTGCAGGGAAAGGACGTGCACATGGAAGTGCCCGTGGATCTGTTTACCGCGGTGCTGGGCGGGAAAGTACCCGTAGCGGTACCCGGTACGCCGCTGCAACTGAGCATTCCCGCCGGTACAGACAGCGGCAGGCTGTTCAGGCTGAAGGGCAAGGGCGTTCCCGGGCCCGCCGGCGGAAGCGAGGGGAGCGGCGACCTGTACGTAAAAGTGAAGATCATCGTGCCCAAACAATTGACGGAGGAAGAAAGGGAACTTTTTGCAAAGCTGATGCAGCTGAAGAAGTAAGGAGGCGCATGAAGTAAGAGAACTATTGCCAGGCGGGCAAATACACCGGAGCAGGAAGGCTGAAGGAGATCAGGCATGATGGTGATCGGTTCAAACGAAAACAATCAAACCCATGATACTACAGTCCTTTGATTATCTGGATGAAATCCTGGAAAGCCGCCACCGGCACGAGCAGGAAGCGGCGGTTGCATATTATGCCAGCGAATTGCTGGAAGCGCTGGGTTATCAGCCCGGGGCTGGGGAAGAGGCGCTGCAGCGGGCGATGCGCGCCTGTGCCGCCTTGCATGTGCCGCTGGAGCTGAACTTCCGGAAAACTTATTGTGCGCGGGAAGGGACGATGGAACCCGACTGGCAGCTGAGCCCGCTGGCCAGCTACCTGTTGATCGTCAACTGCGACCCCGGTTATCCGCCTGTGGCTGAAGCTCAATTACTTTTTTTAAAAAAGAATCGTTCATTCTGATACGTAAATTATTTGTTAACAATAACTTACCTGTTCATTCCTTCAATATTATTCATTCCCCGTTCATTGTTTCCAGGCAGCTGTATGGGAAAATGGAATGCTATAAATTAGCAGTGTTACATTAAATAACATTGCTTAGACGGTTCAAATAGGCTGAAAATGGGGGCCGTTCGATTGAACGGCCTTCTTCAGTAAAAAAACCGGTGCAACTTTTTCCTTTGTAAGCGGATTTTTCGTAATTTAAGTAAGCAGAAGACTAACCATCATCCTTTGATAAATTAGACAAAAAACCTGGCCTGGTTTTTTAAAAACAGTTTAACCATCATCCTTTGATCGCTGACGATTGTCAGAAAAAAACAGGCTCAGGTTTTACCCTTACACGGCAAAAGGACCTTCTTCCTTTTTTCTCCCTTTAGCAGATGATACACGGTTGTTTGTTGACTTGCCACAATTGGTGTTTCGTATATACATACATCGCGACAGCTGAGAAAAATGGACCTCCAACCAAAGTCTGTTTGATTTTTTGTACCCAAATAAACGTAATATGGAAGCTAGATGTATCAGATGCAGCAACATTGTGCACTCACACAAAAAAATCTCCGAAACTAAATGTAAATGCGGCGGGCAACTTCAACGGATGCGTTTTATACGGCTGATCGAAGGCATGCATCCCTTGGGGAAAGAGCACAACCTCCAGCTGAACGGTAAACTCTGCTACGGCACTTACCGCTCGGTGTATGGCAATTTCGTGATCGACAAGGTGAATAATACCTTTATGCGGGTAGACCTTTTTTAGCAGGCAAAATTTCAGCTAATCCGTACATTTATTCTCATGAATATTGTTGTACTGGATGGCTACGCCCTCAACCCCGGCGATCTCAGCTGGGCCGCGCTGGAAACCCTTGGAAACGTGACTGTTTATGACCGTACGCCCGCCGCCCTGGTGGGAGAACGGACGCAAAACGCCGACATTGTTTTAACCAACAAGGCGCTGGTATCTGCAGATACCATCCTGCAATCGCCTTCGCTCCGTTACATCGGGGTCATGGCTACCGGGTATAACGTGGTGGATGTAAAAGCGGCGCATGGCCGTGGCATCACCGTCTGCAACGTGCCGGCTTACAGCACGGCCTCTGTGGCCCAGCTTACGTTTGCGCTGTTGCTGGAACTGGTGCAGGGCGTTGGGGTGCATGCAACAAGCGTACGGCAAGGAGAGTGGGCACAGAATCCCGATTTCAGTTACTGGAAACAACCTTTGACGGAACTGCAGGGTAAAACCTTTGCCATCATCGGGTTCGGGCAAATCGGCCAGGCCGTTGCCCGAATTGCGATGGCGTTCGGCATGCAGGTGATCGTGAGCCATAAACACCCGGAACGCGACAAAATGGAAGGCGTCACGTTCACCGACCAGACGGCCTGTTTCCGGTATGGGGACGTGGTGTCGCTGCACTGCCCGTTGAACGAGCAGAACAGGGAGTTCGTCAATGCCGCGCTGCTCGCTACCATGAAACCTTCGGCATTCCTCATCAATACCAGCCGCGGGCCGCTGATCAACGAAAGCGATCTGGCCAATGCGCTGAATGCAGGCCAGCTGGCAGGCGCCGGGCTTGATGTACTGAGCACCGAACCGCCTCCAGTCAACCATCCGCTGTTTTCGGCCCGCAATTGCCTCATCACCCCGCACATCGCATGGGCTACCGTGGAAGCCCGCAAAAGGCTGATGGCCAAAACGGTCAGCAACGTAAAAGCCTTCCTCGAAGGACGACCGGAGAATGTGGTAAAGGGATAACGAGAAGTGCTGCCGGCCTTCGCGACGGTATCATTCCTCTTTGCTTATGCCAGTAATTAGGCCTTATGCTAAAGAAAAAAATTTCCTCGAAGGGCGGCAGGAGAACGGGGAAGAGGTGTGATGGAAAAATGTAGCCGGCCTTCGCGACTGTATCATTCCTCTTTGCTTATGCCAGTAATTAGGCCTTATGCTAATGAAAAAAATTTCCTTGAAGGGCGGCAGGAGAACGGGGAAGAGGTGTGATGGAAAAATGTAGCCGGCCTTCACGTCAGTATCATTCCTCTTTGCTTATGCCAGTAGTTAGACCTTATGGTAAAACAAAACTTTCCTCGAAAGGCGGCTGGGGACCGGGGTAGAGGAGTGATGGAAAAATGTAGCCGGCCTTCGCGACGGTATCATTCCTCTTTGCTTATGCCAGTAGTTAGACCTTATGGTAAAACAAAATTTTCCTCGAAGGGCGGCTGGAGAACAGGGAAGAGGTGTGATGGAAAAATGTAGCCGGCCTTCACGTCAGTATGATTCCTCTTTGCTTATGCCAGTAGTTAGACCTTATGGTAAAACAAAACTTTCCTCGAAGGGCGGCTGGAGACCGGGGTAGAGGAGTGATGGAAAATGTAGCCGGCCTTCACGTCAGTATCATTCCTCTTTGCTTATGCCAGTAGTTAGACCTTATGGTAAAGAAAAAACTTTCCTCGAAAGGTGACTGGAGAATGCCTTAGGGGGGATGGAAAAATACGGTCAGCTGTTTGCACCCATAGTGGAAAAATGCCGACGACCGTTCACGTCGGCAAGCGCATTATCTCCCCCAACGTTGTATGCCAGTAGCTGAGCTTGTGGGTAAAATAAAAATCTTCTTGAAACCCGCCATAGAGAGATAGCGGAAAAATTCGACAGATTCCCACACCGGTAGGTTCAATCTGCCTGCTTTGCTTACATCGGCAGTTAAAACCTGCAGACGAAAACTAATTGAAGAACCGCGACGGCGAAGATGCAAATGAGGCGAAAAATCCCGTTTCCGATAAAATAACCGGACGATGAATGAAAGGGCAGGCGAATTACTGCTTCGAAATACCGGAGAAGTCAAAGGCCGATGAAATGAGTCGGTGCAACCGCAAATCCTGCACTTTGCGACCAACAGCGCAACCATCCCATCAAACAAAACGGGCCGCCCGACAAAGGCAGCCCGTCCGAGTATATGCGATAAAAAACTATTTCAGGTTGTGGAACACCTGCTGCACGTCGTCGTCCTGTTCCAGGCGGTCAATCAGTTCCAGCACTTCTTTCGCCTGCTCTTCCCCTAATTCCACGGTGGTGGAGGGGATGCGCTTCAGCTCGGAGCTGATCACGTTCAGCCCTTTTTCTTCCAGTGCTTTCGCCATGTTGCCGAATTCGTTGAAAGTTGCGCGGATGATGATATTGCCTTCACTGTCTTCCCCGATTTCTTCCAGGCCGAAATCGATCAGTTCCAGTTCCAGGTCTTCGAGGTTCTGGCCCTCGTTCTTGATTTTGAACTCCCCGAGGCGGTTGAACATGAAACCTACGGAGCCGCTGTTGCCAAGGCTGCCGCCGCCCCTGTTGAAGTGCATGCGTACGTTGGCTACCGTGCGGGTGGTATTGTCTGTGGCGGTTTCCACCATCACGGCCACGCCGTGCGGTGCATATCCCTCATATACAACTTCTTCGTAATCGGTTTTATCTTTCCCCATGGCGCGTTTGATGGCGGCCTCCACACGATCTTTCGGCATGTTCACGCCTTTGGCGTTCTGGAAGCAGCGGCGCAGGGCGGGGTTGTTATCGGGGTCCGGGCCGCCTTGTTTCACGGCGATGGCAATTTCCTTCCCGATACGGGTGAATTGTTTGGCCATGCGGTCCCAGCGGGCAAACATGGTATGCTTTCTTACTTCGAATATACGTCCCATAGTAAAATACAGTTCCTGATTGTGGGTGCAAAAATATTAAATTCTCCCAAATAAAAGACCCGCAGCGGTATTGCGGCGGGTCTTTTCATATCGTGACAAAGCGGGTTACTTTTGCGGGTTCCCCAGTTTGCTGTTGTTTTTGCTGTAGAAGAAATAGATCGCAAGGCCCAGGCCCAGCCAAACGGCCAGCCTGTACCAGCTTTCTTTGGGCAGCGAGTACATCAGGTAACCGCACACCAGTACGCCCATGATGGGTACGAAAGGCACCAGCGGGGTTTTGAACGCGCGGGGGATTTCCGGCATTTTTTTCCGCATGATGATCACGCCGATACACACCAGCGAGAAGGCGAAGAGGGTACCGATGCTCACCATGTGGCCGAGATCGCTAACGGGCACGAGGCCGGCGAAGAGGCTCACGAATACCATGAAAAACGCGTTGGTTTTCCAAGGGGTCCTGAATTTGGGATGCACGTCGCTGAAGAATTTGGGCAGCAGGCCGTCGCGGCTCATGGAGTAGAACACGCGGCTCTGGCCCAGCAGCATCACCAGTATCACCGAGGTGTAACCCGCCAGGATGGCGATGATGAGGCCGGTCTGTAAAAAATCGTATCCCGTTTGCGCGAAGGCGGAGGCAGCGGGTTTGGCATCGCCGGCGAACAGTTTATAGTTCAGCAGCCCTGTCATGACGTGGGCGAACAATACATAGAGAACGGTACAGATGATAAGCGAACCGAGAATACCGATGGGCATGCCTTTCTGCGGGTTTTTGGCTTCCTGCGCCGCGGTGGACACGGCGTCGAAGCCAATGAAGGCAAAAAACACCACGGCTGCTCCGGTAGCTATGCCCGTCCAGCCGAAGTTTTCATATTTACCGGTGTTGGCGGGAATATACGGATCGTAGTTGGCGGGGTCGATATGGCTCCAGCCGAGTACGATGAAGATGATCACGACGGTCACTTTCAGGATAACGAGGAAGTTGTTCATGCCGGCGGACTCTCTGGTGCCTTTGATGAGCAGCAGGGAGAGCAGTACCACGATGATCACGGCAGGCAGGTTGAAGATACCGCCTTCGATGATGGTGCCGTTGCTCATCTTCACCGTTTCCCAGGGCGATACCGCCAGCTGGTGGGGGATGTGGATACCGAATTTGGCAAGGAACTCGAGCAGGTACCTCGACCAGCTTACCGCTACGGTAGCCGCCCCGAGCGCATATTCGAGCACAAGGTCCCAGCCGATGATCCAGGCAACGAATTCGCCCATGGTGGCATAGGAGTAAGTATAAGCGCTTCCCGCAACAGGAATCATGGAAGCGAACTCTGCATAACAAAGACCTGCGAAAGCGCAGCCCACGGCCGCCAGTACAAAGGAGATCGTTACGGCAGGGCCGGCATTTTCAGCGGCGGCAATACCGGTCAGGGAAAAGAGCCCCGCGCCGATGATCGCGCCGATGCCCAGCGCTACCAACGCCCCGGAACCGAGTGTCCGCTTTAATCCTTTTTCTGAGTCCGATGCTTCTGATAAGAGTATTGATAGAGGTTTTTTGGCAAAAAGTCTACTCATACGATAAGATGTGAGGTTGATTTACTTAGCTTGTTTAGATTTTTATAGTCGTCAAATATAGCATGTAAAATTATAAAGCCATATTTTATTTTATATGCGCCAGGGCTGCGGCATGACCGCATTCTGACAACATTTGTGGGGATTTTGCGCCGAGAACCTTATTTTTGGGCAATTTTTAGCGCAACGGGGCGCCGGTCACGGTGTTCCGCTGTGTTTTTTTAATGACACAAACAAAACTAAATCACCTTTAAATGAATAAAAAGCTGGCGGCACTTGTTGCGTTGATCGCTTTTACGGTAGTTTCCTTTGTACACACGTTTGAGCATTTTGGATGGGTGGAAGTTTCGCCGGTTGTTTTAATGATTTTGCGGTGGCTCGCTGTAGCCTCCATTGTTTGGTTCGCCATCACCAAAAAATCCCTGACCACCTGGATCCTCGTGAGCATGGTGATAGGAGCGGAGCTGGGGCACGACTACCCGGCCATCGCCGTCAATTTCCAGGTACTGAGTAAAGTATTTCTCCAGCTGATCAAGACCGTGATCGCCCCGCTGCTCTTCGCAACGCTGGTGGTGGGCATCGCCGGCCACTCAGACATCAAGCAGGTGGGCCGTATGGGCTGGAAGTCCCTTGTATATTTCGAGATCGTTACCACCATCGCCCTCTTTATCGGGCTGGCCGCCATTAACATCAGCCAGGCCGGGGTGGGCATCAAAATGCCGCCGGAGGCCCTGCACGAAAAACTGCCGGAAACCAAACCGCAGAACTGGCAGGACGTGGTATTGCACGTATTCCCCGAGAACATCGCCAAATCCATCTATCACGGGGAGATACTGCCCATCGTGGTATTCAGCGTCATCTTCGGTATTTCGCTGCTGCTGGTGAAAGACAAGTTCCGCGGGCCCATGCTGGCGTTTTGCGAAAGTTTGTCGGAGGTGATGTTCAAGTTCACCAACATCGTCATGTATTTTGCCCCCATCGGGGTGGGCGCCGCCATCGCTTATACGGTGGGGCACGGCGGCCTGTCGGTATTGGGCAACCTGCTGCAGCTGCTGCTGACGCTGTATGTTGCGCTGATCGCCTTTGTATTGCTGGTGTTTGTGCCGGTGGCGCTCATCATCAAACTCCCCATCCGACGTTTCATCAAAGAAATATCCGAACCCGTTTCCATCGCTTTTGCCACCACCAGTTCCGAATCCGCCCTGCCGAAAGCCATGGAGGCGATGGAAAGAATGGGCGTGCCGCGTAAAGTGATCGCGTTTGTAATGCCCACCGGTTATAGCTTCAATCTCGACGGCTCTACGCTCTACCTCGCGCTGGCGTCCATATTCGTAGCCCAGGCCGCCGGTCATCAGCTCACCTGGGGCCAGCAGATCCTGATGGTGTTCACCCTGATGCTGACCAGCAAGGGCGTCGCCGGTGTGCCCCGCGCCACCCTCGTGATCATTTTGGGCACGGTGGCTTCCTTCCACCTGCCGGTATGGCCCGTATTCCTGATCCTCGGCATCGACGAGCTGATGGACATGGCCCGCACGTCGGTAAACGTGATCGGCAACTGTCTTGCCACCGCCGTCATCGGGAAATGGGAAGGAGAGGTCGATTTCCAGAACCTGCCGCCTGAAACGAAGGCCTAGCTTGCCTTTCATAAAATATTAACTTCCTCTTGACATATAATAGTGTATTTTAGGGCGTCCTAACTAATTATAATTAAACAACAGCATGGATCAGATTATTGAGTTTTTTAAACATCTAATTAACCCCGAGTGGATTATACAGAATGGAGGATTTTACCTGATTCTGGCTATCATTTTCGCAGAAACCGGCTTGTTCATTGGATTCTTCCTCCCGGGTGACTCCTTACTCTTTATAGCCGGCATCTACGGCGAAATGTTGGGCGAAAGCTTTTTTAATATGCCGCTGGTAGTCATCATGACGCTGATTGCCATCACCGGCGTGCTGGGGAATATTGTGGGTTACTGGTTCGGCCGCAAGTCCGGCCCCATCCTGTTCAAAAGGAAAGACACCTTCTTTTTCAAGAAAAAACATCTCTGGCAGGCGAAAGAAGTATATGACAAATATGGCGGCGGCGCGATTTTCGTAGCCCGTTTCCTTCCGGTGGTACGTACGTTTGCGCCCATCGTGGCCGGGATTGTGGGCATGGAAAGAAAAAAATTCATGTTCTGGAACATCATCGGTTCCTTCTCCTGGGTATTTTCCATGATGCTGGCGGGCCACTACCTCGATAAAGCCTTCCCCACCCTGAAAAACCACCTCGAATGGATTATCATCATCATCGTGGTGATCACCACCCTGCCGGTAGCCATCAAGTTTATATTCGGCAAAACAACCATTCATTCCCACTTCGATGAATTCGGGAATCCGATAGAGGCCCCGGTCAAAGAAAAAGAAGAAGAAATAAAATCATAAAATTCTTGTATATCTTGGAGAGACGCAATTAATTTGCGTCTCTTTTTATTTATAGCCAAACTTATCAACCTACTAAACAAACTTTCGTATGAATTCCACGCAGAAACCGGTCAGGTTATTGAACGCTGCAGTAATAGTGGCTTCTTTGGGCTACTTCGTAGACATTTATGATCTTCTCCTATTTGGCATTATCCGAATCAAAAGCTTAACCGACCTGGGTTTGCAGGGCGAGGAAATAGACACCGTAGGCATGTGGCTCATCAACATCCAGATGGTGGGCATGCTCATCGGCGGCATTATCTGGGGCGTGCTGGGCGATAAACGCGGCCGCCTTTCGGTGCTCTTCGGTTCCATTTTGCTGTATTCCGTGGCCAACGTGGCCAATGGCATGGTGGCCGGCGAGCACGCCATTACCTGGTACATGATCTGGCGGTTTGTGGCTGGCCTGGGGCTGGCCGGTGAACTGGGGGCGGGCATCACCCTCGTATCCGAGGTGCTGCCGAAGGAACGGCGCGGCCTGGGCACGATGATCGTGGCCAGCGTGGGCATTTCCGGCGCAGTGGCCGCTTATTTCGTTTCCCTCTACTTCGGCGACAACTGGCGCATCTGCTATTATATCGGGGGAGGCCTGGGCCTGGCCCTGTTGATACTCCGTGTAAGCGTGGTGGAGTCCGGCATGTACAAAAACATCAAGGAAAGCGCCGTCAGCCGCGGCAACTATTTCAAATTCTTTACGAGCCGGGAACGTTTTATGCGTTACCTCAAATGTATACTGGTAGGCCTTCCCACCTGGTACGTGGTGGGGATTTTGATGACGTTCTCCAATGCGTTCGCAAAAGAAATGGGCGTGAAAGGCTCCATCGATCCGGGCAAGGCGATCATGATCTGTTATGCGGCGCTCACCTTCGGCGACTTTGCCAGCGGTTACCTCAGCCAGGTGATGCGCAGCCGTAAAAAAGTGCTGTACATCTTTTACACCCTGGTGCTTATCGCCGTAGTATTGTATTTCAGCGCGCATGGCGTGTCCGAAACGGCCTTTTATACCATTTGCGGCCTGATGGGCTTCAGTGTGGGTTTCTGGGCGATTTTCGTGACGGTGGCCGCCGAGCAGTTCGGGACCAACCTGCGCGCCACAGCGGCTACCACCGTGCCCAACTATGCGCGCGGTTTATTGCCGGTGATATCGATCGTTTTCGGCGGGTTGCAGACCAGCTTCGGTTTCTCCTACCTCGCAAGCGGGCTGATTACCGGTATCATCTGTATCGTGCTGGCATTTGTGGCGGCTTTCACCATGCGGGAAACATTCGGGATCGATCTCGATTATATCGAAGAGAACTAGGAGGCCTGAAACCGGCCCTCAATTACATTCAGGAAAATTATAAGGTCTGAAAACCGGTAGTGGTGCCGTTACCGGGAAAAAATCTAATAGGAGCTTAACAGTTTATCGAGCAGCTTGTTGAGCTGCACTACTTCTTTATCAGTGAGCGATGCCTTCAGGGTATCCTCCAGGATGCCGATTTCTTCGTCAATGGTCTTCAGGAGTTGAAGGCCCTTGGCGGAGATCTTGACATCCACGGCGCGGCGGTCCATCTCGCAGCTTTTGCGTTCCACCAGGTCCGCTTTCCGCAGGCGCTCCACCAACCTCGATACATCGCTCATTTTATCCAGCATCCTTTCTTTGAGCGTGTTGATGCTGGCGCTTTTGGGGTGCTGCCCCCGCAGGATGCGCAGGATGTTGAACTGCTGCATCGTAATGTCGTATTGTTTGAAGAAAGTCTGATGTTTGGAGATGATCCAGTTTCCCACAAAAATGAGGCTGACCAGGCCTTTATGGTGCTCACTCGTGAAATTCCTGATAGAAATAAGCTTTTCAATATTAGACATATGCCGAAAAAATATAGCGCAATTTAAAGGATAAGGGGATACAAAGCGCAATTGCTAACACTTTCATCCTCCGGCTATTACACGGTCATTGCTGCACAAACTCCAGCTTCAGTTCGATATTGACCATCTTGTCTACCACCATGCCGCCGGCTTCGGTGAGTTTGTCCCATTTCAGATGATAGTCAAAGCGGTTGAGATAGGTGTTCACTTTGAAGGTGGCGCGCTGCTTGCCCGTGGCGTCTTTGGTGGTGCCGCCATATGCCACGTTGAATTTTACCTGTTTGGTCACATCGCGGATGGTGAGGTCGCCCGTGAGCAGGTACTTCCCGTTGGTCACTTTGGTCAGGGAGCTGCTTTTGAAGGTCATGGCAGGGTGCTTTTCTGCATTGAAAAAGTCGTTTGATTTCAGATGATTGTCCCGCGGCGCATCGCCGGTGTTGATACTGAAAACATCCACCGTAAAACTGACGGTGGCATCGGAAAAATCAGGGCCTTTGGATGTCATGTCGCCCTCGAAATTCTTAAAGACGCCGTCTACTTTGGAAATAACGAGATGGTTGACGGAGAACCTCACCACGGAGCGTTCCCGGTCGGCCTTCCATGTAACAGTTTGTGCAAATGCCCACACGGGACTGCAAAGCAGTACAGCATACAGTAGTTTGATCATGTTTCTGGTTGCCGGAAAATATGAGTGATGTCGTTTCTTATTCCATGTCTGGTGGTGAACAGTTATGCTTCGGGCCCTCGGATAGGTTAAAGTTACGAATATCCTTGTTACAACAGTCAAAACGGGGCGCAAATTATGTCCGTTGTATATGGTTAACGCCGTCAGGTCCAGCCGGTTGGGGGTATTTTCGTTCACCGCTTCAAAAAGAAAACAGCGAGGTGTGATGGGAAAGCGACAAACATAAAAAAAGCATCCGCACCAGGGCGCGGATGCTTTTATGGTATGATCAACCGGCCTTAGGCGGGTGTTTTCATGTTGTCGAGCACGTCCATTACTTCTTTCACGTGCGTGGCGGAAGTGTTCAGGAGGGCCTGTTCGTCTGCATTCAGTTGCAGTTCGATGATTTTTTCGATACCGTTTTTGCCGAGTACCACGGGTACGCCGAGGTAGATGTCTTTCAGGCCATATTCGCCGGTCAGCCATGCGCAAACGGGGAAGATGCGTTTTTCATCTTTCAGGATGGCTTCCACCATCTGGGCTGCAGCAGCGCCGGGAGCATACCAGGCGGAAGTGCCCAGCAGGTTCACGATTTCACCGCCGCCTACTTTGGTGCGCTGGATGATCGCTTCCAGTTTGTCTGCCGCTACCAGTTCGGTTACCGGGATGCCGGAAACGGTGGTATAACGGGGGAGGGGCACCATGGTATCGCCGTGGCCGCCCATGAGGATGGCCTGGATGTCTTTCGGGGAACAGCCGATCTCGTCTGCCAGGAAGGCGCGGTAACGGGCCGTGTCGAGGATGCCGGCCATGCCGAATACCTTGCTGCTGTCTTTTTTAGCATTCAGGTAAGCGCAGTAGGTCATCACGTCGAGCGGGTTGGACACTACGATGATGATCGCGTTCGGAGAATGTTTGGTTACATTCTCGGTCACAGATTTAACGATGTTGGCGTTCGTGGAAATCAGGTCGTCGCGGCTCATACCGGGTTTGCGGGGGAGGCCGGAAGTGATTACCACCACATCGCTGTTGGCGGTTTTGGTGTAATCATTGGTAACGCCCGTCACTTTGGTGCTGTAATAGTCAATGGGGGCTTGCTGCCAGGTATCGAGGGCCTTGCCTTCTGCAGTGCCTTCCTTGATATCAAGCAAAACAACCTCCTGCAGAAAATCTCTGTGGGCCAGCACGTTAGCGCAGGTTGCGCCTACATTTCCAGCTCCTACAACAGTAACTTTCATCGTATCTGAGTATTTTAAAAAGGTGAAGAATTATTTGGTGAACAAAAATAGCATATCGGAATGGGAATTTGGGAGGAATCTGCTAAAAAATAACCTGCCGCCGGCCCAAAGAAAGAATTTTACAAGTGCTTTAACAAAGTGTCCAGTTTAACGGTACCTTCGTAGTCCGCCGCCAACCGGTGTTTTTTGTCGTAAATGTAAATACCGGGAAAGTTTTTCAGATCGTAATAATATGCGATCTGACGGGTAGGCTCGGCAGCCATAATGATGTTCGGGTAGTTCCTGATGTTGTACTGGTCGTACCAGGCCTTCATCCGCTCCAGTTTAAAGGGAGTGACCATTAATATCGTGGATTTTCCGAACTTGCCGATGTTTTTGAGAATTTCCTGCGTCATATGGGCACAGTGGTCGCACTCCACGCTGAACAAAAACACCAGTACGGGTTTATTTTTCGGGAGGTCGTTTTTGTTGAAAGTATGACCGTCGTACAGGGTCATCGGCAGGGGAGAAATGATCTTGTACTGTTTGAAAGGCGGCGTTTGAGCTGCCGCAGGGGCAACAGACTGGGCTTTTAATACAGCAGGAAGGAATAAAAAGAGTAATAACCAGCTTCTCATAATCATATTTTTAAAAATAGTAAAGTGACAATGATCTTCGCGTGACTTTGTACCAAAACTATACCGCTTTTGTGTGAAATCCGGCAAGTTTTGTTTGTTCATATGCGAAAATTTTTACTTTTGCAATCCTAATGTAAATTTTTAACTTTAAATCAGTGACCTTTTATGGCTACCACCGCAGATATCAGAACAGGATTAATCATTAAGCTGGATAACAGCTTGTATTCTGTTGTAGAGTTTGGTCAGAACAAAACAGCCCGTGCCGCTGCCAAAGTATGGGCAAAATTGAAGGGGGTTGACAATAGCCGCTCCATCGAACATACCTGGAACTCAGGCGATACCATTTACCCGGTACGTGTGGAGAAAAAAGCATACCAGTATCTGTACCAGGACGAAAGCGGGTACAACTTCATGGATAAAGAGACCTTCGAACAGATCGTGGTGAGCGAGCAAATGGTGGATGCGCCCCAGTTCCTGAAAGACGGCGACGAAGTATCCATCTCCATCAATACCGAAACCGAACAGCCCATGGGCGTTGAACTGCCTGATAAAATCGTGCTGAAAGTGACCTATTCCGAGCCCGGTATGAAAGGCGACACCGCCACCCGTACCCTGAAGCCCGCCACCGTTGAAGGCGGCGCCACCGTGATGGTGCCCCTGTTCGTGAACGAGGGCGAGCTGATCAGGATCAACACCAAAACCGGTGAATATATCGAGAGAGTAAAAGAATAGCCATATACTTTTTCAACTTCTATCATCAGAGAACCAGCATTTAACTAAAACCAAAAACTGTCTACATGGACTTTAAACAGATTCAGGAGCTGATAAAAATGATCAACAAGTCAAATATCAGCGAACTGAGCATTGAGCAGGACAAGTTTAAGATTACAATAAAGCAGAAGGAAAGCGAAGTACAACAGATTGTAACAGTACCGGCGGTTACGGCAGTTCAGCCTGTAGCAGTGGCCCCCCAGGCGGCGGCGCCCGCACCGGCTCCGGCGGCGGCGGCACCCGCAGCAGCGGCGGCACCGGTGAACAGCAACCTCATCACCATCAAATCGCCCATGATCGGTACGTTCTACCGCAGCGCCGGCCCCGATAAGCCGCCGTTCGTAAACGTGGGCGACGATGTGGCTGCCGGCAAGGTGGTGTGCATCATCGAGGCGATGAAACTGTTCAACGAAATCGAAAGTGAAGTGAGCGGCAAAATTGTAAAGGTGCTGGTGGATGACGCCTCTCCTGTAGAGTACGATCAGCCGTTGTTCCTGGTAGAACCATAAACTCTTTGATAACGGGAGAAGGTTGTAAGGTTGCTTGCAACCTTTTCCCTTTTTAGTTTTTATATCACCTATAAGAAAAACATGTTCAAAAAGATATTGATCGCCAACCGTGGCGAGATTGCCCTGCGGATTATCCGTACCTGCAAGGAAATGGGGATCAAAACGGTGGCGGTATATTCAACCGCGGACAAAGACAGCCTGCATGTGCGCTTTGCGGACGAGGCCGTATGTATTGGAAAACCACAGAGTAGCGACTCTTACCTGAATATCCCTCACCTGATGGCGGCTGCCGAAATCACCAACGCAGACGCTATTCATCCCGGTTACGGCTTTCTGGCGGAAAATGCCCGCTTTGCGGAGATCTGCGGCGAGCACGGCATCAAGTTCATCGGTCCCACCCCGGAGATGATCCGCAAGATGGGCGACAAGATGACGGCCAAGGAAACCATGATCAAAGCCGGCGTACCGGTTATTCCCGGTTCCGAAGGTTTGCTCGAAAGCGTGGAACAGGCCAAATCCCTGGCCCGCGAAATGGGCCTGCCGGTGATCATGAAAGCGACCGCCGGCGGCGGTGGTAAAGGCATGCGTGTGGTATGGGACGAGAACGAGATCGAGAACGCCTACACCATGGCCAAAACCGAAGCCAAAGCCGCGTTCAGCAACGACGGCATCTACATGGAAAAATTCGTGGAGGAGCCCCGCCACATCGAAATACAGATCGCCGGCGACCAGTACGGCAAGGTGTGCCACCTCAGCGAACGCGACTGCTCCATCCAGCGCCGTCACCAGAAGCTGGTGGAAGAATCGCCTTCCCCCTTCATGACGCCCGAGCTCCGCGAAAAAATGGGCGACGCCGCCATCAAGGCCGCCAGCGCCATCAATTACGAGAGCGTGGGCACCATCGAGTTCCTGGTAGACAAACACCGCAATTTCTATTTCATGGAAATGAACACCCGTATCCAGGTGGAGCACGGTGTAACGGAAGAAGTGATCAACTTCGACCTCATCAAGGAACAGATCAAGATCGCGGCCGGCATCCCGATTTCCGGTAAAAACTATACGCCGCAGATGCACGCCATCGAGTGCCGCATCAACGCCGAAGATCCTTACAACGATTTCCGTCCCTCCCCGGGCCGCATTACCGTGCTGCACACGCCGGGCGGCCATGGCGTGCGCGTCGATTCGCATATCTACGCCGGGTACGTGATTCCGCCGTATTACGACTCCATGGTGTCCAAAGTGATCGCCGTGGCGCAAACCCGCGAAGAAGCCATCAACACGATGGAGCGCGCCCTCAGCGAGTTCGTGATCGAAGGGGTGAAAACCACCATCCCTTTCCACCAGCAGCTGATGCAGGACGAGAACTTCCGCAAAGGGAACTTCACCACCAAATTCACCGAAACATTCAAGCTGCAGTAAGCAGGTTGCATATAACTGAAAAGCGTTCCGGTGACTGCCGGAACGCTTTTTTTATGCGAATCACATTTCAAAAAAGAGGCCGCCTGGAGAGGCAGCCCGGATAACCTTAAAACCTTTTAAAATGTACTAGTCAGATTTTGTATGATAAGCAAATGTTATAGTTTGTCTGTCGTGTCTTTTTTCTTCCGCAGCTCGTCCCTTTTCCGCATGGCTTTATGATGCCCCATCTCTTTCCTGTGCCAGTCGTGATACTTCTGGAACGTTTCGTTGCCCAGTGCCAGTTTGATCTTGTCTTTCCTTGCTTCGTTCAGCGATTTCAGCTGTTCGTGGCGCTGTTCCTTGCTGAGTGATTCATTGTTTTTGAGTTCTTTCATGCGGGCCATGAAGTCTTTGTTGATGTTCTGCAGTTCCTGGCCCTGTGCGTCCGTCAGGCCGAGGGATTGTTTCATCTCCTCGCTGGGCCTGCCTTTGCCGCGGCCTTCTTTTTTATGCCTTTTTTCACTATAGGCATCGGCGCGCGCCATGGATTTTTCACGGTTCTGCTGGTATTTTTCGAACTGTTCCGCGCTCAGTACCGATTTGATCCTGCCGGCACGCTCGGTGTTGAGGGCGTCCAGCTGTTTTTTCCGGTCTTCCTTGCTCAGGGCCTCGTTTTTACGGATTTCCTGGGCGCTTTGCATGTAAGATTTATTGATATCGCGCAATTGGTTGCCCTGGTTTTCATCCAGCTTCAGATCCTGCACCTGCCTGTTTTTCAGCCTTGTTTTCGCAGAATCCTGCGCGTACCCCGCACTTACGGTTGTAGCGGCCAGGAAAATGAGTAATAAGAGTTGCTTCATAAAATGACGTTTTACAGATAGATAGACGGCGGGGGATGGAAAAGGTTTAACCGGGGATTTGTTAAAAAAAGAAACCCCCGGTGAATACCGGGGGCCATCATACACCAAAACAATCTTACGGTTTTTTATCGCAAGAAAAGCAGTTCTCTGTACTTGGGGAGTCCCCAGATCTTGTCATCCACCAGGAATTCCAGTTTGTCCGAATGGTAGCGGATAACGTCAAAGTACGGCTGTTTGATCTTCTCACAGTAATCGATCGCTTTCTGACGGCTGTCTTCGAGCTTGTTAGCCACTTTGCGGGCTTCGATCATCGCCTGTACGTTTTCGCTGATGACATTGATGTGTTCAGATATCTTGATCGCAATCTGTTTTTGCGCTTTGTATGAATCTTCGCCAAAACCGGCTTCTTTCAGGCCTTTGATATTGGCCAGCAGCTCATTCAGGTATTTGATGGCAGCGGGCAATACGTTGTTGGTGGCCAGGTCGCCGATTACGCGGGCTTCGATCTGCACTTTTTTCACGTAGTCTTCCAGGAGGATTTCGTGACGGGCATGCAGTTCTTTTTCGTTGTAAACGCCGGTTTCGGTGTACAGTTTGGTAGCTTTCGGAGTTACCATCGCGTCCAGCGCTTTCGGAGTGGTTTTTACGTTGGCGAGGCCGCGTTTTTCAGCTTCTTTCGCCCATTCTTCGCTGTAACCGTCGCCTTCGAAGAGGATTCTCTCGGAGTCAACGATGTATTTGCGGAGGGTCTGCATGATGGCGATTTCTTTTTTCTCGCCTTTCTCGATGAGGCTGTCCACTTCTTTCTTGAACTCGGTCAGGGTTTTGGCCATGATGGTGTTCAGAACGGTCATTGCGGAAGAGCAGTTAGCGGAAGAACCTACGGCGCGGAACTCGAACTTGTTGCCGGTGAAGGCGAACGGAGAAGTACGGTTACGGTCGGTGTTGTCCAGCAACAGTTCCGGAATGTGGCGGTGCAGGTCCAGTTTCAGGATGGCTTCATCCTGCTCGTCGAATTTGTTATTAACACGGCTTTTTACTTCCTGCAGTACGTCGAACAGGTATTTGCCGGTGAATACGGAAATGATGGCCGGGGGAGCTTCGTTGGCGCCGAGACGGAAGTCGTTGCTCGGAGATGCGATGGAAGCACGCAGCAGATCGGCATAGTCATGTACGGCCTTGATGGTGTTCACGAAGAAAGTGAGGAACATCAGGTTGGTTTTCGGCGTTTTGCCGGGAGCCAGCAGGTTCACACCGGTATCGGTAGCGAGTGACCAGTTGTTGTGTTTACCTGAACCGTTGATGCCTGCGAAAGGTTTCTCGTGGAGCAGCACTTTCAGTTTATGGCGTTTGGCCACTTTGCTCATCACGTCCATCAGCAGGGAGTTGTGGTCCACCGCGATGTTCACCTCTTCGAAAATGGGCGCGCACTCGAACTGTGCGGGTGCCACCTCGTTGTGACGGGTTCTCAGGGGAATGCCCAGTTTGTAAGACTCTTCTTCGAAGTCGCGCATGTAAGCGTATACACGCTCGGGGATGGCGCCGAAGTAGTGGTCTTCCAGCTGCTGGCCTTTCGCAGGAGCGTGGCCAACCACGGTGCGGCCGGTGAGCAGCAGGTCGGGACGGGCGTTAGCCAGACCTTCGTCGATCATGAAATATTCCTGTTCCCAACCAAGGGTAGCAGTTACTTTGGTTACGTTTTTGTCGAAGTAGTTGCACACGTCCACAGCAGCTTTGTCCAGGGCAGACAGCGCTTTCAGCAACGGAGCTTTATAGTCCAGCGATTCGCCGGTGTAGGCTACGAAGATGGTAGGGATGCAAAGGGTTTTTCCTGTACCTTGCTCGATGATGAAAGCAGGAGAGGAGGGGTCCCATGCAGTGTAACCGCGGGCCTCGAAAGTAGCGCGGATACCGCCGTTGGGGAAGCTGGAAGCATCAGGCTCCTGTTGTACCAGGGCGTCGCCGTCGAAAGTTTCGATGCTGGAACCGTCGCCTTTAATAGTAAAGAAGGAGTCGTGCTTTTCCGCAGTAGTACCGGTAAGCGGTTGGAACCAGTGGGTATAGTGGGTAACGCCTTTTTTCATTGCCCAGGATTTCAGGCCCGAAGCAATCTGATCAGCCATTTTACGCTCGATCTTATTACCACCTTTAATGGAGTTCATCAGGCTCTTGTAAGCCTCATCACTCAGGTGTTCCCGTACTGCTTTGCCGGTAAACACATTGCTGCCGAACACGTCTGTGATTTTCCCATTCAGTTCGGTCTTTACTTTAAAATCAACGCCGGTGAGATTTTCCAGCGCCTGAAAGCGTAACGATTGCATGATGTGAATTATTTTTTACAAAAGAACGCCAGTTTCAGTTAATATGCAAGAAGTGTCCGTTTTTTTAACCAAAAAATTGCAATTGTCCCGTAAAAACCTTATATTTTTAATTTTTGAGTAAATATTCGAGGGTCTGGCCTCAAAAATCTGATATATTTAAAATAAACTAATGTGTGTATGGGGCAGCGGGACTTGTTTCTTGTCATTTGCAGGAAATCTATGTAGTTTTGCATCTTCTTTTTAAATCTTCATCATTACATGCAAACCACAGTAGAAACCGCCGAACAGTTAGGACTTACCGCAGACGAATTTGAACGTATTAAATCCATCCTGGGCCGCACACCGAATTTCACCGAACTCAGCATGTACTCTGTTATGTGGAGTGAACACTGCAGTTACAAGAATTCCATCGTATGGCTCAAAAGTCTGCCCCGCGAAGGCGGCCGCCTGCTGGTGAAAGCTGGTGAAGAAAATGCCGGTCTTGTAGACATCGGCGACGGCTGGGCCTGCGTATTCAAGATCGAATCGCACAACCACCCCTCCGCACTCGAACCTTTCCAGGGTGCCGCCACCGGTGTAGGCGGTATTCATCGCGATATTTTTACCATGGGCGCCCGCCCCATCGCGGCGCTCAACTCCCTGCGCTTCGGTAACATCAACGACGCCAAAACCCAGCACCTGCTGAAAGGCGTGGTAGACGGCATCGGCCACTATGGCAACTGCTTCGGCGTTCCCACTGTGGGCGGTGAAGTGTATTTCGAAGACTGTTACGGTACCAACCCCCTCGTGAACGCCATGAGCGTGGGCGTACTGAAAGTGGGCACCATGGTGTCCGCCACCTCCCACGGGGAAGGCAACCCCGTATTTATCGTAGGATCCGCCACGGGTAAAGACGGTATCGGCGGCGCTTCCTTCGCGTCGGCCGACATCACCGAAGAAAGCGCCAAAGACCTGCCGGCCGTACAGGTGGGCGACCCCTTCCAGGAAAAGAAACTCCTCGAGGCCTGCCTCGAAGTGGTGAAAACCAACGCCCTCATCGGCATGCAGGATATGGGCGCCGCCGGTATCACCTGCTCCACCGCCGAAATGAGCGCCAAAGGCGAGCACGGCATGATCATCCACCTCGACAAGGTGCCTACCCGCCAGCAGAACATGAAAGGCTGGGAAATGCTCCTATCCGAAAGCCAGGAGCGCATGCTCATCGTGGTGGAGAAAGGCCGCGAAAAAGAAGTGCTCGACATCTTCGATAAATGGGACCTCCACTGCGTACAGATCGGCGAAGTGACCAAAGACCCCACCCTCCGTTTTTATATGAACGGCGTGCTGGAAGCGGAAGTGCCCGCGGAAAGCCTCGTACTGGGCGGCGGCGCTCCCCAGTATCACCGCGCTTACGTAGAACCGAAATACTTCGAAAAAGTAAAAGCATTCGATATCCAGAACATCCCGGATATCACCCACGCCAAATCCGTAGCGGAAAAAATCGCGCAGCTGCCGAACATCGCCTCCAAACGCTGGGTATACACGCAGTACGACAGCATGGTGGGTACCGCCAACGCCAGCACCAACGCCCCCAGCGACGCGTCGATCGTACTGGTGAAAGGTACTAAAAAGGCACTGGCCGTGACGACGGACTGTAACAGCCGCTACGTGCATGCGGACCCGCATGCGGGCGGACAGATAGCCGTAGCCGAAGCAGCCCGGAACATCGTGTGCAGCGGCGGCGAACCGGTGGCCATCACCAACTGCCTCAACTTCGGCAACCCTTACGATCCGGAAGTGTACTTCCAGTTCGTACATGCCATCAAAGGCATGGGCGAGGCCTGCCGCAAATTCAATACACCCGTTACCGGTGGTAACGTGAGCTTCTATAACCAGTCGCCCGACGGCCCTGTATACCCCACGCCCACCATCGGCATGCTGGGTGTGCTCGACAGCATGGACCAGCGCATGACGCTGGATTTCAAACAGGCCGGCGACCTCATTTACCTGGTAGGCCGCAGCTATAACGACATCAGCAGTTCAGAATACCTGCACAAGCTGATCGGCGTTGAATTCAGCCCTGCGCCGCATTTCAACCTGGAAGAAGAGCATAAGCTGCAACAGGCCATCACCAAACTGATCAATGGCGGCCTCATTCAATCCGCACACGACGTCAGCGAAGGCGGCCTCTTCGTAACCCTGCTCGAAAGCGCCATGGTGAGAGGTTTGGGCTTCGATGTTCATACCAACAAGGATTTCAGGAAAGACGCCTATCTCTTCGGCGAAGCACAGAGCCGCGTAGTGGTGAGCGTAAGCCCCGGGAACAAGGAAAAATTCGAGGCGCTGCTGCATGGCCTGGTAGACGCATCCGAACAATCCGTTCGCTACGAGAAGATCGGTACCGTTAAAGGCGACAGCATCGTGGTGGATAGCGAAGACTGGGGCCAGGTGGCTGCCTGGAAAGGGAAGTACGATACTTCACTGGAGAATCACCTGTAAGCAGATTTCATCGCATATAAAAAGGCGGCCCGCAAAGGCCGCCTTTTGTTTTATTCAATACGCTCATTTTTTTACTGTCGGTTTTCTTTCTTCAGATAACCACCAGGCGATGCGGTTATCGCCCGCTGCGCCGCTTCATCACCCCATACTTCCTCCGCCACCAGATGAGAACGCCGGACAGCGCCATGATACCCGGCGTGAGCCCCAGCAGGCAGTACACGATTTTTAACCCCACCCCGCCGAAGTTCCCGAAGTGCAGCTGGTTCACGCTTGCATTGAGTTTTTTGCCAAGGGGCGCCGTTTTAAAGTCGAGTTTTTTGACGATGGTGTCCGAAGCCGGGTCGATGCTCACGGATGAGTTGTATTCTCCCAGCACGCGGCTTTCACCGGCATTGCCGGTAAACACCACAGGGTCGCCGGCTTTTTTCGGCGGGCGAACGCCGAGGATGGTAAAGTCCGTGATGCCGCCACGGGCCACCTCGTACGCACGGTCGAAATCCGGGGGCGCATTAACGGCCACGGATGGCGGTTTTTTCCCGACGCGGGCGCCCACCACCTTGAACTGGATGAGGATGCCGGTAATGACGATCAGGAGGTTGAACAGCAGCGCCCATACGCCCACCACGCGGTGCAGGTTGCGCCACCTTCTGCTGCGGTGCTTCCATTCGATCCTGTCGCGGAACGTGAGCACCTTCAGCAGGTGCTTGCGGTACACATGAAGGCCCGTGAGCAGGGAAATGATGATCAGGAAACCGATGATCATGACGGCGATGGAGCCGTTGACGCCGCTGAGCAGCGTGAAGTGCAGGTACAGCAGCGCGCCGGTGAAATATCCCTTGTTGCTGCGGGTATGCAGTACCTGGCCTGTATAGGGGTGGAGGTAGATGTAAATTTTATGGTCCGCCGAATACTCGGCCCGCATCACCACCGTTTCCGACGGCGCCTGCGGCAGGCGGAGAAAATACAGGTAGGGGTTGCCGGGCACGGCGGAGGCGCCCGTGCGGTACAGTTCGTTCAGCGGCCGGCGCGGGCCTTCGGGCTTCACATGAAAGGCGGTCACGTTCAGCGTGTGATCGATTTCGTCGCTGAACACCAGCAGGCTTCCCGTAAAACTCAATAGCAGGAGAAAAACTCCTGCTATCAAACCCGTGATGCGATGTATCCGGAAAATCTGTTTATTCAAAGAATCAGAATTTATAAGTATAGCTCAGGCTCAGCCGGGCGCCGTTCCCCTTGATGTAATTCTCGTTACGGCCATCCCACTGCGAAGCTACGGTATAATAATCTTTGTTGAACAGGTTGTCGATGCCCAGGGCAAGACTGCTGTGGGTGTCAAGCTGCAGCGTGGAGAACAGGCTGAAGGTGGAGAAGCTGTTCACCGGGCCGGTGCCGTAGGGATAAATCCCGTTTACCGGCGCAAACCTTTTGCGGCTGCCGGCGTGCAGCATCTGCAGGCGCACGCTCCACTGGGGCAGCGGGCTGTAACGGATGTATGCGGTGGCTTTGGGCGCCGCAATGCGGTCGCCGCCCAGGTATACGTCCGCGCCGTCGCTGAACTTGCCGTTGTCGTTCACGTCTCTTTTTCCTTCGGTATAGGAATAGGAACCGCCGGCATGGAGGTTCTGCAGCAGGCGCGCGTCGGCGGCGATTTCAAAACCGTGCACCCTTTCCGGGGAACGGGCTATTTCGAATACCCCGCCTTTTTCCACGAAGGAAGAACCAAGGTCGGAGGTGCTGATGTAATAGCTGGCCTCAATGTCTACGGGCCCGAGGGTGCTGCTGAAACCGGCTTCGTAGTTATGCGCGATCACCGCTTTGGTTTTCAGCAGGGCCACCGTGTTTTGTTTGGCTGTGCGGAGCGCGCGGCCGATTTCCATGATGGAGAAGCTCTGTGAATAACTGATGAAAGGTTTGAACCAGCGGAACTGGTTGTACCGGAGGCCGGCGTTGTATACCAGCGCGTTGTACCGCAGGGTGCCGCCGGTGACGGCCACGCCGCCTTCGGTGAAGGCGCCGGTTACACGGTTCTGCGTTTTGATGGTGGTATAGTCGGGCACGCCGATGTTGATGTTCTCGAAACGGGCGCCGGCTTTCAGCACGAGGTGTTTGTAAAAAGTGGTCTTCAGCTGGGCGTACGGCGCATAGTTTTTCATGTCCATCTCGGGCACCCATACACGCCCGTCGGTGAGGTTTTGGGCCGTGATGTCGTTCATGAAATCGAGGCCGTACACGAGCTGCATATCGTAATGGCGGCCGAGACGGATGGGAGAGTTCAGGTTGATGCGCAGCCCCTGTTTTTTGGAGGTGATTTCAGACTGGCCGCCGTGCTCGAAAGTGGGGCTCCAGCTGTATGTGGTATGGAAACGCTGCATATAGAGATTCACATCGAGGTCGGTGCCGCCGATGAAACCTTCGCTGCTGTAATGCAGGCTGGCGTTGTGATTGAACGGCGTGCCCTCCGGCTCGCCCAGGCGTTTGCCGGGAATGCCGGTGGAGGCGGAGTCGCCGTATTTGCCGGGTTTCTGGATGTAATCGCTGCGCTGCTGGCTGCCGAAGAAATTGTACATCAGCTCGAGGCGGTTGCGGTCGTTGATGTCGTAGCCCACTTTGGCAAACCCGTTCCAGAGCTGGGTTTCGCCCAGGCCGTAGTCGGGACTGAGCACCCCGCCTTTGGCGTCTTTATACACGCCGGTCTGTTCATAATGGCCGCTCACCACGAAGTCCCATTTTTTATAAGCCCCGGACAGCAGCTGTCCCACCGCGAAGCCGCCCGTATGTTGCGCGCTTTTCAGTTGGGTATTGGCGCCCAGGGTGGTTTCGCCGCTGAGCCCTTTTGTTTTATCGCCTTTTTTGGTGATGTAGTTGATGAGCCCGCCGTCGGCGCCATTGCCGTAAATGGCGGTGGCACCCTTGATCACTTCCACTCTTTCGATGGCGGAGGGGTCGATGGTGCGGATGTCGCGCCCGCCGTTACGGAGGGGCGTAGACTGCGGGATGCCGTCGATCATCACCAGGAGATTGCGGCCGCGGAGGGTCTGCCCGGTGTTGCCGGTCTGGTTGCCGCTGAAACCCAGGCCGGGTACGGTGTTGGCCAGTATGTCGGATACGTTGTTGCTGATGCCTTTCTGTACCGCCAGGTCGCGCGGGCCTACGATGGTTACGGACGACGGTACTTCGTCCAGCGTTTCCTGCCGGCGGCTGGCCGAAACGATCACTTCTTTCAGGTCGCTGCTCGCCGATACATCCACATCCAGCACAGTCGTATCCGCGCCGATGGTCACTTCTTTTTCCACCGCTTTCACGCCCACGCCCGAAAAACGGAGAGTATGGGTGCCTTGCGGCGCAGCCAGCAGGTAGCGCCCGTTGGCGGTTGCCACGGTGCCTTTTTTCAGCGCCGGGATGCTGACGTTGGTGAAGGCTGCCGGTTGCCCGTTATCGCTCCGCACCACGCCCCTGATGACGCCTTCCTGCGCCTGTACGCCCAAACCGGAAAAGGCCAGCAGGGCAATTGTTAATATCGCTCTCATATAATCGTTAAAAGGAAAAGTGGCGCAAAGGTACGGGCAGGGGGAGGGCCGTTGTTTATCAATTCGGGAATTTTTTGGCCGTTCCGGATGAAAGGGCCGCCGGCTGCGGTACTCTGACATTGGCCGGACATACTCCATTTAGCGCCGTTTTAACATCGTGTTAACAAAATACAACCTTCGTGTTATGGTTTTACCGTATAACTACGTTATTTTTGGTTAACGTTGTAAAGCAACGATTAACGTTCGAGGAATACGCGCCCTGAGCAAGCGCTTTGAAAACAGAAATCCATCCCCTAAAGACATTTAATAAAGTAATTGATCATAAACAGATTTTGGTTTGCCGCCGTAAACCACATTCTATGATGGCCTTAACTTTTTTTTATTACCATGTCCTCATGAACGATCGATTCTTAAGATCATGTATTACACCTAGTGAAAGAACGATTTGTTTCGGGGCTGACTAACCATCAGCCCTCTTTTTTTGCCCTCACTTTCCTGTAGCAGCCATTAAATGACGGGGCCCGGCAGGGGTATCCCGGTCAGCCCCCGTTGCGTCGCACACTTCAGCGGCAGGAGCGCTACCCATCGGTGCTGTTTTTCATATATTTTTACAGACCTGTAAAGTATTGTCAGTATAACGTTTTAGTACCCCGGGCGGGTTGCGGGTTGCCTGGGCTCCGGCAGGGAGAAAGACGAAGCTACAACGAACCTTGAACGAACCTGCAACGAACCTTCCCTTTTGGAGGTAGGTTCGTCTTTCCCCCAGTGTAGGTTCGTTGTAGCTTCGTCTTTTACCCTCATAATCTCCACTCAGATCAAATTTTTGTCCATTCGTGCACAATTTCCGGGGTTACGGGACTGTAAACCTCTGTTTCACCTTGCCGCAATAAAAAAGGGACACTCCGGAGAGCGCCCCTTTTCCTTATGAAAGGTACTTACTTACGTTGTTATACCATGGGAATTTCCGCTACTGCGTACACCTTCTGGTCGAGCTTTTCCTTGGTTTCGGTGAAAGCCTTCAGCGTCAGCTCGATGTCCTCGTCGGAGTGAGCCGCGGTGGGGATCAGGCGGTAGATGATCTGGCCTTTGGGTATCACGGGGTATACCACGATGGAACAGAAGATATTGTAATTCTCGCGGAGGTCGAGGCACATGGCGGTGGCTTCCGGAATATCGCCCTGGAGGTAGATCGGCGTAACCGGGGAGTTGGTGCGGCCGATGTTGAAACCCCTGTCTTTCAGGCCCTGCTGCAGCTTGTTTACATTGCTCCAGAGTTTGGCCTTCAGTTCCGGCTGCTGGCGCATCAGCTGCACCCTTTTCAGGTGGCCGATCACGATGGGCAGGGGAATGGATTTGGCGAATATCTGCGAGCGCATGTTGTAGCGCAGGTAGTTGATGATGGCTTTATCGCCGCTCATGAAAGCGCCGATGGAAGCGCCGGATTTTGCGAAGGTATTGAACAGCAGGTCGATTTTGTCCTGCACGCCCTGCTCTTCACCGGTACCGGCACCGGTTTTGCCCATGGTGCCGAAGCCGTGCGCATCGTCTACCATAAACCGGAACTCGTATTGATCTTTCAGCGCGGCGATCTCTTTCAGTTTACCCTGGTCGCCGGCCATGCCGAACACCCCTTCCGTGATCACGAGGATGCCGCCGCCGCTTGTTTTGCACAGTTCCACCGCACGCTTCAGCTGTTTTTCACAGTCTTCGATATCGTTGTGCTTGAACACATAACGGTGCCCCTGGTGCAGGCGCAGGCCGTCGATGATGGAAGCGTGGCACTCCGCGTCGTACACGATCACGTCGCGGCGGTTACAGATAGCATCGATAGCGCTCATAATGCCCTGGTAACCGTAGTTGAGCAGGGTGGTGTCTTCCTTGCCCATGTATTCGCTCAACTCTTTTTCCAGCTGCTCATGATAATTGGTGTTGCCGCTCATCATGCGCGCGCCCATGGGGGATGCCAGGCCAAAATCCGCGGCGGCTTTGGCGTCTGTGGCACGAACTTCCGGGTGGTTGGCCAGGCCCAGGTAGTTGTTCAGGCTCCAAACGATCTTGTCCTTTCCCCGGAATTTCATCCGGGGCCCTATTTCACCTTCCAGCTTGGGGAAAGCGAAGTATCCATGGGCTCTCTCGGAATGCTCACCGATAGGGCCTTTATGCTTCAGCAGTTTCTCGAATATATCCATATGATTATTAAAATGAGATTAAAATTCGCCCACAAAGGTATTAAAATATTATTTTTTGTAAACTTAGGTTACTTTTATGCCTTTATTTTTTCCACGTCATCACGGAGCAAGTTAGGAATTAATTAATGTTTTATATGAGCCGTATTAAATTATTGACCGTCATCTGTCTGTTGACGGCGCCAGTTGTCTTTGGTCAAAAGGCTACTTCGCCCACCAAAGGCTTCCCCCCGAACTATGGAAAAAAGGCACAACAGGACGTGGCCAGGCCCAAACTCGTGGTAGGCATGGTAGTAGACCAGATGCGCTGGGATTATTTATACCGTTTTAACGACCGGTATTCGAACGATGGTTTCAAACGCCTCCTGGGCGAAGGATTCTCCTGCGAAAACACCCTCATCCCATATACCCCCACCATCACCGCCTGCGGCCATACCTGCGTATACACCGGCTCGGTGCCCGCCATCCACGGCATCATCGGCAACGCCTGGTATAACAAAGCTTCCAGGAGCAGCGTGTATTGCACGGACGACAGCACCGTCACCGCCGTTGGCGGCAGCGATGCGGCGGGCAGAATGAGCCCCGCCAACATGTACACCTCCACCATTACCGACGAACTGCGCATGGCCACCAACTTCCGCAGCAAAGTGGTAGGCGTGGCCATTAAAGACCGCGGCTCCATCCTGCCGGCCGGCCACAGCGCCACCGCGGCTTATTGGTACGACGGTGTAACGGGGAACTTCATGACCAGCAGCTACTACATGAAGAGCCTCCCGGCCTGGGCGGAAGCCTTCAACAACCAGAAACTGCCGGCCAAATACCTCGCCAAACCGTGGAACACCCTGTATCCCATCGAAACTTACGTGCAGAGCACGGCAGACGATAAACCGTATGAAGGCCGCTTCAAAGGACAGAACAACTCCGCCTTCCCGCACGAACTGGCTGGCACCATGGGCAACAGCTTCGGCATTCTGTCGTCTACGCCCTACGGCAACACTTTCACCCTCGAGTTCGCCAAAAAAGCGCTCGAAGGCCATGAAATGGGTCAGGGGCCCATCACGGACTTCCTGGCCATCAGCCTGTCGTCTACCGACTACGTAGGCCACCAGCACGGCCCCAACTCCATCGAAATTGAAGATACCTACCTGCGCCTCGACCGCGACCTGGCGGAGTTCTTCCAGTACCTCGACAAAAAAGTGGGCAAGGGCCAGTGGCTGTTCTTCCTCACGGCAGACCATGCCGTGGCGCATGTGCCCGGTTTCCTGAAAGAAAATAAAATCCCCGGCGGCAGCTGGGACGACGCGGCCATGCTGAAATCGCTCAATGCCGCTACCGAAAAGGCGTTCGGCGTGAAGAAAGCCATCCTTTCCGGGTATAACTACCAGTTGAGCCTCGACAACGAAGCCCTTGAAAAATCCGGTAAAACCGAAGAGATCAAACAGTTCATTATACGCGAAACGCTCAGATGGCCCGGCATCGCCAACGCGTTCGACCTGCATAAACTGGGCGCCACCGCGCTTCCCGAGCCGCAGAAGTCCATGATGACCAACGGCTACAACGTACAGCGCAGCGGCGACATCATGTTGGTATTGCAGCCCGGATGGCTCGATGGCGGCTCCACCGGCACCACCCACGGCCTCTGGAACCCCTACGACGCACATATTCCCCTGCTCTGGATGGGCTGGGGCGTACGCCAGGGTAAAACCAACCGTACCGTGTCTATGGCCGACATTGCGCCTACCATCGCAGCGATGCTGCGCATCCAGATGCCGAACGGCAACGTGGGGCATGTGATCGAGGAATTGACGAAATAGTTGTCTCTCAGAACAACTAACCGATTGATGGGTATCCGGGATGTGAAGGAAGTACGGTGGGATAGCCGGGAAAGATCGGATGCAGCTGAAAAGCAGAAGGCATTTAATGAAAGATTCCCTGTATGTAAGCTGTTTCCCGAAGAGGATGGATGAAATCCGCGGATTGAACCAGATTCACGAAAGAGATGAAATCTCCCGAGTAATTAAACTGAAAACACTGTTGATAGCGCCTTTGCCGGGATTTCCGGCAAAGGCGTTTAATTTACAGCAGTTTACGTATACTGTTTATTGAGTAAAAATAAATCACTTACATTTGGAACATGTCCGGATTGACCTATCATATCGCAGACAGGGTGGCCACCATCACCCTGAACCGGCCCGATAAGCGTAACGCCCTGAATGGCGCGCTGGTCAGGGAATTGCGCGAGGCATTCGCCCGCGCGGAGGCGGACGACCATGTGAAGGTGATCGTACTGGCGGGTAACGGCAAGGCGTTTTGCGCCGGGGCCGACCTGGAGTACCTGCAGCAGCTGCAACAGAACAATTACGAGGAAAACCTCGCCGATTCGAGGGAGCTCATGCAGCTGATGGAAGAAATGTACACCCTGCCCAAAGTGGTGATCGCCCTGATCGAGGGAGACGCCATCGCCGGCGGCTGTGGGCTGGCCTCGCTGGCCGACCTCAGCTATGCCGTACCGGCCGCCAAATTCGGCTACACCGAGGTGCGCATCGGCTTTGTGCCCGCCCTCGTGAGCGTGTTTCTGGTGCGGAAGATAGGAGAGGGCAGGGCCCGCGAACTGCTGCTCACCGGCCGCCTTATCCCGGCGGAGGAAGCAGCTGCTTACGGTTTGATCAATAAAGTGGTGCCGGCGGAGCAGATCAGGGCCCATGTGGCGGCAGTGGCGCAAAGCCTCTGCAACGACGCATCGGCCAACTCCCTGAAAATCACCAAACAACTGGTGCGTACGGCGCTCGATCAGCAGCTGCCCGCCGCCCTGGAAACGGCCGCCCACCTGAATGCCGAAACCCGGCAGCATCCAGACTGCCGGAAGGGGGTAGGGGCCTTTCTGGATAAGCAAAAGCCAAGCTGGTAGCGGGTTTAATGCATTTGGCACAGAATTTTCACACATACCTATGTACTAAAGAACCAATTATGCGAAAATTGTTACTGATAGGGGGATTGCTGGCAGGCTTCATAGCCGGTTCCGCATCGCCGCTTTGGGCACAACGTACCATATCGGACGCGAGGATAAGCTATAAGGTAGAAATGCCGGCGGAACAGCTCCAGATGGAGGCGATGTTCGCCAACAGTTCCATGATTCAATACCTCCGAGGCCACCAGAGCCGGATAGACATGAACTTCAATGTGGTTAACTACATCTATCTCATCAATGCACAGGAAGAAACGGTGGTGACGCTCATGGACAACCATGGGGACAAGTACCTGATCCGCACCGACAAAAAAGGCTACGAGCAGGATACGAAAAAGTATAGCAACACCCAGTTCACCGACCAGACGGAGATCCGCGAAATCGCGGGCTACAAATGCCGCAAGGCCATCGGAAAAATGGAAGACGGCACCACGTTCGATGTGTATTACACGATGGACCTCATTCCGGAAAACAAATATTACAATCGCCGTTTCATGAACCTGAAAGGCATTCCGCTGGAGTTCGAGATCGTAGTGAAGTCCGGCTCCAAAATGAAGGTGACAGCCACCAAGGTGGATTTGAGCCCGGTACCCGCCTCGATATTCGATGTGCCGAAAGGGTACAGGGAGATTACGGCGGATGAGCTGAAGAAGATCAGGGGTTAAGGATACTGAAGATATTTTCGATAGGGGGCTGTTCATGGAGCAGCCCTTTTTTATTTGCTCAGGCATGCCCTCCGGGCGTTACATGCGACTCCCTGCAACCGGGCATCCCATCTGCCTTCGGGGGTATCTGATACCCTGAATCCTGCATGCGTCACTGGCTATTGCAGCCCTCCGGGCGTTGCATCAATTCCCTGTAACCGCGCATTCCATCTACCTTCGGGGGCAACATCTCCAATCCTGCATGCGTCACCCGCTATAGCAGCCCTCCGGGCGTTACATCCAATTCCCTGCAACCGCGCATTCCATCTGCCTTCGGGGGTATTTAACACTCTGAGTCCTGCATGCGTCACCCGTTATTGCAGCCCTCCGGGCGTTACATCCAATTCCCTGCAACCGCGCATTCCATCTGCCTTCGGGGCAATATCTCCAATCCTGCATGCGTCACTGGCTATTGCAGCCCCCCGGGCGTTACATCCAATTCCCTGCAACCGCGCATCCCATCTGCGTTTGAGGTATTCAACCGGCCCGCACCTCCCAAACGCAAAAAAGGCCGTTCTTTCGAACAGCCTTTCTGCAAAATCTCTTTTCAAATTGTCCTTAGTTTTTCCTGAACGGTAAGTTAAACTGCACCTGATGATACTTCATGCTGGGTACAGGTTGTGCTTGTACAGAGTAAGGCACGATATAGGTGACATTTCCTCTTTTATATGTCAGTACAGACTTAACGTTAACAGTACTGTTGTCAGAACTCAGGTTAAAATCGGTTTTCAGGATACCGCTGGCCTTAAATCCCGCGTCAAGGCTCAGATTCGTTTTAGGCATGGCGGTGAGGTTGTAGCGGGTCTCGGTCTTCTTTACAACCTTGTCCTTTTCGTTATCCAAATTACCGCCCAGATCATTGGCCTGTACACTCAGTGCAAGCATGAACAAAGCACTTACCATGAGGCAAGACAATGAAAATCTTTGGATTATGTTAAATTTCTGCTTCATTGTAATGCAAATATACGAAAAATCCATCTATCATAACGGAATCTTAAGCAATTTACCCTTTTATCTTAAAAAAATGTTAAAAAATACACGAGCGGTAAAGGCCAACTTGTTTGGTGACGGATGCAAAATCTCATATATTTACATTAATGAATCACGATTTCCCATCATTTAACGAGTTTAACGAGGATTTTGAAGATTTGAGGGACTTGCTTCAGCAATTTGAGAATCTTAAGGAGGGCAGATCACACGCCTTCCTGGACGAGGATTCTTTCGAACAGATCATCGATTACTACGATGAGCACGATGAGCTCAATAATGCCCTCCAGGCCGTTGAAATCGCCATCGAGCAGTTCCCCTTCTCCTCCGCACTGCTACTCAAAAAATCCGCTTTATT
This sequence comes from Chitinophaga lutea, assembly GCF_003813775.1. Taxonomy (NCBI): domain Bacteria; kingdom Pseudomonadati; phylum Bacteroidota; class Chitinophagia; order Chitinophagales; family Chitinophagaceae; genus Chitinophaga; species Chitinophaga lutea. The sequence goes on along the minus strand of NZ_RPDH01000002.1, from coordinate 2,267,521 downwards.
AATCGAAACCAAAAAATACCGCGAAGCCCTCGCATTGCTGGAAAAAGCCGCATTGCTGGACAGTAACGATATTAACCTGTATATTCTCAAAACAGACGTGTACCTGGCCATGAACCAGCACGAAAAGGCGGCCTCCCTCCTCGAGGAACAGATCACCCAGTTCGACGGGGAAGACCGTACCGACCTGCTGCTGGAACTGGCGGACGTGTACGACGACTGGGAAGAATTCGAAAAAGTGTTCGACTGCCTCAAGATGCTGCTGGAATACGATGCCAACAACGAGGAAGCCCTGCACAAAATCTGCTTCTGGACCGAGTTTACAGGCCGCAACGAAGAAAGCATCCGCCTCCATACCAACATCATCAACGAGCACCCGTACAACCAGCTGGCCTGGTTCAACCTGGGCACGGCCTACCAGGGCCTGAAGCTCTATGAAAAAGCGATCGACGCGTACCAGTACGCCGTGGTGATCGACGAGCGGTTCGACTATGCCTACCGCAACATGGGCGACGCCTACATCCACCTGCGCAAATACAACGAAGCCATCGAGGTGCTGCAGAAACACCTGGAAGTGGCCAAGCCGGAAGACGTGATCTACGAAGCCATCGGCCACTGCTACGAAAAGATGCGCAAGTTCACGCAGGCCCGGTATTATTACCGCAAGGCCAGCCACCTCAGCCCGAACGACGACAAGCTCTATCTCAAAATAGCCAAGGCTTACATGACGGAGGAGAACTGGGAAAACGCCATCAAGTCCCTCCAGTCCGCCCTGCGCATCAACAAACACAGCGCCGAGTACAATATCACCCTGGGGCAGTGTTACCTGCAGCTGGGAAGCGACAAGGAGGCCCTGGCCCATTTCCTCAACGCCGTGCGTATCCGGCCCAACAGCGCCCAGGCCTGGAAAGAACTGGTGCGCGGCCTGTATGCCTCCGGTCATGTGGACGAAGCCCTCGTGCAGCTCGATGCCGCCGAAGCCCGGATAGGGCGTAAACCCGTGTTTCTTTTTTACCGGGCCGCCCTGCTCATTGCCACCGGCAAAACCAAAGAGGGCCTGCTGCAGCTGGAAACAGCCCTGCAACTGCATCCCCGCCAGGTGAAAAAGATGGTGGAGCTCGACCCGTCCATCCTCCAGCATATCGCCGTGGTAGACCTCATCGGCCGGTACAGGCGTAAACGTTAAACCATTTTTTGCTCCTCCTATTGCAGAACTTCTTATTTTTGCCGCGGTTTTCTAAATTGTAAACATTGGAAAAGCCAACAAAACCAATCCAATTACAAGGTAGGCATAGCTAAGTATGACAGTTTGGTGGGAAAAGACCATTAAGAAGAATAAAATCGTGCAAAATGAATTTTAATCTGACGCAAATTCCGGAAAGAACCAGCAAGCCGCGGAACCATGGGCTCACCATGGTGATGGACAAAGGCCTGAGCGTTGAAGAAGCAAAGAACTTTTTATCTGCTGCCTCACCGCATGTGGATATTGTAAAACTGGGATTTGGCACCTCTTTCGTAACTCCCAACCTTCGTGAAAAAATTGAACTGTACCAGGCGGCGAATATCCCCGTATACTTCGGCGGTACCCTGTTTGAGGCGTTCCTCATCCGTAACCAGTTTGACGAGTACGTGAAAGTGATCAAAGACTACGGTATCTCCTATATGGAAGTTTCCGACGGTTCCATCACCATCCCGCACGCGGAAAAGTGCGGCTACATCGAAAAACTCACCAAACACGGCCTGGTGCTGAGTGAAGTGGGCTCCAAAGATGCGGAGCATATCATTCCTCCCTATAAATGGATCGAACTGATGCGCGCGGAACTGGAAGCCGGCGCCACTTACGTGATCGCGGAAGCGCGCGAAGGCGGTAACGTAGGCATTTACCGCGGTAGCGGCGAAGTGCGCGAAGGGCTGGTGCAGGAAATCCTCACACAGATACCGGCTGAAAAAATCATATGGGAAGCTCCCCAGAAAGACCAGCAGCTGTATTTCCTGGAACTGGTAGGCTGCAACGCCAACCTGGGCAACCTGGCCCCCCACGAGGTGATTCCCCTGGAAGCCATGCGTGTGGGCCTCCGCGGCGATACCTTCCACCTTTTCCTCGACAAAGAATAATCTACATACATGGCGGACCGGCTCCCGGTCCGCCATTCTCAATTTTTACCGTATGCGCTTGTTCGGCCTGATCGGCTTCCCGCTTTCCCATTCCTTTTCAAAAGGGTTTTTTGCTGAAAAATTCCAGCGCGAAGGCATCACGGATTGCCGGTACGAAAACTTCCCCATTCCCTCGATAGACCAGTTCCAGGCCCTCTGGAACGACCATCCGGAACTGGAAGGCATGAACGTCACCATTCCCTACAAACAGGAAGTCATTCCCTTTCTCCACCATTTCAGCGACGCAGCGAAAGCCATCGGCGCAGTGAACTGCATCCGCCGCCGGGATAACGAGCTCACCGGGCATAATACGGACGTGATCGGTTTCAGCCGCTCCCTGCAGCCCTTACTGCAACCACAGCATACCAAAGCGCTGATACTCGGCGCGGGCGGGGCCGCCAAAGCGGTGAAATATGCCCTGCAGCGGCTGGGCATCTCCTACACCGAAGTGAGCCGCAAATATTTTGACGGCACCATCGGGTACGATGCGGTGAACGAAACGGTGATGCGGGAACATACGCTGATCGTAAATACCACGCCGCTGGGCATGTACCCGAACGTAACCGAAGCGCCGCCCATTCCTTACGAATTCATCACGGACCGGCACCTGCTGTACGACCTCATCTACAACCCGGCCGAAACACTGTTCATGAAAAAAGGCGCCGAACGCGGCGCCTCCGTTAAAAACGGTCATGAAATGCTGATACTGCAGGCCGAGGCATCCTGGGAAATCTGGAATGCCTGAGCGCGTCATGTCGCGATCTGGTAAATGCCGGGCAATTTACCCCTTCGATCTTCATTCCTTTTTTACTGGTAGCCGTTTCAGGATCTGGCACGTAAATCCGCGCCCTCGCGGACGGAGTAATGCCTTGCCGGTATACCAGGGCGTTAACCCTTCGTTTCCGCCGAAGGTTTGATCATGTAGTACATGCAGGTGGTAAAGAAATTGCGGACGAAGGGGATCTTCTTCATCCATCCGAACTGCTCCCGCGGTTGCAGGTTGAACTTGTATTTGTAAATCGGGTTGATGAGGTAGTATTTTCTTTGGGTGATATCGAACCCGGTGGTGCGCACGATCTTTTCAAACCGTTCGATGGAAATACCGGTATCCACCAGCTCCATCAATTCTTTGATGGTGCCCTCGCTTTCGCCGAAAGCTTTGAGCAGGCCACGGTACAGCGGCCGCGGCAGTAAATGCACATACGGCAGGAAACTCAGGAATTTGCTGCCGCAGATCTGCTGGTGGCCGCCATGGGGCATATACCAGGGCGGGAAACCGAAATATACCTGGCCGCGCACGGTCAGGAGGTTTTTGAGATACGCCACCAGTTTGTCCTGGTCCGGGATATGCTCGATGGCGTCTTTGAGGATGATCACATCAAAAGCATGCTGGAATTCCCCGAAAAAGTCGACGTCGTATATATTTTTGGCGATCAGCTGCAGCTGGCCGTTGTCGATGTACTGCCCCAGGAATCCCTTCGCCAGTTCAATTCTTTCCGGGAAGAGGTCCACGCCCACACAACGGCAGCCCGCTTCCAGGAAGGGGGTGAGCACCCCGCCCTCGCCGCAGCCGATTTCCATCACGCGCAGGCCTTTCAGCTCGGGAAACTCCCGCTGGATGAACGGCATCACGTAACTCCGGGAATTATCAACCTGCTGCTGGTACCTTAAAGTGGCGTCGGTATGTTGTGGTAATGACATGCTTTTAAAAATTGCGTGAAATTAGGACTAATTTTGGAATGGTTTTAGCAAATAAGAGCATATTGAGAACGTTACTTTTGATATTATTCGCCCTGCCTGCCTTCGCGCAGCAAAAAGAAGCGGCCGCCATCACGGCCGTGTACGACTCCAATGCCGTGGCCGAATTGTACAGCACCACGCCCATCGGTCTCATCGTGCGTTATAAAGACGGTACCGAACGCCAGACCGCCGGCCTGCTGGGAGGCGACCTGCGCTGGAGCCAGGTGACGGTGGAAACCCCCTTCGGTGAATGCAGCAACGGTGTACTGCGGTTCAACCGGAACAAAATACGGCCGGACAATTACAAGATGCGCCTGTTGGTCACCCTCCGCGACCAGCCCTCGAAGCAGCACGAAGTGATGCTGCAGCTGCCGTACCTCACCGGTATCCGCTTCCAGCATTATGCGGACAGTCTCAAGCGCGGCATTCACTTCTATCTGAACGTAGAAGGCATTTACAACAGCGGCAAAATCTATCCGCTCGACACCTCGCGCATCCGCTTCACCGCCAGCGCCGGCCAGCTCATCGGCCAGGATTTGCTGATTCCCGTTACCGACAGCAGCACCAGAAAAATTTCCGTCACCGCTTTTTACAGAGGCGGCAACGATATGAAGATAGTCACTGAAATCCCCGTCAAACAAGGGCCGGAGGACGAATCGATGATCATTAAAAATGAGAAGGACGTGTTCTCCAAACCAAAGAAAAAACGAAATCCGCGTTAAATATTTGCATTATACCGGGCTTTCAATTACCTTTGCATCGGCAAGTCTTATACGACCAGCTCCTGCTGAACTCCCCCAGGACAGGAATGTAGCAAGGGTAGGCGGTTGAAGCGGTGCGATATAAGTAACTTGCCATTTTTTTTTCCACATGGCCAGGTTCTCGCCTCACAATTCCGGAATATATTGTTGGTTTCACTAAATTGCCCCGGATAAAATTTCGGGTCGGGAACAAACTGCCCGTAATCAATCAACAACAATTAAAATACCCTCCCAATATGAAATTCTTTATTGATACAGCAAACCTTTCGCAAATCCAGGAAGCGCACGACCTGGGCATTCTGGACGGCGTTACCACCAATCCCTCGCTGATGGCGAAGGAAGGCATCAAAGGGGAAGCTGCCATCATGAAACACTACGAAACCATTTGCGAAATGGTGGAAGGCGACGTAAGCGCCGAAGTATTGTCTACCGACTTCGCCGGCATCGTGGAAGAAGGTAAGAAACTGGCTGCCATTCACCCGAACATCGTGGTGAAAGTGCCGATGATCAAAGACGGCGTAAAAGCCATCCGCTGGTTCACCGAAAACGGTATCCGCACCAACTGTACCCTGGTATTTTCTGCCGGTCAGGCCATCCTGGCGGCAAAAGCCGGTGCCGCCTACGTATCGCCCTTCATCGGCCGTATCGACGACAGCAGCTGGGACGGTATCGAGCTGATCGCCCAGATCGCCCAGATCTACAGCATCCAGGGCTTCAAAACCGAAGTGCTGGCCGCATCTATCCGCAACGCCCTCCACATCGTTAAATGTGCCGAAAACGGCGCCGACGTGTGCACCTGCCCGCTGGATTCCATCCTGGGCCTGCTGAAACACCCCCTCACGGACATTGGCCTGGCCAAATTCCTCGAGGACGCTAAAAAAATGTAGTATCCATCACCCGATATTGACGAGGGGACAGCTGACCGGCTGTTCCCTTTTTTTGTGCTTTGCCGGGGCGGTGTTCTTCCAGCCTCCATTTTCTTACGCTGGAAACAAACCTCCGGCAGTTACCTGTCGCTGTATGGTCTGGTCCTGATATAGGTTCACACCTTTGGTTAGAAAAGCCTGTCCGAAGCATGCCGGGAGGAGAGAAGCAGACGCCGGGATGCATTGCCCCTCCAAAGCATCCGCTCTCACCATTCCCGTTCCCCTGAAATTGCCTCCTTTCATTCCCTTGCCCCGATATTTTTTTTTACTTTTAATTTATTACAACTATCTTACTACCTCGTAAAACTAGGTACCACGTTAAACAATACTAAATTCACTCTAAAAAATAGCCAGAACACCCGCATGGAAGCAAAATTCATCATGGCCCTGGACCAGGGAACCACCAGCTCTCGCGCTATCATTTTCGACAAATCAGGGAACATTATCGCCGTAGCCCAGAAAGAATTTTCACAGATCTATCCCCAACCGGGATGGGTAGAGCATGATCCGAACGAGATCTGGTCCACCCAGGCCGGCGTGGCGGCGGAAGTGATCGTGAAAGCCGGCACTACCGGCGACCAGATCGCCGCCATGGGCATCACCAACCAGCGCGAAACCACCATCGTCTGGGACCGTAAAACAGGCAAACCGCTGTACAACGCCATCGTGTGGCAGGACAGGAGGACGGCCGCCTACTGCGACGAGCTGCGCGCCAGGGGGCTGGCGGAAGACATCCGCTCCAGAACCGGCCTGATCGTAGACGCTTATTTCTCCGGCACCAAGGTAAAATGGATACTCGATAACGTGGAAGGAGCGAGGGCAAAGGCAGAGGCCGGCGAACTGGCTTTCGGCACGGTAGACAGCTGGCTGATCTGGAACTTCACCAAGGGGAAGCTCCACGTCACGGATGTGAGCAACGCCTCCCGTACCATGCTGTTCAACATCCATACCCAGCAGTGGGACGAAAGCCTGCTGAAGCTGATGGACATTCCGGCGTCGATGCTGCCGGAAGTGCGCGCGTCCAGCGAAGTGTACGGCCATACCGAAGCCACCCTCACGCCGTTCGAAATCCCCATCGCCGGTATCGCCGGCGACCAGCAGGCCGCGCTGTTCGGGCAGATGTGCACCGAGCCCGGTATGGTGAAAAACACTTACGGCACCGGCTGCTTCATGATGCTCAATACCGGCGAAAAAGCCATTACTTCCAGCAATAACCTGCTCACCACCATCGCCTGGCGCATCGGGAACACTACCCATTATGCGCTCGAAGGCAGCATTTTCATCGGCGGCGCCGTGGTGCAGTGGCTCCGCGACGGCCTCGGCATCATCCGCCACTCGGCCGATGTGGAAGCGCTGGCCGCTTCCGTGAAAGATACGGACGGTGTTTACCTCGTGCCCGCCTTTGCCGGCCTCGGCGCGCCACACTGGAACCAGTACGCCCGCGGCACCATCGTAGGCATGACGCGCGGCACCAAAGACGCGCACATCGCCCGCGCGGCGCTCGACAGCATCGCTTACCAGACGATGGACGTGCTCAAAGCCATGGAGGCCGATGCAGGCATGGACATCCAGGAGCTGCGCGTAGACGGTGGCGCCACGGCCAACAACCTGCTGATGCAGTTCCAGGCAGACATCCTGCGTACCCAGGTGGTAAGGCCCAAGGTGACCGAAACCACCGCCCTGGGCGCCGCTTACCTGGCCGGCCTGGCAACGGGTTTCTGGGACAGTGTGGATACCATCCGCAGCCAGTGGCAGGAAGACCAGCGTTTCAAACCTTCCATGGACGACAAACAGCGCACGGAGCTCACCAAAAACTGGCAGCGCGCCATCCGTGCGGCAAAAGCCTGGACCGAAGAATAATCCTCAACCCATCAACTCATAAAAAACACGACCAGTTATGTCAATTTTTCTGGCAGAATTACTCGGTACCGCCCTGCTGATTATCCTGGGCAACGGTGTGGTAGCGAATGTTGTACTCAATAAGAACAAAGGCCAAAACAGCGGATGGATTGTGATTACCATGGGCTGGGCCATGGCCGTATTCGTAGGCGTGATCACCGTGGGCGCTTACAGCGGCGCGCACCTGAACTCCGCCGTTACGCTGTCGCTCGCCGTGGCTGGCGCCATCCAGTGGGACGTAGTGCCCACTTACCTCGCCGCACAGCTTTTAGGGGCGTTTTTAGGCGCCTGTACGGTATGGGCCGCTTATATGAAACAGTTCGAGGCAACGGACGATGCGGACCTGAAAATGGCCGTTTTCTGCACCTCTCCGGCTGTCCGCGCCACCGTTCCCAATCTCATCACCGAAATAGTGGGGACATTTGTACTCATTGTTGCCGTGTTTTTCATCGTCAAACCCGTGCATGGCCTCGGTGCGGTAGATGCGCTGCCGATTTCGCTGGTAGTGCTGGGCATTGGCCTCTCGCTCGGCGGGCCTACCGGCTACGCCATCAACCCGGCCAGGGACCTCGGTCCGCGCCTGGCGCACCTGGTGCTGCCCATCAGAAACAAACGCGACAGCGACTGGGGGTACGCCTGGATTCCCGTTGTGGGGCCGATCATCGGCGCCATGCTGGCAACAGCGCTGTATATGGGGCTGAAATAAGGAAGAAAACATATTGCGGAAGGGCTGCTTTTTAACCAAAAGCAGCCCTTTTTTGCTTTCAGCACCGGGAACACTTTTAATGGCCCGCAAATTCCCCGCTCAAATTTTATTGATATCCTTCATCCGGCCAAACGCTTACCCACCGGACTTCTTGCCCTGTTGTAACTTCCTCGCGCCGCCCATTCCGCTTACGCCATCCGGAATATCTTTCCCTTATCTTTCATTTTTTACTGAAAGTTTTGTACTTTTGATAAAAATTAACAATGGTATGGCATTTGTGGCCAGATTGCTGTACTCATGGCTTTAAAATCTGACATATGATACAACCGAATATTCCGGATACGGACAGACCCCGGGTGGTGATTGTGGGAGGCGGCTTTGCAGGCATCAATATTGCCAAATCCCTGAAAAACGCCCCGGTGCAGGTAGTGTTGCTCGACAGGAATAACTATCATCTTTTTCAACCCCTGTTGTACCAGGTAGCTACGGCAGGCCTTGAACCCGACAGCATCGCTTTTCCCCTCCGCGGCATCTTCAAACGCCAGAAAAACTTCCATTTCCGGATGGGAGAGGTGAAAAGCGTGAATGCGGCCGATAATGTGCTCGTCACCAACATCGGCGACATCAGATACAACTACCTCGTGATCGCCACGGGCAGCAATACGAACTTTTTCGGCAATAAACTCATCGAAGAAAACGCGATCGGCATGAAGTCGCTCATCGAAGCGGTGCAGATCCGGAACTACGTGCTGAAACAATTCGAGGAATCGCTGCTGCTGAGCAGCGAAAAGGAGATCAGGCCCAAACTGAACTTCGTGATGGTGGGCGGCGGCCCTACCGGCGTTGAGCTGGCAGGCGCTTTCGCGGAACTGCGCAAATACATATTGCCGAAAGATTACCCGGAGCTGCCGCTGCACCTGATGAACATCTATCTCATCGAAGCCGGCCCGCGCGTGCTGGCAGGTATGACGGAAGCCAGCAGTAAAAAAACATTCGCCAGCCTGGAACATATCGGCGTGAAAGTGATGACGAACGTGGCTGTGAAAGATTATGACGGCCACAACCTGTTGCTGAGCAACGGCGAAACGATCGAAACGCAGTCGCTCTTATGGTCTGCCGGCGTGAAAGGTATGCCCATAGCCGGTTTGCCGGAAGCGGAAGTGTTGCCCAACGGGCGTGTGAACGTGGATGAGTTCAACCTCGTGAAAGGAAGCAAAAACATTTACGCGATCGGTGATATTGCGATGATGGTCAACGACGACCGTTTCCCGAAAGGTTACCCGATGGTGGCGCAGGTGGCGATGCAGCAGGGCAAACAGCTCGGTAAAAACATCACCGCATCGCTCCGCGGCCGCGCCATGAAACCGTTCAGATACGCCGACCTCGGCAGCATGGCCACTATCGGCCGTAACCGCGCCGTGGCCGAGTTTGCGGGCATCCGCCTCAGCGGCTACCTGGCATGGGTGGCCTGGATGGTGGTGCACCTGCTCAACCTGCTGGGGTTCCGCAATAAACTTGTGGTATTCATCAACTGGTTCTACCGCTATTTTACATACGACCGCGGCACGCGCATCATCATCAAACGTGGCGCGGCCAACATCGTGAAGCTGCGGCAGTCTGTGTACCAGACGGACCCGCTTTTACCTTGACCGGTTCAAAAGGGAATTGAGGCGCAGCTGGCCCACCAGTTCGTCGTACCGCCCGCCGAGGCCGCGGTAATACACGAGCACGGTGTAGGCATTTTCGGTTTCCCACCAGTTGCCTTCGGTGTATTCCGTGCTGAACTTGTTGTTCGTTCTGTCGAGCAGGCCATAGACGTAATTGTAGTAGCCCTGTTTAAGATATAACGCGCCCTCGTAAGCCTGCCGGGGGCCGTTGTAGGTCATTTTGTTGAGCGTGTTGAGCTCGTAGTTGGTCAGTTCCCCGAATATGTACATATCATACCCGGCATACGGTTCCTTGGCGGGGAAGGTGAAATTCACCCGTGCGTAGTCGCCTTCGAAATTGGGATCATAATCTTCTATGGTGCCGGGGTAAAACATCCCGTTGATATCTTTCAGGTATTGGTATACCACGTTGTCGCGCGCGAAGTCGGGCATGAGCGTTACTTCCGTACCGGTTTTGCGGTAGTCGGTTTTCTGCACCCTTTCGGTTTGCAGGCGGAAGCTGCGCAGATCAGCCCATCGCCATTCTTTCATGGCGGGGAAAATACAGTCCTGTTCCGCATTGTATTCGATCACGTCCCCTTTGATGAACATGGGCTTGAGGCCGGTGATGGCATTGTCCCAGCGGAAGTTCTGCTGTATCACCACCTTCACCTGGTTGAACGGGTTCTGTATGTTGAGGCCTTTGACGTTGACGGCGATGTTGAGTTTTTGTGAGTTCCTGAACAGCTTCGGGTTGGTGGGCTGCGAAATATACCCGGTTACGCCGGCGCGGTTGTTGAATACCATCAGCCGGCGGGTGAAAGCGAGTTTGGAGGTATCACTGTCGAGGTACACTTTCAGCAGGTAATTGCCTGCTTTGGTGGGCATGCAGTTGGCGTTGGGGATCTGCAGCGTATAATGCACGTACTTCTGCAGGGCGATGCTGGAGAAGCGGTAGGTCCGGATCTGGTTTTCGGTGAATCCCCGCAGGTACTCGATGGGATTGAGCTGTGCGGGTTTCCAGTCGGCGTCGCAAAGCACCAGCGTGTAGTAGTACGTCCGCACTTCATTCAGGAGATCGTCGAACGTCAGCTCCAGCACATCGCCGCCGTTGAGCGGCACAATGGGCATGCCGAGGGGTTCGCCGGGCGGGTTGAGTTTCACCGTGGCGATGTTGCGGTGGTAAATGTGGTCAGGGGTGATGGTATTTTCCTGCGCCCGCAGGGTTAAAAAACCAAACAACGCGATCACGGTACAGCATGCTTTTGCTACTCTGCTCATAGCTGTAATTTACAATGAATTTCTAAATTGTATAAATTGCGGTATGCGCGTGTCCCTGTTTATTGCCGGAAGGATTGCTTTTAACCGTTTTTCTTCCTTTTCCAAGTTCATCATCAACATAGCCATGATCGCCACGGCCTTCAGTGTGGCGGTGATGATAATGGCCACCGCGCTGATCAACGGGTTCCAGCAGGTCATATCCGACAAGATCTTCAGCTTCTGGGGCCACATGCATGTGACCCAGTACCAGGTGAACGCCGGCCCGCTGGCGGAACAGATCCCGTTCGAGGCAGACAGTGCGCTGGAGGCCCGCATCCGTGCTATCCCGCAGGTGAAGGACGTGTACGAGTTCGCCACCAAAAGCGTGATCGTCAAAAATAACAAGGAAACCGAGGGCATGATCTTCAAGGGCATCGCCCCCGGCAGCAAACTCTCCTTTCTTGAAGAAGGGCGCCCCGTCCGGTATACGGACAGCGGATATTCGTCAGACATCATCATTTCCGCCAACACCGCCGCACTCTTACAGTTACGCCTCAACGACGCGGTGGTGGTATATTTCATGCGGGGCGACGGCTTGCCTCCGCGTGCCCGCAAACTCAATATCTGCGGCATTTACAAAACCGGGATCGAAGAATACGACAAAGCGTACCTGCTGGGCGACATCAGTCTCATCCGCCGGCTGAACGACTGGGAGCCCGGCGACATCGGCGGGTACGAAGTGTTCCTGCACAACTACGGGATGATCGACAGCGCCCGCAGCAGCATCGGCGAGGTGCTGCCCGACGAGCTGAACCTGCGGAGCATGCAGGAGGTGTACCCGAATATTTTCGACTGGCTGGGGTTGCAGAACAAAAACGAGATCATCATCCTGGTGATCATGACCATCGTGGCGGTGATCAACATGATCACGGCCATCCTCATCCTGATACTGGAGCGCACCAACATGGTGGGCATCCTGAAAGCGCTGGGGATGCGGAACGGCGCCATACAGGGCGTATTCGTGTACCAGGCGGGGTACATCGTGCTGGCGGGCATCGTGATCGGGAACGTGTTGGGCATCGGCCTGGCGCTGCTGCAGCAGCACACCGGTTTTTTCAAACTCCCTGAAGAATCCTATTACATGTCGGTAGCCCCGATAGCCATACAATGGTGGAAAGTGATACTCATCAACGCCGGCACGCTGCTCATCTGCGTGCTCATTTTACTGATACCTTCCCTGCTGGTGCAGCGCATCCTGCCCGTTAAAGCCATCCAGTTCAAATAAGCAGGCGGCCGCAGATAATACCGGTGGCCACGGCGGCGTTTAAGGATTCGGCCTGGCCGAGGCGGGGAATGGTGATGCGGTGGCTGCATAATGCCAGCACTTCTTCGCTGAGCCCGCGCGATTCGTTGCCGATCAGGATAATGCCTTCTTTGATGACCGGGGTATGTACGATGTTTTCGCCGTGCAGGGTGGCGGCGTAGGAGGAGATGTGTTTGTTGGTCCGCAGCAGGTCCGTAAGGGACTGCACGTGTACGGCCACCCGGAGGAAGCTGCCCATGGTGGCCTGGATGGTTTTGGCGTTAAAGGCGTCCGCGCACTCCGGCGTGCAGATGATCTGGCGGATGCCAAACCAGTCGGCTATACGAATAATGGTGCCCACATTGCCCGGGTCCTGCACGGTATCCAGCGCAAGGGATACGGTGCCTTCAAGCCGCAGCGGCGGCAGGGCGGGAATGTCTGCCAGCGCCAGCGCCTGGTTGGGCGTGGAGAGCGACGACATTTGTTTGAGCGCATCCGGCCCTACAGCCTCCACCGTGATGCCGGCCGGTACGGAATGGGCGGCCAGCCAGGCTTCGGTGGCGTAAATGGCTTTTACGGTCTGGGCGCTGCCGGCCAGTTCCTGTACGATCTTATCGCCCTCCGCCACAAACTGGCCGAATTTTTGCCTGTTTTTTTTGTGCTGTAATGATTGAATATATTTAATTTGCGCCTTTGATAACATGGGGTCAAACCTACAGGAAATCCGGCATTCAGCCAAGCAGGCCCTTTACAGGAGGGATGCGTCAATACCCGATAATTCAAACTGCCAGTGAAGAAAACGACATATGCAACATCACTCCATCTGCCGGTACCGGCGCTGCTGATGCTGCTGTGCCTGTTGCTGCAAGCCTGCTCCAACACCCAATACCTCCAGAAAGACCAGAGCCTGCTCACCGCCAGCAGCGTGGATATTAAAGGGAAACTCAATTCCACCGAAAAGAACGAACTGAAAAGCGACCTGTCTTCCACCTCCCTCATGCTGCAGAAGCCCAACCAGAAAGTGCTCGGCACCCGCCTGAAAGTGTGGCTGTACAATAAAAAAACATACGACAAAAAAAGCAACTGGTTCTGGAACCTGGTGCTGGCCGAAAGAAACCTCCAGGCGCCGGTGATCTACGACTCCGCGAAAGCGAAAGAATCCGCCGCCCGCATGGTATCGTATCTCAACAACCAGGGTTATTTCTATGCCACGGTGCAGCCTAAAACCGATATCAAGGCCCAGAAGGCCAGCGTGACCTACGAAGTGAACACCGGCAAGAATTTCGTGATCAGGAAAATCACGTACGACATTCCCGATACGGCCATCGCCAAAATCGTGAAGACCGGCGAAAACCTCTCGCTGCTCAAGGTAAACGACGCCTACAAAGCCGGTAACCTGCGCGACGAGCGCGAGCGACTCACCCGCATGATCAGGGACGCCGGGTATTACAAATTCAACCGCGACCTGGTGATCTTTACGGTAGACACGCTGAACAAATCGCTGTTCGTAGACCCGCTGAACCCTTTCGAAAGCATGCCCACGGTGCTGAGCGCCGACCAGAAACCCACGATGGACGTGGAGCTGTCGATCCGCCAGCCCGAAGATTCCGCCAGCGACCTGACTAAACTGTTTTACCTCAATAAAATTTATGCGTTCCCGGATTTCACGCTGAACGACAATGTGAACGACACCGGTTTCCACACCACCCAAAGCCGGCACCTCATCGTGAAATACCACGAGAACATCATCCGTCCGCGGGTATTGTCGAGAGCCGTGCAGCTGCGCAGCAACGAAAAATATTCCACCACCGCGTACAACAATACGGTGAACCGCCTGTACGAGCTGAACCTCTGGCAGTTTGTGACAGTACAGTTCAAGGAAAACAAAGACACGGTGCAGAAGCTCGACGCCTTCATCCAGCTCACCCCGCGTAAGAAGCAGGAGCTGAGCGCCAACATCGACCTCACCACCAGTAGCGATTATTTTGTGGGTAGCGGCGTATCGCTGGGATACCGGCATTTCAACGTGAACCGGGCGGCCAACGAACTGCACATCACGCTGAAAGGCGGGCTGGAAGTGGTGCGCAACCAGGGCGGCCAGTTTAACATGCAGGCCACCGAATACGGCCTGAACGCGGATTTCATTTTGCCGCGCTTCGTCACCCCATTCCGCGTGCGGCAAAACAACCGCTCCACCGCCAAAACGAGGATATCCGCCGGTTTCAACAACCTGACGAGGATCGACAAGTTTAATATCCGCACGGTAAACGGCGCGTTCGGTTACGAATGGAACGAGTCCATCTACAAACGGTGGACGGCCAAACCCTTTACCCTCAACTACGTGCAGGTGGTGCTGAGCCAGGGTTTCAAAGACACGGTGGTGGATCCCAACCCGTACCTGCGCCGCAGCTTCGAACCCGCGTTCGTCGGCGGCGAGGCGGTGACCTATACTTTTTCGAACAACGATATTTTCCATAAAAGGAAAAACTCCTTCTTCCGCGCCACCTTCGAAGAATCCGGCCTGTGGCTGAAAGGCATCAACGGCGCCATCAGCGGCATCACCAGTGGCAAAAACGACCTGGAAAGCCTCGCCAGGGTAAAGATCTCGCAGTTCGTGCGGGGAGAAGCGGATTACCGCCATTACTGGATTTACAATAAATCGTCGGTGGCCACGCGTGCATATGTCGGCCTCGGTATTCCTTACGGGCAGAGCGATGTATTGCCCTACATCCGCCAGTTCACCGCCGGCGGCCCCAACAGCATCCGCGCCTGGCGGCTGCGTACGCTCGGGCCGGGGTCGTATGTGGACATGTCGCCCGTCGCGGCCATTTTCCCTGATCAGACGGGCGATATGAAGCTGGAAGCAAACGCGGAATACCGCTTCGACCTGCTGCGTCTGTTCGGCGGCACGATCAACCTCAAAGGAGCTACCTTCCTTGATTTCGGTAATATCTGGATGCTGAAGAAAGATACGTCGCGCCCCGGCGCCGATTTCCAGTTCGGCAACCTGTATAAACAACTGGCGATCGGCACCGGCCTCGGCGCCCGCCTCGACTTCAGTTATTTCGTGATCCGGGTCGACTGGGGCATCCCGCTCAAAAAACCATACCCCACCAAAAACCAGAGCGGCTGGTTCATCAACGAGTGGGCGCTGGGCGACAGCCGCTGGCGCCGGGAAAATGTGATCTGGAATATCGCGATCGGGTATCCGTTCTGATGATTTTGCTGAAGAAAATTTTGCTGCCGGAACAGTGTGCCTGGTTCCGCCGGCGTATTGGACATCACGTGGGCATGCTTACACACAGCTATACGTTCCGGTGAATGGCCGGGTTGAAATGTTGCAACAGGACTGCAAGGAACCGGTTTCCCCGTTCCGGTATAATTCCCGTCGAAAATGAAATGCTGATTGTAGGATGGAAAGCAGTTGACAGCTAGCCCTGTTCCTTCGGATGCGCCTGTTTATACGCCTCAATAAAATCCGTCACTTCCATGGCATCTTCCAGTCTGAAAGCGCCGATCCGCGTGCGGCACAAACTGCTGAGGTGCGCGCCGCAGCCCACGGCCACGCCGAAGTCGTTGGCCAGCGAACGGATGTAGGTGCCGGTGCTGCATTGCACCCTGAAATGCACCACGGGGAGGTTGACTTCCGTGATCTCGAAAGCATGGATCACGATCGAGCGCGGTTCCACTTTTACTTCCACGCCTTTGCGGGCCAGGTGATAAATGGGTTTGCCGTTCTGCTTGATGGCGGAGTGGATGGGAGGCAGTTGCTGCTGCGGGCCGGTGAAGCGGTCCGCAATGGCCTGCAGTTCTTCTTTGCTGAGTGCGGGCACGGGTTGTTCGTTTTCCGGGGCCGACTCCAGGTCGAAGGTAGGGGTGGTGGCGCCCAGCGTAAAAGTGCCGGTGTATTCTTTTTCCTGCGCCTGGTATTCGTTGATCTTTTTGGTCATTTTACCCGTGCAGCAGATGAGCAGCCCGGTGGCCAGCGGGTCGAGCGTGCCGGCATGGCCTATTTTGGCTTTCGTGGTATTGCGGATTTTGCGTACAACGTCAAAGGAAGTCCAGGTTAACGGCTTGTTGATCAGCAGCACGGCGCCTTCCTGGTAGTTTTGTGATTCAGACATTTTGCAAAGATAAATCTAATTTGACCAGCAGCCAAGGTGAGCGGCTGATGCGGAAAACACGACCGTTCCTGATGACCGTGGTGGCCAAGTGCATCTTTCCGGGGCACGTTACAATGTATCCTTCGCCGGTTTTCTTTTTGCAAGAAAAGTGATCATCAACCCGATTGCGGCGATGAGGGTGAAGGAAGCGCGCAGGCCCGCCGCCTGTGCGATAAACCCGATAACCGGCGGGCCGGTGAGAAAGCCCAGGAAACCTACGGAGCTCACCGCGGCCAGCGCCATACCCGGCGCCATGGTGGTGCTTTTGCCGGCCTCGCTGTATACCAGCGGGATAACGGTGGAAACGCCCAGGCCGACCAGGAAAAATCCCGCGGCAGAAGTGCTTATCATGGGGAACAGTACCGCCAGCAAAAGGCCGGCGGCGGTGAGGATGCCACTGGCCAGCAGCATACCGGCAATGCCGTAACGCCGCGCCAGCCAGTCGCCCACGAAACGGCCCGAGGTGGTAGCCAGCGTGAAGGCCGTATAACCCACGGTCACCAGTCCCGGATCCGCTTTTACCACTTTCGCGAAATACACGCCGCTCCATTCGTACATGGTGCCTTCGCAGATCATGCAGCAGAAAGCGATGACGCCGAGGCGGATGAGGAATTTATCCGGCTTCACGAAAACCGGTTGCTGGTTGTTGTACCGGCGTTCCTGCCGCATGGTGAAGCGAAAGGCCGCCAGTACGATAAGCAGGGCCGCCAGACCCACATAAGCGAAGTGTGTGGCCGGCGGCACGCGGAGGCTCGCCATCAGCGTGCCGATGAGCGCCCCGGCGAAACCCGCCATGCTCCAGGTGGCGTGGAACGACGACATGATGGTTTGGCCGAAAAGCCCTTCCACGCCCACCGCCTGCGTATTGATGGAAATATTGCCCATGTTGCCGATGAACCCGAAGCAGAACAATACCGCCCCGAGCGCGTAAGCGTTGGGTGCGATGCCGATGCCGTTGAGGGCGGCGATGTAAAGAAGGGAGGCCGCGATCATTACCTGGCGGCTGCCGGTGCGCGTGATGAGCCAGCCCGAAAACGGGAGGGAAGCCAGGGAGCCTACCGGGATGCAGAACAATACCGCGCCCAGCGCTGCTTCGGTGAGGTGCAGCGACGCCTGGATGGCCGGGATACGGGAAGCCCAGCTGGCAAAACATAGCCCGTTCAGGAAAAAGAATGCGCTGACCGCCAGCCGCACCTGCCATTTATTTGCCATGCCGTTATCCGAATACTTTCAGGCTCTGACGATACTCCTCCATGAGGCGGTGCACGATGTTTTCCACGCTGGTGATATCGTTGACCATCTCCACGCTTTGCCCCGCGCTCCACAGCTGGTTGTAGTGGTTCGGTTTGATGGCCTGCTGGAGTTTTTTCATGCCTTTCATCTGCACCATCATTTTGAAATACTTGCGCGTGCGAGGGTTGCGCGACAGCCATTTTTCCCAGGACGATTGTTTGTATCCCAGCTTCTGGGCCGCCGGCGTGTTGATGATGTTGCAGGGAGTGCCGGAGAGGCGTTCGGTCAGCACGATGTCTTCCATGCCGTGGCTGATGATGGCCTGTTTGTATTCGTCGCTCACGCCCGCTTCCGTGCTGGCGATGAACCGCGTGCCGATAGACACTGCGTCTGCCCCCAGCACGAGGGCGCTGGCCATTTGCTGGCCCGTGGCGATGCCGCCCGCCGCTACAACCGGGATGTGCGGGAATTCCTTTTTCAGGGCCGGCACCAGCACGTGCATGGGGTAGGGGCCTGCATGGCCGCCGGCGCCCGCCGTCACGGCAATCAGCCCGTCGGCGCCGTTCGCTACCGCTTTGGCCGCATGTTCCAGGTTGGTGACGTCGCAGATCACTTTCGCGCCGTAGCTGTGCGCCGCGTCGATCACTTCGCGCGGGTTGCCCAGGGAGGTGATGTAAAAGGGGACCCTGGCCGCCACACAGGCGTCCAGGTGTTTTTTATAGAGCGGGTTCGTTTTCTGTACGATGAGATTGACGCCGTAAGTGCCGTACTGTACGGCCGCTTTGGCTTCATTGAGCCGGTCGAGCAGGGCGGGCAGCTCGCCTTCGTTGCGGTAGTTGAGCGAAGGGAAGGTGCCTGCAATCCCGCAGCGGATGGCTGCTTTCATCATGGCCTCGTTGCTCACCAGGAACATGGGAGCCATGATCAGCGGGTATTGAATGCCCAGGGTTTGCGTTAATGAATTCAAGTGCCTGATATTTAGATTGGTTAGCGGTTCAACTGCCGGGCTACGTATTTGCCCAGAATGTCGAATTCCAGGTTGACGGTGCCGCCCGGCTGCAGGTATCGGATATTGGTGTGCTGGTGAGTGTACGGGATGATGGCTACGGTAAAGGCGTCGTCGGTAATGTCGAATACCGTCAGGCTGATGCCGTTGAGGCAGATGGAGCCTTTTTCCACGATCAGCGGGGCGAACTGCCGGTCGAACCGGATGCGGTACAGCCAGCTGCCGTCCGCTTCCTGCACCGATTCGCAGGTGCCCGTACCATCTACGTGCCCCTGTACCAGGTGTCCGTCTATGCGGCTGTTGAAAATCATGGCCCTTTCCAGGTTGATGGAATGGCCCGGTTGTATGCTGCCGAGATTCGACTTTTCAAGCGTTTCCGCGATGGCCACGGTAGTGTACCGGTCCGGCTCCACCGCCGTCACCGTGAGGCAGACCCCGTTGTGCGACACGCTCTGGTCTACCTTCAGCTCCGGGGCCAGCGACGATTGTATGGTAATTGCAAGGTTTCCTCCATCCTGCACTGCGGCGGCCACAGTGCCCATTGTTTCTATTATTCCGGTAAACATAAAATCGTAATTTTGGACCCCGAAATTAGGCAATTAAAATTGCGTGTGAATAACTTTGAAAGTTGAAAAATACTCCGTATCTTTGCCGTCCGTAAAAATTTATAAAGGAGAATTATGTTAATTATCGATTCTAAAGATTGCGAAAACATTGACAAAGCGCTGAAAAAGTATAAAAAGAAATTTGAGAAAGCGAAAATCCTGCTGCAACTCAGAGAGCGCCAGTCATTTACGAAACCTTCCATCCGCCGCCGTACGCAGGTGCTGAAAGCTGTTTACAAACAACAGCTCTCTACCGGAAAGTTTGACGCATAATCACGAAGCTATCTAATTTTAATACATAGATTGATGATTGTAAGGTTTTCTCTAACTTTACAGTCATCAATTTTTTTGTATTCACCATGATGGAGCTTCCCCCGCTGGCCGAACAGTTTTTATCTTACCTCTTGCTGCAAAAGCGATATTCGCAGCATACTGTCACCAGTTACCGGCTCGACCTCTTCCAGTTTTTCCAGTACCTCCGCGGTACCTACGGCGAAACGCCCCTGCCCGAAATAGATGCCTTCCAGGTACAGTCGTGGCTGGCCACCGGGCTGCATAGCCGCGACGAATCCGGCACAGCCGCCGCGGTCACCATCCGCCGGAAAATATCCGCATTAAAGTCGTTTTTCAAGTTTGCCGTGCGCGAGGGCGCCCTGGCCCAAAGCCCCATGTTCAAGGTGGTGAGCCCCAAGCTGCGCAAGCGCCTGCCGGTGTTCGTGGAGGAGAAGGGCATGCAGCAGGTGGAGCAGAACGAGGCCGGCGGGAAACCCCTCTTTACCGACGATTTCGAAGGCGCCACCAAACAGCTGATACTCGATATCCTGTACCAGACCGGTATCCGCCGCGCGGAGCTGGTCGGGCTGAAGCAGGAGGGGATCAGTCTGTACAACAGCCATATCAAAGTGCTCGGCAAGGGCAATAAGGAGCGCATCATTCCCATCGGCAACCATTTGTCGGCTTCCATCAGGGCATACATCGAACGCAAGCGGAAAGAGCTGGAAAACCCCGATCTGACGTACCTGCTGGTGAAAAAAGACGGCAGGCCCGTGAATGCAGGGTATGTATACCGTACCGTGCAGGCCGCTCTCGCACAGGTAACGACTCTTTCCAAGAAGAGTCCCCACGTGTTGAGGCATACTTTTGCCACGCACCTGGTCAACAACGGGGCCGACATCAATGCCGTGAAGGAGTTGCTGGGCCATGCCTCGCTGGCCAGTACCCAGGTTTACACCCACAATACGATCGAAAAACTGAAGAAAGTATACCAGCAGGCGCATCCCAAAGCCTGAGCTGTCAATAAAATGATTGATAACGGTCTTTACGCATGAGAAACAGCATAACGATTGACGCCTGTCAGTTGTTATACAGGTAACCCGCGTTAACATTGCATAAAACAGATTTTAACAAAATTTTTCGGCGAGAAAATGGAATAAGATGGAAAGTTCAGTAAATTAGTAATGAGTTCTTTACCATAAACAAATCGCCTATGAAAAGATGATTACGTGCTTGAAATCAGATTGTTAAATGTAAAATTTTAGTGCTATGAATGTTCAAATTCAAACTGTGCGTTTTGACGCTGACGCAAAATTGATAGATCATGTGAATAAACGGATTCAGAAACTGCCCACCTTTTACGACCGGATTGTCACTGTTGAAGTTTTTTTGAAATTAGATCAGTTAGCCCATCAGATCAAGGATAAGATAGCTGAGATAAAAGTTCACATACCCCGCCACGACTTCTTTGTAAAGCATGAGTCCAAATCTTTCGAGGAATCCTTCGACCTTGCCTTTGATTCGCTTGTAACCCAGATCAAGCGCCAGAAGGAGAAGAATTTACATTAATTTTCTAAAAATATTTTGGAATTAATTTTCTCTTTACTACCTTTGCCATCCCGATTCAAAAAGGGGTCGGTGAAGGTAGTAAAGTTCTTTACTGTAGGGCATTTAAGCCGACTTATGTCAGGTTTGAATTTGCATCCGGAAGTGAAAAAAAAGATTTGGTTCTTAAAAAGATTCACATTTATTTTGCGCTTCCTTTCAACACGATGTTAAGTTTTTTCTTGACAAAATTGCCAGCATAGCTCAGTTGGCCAGAGCTACTGATTTGTAATCAGTGGGTCGGGGGTTCGAATCCCTCTGCTGGCTCGGAAGAGTTACGGGCTGTAAAGCTCCGG
Organism: Chitinophaga lutea; assembly: GCF_003813775.1. Lineage (NCBI taxonomy): Bacteria > Pseudomonadati > Bacteroidota > Chitinophagia > Chitinophagales > Chitinophagaceae > Chitinophaga > Chitinophaga lutea. The sequence continues at coordinate 2,245,948 of NZ_RPDH01000002.1, read as the reverse complement.
GCAGAAAAAATAAGTTGGGCAGGTTCCAGAGCGGCCAAATGGGGCGGACTGTAAATCCGCTGTCTTTCGACTTCACAGGTTCGAATCCTGTCCTGCCCACGGAATTTATACGAATTATCATTACGGATTACGGAATGAACATTCACTTTCGTAATTCGTAACTGTGTATACAGCAATCACCCAATTGGATAGTTCGTCAAATGCGGGAGTAGCTCAGTTGGTAGAGCGACAGCCTTCCAAGCTGTAGGTCGCGGGTTCGAACCTCGTCTCCCGCTCTTCAAACACAACTGCTGTTGTAGCTCAGGGGTAGAGCACTTCCTTGGTAAGGAAGAGGTCGTGAGTTCAATTCTCATCAACAGCTCAAAGGGTTTTGACAGGAACTGGGATTTGCGACAGCGCATCCCGATGGATATCGGGAAGGTCGTGAGTTCAATTCTCATCAACAGCTCAAAACGTTTCGGATACAGGAAACTGGCAGACGGTTGACGGTGTCCGAAATTTGAAGTTTAACTAAGCCGGTAAGCTCAATGGATGAGCATCCCGACTGTAATCGGGGAGGAGCAGGTTCAATTCCTGGATTGGCGCAAGTTTGTAAAACGTTTTTAACAACAACTAAAGCATACAATCTTTACAAACCATCTTAAAAAAAAATACAATGGCAAAAGAAACCTTTAAGCGGGATAAACCCCACGTTAACATTGGTACCATCGGTCACGTGGACCACGGTAAAACTACCTTGACTGCTGCCATTACTACAATTCTGGCAAACAAGGGCTTGGCTGAGAAGAAAGGATATGACGAGATTGACGCAGCGCCTGAAGAAAAAGAAAGAGGTATTACCATCAATACAGCACACGTTGAGTATCAGACACAGAATCGTCACTATGCTCACGTAGACTGTCCGGGCCACGCCGACTATGTGAAGAACATGATCACTGGTGCTGCTCAGATGGACGGTGCTATCCTGGTGGTTGCCGCTACAGATGGTCCGATGCCGCAAACGAAAGAGCACGTACTGCTGGCCCGCCAGGTAGGTGTTCCCCGTATCGTTGTATTCATGAACAAAGTTGACCTGGTAGACGATCCGGAACTGCTGGAACTCGTTGAGATCGAACTCCGCGAACTGCTGAGCTCCTATGGCTTCGATGGCGACAATGTGCCCATCATCCAGGGTTCTGCTACCGGCGCTCTCGCAGGCGATCCCCAGTGGGTTGCTAAAATCGAGGAACTGATGGAAGCTGTGGATACTTACATTCCCCTGCCTCCCCGCCCGGTTGACCAACCGTTCCTGATGTCTGTAGAAGACGTATTCTCCATCACCGGTCGTGGTACTGTTGCTACCGGTCGTATCGAGCGCGGTCGCATCAAAGTGGGTGAGAACGTTGAGATCGTAGGTCTGATGTCCGAGTCGCTGAAATCAACCTGTACTGGTGTTGAGATGTTCAAAAAACTGCTGGACGAAGGTGAAGCTGGTGACAACGCCGGTCTGCTCCTCCGCGGTATTGAGAAAACTCAAATCCGTCGTGGTATGGTTATCTGCCAGCCCGGTTCCATCACTCCGCACACCGACTTCAAATGCGAAGTATACGTACTGAGCAAAGAAGAAGGTGGCCGTCACACGCCGTTCTTCCAGAAATACCGTCCTCAGTTCTACTTCCGTACTACTGACGTAACCGGTGAGGTTGAACTGCCTGCAGGTGTTGAAATGGTTATGCCTGGTGATAACATCGGTCTGACTGTTAAACTGATCCAGCCGATCGCTATGGAAAAAGGTCTGAAATTCGCTATCCGCGAAGGTGGCCGTACCGTAGGTGCCGGTCAGGTGACTGAAATCCTGAAATAATCCTTCAGTAGCAATACTGGAAATAAAAAGCCATTAGCCTTAGCGGTTTAATCATATAGTAGATTATATTTGCAAGGGTCAGATCGCAACAGCTAATGGCTTTTACATACACGGGTATGGTGCAACGGTAGCATACGGGTCTCCAAAACCTTTGATCTGGGTTCGAATCCTAGTACCCGTGCCAAGAATTAAATTGCCGGACAGTAAAATGATTCAATTTTACTCCACGGCAATTTTTATCGTTCATATCAGGATAACTTATTACCATGAACAAAATCACCAACTACTTCAGAGAATCATATCACGAACTGGTTCATAAAGTATCCTGGCCCACCTGGCGGGAACTGCAGTCTTCCACCATGATCGTTCTGATCGCCACCATCATCATCACCCTGATGGTTTGGGGTATGGACTCCGCATCTCACCTGGTTTTATCGCAATACTATAAACTGTTTCAATAATGGATGAAGCCCAAATCCCCACTCAGGAAACCAAATGGTACGTGCTGCGCGTGGTGAGTGGCAAAGAGAAGAAAGTAAAAGAATACCTGGACATCGAAGTACGCCGCAGCGACTGGGGCAACGTTATCACCCAGGTGTTTCTTCCCGTGGAAAAAGTTTATAAAGTGCAGGCCGGTAAAAAAGTAATGCGCGAAAAGAACTTCTATCCCGGTTATGTGATGATCGAAGCCATCGACGGTAAAATGACGGACGAAGTGATCCAGTCTATCCGTAACGTATCAGGCGTTATCCATTTTCTCGGAAAAGATAAACCCATCGCACTCCGTAAAGCGGAAGTGAACAAAATGCTGGGTAAAGTAGATGAAATCTCCGACCAGGGCCTCACCATGAGCGAGCCTTACATCGTTGGGGAAACCATCAAAATCATCGACGGTCCGTTCAACGACTTTAACGGTGTGATTGAAGAAGTGCTGGAAGACAAAAAGAAACTGAAAGTAACCGTAAAGATCTTCGGCCGCGCCACACCGGTAGAGCTGAACTTCATGCAGGTAGAAAAGATCAGCTAAACGCTGATGCAGAGGATAATAAAAAAGGTTGCCGTTACGGCAACCTTTTTTTATGCATTCAACAGGGTTTCACGGATGCAATGAGTTTATTTCTTCCGCGTCAGATGGATCTCCATGTTTTTGAATTCGGTACCGTCTTTCATGACGTACATCTCCATGATCTGGTGGTTATCGTCCACCCATTTCACTACTTCGCGCACGTTGCAGTCTGTGCCGGTGGAGGGATCGGTCGACTTGCCGGTGAAAGTAACCGTGCGGGTGGCATCGTCCCATTTCCCTTCCAGCGTCATCACGCCAGTGCTCATGTTGTCGATCCAGGTAGAAATAAATGTTTTTTTGATGTTGTCGTAACCCAGTATGCCGATGCCTTCGAAGGGTTGGCCGCCCATGTCGGACGTGTGCCGCGTTTCCTGGTAACGGCCGCCGAGGATCATTTTGTTGGTGCAGGAACCGGTCATTTTGCTGGGCGGGGCGCCGGGCGCCATCCAGAACGTTACGTCGGTATTCCATGTACCGTCGGCCATCGCGATCATTTTATGCATGGGACCGGGGGTGGCGTATTCCATCCAGGCTTTTTGCATGGCTGCGTCGTCCTGGGCTGCAGCAGATAGCTGTAATACGCCGGCGAGTGCGAGCGCTAAACAAATGCGTTTCATAATCGGGGTGTTTTAGGCCAATGAAGTTACGCAATAGTTGTTATAGCAACGTTTTATGCGGTGCCACATGGAAATTTTAGCGCTGGTGAGGGGCAGTTGTGATTGGCAGTACGCGTTAGCCTTACAGGGGCCTGCGGGACGGAGCGCCGGTGAACGGCACAGTTGCTTGGCCAAACCGGGCCTTACTCGGTAATCAGCATTTTCAGGCAAACCGGGCTGGGCACCTTGATTTCCTGGCCGGTAGGGGTGAGCAGGCCGGTAGCCGCATCGCGGCTGAACACCACGATGTTATGGCCGTTCTGGTTGGCTGCCAGCAGATATTTGCCGGAAGGGTGGATGAGAAAGTTGCGCGGGTGTTTGCCGCCGGAGGGTTGATGGCCCGTGAGCGCGAGCTTGCCCGTGGCAGCATCGATGGTGAAGATGGAAATGTTGTTCAGTTCGCCGCGGTTGGACATATAGAGGTGTTTCCCGTCGGGCGACACATGGATGTCCGCACTGCTGAAAACGGTGCCTTTATAGTCGGCCGGCGCGCCGGAAATGGTCTGTACGGGCTCGAGGGCGCCGTTTCCATATCGGAAGGCGGTTACTTTGCCTGATATTTCATGTACTACGTAAGCGTGCCGGCCGTTGGGGTGGAAGGTAAAGTGCCGGGGCCCGCCGCCGGGCTCGATGCTCACCGAGGGAACAGCCGCCGGGCGCAGGGGGGCGATGGGGTGGGAGGCCAGGAAGTCGTACACCATGATCTTGTCTATCCCCAGGTCGGGCACGAATACCTGTTTACCGTCGGGCGAAAAGTTGATCGAATGCACATGAGGCGCCTGCTGGCGGGAAGCCACGATGCTGGAGCCGGTATGGATGATGGTTTGCGCGGTAGCGCCTACCGTGCCGTCTGCCTGGATGGGCATCACCGATACGCTGCCGCCGGCATAATTGCCGGTAATGGCGAATTTGCCGGCCTTATCCATATTGATATGACAGGGGCCGCTGCCCACGCCGTCCTGCTGATCGAGCAGCTGTAACTGTCCTGATGCGGCGTCGAACGAAAAGGCGTACACGCTGCCGGTACGGTCTTTCCCGAACTCGCTCACGGCGTACACATGTTTTTTGTCCGGCGCGATGGTCAGGAAGGAGGGGTTGCTGAGACCTTTGGCGGTGCTGACGTGGGTGAACAGGCCGGTGGCCGGGTCGAATTTGTACACGTAGATGCCTTCACTTTCGCCGGAGGTGTAGGTGCCTACAAAGAGGAACTGCGATGCTGGTTGTTGCATGGGACGGTGGAGGTTTGCGAAAAAGGGTATCAGAAAGAAGATGGATAAGAGTTTCATAATGGTGGAATGAGGATCCGGGAATAATAATACGAAATTTTCCGGGTGTTGTCTGGGGCGGTAGTTTTCCACAGGGTAGAAATCCACATGCCGTTTCCTAAAATTGACGTATCTTTGACGAATGATAACCGATAGTTATCCTATTGATATTTAGCCCATTAGTCATTATATTTAATCCCAATTTCCGGATAATAGCAAAAAAAATGCCGAACTCCAAACAAATTTTGCTAATAATTTAATTAATACCTACCTTTGCATCCCCCTTAAAATGTCTTTCACGGACCTTTTGAGCTTTGGGAGTTTTCCGCGGTTTACTGCGGGGGACGTTTAACCAAATTAAAAACAACATAATGGCTAAAGAAATCGCAACGTACGTGAAATTGCAGGTGAAAGGCGGCCAAGCCAACCCTGCACCTCCGATTGGTCCCGCTTTGGGTTCCAAGGGTGTGAACATCATGGAGTTCTGCAAACAGTTCAACGCCCGTACCCAGGACAAAATGGGTAAAGTGCTGCCTGTTCTGCTGACTGTTTACACCGACAAATCTTTCGACTTTGTAATCAAAACGCCTCCGGCCCCGGTACAACTGCTGGAAGCAGCCAAAATTCAAGGTGGTTCTAAAGAGCCTAACCGTAACAAGGTGGGTAAAGTATCCTGGACGCAGGTTGAGGCAATTGCAAAAGACAAAATGCCCGACCTGAACTGCTTCACCCTGGAAAGCGCCATGAAAATGGTGGCTGGTACAGCGCGCAGCATGGGTATTACCGTAGATGGTAAAGCGCCCTGGGAAAACTAAATCGTTCACCCTGTGCAAGCAGGTTAACTTTTAAATCATTTTAAGAAATGGCAACTAAGAAAAGAAAAGTGGCTGACGCTAAGGTGGACAAAAACAAATCATACAGCCTGAAAGAGGCCTCCACCCTCGTTAAAGACATTAACTGTACTAAATTCGACTCTTCTGTCGATTTACATATCCGCTTAGGCGTTGATCCTAAGAAGGCCGACCAGGCTATCCGTGGTTCTGTAACGCTTCCCCACGGAACTGGTAAGACCAAAAAAGTTCTTGTACTGTGCACTCCGGACAAAGAGGCTGCTGCCAAAGAAGCCGGTGCGGATTTCGTAGGACTGGACGAGTTTATCACCAAGATTGAAGGTGGCTGGACGGAGATCGATGTGATCATCGCTACCCCGGCTGTGATGCCTAAAATCGGTAAACTGGGTAAAATCCTCGGTCCCCGTAACCTGATGCCGAACCCGAAGACCGGTACTGTTACCAACGACGTAGCAGCTGCCGTGAACGAGGTAAAAGGCGGTAAGATCACCTTTAAAGTAGACAAGGCTGGTATCATCCACGCTTCCATCGGCCGTGTGTCTTTCGCATCTGAGAAGATCGAACAGAACTCACTGGAGCTGATCAACGCGATCATCAAGCTGAAACCGGCTACTGCTAAAGGTACTTACCTGAAAGGTTTATCTATGGCTGCCACTATGAGCCCGGGTATTGTAATTGACACTAAATCTGTTCAAAACTAATTGATGGCAGGTAAAAAGTACCGCTTATCAATGACAAACACAAAGCAATGAACAAAGATCAAAAAAACGAGGTAATTGAGCTGCTGAAAGGTAAGTTCTCTCAATACAACAACTTTTATATCACCAACACGGAGTCTCTGACGGTAGCGCAGGTGAACCACCTGAGGAGGGTTTGTTTCGACAAGAACGTGGAAATGAAGGTGGCAAAAAACACGCTGATCAAAAAGGCGCTCGAAAGCCTGGACAGTGAGAAATATGCCGGCATCTACGAAGCGCTGAACGGTGTAACCGCCCTGCTGTTCTCCGACAGCCCGAAAGAGCCCGCGCTGATCATCTCTACCTTCCGCAAGGAAAACGCTAAACTGGAAAAGCCCGTACTGAAAGCTGCTTTCGTGGCAGACGAGATATACCTGGGCGACAACCAGCTGGCTAACCTGGTGAAAATCAAGACCAAGAACGAGCTCATCGGCGAAGTTATCGGTCTGCTGCAATCTCCTGCAAAACGCGTTATCGCTGCCCTGCTCGAGAAAGGCAAAAACGAAGGCGGCGTAGTGGCAGAAGCAGAAGCTCCTGCAGCCGAGTAATCGTTGAGACGCCGGGGTTCATCCCCTGGCCCATGAATCTGGCTTCCAAGTCAAAATATAAACAAACATCTGTTTAACAACATTTTAAAAAATTTCAAAACTATTATACAATGGCAGACGTAAAAGCATTAGCTGAACAATTAGTAGGTCTTACTGTGAAGGAAGTACAAGAACTGGCAGACGTTCTGAAGAACGAGTATGGTATCGAACCTGCTGCTGCTGCAGTTGTTGTAGCTGCTGACGGTGGTGGCGGAGCCGCTGCTGCTGAAGAGAAAACTTCATTCAACGTAATCCTGAAATCAGCTGGCGCCAGCAAACTGAACGTGGTGAAAATCGTAAAAGACCTGACCGGTCTGGGCCTGAAAGAAGCCAAAGAACTGGTTGACGGCGCACCTAAAGCAGTGAAAGAAGGCGTTAACAAAGCTGAAGCAGAAGATCTGAAAGCGAAGCTGACTGAAGCTGGCGCTGAAGTTGAGATCGCCTAATTCTTTGCATTACTATACATCTTTTTGAGGTCAAAAAGTGCTCCGGCACTTTTTGGCCTTATTCCCTTTGGGAACGTGTGTTTCGAGGATGGGCTGCAACGGGGAAATCACTGTGAAGTGAGCGGGCCGACCGGGTTGAAACACAATTATTTGGGTGTATTGGCAAAGAATCCTTAATTTCCCTTATTTAGTACAAGTCATATTAACTGCTAACTTCGAATATGTCTCTAAAAAAAGCCCAAACTAACGAAAGAGTAAATTTTGGAAAGATCAAACAAGTTGCTGAGACACCGGATCTGTTGGCTATCCAAATCCAATCTTTCAAGGATTTCTTCCAATTAGAAACCACACCAGACAAGCGAAACAACGAAGGCCTTTTTAAAGTATTCAAGGAAAACTTCCCGATTACGGACACCCGTAACATCTTTAATCTGGAGTTCCTGGATTACTTCGTAGACCCTCCGCGTTATACCATCGAAGAATGTATTGAGCGGGGGCTTACGTACTCCGTGCCGCTCAAAGCAAAGCTTCGTCTGAGCTGTAACGACGAGGAGCACGTAGATTTCCAGACCATTGTGCAGGACGTATTCCTGGGGAACATTCCTTATATGACCCCCCGCGGCACTTTCGTTATCAACGGCGCTGAGCGTGTAGTTGTATCCCAGCTGCACCGTTCTCCGGGTGTTTTCTTTGGTCAATCCGTCCATCCCAACGGCACCAAGATCTACTCTGCAAGGGTGATCCCCTTCAAAGGAGCCTGGATGGAGTTTGCTACAGACATCAACAACGTGATGTACGCATACATCGACCGTAAGAAGAAGTTTCCGGTTACCACCCTGTTGCGTGCCATCGGCTACGAAACGGACAAGGATATCCTGGAACTGTTTGGCATGGCTGACGAAGTGAAAGCAGACCGCAAGAACCTGGAAAAATACGCCGGCAAAAAGCTGGCTGCCCGCGTTTTACGCAGCTGGGTAGAAGATTTCGTAGACGAAGATACCGGTGAGGTGGTGAGCATCGAAAGGAATGAGATCGTGCTGGAGCGCGACAGCATCCTGGACGAAGCCAACATCGAAATGATCACCGATATGGGCGTGAAATCCGTATTCGTGCAGAAAGAAGAGGTGAGCGGCGACTTCGCCATCATCTACAACACCCTCAACAAAGATACTTCCAACTCCGAGCTGGAAGCCGTTCAGCACATCTACCGCCAGCTGCGCGGTGCCGATGCGCCGGATGACGAAACAGCAAGGGGCATCATCGATAAATTATTCTTCTCCGACAAACGGTACGATCTCGGCGACGTAGGCCGTTACAAGATCAACCGTAAACTGGGGCTGTCTACGCCGCTGGATATGAAGGTGCTGACCAAAGCGGACATCATCTCCATCATCAAGTACCTGGTACAGCTCACCAACGGTAAAGCAGAGATCGACGATATCGATCACCTGAGCAACCGTCGTGTACGTACCGTAGGAGAACAACTGTACGCGCAGTTCGGCGTGGGTCTGGCCCGTATGGCCCGTACCATCCGCGAGCGTATGAACGTTAGGGACAACGAGGTGTTTACGCCGGTGGACCTGATCAATGCAAGAACCCTTTCTTCCGTGATCAACTCCTTCTTCGGTACCTCCCAGCTGTCCCAGTTCCTCGACCAGACCAACCCGCTCTCCGAGATTACGCACAAACGCCGTATCTCCGCGCTGGGCCCCGGTGGTCTGAGCCGCGAGCGCGCAGGCTTCGAGGTGCGTGACGTACACTATTCCCACTACGGCCGCCTCTGTACCATCGAAACCCCTGAAGGACCGAACATCGGTCTGATCTCCACCCTGTGCGTACACGCCATGGTGAATGAAATGGGCTTCATCGAAACACCTTACCGCAAAGTAAAAGACGGTAAAGTGGACATGCACAAGGTGGAATACCTGAGCGCCGAAGAGGAAGATTCCGTAAAAATCGCACAGGCAAACGCTCCTTTGGATGAAAAGGGACAGTTTGTGAACGATAAGGTGAAATCCCGCGAAACCGGCGATTTCCCGATTCTTGAACCGGGTGAGGTTGAATACATGGACGTGGCTCCGAACCAGATCGTTGGTTTGAGCGCTTCCCTGATTCCCTTCCTCGAGCATGATGACGCCAACCGTGCGTTGATGGGCTCGAACATGCAACGTCAGGCTGTACCGCTGATCAACCCGCAGGTGCCCATCGTGGGTACCGGCCTGGAAGGCAAGGCAGCACGCGACTCCCGCCTGCAGATTACCGCTAACGGTAAAGGTGTGGTGGAATTCGTGGACGCCAACGAGATCCATGTACGTTACGAGCGCGACGAAATGCAGAAACTGGTGAGCTTCGAAGACGATCTCGTGATCTATCAGCTGACCAAATTCGTTAAAACCAACCAGAGCACCTGTATCAACCTTCGCCCCGCGGTGAAAAAAGGTCAGCGTGTGGTAGAAGGCGACTTCCTCACGGAAGGTTACGCTACCCGCGCCGGTGAACTGGCGCTGGGCCGCAACCTGAAAGTGGCGTTCATGCCCTGGAAAGGCTACAACTTCGAGGATGCGATCGTGATTTCAGAGCGTGTAGCCAAAGAAGACTGGTTCACCTCCATTCACATCGACGAATACGAACTCGAAGTGCGCGACACCAAGCTGGGCGAGGAAGAACTGACCCCGGATATCCCGAACGTGAGCGAAGAGGCCACCAAAGACCTCGACCAGAACGGTATCATCCGTGTGGGCGCACACATCAAGGAAGGCGATATCCTGATCGGTAAAATCACGCCGCGTGGTGAATCAGATCCTTCTCCGGAAGAAAAACTGCTGAGAGCGATCTTCGGCGACAAAGCTTCCGACGCGAAAGACGCTTCCCTGAAGGCACCCCCGTCTACCGAAGGTGTGGTGATCGACAAAAAGCTGTTCTCCCGCGCGAAGAAAGACAAGAACTCCAAAACCCGCGAAAAAGCGGCACTGGAGAAACTCGAAAAAATCCACCAGAAGAATGAGGAAGACCTGATGGAAGTGCTGATGAGTAAACTGTTGACGCTGCTGAAAGACAAAACGTCTGCCGGCATCACCAACACTTACGGTGAAGTGCTGATCTCCAAAGGTTCCAAATTCTCCAATAAAAATCTGGCGAACGTAGATTTCCAGAATGTGAACCCGCTCGGCTGGACCACAGACCAGGAAACCAACGACCAGATCAACACCCTGCTCCACAACTACAACATCAAGTACAACGAGGAGCTGGGCCGCTACAAACGTGAGAAGTTCAACATCTCCATCGGTGACGAGCTGCCCGCGGGCGTACTGAAACTGGCGAAGGTATACCTGGCCAGCAAACGTAAGCTGAAAGTAGGGGATAAGATGGCAGGCCGCCACGGTAACAAAGGTATCGTAGCCAAGATCGTGCGTGACGAAGACATGCCGTTCCTGGAAGACGGTACACCGGTAGATATCGTACTGAACCCGCTGGGCGTACCTTCCCGTATGAACCTCGGTCAGATTTACGAAACCGTACTCGGCTGGGCCGGGCAGAAACTGGGTGTAAGGTTTGCCACTCCGATCTTCGATGGTGCCAGCACCGAAGAGATCGCTTCATACATCGACGAGGCTAAACTGCCGAGCTTCGGCCACACTTACCTGAGCGATGGCGAAACCGGTGAACGCTTCCACCAGAAGGCGACCGTAGGTATCATCTACATGCTCAAACTGAGCCACATGGTAGACGATAAGATGCACGCCCGTTCCATCGGACCGTACTCTCTCATCACGCAACAGCCGCTGGGTGGTAAAGCCCAGTTCGGTGGCCAGCGTTTTGGTGAGATGGAGGTTTGGGCACTGGAAGCATACGGCGCCGCCAACATTCTGCAGGAACTGCTGACTATTAAGTCCGACGATATTGTAGGCCGTGCAAAAGCATACGAATCGATCGTGAAGGGCGACAACATACCGAAAGCCGGTGTGCCCGAATCCTTCAACGTATTGATTCACGAGCTGCGCGGGCTCGGTCTGGACCTGAAGTTCGATTAAGATAATTGAATACGGCTCCCGGTAACCTTTACCGGGATGCCGTTTTTCGTATCATGTGAAGACACAGGCCATGGCACGACCATGCAACATTCCAATGAGTTTTCTTTAAATAACATACAATGGCCATCAAAAAAGAAAATCGTCCTAAATCAAATTTTAGCAGCATTACCATCAGTCTCGCTTCACCGGACACCATCCTGGAGCGTTCTTATGGCGAAGTGCTGAAACCCGAAACCATCAACTACCGTACTTACAAGCCGGAACGTGATGGTTTGTTCTGCGAAAGGATATTCGGTCCTGTAAAGGATTACGAATGCTATTGCGGAAAATATAAGCGTATCCGTTATAAAGGCATTGTGTGCGACCGCTGTGGTGTAGAGGTTACAGAGAAGAAGGTGCGTCGTGAAAGAATGGGCCACATCCGTCTGGTAGTGCCCGTTGTACATATCTGGTATTTCAAATCATTACCCAATAAAATCGGTTACCTCCTGGGCATGTCGTCCAAAAAACTGGAAACCATCGTGTACTATGAAAGGTACGTGGTGATCCAGAGCGGCATCAAACAGGAAAAAGGACTGAACTACGGCGACCTGCTGACAGAAGAAGAGTACCTGGACATCCTGGACACGCTTCCGAAAGACAACCAGCTGTTGCCCGATGAAGATCCCAACAAATTCATCGCCAAAATGGGTGCTGAAGCGGTAGAAATGATGCTGGCCCGGATCGACCTGGACGGCCTTTCTTACCAGCTCCGCAACCAGGCCGCTACCGAAACCTCCCAGCAGCGTAAAGCTGAGGCGCTGAAACGCCTGAGCGTGGTGGAGGCCTTCCGTGACGCCAACGGCCGTGTTGACAACCGCCCCGAGTGGATGGTGATGCAATACATCCCCGTGGTACCGCCGGAACTGCGCCCCCTCGTTCCCCTGGACGGTGGCCGTTTCGCATCTTCCGACCTGAACGACCTGTATCGCCGCGTGATCATCCGTAACAACCGTCTCAAACGCCTGATCGAGATCAAGGCGCCCGAGGTGATTTTGCGGAACGAAAAACGTATGCTGCAGGAAGCGGTGGATTCCCTGTTCGACAACTCCAGGAAATCCAACGCCGTGAAAGCAGAAGGCGGCCGTGCCCTGAAATCCCTCTCGGACGTTCTGAAAGGTAAACAAGGCCGTTTCCGTCAGAACCTGCTCGGTAAACGTGTGGACTACTCCGGCCGTTCCGTAATCGTGGTAGGCCCCGAGCTGAAACTGCACGAGTGCGGCCTGCCGAAAGACATGGCGGCTGAGCTGTTCAAACCGTTCATTATCCGGAAACTGATCGAAAGAGGTATCGTTAAAACCGTTAAGTCAGCTAAAAAGCTCGTAGATAGAAAAGAAGCAGTGGTTTGGGACATCCTGGAGAACGTACTGAAAGGTCACCCGGTGATGCTGAACCGTGCTCCGACGCTGCACCGTCTGTCCATCCAGGCTTTCCAGCCGAAACTGGTGGAAGGTAAAGCGATCCAGCTGCACCCGCTCGTGTGTTCCGCGTTCAACGCCGACTTCGACGGTGACCAGATGGCGGTACACGTGCCGTTGAGCAACGCCGCTATCCTGGAAGCACAGCTGCTGATGCTGTCTTCACACAACATCCTCAACCCGCAGAACGGTACGCCGATCACCCTGCCTTCTCAGGACATGGTACTCGGCCTGTACTACATTTCCAAGGGTAAAAAATCTACCGATACTGAAATCGTAAAAGGAGAAGGCAAAGCTTTCTACTCTGCGGAAGAAGTGATCATTGCGCACAACGAAGGCCGTGTGGACCTGCATGCGAACATCCGCGTAAAAGCCGATGTACGTCTGCCCAACGGTACCCTGGAGCGCAGGCTGATCGAAACCACGGTAGGCCGTGTGATCTTCAACCAGTTTGTTCCGAAAGAAGCAGGTTTCGTAAACGCCCTGCTCACGAAGAAGTCACTGCGTGAAATCATCGGCGACATCATTAAAGCCACCGACATTCCGAAAACCGCGAAGTTCCTCGACGATATCAAACAACTTGGTTTCCGTACGGCGTTCCGCGGTGGTCTGTCGTTCAATATCAACGACCTGATTATCCCCGACGCCAAACAGCTCATGATCGACGGCGCAGCCGGCGAGGTGGACGAGGTGTGGGATAACTACAACATGGGTCTGATCACCAACAACGAGCGTTACAACCAGATCATCGACATCTGGAGCCGTGTGGACACGAAAGTGACCGAAACGCTGATCCGCGAGCTGGCAACAGACAAACAAGGGTTCAACTCTGTTTACATGATGCTGGATTCCGGTGCGCGTGGTTCCAAACAGCAGATCAAGCAGCTGGCCGGTTTGAGAGGTTTGATGGCGAAACCGCGTAAGAGCGGTTCCACCGGTTCCGAGATCATCGAGAACCCCATCCTTTCCAACTTCAAGGACGGTCTGAACGTATTGGAGTACTTCATCTCCACGCACGGTGCGCGTAAAGGTCTGGCGGATACGGCGCTGAAAACGGCCGATGCCGGTTACCTGACCCGCCGTCTGGTAGACGTTGCACAGGACGTGGTGATCACCGAAGAAGATTGCGGTACCCTCCGTGGTATTGCTACCTCCGCGCTGAAAGACAACGAAGAGGTGGTAGAGCCGCTGTACGACCGTATCCTCGGCCGTACTTCCCTGCACGACGTGTTCGACCCGCTTTCTGAAGAACTGGTGGTGGCCGCCGGTGAGCAGATCACGGAAGAAATCGCGAAACGTATCGAAGACAGCACGATAGAAACCGTTGAAATCCGTTCCGTACTGACCTGCGAAAGCCGCAGGGGCGTGTGCGTAAGATGTTACGGTAAAAACCTCGCTACCGGTTATACTGCACAGAGAGGTGATGCCGTGGGTATCATCGCTGCGCAGTCCATCGGTGAGCCTGGTACCCAGCTGACACTGCGTACCTTCCACGTAGGTGGTGTGGCCGGTTCAGCATCCGTAGAATCCACGCTCACTGCCAAGTTCGACGGTACCGTTCAGTTCGATGGTCTCCGTACCACTACCTTCGAAAACAACGAAGGCGAGAAAGTACAGGTGGTTATCGGCCGTACCGGTGAGCTCCGTATCATGGACGTGAAAAACGACCGTCTGCTGATCACCAACAACGTACCTTACGGTTCTACCCTGAACGTAAAAGACGGACAGAAAGTGGTGAAAGGCGATGCGATCTGTACATGGGATCCGTTCAACGCCGTTATCGTGTCTGAGATTGCAGGTACGCTCCGTTTCGACAGCATCATTGAAGGCATTACCTTCCGCGAAGAGGCCGATGAACAAACAGGCCACCGCGAAAAAGTGGTGATCGAAACCAAAGACAAGAACAAGATTCCTTCTATCATCGTAGATGGTAACAAAGAATCCAAATCATACAACCTTCCGGTTGGTTCACACATTGTGATTGAAGAAGGCGACAGCGTGAGAGCAGGTCAGGTAATCGTGAAGATTCCGCGCGTGATCGGCAAGCTGCGCGACATCACCGGTGGTCTGCCGCGTGTAACGGAGCTGTTTGAAGCCCGTAACCCGAGCAACCCCGCGATCGTTTCTGAAATCGACGGTGTGGTAGCGTTTGGTAACATCAAACGTGGTAACCGCGAGATCATCATCGAAAGCCGCGAAAGCCAGATCAAGAAGTACCTCGTTCCGCTGACCCGCCACATCCTGGTTCAGGACGGCGACTTCGTGAAAGCCGGTACTGCACTGTCCGACGGTTCCATCACCCCCGCAGACATCCTCTCCATCAAAGGCCCGTTTGCCGTACAGGAATACCTGGTGAACGAGATCCAGGAGGTATACCGCCTGCAGGGTGTAAAAATCAACGACAAACACATCGAGGTGATCGTACGCCAGATGATGCGGAAAGTAACCATCGAGGATCCGGGAGATACCCGCTTCCTGGAAGGCGATACCACCGACAAGTTCGAATTCTTTGAAGAGAACGACCAGATCTTCGATAAGAAGGTGGTAACCGAAGCCGGTGAATCCGCAACGATGAAAGCCGGTCAGATCGTGACCCTGCGCCAGGTACGCGAAGAAAACTCCATCCTGCGCCGTGCAGACAAAAAACTCGTGGAATTCCGCGATGCAGAGTCTGCCACGTCCAGCCCGCTGCTGCTCGGTATCACCAAAGCATCGCTGGGTACGCACAGCTGGATTTCCGCAGCGTCCTTCCAGGAAACCACCAAGGTACTGTCTTCCGCAGCCATCAACGGCAAGTCGGACGACATGCTCGGTCTGAAAGAGAACGTGATCACCGGTCACCTCATCCCGGCCGGTACCGGTCTGCGGGAGTTCGAGAACATGATCGTAGGCTCCAAAGAAGAGTACGACATCCTCGCATCTTCCAAAGAGGTGTTCCAGTTCGACGAAGAAGAATAGGATTTATTTTAAAGAAGTATATAAGGAGAGCGAAACCCGCTCTCCTTTTTTTATGCCATGGGCGCCGGCTCCGGTGATAATTGCCGGAATCGGGCTACTTTGATATGAGCCATAATAGTTTTACCGATGAATTTGACAGCGGTCGTCGCTTTAATTGCGGCTAAGCATAAGATATCCGGGATTGATCTTCATCCACCGGCTTTACCCGGTGAGATAGCGGCATTCGAGGGAACAACAGGATTTAAGCTGCCGGACGATTTTGCGGAATTTTATGCTATCTGTAACGGCTTTACCTGCCATGAAGATATATTCAACATGAAGAGCCTTCAGGACATCACCGAATCTGAGGGCAACTACGGCAACGGTCGATTCTTCTTCGCCGATTACATGATTGACACGGATTTGTGGGAATTGAGGAAAGCCGGGACAGGCGGCTTTGAAATCGTTCAAAACGGGCAACAGGAAGTTGTGCTGACGTCCTCATTGCTTGCTTTCCTGGAAAGATATCTTCAGGGAAATGTATTTGACCGCGGCGGCTTACATGATTGGCGGCAGGAAATAATATGAATTTAACCTCGCCGCCCCATCTTTATTTTTACCTTGCCAATGATTTTGATTTTCTGCAGGAAGGATGTATTTTGTAACCTTGTGTAACTGATATGAAAGTTTATGGAAGTAAACCGTAACATCTCCTTTTCCGGAAAATTATTAGAAAACATATTACCATGCCTCTACGTTATCGACTTACAAAAAGTCTCTTTATGATGCCGGTCATGATGATTGCCATCGCAGCACATGCCCAGAAAGTACAACTGAATAACCATACTGTGCCTGTGGGTAAGCCCGGGGCGCTCATAGGGCAGCTTTTCAACGGGGCTGCGCCCGCCAAAGCCGCCAAACTGGTAGAAGATACCTCCGGCTTGTTCACGATCGCCAAAAACGGCGAAATCAGACTGAAAAAGCGCGCCAGCCTTGTGAAGGAAGACGCCGCCTACCAGTACGCCATCACCGTATCCACGGCGGCGGGCAAAGAGGGGTTCATCCTCGTGAAGGACAATTTCAACCGTAACAAGGTGGTGGCCCACCGCGGCGCCTGGAAACACCACGAAGGCAGCCAGAACTCGCTCACCTCGTTCCGCGATGCCGTGAAACTGGGCTGCGAAGGCTCCGAATTCGATGTATGGCTGTCGTCAGACGGCGTGCCCGTACTCTCTCACGATCCTGAGATCGGCGGTAAAAAGGTGGAAGAAACACCGGTGGCCGAACTGAAAAAAGTGGAGCTGAAAAACGGCGAGGTGGTGCCGACCTTTGAAGAATTCATCCGCGAGGGCATGAAACAGAACACCACCAAAATGGTGCTGGAACTGAAACCTTCCCGCGTCAGCAAAGAACGCGGCCAGCAGCTCGCACAGGCCTGCATGGACCTCATCCGTCAATACAAATGCGAAGGCTGGATGCTGTACATCAGCTTCGACTATGATATCTGCAAAAAGGTAGTCGCCATCGACCCCCATGCGAAAGTGGCGTACCTGAACGGCGAGAAGTCGCCCGCAGAGCTGGCTGCCGACAAAATCTGGGGTTTCGACTACAACTGGAAGGTCATCGACAAAGACATGAATATTTTCAAGGAAGCCCGCAAACACAAGGTGACCGTGAATATCTGGACGGTGAACCAGCCCGGGCAGATGGACACTTACCTGAAAGCCGGCGCCGACTTCCTGACCACCGACGAGCCTGAAATGGCGCTTGAAAAAGTAAAATAATTCCCGGAGAGCGGGTGTCTTTCCTGTTGACATCCGCTCTCCTCCTTGTTTTCCCCTGCTGTCAACAATTTTCCCCCATTTCCATTTTAACGTTTTTTTATATCCCAAAAACCTTATTTTAGCCGCCACAACTATTTCATTAAAAAACATCTGGAGTTAAAATCTTACGATCAACATGTACACTCGTCAATTTTTTGTGAAAAACGGGCTCATCCTGGCGGCGGTTGCCGGAGTATTCGCTGCCTGCCAACAGGGTAATAAAACTGCCGCAGCCAACAGCTCCGATTCTACCGGGGCCTCAGGCAAAGGCGCTACTGAACAACGGTTGGCATACGTAGATATTGACTCACTGGAAGCACACTACGAATATTTTAAAGAAAAGAAAGCGCAGCTCGACAAAGAAAAGGAGCGCGCACAGAACGAGATCAGCGGGCGTGAGCGCCAGTTGCAGAACGAACTGTACACCCTGCAGCAGAAAGCGCCGACCATGACGCAGGCGGAAGGCCAGGCCGCAGAAGCCAGCCTGCAGAAAAAAGCGCAGCAGCACGAACTGGACCGTCAGAACAAATACGCGCAGCTGCAGACGCAGGAAGCGCAGTTCAACGAAGACCTGCAGAAACGCCTCGACGAGACCATCAAGAAATTCAACGCAGACAAACGTTATTCCTTTATCTTCTCTTACCGCGCCGGCGCCAGTAACATTCTCTATAAAGATGACGCGTTCAACATCACCACTGAAGTGATCAAAGCGCTGAACGAGGCTTCTCCTGCTAAAAAATAACAGACGAATCCTGAAATATATTTAAATTTAGTCCCGGCATCCTGTGCCGGGATTTTTTTATCAACCAATATTTTACAACAATATCAACCGCTACCATGTCAACTACTCAGGAAAACGCCTTTAAACCGAGTTTAAGTTTGGTCGACGCCACTATGATTGTTGCCGGGTCCATGATTGGGTCCGGTATTTTTATTGTTTCCGCGGAGGTTGCCCGCAGCATGGGATCGTCCGGGTGGATGATGGCCATGTGGGTGCTGGCCGGCGTGGTAACGCTGATCGCGGCGCTCAGTTACGGTGAGCTGTCCGGCATGTTCCCCAAAGCCGGCGGCCAGTACGTATACCTGCGCGAAGCCTATAATCCGTTCGTGGCGTTCCTTTTCGGGTGGACGCAGTTCGGTGTTATACAGACGGGCACCATCGCCGCGGTGGCCATGGCTTTCGCCAAGTACGTCGGTTACCTGGCGCCGGAGCTGGGAGAGAACAACGTACTGCTGACGATAGGAGCATTCAAACTATCGGTGGCGCAACTGGTGGCCATTGCCTCGATCATCGTGCTCACGTACATCAACACCAAAGGCGTGAAGAATGGGAAGATCATCCAGACCGTGTTTACCTTCACCAAATTATTCTCGCTGTTCGGGCTCATTATTTTCGGGCTGATCATCGGCGCCAAAGCCGAGATCTGGAACGCCAACTGGGCCAACGCCTGGGTGAGCGGCAGCCTCAAAGTGGCCGACGGGCAGGTGATTACCACCGCCCTGAGCACCATGGCCTTTTTCGGCGCCGTCGCCGTTTCCATGAAAGGCACGCTGTTTTCAAGCGATGCCTGGAACAACGTGACGTTCATTGCCGGTGAGATCAAGAATCCACAGAAGAACATCGGCCGCGCCCTGCTGCTCGGAACGCTGATCGTGACCATTATTTACGTAGCCGCCAACCTCATGTACCTCGCCGTACTGCCCTTCAACGAGATCGCGTTCGCGGAGCAGGACAGGGTAGGGGTGGCCGCCGCAGAACGTATATTCGGCGCCGGTATCGGCGCGGTGACCATCGCGGTGATGATCATCATCTCCACTTTCGGTTGCAATAACGGCCTCATTTTATCCGGCGCCCGCATTTATTATACCATGGCCGAAGACGGCCTGTTCTTCAAAAAAGCCGGTCACCTCAACAAATTCAACGTACCCGGTTACGGCCTGTGGGTACAGTGCCTATGGGCCAGCCTGCTGTGCCTGAGCGGCAAGTATAACGACCTGCTGGCCATGGTGATTTTCGGGGTGCTGGTATTTTATGTGATCACCATCCTGGGAATTTTCGTGCTGCGCAGAACCCGCCCTGAAATCCCCCGCAGCTACAAGGCCTTTGGCTACCCTGTGCTGCCCGCGCTGTACATCCTGGTGGCGTCCGCCCTGGCGATTTTGCTGCTGCGTTACGAGCCCGAATATGCCCTCCCGGGCCTCGGGATTATCCTGCTGGGCATCCCGCTGTATTACATCGCATTGAGAAAAAAATAAACAAAAAGGCTCCGGGAACGGGGCCTTTTTTGATTCGTGTACGCGGGTGCGTTAGCCCCCGCGAACCATTAAATACCGGGCTTCCAGCCCTTTATGAAAACGGGTTTGAATTTTTTGAAAAATTGCGGTACTGCAACATTATGGCAGCACTGCGTCCTAACTTTATACAAGACTCCAGGGAATACAGTGGAGTAATGCCAATTAATCCTAGCGATGCATAACAGCGAAGTGTAACCCGAAAAGACAATACCTGAAGCGCAGAAAATAACCAGACAAAAGACACGGAAAATCCGCACTGAACGGTTTTCCCATTGATATAAAGATATGTTGATCATGCTATGTTATCGGCCTGTTGCTGTCGTCACCAACATGCTGATAACAGGCATGTTCACGAACAAAATTTAAAGTCGCTTATGATTATTAAGCCCTCTTTTTAGAGAACCATTAAGAGCCTACACAATTGCATTCTCGAACATTCACATGATTTATGCCCGGCACTCTGTATCTACAGTGTGCTTTTTTTTTACTTTTGCTGCATGTTTACCGCACTTTGCATCCGCATTTTCGACCAGAGTATCCGTGATTACCATGTTTACAATGATATTCACCGGGTTATCAGCAATCCATATGAAAAAAGTGCCATCGAGCACCTGTTGTACGCCAAAAACTGGATAGACACGGTGCAGTGGCATCTTGAGGACGTGGTGCGCGACCCGCGGATCGACCCGGTAAAGGCGCTGGAACTGAAACGCTGGATAGACCGCTCCAACCAGGAGCGTACCGATATGGTAGAGTATATCGACAGTTATTTCCTGGCGCAGTACAAAGACGTGCAGCCGCAGGCCGGCGCTTCCATCAATACGGAAAGTCCCGCCTGGGCCATCGACCGCCTGTCTATCCTCGGCCTGAAAATCTATCACATGCGCGAGGAGGCCACCCGCCCCGACGCGTCCGAGGAGCACCGCCGCGCCTGCCAGGCCAAGCTGGACATATTGCTGGAACAGCAGCGCGATTTGTCGGCCGCCATCGAAGAGCTGCTGGCAGACATTGCCGCCGGCCGCAAGTACATGAAAGTGTACAAGCAGATGAAGATGTACAACGACCCTTCCCTCAACCCGGTGCTGTATGGCCAGAAGCCGTAATTCACCCACCATCCTCGCCATCCGCTTTTCCGCCATGGGCGATGCGGCGATGACGATACCCGTGATGAAACAGGTATTGGCCGCCAATCCCGGGCTGACCATCGTTTTTGTGACCAATAAAAACTGGGGTGCCCTCTGTGAGGGGATTCCAGGGCTGGTTTTTTATCCCGCCGACCTGAAGGGCGCCCACAAGGGCGTAGCCGGTCTGTACCGGCTGTTTTCGTCCCTGCGGAAAGACCATCCCGAAATCAGCGCCGTGGCCGACCTGCACCATGTGCTGCGCTCGCGGATCGTCCGTTCTTTTTACCGTTTCCTGGGCATTCCCGTGGCGGTGATCGACAAGGGCCGCGAGGGGAAAAAACAGCTGACGCGCAAGGAAAACAAGGTGCTGCAGCCGCTGGAAACCACCATTTCGAGGTATCGCCGGGTATTTGCCGGTTTGGGCCTGAAAGCGGCTGAAACCGCCCTGGAAACGCGTTTGTTGCCCGGCCGGAAGCAGATCGGGATCGCGCCCTTTGCAACATATAAAGAGAAAACATATCCGTTGGCTAAAATGGAGGAGGTCATCCGGCAGCTGCTGGCCCGGGAGGATGCGGACATCCTGCTGTTTGGCGGCGGCGCACACGAGGTGGCACAGTTGAAGGAACTGGCCGCCCGGCACCCTTCCCTGACGGTGGTGGCCGGTCGCCATAGCCTGCAGGAAGAACTGGCCATCATCCGCCGGCTGCACGTGATGGTGAGCATGGATTCCGCAAATATGCACCTGGCGTCCCTTTTCGGGGTGCCAGTGGTATCGGTATGGGGAGCAACGCATCCTTACGCCGGTTTCATGGGATTTGGCCAGCCGGAAGAAAATGCCGTGCAGATAGACCTGTATTGCAGGCCCTGCTCCGTTTTCGGCAATAAACCCTGCTTCCGCGGAGACCATGCCTGTATGGAGCAATTAGCGCCGGAACGCATAGTGGAGAGAGTGCGTGAAATACTGAAGGGGTGAGGGTTTGAGGTGCTACGGATAAAAAAAGCGCCCGTTTTTTTTGCAGAAATGAAAAAAAGTATACTTTTGCAATCCCAACGAACGATTGCCTCATAGTATAATGGTAGTACGACAGATTTTGGTTCTGTTTGTCTTGGTTCGAATCCAGGTGAGGCAACAAAGGTTACACGAACGAATGGTAACCAAAAACATTCAAACCCGCAGGCACAAGCCCGGCGGGTTTTTGCATTTTAGGCCATCTCGATTTCCTCCGCGAGACCTCGCTGAATATCGGCCGATTATTGACGGTTGACGTCGCTCCTTTCATCCGGAATTCCACGAAGCGGAAAATGACAGCACAACACTGATCGTTATGTTCCGGCCAACATACGTCCGCGCGTAACCGGCTATTTTTCGCTTGTGTAAATGCAAATCATTAGCACATTGATGATGGCAACGAAACCGAATATCATAATAAAAAATCAATACCGGCAGACGCCCTTTCTCTGTTGAACTTTCGACCGGTAAAGCATACGGAAGCAGACAACCGTATGAGAAACATGAATTACCGGCAATATACCCCGCATCCACACCCCCGATATCCCGAATATTTGGAAATCGCTCAAAATAAATTATTTTACCCTTCATACATTCCCATTCAAAACAACCAAAACCTATACCTGTCCCATGACTACCAGAAGGACTTTTTTGCTGAAATCCGCGTCCACCATCACCTCACTGCTTTTATTCGAGCAACTCAAAGCCCTGCCGGGAGTGGAACGTATGCTGAGCGATAACCTGAAGCCGGAAGAAGAGGAAGCCATCCGGAAAATATTATTGCAGGCGGTTGCTGCGAATGATTATAAAGATCTGAGCTTCGAGCAGTCAATGGCGGCTTACCGTACAAATTTTCACGCGAATTTCGGGGCAACGGATGGGAGCGGGAATTATACGCCCGAAACAATACAGCAGATCAGGGAATCCAAACCCGTTACCGTCGACGAACTGTACAGGGCATGCAACTATAAGGAAAACCCCTTCATGGAAGATGCTTTCCCGAAACTGAACACCATGTTCCAATCGGTGATCATCGGGGTAGGGGTGGCCGGGCTGGCGGCGGCGGGAACCGCTACACTGCCGGTTATACTGGCGGAACTGACACTGATGGGCACGGGTATACTCACTACGGAATTTATTGAAGGGATATTCGAAAAAGTAAAGAACGATAACATCGCCTTATGCAGAAGAACCGTTGAAACCTATTACAAGGAATCCGGTGCGAAAAAAGAAGTGTTACAATCAACGGAGGTGATTACCAGGAGCAGGATCCCCTTTAATGCCCCGAAAAAGGAGCTCGAAAGCAAACTGCCGGACAAACACCCGGTTAAAGTCGTTGCTCAAAGAGTGGACGACGGAACTAAAAAAGATGAATTGCTGACGGCGGTGCTGAGTGACCTGAACACGTACTTCACCGAATGGAAAACGGCCTCGGAGCAGGCCCGTACCCAGCGGGAGCGCCAGGAGTTCCTGAACAACCTGGCAGCGACGGACGCGGAAATTTCCGGCGCGCTGTATATAGGCAGGGCTGTCATCCAGCTGTTATTCAAAGATCCCACCCTGGCCGACGGCTTCTACCGGGTTTCCATGGCCGTCAAAGACGCCTATATCAATTATGTGAAGTACACGATGCCGGAGCCGGCCATAGGAACCATGGCGC
This sequence comes from Chitinophaga lutea, assembly GCF_003813775.1. Classification (NCBI taxonomy): domain Bacteria; kingdom Pseudomonadati; phylum Bacteroidota; class Chitinophagia; order Chitinophagales; family Chitinophagaceae; genus Chitinophaga; species Chitinophaga lutea. Next base: position 2,222,161 of record NZ_RPDH01000002.1, on the reverse strand, counting down.
TGACGGCATCCTGGGTGGCCGTCGGTATGACGGTGTTGAGTCTGTTTTCCAGCGGCGGGGAAGCGAAGCTGTGGAACAATCTTTTCAAACAACTGCAACAGCTGGCTGAACTGATCATCAACGGGTTTAACGCGGTGCTGGAAAACCAGAAGAACATCATGCAGCAGCTGAACTTTTTAACGGAAACGGTTATCCGCAACGGAAAAATAGAGCAGACGCTGTTACAACGGCTGAACGACCAGTTCAATCAGTTGAACGGCAAGATCGACCTGATCGACTATAACCAGGCCATGGGTGTTGTGATCAACGCCAATGCCCAGCTGAACACACTTTTCAACGACCGGAAATTTGATCTCAACAAGGACGAATACAGGGTGGAATACAATAAATACATCACCCATTACCTGGTGCATGCTACCGAAACCGCCTGTACTTCCAACGCATTGAGCGGCTATGCCATGTCCGCCACGGGCGCGGGAGTAAGGACGCTGGTCATGAATAACGTGCTGTTTGAATACCAGGTAGGACTGGTGCCGGTGGCCATTTCCGGGCTGACGAACAAACTGAAGAATTTTGTCAATACATTCCCCGGGAAACTGGCCAACCCGATAGAATGGAACAGGGGCGTTGATTTATACCTGCAGGCGCACCTGATCACGAAGTCCGATTCGAAGTTCGTGAAGAACCATTTTGCCCGGTTCATGGAAACAGGTGAGCAACTGAAGGAATTCTGCACTGCGCTCGTCAGGAAAGAAGTGGTGGAAGAAATAGCGGAGCTGCATCACAAACATGCGCTGGCCGTGTTCGACATCCTCGCGGAGTATACCCGGCAACGACTGCTGGCGAAGAACTATCATTTGATTTTCAAGCCGTATAGAAGATACCTTACGACGAAGTATACGCTGCTTGACAGAACGGCTTTCACGCCCGTTGAGCCCGGCAAAAAAAGCCACTATCAGGGAACGTCCAAACAGCGGGCGGCCAAGCGGCAGAAATACTATGCGGCGATGGAGTCGGCATTTGCCAATAAACAACTGGCCGTGCTGGAAAACGAAATAGACAATGACGACCGTTTCCCGGAGCACCGCGTATATGCGGTGGATACGGATGTGCTGGATATTTTCAACACGGCCCGCGACCTGGGAGTTATCAGATTCACGACCTCCACGGTACACAGGGTTTCAGGGTCTTATCATTTCCCGGTAACCCTTTACGAATGCGAATTCAAAGAAGGCAATTTTTCCGGGCTCAACATCCGGTTTTTATACGAACAGCGAAGCTACCGGCGGTCGTTCCCCTACCAGGAAGGGAAATCCCCGTACGATGGGAAAATGATCACCGTCCTCGATTTTGAAGGGCCCAATTTCAGGACCCTGAATCCCCAGTCGTGGCGGCAACAGGCCAAAACCATTATCAAAAACAGGGCGCTGGACAGGAGTTATTTCAAACTCAGGAAACTCGGCGACGACGCGGATATACTTGATTTCAGCTTTACCGAGTTTGTTATCAACGAAATATTGCATAAAGGCGACCGTATCAGGGAATCTGTGCTTAACGATGCGAAGCTGGATGTGGATTTCCTGTACCGCGGCAACATTGATAAATCGAATGAACTGAATATCCTGGGATACCTGGTGGTGAACATACTGACGCTGAGCCAGTATAATTCCCTCGTAACGCCATACGATGATTATCGTGAAACGGGGATACGAACAAAAATGAACGCCAACTACCTGGTGTATCCGCCTGAATATGCTTTTTTTGAAGACCTGGTGAAAATATTCTCCGGCATCCTGGGAGAGGATTTTTTAAACGAGTCTACGCACGCCGTGAAATGGGCGGCATTCAAACCGACGTTCACCGCCGACCAGAATGACCTTTCGCCGGTTTTCAACTTCGTCAGGCGCCACTACACGGACAGGATAGACAAACAGCGCAACAGCCTGAACCAGCTCCCCATGGAGGGAATTTCCATTAACTACAACATTCGCAACACGTTGAATGTGCTCAACCAGCTGAAAGTGTATCTGGCAACGCAGGGTTGACAGCCGTAACACCGTTTTCAACGAAGGATCAACGAACCTTCCCTGGGGGATGAACGAAGGATCACCGGAAAGTTGATCCTTCGTTGGAGGTTCGTTGGTCCTTCGTTGAAGGTTCGTTGAACACCCATCAAATGCCCGCCTGGCGTGGGGTGTTTTTCTGACTATCAGGCTGGTGGCGGGATTACTGACGCCAATCCGGAAAAATGTACCGGTCTTCGTCAGGTTTACAACAATGTGAGAAAATCCGGATGAAAGTTTACACCCATCCGGCCGATTATGGGGCACCCACCTTTGCCAGGTTTACAACTGTGTGAGAAAATCCGGATGAAAGTTTACACCATCCGGCCAATAGTGGGGCACCCATAGGAAGGCGGCCCGGATGTATTATCTTCATGACAACCATGCAAATAACCGTTATGAAGAAGGCGACCATATGCTTTTTATTGCTTCTCCAGGGCATTGTGCGTACCCAGGCGCAGGCGCCGGTGGACCTGACCGGCCTGCAACCCGTCAGCGGGGCTAAAGCGACCGCCGGTAACAACGTCATCGATATCAGCTGGCCGGCCGGCACATCCGAAAAGGCCCGGTTGTTGCTGAACCTCGACCCGCAGCAACCCCTGTTCCAGAGCATTCAGCTCACCCGCGCGGGCGCTTTCCGTGAAGTAGCGGCCGGCCTCGACCCGGTTTTCGTGCTCACCCTCGGCAAGCGCGACCTCGTATCCCAGAATGGCTGGAATATCTTTTTCGACCGTGTGCCGCTGAAACCTTTCCAGGCCTATCCGGCGGAGCTGGACAAACGCAGCGCCCGCATCAGCAGCAGCGGCGCGCGCATACAGATTGTCATTTCCCGTATATCCGCCCCCGGTTTCGAGGGGGATATCGAGATCACGCTGTATAAGGGAAGCCCTTTGTTTAACGTGGCGGCGGTGATGGCTACCCCGGTTGATTCGACGGCTTTGCTGTACGATGCGGGGCTCGTGAGCCGGAAAGCGCTTTGGAAAAACCTGAGCTGGTCGGACGTGGACAATGTGATGCAAACCATCACGCCGGTGGCTGCCAGTCCCGCTAAAAACCAGGAAGTAAAGTACCGTACGATCATAGGAGAGAACCCGGGCGGCAGCCTCGCGCTTTTTCCCGCGCCGCACCAGTATTTCTATCCGCTGGATGAAGCCTTCAACCTGAAATTCATCTGGCACGGCAGCAACTACCGCGATATGGTGAAGGGGTATGGTATCGGCGTCCGGCAGGATCTCCAGGGCGACCGCCGCTTTGTGCCCTGGTTCAATGCCCCGCCCGGCACCCGCCAGCGGCTCAATTTCTTCTGCCTCCTGAGCACAGGCGCGGCGGAACAGGCCCTGGCAGGTGTAAAGCGCTTTACCCATGATGACCGTTATCCGGCGTTGCCAGGTTACAAAACAATGTCCAGCCACTTTCACATCGAGCATGTACAGGATGTGCTGGGCCATCAACCAATTCCCGAAACACCGGATTTCGTAAAGGTGTTTAAACGTACCGGCGTGAACATTGTGCACCTGGGAGAGTTTCACGGGCCCGGCCATCCGAAAGGGCCTGCTCCCGAGCGGTTGAAGGAGCTCAGGACCCTGTTTGAGGAATGCGAGCGCCTTTCCGATACCAGCTTTCTGCTGCTGCCGGGAGAAGAGCCCAATAATTTCTTCGGCGGCCATTGGATGAACTTTTTTCCCAAACCGGTATACTGGATCATGTCGCGGAAACCGGAGGAGCCCTATGTAGAACAGGATCCGCATTATGGTACCGTCTACCGCATCGGCAACAAAGAAGAGATGCTGCAGCTGCTGCGCACGGAGAAAGGCCTGGCCTGGACCGCCCATGCCCGCACGAAAGGCTCTACCGGTTATCCGGATAAATACAAAGAAGAAGCGTTCTTTAAATCGGATCGTTTTATGGGAGCGGCCTGGAAAGCCATGCCGGCCGACCTGTCGCAGCCCTACCTCGGCAACCGGCGTATATTGGACCTGATGGACGATATGGCCAACTGGGGGCATCGCAAACATGTGATCGCGGAGGCGGATCTCTTCAGGATAGAACCGCATTTTGAAGTATATGCCCACAACAATGTCAACTATCTGCAGCTCGATCAACTGCCTACCTGGAAAAACGGGTGGCAGCCTGTGCTGGATGCTATTGAAAACGGGCGTTTCTTTGTATCAACGGGCGAAATCCTCCTGCCATCCTTTACCGTCAACGGCAAAGGCGCCGGCGAAACGGTGAGGTTGCCCGGCGGAAAGGCAGACATCCGGTTGACCATCGATTGGACCTTTCCCCTCCAATACGTCGACATCGTATCCGGCGACGGCCGACAGGTGTACCGCGAGCATATCCGGCTCGATACCACGGAAGCCTTTGGCAAAAAGCAGTTCCGCTTCCCGGTATCCCTGCCCAACCGTACCTGGGTGCGGGTGGAAGTGTGGGATGCGGCGGTCAACGGCGCCTTTACGCAAATGGTGTGGCTGCAATAAAATCGGCCTGCTGCAGGTAAAACGGCACGCCCCCGGATGTGGCCATTATTGGTGGCAAAAACAGGAACGCCTTCGTTTCATTGCAAAAAAGAGTAGTTCCCCGCAAAGGGGAATGTTTAAACATTTTTAAATAAAAAAGCACAGCACGCCTTAAATTTCTTTCTCTTTCCGTCTTTCACATTATTTCGGATTGTTAACATTATGATAAAATGCCGTTAGCGTTTTCATAACAGTTTTGTTCTTCCTTTGCGGCTTCGATTAAGGAGTTCTAATCAATCAAAAGCCATGAACAAAAGACTAATGAGGCTACTGGCATGCATGATATGCTGCACGGTACTATTTATCCCGGGCCTTCTCTATGCCCAGACGCAATTGCCGGTAAAAGGCACCGTACGTTCCGGTGATAACGGTACTTTGATTCCCGGTGTTACGATTCTCGCAGACGGCAAAGTGGTGGGTATCACCGACGAAAACGGCACTTTCTCCGTGAAAGTGGAAAAGAAAGGTGCCGTGCTGACGTTCACGATGATCGGGTACGAAAAACTGTCCTACACTGTTAATGAAATATCCCCCGCGCTGAACCTGCGCCTGAAAACTTCTTCTACCACGCTGAACGAGGTGGTGACCACCGCGCTCGGTATCAAGAGATCGGAAAAGGCGCTGGGCTACGCACAGCAAACGGTGAATGCCGAATCGCTCACCGATGCGCGGCCCAACAACTGGTCGGACGCGCTGAGAGGTAAAGTGGCCGGCCTGAACATCGCATCGCTCGGCGGCCCGCTGAACTCGCAGGAGATCAGGCTGCGCGGCGAAAGCTCGCTGACCACCAACGGCAACGCGGCACTCGTGGTAGTAGACGGTATTCCCGTGAATGGCGGTCTCACCACTTCCGGCGCCTCCAACGGGTACATGGGCGGCGACGCGTCCATCGACGTACCGGTGGATTTCGGGAACGGTATTGCCGACATCAACCCCGACGATATTGAAAGTATTTCCATCCTCAAAGGCCCCGGTGCTACCGCATTGTACGGCAGCCGCGCCGCCAACGGCGCCGTGCTGATCACCACCAAATCCGGCAGAACCAAAAAAGGGCTCGGCATATCGCTGAACTCCAATACCAGCTTCGACGTGATCACCCGCTGGCCCGACTATCAGTATGAATACGGCCAGGGCGATGGTAAAACGAACTACAACTCAGCCGGTGAAATGTATTATTCCTACGGTAACACGGCCGACGGCCGTAGCACCGGCGGCAGCAGCAGCGCATTCGGCCCGAAATTCAACGGCCAGTCGTATTTCCAGTACGACCCCGCTAAACTCGGTACCGGCGCGGAAAGAACGCCTTGGGTACCGTATAGGGACAACCGCAAATCTTTCTGGCAAACCGGCCGCACCACCACCAACAGCATCACCCTCGATAATTCCGGGGATGCAGGTAGCGTACGCGCTTCCCTCACACATACGGACAACAAATGGATCATGCCCACCATGGGCTTCAAACGTACCACCGCTTCCGTGAACGCGGGCTACAAAGTATCCAGCAAAATCAGGGTGAGCTCCGTAGTGAACTATACGAACAAGTCGAGCGACAACCTGCCGGGGCTGGGTTATAACAACCACTCCATCGCTTACTTCATGATTTTCCAGAACCCCAACGTCAACCTGAACTGGTACCGGCCCACATGGCGGCCCGGCTTCGAGGGCATCGACATGGTGCGTCCTTACAGTTCGTTCATCGACAACCCGTTCGCGATTTCCGAAGAGATCACCAACGGCCTGCGCAGCAACCAGATCACCGGTAACCTGAAAGTAGACGCGCAGCTGACGCCGAAACTGAGCCTGATGGTGCGCACCGGCCTCAACGCCAACCAGCAGGCGAGAGATCAGCGCCGCCCCTGGGATACCAACCGTTACGGGCAAGGCTTCTATCAAACCCAGCAGGTGTACAGCCAGGAGATCAACAGCGACTTCCTGCTGTCTTACCGCGATGCATTCGACAAAGGCAAATTCACCCTCGGCGCATCGGTAGGTGGTAACGCCATGAGCAGCCAGTACAAGCGCACCGACAATACCCTGATCGGCCTGGTGGTGCCCGGCGTGTACAAAATGACCAACGGCGTGAGCAACCCGCTGGTAGCGACGTATGATGCCGATAAAAAAGTGAACAGCATCTACGGCCTCATCAACCTCGCGTACCGCGACAGGGTATTTCTTGATCTGACCGGCCGTAACGACTGGTCGAGCACACTGCCGCAGGAAAACTGGTCGTTCTTCTATCCCTCCGCCAACCTCAGCGTTATCCTGAGCGAGATGATCCGGATGCCGAAAGCCATCAGTTTCGCCAAATACCGCCTGTCTTTCGCGCAGGTGGGTAACGATACCGATCCTTACAGGACCAACAAATATTATAACCGCAGCGATTTCCCCAGTTCTGCGGAAGCGCCTACGCAGCTGTACAACCTCCACTTCAAACCTGAAATCGCAACCAGTGTGGAAACCGGTATTGACGTGGCGTTTCTTAAAAACAGGCTGCGCCTCGATGCGTCTGTTTACCAGACCAATACCAGGAACCAGATTTTGTCTGTTCCCCTGGAACACTCTTCCGGCTTCAGCTCCGCCATCCTCAACTCCGGCGAGATCCGCAACCGCGGCCTCGAGCTGGTACTGAATGCCACACCCATCAAGAACAAGGCATTTACCTGGAACACCATCCTCACCTGGGCGACCACCCGCAGCAGGGTGATGAGCCTCGATCCGCGCCTTGGCGGCAAACTGTCTATCATGAGCTCTTCCAGCGCCACGCTGACTGCCGTGGAAGGAGAGATCGCCTCTGCGTTGTACGGGTTGAAATTCGAACGTTCTCCGGAAGGCAAGATCATCTACAACAACGGTATCCCCGTGGTGACGCAGGTAGCGGAATACATCGGCGACACCAACCCCGACTGGAGAGCCGGCCTCGTGAATAATTTCACTTACAAGGGTTTCAGGCTGAGCGCCACTATCGACGGGCAGTACGGCGGCATCCTCTATTCCCATTCCCACCACAAGATGACCGAGCAGGGTAAACTGAAACATACCCTGAAGGGCAGGGAAGAAGGCTGGATTACCGGCGACGGCGTGGTGCAGAATGCAGACGGCACCTTCAGCCCGAACACGGTGAAAGTAAGGCCGGCCGACTACTACGCGCAGTATTACCGCCTGAACAATACCGAAGCCAACTCGTTCGACGCATCTTTCCTGAAATTCAGGGAAGTATCGCTGGAGTACACGCTGCCTTCCAAATGGATTTCGCGCACGTTCCTCCAGAACGTAAGCCTTGCCGTATATGGCCGTAACCTGGCCGTATGGTCCGATTTCCCGATCTACGATCCGGAAGTGGCCACACAGGCCGGCGGTACCGGTATTCTCACCGGCGTGGAGGTAGGCCAGATGCCTGTGCCTGCCACCTATGGCTTCAACCTGAAAGTAAAACTGTAATTACAACGAAAACCAGCGAATCATGACATTCTCCAGCATAGGAAAAAATATACGTGTTATCAGTCTGCTCACTGCCGCAGCCGCCGCGCTCGCCTTCAGCAGCTGTACGAAAGACTTTCTGAAAACGAACTCGGACCCGAACCGCCTCGAAAGCATCACGCCGGGCACGCTCCTGAACCCGACCATCTATGGCGCCGCCACGTACGGCATGAGCCGCAGCCGCTCCTTTACGTTCGAGCTGATGCAGGTGGCCGGCGGTTATCCGAACGAATCCGTGGAAGACCAGATCTACCTGTACGATTTCCGTGAGGACGTCGGCAACGGCATCTGGACGACCGGTTACAAATGGCTGGCCAACGCCCGTGAAATGGAATTGTCCGCCACCAAACTCGGCAACAGCAACTACCTGGCCATTGCGCTCACGCTCAAGGCGTGGTTGTATTCCACCCTCACGGACTGCTTCGGTGATATTCCCATGAGCACCGCGCTGGCCGGTGAAGAAGGCACTTTCTTCCCCACCTTCGACAAGCAGGAACTGGTATACAAAACGATGCTGAGCGATCTCGAAAGGGCCGATACACTGTATGGCAAAGGCTCCACAGCGATGTACGCCGCAGACATCCTGTTTGCCAATAACATGACCCGCTGGCGGAAATTTACCAACTCCCTGCGCCTGCGCCTGCTGCTGCGCTCTGCCAGCCGTATGCCGGAAAACTTCGCCACCATGGCGGCCATCATCAAAGACCCCGTGAAGTTCCCCGTATTCGAAAGCAATGCGGAAGCGGCTGTGCTCCCCATTACCGGCACCACGCCGAACATCTCTCCCTGGAGCCGTCCGCAGGACTTCAGTACCGGCCGCGTGTACTTCGACTTTTTCATCAAGAACCTGAACGACGTGAAAGACCCGCGCCTGCCGCTCTTTGCCGGTGTGGCCCGTTCTTCGACCAACGCCAGTCTCGGTTACAAAGGCCTTCCCATCAACTATATGGAATCACCCAGCAGCGTCAACTTCACCCCGTCCGGCCTGCTGCAACGCCTCGTGATTGCGCCGATGGTGCTGCCCATCCTGAGCTATGCCGAAGTGGAGTTCATCAAAGCCGAACTGGCCCTGAAAGGCCACATTGCCACCCCGGCCGAAGGCCACTATAAAAAAGGCGTGCAGGCTGCCATTGAAATGTGGGGTGGTGTAATGCCCGCCAATTATTTCGATGCCGCCGCCGCGAAATACGACGGTACGCTCGACAGGATCATGCTGCAGAAGTACTACGCACTGTTCTTCACCGACTACCAGCAGTGGTTCGAGCACCGCCGTACCGGCCTGCCCGTGTTACCGAAAACTACTTTCATGTACAACAACGGTAACATGCCCGCACGCCTGTATTATCCTACCACCGTGAAGATCTACAACACCGAGAACTACCAGGCCGCCGCTGAACAAATGGGCGGAGACAAACTGGATGTCAAAGTATGGTGGCAGAAATAAACCGGCTGATATCAAACCGGTAAAGCGAATAGCGTTCAGCAAGGAACGCTATTCGCTTTTTTTATGCTTCTTCCTACATTTGTAAGCATGGAAACAAACATCAGAAAACTGTTGCCCGCTGACCTGGCATATTTCACCGAACTGATCAGGTTGTTTGAAGATGTGTTTGAGATGAAGGACTTTCATATACCGGGCAATGCGCATCTGCAGCAATTGCTCGATGATGAAAAATTCATGGCGTTTGCCGCGTTCGACGAACAGGGCAAAGTGACCGGGGGGCTGACTGCTTACGTACTGGTGCAGTACTATTCGGTGAAACCGCTGGTGTACGTGTTTGACCTGGCGGTAAACACCAGCCTGCAGCGCCGGGGGATCGGGCGGAAGCTGATTGCGGCCATAAATGAATATTGTAAAGCGGCCGGCATGGAAGAGGTGTTTATACAGGCGGATGTTGTAGATGAGTATGCCGTTGAATTTTACCACGCCACGGGCGGTATTGCGGAAAACGTGGTGCACTTTTATTACCCGCTCAATAAATAGCCCCTTGCAGGGGGCAATAATGAAGCTGTCTCCCCGGCTGCCGGAGGACAGTCCCGTTTAACGGCCCGTTTTTGGTGCCTCTGGCACGAAATTAGGGCGATAAAGGTATGAGCAGCACCAACACCCCCAAATTCGTGGCGGCCCTCTGTATCGCCGCCCTGTCGATGATCATGGTACAATGCCAGCCGCCCTCCGGTACGGACGACGGAAAGGCAAACCGGCCGGCGCCTCCCCAGTGGCGGAAGCCCGACGGACGGGTCAGTTACCATGTGGAGCAGGGCAAAACCTGGTTCAAACAGAAAGACAGTGTGGACGCCGCCGCCCGCCGCATCATACTGGCTGTGAACCGGGTAGACATCGATAACATCGCTTCGCTGGATACCATCCTGGTGCCCGACATCCATTCAGGCGATCTCGTTTATTACATGCCGTTCCCGCTGAAAGTGCCGTACCTCGAAGATGTCGCCAAAATCATTTTCTTCTCTTACCCCGCGCAAAGCTTCGGGGCTTACGAATACGGCCACCTTGTCTATACCGGTCCCACCAATATGGGCCGGAAGAATGATCCCACGCCGCCGGGGCTGTACTTTACGAACTGGAAGGCCGAAAAAACCATCAGTACGTTTGATGACGAGTGGGAGCTGAAATGGAACTTCAACATCGAGAATAAAAAAGGCGTCGGCTGGCACCAGTACGCGCTGCCCGGTTACCCCGCTTCGCACTCCTGCCTCCGCCTGCTGGAGGAAGATGCGAAATTTCTCTACAAATGGGCCGACGAATGGAAGCTGAAGGGAAAAGACGTGGTGCTGCTGAAAGGCACGCCGGTGATCGTATTCGGCGAATATCCGTTCGGTGGCGAAAAACCCTGGCTGGCATTAAAGGACGACCCCAAAGCGCTGGATATTTCGGCATCACAGCTGGAAGAGCAGGTGAAACCTCATCTTCAGCAGATACTGCAGGTGCAGGAGAAACGCATGCAGGCAGACAGCGCCCGTTGACCTGCCTTTCCTCCGGCATCAATTTCTTATATTGTGGAATTGTTACCCGCTCAAATTTTCTGTTATGTCGATGCATGCCATTGAAGACCTCATCGAGGAAACCGTGTGCCCGGAATGGGCGCTTTTCGGCAGCAGATACGATGTACTGCTAGTATTCGCCTTTAACTGACCGGATCAGGAAAAATGCCGAAGCCGCCCGGCTTCATCGAAAAAGCCGATGCTTTCAGTATTGCCGGGCGGATCAACGAAAGGCATATTCGATTATATTTGTTACCACAGATACTCACGGAGACCATAAATTGTTTTGAAAAATGACCCAACACCCATTGGCAGACGCCATTAAACGGAACAGCCTGGAAGATGCCAGGCAACGTATCCGGCAAGGAGAAAAGTTACCCGCCGGGCTTCCCGATTTCGACAAAAAACAGGTATTCGACGCACTCGTGCGCGGAAAGGCATTCGACCTGATCGATGAACTGGTGAAAACGGGTTTCATCGAAACCGACCTCTACGAATACGAAAGGTTCGATGGTACGATATTCGAATCGCTGTTCAGGAATCTGCGCGATACGCCGGAAGAGCTCGCCTTCCTGCAATCATTCGTTTCGAAGCTGGACAACATCAACGATGCGCTGCAGGACAAAACCCTGCTCGAAACCGCTTTGCTGGCATCGGCCCCGCTGGAGGTGATCAAAGTGCTTATCGCGGCCGGATGCAGTGTGCATTATAAAAACAATTACGAAATCGGCTACCTGTACAAGGTGGTGCAGGAATTCGGCATCAGGGAAGAGCTGGGAACGGCTTACCTCGAACTGCTCATCGGCGAAGGCGTTGACCCGAACGAGGGGAATGTGGTAAATGAAACCGCGCTGCACCTGGCCGTGAGCAAACATAAAAAGCAGTACATCGACCTGCTGCTGCGCCACGGCGCCGATCCGAACCTGCAGAATAAATCCGGCGAAAGCCCTTATTACTATGCATTGGTACACCAGGTCTGCGGCCCGGAATTGTACCAGATGCTCAAGGCATATGCTCCTCCCGATTTCAACAGCGTCAACAAAGACGGGGAGAGCCTGTTTGTGGGGACTGTGCGCATGCGCAGACGCCCTTCGGATCACGACATTGACATCCTCAAAACCCTCATCGCCGACGGTGCGGATCCGTATCAGACCGCCCCGTATTACGGCCAGGGGAAATCCGCGCTCGACTGGATAGTGGAGCAGCCCGCAGAGGCCCTGCGCGCCGTGCTGGATACGGGAGCCGTGGATGTGAACAGGAAAGACGACGAGGGCAATACGCTGCTGCATAAGGTCTGCGCGTACAATGTCAACTACGACCAGGAGGCCGCCCGCCAGCTCTACCGCAAAGCGAAGCTGCTGCTCGATGCCGGTGCGGATGTCAACAGTACCAACGACGCCGATCAGACGCCCATGATGCTGGCCGCACAGGACAACCTGAAGGCCAAAACGGTTGAATTATTAGTGAAACAATAAACCTGCAAATATGTCCATGTCATTTATAGTTGCCTGTGAAAGCGGCAAGCGGAAAATCGCCGAAATTCTCCTGGCTAATAATGAAGTCGACGTAAAATATACCGACGAAAAGGGCCGCACGGCACTGCATTACGCGGCGCATCACGGTTACCTCGATTTGGTGAAGCTGTTGCTCGATGCCGGCGCGGACATTGACTACGAAGACCATAGCGGGGAAACGCCCTTCTATTTTGCCTGCCTGCAGAAGCAGAAACAGGTGGCGCTTTTCCTGCTCGAAAAAGGGGTGAAGACGACGATCAACGACCTGAAAGGCAACAGCTTGCTGCATCTGAGCGTGGCCCTGGGGCAGAAGGAAATCGCGGAAAAACTCCTCTCCGCCGGCCTCGATGTGAACCTGGAAAACAACAACGCCGAAACGCCGCTGTTCATCGCGGCAGGTAACCGTAATAAAGATATCGTGCAGCTGCTGATCGACCACGGCGCCAACGTGGAAACGAAGAACAAACTGGGCGACAACCCGTTGATCGCGGCCGTGCGGAGCAAAAATACACCCGTGGTTACCTGCCTGCTCGAAAACGGCGCGAATGTCAATCATGTGAACGATGCCGGTGAATCGCCGCTGCTCATCGCCTGCTATGAGTCCAACCGCGCGCTTGTTCACCTGCTGGTGCAGCATGGCGCCAATGTGCTGGTAACGTCCAAAAACGGTCTTTCTCCCATCTGGTACGCCTGCGCCTACAATCAGAAAGAGATCGTGGCCATGTTCCTGGAAAACGGGGTGGACGTGAATTTCAGTCAACCCATATCCGGCGATACCGTGAGCATGAACAGTTACCTCGACTGGGTGGAGAGTGCCAATAATCTTTCCATCAACAGTTCTTTTACGTTCAATCATTCTTACAGCTACGGCGGCGAAAGCCTGCTGCATGTGGCGGCTAAAAACGGCCACCTGAGCATGCTCAAACTGCTGCTGGAAAAAGGCGCGAACATCAACATCCAGGACGAATCGGGCAATACGGCGCTGCATTACGCCGCATCGAACGGCAAAAAAGACGTGGTCAAATACCTCATCGACCAGCAGGCCGACCCAACGATCGTCAATACGAAAGAACAGCGGGCTATCGATTATGCGTCGATCAAGGGATTCAATGAAATTGCCGCCCTGCTGCTGTCCGGTCACTCACCATCGGCTACCGCCGCACCGAAAGCCGCTCCTGTGGAAGACGGTCCTAAACCAGCGGGCATCGGTGATATGAAAAAGGCGCTGATGGACCTGAAAGACTTGCTGGACGTGGGGATTTTGTCGCAGGAAGAATTCGATCAGCAGAAAGCCAGGATATTGGCGGGGAAATGAACCCCAGGTAAAAAGGCCCGGAACTTCGACGGTTCCGGGCCTTTTTCTTTATGGAAATACCCCATTGATCTCACATCCGCCTGTTCATGCTAACCGCTTTATGGACAGTTAGAGGTCATCCATCCCATTACCGGCACTCCAATCCGGAAAATTTTGTGCGTATTTTCCCGGTTATTTTTCCCGAATCAAAAAACTTCCCCGCCGGCCTTCCCGTAACTTCGCGCAAATTTTCCGGGCACTATGAAACAATGCTTACTCATAATTCTGCTGATATGTCCGTTCCTGGCTTTTGCCGGAGACGCCGACAACGAATTTGGCTCCATCCGGGGCCGTATCACCACCAGCGACGGGCGCCCCGCCCCGCAGGTGACGGTGGTGCTGAAAGGGACGGTTAAACACGCCGTAACGGCGAACGACGGCAGCTTTACCATTCACCGGGTGAAAGCCGGCCAGTATGAGCTGCAGGTGAGCCTGCTGGGATATGCGACCCTCCTGCAAGCGGTGACGGTGGAAAAGAACGCCGTTGCGCAGGTGGCGTTGACGCTTGAGGTATCCGACACACAGCTGCAGGAGATCGTGGTAACCGGCAACCGGAACCGGTTCGCCGCCAAGGAAACGCAGCAGGTTTCGCGCCTGCCGCTGAAAGACTTGGAAAATCCGCAGGTATACCAAACCGTCGGGAAGGCCCTGATGCAGGAACAGATCATCATAGAAAGAATGGATGCTTACCGCAACATCCCCGGCGCCGTGCCTAATTTCGCCGTAGGCGGCTCGCAGGGCATGACGATCCGCGGCTTCGCCAATGCTACCGGCATGCGCAACGGCATGGTGACGAGCGCCATCGTGCCTATGAACCCCGTTATCCTTGAAAGGGTGGAAGTGATCAAAGGGCCCTCCGGCACCTTGTTTGGCAGCAACAGGAACATCACCTTCGGCGGCCTGTACAACTACGTGACCAAAAAACCGTACGACCAGACGGGCGGAGAAATATCCTTCACCGGCGGCAGCTACAGGCTGGGGCGCATCGCGGCGGATATCAACACCCCGCTGATGGCCGACAAATCCCTGCTTTTCCGCCTGAATACCGCTTTCCAGTCGGAAGGCGCCTTCCAGGATCAGGGTTTTATGAAAAATTACACCATCGCTCCTTCTCTCAGCTACCAGGTGAACGACCGCCTCAAATTTTCCCTCGACCTCGAACTGACCCGCAGCCAGTTCGCCGTTGGCACCTTTGCAGTGGCTTCCCTGAAAGATGTAAAAGCCAGGAACTTCAAAGACCTGGAGATGGACTATAAGAAGTCGTACTTCAACAACGGCGTAGACATCAATAACGGCATCTACAACATTCAGGCGCAGATGGAATACAAACTGTCCGATAAATGGGTGTCACAAACCAACTACCTCTACTCTGAGGGGTTCTATAAAAACTTTTACTGGACTACTCTCAACCTGCTGACGGACTCCACCATTTCGCGGAGCGTGCGCAACCAGGTGCCGGAAACCTTCGGCAACATCCAGCTGCAGCAGAACTTCGTAGGCGATTTTCATATCGGCAAACTGCGTAACCGCATGGTGGTGGGCATCGACTACAATTACAACTACAACACGCTCAACCGCGTGACCATCAACTACGACGTGATCAATATCCGCCGCCAGATACCTGATCTGAATGCGATGAAGATCGACCAGCTGTCTTACGAAAAAGGTTTTGCGGCCTCCAACACATCGTCTTCCAGTTACGGGGTATATGTGTCTGACGTGCTGAACATCACCCCATCCCTGATGGCTATGCTGAGCCTTCGTGCAGACCGCTTCACTACCGGTGGTACCTACAGTCAGGCTACCGGTAAGTCTACCGGCAAATACGATCAGAACTCCCTTTCTCCCAAACTCGGGCTGGTATACCAGGTGCTGCGCGACAGGCTGTCGGTATTCGCCAATTATATGAACGGTTTTGTGAATCTCGCCCCTGCGGTACAGCCGGACAATACCGTGCTTAACCTGAAGCCCCAGCAGGGCAACCAGTGGGAGGGCGGCGTGAAGTTCGATGTGCTGCAGAACCGCCTCACCGGTTCCGTAAGTTATTATGTGATCGACGTGACCAACGCCACCCGCACCGAAATTGTGGATGGCAAAACCTTCATGTTCCAGGACGGTACACAGCGCAGCAAAGGATTTGAGGCGGAGGTGATTGCCCATCCTGTTCGCGGCCTCAATATCGTGGCCGGCTACGCCAATAACGAAAATAAATACACGAAAGCATCGCCCGCTTTGCAGGGTAAAATGGTGACGGCAAGCCCCGAACACATCGCCAACCTCTGGATCAGCTACAGCCTGCCGAACGGGCTCGGTTTCGGCGCCGGCGGCAACTATGTAAGCGACTCCTGGTTCGAATCGACCAACAGCTTTACACTGCCCGGCTATACCCTCCTGGGTGCAACGGTTTTCTATGATCAGCCGAAGTTCCGCCTTGCCCTGAAAGGGAATAACCTGCTCGATCAGCAGTACTGGAATACCAACGGTTCCCCGCAGAAACCGGCGAACTTTGTAGCCAGCGCGGCTTTCAAGTTTTAGTTGTATAACGCATATAACAAAAAAGCAGGTCGATATTACGGCCTGCTTTTTTTATTCATACGGCCGTGTTTCCCAAACAAAAAGGCCTCGTTTTTTCATTTTTCTGTTAGTACAACACCCGGAAACTCACCGCCCCGTCGATCCCCTTGAGATCTTTCACCAGCTGTTTATCATATGCGCCGTCGATGTCCGTTACCACGTACCCGATCAGTTTGTTGGTCATAAGGAACTGCGCCGTGATGTTGATGCCGTGTGTGGCGAATACCTGGTTCACGAGGCTCATGGTGCCCGGCGCGTTGCGGTAGATGTGGATGAAGCGGTGCCCGCTTTTCAGTTCAGGCAGCTGCATGTTCGGGAAGTTGCTGCTTTTGAAGGAATCGCCGTTGTCGATGAACCGGGCGATCCTTTTGGCGATGGCTTCCGGTTTGCCGGCATGGTCGAAGATCAGCACGCCCATGGCGGTGCACTGTTCGTGGGGGATGTGATGTTTGCTTTTGCCGAGGTAGCCGATCACCTTCAGTTTGGTGGCCAGGACCAGTTTTTTTGCGCTGATGGATTCCTTGTTGCCCATGATGATGATCGCGGCGTCTGCGATGTGTTTTTCTTCCAGGGAATCGGTGTGTTTTACGGCATATCCTTCTTTCTTCATGTACTTCGTTACGGTATCCGGCACATGACCTACTACGACGCAGCGGATGCGGTTTTTCGGGTACGAAATGGCCGAAGGCAGTTTGTTGACGTACAGGAATTCGTCGAGGCTGGGGGTGACGTGATCCGCTTTTTCGATCACCGACTTGCGTTCGATGTTTTCGGTAAAGGCGTAAAACTTCTTGATCATACCCGATTCTTTCAGCTGAAAGTCCGAGTAACCGTCGCCGATGCCGTGTATTTCGCCCTGCAGTTGCAGTTCGTGCAGCAGTTTCACTTTACCGCCTTCGTTGGAAAGCGGATTGGCTTCATCGTACCCGACGATTTTGCCGGCTTCGTTGAACACAAAGGTGTTCGCGTAGATGTTTTCCTTTTTGATATGAAAAGGCAGCACCACCGGGGTGATAAATTCCTTAAACCCGCCGGAAACGATCAGTACATCGTCTGCATGGTGTTTGAAAAACTTTTTATTGCGCGAGAAGGAGGTGGACACCTGTTTTTTGAGGTGTTTCACCAGCTGCTGCAGATGGTCTCTGTTGGCTTCCAGCAGCTGCACCCTGCCGGCGAGGCTTTCCCGGAAGGACAATTTGCCTTCCATCGCCAGGTTGGTCAGGTCTTCAATTTTCTGGTAGATCTGTTCCCTTTCCGGGTGCTCGCGTAGCGAAATGCGCGCCAGTTCGTCCAATGCTTCCACCTGGGTGAAGGTGCTGTCGAAATCGATGATATAGTATTTTTTACTCAAGTCCTGTATTTTATGCGGCCGGGCGTCATGCCGGGCCAACCGGAGCACAAAATTAGCAGTTTAGGCAGGATTTAAAAGACAATCTTGCCACCGGGCGGCCCGGGGCGCAAAAAAACCTTCCGCAAAGCGCTGCGGAAGGTTTTGAGACGATGTAAAACACAAAATGTTACGCCTTATCGGGTGTGGCGATGATATTTTCGGTGAGCCCGGCTTTGGGCATTTCTTCTTTTGTTTTGATTTCCCGGGTAACGATCGGCTCTTCCGTATGGAACTGCCCGGCGTTGAGGATGGTATAACCGTACTGGTGGAGCAGGTCAAAGATGTTATGCCGCGTTTCCGTGGAAATATCGTGGAATATTTCCGCAATGATGACGGGGCGGTATCGGGCGATCACCGGTTCAAGGGTTTTCAGCACAAAATAATCCCAGCCTTCAGTATCGGTTTTGATGAGCGACAGTTTGGGCAGCCACTCTCCGTAATGTTGTTCCAGGTATTTGCCGAAGTGGACGCCCTGGATGCCTTCCTTCAGTTTGTATTTGCCGTGGCGGTTGTCGTTGATGTCTTCTATCAGGCCCCCGTTGCTCATCGACGCTTCGGAAGAAGCGTAGTAGAACACGGTTTCTTTCTCTGCGGCGGCCAGCTGTAGCGGAACGATATTGCTTTTGCCCGCGTTCACCTTTGCGTTTTCTCTCAGTACGGCGAATACGATCGGGTTAGGGTCGATGCCCAGTACGATGCCTTCCCGGCCGGCGGCGATGGCCATCGAAACGGTGAGGTCGCCGATATTGGCGCCGATATCGATCGCCATGGAACCTTTCGGGATGTATTGCGCGAAAAAATCGAGCTCGGTCTGCGTGATGGTTTTCGGCTTGAGCAGCGGATTCAGCCAATTGGCGAATTCAACGGTGCGGTTGTCCGCAAAGCGGAAAGTATCCACACGGGTGCCGTATTGCTGAAACACGCGCCGGGCTTTTTTGCGCGCATAGGATTTCTTGAAGTAGGTGAGTAGGGACATAGTTTCCGTTTAGCTAAATTTCAGGTAAGATAGACTGGAAAAGTCGATAAAAAAAGCCGGTCGGCGAAAAATCTCCTTCCCGCGGGGGACGTACGCCTGTATGGTCAAGGTGCGCTCTTTTTTTTATTATTATTGTAGCACAAATGCTGCTATGAATAAAAAAGATGCCGGTGAATTGTCGGGCGTAAAGGAAATCGCCAGAAGGGCGGGAGTGTCCGCCGCTACGGTAGACCGTGTGATCCACAAGCGGAAAGGGGTTTCTGATAAAACGCGCGACAGGATCAACGCCATTATAGCAGAGCTGAACTACCAGCCCAACCTGCACGCCCAGCGCCTAGCCTCACGCAAGGTGGTTCATATCGCAACGTTCATTCCTGAAAGCTCCGACGAAACCAGTTTCTGGGAAGGGCCGCTCAAGGGCATCGAAGATGCGGAAGCGGAGGTGATGCAGTACAGCGTAAAACTGCACAAGTTTTTTTACAACCAGGACAACCGGAAGTCTTTCGTCAAACAGGCGAAGGCTATCCTTAAAATGAAGCCCGACGGCATTTTGCTGGCGCCGTCGTTTATGGAGGAGTCCGTGGATTTTATCACGGCCTGCGATGCCGCCGGTATCCCGTATGTGTTTATGGATTCGGACATTCCCGGCCGCAACAACCTCAGTTACATCGGGCCGGACCTGTACCAGAGCGGTTTCCTGGCCGCGCACCTGGTCAGTTACCTGCTGCGCGAGCACGACAAGGTGCTTATTGTCAATATATCAAAGGAGATCGACACCGATCACCACCTGTTGCGCAAGGAAGAAGGCTTCCGGGCGTATTACAAGGAGCACGGGCAGGAGCACATCATCATCAAAAGAGACATCCACCGGCTCGATCATGCCTCCATAGAGGCCGGCATCGCCAAAGCACTCGAGCGGCATACAGACATCCGGGTCATCTTCGTGACCAACTCCCGCGTATCGGCCGTGGCTGCTTACGTGCAGCGCCTGCCGCACAAGGTGATCCTCATCGGGTACGATTTCCTGAAAGAGAACATCGATTACCTCCACAGCCGCACCATCGATTTCCTCATCTGTCAGAAACCCTTACAGCAGGCCTATAAAGGCGTGATGGCCCTCTACCAGCACATCGCCTTCAATACCCCCCTCGATAAGATCAATTACATGCCGATCGACATCATCACAAAAGAAAATTACGCTTCATACGAAATGTGATAAAATTCCTTCTTTTGAGAGGCAAAACCGCCATGGTATTGTATTTCATTCTAATAAAACGGGCTTTTGCTATGTCTGAAAACTGTTAAAAAGCAAGAAAATTGAAAATTCTTTAAAATTTACGGGCACGTACCCGTAAATTTATGTACATTAGATTCCGGAAAGATGATCAACCAGAATTATACCGTGCGTAAACAGCGGTAGTGATAGCGGTATGTGCCTGCGCGCCGCAGCGGGGTCAATGAAATACGAAACGTCAAACAGTTAATATATACGGGGTGTTCGGCCAGTGAAACGCAATTAATTTATTCCTTAACGAATTAAATCCGGCTTACATGGACAAGTATATTTCATCAGAAGGCGCCTCCCATCCACGCAGGTCTTTCTTAAAATCCTCGGGCGTACTGACCGCCGGCCTTTTCCTGGGCGGTTCATTAAAAGCAGCAGATTCCCTTCAGATCAATACCACTAACGCAGCCGTACCGGCAATTCTGGGCGGTGAGCCGGTTCGTCGCGCCGCCTGGACCAAATGGCCCATCTGGAAACCGGAAACGGACGAACAGCGGGTAGTGGACGTAATCAGGAGCGGCATCTGGTCGAGGGCCGCTATGGTCACCGAATTTGAAAAAGAATGGGCCGCCGCGCTGGGCGTAAAAAGAAGCCTCGCCGTAGTGAACGGCACCAACGCCCTGGTAGTAGCCCTTAACCAGCTGCACATCCGCACCGGTGATGAAATACTGGTTCCTCCGTATACTTTCATTGCCTCCATCACCGCGGTATTGTCCAACGGCGCCATGCCCGTTTTTGTGGATATCGATCCGGAAACGTACCAGATGGACCCGGCGAAGATCGAGGCGAAAATCACCCCGCGTACCAAAGCCATCATGCCGGTGCATATTCTCGGCCTGCCCTGCGACATGGATCGTATCATGGCCATTGCCAGAAAACATAACCTCGTTGTGATAGAAGACGCCTGCCAGGCGCACCTCGCCGAATATGGCGGCAAAAAAGCGGGCACCATCGGCAACGCAGGGTGCTTCAGCTTCCAGAATTCGAAAAACCTTCCCATTGGCGAAGGCGGCGCCATAGTGAGTGACGATGATGCGTTGATGGACCGCTGCTTTTCATACCAGAATTACGGCTATCCTTACGGTACTTCCGTGGGCGTGGTAGGTGCCGGCAGCAGCATGCAGGGCACCAAGGTGCGTTTGACGGAATACCAGGCCGCCATCGGCCTTTCATTGCTCAAACGCCTAGACGGGGAAACCACCACCCGCAACAACAATGCGGCTTACCTGAAATCGCAGCTGAGCGGCATCCCCGGCGTACGGCCATATAAACTGTACCCGAAAGTAACGCGCGCCGCATTCCATCTTTTCCCCTTCCGGTACGATCAGCAGGCGTTCAAGGGCCTGCCCCGCGAAGAATTCCTGAAAGCCCTGCGGGCGGAAGGCGTGCCCTGCAGCAGCGGGTACACGGTGCTCAATAACCAGCTTTTCCTCAAAGATGCCTTTGAGTCGAAAGCGTACCAGAACTCCTACAAAAAAGAACAACTCGATTTCGACAGATACGTGGCGGATAATAAATGTCCGGAGAACGAAAAACTCTGTAAAGAGGCAGTGTGGTTTACGCAGAACATGCTGCTGGGGCCGAAAACAGACATGGATGATATTGCCGCCGCCATTGCAAGGATTCACAAAAACGCGGAGAAAATCAAACTGGCCGCCAAAAAATAAACATCGCCGATTATGAGTACGTTGTACGGACTTCAATTGCACAAATTGAAAACGGGTATCCTGTGCCTGCTCGTCTGCTTCAGCCCGTTCGCGGTATGGTCGCAGACAAGCCCAGAAAAAGGCTGGAAGGCAGGGGCCGCCCGCATTGACATCACCCCGGCCGGAAACATGTGGATGGCGGGTTTCGCCGTACGCACGCATGCCTCTACCGGTAAAATGCATGCGCTCTGGGCAAAAGCGCTGGCCATCGAAGATGCGGCAGGGAAAAAAGTACTGCTCATTACGTCTGATCTGCTGGGTTTTCCCAAAGCGACGTCCGACCGCATCCGCGACGCCATCCGCACGAAGTTCGGGCTGCAGCGCGACCAGGTCATGCTCAACAGTTCGCACACCCATTCCGGGCCGGTGATCGGCGAGGCACTGTCGGACATCTACCTCATTAACAAAGACGAAGCAACACGCATCGAACAATACACCGCCTCGCTGGAAGCCAAAATCATCACCCTCGCCGGGAATGCACTGGCAGACCTGGCGCCGGCCGACATCTCGGTGCAAAACGGCGTAACGCGCTTCCAGGTGAACCGCCGCAACAACAATGCGGGTTTGCTGCCCTGGATCTCCGATCTCTCCGGGCCGAACGACTACGCGGTACCCGTGATCAAAGTGCAGGATAAGAAAGGCAAACTGAAAGCGGTGGCGTTCGGTTACGCCTGCCATCCCACCGTGCTCAGCGAATACCAGTTCTCCGGCGACTATCCTGCTTTTGCGATGATGGAACTGGAGAAAACCTATCCCGGCGCCACGGCGCTGTTTTTCCAGGGAGCAGGCGCCGACCAGAACCCGCTGCCACGGGGCTCCGTGCCGCTGGCGCGTCAATACGGCAAAGAACTGGCAGCCGCCGTGGAAAGAGTGCTGGATGAAGACATGCGTAAACTGTCGCCCGTTATCACCACCGCCTATGCCGAAGTGCGCCTGCCTTACACCACCCTGCCCGACGAAGCGAAACTGACGCAGCTGGCCACCAAAGGGGAGGATGGATATCCTAAACGATGGGCCGCGCGGATGTTGAAGAAACTGCAGAACGGGGAGGCGCGCGATAAGGATTATCCTTACCCGGTGGAAGTATGGCAGCTCGGTGATCAGCCCATCATCGGGCTGGGTGGCGAACTGGTGGTGGAATACAGCATCAGACTGAAAGAAATTTTCGGGCTGCATGCTTTCGTGCTCGGCTATTGCAACGATGTGATGTCGTACATCCCGTCGTCGAGGATTTTGCGGGAAGGGGGATATGAAGGCATGACGGCCTGTATGGTATACGGATTGCCCACCGCATGGTCGCCCGAAACGGAGTCCCTCATCCTGCAGGAAGTGATCAAACTGGCCAAGCAGGCGCAGATACCGCTTCGTCCCATTGTCTTATAAAAAACAAGCATCCCGATATGAGTAAAAATTTTTCACGCAGGGAATTCATAGCCGGGGCCGGCATACTGCTGGCCGGCTCGGCGCTGCGGCTGCGCGGTGCGGCCGTGCCGGCGGCGGAACAGATCATCGACATCCATCAGCACATCAGCTATATGGGCCGCTCCGACGCCGACCTGATGTTCCACCAGCGGGCGCTCGGTGTAACGCGCACCATCATGCTGCCTTCCGGCACGCCGGTGAAAAGACCCTCTACGCACGACGGCAAATCCAACGGGCTCCAGGCCAAAGCGGGTGGCAACGAAGCCTGTTACCAGCTGGCGCAGCAATACCCCAAAGAGTTGCTGTTCGGGGCCAACGAGGTGCCGGACCTGCCGGGCGCCAAAGCGGAAATTGAAAAGTACCTCAAGCTGGGCGCGGTGGTGATCGGGGAGCTGAAGTTCGGGGTCGACTGCGATTCGAAAGAAATGCAGGCCATCTATGAGCTCGCGCAGGCGTACAACGTGCCTGTGCTCATGCACTGGCAGTTCAACATGTACAACTACGGCTTTGACCGTTTTTATAAAATGCTGGAGAAGTATCCCAAAGTGATCTTCGTCGGTCACGCCCAAACATGGTGGGCCAACGTGGATAAAAAATATACCGACCAACAGGGATTGTATCCCAAAGGAAAAATCACGCCCGGCGGCATCACCGACCGCCTGCTGAGCGATTACCCGAATGTGTACGCCGACCTGTCCGCCGGCTCGGGACTGAATTCCATTACCCGCGATGAAGAACATGCACAGGCTTTCCTCAATAAACACCAGAACAAATTGATGTACGGCAGCGACTGCCTCGATACCACCGGCCAGGTGAAAGACTGCTCCGGCGCCGGCACACTGGCTGAAGTAAGAAAACTGGTGACCGATAAAACGGCACTGCATAAAATACTCTATAAAAACGCACAACAAGTATTCCGGTTATAGAAAATCATACAAAAACAAATCAGTGGAAATGATACCAGTAGCAACAATTAACGACAAAACATTGACAGCGGAACCACATTTTTCAGGTTTTGAGTTAGCCCACGATACCTACAACGCTATTACGGCAGCCAGCGATGGAAGAATTTATTACGTACTGTCATCCGAGTCGTACGACAAAGGAGGGCAGATTTATGCATACGATCCTTTAAAAGGCCGCTCCGAATTCCTGGCAGACCTTACCGAGATCTGCGGGGAAAAAGGGCTGTCTACCATTCCGCAGGGCAAAAGCCATGTGCGGTTTTATGAAAGCAACGGCAAATTGTATTTCGCTTCACACGTCGGCGTGTATGAAATGATCGACGGGATGGAGCGGCTGCATGTACATCCGCCGCAAGGGTACAAGCTGTATCCCGGCGGGCACTTTCTGTCGTACGACTTAAAAACAGGCCGCTTCGAGAACCTGGCGACGGCGCCTGACGGAGAGGGCATCATTACCATGACGATGGACAAAGAACGGCAGCAGTTGTATGCGCTCACCTGGCCGCTGGGATATTTTATTCACTACAACGTGCAGACGGGCGAGCTGAAGAATCTCGGCCTGACCTGCGCCCGCAGTGAAGCCGGCACCGTAGGCGACGACTATCGCACCATCTGCCGTTCCATGTTCGTGAACCAGGATACGGGCGATGTGTATTTCTCTACCGCCGAGGGCTCCATTTTCACGTATCATCCGTCGGCAAGCGCCATTCGGCAGGTGGAAGGCGTAGATCTGAAGATCGATTATTTCGGCACCTATGATGCTACGCGCCCCGGCAGCATGGGATATAACTGGCGGAAGATATTCTGGTACGCGCCGGAGAAGGTGGCGTATGGCGTGCATGGCAACTCCGGTTACCTGTTCCGTTTCGACCCTGCCGAAAAGAAAATTGAGATCGTAGACCGCATCGCTTCGTCGCTGTCGCAGCGGAGTGGCATGTACGACCAGTTCAGTTACGGTTACCTGGGTTTTGTGCTCGGGCCCGACGGGGAAACGATTTATTATCTCACCGGCGGGCCGGTGTACGAAGACGGCAAAAGGGTAGCGGGTGCGCGACAGATCGCGAAAGGCGCCGCCAAGGGAATCGAAAACCTGCACGTGGTGACCTATCATCTGCCTACCGGCACTTACACCGACCATGGCGCGGTATTTTATCCGGACGGCGGAAGGCCCACTTACGTCAATTCCATCACCATCGGTGCGGATGGAAATATTTACACGCTGGCGAGGTTTAATTACCGGGGGAATGAAATACAGGATCTCGTGAAGATCCCCAATCCATTCCGGTTGAATGTGTCGTGAGCGTATTTTCCCCTGCTGTTGAATTGAAGCGGCGATGATGGGGAAGGAGGCATTATCAAAAGTGAATACAATTTAATACCAGATAAAAACATGCAACACAGTTCTATTTTATTGGCCGCTGCAGGCATTGTATTGTTGGCCGGGTGCGGCGGGCCCCGCTACGACGGGCCGCTGACGCCGGAAGAATCCATCAGGGCAATGGATGTGGCGGAAGGTTTTAAAGTGGAGGTTTTTGCGGCCGAGCCGCATGTAAAAGACCCGGTGGAAATGGTGTTCGACGAAGACGGCAATTGTTTTGTGATGGAAATGGGCGACTATCCCTACAAACCCGAGAAAGGCAAAGGTAACGGCAAGATCCGCCAGCTGAAAGACCTCAATGGCGACGGGCGTATCGATACCGCCATCGTATTTGCCGAAGGGCTTCCCAGTGGCACGAGCATGTTGCCCTGGCAGCAGGGGCTGCTGGTAACGGCGGCGCCTGACATTCTTTTTATGAAAGACACCGATGGCGACGGCAAGGCAGACAGTACCGAAGTGATATTCACCGGGTTTTTCGAAGACAACTCCGAGGCCCAGATCACCAGCCTCCGTTACGGCGTGGACAACTGGATTTACGCCAACAACAACGGGCAGAAGGGGGTGGTGACATTCAAACGTAAACCCGATGCGCCCGCCATCAAAGTGGGCGGCGGCGATTTCCGTTTCCGCCTCGACAAAGGGCTGTTTGAAGTGGAAGCCGGCGTAGGGCAGTTCGGGCTGGCGATGAACGACTACGGGCATCGTTTCTTTACCCAGAATACCCTGCATATTCAAACCGCGCCCATTCCCTGGCGTTATCTCCATCGCCATGAGTTTTTGCCTGCGTACAAAGCCGTAGCGAATATTTATAAAGACACCCCGGTGGTATACCAGCTGAGCAAAACGCCTTACTGGCGTGAAGAGCGCACTTCGCGCCGCCAGAAGGCGTACGACGAGCAAGGGTTGGGAAGGAAAGAATATGAGCGCGGCCATTTCACCGGCGCATCCGGTGGTACCGACTACAACGGAACCGGTTTTCCCGAAGAATATTACGGAACGATTTTCACCGCCGAGGTGGCCTGCAACCTGGTGCACCGCGACCGGATCGATACCCTGCACAACGGGCCCTTTTTTGCGGCCCGAAGGCCTGCGTCGGAGTTGAAAAGGGAATTCATCTCTTCGTCCGATTCATGGTTCCGCCCCGTGAATCTCGCCAATGCTCCTGACGGCTGGCTCTACCTGATAGACATGTACCGCCAGCATATCGAAACGCCGGTATCTATCCCGGAAGACCTGAAAAAAGACATGGACTTTATGCTCGGCAACCAGTACGGGCGCATTTACCGCATCGTACCGGCCAATGCCACGGCCAAACATAATCTCCAGCCCGGCCTGCGTAGTAAAACCACCGCAGAGCTGGTGGCGTTGCTGGGCCATGGCAGCCGCTGGTGGCGCACCAACGCGCAGCGTTTGCTGGTGGAGCGGAAAGACGCGGCCGCCATTCCGTTGTTAACAGAAATGTTCAATACGGCCACCGATGAGAAAGCGCGTCTGCATGCCATGTACACGCTGGAGGGGCTGGACGCACTGAACGGCAGTCTCGTTCTGAAAGCGATGAAAGACGCCGCCGCCGGTATCCGCGAGCACGCCGCCATCCTGGCTGAACGCTATCCCGAATGCCTGCCCGCGCTGGTGGAACTGAGCGCAGACAGCGTGCCGCTGGTGGCTTTCCAGGCTACATTGAGCCTCGGAGAATTCCCCATCGGCAAAACGATGCCTGCCCTCGCTGCTGTGCTCGAAAAACATGCGAAAGACAAATGGTTCCAGTCTGCCATCCTCAGTTCTCCGGGCGGTATTTCCATGGAGTTTCTGCAACACCTGCAAACGAGCGGCGCGCTGCAGAAAGAGGGGCGTTCGGATAAGGGCGGTTACCTGACCACATTCGCGCATGCCGTAGCGGCACGCAATGCGGCCGGAGAGGTGAGCCGCCTGCTGGGCCTGGCGCCTCAGCTCGATGAAAAGTACCAGGTAGCCATCCTCAACGGTGCCGCCACCGGGTTAAAAGCAACGAAAAACAAAACTGCTGCAGACGCTGCGTTTGCGCCCGCGCTGGCGGTGCTGGAACAGAGCAGTGCTAAAAAGGTAAAAGATGCTGCGGCCAAACTCGCGGCATCGTTAAAAGAAAAATAAAATACCGGATGATGGAAAAAGAGCATCACTCACGCCG
Organism: Chitinophaga lutea; assembly: GCF_003813775.1. NCBI lineage: Bacteria > Pseudomonadati > Bacteroidota > Chitinophagia > Chitinophagales > Chitinophagaceae > Chitinophaga > Chitinophaga lutea. Next base: position 2,194,371 of record NZ_RPDH01000002.1, on the reverse strand, counting down.
CGCTTTCCTGAAAGGGACCTTTTCGTCGGGCATGCTGCTGTTTGCCGGAGGCTTGCTGGCGGCGGGCTGCGGGGGAGGCAAAAAAGAAACGAAAGAGGAAGATGTGGCCTCCTGCCAGGATTACAGCAAGCTGGGCAGCGAAGATATCGCCGCGCGCAAAAAACTGGGGTATACCGATACCTCGCCCGACCCGGAGAAGTTCTGCAAGCTGTGCAACCTCTACAAACCCGCCAAAGAAGGCGCGAAATGCGGGGGCTGCCTGTTGTTCAAAGGACCGGTGGAAGCAGAAGGCTCCTGCACGTACTGGGCGCCGCAAACCTGACAGTTACCATTTAATCACATAGTCATGTTGAAACACTTGTCAATTATGTTCGTACTGGCACTTCTGTGCCAGTACCCCCTTTTTGCTGCCGATGGCGGCGGAAAGAAAAAAGCGCAGCCCATCCGTGGCACCTACGCCGCCGCGCCCCGCCTGGCCAACGACCGGGTGGACGTGCAACGGCTGCTGACAGAGTTGAAAGACGTTCATGCCAATACTTATAACTGGCTGATCTGGACAAGAGCAACCGACTGGGACGATCTGCAGCTGTTCCTGCCGCTGGCGCGCAAGGCGGGCATCAAAGTATGGGTAACACTGGTGCCGCATTCCGAATCACCGCCGCGCGCGAAATTTTTCTCGGAACCCTACCGCCTCGACTTTGAACGCTGGGCAACCGCACTGGCGGAACTGAGCCTGAAAGAGCCGGCGCTCGTTGCGTGGAGCATCGACGATTTTGCCCATAACCTGAAAGCATTTACACCGGAGTATGTTGGTAAGTTCATCGCCGCCTCCAAAAAGATAAATCCTCAGCTGGCCTTCATCCCCTGTTGTTATTACCGCCAGATCAATGCCACCCTGGCATCGCGCTATGCACCCTTTTTCGACGGCATCCTTTTTCCTTACCGTGCCGAGTCGGTGAAAGCCGACCTTTCCAACAGCGCGCAGGTGAAAGCAGAAATAGATACGATCAAACAACATTTCGGGCGCGCTTTTCCCGTGATACTCGATGTGTACGCAACCGCACACAGCAGCCTGGGCGCATCCACCCCGGCATATGTGGAAGCCGTGATCAAAGCCGGGATAAAAAATGCCGATGGCGTGTTTATTTACTGCCACCAGGACCCCGTTGCACAACAACCAAAATATCAGATTATCCGGCAGGAATTTGCCGCAGCCAAATAACGCAGACCAACAGAGGGAGTTAGTTTCATTAGACATACGATCACCGATAAACTATTCGCTTTAAACGGGTACGTACCCAACCACACAACTCAAAAGCATCACATATGATTACGCAAAAACCTACGAGGTGCATCCCACTCTGGATGGGAGGTGTCATACTCATGCTGTTTCTTTCCGCAGCGCCTGTATCGCTGCAGGCGCAACAGGAAAAAACCGTTACCGGAACCGTGCGCAGGCAGCCGGAAGGCACGCCGTTGCCGGGGGTGAGAGTGATGATCAAAGGCACGTCCCAAGGCGCCTCCACCAACGATGCCGGCAAATTCTCGATTGTCGTGCCGGACCAGGGCGTGCTGGTATTTTCTTTTATCGGGTTCAGGAAAGAAGAAGTGCCGGTAGCCGGCAAAACCATCCTGAACGTAAATCTCGAACAGGAAGACGTGACGCTCAACAACGTGGTGGTGATCGGTTACGGCTCCGTGAAGAAACAGGACCTCACCGGTTCGGTGAGCCAGGTGAAAATGAAGGAGCTCACCAAGGCGCCCGTAGCGTCTTTCTCCGATGCGCTGGCCGGCCGCGTGGCCGGGGTGCAGGTATCATCCAACGACGGCCAGCCCGGCGGTACGCCCACGATCGTTATCCGAGGCGCCAATTCCCTTACGCAAAGCAATTCCCCCCTGTATGTGATCGACGGTTTCCCGGTGGAGGATCCCGAAAATGCAGCCATTAACCCTGAAGAAATTGAATCGCTGAACATCCTCAAGGATGCCTCCGCTACCGCCATATACGGCTCCCGCGCGGCCAACGGCGTGATCGTGATCGAAACAAAAAGAGGCAAGGCCGGCAAACCCGCTATTTCCCTCAACACCTCATACGGCTACCAGGAAGTGCCGAAACTGATGGAAATGATGAGCCCGTACGAGTTCATCAAATACCAATACGAACGGAGGCCGGACATCACCAGGGATAAATATTTCACCGACGGCAAAACGCTCGAATCATACCGCAATTTGGAGGGCATCAACTGGCAGGAGGAAGTGCTGCGGAAAGGGCCGATGAGCATCACTAATATTGCGGTGCGCGGGGGGAACGACGCCACCAAATACGCCGTGAGCGGCTCCGTGTACGACCAGAACGGCGTGGTGATCAACACGAACTATAAACGGTACCAGGCGCGTTTTACGCTCGATCAGAACATCAGTAAAAAACTGAAGATGGGTGTTACGGCGAACTACAGCCGAATCAAAACCTTCGGGCAGCCGGTGGCCTCCAATCCGGGTTCCAGCTCCATTTCCACCTACCTCTGGTTCCGCGTGTGGGCCTACCGCCCACTGTCGGGCGACGGGCTCAACCTGGTGGATGAAATCGGCGACCCGGACAACATCAACGCGTCCGACGTGAGACTGAATCCCCTCATTACGGTGCAGAACGATTTTACACGGGATGTGTCCACCGTCCTGTCCGGCAACGCATATCTCAGCTACAATATCACCGACGATTTGGTGCTGCGGGTAATGGGCATCGCTAATGGCGCCATCAATAAATCGGAGCGGTTCTACAACAGCAAAACGCCGCAGGGAAGCCCGCTGAACCCCAATAACCTCCGGGGTATCAACGGCAGCGTGGGCAATTCTGAAACGAGCATCTGGAGCAGCGAGAACACGCTGACCTACAACAAAACCATCAACAAAAACCACCTCCTCAACGTGGTGGCGGGCTTTTCGATGCAGGAAACGAAAGTGAGCGGCAACGGATATGCGGCGCAAAACCTGCCGAACGAAAACCTGGGCGTGAGCGGCCTCGACGAAGGGGTGCCTTACAGCGGCACTGCTTATTCGGAAGGCAATAAACTCGCTTCCTTCTTTGGCCGCGTCAACTACAATTTCGGTTCGCGCTACCTGCTCACGGCTACCTTCCGCGGCGACGGTTCTTCCAAATTCGCGCCGCAGCAACGTTGGGGGTATTTCCCTTCCGCCGCCATTGCCTGGAATATGCAGGAAGAAGGTTTTATGCAACCGTTCAAAAAGATATCCAACTCCAAGCTCCGCCTCAGCTACGGTATTACCGGGAATAACCGCGTGGGCAACTACGACTGGTTCGACCGGCTGAACCAGACGATACAGGGGTATTCCTACAACAACGGTACACCTACTTCCGCGATTAACCCGGGTAACATTGCCAACCAGGATTTGCGCTGGGAGCGCACCGCACAGCTGAACCTCGGCTATGACATCGGGCTTTTCAAAAACAGGATCGAGTTTACCGTAGACCTGTACCGCAAGATCACCAACGACCTGCTGCTGCGCGCCGATCTGCCGCCCACTACGGGTTTCGGTACGGCGTTCAAAAACATCGGGCGGTTGAAGAACGAAGGACTGGAGCTGAGCCTCAATACGGTGAACATCACGAAAGGTGATTTTAACTGGCAGAGCAATTTTAATATCAGCTTCAACAAAAACACCATTCTCGAGTTGACGGCAGGACAGCAGTTCTTACAGAACGCCGTTTCGTTCGAATCGCAGTTCTCTTCACCATTGTACCTCTCCGCCATCGGGCAGCCGGCCGGCATGTTTTTCGGGTATTTGTTCGACGGGGTATACCAGTATGTGGATTTCAACAATCCCGCTCCCGGCGTGTATGTACTGAAGCAGCATTTACCGTCGAACGGTACGGGCAGAACGGCCATTCAGCCGGGCGATGTGAAGTATAAAGACATCAACGGTGATGGCGCCGTGAATAGCCTTGATATGGTGGTGATGGGCCGCGGGCAGCCGATACACACCGGCGGTTTTATGAACAACTTCTCCTACAGGGGGATTACGCTCAGTGCATTCCTGCAATGGTCGTACGGCAACCAGATATACAACGCCAACCGCCTCACCTTCGAAGGTAACAGTAATGGCAGGCACGAGATGAACCAGTTTGCGAGTTACGTGAACCGCTGGTCGCCCGAAAATCCCACTAACGAAAACTACCGTACCAATGGTCATGGCCCTATCGGGTACCATTCTTCGCGGGTGCTGGAAGATGGTTCCTACCTGCGGTTGAAAACGGTATCATTGGCTTACAGCCTGCCTGTACGATATATCCGCAAATTGAAAATGACGAGCCTCAGCGTGAGCGTTACGGCGCAGAATTTACTCACCTGGACGAATTACTCCGGCATGGACCCGGAGGTGTCAGCCCGCAACAGCGTGCTGACGCCCGGCTTCGATTTTTCCGCGTATCCCCGTGCGCGTACGCTGATGTTCGGGTTACAGGCAAATTTCTAAATCTAAAAACTGCACCGGCATGAAAAAGATATTTTGTTTGCTGGCGGCCTTGGCGCTGATCACTGCCAGCTCTTGTAAAAAGTTTCTCGACAGCAAACCGTCGGACTTTCTTTCCCCCGCCAATTATTATACTACGGCTGCCGAACTGGAAACGGCACTGGCAGGGGTGTACAACATCCTGTCGCACTCTTCCCTTTACCGCGGCGGCATCGTATACCTGAACGGGTTCGAGGGCGACGAGTCTTACATCAACCGTTCCACCCTCATCAACTATCCCTTCACGTTCGATTATACCGCTACCAATCCCACGATCGAAAGTTTCTGGTTCGCGTGTTATACGGGCATCAACCGCGCCAACGCGCTGCTGAAGAACGTGGATAACAACATGGCGCTGGATGCTACGTTGCGCGACAAGGTGCGCGGACAGGCGCTTTTTTTAAGAGGGTATTACCTGTACCTGCTCGCTCAGAATTTCGGCGGAGTGCCCGTTTTGCTGACGCCCAGCACTTCGGTGGAAGCGACGGATGCCAAACGCGCCAGCCTGAAAGAAACCTACGACCAGGTGCTGGCCGATATGGAAAAAGCGGAAACACTGGTAGACGACATCGGTACGGCGAAAAGCAGCCGGGTGAATAAATCGGCCGTCAGGGGCATTCTTGCGAGGGTCTGCCTGAATATGGCCGGCAAGCCGCTCAACGACCAGAGCAAATATGAAGCCGCGCGCAAGTGGGCCAAAATGGTGATCGACGATGCCGCACACGCACTCAACCCTTCGTATGCAGACGTCTTCATCAAGATCGCCCGCGACGAATACGATATCAAAGAATGCATCTGGGAGGCCGAATTCTGGGGCAACGGGATGGATGCCTACTCGATGGCGGGCAATAACGCGCGCATCAACGGGCCGGCTTCCGCCAACGCGAATACCGGCATGTGCCCGGCTTATGTGAACATCACCGGCAAATTCTACAACGCCTTTACGCCCGGCGACCTGCGCAAACCCTGGTGTATTCCTACGTTTGCATACGCCGCGAGCGGGCCGCGGGGTAATAAAACATTCGTGCAACCGCCTACGCCTACGAGTGTGTATCTCGTCAACGCCGGAAAGTACCGCCGGGAATATGAATTGCTGCTGCCGCAGAATATCAACACCAGTCCACAGAACTGGCCTATCCTCCGTTTTTCCGATGTGCTGCTGATGTACGCGGAAGCGGTGAACGCCATCAGCGGGCCTGCGGCGGAAGCCGTGGATGCCGTAAACCGGGTACGGCGCAGGGCCTGGTCGAAAGGGATTAAAGAAGTGCTCATCACCAATGGCGGCGCGGGTTACACCACTGCCCCGGCGGTCGCATTCAGTGGGGGAGGCGGCGCTGTGGCCACAGCTACGATCAGCGGTGGTAAAGTGACGGGTATCACCTTTACGCCCGATGCAGTCACCGGTGCTTTAACAGGCACTTATACCACGCCGCCGGCGATCACTTTTACGGGTGGGGGCGGTAGCGGGGCCACAGCCACTGCTACCATCTACACCGCCGCCGATGCGGACGTGCCGGCATCTGCAACGGCGTCGAAAGAAAGTTTTCTGGCGTTTTTACAGCAGGAAAGATTCCGGGAGCTGAACTGCGAAGGCCTGCGCAAACACGACCTGATCCGGTGGGGCGTTTTTGTAGCCGCGATGCAGGAAGTGGCGGACATGATACAACAGGATGTGGGCGCACCGTCGTACCTGCTGCGCTTCCGCAGCGTTACCGAGAGACACAACATCTGGCCCATTCCAGCCAAGGAAATGACACTCAACCGGCTGATGACACAAAATCCGGGATGGGAATAATTCAAAAAATACCAGCTATGAAATTCAGTCATGTCATGATATGCTGCAGTTTGCTGCTGCACGCAGCCTGCAAAAAGAGCCTCGACCTCAACGGCGGTACGCCGGATTTTAATGTGGCTGCCGCCACCGGTAACTTTAAAGCGGGAGAGCCGGTGCTGTTCCGGTTTACCGGCAATGCGAACATCATCTCCTTTTATTCCGGGGAGCCGCTCAAAGATTATGCTTTCCGCACGGGCAGAACGGAAAACTGCTCCGGGGGCCTGTTGTCGTTTACCTCGGCCGTTACCGGCGGAGCGCAGACGGGACAGTTCGTGGTGCTGGCGTCGTCCAACTTCAACGGGCAATATACGGACCTCGCCGCCGTGCAGGCAGCCACGTGGACGGATATCACCGCCCGCTTTACGCTAGGCACCTCCGCCACGTTTCTCGCATCGGGCCTGAAAGATATCAGCGACCTGCTGGTGAAGGGAAAACCGCTGTACATCGCTTTCCGTTACCTCACCAAACCGCAGCAGCTAAACGGCGCCGCCCGCACCTGGATGGTGCAGAGTTTCAGCTTCCAAAGCATCACGCCGCTGGGTAATCTGGCTGCTACAGATATGTTCACCAACGCTTTCCGCCTGGTGAATTCCAACCCGGCTACGGCGCCCGCCCGCTCTACGGCCAGCACCAGCCGCATCACGCTGCTGGCCAATGCTTTTACGGCGGACAACGATCCCGCCACGGAAAACTGGGCCATCAGCGCCCCCATCACCTGGGAAACCGTCAACCTCGGCCCCGACCGGCCAACCGGCATCAAAGGCGGTACGGCCGCGCGTCTCGAAAGTTATTCGCATACCTATTCGAAGCCCGGCACCTACAAAGCATACTTCGTGGCCTCCAATACCAACATCGATAAGAGCAGCGAGGTGGTGAAGGAAGTGACGGTAACGGTACAATAGGTACTAAGACGAGGGCATTGAATGGTGTGGTCAAAACCAGGGTCGGCAACCATTGGCGGCTGATGTTGAGAAGAACCGGTAAAGATGCCGGGAGACGAAATGTTTTAATGGCAATCATTGAAGAGAAAAACATGCAGTAGTGGCCGTTTCTACGGGAATAGATGGCCATGACTCCGTAGAACGACATTTCGGGAAGATAACATCCATCAGTACTGCAATAAAGAAACAACGGAACAAAGGCTCAGTCATAAACGGTAAGGTTTGGTTCAATACAAAGGCGCTGTCCGGTTACTGCCGGCAGCGCTTTTTACATGAGCCGGCAGATGACTGACTTTACAAGGGGAACCGCGTTGCAGATAAAATTCAGGGTAGTGGCGGAGGTGATGCCGCCGTGGCAATATTTATCTTTTTTACTGCCCGGCCGGACGTACCGGCAATCTTTCCACTAGAGGGGTGCCGATGCAGGGGCCACTGAGCGGCAGCAGAATCCTTGCGGCTGGCTTCACCCGATGGTTCGCCAAAGCTGTTGAAGAAAAAAATATAATCACGGACTTGGTTTTTCACCTAATTTAAACGTACCTTTGCGCTCTCCAAAAGATTTGGAAAATTCAGAAAAACGCTGGATTTTTGTGCAGAGAGGAAAGGTAACTGATTCATAATCAGTGAATATTGCCTGATAGTATAACGGTAGTACGACAGACTCTGACTCTGTTTGTCTTGGTTCGAATCCAGGTCAGGCAACAAAAAAAGGACAAATTGAAGCATGCTTCGGTTTGTCCTTTTTTATTGTTGCCAGGTGAAATACTTCACTGCGCCGCCGGTTCCCTGTGCGTGAACAGCTTGTTCATGATGCGCCATTTCCCTTCTATCACAGTCAGCGACAAGTAATCGTAATAATCATAACCGAGCATCGGCACACGCAGTTTGGCGATGGCGTTGTTGCCGAGCATTTCTATGCCGAGCACTTCCATCCGGAAATTTTCTCCCAGCTCCTGCGGGCTTTTGCGGTTGCGGACCACTTCGAGGTATTCGTTTACGGTTTTGAAGTACGGTTGTCCGTTGATGTCGCCGCAAAGCAGTGCCTGCGGGTGAAAAACCTCGCCCAGCAGCGCGGTATCGCCGCGGTAGATGCCATCGAAATACCCATTGATCACTGATTGCACGGCGATGGATTGTTTTGCGTACATATGGTTCGTTTTCAGGTTAACCGAATGTATGGCCGGCCACGTGACCGCCGTCTACGTTAATGATTTCGCCCGTGATGAAATTGCTGTGCGCTAGCGTGTACACCACTTCGGCAATATCGGACGGCTCTCCGATGCGCTGCAGCAGGGCGAGGCCCGACAACGCATCTGCATCCGTAACGCCGATTTTACCCTGCAGCGGGCTGCGGATGATACCGGGCGCCACGGCGTTCACACGGATGTTCTGTTTACCGAATTCGGCGGCCAGCTGCCGTGTCAGGGTATGGATGCCGGCTTTGCTGATCACGGGCGCGGTGGCGGTAAAGCCGGTAATGGCATGGTCGACCAGCACGGTGCCGATGTTGATCACCGAGCCGCCGTTTTCGTTGCCGAGCATCGCTTTTATGGCCGCCTGTGTGGTGAAAAAAGTGCCTTTCAGGTTGATGCTGTAAAAACGATCGAGGTCGGCCGCCTCCACTTCCAGGAAAGGCTTCGGGGCGAATACGCCGGCATTGTTCACCAGCACGTCTACGCGGCCGAACTGCCCGATAGCGGTGCGGACGAGCGCTTCGCCGACCGACTTGTCGCTGACGTCTCCCGCCAGCAGCCGCGCGGAGGCCGGGCTTCCCAACTCCTGGTAGGCTTGCCGGAGGTTGTTTTCGTTGACGGAGTTCATCACCACGTTATCCCCTTTCCCGATGAAATAATGCGCTATCGCTTTGCCGATACCGGTAGATGCCCCGGTTACAATCACTGTTTTCTGTTGCATGTTTATGATTTGTTTTGACGTTGACGGATGTCGGTGACCTGCTCCCCGCCCAGGCCCCAATTGTCGGGTTCCACTTCGCTGATGATCACATGGGTGAGGTGGAAATCTTTGTCGAGCACATCTTTCAGCAACTGTGTGACGCCGAGGATGAGCCGTTGTTTCTGTTCCCTGGTGACGCCGTCTTTCGTGACGGCAATTTGTACGAAAGGCATATGAATCTGTTTGTGTGATGATTGGATAATGATGCAAAGTTGGCATGAAACAGCAGGGCGGTAAATGGATAAAAAAGCAGATGGCTTGCACTTTAACGCAGCATGCCGGCAATGGCTACCGGTAAATGGACGAAACAGCATATTTCTTGCACTTTAATGCAATCCGGCGCCTGCAATGCCCGGTTTGCGTAACTTTGGTATCGTTCTAAAAGCGAGTTATGCAAAAACAGCAGCGCCCGGTGTTCCATATCGGCGAACATTGCAGTGACAGGGACATCCGCAGCATCAAAGTGACGGGTTTCAGCGAGGAAGCGTGTACCATTGCCGAGTTTGAAGAAAATCACCGTCACGAATACTATGAAATCATCTGGCTGAAGAAAGGGAAGGGGGTGCATACGATCGATATGGTGAATTACCCGTATTCGGGTTCGGTGATCTTTTTGCTCTCGCCCGGGCAAATGCACCAGATCCGCCCGCAGGAAAAGGCGGAAGGTTACGTGGTGAAATTCCTGCCTTCCCTGTTCAGCGACGGGAAAGACCTCGATGACTACCTGCATGGCGACTGCCTGTTCGACAATATCCAGGCTAAGCCCGTAGTGCCAGTTACGGCTGCCGCACACGCGGTATTCGAAGACGTGCTCAATAAGATGGAAACGGAGTTCAATGCCGATGAAACGGACAAGGAGCGCATCCTGCTGGCCTACCTCAAAATCCTCATCACCCACATCGACCGGCTGAAGAAGAAAAACTGTTCCCGCGAAGCCGTAGCCCGAGATCTCAGCCTGCAGCTGTTCCAGGATTACAAAGCCGCCATTGAGAAACATTTCCGGCAGGAGCACGGCGTACAGGCCTACGCGGCGATGCTCTTTACGGAAGTGCGTACCCTTAACACCCTCTCTAAAAAACACCTTGGCAAAACCGCCGGCGAAGTGCTGGCCGGGCGGATTTTACTTGAAGCACAAAGGGAGTTATACTACAATTCAAAGAGCATCAAGGAAATCGGGTATGGGCTGGGGTTTGAAGACCCCGCTTATTTCACCCGTTTTTTCAAACGGCAGGCGGGCGTTTCCCCGGCAGAATACCGCAATACGGTACAGGCGCCGGCAGGGCAGCGGAAAGCAGGCTGAACGCAGAATTTTATGCCCAAATGGTTGCAGCAATGAATATTGTTCCGTACTTTTTGGGTATGTACAGACGGGACTTCATCCGCGCCGCCGGCATCATGGCCATCGGTGCCCCTAAAATCTCCACGGCGGCCGCCAAACCGCATCTAATACGCGTATCGAAGGCTGCTGCGCAGTTTGAACGGGAACCACTGGTGAGGCCGTTTGGCTTCAAGGGCAATTACCTAACCGAGCTCTGGCAGATCGCCACCCGCCTCACGTCCGCTTCCGGTAACACCGCCACTGGCCTGGCCACGCAGAGCGTGCTGTATGGCGATGCGGAGTTGTTTGCCGCCCACACGGAAATGAAAGGGAATGCGATGATGTTCGCGCTCGTGCAAAAGACGCTCGACATCGTGAAAGCCACGGCGTTCACCACACCGGTGGATCTGCAGGAAAAGATACTTCCGCGCGTCATCGCAGCCGGTAAGGAGATTACCGGCCGGGCGCAGCTGCATTACAATTTTATCCTCAACGCCCTTGTCAGCATCGACAATGCAGCCTGGTTACTTTATGCGGCTGAGAACGGGTACAAGACCTTCAACGAAATGATACCCGCGCCATACCGCGCGGCTTTGGGTTATCGCAATAAACAGATTGCCGTGCTGTTCCAGGTGCCTTACAGCATGCCGGTAGCGGATGTTGTAAAGGCCGTGGAACAGGGCTACTTTATCATCAAAATAAAAACGGGTTACCCCGGCAGCCAGGAAGAAATGCTCGCATTCGACATGCAGCGGCTGACGGAGATTCATCATGCGCTGAAAGACCTGCCTGCTTCCAACACCGCTCATGGTCGCATCTGGTACACCATGGACGCTAACGGCCGGTATGCCGAAAAAGATACGCTGCGCAAATATCTCAGCCACGCGAAGACAATCGGCGCGTTCGACCGTATCCTGTTGTACGAAGAACCTTTCCGCGAAGACCTCACCGAACCGGTCAACGACCTGGGTGTGCGGCTGGGTGCCGATGAAAGCGTGCATTCGGAAAAAGATGCATTGCAGCGCATCAGTCAGGGGTATAGCGTACTCGTGTTAAAAGGTATCGCTAAAACGCTTAGTCTCAGTATGCGCATCGCGAAGCTGGCGGAGGAGCGGAAAATTCCCTGCCTGTGCGCAGACCTGACGGTGAACCCGGTGCTGATCGACTGGCACAAAAACCTGGCGGCGCGCCTGGCGCCGTTTCCCGGCATCGGTATGGGACTGATGGAAACGAACGGCGACATGAACTATAAAAACTGGGCAGCGATGAAAAGTTATCATCCGGCCGCCGGTGCGCCCTGGATGGAGGTGCAGCAGGGTGTGTTCGACCTCGGCCCCGATTTTTATGCGCGGAGCGGGGGCATCCTGGAGGAAGTGAAGCACTACGATGATTTGTTCAGGTAACCATAGAATGCTGCATATAACGTCATCAATGAAATGAATTTTTTGCCGGTAGCATGCGCCCGGTATTCAACGAAGTTGTCAAGCTGACATGTAGACGGAATACATGCAGTACCTTACGCATACTGTCCGTGTTATGCCGAAAACCATTTATCAAACAGCAGCACCTTTCAACACGCATTTATATCATTCCTGTCTCAAAAATTTGTCGGATGTAATTTAGCAGCGCATCTTTGCCGTATTATTAAAGCAAGCAGTTCCTGGGTAAGGGGAGCTGCTTTTTTTATGGCACCCTTCCCGGAGCATGCGTTAAAACCCCTGATATGAAAAGAATGCAGCTTTGGTGGATGCTGTGCCTGCTCACAGTGTTGGCTTGTAAAAAGAAACCCGCGGATGTTGACAATCCTCCGCTAACCCCTGAAATTACTTCCTTCGCGCCCGAACATGGAACGCCCGGAACAGTAGTCAAAATCACCGGCAAGAATTTCAAAACCGGCTACACCGTTACGTTCGGTGGCATCGATGCGGCCGTTACCGCTGCAACTGCGACGGAATTGACGGTGCCCGTACCTGCGGCCGCAGTAACGGGAAAAATAAAAGTGCATACGGCTACATCGGCCACCGACTTCGTTGTTGATGCACCCGGGCCTGCGATCATTGATTTTACGCCCAGGGAAGGACCATTTGGCACACAGGTGACCCTGGTGGGGCACGGCTTTGGGGATGCTCCCAAAGTAACATTGAATGGCATTGAGGCGGAGGTGAAACAAAGCAGTGCCGCGCAGATCGTCATCACCATTCCTGTCAACACCGGCCTGAGCGCGCATAAAATCCGCGTGGAATCCGGCGGCGGGGTGCTGGAAACCGCCAGCGCTTTTACGGTAAAAGAAGCCGGACCGTTTGCGAAATGGGAAAGCCGGCAGATCGCCAACCCTGCGCCGGGAGGCATCTTCCAGATGGGGCTCGGTTTTTCGTTCAAAGGTAAATTGTACTGGGGCTTTACCCGTATGTCGTTCCTGCAAACGGCGGCGGAATATTTTGTATTCGACCCGGCAGATCCCCGAAAGGAATGGAAACTGGCGCCGTCACCCCCGGCCGATATGGCGCCGGCCATCATGCAAAACGCTACCGCAGTGGTGCTCGATAATCAATTGTATATCGGCACCGGCCTGACGCCCACCGCATCCAAACGGTGGTGGCGCTACGATCCGGAAACCAATGCGGCTACCGGTTTAACGGATTACCCGGAAAACACCTCCGGTGCATTGTCGTTCGTGCTGAATAATTCCATCTATGTTGGATTTGGGGGTACCCATCAAACGCTCTACCGCTTTAAAGCCGGCAACTGGGAAGTAGCCGCCACAGGCAATTTTCGGGAGCTGAGCAGCGGCAATGCCGTGGTGCTGGGTGGCGATGCCTATTTCGGCCGGGCCATCATGACGGCGGGCGGTCCCCGCAAGGCGATGTTTAAATTTACTTCACCCGGCCAATTGGTGCAGGTAGCGGATATGCCGGACGATGTGGCCATGCAGTCGACACCGGCTTTCGCGGTGGGTAACAAAGGATATTTTGTGGTCGATAAACGGGTATGGGAATACACGCCCGGCGCTGGCAGCTGGAGAGCTGTTATTGCCACGGCCGATGCGCCTTCCATCAGGTATGTTGGCGTGATCAACAACGTAGTATTCGGCTGGACGGGAACCGGTGAGGTGTATGAGTTTAAGTTTTGATGGCCATCCCGCAAACGATGTTTGCCGGTTTGGGATGCCACATATTCGGCGCATTCTCACGGGTACCTATTGCAGTTCTCAAAAAACATAGCGCAGGCATTCCGTCGCATCTGACGTGAATGCCTCACTGGTACTCCACCTGGCAATTCCCGCAAAAAAATGTGCGCCGCTTCGTGACGCCCATGTATTCCTTCACGGCAGGTATCTGACAGCGTGGGCAGGTTTTTTTGGTGTGAATGAGCCAGTGTTTTTTCAGCACGAACGCTTTTTTCCATTCCAGGAAATCGAAGCTGTACCGCACCGCTTCCTGCACCAGCAACTTCCGCTGCTTCAGCGGGAGCTTGCCGACGAGGCTTCGCGGATGCACCCGGATGCGGAACAGCACTTCGTTTTTGATGATGTTGCCCACGCCGGCGAAGATGTCCTGATCGAGCAGCGCGTCGCATACGAGCGTATCCGGTTTGCGGCGCAGTTTGGCGAGCGCTTTCCGGGGATCGTAATCGGGGCTCATCACATCGGCCGACCAGTCGTACACTTCATCGAGTGGCGTTTCGATGAACCGGATGGAGCTCGTGTAAAAATTCACTTCGCCGTTTTTGAACTGCAATTGCAGGCGGGGCGTCATGGCTTTCCTTTCGTTGATGCGGTAGGTACCGAACAGGAGGAAGTGGATGCGCACCGTGAAACCTTCGAAACAGATGAGGAAATGTTTTCCCCAGCTTTTGAAGTCGATTACTTTTTTCCCTTTGATGCGTGCAATATCGAGCGACGAATTGCCGGATACTTCCGTTACCTTTTTACCGCGAAAGGGCGCCAGTGCTTCTTTGAGTATGACGATGGATGGTCCTTCAGGCATACAGGCGCTCAATCAATATCTGCGCCAGTGTTACAGCAGTATGATCCGCAGCACGTACACCACGGCCATCGTTACCAGTCCCATCAGGATGGTAGCGCCTGAATATACTTTAAGCATGGGCTGCATCTCAAGCCCGGAGAATTTGCTGATTACCCAGAAATAGGCGTCGTTCGCATGTGATATCATCATGGAGCCACCGCCCAGCGCCAGCATGCAAAGCAACCGCCCCATGTCGCCGTCGAGCCCCAGCACCGGCAGCAGCGGTTGGATGATGGAGGCGGCGGTGATGACAGCCACGGTGCTGGAGCCCTGTGCCGTTTTCAGGAGAAAGGCCAGCAGAAAGGGGAAAACGATCCCCAGGTTTCCCAGCTGGAAGGAACTGTTGAGGTGATCGCCGATTTTGGTAGTGGCCAGCACGGCCCCGAATGCGCCGCCTGCGCCGATGATCACAAGGATGCTGCCGGCTTTTTCCGCGGCCTCCTGCATGAGGTGGCTCACCGCATCGCGCTTCCAGTTGCGGCCGGTGAAGAAAGCGAGCACTACGCCGATGAACAGCGCCACCACCGGGTCGCCGAGGATGTGCAGCACGCCCGCGCCATTTTTGAGGTCGCTGAACGCTCCGCCGGCAATCAGCAGTATGGGCACGATGATGGGAAGAAAAGCTTTCCAGGGGGCGAGGTCGGGCAGCGTTTCCACGGTTGTTTCTTCCGTTTGTTGCGTTTGCGGGATCTTTTTACCCATCCATCCCGCCCACCAGCAACCCGCTACGGCAGCGGGAATAGCCACCAGTGAGCCGATCAGGATCAATTTGCCGATATCCGCCCCGATGATGCCCGCGGCCGCTGTGGCGCCGGGATGCGGCGGTACGAGGCAATGCACCGCATAGAGACCCGAAGCAAGGGAAACTGACATCACAAGAATGGATATCCCGCTTCTCCTCGCCACCGATTGATTGAGCCCGCTCAGCACAATGTATCCCGAATCACAGAATATCGGCAGCCCTACGATAAAACCCGTAATGCCCATGGCGGCAGCGGCGTTTTTTTCGCCGGTCAGTTTCAGGATCGCGGCGGCCATGACGCGGGTGCTGCCGGTATGTTCCAGTACCACGCCCAGCATGGTGCCCAGCATGATCACGAAGCCAAGGTTTTTCAGGATATGCCCGAAACCCTCTTTCATGGCGGTTATAATGCCGGCCACCGGCAGCTGTACGCCGAGGCCCACGACAAAGCAGGCGAGGAAAAGCGCAAAAAACGCGTGTACCCTGAACCGTACGGTCAGCAATACAATCAGGCCGATGCCGGCTGTCAGGGAGAGTAAAACCTGGAGAAAGGCAGTCGTCATAACGTGCATTTGATGTATGCACAAGATAACAAATGATTTCAGATCAGGTCGAATGCCATCGCAAACCGGGTGATGTCGTAGTTGGATTGTACGTTCAGCTTGTGTTTGATATTCCTGCGGTGCGTCGATACCGTTTTGCCGGAAATGTTGAGGATGGCCGCCATTTCGGAGGAGTTGTGCCCGAGTGCGATCAGCCGCAGGATTTCCTTTTCGCGGCCGGTAAGGCCGGCAAACACGTGTTTATGGCGATGCAGGAAATTATTCTCTTCCAGCAACCGGTTTACTTTGGTGGTGATGTGATGATGCGGATCAATGGGCAGGGCGAACGTGATCACATGCGTGGGCGCACCCTGTTCGTCGCGCAGGTAAATGGTGGTGGCGCTCAGGTACCAGTTCCAGTCGTGGTCGGGCGAGGCGCGCACCTGCTGGAAAAAAGACACAAAATCGTTTTCACGGTTGTTTTGCAGCAGCGCCATGATTTTCGGAACATATTCGGCGGATTCCTGCGGATTGAAGAAGCGGGAGAAATACTCAGGCCCCATGGCCTGCAATTCTTCCAGGGTGGTGTTTAACCGGGCGATGCCGGCGGGAGACATGTACTCGACGGATTGCGTATGCATATTGTGGATGATCACCACGGCCGGAAGATCATCCCCGATCCGCCTGATTGCCTCCAGTTTGCGGGATAATTGCTCATGACTGCTCATAGATATTGTAGGATTACTTACAATATACGGAGCAAAAACATTTAAAGGTGCAAAATTCCTTCCATGACGATCACGGAAGAGCCGCTGACCCAGATGCCTTCCTGTGCTGTGCGGAAGCGCAGAATCGAAGGCTGGCCCATTTTTACGCCCTGCAACAGGGAGTAGTCCCTGTTCTGATGAATGTATCCCTTCTGAAAAAGAAATCCGCCCAGCGGACCGGCAGCGCTGCCGGTGGCGGCCTCTTCGGCCGGGCCGGCGGGATTGAAAAAGCGCGCCTGGGCGAGTTGCGGCGTGTCTTTATCCGTCAGCGTAAAACAATAACAGCCTTTAAAGCCGTATCCCGTGGCGAGGTTTTGCAGCGCGGACTGAACGGGTATCGCGCGGTTGAGGGCTTCCATGTTTTTAAGCGGTACCATCAGGTGGGCTACTTCCGTTTGTATCACCGTGGGCTGCCATTCGTGCAACAGCAGGTCGTCCGCCTGCAGGTTAAGCGCTGCCGCCATATCCGCGGCCGGCACCGTATTGCCTGCCGTGGCGGGCTTCTGCAGCATGCCGATGGAAGGCGAGTCGTTTCCGGAATTTTCTACGGATAACCGGATGCGTTTGTCTTTCATGATCACGAAAGGCCCGTTTTCCTGGATGCGGAAAACATTCATATCCTTCAGCACCGCCAGGCATACGGCTCCCAGCAGGTTATGGCCTGCTCCGCCCGTTTCTGTGCCGGAAGGGGCGAAGGAGCGCACTCTGAGCGCCTTTTCGCTTTTGGAATAATGTATGAAAGAAGTACCGGCATACCCGAATTCACGGGCAATCTGCTGGTAGAGGGTTGTCTCAAGTTCTTTGCCGGTTATTACCACAGGAAGCGGATTGCCTTTGAATCGCTCGCTGGTAAACACATCCAGCACATAATATTGCATGGTTTTCATAGATAGCGGACTGTCTCAATTGGGCAATAAAAATACAGGTCAGGGGCATTCTGTCCAAATGAAATTTTGTGTTTTGCGGGTGCGTGAATGCTGCAACGTGCGGTAGGCTATACTCGCTTTCCGGGGAAGGGCTGCTCTGGCTTTCGGAGCGGCACTAAAGAAACACCCAGAACCCCGTCACGCCAAAGAAAGCAATTTGTTCCGCACCAGCAGACAGGCCCCGATGATACCGGCTTTTTCCCCCAGCCGGGAAAGGATCAGCTGTGTATCATTGTTTACGAGGCTCAACGAATACTTGTTGATGGCGCTTTTGATGGGGAGCCGGATGTAGTCGCCGGTGGTGGACAAACTGCCGCCCAGTATCACCAGTTCCGGATTATAAAGATTGATGAGCACAGCGATGCCTTTGCCCAGTTTTTCCCCGATCTCGGCTACCAGTTCAATGGCCAGCACGTCGTCGTTATTGGCTGCGTGAATGATGTCCGACAAAGTCACCTGTTCCGGTTGTTTATGCTTGCGCGTTACCACGGTGGAAAAGCCGGCTTTGAGTTTTTCCTGGAATTGCCGCACGAGGGCCTGGCCGGAAGCTTCCGTTTCGAGGCAGCCTTTTTTACCGCAGTGGCAGATGATTTCATTATTAAAGAAAGGAATGTGCCCGAACTCCCCGGCGAACCCCGATTTACCGTAGTACAGCTGGCCGTTGATAAGAATACCCAAGCCGATGCCATGGTCGAGGTTCACAAACAACACATTCTTTTCATTATTGACGGTACCGCTGCTGAATTCACCGTAAGCCATCGCACGGGAGTCGTTCTCCAGAAATGTGCGGATGCCGATGCGAGACTCGATGACCTTGCTGAGTGGCTCCTCACCGAAGTGAAAGAAGCTGTAGCTGTATCCGGTGGCGTAATTGATACGCCCCGTCAGGTTCACCCCCACACCCAGCACTTTTTCACGTCCCACCGGCAGTTCGTCGATGAACCGCTGGATGATCTTGCAGAGGTCGTTCAGCGAAGCGGCCGTGTTTTGCAGGTCGTAGGGAATCTTTTCGGTGAATTTTACCAGGTTCTTTTTAAAATCGAGCATGCCCAGGTTGATATGATGGCGCTTCACTTCCACGCCCACAAAAAAACCGGCATCGGGCGCCATGCCATATACATTGGGACGCCTGCCGCCCGTACTGTCCACTTTCCCGTAATCGTGCACCAGCCCTTCCTGCAGCAGTTCGTTGAGCAGGTGGGTTACCTTCGGCGTGCTGGCATTCAGTTCTTTGGCAAGGTCAGCAATAGTGGCGTTGTTAATGTTGGCAAAGTAGGCGATGATCTTCTTCTTCAGATTCAGATTTTTGTACGCCACACCGCCCAGGTTCTCATTATTCAGTTCTTCGAAAAAAGTTGGATGATCCATAAAATTTGTTGGGGGAAGTTAATTCCTTTAAAAAGTTTTACTCCGTCGGCACCATCTCTTGATTGTATCAGCGGTGTAAAGGTAATCTTTATAAAAAAAATTAAAAACATTTTATCTTAATAGCCTCCCTTTTCCCTGAAAACCTACTCCAGGTAAACAGCTGTACTATTTTAAGCCAAATTCCGACTTATGTTTAAAAAGCGGTTAATAACCCTATAGTTAGAAAAAATTATTAAAAAGTACTTGGTGTTTAATTAAAATTATTCTTATTTAGAGTTGTCATATTAATTATTCAGGTCTATACCTGCCAATGGGTGCAAACCCATTCAACCAATTGGCTAACGTACACGCTTAAACGATTCCGGGACCATGCAATGCAGGCCCATCGTACATTATAGAATGAGACTTTTTTTTGGGACACGTTAAGAACAGTAAGCATGCGCAATTGCAGGGGATTAATTTTTGTGTTATTCATTTTTATTTCGGCAACCGCCAGTGCCCGGCAGCAAACGGACCTGCTGGTAATCGGCGGCGGGGCCAGCGGCACCATGGCAGGTATCCAGGCTGCGCGCATGGGCGTGCGCACCACCATCATTGAAGAAACCGGCTGGCTGGGAGGAATGCTCACATCTGCGGGCGTTTCGGCTATCGACGGCAATCACCGCCTGCCCTCCGGCCTCTGGGGTGAATTCAGGCAACATCTTTATCAATATTACGGTGGGCCGGATTCGGTATTTACTGGCTGGGTCAGCAACTGCCTCTTCGAACCGCACGTCGCCAATAATATTTTGCAGAAAATGACCGGTGCGGAAAAACAGCTGCAGGTCGTTTTTCACACGCGGTGGACCGCTATCCGTAAAGTGGCCGGCGGTTGGGAAGTAACGGCGCAGCAGGGAAAAAAGACCGTGGTGTTTGAAGCGAAAGTGGTGATTGACGCTACCGAACTGGGCGATGTAATGGCCGCGGCAGGCGCAAAATATGATATCGGGATGGATAGCCGCCACGAAACGGGAGAGGAGCTGGCCCCTGAAAAAGCGAACGACATCATCCAGGACCTGACCTATGTGGTGGTGCTGAAAGACTACGGCAAAGGCAAAAATAAAACCATCAAAAAACCGGAAGGTTACAACCCGGCTGAGTTTGCGCACAGCTGTGATGTGTCCGACCCGGCTTCTTTCGACTCGCCGGACAATAACTGCCATCATATGATGCATTATGGCCGCCTGCCCAACAACAAATACATGATCAACTGGCCGAAATCCGGCAACGATTATTACCTCAACATCATTGAAAAAACGCCGGCAGAACGGGAAGCAGCGCTAAAAGCGGCGAAACTGCACAGCCTTCGTTTCGTGTACTACCTGCAAACGGCGCTGGGTTACAAACACCTGGGCATCGCGGACGATGAGTTCCCGACGGCGGACAGGCTGCCGATGATCCCCTACCACCGCGAATCGCGCCGTGTAAAAGCGGAGGCATTGCTGACGGTGAACCATGTATCCCGGCCGTACGACCAGCCGCAGGCACTGTACCGCACCGGCATTGCGGTAGGCGATTATACGATCGACCATCACCACGAAAAAAATCAGGCGGCTCCCAAAATCGATTTCGTAAAAATCAGGGTGCCTTCCTACAACGTGCCCATGGGCAGCCTTGTGCCGAAGGGCGTTGACGGACTGATCGTTGCGGAAAAAAGCATCGGCGTCACCAATATGGTGAACGGCGCTACCCGCCTGCAGCCCGTAGTATTGGGCATCGGTCAGGCGGCGGGTGCACTGGCGGCGGTGGCCCTGCGGCAGAACGTGCAGCCCCGTGAGGCGGATATCCGTTCGGTGCAGCAGGCCCTCCTCGACGCGAAAGCCTACATCATGCCCTTTATCGACGTGCCGGCGGAGCATCCGCATTTTGCGGCGCTGCAGCGTATTGGCGCTACCGGTATTCTGAAAGGAACGGGCATTCCTTATAAATGGGCGAACCAGACCTGGTTTTATCCCCAGCGGCCGGTATCGTGCTATGAAATTACCGACGGTCTGCGCCTGTACTATGAGCCATTGCGCACTTACTGGAATGCATCCGGCGACCCGCTGACCATCGCATTTTTACTGGAGCTGTTCGAAAAAGCAGGAAAGAAAGTGACGATGGAAGAAATCACGGCCGGCTGGAAAGCGCTGCAGCTGCAGGGTACGCCGGAACTCAATACCGAATTGAACAGAGGCGCCGCCGCGGTGCTGATCGATAAATACTTACAGCCATTCCAACGCAAAGTGGACTTTGTTGGACAATTCAAAACGATTAATCAATAAAACTAATCCAAGACTTTATGGAAGTGTTATCAGCCAAAAAAAGTACGTTGAGGTGGATCCTATGCTTCGCGATGTTGATCGCGCCCACCGTATTGACGTATGCACAATCCGGTACCGTGAGCGGTACCGTTACGGACGACAAGGGAGGCCCGCTGCCCGGGGTAACCGTGCAGGTGAAAGGCACTGCTGTCGGTACCCAGTCGGACGTTGCCGGCAAATTCTCTCTCCCTTTGAAAACCCCTTCGGCCGTACTGGTCTTCAGCTTTGTCGGCTTTGAAACAAAAGAAATTACCACCGGCCCCGCAGCGAATGTATCGGTTCGCCTGGCGGAAGCCACCAAGGGCCTCAACGAAGTGATCATCGTGGGTTATGGCCAGCAGAAACGCCAGAACGTAGTAGGCTCTGCTGTGCAGATCAACGCGGAACAGCTGAAGCAGGCGCCGGCAATGAACCTCACCAACGCGCTGGCGGGCCGCTTGCCGGGGTTGACTACCCTGCAGCAATCCGGCCGCCCGGGCGCAGACGATGCCGCATTGCGCATCCGCGGTGTGGGTACCACCGGCCCTAACCAGGGCCCGCTGATCGTGGTAGATGGAGTGCCCCGCAGTAACATGTCGAGCATCGACTACAGCGAAATCGAAACCATCACCCTCCTGAAAGACGCGGTTAGCACCGCGGTATACGGTTTACAAGCGGCCAACGGCATCGTGCTGATCACCACCAAACGTGGTAAGAACCAGAAACCCACCATCACTTACGATGGCGGCGTACAGCTGACGCAGAACACCCGTTTCCCTAAATTCCTCAATGGTCCGGATTACATGGAATGGTACAACAGGGGAACGGATATGGACAACGATTACAATGAAAATACCGGCGTGAACCTCGTGCCGCATGTATATTCCAAAGAACAGATCGAAGCGGTGCGCAACGGCACCAATACCAACCCGCTGCTCGGTAATACCGACTGGGTAGGGAAGCTGGCGGGCAACACAGCCTTCTCGCAGAATCATAATATTTCCATCAGGGGCGGCACCGAGCGCGTGAAATACTTTACCAGCGCGGGCATGCTCGATCAGGACGGCGTCATCGAAAACACCGGCTTCAAACGCTACAACGTGCGGACCAACCTCGATGCGCAGTTGAATGATGTGTTCTCCGTGGCGGTGGACCTGTCTTTACGCCAGACGAACACCCGCACACCCGGTATTTCCCCGGACAACACCGCGTACCTCAACCCGTTTTACCAGGCGGTGAGGATGCTGCCCAACATGCCGGAATACGCGCCGAACGGGCTGCCCACCGCTTATAACAGTAACGCCGGCTGGGTGAATCCGCTGGCATCCGTACAACAATCGGGTTACCAGAATTCCCAATCCAACATCTTCCAGGGTACTTTCACCATGAAAGCAAAAATTCCCTGGGTGCAGGGTCTGGAGGTGAAGTTGCTGGCCGCATACGATAAAACCGGCACTGAAAACAAAAGCTGGCTCACGCCGTACAGGCTGATGGGCCGCGGCCGCGATCAGATCACCGGCGACTTTGTGGAACTGACCACCGTGCCCGGTATCACGAGAACCACGCTGCGCCAGTCGTACAGCCAGGCCTGGCGTAAAACCTTTCAGCCCAGCATCACCTACGCCCGCACCTTTGGCGATCACGACGTGACCGTGCTGGCGCTGTATGAATTCAGCCAGGGCAACAACAACGTATTCTCTACCGGCGCGAGCAACTTCCCGCTCACCGACATCCACGAAATCGACTTCGGTGGTAAAGACCCGCTGGATGTGATCACACCTACCGGCAGCAGCAATACCGATTCCCGTGGTGGTTATGTGGGCCGTATCAATTACGCCTATAAAGGAAAATACCTCGCGGAAATCTCCACCCGTTACGATGCTTCCATCATGTTCCATCCCGATTACCGCTGGGACCTGTTCCCCGCTGTGGGCCTGGGCTGGATAGTGAGCAAGGAATCGTTTTTTGAAGGCGCCAGCGGCGTGGTGGACTTCCTCAAACTGAAAGGTTCAATGGGTAGAATGGGTAACGACAAGATCAACGGCGGTTATTACCAGTACTACCAGACTTATAAACTGAATGAAGATCCCGTGATGGTGATCGGCGGCAAACCGGTGTCTGCCATCTACACCAGCGCACCGCCTTTCCCGACCATCACCTGGGAAACCTCCACGATGACCAACGTCGGTTTTGAGGCGCAGTTGCTGAACAATAAACTGGGCATTGATTTCGACTGGTTCTATAAAGTGACGGAAGACATCCTGCAGGGCCAGGGCGGCCTGTACCCCGGCACTATCGGCGGTTATTATCCTGCCAACGTGAACAGCGGCATCGTAGACAACCGCGGCTTTGATTTGCAGATCCGTCACAGCAACACCATTGGTAAACTGGAGTACAGCGTCACCGGTAACTTTAACTGGGCAAGAAATAAGATCATCCGTTTGGATGAGGCTTCTTCCACACCCGAATGGATGCGCCGCGTAGGCAGGCCCATCGGCACCAAGTTCGGGTTCCAGACGGATGGTTTCTACCAGAACTGGCAGGAAGCCAACAACGGCACGTCTCCCAGCGCAGGCACCATCGCTCCCGGCTTCTTCCGGTATGTGGACATCAACGGCGACGGCCGCATCACCCGTACCGAAGACTTCACCGTGATCGGCCGCAGCAACCTGCCCGAGATCATGTACGGCCTCAACATCTACCTGAAATACGGCGGCTTCGACTTTTCCGCCTTGCTGCAGGGCGCCGCACTGAGCAGCGTGAACCTCGCCGGTACGTATGAAGGCTCCAGCGGCACTTCCGGTGTGGACGACAATACACCGTTCACCCGCGCATTCTATGGTTACGGTAACTCTCCTTATTTCCTCGTGGAAAACGCCTGGACGCCCGATAACCCGAATGCGGAATTCCCCCGTTTGTCGGCTTACAAGGCACAGCTTACCGCACACAATGCCCACATCAACTCCGGTTGGGTGCGCAAGGGCGATTACCTCCGTGTGAAAACCGTACAGCTGGGCTACAACGTGCCGAAAAAACTGCTTGAGCGCGCCAAGATCCAGCAACTGAGGGTGTATGTGTCCGGCTTCAACCTGTTCACATTCGACAAACTGAAGTACCTCGATCCGGAAATGCCCAACGTGAACAACGGCTTCTATCCGCAACAGCGCATTATGGCAGCAGGTGTAAACCTTTCATTCTAAAAAGTACCACGATGAGTAAAACAATGTCAATTATAAAAAGATCATTCGTACTGGCCGGTATCGTATTGGCTGCACATGGCTGTACACTGGATGTGACGCCTACCGACAAGTACACGGAAGAAACGATATTCAAGAACCCGGAGAACATGGAGTTGTATGTGGCGGGATTGTACGCGGAATTCCAGACGTTCAAGTTCGGGCAGTTTCCCATCGGTTACAGTAATGCCACCGATGCGTTGACCGACATCGAAAAATACACGTCCAGCACGTCCGGCAACGGTACGGTGAACATTCTCGCGATGGACGCCAGCCGTGTGAATGCTGCCGGCCCGCAGCTGAACTACTGGAGCTCGGGGTATGCCCGCATTCGCCGTATCAACGAGTTTTTATCCGGCCTCTACAAATACGCCAAACTCTCCGACGACGCCAAAGCGATGTATGAAGCGGAAGCACGTTTTGTGCGCGGCTACACGTATTTCTGGCTGGTGAAACTGCATGGCAGCGTGGTATTGATGCCCGGCCTGGAAGACTATAAAGAGAAAAACCGCCAGCGTTCCAGCGAAGAAGATTGCTGGAAATACATCGCGGCAGACTTTGCTTATGCTGCAGAGAAACTGCCCGTAACGCAGCCCGCCACCCGCACCGGCCGCGCCACCAAAGGTGCCGCATACGGCATGCTGGCGCGTACCTGGCTGTACGCAGCTTCCATTGCGGAGTACGATAAAAAAGCTTACAACCAGGATCCCCTTACCGGTGTAGCCGCAGCCAGCGCCGCAACCTACTATCAGAATGCCGCTGCTGCTGCGGGAGAAGTGATCAAACTGGCCGGAGAGGGCATTTATGGCCTCGAAGCGAAGTTTGCAGACATTTTCCTGAAAAGAGACACCAAAGAAGCCATCTTCAAACTCGATTTCGTGGCGCCGCAGTTTACGCACCAGTACGATTTCGGTTTCACCCCGCCGGGCGATATCCCTGGCCAGGGCATGGTATATGGCGTGCCTACTGCCGAACTGGTGAACGAATTTGAAATGGCCGACGGTTCGAAGTTCAGCTGGAGCAATGCCGCACAGGCTGCCGAGCCGTATAAAAACCGTGAGCCGCGCTTTTACGCGTCCGTACTGTACAACGGTGCTTCCTGGAAAGGCCGTACCATCGACTCGAAAGCAGGTACCGGTATCGAAAACTTCACTGAATACGGTATTTCTTCCGAGCCCAAAAGAACGGTGACCGGTTATTACATCAAAAAGATGCTCGATTCCACCAATATCAACTTTGTGCAGAACAAAAGCATCCAGAGCTGGCTGGAATTACGGTATGCGGAAATACTGCTGATTGCCGCGGAAGCACGCGCCAAATCCAACAACATCGGCGGCGCGCAGGAAGCGCTCAACACGTTGCGCAAGGCGCGCTACCTCCCCGAAAATGCACCGGGCGATGTGGCGGGGCTCATGAAAGCGATCGAACACGAAAGGATGGTGGAGCTGGCGTTTGAAGGGCACCGTTACTGGGACCTCCGCCGCTGGCGCAAGGCGCACACCGTATTGAACGGCGTACGTTTCACCGGCCACAAGATCACACCGCAGGGCGCCGGTTTCAAATATGAGGTGGTGCCGGCCGATAACGCCAACCGCCAGTTCACACCGGCTCTGTATTACATACCCATCCCGCAGGATGAGATTCAGCGTAACACCGCTATCACACAAATCCAGGGTTGGTAATCTGTATTCATAAAAATCAGCTTCATGAAGCCGCTGCAGATGCACGGCTCCATCCGGCGGATAAAATCAAAATTTTTTTCGGATGAAACGTAATTCCTTTATCATAGTATCCCTGGCTGCAGGCGCCATGCTGGCATCCTGCCGCAAAGCCGACGAGATCAAACGGAACCCGCAGAACCTGCTGGCAGACATCTTCGCCACCAACGAAGGCAACGGCGGGAAAAGGCTGTTCAATCCCCGCATCAGCAACGATACCGTCTATTTCGATATCCCGTATTATTTCCCGGAAGACTCCGACGACGAAACGGACCTGAGCCGGATTATCCTCCGCGGTTCCATTCCTTCGGACGCCAAAATCACACCGGCCCTCGGCGGATTTACCGATCTCAGGCAGCCTTTCCGGTTTACCGTGCTGGCCGGTACGGGCGAGAAGAAAGACTATGTGGTGATGGGAAAAAAAGTGGGCAACACCACCATCGAAAGCATTAAAGTGACCTTCAGGGACGCCGATGGCGCCACGCAGGAAATAGACGGGGTGGTGCAGGAAACGGGTGAAGTGCTGTTTTATGTGATGCCCGGCACGGTGATGAACGACGCGAAAATCAGCTATGTGATCAACAAACATACCGCTGCCTCCATCCCGCAGGATGGCCCCGTGAATATGGCCCAGCCGGCGCCTTTTGTGCTGACGGGCAAAGACGGTGTGGCGAAAACCTATACGCTGAAAACCGCGGAGCCGGTGAAGCTGGCCTACGGCTTCGGCATCAACCGCAAGCTCTGGAGTAAATCGGCTACGGAACTGAACTTCAGTGCGAACAATGAAATCTGCCTCGCGGTGAGCGGCGATTACCTGGTGATCACCCGCAGAACCAATCCATCCAAATACAGCGTGTACAACCGTTTCACCGGTGCGTATGTGCGGGAGATGGTGAACCCGCTGGGTTCCCAGCTGTCGTTCCAGATGATCGGCGACGATGCCGGCAACCTGCTCGGCGCATCCTGGGCGCCTAAGAATGCGAAGTTCATCCTGCACAAATACAAAAACCCGATGGATGCCGCTCCGGTGAAACTCATCGAGTGGACCAACAACAACCCGGCCGCCATCCCCGGCGACGGTGGTGTGGGCAGAAGGGTGAACATCTACGGCAACCTCGACGGGAATGCCGTGATCATGGCGCCCGCCGGCGTGTCCAACATCATTTACAAATGGAGGGTGAGCAATGGCGCCGTGGTAAGCCAGGTGCCCGAGGTGATCAACTTCCCTTCATTGGCCAACGGCGCCGCCAACTTTGGTTTCTATGCCGAGGCGCAGCCGGTGTCTGCCGAGCCCAATGCCAACTACTGGATCAACTACCAGTTCGACATTGCGCTGATCAACGGCACATCGCACCAGCGCATCGCCGCCTTTGCCAACGACCCGGCCATCAGCGGTATTTTCCACATGCCTACGGCGGTGGTGAATTTCAACAATGCCAATTATCTCGCCATCCTGAAATATGTGGAAACGTACAGCCTGAACAAAGTACACCTGTCTGTTTTCGACGTCACCAATCCTTCCAAGATCGGTACGCCGTTCGCCGACCCGTCGTTCAAAAACTTCAACGTGTTCAACTCCGAACAGCTCACCGCGCCGGATAACGGCAACGGTACCGGCGATGTAGCCGTTGGGTTTTCGGACAACAACCAGCGGATGCAGATTTATTACCTGCTCACCAACGGTGGTGTAAGGGCTCACGAATTCACAGTTTACGCACCCTGATAAAACCCTTTAACATGAAACACAGTTTTTCCCCCATATGCGCCCTGCTGGCTGTAATGCTCACAGCCGCCACGGCCTGTAAAAAAGATACACCATCAAAGCCGCCGGGGAATACCGGCGGCAACGATACCACGCCAACGCCTAAGCGCGACGTGATTGCCTGGGTAGACGCTCGCTCCAATGTGTTCGGCACCTACGGCCGCCTCGCCGATACCGCCGAACTGAAAAAGGTGCTCGACACCCTGAAGATCGTAGGTGTAAACGGCCTGGTGGTGGATGTGAAGGGCAGCAGCGGGTACACGATGTATCCCAGCGCCATCGCCAAACAGATCACCTCACTCGACGGAAAAACCATCCCAGCCGGTGTGGATTACGTTGGTTTTATGCTCCAGGAAGCCCGCAAGCGCGGCTTTAAGGTGTATGCCTCCATCGTGACCATGGTGGAAGGCGACGGTAATCGCAGGATGGGCACCGTGTTCGACGACCCGGCCATGGCGCAGTACGAGTCCATCGTATGCAACGTGAACGGCGAACGCGTGAAAGTGAGCTCCACCGGCCGCAATGCTTTTGTGAACCCGGCACAGCCGGCCGTACAAACGCGCGCGCTGAATATCATCAAGGAGATCGCCACCAAATATGCATTCGACGGGCTTATTCTTGACTATTGCCGCTACACCGATATCGACGCCGACTTCTCGGATTTCTCCAAAACGGAGTTCATCAAATACCTGGAAGACAAGTTCCAGGACAATACGGCGAAGAACATGAAGTTCCCAACCGACATTGTGGCCACCTGGCGTACCAGCTCCGGCCAGACGCTGCCGGCCACCACGGGTAAGTACTACAACAAATGGCTCATGTACCGCTGCAGCGTTATCCAGCAGTTCTTCATCAAAGCGCGCGAAACGGTGAAAGCCGCCCGCCCCGATATGAAATTCGGTACCTACGTGGGCGCCTGGTATACCACTTATTACCAGGTAGGCGTAAACTGGGCCAGCAAGGAATATGATCCTTTCAACGACCAGGAAGTACGCTTCGACTGGGCTTATCCCAAGTACGGCGAAACCGGCTACGCGGAGCAGCTCGACCTGCTGATGACGGGGAACTACTTCACGCAGATCCGCCTCGCCGACAACCCGGCTACCGCCCACCTGAAATACCATTGGTGGAGTGTGGAAGGGTCACTGAACGGCGGGATGTACATCACGAAAAACAAGATGCCTTTATACGGCAGCATCGATATGGGGAACGTGGACTGGAAAGACCAGGGCGAAATCACCAAAGCCATCAAATACATCCTGGGCAAGGCCAGCGGCGGGGTGATGCTGTTTGACGTGGTGCATATTTACGCGCCGCAGTACAACCGGCTGAAACAACCGCTGTGGGACGCCGTAAAGAACGGGTTAAGCAACCAATAACGGAGCCATAAACGGCTGTGCACGCAAATGCACAGCCCATCAGATTGAGTGAACGAAACAGCAGAGTGGTATTATCCGGGGCCGGCGGAAGCCGGCCCCTCATTTGAAAAAACAAACATGAACCGCAGTAACAGTCTGGATGCGCTCCGCGGCTTTGCCATTCTGGCGATGGTGCTGTCTAGCAGCATTGCTTTCGGCATTTTGCCCGGCTGGATGTATCATGCGCAAACACCACCGCCGTCTCACGGTTTTAACCCGGCTTTGCCCGGCATTACGTGGGTAGACCTGGTATTTCCGTTTTTCCTTTTCAGCATGGGGGCTGCTATTCCCCTGGCGCTGCAACGGAAAATCCGGGAACACGTACCGCCCCCGCGCCTGCTCTGGCAGGTGATGCAGCGCTTCGGCCTGCTGATGCTGTTTGCCGTTTTTACCCTGCATGCAAGGGCATGGGTACAGGCCAAACCGGCTACGGCCAAAGAGCACCTGATTTCCATCGCCTGCTTCGGGGTGCTTTGTTTCATGTTCGTGCGGATGAAGCAGATCTGGCCGAAACTGCTGGCGTATACCGCCGCTATCGGCTTTCTGGTATACCGGCATGCCGATGTGTATAAAAGCGATATCATCATCGTAGTACTGGCCAACATGGCCCTTTTCGGCACCGTGATCTGGTACCTCACCCGCCAGAAGCCGCTTTGGCGTTTAGGCGTGCTGCCTTTTGTTGCGGCCGTACTGATCGCAGGGCAAACACCCGGCTCGTGGGCCGAGGCAGTGTTCAACTGGTCGCCGCTCCCATGGGCGTATAAGTTCTATTATCTCAAATACCTGTTTATCATCATTCCCGGTACCTTTGCCGGAGAGTGGCTGCAGCAGCCGGTTGCGCAACCGGCCGGCGCCGACAGGCGTAACTGGTTGCTGATAGCGGCAGGCACCTTAACGCTGGTTTTGGTGAACGTGATATTTTTATTCAACCGGCAGCTGGTGCTGAACCTGGGCCTTTCCGTGGCAACGGGCACTGTGATGCTGGTGTTGTGCCGTAACATGAAGGTGGCCGTACTACCCTGGAAAAATTACCTGCAGGCCGGCATTTACCTGCTTTGGCTTGGACTTTTTCTCGATTGTACGGAAGGCGGGATTAAAAAAGACCCTTCCACCTATAGTTATTACTTTGTAACGGCGGGGCTCGCCTTCCTGGTCATCCTCGGTTTTTGTGTGCTGGAATTTTATGGCTACGCCTCGCGCCTCATCGGCTGGCTCGCGAAAAACGGCCGGAACCCCATGGTAGCATATGTGGCGGGTAACCTCCTGCTGCTGCCGGTATTGCACCTGACCGGCGCCATCCGGCTGTTCAGTGCGATGGAAAACAATGTGTGGCTCGGCGTATTAAGAGGGTTGTTATTTACGGGCATAGTGTCCCTCATCACTATATTTTTCGTGAGCAGGAAATGGTTTTGGAAAACATAAAAAAATATAAATGTCATTAAGCGTTCTCGACATCGGGATAATTATCGGGTATATTATCGCCATTTTATTCCTGGGCTTCTACATCGCCCGGAAAGCCTCGAAGGATCTGCAGAGTTATTTCCTCGGCGGCAACAAAATGAAATGGTACATGCTGGGGCTGAGCAATGCGTCCGGGATGTTCGACATTTCCGGCACCATGTGGACGGTGAGCATTCTTTTTATCTACGGCCTGAAAAGCGCTTTCATTCCCTGGCTGTGGCCGGTGTGGAACCAGGTGTTCGTATTCGTGTACCTCGCCATCTGGATGCGGCGCTCGAACGTAATGACCGGCGCGCAGTGGATCACCTTCCGCTTCGGCGACGGGAAAGGCGCCCGCCTGTCGCACATCATCATCGTTATTTTCGCGATCGTGAGCGTGATCGGGTTCATCGCTTATTTTTTCGAAGGCATCGGTAAATTCTGTACCTCCATTTTGCCGTGGGATCTGGCCGTGAACATCGGCAGCTTCCATCTTTCCTCCGAAAGAAGCTACGCGCTGCTGCTTTGCACCATGACCACCCTGTACACCATCAAAGGCGGTATGTACAGCGTGGTGGCCACGGAAGTGATGCAGTTCATCATCATGACCATCTCCTGCTTCGTGATCGGGTACATCGCTTATACCTCCGTTACGGCAGACCAGGTGCACGCGGCTATCCCGCAGGGCTGGAGCGATCTGTCGTTCGGCTGGAACCTGGGCCTCGACTGGACCAACACCCCATTCCCGGCTGTGAATGAAAAGATCGCGTCGGATGGTTTCGGCCTTTTCGGCATCCTGCTGATGATGATGCTCTTCAAAGGCATCTTCGCTTCCATCGCCGGGCCGGTGCCGAGCTACGACATGCAAAGAGTGCTTTCAACCCGTACCCCCGGCGATGCCGCTAAAATGAGCTTCACCACCATCTGGGTGATGTACATCCCCCGGTACCTGATGGTGGCCGCTTTTGCCGTGCTGGCACTGGTGTACATGCAAACGGAACTGGGCGCGCAGGGTGGTCAGATCGACTTTGAAAAGATCGCCCCGCTGGCCATCGCCAAATTTGTGCCTGCCGGTTTCAAGGGACTGCTGCTGGCCGGTCTGCTGGCTTCCTTCATGGGCACCTTCTCCGCATTCGTGAATGCGGCCCCTGCCTACATTGTGAACGACATCTACAAAAAATACGTGAACCCCAATGGCACCGACGAGAAATACATCCGCATGAGCATTATCTCGTCTGTGGTGCTCGTCTTCATCGGGATCATGTTCGGGTTCATGGGCGCTTCGCTTAACAAGCTCACCCTCTGGATCACGTCCGCCCTGTATGGCGGGTATGCCGCGGCCAACTTCCTGAAATGGATCTGGTGGCGCTTCACCGGCTACGGTTATTTCTACGGCATGCTGTTCGGGCTCATCGGGTCCACCATCAAGCTGTTCCTCTTTCCCGAGATCGTGGACATCTACGTGTTCCCGCTCATTCTCCTGTTCTCCTTCGCGGGCTGTATCATCGGTACGTATATGTCGCCGCTGGTGAACAGGGAGGCCGTGAAAGCGTTTTATAAACAGACGAACCCCTGGGGTTTCTGGGGGCCCATCCGTAAAGAGGTGCTGGCCGAAGACCCGGGCTTCAAACCGAACAAGGATTTTAAACGCGATATGTTCAACATCGTGATCGGTATCATCTGGCAAATGGCCCAGGTAGTGATACCCATCTACTTCATGATACGGGAGAATTACCAGATGCTCGGCTGGGTGATCATCTTCATCGCCGCTACCTGGCTGTTGAAGAAAAACTGGTGGAACCACCTCGGTAAAGCAGACGAAAACTATAAACAGG
Organism: Chitinophaga lutea; assembly: GCF_003813775.1. Classification (NCBI taxonomy): domain Bacteria; kingdom Pseudomonadati; phylum Bacteroidota; class Chitinophagia; order Chitinophagales; family Chitinophagaceae; genus Chitinophaga; species Chitinophaga lutea. Next base: position 2,161,698 of record NZ_RPDH01000002.1, on the reverse strand, counting down.
AACAAGCATGATAAAACAGGTTTCCATGGCCGTACTATTCCTCGCTACCGGTTTCGGCGCCGGTGCGCAGGCGATAGACAGCACTTACGATAACAATCATTACAAAGAAAGGGTGGCGCTGTTCGCCAAAATGCCGAAGCAGAAAAGCGCCATCGTATTCCTCGGTAACAGTATCACCGAAGCCGGCAAGTGGAACGACATCCTGCCCGGCCTGCCCGTGCAGAACCGTGGCATCAGCGGCGATAATTCCTTCGGTGTGATCGCCCGCCTGCCGGAGATCGTGGCCCAAAAGCCGGCGAAGATCTTCCTGCTGATCGGCGTGAACGACCTCAAACGCGAGGTGCCCGTGCCCGTGATCATCAATAATTACAAACGCATCGCTGGCATCATCAAACAGGGTTCCCCCAAAACGAAGGTGTACCTGCAAAGCGTGCTGCCCGTGAACGACACCATCCTTATCGAGGCGTTCAAAAAAGTGACCAACGCGAATGTGGCGCTGCTCAATAACGCACTGGAACAGATCGCCAAAGACAACAGGTATGGGTACATCAATCTGCACGAAGCCTTTGCCGACAGCAAGGGACAGTTGCTGAGAAAAGAAACGCCGGATGGTTTGCACCTGAAGGTAAGTTCCTATCCGCAATGGGTTCAACTCCTGCGCAGTAAAAAATGTTTATGATGAAACGGATGATATTACTGGCCGCCTGCGCCATACCGGCTTTCGCCTCGGCACAAACGGCCCCGAAAATAGACAGCAGTTACGCCAACTGGTATTATGAAGGCAGGATGGAACTGTACAACCAGCTCAATCACCAGCCCGCCGACATCCTGTTCCTGGGCAACAGCATTACCGAAAGAGGGGAGTGGCATGAGCTGCTGCCCGGCAAAAAGATCGCCAACCGTGGCATCGGCGGGGACAATACCTTCGGCCTGCTGGCCCGCCTCGATGGAGTGATACAGCAACAGCCGAAAAAGATTTTCCTGCTCATCGGCATCAACGACATCGGGCGGGGGCTGCCGACGGAAGTGATCCTGCAGAACTACCGCCGCATTCTCACCAAACTGACGCAGGGCCTCCCCAAAACGAAAATAATCGTGCAAAGCGTGCTGCCCATGAACGAGGTCAAATTGCCGTACGCCTACCTGAAAAATAAGGCTGACCAGATCAGGGCGCTCAATGAAGGCATTGTGCCGCTTGCAACGGAATTCAACCTCACCTATCTCAACCTGCACCCCCTGTTTGCAGACGAGAAAGGAGAACTGAAAGCGGAATACACTAAAGACGGTATTCACCTGGAACCGGTCGCCTACGTGGATTGGGTGAACTGGCTGAAAAAGCAAAAACAATTGTAGTATGAAAATCACAGGCACTTTCCTCGACGAGATCAGTCACGACATTCCCCACCAGAACTGGGGCCGCGAAGAGTGGGATAGGGACTTCGCTTATATGAAAGCCGTCGGCATCGATACGGTGATCCTGATCCGCAGCGGTTACCGCCGGTTCATCACTTATCCTTCCGCATACCTGCAAAAAGAGTTCGGTTGTTACGCCCCACCGGTTGACCTGGTGAAGATGTACCTCGAACTGGCGGACAAACACGGCATGCAGTTTTACTTCGGGCTGTACGACAGCGGGCATTATTGGGATACAGGGAACATGCAGTCTGAAATAGACGCCAACCGTTATGTGATCGACGAAGTATGGAAAGAATACGGTCATTATAAAAGTTTCAAAGGCTGGTACCTCAGCATGGAAATCAGCCGTCGTACCAAAGGCGCGGTGGAAGCTTTCTCCACGCTGGGCAACCAGTGCAAGGGGGTGAGCAACGGCCTGCACACCTTCATCTCTCCCTGGATAGACGGGAAAAAGGCCGTGATGGCCGCTTCCGCCGGTCTTACCAAAGAAGACGCCGTTTCCATCCAGGAACATGAAAGAGAATGGAGCGAAATATTCGATGGGGTACGCGGCGCGGTGGATGCCGTTGCCTTCCAGGATGGGCACATCGATTACCACGAACTGCCGGAGTTTTTCGCGGTGAACAAAAGAATGGCCGACAGGTTCGGGATGCAATGCTGGACGAATGCGGAGTCGTTCGACCGCGACATGCCCATCAAGTTCCTGCCCATCAAATTCGAAAAGCTGCGCCTGAAGCTGGAAGCGGCAAGGCTTGCCGGATACGACAAAGCCATTACATTCGAATTTTCACATTTTATGAGCCCGCAATCTGCCTACCTGCAGGCCGGACATTTATATAACCGTTATAAAGAGTACATCGGAGCGCTGAAATAACCTCCTGCCAATTTTTAAAGAATAACCTGATGAAACATTTAGCTGCTTTATACAAGCAAGAATTACTGGAAAACGTGTTGCCCTTCTGGATCAAAAATTCTAAAGACGAGAAAAACGGCGGTTTTTTCACCTGCCTCGACCGCGAAGGAAAAGTATTTGACACAGATAAATTTATGTGGCTGCAGGGCCGTGAGGTGTGGATGTTTTCCATGCTGTACGATAAAGTAGCACCCAACGAAGAATGGAAAGCCATGGCCCTCCACGGCGCCGGTTTCATGCAAAAGCACGGCCGCGACGCGCAGGGTAACTGGTATTTTTCGCTCACGCAGGACGGGCGCCCGCTTATCCAGCCGTATAACATCTTTTCAGATTGTTTTGCCGCCATGGGTTTCGGCGCATTGTATAAAATCGAGCCCAAACAGGAATACCACGACATCGCCAAAAACACATTTGAAAATATCCTGCGCCGCCGCAGCAATCCAAAAGGCCAATACACCAAAAACGTCGCCGGTACGCGCAACCTGAAAAATTTTGCGCTGCCGATGATACTCTGTAACCTGTCGCTGGAACTGGAGCATATCCTGGGCCGCGACAAGGTGAACGAGTTTATTCCCCAGGTACTGGAAGAAGTGATGGAGGTGTTTTACCACGAAGAAACGGGCCTGATACTCGAAAACGTACTGGAAGACGGGAGCTTCTCCGACTCCTTCGAAGGCCGCCTGCTCAACCCCGGCCACGCCATCGAAGCCATGTGGTTCATTATGGACCTGGCGGTGCGCCTGAACGACAAAGCGCTGGCCGAAAAGGCCACCGCCATCGGCCTGCGCATGCTGGAGCATGGATGGGATAAAAAACACGGCGGAATCTTTTATTTCATGGACATCTATAACCGCCCGCCGCAGCAGCTGGAATGGGACCAGAAACTCTGGTGGGTGCACCTCGAAACGCTGGTGTTCCTGGCCAAAGGCTGGCAGCTGACAGGTAACGAGGCCTGCAAAACATGGTTTGAGAAAGTGCATGCATATACCTGGAAACATTTCAAAGATGCGGAACATCCCGAATGGTTTGGTTATCTTAACCGCCAGGGCGAGCCGCTGCTGCAGCTGAAAGGGGGCAAATGGAAAGGTTGTTTCCATGTGCCGCGCGCTTTATACCAGGTGTGGCAAACGCTGGAAAAGGCGCCTGCGTTCAGTGAGCAGCCCAGTGTTGTTTAAAAAGATGTATATGAGATTTTTGTTTTTCTGCTGCCTGCTTTGCTGCAGTCTCGCGCAGGCACAAACGCGTGTCAGCTACCGCGATTCGTTGTACCTCGATCACTACCGGCCACAGGGCAAGCCCAACGGTATGTCGGTGATGTTCATTCACGGCGGCGGTTTCACCGGCGGTGAAACCGCCAACCAGAAACCCTTCGCCGAAGGCATGAGCAAACGGGGGTATAATGTGTTCGTGATTTCATACCGCCTGTACCTGAAAGGCAGCAGCTTCGGTTGCAACACGGTGACACCGGAAAAACTGAAGGCCATCCGCCTGGCGGTAGAGGACGCGGCAGACGCAGCGAAATTCATTCTCAGCCGCGCAGATTCCTTCCGGGTGAACCCCGGGCAGTTTTTCCTGGCAGGAAGCAGCGCCGGTGCGGAAACCGCGTTGCAGCTGCTTTACAACCCGTTCGCTGCCGCAGACCCTGCTCGGTTCGACTATTTCAAAACACCCCGTTTCTGTGGTGCGCTGATCTTCGCCGGCGCGCTGGTAGACATCAATACGATGCAGCCCGCCAACTGGGTGCCCATGCTGCTGATGCACGGCACCAAAGACCAGCTGGTACCATTCGGCACGGCCTCACATCACTTTTGCCCGGCTACCTCACAGGGTTGGATGATGCTCTTCGGCTCGAAAACGATTTATGAAAAAGGGAAGGAATGGAACAAACCGGTAGTGCTGTACACCTACAACGGCAACGGGCATGAAGTGAGTAACTATATGTTCAGGGAGTTTGATAAGATGGATACATTCATGCGGAATGTGGTGACGGGGAAGAAGATAGGGGCGAAGGAAGTTGTGGGAGTGGGGATGAAGTGAGTATCACCGCAGATAGTCCGGAAAGTCTTTAGGATTGAAAACCTCAAACAGAGCCGCCTTGCAATGCAGTTGCAGGGCGTTTTTGTTTTCATTAGTTAAATGCATTGATCAGGTTCACGACCACCTTTGTCATAATTTCCTTCTCATCCGGTTTGCTTTCGGCGATCATCAACGTGAGTGCCACGAGCGCATTATCTGCAATGCGTTTTGAGCCATCGGCTCTATAAAGCAGCTGGTTCTTTTCAAGGAACCAGACAAACAGGAACGCAGCTATTCGTTTGTTGCCATCTGAAAAGGAATGGTTTTTTATCACGAAGTAAAGCAGGTGGGCAGCTTTTTCTTCTACACTGGGATAGAGCTCCTTTGCATCGAAAGTCTGGTAGATGACGGACAGGGAGCTTTTGAAGGACTCGTCTTTTTCATTGCCAAACAGTTCACTGCCGCCGAATTTTTGCTTTAAACCCTGAATAGCCTTCGTGGCTTCCTCATAATTGATCTGGAACAATGAGTCAGTGGTAGTGGACTGGATCGTCAACTGTTGGTGGTCGTATTTGTCGAGAATGTCGAGGGCATAGGTGTAGTCGGTCAATACCTTTAACAGGTCGCCTGCTTCACTATCTGAAAGTTGATTGTTTGCCACAATGTTGCTCATGAGCCGGATTGTTTCTTTCAGTAAAGATAATTGTTCTGCCTGTTTCTTTCAATCGGGTTTCGTTGAGGGAATAACCTTTTATGAGGTACTCCTTGAGTACATTGTTGGCCCATATTCTGAATTGAGTGCCTCTCGTCGATCTTATCCGGTATCCGACTGACAAGATTACATCAAGGCTGTATAAAGTGACTGGCCGGTCGGAGTATTCAACCAGATAGTCCTGTGTATTAGTTGTAGAGTCGAGTTCGTGCTCTTTGAAAATATTCGCAATGTGCCTTGACACTACAGACCTGTCTCGATCAAATAATTGCGAAATTTCTTCCTGCCCAAGCCATACAGTATCAAGATCTAATGTTACATTTAGAGAGTACTTGCCATCTTGCGTTTGTAAATAAGTATTTTTCCTGCTTCCATCATTCTAAATTATTTGAAGCAGGAAAGTTGCCCCAAATATCGTGGTTGAAATTTAGGTACTCTGAGTGCTCAGTATTCAACAACTAACTTTAGTTGTGTGTAATCAATCGCTTACGTATAATAAAAATAGGAATCAACCTTTCCTAACCTCCACCTGCCACGCTCCTTTCAATTCCTCCCCGTTCCCCTTCAACGAAATCCTGTTCAGGCCACCCGGCCAGCTGCGTTCCAGCCTCGGGTCGTTGTTGTCGATATGCTCCACACTGGCGGTGAGTTTTTTGGCGTCGTAATGCATCACCAGCACGAAGCCGTCCCCTTCCAGCCTGATCTGACCGGGCCGGGTAACGGTGGCTTTGCAGGCGGTCAGGAAATGCACCAATTGCGGTGCCACAAACGCGTTGAGGGTATAATCATCGGCAATCACAAAACTGCCTCCGCGGTTCAGGCGATAGCTCCGTTTCCATGAAGCCACTTTCGCGGCAGCGGGATAGGCGGTGGCAATGTCGGCGCTGAAGCTGACGGCCCTGGCGGTGCTGGAAAACGCCGCGGTCGTGGCTTTGAAGCTGCGGCCGGCTTCCTGCGCCACGCCGTTGATCTCGGGTAGGTTGTGATACGACGATTGCATCGTCCAGATTTTGTAACGATCCGGGCTGAAGGTCTGGCGGGTGTAAGTGCCCACGCCGGCGTCTACGAGGCAGGGTTTGCCGTCGTAATAGAGAATGAAAGAGCCCACATCGTTATGGTTGTGCGACTCTGCATTGTGCCCACCTTTGGCTGCAAAATAAAAGCCGCGTTGGCTACCTGGATATTCGCGGGCAACGGCTACTTCCGTTTGCGGGTACCAGTGCGAATTGATCAGCGGTTCACGTGGCGTATGCGCCATGATTTCTTTCATGTTCACCAGGTCGGCAATCACGGCTTCGATGGTGCCCGACGGGAGACGCGTATCCATGCTGTCTTTATGCGCATAGAACGCGCCGAAACCCATCATCGTTTCGTCCTTGATCGCTTTACCGTACCGGTACACCATGCCCTGGTTGATGCCGCCTTTGGCGCTGGCGTCGGCGAAGTTCACGTAATAAGGGGCGTTGATGTACACATTGCAGATGTAGTTGCCCATGTTTTTGACCAGGGGATGGCTGAACACGTCCACCTTCCCGCGGGTAGCGCGGTGGAGCAGTTCGAGGCATTCGAAATATTTACCCCCGGCGTGGCTCCAGTAGGAGGGGCCTTCGTCGCAGGCGCCGTCTGCATAATATGAATTGGTGAACTTGTCGATGGAGGTGATGGCTTTGTAGATGTATTTGCTGCGCAGTTGGGCGTCGTCTTCCAGCAGCAGGATGCATTGCATCACGTTATAGTTCACCCAGGGATTCCAGTTGTTCATGGGCCGGTTGCTGAAGCCCATCCACCAGAAGTCGTTCCGGGTATAATAAGGCTCCAGCACGTTTTTCCGCACTTCGTACCGGAGGCGCGACGATATCAGCGGGTTCACCTTGTCGAACAGCGGCCGGAAATAATAGTGCACCCAGGCCAGCAACGCGCCTGCATCGGCGGAACCTAGGTCGATCACGGGTTTGGAAATATCCGGCAGCAGGTCGGCGCCCTTGGTGACGGGCAGGTGGGCAGACAGGGCCCAGCTGCTTTGCTCGCTGATGGCCCATACGCCGTTGATGAGCTGATCGGTGAAGCGGCCCTTGCCTTCGGCCAGTTCGGCCAGGGCGAGGTTTTGCAGTGCGCTTTTGCGGGCGGAATTCGGGTTCTGCATGATGTCGCGGTTCCCCGTGCGGGTAAAGGCCATAAAATCGGTGGCTTTCACCACGCCCCAGTTGAAGCTCAGGGCTTCTTCCCCTTTTTTGATAATGGCGGTGCGCACACGGGCAGGCAGGTTCTCCCAGAAGCCGCGGTCGGTATAGGCGGGGAGGCCAACCCAGTCCTGGTTCCGGATAAGCGATTCGCTGACCTGCTGTTCGGTATAGCGGGCGGTCAGGAGGTCCCGGTGGTCCTGTGCAAAAACGTGGAAAACCTGCACCAGGCAGGCGAGTGTAATGAAAATCCCTCTCACAGAATAATGTTTTGCTTAAAAATAATATCTATTCCGGTGGGATCAAACCTTGTTAACGTTCTTTCAGTTTGTTGAGATTGATTTTGAAGGTCTGGCCAACGGGCAGGCTTTCGTCGAGGATCACCACATGCCGCGGGCCCCATTCCTCCACTTTGTCGGCCGCGATGATGTAGGATTTATGGATGCGCACGAAACAGCTGGCGGGCAGGAGTTTTTCCATTTCCGCGGTGGTGGCGTTCACGATGAGGCATTTGTTCTCGAGGTACACCTTTACGTAGTTGCCCATGCTTTGCACGTAGTAGATGTCGTTCGGGTCCACGGAAGTTTGTGTGCTGCCGGTTTTGAGCAGCAGCGGCTCTTCGGGCGGAACGGCCACGGGGGCTTCCTGTTGCAGGATTTTATTCACGGCTTTGAGGAAGCGGGGAAAGCTGATGGGTTTGAGGATATAGTCCACCACGTCATACTCATAACTTTCCAGCGCAAACTCGCTGTAAGCGCTGCAAAGGATGATGCGGGGATGGTTGTTGTTGAGGGTCTTCAGCAGGTCGAGGCCGCTCAGTTCGGGCATATTGATGTCGAGGAATACCACGTCCACCTTCTCGCGGTGCAGGAAGTTGGCGGTTTCCATGGCATTGTAGCAATGCCCCACGATCTGGAGGGCCTGCACTTTTTCGATATGCGCTTCCAGCACATAATGGGCACCGGGCTCGTCATCTACGATCAGGCAGCGGAGTACTTGCATGACGGTCTAAAGTTAAGATCAGTTCGATTGAATAAATATTGTTCTCTTCGCTGGTGATCAGGGTATGCCGTTTGGCATAGGCCAGGGCCAGCCTTTGTTTTACGTTGTTGAGGCCAACGCCCGTCGAAGATACGGATTGTTTATTGTCCGGCACGGTGTTGCGGATTTTCATATGGAGGACTTCCCCTTTGATTTCGAGCTCCACCTTGATATAAGAGGCCGACATGCTGGAAGGGGCATATTTAAAGGCGTTCTCCACGAAGGCGATCAGGATGAGCGGCGTGATCAGCAGGTCTTTTTCGTGGCCTTTCTTTTTGAAGTTCACCTGGCATCGCTGCCGCACGCGGGCCCTTTCGAGGTGTACGTAGTTGCGGATGAACTGCAGCTCGTCTTCCAGCGGCACCAGCTGCTTCCGGGAGCTTTCGAGCTGGTAGCGCATCAGTTCGGAAATGCTGAGTATCAGCTCGGGCGTTTTATTCGGGTAGCGGAGGCTTACGCCGTAGAGGTTGTTGAGGGTGTTGAAAAAGAAATGCGGGTTGAGCTGGCTTTGCAGGTATTGCAGTTCCTTTTCCCGCATCAGCAGCGAGTTGCGGAGCTCCAGCGTCTGGAAGGTGGCGCCGCGGTACATGAACCAGAGGCCGATGCCGATCAGCAGGGAAGCGGCGGCAAACACCAGGTCGCCCACCCAGATCACGTCGCGATCAGACTTGAAAACGTTCAGCCGCAGGTTATAGGTCACAATGGTGGTGAGCGCCAGCCAGCCCGCCAGCAACAGGAAATACCGCCAGTACTGCTGGTTCAGCACGATCTTCAGCATGTATTTGTTATGCAGGGCAGCCATGATAAAGATGAACGTCAGCGAAACGGCCTGGCAGACATACAGGTTCGTGTTGCTGATAGGCTCATATTGCAGATTGATTAATACGTTCACCGTCAACAGCACGATCAGCAGGAGCACATTGACCACCCAGCTGTTATTGAATATGTTCTTCAGCGTCATACGCCAGGCAATTTAATACGATTGACCCGAAAAGGGCCCATTTTTATGATATCCCGCATTCATCAGGGATATGGTTGCAAAATCCTGTGCTGGCCGCAACGGAACTATCAGACGGCAAAAGAAGGTGTAGTTTTTTTTGACTACGGTGTTTTTTGCATGCCGTCAATTTTCAATTGAAGAAAGAGCCGGTTGATCAAACCAAGAACCGCTTCATTGACATCCAACGTAAAACCGTACCGTTCACCATCGATACTTTCACAGGCGATCACGTTACTTTCAGGATACACTTTTGAAAGTTTGATTTTTCTAAATGGTTTTTGCCTGACCAGGAAAAGACCATCCGTTTCACGAATGATGCGTAAAGCATCCAGCAGCTGGTATTCACCACTTTTCAGCATCTTCTTGTAAATGTAAAAAGCCGACAAATCCCCGTCTTGAAAAACCACTTCGATTTTATCCAGATCATCCGGCGATGCAGGGATGGGCCCGTTGAAGCCGGCAATGATATCAAAAAACAGGTTGTCGATTGAATGGTTGCCTGTCAGTTCGAAATTGACCGGCTTACCGTTGGCCTCAGCGGAAAATTCCAGTTTGTTCTCTCCTTTCCTGACACCCGTAATTGCGATCAGATCTTCTTCTCCGTGCTGATTGGCATCCAGTTGAAATGAACCTGAACGGTAAACGAATTTCAAATCTGTAATTAAGCTTACTTCACTGGTTACCGGGTCGTATTTAAATGCGGATGTTTTAACTGCTTTTTTTCCGGTCATTTTTACCTTTAACTTTATTTGAATTTATTACATTTTTCCGGTATGTCTCAGGCGGCACGTGTGGTTCCTTCAGCGCTGGTGCATCGGGTTTTACCTCGACAGATGCCATTAGTGTCCCGGTCCCGCAACTCAAATTTCACTTCCTTGTTATGATTTTCCATGGATTGGCCATCCATAAACCGGCCCCCATTAGATATTTTCAAAAAAGGCGGCCCCTTTGCGGGTTTTTTGCAATAAAAACGGGTTTTACTAAAAATTAATTTGATTATCCGGATTACTTCCTATTTTTGCATTCGAAAATTATGAACATTCACGTACATACACATCATCACCATACTTGCCAGAACGGTAAGCAGGGAATGCTGTAATGTATTACAACAGATATTCACCATAGAAGGCTTACCGCATCCCGGTAAGCCTTTTTTGTTTCAAATCAGGGACCGGAAATGCCGGTGACCGCTGAAAAATAAACACACAAACAGATGAAACTCCGTATTGCCATTCAAAAGTCCGGCCGCCTGCACGAAGACTCTATCAAACTGCTGAAAGAATGCGGGATAGACATCAACAACGGCGTGAACAAACTCAAAACCGAAGCCGCTAACTTCCCGCTGGAAGTATTCTTCCTCCGCGACGATGATATCCCGCAGTACGTGGAAGACGGCGTGGCCGACATCGGCATCGTAGGGGAAAACGTGGTACTGGAAAAGAACCGTCCCCTCCGCACCGTGGAAAAGCTGGGCTTCGGCAAATGCCGCCTCGCCATGGCCGTACCCAAAGGCATGGAGTATAATTCCATCCGCGACCTCAACGGTCAGCGCATCGCTACCAGCTACCCGGTTATCCTCCAGGATTTCCTCAAACGGATGGAGATTGAAGCGGAGATTCATGAAATCAGCGGCTCCGTGGAGATCGCCCCGGGCATCGGGCTGGCAGACGCCATCTGCGATCTCGTGAGCAGCGGCTCCACCCTGTTTATGAACGGCCTCAAGGAAGTGGAAACCATCCTCCGCTCCGAAGCCGTACTGGTGAGCAACAACCGCCTCACGCCAGAGCAGCAGCAGGTGCTCGACAAGCTCCTGTTCCGCATACAGGCCGTGAAAAAAGCCAAGAACAACAAGTATGTGCTGCTCAACGCACCCAATGATAAACTCCCCGAGATCATCGGCCTGCTGCCGGGTATGAAAAGCCCCACCGTACTGCCCCTGGCGGAAGCGGGCTGGAGCTCCGTGCACTCCGTGCTGAACGAAAACGACTTCTGGGACATCATTGAAAGCCTCAAAGCGGCCGGTGCACAGGGCATCCTCGTGGTACCGATCGAAAAAATGGTGGTATAACCTTTAAACTGGATGTTATGCAGATAATCCGATACCCGGAAAAAAATACCTGGAGCACCCTGCTGAAACGCCCGGCGCTGGATACCCGCCAGCTCGAAGCCACGGTGTCCGCCATACTGAACGACGTTAAAACCAACGGCGACGCCGCCGTACTGAAATACACCGCCCAGTTCGACAAGGTGGAATTGCCCGGCCTGCGCGTGGATGCGGAGGAAATGGCCGCGGCCGACGAAGCGCTGGACGAGCCCCTCAAAAACGCCATCCGCCAGGCTGCCGCCAATATCGAAGCCTTCCACAGGGCGCAGGTAGAGGAGGTGACGATGATAGAAACCATGCCCGGCGTGCAATGCTGGCGCAAACCGGTAGGCATCGAAAAAGTGGGATTGTACATCCCCGGCGGCACCGCCCCCTTGTTCTCCACCATCCTGATGCTGGCCATTCCCGCCAGGCTGGCCGGCTGCAGCGAAATCGTACTGTGCACCCCCCCGGGCCGCAACGGCCGCGTGCACCCCGCGGTGCTCTGGGCTGCCCAGTACACGGGCATCACACAGGTGTTCAAAACGGGCGGCGTGCAGGCTATCGGGGCCATGGCCTTCGGTACGGAAAGCGTGCCGCGCGTATATAAAATATTCGGGCCCGGCAACCAGTACGTGACCTGCGCCAAACAGCTGGTCAACAGCGCCGGCACCGCCATCGACATGCCCGCCGGTCCCTCGGAAGTGGCCGTATTTGCAGACGATAGCTGTGTGCCCGCTTTCGTGGCGGCCGACCTGCTTTCGCAGGCGGAGCACGGACCGGACAGCCAGGTGCTGCTGGTGACCACCTCCGAAGCCGTGATCGCGGCCGTGAAAGCGGAAGTGGAAGCACAGCTGGAGCGGCTCCCCCGTAAAGACATGGCGCAGCAGGCCCTGAACAACAGCCGCCTGGTGTTGGTCAATGACCGGGACGAAGCCATGGACCTGCTCAACGACTATGCGCCCGAACACCTCATCATGGCCTGCGAAAACGACGAGGCGCTGGCCACCCGCGTGATCAACGCCGGCTCCGTGTTCCTCGGGAACTATTCCCCCGAAAGCGCAGGCGATTACGCTTCCGGCACCAACCACACCCTGCCCACCAACGGCTATGCCACGGCGTACAGCGGCGTGAGCGTGGACAGCTTTGTCAAAAAAATCACCTTCCAGCGCCTCACCCGCGAAGGCCTGCAGGCACTGGCCCCGGCTATCGAAGCCATGGCGGCCGCAGAAGGACTGGAAGCCCACAAAAACGCAGTAACCATCAGAATAAATTATTGATTGTATGTTCGATCTGAATAATCTACTCAGGGATAATATCAAACGCCTGGTTCCTTACTCCTCCGCCCGCGACGAATTCAAAGGCGAAGCTTCCGTATTCCTCGACGCCAACGAGAACAGTTTCGGTTCCCCTTTGCCGGTGGCGTATCATCGTTACCCGGACCCTTTGCAGTGGAAGGTGAAATACCGCCTCGCTGAAATCAAAGGCGTACCGCCCCAGAACATTTTCCTCGGCAACGGCAGCGATGAGGCGATCGACGTACTGTTCAGGGCTTTCTGCCGCCCGGGCATCGACAACGTGGTGCTGTGCCCGCCTACGTACGGCATGTACGAGGTGAGCGCGAACATCAATGATGTGACCATCCGGAAAGCGACGCTCACGGCCGACTTTCAGCTCGATCTCGAAGCGATCGAAGCCGCGATCGACGGGAATACCAAACTCATTTTTATCTGCTCGCCCAATAACCCCACCGCCAACGCCATCCGTAAGGAAGACATCGAGATGGTCCTGAATAATTTCGACGGCATCGTGGTGGTGGATGAGGCGTATATCAACTTCTCCAAACAGAAAACCCTCATACAGGAACTGACGGAGTATCCCAACCTGGTGATCCTCCAGACCTTGTCCAAAGCCTGGGGGCTGGCTGCATTGCGCATCGGGATGGCCTTTGCCGGGGAAGATATCATCAACGTGTTCAACAAGGTGAAACCGCCTTACAACATCAACCAGGCCTCGCAGGAACTGGCGCTCGAAGCGCTGGGGAACATCGACCAGGTGAACGCCTGGATCAAAGAAACCGTGCAGGAACGCGATAAACTGGAGGCTGCGCTGCAAACTTTGCCCATCGTGGAAAAGGTATATCCCAGCGACGCCAATTTCCTCCTCGTCAAAACCACCGACGCCAACGGGATTTACAACCGGCTGGTGGAACAGGGGATCATCGTGCGCAACCGCTCCAAAGTGGAGCTGTGCGCCGGCTGCCTGCGTATCACCGTAGGCACGCCCGCTGAAAACGTGGAATTGCTCAACGCTTTAAAATCCATTGCGGCATAACCGTAAAATCATCCGTACATGAAAAGAGTATTATTCATAGACAGGGACGGTACCATGATCAGGGAACAACCGCCCACCTACCAGATCGACAGCCTCGAAAAGGTGGAGTTTTACCCGAAAGTATTCACCTACCTGGGCAAGATCGCCGCGGAGCTGGATTATGAGCTGGTGATGGTTACCAACCAGGACGGGCTGGGCACGGCCTCTTTTCCCGAAGAAACCTTCGTGGCCCCGCACCGGCACATCATGACCTCCTTCGCCAACGAAGGTGTGCGGTTTGCCGCCGTGCACATCGATAAGAGTTTTCCCGACGAAAACAAACCCACCCGCAAGCCGGGCACGGGTATGCTGACGCAGTATTTTTCGGAAGACTACGACCTGGCCAACTCCTTTGTGATCGGCGACCGCATCACGGATGTGAAGCTGGCCCAGAACCTCGGCGCGAAAGCCATCTGGATGAATGAAGGCACCTCCCTGGGGGCGGCCGAAGTAGGGGAAGATGAGGGCCTGAAAGCCGTCATCGCCCTGGAAACCACCGACTGGGCCAGGATCTATGAGTTCCTCAAAATAGGCCTGCGCACCGTCAGCCATACCCGCGCCACCAAAGAAACCGACATCCGGATCAACCTGAACCTCGACGGTTCCGGCAAAGCCAGCATCCAGACGGGACTTGCCTTTTTTGACCACATGCTCGACCAGATTGCCCGCCACGGCAGCATCGACCTCGACATCCAGGCCAAAGGCGACCTGCACATCGACGAGCACCATACCATCGAAGACACCGGCATTGCCCTGGGCGAAGCCTTTGCCATGGCCCTGGCCGACAAAAAAGGCACCGAACGCTACGGTTTCTGCCTGCCCATGGACGATTGCCTGGCGCAGGTGGCCATCGACTTCGGGGGGCGCAACTGGATAGTATGGGATGCGGAGTTCAAACGGGAAAAGATAGGGGAGATGCCCACGGAAATGTTCTTTCACTTCTTCAAGTCCTTCTCCGACGCGTCGAAGAGCAACCTGAACATCAGGGCGGAAGGGCAGAACGAGCATCACAAGATCGAGGCCATCTTCAAGGCCTTCGCCAAAGCCGTTAAAATGGCGGTGAAGCGCAACCCGGACAATATGCAGCTGCCCAGCACCAAGGGCGTGCTTTAAACCATAAAAGGATATGAACAAAATAAAATTTGCATTTTCGGAGAATTCACCCCATATTTGCCCTCACAATGCAAATGAACAACACATACAAACTTTGGTGGCACGCAGAAAATCTTTCCGCTGTGTAACAGTGCCATGTTTGTATTGACAATACTCGAAGAAGGCTCGCTGTACACAGCGGGCCTTCTTCTTTTTTATGCCCTTTTCATCAAGATATTGATTAACTAATATGAAACGTATTCAGGTAAAAACGAGGTCGAAACAAATGCTGGCGGATGTATTCACCCCGGTGAGCATCTACCTCCGCATCCGCGACAAGTTCCCCGGTTCCATCCTGCTGGAGAGCACCGACTCCCACGCCAGTGAAAACAGCTTCTCCTTCATCGGTATCAAGCCCATCGCCGGTATCGAAGTGACCTCTACGGACGTGTTCGAGTTCAAGTACCCCGGCCAGCCCGTGGAGCATAAACAGCTCAAAAGCCGGAAGGAAGTGCTGGAAGCGATGGATGCCTTCCTGAAAAGTTTCACGTTCAGCGAAAAGTCGCCCGTCCCCTTCGCCGAAGGCCTCTTCGGGTACAGCACGTACGACTCGGTGCAGTTCTTCGAAAAGATCGCTTTTCAGAAACGCCCCGCCGCCGGCAACACCATCCCGCTGATGCGTTACCGTTTCTACCAGTACGTGATCGCCATCAACCACTTCAAGGATGAAATGTACCTGATCGAAAACCAGGTAGACGGGCAGGAAAGTGAGTTCGACTACGTGGAATCGCTCATCCGTAACAAGGATTTCCCCAGTTACCCCTTCCTGGGCAAAGGCGAAGAACAAAGCAACCTGACCGACGAACAATATATGGAGATGGTGGAAAAAGGCCGCCAGCACTGCTTCCGGGGCGACGTGTTCCAGATCGTGCTGTCCCGCGCCTTCCAGCGCGAATTCTCCGGCGACGAGTTCAACGTATACCGCGCCCTCCGCTCCATCAATCCCTCACCTTACCTTTTTTACTTCGACTACGGCGACTATAAACTGATGGGCTCTTCCCCGGAAGCACAACTGATCATCAAAGACCGCAAGGCGGTGATCCACCCCATTGCAGGCACTTTCAGGCGTACTGGTAACGACGAGCAGGACAAGGAACTGGCTGCCCGCCTGCTGGAAGACCCGAAGGAAAACGCAGAGCACGTGATGCTGGTGGACCTGGCCCGCAACGACCTCAGCCGCCACGCCACCAACGTGGAAGTGGACACCTATCGCCAGATCAAATATTATTCACACGTGATACACCTCGTGAGCGAAGTAACGGGGCAACTGCCCGAAGGCAGCAGCCCTTTCGACATCCTCGCCGCCACTTTCCCGGCCGGCACCCTGTCCGGCGCGCCGAAATACAAAGCCATGGAACTGATCGACAGTTACGAACCGACCGCCCGTGGTTTCTACGGGGGCTGTGTGGGATTCGTGGGGTTCAACGGCAACTTCAACCACGCCATCATGATCCGCTCCATCCTGAGCAGGAACAACACGCTGTACTACCAGGCCGGCGCCGGTGTGGTGGCACAATCCGTAGCCAGCTCCGAATTACAGGAAGTGAACAATAAACTCAACGCATTAAAACAGGCCATCCAACTGGCTCAAAATATCTGATATGAACATTCTGGTGTTTGACAATTACGATTCGTTTACCTATAACCTCGTGCACCTCGTGGAAAAGATCATCGGCGGTAAAGTGACGGTGGTGCGGAATGATGAAATAAAGCTGGAGGATGTGGACGCCTACGACAAGATCATCCTGTCTCCCGGCCCCGGCATCCCTGAAGAAGCCGGTTTGCTGCTGCCTTTGATCAAAAAGTACGCCGCCACCAAATCCATTTTCGGCGTATGCCTGGGCCAGCAGGCCATCGGTGAGGCGCTGGGCGCCAAACTCACCAACCTGAGCGAAGTGTACCATGGCGTGGCTACGCCGGTGAAGATCGTTTCCCGCAGCGGCCGCCTGTTCACCAACCTGCCGGACGAACTGGAAGTGGGGCGGTATCATTCGTGGGTGGTGGATGAAAAAACGCTGCCGGCCGAACTGGAAGTGACCGCCCGCGACGAGCACGGTTATATCATGGCGCTGCAGCATAAAACGTATGATGTAAGCGGCGTGCAGTTTCACCCGGAAAGCGTGCTCACGCCGCAGGGGGAACAGATCCTGCGCAACTGGTTAGGCGCCTGATTATCCACGTTCTTAAATCAGCACAAATGAAACGGAGTTCCATTTTGCCTGAATAATAAATATGAACAAATGAAACGGAGTTCCATTTGACCCGCATAATAAACATGAACAAATGAAACGGAGTTCCATTTTGCCCGTATAATAAATAATAACAAATGAAAAAGATATTAAACTACTTATTCGAACATAAATCCTTCAGCCGCGAAGGTGCCCGGGAGATACTCACCAACATCTCCAGGGGCATCTACAACGAAAGCGAGCTGGCCGCCTTTATGACCGTGTTCCTGATGCGCAGCATCACCATCGAGGAGCTGCTGGGTTTCCGCGACGCCTTGCTGGAGCTGTGCGTGCCCGTTGACCTCAACGGCCACAATGTGCTCGACATCGTAGGCACCGGCGGCGACGGGAAAAACACCTTCAATATTTCCACGCTTTCCTGCTTTATCGTGGCGGGCGCAGGCGGCAAAGTAGCCAAACACGGCAACTATGGCGTGTCTTCCGTGAGCGGGGCCTCCAATGTGATGGAACTGCTGGGCTATAAATTCAAGAACGATTCCGGCAAGCTGAAAGAGGAGATCGAAACGGCCGGCATCTGTTTCCTGCATGCGCCGCTGTTCCACCCCGCGCTGAAAAACGTGGCCGGGGTGCGTCGCCAGTTGGGAGTACGAACTTTCTTCAACATGCTCGGGCCGCTCGTGAACCCGGCTTTCGCGCAGCACCAGCTCATCGGCGTTTACAGCCTCGAAATGGCGCGCATCTACAATTACCTGTTCCAGCAAACCGACAAACGTTTCGCCATCGTGCATGCGCTGGACGGGTATGACGAGATTTCCCTCACGGGCGATACCCGCATCATTACCAACGAAGGCGAGCAGGACTGGACGCCCGAAGCACTCGGCAAAAGGAAAGTACATGCGGAAGACATCTACGGCGGCAACACGCCCGAAGACGCCGCGAAGATATTCATGAAGGTGCTGAAGGGCGAGGGCAGCTGGGCGCAGCATTCCGTGGTGATGGCCAACGCCGCCATGGGCCTCTTCTGCCTCGAAAAGTACCCGACGTACGACGAGTGTTTCCAGGCCGCCGTGGAATCCCTCGAGTCCGGCGCCGCTTACAAAACATACCAGCAATTGATCGCACTCCAATAACATAGCATGAAGAATATTTTAGCTGAAATAGTTGCACATAAAGAAAAGGAAGTGGCCGACAGGATGGCGCGCCGCGGCGTGGATGAGCTGGAACGCTCGCCCATGTTCAGCCGCGACGCTTTATCGCTGCGCAGCTTCCTCAAACAACCGCACCGTACCGGCATCATCGCCGAGTTCAAGCGGAAGTCGCCTTCCAAAGGCATCATCAATGATACGGCCAACGTACAGGACGTAACGGCCGCTTACGCCCGCAACGGCGCATCCGGCCTGAGCGTGCTCACCGACCAGCAGTTTTTCGGGGGCTCGATGGACGACCTGCAGCAGGCCCGCGCCGTGAACAACATTCCCATTCTCCGGAAAGATTTTGTGATCGGCGAATACCAGATCGTGGAAGCCAAAGCCATCGGCGCGGATGTGATTTTGCTCATCGCCGAATGCCTCACCAAAGAAGAGATCAAACACCTCGCCGCCTTCGCGCATAACCTCGGCCTGGAAGTGCTGCTGGAAGTGCATAGCGGCGACCAGCTGGATAAAATCACCCCGCACACCCATCTCATCGGTATTAACAACCGCGACCTGAAAACGTTTCAGGTAGACATCCACCGTTCCATGGAGCTGCTCAAACAGATACCCGCGGAATACAGCAAGGTGGCCGAAAGCGGCATGGACGACCCGGCTACCATCGTTACGCTGAAGCAGGCGGGTTTCGACGGGTTCCTGATCGGCGAGCATTTCATGAAAGCGGCCGACCCCGGCAACGCCTTCGAATTGTTCACCCGTTCCTTAAAAGAAAAACTGGGCCAGTCATGAAGTTGAAAGTATGCGGCATCACCCGGAAAAGCGACCTTGATGCACTGGTGCAGCTGGGCGTGGATTATGCGGGTTTTATCTTTTATAACAAATCACCGCGCTTCGCAGGCGACAAGCTCGACGGGCGCACCGTGCGCGAAACCGGCAGAGGCATCGCCAAGGTGGGCGTATTCGTGAACGCCGCACCGTCGTTGATAGAACAGACGGTGAAAGATTACGGCCTCGACCTGGTGCAGCTCCATGGCGAAGAATCCATCGCCGTGTGCCAGCAGCTCCGTTTGACCGTTCCCGTGATCAAGGTGTTCCATGTGGGCGATGAAGCCGCGCATGCGCACGCGGCGCCGTTTATGCCGGTGAGCGATTATTTCCTGTTCGATACGGCCGGCCCCGCGTACGGCGGCACCGGCAAACGATTCAACTGGGATCTGCTCAGGGGCTATCAACTGCAGCAGCCCTTTTTTCTCAGCGGCGGCATCGGGCCCGATGATGCGGAAGCGGTGCGGCAATGGCAGCACCCGGCTTTGTTCGCGCTCGACGTGAACAGCCGTTTCGAAATTTCTCCCGGCGTGAAAGACATGGAAAAGGTCGCCGGCTTTCTGAAAAACATCAAAAAATAAGCTCATCATGAATATAGCGGTGAATACTTCGCAGTCCAAATATCATGTAAACGAAAAAGGATACTTCGGCAATTTCGGCGGCGCCTACATCCCCGAAATGCTGTACCCGAACGTGGAAGAACTCAGGCAGCAATACATGCAGATCCTGGCGGATCCTTCGTTCCAGGCGGAGTTCGACCAGCTGCTGCGCGACTACGTGGGCCGGCCTTCGCCTTTGTATTTCGCCAGCCGCCTCTCCCAGAAATATGGCGCGCAGATCTATCTCAAACGGGAAGACCTGAACCATACCGGCGCGCATAAGATCAACAATACCATCGGGCAGATACTGCTGGCCAAACGCCTCGGCAAAAAACGCATCATCGCGGAAACCGGCGCCGGCCAGCACGGTGTGGCCACCGCTACCGTGTGCGCATTGATGGGGCTGGAATGTATCGTGTACATGGGCAGTGTGGACATCCAGCGCCAGGCCCCCAACGTGGCCCGCATGCAGATGCTCGGCGCCACCGTGGTGCCCGCCACCAGCGGCAGCAAAACATTGAAAGACGCTACCAACGAAGCCATCCGCGACTGGATCAACAACCCAGTGGATACCCATTACATCATCGGTTCCGTGGTGGGGCCGCATCCTTACCCCGACATGGTGGCACGGTTCCAGTCGGTGATCAGTGAAGAAATCCGCAAACAGCTGCTCGAAAAAACCGGCAAGGAAACGCCCACCTATGTGATTGCCTGTGTAGGCGGCGGCAGCAATGCGGCCGGGGCTTTCTTCCATTTTACGGACGATATAGACGTGGAGCTGATTGCCGTGGAAGCAGCCGGTAAAGGGGTGCACAGCGGTTTTTCCGCCGCCACTTCGCAGCTGGGCCGCCCCGGTGTGATACATGCCAGCAAAACGCTGCTGATGCAAACGGACGACGGGCAGATCGTGGAGCCGCATTCCATTTCCGCCGGCCTCGACTATCCCGGTGTGGGCCCCTTCCATGCCCATCTCTACGAAAGCGGCCGCGCCGTGTTCCTCAACTCCACCGACAATGAGGCGCTCGCCGCCGGCTACGAGCTGAGCCTGCTCGAAGGCATCATCCCGGCGCTGGAGTCCGCGCACGCCCTGGCCAAACTCACCGACCTTCCGCTTAAAAAAGACGAAGTGGTGGTGGTGTGCCTCAGCGGCCGCGGCGATAAAGATCTTGAAACCTATATCAAACACTTAAAGTAAGGAACGATGAACCGCATTGATCAGTTATTCAGTACCAAGGGTCAGCAAATCCTCTCCATATACTACACGGCCGGGTTTCCCGGGCTCAACGATACCCTCGCCATCCTCGAGGCCCTGCAACAGAGCGGGGTGGATATGGTGGAACTGGGCATGCCTTTTTCCGATCCCCTGGCCGACGGCCCGGTGATTCAGGACAGCAGCACCCGCGCCATCGCCAACGGCATGCGCATCAGCGTGCTGTTCGAACAGCTGAAGGGTTTCCGCGACCGTATCACCATCCCGGTTATCCTGATGGGGTACATCAACCCCGTATTGCAGTTCGGGGTGGAGAACTTCTGCCGCGAATGCGCCGCCGCCGGCATCGACGGGCTCATCCTGCCCGATCTGCCGATGGACGAATACGAAAGCGACTACCGCCCGTTGTTCGAAAAATACGGCCTGCACCTCATCTTCCTGGTAACCCCGGAAACCACCGAGGCCCGCATCCGGAAAATCGACAGCGTGAGCAAAGGGTTCGTGTACGCCGTGTCCTCCTCTTCCACCACCGGCAAGAACAAAGACATGAGCAGCGCCGAAGCCTATTTTGCGCGGCTGAAAAGCATGAACCTGCAAAACCCCGTAATGGTAGGGTTCGGCATCCGCGACAAAAAGACTTTCGAAACGGCCTGCGCCAGCTGCAACGGGGCAATTATCGGCACCGCTTTTGTAAAAGCCATCGAAAACAGTACTAACTTGCAGACAGATATTCCGGCATTTATCAAAGGCGTTATTGCCTGATATAACTGTTGAAAAGACTAATATTGACATGAAGACAGCCATCCTGAAATACAACGCCGGCAACATCCGTTCCGTGCTTTTCGCGCTCGACAGGCTGGGCGTGGAAGCAACGGTGACAGACGACCCGGAGGAACTGCGCAGTGCGGACAAGGTGATATTCCCCGGTGTGGGAGAAGCCAGCACCGCCATGAACTACCTGAAGGAACGCCGGCTCGACGAGCTGATCAAAGACCTGAAGCAGCCCGTGCTGGGCATCTGCCTCGGTATGCAGCTGCTGTGCAAACATTCGGAAGAAAACGATACCGAATGTATGGGCATCTTCGACCTGCCGGTGAAGAAGTTCCAGTCGCCCGTAAAGAACCTGCTGAAAATACCGCAGATCGGCTGGAACAACATTGCGGGCCTGCACAGCACGCTTTTCGAGCATGTGCCGGAAAACTCGTACATGTATTTCGTGCACAGCTACTACGTGGCCCTCGGGCCGGACACGACGGCCATCGCCAATTATATCATCAATTATAGCGCTGCCCTGCATAAGGATAACTTCTATGCCGTGCAGTTTCACCCGGAGAAGTCGGCCGACGCCGGCCAGCAGCTCCTGGACAGCTTTCTGAAACTCTGATCAGGCGTGGAAATAAAAAGAATCACCACAGACGAAACCCTGCAGCTGCGCAGGGACGTGATGTACCCGCACTGGAGCCTCGACCAGGTGAAGATGGACCACGACGCGGAAGGCCTGCACTACGGGCTGTTCGCCAACGGTGAAATGGTTTCCGTGGTGTCGCTGTTTATCAGCGGCCGCACCGCACAGTTCCGCAAGCTCGCCACGGCCGTGCATCACCAGGGCAAAGGCTACGGCAAAGTAATGATGGCCCACCTGGCCAAAGTATCGCGGGAGCACGGCGTTACCACCCTGTGGTGCAACGCCCGTGCCAGCGCCGAAAACTTCTACCTGCGGCTGGGCTTCAGGCGCATCAGTGAATTATTTTACAAAGACAATATAGCTTTCTATAAAATGGACATCAGCCTGGAACCGGCCGCCAAACAGCGTTTTACCATCATTCCCGCCATCGATGTCATCGGCGGGAAATGTGTGCGCCTCACGCAGGGCGACTATGCCCAAAAGACCGTTTACAACGAGCATCCGCTCGAAGTAGCCAAAGAATTTGAAGACGCCGGCGTAACCCGCCTGCACCTGGTAGACCTCGACGGCGCCAAAGCCGGCGCCGTGGTGAACTGGAAAGTGCTGGAAGAGATTGCCGGTAAAACTTCGCTGGTCGTTGATTTTGGCGGCGGCATCAAAAAAGAGGCCGACCTGAAGATCGTATTCGAATCCGGCGCGGCCCTCGCCACCATCGGCAGCATCGCCGTGAAGGATCCCCAGCTGTTCTTCAGCTGGCTGGCCACGTATGGGGCAGACAAAATCTTCCTCGGCGCCGACGTGAAAGGAGAACAGCTGGCCGTAGGCGGCTGGCTCGAAACCACCGATACCAGTATTTACGATTTCCTCCGCGCCAATCTCGACAAAGGCGTGAAGGAAGTGTTCTGTACAGACATCGCGAAAGACGGTTTGCTGCAGGGCCCTTCCACCGGACTGTACAAAAAAATAATCGAAGCCGTGCCCGGCATCCGCTTAACCGCCAGCGGCGGCGTCAGCAACATCGCCGACGTGCACGAACTGGAAGCGGCGGGCCTGGCCGGGGTGATTATCGGGAAGGCGATTTACGAAGGAAAGATCTCATTGGATGAACTGAAAAAAATGCTGTAACGTATGCTCACAAAACGCATCATACCCTGCCTCGACATTAAAGACGGCCGCACCGTAAAAGGTGTGAACTTTGAAAATATCCGCGACGCAGGCGACCCCATCGAACTGGGCGCTTTGTATGCCGCACAGGGGGCCGACGAACTGGTGTTTCTCGACATCACCGCCACCAACGAAAGAAGGAAAACATTGTCCGAACTGGTGACCCGCATCGCCCGGCACATCAACATCCCCTTCACGGTAGGCGGCGGCATTTCTTCCGTGGAAGACGTGAGCGTGCTGCTGAACGCAGGCGCCGATAAAGTGTCTGTCAACACCGCCGCCTTCCGCAACCCGCAGCTGCTCAACGACCTCTCCCGCGAATTCGGCAGCCAGTGCATCGTACTGGCCATCGATACCCGCTTTGAGGACGGCGACTGGTTCGTGTATCTCAACGGCGGCCGCGTGAAAACGGATATCCGTACCACCGACTGGGCTACCGAAGCCGTGGAGCGCGGCGCAGGCGAGATCCTGCTCACCTCCATGAACAACGACGGCACCAAACAGGGCTTCGCCCTCGATATCACCGGCCGTTTGTCGCAAAGCCTCAACGTGCCCATCATCGCCTCCGGCGGTGCCGGCACCATGGAGCATTTTGCGGACGTGTTCGAAAAAGCCCAGGCCGACGCCGCCCTCGCCGCCAGCATTTTTCACTACAAGGAGATGGAAATCCCCGACCTGAAAAATTATCTTTACCAGCGGGGGATACAAATCCGTTTCTGATTTCACATATATTCTTTATATTTAAAGTGTTTTACCGATGCAGGTAAATTTTGCTAAGTCGCCCGACGGGCTGGTGCCCGCCGTCATACAGGACGCGATAACGTCCAAAGTGCTGATGCTGGGCTATATGAACCAGGAAGCGCTCGACAAAACGTTGGCGGAAAAGAAGGTGACGTTTTTCAGCCGTTCCAAAAACAGGCTGTGGACGAAGGGAGAGGAGAGCGGCAATTTCCTCCACCTGGTGAGTGCGGCGATCGATTGCGACCAGGACACGCTGCTGCTGAAAGTGCATCCCGTGGGCCCTGTTTGCCACACCGGCGCAGATACCTGCTGGAACGAGGAAAACATCGACAGCACATCGTTCCTGCACAGCCTCGAACAGGTGATCCGCGACCGCAGGGCCAACCCCACGGAGAAGTCGTACACCGCCTCCCTGTTTGCCAAAGGCATCAACAAAATCGCGCAGAAAGTGGGCGAGGAAGCGGTGGAAGTGGTAATTGAAGCGAAAGACAACAACGACGAGCTGTTCCTCAATGAGTCGGCCGACCTGTTGTTCCATTATTTGATATTATTGCAGGCCAAGGGCTTTACGCTGGAGGACGTGATCAGCATATTGAAAAACAGGCATAAATAATCAAGAAACATGAAGATGATTGCATCCCTGATGCTTTGTATGGCAGCTAATTTCGCTGCACAGGCGCAACTGACGGTGAATGGAAAAATTGCGGCGGCCGAAGGCCAGACGCTTTATTTTTTCAGTGAAGACGGCAGCACCAGGGACTCCGCCGTGCTGGGCAACGGGCAGTTTTCTTTTACCACCCAGTCAAAACCGAAGGCAGACGATCTGTTTGCCCTCATCCTGAAGGAACAGCAATACCCGCTGGTGCTGGTGGCCGACAAACCCGAGATCACCGTGCAGGCGACCGCCGCCGACTGGCCTGTGGCCACTTCGGTGAAGGGGGGCCAGCAGACCCTCTGGATGCAGGAATATCATAAAGCGTTCAAACCCGTGCTCAGCCGCTTGCGGGAGCTCAATACCGAAGCCAAATCCATCGACCCGGACAATGAAGAGGCCAAAGCCGCCTTCCGTGAAAAAGCCGGCAAGTTCGACGAAATGGTGGTAGCTACCGGAACGGATTTCGTAAAGAAACACCCCTCCGCGCAGGCCAGCCTGTTCTTAATGTACGGCGACCTCCGCGACCGCGTTTCCCTCGGGGAGTTCGAGCGCCTTTACGGCGGCCTGGACGCCGGGTTGCGGAACAGCCGTTTCGGCAAGAATATCGGGGCCGACATTGCCGCCCGCAAAAAAGAGAAAGCGGAAACCGGCATAGCGAAGGATTTCGAGCAGAAAGACCCTTCCGGCAAAATGGTGAAACTCTCCTCTTTCCGGGGTAAATATGTGCTGATCGACTTCTGGGCCAGCTGGTGCGGCCCCTGCCGCGCCGAGAACCCCAACGTGGTAAAGGCGTACAACAAATTCAAGGATAAGAACTTCACCATACTGGGCGTTTCGCTCGATCAGAGCCGGCAGGACTGGCTGGATGCCATCAAGGAAGACCAGCTCACCTGGACGCAGGTATCCGACCTGAAGGGCTGGAACAACGAAGCCGCGGCGCTCTACCGCGTAAGGGGCATCCCCCAGAATTTCCTCGTGGACCCGCAGGGGAACATTGTGGCCTCCAACCTCCGTGGCAGCGCCCTGGAGCAAAAGCTGGCAGAAATATTGCGGTAGCCGACCGCCTATCATTTTAGGCTTGCTTTTACAGGCCGGAATGGCCAATTTTGCCAGAGACTAGAAAACAGTAATCAAGCATGAAGAAATTGTTGATGGCAGCGGTGCTTTTCAGCCCCGTTGCGCTGTTTGCGCAGGGAAAAGAGAAAGAGGTTCCCTACGAAGTTCGTGGGAGCATCGCGCAGCAGGAAAAACCGACCAAATTGTATTTCAGGGTTCGAAAAGACGGGAAGATGTTTACCGACAGCGTGACCACGCCCGATGGCCGCTTCCTCTTTGCCGGCACCATCCCCGAGCCCACCACCGCCCAACTGTTCGCCTCCATCCCTTCCACGCCCGATAACCCGATGGGCAGAAAGGAAGTGGCCGTGTTGTTCATCGGCGGCGGCACCAATACGATCTCCATTTCCGATATCGCTGCCAAACCCGTTACCGGCGGTACCAAACACCAGGAAGCCTTTAACAGGCTCAACAGCCTCACCGAGAATGTGGTGAAACAGAGCATGGAGCTGAACAAGGAATACCGGGCGCTGTACAACGCCAAAGACGAGGCCGGCATGAAAAAACTGGAAGCCCGCTTTGAAGAGCTGGAAGCCAGCCATAAGGCCATCATGCGCAAGTACCTCACCGACGATCCCCATTCGCCCATCGGGATGTATGTACTGAACCAGGTGGCCGGTTACGAGCTGAATGTGGGCGAAGTGGAGCCCCTGTTCAACGCCCTGTCCAAAGAAGCCCGCGCCACGCCTACCGGCAAACAGTTCGCCTACCGCCTTGAGCTGGCGAAGAAACTGTCGCCCGGCCAGCCCGCCATCGAGTTCAGCCAGAACGATCCTGAGGGGAAAGCCGTTACCCTGGCTTCTTTCCGTGGCAAATACGTGCTGATCGACTTCTGGGCCAGCTGGTGCGGTCCCTGCCGCGCTGAAAACCCCAACGTGGTGAGCGCTTTCAACAAGTATAAAGACAAAGGTTTCACCATCCTCGGCGTTTCTTTCGACGAAAACAAGGAGAAATGGGTGGAAGCCGTTAAAAAAGACCAGCTCACCTGGACGCAGGTATCCGACCTGAAAGGCTGGGCCAATGAAGTAGGGAAACTCTACGGCATCCGCGCCATCCCGCAGAACCTCCTCCTCGACCCGCAAGGGAAGATCGTGGCCAAGAACCTCCGTGGCGAAGACCTCGACAGCAAACTGGCGGAATTGTTCAAATAGTACACTCGCATTGCAGATAGAAAAACGGGCCTCACAGCGGGGCCCGTTTTTTATATGCCGGAAATCATCCCTCGTAATACGAATCTCCCTGTACACCGCAGGCAGGATATGAAAGACACCTGTAAACCGGCTACAGGACATTTGCATCTGCCTGTACCCTCCTCCCAGGACTGACAACATCCATCAGAAGCCTTTGATCTCATGAGTTACAACGATTTCCGCATGGTCTTCCCTTGTCGGTCATAACCTTGACCCTTTGCCGGTATTGCAAATCCTGAATGTTTCGCTATAATTCCCGCAGACTTCTGCCTATCCTCAACTATAGTTACGCCATATCTTTAATAGTATGACGCAACTATAACGGAACTATGACGGAGATATAACGGAGATATGACGTAACCCTCTGTAAGCACAATGCCAGTATAGGTTTGGAGCGATTTGACACTCGAAGAAAGGTTGATTCAGATATTCCGACGCGATTATCAATCCGTTGACGTCTATAATCCATTCCTTCCTGTAGGTTGATTATCAATTCATTGGAGCCACTATTATCCTCATTATCAAACAGCAGAAGCAGATCATTATTCTCCCGTTAACCGGGCGCCCATCCGTTGAAGCGGGTAATCATGCCTTCTTTTATCTGATTATCAACCCATTGAAGCCGCTGGTAAAACTTTCCTCAAAGAATTCTTAAAAAGATTTTGAAGTTCTACGAAATGTTCGTAGATTTACGACAGACTCGTAATTATGAGATATTTCGTAACGGTGGTGGTTGGGCTGCTGGTAACCCTGGCAGTTACGGCACAACACCGGATCACCGGGGCGGTGTTCAACGAAAAGGGGCAGCCGCTGCCTTTCGCCAGCGCCTTCCTGAATCAAACCACCCTGGGCGGCCGCTCCACGGAAAGCGGGGAGTTTACCATCCGACAGGTACCGGCGGGGAAATATGAGCTGATCGTTTCCTACCTCGGGTATGAGCCGCAGCTGTTGCCGGTGGAAGTAAACGCGGATGTTACGGGCCTTAAAGTGACCCTCCGTCCCAAACCGGGGCTGTTGAAGGAGTTCGTGGTAAAACGCAATGCGGAGCGGGAACGGTGGCTGAAAGTATTTTACAGTCACTTCATCGGGGAAAGCACCCTGGCCAAACAATGCAGGGTGCTCAACAGTGAGGTGATAGACCTGGAATACGATGCGGGCCGGCAGTTGCTCACCGCCAGCGCGGATGATTTTGTGATATTGGAGAACAGGGCGCTGGGCTACCGGGTGAAGTTCCTGCTCATCAATTTCCAGTACAACATGCGCAGCGGTTACACCCTGTATTACGGCAACCCGCTGTTTGAGCCGATGAAAGCGGGGAACGGCCGCCAGCAGCGGCAGTGGGAGCAGAACAGGGAAGCGGCGTATTATGGTTCCACGGCGCATTTTTACCGGAGCCTGATCAGAAGGGAATTGGCGAAAGACGGGTTCAGCGTGCAGAAGCTGGTCAGGAAAGAAAGGACGCGGGATTATGTATCGCCTTCGCCAGCCCGGCAGGATAGTTTGGGTGTGAAGATACAGCCCCCGGCCCTGTTTTCCCGCAGCGTCAGCTACCTGTACACCGCGCAACTGCCTTACGATAGCCTGTACAGGCCCGACGGCAACGGGTTTTCCCTGATCTTCCGCGACCATCTCTATGTGGTGTATTCAAAAGAAAAGGAAGACCGGCTGTACGTGGCAAAACATAAACCCGGGCAGAAAACGCGCCCGAAGGAACAGGTGTCCGTGATGAGCATGCTGGCGCCGGAAGTTCCGCTGGACGTTAACGGTAATATCGGTTCGCCGGTAGATATTGTGGTGGAGCAATACTGGGGCTGGGAAAAAATGGCGGAAATGCTGCCGCTCGATTATAAACCGTAACAACATTCTTTTAAATACATCATATGGAAAAGCTGACCAAACAAGAGGAAGCGGCGATGCAGGCGATCTGGAAAACAGGGAACGGTTTTGTGAAAGACTTCCTGGAGGCGCATACCGATCCCAAACCGCCGTACACCACGCTGGCGTCTACCATCAAGAACCTTGAGAAAAAGGGGTATGTGGATGCGCGCAAGATCGGTAACGTGTATGAATATACCGCCACCATCGAGGAAGGGGAGTACAAGAAAAAGTTCATGAGCGGGTTTGTGAAAGACTACTTCGAAAATTCCTACAAGGAGCTGGTGACGTTTTTTGCGAGGGATAAAAAGATCAGTCCCGATGAGTTGAAAGAGATCATCCGCATGATCGAGAAGAAATAAACCGCCTATCTGTTCACGTTCATAATGCAAGAGCATGCCCGAATTAATCATTTACCTGATCAAAGCCAATATTGCGCTCTGTCTCTTCTACCTGGCCTACCGGCTGGGGCTGCGCAGGCTTACGTTTTATACGCTTAACCGTTTTTTCCTGGTGTCCGGTATCATTTTTTCCTCCCTGTTCCCGCTGGTGGATGTGAATGATTTTTTCAACCGTAATGAAGCGCTGGCCCAGCAGGTGATCACTTATGTGCCGGACCTGAATGCTTTACAGGCTGTGCAGCCGGAAACCTTCACGGCATGGATGCTGCTGGAGTGGGTGTTCTGGGCGGGCGTGGGCGTGATGTTCCTGCGGTTGCTGGTGCAGCTGGCCTCGCTGCTGATACTGCACCGCAAAACGGCGCCGGGCACGGTTCTCCACCGCGAGGTGCGTGTCATGGGCAAAACGATGAACCCGTTTTCGTTTTTCCGGAACATCTACGTCAATCCTTCCCTGCATACCGACAAGGAACTGAAAGCCATCCTCGACCATGAAAGCGTGCACGTCAGAGACTGGCATTCGGCCGACGTGATGCTGAGCGAAATGAACAACGTGTTTTACTGGTTCAACCCCGGCGCGTGGCTGATGAAAACGGCGGTGAAGGAGAACCTCGAATTCCTGACCGACCGTACCATCCTCCGTTCCGGCATGGATCCGAAGGCGTACCAGTACAGCCTGATACAGGTGAACGCATCGCCCTACACCGCGGCCCTCGCCAACAACTTTAATTTCTCACATTTAAAAAACCGCATCAGTATGATGAACAAAAGAAAATCATCGGCCGTGCACATTTACCGTTACGCGGTACTGGCCTGCCTCGTATGCGGCGTGCTTTTATCCCTGAACTTTACCAAACCCGGTACCGTGGTGAACAACGTGGTAACGGAAGTTAAAACGGCCATCACCGGCTCCGGAGCAGCTGTGAACGAAGTAGTGAGCGGGGTGGTAGACGACGTAAAGACCGCCATCACAGGCGAAAAGAGGGACACCGCGCCGGAAGTGAAAAAAGACCTCGGCCAGGTTAAGATCGTAAAAGATTCCGCCAGCTTCCTCACGCTGGCGAAGGTAGTGGAGAAGCGGAGTGAGGGGGATGATGCCAGGCGGGTGGTGAGATTGCGCTCGGGCGCCACTACGATGACGGGGGATTCCATTACCGTTCACGGCAATTCCGGGTCTTTAGTGGCCGGGAAAGTGATGGGCGTACGCATCCGCAGCACTTCTTCCGACACCACGGCCCCCAGCGGCAACCTGCGCCTGCACTCCGTGCCGGCCGACAAACAGCCGTTGTATGTGCTCGACGGGGAGATCGTTGAATGGGGCATCGAAAAAATCGACCCCGCGAAAATAGAGGCGATCACCGTGCTGAAAGATAAACCCGCTACAGCCCTTTATGGCAGCGCCGGCAACAACGGGGTGATCCTGATCACCACCAAAGCCGGCCTGGCAACCAAAACCGTGGAAGGAAAAGGTGCATCCGCCGGCACAGCGAACGGCCGTGGAGCCGTGGAGGAAGTGGTGGTAACCGGTTATGCCAAACCAAGAAGCGCGGTAAACGGCAATGGCCGCGTGGAGGAAGTAGTGGTGACAGGCTATGGAAAACCACGGAGCGCCACAAACGGCAAGGATTCCTCCCGGAAGGAGGTGACGGTAACAGGATATGGCAAACCGAAGAACATGACCACCTATACGATGCAGGCTACGGTGGTGGTGGATTCCGTAAAGGCACTCAGCAGCACCTCCGGCAGCGGTACAACGTTGGCTGCGGCGCCTGCATCCGCCGAAACCATTCCGGCCGCCGCTTATCCCAACCCTACTACCGGCCTCGTGAACATCGCATTCAGCGTGGCAAAGGCAGGCAAAGGTCACCTCGAGGTGATAGACATGGAAGGTGGACAGGTGTACTATAAATCACTCAATGGATTTTCCGGCAATTACAAAGGCGTTGTTGACCTGAAGAACAAACCGGCGGGCACTTACATCCTCAAACTCGTACTGGATGGCCGCGTACGGATGACCTCGAAGATCGTGAAACAGTAATTCCCAGGATGCGGATGAACTTGCGCCCGCCAGGTGATTTCATCCAGCCCGTTCTTACGTAGATTCAGCAGGGCTGCTCCGCACAGGAGCGGCCCTTTATTTTTGGCCGTTTTTATAAGCACTGCGCGCGCAGCGGAAGCCAAGGTTGGAAAGCCCGGAAGTAGGCGTGGTTTTCATCCTGGCGGAAACGCGGTAGCCCCGGCAATATTCGTCGCTGCACATGAAAGAGCCGCCGCGGATAACGCGTTTGGGTTGCGCCGGATCGGCGGGGTCGTCCGGTACATCGGCGCCCTGGGGATTGCGGCAGCCGGGTTTTTCCTGTTTATAGGAATTGCCGTTGTACCAGTCGGCCGTCCATTCCCACACATTCCCCGCCATGTCGTACAGTTCGTATCCGTTAGGCGCAAAGGATTTGACGGGCGCAATGCCGTCGAACCCGTCCGTTTCGGTATTCTCATACGGGAAATGCCCGCTCCAGATGTTGGCTTTCGCTTTGCCGGTCTGCGGCGCCTCGCTGCCCCAGGGAAAGGGCTGGCCTTTGAGACCGCCCCGCGCGGCGTATTCCCATTCCGCTTCGGTGGGCAGGCGTTTGCCGGCCCAGGAAGCAAAAGCCTGCGCGTCTTCCCAGGAAATATGAATCACGGGATAGTTGTCTTTTCCTTTAATGCTGCTGCCGGGGCCCTGCGGATGCTGCCAGTCGGCCCCCAGTTCAAACCGCCACCATTGGCTGACGTCGTTGAGGTCCACCGCGCCGGGCGTGGGCACAAACACGAGTGAGCCGGGTTTGAGCATATTGCTGTCTACCGTGGCGCCGGGCGGGAGCGTTGCCTGTACTTCGGCTGCTGAAATCGGTCTTTCTGCTGTTGTTACATACCCCGTCGCTTTTACGAACGCCCTGAATTCCGCGTTGGTCACTTCATGCCCGTCGAGCCAGAAAGAATCCAGTTTTACGGTGTGGCGGGGATATTCGTCGGGCATGCCGCTGCTGTCGTCCGCGCCCATCTCGAAAGTGCCGCCGGGTATCAGTACCATGGGATTGAGGATGGACACTGCGGGAGGGATGTTTTTTTCGTCGGCCGGCCTGCTTGCCGGCTGACAGGCGGTGAATATCAGTACGAGGGATATGGAAAAAAGAGTAGACAGCTGTTTCATCGCCGCAAAGGTACGATGCCGGTTGTGAAATTGTTAAATTCTCCTCAAAGTTCGGCCATGTCGCGGACATGTTACATATTACAACACAGAATCATCAAACCGGAACCTTGTATTGAACCAGTTCACCCGCAGCGATTTTGGACCGGATTTCAAATGGGGCGTGGCCATCTCCGCCTTCCAGAATGAAGGGGCGCACGACGCTCACGGGAAAGGCGTGTCTATCTGGGACGCTTTCACGGCGCGCAAAGGCAAGATCAAAGACGGCACGCACGCCCGTTCCGCCTGCACCTTTTACGAACTGTACCTCGACGATATCGCCCTGGCGAAAGAGATGGGTTTCGATGTGTTCCGCTTTTCGCTCTCGTGGCCCCGCATCATGCCCAACGGCACCGGCGCCGTGAACCAGGCGGGCATCGACTTTTACCACCGCGTGATAGACGCCTGCCTCGCCGCGGGGCTGGAACCTTACGTAACCCTGTATCACTGGGACCTGCCGCAAACGCTGGAGCACAAGGGCGGCTGGTGCCACCGGGGCACCGTGTTCGCCTTCGAAAGTTTCGCCGCCGTCTGCGCGCGGGCCTACGGCCATAAAGTCAAAAACTGGCTGGTGCTCAACGAGCCCTTCGGGTTCACCTCGCTGGGATACATGCTCGGCGTGCATGCGCCGGGCAAGTTCGGCCTCTCGTATTTCCTGCCCGCCGTGCATCACGTGGCGCTGGCCCAGGCCGAAGGCGGCAGGGCCGTACGGGCGGAAGCGCCGGATGCGCGCATCGGCACCACCTACTCCTGTTCACAGATCATCCCGTATACCAACAACCAGAACGACCTGCAGGCGGCCCGCCGGGCAGACGCCCTGTTCAACCGCCTCTTCATAGAACCCGCGCTGGGCATGGGGTACCCGACAGACGCCTTCCCGCTGCTGAAACGCATCGAACGGCGTTACGCCCTGTGGCGCGACTGGGAAAAGCTGCCTTTCAACTTCGATTTTATCGGCCTGCAGAACTACTTCCCGCTGGTGGTGCGCTACAACGCGTTCATGCCTTACGTACAGGTGTCCGAAGTGAAAGCCCGTTACCGCCAGGTGCCGCTTACCGCGCTGGGCTGGGAAATCAGCGGGCAGGGCATGTACAGCATCCTGCAGCAGTTCGCCGCGTATAAAGGCGTGAAAGAGATCATGGTCACCGAAAGCGGCGCGGCTTTCAACGACGTGCTGCAAAACGGCGAAGTGGACGACGCGGGGCGCATCGCCTATTTCCGGGAATACCTCGACGCGGTGTTGCTCGCAAAACGTTCAGGCGTTCCCGTTACGGGGTATCTCGTGTGGACGCTCACCGATAATTTTGAATGGGCGGAAGGGTACAAAGCCCGCTTCGGCCTTGTGCATGTGGATTTTGAAAACCAGCAACGGACGCTGAAACAATCGGGGAAGTGGTTCCGCGAACTGCTGAAACAGCCCGTGCGGAAAGGCGTGCAACAGTTGTAGGAAAGCCGGCGGGTAAAGGGAACCGTTTTGGGGGAGAATGTATAAAGGTTTTGCAGAGCCCGGCCCCCGTTTACCCGCCGTACCGTTAATGTTCTTTATGTTTGAAAAACCAGTTATCGCGCAGCGATAGATGCAGCACCACGTTGAAATAATTTTCTTTCACCAGCCCCTTCACCGCGCGGCCGCGCTGGCCGCCTTCCAGGCCGATATAGTACCGCAGATGCCCCGTTCTGCTGGGCAGCGATGCGCCGGCCGTAATGCCGAAATCGGAGATGGGCTCGCCTTTTATTTTCAGGTAACCGGTTGAATAATTAAAACCGGTCTGCAGGATGAGCCCTTCGATACGGCTGTTGAAATAGTCGCGGTAGAGGGTGTATTCCAGCCCCCCGGAATATCTTTTGGCGTTCATGTATTTGTATTCCGCCTTGTTCTCGTTAAGGCCGGCCCAGTTCTGCTGCCGGTAATCCGCCAGCAGGGTGAGCTGCCCGTTGGTGACATGGATGCCCCCGCCGAGTTGTGCGGGTAGTTTGAAGTCGCGCGACTGCCGGGTTTCCTCATACAGCACGGTTTGATCGGCGGCCTTCAGCGAAAAATCCTGCTCGTTGACGAGCGTATTGCCCAGCCGGTAAGTGGCGCCCGCGCCGATTTCCCATTCGTTGATGCGCCCGTTGTATTGCAGGCCGGTGGTGAGCTCGAAACTGCGGTAGGAATTTTTTACTTCGGAAAATACATCTTGTTCCGTGCCGCTGCCGCCCAGGCTGTCGATGGTGCTCACCGGCCCGAAAAGCATGGCGGTGGAAACGCCGAGCGAAAAGTTCCTGGTGAGCTGGAGGGCGTTGGAAAAATACAGGCGGTTGATGCCCCCGGCGCCTTCCACGGCGTTGCGGATGCTGCCGGTGGTGCCTTCGATGCTGCGCGTGTTGAGCAGCTTGTAGTCCACGCGGCTGTAAGGCATCAGGCCCAGGCTGAGCCCCCACATCTTATGCGCCTTGAAACCCAGCGCGAACCGTTTGAAACTGATGTCGCCGGCGGTTTGGTAGGTACTGCTCGTATTGTACTGGATGGTTTTCGCAGCTACGGACGCTTCAAAGAAAAATGTTTCCATCGGCAGGCGGCCGTAGGAGGCCGGGTTCAGTTCATTGAGGAAACTCACGGCGCCGCGGCCGATGCCGGAGCTGCCCACGCCAAAGCTGCGGCTGTAATCTTTTTCTTCCAGGTCGCCGATGCCGAACGAGGAATAAAGGGAGTTCACGCCTTTCTGCGCCTGTGTTTGCAGGGCCAGCAACAGAAGGCATCCTGTGATGGGAATTCGCATGGCTATTGATATAAGAGATAATAGATTTTTAATTGAGCGCGGTATTTGGAATTGCGGCCGTCGCCCAGCACGAGCCGGTTCAGCTGCGCGCCGTATGCGCCCGGCGGCGGGCACAGCACCAGGCCGCGGTAGGTATAACTGTCGGCATTGATCATTGCCTTGCAATACTCCGTTACGTCGTAAGTATACACGGTGTTTTCGGGATAGAGTTTGTCGACCGACAATGCCCCGTGCTGCACCGTGCCGGTGCCGGCGGCGAGTGAATCGCCGGGGGCGATGTAATGAAAGTTGTCCGCCAGCCCGAGGTTCAGCTGCGGCGGCAGCGCTTCCCGCGCGTAGGTGCCCGTAACGGGGCGCAGCACCAGTTCCGCCCGCATGATGCGGCCGTACCGCCCCAGTTCCTGCAAGGAGGGGAGGGAAGGGAAGTCCATCCGCACCAAAGCGCCGGTGAGCGATTGCAGGTAGGCCATGTTATTTGTTTCAGCGGTGTACAGGCCCGTTCCCGGTTTCAGCGCGGCCAGCGGTGTGCCGCTGCGGTCGGCCTGCACCGTGTTGTACTGGAGCCCGGGTTTGGACAGCAGGAAGTCGAGGTACTTCTCTTCTTTCTCATGCGTCACCACATGATAGTGCAGGCGGAGATACAGGCTGCTGTCTTTCGCCTCGAAGCCGAACACCGCGGTGTTGTTGCTGCCGGTGAGGTACAGGCCTTTGAAATATTCGTGGAAAAGGTCGTCGGTCGATACGTCGGTCACATCGTCCTTCAGCATGTTGAACAGTTCGATGCCTTTGCTGTCGGCCAGCCGCAGGTGCAGCCTTTCACCCGAGGTGGGGCGGATGTCGAACTGCTGTACGCCCAGCGGTGTGTTGTTATAAGGCCAGCGCATGTGGGTGAACAGGACGGTGTATTCTTCCGGCAGTTCGAGCGGCTGGGTGAGCTGGTGCAGCCGGAAGGTCTGCGGCGGCAGCGTGTCGCCATAGCTGTAACCGGTCGGGCGCATCACCAGTTCGATGGAGTCGAACACTGCTTTGTCGTCGATCTCCCGGCTGTCGGGCAGCGCCACGCGGAAATAACTGCCGGTGGTGATGTTGCCGAAATACGCATCCCGGTATCCGCCTGCGAGCGCCATGCCGGTGCCGGAGGAGGCTACGGAATCGGGCTGCACGGTGCGCATGTTGATGGAGAGCGTATCGATCAGCGTGTATTGCACATTGCCGCCGCCTGCCGCGTTTTCATAGCTGAAGCCTGCTTTGTCGCAGGCCGGAAAAAAACATACCGCGGCTATTCCCAGGAAGATCGTTTGTAGTTGCATAACGGCGCAATGATAATCAGGAGCCATTGTCCGGTGCGGGGCTATTATGCCAGTCCGCGATATTTATCGATGAGTGCGCACAAACTGCCGCCGGTTGCCATTTTAAGCCCGTTGGCGGCCGTTTTGGGGCAAAAGAGCAAAATACCTGATTGGCAGATGAAAAGGCCTCATTCGTCGCCCGCAGCCCCCGCGTCCGTCTATTTTATCATACCTGTAACAGTTCCCCGGATAATTTTGAAACGGATAAAAAAAACTATTGTATGCAGATTGCAAGACATTATGGATGGATACTGGTGGGCCTGCTGGCAGCTTGTTCCAAAAGCGATTCCGACGACGATGAAACCGGCAACTGGGTGGAGGTGCAGGAGATGAGCGCCAAACCCCGCTCCGAAGCGGTGAGTTTCGTGATAGGAGATACCGCTTACATCGGTACCGGGTACGACGGGGAAAAATACCTCCGCGATTTCTGGAAGTACACGCCCGCGAGAGGGTGGACGCAGATCACCGACCTGCCGCCCGCCGCACCCGTGCGCAGCAGCGCCACCGCCTTTGTGATCAACGGCATCGGGTATGTGGGCACGGGCTATGATAACCGCGACCGGCTGAACGACTTCTGGGCCTATCATCCCGCTACCGGCGCGTGGAAGCCCATCAAACCGCTGACCCATCCCAACCCCGCCATCAGCCTCGCCCGCCGCGATGCCGTGAGTTTTACGCTCAACGGCAAAGGGTATGTGACAACGGGCACCGACGGCAGCGCGCTGAAAGATACCTGGGAATATGATCCGGTGAAAGACGAATGGAACGAAAAACAATCCTTCGGCGGCTCCAAGCGCCACGAAGCCGTGGCATTCGTGATCGGCGGCAAAGCGTATGTAGTGACAGGCACCAACAACAATGAACTGAAAAACGACTTTTATTCCTTCGACGGGGAAAACTGGGAGAAGCTGAAAAACATCTCCAACACCAGCGACCTCGACTATGATAACGATTATGATATCGTGCGCACCAATGCAGTAGCATTCGTGATGAACAACAAAGGTTACGTGGCCACGGGCAGCAAAAGCGGTTTGTCCACCCACTGCTGGGAGTATGATCCCGTAGCGGACCAGTGGACCCAGCGCCGCGATTTTGAAGGCACCGCGCGCACCGGCGCCGTTGCATTCACGTTTGCCAACAAAGGGTATGTACTGGCCGGCCGCACGTCCAGCATGCCGCTCGACGATATGTTCCGATTCGAACCAGACCAGGAATATGATGAGAACGACTAAGACATTCCATCGCTGGGTTATGCTCACCGTGCTGCCGGGCGCAGTATTTTTTTCCTGCAAGGGAAAGAAGGACCTGCTCCGGCTGGCACCGGTGCATACCGGCAGCAGCTGGGGTTACCAGATATTCCGCAACAACCGCCCCGTGATTTACCAGGCGGAAATTCCGGCTATCGCCGGGCATCATCCATTCAGCAGTAAAGAGGAAGCCATGCGTGTGGGACGACTTGTAATGAAGAAATTACAACACGGCGAATCCCCTGCCGTAAGTCCCCGCGAGCTGGATAGCATGGGCATCCGGCCGAATTAACTTTAACACTTAGTTAAGAATCGCTATAAGGGTTTTAACACTTGCTTAAGAGTATTGTGGTGTATGTTTATCGCCGATTATCACCTATGGTCAGCATCAGAAATATTTTCCGTAACAGGCTCGTCGTTATTTGCATGCACCTGGCTGCATGGATCTGCATTTTCCTGTTTCCTTTCTTTGCTTACCGCATACAGGTGGCGGACCGGTCGTTCTTTATCAAGGAGGCCATCAACACATTATTCCTGGTAGGATTGTTTTACCTGAATGTGTTTGTGCTGATCCCGAAATTCTTTACGCTGAAGCGCATCGGCATATACATCGCCTGCGTGCTGGGGCTGATCATATTTATCGCGATACAACAGGCGGTGGTCGAATACCGGTTCATGGCCGCCATCATGAACCGGCCGCCTTTCCTGACGGCCGCGAACGACTCCACGATGGTTGTACAGGGTGGCCCCGCCATGCATATGGTGTCGTTTGCGGACGACAGCGCGCATCTCGAAGCCATGCCTCCCGGCAGGGCGGTAGGAGTGACCAATGTGATGTACCGGCTCGACGATGGCGACAGCATGCCCGTAGTGGCAGGCATGGCGGGCATGGCCGGGCCGGGGATAACAGTGCACGCTCTTCATGACGGCATGGGAGAAGCGCAGCTGGTAGCCTTCCGCGACAGTGTGATGCGCCGGCATCCGATGCATTGGCGGAAACGGCTGTATGCCGACTGGCGGCGGCACGGCCCCAGTATATCCGACAGCTTCGCCAAACCGGTGGCCATGTGGGCGGAATCGGTGCCTGCAAGGCCTTTCCGGGACGGAGTGTTTATGATGCGGTTCTTTATCCCGGAGATGCTCCGCAAGTCAGGCACTTTCGCTTTGCTGATGCTGTTCATGAGCGGCTTTATCAAAATCGGGATGGAATGGTTCAAAAGTGAAAAACAACGGGAAGCGCTGAAAGTGGCGAACCTCCATGCAGAACTGAAATTTTTGAAGTCGCAGATCAACCCGCATTTTTTATTCAACAGTCTGAATACCATTTATTCGCTGGCGCACCGCCGCTCCCCCGAAACGGAACATGCCCTCGTGAAACTGTCCACCATCATGCGTTACATGATTTACCAGAGTAATGAAGACAAGGTGCCCCTGCAAACGGAGTTGCGTTATTTACAGGATTACATCGACATACAGCGGTTGCGCATGACGCGTAATATTCCCGTTGAAGTGTTGGTGGAGGGAGTGGACGGCGCCGATCTCGAAATTGCGCCGATGCTGCTGATCCCCTTCGTTGAAAATGCGTTCAAACACGGCATCAGTTACACCGAGCCGGCCTATATCCATATCCGCATGCACATCGGCGCCGACGGCGTTTTCCAGCTGGTGGTGCGCAACCGGGTGTTCCGGCAGCGGGTGGCGGAGAAGGGCGGGGTAGGACTGAACAATGTACTGAAACGGCTGAGCCTGTTGTACACAGATGCACATACAATAACTGTCAGAGAGCATGGAGAAGAATTTATTGCTGACCTTAAAATTTCGCTGAAACATGATGAAATGTTTAGCTCTTGATGATGAGCCGCTGGCATTGGAGATCATCGAGGATTTTGTTGCAAAGGCACCTTTTCCCATGCAGGTGAAAACATTCGAGAACGCGGCGCTGGCCCTCCGTTATTTGCAGGAGGAACCGGTGGACCTGCTGTTTCTCGATATCAAAATGCCGGACATCACGGGGATCCAATTCCTGAAATCGCTGAAACATCCGCCGATGGTGATTTTCACCACGGCCTACGAAGAGTATGCGATGGACGGGTTTAACCTGGATGTGATCGATTACCTGCTCAAGCCTATCCC
Organism: Chitinophaga lutea; assembly: GCF_003813775.1. NCBI lineage: Bacteria > Pseudomonadati > Bacteroidota > Chitinophagia > Chitinophagales > Chitinophagaceae > Chitinophaga > Chitinophaga lutea. The sequence goes on along the minus strand of NZ_RPDH01000002.1, from coordinate 2,121,577 downwards.
GTTTGAGCGCTTCCTGAAGGCGGTCACCAAAGCGCATGAGTACATGCAGGTGCCGCAGCCGAAGAGCATGGAATACGATTACATTTTTGTGAAAACGGAGTACAAGATCATCAAGATCAATCTCGATGACATTCTTTACATTGAAGCGCTGAAAGATTATATCAAAATTTACACACTCAGCCAGCCGGTGCTCACGCTGAAAAGCCTGAAGGCTTTCGAGAGCCGCCTGCCGAAAGACAAGTTCATGCGGGTGCACCGCTCTTACCTGGTAGCGATGAATAAAATCAATTCCGTGGAACGGAACACGGTGATGATCGCCAACCAGTCCATTCCCATCAGCGAAGGCTACCGCGACAAGTTTTACGACGTGATCACGAAGTACTCATAAAAAAAGGCTGCTATTTCGCAGCAGCCTTTTATTTTTCTTCCTGTTCCCATTGCCTCAATACTTCTTTTGCCGGTACGTGGTAGACGTTGCCGTTGTGGTCGCCGTACACCATGTCCTGATCCAGTTTGGCGTTGTATTCCACCAGTTTCCTGACACCTTTTTGTAACGCTTCCGTAAGCGTACGGGCAAATTCGCTCATGCGCGGGGTAGCAGGTTCCATGATTTCATGTGTCTTGGTGATGCGTTGCCAGGTTTCGAACCTGTGTATTTCCCTGATGTATCCTTTTTCGCCTTCGGCTACGAGCTCGGGATTTTTATCTGAATTATCGTATACCACCCATTTGTAGACAACCGGTATGTACAATTCCGTCAGGTTGTGAACGCTGCGTTCGTACCTCCTTATAATCACATCTCCCGGAATATGATGCCCGCCTTTCGCGACCCTGCTCCGTACGCGGTTTTGCGCCTGTTGTGGCGAACTGAGCCAAAAGTAACACAGCGTAACGCTGTAACCGGCTTCTTTGGCTTTTTTGATCAGCTGTATATAGCTGCGGGTGGACAAGGTGGTTTCAAAAGCGAAGTCTTCTTTTGCCTGCATCAACTGGCTGATACGTGTGAGCATCAGGCGGCCCGCTTCGATGGCCACGCTTTCGGGGTTAAAGGGAGACAAACCCGCGGCAATGCCGTCTGCATTTACAAACTCTTTGCAATGAAGGGTTTCAGGCATTACAACAAATGATGAAGTGGTTTTTCCGGCGCCGTTGCAGCCTGCAACAATGAATAGTTTCGGCATGAGCAATTTTTTAAAAAAAGGATTAACAATGTGCGTATGAAGATAAAAAAAACCGGTACGCCAAAGCACCGGTTTTAAAAATTGCGAGATCTTTTATCAGATCAATTCTTTCAGTTTCATCACTACTTTATCCACTTCTTCTTTCGTGTTATGCCGCGAGAAGGAGAAACGAACGGCCACTTTGTTGGGGTCGTTGTTGATGGAGCGGATAACGTGCGAGCCTGCATCCGCTCCGGATGTACATGCACTGCCGCCGCTGGCGCAGATACCGTTGATGTCGAGGTTGAAGAGCAGCATTTCGCTTTTTTCCGATTTGGGGAAAGAAGCGTTCAGTACCGTGTAGAGGCTGCGGCCGAAGAGGTCGCCGTTGAAGCTGACGCCGGGCACGTGTTCCTGCAGCTGCGCCGCCATGTACATGCGCAGGTCGTTGATGTACCGGCTGTGCTCTTCGAAGTTTTCGGTGGCCAGTTCCAGCGCTTTGGCGAACCCTACGATGCCGTAAAGATTTTCAGTGCCTGCGCGCATGTTGCGTTCCTGCGAACCGCCATGCACATAGGGGGTGATTTTTACGTTCTCGTTGATGTAAAGAATGCCTACGCCTTTGGGGCCGTGAAACTTGTGGCCTGCGCCGTTGATGAAGTGCACCGGGGTGTTGCGCAGGTCGAAGGGATAGTGGCCTACGGTCTGCACCGTGTCCGAATGGAAAATGGCGTCGTATTCCTTGCAGAGGTTGCCCACGGCGAAGAGATCGAGCAGGTTGCCGATTTCGTTGTTGGCGTGCATGAGGGATACGAGGCACCTTTCGGTGGAGTTGGCCAGCAGGGAGCGGAGGTCGTCCATGTCTACATGCCCGTTCGGCAGCAGTTTCACCCAGGAGAGTTTCACGTCTTCCTTGCAGTGCGCATGTTCTACGGTGTGCAGGGTGGCGTGGTGCTCGATGGGGGAACTGATGATGTGGCGGCAGCCCAGGTCGCGGATGGCGGCGGTAATAGCGGTGTTGCTGCTTTCCGTTCCGCCCGAGGTGAAGAAGATCTCACCGGGGTGGGCGTTCAGGATCCTGGCCACGCTTTTGCGCGCGCTTTCAATCCCTAAACGGGATTCGCGACCATATGAATAAATGGAGGAAGGGTTGCCGAACTTCTCGGTCATATAAGGCAGCATGGTGTCGAGCACTGCTTTGTCGAGCGCGGTGGTTGCCGCATTGTCGAAATAAATACGTTCCAAGATCGTGGTGGTTTGGTTTTTGATATAAAAGCGCCACAAATTTACGGAAAAGCGACATAAAAAAGCCCGGGCGGAGGGGATATGTTCTGCCGGTGTTCCAGGGGCCGTACATCGACCGGCAACCTTCTTTCCCTGAACCGGCTGTCATATTGTCCGCCGCCGGCGGCCGGCCGGGCTCCCCCAGGGATGTAAACCTTCATCCGGATGATCTCGCCAGGGTGTAGGCCCGTTTCAGGACGAATCAGGCTCGCCGCACCGTAAAAGACGAACCTACAACGAACCTTCAACGAACCTACAACGAATCTTCCCTTTTGGGCGTAGGTTCGTTATTCCCCCAGTGTAGGTTCGTTGTAGGTTCGTCTTTTACCCGCTGAATCTCCACTCAGATCAAATCTTTGTCCATTCGTGCACAATTTCCGGCCCGGGCGGGCTGTCATGCCGGCCGTGGCAAATCCTCCCATATTCTGCACTCATGCACATTTTTTCTGCACTCATGCACATTTTCAGCGGGGGCGGGCGGGTAATTTTGTCATCGAAGGGGCGGTGTTTTCGGGGCAGCGCAGTAACGGGGTAAAGGGGCCGGGCATAAAAAAGCCCCGGCGTTGCTGCCGGGGCTTTCCGTTCGTTGAAAGGCGTCCGTTAAATGAACTCCTTGATATCCTGCATGATCTTCCGGGCGATGTTATCGGCCGTTGTTTCATTATGGCTTTCGGCATAGATGCGGATGATCGGTTCGGTGTTGGACGTGCGCAGATGCACCCAGTCTTTGTCGAATTCGATCTTCAGGCCATCCTCGGTATTCTGGGGCTGCTTCTTGTATTTGCCCTTGATTTTCTCGAAGATGTTCTTTACGTCGATGCCTTTATCCAGTTCGATCTTGTTTTTTGAAATGAAATAGTCGGGGTAGGAGTTCCGCAGCGCTTTCATTTTCTTTTTGCTCTGGGCCAGGTGGCTGAGGAAGAGGCCGATGCCGATGAGGGCGTCGCGGCCGTAGTGCAGGTCCGGCACAATGATGCCGCCGTTGCCTTCGCCGCCGATCACCGCGTTCACGGCTTTCATCTTGGTCACCACGTTTACTTCGCCAACGGCGGAGGGATGGTATTCGCCGCCGTTCTTGAGGGTGATGTCTTTAAGGGCCTGGGTGGAGCTCATGTTGCTCACGGTGTTGCCTTTACGGTGCTTCAGCACGTAATCGGCCACGGCCACCAGGGTATATTCTTCGCCGAACATGCTGCCGTCTTCGCATACAAAGCAGAGGCGGTCCACATCGGGGTCCACTGCAATGCCGAAATCGGCTTCGGATTTATTGACTTCGTTGGAAAGCGCGGTGAGGTTTTCGGGGAGGGGCTCCGGGTTATGGGAGAACTTGCCGTTCACTTCGCCGAAGAGCACTTCCACTTCCGCCACGCCCAGCGCCTTGAGGAGGGCCGGTACGTAAATGGCGCCGGTGGAGTTCACGGCGTCTACCACTACTTTAAAGTTGCAGGCTTTGATGGCCTTCACGTCTACCAGGGGGTAATTCACCACCAGGTCCACGTGTTTCTGCAGGTAAGAATCGTCTTTACGGTAAGTGCCCAGTTTGGATACGTCCGCAAATACAAAATCTTCGTTGGCGGCCAGTTCCAGCACTTCCGCGCCGTCTGCGCCGGAAATGAATTCGCCTTCGCCGTTCAGGAGCTTGAGCGCATTCCACTCCCTGGGGTTGTGGCTGGCGGTGAGAATGATACCGCCTGCGGCCTGTTCCATTTTTACGGCTATTTCCACCGTAGGCGTGGTGCTCAGGTCCAGGTCCACCACGTCGATGCCAAGGCCGTTCAGTGTGGATACCACCAGGTTTTTGACCATTTCTCCGGATATGCGCCCGTCTCTGCCGATCACTACTTTTTTGTTTTCAGCGTTCTGCCGTAACAGCCATGTACCGTAAGCGGCGGTGAACTTCACCACGTCCAGCGGAGATAAACCTTCGCCCGGCCTGCCGCCGATCGTTCCACGAATACCCGAAATTGATTTAATCAGTGCCACAATTGTTGGATTTTTTTAGGAAGGCAAAGATAATCGATTCAATCTTTAATCACCCTGTTAATTTAGCATGTACAAGCTTCAGGCCGCTTGTTGCGGCTTTTAGACTATATTTGCAGCTACGTATAAAATTTTAAGAGAATATAATGAGTCATATTTGGTCTCGCATTCCCAGATACATTCGGTATATCTTCATGCAAACCCTATACCTGTTTGGCTTTCTGGTGGTTTTCAGGCTGATCTTCTTTTTTTTCTTCTTTTCCAGCACCATCCGGGAATCCGGCATCATCGCAAAAGCATGGTACCTCGGGCTGAAGTTCGACATGCGGCTGGCGCTCATTATCATGATTCCCGTGGCGCTGATTGCCGTTGTGGCGCGCGACCGGCTGTTCGGCACCGGCGCGCTGCGCAGGATTAATTTCTGGTATTTTTTCATCATATACCTGCTGCTTACCCTCTTTTACGTGATCGACCTGGGGCACTACAGTTACCTCGGCATCCGGCTGGAGCCTTCCGTGACCCGTTTTCTGGCATCCGGTGAAAGGGCCACCAACGCGCGCATGATGTGGGAAAGTTACCCCGTGGTGTGGGGGCTGCTGGGGATGGTTGTACTCATGACCTTCATCCGTTTTTCCTACCGCAGCATCTACCGCCGTTACGCAGGGAAAGAAGGGACGCCCGTGCGCCCCTGGGGGTATGCCGGCTGGGTGGTGCTGATGGTGGTGCTGTTCGGCGCCGGCATCTACGGCAACTTCGCCTACTTCCCGCTGCGCTGGAGCCAGGCCATGTTCACGCGCGATAACGCGGTGACCAGCCTCGCCCTCAACCCCGTGCTGCACTTTGCGGCCAATTTCAACCTCCAGGCCGACACTTTCGACGAAGCGGCCACCCGCAAATATTATCCTTACATCGCCGGGTACCTCGGTGTGGAGCAGCCCGACGCGAAGACGCTCAAATTTTCCCGGAGCGTGCCGGGCGACGCGTCCAAACCGAAGCAGAACATCATCATCGTGATGATGGAATCGGTGGGCGCTTCCATGACCAGCATGTTCGGCAACCCCATGCAGGCCACGCCCAACCTCCAGCAGCTGGCGGACCAGGGCGTGCTGTACGAAAACTTTTATGTGCCCGCCATGAGCACCGCCCGCACGGTGTTCGGGGTAACCACCGGCCTGCCCGACGTGGTGCGCGTCAAAACCGCCTCGCGCAACCCCGCCATTGTAGACCAGCGGGTGGTGATGGACCAGTTCGAAGGGTATGAAAAATATTACCTGCTGGGCGGCAATACCAACTGGGCCAATATCCGCGCCGTGTTCACCAACAACGTGGAAGGCCTGCAGATTTTCGAGGAAGGATATTTCAAAGCCCCCAAAGCCGACGTGTGGGGCGTAGCCGATTACGACCTGATCACCGAAGCGGACGAGATCTTCAAAAAGGCGCACGACAGCAAAAAGCCGTTCGTGGCCTTCCTGCAAACGGCCGACAACCACGAGCCCTACACCACCACCAGCGGGGCGGGCGACTTCAAAAAACTCACCAGCAGGGAAATAGACGCCAGACAGCTGAAGGCTTCCGGTTTTGTGAACATCGACCAGTTCAACGCCCTGCGTTACCTCGATTACAACATCGGGCACCTGATGAAACTGGCCAAACAATCGGGTTACCTCGACAATACCATTTTTGTATTTTTCGGCGACCACAGCGCCCGGCTCGACGCCTATCAGTTCATGCCCATCCCCGAATTCGAGATGGCCACGTATGTGACGCATGTGCCGTGCATCGTGTACAATCCCAGAACGCTGGCCCCGCAACGGGTGCAGCGCGCCGGGAGCCTGCTCGACGTGTACCCCACGGTAGCCGGGATGGTGGGCATGCCTTACACCAATTACACCCTGGGGCGCGACCTCACCGATACAACGGGGGCGGCACAACGTTTTGCCTTCATCCAGTACGTGCGGGGCGGAGGCACCTATATGGGCGCCATCAACGGGCAATACCTGTACGAAGTGGATTCGAAGACCGGCCATACCGGGCTGTACGACCTGAAAGCCGACGCCCTGAAGAATGTGGCGCAGCAAAATCCCGGGCTGGCGCGTGATATGGATAACTTAACGCGCGGATTTTACGAAAGCGCCCGATATTTGATGTTTAATAACAAGAAGTAGCAGCGAATGGAAGTCACGAAACAATGGTTCAAAGACTGGTTTAATTCTCCTTATTATCACCTGCTGTACAGCAACCGGGATGAGAAGGAGGCGGCGTCGTTCATAGACAAGCTGGTGGATTACCTGCACCCCTCGCCGGGCGCCACCATGCTCGATGTGGCCTGCGGGAAGGGGCGGCATGCCAAATACCTGGCCGACAAAGGCTACAACGTAACCGGCATCGACCTGTCTGAAGAGAGCATCGCCGCCGCGCGCAAGCTCGAGAACGACCATCTCAGTTTTTTCCAGCACGACATGCGCCTGCCGTTCCGCATCAACTACTTCGACGTGGTGTTTAACTTCTTCACCAGCTTCGGTTATTTCGAGAGCCGGCACGAAAACGAAAACGCCCTGCGCACGCTGGCCAATTCACTGAAGCCCGGGGGCCGGCTGGTGCTCGATTATCTCAACAGCGTGTATGTGGCCGCCCACCTGGTGGTAGATGAAGTGAAGGAAAAAGACAACGTGGTGTTCGACATCCGCCGCGAAATGGCCCGGGGCAAATTCCTCAAACAGATCAACATCCTCGATAAAAAACAGCTCCTCCGCCACGAATACACCGAAAGCGTCAGTGCTTTTTCCCGCACGGACTTCGAAGAGATGTTCGCCATGCAGGGCATGGAGATCACGGATGTTTTCGGGGATTATCATTTTAATGCATTTGATGAGCAGCATTCTCCGAGGCTGGTCATGATTGCCCAAAAAATAAAAGGCTAATGGAAACGCTGCTCACCTGGGACCTGAAGCTTTTCTTCTATATCAACGGCAAGTGGAACAACGGTTTCCTTGATTTTCTGCTGCCCTGGATGCGGGAGCCCTATTTCTGGGCGCCGCTGTACCTGTTTCTGGCGGTGTTTGTGGTGTACAACTATAAATGGCGGGGATTTTTCTGGATGGTGTTTTTCATCGTCACCTTTGCCCTTACCGACCAGTCGAGCATGTTTTTCAAAGACGCCGTGGCCCGGCTGCGGCCCTGCCGCGACCCGCTGATTGCGCCCTATGTGCGCGTGCTGGTGACATATTGCCCCATGAGCGGCAGCTTTACTTCTTCCCATGCCGCCAACCATTTTGGCCTGGCGATGTTTTCTTTTTTAACTTTAAGGCCACAGATCGGAAAATGGGCCTGGCTGTTTTTCTTCTGGGCGGCCATCATCGGCTATTCCCAGGTGTACGTAGGGGTGCATTACCCCACTGACATACTGGGGGGCGCCCTGCTGGGAATACTGGCCGGCCTGCTGAGCGGCGGATTTTTTCAAAGAAGGATCAGACTGGAGCTGGAAAAAACAACATGAACATTACATACCTGATACTCATACTGGCCGCTACCATCGGCGGGGGCATGATTCCCATGCTGGTCAAGCGCGTTCACCCCAACCTGCCCATTTACCTGCTGGCATTCACCGGCGCGTTCCTGTTCGGCATCACCATCATGCACCTGCTGCCCGAAGTGTACCACGAACTGGGGCATTCCGCCGGCATTTACATCGTGCTCGGTTTTTTCCTGCAGGTGTTCCTGCAGCAGCTCAGCCATGGCATGGAGCACGGGCATACCCACCTGCCGGATGGCAACCATCACCATGTGGCCGTGATGCCGCTGCTCATCGGGCTGTCGATTCACGCCTTTATGGAAGGTATTCCGCTGGGCTTTCATTATGAAGACAAATCCGCCCTGCCTTCGCTGATGCTGGGCGTGATGGCGCATAAAGTGCCCGAAGCGCTCACATTGATCACGGTGATGCTGCATGCCCATCAAACCAAGGGGCAGTTGTGGCGCATCCTGCTCATTTTTTCAGTGATCACGCCGCTGTCCGCCATCCTTGCGGCTTCCCTCGGCCGGGAATTCCACGTAGTCACCGATTCGCTCATTTACCTGGTAGCGCTGGTGATCGGCGCGTTTTTACATATTTCCACCACGATCTTTTACGAAAGCGGCACCAAACACCACGAACTGAGCCGCAGGAAGATACTGGCCATCGCCGCCGGCATCGCTTTGGCATTTGTTACGCTGATATTTGAATAATTTTTTATTTTTAGGCTCATATATTATGGAAGTCGTCATTATCCTCGTCCTTATTTTGCTCAACGGTATCTTCTCAATGGCGGAGATAGCCTTGGTATCTGCCCGCAAAGTGCGGTTGGAAAACGCAGCCAGGCAAGGGGACGAAAAAGCCAAAGTAGCACTGAAACTGTCCAATAACCCGGATACGTTCCTCTCTACCGTACAGATCGGCATTACGCTGATCGGTATTTTAACGGGTCTGTACTCCGGCGAGCAGCTGAAGGAGGATGTGAAAGGTTTCATCGACACCATTCCCCTGTTTGCGCCTTACAGCAACGGCATCGCTACCGCGCTGCTGGTTATCGCCATCACCTATTTCACCCTCGTGCTGGGGGAGCTGTTCCCGAAGCGTATCGGCCTGGCCAACCCCGAAAAGATCGCCAAAGTGCTGGCCCAGCCCATGTACTTCATTTCCCGCGTCACCTTTCCGTTCGTATGGCTGTTGAGCCGGTCCACCAACGTACTGGTGCGTATTACCGGTTTGAAGCGCACCTCGGACAGTAACGTCACGGAAGAGGAGATCAAGGCCATCATCAGCGAAGGCACCTCGTCAGGCGCCATCGAGGAAACCGAGCAGGAGATCATCGAGCGCGTGTTCCACCTCGGCGACCGGAACATCACCTCGCTCATGACCCACCGGACAGACATCATCTGGCTCGACGTCAGCGAGGAAGGCGAAAGCTACAAACGCAAGATCAAAGCCGCCCCGCACTCCGTATATCCCGTGTGCGACGGGCAGATCGACCATATCAAGGGCATCCTGACCATCAAGGACCTCTATGCCGCCGGTAACCTCGCCGTGCTGAAAGACATCATGAAGAAACCCCTCTTCATCCCCGACAACAACACCGCCTACCAGGTGCTCGAAAAGTTCAAGGAAACGCAGATACATGCCGCCTTTATCGTGGACGAATACGGTACTTTCCTCGGCATGATCACCCTGAACGACATCCTCGAAGCCATCGTGGGCGATATGCCGGAAACCGGGCAGGACGATTACAACATGGTGAAGCGCGACGACGGGTCGTACCTCATCGACGCCCAGATACCCTTCTACGATTTTCTCAGCGAATTTGATATGGAAGACCAGATGGCCGAATTCGAGCAGGAATTCGACACCCTGGCCGGCTTCATCCTCCATCATCTCGAACATATTCCCCAAACGGGCGAAAAACTGGAATGGCGCAATTTTACCTTCGAAATTGTGGATATGGATGCCCACCGCATCGACAAAATATTGGTGACGCCCCCTGAAAATATTGAAGAAGAGTAATACATTTACATCGTGAAACGCTGCCCTTCCAATGGATGGGCAGCGTTTTAAGGTATTATGTCACAACTAACCGTTTGTTTAAAAAAAAAGACCGGAGACCTCATCAGAAAGGAGTAAATCAATGAATGCCAGGCAGGTACCGTGTAATCTGTCCAAAAATATTTAAGGAGAATATTAGAAAAAAAACATCTTTATACTAATTTTGGGCACTTTTTTACATCATCAAATAATTTAATTTAATATAATGGTCGTTCTAGGAAGTAAGATGCTTTCCCTTGAAGAAGTGCATCGGGTGCTGTTTGAAGGAGAGGAGCTGGTGCTGGAAGAGGCTGCCGTTCAGCAGGTTAAAGAGAATTTCGAGTTTCTGAAAGCTTTTTCCGCCAAAAAGCTCATTTACGGCATTAACACCGGGTTCGGCCCCATGGCCCAATACCGCATCCCGGAGAAGGATACTTTCCAGCTGCAATACAACCTTATCCGCAGCCATAGCTCGGGGGCAGGCAAATGCCTGGCGCCGGTGCTCACCAAAAGCCTCATGATCGCCCGCCTGAGCAGTTTCATGCAGGCGCATTCCGGCGTGCATCCGGAAGCGGTACAGCTGTTGCGCGACCTCATCAACCATAACATTTACCCCTGCATATACGAGCACGGCGGCGTAGGCGCCAGCGGCGACCTGGTGCAATTGGCCCACCTGGCCCATGCGCTGATCGGCGAAGGGAACGTGCTGTATGAAGAAGAGATCCGTCCCGCCGCCGAAGTGTACAAACAGCTGGGCCTCAAACCCATGCAGGTGCACATCCGCGAAGGCCTCGCCGTGATCAACGGTACCTCGGCCATGACGGGCATCGCCCTTGTGAACATCATCGAAGCGCGTAAACTGCTGATGTGGAGCTGCGCCCTTTCCGCCATGATCAACGAAGTGGTGGAAGCGTTCGACGATCACCTGAGCTACGAGCTGAACGTGGTGAAAAAACACGCCGGCCAGAACGCGGTGGCCGAACTGATGCGCGCCATGCTGAACGGCAGCAAGATGATCAGGCACCGGCCGGACCATCTGTATAAAGAACTGGAAGAAGAGATTTTTAAAGATAAAGTGCAGGAATACTATTCCCTGCGCTGCGTACCGCAAATCCTGGGGCCCATCTACGATACCCTGGTGCATGCGGAAACCATCGTGGTGGGAGAGCTGAACTCCGTGAGCGACAACCCCGTAGTGGACCACCGCCACCAGAACGTGTACCACGGCGGTAACTTCCATGGCGACTACATTTCCCTGGAAATGGACAAGGTGAAGATCGCCATGACCAAACTGTCGATGCTCAGCGAGCGCCAGCTGAACTACCTGCTGAACGACAAGCTGAACCACAAGTTCCCGCCGTTCATGAACCTGGGCAAACTGGGCTTCAACTTCGGCATGCAGGGCGTGCAGTTCACCGCCACCTCTACCGTGGCCGAGAACCAGACGCTGAGTTTCCCGATGTACATCCACAGCATTCCGAACAACAACGACAACCAGGACATCGTGAGCATGGGCTGCAACGCCGCGCAGATGACGTACAAGGTGATCGAAAACACGTTCGAGGTGCTTACCGTGCAGATCATGACCCTGCTGCAGGCCGTGGATTACCTGAACTGTCAGGATAAGCTGGCCGGTTTCTCCCGCAGGATCTACCAGGACGTACGGGCGATTTTCCCTAAATTTATAGACGACGCTCCCCGTTACGCCGACGTACAGCGGATCAAGGCATACCTGATGCGGAACGAACCTTCCGTTGTAACCGAAACGAAAACCGGCAAACGGCAGAAGAGCTCCGTACAGTAACGCAGCGGGATAAACGAAGCAGCAACCGGGACCTGACAAATCAAACAACTACGGATGAACCCGCCAGGTACCATCTGGCCGATAAACAAGACAAATAACCACAGATGACACCGAAGGTGCCATTCGACCAATAAAAAGACAAATAAGTGATGAAATGCGCATTGATAACAGGCGGTTCCCGGGGAATAGGCAGGGCGGTATGTATTAAACTGGCGGAACAGGGATACCATATCCTGATCAATTACAAAGGCAATACGGCGGCTGCCGAGGAAACGCTCGCGGCCGTGAAGGCCAAGGGGTCGGATGGTACGTTGCTGCAGTTCAATGTAGGCAAGGAAGATGAGGTGCAGCAGGTGCTGGGCGCGTGGATAGAAGCCAATAAAGACAAACAGATCGAGGTGCTGGTGAACAACGCCGGCATCCGGGAAGATATGATGATGTTCCAGATGAGCTCCGAAAAGTGGAAAGGCGTGCTGGAATCGAGCCTCGACGGCTTTTTTTATGTCACCAAGCAGGTGCTCACCGGGATGCTGCTGAAGCGTTACGGCCGTATCATCAACATGGTGTCGCTCTCCGGCCTGAAAGGGACGCCCGGGCAGGTGAACTACAGCGCCGCCAAGGCCGGTCTCATCGGGGCTACCAAGGCGCTGGCCCAGGAAGTGGCCAAACGGAACGTGACCGTGAACGCCATTGCCCCCGGCTTCATCAAAACCGATATGACGGAAGGATTGCCCGAGAAGGAACTGTCGGCCATGGTGCCCATGCAGCGTTTCGGTACGGCGGAAGAAGTGGCCGAAGCCGTTTCTTTCTTTGCGTCGAAAGGAGCCTCCTACATTACGGGAGAAGTGCTGAATATCAACGGCGGGCTGTATTCCTGATATAGGGGTGGCTGCCGGAAAGTTCGTTTCAATAATTGTTGGGCCCGCATGCATATGAGCGGCAATTAAGACTTAAAGCACATGAACAGAGTAGTGATAACAGGCATTGGTATTTATTCCTGCATCGGCAAGGACCTCGAGGAAGTACGCGAGTCGTTGTTCCGCGGCCGTTCCGGTATTGTGCTGGATGCGGAGCGGAAGGATTTCGGGTACCGTTCCGGGCTGACGGGCGCTCTGCCCCGGCCGGAACTGAAGGGCCTGCTCGACCGCCGCGCCCGGCTGATGATGCCGGAGCAGGCGGAATATGCCTATATGTCGACCCGCGAAGCCCTCGCCAACGCGAAGATGGACCAGGATTATCTCGACAGCCGCGAGGTGGGGCTGCTGTTCGGCAACGACAGTTCCGCCAAACCCACCATTGAAGCCACCGACATCATCCGTGAAAAGCACGATACCATGCTGGTGGGCTCCGGCTCCGTGTTCCAGACCATGAACTCCACCGTGAACATGAACCTGGCCACGATTTTCAAGCTCAAAGGCGTCAATTTCAGCGTGAGCGCCGCCTGTGCCAGCGGCAGCCATGCCATCGGCCTCGGCTATATGTTTATCCGCAATGGTTTACAGGATGCCGTGATCTGCGGCGGCGCGCAGGAAGTGAATAAATACGCGATGGGCAATTTCGACGCCATTGCCGCCTTTTCCGTGCGGGAAAACGAGCCCGCCAAAGCGTCGCGCCCGTTCGACCGTGACCGCGACGGGCTGGTGCCCAGCGGCGGGGCGGCCACCGTTATCCTCGAAAGCCTCGAATCCGCCCAGCGCCGCGGCGCGCCCATTCTCGGCGAAGTGCTGGGATACGGGTTTTCCAGCAACGGCGCCCATATCAGCAACCCCAGCGTGGAGGGCCCCATGCGCTCCCTCGAAATGGCGCTGAGAGAATCCGGCCTGCAGGCCAAAGACATCGGCTACATCAATGCCCACGCCACTTCCACCCCCGCCGGCGACGCCAGCGAGGCCAGGGCCATCGATGCGGTGTTCGGCAGTTCGCATACCCCCGTGAGCTCCACCAAAAGCATGACCGGGCACGAATGCTGGATGGCCGGCGCCAGCGAAATCGTGTATTCCATGCTGATGATGCAGCACGATTTCATTGCCCCCAACATTAATTTTGAGAACCCCGACGAGGATTCCGCCAAATTAAATATCGTTACCAATACAATTAATAAAAATTTTAATATATTTTTGTCTAATTCTTTTGGTTTTGGAGGTACAAACTCCTCCCTCGTGGTGCGGAAATGGCAGTAAATCCTTATATGAACGTCCTGTAAGGGATTTTGTATAATTTTGCCGGAGCACGCCCCATAAACGCAGAGAACGGGAAATGCTGAATTGTTGAATCAACCTATATCTGGAACACACTTTTTATGGAAATTAACGACATTATCAAAAAAACGAACGCTTTTCTGGCGGAGGAATTTGAAGTTGCTCCGGAAAGCATAACCCCCGGGGCAGACCTCAAGGCTACCCTGGAGCTGGATAGCCTGGACTATATAGACCTGGTGGTGGCCATTGAAAGTAATTTCGGGTTCAAAGTGAAGCCTGAAGACTTCCAGGGTATTGTTACCTTCCAGGATTTCTATGATTACGTAATTGCCCGTGTTAAACAAAAAGAGTTGGTATAATGCCTTCCTGGCAGGGTAAGTCCAAAGGAAATAAGCTGGGGTATCGGATCTTTATTGGTGTATTGCGATATGGAGGAGTGCGGCCGGCTTATTTTCTCCTGGGATTTGTTGCATGTTACTACTGCCTTTTCTCCTATCGCTCATCCCGGTCCATTTATCAGTATTTTCGTTATAAGATACGCCAGAGCCGCTTTCAGGCGCTATGCAACGTGTACCGCAACTATTACGTGTTCGGGCAAACGCTCATAGACAAGATTGTGGTGATGGCCAACCTTCCGAACCGTTTCACTTTCGAGTTCGACGGCGAGGAAAACCTCCATCAGCTGGTATCCGGCCAGCATGGGGGCATCATGCTGAGCGCTCACCTGGGCAACTGGGAGGTGGCCGGCCACCTGTTCACCCGGCTGAACACCCGTATCAACATCGTGATGTTCGACGGGGAGCATGAGCGTATCAAAAGTTACCTGGCCGGGGTAACGGGCGGAAGGCATGTAAATGTCATTGTTTTAAAGGACGATTTATCGCATATTTACGCCATCCACGATGCGCTGAGCAAGCGGGAACTGGTGTGCATGCACGCGGACCGTTTCCTGGAAGGCAACAAAACGATGGAGATGCCTTTCCTGGGAGAAGCGGCCCGTTTTCCGATGGGGCCTTTCCTGCTGGCCGCAACATTCAGGGTGCCGGTTTCGTTTGTATTCGCATTCAAGGAAACCGCCACCCATTATCATTTATACGGGACGCCGCCGAAAACGTACCCCGGCGCCAAGCAGGGCGGGCTGGAACAGGCGATGGGCGACTTTGTGCAGGTGATGGAAGAAAAAGTGAAGCAATACCCGCTGCAATGGTTTAATTATTACGATTTTTGGTCCAAGGACTGACACGCATAACATAATATGATCAACAAAGAAGACATTACGGAATACATCCCCCAGCGCCCGCCCATTGTGATGATCAGTCGCCTGCTCGAAGCAGGGGAGAAAAATATCCGCACCGGTTTCGATATCGCTGCGGATAATGTGTTTGTAGAAGGCGGCCTGCTGCAGGCGCCCGGGCTGGTGGAAAACATCGCCCAGACCGCGGCGGCCCGTGTCGGTTACCTGGCCAGACAGCAAAACGTACCCGTGCCCCTGGGGTTCATCGGCGCCATCCAGAACCTGGAGGTGATCGAACTGCCGCAGGCGGGTACCAGCCTCGAAACGGAAATCGTGATCGAACACGAAGTGTTCAACGCCACCGTGGTGCACGGCAGCGTGAAGCAGGAGGGAAGGCTGCTGGCGCAATGCGATATGAAAATTTTTGTATCCCAAACTAAATAACAATGAAAATGAAGAAAATCGTAATGCCCCTGCTGGCTCTGGTAATGAGCGTTTCGGCTGCCAGTGCGCAATCAGCGAAAGATGTGTTCGACAAATCGGTAAAACTCACCTACCTGGGCCTGGACTTTACCAAAGCCCGTATTATTGGGGATGCGGCCGCCAAGGTGGACGAAATAGTGGATAATCACTACCCCAACATCAATCAGAAAGTGGTGAACGAATCGAAAAAATTCGACATCGCCGAAGCTTTCGACAGGGAGGAAGTAGGCACGGCGCTCGGCCCCGTGAACAAACGCAACGCCAAGATCGATGCGGACAAGGTGAAGTCTGACGACTCCGACGACTACCAGTCCATGAAACCCGAAGACGTGACCGCCCTCGTAAAAGGTTTCGACTTCGAAGGTAAAACCGGCATCGGCATCCTGATCGTAATGGACGGTTTCAACAAAACGAAAAAAGAAGTATCCGGTTTCGTGACCCTGGTGGACATGAAAGCCAAAAAAGTGCTGTTCACCGACCGTGTGGAAGGTGGCCTGGGCATGGGCTTCGGTTATACCAACGTATACCTCACCGGCATCAAGAAGATGATCGACGAGATCAAGAAGAAGAAGTACAAAGAGTGGAAATCCACTTACGGCGGATAATTTTCAATCATTTAAAAATATACATGCAACCTGTATTGAGCGACCGTGCGGAAGTAGTCATCCGGTTTAATGAAGCAGATCCCCTGGGCATCGTATGGCACGGCCACTATGTCCGGTATTTCGAAGACGGGCGTGAATCCTTCGGCGCTAGATACAGGTTGCGTTATCTGGATATTTTCGATTACGGTTACACGGTGCCGGTGGTGAATGTGAGCTGCAATTACAAGCGGCCGCTGCGGTACGGTGATACGGTGGTGATCGAAACAAAATATATGAATACCGAGGCCGCCAAGATCTGTTTCGACTACACCCTGTACAACAAGGCAACGGGCGAAGTGGTGTGCACCGGTAGTTCCGTGCAGGTGTTTCTGGACAAGGAGGCATCAATGTTACAACTGACCATTCCCGCATTTTTTGCGGAGTGGAAAAAACAGTGGGGTGTGGAATGATGGACGTTTTTGTAGCTGCAGATAACATCATATCGCCGCTGGGGGCCACTTCCCGCTCGAACTTCGGGCAGGTGCGCAACGGCGTAACGGGCATCAGCCGCCAGCCGGGAGGATACTTCGGGGCGGTGATACCGGACGAATTGCTGGCGCCGCTTGCAGCGGCGGCACAACTGCAGGCCAGTACCCGTTTTGAGCAGCTGCTGATACTGAGCATGCAGGACGCGTTGTCGCAAACCGGCATCAGCCTGCAAAACGAGCGTACCGCACTGATCGTTTCCACCACCAAAGGCAATATCGCTTTACTGGAAGAGGGGCACCTGGAAACCCTTCGCCTGTACGATACGGCCGCGAAAGTCGCCGCCTTTTTCGGCGCCGCAAACAAACCCCTGGTGATCAGCAACGCCTGTATTTCCGGCCTGCTGGCCATCCTCATCGGCCAGCGCCTTATCCGCTCCGGCCGGTACGATCATGCCGTGGTGACGGGCGCTGACGTGTTCACGCCGTTCGTGCTGTCCGGCTTCCAGTCGTTCCAGGCTGTCAGCGACGAGCCCTGCCGCCCCTTCGATGCCGCCCGCAAGGGTGTTACGCTCGGGGAAGCCGCAGGCACGGTCATTTTAACCAAGGATAAAACATTGCTTGCAGGAACCGTTACCCGCCTTGGCGAAGGGGCGTCCAGCAACGATGCCAATCATATTTCAGGCCCTTCCCGCACCGGGGAGGAACTGGCGGGCGCCATCCGCAAAGCCGTCGGCAACAGCGGGCTGCAACCGGCCGACATCGGCTTCGTTTCGGCGCACGGCACCGCCACCCTGTACAACGATGAAATGGAAGCCAAAGCTTTCCACCTGGCCGGCCTGGAAAATGTGCCGGTCAACAGTTTCAAAGGTCATTACGGCCACACCCTCGGTGCGGCCGGCCTCATTGAAGCCATCGCCGGCATGCACAGCATGTACGGCAACGTGGTACCCGGCACAGCCGGTTTCCAGCAGTCCGGCACCAGCCTCCCTTTACAGGTGAGCGGCCTGCCCCTGCACCGCCCCATGGAGCATTACCTCAAAACCACTTCCGGTTTCGGCGGGTGTAATGCGGCCATGGTGTTCAGCAAAGTGACATTGTAAATCATTTAAAAAAACGCATACCGCAACATGAACTTTTTTACCAAGGAAACGAAAACCGCCCTGCAGGCCAAGGAACAGGCCCTCTGGCTGGCATTTGCCCCCATCGCCTTCCAGGCTTCCAAAGCCCTGCGCGACCTGGGCATTCTGAAAGTAGTGGCGGACAGCGGTACGCAGGGTGTCACCATCGAAGACATCCTCGAAAAAGTGAAACTCTCCCGCTATTCCGCCAGGGTACTGCTGGAAGCCGGGCTGGGCCTCGAAATGCTGATCATCAACGATAAAAGATATACCCTCACCAAAACCGGGTTCTTCATCCTCAACGATACGCTCACCCGTATCAATATGGACTTTTCAGCGGACGTATGTTACAAGGCCATGTACCACCTGCAGGACAGTCTGACCGAAGGCAAGCCCCTCGGCCTGAAGGAGCTCGGCGAATGGGAAACCATCTATCCCGGCCTTTCCCTGCTGCCCGAGCCGGCGCGCACCAGCTGGTTCAACTTCGACCACTATTATTCCGACCTCGCCTTCCCGGCGGTGCTCCCGATCGTGTTCGAACAAAAGCCCAAAAAACTGCTCGACATCGGCGGCAACACCGGCAAATGGTCGATGGCCTGCGCACGCTACAACGAAGACGTACATGTGACCATCGTGGACCTGCCCGCGCAGGTAAACGTGGCAAAGAAAAATATCGCGGAAGCCGGCCTGGAAGACCGTATCGATTTTTATATCACCAACATCCTCGACGAAAGCCAGCCTTTCGCGCAGGGATATGATGTGATCTGGATGAGCCAGTTCCTCGACTGTTTCTCGGAAGCGGAGATCATCAGCATCCTGCGCCGTTGCCGCGAAGCGCTCAACGAAGGGGGCAGCATCTTCATCCTGGAACCGTTCTGGAACAAACAGCAGTTCAAGTCGGCCGCCTTCTGCCTCCAGCAGACGTCGCTGTACTTCACCGCCATCGCCAACGGCAACAGCCAGATGTACCATACCGACGACTTTTTCAACTGCATCCGCGCCGCCGGCCTCGAGGTAGTGCTCGAGAACAACGACGTGGGGCTGAGTTATACTTTATTAAGATGCGTGAAAGCATAGTTGTTCATTCAAATCCCAAATCTTATGCAAACTGAAAAGGTGGATGTACTCGTTATCGGCGCAGGCCCGTCAGGAACCGTGGCCGCATCCATTATCAACAAAGCCGGTTACTCCGTCAAGATCGTGGAGAAGCTGAAATTTCCGCGGTTCGTGATCGGGGAGAGCCTCCTGCCGCGTTGTATGGACGCCCTTACGGAAGCCGGATTCATTGATGCCGTTGCCGAAAAAGGATTCCAGAAAAAATTCGGCGCCAAGTTCGTCAAAGACGGCAAAATCTGCGACTTCACCTTTGAAGACCAGCATACGCCCGGCTGGACCTGGACCTGGCAGGTACCCCGCGCGGACTTCGACAAAACGCTGGCCGACACGGTGGAAAAAATGGGCGTACCGGTTGAATATGAAACAACCGTCACCGATATCAAATTCTTCGGCTCCGATTCTGTGACTACCGTGGAAGATATCCACGGCAACAAAAAACAGATCGAAGCCCGTTTTATAGTAGACGGCAGCGGCTATGGCCGGGTTATCCCGAAGCTGTTCGGCCTCGATAAACCTTCCGTGCTGCAGCCGCGCAAGGCGCTGTTCGCCCATACGCACGACGTGCGCCGTTCCATGGCCGACGAGCCCAACCGCATCACGGCCGTGGTGCATCAGAAAGGCGTGTGGATCTGGATCATTCCTTTTTCCACCGGCATCACGTCCGTAGGTTTTGTGGGCGACCATACCTACCACGACCAGTATAGCGGTACGCGTGAAGAACAGTTCCGCGCCATGCTCGAAGCCGAGCCCCATACCCGCGAGCGTTTCCGGGGCGTCGACTTTGCGTTCGAGCCGAGAGTGCTCGAAGCCTGGTCCGCCACCACCGACAAATTCTACGGCGATGGTTTTGTGCTCACCGGCAACGTGACCGAGTTCCTCGACCCGATTTTCTCCTCCGGCGTAACATTGGCCACCGTGTCTGCACAAACCGCTGCGCACCTGGTGATCAAAAAGCTGCAGGGCGGGCAGGTAGACTGGGAAAAAGATTATATGGTACCCACCATGCAGGGCGTGAACGTGTTCCGTTCGTACGTACTGGCCTGGTATGAAGGTACGCTCGATACCATCTTCTTCAGCAAGAACCCCGACCCGGTGATCAAGCGGCAGATCTGTTCCGTTTTGGCAGGGTATGTGTGGGATCAGGGCAATCCTTATGTAGAGAACCATGAGGACGCGCTGAAGCGCCTGGCGCGGCTGATTGAACTGACGGAAAAATTAAATTCACCGGCTTGAGTAACGCAAACGCCTATATCACATCCTCCTGCATCATCCGCCGGCAAACGGTGGTGAAAAACGGTGCGCGCATATTCGAAGGAACAGGGGAAGGCCTCCCGGAGTTTCTCCGCAGCCTGTACGACCGCTTCAGCGGGCAGTACCCCAAGTTCCACAAGATGGACCTGCTCAGCAAACTGGGCTGGGCCGCCACCGAAATTTTGCTGCAGGACGTGCCGATGGAAGCGTACGCACCGGAAGATACCGGCGTGATACTCGCCAATACCAGCGGCAGCCTCGATACCGACGAAAAGTATTTCGATACGGTGAAGGAGATCGCCAGTCCCGCTTTGTTCGTATACACCCTTCCCAACATCGTGATCGGGGAGATCAGCATACGCCACAAATTCAAGGGCGAAAACGCGTTTTTCATTACCGAAACGTTCGACATCCCTTTCATCGCCGGTTACGTGCGGCAGCTGCTCGATGCGGGCATCATACAGGCGGCGGTATGCGGTTGGGTGGAGCAGTACCACGACGGCTACGAAGCCGCGCTGTACCTGGTGGAGAAACAGCCGCGCGGTGCGGCAGTGCCGTTTACGGCCGAAGAAACAGAAAAATTGTACAGATAATATATATGGAAAAGTTGATGGCAGATCTGAAAGCCCAGATCATTCAGCAGTTGAATTTGCAGGAAGTAAAACCGGAAGATATCGGGAACGACCAGCCTTTGTTCAAAGAAGGCCTGGGTCTCGATTCGATCGATGCGCTGGAGCTGATCGTGTTGTTGCAGCAATATCACAACATCCGGATCGCCAACCCGGAAGACGGCCCGAATATTTTTTATTCCGTTCGCACCATGGCGGAATATATCACCGCTGAAAAAAGCAGGCAGGGATGAGTGAACAGGTGTGGATAGCAGGCGGAGAATTGATCTGCGGCATCGGGATGGACCTGGCCGCGTGCCTGGAGGCATTTGAAAAAATGCAGCCGGGCATGGGCACGATGCAGCATTTGCAGTCCGTACATGCGAACACCTTTCCCGTGGTGGAAGTAAAGGCAGACAATGCAACGCTCGCCGCCATGGCGGGCATGCCTGCTCACTGGAGCCGTACGGCGCTGCTGAGCATGATTGCCGCCAAAGCCGCGTGGGACAGTTCCGGGCTGGGCGACATCAGCAGCTACCGCGCAGGCCTGGTATCGGCCAATACGGTAGGGGGGATGGACAAAACGGAGCATTTTATGGAGGCTTTCCTCGAAAATGCGGCCGGCGGCCGTCTCCGCGAAGTGGTGCACCACGAATGCGGCAGCATCACGGAACTGGTGGCCGATGCATTGGGCATCCGTCATCACGTAAGCACTATCAGCACGGCCTGTTCTTCCGGCGCCAACGCGCTGATGTACGGCGCGCGCATGATCCGCAGCGGCATGCTCGATGTGGTGATCGCCGGCGGCACCGATTCGCTGACGCGGTTTACGCTTAACGGTTTCAATACCCTGATGATACTCGACCAGCAGAAGTGCCGGCCGTTCGACGATACCCGCACCGGCCTCAACCTGGGCGAGGGCGCGGGTTACGTGGTACTGGTATCCGACCGGCTGGCGGCGCAGATCAAACCCTGGTGCAAACTGAGCGGTTTTGCGAACGCCAACGACGCGTACCATCAAACCGCCTCTTCGCCCGAAGGCACCGGCAATTTTATGGCCATGAAAGGCGCGCTGGACATGGCGGGGCTGGAACCGGGCGATATCGGTTATATCAACCTGCACGGCACCGGCACGCAAAACAACGACAGCTCCGAAGGCCTTGCCATCGCGCGGTTGTTCGCACCGGCGTTTCCGCCCGTGAGCTCCACAAAGAGTTTTACCGGACATACATTGGGCGCCAGCGGCGGCATAGAAGCGGTATTTGCCGCGTACGCCCTGCATGCCGGCCTCATTTATCCGAACGCACAATTCACCACCCCGATGAAGGAACTGGCGTTTACGCCCGAAACCACTTTTTCCCGCGGGCAGGCGCTGCGGCATGTGATGTCGAATTCGTTCGGGTTCGGCGGTAATTGTTCAAGCCTGGTTTTTTCGAAATAAAATGATGAAAGCATATATACAGGGCACCGGCAGTATATCCGCACAGGATAGCAACGCATTCCCCACCGGCATACGGGAATACGAAGGGAACCGCCTGCCCGTTGCCGACCCGGATTACAAACAGTGGATCGACATCAAGCAGATCCGCCGTATGGGCCGGGTGATCAAAATGGGCGTAGGCGCTTCGCATATCAGCCTGCAGGATGCCGGCATCACCCTGCCGGACGCCATCATCATGGGCACCGCCTACGGCTGCCTTGCCGATACTGGCGTGTTCCTGAACAAACTGGTGACGCAGCGGGAAGACATGCTTACCCCCACCGCCTTCATTCAAAGCACCCATAACACCGTTGGCGGGCAGATCGCGCTCATGCTCGGCTGCCATGCCTATAACAATACGTTCGTGCACGGCGCTTTTTCGCTGGAGAACGCTTTGCAGGACAGCCTGCTGTTCCTGCACGAAGACCCTTCGCGTAAAATTCTCGCCGGCGCGGTGGACGAGATCACCGATTATTCCCACAGCATTTTATCGCGGTTCGGGTTGTATAAAAATACAAGTACGGCCGCATTACTGCATTCCGGCACGCCCGGTACGATGGCCGGCGAAGGCGCCGCTTTTTTTGTGCTGGGCGCGGAAAAAAACGAACAGTCCAAAGCGGAGCTGGCAGGGGTGGAGATGTTGTACAAACCCTCCTCCGCCGATGAAACTGCCATGCACATCCAGCGTTTCCTGCAACGCCACGGCCTGAAGCCGGCCGATATCGACCTGCTGATAACAGGGAGGAACGGCGATGCGAAAGGCGATGCGTATTACGGCGTCATCGAACAGCAGCTGTTCCCGCAGCAGCCCGTGGCGGCGTTCAAACACTTCTGCGGCGAATATCCTACCGCTGCGGCATTCGGTCTGTGGATGGCCGTGAAAGCCCTGCAAAACGGGCAGGTGCCTGCTGCGGCCATGTTCAAAGGCGAAGCGCCGGAGCAACCCCGTACGATACTCATCTGGAATCACCAGCATACTACCCATCACGCTTTAATACTGTTGAAGGCATGCTGAAACACTGGGTGGTCACATATGTTGCTATCGCCGTAATGGCGGCACTGGTGCTGCTCGGTGTGAATTTCTGGCTGGCCTTTCCCGCCGTGCTGCTGGCCAAACTCGGCCTCGATGCCTGGGGCGCCATCAACGTCGGTTCCAACTATTACATGAACGTGCTGTGCAAAGGCGCCGGCGGCGAAAAAGCGGTAGCGCTCAGTTTCGACGACGGGCCGGTGAACGGCGGCACCGCGGAGATACTCGACATTCTGAAAGCGCAGCAGGTGCCTGCCGCATTCTTTTTCATAGGCAACCGCGTGGCGGAGGCGCCCGGACTGGTGCGGCGCGCGCATGAAGAAGGCCACCTGATCGGTAACCACAGTTATGCGCACCAGACGCTGTTCGACCTGTTGCCCACTTCGAAAATGAAGCAGGAACTGCAAAAAGCCAACGATGCCATCGAAGCCGCTGCGGGTGTTAAACCCCTGCTGTTCCGGCCTCCCTATGGGGTTACCAATCCCATGCTGGCGCGTGCGGTGAAGGCCGGCGGGTTCACGCCCGTAGGCTGGAGCATCCGCTCGCTCGATACCGTTATCAAAGAAGAAGATCAATTATTCGAAAGAGTGACCCGCAAAATATCGCCCGGCGATATTTTCCTCTTTCACGATACCGCCGCCGCCACGGCCAAAATCCTGCCCGCCCTCATCAAACAGCTGAAGCGGGAAGGGTACGTGTTGAAGCGGCTCGATGAATTATTAAAAATACCGGCTTATGCGTAGATGGATGTTATTAGGATGTTGTCTGGTATGGGCGCTGCAGGCCGCGGCGCAAAAGGGTTTTACGCCTGTGGCGAATGTGGAGCTGTTCAAACAGCAGTTCGCAAAAGCCGCGCAGCAGACCCAGACGATCAAAAGCGATTTTGTACAGGAAAAACACCTGAGCATGCTGTCTGAAAAGGTGGTGAGCAAAGGGAAGTTCTGGTTCAAAAAAGAAAATAAGGTGCGCATGGAATATGCATCCCCCACGTATTACCTGATGGTGATCAACGGGAAAAACTTCCGTATCAAGGATGCGCGCACGGATAAAAATATATCGGCCAGCGGCAATAAACTGTTCGAACAGATCAGCAAAATCACCGCCGACTGCGTGCAGGGGAATGTGCTGGGGAATAAGGACTTTTCGGCCAAGGTGCTGGAGAGCCCGCAGTCGTACCTGCTGCAGATGACGCCGGTGGCCAAAGGCATGAAAGATTTTTTTGCGTCGATAGACCTGCTGGTGGATAAAAAAGACCTGTCTGTTGTGAAAATCACCATGCATGAGCGGTCCGGCGACGATACCGTGATCAGTTTCGTGCAGAAGGAAACGAACGTAGCCATACCCGATGAACTGTTTGCGCTTAAATAGCCTTTTGCCGGCGTTGCTGTGCCTGCTGGCCTCCTGCGGCTCCGCCTACCGTTCCCTGCAGCGCACGGAAGGGAATGCGGATTGCATCGCTCCGTTCCGCCCGCGGTTCGACAGCACGGTGCTCTACAATACGCAGGTGGATGTGCTGAAACATCACTTTTCCGGCCTGCTGCTGTTCAAACCGATGGATAACGGCAGCATGCGCGTGGTGTTCCTCACGGAAACCGGCATCAAGTTTTTCGATTTCGAGTTCGGGAAAGACGGCCGTTTCACCAAACACTACGTGTTGCCGAAAATGGATAAAAAAGCCGTGGTGAAAACCCTGCGGAAAGATCTCGGGATGATACTGATGCGCCAGGATACCGCCACCGCCACGTTTTTCACCGACGGGCGATACCGCTACACGGCCTATCCACTGCAGAAAGGCGATATTTATTACATCACCACAATGGACTGCCGGGAGCTGGTGCGGGTGGAGAACGGCGGGCGCAAACCGGTGGTGGAAGTGTTCATGACGAACTATAAGAACGGTTTGCCGGACAGTATCCTCGTGCAGCACAAAAAAGTAAAATTCAATATTTCATCACAACGCGTGTACAAATAATGTTAGCAGGAAAATTTTATACCGTCATCGCACAACAGCAGCCTGAAGCGCAGGTGGTGCACACCACCATTGCCTGGAATGGCGACCATGCCATTTTTAAGGGCCATTTCCCCGACCAGCCGGTGGTGCCGGGCGTTTGTATGATGCAAACCATCCAGGAGCTGCTGAGCGGCGTTACGGGCCGGAACCTGCTGGTAAAAAAAGCCGCCAATATGAAGTTCCTCAACATGATCGACCCGCGCCAGACGCCGCAGGTGACCGTTGAGATCAAATACGAAACAACGGAAGAAGGTGTCAAAGCCAACGCCGTTATCAAACACGACGCTACGGTGTTCCTGAAATTCCAGGGGCTTTTTAAATAAATGATGCAGACCGCTCCATACGATTCGCAGTGCAGCACGCAGAAAATCTGTGTGATGGTACCTACTTACAACAACGCCGGCACCCTCGGCGAAGTGTTGCGGAATGTGTTAGCCTATACCAGCCATGTGATCGTGGTGAACGACGGCGCTACCGACCATACGGCGCAGGTGCTGGCGGAGTTCCCGCAGGTGAACGTGCTGGCCTATCAACCCAACCGCGGCAAGGGCATCGCCCTGCGCAGAGGTTTCAAATACGCCATGGCGCACGGCTACGATTACGTGATCACCATCGATGCGGACGGACAGCACTACGCCAGCGATCTTCCGGCGTTTTTCGATAAGGTAAGGGAAAAGCCGAGGGCCATCCTCATCGGCGCGCGCAACCTGCAGCAGGAGAACATGCCGGGTAAGAACACCTTCGCCAACAAGTTCTCCAACTTCTGGTTTTACGTGGAAACCGGGCTGAAGGGCCCCGACACGCAAAGCGGTTACCGCCTGTACCCGCTGCATGCCATGAAAAAGATGTGGTTCATCTGCACCAAATACGAATTCGAGATCGAAGTGCTGGTGAAAAGCTCATGGCGCGGCATTAAAATAGAATGGGTGCCCGTGCAGGTGTATTATCCGCCGGCGGAAGAGCGGGTATCGCATTTCCGGCCTTTCCGCGATTTTTCCCGCATCAGTGTGCTGAATACGGTACTGGTGACCATCGCCTTTTTATACATCCATCCCCGCAACTTCATCCGCTTCATTTTTTCGAAAGGCGGCCTGCGGCAACTCGTGCGCGAGCAGCTGCTGACGCCGGAAGAGAGCAACGCCACCAAAGCCCTGAGCATCGGCTTCGGGGTGTTTATGGGCATTGTGCCCATCTGGGGCTTCCAGATGATCGTGGGGCTGGTGATGGCGGCGCTGCTGCGCCTCAACAAGGCGCTGGTGATCATCGCGGCCAATATCAGCATCCCGCCGATGATACCGGTGATCGTGTACCTGAGTTTTATGACGGGCCGGCTGTATGTGAAGGAAGACGCCACCTGGGTGATCTTCAGCAAAAGCCTGACGGTGGAATCGATGTGGCAGAACATTTTCCAGTACGTGACCGGCAGTATTACGCTGGCGGTGGCGGCGGGACTGCTGGCCTGGGGCATATCGTACGCCCTGCTGGCGGCATTCCGGAAAAAACGCAACCCTTAATTTTACAATCAGTTATTGTCCGATGGGCACTTTATTTATATCGGTTTACAATTTTTTCAATACCCGCAAATGGCTGCTCTGGCTGTTTACGCTGGGCTGCTTCGCCCTGTGCGGATGGCTGGCCTCGCGTATCAGTCTCGAAGAAGACATCACCCGCGTCCTGCCCCAGGATAAAAAGATCGCCCACCTGCAGCAGTTCATGCAAAACTCGAAGTTTGCCGACAAGCTGGTGGTGATGCTGGCGCAGCAGGACAGTACCGCTGCCCCCGAGCCCGACAGCCTCACCGCGCTGGCGGAAGTTTTCGGGGCCCGCCTGCAGCAGGCCGACCTGCAGCCCTATATCAAATCCGTACAGGCGCAAACCGATGAATCGCAGGTGCTGGAACTGATGCACGCGGTGCAGGAGCATCTGCCCGTTTACCTCGAAGAAAAAGACTACGCCGCCATCGATTCGCTCATTGCGCCGGAAGCCGTGGCGCATAAGGTGGCGGACAATTACAATACGCTTTTATCGCCCGCCGGCCTCGTATTCAAACAGATGATACAGGCGGACCCCGTGGGCATCAGCTGGCTGGGCGTGAAAAAACTCGACCAGCTGCAGGCGGGCGGACAGTTTGAACTGTACAACGGGTTCGTGATCTCGAAAGACCACCGCACCGTATTGCTGTTCATCACCCCGCAATTCCCGCCCGGCGCCACGGGTAAAAACAAACCGCTGCTGACCGGCCTCGATGCGCTGATCGATTCGCTGCATACGCAGCACCCGCAGCGGGCCATCAGTTATTTCGGCGCTACGGCCGTTTCCGCGGGCAATGCGGCCCAGCTGCGGCAGGATACGTATTTCACGCAAGGCATTACCGTGCTGCTGCTGATCGTGCTCATCGCCCTGTTTTTCCGGAAAAAACGCGCGCCGCTGCTGGTGATGCTGCCCGTGGTATTCGGCGCGTTGTTCTCCCTGGCGGTGGTATACCTCATCAAAGGGCAGATTTCCGTGATCGCGCTGGGGGCAGGCTGTGTGGTGCTGGGCATCGCCGTCAACTATTCCCTGCATGTATTCAATCATCACCGCCATTTGCCGGACATCCGGCTGGTGATCAAAGACCTGGCCACGCCCATGACGGTGGGGAGCTTCACCACGGTGGGCGGTTTCCTCTGCCTGCAATTCGTACAGTCGCCCATGCTGCAGGACATTGGCCTGTTTGCCGCCTTCAGCCTCATCGGGGCCTCGCTGTTTTCCCTCATCATCCTGCCGCATCTCATCGCCGCCGGCAGTGCTGCGCCCGCTGCGGCAAAGCATAACCTCATCGACAAATTATCCAACTGGCGACCAGAGCGCAACAAATACCTGGTAATGGGCATCTTCGCCCTGACCGTTGTGTTTTTCTTTACCGCCCGCAACGTGACGTTCGAGAGCGACATGATGCGGATGAACTTCATGCCGGAACATTTGCAGCGGGCGGAAGCACAGCTCAACAAACTCAATGCTTTCACGGCGCAATCGGTCTACATGATCTCCGAAGGTAAAACCCTCGGGGAGGCGCTGCGACACCGTGAAGCGACCGGCGCGGCCATGCAGGCGCTGGTGGACAAAGGCATCGTCAAACAGGTGAGCGGCACCGGCAACCTGGTACTGTCGGAGCAGGAACAGGCGCAACGTATCGCCCGCTGGAAAGCTTACTGGACACCGGAAAAACAAGCGCGCCTTCTACAAACGCTGCGCACGGAAGGCGACCGTTATAAATTCAAACCGGCCGCATTCGACGCGTTTGCCGCCATGCTGTCGAAAGACTATACGCCTGTGCCTCCGGAGCAATCGCCGCTGATGCAGGTGAATGGCGTAAGCGATTTTGTGACGGTGAAAAACACGGGCGCTTCCGTGGTGAGCCTGCTGAAAGTGGATCCCGCGCAGAAAGACGCCGTGTATGCCGCGCTGGAAAAACAGCCCGGCACGGTGGTATTCGACAAACAATATACCGCCAACCGCCTCGCGGAAGTTGTCCGCGAAGAATTCAATACCATCGCCTGGATGACCTCGCTGCTCGTGTTTTTCGCGCTGCTGCTGAGTTACGGGCGGATAGAACTGGCGCTGATCACCTTCATCCCGATGCTCATCAGCTGGGTGTGGATACTCGGTATCATGGGGCTGTTCGGTATTCCTTTCAACATCGTCAACATCATCCTGTCTACCTTCATATTCGGTTTGGGCGACGACTACAGCATTTTTACGATGGACGGGCTGCAGCAGGAATACAAGTCCGGCAGCAAACATCTGCCGTCGTTCAAATCATCCATCTTCTTTTCCGCCATTACCACCATCCTCGGGCTGGGGGTGCTCATCTTCGCCAAACATCCGTCCCTGCGCTCCATTGCGCTGATTGCGGTGATCGGCATCATGAGCGTGGTGCTCACTTCGCAGGTGCTCATTCCCCTGTTTTTCAACTGGCTCATCACCAACCGCGTCAAAAAAATGCGGCCGCCCTGGAAACTCTGGAGCTGGAGCAAATCCATGTTCGCGTTTTTCTATTATGCGATGGGAGCGGTGCTGCTTACCATCCTGGGGGTGTTGCTCACGCGTATCAACCCCTTCAACATCGAAAAGGGCAAAAAGATCTATCACTGGATATTATCGTGGTTTACCTGGAGTTTGCTGCACATCATGGGCAATATCCGCAAGCGCACCATCAACACCACGGGTGAGGATTTCAAGAAACCCGCGGTGGTGATCAGCAATCACCAGAGTTTCCTCGATATTCTCATGTCCACCGCCATGCACCCGAACGTGGTGCTGCTTACCAACCAGTGGGTGTACAATTCGCCGCTGTTCGGTTACGTGGTGAAGATGGCCGACTATTACCCGGTGGCCGAAGGGGTGGAAGGCAGCATCGAAAAGCTGCGCGACCGGGTGAACAACGGCTATTCCATCGTGATTTACCCCGAAGGCACCCGTTCCACCGATGCGAGCATCAAACGGTTCCACAAAGGCGCGTTTTACCTCGCCGAACAGCTGCAGCTCGACATTCTGCCCGCCGTCATCCACGGCACGGCCTATACCATGTCTAAAAACGATTTCCTGCTCAAAGACGGCATCGTTACGATGAAGTACCTGCCGCGCATCGCGCCCGACGACAAACGGTGGGGCGATAACTACAGCACCCGCACCCGCATGATCAGCCGTTATTTCAAACAGGAATACGAGCAGCTGCGGAAGGAAATCGAAACGCCCGCCTATTACCGCGAGCAGCTGATTTACCAGTATCTTTACAAAGGCCCCGTGCTGGAGTGGTACATGCGCATCAAAACCAAACTCGAAGACAACTACAGCCTGTTCCATAACCTGCTGCCCAAATCCGGCAAAATCATGGACATCGGCTGCGGCTACGGGTTTATGAGTTACATGCTGCATTTCCTGAGCGCGGAACGGCAGATACTGGGAGTAGACTATGACGAAGAAAAAATTGCGGTGGCGCAGCATTGTTACCTCCGCAACGAACATATCCGGTTTGAAGCCGCCGACATCACGCAGTATACCCTGGAGCACCAGGACGCATTCGTGATACTCGACGTGCTGCATTACCTGCAGCCGGAAGCACAGGAAAAGCTGCTGCAGCAGTGCATCAGCAAACTGAATCCCGGTGGCGTGATCATCGTGCGCGACGGCGATGCCGACCTGAAAGAACGGCACAAAGGCACGCGGCTCACCGAGCTGTTCAGCACCAAACTGCTGGGCTTCAACAAAACGGACGGCGAACCGTTGTCGTTTTTCTCCTCCAGGGCCCTCCGCGCCATTGTGGAACGGAACGGGGCCACCGTGGAGCAGATCGATAACACGCGGTACACATCGAACGTGATTTTTATTATTAAACATTCATTCAGCGAGCAATATGCATAGATACGATGTGGTGATCATCGGCAGTGGCCTGGGCGGTTTGACCTGTGGGGCGATTCTGAGCAAGAACGGCTACAAAGTGTGCGTGCTGGAAAAGAATAAACAGATCGGCGGGTGTTTGCAGACTTTCAGTCGCGATAAAACCGTGTTCGACTCCGGCGTTCACTACGTGGGCGGCCTGGAGCCCGGGCAGAATCTCTACCAGATATTCCGCTACCTGGGCATCATGGACAAGCTCAACCTGAAGCGGCTCGACATGGATTGTTTCGACCGCATCGCGTTCCATGGCGACCCCAAAGAGTACAAAATGGCGCAGGGCTACGAGAATTTCATCCAGGGCCTGCTGAAGGACTTTCCCGGTGAAGAAAAGGCCCTCCGAGAATACTGTAACATGCTTCGCCACATCTGCGACAAGTTCCCGTTGTACAACCTGCGGATGGGTGGTTTTGAAGAAAAGGAAAGTGTGCTCGGTATCGATGCCGCCGAATATATCAACAGCCTGAGCACCAACCGCCGCCTCACGGAGGTGCTGGCCGCCAACAACCCGCTGTATGCCGGCGTGGAAGGCAAAACGCCCATGTACGTGCATGCGCTGGTGCTCAACAGTTACATCGAAAGTTCGTGGAAGTGCGTGAACGGCGGGTCGCAGATCGGGAAATGGCTGGCCCGCAGCATCCTCGAAAACGGCGGCACCATCCTGAAACATCAGCAGGTGAAAAAGATCGTGGCGGAAGGGAAGGAGGTGCAATACGTGGAAACGGCCGAAGGGAAACGGTTTACCGGCAGCCACTTTATTTCCAACGCACACCCTGCCAATACGCTCGACATGCTGGAAAGCGATACTATCCGCCAGGCATACCGCAGCCGCGTGAAATCGCTCGAAAACTCCACCTCCGCGCTGATGGTGAACGCCGTGCTGAAACCCGGCATGTTCCCGCATATGAACTACAACTACTATTACCATGAGCTGGAGAGCGTGTGGGGCAGCGTCAAATGTTCGCCTGCGGAGTGGCCCGGCAGTTACGCCATGTTCATTTCACCCGAAGCGAAAGACCACCGGTTCGCCAACGCCCTGTCGATCATGTCGTACATGCACATCAGCGACGTGGAGCCCTGGGGAGATACATTCAACACCGTATCCAACGAGGTGAGCCGCGGGGAAGATTATGAAGCGTTCAAGAAAGAAAAGGCCGAAAAGGTGCTCGACATGGTGGAGAAACGTTTCCCCGTGCTGCGGCAGTGCATCCAGAGTTATTACGTGGCCACGCCGCTTTCTTTCCGCGATTATATCGGCACAAGCGACGGCTCGATGTACGGTATCATGAAAGACAGCAATGACCCGCTGCGCACGCTCATTTCGCCGCGCACCAAACTGTCGAATTTATACCTCACCGGCCAGAACCTCAATATGCACGGCATATTGGGCGTGAGCATGAGCGCGCTGGTGACCACGGCGGAGTTTTTGGATTTTGAGAAATTGTTGCACGAGATCAAGACGGCTTAACATGGCGAAAGCGAAAAATATAGGAAGAAGGATACTCAAGGGACTGTTATACGTCCTCGGTTTTTTTGTGCTGCTGATCGTGGGGCTGTTCATCTACCTCTACATCGTGGCCAGGATGGCGCCGCCGGAGATCGCCGACAAAAGCAGCCTGCAATGGCAGCGCACGCAGCTTGATTCCACCGCTTACACGCTCGGTAACAGCTGGTTCCGGAAGAGCCGCAGCGGGCTGTACGAAATGTACGTGGAAGGCAAGCCGTTCGAGCGCGGCGTGGTGTACGGCAAGCTTGCCGCGGAACTGGTGAAGCGGCAGGAAGACCATTTCACCGAACAGATCGGTAAGATGATCCCCTCCAAAAGTTACCAGCATTTCCTGAAATACCTCATCGGCTGGTTTAACCGGCATATGGATGAGAACGTGCCCGAAGAATACAAAGAAGAGATTTACGGCGTATCGTTCGCCGCATCCGACCAATACGGTTATATCGGTTCCAACTACCAGCGCATCATGAACTATCATGCCGCGCACGATATCGGTCATGCCCTGCAGAACATGGCCCTGGTGGGCTGCACCTCCTTCGGTACCTGGAACGGCCGCTCCGAAGACAGCAGCCTCATCATCGGGCGGAACTTCGATTTTTATGTGGGCGACAAGTTCGCCGAAGAAAAGATCGTGGCGTTTTACCGGCCCGACAAAGGTTATCCGTTCATGATGATCACCTGGGGCGGGTTTACCGGTGTGGTGAGCGGCATGAACGCCCAGGGCCTTACCGTGACCATCAACGCCGCCAAGTCGGACCTGCCTTCCGGCTCCGCCACGCCTGTGTCTTTAGTGGCCCGCGAGATACTGCAATACGCCAAAAATATCGAAGAAGCGTACGGGATAGCGAGGCGGCGGAAAATGTTCGTATCCGAATCTTTCCTGATCGGATCCGCCAACGACAACCGCGCCGCCATCATCGAAAAAACGCCCGACACCCTGGCGCTGTACGACCCGAAGGGCAACGAAATATCCTGCGCCAATCACTTCCAGAGCAACAGCCTGGGCGCATTGACCTCCAACAGGGAACAACTGGCCGAAAGCGCCTCGCCTTACCGTTATCAGCGCCTGCAGGAGCTGTTGCAGCGCAACGGCAAAAATACGGTGGCCAAAACCATCGCCATCCTCCGCGACCAGAAGGGGCTCAACGATGCGAACATCGGCATGGGCAACGAAAAAGCCCTCAACCAGCTGATCGCCCATCATGCCGTGGTATTCCAGCCGCAGCAGCGGAAGGTATGGGTGTCTACGGCGCCGTGGCAGCTGGGTGAGTTCGTGGCGTACGACCTCGATAAAATATTCGCCATGAGAGGGCTGCAGCGGGATGTGGAAGTTTGCGACAGTGCCGGCATCGTGCCCGCCGACAGTTTCCTGTACACGCCGGATTACCGGAAATTCGTAGATTTCAGGCGCTGGAAGGCCGCTTTCATGGATAAACAACCCGTGAACGTACAGCAGATGGTGGCCGACAATCCGCAGTACTACCATGCGTATGTGCTGGCGGGGGATTATCTTTACCGGCAGCGGTCGTACGCGCAGGCCAAAACATATTACGAACAGGCGCTGACGAAAGAGATTGCGACCAAAGCGGAAAAAGACCATATTTTGCAACGTATCGCAGACTGTGATAAAAGAAAATGACAGGCATCGGCACAGATATCATCGAAGTAGACCGGATAGCCGCCAAGATACAGAAGGGCGAAGGTTTCCGGGAGCTGGTGTTTACACCCGCGGAGATCGCCTATTGTGAAAAGCAGGGGAGCCCGTATGAAAGCTACGCCGCCCGCTTCGCCGCCAAAGAAGCCTTTCTCAAGGCGCTGGGAACGGGCTGGGGTGGAAGCGGCATCCATTTTAATGAAATAGAAATCAGGAACGACGGAGCCGGCAAACCGGAAATTCACCTGATCGGGAACGCAGCCGGGCGCCTGGAAGGGCGGCAGGTATTCGTTTCCCTGTCGCACGTGAAAGCCGTGGCCATGGCCACCGTGGTGCTCCTGTAACGAATACGATTATGTACATACCAGATATCGAATTGCAACCGGCCGCGGCCATCCGGCAGTTCCAGGCAAAGGAACTGCAGCACCTGCTGGGATATCTCCGCCAGTTTTCCCCTTTTTACAAAGAATGGTTCGCCCTGCACGGCGTGGATACCGACAAAGTGCGCAGCGTCGACGACCTGCGCAGCATTCCCACCGTGGGCAAGGAAGAACTGCAGCAGCGCAACTGGGATTTCCTGTGCGTCGATAAAAGCAAGATCGCGGAATACACCACCACCTCCGGAACGCTGGGGCGGCCGGTGATCATCCCGCTCACGGAAAAAGACCTCGAACGCCTTACCTATAATGAGTTCATTTCTTTCAGCTGCGCGGGCGGAACGGATGAAGATATCTACCAGCTGATGCTTACGCTCGACCGGCAGTTCATGGCCGGCATGGCTTATTACTCCGGCATCCGCCGCCTCGGCGCGGGCGTGCTGCGGGTGGGGCCCGGCGTGCCTTCGCTGCAATGGGAAAATATCAAAAGAATACAGCCCACCACCATCGTAGCCGTACCGTCGTTCATGCTGAAACTGATCGCCTATGCGGAAGAGCACGGCATCGACATCAATGCCACATCCGTGAAAAAAGCGGTGTGCATCGGCGAGAATATCCGCAACATCGATTTTACCTATAACGTGCTCGGTAAAAAAATCACCGACAAATGGAACATCCAGCTGTTTTCCACGTATGCTTCCACCGAAATGCAAACGGCATTTACGGAGTGTAAAGCGGGCAGGGGCGGTCATCACCACCCTGAACTGCTGATCGTGGAACTGCTCGACGAAAACGACCAGCCCGTACCGCCCGGTGCGGCGGGAGAGGTGACCATCACCACCCTCGGCGTGGAAGCCATGCCGCTGCTGCGGTACAAAACCGGCGACATCTGCCAGTACATCGAAGAGCCCTGCAGCTGCGGCCGTCAGACCATCCGGCTCTCGCCCGTGATCGGCCGCCGCAAACAGATGATCAAATACAAAGGTACTACGCTCTATCCGCCCGCATTATACGATCTGCTGAGTGAAATGGAAGAAGTGAAAGAGTTTGTGGTGGAAGTGTTTTCCAACGAAATCGGTACCGACGAGATATTGCTGCACCTCCATCCCGAAGAGGAATCCGAGGAAGCCGACCGCCGGATAAAATCCTACCTCCAGGCGAAGCTGCGGGTGATCCCGCAGGTGAAATACTGCAGTATGCCCGAAATACAGAAGATGCAATTCCCCGAGGGAAGCCGCAAGCCGGTGAAGTTTCTCGATAACCGGTAGGCGAGTGATTGCAGGGAATAGAAGTTGGAGGGAACCGCATGATGGTAAATCGAAAGAGCCTGTT
The DNA here is from genome assembly GCF_003813775.1 of Chitinophaga lutea. NCBI lineage: Bacteria > Pseudomonadati > Bacteroidota > Chitinophagia > Chitinophagales > Chitinophagaceae > Chitinophaga > Chitinophaga lutea. The sequence continues at coordinate 2,085,888 of NZ_RPDH01000002.1, read as the reverse complement.
TCCCTGGCGTACATGGATGCTCACCATAGGATGTATAAATCGTTTCACGGCGCAAATTCCTTTAAAACAACAGTGGGGCTAAACAACCTGGAAATATGGGTTGACGTGCAACTGTGCGCTTGCTATCCGTTTTCTGCATAGCCCTTTAGTGAATGGGAATTCGCAAAATCGGCTAAAAACTAAACCCGGCGTCCGTTTTCGGGTTGTCGATCTTCGTGCTCTGCCGTTTTTCGTTGACGATGGCGTGGATCATATGGCTTTGGGAAGGATGTTCTTTGTAGAGGATATCGTTCCGCAGTTCCAGCTTTTTCAGTCCTGGTACCCCGGTAATCTCCAGGAAACACCAGGCGGCGTCTTCTTCGATGTGGTAGCCCAGATAATGCGGGGCAAGGGGTTTTCCGTCTGCCTTCACCTGCAGATGCCGGCCGATGTATTGCGCGATCATGGAATCCACGGCGGGGCGGTTGGCGGGCCGGATGATGTCGAAGGTGGTGTTGTATTGTTTTTTGAGGGCGTTTTCCAGGTCGTCCGAAAAGATGCGGCAACTGATTTCCAGCGTCTTACGGGGCGTATTGTAGCGGATTTCCGTGACGCTCATATAAAAGGGGTGTACTGCGCTCATCCATACCGGCAATAACCACTTGCATAATAATAACCCCATTTACCCCAAAAATTTTTATTATTAGATTTGCTTGTTTATCATTACGAAGTTACAAAAATCTAAATCATGGGCGAGTTCAGCTTGTATTTTCAGGAAGGCTGGCAACATATACTTGACTTTAACGGATACGATCATATACTTTTTGTGGCGGCATTGTGCGCCATTTACCTGATGAACGACTGGAAAAAAGTGCTGATACTGGTGACTGCGTTCACGGTGGGTCATTCCATTACGCTTGCGCTCAGCGTGCTGAACATCATCAAAGTACCCACGGCGCTGATCGAGTTCCTGATACCGGTGACGATTGTGATTACGGCGCTAACCAACGTTTTCCGCGCGGCGCAGCCGGCCGGCAACATGCAGCTGAATTATTTTTTCGCCCTGTTTTTCGGGCTCATCCACGGGATGGGATTTTCCAACTACCTGAAAAGCATGCTCGGCTCGCAGACCAATATCGTGCAGCCTTTGCTGGCGTTTAACCTGGGGCTCGAATTCGGTCAGATCCTGATCGTGATCGCCATATTACTGCTGGCCCAGCTGCTGGTGATGTTCACTTCGGTGAAGCGCCGCGACTGGACCCTGTTTATATCCGCAGCCATATTCGGTATTGCGCTGATGATGAGTATTGAAAGAATGAAAACATTAATGGATTGAGTATGAAGCACAAACTCCTGCTCTGTTTGCTCGCGGCGCCGATGCTGCTGCGGGCGCAGAACCCCGGTTCCAACCATGGCAACCGTTTCGAACAACTGGGCTACCTGCTGGCCGACCCGAACGTGTACCGGTCCGCTTCCGGCGTGCCGGGCCCGAAATACTGGCAGCAGCGGGCGGACTATGATATCACCGCTGAACTGGACGATGCGAAACAGCGCCTCACCGGCTCCGAAACCATCACCTACTACAATAATTCCCCCGACCCGCTCACCTACATCTGGCTGCAGCTCGACGAAAACGAGCACCGCCCGGAGGTGGACAGCCGGAACTTCGACGGGTCGAAAATGACGGAGAAGCTGAGCGGCGCCGGTTTGCGCGATATCCTCGGCGTGGAAGCGGGCAAGGGCGTCAACATCACCAAAGTGACCGACGCCGCCGGCAAAACGCTGCCATACATCATCAACCAGACCATGATGCGGATCGACCTCCCCAAGGCGATGGCGCCCGGTGAAAAAATCCGTTTCAATATCGACTGGTGGTATAACATTTCCGACCGCAACGTGTACCACGGCCGCGGCGGGTACGAATATTTCCCGGAAGACGGCAACTACCTCTACACCATGACGCAGTGGTATCCCCGCCTCGCGGTGTATTCCGACTTCCAGGGCTGGCAGAATAAACAGTTCACCGGCAGGGGAGAGTTCGCCCTCACCTTCGGGAACTTCAAGGTGCGCATGACGGTGCCGGCCGACCACATTGTGGGCGCTACGGGCGAATGCCGCAACTATAAGGAAGTGCTCACCGCGGCGCAGTTCCAGCGCTGGCAGCAAGCGCAATCCGCCAGCGCCCCGCTGGAAGTGGTGCCCCTGGCGGAAGCGCAACAGGCCATGAAAAGCAAAGCCACCGCTAAAAAGACCTGGGTATATGAAGCGGAAAACGTGCGTGACTTCGCCTGGACGTCCAGCCGCCGCCTCGTTTGGGATGCGATGGCCACCAACATCGAAGGTAAAAAAGTGATGGCCATGAGTTATTACGGCCAGGAAGCTTACCCGCTGTACCGCCGCTACTCCACCAAAGCGGTCGCCCATACCCTCCGCGTATATTCCAAACACACCATCCCCTATCCATATCCCGTGGCGATTTCCGTGGAAGCCGCCAACGGCATGGAATACCCGATGATCTGCTTTAACTATGGCCGCGCGGAGAAAGACGGGACCTATTCCGAAGCAACGAAGTACGGGGCCATCAGTGTGATCATCCATGAGGTGGGGCATAACTTTTTCCCCATGATCGTGAACTCCGACGAGCGCCAGTGGACCTGGATGGACGAAGGCCTCAACACCTTCTGCCAGTTTTTGGCCGAGCAGGAGTGGGATAATAACTATCCCTCCCGCCGCGGGCCCGCCCACAAAATCGTGGAGTACATGAACCTGCCGAAAGACCAGCTGGAGCCTGTGATGAGCAATTCCGAGAACATCACGCACTTCGGCCCCAATGCATACGCGAAACCCGCCACCGCGCTCAACATCCTCCGCGAAACAGTGATGGGCCGCGAGCTGTTCGACTATGCGTTCAAAGAATATTCCCGCCGCTGGGCATTCAAACATCCCACGCCCACCGACCTGTTCCGTACGATGGAAGATGCATCTGCCGTTGATTTGGACTGGTTCTGGAGAGGATGGTTCTTTGGTACCGAGCCGGTAGACATTGCGCTGGACAGCGTGAAATGGTACCGGATGGACAGCAAGAATCCCGCAGTAGAAAATAAACTCTCGCAGCAGGACGCCGCAAAGGATGCAGAGCACATCGCCCAGGCCCGCAACCGCGAGAAGGGTGTGAAGTTTGCCGTAGAACAGGATACCAGCCTGCAGGACTTTTATAACAAATGGGACCGTTACGCCGTTACGCCCGACCAGCAGGATGCCTACCAGAAAATGCAGGCCGGCCTCAGCGCAGAGGAAAAAAGCCTGTTCGAAAACAAAAAGAATTTCTACGAATTACATTTCAGGAACGTGGGGGGCAACGTAATGCCGCTGATCATCGAGTGGACATTCACCGACGGCACCAGGGAAACAGACCGTATTTCCGCCTACATCTGGCGGCATAACGAAAACGAAGTCACCAAAGTGTTCGCGAAAGACAAACCGGTAAAGGCCATCCGCCTCGATCCTTACCGCGAAACGGCCGATATCGATGAAACCAATAACAGCTGGCCCCGTGAGGCAGTGCCGTCCAAATTTGAATTATTCCAGCGGGAAATGCGCGCCAGAGGTGCCTCTACCGGCGGCAACCCGATGCAGAAGGCGCAGCAGCAATAGCGGGCGCTTTATAAATGCAATAAACCGGTGCAGCAAACGCAGCACCGGTTTTTTTATGTGGAGATCTTACATGGTTCAGGTCTTTTTGTCTTTCCCTTTTTTGTCGCGCCCCGCTTCCCGCAACGCTTTGGCGATGATCCATTCCATCTGCCCGTTGACGCTGCGGAATTCGTCCGCCGCCCAGCGTTCCAGCGCTTCGTACATGGCGTTGTCGACTCTTAATACGAAAGATTTTTTCTCCTTTCCACTCATACTTCTATTGATATAATGAACCGGTATTCAATACGGGGGTGGCGGCTTTTTCACCACACAGCACTACCATGAGGTTGCTCACCATGGCTGCTTTCCTTTCTTCGTCGAGCGTAACGATCTGTTTACGCGACAATTGTTCGAGGGCCATTTCCACCATGCCTACGGCGCCTTCCACGATTTTGGAGCGGGCTGCCACGATGGCGGTGGCCTGCTGGCGCTGCAGCATGGCGCCTGCGATTTCCGGGGCATAAGCCAGATGGCTGATGCGCGCTTCTTTTACGGTGATGCCGGCCGCGGCGAGGCGGGCGTTCAGTTCCTGCTCGAGCATGTCGTTCACTTTCTCCCCGCCGTCGCGCAGGGTGATGTCTGCGTTTTCATCTTCCATCCGGTCGTACGGGCAACTGGTGGCCAGGTGGCGCACAGCCGCTTCACTTTGTATCTGTACATATTGCTGGTAACCTTCCACTTCGAATACCGCTTTGTAGGTATCGCTCACCTGCCATACGATCACGGCGGCGATTTCAATGGGGTTGCCCATCTTGTCGTTTACTTTGAGGGTCTGGCCGTTGAGGTTGTTGGCGCGCAGGGAAATCCTGTGCGAGCCGTACAGCGGGTTGATCCATAACAGGCCGTTCTGTTTCACGCTGCCCACATACTTTCCGAAGAAGGTGAGCACGCGGGCATGGTTCGGGTTAACGATCATGATGCCTTTAGTGATAAAAATAAAAAGAACAATAAGGATAACGCCTGCCACCTCCCAGCCGGCGAAAAAGGCATAGCCTGCCGCAAGAGCCGTGAGAATGCAGAGAACAAAGGCCAGGTAGCCGCTCATAGGCTGAATGATCTTTTCCATAATGATATCATTTTGATATCAAATTTAGTTATCTTTTTGAAATAAACAAACAGCTTAGTGTACTTGCTACGCTAATTAATATTTGCAGATTGCGGCGAAAAAAAAAATTTAATTTTAGCAGGAATTACTATTTTCATTGCCGGTTAACCGGATAATTTACGCGTTAGAGGAATACAGAATTACAGCAACAACCAGGATCATCAGCATCTTATCAACCACAATCTTTGTATGTTCAACAGTTTTTCTGACGAGCAACTGCTATCTCTCCTGAAAGAAAGCAACATAGCGGCGTTCAACACGATTTACGAACGTTACAGCCGTCCATTATACCTTTACATCCTCAGCAAAACGGACCGCGGCGAAACCAGCAAGGATCTGTTGCAGGATCTTTTTACAACGCTCTGGGAAAAACGTTTTCAGCTGGACATTCATCAGTCGCTCCGCTCTTATTTATACCAGAGTGTGCGCCACAAGATCATCGACCTGTACCGCAAGGATGTGACCTACCGCAAGTACCTCCAGCAACTGATCGAACACTTCGACGCACAGCCTCACAATATTGCAGAAACATATGATTATAAGGCAAAGGCCACCGAAATTTTCGAGGCCATTAACCGCCTGCCAGTTAAAATGAAAGAGATATTCATGCTGAGCCGTTTCGAAAATCTCAGCATCGAACAGATCGCCACCCGGCTGGATCTGTCGCAGCAAACCGTGAAGAACCAGATCTCCAAAGCACTGAAAATCCTCCGCAGTAATTACACCCGGACGGACTTGCTGGGGCTGGCGGTGTTGTTATCCATCCTGTAGTTTCCGAATAAACCACTTTTTTTAATTATGTCTCCGCGTTGGCGGTGTTGTTGTCCATTCCCGTGGTTTCCGGACGTTCCACTTTTTTGTATTTATCTCCGGACTGGCCTGCTGGCGAGGTGGTGGTATTTTATGCTGTAGTTTTCGAGTGCCCCACTTTTGTATATATACCCAGGTAAACCTGCCAGGGCTGGTGGTGTTGGCATCCATCGGTAATTTCCAAACGCTCCAATTGTACCCGGACGGGGCTGGCGGTGGTATTTTGTATTCCGGACGGGAAGCATGATTTCCACGTAAAAACGCAGCCTGCGATGAGGATTTGCGGCCGGAACTGCGCTCGTGCTGCAGGCATTCCTGATTTTCAATGGCCATTCTTCAGACGCCAATGCTTTCGTTATCAACTCCTTTCAAAAATCTTTCGTGCCCGATGGTACTTTTTTGAAGCTGGCGCGACTCCTGTATATCAGCAACACCAAAATTTACCGCAGTGGATATTGAACAGATAAAAAAAGTCCTGGAACGGTACACCCAGGGCAAGTGCACGGACGAAGAGATCCGGGTGATAGAGCAGTGGTTTGCCAGTGTGAACCAGCACCGTTCCGCGATGATCGACGACGATTTCCTGAAAGAGCAGCTGGAGGATGTGCGTTCCCGTATTCACGAACAGATTACCGTGCCCGTGGTGGAAATATCCGCCCGCCGCAAGCCCTGGCGCCGATGGCTGTATACAGGCGCCGCCGCCATGGTGGCCGGCATCATCATATTTTCCCTGATAAACAGGCAGGGGCCTGCCTCACTTCCTGAAAACCCGGCCAATCCGGCGGTACAATCTGCTGTGGTGAAAACGAATAAAGTAATCAGAGACGGTTACGTGGAAATTTCGACCACCAAAGGCGCCACGGAAAAGATTGTACTTGCTGATGGCTCCACCGTCAGCCTGAATGCCTCATCGCGCCTGCGTTACCCCGAGAAATTCAGCGGCAGCACCCGCACGATCTATCTCGAAGAAGGGGAGGCCTTCTTTAAAGTGGCCAGCGACCCGGCGCATCCGTTCATCGTACAGTCGGGCGATGTAGCCACCACCGCGCTCGGTACCTCCTTCAACATCCGCGCGTATTCCCGCGAAAAGAAAATCACCGTGGCGCTCATTACGGGTAAAGTGAAAGTAGATCACGCGCAGAAACCGAAACCGGTGATACTGCTGCCCAGCGAGCGCGTGAGTATCGACTGCGAATCCGCGTTCATGGCAAAAACAACCTTTGATAAAGAAGACGATGTGGTAGGCTGGAAACTGGGTTTCCTCGTGTTTAAAGATGCGTCGTACGACGAGGTGATGGCGGAAATAGAAAACAGGTACAATGTAACGGTGATCAACGAAAGCGGTAAAACCGAGTGGCGTTATACAGGTTCCTTCAAAGACGAAAATCTCCAGGATATTATCGAAACCATTTGTTTAACCAAAAACATCAGCTACACGATCAAAAACGACACAATTTTCCTAAAAAGCAAAAACTAGATGTATGAAAAAATGCTTACGCCTGATTTCCCTGGCCGTGCTTGCATTTGGCATTGCGCTGGCGGCTCCTTACACCGCCAGTGCCAATGCCGGGTCGCAGGACACTAAAAATGTCAGTATCACCATCCAGGTCAAGAACAAGAACATGGAGGATGTGTTTACTGAAATTTCCTCGAAAACGGGCTTCAGTTTCCATTACGACAAATCCGATTTGAACCTCCGCAAGAAGGTGTCTTTAAACTGCGTGAAGCTGCCTGTAGATGAGGTGCTCCAACAGCTGTCAGACCAAACCGGACTGAAATTTACAAGAAAAAACAATAAAATCATAGTAAACCAGGAAACGCACACCGGCGGCTCCCTGACTGCTATGAACACGGACGCTGCCCTTGCGCAGGCCGACAGGGAAATCCGCGGCACCGTACGGGACAGTAAAGGCGCAGGCCTCCCCGGCGTAACCGTCATGGTCAAAAATACCAACCGCGGCACGCAGACCGCCGCAAACGGTTCGTATGTGATGACCGCCAACGATGGTGATGTGCTCGTATTCCGTTTTTTGGGGTTTACCACCCAGGAGCTAACGGTGGGCACAGGTAATGTGTATGACGTGGTGCTCGAAGAAAGCACCCGCTCCCTCAGCGAATTCGTGGTAACGGCGCTGGGCATTGAAAAGAAATCAAAAGAGCTGACGTACTCCACGCAACAGCTGAACAATAGCGACCTCAGCCGGGTAAAAGACGCGAACGTGATCAACAGTCTCGCCGGTAAAGCCGCAGGCGTGACCATCAGCAGAAGCGCTTCCGGCCTCGGCGGCACGGCCCGCGTGATCATGCGCGGCAACAAATCGACCCGCGAAAACCAGCCCATGTACGTGATAGACGGCGTGCCCATGGCTAACTTCTCGCCCTCACAGCCGGCCAACGTGTACGGCCAGTCGTCAGACATCCAGTCAGGTGCCGGCCGCGACGGCGGCGACGGTATCTCCAACATCAACCCGGACGATATCGAAACCATCAACATCCTCAAAGGCGCATCCGCAGCCGCCCTGTACGGCAGCCAGGCCGCCAACGGCGTGATCATCATCACGACCAAAAAAGGCCGCGCCGGCAGAACGCGCATCGACTTTTCTTCAGACGCCACCTGGGAATCCGTACTGAAGAAACCGGACATGCAGTACCGCTATGCCCAGTCGCCCGGCTCATCGCAGCCCGGCAGCAACCAGAGCTGGGGGCCCAAAACGAATGTGCCCGATCATACCAAAGACTTTTTCAATACCGGCGCTACCTATACCAACAGCCTCGCGCTGAGCGGCGGCAACGAAATCGCGCAGTCGTATTTCTCCTACTCCAATACCAGCAGCAAAGGCATCATACCCACCGCCAAATTCAACCGGCACACTTTCAACTTCCGCGAAACGCTGAAGTTGCTCAACGACAAACTGACGGCCGACGCGAACATCACCTTCGTGACGCAGAACGCGCATAACAGGCCTAGCACCGGTTTTTATTTCAACCCGCTCACCGGCTTATACCTGTTGCCCCGCGGTATTGATTTTAATACCTACAAAAACAATTACACCTATTTTTCCGCTACCCGGAACATGGACCTCCAGAACTGGTGGAACATCAATGCCGATAAAGACTGGCAGGGCGATCCCGAACAGCAGAATCCTTACTGGATTTTACACCGCAACGGCCGCGATGAAAGAAGAGACCGCGCCATGGCTTCCCTTTCCCTGCGTTACCAGCTGCTCGACTGGCTGAGCGTGCAGGCCCGCGGCAGTTTCGATAAAAGCTACGACGAATACGAACTGAAAGCGCATGCCAGCACACAATCGTCACTGGCGCCTTCCAACGGCCGCTACACGTTCGAGCGTGAGTTCAACACACAGCTGTACGGCGACCTGATTTTTACGGCCAATAAAAAACTCAGCGAACAACTGAGCCTCACCGCCAACCTGGGTACGAGCATTACCGACCTGCGGACCCGCGACAGGAACCTGACCGATGTGAACTTCAACTCCGAGCCCGGTCTCATCTACCCGAACAAGTTCCAGCTGACGAACATCGACCCGCGTTCGCTCACCCAGATTCAGGGCGTCGATAAAAAACAGCTGCAGGCGCTGTTCGCCAATGCACAGCTGGGTTTCAAAGACTTCCTGTTCCTGGACCTGACCGGCCGTAACGACTGGTCGAGCACCATGGCATATACGCCCGTGGCCAGCAAAGGCTTCTTTTATTACTCCGCCGGTATCACCGGTGTGATCAGCGAGATGGTGAAACTGCCTGCCGTAATCAACTTCGCGAAAGTGCGTTTCTCTTATGCCAAGGTGGGTAACGACATTGCGCCCTACAGTTCCAATCAGCCCGACTTTACCGTGCGGATAGTAGGCGGCGCGCCGGAACTGCTGGTGAAAAGCCGCGGCCCTTTCCCCGGCACCTATCTGAAGCCGGAAGACAACCGTTCGATTGAAGCCGGCCTGGACGTTCGTTTGTTCGACAGCCGCGTATCGCTCGACCTGACATTCTACAAAAACAACAACTACCGCCAGTACTTTGAGATTCCCGTATCCGGCGGTGCGGACGACAATATCAAGATCAACTTCGTGAACCTCGGCAACATCCAGAACAAAGGGATTGAAGGGATGCTGACGGTGGTGCCTGTAAAGTCCAAATCACTCACATGGACGTCTAACATCAACTTTGCCGCGAATCAGAACAGGGTGGTAAAACTCTCTGACGAAAACATTGACGGTGCGGACGCCACCAACCGTTTTACCTTGACGGAATTCGGCTCCAACATGTACGGTTCTTTCATCCAGGAAGGCGGTTCATGGGGGGACATTTACACCAACCGCTACTTGCGCTACACCAAAGACGGCGCGCTGATCGTGGATGCCGGCGGCAAGCCGCTCGACAGTGCCAGCGGTTTTTACAACGTGGGCAATCCCAACCCGAAATTCAACCTCGGCTGGAACAACTCCCTCGATTATAAAAACTTCACGCTGAGCTTCCTCATCGACGGCCGTTTCGGCGGCAAGGTGATGAGCATGACGCAGGCTGTGCTGGATCAGTACGGCGTGAGCGAAGCCACAGCCAGGGCCCGCGACAATGGCGGGGTAGACGTGAGGGCGGTGTATGAAGACGGCAAGCCCGTGAACGGCAAACTCGACGCGCTGAAGTATTACCAGGCCGTGAGCGGTCGCGCCGGTGTAGGCTCGGTTTACATGTACAGCGCTACCAGCATCCGTTTGCGCGAACTGGCGCTCAGCTATAAAATTCCGCTGAAGTCGAAAGTGATCCGCAACCTGCAGGTAGGCGTGATCGGCCGCAACCTGTTTTTCCTGAAGAACGACGCGCCGTTTGATCCTGAGGTGAGCGCCGGTGGCGACAACCGCCTGCAGGGTATCGACGTGTTCGGTCAGCCCGCCACACGCAGCGTGGGGGCCAGTCTGAAAGTAGGATTTTAACCGCTTCAACCAGTCATGATTAAAAAACTTACAAGATGAGAACGATTCAATTCAAACATATGCGGAACCTGGCGGCAGCAGGAATGGCGGCATTGATGCTGGCGGCCTGTACGAAAGGTTTCGAGCGGATCAATACCGATCCGTACGGGCTTGACGAAGAAGACCTGAAGGCGGACTTCAGGCTGATCGGGGAGCCCTTCCGCCAGATGCAGACCAGCATTTACGCCGTTTCGCCCGGTTGGGTGATGCAGGTGCAGCAAAACCTGCAGGGCGACCTTTATTCCGGCTATATGGGCGTTCCGGGGCCATTCGGCAACGGCGGCAACAACAACTCTACCTACAACCTGATAGACGGCTGGAACGAGGTGATGTGGGGCTGTGCGTACGGTTCCTACGCGCCCGCATCCAACGTATCGGTGATGCCCGTGGCGAGCACCATCAACCGGCTGGCCGGCGAGGAATTCAAGGATTTCCGCGCCTGGATGCTGATACTGAAAGTACTGGTGATGCAGCGGGTGAGTGATGTGTACGGGCCCATCGTGTACACGAAATACGGTAAGCCCAATGCCGATAAAAGCGTGGACTATGATTCGCAGAAAGATGCCTATTATGCTTTCTTCAAAGACATCGACGAAGCCATTGGCATTCTCACACCCCTCGCTTCTTCCACCAAAAAACCTTTTGCCCGCTTCGACCTGGTGTACGACGGCACTTACAAAGCCTGGCTGAAATTTGCGAACAGCCTGCGTTTGAGGATGGCCATCCGTATCTCCAAAGTGGACCCGGCAAAAGCTAAAACAGAAGGGGAGGCCGCGCTGGCGCATGCCGCGGGATTGCTCGAAACCCCGGCGGAAAATGCCGCCGTGAACATTGCGCCCACGCCCAACCCGTACAATACGTACACCAACAGTTATAACGATATCCGGATGGGTGCGCCCATGGAATCGATCCTCACCGGTTATAACGACCCGCGCCTTGCGAAATATTTCGTACCCGCCTCCGTGGCGCCGGGCAATATATTCAAAGGTGTCCGCACCGGTATTGCCCTGCCCGACAAGATCTACGCGGATTATTCGAAACTCGCGGAAATGCCCGGTAAAATGCAGCTGATGACCGCTGCCGAAGTATGGTTCCTGAAAGCCGAAGCGGCTCTGCGCGGCTGGACCGGCGCCGGTTCCGCAAAGGATAACTATGAGAAAGGCGTGAAAGCTTCATTCCTGCAGCATGGTGCGGGCGATGCCACGACCTACCTGGTAGACAATACCAGCAAGGCCGCACCGTACACCGATCTCAAAAACGCCGTGAACAACATACCCGCCGGCAGTCCCCTCCTCAGCACCGTTACCATCCGGTGGGAAGAAGGAGATGTTTTCGAGAGAAAACTGGAAAGAGTGATCACCCAGAAATGGATCGCCATGTTCCCGGACGGACAGGAAGCCTGGAGCGAATTCCGGAGAACCGGTTACCCGAAATTGTTCCCGGTGGTGGTGAACAACAGCGGCGGTAAAATCCCCACCGCTACATTCATCCGCCGTATCAATTTCTCGCAAACGGAGTATGCCACTAACCCGAAAGGTGTGGAAAGAGCCGTTACCTTGCTGGGCGGTCCCGACAATGGCGGTACGCGCCTCTGGTGGGACAAACCATAATATCCATCATCATAGACATAGCTCATCTATACAAATGAACGGCCGGCCCATCTGGGCCGGCCAATTTTTTTGGAGGGTTGATTGTGCAGCAGCCGGCAAGGAGCGCGATCAGGCTCATGGCGCCAGCGAATTTGTATACGAAAGCTAGCCCGGACGTGGCCACGGGGAATAAAATATACGCTCGGCTCATCGCATCAGCCCGGAAGCCGCATAAAAGCGGTTTATGCCGGCATGTAGGCGATAAGAAAAGCTACCCAGGTACATTGCGCCAACCGGCTATACCCATAAAAAAAGCGGCCGTAACAGCCGCTTTCCTAATTTGAAAATATCTTGTCAGGCTTCTTTGAGCCGCAGTTCATTTTTGTATTCCTTGGGTGTTTTGCCCACGATTTCCTTGAAGAAACGGTTGAAGTTGGAAAGGTTCTTGAAGCCGCAGGAGTAGGCGATTTCCGCAATCGACCAGTCTTCTTCCGTGAGGCGCTTGCAGGCGTGCCCGATGCGCACTTCGTTGAGGAACTGTACGAATGATTTTTTGGTCCTGTTTTTAAAGAACCGGCAAAACGACTGCGGGGAGAGGTTGGTGATGCTGGCCACATCCTGCAGCGAGATTTCCTTGGAGAAGTTGTTCATCACGTATTTGAACACCTCGTCTATCTTGTGGTTGTCTTTTACGTTGTAGGCATGTGAATAACCCGTGCTGGCCAGGTAATAACAATCTTTCGTTTCAGACAGGGTCTTGAGGATCTGCAGCAGGGAAATGATCCGTTCCAGGCCTTCTTTTTTAGGAAGGGCCAGGATTTCATTTTTCAGCAGCTCCTGCGTGTTGCCGATGATTTTCATGCCCCGCTGGGCGCGGTGGAAAAGGTCGGTCAGCGCTTTGGTTTCCGGCAGACCGTAAAACTTGTCCCCGAAAATATCCTTCGGGAAATAAATGACCACCGACCGCGCTTTTAACGCTTCGTCGTTGCGGTGGTACGCTTCGTCATTATACCACACATGGGGAATGTTCGGCCCCAGAAAAACCATATCGCCTACATCAAAACTTTCAATGCTGTCGCCTACAATACGTTTACCCTGACTCTCGGTCACATACACCAGCTCGCATTCCGGGTGGAAGTGAAAAGGTGTATTAAAATACGGATCGCAACGTTCTATGATAGTGATCTGGTTGTCGGCAAAGGCTCCCACTTTTATAAGAATGGGTTTCATCCGTTAGTATTTTATTTGTCAATGGTCGGATGGAGCCATGCATAAATATTATCCGTACGCAATTCGCCCTTTTAAAGACGCTAAACATGCTTCCGCATGCCCTTTTGTGTGTGGAATAGCTTTCATGCCCGGCTTCATACTTGCTTCCTTGTTGTTTGGTCCTATGAAAAAGCTGGCGATAAAACATCTGCCATTTTGAATTCTATTTTGCCAAATTATTAAATTTACGTTAAAAAAATACTAGTCGGGCACAAATTCCCAGAATATTTGTCTAGTTCCGGGAATCTTCCCGAAGGGGTTCCCGAACGGGGCCACCCGGTAGCGGCTTTGGTCGGGATACCGCTGAAAGGGGGGATTACAGGGCAGGATTTCTTTTTTGTTTCATTTTATTTTCCGTAACTTGTCGATGCTAAATCGATTAAGCACCGTATAGCGTACCACCAACTATGAAGGGAATATCAATCAAAGACATCGCAAAACAAGCGGGCGTATCTCCTACCACTGTCTCTTTTGTCCTCAACGGCAAAGCCAAAGAAAAGCGGATTAGCGACCAGGTCAGCAAAAAAATCATGAAGCTGGCGGCCAAACTCAAATATAAACCGAACCAGCTGGCCAGGGGCCTGCGCACGGGAAAAACCAAAACCATCGGACTCATCGTGGAAGACATTGCCAACAATTTCTTCGCCAACGTGGCTAAAATCGTGGAAGAGGAGGCGGACAAGTTCGGCTACAAAGTGTTGTATGGAAGCACGGAAGACAATCTCATTAAAGCGAGGGGCCTTCTGGAAGTGCTGGAGTACCGGCAGGTAGACGGGTATATCATCACCCCCACACCGAACCTCGACAAGGAAATCGAGATGCTCAAACACGCGCGCAAACCGATGGTGCTGATGGACCGTTATCTCCCGCAGATTCCGACCAATTATGTGATGGTGAACAACTTCCAGGGCGCCTACGACGCAGCGGAATACCTGCTGAAGCTCGGGTACGGCAAAATAGCGCTGGTGACCACCACCTCCGAACAGATACAGATGAAGGAGCGCCTCAACGGCTTCACGGCCGCCATGAAGGCGCACCGCGCCACCTTCCCCCGGAAATTCCTGAAAAAAATCCCGTTCGCCGCCACGAAAGACGAAGCGGTGAGCCAGATCAAAACTTTTATAGAAACCAATCCCGACCTCGACGCCATCTTTTTTTCCACCAACTACCTGGGCGTGTACGGCATCGAGTGTTTCAAAGACCTGGGCATCAAGATTGGGGACGACATAGCCATGGTGAGCTTCGATGACCACGACCTGTTCCGCCTCCACACACCCGGTATTACCTGTGTGGCCCAGCCTATCCACGACATTGCCCGCAACCTCATCCAGGTATTGATGGCGGAGCTGAACCAGAACAGTCACCAGATTAACCAGGTAGTGCTGCCGGCCACGCTCATCAAACGCGAAAGCTGTAAAAAGCGGAAGAACGCGGCGGTATAGGTGAAAGGGGGCTCGTACAACCATTCTCAAAGAAATTTTACATAAAAAGAGATGCACCGGTAACGGTGCATCTCTTTTTTATCGAATTCATGTTACTGTTCCGCTCACTAAACCGGTGTAGTGGATTTTCACCGCTCGCGTTGTTGAGCGCCTCATTGGTGGGTAGACGGTTCTTTTCATTATCCGCATATCGCCCCGGCCTTTGCATACCCGGCGCCGAAGTCTTTGTCCGTGAGTGAAAATACATAGGCAAATTTCCCCGCAAAAGGACCATGGGAGAGGTTTTGCTCTATATAAGCGTTATAACATGTGTCAAATTGACCTGGAGTGATATTATTTTCATCAAAATGAACGCAATATGAACCCTTCATCAAAAAAAAGTTAAATTTTACTTTGCTCGTTTAACAACTTTGACTAAGTTGCATGCGTTCGTTTTTCCGAACCAAACTTGTGCATGACGCAGAGATTTTGAGGAGCCCTGGTAGATCACAGGTTTTTTTTATTGCATATTGCTAAATCGTTTTATGTAATAAAGGAAATACCTGAAACCGAGAGGGAGGAGGCATTCACAGGTTTTTTTAGGGATGAATTGCTAAAACGATTTATCCATATCGCGAGAGGAAATAGCGGAGTATGTAGTGAACAATGCTGACAAAGAGATACGCAACAATGAGGTAGCCAAACATTCATCTCTCCATTTTTATCAGCCGTTTCTAATGTAGCCCGGAGCTGTGCGCAGCAGCCGGATGAAATTGTATTGCATTGTAGTTGATGTATTAAGTCAGCTATCAACCAATAAAGGATAACTATTGTTTACAGGTTCTGTTTCAAAAATTAAAATCTAAGGAAGCTATGCGAAGAATTCTGCTGCTCGCCACGTTGCTGTCTTTCGGCTTTGCCCCCCTCTCCTGGGCGCAGGTGAAGAAAGCAGTTACCGGTACCGTAAAGGATGCCCACGGTACCTTGTTGCCCGGTGTTACGGTAAAAGAAAAAGGTACGTCCAACGGGTCTATGACCACCGCCGACGGCTCATTTAAAATCAGTGTGCAACCATCGGCCACGCTGGTTTTTTCATTTATGGGATATGTGACGCAGGAAGTTCCGGCAGGAGACGGCCCGCTCAACATCGTCCTCAACGACGATTCCAAAAATCTGAATGAAGTGGTGGTAACGGCCCTCGGTATCAAACGCGAAGCCCGCAAACTGGGTTACGCCATGACGGAACTGAAAGGCTCCGAGATCGCCAAAACCAACGCCATCAACCCCGTAGCGGCCCTCCAGGGTAAAGTAGCGGGCGTTGACATTTCCGGCGCGGCCGGTGGCCCGCAGGCTGCCAACCGCATCGTGCTCCGCGGCGCCAAATCGCTCGACGGTAAAGACCAGCCGATTTTCGTGATCGACGGTGTGATCTTCGAGAACGAAATCTCCGACAACGCGGTTAACTTCGGTAACGTACTGAAAAACTTCAACCCGGATGAGTTCGAATCCGTGTCCGTGCTGAAGGGCGCTGCCGCTACCGCCCTCTACGGCTCCCGCGCACTCAACGGCGCCATTCTCATCACCACCAAAAAAGGATTTACCCGTAAAGGCCTGGGTGTGGAAGTGAGCCAGACGGTACAGTTCGAAAAAGTATACCGTGGCCCCATCGCCCTGCAGAACGTGTATGGCGCAGGTCTCAACCCCTGGTTCAACAAAGACGCTCAGGGCAATAACGTGGTGCAGGCCGGCGGTACCAGCTTCGGCCCACGCATGGAAGGCCAGATGGCTAAACTTGTGAACGGCGACATCGTTCCCTTCAGCCCGATGCCGGACAATGCCGTTGACGGTTACCAGCTGGGTAAATACTATAATACAAACGTAGCCGTGGAAGGTGGTAACGAAAAAGCGAATTTCCGCTTCTCTTACTCCCGCCTCAGCAACAACAGCGTAATGCCGAACAACGACTTCAACAGGAACTCCTTCTCCCTGAAAACTTCAGCGGTACTGAACAAATTCCTCTCTGCCGAAGGCGGCGTTACCTACGCATTCTCCAATACGCTCAATCCTACGCGCCAGGGTGGTGACTACACCAACCAGAACATCGGCCGTAAATGGATTTATATCTTCCCCCGTAACTACGACCCGGCTTACTGGAGCGCCCGTTACCTGGGCCCAAATCCCGGCCTGAGCAATATGGACGAATATCTGGGTCAGTATCCCGGCGCCGACTACTGGTTCAGCCTCAAACACGACAAGTGGGAAAGAAAAGAGAACCTGTTCATGGGTAACCTCTCCCTCACCGCGACCGCTACCGATTGGCTGAAACTTTTGCTGCGCGGTACTTTCAGTAACGAACAGAACAAAGACGACCGCCGTGAGCTGGGCTGGGGCCCGAACTTCGGTGGTTCCCGCGGCCTGTATTCCATCAGCGGCAACAACAGAACACAATATACCTTCACCGGTATGGCGATGTTCACGCCGAAACTGAACGACGACTTTTCGCTCAGCGTAAACGTTGGTGCTGAAACCTGGCGCTCACGCATCGGCAACGAATACGGCGCTGCCACTTCAGGCGGCCTGCTGATCCCCGGCAAATTCACCATCAGCAACAGCGTGGGTACCGTAAATGCCCGCAATAACAAAGTGATGGTGCCGAAGGTGATCAACTCTGTGTTCGCCGCCGCCAGCTTCTCCTATAAAAATGCATGGTTCCTGGATCTGACCGGCCGTAACGATTGGGCGTCTTCGCTCACTTACCCGGCCGGAACCGGTACCAACTCCTATTTCTATCCTTCCGTGAGCGCAGCCTGGGAATTCACCGAAACTTACAAACAGTCCATGCCTTCATGGGTGACTTATGGTAAAGTAAGGGCTTCTTACGCACGCGTGGGCGGCGACATCGACCCGGCACAGCTGAATGTCGGGTACGTAATGAACGAGCAGTGGTTCGGCGGTGTAAACCCGGTATATCTCTACAGCGATTTCAACCAGGATACTTATCCGAATAACAACCTGAAACCGTCGATGTCAGGCTCTTACGAGGTAGGTGCAGACCTGCGTTTCTTCAACAGCCGTCTGGGCCTGGACGTTGCGTATTATCAGGCAGATATCAAAAATCAGGTGTTGCAGCCAGAAGTCGCATCGGAATCCGGTGTGAAAAAGCGCTACATCAACGCCGGTCACTTCCGCAATAGGGGTATCGAGATCGCCATCAACGGCACACCGGTGAAAGGCAAAAACTTCACCTGGGATGTGAACCTGAACGGCACCCGCAACACCAACAAAATCCTCGCGCTGTATCCCGGTGTTGATACTTACGAAATGGGTAACGACCAGGACGTGCGCGTGATCGCGAAAGTAGGCGACGCGTATGGTACGCTTGTGACCAACTATGGTTACACCCGTTATGTATCTTCCGACCCGGCCAAGAACGGCCTGCCGATCATCGAAAAATCAGGCAGCTTCCCGGTACAGTTCAAACGCGGCCCTGCTGTAGTGGGTAACATCACGCCCGACTTCAACCTTGGCCTGAACAACAACTTTTCTTACAAAAACTGGTCGCTCGGCGTATTGCTGCAGGCCCGCATAGGCGGCGATATCTTCTCCGCATCTCACCAGTACGGCACCGGCCGTGGTACGGTTGAGAGCACCCTGCCCGGCCGCGACGCTGCCACCGGCGGTCTCGCCTGGGTAGACAACGGCGTTCAGCGCAACGATGGGATGATTCCCGAAGGCGTATTCGGCGCCGGCATGAAAGGCAACACCGCTACCGGTCTCAGCCAGGACATCAGCGGCATGACTTACCGCGAGGCATATGATAAAGGTTATGTAAACCCGTTGAGCCCTTATCAATACTACAGCATGATCGGCGACTGGGGTGTGGGCATCCGCGAGGCTTCCGTGTTCGACGCATCTTATGTAGCGCTGCGCGAAGTATCCCTCGGTTACACGTTCCCCACCAAAATGGTAGAACGCTGGAAACTGAACAAAGCCAGGGTATTGCTCGTTGGCCGTAACCTCGGTTACCTGTTCAACAACCTGCCGGACCACATCAACCCGGAAAGCCTGCGTAACAACAGCACCTCCGCGTTCTCCGAATACGGCGGCGCACCCTTTGTACGCAATATGGCACTCACGATTCAACTGGGCTTCTAATTTTTAAAAAGGACGAACATGAACATCAAACATAAATTAGGTATCGGTGTACTGGCGCTGGCGACATTTGCAAGCTCCTGCACCAAGGATTTTGCCGAGAAAAACAGTGACCAGGAAGTGGCGCCTGTAGTGCCGCCGGAAGTAATGATATCTGCTTCGCAAAAAGGTATTGTAGACCGCGACTTTGAGTGGTATTACGACAACTATGGCTTCCTGATGCGCTGGATGCAATTCACCGTGGCATCGCCGGAAGGCAACCAGCCGGGTATGTTCGGCGGGCAGAACACCAATGGTTTCTACGGCGCATTCTATACCAGCATCGGCCGCAACCTGGTGGCGATCGAAAAACTCATCAGCGAGCTGCCGGCGGAGAAACAGGCTGCTTACCGCAACATTGGGGCAATTACCGCCATTCACAAAGTATATGCTGCTTTCCGTGTATCCGACGTGAACGGTTCCATTCCTTACACAGAAGCGCTGAGCGCCCGCGAAACTGCTAACTTCACGCCGAAATACGACCGCCAGCAGGATCTCTTCAACCTGTTCGACGAACAGCTGAAGGCCGCCGTTACCGCCCTTCAGGGCGCGGCTGCGGGCCAGATCGGTTTCGGTAATGCGGACCTGTTTTACACCAACGCTTCCACCGCGGCAGCCAACTACGCCAAAACAGCCAACGTACTGCGCCTGAAAATCGCCGTACGCCTGCTGAAGCGCGATGCCACGAAAGCGAAACAGATCATCGACGACGTAATGGCCAGCCCTGCAGGCCTCTACGCGAGCAACGCGGAAGAGTGGAAGTTCATCTCCGGTACGCAGTTTGCCCGCGGCGGCAACTGGGGCGCGCAGGGCAACAACGCCAGCGCAGTGAGCATGAACATGATCGGCTTCCTGAAAAAATACAACGACCCGCGCCTGGCACTGTTCTACAAGAAGAACGGGATGACCGAGGAGCGTTTCAACTACATCAAAACCGGTGGCGGTTTCCCTGCTACCGCGGTGTATAACCCGGACCGTTACATCGGTCTGCCGGTTAGCCCCGACGCCCGCCAGCAGGCGCAATACGTAAGCCTGTACGGTACCAAAACCTACTCGCTGAAATTCCCCGATGGCAAAAAAGAAGATGTAACGGTGGATACGCTCACCCGTTACCAGAACCGCCTGTTCGACCTGTCTATGGACGGCGGCGCAAACGGCCAATACACCCAGCCGCTGATCAGCTACGCAGAACAGTGTTTCCTGCTGGCTGAACTGGCAGTGCGCGGCCTCATCACAGCCGATGCAGCCACCTGGTACAACAAAGGCGTTACCGCTTCCGTACAGGCATACGACGCGATGGGCAAACTGGCCGGCATCGTGGATTATGCACCGGTAGACGCAGCTGCAATCACTGCATACCTGCAGAAACCGGAGATTGCCCTCACCGGCAGCACCGAAGAGAAACTGGAAAAAATCGGCATCCAGGCATTCCTGAACTTCTTCAAAGCACCCCACGAAGCGTGGAACCAGTGGAGAAGAACAGGCTACCCGAAAAAAGGCGGTATCCTTTCCCTCGAGCCGGTAATGATCGGTGGCGCGGAAGCAGTGGTGCCCCGCCGCTGGATGCTGCCCATCCCGCACTCTTCCAACATGACCAATTACAACAACGCCCTTTCCGAAATGGCGACAACAGGAGAATATGGCAGCCCGAACGACCTGACGGGCCGCGTTTGGTGGGACAAACAGTAGAACATTGAATTTGTGCTGATGTGAAGGGTGGCTGAAAGGCCGCCCTTCTTTTTTCGGTTCCGTCAGGGCCTGGGCTCTCAACACCGGCGGCATCACGGGTATCGCAGAACCGGGCGCCTTCCCGGCCATCCGCATCGCCGGCAGGAGGGCGCATAAGAAAGCCCGTGCAGTTTTTGCACGGGCTTTCTGTTTATTGACTTGGATACTACAGTAAAAATGTTCCGTTGTCAGCTGCCGGTTTTTCGGACTTATTGATTCTTCCGGTTATCCTGTATTCATCACCGGGCGCATCCTTACACTGTTTCCTATATGGCCCATGTACGCTGCCAGCTTCGCCTATTTCCCTCAGCATCACTGCAGCAGATCTTTGATCTCGCTCAGCTTCAGCAGCGCTTCCACCGGCGTTAACCGGTTGATGTCCACCGAAGTGAGTTTGTCCCGAATCGACTGAAACGTATCGCTGTGGGCATCGAAAATGCTCAGCTGCACTTTGTGCGTGGGCGCAGCGATCTGTTGCATGGGCGCTTCGATGTGCTGGCTTTCGAGCTGGCTGAGGATTTCGTTGGCGCGGTTGATGAGCTGCGGCGGCATGCCCGCGATTTTGGCCACATGGATACCAAAGCTGTGGCGGCTGCCGCCCTGCGCCAGTTTGCGCAGGAAAATGATTTTATTGCCCACTTCCTTGTTGGTGATGTGGAAGTTCTTTACGCGGTTGTGCGTGTTCTCCAGTTCGTTCAGCTCATGATAGTGCGTGGCGAACAGGGTTTTCGGGCGGTGCGGCGTCATGTCGTGCAGATATTCCACGATGCTCCAGGCAATGGAAATACCGTCGTAGGTGCTGGTGCCGCGGCCGATCTCGTCGAGGATGATGAGGCTGCGGGGCGTGATGTTGTTGATGATGCTGGCGGTTTCATTCATCTCCACCATGAACGTACTTTCGCCGCCGCTCAGGTTGTCTGACGCGCCTACGCGGGTGAATATCTTGTCTGTGAGACCGATTTCCGCCGCCGCAGCGGGCACGAAACTGCCCATGTGGGCCATCAGGGTGATGAGGGCGGTCTGGCGCAGCAGCGCCGATTTACCGCTCATGTTCGGCCCGGTGAGAATGATCACCTGCTGCTCGTCCTGGTGCAGCAGGATGTCGTTAGCCACATAACTTTCGCCTGGCGGCAGCCCCTGTTCGATCACGGGATGGCGGCCGTCTTTGATATCGATATGATATGCCTCCGTTACCTGCGGGCGGCGGTATTTGAACTGCACGGCGTTGTGCGCGAAACACAACAGGCAGTCGAGCCGCGCCAGGGCCTGCGCATTGCGCTGCACCGGCTGGATGAAATCCTGCAGCGTGGCCAGCAGCGCATCGTACAGCTGCATTTCGAGCGCCAGTATTTTTTCTTCGGCGCCGGTGATCTTTTCTTCGTATTCCTTCAGCTCGGGCGTGATATATCTTTCCGCGTTGGCCAGCGTCTGTTTGCGTATCCAGTTGGCGGGCACTTTATTCTTATGGGTGTTGGTCACCTCGAGGTAATAGCCGAACACGTTATTGAAGGCTACTTTCAGCGAGGGGATGCCGGTGGCTTCGGATTCCTGCTGCTGGATGCGGAGCAGGTATTCTTTGCCGGAGCTGGCGATGGCGCGCAGGTCGTCGAGCTCCTTGCTCACGCCTTCGCGGATAACGCCGCCCTTATTGGCGAGTACCGGCGGGTTGTCGGACACTTCGGCCAGGATGCGCTGCAGGATACTGTCGCAGGGATCGAGCTGTTCCTGTAAATGACGCAGCAGGGGATTGGCGGTATCGTTCAGCAGTCGCTGGATCTCGCACACCTGTTGCAGCGCGCGGGCCAGCTGCATCACCTCGCGGGGATTGATTTTTTTCAGGGGGATTTTGGACACCACCCTTTCCAGGTCGCCCACGGATTTGAGGTGCTGCTGTATGCTGATGCTGCGGTCTGCTTCGCGGATGAGGTCTTCCACCGCATCCAGCCGCTCATTGATCTGTACAATATCACGCAAAGGGAACACTATCCAGCGTTTCAGCAGCCGCGCACCCATGGGCGTAAGCGTATGATCGAGCGTGCCCAGCAGGGTTTTGCCCTGCTCCACGGTGCTTTGCAGCAACTCCAGGTTGCGGATGGTGAACCGGTCCATCCACAGGAAATCGTCCTGGTCTATCCGCTGCATATTGGAGATATGCTGCAGGTTGGGATGCTCGGTATCTTTCAGGTAATGCATGGTGGCGCCGGCGGCTATGACGGCCTCCGTCATGTCTTCCACCCCGAAACCTTTGAGCGAATGTGTTTCAAAGTGTTTGTGGAGGATTTCCCGCGCATAGGTATTGGTGAAAATCCATTCTTCCAGCGTGTAGGTGTAGAACCGGCTGCCGAAGGTCTGCCGGAAATGTTTCTGCTGCTGCTTGGCGAAGATCACCTCGGCGGGCCGGAAACTCTGGAGCAGTTTGTCGATGTACTCGAGGCTGCCCTGGGCCACAAAATATTCTCCGGTGCTGATGTCGAGAAAAGCCGCGCCGGTGGCGTCCGCACCGAAATGTACGGCGGCCAGGAAGTTGTTATTGCTGTTTTCGAGTAGTTTGTCGTTGACTGCCACGCCCGGGGTCACCATTTCGGTGACGCCGCGTTTCACGATGCCTTTGACGGTTTTGGGATCTTCCAGCTGGTCGCAAATGGCTACGCGATGGCCGGCTTTCACCAGTTTGTGGAGGTATGTGTCGAGCGAATGATGGGGAAATCCTGCCAGGTCGATGAATGCGGCGCTGCCGTTCGCCCTTTTGGTGAGCACGATGCCCAGTACCCTGGAGGCGATCACCGCATCTTCGTTGAATGTTTCATAAAAGTCGCCCACCCGGAAAAGCAGTACCGCATCAGGGTATTTCGCCTTGATGGCCTTGTGCTGCTGCATTAAGGGTGTTTCTTCCGATTTACTTTTAGCCATGCGGCAAATATAAGAAGCCGGCGGCTCCGTTCGGTAATTAAAATTATCTTTGCAGGCATGCGCAAGTTAAATATGGAGGAACTGGGGCGGAAAACGGTGGCCGAATTCAAGGCGGCCGACAAAACGCCGTTGGTGCTCGTGCTCGACAATGTGCGGAGTATGCATAACGTGGGCTCCGTTTTCAGAACGGCAGACGCGTTCCTTTTACAGGGTATTATTTTATGCGGCTACACCCCGGTGCCGCCGCACCGCGACATCCAGAAAACGGCCCTGGGGGCCACCGAAACGGTGGAGTGGCAGTATTATCCCACCACCCTCGAAGCCGTGCAGGCCCTGCGGCAGGAAGGATACGCCATCATGGCCATCGAACAGGCCTCCAGTAGCGTGATGCTCGACGGTTTCCAGCCACCGGCCGCGCCGCTGGCCCTGGTGTTCGGCAACGAAGTGAGCGGGGTAGACGCGGAGGTGATCAAACAGGCGGACGGCTGCATCGAAATCCCCCAGCTCGGCATGAAACATTCGCTGAACATTTCCGTGAGCGCCGGCATTGTAGTATGGGACCTGTTCTGTAAATTAAAAAAGTAAATTCGTACCATGTCCACCACCATCAAGCACTATCTCTCCCTGGTGAAATTCAGTCACACCATTTTTGCCATGCCTTTCGCGCTGACCGGCTTTTTTATGGCGGTATCGTGGGCGGGGCATTCGTTCGACTGGACCAAGCTGCTGCTGGTAGTGCTGTGCATGGTATTTGCCCGTAGTGCGGCGATGGCCTTCAACCGCTGGCTGGATGCGGAGTTCGATAAAAAGAACCCCCGTACGGCGCAGCGCGAAATTCCCGCCGGCGTCATATCTTCCGGCAATGCCCTGTATTTTGTGATCGGCAATGCGCTGCTGTTTATCGCCACCACCTGGTTCATCAACCTGATCTGTTTCCTGCTTTCACCCGTAGCATTGCTCGTGGTGCTGGGATATAGTTATACCAAACGTTTCACCGCCCTCTGCCATCTCGTATTGGGCGTAGGTCTGTCGCTGGCGCCCATTGGCGCTTTCCTGGCGGTAACAGGGTACTTTGCCCTGCTGCCGGTGCTGCTGAGCGTGATGGTGCTCTGCTGGGTATCGGGTTTCGATATCATTTATGCCTTGCAGGACGAAGAGTTCGATAGATCGCAGCAGCTGCATTCCATCCCGGCCTGGCTGGGAAAAGCGGGCGGCCTGCGTTTTTCGGAGGCGCTGCACCTTGTAGCCGCGGCGCTGGCGGTCACCATCGGTTTACTGGGCGGGTTTCATTGGCTGTACTGGATTGGCGCCGGGGTGTTCGTGCTGATGCTGCTGATGCAGCACCGGCTGGTGAAGCCCAACGACCTTTCGCGCGTGAACCTCGCGTTTATGACCACCAACGGCGTTGCCAGCGTGGTGTATGCCGTGTTCGCGATTGCCGACATGCTGATTTTAGGCTGAGCCCCGTGTCCTGAAAATTTATTTACATTCAAACGCCGCCCCGGAGCATGGCACCGGCTGGCTAAACCCATAAAAACGACGACGCATGCCCAGAATACTGGCGATAGATTACGGGAAAAAACGCACGGGCCTGGCCGTTACCGATCCGCTGAAGATCATCGCCAGCGGGCTCGGCACCATTCCTTCGCACGAGCTGGTGCCTTACCTGAAAAAATATTTCGCGGCCGAGGCGGTAGAGCTCATTCTCATCGGCATGCCCCGCAACCTCGACGGCAGTGCTACCGATGCCACTGCCCTGGTGCAGGAATGTGTGCGCATCCTGCAGAAACATTTTCCGCAGATGCCCATTAAACAGGTAGATGAGCGCTTCACTTCCAAAATGGCCTTCCAGAGCATGATCGACAGCGGCCTGAAGAAAAAGGACCGGCAGCAGAAAGGTCTCGTGGACGAGATCAGCGCCACCATCATCCTGCAGGAGTACCTGCAATACCATGCCGGGTAAGGTGAAAATTCCTATTTTTGCATTTTCTTGTACGATTTCGATTTAACATGATATTACCAATAGTAGCCTACGGCGCCCCGGTTTTAAGAGAGGTCAGCCAGGACATTACGCCGGAATACCCGGATTTGCAGAAGCTCATCGACAATATGTGGGAAACCATGTATGCTTCCAACGGGGTAGGCCTCGCCGCCCCGCAGGTCAACAAGCCCATCCGCCTGTTCGTAGTGGACAGTGAGCAGATCATCAATAATCTCGAAGAAGATGAAACCAATGCCTATCCCGGCGATCACGGCATCAAACAGGTATTCATCAACGCAAAGATCGTTGATACCGAAGGAGACGAATGGGCGTACCAGGAAGGCTGCCTCAGCATTCCCAAAATCAGGGAAGACGTGAGCCGCCCCGAAAAGGTGAAGATCCGGTACATGGATGAAAATTTCAAGCAGCACGAACGCACGTTCCATGGCATCACCGCCCGCGTTATTTTTCATGAGTACGATCACATCGAGGGCAAACTCTTCATCGACTACCTCAAACCGCTCAAAAAACGCCTGCTGAAAGGCAAGCTGGATGATATTTCAAAAGGGAAGATCAAAGTGGATTACAAAATGACTTTCCCCAGGTAACGAAAAAGAGGCCTTGCGAAGGGCCTTTTTTTATGCGGGTATGTTTCCGGGCACGTTTGACCTTTCATTAACAATTATAAAAAATATTTATGCCTAAGAATTTCATATTGTAATATTTTTCATTATTTTAGTGCCAATATTTCTGATCTATATCATTTGGGAACTTCTAATACATATACTGAACTTGAACTGGTACAGGGGCTTCGGAACCATGACCAAACGATATTCGGCTATCTGTATGATCATTATTCTCCAGCCTTATACGGCGTTGTTCTCAAAGTCCTCAACGATGAAAATGCGGCCAGCGACGTGCTCCAGGAAGTTTTCCTGAAGATCTGGCGCGGAATCGAAAAATATGATGCGGAAAAAGGGCGTCTTTTTACCTGGATGCTCAATATCGCCCGCAATACTGCCATTGATGCGCTTCGCTCAAAAGCGCACAAGCTGGATCAGAAAATCCAGGAGCTGGGGAATGACGTATATGCACATACAAGTCAGTTAACAGTTCATCCTTCTGTGGACCACCTCGGGCTCGCCAAGGTGATTGAAAAGCTCAACAAAGAACAGCGGACTATTATTGACCTAGCATACTACAAGGGATGTACCCAGGAAGAAATTGCCCGGGTGCTGGACATTCCTTTGGGTACCGTAAAGACCAGAATGAGGAATGCCATTATTCAATTGAGGAATATACTAAAACAGGTATAGCAAAGTGGACGTACAACGTTACATATCATCCGGTATCATCGAAAGCTACGTAGTTGGCTTGGCTACCGACCAGGAGGTCAGGGAGCTGCAGGCTGCGATGGCCCAGAGCCCGGACATAAAAGCTGCGGTGGATGCCGCCCAGCTTGATATGGAGAAGTACGTGCAACTGTTTTCCATCGCGCCGCCCGAACCGGTGAAAGACCGCATCTTCCAGCGGCTGACAGGCGAAGGGGCAGACACCATCGTGCCCGTAAGCGGTGGTTCGGAAGAAACCTACAGCTATGCCGCTGCCGAAGAAGAGCCGGTGAAGGAAAAACGCCTCGTCAGCGCCGCATGGCAATACGTGGCCGCCGCCGCTATTATCGGCCTGATCGCCAGCGTTTATTTCAACTTCAATTACTACAACAGCGTAGCCGAATGGAAAAATAAATACCAGGCGCTGCTGTTCGACCAGGAAAAAATGGTGGCCGATAAAGGCGTGTACCAGACCAAAGTGCAGCAGGCCGAAGAAATGCTCGACCGCCTGCGCCAGGCCGATATGAAAATGGTGCGCATGTACACCGCTTCCAAATCCCGCCCGAACTTACTCGCCACCGTTTACATCAATCCGAAATCCGCAGACGCTTACCTGACCATCAGCAACCTGCCGGAACCGCCTGCCGACCAGCAGTACCAGCTCTGGGGCATCGTGAACAACGTGCCGGTGGATGCCGGCGTGTTCGAAATGGGCGAGGCCGCGAAAGGATTCCAGAAAGTGAAATTTGTGCCTGGCGCACAATTATATGCCGTTACCCTCGAAAAGAAAGGCGGCAGTCCCACCCCCACACTCACCGCTATGTACGTAGCCGGTAAAGTAGGCACCTGATTGCCTGCATCAGCCCTCCGCGCAAATTCCGCGCTGCAAAAATTTCTTACATTTGCCAGATGCAAAGATTCCTGCTACTGTTATTATTGTTGCCGTGCATCCATTCAAAAGCCCAGGACACAGCTATTTATAAAGGCATGACGATTAACCTCGACGAGGTGGTGATCAATGCAAAGCGTATAGGCTTCGACGTAAACGGTTTCATCAAACGTGTGGAAGACGATACCACCTTTTACCGCGCGTTCAAAAATCTCCGCATCGTAGGGTTTACGGCCGATAATGACATCCGCATCACCGACAAGGCCGGCGGTAAAACCATCGCCTCCCTCAAATCGCATACCCGCCAGGTCATGACCGGCAACTGCCGCAAAATGGACGTGCTCGACGAACAGACCACCGGAGATTTCTATAACCGCAAAGGCGATTACAACTACTACACCGCCGAGCTCTACGCCAACCTGTTTTTCACCAAAGGCACGGTGTGCAATGAGGAAGGCGGCTCCGCCAAAGGCAGCCTGGCCCGGCATAAATCACAGCTTAAACAACTGATTTTCAATCCCGGTAAACCCATTTCCGGCGTGCCTGTAGTGGGCAGCAAAGTGGCCGTGTTCGATCCGGCCCTCATGCGCTATTATGATTTTTCCATCAAAGCAGCTACCTACGCCGGTGCGGAATGTTACGTGTTCAGCGCCGTGATGCGCAAGAATATGAGCGCCATGGACCGCGCGGAAATAGTATATGACGAGCTGATCACCTATTTCAACAAGGAAACCATGGAAATCGTGGGGCGCAGGTATTCCCTGTCGTACAGAACCCTTGTGTTCGATTTTAATGTGAAGATGAACGTGCAGATGACGAAAATGGGCGACCTGCTGCTGCCCGCGCTCATCACCTACAACGGCACCTGGAACGTGCCTTTTAAAAAGCGCGAAACGGCCGTGTTTACAGCGAAGTTCTCGGCGTTTGAGAAGTAGCATCCGTTGCCGAAGGGCGTCGGAGAATCAGATATCAACCGTAAAAGCAAAATCCCTCCCAAGGTACTCGCCCGGGGAGGGATTTTTTCTTTTATCGCATCGGGGGTGATAATGCCCGTTTTGTTATTTTCCTGAATTCAGCTCATCCACATATGCCGGCACCCAATATGATCGTATCAGGATGATTGTCCGGTTTTGTGCTCCTCCGCCTATCCATCTTATCGTATCAGGGTGATCGTCCCTGTTTTGTTATACTTCTTCAAATTCAGCTCGTCTACATATTCCAGCACCCACACGTATGTGTTCATGGCGGCGGGAGAGCCGTTGTACAGGCCGTTCCAGCCTACCCTCGGGTCTGTGGTATGGAAGATAAACTCACCCCAGCGGTTGTAAATGCTCAGTTTGTATTGCCCTATCTGGCAGCGGTATACGGGTCTGAAATAATCGTTGCGCCCGTCGCCATTGGGTGTGAAGGCGTTGGGTAAAAACACGGTGCAGTCACAGTCCTGGTAATAAACGGTCACCGAATCAGTGGCGCGGTTACACACATTCTGCGCCACGATGGCGTAGATGCCGGGCTGCGTTACCAGGAAGTTGGCTACGGAGGTACTGTCCTGCCATTTGTAATTATCACCGGCTCCCCTCGGTACCAGGCGCAGGGTTTCACCGATGCACAGCGTAGTGTCTTCTCCCAGCGTTACCCGCAGGCTGTCCTGGAAGTCTACGCGGATGGTGTCTTTTTCCACGCACCGGCCGATCTGTACCGTCACGTAATAGTAGCCCGAGCTGTCCACGTGATAGGTCGCCTGGTCGGAACCGTCCTGCCAGAGATAATTGCCGGTGCCGTGGTCGGCGGTGAGCACAAGGAAGTTGCCATAACACATGGTGGTGTCGTTACCCAGGCTGAAGGGCCGTAGCCGGCTGTATCGCACTTCCATGGTGTCCACCACGTCGCAGAACCCGTTGATGGTCACAAACACCGAATACGCGCCGCCGCGGTTCACCGTAATCTGCGGGTTGCGCGAACCGGTGTTCCACCGGTAGGAAGTAGCTTCGGGGCGGGTGGCGTTCAGGGTTACCGTTTCACCTGCGCACAGCAGCGTATCGGCGCCGAGACTGAAAGGGTAGGGCGTTCCCTGGAAAGTGAGGGTCACCTGGTCGGTGTAGGTGCCGCATCCCGCCACGTCTACAGACACACTGTAGGTGGTGGTGACGTTGCTGGAATTGGCGATGATCGTGGGGGTGGTTTCGCCGGTGCTCCACAGGTACGTGGCGTTTTGCGCCGTAGCGTCGAGCGTCAGCAGTTCGTTATTGCAGAGGACCCGGTCGGGGCCCAGGTCAATGTCCGGGATGAGGGAATGAAAAATGTTGATGGAATCCAGTTCACGACAGCCGTTGTACGCCACGTAATACGTGCCCGGCTCGGTGACGGTGAACACGTTGGTGCCCACCACGGTATCTTCCGCAAAATACCAGGTATACACGGCGGCGGCGTCGTAAGGCACCACCAGGTCGTGCGTGGCGTTTTCGCAAAGCGTCAGGTTCACGGGCCCGAGGTCTACGCCGCGGCGATCTACAATGGTGATCGGAACGGTGGTGATATCTTCCACCCCGTTCCTGTAAACTTTCAATGTAACGGTGTAGGTGCCGGGGGCCGGGTAAATATGGGTGGCCCCGGTGATCAGATCGGACGAGTCCGTCGGCAACAGCGGCGGGCTCACGAAATACCATTTAACGGAATCGATATCGTTGACCGGGTCGGTGATGGTGAACTCCACCTCTTCGCCCGTACAGGTAGTATTGTAGGTGAAATTGGTCAGCAGGGACGGGGCGCCTGAGCGAGCGGTAAACGGGGCCGCCAGCAGGATAGTCAGGATAATTATCAGGAGGTTTTTCGTCGGAACCATTGCGCCTCTAAATTAGTAGAAATATTGATATGTAGAATGTTTTTAATAAAATAGGTAAGCCTGAATTAAGCTTGGGGCGAGGGGTGAACAGCAACTTTTCATGATCCTCGTGTAACTTTTTCCAATTCAGGAACGCCTGAAGAGAAGTATTTAGTACACCCCGGTATCACTTTGCCGGAGGTTGATCAAAAACAGCGGGTATCATCCGAAATCATGACCTGGAATCTTTAACATGAAAACACATTTCCTGATTCTGTTACTGGTAACGGCGATAAAAAAGTATCCACGGGAAGCGTTTTCCTTGAGATTCAGAGGATTTACGAATAATCATTCGTCGTCCTTCCGCCGGTATCTTCTCCACTTTTCCAGTACGCCGGCAAAATCGGCAGGCAGTTCGCTTTCGAACAACACGGGTTTCCGGGTGCGGGGGTGAATGAAGCCCAGCGTCTGCGCATGGAGGGCATGGCGGGGCATGATCTCGAAGCAGTTTTCCACGAACTGTTTGTATTTGGCGAAAATGGTGCCTTTCACGATACGGTCGCCGCCGTAGGTATCGTCGTTGAACAGGGAATGGCCGATATGCTGCATATGCACACGGATCTGGTGCGTGCGGCCGGTTTCGAGCCGGCAGGCAATGAGGCTCACATAGTTGAAGCGCTCCAGTACTTCATAGTGGGTGATGGCTTCCTTGCCGTATTCACCGTCCGGGTAGGCGTCCATGATCTTCCGGAAACGCTGGTGCCGGCCCACATGGGCGACCACCGTGCCTTTATCTTCTTCAAAATCGCCCCAAACCAGCGCCAGGTACCGGCGCTGCACCGTATGGTCGAAAAACTGTTTGGCCAGGTCGGTCATGGCTTTTTCTGACTTGGCCACTACCAGCAGGCCGCTGGTGTTTTTGTCGATGCGGTGCACCAGCCCGAAGCGGGGGATGACCGGCTCCGTGGCATTCACTTTATCGTCGCCGAGGTAATAGGCGAGGGCGTTCACCAGGGTGCCGGTATAGTTGCCGCAGCCGGGGTGCACCACCATGCCGGGCGGTTTATTGATGATGAGGATATCGTCGTCTTCGAACACGATGTTCAGCGGGATGTTTTCCGGTTTTACTTCCGTGCTTTCCGGGTTTTTGGTGGAATACACGATCAGCCGGTCGAGTGGCCGCACCTTGTAGTTGGATTTCACCGGTTTGTCGTTCACCAGCACCATGCCGGCCTCGATGGCCTGCTGCACTTTGCTGCGGGTGGCGCCCTCGATGCGGTTCTGGATGAATTTGTCGATCCGCAGGGGCTCCTGGCCCTTGTCTACCACAAGGTTCACCCGCTCGTATATTTCCTCGCTGCCTTCGCCGTTCTCCAGTTCGTCTTCCAGCAACTCCTGCATTTGATCGCTCATTGACTAAAAATTTTTGCAAAGATAGCTTATAGTTATCTTTGCAGGCGAATCATAAGCGGATGAAACAGCAGATAAGGGTGAAAGATCTGGGGCGGATGCCCTACCAGGCCGCCTGGGACTACCAGGAGCGGCTGTTGCAGGAAAATGTGCAGGTGAAGGCAGATTTGCGCAACGGACTGGAAACCAATGCCGTAACGCAACACCATTTGTTGTTTTGCGAACATCCTCCCGTATATACCATTGGTAAAAGCGGGCACATGGAGCACCTCCTCATTAGCAATACCCAGTTACAGGAAAAAGGCATCGAATTCGTACAGACCAACCGCGGGGGCGACATCACCTTCCACGGAGAAGGGCAGGTAGTGGGCTACCCCATCATCGACCTGGAACTGTTCTTTACCGATATCGGCAAATATCTCCGCCTGCTGGAAGAGGTGATCATCCGCATGCTGGCTGATTATGGCATCACCGCGGGCCGCTCCAAAGGCGAAACGGGCGTCTGGATAGACGCCGACATTCCCGGGCGGGCACGCAAGATCTGCGCCATGGGCGTGCGCTGCAGCCGCTGGGTAACCATGCACGGCTTCGCCGTCAACATCAATACCAACCTGGATTATTTCAACAATATCATCGCCTGCGGCATTGTAGGCAAGCAGGTGACCTCGCTCCATAAAGAGATCGGCCGCACCGTGCCGATGGAAGCAGTAAAAGAAAAAATCACCCGTTATTTCGCGGAAGTGTTTGAAGCGGAACTGTTGCCAGTAGAGGTGGTGCATTGAGGCATGGAGGCCCCTCTCGATACAAACTAATTTGCATTTACTTGTTCCCCGGCGGTTACCAACGGTTGCAATGCAGTGGTCAGCCTCATTGTTTGCATATGCTCCTGTATGGGCATGCAACAGCGTTTGAACGCCATTAATTCCTGTAGTTCAGCGGAATGAACACACTCCACTTTTCGAACAGTTTCCCGTCTTCGTAAATCTCGAAATTAAACCAGCCGGCATGCATGAAGGTGGCCTTTTCCAGGATGAGGAAGGGCTCGGTTACCTGTTCCACTTCGAACAGGAAGGTACCGGTGGGCTCGAAGAATTTAATGCTGTATTTTTTTTGCGGCGCCTGTGGCAGGCGGATGTTCACATTGCCGTCGGCCGTGGTGTAGATGTAAGGAGAAGGTTTCCAGGGAACGGCGGACTGTGTGCCGGTAGCCCCGGGCGTGGCATTGGTGATGTCGCCGGCCCCCAGTATGGTGGTTCCCGAAATGGTGGAATCCGGTACGGCCAGCACCGTTTTACTGTACATGAAACGGTTGTCTTTAAAGAGGATGAACAGACGGTAGTAGCTTTTGCCAGGTAAAGGTTTGTTGTCGAGGTAAGCATTCCGGCTTTCTGTAGGATAGCTGGCATAACCGATGGTGGTGAAGTTCAGCACACTGTCGAGCGAGCGCTGGATACCGATCTGCGCGGTGTTCGGAAAGCCGGAAATCCAGTCCAGCTGGATCTTTCCCGGCTTGATCAACGCCTGGAAATTAGGCAGAACGGGAACGGTGGGTGCTTGTTGAGCCCTTGCAGTGGTAATGGTACCTATAAAAATCACGATGGCTATGATACTTCTAACAGTCTGCTTCATACAGTACATCCAAAATGCTTAAGTTGGCAAAAATACAATTCTGATGCCCAAATATACGGCACCCGTTTTTATTTAGTAACATAGAACGCCGGGGGCCAGCGATTCATTGCCCTGCAGGCCACCGGAATGAATGAGCAGCAAGCGGCTGCCGGGCGGGAAAAAATTTTCGGCGAGCAACAACCGCACGGCCAGTACCAGTTTTCCGGTATATACCCGGTCTGTCT
Organism: Chitinophaga lutea; assembly: GCF_003813775.1. Taxonomy (NCBI): domain Bacteria; kingdom Pseudomonadati; phylum Bacteroidota; class Chitinophagia; order Chitinophagales; family Chitinophagaceae; genus Chitinophaga; species Chitinophaga lutea. Next base: position 2,051,926 of record NZ_RPDH01000002.1, on the reverse strand, counting down.
GAATAGTTGTTTGCCGGTAAAAATCATTCATATCACCGATCAGCCGTTCGCTGATTTTACCATAACCGCCTTCGTGAAAATCGTGTAGTAGCTGCCAGGATGTACGATTTCCGGGATGTATCAGTTCTGCAGTACTGTTGTTCAGTGAAAATGCGCCTTTCAGCACAGAGATGCCTGTTACCTGTTGCGAGGTGGCGGAGTTGATGAGGCCCGCCAGCGTGGTGCCGGTGCCTACGGCGCAGATCACGTGTGTGAAGCTTGCCCCGCCGGCCAGCGGCAATATTTCTTCACAGCCTTTCACGCCGAGCGCGTTATGGCCGCCTTCTGGTATCACGTATGCATCGCGGGCGCCGGTGATACGGTATACGGCTGATGCATCTCCCTGCTGCGTCAGCCGCCGGTAATCGTCGCGGCTCACAAACACCAGCTGCATCCCCATTTCTCCGGCCTGCTGCAGCGTGTGGCCGGGCACAGCGGGTTGTTCGCCGCGTACCACGCCGGTGCAGGCAATGCCCTGTTCACGACAGGCCGCAGCGGTGGCTACCAGGTGGTTGGAGTAAGCGCCGCCGAACGTAACAACGGGCCTGCCTGTGGCCGCCAGCAGGTTGTATTTCAGCTTGAACCACTTATTGCCCGAAACTACCGGGTGCAACCGGTCCAAACGCAACATGGCTGCCTGAGTTTCCGCAGGCAGCCATGTGGTATGAAAAGGTTGCAGTATGTTCTCAGTAGAAAAGTGCATTCCGCAAATTAACGCTTTGTTTGCCTTTCAGCCCAAAGCTCACCTGCAGCTGCTGATCGCCGCCGGCATCGAAATACTGCACGCGTATCTTGTGCATGCCCGTGCGGAGGGGGATCAGCCCTGTTTTTTCGGTGGGCGCGTGTTCCCCGTCGTTGTCCACCACCAGCTCATCATCGATGTACAGCAGGGAACCGTCGTCTGAATTGGTTTTGAACTCATACACGCCGTCCGTATCCACCTTTACATATCCTTCGTACGTAACGCCGAAGGTCACCTTTGCGATAAAGGGGCGGATGTCGATCGTCGGCAATATGCCGGTGGAATCAGCTTTGCCGCCCGTGTTTTTCGCCTGGTTGAAGGTCCTGTAATAAGCGTTGAAGCGGATGCCTTTGTTGACGGCATTCACCGGCTGCGCGTTTTTATAACGCTTGCGGATATATGTTCTGGTGTATACGGCGCTGCTTCTCCCATCCGCCAATACCACCACGTATTTCAGTGTCATGGGCTGGCTGATGGTAAGGGCTTTGGTGAACAGGGCGCTGCCGGTGGAAGGAATAGTGCCGTCGGTGGTGTAATACACTTTGGCGCCGGCTACTGCGGGCGTAAGGTCTGCCGTTACGCTGCCGTTGTCGGCCAGTACCTGCACGTCTTCACCGGGCGATTCAGGGATGCGGAAGCTGACGCCGCGTGCCTGCAATGCAGCCAGACGCTGCGGCAGTGCGCCGGTGAAGCGCGAATAATTCTTCTTGTCCGCCGGGCTCCAGGATATTTCCGCCAGTGCCAGGGCGCGCGGGTAGGTGAAATAATCCGCCGTTTTACCGTCGGGGATATACTCGCTCCATACGTTACCCTGTACGCCTTTGATGTATTGTTTTTCGGATGCGCTGAGCGAGGCGGGATAGGGCTCATAGCTGTACACCCGCTCCAGCGGCAGGAAGCCGCCGATGCCCAGGGGCTCGGTAGCGGAACTGCCCTGCAGGTAGTCGAGGTAGAGATAGGTGTTCGGCGTCATGATCACATCGTGCTTCTGCTGTGCCGCAGCGATACCACCGGCTTCGCCGCGCCAGCTCATCACGGTGGCATCCGGCGCGAGGCCGCCTTCGAGGATTTCATCCCAGCCGATGATCTTGCGGCCTTTGCTGTTGAGGAATTTTTCCATGCGCTGGATGAAATAACTCTGCAGCTCGTGTTCGTCTTTCAGGCCGAGCGCCTTGATGCGCGCCTGGCATTTGGGACAGGCTTTCCAGCGGTCTTTCGGGCATTCGTCGCCGCCGATGTGCACATACTTGCCGGGGAAAAGGGGCAGCACTTCCGTGAGCACATCTTCCAGGAAAGTAAATACCTTGTCGTTGCCGGCGCAGAACACTTCCTTATGCACGCCCCATTTGGTAGACACTTCATAAGGCCCGCCGGTGCAGCCCAGCTCGGGATACGCGGCCAGCGCGGCCTGTGCGTGACCGGGCATTTCGATTTCCGGCACTACCGTAATGAAACGGTCAGCCGCATATTGCACGATATCTTTCACTTCTTCCTGCGTATAATACCCGCCGTACGGTTTGCCGTCGAACTTGCCTTCGCGCAGGTGACCTTTGCTGGTTTCCTTCCGTTTGGACGCTACGCTCTGCAGCAGGGGATACTTTTTGATCTCGATGCGCCAACCCTGGTCTTCCGTGAGGTGCCAGTGAAAGCGGTTGAGTTTGTAATGGGCCATCACGTCGATGAACTGCTTCACGTACGCTACCGGGTAGAAATAACGCCCCACATCGAGCATCAGCCCGCGGTAGGCGAACCGCGGCTCGTCTTTGATGGTTACGGACGGCACGGCGATCCTGTTTTTGACAGCGTCCGGCAGCATTTGTTCCAGTGTTTGCACGCCGTAAAACAGGCCTGCCGCGCGGCCCTGCAGCACGATCTTGTTCTTTGCCGCCGTCAGCTGGTAGCCCTCTTCGGGCAGGGCTTCGTCTTCGGAAAAAATCAGCGTGCTGTTTTGCATGGTGCCTTTTTCGAGGGAGTAGCCGTAGTTGGCTTTCAGGAAAAGGTTGAACAGGGTAGCGGCCTTTTCAGCGCCGGCGCCGTTCGTGAAGTATTTCATCTGGGGCGTGATGAACACCTGGCCCTGCAATGTTTGTACGGATTGCGGTTCGGGAATCAGGGACAGCAAGGGTTGCTTTTGCTGCGCCGTTCCCGTAAAGAAGGCCAGCGCAGCGAAAGCGGAAAGAAGTGTTTTTTTCATATCAGTTGTTAATACTTGGTGTTTTATCCATTCAGGCCACCCTTGCCCCGGTAGAGCTTCACCGGCTTGTCCAGCTTCAGCTCCAGCACGGTCATATATTCATCCTGCACGTTGGCGGGCACGGTGATGTAAACGAGGCCGGGCACAGGGCTCCACGAAATTTTGCCGACTATTTTGTGCGACAGTTTGGCGCCGTTCCCTACTACGGTGATATCCTCTATCTTGTTGTCGAGTCCTTTGACCATCACTTTCCCGCTGACGTTGCCGGGCAGGAAGAGGTACAGGGTGGTGGAATCTTTCGACAGGGTGGTGGGCCCGTAGAAATGGCCCTGGGGAATACCGCCCACGGTGCCGAAGATCGCCTTGTCGTGTTTTTTGTTCCATTTGCCGAGCTCTTTGAGCACATGCACCTGGGGCTCCGGGATGGTGCCGTCTTCTTTCGGGCCGATGTCGAGCAGCATGTTGCCGCCGTTGCTGATGGCGTCTGCGAAGATGGTGATCACTTCGTAGGGCGTTTTCCAGTTGGTGTCCTGCGGCTGGTAGCCCCAGTTGTTATTGATGGTCATGCACAGTTCCCACCAGTGGAACTGGGGGCGTTGCACGGGAAAGTTCTGTTCGGGCGTATCGTAATCGCCATACCCGGTGAGGCGGCCGTTGATGATGGTGTTGGGATTGTGGTCGGTGAGCATTTTGCGCACTTTGGTAGCCTGCCACTCGTCCGCGCTGTGTTCCCAGTCGCCGTCGAACCACCAGAGGTCGGGGTTGAAGCGGGTCATCACTTCGGCCATCTGGCCCTGGTAGAACTGCTGGAATTTGGCCCAGCGCTTCGGCTGTTCGCTGATTTTGTAACGGGTGCTGTCTTTCAGGAAACCGGGATAATCCGGGTAGGTCCAGTCGAGCAGCGAGAAATATGCGCCTGCTTTGATGTTTTCTTTGCGCAGGGCGTCGAAGAAGGGGGTGAGCACATCCCTTTTGGCCGGTGTGCCGCGGGCGGTGCTGAGTTTATTGAATTTGGTGTCCCACAGCGCTACACCGTCGTGATGTTTGGTGGTGATCACGGCGTATCTCGCACCGGATTCCTTTACCAGGGCGGCCCAGGCCTGCGGGTCGTATTTGGAGGCGGTGAAGCCCTTCATCTGCGCCATGTAGTCTGCATGAGAAATTTTTTTGTTGTGAAAGCTCCAGCTCTCGTCGATCCCCTTCACCGCATAAATGCCCCAGTGGATAAAAATGCCCAGTTTGGCGTCTGCAAACCATTGCATTTTTTGTTTGATCTCCTCGGGATTGGTTTTTTGCTGCGCTTGTACCGGCATGATAAAGCTCAATGCCATGGCTCCCGCCACTACGATTCTTTTCATCTGTAAAGTTTGTTTTTTAATGGTCAGACGAAACTTTCACAAAGGCATTTGCCCGCTGTTCCATCATCTTGTCTGCCTTATTATCAATAGGAAGCAAAAAATAAAGTACTGAAAGAAGTATTTTTTGTGCCGGTGAAAACCGCCACCTTTACCCCTTCAGGCGCTTATCATCTGCTTTTGTTCACTGTCTGTTTATGGTAGTCCGCCGCAACAATAACGAAAAAATAAAAACTCCGGGAAAAATTTAATGATTAAATTTAGCCCCCGATATTAATTCGAGTGAAAAATATAAACTAATATCAACAAATGCAACCGACATTATTGATTCTTGCGGCCGGTATGGCGAGCCGCTATGGAAGTCTGAAACAGATCCAGCAGTTTGGCCCCAGCGGAGAAACGATTATCGATTATTCTATCTACGACGCTATCCGCGCGGGTTTTGGCAAGATCGTATTCATTATACGCGAGAATTTCGCGGCAGAGTTCAAGGAAATATTCGAGCCCAAACTGAAGGGGAAAGTAGAAACGGACTATGTGTTCCAGAATATGGACGCATTTGTGAACGGTCACGCCGTGCCGGCCGACCGTACCAAGCCCTGGGGCACCGCCCACGCGGTATTGTGCGCGAAAGACGCCATTAACGAGCCTTTTGCGGTGATCAACGCAGACGACTTCTACGGCCGCGACGCCTTTGAGAAAATGGCCGCGTTCCTGAAAGAAGAGTGCAAAGCCGATAAATACAGCGTGGTAGGGTATGAGCTGGGTAAAACCATCAGCGAGCACGGCTCCGTATCCCGCGGCGTATGCGAGGTGAACGGGACAGGCAACCTGGCCGGCATCACCGAAAGAACAAAGATCTATCTCGATAACGGCAAGATCGTGTACGAAGAAGGCGATAAAAAAGTGGAACTGGGTGCTAAAACCCCCGTGTCTATGAACTTCTGGGGTTTCGCTCCCTCCGTATTCCCGATCAGCGAAAAGATGTTCGACCAGTTCCTGACCGATAACATCGCCAACCCGAAATCCGAATTCTTCATCCCCATCGTGGTGGACCAGTTCATCGCAGGCGGCATGGGAGAAGTGAAGGTGATCCCCACCAGCTCGCAATGGTTCGGCGTAACTTATAAAGAAGACGCACCGGGCGTACAGGCCAGCCTTTCCGCCCTCGTTAACAATGGCGAATACCCTGATAATCTCTGGAAGTAATGGTGAGCGGCAGTATTATCAGTGCATTCGGACTGGATCCTGAAGCCTTTGAAGTAAAAAAGTTCGGCAGCGGCCACATTAACAATACCTTTCTGCTGAGCGGCACGCAGGGCCAGTACATCCTGCAGAAAATCAACACGTATGTGTTCAGGGAGCCGGACGTAATAGCCCGCAACCAGCGGCTGGCAGCCGATTACCTGGCGGAACACCACCCGGACTATCTTTTCATCACACCCATCCCCACCACCACAGGGGAAGAGCTGTATGTGCACGACGGAGAGTACTGGCGGATGATCCCCTTCATCCCCGATTCCATGTCGGTAGACCAGGCAGACACGCCGAAGCAGGCGTACGAAGCGGCGCGGCAGTTCGGGAAGATGGCGCGGCTGCTGCATGGTATCGACCTGCACGAGTTCAGGGCCAGCATTCCCAACTTTCACAATCTCACGCTGCGCTACGCGGCTTTCCAGGAGGCCATCCGCCAGGCGAAACCCGAGCGGAAGCAGTTCGCGGAAAAGCTGATCGAGCAGTTCCTGCGCTATTCCGACATCGCCATCACGTTCGAATCGCTCAAAACCGACCCGGCTTTCAGCGACCGCCTGATGCACCACGATACCAAGATCAATAACGTACTGCTGCAGAAAGACACTTTCGAAGGCATCTGCGTGTGCGACCTGGATACGCTGATGCCCGGCAAGATCATCTCCGACCTGGGAGACATGGTGCGCACCTATGTGAGCCCCGTGTCCGAAGAAGAGCGCGATTTCAGCCGCATCGAGGTGCGCGACGAATATTTCGAGGCGCTGATGAAGGGGTATCTGTCCGAAGTAGGCAGCACGCTGTCTGCCACCGAGCGGGCCCACCTGTTCTACGCCGGCAAGTTCATGATCTATATGCAGGGCATCCGCTTCCTGACGGATTACCTCAATGGCGACGTGTATTACCCGATCAAATACCCGGAGCATAACTACAACCGGGCCATGAACCAGCTCACGCTGCTGGAACGGCTGGTGGAGAAAGAGGAGAAGCTGCAGCAGGTGATCAACGAATGCCTGCAACAATAAGTATAGCGTTAAATCTATCGATAGGGGCCGCAACCAGGTGTTGCGGCCTTTTTTGTTCCCGGTCGGTTGGTTCTTTCATATTTGATAGTATACCCCCGAAATAGCACTTTCTTGATTTTTATTCAATGAATCGCCTTCTGTTTTCGATATTTTTAAAAAACGAGGGCTGGGTTGATTTTTCTCAAAATATTGGCCCCTGTGTTGTTTTTTACTTTATTCACTAATACATTTGTAGAGATAAACAAATCAACTGTACCTCCATGTGGGTAAACAAAGACAATAACAAAATCAGTCACATCGTGCCGCAGCTCAATTGGGCTATTACGCTCGTCGTGATCGTCGTTGTCATTATTACCCGCCAGCCAATTGGAGGATAAAAAAGCGTGTATAATTACAACTGAAAATAAAACGCCTTCCTCCACCAGGAAGGCTTTTTTTATGTGCAAATTCCAAATATATGTATAGCTATTACAACGAAAACACGATTCTTTACTTTGACGGGGCTTACCAGAAAGCCACAGAAGCCAAAATTGACCTGTATGGTCAGTCGCTCCACTATGGATACGCAGTATTTGAAGGAATCCGCGCTTATAAAACAGCCAGCGGGGAGGTGAAGATCTTTAAACCCAAAGAGCACTTCGACCGTTTCAAGCGCTCCTGCGAATTGATACACATACCTTATAAATATAACAACGACGAACTGATCGCCGCCTGCTATAAAGTGTTGGAACTGAACAATATGGAAGAGGCGTACATCCGCCCCCTGATCTTCTGTCCTCCCAACATGACCCTCAAAGCCGCTACGGACACCCACGTGCTGATCTGCGCCTGGGAATGGGGTGCTTACCTCGGTGAGAAGCTCCTGCGTGTAATGGTGTCGTCCTACCAGCGCCCGAACCCGAAAGCATTCAAGATCGAGTCTAAAACAGCCGGTCTGTACGTAAACTCCATCCTCGCCTCCCAGGAAGCCAAGGAAAAAGGATACGACGAAGCCCTGCTGCTCGACATCAACGGTTTTGTAGCGGAAGGCCCCGGTTCCAACCTCTTTTACGAGAAAGACGGTAAGATCTACACCCCGGCCCCCGGTAACATCCTGCCCGGCATCACCCGTGCTACCGTGATCGAGATCTGCGGCGAGCTGGGTATTCCCCTGATCGAAAAGCAGATCACCGTGGAAGAGCTGAAGCAGGCGGAAAGCGTATTCTACTGCGGTACCGCGGCGGAAATCGTCGGATGGGACTCCCTCGACGGACAGGGCTTTACCAAGCCCTGGGCTTCTTCCCTCGGCAAAGTCATTCAGCAGGCTTACAAAGCGAAAGTGCTGGAAAAAGAATTCAAACGCGAAGCCATTCCGGCCTAGTGTATACGAATAGCAGGGTGGCGGGCCAGGCTATGAGCGGGTCCGCCACCCTTTTTTTAGTTTTGAATGGCGTAAACGCTTTTTCCCCAAACCCCCACTCACAGAGGGTTTCGGCTGTAAAGGCCACCTCTTGAAGACCGGGAACAGGCAAATTATAGGTTTGAATATGAAATGGCCCGGCAATAACTTGTACGATAATTAGAAATTAAGCTAACCAGCACCCGGAATTTAACTGATTGAATTATATGGAGTTAAACAAATACAGTAAAACGATTACGCAAGATCCCACACAGCCTGCCGCACAAGCCATGCTGTACGGGATAGGGTTAACGGAGGAAGATCTGAAAAAGGCACAGGTGGGCATCGTGAGCATGGGCTACGATGGCAATACCTGCAACATGCACCTGAACGATCTGGCGAAAGAAGTGAAGAAAGGCGTATGGGCCAACGACCTGGTGGGCCTCATGTTTCACACCATCGGTGTGAGCGATGGTATCAGTAACGGTACCGACGGCATGCGTTTCTCGCTCGTCAGCCGCGACCTGATTGCGGACTCGATTGAAACTGTTTGTGGCGCCCAGTATTATGATGCGCTGATCACCGTTCCGGGCTGCGACAAAAATATGCCCGGCTCCCTGATGGCCATGGGCCGCCTCAACCGCCCCGCCATCATGGTATACGGCGGCACGATAGCGCCCGGTAAATATAAAGGACAGGATCTCAATATCATCTCCGCTTTTGAAGCGCTCGGCCAGAAAATGGCGGGCAACCTCGACGAGGGCGACTTCAAAGGCATCGTACAGAACTCATGCCCCGGCGCCGGCGCCTGCGGCGGTATGTACACGGCCAATACCATGAGCTCCGGTATCGAAGCCCTGGGTATGAGCCTTCCTTACAGCTCCTCCAATCCTGCCCTGAGCAAGGAAAAGAAGGAGGAATGCCTGGCGGCGGGCAAAGCCATCCGCCTGCTGCTGGAAAAAGATATCAAGCCGAAGGACATCATGACCTACAAAGCATTTGAAAATGCGATTACCGTGATCATGGCCCTCGGCGGCAGTACCAACGCGGTACTCCACTTCATCGCCATCGCCAAATCCGTAGGCGTGAAATTCGGCATGGAAGATTTTCAGCGCCTGAGCGATAAAACCCCGCTGATCGCCGACCTGAAACCCAGCGGCAAATACCTGATGGAAGACCTCCACAACATCGGCGGCGTTCCCCTGGTGATGAAATACCTCCTGAAAAAAGGAATGCTGCACGGCGACTGCCTCACGGTAACAGGTAAAACCATCGAGGAAAACCTGGCTTCCGTACCCGACATTGATTTTTCCGAACAACACATCATAGTTCCCCTGGAACAACCGCTCAAAACCACCGGCCACATCCAGATACTGTATGGTAACCTGGCAGAGCAGGGCTCGGTAGCCAAGATCACCGGCAAGGAAGGTGAAAAATTCACCGGTCCCGCCCGCGTGTTCGACGGCGAATTCGAACTGATCGCAGGCATCCAGTCTGGCCGCGTAAAAGCCGGCGACGTGGTGGTTATCCGCTACGTGGGCCCCAAAGGCGGCCCGGGTATGCCTGAAATGCTGAAGCCCACTTCCGCCATCATGGGCGTGGGCCTGGGCAAAAGTGTGGCCCTGATCACCGACGGCCGCTTTTCCGGCGGCACCCACGGTTTCGTGGTGGGCCACATTACCCCCGAAGCGTACGAGGGCGGTACCATTGCATTGGTGAAAGATAACGACGAGATCGAGATCGATGCGGTGAACAACATCATCAGAGTGAATGTAAGCGAGGATGAACTGAAAGCCCGCAAGGCGGCGTGGAAACAGCCGGCTTTGAAGGCGGAGAAAGGAATATTATTCAAATACGCAAAACATGTAAAAAATGCAACAGAAGGATGTGTTACCGATGAAGACTGAGGAGTCTGACAAGCGGGCCACGGCTCCCGCCGCCGAGATCATTACCGGTGCCGAAGCAGTGATCCGTTCACTGATTGCAGAAGGCGTGGAAACCATTTTCGGTTATCCCGGAGGCGCCATTATGCCCATTTACGATGCCCTGTACGATTTTCAGGATAAAGTCCATCATATACTGGTCCGTCACGAGCAGGGTGCCACGCACGCTGCTCAGGGTTACGCACGTGCAAACGGGCGGGTAGGCGTGGTATTCGCCACCTCCGGCCCCGGCGCCACCAACCTCGTAACCGGCCTCGCCGATGCGCATATGGACTCTACCCCGATGGTCTGCATCACCGGCCAGGTAGCGGCAGCCCTGCTGGGTACCGACGCTTTCCAGGAAACGGATGTGATCGGCATCACCATGCCCATCACCAAATGGAACATACAGGTAACACGCCCGGAAGATATCCCGGGCGCCATCGCCAAAGCATTCTATATCGCCCGCAGCGGCCGCCCCGGCCCGGTGCTGGTGGATATCACCAAAAATGCGCAGGTCGCCAAGCTCGACTTCCAGTATAAAGCCTGCGAGCACATCCGCAGCTATCACCCGCATCCCGTATTAAAGGAGGATGCCGTGAAAGCCGCCGCCGACCTGATCAACAGCGCCAAAAGGCCCTACATCCTGTGCGGCCATGGCGTACTGATCTCAGGAGCGGAAAAAGAACTGATCGCACTGGCCGAAAAAGCCGATATCGCCGTTGCTTCCACCTTGCTGGGCCTCTCTGCCGTACCGGTAGACCATCCCAACTATGTGGGCTACACCGGCATGCACGGTAACTACGGCCCCAACATCAACACCAACGAATGCGATGTGCTCATTGCCGTGGGCATGCGCTTCGACGACCGCATCACCGGCGATGTGAGCACTTACGCCCGCCAGGCCAAAGTGATCCACATCGAAATCGATAAAGCGGAGATCAATAAAATCATCACGGCCGACGTGGCGATACATGCAGATGCCAAAGAAGCGCTGCAGGCCCTGCTGCCGTTGGTGAACAAGGCCAGCCATCCCGAATGGCTCCAGCTGTTCAAGGAAGCAGACAAAAAAGAAGACGAAAAAGTAAGGCACCGCGAGCTGTACCCTACCGAAGGGCAGCTGAAAATGGCGGAAGTTATCCGCGTGATATCAGAACAGACGGAGGGGAAAGCCATCCTCGTAACCGACGTGGGCCAGCACCAGATGATCGCTTCCCGCTACTACCGCTTCAAGGATCCCAACACCAATATCACCAGCGGTGGTATGGGTACGATGGGCTTCTCCCTGCCGGCAGCCATGGGCGCCAAGGTAGGCGCTCCCGAAAGGGAAGTGGTAGCCATCATCGGCGACGGATGTTTCCAGATGACCCTGCAGGAACTGGGTACCATCTACCAGTCCGAAATCGGCGTAAAAATCGTGATCCTCAACAATAACTTCCTCGGCATGGTACGACAGTGGCAGCAGCTGTTTTTCGACAAACGCTACTCTTCCACGGTGATGATCAATCCGGACTTCGTTCAGATCGCGAAAGGCTTTTTCGTACCGGGCCGCAAAATCACGGAACGCTCCGAGCTCGAAGGCGCCGTGAAGGAAATGCTGGAAACAAAAGGCGCATACCTGCTGGAATGCGTGGTGGAACAGGAAGACAACGTGTTCCCCATGGTGCCCGCCGGCGCGCCGATTTCAACCATCCGCCTCGAGTAGCAGTTCTTTATCATTAATTGAATTAACGTCATGCAAAAAGAATATACCGTAACGGTGTACACGGAAGACAGGATAGGGATCACCAACCGCATTTCCGTGATCTTCACCCGCCGGGGCATCAATATCACCAGCTTGACCACAGCTGAAACTGAAATACCCGGTGTATACAAATTCATCATCACCGTGCTGTCCGAAAGGGAACGGCTGGAAAAAGTAGTGGGCCAGATCGAAAAGCTCATCGAGATCCACCGCGCCTTCGTGCACGATGAAGATGAAGTGGTATACCAGGAACTGGCCCTGTACAAGATCTCTACGAAGAGCCTGCACACGGGCGATATCGAGAAGATCATCCGGGACAATAACGCCCGCATCCTGACCATTACGCCGGATTATTTCGTGATCGAAAAAACGGGCCACCAGCAGGAGCTGATTGCCATGCTCCAGAAACTGGAACCATACGGCCTCATAGAATATTCCAAAAGCGGTCGCGTAGCGATCGTGAAATGGAGCCGCCGCTTCCACGAACATCTGAAAGATCTTTCGCTGATCGAAGCGGATAATCTGAAAGACTGATAACGGCGCAAACTGAAAACTAGACTTTTAACAACTTTTTAAACAAACACTATCAAAACATGGCAACCATCAATTTTGGCGGAGTACTGGAAGAAGTAGTAACCAGAGAAGAATTCCCCATGGAAAAAGCAAGAGAAGTTCTGAAGAACGAAACTATTGCTATCATTGGTTATGGCGTTCAAGGTCCCGGCCAGGCGCTGAATCTGAAGGACAATGGCTTTAACGTGATCATTGGTCAGCGTAAAAATTCCAAAACCTGGGACAAAGCCGTGGCAGACGGCTGGGTACCCGGCGAAACACTGTTCGAGATCGAAGAAGCCGCCCAGAAAGGCACCATCATCCAGTACCTGCTGTCTGATGCCGGCCAGATCACCCTGTGGCCTACGCTGAAACCTTTCCTCACCAAAGGTAAAGCCCTGTATTTCTCTCACGGTTTCGGCATCACTTATAAAGATCAAACCAACATCATACCGCCTGCAGACGTAGACGTGATCCTGGTAGCCCCCAAAGGTTCCGGCACTTCCCTGCGCAGGCTGTTCCTCGCAGGCCAGGGGCTGAACTCCAGCTACGCCATCTTCCAGGATGCAACCGGCCGCGCGAAAGAAAGAGTGATCGCACTGGGTATCGGCGTAGGTTCCGGCTACCTGTTCGAAACAGACTTCAAAAAAGAAGTATTCTCCGACCTCACCGGCGAACGTGGTTCCCTGATGGGCGCCATCCAGGGTATCTTCGCAGCCCAGTACCAGACCCTGCGCAGCAACGGCCACTCTCCGTCCGAAGCTTTCAACGAAACCGTTGAAGAACTGACGCAGTCGCTGATGCCGCTGGTAGCTGAAAACGGTATGGACTGGATGTACGCCAACTGCTCTACCACTGCACAGCGCGGTGCGCTCGACTGGTGGAAGAAATTCAAAGACGCTACCCAGCCCGTATTCGACGAACTGTACGCCAGCGTTGCCGCCGGTAAAGAAGCCGCCCGTTCCATCAACCTGAACAGCCAGGCCGATTACCGCGAAAAACTGAACGCAGAGCTCGAAGAGCTGCGCAACAGCGAAATGTGGCAGGCAGGCGCCGCCGTAAGGAAACTGCGCCCCGGTAAGTAATCCGGTTTTCAAGTAATAAAAAAAGGGAAATGAAACCGAGCATGAGAGCCTCTTCCCATAAAGAAGCATCTCTCATGCGAGGTTCCGTCCGGCAATTGGAAAATCAATCATGAACGGATGAACAACAGCAACAGATTGAACGGTATTGGATGCGGAGGAGTGTGTTACATTCGATGAGTGTTTCCGGACTTTCATTTCCCTTTTTCTTTTACTTTTAACTGGTTACAACAATGTCTGAAGTGCTCAATACGATCGATACCCGGCGGATAAAGGAAGCTGCCGAAAGGCTGCAGCCCGTGGTGGTCCGTACCCCTTTAATGTACAACGCCAACCTCTCGCGCCGGTACAACTGCGATGTTTATCTGAAAAGAGAAGATATGCAGGTGGTGCGCTCTTATAAACTGAGAGGCGCATACAATATGATGAGCAGCCTCGATGCGGAGCTGCTTGCCAACGGTCTCACCTGCGCCAGCGCAGGGAACCATGCACAGGGATTTGCCTATTCCTGCAAAAAGCTGAACGTAAAAGGCGTGGTATTCATGCCCATCATTACACCGAAACAGAAAGTGAACCAGGTGAAGATGTTTGGCGGCGACAGTATAGAGATCCGGCTCATAGGCGACACGTTCGACGATTGTGCGGCCGAAGCCCAGGCCTATACCCGCGAGCACAGCATGACCTTCATACCGCCGTTCGACGATGCCCGTATCATTGAAGGGCAAGGCACGGTAGGCGTGGAAATACTGGAAGAGCTGCAGGACGTGGATTATTTGTTCATGCCGGTAGGCGGCGGTGGCCTGGCCTCAGGCGTAGGCGCTTACTTCCGCACATACAGCCCTGCTACGACCATCGTAGGCGTAGAGCCCGAAGGCGCTCCCTCCATGCAGCGCGCTCTCGAAAACGGCGGCCCCGTTACCTTGCCGGAAATAGACCGGTTTGTGGACGGAGCGGCGGTAAAGCGGGTAGGAGAGCTGACCTATCAGATCTGTAAAGACGCCCTGAACAAAATGAGCCTCGTGCCCGAAGGCCGCATCTGCTCCACCATCCTGAAGTTGTACAACGAGGATGCGATTGTGGTGGAACCGGCAGGCGCACTGTCGATCGCCGCGCTGGACGATTACGCGGCCGACATCAGCGGCAAAAAGGTGGTGTGTGTGGTGAGCGGCAGCAATAACGACATCGACCGCATGCAGGAAATCAAGGAACGGTCCCTGCTGTACGAAGGCCTGAAGCACTATTTTATCGTGCGTTTCGCACAGCGCCCCGGCGCCCTGCGGGATTTTGTGAACCATGTGCTCGGCCCCGGCGACGACATTACCCGTTTCGAATTCATTCAGAAACATAACAAGGAAACAGGCCCCGCCCTGGTGGGCATAGAGCTGAAGAACCGGGAGGATTATGACCTGCTGATCGCCAACATGCGCAAATACAATGTGCATTACACGGAGCTGAACAAGGACGATAACCTGTTCGGTTACCTGGTGTAGCGGGTGAATTCTATTGCTGGTTTAGTATTGGTTCAACCTATAGTAGTGGTGTAAAGCCTCGTTCGTACGGATGGGGCTTTTTTTATCGCCGGGCATCAATCGTTGAACTGCCGGGCAGCCAGAGGAATGCGTGCCTGCGTTTGCCTGCCGGTCATGCCGGTGCTTTCAGCCTTGCCGGTTGCCGCTGTTTTTTGTTGCGCTTTGGGCTGGTACCGCTTCAGCTTGAGCTTGTCAATTCTGGGTTTGGCTTCCTGGAGGTCGTAGGCTGTCTGCATCCGCTGCCAGATTTCGGCCGTTCCGCCAAATACTGCGGCGATCCGGAGGCTCATGTCCACGGAAATAACCGCCCTCCCGTTGGCCACTTTCGATAATGCCGGGCGGGTTACTTTCAACAATTTTGCAGCTTCCGTAATAGTAAGGCCCTGGTAGTCAAAAAGCTCTTCTTTCAGCAAAATACCCGGGTGCTCAAATTTCATTTTTCGCTTCATATGTTCGGTTTATTAATGGTAGTCAATATAATCAACCTCGTAAGCATGGCCGTCTTTAAATAAAAATACTATCCTGTAATTCCCGCTTACCCATATGCTCCAGTAACCTTGCATGGGACCTTTCAACGGGTGGGCTTTCCAGCTCGCTTCAGCCTGCATATCTTCCGGCATCGCGGCAATATCCAGTACATACAGGATCCGTCTTATCTTCCCGGTATGTTGTGCCGGCAGGCCTGACTTTTTATCGTGTTCCCAGAAAGCTCTCAGCGCCTTGCTTTTGAAGTGTTTGATCATCCTTGTTGTTATTTATCCATAATAGATCAACTACAAGGAAAAGGGTGAAGGCTTGATATATTACCGGGTTTTCAAGAGATAATGCTGAATTTCCTAAGGAAATAACAGCTTTCCCGGTAGTCAAAGATCACCTGAGTATGACCGGTCACAACGTGTAAAGCGTAAAGTTACACTTTACACTTCGTTCTCCCAAATTTTACCTAAATTGCTGCTATGCTCAGTTACTGGGAAAAACAAAGTCTCCTTCATTACGACTGCATCCTCCTGGGAAGCGGCATCGTGGGCCTGTCGGCCGCTATCAGCATCAAAGAACGATTCCCCCGCAAACGCATCCTTGTGCTCGAGCGGGGTTTGCTGCCTTCCGGCGCATCTACGCGTAACGCGGGCTTCGCCTGCATCGGCAGCCTCACCGAAATCCTCGACGACCTGCGCCGTATGCCTGCCAAAGAAGTAGTGGCCCTCGTGCAGATGCGTAAAAAAGGCCTGCAACTGCTGCGCTCCCGCATCGGCGACGACCGGATGCAGTATCGTGAAAACGGCAGTTACGAGCTTATCGGCGAAGCCGAATTACCGGCGCTGCAACAAATGGAAGCCGTCAACGCCATGCTGTTCGACATCCTGCCCGGCCCCGCCTTTTCCATGGCCGACGATAAGATCGACGCCTTCGGTTTTGCCAGGTCGCACGTCAGACATCTCGTTAAAAATAACTTCGAGGGAGAGCTGCATACCGGCATGATGATGCGCACCCTCATCGACCTCGCCTTCGAGCGCGGCATCGAAATCAAAACGGGCTGCGAAGTCACCTCCTTTGAAGAAGACGCACAGCAGGTGAAAGTAACCGTCAACAACAGCCTGCAGTTCAGCGCGGAACAGCTTGCCATCTGCACCAACGCCTTTACCGGCGACTTCCTGCCCGAGCTCGACATCACCCCCGGCCGCGGGCAGGTGCTCATCACCGGACCCGTGAAAGATCTTCCCTTCAAAGGAATATTTCATTTCGACGAAGGATATTATTACTTTCGGGAACTGAACGGCCGCGTGCTTTTCGGCGGTGGCCGCAACCTGGATTTTGGCGGAGAAACGACAACCGATATCGCTTTGAGCGCACGCATACAACAAGACCTGGAAGACAAACTCCGTACCCTCATCCTGCCCCATCATCCGTTTGTTATAGAAGACCGCTGGGCGGGCATTATGGCTTTCGGCCAGAACAAGCAGCCCATTGTGAAGGCTTATTCAAAACGCATCTGGCTCGCTGTGCGGATGGGCGGAATGGGCATCGCCATCGGTTCGGAAGTTGGCCGCTCCCTCGCCGCGCTGATGCATGAATAAAGAATAATCGCAATTGCTGATAGTGAATTACCCGTTGCTTGTAACGGCCACGGGCAATGATTATATTTATTTTATCATCGTCGTACAGTTATGAAAAAGATCCTTATCCTGTTTCTGCTGCTTGGCAATGTCGTATATGCCCAGCAGCCCCTTCGCCTTTGGTATCAGCAACCTGCCGCCAGATGGGAGGAAGCCCTGCCCGTTGGCAACGGCCGCCTGGGCGCCATGGTGTACGGCAGGCCCGGCAACGAAATCTTACAGATCAACGAGGAAAGCGTATGGGCGGGCAACAAGTTCAACGATGCCAACCCTAACGCCTACAAGGTGCTCGACACCATCCGCCGGTTGCTTTTTGCGAACAAAAACGACGAGGCGCTGGCCATCGCGCAACCGAATTTCGTGGCGGTGGACGGAGAGAACTCCACCCAGATCGCGCGTAACTTCCGTTCCAACCAGACCCTCATGAACGTTAACATCCGGTACGGGTTTACGGATTATACGGGATACCACCGCGAACTGAATATAGAAAACGGCATCAGTACCACCCGCTTCACCGTGAACGGTGTGGAATATAAACAGGAAGTGCTCGCATCGGCGCCGAACAACGTCATCGTGGTACGGATCACGGCTTCAAAGCCTGCTTCCATCGATGCTTTCATTTCGCTCGACCGGCCGGCGCCCAGGGATACCAGCTCCCGGTGCATCGATTGCAAAGTGACCGCAGCGGGCAATAACCAGCTGGTGCTGAACGGGCAGATCAACGACCTGGAAGGCAAAGAGAAACGGGGCCCCGCGGGCCTGCATATGCGCTTTGCGGGTATGCTGCAGGCCACCCCCACCGGCGGCGCCATTCAGGCAAAAGAGGGTGGGCTACAGGTGAAGAACGCCAACGCCGTTACTTTATACATCCAGGGCGCTACCAATTACAATGCCGTCAAACAGGATGTGGACCCCGGCGCCAGCATCGCCCTCAACAAATGCAAACAATTGCTCCAGCAGGCCGCCCTGCGCAGCTACGCACAGATACAGGCCGCGCATGTAAAGGATTTTGAGGCGGTCATGAAAAAAGTGAAACTGCAGATCGGGGAGGTGGCGGAAGACGCAACGCCAACCGATGAACGCTTGCAGCAGGTGAAAAAAGGGCATGAAGATCCGCACCTCGTAGCCCTGTACTTCCAGTACGGCCGTTACCTGCTGCTCTCCAGCTCCCGCCGCCCGGGCGTACTGCCGGCTAACCTGCAGGGCATCTGGAACCAGCACCTCGACGCACCGTGGAATGCGGACTTTCATACCAACATCAACCTCCAGATGAACTACTGGCCGGCGGAAGTCACCAATCTTTCCCAAACCACCGCGCCGCTGTTCGACTTTATGGATTACATCCGCCCACAGGGCCGCATCACCGCCAAAAAAATGTACAACGCCCGCGGATGGGTGGTGCATCACTGCACCGACGCTTTCGGGAAAACAGGCGTGCAGGCCAGTGCCGCATGGGGTACCTTTCCAATGGCCGCCAGCTGGATGTGCCTCCACTTCTGGGAACATTATGCGTTTACGCTGGATTATAATTTCCTCAAAACAAGGGCGTATCCCATCATGAAAGAACATGCCCTGTTCGTGGAGGACTTTCTCGTGAAAAGTCCCGAAGGCTACCTCGTCTCTTCTCCGGGCAGCTCGCCGGAAAACAGGTTCGTGCACCCGGTGACGGGCAAACCTGCTGGCCTTACTTACGGGCCTACGATGGACAGCCAGATACTCCGCGAGTTCCTTTCCAAATGTATCGCCGCCGCCAACCTGCTGAGGACCGATTCGGCGGACGCGGCGCGCTGGCAACAGATCATAACGCAGCTGCCGCCCACCCGGACGGGGAAAGACGGCCGCATACTGGAATGGATACACGAATATGAAGAAGCGGAGCCCGGTCACCGGCACATCTCCCATCTCTTCGGCCTGCACCCCGGCACGCAGATCACGGAGCAGTCGCCCTCCTTGTTCGAAGGCGCACTGAAAACCCTCACCGGCCGCCTCAGCAAAGGCGGCGGGCATACCGGGTGGAGCAGGGCCTGGATCATCAATTTTTACGCCCGCCTCAAACAGGCAGACAGTGTGCGCAACCACCTGCAGGCGCTGCTGGCCAAGTCCACGCTGCCCAACCTGTTCGATAACCACCCGCCGTTCCAGATCGACGGTAACTTCGGCGGAACGGCCGGCATCGCGGAAGCGCTGCTGCAAAGCCATGGCGATTATGTGGAAGTATTGCCCACACTGCCCGCAGCCTGGGCGAACGGGAGCGTTACGGGGCTTTGCGCCCGCGGTGGGTTTGAGCTAGACATCAGCTGGAAAGATGGCGTGCTCTCCGGCCTCGTGCTGCGCTCCACCACCGGCCGCAACATCGTACTGAAATACCGCCAGCACCTGCTGCCTCTTTCCATCGAAAAAGGAAAAGAAGTAGTAGTGCCGGTACATCAATTATTATAAACCACCTGATACATGCAGTTATTCAGACATCTTGTTTGGCTTGCCCTGCTGTTGCCCATTACGATAAAGGCACAGTATAAGCCCACCTGGGAATCGTTAGACAGCCGGCCCGTGCCGGCATGGTTCGAGAACGCCAAATTCGGCATCTTCATTCACTGGGGCGTTTATTCCGTGCCCGCCTGGGCGCCCAAGGGCGTCTATTCGGAATGGTACCAGTACTGGCTGCAAAGCGGCAAGGTATTCGGCAACAACAACCCTTCGCCCACCGCCGTGGTGGATCATCACAACAAAGTATACGGCAAGGATTTTTCGTACTACCAGTTCGCGGATTATTTTAAAGCGGAAGACTACGACCCGGAAGCCTGGGCGAAGCTGTTCGAAAAATCCGGCGCGAAATACATCGTGCTCACCTCCAAACACCACGACGGGTTTGCGCTCTGGCCCAGCAAAGAAGCCACCAAAGCCTTCGGCCGCCCCTGGAATGCAGTGGACGGTGCGGCAAAACGCGACCTCCTCGGCGACCTCACCACCGCCGTTAAAAAAACAAGCGTGAAGATGGGATTCTATTATTCCCTCTACGAATGGTACAACCCGCTCTACCGCGATAAAAAATACAAGGAGTACGTCAATGAGCACATGCTGCCGCAGCTCCGCGACCTGGTGAACCGTTATGAACCGGACATCATCTGGCCGGACGGTGAATGGGACCAGAGCGATACCCTCTGGCAGTCGCGCGAATTCCTGACCTGGCTCTTCAATGAATCGCCGGTGAAAGACAAGGTAGCGGTGAACGACCGCTGGGGGAAAGGTATCCGCAAAAACCACGGCGGCTACTACACCACCGAATATGAGGTAGGCGCCACCTTTAGCCGGCCCTGGGAGGAATGCCGGGGGATGGGCTTTTCGTTCGGGTATAACCGTAATGAAGACATCGAGGATTACAACAGCACGCAGTCCCTCATCTACCTGCTCACCGACATCGTGAGCAGCGGCGGTAACCTGCTGCTCGACATCGGGCCCGACGGCCACGGCAAAATACCGCCGATCATGCAGGAGCGCCTTCTCGAAATAGGGGAGTGGCTGAAAGTGAACGGCGAGGCCATTTACAACACCCGCAGCTGGAAAAACAAAGTGCAGTGGTCGGCCGGGCGCCGCGACTGGAAGCCGCCCCACGGCATGGTGAGCGGCGAGGCCATGCTCAAACAGACCGTACAGCCCGAACCGGGATACGCGGCGAAGGAAATCTTTTTCACGGCCAATGGCAGCACCGTATATGCGATTGCTCCCAGGCTGCCCGAAGGCAGGTTCCTCATCCGCGACGTGAATCCTTCCGCCGGTACCACCGTGCAGCTGCTGGGCCTGCCCCGCAAGCTGGCGTTCAAAAAGGTCAAAGAGGGCATCGAGGTCACCGTGCCGAAGTTGTCCGTACAGGAAGTACCCTGCCGCCACGCTTTCGCATTCAAGATCACACAGACCATTTAGTTGATACTGAACACTTTAAAGGGGGCCCTCAAAAGGCCCCTTTTTTATGCCTTTTTTTTTAACTGTTGATTTTACAATTAAAAATTGTTTGCTATCTTGACGGGATATATGATTCTCACGTTATCACGTTATACTGATCAAATATGAACAACACAGGGCTGCTGCCACTCGATTACCTGGTTTTCGCATTTTACTTTGTTATCGTAGCCGGTTACGGTTATTATATCTATCAAAGAAAGAGGAAGGCCTCCGCTGATACGAAAGACTTTTTCCTTGCAGAGGGTTCCCTTACCTGGTGGGCCATCGGGGCTTCGTTGATTGCGTCCAACATTTCCGCGGAACAATTCATCGGCATGTCCGGTTCCGGTTTTAAAATGGGGCTGGCCATTTCCACGTATGAATGGATGGCGGCTGCCACCCTGCTGGTAGTGGCGATATTTTTCCTGCCCATCTACCTCAAGAACAAGATTTACACGATGCCGCAGTTCCTGCTGCAACGGTACGACGGGCGCGTGAGCACCGTGATGGCCGTGTTCTGGCTGTTGCTCTACGTGTTCGTAAACCTCACTTCCATCCTGTACCTCGGCGCACTGGCCATTCAGACCATTTCGGGCATTCCGTTCTGGACCTGCGTGATGGCGCTGTCTGTGTTCGCGATTTTTATCACGCTGGGCGGTATGAAGGTGATCGGTTATACGGATGTGATCCAGGTGTTTTTCCTGATACTCGGCGGTTTGGCCACCACTTATCTTGCACTCAACCTGGTATCCGACCACTTCGGCGGTTCGGGCATGTGGGATGGGGTAGGACTGCTGCGCCAGAAAGCGCCGGAGCATTTCCACATGATCTTCTCCCCGGAAAGCGAGCACTATAAAGACCTGCCGGGCCTGGCGGTGCTGATCGGCGGTATGTGGATCGTGAACCTCAACTACTGGGGATGCAACCAGTACATTACGCAACGCGCACTGGGCGCGGATCTCAAAACCGCGCGCAACGGCCTCCTGTTCGCCGGTTTCCTGAAACTGCTGATGCCGGTGATCGTAGTGCTGCCGGGTATTGCCGCTTATGTGCTGTATAAAAACGGCATGTTCCAGCAGGAGATGCTGGATGCCGCCGGCACCGTGAAACCCGACCATGCTTACCCCGTATTGCTCAACCTGCTGCCGGCCGGCCTGAAAGGTTTGTCGTTCGCCGCGCTGACCGCTGCCATCGTAGCTTCCCTGGCCGGAAAAGCCAACAGTATCGCCACCATTTTCACACTCGATATTTACAAACACTTCTTCAAGAAAGACGCTACGGAACAGGACCAGGTGAAGGTAGGCCGTTACACCATCGTGGTGGCCATCATCATCGGTGCGCTGGTAGCCCCGGCGCTGAAAAGCCTCGACCAGGGTTTCCAGTACATCCAGGAATACACCGGCTTCATTTCTCCGGGCGTGTTCGCGATATTCATCATGGGCTTTTTCTGGAAGCGCACCACGGCCAACGCCGCACTGGTAGGCGCTATCCTCGCCATTCCGTTATCGGTGGCCCTGAAGTTCGGCATGCCCGAACTGCCTTTCATTAACCGGATGGGCTGGGTGTTCATCATCATCGTGGTGATCATGGGCATCATGAGCATCCTCGATCCGAAGAGCAAAGACAATCCGAAAGGGCTCGAAGTGGATGCGTCCATGTTCAAACTCAATACCGCTTTTTCCATAGGCGCGATCATCATCTGCGGTGTGCTCGCGGCTTTATATACAGTATTCTGGTAACCCGTCATGCCGGGTGTAACCATTACGCCCGGCATACATCATAAAAACTTATTACTTCCATGTCTGCATACCTGATCGGCTACGATATCGGTTCTTCGTCTATTAAAGCTACGCTGCTGGATGCCGCTACCGGCCGCTGCCTCGCTGCGGCCACCGGTTCCACGGAGGAGTTTGTCATCAAAGTGCCGCGCGCCGGCTGGGCGGAACAGGATCCGGAGATGTGGTGGCAGGAAGTGGTGAAAGCCACGCATGCCCTGCAGCTGCAGCATCCCTTCGACCCCACCGCCGTGAACGCCATCGGCATCGCTTACCAGATGCACGGCCTCGTGTGCGTCGACGAAAACCACCAGGTATTGCGGCCTTCCATTATCTGGTGCGACAGCCGGGCGGTGGCCATCGGCGATAAAGCCGCGGTGGAACTGGGCGAACCCTACACGCTGCCGCACCTGCTCAATTCCCCCGGGAACTTCACGGCATCCAAACTCCGGTGGGTGCAGCAGCACGAACCGGATGTGTACGCCCGTATCAAACATATTATGCTGCCGGGTGATTTTATCGCCCTGCGCCTCACCGGCCAGCCGGCCACCACACTGTCGGGCCTGTCTGAAGGCATTTTCTGGGACTTTGCGGAGCAGCGCGTATCGGCGCCTTTGCTGGCATTGTACGGCATCGATCCGGGGCTGTTATCGCCCATCGTGCCTACTTTCGGCGAACAGGGGCGCGTAACGGCGAAGGCCGCGGAGCTGTTGAAGCTGCGCGCGGGCATCCCCGTGACCTACCGCGCCGGCGACCAGCCCAATAACGCATTTTCACTCAACGTGCTGGAGCCGGGCGAGGCCGCTACCACCGCCGGTACTTCCGGGGTGGTGTATGCCGTGCACGACAAACCGGCGTACGATGCGCAAAGCCGGGTGAACACTTTCATACACGTCAATCATACGAAAGAAAATACCCGCAACGGCGTGCTGATGTGCCTCAACGGCACCGGCATTTTAAACAGCTGGCTGCGCGGCATTGCCGGCGGGATGGACTACAACCGCATGAACGAGATAGCGGCCGGAGCGCCCATCGGGGCGGAAGGTTTGCAGGTATTCCCGTTCGGCAACGGCGCGGAGAGGATACTGGCTAACCGCCTTCCGGGCGCGGCCATCGAAGGGCTGGCCTTCGGTGTGCATCAGCAGGCGCACCTGCTGCGGGCGGGGCAGGAAGGCATCGTGAACGCCCTTACCTACGGTGTGAACATCATGCGCGGCATGGGCCTGCAGATCAACCGTGTACGGGCGGGCAAAGCGAATATGTTCCTCAGCCCGCTGTTCCGCGAAGCATTCGCCAACACGGCCGGCGTTACCATCGAGCTGTACAATACGGACGGCGCGCTGGGTGCGGCGCGTGCGGCGGGAGTGGGCTCCGGGTATTACCGCGATATGAAGGCCGCCTTTACGGGTATGGAATGCCTGACCACGGTTACGCCCGAGACAGAAAAGGAACAGGCGTACGGTGAGGCGTACACGAAATGGAACGACCGTTTACAACAGATTTTATCCACGCAATAAAACAGTGATCATGAATATCATTACAGGCGACAAGACCTATTTCCCCACGGTAGGGAAAATCCAGTACGAAGGCCCGAAATCAGACAACCCGATGGCCTACAAGTGGTACGACGAAACCAAAACCATCAATGGCAAAACGCTCCGCGAACTCTTCAAATTCGCGGTGAGCTACTGGCATACCTTCTGCGGCACCGGCGGCGATCCTTTCGGCCCCGGCACGAAGGCGTTCCCCTGGCTCACGGCCAACGATCCCGTGCAGCAGGCGAAAGATAAGATGGACGCGGCGTTTGAATTCATCACCAAACTCGGCGTGCCGTATTATTGTTTCCACGACATTGACCTGGTAGACGAAGGCAGCAGCCTCGCCCAATACGAGCAGCACCTGCAGCAGATCGTTGACTATGCGAAGGAAAAACAGAAGGCCAGCGGCGTGAAGCTGCTCTGGGGCACGGCCAACGTATTCAGCAATCCGCGTTACATGAACGGCGCGTCCACCAACCCGGACTTCGCCGTGGTGGCTTATGCCGGCACCCAGGTGAAAAATGCGCTCGACGCCACCATCGCGCTGGGCGGAGAGAACTACGTGTTCTGGGGCGGCCGCGAAGGGTATATGACCCTGCTCAACACCAACATGAAAAGGGAGCTCGACCACCTCGGCCGCTTCCTCGGCATGGCCCGCGATTACGCGCGCAAACAGGGTTTCAAGGGCACGTTCTTCATCGAACCGAAACCCTGCGAGCCCACCAAGCACCAGTACGACTACGATAGCGCCACGGTGATCGGCTTCCTGCGGGAGTACGGCCTCGACAAGGATTTTAAACTGAATATAGAAGTGAACCACGCCACACTGGCCGGCCATACCTTCCAGCACGAGCTGCAGACAGCAGCGGATGCTGGCATGCTGGGCAGCATCGACGCCAACCGCGGCGATTACCAGAACGGCTGGGATACCGACCAGTTCCCCATGAACCTCAACGAGCTGACCGAAACGATGCTCGTTATCCTGGAAGCCGGCGGCCTCGCCGGCGGCGGGGTGAACTTCGACGCCAAAGCGCGCCGTAACTCCACCGACCTGGAAGATATCTTCCACGCACACATCGGCGGCATGGACGCCTTCGCCCGCGCTGCTTTCATTGCAGACCGCATACTCCGCGAATCGCCCTATAAAAAATTCCGCGCGGAGCGCTACGCGTCTTTCGACAGCGGGAAAGGACAGGAATTCGAAAGCGGCAAACTCACGCTGGAAGACCTGCGCGCCTTCGCACTGGCCAACGGCGAGCCTAAACAGATCAGCGGCCGCCAGGAATGGCTGGAGAACCTGGTGAATCAATACATCTGATCTTTTGTCAATCATTTATAGAATGGGCCGCACATCACCGTGCGGCCCTTTTTTATTTCCTTCCCGCCCAATCCCCATTTTTGTATTTTGCAAAAAAAAGCATGGCCTTCTTCATACAGCATTTACAGCAAAACGGGTTCGACGTGATTGAACTGACAGACGACGAGGGCGCTTCCGTGCAGGTGATACCTGCGCTGGGCGCACTGTTGCATGCCTTCACCATTCCGCATAAAAACGGAACGCTGAACGTGATAGACAGTTATGCCAGCCGCGCCGAGTACGACGCCGGCGTGGTCAGCAGTTTCAAAAGCGTAAAGCTCAGCCCCTTTGCCTGCCGCATCAAAGACGCGGCTTACGAATGGAACGGCGTGAAACGCCAGGTGCAGAAATCGCCCATTCACGGTTTGCTGTACGACCAGGCTTTTGCCGTGATCCTCGAAGAAACCGGCAGCCAGGATGCGGTGGTGGACCTGGAGTACCACTATAGCGGCTGGGACCCCGGTTACCCGTTCCCGTACACCTGCAACGTGCGGTACCGTTTGCTCGCGCAGAACA
The DNA here is from genome assembly GCF_003813775.1 of Chitinophaga lutea. Lineage (NCBI taxonomy): Bacteria > Pseudomonadati > Bacteroidota > Chitinophagia > Chitinophagales > Chitinophagaceae > Chitinophaga > Chitinophaga lutea. Next base: position 2,025,877 of record NZ_RPDH01000002.1, on the reverse strand, counting down.
CCCTCGAAATCACCACGTCCATCCTCAATCATCACAGCGAATCCATTCCCCTGATGGACGGCTGGCATCCCTATTTCAGCACCGGTACGCCGGTAGACGAACTGGAACTGGAATTCCGGTCGAAAGAAATCGTGGAATTCGACGATAAACTGATACCTACCGGCAAACTGCTGCCCTATACATCGTTTAACCAGGCTAAAAGTCTTCGCGGGGTGGAGCTGGATAACTCGTTCATCGTTGATTTTGATCAACCTTCGCCGTTATGCATCCTGCGCGACCCGAAGAAGCACGTCAGCATCGAATTTTATCCTTCCACGGCGTATCCCATCCTGCAGATATACATTCCCCCGCACCGCAACAGCATCGCCGTGGAAAACCTCACCGGCGCGCCCAACGCCTTCAATAACGGCCTGGGCCTCGTGAAGCTGGCCGCCGGGGAAAGCGTACAATTCGCCACCACCCTGCGTGTGAGGGGGTAACAGCCGTTTTGGCACAAACTTTGAATTTCATAGCCCGAACCCCTCATTTATTCATAATTAAACGCAGATGTTATGGACATCCTGATGATTAAGGACCGGTGGTATGAAATCAGAGAGAAGCTGAAAAATATGTTCGCGGATTTGACGGACACCGATCTCCGGTACGAGCAAGGGAAAGACGACAGGTTGATTGGTCAGATCCAGATCAAGCTGGGCAAAAGCAGGGACGAAGTGATATCCCTTATCCGGTCGCTCTAAAGCAGAAAAATGTACAGCCATGGCCGTTTCCGGCAGCCTCCCCCGAGGGACGCGCCGGGAACGGCTTTTTTTTAGGATAGATTTAACATGCGGCAATAGGCGGGACGCGCCCGCTTAACTATTTTGGTGCATATTTGTTATTAGTTATATGAAGCCGTGCGGCACCTGGTCTTTTTTACACGAGGAAATCTGTCTGTACGCCTTCATCAGACCATCAACACTAAATATGAAGGGATGAATTTCAGCAGATTGTTTTTAGTTCCAGCATTGGCCTGCGCACTGGCAGGCGGTACATTCAGTAAGGCCCGGGCGCAATTCGATGCCCCGGTGCTCGTCAGGGGCCAGATCACCGATACTTCCAAAAAGCTGGTATTATACCCCGCCACTATCCGGAACAAAACTTCCGGCACCCGCGTGTTTTCCGACAACGGGGGCTACTACCGCATCAACGCCCGCATGGGCGACGAGATCCTCATTTCCTTCATCGGTTACCTGCCCGACAGTTTTAAAGTGGTGAGCATGGCCGGGACGGAAGTGCACGATGTGCGGATGAAGCTGCGGGAAAGTTTCCTGCATGAGGTGGAAGTGTCCGGCAAATGGAATCCCTACCAGCTCGATTCCATCGCGCGGTATGAAGAGTTCCGGCCTTTCCTCGAAACGCCCAACCGCGCGCTGGTGGATACGTCCAAACGAAGCACCGGCGGGTTCGGCATCGTGATCAGCCCTTTTACCCGCGGCTCCAAAAAAGAAAAAGACCTGCGCAAATTCAAACGCTTATATGAGGACCACGAAAAGCAGGCTTATATCGATTACCGTTATTCCAAATCGTTCGTCAGCCGGGTAACCGGCCTGAGCGGCGATTCGCTGCTGCGGTTCACGCAGAAATACCAGCCTCCGTACGAAATGCTGCGGAACATGAACAATGAAACGCTCATTTTCTGGATTTCCGAAAGGGCGAAGCAGTGGCGGAAAGATCCGAACGTCACCCTGCGCCCCGATCAATGATTCTTCGTTTTACCTGAATAAAAGGAAAAGGGGAATGCTCTCGGAGCATTCCCCTTTTCCTTGTCCCGGAAGGAGATACCGCGGCTTGTTAGCCTCCTGTCATGTTATTCCTGTTAAAAAAACAGGGGAAGGGATCAGCCTTCAACTGCGATATTCCCGTTTAAAATGTCCGGGGAAAAGCGGAACCCGGGAGCATCCCGGCTAATATGACCGTTTTAAATGTCGTGAAAGGAAACCCCGGAGTATCGCCGGGCTTCTGTCCAATACCCTCCTTCAGATATCCCGGAAAAGAAAAAGCCGGAGTATCTCCGGGTTTCTGTCCAGTCTTCTCTTTCAGATGTCCTTGAAAAGGAACACCCGGAGTATCGCCGGGCTTCTGTCCAATACCCTCCTTCAGATGTCCCGGAAAAGAAAAAGCCGGAGTATAACCTCCGGCCTTCTGCTTTTATTTTTCATTCCTAATCGTTCGTTCAGTTGTATACTTTCACCATGTACACGAAATCTTCCAGTTTTTTCAGCTGATCTACGCGGTTCAGGCCTACCAGCTGGCTTTTTTGCCGGATGTCTTTCCGGGAGAATTTGTCTTTCGGCAGTTCATCCAGCAGGCGTTTGAGGTGGCCCGCTTTTACCGCGAAGGCAATTCCGTCGGAGGAGGCCTGTTTACCGGTGATGATGCCGACTACTTCGCCGGTCGCATCCAGGAGGGGAGCGCCGCTGTTGCCGGGGTCTACGGGGATGGATACCTGGTAGGCCAGGGTATCGCCGTTAAAGCCGGTCTGTGCGCTGATATATCCTTTGCCGTACACAATCTCGTCGCGGGGGAAGCCCATGCTGAACACTTCCTCGCCGGAACGGCTGGGCTGGTGTTTGAGGGCGTAGGGCAGGGGAGCGGAGCGGAAGGTGGAGTCTGCAATGCGCAGCACCGCCAGGTCGCTGGAAACATCTTCAAAAATGCTCACCGCTTTGAAGGCTTCGCCTTTGTTGTTCTGGATATAGATGGAGTCAGCCCCTGCGATCACATGGTAATTGGTGACCATGTAACCATTCCGGGAAATGGCGAAGCAGGTGCCGCCATAGGTGCCGGGATTCAGGGGAGCTTTGTTGTTGCTTTTGATGTCGCGGATGAGGGCGTTCTGGGAGCGCTGCATATTGCTGAGCACCCTTCTTACGTCCTCATACTGGGCGGTGGAGGAATTTTTCACCGCTTTCTGCATGATGGCCATGGTGGCCAGCGAAGTTACCAGCGCGATGCAGGCAGCGGCGGCCAGGTTGAGCCAGGTGCGGCGGCTGCGCATATTGATGACGGGAGCGGAAGGTTTGGCTACCACGGGCACGTCCGCTCTGGCATGGATGGCCTCCATGCGGCGGAGCAGCTCTTTCCGCGCGCCGTTGGCCCGCAGCTGCTGCAGCAGTAACCGGTGCTCGGTCACCTGCCGGTCGATAGCCGGGTCGTTACGGCGGAGGGCGTCGAAAGCCTCCCTTTCCGGGACACTCATTTCGCCATCGAGGTAGCGCTCTATTTCCTGTATTAAATGTATATCGTTCATTTCACAGCCTCCTCAGGCACTTGTTTATTTATGAAGCAAAAAATAACTTTTTCAACCGCATCAGGCACTTGTACTTCTGGTTTTTGGCATTTTCCGCATTGGTATAGCCAAAACGCTCCGCAATCTCCTGCATGTTCCTGCCGTGTATATAATAATCTTCCAGGATGGTTTTGCAGGGCTCGCCCATTCTGGCCATGGCGGCCTCCATCTGGGTGAACTGCTGATCCTTTTCGACGGCGGCCTCCAGAGCTTCCTCCGCAGCGGCCGTTTCCTCCAGTTCCTCGTAAATGGGGCCCTGTAAGGAAGAGGCCTGCAGCTTTTTCAGCCATATCCGCCGGCAAACGGCATATAAAAAGGTTTTTAACCGGCTGGAAAGGATAAAATTGCCCTCCTGCACCTTTTCATACAACACGATCATCGCCTCCTGGAACACATCCCTCGCGTCGTCTTCCGACCCGTTATGCTGTAAAATCATCCTGGCAACTGCTGGGAAATTCTCTAAATAGATGGTTTCCAACGATTTGTCATCGTTTGCCGCCAGGCCCAGCAGCAATTCCTTATCCCGTTCTATTTGCAAAAGATTATTCACTTATTAATACGATTAACGCCTTTTTGTAACCCAAAGTAACCAAAAAAAATTTTTCTGAAACGATGGGTTACCTTTTCGCTGATATGGGTATAAAGTATAAATCTCATTTCAAAAACCTTAAAAGCATTTAAAATGAAAAAAGTAGCATTCTTGGCTCTCGCACTCGGTCTTTTCGTTGCAGCTTGTAACAGCGCTTCTACCTCTAACACCGGCGACACCACTAAAATCGACAGCTCTGTAAATTCTTCAGTTCCTGCTGATTCTTCAGTTGTAGCTCCCGTTGATTCTCTGGCTACAGACTCAACTACCGCTCCTGCTGCTGATTCTGCTAAACACTAATTATAGGCAAGCAATCAAGGATATTAATCCGGGGCCGTTTCTTATGAAACGGCCCTTTTTTATTTCCGGCCGCCCCGGCAGCGAACTGCCGTTACCCTATTGGCGCTCTCTCCCCTTAAAGGCAGCCCGGCTGTCTATATCGCAATGCCGGTTCAATCCAAAATATCGACTTCAAACCTGCCACCAGCCTAATAATCAGAAAAACGCCCCACGCCAGGCGGGCATTTGATGGGTGTTCAACGAACCTTCAACGAAGGACCAACGAACCTCCAACGAAGGATCAACTTTCCGGTGATCCTTCGTTCATCCCCCAGGGAAGCTTCGTTGTAGCTTCGTTGAAAACGGCTCTGCACCCCAAAGCCCTTACTCGCTTCCCCGCCAGCCCCGCGCAAAATATTTGCTATAGCAGGCAATCGGCCCCTCCGGTGATCGATTCCCGGCCATCAGGGGATAGTTGTTAGATAAATTCTACGTAAAAAGCTGTTTTGTTGGAAGAATTATATATTTTCCATCCCCTGTTTGAAAAATTGGAATCCTGCCTTACTTTTGTTCTATCAAACAATAAAGCAGAACAAGCAATGCAACAACGCACCTTCGGTTATTTTTACGGTTACTTTTTCTGGTTCCAGGAATAGGAGGTTCGTTTTTGCTAAAATCGCTTAAAAATATAACGGGCCTCCTGAAAAAGGGGGCCTTTCCTTTTTTACAATGAATTCTGATAAACAAATCATCATATGTCACAAAAGAGCTTTAGCCTGTATTTCTTTTACTTTTTCTTTTACCGGGAAAAAAACGGGACTCCTTTGTAACAACAGTTTATCATAAAACGAACAAATGAAGGGTCCCGGCTCACGGGGCCCTTTTTTATTTTCATATACGAACTCAATTTTTATGCACATAGCCATCCAGGGATTTGAAGGAAGTTTTCACCAGATAGCCGTACAGAAGTACTTCGGCAAACAAAATACCATTGAAGCCTGCGCTTCTTTCCCGGAGCTCGTGCGTAAGGTCAAAAACGGTGAAGCGGGTGTGGACGGCGGCATGATGGCCATCGAAAACTCCATCGCCGGCAGCATCCTGCCCAATTACAGCCTGCTCAAAAATTCAGGCCTCCACATCACGGGAGAGTTGTACCTGCAGATCAACCAGCAGCTCATGGTGCTGCCCGGCCAAAGCATCGAAGACATCCGCGAAGTGCATTCGCACCCGATGGCTTTGCTGCAGTGCATGGACTTCCTCGCCAAATACCCCCACATCAAACTCGTGGAAACGGAAGATACCGCCCTCAGCGCCAAACATGTGCGCCAGAAAAAGCTGAAATCCACCGCGGCCATCGCAGGACAGCTGGCGGCGGAGATTTTTGAGCTCGATATCATCGCGCCCAACATCCATACCGCCAAAAACAACTATACCCGTTTTCTGGCCATTTCCAGAAATGGTGTGGAAGCACCGGCAGATGCCAACAAATCTTCCGTATATTTCCAGACTTCCAATGAAAGCGGAAGTCTGGCCAAAGTGCTCACCAAAATCGCCGCCGAAGGCATCAACCTGAGCAAAATCCAGAGTTTTCCCATACCGGCGAAAGAGTGGCATTATTATTTTCATGCGGACATGGAATTTGACACCCTGGCTCATTTCCAGCAGGCCCTGAAAAAAATCACCCCGCTTACCGAACATCTGACGGTACTGGGCATTTACAAAAAAGGCAAAACGCACAACTAATCATAAACCCATGCAACCAACTGTAGCTAAAAGATTACAACACACCGAAGAGTATTACTTTTCCCGCAAGCTGCGGGAGATCGACGATATGAACAAAGGGGGTGCGAATGTGATCAACCTCGGTATCGGGAGTCCCGACCTTCCTCCGCACCCTTCCGTGGTAGCGGCATTGAATGAGCATGCCGCCAAACCCGGCACCCATGCTTACCAGGGCTACAAAGGCATTCCTGCCCTGCGGCAGGCCATGGCCGGTTGGTACGGCCGCTTCTACGGCGTAACGCTGGATGCTGAGAAAGAAGTGCTGCCCCTCATCGGCTCTAAAGAAGGTATCATGCACATCTGCATGACCTTTCTGCAGGAAGGCGACGAAGCGCTCATCCCGGACCCGGGGTATCCCACTTACCGCTCCGCCGTACAGCTCAGCGGCGCCACACCGGTGACGTACGCCCTGAGCGCGGCCAATGGCTGGCAGCCGGACCTCGAGGCCCTCGAAAAAAGCGACCTCGGCAAGGTGAAGCTCATGTGGGTCAACTACCCGCATATGCCCACCGGCGCGCAGGCCAAAGCCGATACTTTCGAAAAACTGGTGGCTTTCGCCAAAAAACATAACATCCTGCTGTGCCACGACAATCCGTACAGCTTCATCCTGAACGACCGGCCGGCCAGCCTCCTGGCCACGCCCGGCGCCATGGAAGTGGCCCTCGAACTGAACTCCCTGAGCAAAAGCGGCAACATGGCCGGCTGGCGTGTAGGGATGCTGGTAGGCAAAGCGGAATTCCTCAACGATGTGCTGCGCTTTAAAAGCAATATGGACAGCGGCATGTTCCAGCCCGTGCAGATGGCCGCCGTGGCCGCACTGGAACTGGGGCCGGAATGGTACGCGGAACTGAACGGCATTTACGCCGGCCGCCGTAAAAAAGTATTCGAGCTGCTCAACCTGCTCGGCGCCAGATACGACACCAACCAGACAGGCATGTTTGTGTGGGCGGAAATCCCCGCAGGATATGCAGACGGGTTTGCCGTGAGCGATGAAGTGCTGTACAAAGCCAAAGTATTCATCACACCCGGCGGTATTTTCGGCGAAAACGGCAAAGGGTACATCCGTGTGAGCCTCTGCCGCAGCGAGCAGGTGTTTGAAGAAGCGATTGAACGGGTGAAACAATCCATTCAGGTATCCCAAACGGTCAATATATGATTGCAACAGTAGTAGGAGTAGGATTAATAGGCGGTTCGCTGGCCATCAGCCTCAAGGAAAAGGGGGTGGCCAACTGGATCATCGGCGTGGATTACAACGAAGAGAACCTGAAAAGAGCGCAGGAACTGAATATCATCGACGAAGGTTCCAATCTTGAAGATGCCATGAGCCGCAGCCAGCTGATCATCCTGGCCATCCCGGTGGATGCGCTCCTCCAGACCCTTACCTCCATTTTAGACAAGGTCGGGCCACAGCATGTGATCATGGATGTGGGCTCCACCAAACAGAAATTATTACAGCTCGTGACCGGTCATTCCAAACGGGGCCGCTTTGTAGCCGCCCACCCGATGGCCGGTACCGAGTACTCCGGGCCCGATGCGGCCGTGCGCAACCTGTTCGCACAGAAAACGATGGTGCTGTGCGACGTGAAGAACAGCGATGAGGATGCGGTGGAAATGATCGAATCGATGGTGGACAAGCTGAGCATGCGCACCGTGTACATGAACGCGGAGGAGCACGACCTGCACACCGCCTATGTATCGCACATCTCCCACATCACTTCTTTCGCGCTGGCTTTGACGGTGCTGAAAAAGGAAAAGGAGCAGGGCCGCATTTTCGAGCTGGCCAGCGGCGGTTTCGAATCCACCGTGCGCCTCGCCAAAAGCTCGCCGGACACCTGGGTGCCCATTTTCAAGCACAACCGCAACAACGTGCTCGACGTACTGGAAGAACACATCAACCAGCTCGAGCAGATGAAAAAACTCCTCCAGGATGAAGATTACGAAACGTTCTACAAACTCATCCAGAAGAGCAATAAAATCAGGAAAATCTTAAAATAAACAGTCACATTATTAACACGTCATATTACAATGGAACAGATCTTAGCAAAAACGAAATTCGCCGATCCGGCTTCAGACAAAAAGCCGCTGATCATCTCCGGACCCTGCTCTGCAGAAACCGAAGAACAGGTATTGGCCACTGCGCTGGCCCTGGCAAAAACCGGTAAAGTGGATGTGCTGCGCGCCGGTATCTGGAAACCCCGCACCCGTCCGGGCTCCTTCGAAGGGATTGGTCCCAAAGGCCTCCCCTGGCTGCAGAAAGCCAAAGAGCTGACCGGCATGCCCACTACTGTGGAAGTAGCTACCGCCAAACAGGTGGAAGATGCGCTGCACTTCGGCGTGGACATCCTCTGGATTGGTGCGCGCACCACCGTAAACCCGTTCTCCGTACAGGATGTGGCCGACGCCCTGAAAGGCGTTAAGATTCCCGTGCTGATCAAAAACCCCATCAACCCCGACCTGGAACTGTGGATTGGTGCGGTAGAGCGTATCCAGAAAGCCGGTATCGAAAAAGTAGGGTTGATCCACCGCGGCTTCTCCAGCTACGGCAACACCGAATACCGCAACGCCCCCATGTGGCACCTGGCGATCGAACTGAAACGCCGTCATCCTGAATTACCGATGATCTGCGACCCGAGCCACATCAGCGGCCGCCGCGACATCCTGCAGGCTGTTTCACAGGAAGCGATCGACCTCGATTACGATGGCCTCATGCTGGAAACACACATCGATCCGGACAACGCCTGGAGCGATGCCAAACAACAGATCACGCCCGAAAAATTCGGCGAGCTGCTGAGCAACATCACCTGGAGGCACGAACGTACCGACCAGAAAGAGTTCAACACCGCCCTCGAAAAACTGCGCAACCAGATCAACGGCATCGATGACGAAATCATGCTGCTGCTGGGCAACCGCATGAAAATCGCTGAAAAAATCGGTCAGTATAAAAAAGAGAACAACATCACCATCCTGCAAACCAACCGCTGGAATGAAATCCTCGACCGTGGTATCCGCGCCGGCGAGAAACTGGGCCTCACCAAAGATTTCGTACTGAAATACTTTGATGCCGTGCACCTGGAATCCATCAACCGCCAGAATAAAGTGATGAACGACTAAGCCTTTTTTCAGTATCAGACTTATATGACAACGCAAACGCACCAGTTTCAACACGCCGCCACCACGTATTACCTCGGCGAAAGTCTCGCCAACCTGGGGAATTACGTGAATAAAGAACGCACCATCCTGCTGCTGGATGAAAATGTGGACCATCATTACGCAGACCTGCTGCCCGGCTGGAAAAAGCTGGTAGTGCCCGATGGGGAGGATCACAAGAACATGGAAGTGATCGACCAGATCATCAACGGGCTGATAGAACTGGAGGCAGACCGCAAAACCACGCTGGTAGGCATTGGCGGCGGTATGCTCACAGATATCACCGGCTTTGCAGCCAGTATTTACATGCGCGGCATTCCCTTCGGGTTTGTGCCCACCACCTTGCTGGCGCAGGTAGATGCTTCCATCGGCGGTAAAAACGGCGTGAGCCACGGCATGCATAAAAACATGCTGGGCACCATCAACCAGCCGCAGTTCATCCTGTTCGACTACACCCTGCCGTCTACCATGCCCGCAACGGAATGGTGCAACGGTTTTGCCGAGATCATCAAGTATGCCTGCATATACGATGCGGAATTGTTTACCTACCTGGAAAACAATAAAGACAAGGCCCTCGCGCAGGATGTAAGCGTGCTGCAATACCTGGTGGAACGGTCGGTGGCGATCAAAACAAAGTTTGTGCTGGAAGACGAGTTTGAAAGCGGTGTACGCCGCTGGCTGAATTTTGGTCATACCCTCGGGCATGCGGTAGAAAAGCTGGAAAACATTGCACACGGCCAGGCGGTGGCGATCGGGATGGTAGCAGCTGCTAAGATCTCCGAAAAAATAACCAAGCTGCCATCCGAACAAACCAACCGGCTGATCCGTTTGATCAACGACTACCGTTTACCGGTAACGATGCAATCGGACAAAGACGCGGTGTTCAACATCTTCAAGCTGGATAAAAAACGAGAAAAAGACCATATTCACTTTGTGCTGCTGGAAGAACTGGGTAAGGCGCAAACACAGCCTATCCCGCTCGACGAGCTGAAACAAATTTTAAAAGAACTGTAACCGTCCAATATGAGAGTTTCAATTTCACCTTCCGTGATCAAAGGCGCCGTTACCGCCAATCCCTCCAAGAGTGCGATGCAGCGTGCGGTGGCAGCGGCCTTGCTCGCGAAAGGGAAAACCGTCATACATAACCCGGGGCTGAGCAACGACTGCCTGGCCGCGCTCGAAGTAGCGGAAAACCTGGGGGCTGTGGTGAAAAGGGGAGAAGAAACGATTGAGATCACCGGCAATGGCGTTCAGCCCCTGCACGAGGAGATCAATTGCGGCGAATCGGGCCTCGGCATCCGCATGTTCACGCCGGTGGCCGCCCTGTCTGAAAAGACCATCACCATCAACGGGCACGGCAGCCTCGTGACCCGCCCCATGCATTTCTTCGAGGAAGTACTGCCCCAGCTGGGCGTACAGATCAAAAGCCGCGACGGCAAGCTGCCCCTGGAAATCAGGGGACCGCTGCAGGCCAATAACGTGACGATCGACGGCTCCCTGTCGTCCCAGTTCCTCACCGGCCTGCTCATGGCTTTCGGCGCCGTGGCGGATAAAGCCGCCATTACGGTGAAAGACCTCAAAAGCAAACCTTACATCGCCCTCACGCTGCAGATCATGGAGCATTTCGGCGTAAAGGTGCGGCAGGAGAACTTTGAAGTGTTCCACTTCGACAGCAAACAATCCTACCGCCCCGTGGAATATACCGTGGAAGGCGACTGGAGCGGCGCGGCATTCCTGCTCGTAGCGGCCGCCGTAGCCGGCAAGGCGGAAGTGCATCACCTCAATACCCAAAGCGCACAGTCCGACAAGGCGATCATGGAAGCGCTCGAAAAAGCCGGCGCCGAAATCCTGCCCGGCGTGTTCACCATGATCATCGCCAAAAAGGAACTGAAGCCGTTTGAGCTGGACGCTACCGACTGCCCGGACCTGTTCCCGCCGCTGGTGGCCCTGGCCGCCAACTGCAAGGGCGTGACCCGGATCAAGGGCGTAAGCCGCCTGGCGCATAAAGAAAGCGACCGCGGTCTCACCCTGCAGCAGGAGTTCGGTAAAATGGGCATCCGCATCAACCTCGAAGGAGACGATATGTTCGTACACGGCGGCACCGGCATCAAAGGCGCTACCGTACATTCGCATAACGATCACCGCATCGCCATGGCCTGCGCCGTGGCGGCGCTGACGGCCGACGGACCGGTAACGGTGGAGAACGCCGAAGCGATCAACAAATCGTACCCGGAATTCTATGATCATATAGCGACGCTCGGCGCGGCAGTCACTAAAGAAGAAAAAGTACAATCATGAACAGTTTCGGAAGAATATTCAGGGTGAATGTATTCGGCGAGTCCCACGGCGAAAGCGTGGGCGTCAATATCGACGGCGTGCCCGCAGGCATTCCCTTAAAGCAGGAAGATTTCCTGCCCGACCTGGAACGGCGTAAAGCCGGCGCCAAAGGCACCACGCCCCGCAAGGAAGACGACCTGCCTTTCCTGAAATCCGGTGTGTTCAACGATCATACCACAGGAGCGCCCATCACCATCCTGTTCGAAAACAACAACACCCGCAGCGCCGATTACGCCAAACTGCGGGAGTTTCCCCGCCCCGGCCATGCCGATTTTGTGGCTACGCAGAAGTACGGCGGGTTTGAAGACTACCGCGGCGGCGGCCACTTCAGCGGCCGGTTGACGCTCAACCTCGTGGCGGCCGGCGTGATCGCCAAAAAAATACTCGGCAGCGGCATCCAGGTAAAAGCGGAGCTGAAAGAAGTAGGCGGTTACCCTGATCCCGAACAGGGCCTCGAAGCCGCCATCGCCGCCAAAGACTCGGTAGGCGGTGTCGTGGAATGTACGGTAGACGGGCTGCCCATCGGTTTGGGCGAACCTTTCTTCGATTCCATCGAGTCCAACATCGCGCATGCGGTGTTTGCCATCCCCGCCATCAAAGGCATCGAATTCGGCGCCGGTTTTGCCGCCGCTAAAATGAAAGGGCTGGAACACAACGACGCGATCATCGATACAAGCGGAAAAACCGCCACCAACAACGCCGGCGGCGTGGTGGGCGGCATCAGCAACGGCAACCAGCTGGTGTTCCGCATCGCGGTAAAACCCACCTCCAGCACCCCCAAAGTGCAGGAAACGCTGAATATAGCCAGCGGCCAGGTGGAACAGTTTTCCGTGAAAGGCCGTCACGATCTCTGCATCGCGCTGCGCGTGCCCGTAGTGCTGGAAGCCGTTACAGCCATGGTGCTGGCGGATTTTATGCTGCTGGAAATGCGCGCGCCGAGAGTGTTCAAATAACGGATGAAAGAAAATACAGAGCGGCGGCCTCGTGTGAACGGGGCCGCCGCTTTTTTAGACAGGGAGGCACTTCATCTTCGGCATGCGTTCGCATCAGGATGTGAAAGTGGATGGTGTGCAAGAACCGCAAGAGGCATCGCGGTAGCGGTGCTGAATATTTGAAGTGGCAATGATCAGGTTCACAGCGGGTGATGTTATACGGGGGAAAGCACATGTTTGCGGCAGCGCGAATAAAAAAAGCCGGATGGAATCACTCCCATCCGGCTTTTCAATATTGTAATATATACTATTCTTTCACGGGAGCGGCAGGCTGCGTTTCCGCAGGTGTGGCCGCTTCGATGCTCAGCAGTTCCACATCAAACACCAGTGCGCTGTTGGGCTTGATTTTCGGGCCGGCGGCTCTTTCGCCGTACGCCAGCTGCGAAGGGATGAAGAGTTTCCATTTGCTGCCCACAGGCATCAGCAGGAGGGCTTCCGTCCAGCCTTTGATCACGCCCGTAACGGGCAGTGTGATGGGCTCGCCGCGGTCGATGGAGCTGTCGAATGTAGTACCGTCGATCAGCATGCCGTGATAATGCACTTTTACCTTATCGTTCAGCGTGGGTTTGGGACCGGTGCCGGTTTTCAGCACCTGGTACTGCAGGCCGCTGGGCAGCGTTACCACGCCGGGTTTGGTTTTGTTTTTCGCCAGGAACTTTTCCCCTTCCACTTTATTCTTGTTCAGGATGTAGTCCCTCACCAGGGTAGTGCCCTGGTCGGCGGAGAGTACCGGTGTTTTGCCGGTATAATGGTCTTCGATGGCCTTGAACAGCAGTTTCAGGTTCAGGCTGTCGAGCCCCTGGCCTTTGAGCATTTGCCCGAGGTCGTTGCCGATGGTATAGCTCACGGAGTCCAGTTGCGTGCGGAGCAAAGGTTTAGGTGCAGCCGTCTGTTTTTTCTGGCTGAAGGCCGCTTGTGCGGTCAGTACGCTTAAAGCGCCGATAAATAGGCATTTTCTGATCATACCGGGTTGTAAAATTTGAACCGCAATATAAGCACATTATTCAATCCTGCTCCATATTTCGCTGATGGGGTCGCCCTTGGAGCTTTTGCCGCTGTGGTGCCATTGTTTGCCGTCCACTTTGCCGTTAAAGCTCAGGCTCATGCCCACCCGCGTATTGTCGCGCGAAAAGAAGGTGATGGTTTCGGTATACTGGCCGTTCTCAAACTTGTACGTACCGCCGCCGGTGCCGAAAAACTCCTTGGTTTCCGTGTTGATGGCCGCCCATTGAAAGCGGGTGCCGGAAAGGATTTTAAGGGTTTTACGCGGGCCGGGGCGCATGGGGTCCATCTTACCGTTGTTTTCCCTGGCGGTGATGCGCCAGGTGCCTGCCAATGGTGCCTTCCCTTCATCGAGGCGCTGCCAGGTGGTGGTTTTGCCGGCGCAGCTCACCGTCAGCTGGTTGTTCTGCAATTTGTACGTGCAGGTGTTGGTGCTGCCGATGTTCTCTTTGTCGGCCGTGTTGAATTCGATCACTTCGGTGAGGTTGCCGCCGGATGCGGTGATGCGCCCGCCGAGCGTGCTCACGAACTCTTTCCCCTGCTGGTTGAAGACGGTCTGCATAAAATACCCGTCTTCGATGATGCGCACGGTTTGCGGTTCGCTGCCCACGGGCATCAGCTGCCAGGCGCCGGAAAGACCGGCCTGCGCGAAGGACAATTGTGTCAGCAGCGCCAGGGCTGCAGAAAACAGAAGTTTCATATTGCGTATTTTTTAACGTGGTGGAATCAACGCAAAACAGGCAGTATCAGTTTCGACGGCCGCTTTGCATCGTGATAAATCCGGATAGTGGACGGAACAAAATCTTTATCGTTTGCCGTATAAATATTCGTGAATTGCTGCGGATTGCGGTCTACCAGCGGGAACCAGCTGCTCTGTATCTGCACCATCAGCCGGTGGCCTTTTTTGAACGTGTGCGCAATGTCCGGTAAGGTGAATTTTACCTGCTCGGGCTGGTTAGGCGCAAAAGGCACGGGCTGTTCAAAACTCTTCCTGAATTTGCCCCGCATCACCTCTCCGCGTACCAGCATCTGGTAACCGCCCATTGGGTAGGCGGCAGGAATGTAACGTTTGTTGACAACCGGGGCGGGCGGGTCGCCGTAAGTGAAATCGTCCGGGAACACGTCGATCAGTTTAACCACAAAATCCGCGTCGGTAGTGCTGATACTGGCCATCAGATCCGCTATCAGCGGACCGCCCAGGCTAAGGTCTTCCTCCAGCGGAGGGGTCTGGAATACCAGTACGTCCGGCCGTCGGGCGGCAAAACGCTGATCGTCCGTCATATAGCTGATGGTGCGGATAAAATGAACATCTTCTGTATAGGGCACGGGCCTGGCGGGGTCGCTGACGTATTGGGTGTAGGCATCGGCAGTATTGGGCGCCTGGAAACCGAGGCCGCCGGCTGCCTGCAGGTAAACGGGCCGCTGCTGCATATCGGGCGCGGGCCAGGCAGGAAACTGTTTCCATTCGTTGGCGCCGGTGAAGAACACCACGGCGTCCTGTATATCGGCTCCCTTGCCTTTACCTTTCAGGTGATGGTTGAAGAAAGGCAACTCTATGCTATCCTGGTACCATTTGGAAGTGTTGCTGCCGAACCGCACGTTGCCGAGGCTGGTGGCTTCATTGTCGACCCACTGACCGTGGTACCACGGCCCCATGACGATGCGGTTGTCTGTACCGGGGCTTTGTTTTTCGATTGCCTGGTAAGTGGCCCATGCGCCGAAGCAGTCTTCCGCGTCGAAGTGGCCGCCAACCACCAGTACGGCCGGCTGTATGTTTTTGATGAAGTTGCGGATGTCGCGCGCTTTCCACCAGCTGTCGTAGTTGGGATGGGCGAACAGGTCTTTCCAGAAAGCAATGCTGTCGCCGATCATGCGCATCACGTTGGGCAGGGCGCCGGCCTCCAGGAAGAATTTATAATTGTCGCGCACGGTGAAATTAAAACCCGTTGGTTTTACCGTGGTGGGTTTGGGCCGGGGTTTGCCGAAGGCATGGTAGAAGCTGAAGGCGTCGTTGAGCATAAAGGCGCCGTTATGGTGCCAGTCGTCGCCCATGAACCAGTCCGTCACCGGCGCCTGCGGGCTTACTGCTTTGAGGGCGGGGTGCCCGCTGAGTGCGGCCATGGTGGAATAGAAGCCGGGGTAGGAACCGCCGTATACGCCTACTTTCCCGTTGTTGTTGCCGATGTTTTTCACCAGCCAGTCGATGGTGTCGTAGGAATCGCTCGCTTCATCGATATCTTTCCCTTTTTTATTCGGATTGAAAGGCCTTACGTCCACAAATTCCCCCTCACTCATCCAGCGGCCCCTGACGTCCTGGGTGACGATAATATAACCTTCCCGGAAATACTGGGTCACATACCAATGGTGGTACGCCGGCCATTTATCCTCCCCGTAAGGCGCACAGGAATAAGGGGTGCGGGTAATGAGAATGGGATGTTTTTCAATGGTGTTTTTCGGAATGAAGATGGAGGTAAACAGTTTTATCCCGTCGCGCATGGGTATCAGCACTTCCTTTTTTGTATAGTTTTCCCTTATCCAGAGAGAGTCTTCGGCTGAACGGGCAAACGTTGTCATGTGGGCAAAAATGCACAGCAGCAGGATCAGGTTTTGTCGCATTTGTTTAAGCGGTTGATTGGGTGATTAAATATAAGCCGATCTGCCGTAACTTAGGTTCAAAATTATGATATATGGCAAGACCCTTAGCCTCGGAATACGCTGAGTTTTACCACGGTTACGTTACGAAAGTGAAGGAAGACGACCTGCTGACAGCCTTCCGCAACCAAACGGCTGTTTCCCTCCAGTTCTGGCGCGAGCTGCCGGAAAACAAACAGAATTATGCCTATGCCACCGGTAAATGGACGCTGAAGCAGATGCTGCAGCACATCATCGACGCGGAGCGCATCTTTGCCTACCGCGCACTGCGCTTTGCCCGTAAAGACATGACGCCCCTCGCCAGCTTCGATGAAAACAGTTACGCGGATGAGGCCCGGGTAGATCACCGCAGCTGGGCCGATATGGTGGAAGAATTCCAGTACGTCCGCAACGCGTCCGAGCACCTGTTCCGTTCTTTCGACGGCGAGGAAATGGAGCGCAGCGGCGTCGCCAGTGGTCGCCCGATGAGCGTGCGCGCCCTCGGCTACGTGATCGTAGGGCATGCCATCCATCACCAGGACGTGGCGAAGGAGCGCTACCTCTAAGGGACGATCACCATGCTCAACACCCTCGAGATAATTTTCCGGCACCATCCCGCACTGCTGCGCGAAGGCGTAGCCGTAGGCGAGAGTTACCGTTCACGGATAGGCGGCCTGAAGTTTATCCGCTTCCAGCGGCTGCACATCGAAATAACGGATATCAGCGGCACGAAGGTCATCGATACAGCCGGCAGCCGCCGCAACGTCGTGTACCCGGTGGATATGGAACTATACCTTTCCCGACCGCCGGATGAAAGAAAACAATGCCTCTACGAAGCGGTGTTCGAGATCATGGAAGAACTGGCCGCGGCAAACAACCGGGACGTGGCAGTGCTCCGCCGCATCCACGACGGCATCCGCTCGGCGGATTACGTCCTCCCCGTCAGCTACTACCCGAAGTCGCTGAACCCGGCCCTCACCCGCATCGTGGCCCTCGATTATACCTACACGTTCGAATACGTCGAGTTTGTATTGCTGGTGTACGACAGGGAAGGAGCACTCCTGCATACGATGCCCGTGTACCGCTGCCATCCGCTGACGCAGTTTTTCAGCAGGTTCTTTACGTTTAAGGAATGGGTAACGAACGATCTGTTTGTGATCAAAGACGCGAACCGGGAGATCCATTTCGTCTGTGACCTGATCACCGGTGAAGTGGTGATCGAGTTACACCCGGATGCGCATTCGGAGGAAGAACTGCAAAGATTGCTGAAGGGGCTGCATTATACCGCCAATGAATTACAATAAAAAAGGGAGCCATGAAGCGCTCCCTTTTTTATGTCATATAGCATGGTCTCAGAATATGAAAAATCTCCCCCCGTCAACCCGCCTGTTCCCTGTCTTCGCTTTCGCGCCGAACACGCTGATGTTGTAAGTGAGCGTCAGCATGTAATACTGGTCCACGATTTCCGTCTGCACATCGTCGATGGAAAACTCACTCACGTTGCGCCGCACTGAGGTGCTCTGCTTCAGCAGGTCGTACGCATAAATTTTAACCTGCGCTCTTTTGCTTTTCAGGAAACTGTATTCCAGCCCCATGTGCCACATGGCCACGCCTTTCCGGAAACCGGGCGTGATACGGGTGTTGTACACGTAGTTGATATCGTTTTCCCACGCGAAGTTACGCGGCCAGTACACGGTGCTGCCCAGCGTGGCGCGGTGCTGTATGTAATTGCCCTGGGTGGTGACACCCTGCGGGTATTTGGTGACGAAAAAGGAAGGGCGGTAGTTGAGCGTAAATTCCAGCAGTTCCTTGTAGGCGTAAGTGCCATGGGCGCCAACGGAAAAGTTCATGCTGAACGTTTCGATGCGGCGGATGGTGGTGTCGCCTTTGGGATTGTTGATGTTGGAGAAGTTGATGTTCCGGCCCCCGTATGCATTCAGGAAAAGCATGGCTCTCCACTGGTAATCCTTGGCCTTTTTGCTTTTGCTGAGCGTCGCGTTGGCGTTCAGGTTATAGAAGCCGTTCGTGTTCACGAACCGGGTTTGCTGGCTGCCGTCGGGCCGGGCTTTGATCACCGTGGTGATCCGGTTCATGGTGGGCGAATAACCGATGCTGGAGAAAACACCGATGCCGGTAGGCGAAAACTGGTTGAAGCCGAACGATATGCGCTGCGTGAAAGCGGGCTTCAGGTCGGGGTTACCGATGCGCTCGTTCAGTGTGTTGCTGTTATCCTTCAGGGGTTGCAGCTGGTCGATGGAAGGCTGCTGCATATTCCCGAAGTAACTCAGGTACCAGTTGCCGTTCTTTTTATTCCGGTAAGCCAGGCGGGAACTGGGAGCGATGTTCGTCTGGTACTGGCGGAAGCCGGTGCGGGTGGTATAGGAGTAGTTGTCGAGCACATTCAGGTACACGGAGCCGCCGATATTCGCCGTCCATGCTTTGCCGGAGTGGTTGAAAGACAGCTGCGGGTTTTGAGAGGTGAAAACGGTTTTGAATTTATTGGTGTACAACGGGTCGAGATCGGTGTACCCTTTTTCAACTTCGTCGTAGTTGTAAGTCTGCCGGTCGGAGCGGCTCTGGCTGTATTGGAAGCCGTAACCGGCCGTTACTCTCCACGTTTTCGAAATGGGCTCCGTATACTTCAGCACCACTTCGTAGTTTTCATTGGTGTTGGTGGAGGTGTTGCGCTGATCGGTGATGGCGCTGGAATCGGCGATGCCGTTCTCATAAAAGCCGCGCTCCGAATAGTTGAAAGCGTATCCGTCCTGGTTGCTGTTATTGTTGCTGAATCCCAGGGCGATGCTGCGCCCTTTCTTTTTCAGCTGCCGCGAGATGTTCAGGTTGCTGCTGAAGTTGGTGCGCGTGCTGGAATTGCGGTTGCGGGTGGTGTTGTGGTTGAGCAGCGAGCCGTCCGACCAGGTAGTGTCCAGCCCATTGGCGCGGGTGCTGGTTTCGGCGTAGTCGAAAGAAGGGTTGAAAGAAAGCATGGTCACGGAGTCCAGCTGTGTTTCCAGCCCGAAATTAAGACGGTGATTGGCGTTGCGGCCCGTGCCTTCGCGGTTGCTGCGGGTCTGCCGCCCGTCGTTATACTGCGTATTCCGCAACGTGCGGTAGCGGGAGTCGGTGTTGTTGAAGAAGTAACTGTTATTGACGTTGTGTTTTTTGTTCCACTGGTCGTTGTAATTATACCCGGCCATGGTGGCGGTACGGATGCCGTCGCCGCCGCTGCCGAAGGAGATGCCGTTCATGGAGAACGCCCCGTTATCGGAAATGCTGATCGACATACCGCCGGCTTTCTTTTCTGCAACGGCGCCCATTTCCCCCTGCGAGAACCCGATTTTGTTGAGGTTGTTGGAAGAAGCCAGCACACTGAGCTGGCGGGGGCCGTCGAACCCGCTTACCATGCCGGCCAGCTCAAACCGGTCGTCGGTACCGCCGCCGGCCGATACGCGGCCGAACAGGCCTTTCTTTTTATCCGCTTTCAGCGTCACGTTGAGCGTCCTGTCTTCCCCGTCTTTTTCAACGCCCAGTTTGGCTTCCTGCCTGGTTTTGGTGTCCATCACCTGCACTTTGTCCACAATCGCGGCCGGCAGGTTTTTGGTGGCCAGCTTGGGGTCGTTGCCGAAAAACTCACGGCCTTCCACCAGTACGCGGGTCACCTTTTTACCGTTCACGGTGATGTTGCCTTCGTCGTCGATATCCACTCCGGGCAGTTTTTTCAGCAGGTCTTCCACCATGGCATTGGTGCGTGTTTTGAACGCGGATGCGTTAAACTCGATGGTGTCTTTCCGGATGGCGATCGGCGGACGGTCGCCTTCGATCACCACCGTATTCAGTTCATGGGCGGAAGGAGCCAGGAAAATTTTCCCCAGGTCTGCCGGATGGCCGGGAGGCAGGATGCGGACAAAAGTACGGTACCCGGTATAGGAAATCAGCAGGCGGAGGGTTTTATCTGCCGGCAGGCCGGTCAGTTTAAAGCCGCCTTTTTTGTCGGTCAGCGTGTAAGTCAGCAGGCTGCTGTCTTTATTATCCTGCACCGTAACGGTGGCCATCTCCATCAGCTCCTTGCTGCTGGAATCTGCCACCGAGCCGGTTAACTGGTTTTTCTGCGCGGAGGCGGCAAACCCGCACAGGCTTAAAATAAGAGATAAACATACAATTCGATTCATGGCGGAATTTAGTTGAGGAGCCTAAAATACGAAACATTCGTAGAAAAACGAAGTAAATAGTTAAATCTGTGATGAAAGGTTCGTTTTATGGGGAGAACGGTGTAAAGGATGATGTGGGGCCGGGCGAATGTTACCAAATTATGAAGTCGTTTCCGGGGTTGGTACATCGTTTCGCGGTGAGCGTACTCTTATTGTAGGCGGTGAAAAAAGATGCCGTTTACCGGGACGTATATGAATCAACAATTGCTGGATAAATATTTCAAAGGCCTTTGTTCGGAAGACGAGGTGCAGCAGGTGGAAGCCTGGCTGGAGCAGTCTGGCGAAGATGGGCTCGACGGATTTTTGAAGGCAAGCTGGCGCCAGGCGAACCCCGCCCCGGTAACGAAGGTCCGCCGCCTGCACTGGCTGCGCCCCGCCGCAGCCGCTATGCTCGCAGGCTGCGTGGCACTGGCCGGCTGGTGGCTGCAGGGGAGGAAGACGGCGACCACCGGCATTGCGCGCCATATGGATACCATCGCCAATCCCGGCCCGGGCGTAAAGCTGGTGAGCATGCCGGACGGCTCGAAGGTATGGCTGAACGCACAGGCCTGCATCATATTCGATGATACCTATAATACCACCAGCCGCCGGCTGCGCCTGACCGGCGAAGCCTACATCGAGGTGGCCGCCAGCGACCGGGCGCCTTTCAGCGTCAATGCAGGCGGGTTGATCACTACGGCGCTGGGCACTTCCTTCAATATCGCTTCGCCCGCCGCGGAAGAAAAAACGGTGCAGGTCAGCCTCATCTCCGGGAAAGTAGCCATCAGCGCGGCGGATTCGGCCTCGTCATTTGAAAGGGTGGTGCTGCTGCCCGGCGACCGCCTCACTTACACGGACGACCGGCATTTCAAACAATCCACTTTCCTCGTCCGCGAAGCGGTGGACTGGAAAGACGGGAAGGTCATCTTCGAGAACACCCGCCTCGATGATGCTTTCGCAAAACTGCAGCGCCGCTATGGCCGCCGGTTCGTGATGATGGATAAAACCCTTGCCGGTAAAAGGCTCACGGCTTCATTCCCGGCGCAGGTGACGGTGGATCTGATCCTGCAGAAACTGGCCTTTGTGCAGGAACTGCGGTTCGACCGGCACGGCGATACCACCTATGTGTATAAAGAAAAACGGAAATAATACATAACGAGTTCACCCTTTTCATTCGATTCAATAAATAAAAAGTAACGAGAAGTATGCAAAAATCTACCCGAAGATTTTTTCCCGGGCATGGAAAACTATGCCTGTACATCTGCCCTTTGCTGTTCATCCTGCTCTTTGGCCAGCACCTGGTACTGGCGGCGCAATCGTACAAATCGCTGCAGCAACAGGTAACGGTAAAGACCGCCCGCACCAGCGTGGCGGACGTGATCAAACGGTTACAGGCGCAAACATCCCTTACCTATGTATATGATCCGCTGTACCTCGAACAATGCCGGGTGCCGGCGATGGACTACACCGCGGCAAAGCTCGGTGCGGTACTGGAGTACCTCGACCGGCATGCGGCGGTAGACATCGAATACGACAACAATACCGTCGCCATCCGGAAAGGCCAGGTGGAAGCGGCGATGAAAAAAGAAAATGAAGGCACCATCACCGGCAGGGTGATCGATAACCGCAACGAACCGCTGCCGGGCGTAACCATCATGATAGAAGGCGGAAGCGGCACCACCACGGGCGTAGACGGCAGCTATTCCATCCAGCTGCCGCCGGGCAAATACACGCTGGTGTTCCGGTATGTGTCGTTCAGCACCAGGAAGGTTACAGACATCGCGGTGAAATCAAGGCAGGCCACCACGCTCAACGTGCTGATGACCGCTTCGCCTTCTTCCCTGAAAGAGGTGGTGGTGACAGCCAGTTACCAGCGGGCGTCCGTGGAAGGGCTGTACGCTTTGCAGAAAAACAACGCCGCCGTGTCTGACGGTATCAGCGCCGAGCAGATCAAAGCCACGCCCGATAACAATGCGGCGCAGGTACTGAAGCGGGTGAACGGCCTCACCGTGCAGGACGATAAGTTCGTGACGGTGCGCGGGCTGAGCGAACGCTACAACAACGTGATGATGAACGGCGCCAGCCTGCCCAGCACGGAGCCCAACAGGCGAAACTTTTCGTTCGACGTGATTCCCAGCGCGCTGATCGACAATATCGTGGTGAACAAAACCGCCACGCCAGACATGCCGTCGGAGTTCGCCGGCGGACTGGTGCAGGTCAACACCCGCAACATTCCCGACCGTAATTTCCTGACGCTCACGGCCGGCACCGGCATCAACACCAACAGTACCGGTAAAACGCTGTACAGCACCAAACGCGGCGGCCGGGATTACCTCGGGTTCGACGACGGTACGCGGCGCTGGTGGAACCATGGCTGGGGTGCGGAGGAATTCCGGGAGGTGATCAGAAGCGGCGACAAGATGAAAAGAAGCGAAATGGAACGGCGTATTCCCAACAACTGGGGAATGTACAAATATGATTATTCTCCCGTGCAGAATTATCAGCTGGCCGCAGGAAGAGTGATCATGCTGAAAGACAGGGTCTCCTCGCTGGGTATCACACTGGCAGGAACCTACCGGCACGAGGAGTCGGTGGTGAATGAAAGCCGTCACAACCCGGGTTATTACCATTATTACTTCGACAGCTCGCGCACCTATAATTTCAATACGGCGCTGGGCGCGGTGGCAAACATCGGCTTTCAGACCAAAGGCCACCGTGTGGCCTTCAAGAACCTCTATAACAGGCGGTTCAGTAATGAGATGAATGTGAACAAGGGTATGGATTGGTCCAGCATCGTTTCTCCCATCAATCATTACATCAACGTTACGCTCATCAATTCCTTGCTGCAAAACAGGCTGGAAGGGGAGCACCTGCTGGGCAAAAAACTGAAGCTCGACTGGGCTGCGGACAACATTACGCTGGACCGCGAACAGCCGGACACCAGGAGCTCACGTGGCCGTTCCGGCGATAAATGGCCGTATGACGAAAGCGTAGCAGGCCAGTACCGGTTTTACATCGTCAATGAAGCACTGGGGTACATGACGGAAGGGATTAACATTTTTAATGCGATGCTGAAGGAGCGGCGGAAAAACGTTGCGGCCAATTTATCGATGCCTTTCAACGTAGGTGGCGCGGCCCAGACCCTGAAGGCCGGGTATGCCGGGGTGTTCCGTAAGGTAGACTATCAAAGCCAGGTTTTCCGCCTGCTGGTGGATCCCACCTCGCAATACTCCATTGGTTATCGGGATACGCTGATGTTCGGTAAATCAGACCATGAACTGCATTCACCTGAATTCCTGCGGCCCGGTATGCTGAACTATGTGCCCACCGGTTTGGGATCGTTCGGTTTCTCGGGCGACGATTACAAGGGAAAACAACAGATACACGCGGCCTATGTGATGGCGGATCTGAAGTTGTTGCAGCGCTTCCGCCTTATCGGAGGGGTGAGGATGGAACAGAGCAACATGGAAGTGACCGGTATCGTATATGCCCCGCCAATGGGCTATGGGGTGGATTCCACGATGCGGTATAAAAAAACCGACTGGCTGCCTTCCGCTAACCTGGTGTACGCCGTCAACAACCGGATGAACATCCGCGCGGCATATTCAAAAACCCTTGCCAGGGCTGAATTCAGGGAGCGCGCGCCTTACATCTATTATGAATTCAAGGAAAGGGCCGCCTATTATGGTGCGCAGGGGCTGAAGGATGCCAGTATCGACAATTTTGACCTGCGGTACGAGTATTACCCCGCGCCGGGTGAAGTGATATCGGTATCGGCATTCTACAAGAAATTCAAGGATCCCGTAGAGATCATCGGCGTATGGAGCGGCTCGGTAGACCCCCGGTTGTTTTACTTCAACCTGCGGAACTCCACTAATACCGGATTGGAACTGGACCTCCGTAAGTCGCTGCGGTTCATCAATCCCGCGCAAAAATGGCTGAGCCATGTATTTGTGAGCGCAAACGGATCGTGGATGAAAGCAAAGGTGCGCTACAATACCGACCAGCTGATGAATGCCGCCGGTGGCATTACGGGCCGCCCGGACCTCGAAAAGAACGCGTCCGATTCCAGGGACCGTCCCCTGCAGGGCCTCTCGCCTTATGTGATCAACGGCGGTATCGGCTATTTCGGTGATGTGTTCGGGGTGAATGTCACCTACAACCGTTACGGCCAACGCATTGTGACCGCCGGTTTCCAGCCCTGGGAAGACCTGTATGAAAACCCGCGGGATTTGATAGACGTCCAGCTCAGCGCCACCTTGCTGAAAAAGAAAATGCAGGTGCGGTTTAACATCAGCGATGTGTTGCAGCAGGATAACATCCTGTATATGAACAGGGGCGTCGTCAAATCGGCTAATGTCACGCCTGCGGAGGACCCATACACGCTCGGCAGTGAAAACAGCGACCCTAAAGGGACACGCTTCAATAAAGACCGGGATTATGTGCGGCAGCGATGGTTCAAAGGAAGGAACCTGAGCCTTAACGTAACCTATTCATTTTAAAAAATCCATTGCATCAATAAAGCACTAACATTCTATTAAACCCGACAAAAAAAATTAAGCCATGAAAAGACTTATGTTCGCAGCAGGCGTACTCTCTTTGTTAGCCTTTGGCGCATGTAAAAAAGATGCGCAAAAAGCACCTGAAAACGTAAAAGCAGGTGTACTGCCCGATGGTTCCACACTGCCCGGTATTATCAGCACACAGGTAGAACTGGTAGCCAACGGTACTTATTATCTCGACGGAAAAACCTACGTACAACCCGGTGGCGACCTCGTGATCAACGCTGGCGTTACGGTAAAAGGCATTTCAAAATCCACTCCTGCTGAGGCTTCTGCACTGGTGATCACTCGTGGCGGCCAGATCCATGCCGACGGTACAAACGGTACCATCGTATTCACCTCCAACAACGCCACTCCGGCTGTGGGCGACTGGGGCGGCATCGTGATCCTGGGTAATGCTCCCACCAACCAGTCTAACCCCACAATCGAAGGTATCGATCTGCCTACCTTGCCTCCTGGTGTTGACGTTCATTATGGCGGCACCACTTCCGGCGACAACTCAGGTGTACTGAAATATGTGCGCATCGAATGGGCCGGCGCCAATGTATCTACCAACAACGAGCTGAACAGCCTCACCCTGGGCGGCGTAGGCAGCGGCACCACCATCGACCACGTTCAGGCTTCTTATGGCCGCGACGATGCGTTCGAGTTCTTCGGCGGTACTGTAAACGCTTCTTACCTCGTTTCACTGAACACCAACGACGACATCCTGGACTTCGACCATGGCTACCAGGGCTCCGTACAATATGTACTGGGTATCCGCCGCTCCGGTTTTACTTACAACGATGCGAACGGCATCGAGTCCGACAACGAAGCAACCGGTACCTGCCCCGCGCTGACGCCCATCACCAACGCACAGGTATCTAACGCAACCTTCATCGGCGGACAGAACGCCGCATTCGCCGGCACCCTGAACGCAGGCCGTCTCAGAAGGTCTACGGGCTACACCATCACCAACTCCATCTTCCTGGGTTACAACAATGGTTTCGCTGTTGAAGGCGCCTGCACCGCCGGTACTTTCACCGGTAACGTGGTGCATGCCTTTTCTTCACTCGGCACCATTCCCGCAGGCAATGAAACTCACCTGAACGGCACCGATTCCAATGCAGACATCGCGCTGGTGGATCCGTTCGCTGTTGGTGCAAATTTCGACCCGAGCGAAACACAACACCCCGGTAAAGGCGCTATCGTAGGCGGCAATTACTGGTACCTGGGCTGGACTGCCGGTCTGTAAACAACAAAACAACAACAACAACTTTTCGTCTGAAGAAAGTTGATGCAAGGACTTTACAAGCAGGTGATAGCTGGTCTATCACTTGCTTGTTTCCTGAAGTCGGGGAAAACAGGCAGGAATGAAACATTATCGATTGTTATTGCTCATTAAAATTTCCAATCCAATTGTATAACATGAAGTATTTATTACTATCAGCTTTTGCCGCAGTGACTATTTTTCTGGTCGCCTGTAAAAAAGAAGGCGTACTGCAAGTAGAAAAAGAAATTGTGAATGTATCCATTTCGAGCTTCTGGGCCGAACCTGAAGTTGTGACGACACTGCGGATGGACAATGTAATACTCTCCGACAGCTTCGGCACAAAGATGCCATTGGTCATCAACCAGACCATCGAAAAAGTGAAGGGTAAACAGCACCTGACACTGACGGACCGTAAAACAGGCAATGTCTGGATAGATACATCCCTGACCGTCAACGGTAACTTCTTTTCCGCATCGATCCTGCAATTGGGAGAAGGTGTTCCGCAGCTGATAGTGAAGAATGAAGAACAATCCGACCCTGCAAAAAAGAACTTCGGATTCTATTACACTGATCCGAACCTGCCCGGGGCGCTTGAACTGGAACTTTACAGGGTGGTCGTGAACGGAAGCACTATTGTAAGCGGAGCGGACGCACCTTACGCTGTATTCAAGGGCCTGACGAAGGGCAAATTTTTAGGGTTTACCGGCATTCCGTATGCAAAAGGATTCGGTGTGGGAGAGCGGATAGTATTCAAACTGAAAAACGCCCAGACGGGTGAATATGTTCCCAACGCGGGAGAAATAGATCCAATCCGGTATACGAAGGGCGGAAGGTTTTTTTTACCGGGGGCGGCAAACCTGGAAAGCATGGCCAACCACATCTTCAGCATCAGGGTAAATGTGCGGCCGACCGGCAACACTTATACTGCTAACAGCCTGGTATCTTACTAAAATCATGAAGCAACTCTCCCGGTTCCTCCTTCCTGCATTGCTTTGCGCAGCCACATCCTGCCGCAAGCACGATCCTGCGCCCGGCCCATCCGGCCCCGCGTCGCAGCAGGAAACCAACAACTGGATACTGGAGCAGATGCGCACCTGCTACCTCTGGGAACAATCTTTGCCGGCTTCGGCAACGGGCGCGGAAACCATCGCTTTTTTCAACAGCCTCAAACATCCCGGCGACCGTTTTTCCGCCATCTACAACGCACTCGACCACAGCACCATCCCCCGCGGCATGCTGCGCACGTTCGGCATGGACTACTATGTAGTAGCCCTCCCGCAGGGCGTGATAACAGGCATTGTCAACTTCGTGATACCCGGCACCGCCGCCGCGCAGAGCGGCCTGAAACGGGGCGATTATTTCACCCGCATCAACGGCACGCGCCTCACCGCCGGTAATGCGGAACAGCTGGGCAACGCCATGCTGCAACAAAACAAGGCCACCATCACGCTGGCTAAAATTCCCGCAGGCGGGCAGCCGGAAGAAACGGGCGCCCTTAGCCTCGAAAACCGCACCATCGTGGAAAACCCTTTGTACCGCTCGGAAGTATGGACGGAAGGGGGGAAGCACATCGGGTATATCTTCCTGAACAATTTCGACGACTATTATAACCGCAACATATTACAGGCCGTACAGCAGCTCAAGGCAGGGGGTGTTTCAGAACTGATCCTCGACCTCCGGTACAACCCCGGCGGCAGTGTGACCGCTGCCGCTTTGCTCAGCGCCCTGGTAGCGCCCGGCATCGATGAACAGCAGCCGTTCGTGCAGTTCACCGGCAATGCCCGGCAGGGCGTACGGGTGCGCTCCTTCAAAGATGTGCTGGCTGCCCCTTCAGGTGAAAATAAAGTCATCCCTTTCAGCGAACTGCAACCGGCCCGCCTGCAATTGCCAAGGGTGTTTATCCTCAGCACCGGCATTACGGCCTCTGCCGCGGAGCTCATGATCAATAACCTGAAGCCGTATATGGACGTGGTGCAGATCGGGCAAACCTCGCATGGAAAAGACGTAGGGGCGGTGAGCATCTCCGACGAACGCACGCCCCGCCGGATTCCCTGGGTGTTGCTGCCCGTTACCTTCAAACTCGCGAACGCACGCGGCGAAGGCAATTATCCCGACGGCATCGCGCCGCGCTATGCCGTAGATGAAAAGAGCCGGCTGCCTTTATCGCCGGTAGGCGACCGGGCCGATCCGCTGATCGCCAGGGCGCTGGCCGTCATCACCGGCCAGGGCCGCGCAGCAAAACCCGAAACGGCTGCGCCGGCGGTATTGTTCGATTCGAAGGAACGGGCAGGCCGCCATGCTGTCGTCATTATTCCGCATTCTCCTTAATCGTGTATAGAGTGAACATGTAAAGTTTCAAACGCATACAGCACTGTGCGCAAAGTATCTACTTTGCGCCTTTTTTATGGACGCCTGTTCCGGGGTGTTTATAAACCTGGCGGTTTTAACAACGTCTGCTGCCGGGAAGCGGGAACTTTCATTTATTCATTCGCCCTTTATTTGCCGAAATAAACGGCCAGTTCCTGGCGGATGTATTGGAGGGCGAGGCTGAGGTGGTTGCGTACGGTGGCGGGGGACAATCTTAAACGGAGGGCGATTTCTTTGTAACTATGACCGTCCTGCCGGCTCATGCGGTAGATCAGGCGGCGCTGCTCGGGCATCTTTTCGATGAGGCGCTCCATGTAGCTTACGAGCTCTTTATGCTGAAGGGTATTGTTCTGCGCCTGTTCTTCGGGCAATTCCCGCAGTTGGGCCATCTTCTTTTTTTCGCGGTACAGGCGGCGGGTATCGTCTATCACCAGCCGCTTCACGAGCACAAAAAGCAGCGGGAAGATGTCGTCCTGCTCGCGCACGGTATCGATACTTTCCCAGAGGCGGATGAAACATTGCTGGGTGATCTCGTCTGCCCGGGCTTCGTCTGCCGTCAGTTTGTACGCGAAACGGAAAACCTTGTCCCTGTTCTCCCGGAACAATCGTGAAAAGAGTACATGAGAAGGGTTACCTGGCATAAATTTCCCGTTGGGCTGTTTCGGCTTTAAATCTAGGAAAGGCATATTACCTGAAAGTTAAGCCCCGCCGCTGCCGGAAAGAAAAAACCCGGTGGCCTTGCAGCCACCGGGTTCCGGGTAATTTTTTGATGATGCCTTTATGCCTCGGCGTAAGCACTTGCGGGCTCGCAGGTGCAGATGAGGTTCCGGTCGCCGTACGTGTTATTGATGCGGCTCACGGAAGGCCAGAATTTATTCTGCTTCACATACTCCAGCGGGAATGCGGCCTGCTGGCGGGTGTAGGGGCGTGTCCACTCGTCGGCGGTGATCACGGCCTGGGTATGCGGAGCGTGTTTCAGTACGTTGTCGGTTTTGTCAGCCCTGCCTTCTTCCACCGCGCGGATCTCTTCGCGGATGGCCAGCAGCGCGTCGCAGAAGCGGTCGAGCTCCGCTTTGTCCTCGCTCTCCGTGGGCTCGATCATGATGGTGCCCGGAACCGGGAAACTCATGGTCGGTGCGTGGAAACCATAGTCCATCAGGCGTTTGGCCACATCTTCGGCTTCAACGCCGGCGGTGTTTTTAAACGGACGGAGGTCTACGATGAACTCGTGCGCGCAGGTGCCGCTCACGCCGGTGTACAGGATTTCGAAGGCGTCTTTCAGGCGCGCTTTCATGTAGTTGGCGTTGAGGATGGCGTATTCCGTAGCCTTGCGAACGCCGTGGCGGCCGAGCATGCGGATGTAAGCGTAGGAGATCAGCAGGATGCTGGCGCTGCCGTACGGAGCGGCAGACACGGCGTGCGCCTGTTTGCTGCCGTTGCTGCCGCCCTGGATGAATACGTGGGAAGGCAGGAAAGGAGCGAGGTGTTTCGCCGCGCAGATGGGGCCCATGCCGGGGCCGCCGCCGCCATGCGGGATGGCGAAGGTTTTATGCAGGTTGAGGTGGCAAACGTCGGCGCCGATGAGGCCCGGAGCGGTCAGCCCTACCTGTGCGTTCATGTTCGCGCCGTCCATATACACCTGGCCGCCGTTGGCATGAATGATCTCGCAGATTTCTTTTACACCTTCCTCGTACACACCGTAAGTGGAAGGGTAGGTGATCATCACGCCGGCGAGGTTGTCTTTATGCTGTTCGGCCTTTGCTTTCAGGTCGGCGATGTCGATATACCCGTTGTCGAGCGCTTTTACGATGACTACTTTATAACCTACCATCACGGCGCTGGCGGGGTTGGTGCCGTGTGCGGAGATGGGGATGAGCATGATGTTGCGGTGCGCTTCGCCGCGGCTTTCGTGATAACCGCGGATGGTGAGCAGGCCGGCGTATTCGCCCTGTGCGCCGGAGTTCGGCTGCAGGCTGCATGCGTCGAAGGCGGTGATTTTGCAGAGGTAGTCGCCCAGCTCTTTTACGATCTGTGCGTAACCGCCCGCCTGCGCCAGCGGCGCGAAGGGATGCATTTTGCTCCAGTGGCTCCAGCTCAGGGGGATCATTTCGGATGCCGCGTTCAGCTTCATCGTGCAGGAGCCCAGGGAGATCATGGAGGTGTTGAGCGAAAGGTCTTTATTTTCCAGCATCTTGAGATAACGCATCATCTCTGTTTCGCTGTGGTGACTGTTAAACACGGGGTGCAGCAGGTAAGCGGACGTACGCTGCTGTGCGGCGGGAATGCCGCTGGCGGCGTTTTCCACATCACTGTCTGTAACGCTGCCCGCGCCGAACACGGCGAGGATGGCGTTCACATCGGCCACGGAAGTGGTTTCGTCGAGCGAAATACCCAGCAGCTGCGCGCTGATGTGGCGGAAGTTCATACCGGCCGCTTCGGCTTTGGCATGTACCGCGTTGGCATCGGCGGTTTCGATGGTGATGGTGTCGAAGTGGCTGGTGTTACGCACCTGAACGCCGGCTGCTTTCAGTTTGGCGGCCAGCGCTGCGGTGAGCAGCGTGGTTTTCAGGGCGATGTTTTTCAGTCCTTCGGGGCCATGGTACACGGCGTACATGGCGGCCATGTTGGCCAGCAGCGCCTGTGCGGTACAGATATTGGAAGTGGCTTTTTCGCGTTTGATGTGCTGTTCGCGGGTTTGCAGGGCCATGCGCAATGCGCGGCCGTTCTGCGCGTCGATGCTCACACCGATGATACGGCCGGGGATGGCGCGTTTGAACTCGTCTTTGGTGGCGAAGAACGCGGCATGCGGGCCACCGAAGCCCAGCGGTACGCCGAAACGTTGTGCGCTACCCACTGCGGCGTCAGCGCCCAGCTCGCCCGGAGGGGTCAGCAGGGTGAGGGCCAGCAGGTCGGTCGCCATGGCTACATAAGCGCCCACGGCATGTGTTTTTTCGATGAAGGCGCGGTAATCGGATACATGGCCCTCAGCGTCCGGGTATTGCACCAGCGCGCCGAAGTAATCGGCCGTGATGTCCGCTTTCGTGAAGTCGCCGAACACCACTTCGATGTGCAG
The DNA here is from genome assembly GCF_003813775.1 of Chitinophaga lutea. Lineage (NCBI taxonomy): Bacteria > Pseudomonadati > Bacteroidota > Chitinophagia > Chitinophagales > Chitinophagaceae > Chitinophaga > Chitinophaga lutea. The sequence continues at coordinate 1,994,349 of NZ_RPDH01000002.1, read as the reverse complement.
GGGGGTGGCGCGGGTCAGCACCACGTCTTTCGTTTGCGGGAGCACGCGCTCATCCACGAAAAATTTTCCGCGGGTGATGTGGTCGTGGTCTTTATTCAGTGCGTTGAAAAACATGGTCATCGCTTCCGCCGCCGCAGTGGCTTCGTCGAGCAGGGAGGCGTTGGCGATCGGCAGGTCGGTGAGGTCGCTCACCATGGTCTGGAAGTTCAGCAGGCTTTCCAGGCGGCCCTGTGAAATTTCAGCCTGGTAGGGCGTGTACTGGGTATACCATCCCGGGTTCTCGAACACGTTCCGCAGGATCACGCTGGGCGTGATGGTATCGTAATAACCCTGACCGATATAATTTTTGAATACTTTGTTCTGTAACGAAACGTCCTTCAGCTGGCCGAGGTAAGTATGCTCGCTCACCGCTTCGGGGATGTCCAGCTCATGTTTCATGCGGATGGCCGCAGGTACCGTTTTGTCGATCAGCTCATCTAACGTCCCGATGCCGATCTTGCCGAGCATTTCACGGGTTTCCGCTTCATTGGGACCGATATGACGGCCAATGAACTCATTCCTGAAAGTATTCAAAAGATTCATGATATAAAGCAGGTATTTAAGAAAAGAATGCGCAAAGCTATGATGTTTTTAAGCAACAGCCAAACAACCGCACCGGGCGGGAGGCGGGCATGATATTCTGCCGGGAAGAAGGACGTGTATTGTCATGAAATCTTCATGCCGCCCGGTTTTGGAAGCAGGAATGTTTCCGCTACTTTTGCAGAAAATAACCAGCCATGCACGATGAGCTCTCGGATTGGGAGAAAAAGGCCAAAGAACAGCAGAAATCCTACAAACAGTTCTTACAGAAAATGCAGACCAAGAAAGGTAAAGGCGCCGAGCGCCTCCTGCCGGAGCTGCACGACGAAGCCTTTTCAAAAATCGACTGCCTGCAATGCGCCGGTTGCTGTAAAACCATCAGCCCCCGTTTCAAAACCCCCGATATTAAAAAAGTCTCCAAATTCCTGGGCCTCCGCGAATCTGTTTTCATTGAAACCTACCTCCGCCTCGACGAAGACGGCGATTACGTCGTAAAACGCAGCCCCTGCCCGTTCCTTGGCGCGGATAACTACTGCGGCATCTATGAGGTGCGGCCCGGCGACTGCCGCAATTACCCCTACACGGACAGCGACGAGTTCTTCAAACGCCCGAACACCACATTAATGAATTCTGTTATTTGTCCCGCCGTGTATTACGTGCTGGAACGCCTGAAAGCGACGGTGAAGGGGTGAGCCGCCCCGGACCGTTATTTCCCCGAGCCACCTGAAAGGGCCTGGAATGTGTAATTCCTCCGCACCACGTCGCGGAACGCGGCCGTAAAAGCCTGATTTCCTCTGCAACCACGCATTCTCACTACCGTCCTCCGCAACGTGGCCCCCCTTTGTTTCTCGCTACCGGAGCCTGTTCCTGCTTTTTTGCCCCCGGTCGATTCCGCCGGGCAGGTTTTTTCTTTGTCCTCCCCATCGATTCCCCTGTGTAAACCTGGTCATTCCCTTAGACTGCCAAGGCAAAGCATTTATGCTCAGCCACTATTATAAGAGAGCTGTTACACTGCTCTCCCACAGATGTCCCACATCCTTTAAGATGTGGAACATCTGTGGTACATCTCTGGGACATCAGTGGGATATCAGTGGGACATCCTAAGGGAAACATAATAGCAGTAAGAGTTTCAGACCAATGAAGCATCGGGAAGAAGGCGGTAGAAACAATGGTGAGGATGGAGGAATGGATTGATAATCAATGAATGCAGGGCTATAGCCCATTAGAGGATGGGGGGATGGATGATCAACGACTTTACGGCTTCGGCGCAATGGAGGGTTGTGTAAAATAGATTGATAATCAATTGATTTATGGGGCAAAGGACGGAGTTCCGATGTCACGGCTTCAGCTCCAGCTTCCGCATGGCGGGGGAGATGATGTAGGTGGTAATGACGATCCCGAGGGTCATGCAGCCGCCGAACACCACGGAAACGACCGGGCCCATCAGTTTGGCCGCCACCCCGCTTTCGAAGGAGCCCAGCTCGTTGGAGGAGCCTACGAAGATGGAGCTTACGGACGAAACCCGCCCGCGCATGTCGTCGGGCGTTTTGAGCTGCAGGATGGTCTGGCGGATGATCACGCTCACCCCGTCGAAGATGCCGCTGAAGAAGAGGGCGGCCAGCGACAGCACGAAGTTTTTGGAGATGCCGAAGATGATGATGCACAGCCCGAACCCGAATACCGCCAGCAGCAGTTTCATGCCCGGTTTGGTGACGATGGGCTTGTACGCCAGCAGGAACAGGGTGATAAAAGAGCCCACCGCGGGCGCGGCGCGCATCATCCCGAAACCGACGGGCCCCACGTGCAGGATGTCGTTGGCGTAAATGGTCATCATGGCCACCGAACCGCCGAAGAGCACGGCGAACATATCCAGCGCCATGGCGTTGAGCAGCACCTTGGTGTCCCAGACGAACCGGAGGCCCTTGGTGAGCCGCTGCCGCACCGTTTCGCCGATTTCTTTATAGTGGATGGGCTTCGGGGATATTTGCAGGATGCAGTACAATGCGAGCAATACAAACGCCAGCACCAGCAGCATCGACCAGTGCACACCGAGCCAGTGCATGCTGAGGCCGCCCAAAGCGGGGCCGGCGATGGCGCCGATCTGCCAGGCGGACGTGCTCCAGGTGGTCGCGTTGGGATACAGCTGGCGGGGCACCAGCAAACCGAGCAGGGAAAAGTTGGAAGGACTGGTAAAAGCCCGGATGATGCCCCCGCAGAAAACCAGCAGGTAGATCATCAGCAGTACGCTGTTTTTGGGGATGCCAGCCATCAGTTCGTCCCAGGTGAGGAGGAACAACCCCGTTCCGGTAAAAAGATAACCGGCGATGCATTTCATCACCATGCCCCTTTTCTCCGTTTTATCCACGATGTTGCCGGCAAACAGGGCGAGGCCGATCGCTGGCACGAACTCCGCCAGGCCGATGAGGCCCAGGTTGAGCGGGTTCCTGGTGAGCATGTATACTTTCCATTCGACGATGGAAAACTGCATGGCCAGTGCGAAAATCAGGGCAAACCGTATGACCAGGAAAAACTGGAACTCTCTATACCGCAAGGCCGCGTAAGGATCATTCCTGGTTAAATCAGCGCTTTCCAATCCGTTAGTTTTAATCAACAGGTCAAAAATAAAATATTTGTATTGTTCAGATCATTATTTTTAGGGCTTTAAAATTCCAAACACGTATGAAGCTAGTTTATCTGTTATTGGCCGGTTCCCTGTTTGCGGGAAACGCAGGCATGGCGCAGGCCCCCAAAGTGAAGCTGCAGCTGGTGACGGACCAGGTGCAGTCGCCTGTTACTTTGGCGGTGCCCGGTGATGGTTCCAACCGCCAGTTTATCGTTCAGAAAGAAGGAAAAGTATGGGTGGTGCAAAACGGCAAATTATTGCCCACACCTTTTATCGACGTGAGCAGCCACATGGTGAAAGTGAACCCCGCGTACGACGAGCGCGGCCTCCTGGGCATGGCCTTCCATCCCCAGTTCAGGACCAACGGCAAATTTTATCTCTACTACAGCGCCCCGGTGCCGAAACCGGTGAAAGGCCTCAACCATAAAAGCGTGCTGGCGGAATTCAAAGTGGGCAAATCCACCGACAATACCGCACTGCCCGCATCGCAGCGGGTAATACTGGAATTCGACCAGCCGGAATCCAACCATAACGGCGGCGATATCGTGTTCGGCCCCGACGGTTACCTCTACATTTCTTCCGGCGACGGTGGCGGTGGGGGCGACAAACACGGCGCCATCGGCAATGGCCAGGACCTCAACACCTTGCTGGGCAAGATTCTGCGTATAGACGTGAACGCGAGCCCTTACCGTGTGCCGAAAGACAATCCTTTTGCCGGTAAAGAAGGCGCCCGTGGCGAGATCTGGGCGTACGGCCTGCGCAATGCCTGGCGTATTTCGTTCGACAAAGGCACTAAAAAGCTGTTTGCCGGCGACGTAGGTCAGAACAAGTATGAAGAAGTGGACATCATCACCAAAGGCGGCAACTACGGCTGGCGCATCATGGAAGGCTACCACGAATTCAACGTGCCCGAGGGCGCCGATAAACGCAAGCTGATTGCGCCCATCCATGAATACGACCACGACGACGGCATCAGCGTTGCCGGTGGTTACGTATACCGCGGCAAAGCCATTCCCGGCCTGCAGGGACAGTACGTGTTCGGCGATTATAACGGCAAAACCTGGACGCTGCAGCAGAAGGGCGCCAAATGGCAGCGCAACGACCTCGTGTTCGAGAACAAACCCGAGGGTAACGTACAGCTGTTGAGCTGGGGCCAGGACGAAGCCGGAGAACTGTACATGCTGGCCACCATTCCCCAGTCCGGCGGAGCCGTTAAAGGGATGGTTTACAAGCTGGTGAAATAAAAATTACAAACTGCGGATTACGAATTACGAGTGGTTAATTTGTACGGGCTAATGGTAAATTTTTTGATTTTACAGCACGGTATTTGCCAGTAATATTTTGTTAAAACGCCCGTGGGGCCTTAGGGAGATGGCCGGATTTGGCTTATATTTGATAAGCGAAGAACGGCCGTCTCCGTTGCTCGTATATTTCGCATCATTGCTATGTCTTTTCAAAGGGGCTCAAGAATGCTGCGCATTTTGTAATTCGTAATTGATTGTTATGCGGATGAAACTGAAAGTGATTGTACCGGTAATGCTGATCAGCATTTCCGCGGGAATATTTGCCTTTGCAAAGATCGGAGGAGGGAAAGAAGACCCTCCCGGAAGATATGAAGCCATCATCACCCTGGTAGGCCAGATCCTGAAAGAAGGCCATTACCAGCCCAAGCCGATCGATGACAAGTTCTCCAAAGAAGTATTTTCCAAATACCTGCGCAGCCTCGACGGCGAAAAGAAATTTTTCCTCAAAAGCGATATCGACGCCCTGAAAGTGCTCGACACACATGTGGATGATGAACTGAACGGCGCGCCCCTGGACCTGTTCAACAAAACCAACGAGCTCATCCGTAAAAGGGTGGCGGAAGCCGCCGCCATTTACCCGGTGATCCTGCAAAAGCCGTTCGACTTCAACCAGAAGGAAACGGTGGTGATAGACCCGGAATCGATGGACTGGCCGGCGGATAACGCGGGCCGCACCGAAGCATGGCGCAAGTCGCTCAAGTTCCGTACCCTTGAAAAATACGCCGAGCTGATCGAAGCGCGCGACAAGGACAAGTCCGGCAAAACAGACGCCGCCCTCGAAGTGGAAGCGCGCCAGAAAGTGAAAAAGATCTACGACAAATATTTCGACCGTATGAAAACGCGCATGAAAGACGACGACCGTTTTTCCATGTACGTGAATGCGATCACCACCACCATGGACCCGCATACCGACTATATGCCGCCGCTGGAGAAACGTTCTTTCCAGGAGCAGATGGCCGGCAAGTTCTTCGGCATCGGCGCCCAGCTGCGTGAGGAAGAAGGCCGCATCCGGATCGTGAGCATCGTTACCGGCAGCCCCAGCTGGAAAGAAGGGACGCTGAAGGCCGATGACGTGATCCTGAAGGTAGACACGACCGACGTGAGCGGTTATGCGGTAGACGAAGCCGTGACCCTCATCCGCGGCCAGAAAGGCACCGAGGTGAAACTCACGGTGAAAAGCGTGGACGGTACCACCAAAACGGTGAAACTCATCCGCGACGAAATCAAACTCGACGATACATTCGCCAAATCGGCCATCATCACCGGCGAACACCGCATCGGGTATATTTACCTGCCGGAGTTCTATGCCGACTTTAACGACCGCCAGGGCGCTTTCTCCTATAACGACGTGGCCGAAGAGATCAGGAAGCTGAAAGCCGAAAAGGTGGAAGGCATCATCCTCGACCTTCGTTTTAACGGCGGCGGCTCCCTGCCCGACGTGATCAAGATGGCCGGCCTCTTCGTACCGGACGGCACGATCGTGCAGGTGCGGTCCCGCGGCGGTGAAACGCAGCAGCAGAAAGACCGCGACAAGAGCGTGCAATACGACGGCCCGCTGGCCATCATGGTCAACGAGTTCAGCGCATCCGCTTCCGAAATCATGGCCGCCGCCATGCAGGATTACAAACGCGCCGTGGTGATCGGCAGCCCTTCCACTTTCGGTAAAGGCACCGTGCAGCGCCTGCTCGACCTCGATAATTTTGTACGCGGCGACCTGGGCGGCAGTCTCGGCGGCATCAAACTCACCGTACAGAAGTTCTATCGCGCCAACGGCGGCTCCACGCAGCTGAAAGGCGTGGAATCCGATGTGGTGCTGCCTTCGCCGTACTACGAAGTAGGGGAGAAAAAAGATAAAGACGCCCTGAAATGGGACGTTATCCCGAAAGCGGATTACGCCACCTGGTCGGACCCGGTAGACGTGGCTCCTCTTAAAGCCAACAGCGCCCGCCGCGTGGCCAATAACGAAGCGTTCAAAATCATCAATGAAAATATCGCCACGCTGAAGAAGCTCGACGAGCAGAAAACCTATCCGCTCGACATCACTTCCTACAAAGCCGATCAGAAGAAAAACGCCGCGGCCCTCAAGCGCTACGACGCCGTGAACGATAAAGTGAAAGAGATCAACATCGCCAGCCTGAAGGCCGACCTCGCCAAACTCCAGGGCGACACCGTGAAGCTGGCCCGCAATAAAGACTGGCTGAAGGCACGCGTGAAAGACGCTTACCTGAGCGAGGCGGTGAATGTGATGAACGACCTCATCATGCAGTCGTTCCCCAAGCTGAAGAACAACTACACCGAGGCGAACAAAGTGAAAACACCGAACTGATCAACTGATCACTGACAATAAAAAAAGGGTAAAGCGGATGTTCCGTTTTACCCTTTTTTGTTGATGCCGGGGTTTTTGGAATCATTCCTGTCCCCGCAATATATTCCTGTTGTTGTATTGGTACGATTGTGCCGGTTCGTTCTTCTCCGGCAGAATGCTACGACTTTCGGGTTTCCCTTGCCTGCCTGTTATTTCTTCTCCAGCAGGATGTCCACCACCTTTTTCGTTTTCTTCACTTTCATCTTGTCCGGCACGCTGGCCAGTATTTCTTTCTTAAAGGCCTCAATTACGCCCTGTTTGATGAAATAGCGGTGGGTGACCAGGCTGATCTCGCGCACGGGCTCAGGGGCCTTGAAAAAGCGCACCATGTTCATCTGTTTGGCCGAGAGGTCCTGCAGGGAAAGTTCGGGCAGGATGGTATACCCTTCGTTCAGCTCCACCATCCGTTTGAGGGTTTCCACGCTGCCGGTGTTGTATTCCAGGTTTTTGAAGTCGCCGCCCATGCCGAACTTGTCGTGGCAGATGTTGAGCACCTGGTTGCGCATGCAGTGGCCTTCGTTGAGCAGCCAGATGTCTTTGGTGTCGAGGTCTTCGGGCAGTATCACCTTTTTATCGGCCAGCTTGTGGCTTTTGGCCGCAAAAATCACGAAGTTCTCATAAAACAGCGGGTGTTCCTCGAGGTGCTGGTTATGCAGCGGCGTGGCCAGCAGGGCGCAGTCGAGCTGCTCCTGGCGCAATTGCTGGATGATCTGCTCGGTGGAATATTCCCATACCTCCAGTTTGACTTTCGGGTATTTCTTCAGGAATGCCGTGAGCACCCTGGGCAGCAGGTAAGGAGCGAGGGTGGGGATGATGCCCACTTTCAGCGTGCCCTGTATTTCCTTTTTCTGATCGGCGATGATTTCCCGGATGCGGCTGTTCTCCTTGAGGATGACGCGGGCCTGTGCGATCACGGCGGAACCTATTTCGGTAGGCACCACCGGCAGTTTGCTGCGGTCGAATATCTTCACGCCCAGCTCGTCTTCCAGTTTCTGGATCTGCATACTGAGCGTGGGTTGTGTAACGAAACATTTATCTGCGGCGGTGACGAAGCTGCGGTAGGTATCTACCGCCACCACGTATTCGAGTTGTACGGTGGTCATGATGGACAAAATTAACGATAATAAGGGGGAAACGGGCGAAGGGCGGGAGGCGGGGTGTATAAAATGTGATAAAAAAAGCGGGCCGTGAGGGCCCGCTTTTCAAGCTTGTTTAGAATATCCGGTACCGGTATTTTACTTTTTCCACGTTCACGGTCAGTTCCCGCATGTTGATGGAGGCCTGTATCTCTTTAACCGCCTCGTCTTTCAGCTGGCGGAACTCCGCCTGTTTGGCTTCCACGATGCCTTTTTCGGCCAGGGCATTGTCCTGGGCCAGGCGCAGGGAGTGGTTCACCTTGGTGTAGTAGGAATCCAGCAGGCTGAAGTATTCGTTGTAGAGGTTCTCGAAACGTTTGGTCTGGAGCACCAGGTCTTCCAGCTGGTTGTTCGCTTCCTTCAGGTTCGGGTTCTCGCGCAGCAGCTTCTCGTAGTCGATCTTTTTGCCGGCGGTGTATTTTTCTTCCAGTTTGCCGAAGAAGTCCACCACTTTTTCCTTCCTGAAGTCGAAGAAGTATTCGTTGAGGGACTCCGCGATGGTTTTATTGCCGCGGGCGGGCAGGGGCATTTTCAGTACGTTGGCGGTGAAGGCCAGGTGATCGTACATATTGTCCTGCAACAGCGACAGCTGGTCTTTATTGAAGTTCAGCCCGAACTCGAACTTCTGGTTCGCGTCGTTGAGGGCTGTATAATAGATCACGTATTTGTTCAGCTCTTTCTCGAATTCCTGGAGCAGCTTGTGGTTGATGGCCTTGTTGCTCTGGCTTACGCTGTGCAGGAAGTTCATCACCGAGCTGGCGATGGCCAGGGGCGGGGTGAGCGAAGTGAAACTTTTGAAGATGGGGCTGTTGATAATGGATTTGGTGGATTCCACCAGTTTGGTATTCCGTTCGTTTTTATCCGATTTGCCTTTGAGGATGATCTTTTCCACCAGCTCCACCACCCGATCGCTCAGGGAGAAGCCCAGTTCCTTGCTTTCCGGGTTGTTGAGGGAGGTGATGAACACGTCAAGATTACTCGTGGTGGTCCTCGATTTCAGGTCGATGATCTTTTTATTGAGCAGGTAATAGGTTTCCGCCGCGTAAATCAGGTTGTTTTTAATAAGATCGTATTTGGCGCTGTTGTCGAGGTCGCGGCCACGGGAGAGTTCTTCAATGTTCTTTGCGTTTTGCCGGTCGCTGTCCGCCACCTTCTGCAGTTCGTCGAGGATCTTCTTGATAGTGGTATCGGCCGTACGTACGGGTGGCCGGGTTTCCGGATCCTGCGCTGTAGCGGTCATCGTCACAAAACCTGTCATCAACAATGGCATCATCCATCTGATTAGCTTGAGCATGCTTGAAAGTCCTTTTTTTTGTTAAGAAAACCTTAAGAAAATATAATGCCAAAAAATTCCCAAGAGACAAAGATAATGATTAATTCTACTGCATAAACATAAGAATTGTAAAAGGCTACTAACGCATTATACTTTTTTATACCTTTGCTGCCTAAATTGACCTTGTTTCATGCTGAATAACAAAAAGGTAGTGGTAGTACTGCCTGCCTACAACGCAGCCTTAACACTCGAAAAGACCTTCCTGGAAATACCGACGGACGTGGTGGATGAAGTGGTGCTGGTAGACGACGCCAGTAAAGACGATACCATCGGCGTGGCGCGGAAGCTTGGCATTCAGCATATTATCAGGCACGATAACAACAAGGGCTATGGCGGCAACCAGAAGTCGTGTTACAACAAGGCGCTCGAACTGGGGGCCGACATTGTGATCATGGTGCACCCGGACTACCAGTACACTCCCAAGCTCATCCTGGCCATGAGCAGCATCATCGCCAACGAGGTATACCCGGCCGTATTCGGCTCCCGCATCCTGGGGAAGGGGGCGCTGAAAGGTGGCATGCCGTTATATAAATATATTTTCAACCGTTTCCTGACCCTGACGCAGAACATCCTCATCGGGCAGAAACTGAGCGAATACCATACCGGCTACCGGGCATTTTCCGCGGAAATCCTCCGGGACATCAACTTCATGGCCAACAGCGACGATTTCATTTTCGACAATGAAATGGTGTCGCAGGTGTTCATGAAGGGGTACGACATTGCGGAAGTGACCTGTCCCACCAAATATTTTGAAGAAGCCTCCAGTATCAACTTCAAGCGGAGCAGCATTTACGGCCTCGGCGTACTGCGCGTATCGCTCCAGCACCGGCTGCACAAATGGGGATTGATCAAGGCAAAAATCTATTAATAGTGAGTTTACGGCACCAGGCGGCATTGGCGAAAAAATACATCCGTTATTATTTTAATGCGGGTAACCGGCACGACGTGCATTCCCCCTTCGTGTATGCGTTGCTGGAGGAAGTGCTGAACGACCGTGCGCCCAAACCGGCCTACGGGCCCGTGGAGGCGCTGCGCCGGCAGCTGCTGGCCAGCCCTGACATTATCGAAGTCACCGACCTGGGCGCAGGTTCCCTGATGGGCGCCACCAATACCCGTAAAATCCGGGACATCGTGCGCCACGCCGCCAAGCCACCCAAATTCGGGCAGCTGTTCTACCGGCTGGTGAAGTACCTCAACGCTAAAACGGTGCTGGAACTGGGCACCTCCATGGGCCTTTCCACCGCCTATATGGCCAAAGCAGGCGCCAGCGTGCATACCATCGAGGGCTGCCCCAACATCGCCGCCCGCGCATCCGCCAACCTGGCCTCCCTGGGCCTGAAAAACGTGCACCAGTACGTAGGCAACTTCGATACGGAGCTCTCCAAAGTACTGGGCGCCATGCCCAGCCCCGACATCATCTACATCGACGGTAACCACCGCGAAGAGCCCACGGTGCAGTATTTCCTCGACAGCCTGCCTAAAATCAAACCCTCCACTGTTTTAATATTCGACGACGTACACTGGACCGACGGTATGGAACGCGCCTGGGAAACCATCAAGGCCCATCCGTCCGTCACGCTCACAATAGACCTGTTTTTTATCGGCCTGGTGTTCGTAAGCCCCGATTTCAAGGTGAAGCAGGATTTTGTGTTGAAGTTTTGAGAGGGGGGATTCACTTTTACTTGAGGAAAAATATGTGCTAGTTCACAGGTTGAACAGGTGGGGGTGTTATTCCCTTTGAGCGCATGTAATCAATCACCTTTCTTCGCCAGCTTGACCTTGCTGTAATCCAGGATTTATTTGAAGGTAAAATATCTATGATATCATTTGAATGGTTTGGTCGCTTAGGTAAGGCACTATAGTCGGTCTGGTCGAAGGCCAGCAGCAGGGCAACATCTTCGGCCGGACTTTGTTGGTGGTCAAGATCAAAGAGGCATTTGAATGTTTCTCCGCTAAATCTGAAATGTTTTTCTTTTAGCATGAGGAGAAAGTCTTCCAAAGGAATTTGATCTGTAAGGAAATCGAGATCATAAATATCTTTCCGGGCCTTTCGATTACTTGCGCTCATCAACTTCAAAAGTCCAATATCCTTTTGGGTGAGCATCGGATTTTATCAACTGTCTCAACTTGATCTAACAGTGCGATGTTTTGAATTACCTCCACCTTAACTGTGAAGTCTACGTCTTTATTGATAAAAGCTCTTAAAAAACAATACTGCTCGCCAGCTTCGGGATCAATGATTTCACAATGAATCAAATTTCCATTGTAGCGTTGTTCAAGCTCCGATTTGATCAATGCTAATCCTTCCAATCCAACAACCATATTGGAAAATAGGTCAATGTCAACAGATCTCCGGTGATTAAAACGAAGTGCCAGGTTCGTACCTCCTGCCAATGCAAATGAATCTAGGGACTGCAATGCTTGCAGCTCAAGAATAGTGTCGACAAGTTTTTGGGTAAGTTCTTTGTTAAAGCGGTTGTCAGACATTTAACGGTGTGAGTATCTGTGAAAAACAGGAATATGGTATCTGTCAGCAACCATTTCGCAGACACGATTGCTGATTCGTTCTTTTGTATTCTTGAGTGTATTGATAATAGCAGCGCTGCTATAAATGCGTTCTAATTTCTCTATATCCTCCTGAAAGGATATTTCACTGGTCATGAACAGGGCCCTTGGAATAATCAAATCCTGATCTCTGTCAGCATCCAGTTGCTCCAGTTTTACATCCCAAAATAAGTGTTTGGGAAAAACAGACGATATTTTAACGGCCTTATCCACCTATCAAATTTACTGATTTTAGTGCTAATTTGGAGAGTTACAGGCTGTAGGCTCAATGTTGTAGGTATTGAGTCAGTCGGTAGTTACACTCAGTTGCGAATATATGTAATTGTTTATCAGTTATTTAGAGTGGTCATTATGCTTGTCTTCCTCTCCATCCCCGCTCCCCAGACTATGCGTCTCCTTATCATATTTCCCTTTCAGCTCATCCAGCACCGAGCCTTTCCACATCTTCGTGCCTGTAAAATACGAGGCCCTGCCGATCATGTGGCCCGCCACCGGTGCGGTGAGGAACAGGAAAAAGATGATGGCCAGCACTTTGGTGCTGATGGAGATATCGGCGAAAAACACGGCCGCGGCGGCCAGGAGGAGGCCGATGCCCAGCGTGGCGGCTTTGATGGTCACGGACAGGCGCAGGTAAAAATCGGGCATGCGCACGATGCCCACGGCCGCGATCAGTACGGTGATGGCGCCGAGGGTGCTGAGTATCATGATGAGAATATCGCTCATTGTTCTTCCTTTTTTTCGAGGTAATAAGAAAAGGCCACTGTGCCCAGGAACGCGATCAGCGCCAATATCATGGCGTCGTCGAGGAAAGTGGACTGTTTGGTCATGATGCTGTAAATGGTGATGATGCCGATGCCGATGGTGATCAGCAGGTCGAGCGCAATCACCCGGTCTACGATGCTGGGCCCCTTGAAAAAGCGGTAGGCCACGAGCACCACGGCCAGGCAGAGCATCGGCAATATCACATAAAACAGGTAGTCGTTCAGGCTCATCGTAAAATATCTAACAATCGTTTTTCCAATCCGCCTTTGATCTGCTGAATGAAGGCGTCTTTATCTTCCAGGTACATCACATGGATGTACACCACTTTTTTATCGTCGCTCACGTCGAGGATCAGCGTGCCTGGCGTGAGGGAAATGAGGTTGGTGAGGAACGTGATCTCCAGGTCTGTTTTCGCGTCCATCGGGTATTGCACGATGCCCGGTTTCATGAAGAACTTCGGGGTGATCACATCGTACGCCACCTGGAAATTGGCGCGCAGCATTTCGTAGATAAAAAAGAAAATGAAACTGATCACCGCCGGTACCCGGCTGAAATACCGCTTCTGTTCCTGGTCGGCCGTTACCAGCCACAGTGTTACATAACTGAGCAGGAAACCGAACACAAAATTGGTGAACACCAGTTCGCCGGTGAGCATCACCCAGATGAAGGTGAGCATGATGTTCAGTAATAGTTGTTTGATCATAAGCTGCCTTGTTACGGTTTAATAATCTCTCGCCCCAGCACCGCTTCGATGTAAGGGGTGGTGTTTTTCAGATCGGCGGCGATGCGTTTGGATAACGTCATGATGTGCTCCGCGCAGAAGCCGATGTACAGCGACACTACGGCCAGCATCACCACGGGAAGCACCAGCAGGGCGCGATTGGACAGTTTCATGGGCGCAAACGCATCGGGCGCCTCATCGCCGGCTGGCCGGTTTTTCCAGAACACATCGGCCCACATCTTCGCCATCACATACAGCGTTACAAAACTGGCAACGATCATGGCGCCCACCAGGTGCCAGGCGTACGGCGCGGCCAGTCCTTCGCCGAACAGGTAAATCTTGGGCCAGAAGCCGGACAGGGGCGGCACGCCCACCAGCGAAAAAAATACGACGGCCATGAGCAGCGACAGTTTGGGATAATCGGCATACAGGCCGCCCAGCTTGTCCATGTTCATGGTGCCGCGTATTTTATAGATAATGCCGCTGACGAGGAAAAGGTTGGTTTTGACGATGATGTCGTGTATCAGGTAGAAGATCACGCCGGCCAGGGCCAGCTCCGTGTACATGCCCAGCCCGCCGATGAGGTAGCCGATGTGGCACACGATCAGGTACGAGAACATCATGCGCATGTTGCGTTTGGTCATAGCCCCGAAGGCGCCGGTGAGCAGGGTGGCGCTCGCCACGATCATCAGCACGTTGCTGGTAAACACATCGGGGATAAAAATGAGCGTGAACACCCGCAGCAGCGCATATACGCCCACTTTGGTGAGCAGCCCCCCGAAGATGGCGGCGATGGCCGAAGGCGGCGTGTGATACGACGACGGCAGCCAGAAGTACAGCGGGAACACGGCGGATTTGATGCCGAAGCCCAGGAAAAACAACAATCCCGTTACGTTCACCAGCCCGCGGTTACTGATCTCCGCCAGCTTCAGCGAGAGGTCGGCCATGTTGAGGCTGCCGGTAAGGCCGTACAGGATGGCCACCGCCGTGAGGAACATCACCGAAGCCAGCAGGTTCAGCGTCACGTATTTGATACCGCCTTCGATCTGCGGTTTTTTGCCGCCGAGCGTCATCAGCACGAAGGAAGAAATAATGATCACTTCGAACCAGACGTAGAGGTTGAAGATGTCGCCCGTGAGAAATGCGCCGTTCAGCCCCAGCAGCAGGAAATGCAGGATGGGGAAGTACCCGTACTGTATCCGGTGGCGGCTGATGCCGGTGGTGGAAAAGATACAGACGGCCAGCCCGGCGATGCCGGTCAGCAATACCATGGTGGCGCTGAGCACGTCAGACACGAAGGTGATGCCGAACGGCGCCGGCCAGTCGCCCGCCTGCATGATGAGATAACCAGTGCTGCGCCATGTTTTGACGAACAGCCCGATGCTGAGGCCCAGCACTAAAATATTTCCCGCCACGCTGATCACCCGTTGTATGGTCACTTTCCGCCAGAAAAAAATCAGCAGCACTGCCACCGTTAAATGGCCGATGACCGGCAAAATGATGTAGTTATCTGTCATATATCCGTGTCTGGTGTGTTAAGATCGCTCAGATCGTCCGTTTCAATCAATACATATACTCTTTTCAGCAGCACGATGGCAAACGACTGCAAACCGAAGCTGATCACGATCGCGGTGAGGATCAGCGATTGCGGGATGGGGTCTGCATAAATGCCGCTGAGGATTTTTTCGCCTTCGCCGATAATGGGCGGTTTCCCTTTGGTGATGCCGCCCAGCAGGAAGATGAGCATATTGGCGCCGTTGCCGAGCAGAATGAGGCCTATCAGCAACTTCACCATACTGCGGCGCAGCATCATGAAAATGCCGGTGGCGTACAGGATGCCGATCAGTATAATCAGTAATAACTCCATACTACAGGATGTTTTCGGAAATGGTGAACAGGATGGTGAGGGTGATGCCGATCACCACGAAGTACACGCCGATGTCGAAAAAGAGGGGCGAGCCGATCAGCCCGATGATGGGCACGGGCGTGGAGAACCACAGCGCCGTCATGAACGGTTTGCCGACGAATACGGGGGCGAGGCCGCTCAGTAGCGCAATCCCCAGCCCGACCGGGATGAGCGCTCCCGGCGGATAACGCAGCAGCCTGCGGGTGTTGCCGAGTGTATTGGCGAATGCATGCAGCACAAAAGCGATCGAGGCGATCAGTCCACCTACGAACCCGCCTCCGGGATTGTAATGCCCCCGCAGCAGGATGAACACGGAAAATAATAACAGCAGCGGCAGCAGGTAATTGGATGCCGTTCTCAGGATGACACTTTTCATACGTTATTCTTTTTCGGATGAACTGATTCTCAATTTCAGCAGGCTGTACACGCCGAGCGCGGCGATGATCAGCACGGTGATTTCCACGAGGGTATCGAATCCCCGGAAATCGACGAGCATCACGTTTACGACGTTTTTGCCCTTGGCCGCCAGGTATGCGTTTTCTGCATAGAAGCGGCTGGTTTCTTTATTGGTCGGCTCATTCATCACTTCCAGCGCGATGATGGAAATGAGGATGCCGAAAATGCCGGCGATGATGGAATCGCGCACGATCACTTTCCGGTCGTTGATACGCAGGAAGCGCGGAAGGCGGAACAATACCAGTACAAACAGCACCACGGTGAGGGTATCGATGGTGAACTGCGTCATGGCGAGATCAGGGGCGCTGTAGATCACGAACAGGATGCAGATGCAATAGCCCACCACGCTCATACTGGCCACGGCGGTGATGCGGGAGGAGGTGGAAACGGTTTTCCAGATCGCCACGAGGATGATGCCGAACACGGTGATGTCGTATACGGTGAGCCGCGCCACGTTCGTGCGCATATCGAAATAGAGGTGCACGCCGGTGATGAGTTTGTACACCAGCAGGCCGGAGACGAAAATGATGATGATGTGCACATACGAGCGCAGGTTGCCGTTGTGCAGTTTGTTGGTGTACCACCCCGAGAAAGCCGCAAAGCCCCGTGCGCTTTTCACCACGAGGGTTTCAGGGCTCATCGCGTCAAACCGTTGCAGCGCCAGTTCGAAGCGGCCGGCCGGCTGGCGGAAAAAGTACAACAGGCAGCCGCCGGCGAGCGTAACGCCGCTTAGCAGCAGCACCAGGTTGAAGCCGTGCCATATTTTGAGGGGCGGTGGTGTGCCGCCTCCGAGCGACAGTACAACAGGCTGCACGAGTGAGGCGTCGGTGAGCATGGGCAGTATGCCGTACACCAGGCCGAGCGCAGCCAGCAGCAGGGGCGGTATCCACAGCCGCCATTCCGGCAGGTGAACGCCTTTGAAGCCGTCGGGCAATGCGCCGGCAAATGGCCGGATGCCGGCCTGGAAACCGGCGTACAGTACAAGGATATTGGTCAGTACGGCGATGCCCGTGAGGATGTATCCGTATGCGGGCGTATGCAGCGTGGCTTCGTAAATAAGGTCTTTCCCGATGAACCCGAAGGTGAGCGGCACGCCTGCGCTGGACAGGGCAGCGAGCAGACCTGCGATGGCCACGGGCAGCATCACTTTCCGCAGGCCGCGCAGCACCGTTACGTCGCGGGTGCCCGTTTCGTGATCGAGGATACCGGCCACGAGGAATAACGCGGCTTTGTATAACGCATGCACCAGTATGAACACGGCCACGGCGGTCATGGCTGCCGGCGTGCCGGCGCCTAACAGGAACACGAGCGTGCCCAGTGCGGCGATGGTGGAGTAGGCGAGGATGCCTTTCAGATCGGTGCGCTGAATGGCATGCCAGGCGCTGTAGAGCATGGTGATGCCGCCAACGATCAATAAAGTAGTGTTCCAGTATGTATGCCCTCCCAATACCGGCGTAAACCGCGCCAGCAGGTACACACCTGCTTTCACCATGGTGGCGGAATGCAGGTAGGCGGATACCGGCGTGGGCGCTTTCATGGCGCCGGGCAGCCAGAAATGAAAAGGGAATTGCGCGGATTTGGTGAAGGCGCCGGCGAATACGAAAAAGAGCAGCAAGCCATACCAGGGATGCGCTTTCAATGCTTCCGCCGACGACAGCATCGCCGCGATGGAATAAGTGCCGGACATGGCGCCCAGCAGCACGAATCCCGTCATCAGCAAAAATCCGCCGCCGCCCGTTACCGCCAGCGCCATCAGTGAATTGCGCCGCGACACGGGATCGTCGTTGTTAAAACCGATCAGGAAAAAGGAAGTGATGCTCGTGAGCTCCCAGAATACGAAGAGCAGCATCACATTATCCGCCAGCACGAGCCCCAGCATGGAGGCCATAAACAGACTGAGATAACAATAGAACCGGTCGAGGTACGGATGCCCTTTCAGGTAATAGGATGCGTAGGTGAATACCAGCGTGCCGATGCCTGTGATGAGCAGGCTGAACAGCATGGAAAGCCCGTCCAGTTTAAAATCCAGGTTGATGCCCATGGAAGGGATCCAGCTGCTGCTGAATGAAAGCGGCCCGATGGCGATAGCCGGCAGCATGCTGATGAAATAAACAAAAAGACCGAGGGGTAACAGGGTGGTGAGCACAGCCATCTTTCCTTTCACATACTTGCCCGCGAGCAGTACTATCAACGCAAATACAAATCCGGAAAGCACGGCAGATATCATTAGATAGGGTATTGGTGATGGTGCTAAATATAACAAAAGTGTGCTGGAATGCCGCGGAATTAGTGAAAAAAATATGCGTGTCAGGTAGCGTCGACGAGCAAACGGCGCACCGCTTCATGATTTTTTCGTGTAGCCCACGCGATGGGCCGTGCCCATGAAGCGCCTGCCGCGTAAGGGTCTGCGCCCTGCTGCAGTAAGTATTCCACCATCGGTGCGTGGCCCCATCTTGCGGCGAGGCCCAGTGGCGTGGATTGATATTCATCGTCGATGGCGTTGATGTCTGCGCCGTGGCGGAGCAATAATTCCGCCATCTGCAATTTTCCTTTTTGCGCCATGTCGTGCAGGATGGTCACTTCCTGCCAGGTGCGGTGATTGGCGCTCATGCCGTTTTCCAGGATGAACACGGTGCCGTCATATTTTTCGAAATAATAAAACTGCGGCCATTTGGACACGGCGGGAAACCGTGCGCCATAGCGGAGTAACAGTTGCATCATGGGAATATCGGCGGCCTTGGCAGGCATGCAGAGAATGCCTTCGCCCCAGAAATAGGTAGCATCATGCACCAGCGCGGGATTCTCCTGCAACAAACGCTCTACCCCAGGCACATCTCCTTTGTCTGCCAGCGCTTCAAACTGTTGTGCCGCAGCGGTGCGCGAAAAATAAATCCTGCCGCAATCACCTTTGAACGCGTGCTCCGGCGGGTGATTGATGTAATGCTGCAGCAGATGGGCGATGGCATCATGGCCGCGGTCGAAAGCAATGGTGACGAGATCGTCGAGGAAGGGGTAGGTGCGATAGGCGGGGTCGAAAGCGCCGTGTTCCAGGAGGTAACGCACGAGCGCCGTATGGCCTTCCCTGACGGCGAAGTGGATCGGCGGGGTGTAATTAAACTGCGCGTAGAGCAATGCCGGGTTCTCCTTTGCGGCGTGCCGGACGGCTTCCAGGTTCCCATCATAACTGGCCTGCAGGATGCGCCACACGTGCGCCGTGTTGGAGATAGTGCCGCTGGGCGTATCTATCGGCAGATGATATGTGAGCTCGTGGGGGGTGGTCATAAAAACCTGGTGTGGTGCCTATAAAAGGTACAGGAAAAGCGGGATTTTTCCAAAGCGGTTATCCTGGCCCGGCCATGCCGGAACGCGGACGTTACGCTCTCCTCCGAAGGAATTATTCCCCCAAATCAATTTTATTTCTTACTTTTTGGCCACTACGGAGTTTAGTATGAGTGCCACCCTTTCACAACACGTCGATAACTGGTATGCGCTTTTCCACGTCCAACTGATGCGCCTGGCGCTCAGGTGGGGCTATGGCGACGATGAAAGCCGCGACCTGGTGCAGCAGTTTTTCCTTGACTTATTGCAGAAGAACCTCGAGCCCGGTACAATCGATAACCCGCAGGCTTACCTGACCAGCGCCTTCAGCCGCCGCCTCATCGATCATTACCGCAGCGCCCGGGTGCAGAAAAAACGCGAGGTGCTGCAGCCCGGTAACACTTATGAACCGTCTGTGCTGGAGAGTCTGGTACAGGTACAATCGAACGAAGAACTGATGGCCGCCATCAGGGCCGCCTACAAACGCCTGCCCGCCCGTTGCCGGCGCGTCATCCAGCTGAAATATTACGAAGGCCTCACCACGGAACAGATCGCGGAGCGCACCGGTCTTCATACCAGGACCGTCTACAATAACCTCTACGAAGGCATCAAAGCCATGCGGGCGGAGCTCCATAAAACCCATCCCCGCCTGAAATTTGCGGCGGTTTTCTCCTTGCTGCCCCTGCTTTGAAAAAAAAGTTCATGAAAAGTTGGTAAACCGGGTATGTGCATCCGTCTATATCTGAAACAGGTGCCGTATGCCCGATCGTTTTGAGCTTGAAGAACTGGTCATTAATGATTCCTTTATTAACTATTGTTTCCGCCGGAACGAAGCCGATGTGGCTTTCTGGGAGCGATACCTGCTGGAGCGCCCCGCCGAAGCCGCCACGGTGGCGGAAGCCAAGGAGCTGGTGATGGGTATTTCCCTGATGCTGCAGGAGCCGGCGGAAGAATTGCCGGTGATGGAAACCGTGGTGACGCCCATCAATCCCCGCAGGCCCCTGCGGATGTGGGCGGCTGCCGCCGCGGTAATACTGCTGGTAGGGACGGCGGGCTTCTTCCTGTTCCGCCCCGCAGCGCAGCAACAGCTGGCGCAGCAGGCGGATACGGCGCAGGTCTATACCACGGCCATGGCGGAAAAGAAAACCGTTCGCCTGGCGGACAGTACCTCGGTGATACTGAACGCCGGTTCGGAACTGACCGTGGAAAAAGGGTTCGGCCGCCACAACCGCAGCGTGAAACTGAAAGGAGAAGCCTTTTTCCAGGTGGAACACGATGCGGCGCTGCCGTTCGTCGTGAAAACGGAAGGGTACGACGTGCGGGTGCTGGGCACCGTGTTCAACGTAAAAGCCTATCCCGGCGAAAAGAAAAGCGAAACCTCGCTGATCTGCGGCAAAGTGGAAATCCAGCTGCCCGATGCGGCCGGCTCGAAAGTGCTGCGGCCGAAAGAGAAATTCGTGATCAGCCGCGACCTGGAGCCCCTGCCCGCCGCTAAAAAGAAAGAGCCGCAGGCTACCGCCATCCTGCCCCTGTCTTACAACCGGAAAAACGTCAATATAGAAACCGCCTGGTCAGACAACCGCCTGGTGTTTGAAGATGAAACTTTTACAGACATGCGCGAAAAACTGGAACGATGGTTCGACGTGCGCATCATATTCGAAGATGAATTAATAGAACAATACCGCTTTACGGCCACATTTGAAAAGGAAAACATTGTACAGGTTATGAAAGCGCTGCAGGCGTCCTATCCGTTTACCTGCAGCATGGAAGGGAAAACCGTTAAAATCAGCAATCAGCATTCACGCCGCCAGCAACGTCCGTAAATAAAAAAGGGAGTGAGCAGCTGGTACCTGCCCGCTCCCGGTTAAAAACACGAGCCGGTGCATAGGATCACTATGCCCTGTTGGCTCCGTATTCCTAACATTTAAACCTACACTAAAGGTATGAAAAACACCCGTATTAAACTGCCCGTCGAATGGGCGTTTAAAATGATTCTACTTATGAAACTGACAATTGTATTGTTGCTCATCACTACATTGCAGGTTATCGCGTACGAAGGGAATTCGCAGGACAGGGTCAGCGTCGATTTCCGGAATACGAAACTCACCAGGGCGCTGAAAGAAGTGGAGCGGAAAAGCCAGTACCGCTTCGTATTCAGCAACCAGGTGCTGGACGAACATGTAAAAATAACGGTAGACGCTACCGATATGCCGGTGATGGACGTGCTGAAAAAAATGCTGACCGGCACCGGCCTGATTTACAGCCAGCTGGAAAACAACCTGGTGGTGATCAAGCGCGACGAAGCGCCGGCAGGCACTATCGTGGTAAAAGGCAAGGTGACGGACGCCAAGGGCGACCCGCTGCCGGGCGTCAGCATCATGGTAGGGCCCCGCTCGGGCACCGTCACCAACGAAATGGGGGAGTACTCCATCCGCGTGGATGAAAAGGCCACCCTCACCTTCAGCTACATCGGCTACGCCCCGCAGAGCATCGCCGTCAACGGACAGTCCACCATCAACGTCACCCTCAGCGAAAGCAAAAACACCGAGCTGGGCGAAATCGTGGTGGTGGGTTACGGCACCGTGAATAAACGGGATCTCACCAGCGCGGTGACCAAACTCGGCCAGAAAGACCTGGTTGCCGGCGCGGTATCGCCGCTGATGGGCATCCAGGGCAAGGTGCCCGGCCTGAGCGTGGTTTCCACCAACGGCACCGACCCGAACGCCTCCATTTCCCTGCAGTTGCGCGGCGTTAACTCCATCAACGCCTCGCAGGGCCCGCTGGTGGTGATAGACGGGATTCCCGGCGGCAGCATCAACTCCGTCGTGAAAGAAGACATCGAATCCATCAACGTGCTGCGCGATGCGTCGGCCGCCGCCATCTACGGTACCAGGGCTTCCGGCGGCGTTATCCTCATCACCACCAAAAAAGCGAAGGCCGGCCAGGTGAACGTGGGTTTCACCAGCGAGGTGTTCCTCGAAACCATTCGCAAACGCCCTGAATCGCTCGGCGCAGGGGAGTTCGTGGCGAATAAGATCGGCACCGACCTCGGTCATGTGACGGACTGGTACGATGTGGTGACCACACCTTCGCCCGTCAGCCAGCGTTATGTGCTCAACCTCAACGGCGGCACCGAAAACGCGCAGGTATATTCTTCCTTCATGCTCCGCGACGCCGTGGGCATTGCCATCGAATCCAAAAGGAAAGAAATGGCGGGCCGCATCAACTCCAACTTCCGCTTCCTCGACGGGTTCGCGGAACTGGCCACCAACATCAGTTACATGCAGGCCAACGCCCGTTTCGGCAACAACGATATTTTCAACATGGCGCTGGTGATGAACCCCACCGAAACGCCGTACGACGCTACGGATGTGACGGGTTACAACGTGCTCACGGGCGGTTACGATTATTTCAACCCGCTGGCGGAAGTGAAGCTGCGGAAAGACGAGGGACAGTTCAAATACCTGCTGGCCAGCACCACCCTGAAGCTCAATCTGACCAAAGACCTGTATGCCTCCGGCATGGTGGCCATCAAAAACAATACGGAGCACCGCAACTTCTACCGCTCGTCGCAGCACCGCATTTCGCGCAACGATAAGGTAGACGGATACGCCAGCCAGGAATACAAACGCTGGGACGACCGTACGCTGGAGCTGACGCTGAACTACAACAAAACCTTCGGCCAGCACCGCGTCAGCGCCGTAGGTGGTTATACCTACCAGGATTTCAACGGGCAGGGTTTCAACGCCAACAACTCCAACTTCCCGGTAGACGGGGTGGAGGATAACAATATGGGCACAGGTACCTGGCTGGCCGATGGCCGTGCCGGGATGGGCTCATGGAGGAATCCATCCGTGAAACTCATTGCATTTTTCGGGCGGGTGAATTATGCTTTCAAAGACCGCTACATGCTCACCGCTTCGCTGCGGCACGAAGGCTCCTCCAAATTCGCGAAAGGCAACCAGTGGGGCAATTTCCCCGGTATCTCGGCCGCCTGGCGCGTGTCTGAAGAATCGTTCCTGAAAGGCTCCCGCATCGTCAGCGACCTGAAGCTGCGCGGCGGCTATGGCGCTACCGGTAACGAAGGCTTCGACGCCAACGTGGCCACGAGAATGTACGGCGCGGATACCTGGTGGCTGGTAGACGGCACCTGGCTCCGCACCTACGGCGTGCTGCACAACCAGAACCCCAACATCCGCTGGGAAGTCAAAAAAGAATACAACGTCGGCCTGGATTTCGCATTGTTTGATAACCGCCTCAGCGGCCGCTTCGACCTGTACAAACGCCGGGTGGAAGACATGATTTACGACGTGAGCGTTTCCCAGCCGCCCGCCATTCACGACAAAACATCGGTGAACGTGGGCAGCATGGAAAACAAAGGCTACGAATTCGAACTGAACTGGAACGCGGTGAAAACGGACAACTGGACGTACACCACGGGCATCGTAGCCTCCGGCAACCGCAGCACGCTGAGCACGCTCAACGGCGGCCTCACGTTCGCCGACCGTAAATCGTTCCCGGCGCCCGGTAGTCCTGGTACGGCGGTGAGACTCTACCCCGGCCAGGACATCGGCCGCTTCTTCATCTGGCGCTTTGCCGGATTCACCGAAGAAGGCAACTGGCAGCTGTACGATAAAACGGGCAAACCGTTCGACGTCACCAAACAGGCGAAGAAGATCGAAGACAAAGCTTTCGTCGGCAACGCGATTCCTAAAATCATGCTGTCGTGGAACCACGCCGTTACCTGGAAAAACTTCGACGCTTCCGTGTACCTGCGCAGCTGGCTGGGATATGACGTGTTCAACATGATCAACATGTATTACAGCCTGCCCAACGTCAAAGGCCAGAACCTGCTCCGCGACGCCTACGGCAAACACAAAAACATCAAAGGGGAAAAGGAACTCTCCGATTACTGGCTGGAGAAGGGCAATTTCGTGAAGCTCGATGCGTTGAGCATCGGCTATACTTTCAACCAGCAAACCGTGAAACCCCTGAAAGGCCTGCGTTTGTATGCCACCGTGCGCGACCTGTTCGTGATCACCAGATACAGCGGGCTCGATCCCGAGGTGAACATCAACGGGCTCGAACCCGGCTTCGAAGAAAGGAACGTGTATCCTGAAACACGCACGTTCATGTTCGGCCTGCAGGCTAATTTCTAAACAAGGTTTCCATTCAAAAAAAGTACTGATGAAAAAAATATTCGGCATATACATTCTCACCGCCGCATTCATACTATCGGCAGGCTGCACCAAACTCGACCAGACGTTTTACGACAAGGTGACGCCCGAAACATTTTACAAAAGCGAAAAAGACATCAAGGCCGCACTCTACCGCCCGTTCACACACGCACGCTGGTACCTGGGAGCCGACCGCTGGAACCTCCAGGAGTATACGGCCGACCATTTTGCCATCACCACTAAAGGCCGCCACTGGTATAACGGCGGCGAAAACGAACGCTACCATTACCACCGCTGGACGCCCGATGACGGCTGGATTTGGGGCACCTGGCGCGGTACGCTGATGGGCGTGGCGCTGGCGCTCGATACCAAAAAAGACCTGGAGAAACTCGACTATACGAAGTTTGCGCTCACACAGGCGGATAAAGACGATCACCTGAACCAGCTCAATACCCTCATCGCGTTTTTCTACCTGCGCGGCCTCGATTATTTCGGCGGGCTGCCCGTGTTCGAATCGCTGGAAGGGGAGTCGCTGCCGCGTAACACCGATCTCGAAACGTTCACCCACATCGAAACGCTGCTCAAAACCGCGATAGAAAAACTGCCGAAGAAAAAAGCGGGCGACAAGGAAGAAGGCGCACTGCGCCAGGCCGCCGCGGCCACCTTGCTGGCAACGCTTTATTTCAACGCGGAAGCCTACATCAACAAACCGATGTTCGCCGAATGCAAAAAACTCTGCCAGGACATCCTTGCCAAAACCTACGGTGAATACAGCCTGGATGCCAGCTGGTACGGTCCGCACGCTTTCAGTAACGACAAATCGCCCGAGATCATCTGGTCGATCCCCTCTGAATTCAACAAGCTGCAATACGACTGGTTCTACGCGAACTTTTATCACTACAACACCAACAAGTATTTCGACATCGACGGCGGCAACAATAACGGCAGCCACCTGCAGCCTTCCCGCAAACCGACCGGGGAGCTGTATACGGCGGATTTCAAACTGGGCTCGCCTTATGAGCAGTTCAGCGACCAGGACCTCCGCAAAAAACCTTACAAATACCTCGGCGGTGGCCGCTACGAAGGCATGTTCATCGTAGGCCCGCACCTCACGCCTTCCGGTGCGGTGATCAACGGCGGCGAAGAATACAAGAACCTGCCGCTGACGTTCGTAGACCAGGTGGGGCGTTTTTCCGAAGTAGGCCCCGGCAAACGGTATGCTTCCGTAAACGTGCTGCCCTCAAAAATGTCTGAAGGAGAAGAAAATACCGGCGTGCGCCTCGTGAAGGTACCGGTGCCGAACAATGCCGATAAAAGCCTGCGCTGGGGCGCGGACAATCCCGCTATCCGCCTGACGGAGATACAATACATGCTGGCCGAATGCCTGCTGCGCGAAGGCGATAAAGCCGGCGCTGCCGCGCTCATCAATCCCGTGCGGAAACGCGCCTTCACCGGCGGTGCAGACCCCGACCCGGTGACTGCCGCCAACCTCGACGAATACCGCATGCTCCGCGAATGGGGCATCGAGTTCCTCGGCGAAGGCCGCCGCAGAACAGACCTGATACGCTGGAAAAAATTTACAACGGAAACCTGGTGGGACCATCAGCCTTCTGCCAGGCATTATAACCGCTTCCCGGTGCCTACACAGGCTATTTCGGGGAACAACAACCTGAAGCAGAACGACGGATATTAACGGGAAGGAAAGGCGTAAAAACAAAAAGGGTGTATCAGTTATTGATACACCCTTTTTTTATCAGAATACCGGTGCGGGTTGCGGCCCTACGCTGGGCGCGGCCCCCTTGATCACAGGCCAGCCGTCTACCCACTCGATTTTATCGAGCAGCATCACACGGCCTCTTTTATCGTTCTTTTTGTGGAAGGCATGGTACAACATCCAGGTATCGCCGTTCTTATCGGTGATGATATCGCCGTTATGGCCGGGGCCGAGAAAGCCCTCTTCTCCCGTATTGGCTTTCAGCAGCATCGTGCCGCCGTTGTTCAGCAGCGGAACGCCGGCTTTGTCGACATAAGGGCCTTTGATGGATGTTGATCTGCCCACCATCACATGATAGGTGCTTTTCGCGCCTTCGCAGCAGCTGCCGGCGGAGCCGAAGTAATAGTAGTAGCCGCCTCTTTTGTAGACATAACTGCCTTCGTACTTATCGCCGGTGATGCGGATGGTATCGCCTTTCCGCTGCAGGCCGTCTTTCGACAGCTCCGCGCAGTAAATGCCTTTGAAGCTGCCCCAGAAAATGTACGGCGTGTTTTTATCTTCATACACGAAGGCGTCGATGGAATTTTTGACGCCTACTTCTTCGCTGAGAAAGAGTTTGCCTTTGTCTTCAAACGGCCCTTTGGGGTCGTTGCTCACGGCAATGCCCACACCGGGATTGGGATCGCCCCAGGTGGAGAACGAATAATACAGCATGTACTTGCCGCGGTACACCAGTGCGTCCGGGGCCCAGATGCCGCCTTCCTTTTTCCAGGTGGGGCGTTTGGAGAGGGCGTCGCCCACATGTTCCCATTGCACGAGGTTTTTGGAACGCAGGATGGGCATGATGTAGGGACCGCCCGCATTCTGGCGCCGCCAGTCGGACTGGGTGGAGTAGGCGTAGAAGTACCCGTCTTTGCCTTTGAGCACATTCGGGTCGGGGAAGTCGTGATCGAATACCGGATTGGTGTAAGTGGCCTGAGCGGCCGCCTGGTGTATCATGCTGATACACAGCAGGAAGGGGAGTAAATTTTTCATGTGGAATGCAGACGTTTCTGCCAAAGTAATAAAAAAAACTCCGGCCTCCTAAGAGGCCGGAGCTATATTCCAATCTTTTCATTTCCTTCGCCGGCATTACCCGGATCAGGTGCTAAAGGTTTAATCTCAGGCTTTGAGTTGCCACCCTTGAAGAAAAGACGGAAATAGTTATTTTTTCAGCTTCTCCTGTTCTTTCTTCGCCATTGTCAGGTGTTCCTTCAATTCGGGTATCGCTTTCGTGAACAGCTGTTTGATATCCGGGTCTGTTGCATCGTTGGCCGTATTCTCAAACAGGTTGATAGCCTTTTCATGTTTATCCACTAATTCGTCTACAAAAGCTTTATCAAAATCAGTACCCGTTTTGTCGGTGATCTGCTGAATATCCCTGATCTTGCTGTCTTCTAAAACCGTAGGAATGGTGATGCCTTTTTTAGCAGTCAGCTCAGCCAGTTCCTTGTTCAGTTTTTCGTGTGCTTTCAGCATGTGCGCCGCCATTTTTTTGATGGCGGCGTTGGTGGTTTTCGCCTGCCCGTCTGAAAGCAGTTTTACTTCATAAAGCCCGTCTTCCGCTGCCTTGGAAATATTATTGGTAGCCCCGCGCACTGAATCATTCTCGAATGTTTCCTTGTTTACGTCCTGTGCCATGTCTTTCGTCATCCCGGTGTCTTCTCCGGAGAGTGTGTCCTGTGCGTTACGGCTGGCCTGGTTGTTACAGGCTACGGCAGCAAGGCATGCAAAAGCGAGCGGCAATAATATCTTTCTCATGTGGATGGTTTTGGTGCTCCTACTGTAGTGAAAATAGTATGCCACGAACCGCATATAGCTGTTTGTCAGACCAAATGGGGAATTGTATGCACGGATTGTATATTAGATTAAATAAAAACACTATATTTATGAGGAATTACCGCCCTGTCCTATGAAATGCACCTGCCTGATAGCTGCACTGCTGTTTGTGCAAACATTGTACGCGCAAAAGCCTGCGCCGTTCCCGCTGTCCTCTTTCAACAGTAAACTCGAAACCGCCCGCTGGATGGTGGATTACGACACCGTTGCCTGGCGCCTCTCTGAAATGGTGACCACCGTGAGCTGGGAGGAGCTCGGCCGCATGGGGCGTGAATGGTTTTGTTACAAAGGGGACGACAGCCTGTGGAACGGCATCTTCGGCAAGTATAAGGACGGGCGGTACGATGTAGTGCTGCATTACAAGATATGGCGGCCGGACAGTGTCGATGTGGTGTGCGACCCGCCGGATACGGTGATGCTCAACGCCGTGTCGCGCGCCATCGGGCTGGCCTACCGCGAAGCAGGGTTTGTGCTGGGCAAGTCGTATGTGAAGTTCAACAAGTTCGTGCGGTATCACCGCGATAAAACCGTCTCCGTCTGGCTCATGCCCGCGCTGGCGCCCAACGAGATCGCCCTGTACGGTGCGGAATTCCATTACCTGTTCGACCCTTCGGGCACTTCCATACTCAGCCGCAATGAGTATTACCAGGGCAGCTTCAAAGGGTTCCGGCTGGGGAAGGCGCGTGAGGTACAGTTGCAGTATGCCGATGCGGACGCGCCCACGCTGGGCGCCGTATTTTTCGCCATGAAGTACGGGCGGCATTTCTCCGGGGTACAGATCCACACCCGCAAAAGCAGCAGCCTGATGGCTTTCAGCCAGGTAAAAGGATATTCCTGGCAGCATACCGGTAAAAGTCTGCCCCCAAATCCGTAAATTACTGTACAATCAATGCGCCTGCGTACAGTCATCCTATTCCTGATACCGGCCTGACACGAAAATGGCCCCATTCATCACTTTTTGACCCGCACTGCTGTTGGTTACCGTTACATTCGCTCTTTGAATCAACCTAAACCTGAATAATGCAACGTTTCTATGTGATGTTGTTGGCGCTCACGGCCGGTATCTCCGCCAGCGCACAACAAAAAAAAGACCTGTCGCCCGACGACTATGCCCGATGGCAGAACATAGCCGGCACCGCACTTTCCCACAACGGCCACTGGATCGGCTACCAGATCACCGTACAGGAAGACAATGATACCCTCTACCTCGTGAACAACGGCAACGGCAAACGTTTTGCCCTGGAGTTCGCCAGCGCGCCGGAGTTTTCGAAAGACAACCAGTGGGTGGCCTACAAAATCGGCGTGTCGTACAAGGAGGCCGAAAAACTGCGCGAGCAGAAGATGCCACCCAAAACCAACATGGGCCTGCTCAACCTGAACACGGGCCGCAAGGAAGTGATCTCGGATGTGGACAATTTTGGTTTCTCCAAAAACGGGAAATTCCTCGCCGTGCAGCTCACGCCGCCGAAAGAAAATAAAGACAAAGGCTCCGTGGTGCTGCTCCGCAACCTGGCAGACAGTACCACCCGCACCATCGGGAACGTCACGGCCTTCGAGTTCAATAAAAAGAGCGATTACCTCGCCTACATCGTGGAATCCGCCAACCAGGCCGGCAACTCCGTGGAGCTGTTCAACCTCGGCAATTATTCCCTGAAAGTACTGGCCAGCGATACCTGCAAGTTCTCGAAGCTCACCTGGTCGAAAGAAGGCGACGGGCTGACGTTTTTCAAAACCGTGAAAAACGACAAATACGAGGAAGAAAACGCGCAGGTATATCTCTATGCGCCGTTGTATAAAAATCCTTCCCTGAAAATATTCGACCCGTCCAAACAGGCCGGTTTCCCGGACAGCTTACGCGTCAACCCGGCTTCCTCGCTGCGCGTGAGCGACGACCTCAGCCTCGTGTTCTTCAATATCCGCAACTGGACGAAGAAAAAAGACGCCGCTAAAAAAGATACGGCCAAAACCGCCGGCAAAGCGGATACCGCCAAAGCGCTGGCCGCCAAAACGGATACCGCGAAAAAATCCGCGCCGGCCGTTGCTAAAAAAGAAGACAAACCCGCCGCAGTGGACGTGTGGCACTGGAAAGACAAGGAAATCCAGCCCCGCCAGAAAATCACCTACATGCAGGACAAGGAGCGCAGTTTCCAGTCTGTCTGGAATGCCGCCACCGGCCGCTATTTCCAGCTGGCGAGCGATACCACGCCGTCGTCCATGATGGGCGCCAACCAGCACTACACCCTGCTGGCCAACGATGCCAAATACCGGCCGGCCTTTAAAGAAGACTATGCGGATTATTACATCGTGAACGTACGCAATGGCGACAAGAAACTGTTCGGCGAAAAGATCGTACTGTCGTATGGTTACGCCCCGCAGATTTCCCCCGATGGCAAATACGTGCTGTACTACAAAGACAAACACTGGTTCTCCTACAATACCGGTACCGGTGCTACCGTGAACCTCACACAGCACATCGGCGAAACGTTCGAGAATTACAAAGACGATCATCCTGCCGTTAAACCGCCGTTTGGCATGGGCGGATGGACGAAGGGCGATAAAGAAGTGCTGCTGTACGACGAGTTCGACGTGTACGCTGTTAAACCCGACGGAAAGGGCGCCCGCAAACTGACCGACGGCCGCGAAGAGGAGATCGTGCACCGCGTAACCCGCGTAGATTATGAAGAGCCCTACCTCGACGACAGCCAGCCGATATTCATGAACCTCTACGGCGATAAAACAAAATATTTCGGCTACGGCAAAGTAGAGAAAGGCAAATTCTCGCGGCTGGCATACGACAACGTGATGTACACCGGCCTCATCAAAGCGAAGGAAGCCGATGTGTTTTCGTACGTTAAAATGGACTACGACCAGTCCCCCGAGCTTTATGTCAGCAAGGCTTTCCAGGGCGAAGACAAAGTAGCCTCCACCAATCCCCAGCAGAAAGATTACAAATGGGGCAGGAGCGAGCTGGTATCTTTCACCAACAAGAAAGGCAAAAAGATGCAGGGTGCACTGTTTTACCCCGCCGATTACCAGCCTGGCAAACAGTACCCGATGGTGGTGTACATTTATGAAACCCTGTCGAACACCGTGCATTTTTATACCCAGCCCAACCGCAGAAGCGCTTACAATACCACCAACTTCACCACCGGCGGTTATTTCATTTTCCGTCCTGACATCGTGTACGACATCAACGACCCTGGTATGAGCGCCGTGGATTGTGTGGTGCCGGCCGTGGAGGAAGTGCTGAAAACCGGCATGATCGACAAAAACAAAGTGGGTCTGATGGGGCATAGCTGGGGCGCGTACCAGACGAGCTTCATCATCACGCAAACCGACCTTTTCAAAGCTGCCTGCGCCGGTGCGCCGCTCACCAACCTGATCAGCATGTCGCTTTCCATTTACTGGAACAGCGGCATCCCCGACCAGAAGATTTTCGAAACCAGCCAGGGCCGCTTCGATGGCCCGTGGTACGAGCGCATGCAGGAGCATATGCGCAACTCGCCCATCTACCAGGCCGCCAACATCAAAGCGCCGCTGCTCGTTGCTTTTGGGGATAAAGACGGCGCGGTAGACTGGCACCAGGGCATCGAAATGTACGGCACCATGCGCCGCATGGAAAAACCGCACGTGATGCTGGTGTACGCCGACGAAAACCACGGCCTGGCGAAAAAAGAAAACCAGATCGACTACCAGCAGCGGCAGCGCGAATGGTTCGACCACTACCTGCTGGGAAAACCGGCGGCGAAGTGGATCACCGAAGGCGTGAGTTATGTGGAGAAGATGAAGGTGCAGGAGAAGGCTGCGAAATAATACAAAGGATATAAACTGTAAAATGCCCCGCCGTATCTGTATGGCGGGGCATTTTCATAAACACAAAAGCTGCCCCGGAAGGCAGCTTTTTCACTCACACATAACTGGATTGATCGTTAACTTCTTTACAGAATATGTTGCATGGATGCTTTGGCGGCATCGATGGTAAAGTCGATATCTTCCTGGCCCAGCGCGTGGCTGATGAACCAGCTTTCAAATGCGGACGGCGGCAGGTATACCCCTCTTTCGAGCATGGCGTGGAAGAAGCGGCGGAACAGTTCGTTGTTGGCGCCAGATGCGGCCGTGAAATCCACGATGGGATATTCGGCGAAGTGCACGCTCATCATGGAGCCGATGCTGTTGATCTGGTGCACTACGCCCGCGGCGCCCAGGGCGGCGCGGAGGCCGGTTACCAGCTGGTTCGTTTTTTCTTCGAGCTGGGTATAGATGGAAGGATGTTCGTTCAGTGTTTTCAGCAGGGTATAACCGGCGATCATGGCGATGGGGTTGCCGCTGAGGGTGCCGGCCTGGTATATTTTACCGGCCGGGGCGATGTGCTCCATGATTTCGCGTCTGCCGGCGAATGCGCCCACGGGCATGCCGCCGCCGATGATTTTGCCGAAGGTCACGATGTCTGCCTTGATGTTGAACAGCTCCTGTGCGCCGCCTTTGGCGAGGCGGAAACCGGTCATCACTTCGTCCATGATGAATATGATGCCGTGCTGGTCGCAGAGGCTGCGCAGCCCTTCCAGGAAGCCCGGCTGGGGCAGGATGCAGCCCATGTTGCCGGCCACCGGTTCTACGATGATGGCGGCGATTTCGTCCGGGTTTTCGGCGATCAGCTGCTCTACGGCGGGCAGGTTGTTGTAAGCCACGGAAAGGGTGTCTGCCGCTACGGTGGCCGTTACGCCGGGCACCGCCTGGATGCCCAGGGTGGCCACGCCGCTGCCTGCGCTCACGAGGAACGAGTCTGCATGGCCGTGATAGTTGCCTTCGAATTTGATCACTTTATTCCTGCCGGTGAAGCCGCGGGCAAGGCGCAGGGCGCTCATGCAGGCTTCCGTGCCGGAGTTCACCATCCGCACCATGTCGATGTTGGGCACCATGCCAACGATCAGCTCTGCCACTTCCACTTCCAGCTGCGTGGGCGCACCGAAAGAGGTAGAATACGCGGCGTATTCCTGGATGGCTTTCACCACGGGCTCATAGGCATGGCCGAGGATCATGGGGCCCCAGGAATTGATGTAGTCGATATAACGGTTGCCGTCCACATCATACATGTAAGCGCCTTTGGCATGCTGCATAAAAACAGGCGTGCCGCCAACGCTTTTGAATGCACGGACGGGCGAGTTCACCCCGCCGGGAATCACTTTGCCGGCTTCTTCAAACAGGGCTTTGCTTTTTGTAAACATGCGGATAATTTTATTGATTCAGTAAATGAACGGCGTCTTTGGCGAAATAGGTGGCGATCAGGTCGGCGCCGGCCCGCTTGATGCTGGTCAGGCTTTCGAGAACGGCCTTTTCTTCGTTGAGCCATCCCATTTTGGCCGCTGCCTTGATCATGGCGTATTCGCCGCTGACGTGGTAGGCGCTTACCGGAACGGTCACACTGTCTTTAATGAGGCGGATGATGTCTAGGTAAGCCATGGCCGGTTTTACCATCACAATATCCGCGCCTTCTTCCACATCCATCAGGGTTTCTTTCAATGCTTCGCGGGCATTGGCGTAATCCATCTGGTAGGTTTTTTTATCGCCGAAGCCGGGAGCGGAATCGAGCGCATCGCGGAAGGGGCCGTAAAAGCAGCTGGCATATTTGGCGCTGTAGGCCATAATGCCGGTTTTGGTAAAGTTGTTGTCTTCCAGCGCCTCGCGGATGGCCAGGATGCGGCCGTCCATCATATCGCTGGGGGCCACGATGTCTGCCCCGGCCCGGGCGTGGCTCACGCTCATTTCGGCGAGCACGTTCACGGTGGCGTCGTTCACGATCTCTTCACCTTCCACGATGCCATCGTGGCCGAAAGAAGAGTAAGGGTCGAGCGCTACGTCGGTCATCACCACCATGCCGGGCGCCGCTTCCTTGGCGGTTTTGATGGCGCGCTGCATCAGGCCGTCGGGGTTCAGCGCCTCGGTGCCTTTATTGTCTTTCAGTTCATCCGCACATTTAATGAACAGCAATACGCTCCTGATGCCCAGCTGCCACAATTCCTTCACCTCTTTGGCCATCAGGTCGAGCGAATGGCGGTAATAACCCGGCATGGAAGCAATTTCTTCTTTCACGCCTTTGCCTTCCGTTACGAACAGCGGTGCGATAAAGTCGGCAGGGGTCAGTATGGTCTCGGCCACCATCGCACGGATGGCGGGCGTGTTGCGTAAAATCCTGTTTCTTCTGATCATCGTCTTCTGATTTTATATTCAACAATATAGTCTATTCTTTTACCCAATCGCGCGGTTTGAGATATTCGAGCAGTTCCGCTTCCGGGCTGCCGGGGGCGGGATGATAATCATACTCCCAGCGTGCTTTGGCGGGCAGGCTCATGAGGATGGACTCGATGCGCCCGTTGGTTTTCAGCCCGAAGAGCGTGCCCCGGTCGTGAATGAGATTGAATTCCACGTACCGTCCGCGGCGGTATTCCTGCCAGTGCACCTGCGCCTCGGTGTAAGGAAGGTCTTTCCTTTTTTCGACCAGCGGCAGGT
The DNA here is from genome assembly GCF_003813775.1 of Chitinophaga lutea. Taxonomy (NCBI): domain Bacteria; kingdom Pseudomonadati; phylum Bacteroidota; class Chitinophagia; order Chitinophagales; family Chitinophagaceae; genus Chitinophaga; species Chitinophaga lutea. Next base: position 1,960,005 of record NZ_RPDH01000002.1, on the reverse strand, counting down.
ACGATGGAATGAACGCGTTGCCGTTGGCGAACTGGAACTGCAGCAGCTGTTCGGCTGTGCGGCCGGGCTGCGGGCGGAGGTAGTCATAAAAAATCCCCCCGATGCCGCGCGCCTCATTGTTCCGGTGTTTATTCACGAAGTACTCGTCGCAATGTTTTTTATACAGCGGGTACAGCTCTTGGCCGAATGGATCGCAGGCGGCTTTGAACGTACGGTGGAAATGGCTGCCGTCTTCCTCGAAAACATAATAAGGCGTAAGGTCTGCGCCGCCGCCGAACCAGCTGTCCGCGATCTCCCCGTTTTCGCCGTACAGTTCGAAATACCGGAAATTGGCATGAACGGTGGGCACATACGGGTTCTGCGGGTGTATCACCAGCGAAATGCCCGCTGCGAGGAAGCTGCTGTTGTCGGCCACTTTGAACTGCTGCGCCATTACGGGCGGCAGTTTGCCGTGTACTACGGAAGTGTTCACGCCGCCTTTCTGGAACACGTTGCCGTCGGCGATCACGCGGGTGATACCGCCGCCGCCGCCTTCGCGTTCCCATTTGTCTTCCCGGAACGTCGCTTTCCCGTCTATCGCTTCCACGGCGCCGCAGATGTCGTTCTGCAGCTGATGGATGAAGGGAATGAACTGATCTTTGATGCTCATGGCGTTGATTCGTTTAGGCGTAACTCTTCACTGCTTCCACAAATGCTTTGGCATGGTCTACCGGGATATTGGGCAGGATGCCGTGGCCGAGGTTGGCGATGTAGCGCTGCGGACCGAAAGCGTCGATCATTTCTTTCACGGCTTTCTGGATGGCGGGGATGGGTTTCATCAGCTGCGCCGGGTCGAAGTTGCCCTGCAGGGTGACGGCCGGTCCGGCCCACTGGCGGGCCAGTTCGGGTTTGATGGCCCAGTCGAGGCCCAGGCCCTGCGCACCGGTAGCGGCCATTTCCTCCAGCGCGAACCACGCGCCTTTGGCAAATACGATCACGGGACAAACGCCCTGTAATGCGGCCACGATGCGGCGGATGTATTGTAAAGAGAATTCTTCGAAATCCTGCGGGCTCAGCAGTCCGCCCCACGAATCGAATATCTGTACCACGTCCGCACCGGCGGCCACCTGTGCTTTCAGGTAGGCGATGGTGGTTTCGGTAACGCGGTGCAGCAGTTCGTGCGCCACGTCGGGCTGGGTATAGCAGAACATCTTGGCCTCGTCGAAGGTTTTGGAGCCTTTGCCCTGTACCATGTAGCAAAGCAGCGTCCAGGGCGCGCCGGCAAACCCGATGAGAGGCACACGGCCCGCGAGGGTCTGTTTGGTGAGGCGCAGGGCGTCCATAACGTAATGCAGGCGGTCGTCCACGTCGGGGATGGTTATCCTGTCGAGGTCGGCGGCGGATTTCACCGGCTGCGGCAACAGGGGGCCCAGTTTCTCCACAAGCTGTACTTCCATGCCCATGGCCTGCGGCACCACCAGTATGTCTGAAAAGATGATGGCGGCGTCTACGCCCACCTGGTCTACCGGCATCACCGTGATTTCGGTGGCCAGTTCAGGCGTCTGGCAGCGCTCGAAAAAAGAATATTTATCGCGCAGTTTGATATAATCAGGCAGAAAGCGTCCGGCCTGGCGCATCATCCATACCGGGGGGCGGGGAACGGGTGTTCCCGCCAGCGCTTTTAACAACAAATCGTTCTTTAATCCGCTCATTCGTAGCAATTGATATTGTTAAAATAATAAATAGCTGTTTCAAGAAGGGCGCTCATGGAGGGTGTAGGACTAACGATCACTTTGTTGTCCGTCACTTCCCGGAGTGCCTCGGCCGTAGTTTCCCCGATAGCGAAACAAACGGTGTGCCCGGGCAGGCGGTTGGCGGAGAAAAAGCTCCGCACGCTGCTGGGACTTAAAAAGAGGATGCCGTTGAAGGTTTCCTCCAGCGTCGCTGGGGTTTCGGTGGTGCGGTACACCACATGCTCCGTTACGCCAACGCCGTTGGCCCTGAGCATGTCCGGCAGTTCCTGGCGGCGGATGTTGCCGCAGAAGAACGTGACGACACTCACCTCATGCGCCAGCATCTTTTGGGCCAGCTCCGCGGAGTTGGCTGCCGTGGCGGCCACCAGCAGATAGGGCATATGCTCTTCCACGGCGGCCAGCGTGGCGCCTTGCAGGCAATAAACATGGCAGGGGGTCGGCCCGGCGGTATGGAATCCAAAACTGCGGTCCTGCAGGTACTCGTATAGGCCTCCCTCTTCGCTTGCCAGCGCTTTCACGGCATTGGGGCTGGTGAAAACCATCACCCCGCCATGGAACAATAAGTTTTTGCAGTCATCCGTCGCTTCATCCGTCACGGAGGGCTGAATATCGATGAAAAGCTGCGAGGTAACGGCAATGCCCTGCTCCGCCGCCTCTCTCACGAGCTCGGGCGACAACAGTTTGGTGCTGAGTATGCTATATTTAATGTTGGACATTTCTGATTACTTCGATCACTTCGCGGCCGCCCTGCGCCAGTACTTCTTCCGCGGCATCCTTGCCCATTCCCGCGGTATTGCCGGCGGCGGACTGGCGGGTGACGGTGAAAGAGGCATCGCCGTTGAGGCTGCAGAGGTTCCCTTCAAAGTGCAGTTGCCCGTCGCGGATGTAGGCGTAGGCGCTGATGGGAGTGGTGCAGCCGCCCAGCAGGGTGCGCAGGAATTCCCTCTCTACGCCGGTGCACAAGGCGGTTTCGGCATGGTGGAGGGGCGCCAGGGCTTCCCTGATAAAGGCGTCATTTTCGCGGCAGGCCGCCACAATGGCGCCTTGTGCGGGTGCGGGCAGCATCCAGTCGAGTATCACGGAGTTGGCGGGGCGCACGTTGATGCGTTCCAGACCGGCCGCTGCGAAAATAGCGGCATCCCAGTTTTCGGCGGCCAGTTTTTCCAGGCGTTTGATCACGTTGCCGCGCAGGTTGTGCAGCTGGTGATGAGGATAACGCCGCAGCCACTGCGCCTTGCGGCGGATGCTGCTGGTGCCGATGTGGGCGGTATACGCAGGATCGTCTAAAAATGCGGTGTCTTGTTTGTATACCAGCAGGTCTTTCACCGGCCCGCGTTCCAGCACGGCGGCATTGAGAAGGCCCTGCGGCAATTGGGTGGGCACGTCTTTGAAAGAATGAACGGCCACATCGATGCGGTCATTCAGGAGGGCCAGGTCGAGGCTTTTGGTGAAAATCCCCTGCACGCCGATTTCATACAAGGGGGTCACGAGGTCTATGTCGCCTTCGCTTTTAATGGGCACCAGTTCTACCGTATGCCCGTTTGCGGTTAAAAGATCCCTTACCAGGGTGGCCTGCCACATGGCGAGCTGGCTGTCCCTGGTGCCTATCCTGATGATTTTTTCCATTGCTTATTCCTGATTAACGCCGGTCTCGAAAATATCACTGATCATCGCGATGTAGTCATCGCCCTTGTCTGATTCCCTGCGCACTTTGCCGGCCATAAGATTGATCATTTTCTGGATGATGCGGGAAGAAACTTCCTCGAGGTCTTCCAGGTTATAGTGTGCGCCGTTTTTCTGTTCCTTGATTTCCCTGGCATGTATCTCCGTGAGTTTTTCTTTCACGGCTTTCAGCACTACGGCATGTTTGCGCATTTTGAACCAGTAAAGGAACTCTTCCATATGCTCATCGATGATGGCTACGGCTTTGGGCACTTCACTGAGGCGCATCTGCAGCGTTTCGTCCTGCACTTTGCTCAGGTCGTCTACGTTCACCACTTCCACATGCCCAAGTTCCCGTACTTCGGGGGCCACGTTGAAGGGGATAGACAGGTCGATGATCAGTTTGCAGCAGCCGCCTTCCATGTGAGCGGGAAGAATGGTGGGCTGCGGTGCGTTGGTAGCTACCAGGATGACGTCCGCATGTTTCAGCGTGCCGTTCATCTGGTCGAAAGGAGTGAACTGCAGGCCGTGCTGGCCGGCGAATTCTTCGGCCACCGCGGCGGTGCGGTTGATGAGCGTGATGTTGCGTACGCCCAGGTATTCCATCATGTTTTTGCAGGTATTGCGGCCTATTTTGCCGACGCCCAACAGCACGATGTTTTTATCCTTGATGTCCTGCACCTTCTTTTCCAGCATGCGCACCGCGGCAAATGCCACCGATACGGTGCCGGAGCTCAGGCCGGTTTCATTTTTGATGAGTTTGGAAACCTGCAGCACGCTGTTTACCAGGCGCTCCAGGAAAGTGCCGATCGCGCCGTTCGCTTTGGCGAATTTGGCGGCGTTCTTGATCTGGCCCACGATTTCATAGTCGCCGAGGATCTGGGAATCAAGCCCGGTGCCCACATGGTAGAGATGGCGCACCGCCTCTTCGCCGGATTTGGCATACGCCAGTTCGGCAAACACCTGCGGATCCCCGCTGGCGGCATTGCACAATAAATCCCTCAGTACTGAGGCCTCTGCGGCAAATCCATAAATCTCGGTGCGGTTGCAGGTGGAGAGTACGAACAGGTCGTTCAGGCCGGCCTCGCGGGCGGTCTGTAAAAGTTGCTGATATTGGTCCTGGCTAATGGCATATAGTCCCCGGATCGCAGCGTCAGTTTTCTTATAGTTGATTCCAACGATATGAAAGTGTGATATGTCTTTGGGCTGATTGACCTGCATGTTTTTCTTAAAAGCTTCCGGGTGCAAAAATACTGGCATACACTTCAAAACCACGCCTGGTGCTGTCACTAGTGTGTCATTTCTACCCCTGTTCACAAAGGCTCCCAAAAAATGATTTTCATCATGTTTGATCATATGCGGCATGCGTAGGTGTTTGCGCGGATTCGATCACAAAGTTAGCGATAATCCGCCGGATGAACGATGACCGCAATCAACGCCCGATGGCCGCTCCGGGGCGTCTATTCTAACAATTTAATGACAGAACCTGTCGTATATAGGATGAAAAGCGCTTACTTTTGCAACAATTTTAAAGGTCTATGGTCGCAAAATCTGATACAGCTATCGTATTGATGAACCTGGGCTCGCCGGATTCAACGGAGGTGCCTGATGTAAAGAAGTATTTGCTTGAATTTCTGATGGATAAACGGGTGATCGACTATCCCTGGCTGGTGCGCAAGCTGCTGGTAGGCGGTGTGATCGTGCCGCGCCGGGCCGAAAAAAGCGCGGAAGCCTATAAAAGTATCTGGTGGCCGGAAGGCTCCCCCCTCATCGTACTGACCAGACAATTGCAGAAAGCGCTGCAGCACGACCTGGAGATGCCCGTGGAAATCACCATGCGCTACGGCAACCCTTCACCGGCCGCTACGTTCGACAAACTGGCCAAAGAACACCCGGGGCTGAAGGAAGTGATCCTGCTGCCGCTCTACCCGCACTACGCCATGAGCAGCTACGAAACCGCCGTGGAATACGCTAAACAGATCCACCAGCGCAAACGCTATCCCTTCGAACTGAAAATTGTGGAACCGTATTATAAACGGCGGGAATATATCAACGCCCTTGCCGAAAGCATGCGCCCGTACGTGGAGCAGGACTATGACTACCTGCTCTTCAGTTACCACGGCGTACCGGTGAGGCACATACGAAAAGGCGACATCACCGGCGGGCATTGCCTGAAAGTGAACGATTGCTGCCATGTGGACTCCAAAGCCCACACGCAGTGTTACCGCCACCAGGTGATCATCACCTCGGAGCTGGTAGCGCAACAGCTCGGCATCCCCAAACACAAATGGGGCGTGTCGTTCCAGTCGCGGCTCGGGAAAGAGGAGTGGATCAAACCTTACACCGCCGAACGTTTTGAGTCCCTGCCGAAGGAAGGGGTGAAGAAACTCCTGGTGGCCTGTCCCGCTTTTGTGTCCGACTGTCTCGAAACGCTGGAGGAAATCGGCGTGGAAGGCAAACATTCCTTCATCAGCAGCGGGGGCGACAGTTTTACGATGATTCCCTGCCTGAATACGCATCCCCTCTGGGTAAAAACCATCAGTACGCTCTGCCGCGAGGTGATGGAGCCCGTATCGGCATAAAAAAATAATTCTCCGGAAGGGCGCGATGGTTATGCATTGCGCCCTTTTTTTGTGCACACCGCCCCGTTTTTCCGCTTTTTTTCGGTAAATTCCATCAGCAAAATTCCATCACTGATGATCTTGGCCGTTCTTAAAGAAAAAGCAGGAGAAAACAGGGTATCGCTCGTTCCGGAAGTCGTTAAACAGATTGTGCAGCAGCAGGTAAACGTGTGGGTGGAAGAAGGCGCCGGCATGCAGGCATTTTACCCGGACGAAGCATACCGGCAGGCTGGCGCGGAAATCAGGCCGCGGGCCGAACTGCTTCAGCAGGCAGATATATTGCTGAGCATCCGCCATCCCGCGGCGGAAGACTGGAAAAACGCATCCCCCGGCAAGATCTGGATGGGTGTATATCAACCCCTCTACAACGCCACGCTCATGCAGGAGTGGGCGGACAAACAATTCACCGTTTTCAGCCTGGACACGATTCCCCGCACCACCCGTGCGCAAAGTATGGACGTGCTCAGTTCCCAGGCCAACATTGCCGGTTACAAAGCCGTGCTGCTGGCCGCTTATACCTATTCCCGCTATTTCCCGATGTTGATGACCGCCGCCGGCAGCATTCCGCCGGCCAAGGTGCTTATTCTCGGCGCCGGGGTGGCAGGATTGCAGGCCATTGCCACCGCCCGCAGGCTGGGGGCCGTGGTGGAGGTGTTCGACACCCGCCCCGCCGTAAAGGAAGAGGTGATGAGCCTCGGGGCGAAGTTCGTGGAAGTGGAAGGCGCCGCCGACGCCTCGAAAGCAGGCGGTTACGCCGTGGAGCAGTCCGCCGAATACAAACAGAAGCAGGAGCAGAAAATAGCCGAAAGCACCGCGAAGGCAGACATTGTGATCACGACGGCCCAGATACCCGGAAAACCAGCGCCCATCCTCATTTCGAGGGCGATGGTGGAAAACATGAAAACCGGATCCGTGATCATCGACCTGGCCGCCGCCACCGGGGGGAACACGGAGGTGACCAAAAACGGGGAAACCATCCTGCACAACGGCGTCACCGTGATCGGGAATTCGGACCTGGCGGGCACCGCGCCCGCAGATGCGAGCAAGCTGTATGCCCGGAACGTGCTGAATTTCCTGAAACTCATCATCGGTAAGGAAGGCGCCCTGGATCTCAACTTTGCCGACGACCTCGTGAAAGGCACCTGCATTACCCACCACGGCGAAATCGTGAACGACCGCGTGAAGCAGCTGCAAACCGCTACAGTATAATCTTTCAGCAACATTATAATTCCCTGCATATGAGCGCAGTACTGGATTTTTTACAACTGCATATCGAGATGGTATACATCGTGATACTGTCCATTTTCCTGGGTATAGAAGTGATTTCGCGCGTGCCTTCGGTATTGCATACCCCGCTGATGAGCGGCGCCAACGCCATTCACGGCGTGGTGATCATCGGCGCCATCATCGTGATGGGCAAAGCGGAAACCGACAATTACCTGGCGCTGGTACTGGGCTTTTTGGCGGTGATACTCGGTACGCTGAACGTGGTGGGCGGTTTTGTGGTGACAGACAGAATGCTGGAAATGTTTAAAAAGAAGAAATAATGGGATCAAGTCTTTTGTCCATCGCCTACCTGATCGGCTCAGTTACGTTCATTGTGGGGCTGAAAATGCTCAGTAATCCCGCTTCCGCCCGCAAAGGCAACCTGGTGGCCGCAGCGGGCATGTTCATCGCCATCGTGGGCACCATTTTCCTGTATGAAGAAGGCGGCGAGCGGCTGCGTAACTACGGCTGGATATTCGGCGGGCTGCTGATCGGCACCGTGATCGGTGTGGTGGCGGCACGCAAGGTGAAAATGACGGCCATGCCCGAAATGGTGAGCATGTTCAACGGGATGGGCGGCGCCTGCGCGATGCTGATTTCTATTGTGGAGTTTAATCATCTGATTCACGGGGCCCCGCCATCATCGCCCACCGTGAATATGGAACTGCTGAACGTGAACATTTCTGTTTCGCAGAACACGACCGGCACATTGCTGGTCATTTTGCTGGGTATGATCATCGGCAGCGTGTCTTTTGCAGGTAGTGTAATTGCCTGGGGAAAACTGAACGGAAAAATAAAGGATTTCGCATTCAACGGCCAGCATATCGTTAACCTGGTAGTGTTGGGCGTGATATTGATAGCTTCCGCATATGTGATATATGCAACAGGTCAGGCTACGGAAGAAGTACTGACCATGAAGCTGGGCAGGAGCGAGCTCGTCGTGGGTGAAACGCATATGCCGGCGGGTATCGGATGGATATTTTATGCCGTGCTGGCATTATCGCTCCTGTACGGCATCCTCTTCGTGATGCCCATCGGTGGCGCCGACATGCCCGTGGTGATTTCGCTGCTGAACTCCTTCACCGGCGTGGCAGCGGCCTGCGGCGGTTTCCTGTACAACAACCCGGTGATGCTCACCGGCGGTATCCTCGTCGGTTCTGCAGGTACCATCCTCACCATCCTCATGTGCAAAGCCATGAACCGCTCGCTCAAAAACGTACTGATCGGCTCTTTCGGCGGCACGCAGACTGCCGGCGCTGCCAAGGAATATGGCAGTTACAAGGAGATCAGTCTCGCCGATGCCGCCGTGGTAATGCGTTACGCCAACAAAGTGATGATCGTGCCCGGCTATGGCCTCGCCGTAGCGCAGGCCCAGCACGTTTGCCACGAGCTTGAAAAACTGCTCGAAGAAAAAGGCGTGGAAGTCAACTACGCCATCCATCCCGTCGCGGGCCGTATGCCCGGCCATATGAACGTATTGCTCGCGGAAGCCGATGTGCCGTATGAGAAACTCGAAGAAATGGATCAGGCCAACGCCGGCATGAATACCACCGACGCCGTGCTGGTGCTTGGCGCCAACGATGTGGTGAACCCCGCCGCGAAAAACGATCCCGCCAGCCCCATTTACGGCATGCCCATCCTCGAAGTGGAAAACGCCAAAATGGTGATCGTGAACAAACGCAGTATGAAACCCGGTTATGCCGGCATCGAAAATGAACTGTTCTTCCAGCCGAAAACCTCCATGCTGTTCGGCGACGCAAAAGCCGTGCTGCAACAGCTGGTGGCGGAGGTGAAAATGTTATAGTGTTGCAGTGATCGTGCTGCAACGGCATAAATCATTAAATTTGCGGAAAAAGGAAACACATTGCCACCTTTACCGCCTTCTTTTACAGACACACTGAAAGGCTTGCCGGGCTACGATCCCGAAGCGTTTTCAGCCGTGCATGCATCCGGCGAGCGTATCACCTCCGTACGACTGCAACCGCAGAAAACAACCGGCATCGCCGGGCTTTTCCCGCAGCTCGATGTAACGCCGGTGCCCTGGAGCCGTTACGGCTACTATTTGTCCAGCCGCCCTTCCTTTACTTTTGATCCGCAGTTCCATGCCGGTGCGTATTACGTGCAGGAAGCATCTTCCATGTTCCTCGAAGAAGCGATCCGGCAGACCATGGATTTGGACGAACCGCTGAAAGCGCTCGATCTCTGCGCTGCGCCCGGCGGCAAATCCACCCTGATACAGGCCACCCTGCACCCGCAGAGCCTGCTGGTGGCCAATGAAGTGATCAAGTCGCGCGCCGCGCTGCTCTCCGATAATATCTCGCGCTGGGGCGCCGATAACGTGGTGGTGACCAATAACGACCCCCGCGATTTCTCGCGCATCGGCGAATATTTCGATCTTATCGTGGCCGACGCGCCCTGCTCCGGTTCGGGGCTTTTCCGTCGCGACCCGGAAGCGATCGACGAATGGTCGTACGACAATGTGATGCTCTGCAGCCAGCGCCAGCAAAGGATCCTGGCAGACGCGCTGCCCGCCCTGAAAGCCGGCGGCGTGCTCATTTACTCCACCTGCTCGTACGCCAGGGAAGAAGATGAGCTCATCATGGACTGGCTGCTGGAGAATTTTCCGCTGGAAAATATTCCGCTGCAACTCAACCCGGGGTGGCATATCGTGGAAACGCTGTCGCCGCAGCGCCAGGCCGCCGGTTACCGTTTTTACCCCGACCAGGTGAAGGGTGAAGGGTTTTTTATTGCCTGCTTCCGGAAGTATGGAGAGGCCGCGCCGCATAAAAAACACCGCGGCCAGCTCAGCCTGCTGCCGCCGCGCGAGGTGGCCCGTATTCAGCCGTGGCTCAATGTTTCAGACGAACATATGCTGATGCTGCACCAGGACGAGGTGATCATCCTCACCCCGCACATGGCCGAAGAGCTGCCGCTGCTCCAGAAAAACCTGTACATCCGTAAAGCCGGCGTCAAAGCAGGGCAGCTCAGCGCCAAAGACCTGATACCCGACCATCAGCTCGCGCTCAGTACCTGCATAGCGGCGGATTTGCCGGCCACCGACCTTGCATTGGAAGATGCGCTGCGTTATCTTCGCAAAGACGAATTGCAGCTGCCGGACATCGCGAAAGGATGGACGCTCATGCGGTACAACGGGATGAATCTCGGCTGGGCCAAAGTGCTGCCAAACAGGGTGAATAATTATTATCCGAAAGAGCTGCGCATTTTAAAAGCAGGTACGCCGGAATAATCCCGGCCCGCAACGGTTGCGGGGCAACAACAAATTTGCTCTTTTGTCGTTTCGATATAAATGAAAATTCGTTTTTAACACATATATTCGTTCCCTTAAAGTATTAGAAATTATGTTAAAGTCAGTTTTGTTGGGAGTTTTGTTGACCAGTACAATAGGGGTAACCGCGCAGGACACACTTCTTGTACACGGCAGCGCGCCTGATCTGTATTTGACGCATACGGTGAAGAAAGGGGAAAACTGGTACAGCCTCGGCCGTTCCTATGGTTTAAGCCCGAAAGACATTGCGGCGAAGAATAAAATGCAGATGGATCAGGGTTTGAGTTTAGGTAAACAGATCAGTATTCCTTTAAGTAAAAACAATTTCATACAGTCGAAAGATGCGCAGAACGGAGCAGGCCTTCGTCCCGTTTACCACAAGGTAGCCGAGAAAGAAACGCTGTACCGTATTCACGTGCGTTACGATAAAGTGCCGCTCGATAATGTGCGCCAGTGGAACCGTTTCACCGGAGACGGCGTGCAGAAAGACGCTTACCTGATCGTAGGTTTCGTGAAGGGTAATGGCCAATCCGCCGTACTGGCATCAGCGCCGGCTCCCGTACCTGCACCGCCCGCGGCGCGCACGGAACCAGCCATCGAGCCCGCAGCAAAACCTGTTGCGAAAACACAGCCTGCCGAACCGGAAACAACAAAACCTGTTGTAGTCAAATCACAACCCGCCGAACCGGAAACCAAACCTGTACCGCGTTCGCAGACTGCCGAGCCCGAAACGAAACCCGTAGCCGAAGCGCCCCGCGAAACCAGCGTCGGCCGCACGCCCTCCATCCCTGAAGGAGGATTCGAGCAGATCTACCAGCAACAGACCAACAACGGCAGGAGCGTCGTTACGGAGAAAGGCCCCGGCACCTGGTTCAGGAGCAATGCCGTGGTAGGTTCAGGTAAATATTACGCCCTGCACAACACCGCCCCGCGCGGCACGATCGTAAAAGTAACGAACCCCCTGACCGGCCGTTCCATTTACGCCAAGGTGCTGGACGCCATTCCGCAGCTGAAATCCAACGCCAACCTCATTATCAAGCTGAGCGACGCCGCGCAGGATGCGCTCGGGATTAATGAAGGGCGATTTTATTGTGAGCTAAGTTATGATGAGAAATAAAGAAGGGTCGCAGTGCACCCGGGCTGAAATAGCGGCAGAATCCTGAATGAAGCAATTAATGAACTGCATAAACGAAACAACCCACACGCTCCGTGTGGGTTGTTTCGTTTTAGTTGGTATTGAGCCGCTGAAGACCTTCTTTTAGCCGGTATTCAGTATGGTATAAAAATTATTCAACATTTGAGTATTTCCTTCGCCCTCAAGCTACTATTCACTGAACTTATAGCTGTACATTTTCAGGATTTTGCCTTCGTGATCTTTTATAAACGAAAGCCTTCCAAAATTATCGTATGAATAGTAGACGGTTCGGCCATTAGTATCAGTTTCACTCGTTACTCCGATTAACGGCTTGTAAGTAAATATGGTAACAAAAGCGCCGGGAATATTGCGCAGGTTGCCCAGATGACTGCGAAGTGTGGTGTCATCTGCAGGATTATCAAGTACACTCTGGTTGATATAGGTTTTCGCAACATCATAAGTGGTGTTTGTGATCTTTGCCACCGGGTACTGCGAGTTGTATCCCCATAAATAAACCTCTTTGACATCATTTGCCTTCTGCTGCTCTACAATATTGCCGTGCGAATCGTACTGATTGAATAATATCCTGGTTTCAGGCGTATTGGAAAGTGTAGATGCGTTTACCCGGTCTTTTACAATTAAATTTCCCGTTTGCCTGAAGTTGGTTTGAATGGTAGACAGCAGCTCTTCGTTGCCATTCCGGAGAATGAATTCCTTTTCTTCCAATACCGGCGTTAGTATATTCCTCGCTACCATTGATTGCGAAACAACGTCTGAATGATCTTGCGGATATTTGAACCGGCTTATTTTAAACTCACCGCTGCCGGAATTTCTTTCGGTTTTGGTTAAATAACGATTCTCCGCATTCTCATACGCATATTGGGTAACGACATCAATTTTCCTGCTGGTATCTGTAGCATCATATGTGGTTACGCTATCCCGGAATTTCCTGTACGCGCCGGTTGTAATGCTGTAAGGATAAATGCCGAACAAACCATAACTCCGGACTAAATTAGGATAAACCGGGGCTACTTGATCGGGGGTCAGCGTCTGGTACCCGGGGTAGCTTAGCAATAAAGAGCCAAAGGTAACCGGCGTGATCACCTGTTTGAAAATAACAGCTGTTTCCACTTTCGCATTGTAAGTAATGTATTCATGCTTGGTTCGTGAAACAGGGTAGTACTGATTATTCTCAAATTTGTAATGCTTTTCTTCCAGTAGCTCCCCCTGATGCCAGGCGTTATTGATGGACCCGTAGTTTCCGCTGCTGGCAAACATGCTGGGGATCAGTTCATGGTAAGATAAATTTACATCAAACTTGTACACGGATTTTCCATTGGTGCCACTGCCGTCCTTATACAGGCTGGCAGTTTGATAGACTACGGGGCTTCCATTAAAGCTCGGCGAGCTGTATTTTGAAATGCCCTGAAAATTCCTTTTCCAGGCAAACAAATTGCCCTCACTTTCATTGTACATGCACTGCGCTCTAAAACTCGTAGGGTAGTAACCAACATAGTCGTCATAATTCTTGTAGAAGATACCCTCATCCAGCACTAGTATGCCCAAGCCGTTGTCATTCTCTCCATACTTGTAAAATTCCTGCGTGGCCATCGCGTCCGGAGAAGTATAGGTTTTGATGGATTTAACCCTGAGGCCGCCTCCCATTGCCTGTTGAGAAGTGTAAAAGGACCAGTATTTATGCGGTTCAAACTCAAATTGCGTATACCCACCGGTCGGGAAAATAATCTTTTTCAGCATGCCCGCCATCATATGGCTGGCGGAAGGCTCCCTGTTTGCGGTGCCTACTGTATAATTATTCGGACTGGTGAAACTGTACCTGTTTTCAACGGTAATAGAAGAGCTGCCGGTTAAATAACCTAGGTAAAGTGATTGAAAAGTGGTGTTGCTGTATGATGCATAGGGAATCAATTCCGTATTGCTCTGCCCGTTACTGTACCCCCAGTAGTCGATGTTATACGAACCATAGTGGGGCAAAGGAGTAGTTTCATACTCAAACGTGTATTCCTTTTTATCGGTAGGAGAGGCAATATTTACTTCAGAAAATTTTTTGAGCCGAAGCCGGTTATTTTTCCATGAGTCGGTGGTAGTGGGCGAAGCCGCCGCGTACTCCGTACCGAACAGAAACTTTTTAGTCAATACGTTGTTGGCGTCATATATCTCGATATTATCCAATGCACGGTTGGTGGATAATTCTACAGCAGGTACGTCATTTCTGCCGCTATTCCTGTTAAATAATACATAGCCGTTTTTGAAATTGATTCTTTTTATCCGCAATTCATCATAATCCACGTTCGTTTTCTTGATTTTTCCATATCCACTGCATGGATCCAGTTCTGTATCCAGGATCTGTATGCCATCCAGGCAATAGACTGACGTGTTTGGGGACTCGAATAGCCTCAAACCAATGGTTTTTACATGCTGTTCGATTTCATCGTGGATCTTTGCCACCTCATATTCAAACGTGATCGTGTCTGTCAAATTTGCGGATATAATAGAGCTCAGTTGCCAGGTACTGATATACGAAGTCAGATTTGTACACGTGGAAGGGTATCCTGACAGGAACTTGCTAACGGTGTATTGGGAAAAATTAAAAATCGCCCCGTTGTCGCTCGTAAGCCGGAAACACACTTTATTGGAATTGTCAAGGAATTTTTCAATCTCGATGGGCTCAAAAGGGATGGTCATGAAAGAGCGCGCCTTCGTATAGATGAACTTCCCACTTTTGCCTGGTATGTTATAATGAAACATGTCCGGCTCCAGATCGCGCCCCCACACAGTAGTTCCTTGAACGGTCGTGGAAATGGGAATGAAATAGTCCTGGATGTATTGCATCAGCGAATCGTGGTGATTGATGCCGTCTATCGTATTAGCGCCGGGAGGCACATAGTTGAAATATCCCCAGGCGCCCTGGCCGGTTGCATCGTCTGCAATTCCGTTGACGCTCCTGCTAATTTGACCGCCCGCATTAATAATCCAGCCCATCCCTACATCCGACACCCTTTGGTTTACCTGGTTGCCGGAGGCGTGGTAGGATAAGGTGATCGGGAAGCTGAGATTGCCGGATTTAACTTCATACAATGGGAAACTTATATCAGGTACCCCTGTATTCAAACCAACGGGAATTTGACCATATTTGCCTAGTTCGGCTGCATTCGGAGAAGGTGGGATCAAAGACTCGATATTGATTTTCTGCTGCGCCGGGACAATATTCACAAGCGCCAATAACAATATGACGGTGGCTGTCGTTTTTTTTACACTCATATAATTTTTCGATTATAAACTGAGAACTGTTTCAGCATGGAAGGGAGCCAGGTTGACTGATGCCGGGCAGCGGTATACCAGGACCATCCGGCAGATTACCAGCAAAATGCAGGAAAACTTACCTGAAACAAGATAATATTTCGTGGATGGAACCAGTAAACGAGTGAACCCCAGTAAAAGGCCGCGATGCTTTCCCCTGGGATGTTCATACGTTAAGCTGACAGAATTGATTGCGCAGGTAACTTCAGTTAAGTTGGGTAACAACCTGGTATAAGGATTCATGGAAAACTGATTGAATTTCGGGATAAGTCCGGAGCGGTCAATTTCTGGTGGAAATGCCTGATCTTGGAACGAAGTTCTTGTTGCGGGGGACGATTAACAATTGCTATTTTGATATTTTTCGATACTATTTTGATCTGTGCGTGAATGCCCGAAAAAGAGTTTGGTGCGGCAAAAGAAATTACCGCAAAATACCAAAGCCAGGAAAGCGGTGGTAAAAATAGGACGGCCATGCCTTTGGGCGCGTTTGCGTGGGCATGTTACACAGGTTTTCAAAACAACACAGGATGATGACAATCTTTCCCTGGTTACTGTTCTCCAAACCTGAATCCTTCCACAGGGTGACAACCTTTCCTTATTACTTCACCTCAAACCGGAAGCCCCGCAAAAACTCTTCCACGCCCATTTTCTTCTTGCCTTCCAGCTGCAGTTCTTCCACACGGATGTATCCGCCTTCCGTCGCGAATTTCAGGTATGTCTTGTGATCGCTGTGCGCGGAGCCGGCGGCATGTGCATGTACGCCCGGTTCTTTCACGGCTTTGAATATTTTGAGGGTTTTGCCCTGGAGGGTGGTAAACGCCGTAGGGTAGGGGCTGAGGCCGCGGATGAGATTGTAGATTTCTTCCACGGGTTTCTCCCAGTTGATCCGGCAATCGTCCTTGAATATTTTAGGCGCGTGTTTGAGCTGGTCTGCGGGAATGTTGTTCTGCACGGTGCCTTCGATGCCGCCTCCGGCGAGGGCTGCCACGGTTTTGATCAAAACGTCCGCGCCGGCCTGCATCAGTGCGTCGTGCAGTTCGCCGGCCGTTTCATCGTCCCGGATAGGTACTTTGGCGGAAAAGAGAATGTTGCCGGTATCGATTTCGTGTTGCAGTTTGAAGGTCGTAACGCCGGATTCTTTTTCACCGTTGATGATGGCCCAGTTGATCGGCGCCGCACCGCGGTATTGCGGCAGCAGTGAAGCATGCACGTTGATGGTGCCCAGGGGCGGCATATCCCACACCAGTTCCGGCAGCATGCGGAATGCCACCACCACCTGGAGGTCTGCTTTATAGGAGCGCAATTCTTCGAGAAATGCGGGGTTCTTGAGTTTTTCCGGCTGCATTACAGGAATATCGCGGCTCACGGCATATTGTTTCACCGCGCTCTGCTGTAACTGCAAACCCCTGCCCGCAGGTTTATCAGGCGCTGTAATAACGGCCACTACATCATAACCATGCTGCACCAGCGCATCCAGAGAGGCCACGGCAAAATCGGGCGTGCCCATAAAAATGATTCTCATCCTGCAAATGTATCAAATTAGCGTTCGTTCGAAAACGGTATTCGGGAAGAATGGGAAAAAGGTGACCGGTTGAGATGCTTTTTCCCGTTCAGATTCGATATCCCGTCCGCGTCAGCAGCCTTCATATTTCAGATGCCATCTTTCCGCTTTAAATTCAATGTCCTGTGCCGGTAGGAAACCTTCATATTTCAGATGCCATCTCCCCGCTTTAAATTCAATGTCCTGTGCCGGTAGGAAACCTTCATATTTCAGATGCCATCTCCCCGCTTTAAATTCAATGTCCTGTGCCCGTAGGAAACCTTCATATTTCAGATGCCATCTTTCCGCTTTAAATTCAATGTCCTGCCGATAGGAAACCTTCATACTGACATTTTCCGTTTAAAGCTAAACGCTCTACCCCATCAAAAATCCTCATACAACAGGTATTTCTTCCTGATGGCTTTGAACTTCTTCAAACCCGGCTGCCATGTGGCACGGATGGCCGCTGCGGATTTGCCGGCTTTGATCTGTGACTGTAAAATGCTGTTGCCGGCGAGTTTGTTGAAAAACGCGTTGAAGAACCTGCTCTTCTCAGGGAACAGTTTATAGGCGTTCAGAATGTATTCCAGCTCGATGGCGTTCACCGGCGCTTTAGCGGGTGCGGAAAGATCATAGCCGTAACAGGTCTGGTCTTTCAGTACGGGATTTTTGGCGCCGGGCACGCTGCGGGGCGTGAATGCAAACAGGTGTTTGGGCAGCGACGGGTGCCCGTACACCTGGAAGGGCTTGTCGGTGCCGCGGCCCAGGCTGAATGCCGTGCCTTCGAAAAGGCAGGTGGACGCGTAAAGGTAGATCGACCGCATGTTCGGCAGGTTGGGCGAGGGTTTGACCGGCAGGCTGTACATCGTGCGGTGGGTATAGTTTTCACAGGGGATCACCGTGAGATCGCATTTGACGCCGCCTTTCAGCCAGCCTTCGCCGTTGAGCAGTTTCGCATATTCGCCCACCGTCATGCCATGCACGGTGGGGATGGGCTGCATGCCCACGAAGGAGCGGAAGGCGGTATCGAGAATGGGCCCGTCTACGTAATGCCCGTTGGGATTGGGCCGGTCGAGCACGATGAGCGGTTTGTTTTGCTCGGCAGCGGATTCCATCAGTTCCTGTAAAGAGGAGATGTAAGTGTAAAAGCGGGTGCCCACGTCCTGGAGGTCGAACACCAGCACGTCCACATCCGCGAGGTCCGCACTGTCTGCCTTGCGGTGTTTGCCGTAGAGCGATACGATGGGCAGGCCGGTGGCGGAATCCGTCGTATTGCCGAGTTTTTCGCCGGCGTCGGCCTGGCCGCGGAAGCCGTGCTCGGGACTGAATATCTTGACGATGCGCACGTTCCTTTTCAGCAGGGAGTCTACCAGGTGCGACGCGCCGATGATGGACGTCTGGTTTACGAGCATGCCCACCCGTTTGCCTTCCAGCAACGGGAGATAGGCGGCGGTACGGTCGGCGCCGGTTTTAACGGGCTGCTGGGCCAGGGCGGGCAAACAGCAGCAAAGCAGCAGCAGGCAGGCGAGATGTTTCATAATCATAGCGTTGAATGTAACAAATTAACGAGCTGTGGCCAGAAATCAAAAACAAAATGTACCTTCACCTTTCATTATCTCATTTTAAATTTTTTATATGCAACAGGTAAAGACCGGAGATACCGTACGGGTACATTATCACGGACGTTTACAGAATGGTCAGACCTTTGATTCTTCAGAAGGCAGGGATCCGTTGGAGTTTACTGTAGGCGCCGGTATGGTGATCAAGGGGTTTGACAGCGGCGTGCTGGATATGAAGCCGGGCGACAAAAAGACCCTGAATATTCCCGTAGAGGAAGCTTACGGTCCGAAAAGCGACGAAATGATCATGGACTACCCGAAAGCGAACATCCCGGCAGACCTGAACATTTCCGTGGGCATGGATTTGCAGATGAGCAACCCCCAGGGCCAGGTATTCCAGGTGAAAGTAGCCGCCATCGGTTCAGAGTTCATCACCCTCGATGCCAACCACCCCCTCGCCGGTGAACCGTTGATCTTCGATATCGAACTGGTAGAAATCGTTTAACTGATTCTATAATTTTAACAGGAAAAGTAAAATCGGGGCCTCCCTTTTTTACTTTTTCTTTTTTAAGACAGCCCATGGAATATACCGTAAAAGAGCGCTTCCTGCGTTATGTGCAGATCGATACGCAGTCGGACCCGCTCAGCACCACTTTCCCTTCCACCGAAAAGCAAAAAGACCTGGCGCGCCTGCTGGTACAGGAATTGCAGGAAGCCGGCATCAAGGATGCCGAAATGGATGAGCACGGGTATGTATATGCCACCATTCCCGCCACCACCGCCAAACAGGTGCCCGTCATCTGCCTCTGCGCACATATGGACACGGCCTCCGATTGCAGCGGCACGAATGTGAAACCCATCGTGCATGCGGCCTGGGACGGAAAAGACATTGTATTGCCGGACGACAGTTCGCAGGTGATCAGCGTCAAAGACCATCCGTACCTCGCGGATAAAAAGGGGCACGACATCATCACCGCCAGCGGCGCCACCCTGCTGGGGGCCGACAACAAAGCCGGCGTGGCCGAGATCATGGACGCCGCCCGGTACCTGGTGCAGCACCCGGAGATCAAACATGGCGCCATCCGCATCCTGTTCACGCCCGACGAGGAAGTGGGCCGCGGGGTGGAGCACGTGAACATGGAGAAGCTGGGGGCGCAGTTCGGGTACACGATGGACGGCGGTGAGCTGGGCTCGCTGGAAGACGAAACCTTTTCCGCCGACGGCGTGCAGATCACCATACAGGGCATCAGCGTTCATCCCGGCGCCGCAAAGGGCAAACTCGTCAGCGCCATCAAGGTTGCGGCGGAAATCGTGGCGGAACTGCCGAAAGACATTCTTTCGCCGGAAACCACCGAAGACCGCCAGGGTTTTATTCATCCCGTACGCATACAGGGCACGGTGGAAAAAGCGGCCATCGATTTTATCATCCGCGATTTCACCGTACCGGAGCTGCAGGGGCACGAGTTTTATCTCCGCAAGATCATGGACACCATCGTGCAAAAGCACCCCGGCGCTACCGCAACGTTCAAGGTAACGGAGCAGTACCGCAATATGAAAGAGGTGCTCGACAAACATCCGCAGGTGGTGGCCTTCGCCGAAGAAGCCATCCGCCGCGCCGGCGTGGAGCCGCTCAAAATGAGCATCCGCGGCGGAACGGACGGTTCCAGGCTATCATTTATGGGCCTGCCCTGCCCGAATATTTTTACCGGCGAAATGGCCCTGCACAGCAAACATGAGTACATCAGCGTGCAGGATATGGAGAAGGCGGTGGATACGATTATCCACCTCGTTCAGGTATGGGAAGAGAAGAGTTGATAATAAATTATACAGCATTGCGTTTTTATTATTACTTTGACCCCTTATAATTTCATGAAAAAGGTTAAAATTTAATTCATGTCAGGACTCGTTACGTTCATGCAGGTTATGCAGGATTCGCTGCAGCTGGCCAAGGCCGATTCACTGGCCGCCGGCGCCAATGCTGCGGCCGCTACGGCACAGGAGATCAGGTTGTGGGATATGATTCTGAAAGGCGGACCGCTGATGATCCCGCTGGGTATACTTTCCGTGATCGCCGTATATGTTTTTGTGGAAAGATTCATTACCATTTCAAAAGCGGGCAAACTGGAAAGCAACTTCATGCCCATGATCCGCGATCATATTACTTCCGGTAACATCAACGCCGCCCGCTCGCTGTCCAAAAACACGAACAGCCCCATTGCGCGGATGATCGACAAGGGTATCCAGCGCATCGGCAAACCCATCGAAAACATCGAAAAATCCATGGAGAATGTAGGCAAGCTGGAAATCTACAAAATGGAAAAGAACCTCGTGATACTGGCCATCATCGCCGGTATTGCGCCGATGTTCGGCTTCCTCGGCACCATTGCCGGTATGATCCAGACTTTCTTCAACATTTCCCAGACCTCCGATATCACCCTCAGCACCATTGCCGGCGGTATCTACGTGAAGATGGTGACATCTGCGGCCGGCCTGATCATCGGCCTGGTGGCGTACATCGGCTACAGCTACCTGCAGGCGCAGATCGACAAGGTGATCAATAAAATGGAAGGTTCCTCTTCAGAGTTCATCGACGTGCTGCAGGAACCGACCAAATAATTATTCATTCGTAATTGATAAGATATGAATTTGCGGAGGCGAAAAAAAGGACATGCGGAAATGCATAACGGCGCACTGAACGACATTCTGTTCATCCTGCTGTTATTCTTCCTCATCGTGTCTTCCCTGGCCAATCCCAACGTCATCAAGCTGATGTTGCCGAAGGCCAAAAGCAATACCAAAGCAAAACAGACCGTGGTAGTCAGCATCGATGCGGGCCAGCAGTTTTATGTGGGCACGCAGAAGGTGAGTTTTGAACAGCTGCGCGCAACGCTGGTGCCGAAAATCCCGGTAGGGGAGGTGGACCCCACCATCGTGATCAATGCGGAAGAATCCGTTCCCATCAGCGCGGTGGTAAGCGTGATGCAGATCGCGCGCGAATTGGGGGCCAAAACGGTGCTGGGCACCGCCAACCCGCAGAGCGCCGCGGCGGCGCCGGCTAACAAGTAGTAAGATGGTTTGTAAAAATAGAAAGCCCCGGCGCTGTGCCGGGGCTTTTTTTATGGGCGGGTACCGCGTACCATTCTGTCTTTTCCAAACATGTCCTGCTTCAGCTGCACATCCGTAAACCCTTTTTTCTTCAGCATCTCCGTTACTGCTGCTCCATAGGATTCATGTATTTCGAAATACAGCCTGCCTTTGGGCTCCAGCTTCTCTTTGGCCAGCATGGCGATAGTGCGGTAAAAGAGCAACGGATCCTTGTCTGGCACAAACAGCGCGATGGAAGGTTCGAAGGCTTCCACCTGCTTTTGCATGCCGCGCTTTTCCTGTTCGGGGATGTACGGCGGGTTGCTCACGATGATGTTGAACGTGGGGAGCACTTTGTAGGTGTCGGCCGATAGCACGTCGTGGTGCAGGAAGCGGATGGGTGTGTGCTGGATGCCCGCATTGCGGGTGGCGATGGCAATGGCGCCGGCGCTGACGTCCATCGCCCATACGTCCGCCACAGGCCACTGATTTTTCAATGCAATGGGAATGCTGCCGCTGCCGGTGCCGATGTCGAGCAGGCGCAGCGCGGGTTTGGAAGGATGGTCGAGCAGTATCCATTCCACCAGCTCCTCTGTTTCGGGGCGGGGGATCAGTACCTGGTCGTTCACCACCAGTTCGAGCCCGTAAAACCAGCTTTTACCAGTGATGTGCTGAACGGGGCGGTGTTCGAGGAGGTCGTTCAGTGCCTGCTGATATTGGGTTTCCTGCGCGGGCGACAGGTCGGCGTCCTTATGCACAACACGGTCCAGTTTTCCCAGCCCGGTAATATGTTCCATTACCAGGTGTGCGATATTCGCGGCTTCGCGGGCATCGTAGACGGGCCTGATGGCTGTTACGAGGCTGGCAAATGCAGATTGAATGGTCATGTTCTTCAGATCATCAGCGGAAAATAGCCGCCGAAACAATATTTTTGCAAACATAATTATTTCAAACGCATTCATGGAGCGGAATCTGCACGAATTTTTCATGCAACGATGTTTGCAACTGGCCCGCCTGGGCGAGGGCAAGGTAGCGCCTAACCCCGTCGTGGGGGCGGTGCTCGTGCATGAAGGGCAGATCATCGGCGAAGGGTACCACCGGGTATACGGCCAGGCGCACGCGGAAGTGAACTGCATCAACAGCGTACCGCCGTCGCTGCAGGAGCTGATCCCCAAGTCGACCATGTACGTTACGCTCGAGCCCTGCGCGCATCACGGCAAAACGCCGCCCTGCGCGGATCTGATCGTGTCGGTGAACATCCCCCGCGTGGTGATCGGTTGCGTGGATACGTTTTCCGAAGTGGCCGGCCGCGGCATTCAAAAGCTGGAAGCCGCGGGCGTGGAAGTGACTACGGGCGTGCTGGAAACGGCCTGCCGCCACATCAACCGCCGCTTCTTCACTTATCACGAACAGCAACGGCCGTACATCGTGCTGAAATGGGCGCAGTCGAAAGACGGCTATATAGCGCCTGATAGCGGCCTGCCGGTCGCTATTTCGAACAAATACACCAACAGGTTGGTGCATCAGTGGCGCAGCCATGAAATGGCCATCATGGTAGGTACGCAAACCGCGCTTACAGACAATCCGCAGCTCACCACAAGGCTCTGGCCCGGTAAAAGCCCTATCCGGCTGGTCATTGACCGCGACCTGAAAGTACCGGCGGATCATCACCTGTACAACGACGAAGCGCCGTCAGTTTTTATCACCGCGGTAACCGGCCGTAAAAAAACGATCGTACTTGATTTTAATAAGGATATCTTGCCCCCGTTGATGGCCGAGCTGCATGCCGCCGGCATCCAGAGCGTGATGGTGGAAGGCGGGGCGAAATTGCTGGAAAGTTTTATCCGCGCCGGTTTGTGGGACGAAATGAGGGTCATCACCGGCGAGGCGTTATTGGGCAGCGGCCTCCGCGCACCGGCCGTCCGGCAGGCGCAATTACAGGAAGAACAGGAGCTGCAGGGCGATCACATCGCCGTGTATATACCTGCCCCTTCATCAACTTAACACATGGAAGTTTATTACACGATAGAGAAAAAGGCAGTAGCAGAGTTTAAAGACAGAGGGAGTAAATTCCTGGCATATGCATACCCCGTTAAGAACACCGATGAGGTGAAAGAATGTTTGCAGGAAGTTAAAAAAGAACATCCCAAAGCCACCCATCATTGTTACGCATACCGCCTCGGCACCGATGGGCTGCAGTTCCGCGCGGTAGACGATGGCGAGCCCTCCGGTTCGGCCGGTAAGCCCATCCTCGGGCAAATCGACAGCAAACAGCTGACGGACGTGCTGGTAGTGGTAGTGCGGTATTTCGGGGGCACGCTGCTGGGCGTACCGGGCCTGATCAATGCCTATAAAATGTCGTGTGCCCTGGTGTTGCAGCTGATCCCCGCGGTACAGAAAAATGTGGAAGCAAAGTATAAACTGTCGTTCGACTATACCATCCTGAACGAAGTGATGATGGTGGTGAAACAGAATAACTGCACGGTGCTGCGGCAGGATTTACAGCTTTTCTGCAGCATGGAGATCGGTATCCCCAAAGCCAGTCTTGATTTGTGTTTGCTGCGACTGAAAGATATCTACAACCTGGAAGTGGCGCCGGCCTGAGTAAGCGCCGCCAGGGGAACATTGACTGATTTGCCATGTGTTTACCCCGTTTCCTGATCTCGGCCAGCATACCCCCGAATAATTTTGTCGCCGCCAGGGGCATGCACCGATTTGCGCAGGTGTTTACACCCGTTTCCTGATCTCGGCCAGCGTAACCCCGAACAATTTTTCAACGATCGGTCCCAGGCGTTTTTCTTCCCCCTGTAAATGAATGGTGCGGTGATAATGTTCCAGCGCGCCGCCTGGTTTCAGGCCCGCGGCGGGAGAGGAGCTTTCCAGTTCGAAGAAGCGGCCCAGCTGCGGCTGGTTGCCGGCAGGAGGACCGTCGTTGTATGCATTTAAAACATCGCCGCCGAATGGGTTCGGCTGTACGCCCCAAACCGCGTTCACATATCGCTGCGGGCTGCGGGGCAGTGTGAATTGTACGATGGTAAGCACTTTGTGTTCTGCGTCGTAACTGCCGAGGTAGTTATAACAATCCGCCTGCGGTACGCCTATTTTGCTGCGGTGGTTGGCATCCGCCTTGAAAAACGCCACCTTGTTCTCCACCGCCAGCCTTTCCGCCGGCACTTTTCCGAAGTATGCATCATTTACGTTGCTGCCATTGCGGAGCGGCACCACCACCATGTTTTTCGCAGAGGCGGGGAACATGCCCAGTATCCAGATGGAAGGCATACCGGAAGCCGTGTCCCATTTCTGTTTGCCGCTGTTGATGATGGTATTGGCCGAATGAAAGGCTACCGCATGCACGCTTTTATGGAGGTCTACCCCCAGGTAGTTACGGATATCCCGGCGGGCGATGAGCGTAATGGTACGACGGGCTCTGATATGGAATACGTGGCCTTTGTAATTGGTGAGCTGCATGTCTTTTTCGAAGCTCACGGAAGCCTTGCTTTTTTGCACCACGTTGAAAGGTTCCGTATCGATAGGCGCCGGTACCTGCCAGCGGGAGAGGTTGAAAGTATCGCCGGGCGCAAAATAGAAACTGTTCTGGCTGCCTTCCGGGCCCAGCCAGAAGCGGTCTTCCCCGCCATAAGCGTTGATGTGCGGTTGTATTTTACCGTCTGCGATGAGGGAATGGTTGAGCCATCCGAGGCTGCGGCCGTCGTCGCCTTCCGCCGTGCTGGTCATCACCCGGCCCTGCCAGGCGGGCACAACGGCGATGGCTGCTTTGCTGGTGCTGTCTTTCAACACGATCGTTTCCACATGGGTTTGCAGGAAGGCCACGTCGGCGCCAAAATTCTCCGGGCGGGAAATGGAAGCGACCGTTGAATCGCCCTGCTGCGTTTTCTGCCGCTGCTTCGACCCGGGGCCGCAGGCAGCCAGCAGCATGGCGCTGCAGATCAGGTAATTTTTCATGATATGGCGGAATAGTTCCATGTTTGAATAATTTACAAGTATAAAACTTTAATTCATTAACAAGCATATAAAAAGGGCCGTAGCTGGCCTTCCGCGACGATCTGCATATGCTTCCGCAATTTTTTTTGCGTGAATTGAAAAAATATTTGCTGAATTCAAACTGTTTCCTATTTTTGCAATCCCAAAACGGGAAGCGCGGAAGTAGCTCATTTGGTAGAGCACGACCTTGCCAAGGTCGGGGTGGCCGGTTCGAGCCCGGTCTTCCGCTCAAAAAACAAAAAAGCCTGGTTGATTCAACCGGGCTTTTTTTTATGGCGGTACACGAGGTAAAGAGCGGGATTTGGTAGGGTTTGCTGCTCCGGAATGTATACTTCGCCTTGTTCCGGTTTTCGGAGGATAGCTGTGCTGTTGTCCCGCATTTCAGGCAGCTCGGTTTTTCGGAGATTGTTGCTTTGCCCTCCCTGCGCTTTCAATTTTATGCTTCCCTGTTCCTGTCTTTCGAAGGATGGCAGCGTTGCCTTCTCCAACCTTCAATTTTATGTTTCCCGGTTTGTCGCGGGATAGCAGCATTAACCTAAGAGCCTCTCAATTTTTCCCGAATCGGTAAATCTAATTCCGCATCGCGAAAACCTAACGTCCGGCGGTATACGAACTTTACGGCTTGTCAGCTAAACAGGAAGCCGCCATGCACAAACAGACCGCCCAAAACCTTTTTTCGCATCCCGCCGAAGATCAGCCGCTATGAAAGCTACCAAACCCAACTGGGCATCCCACCAGCGCCGCTGGTTCGGCAAATGGCATCTTTACCTCGGTATTATCGCCGGTGCCATCGTCGCTTTTACCGGCCTGACCGGCAGTATCCTCGTATTCCAGGATGAAATAGACCGCGCGCTCAACCGTGAACTGTTCGAGACCATGGAGCAGCAGCACCGGCTGGAGATCGGGGAAATCATCCCGCTGGTCAAAGCCAAACACCCCGGCCTGCGCTTCGATTATATCATGGGCGACCAGGACAACAAACCCAACCGCGCCTACCGCCTGTTTAACTTTAAAACGGAAGAAGAGTTTTTCGTCAACCCCTATACCGCCGAGCTCAGCGGCAAACGCATTCATGAAAGCTCGTTCATCCATGTGGTGACGGAGCTGCACCGCCGGTTGCTGGTGCCCGCGGCAGGCCAATACATCGTTGGACTGGCCACGCTGTGCCTGCTCATCCTGACGATCAGCGGCCTCCGCCTGTGGATACCCGTCAAATGGGCGCAGCTGAAATCCGTGCTCACGGTAAAGTTCAGCGCCGGTTTCAAGCGCCAGAACTACGACTGGCACAACGTGCTGGGGTTTTATTCCTCGCCGGTAGTGGCCGTGCTGGCCCTCACCGGTATCACCTTCACGTTCTCGCCGCTGGTGATCGCCCTCATTTTTTTGCTCAACGGCATGCCCCCGCAGGGGGTAGGGCAATTGTTGAGCCCTAAATCGGCCCATACCGCCGGTGCCCAGCCCCTCAGTCCCGGAGGCGTTATTTATGCCGCCGAACAGGCCATGCCCGGCATCCGGGTAGTAGGGGTGGCTTTCCCGGCAGACAGCACCGGCAGCTACCGCCTCGACGTACTGGGTGCGGGCCTGCCCAGGGGCGGCAAACGCGAAATGATCATCCTCGACCAGTATACCGGCAAAGTGCTGCTCAACAGCCGGAAAGACTTCCCCACTTCCGGCCGGGCTTACCTCGCCTGGCTGCAGCCTTTGCATTTCGGCACGTTCGGGGGCTGGCCCACGCGCATACTGGCCGTACTGGGCGGCCTGATGCCCCTGTTGCTCTTCATCACCGGTTTTATCATCTGGTGGCCCCGCTACCGGAAGCAGAACGGCAAAGGCAAATGGGACGATGTGCCCGTCAGGGTAGCGTTGTCCGCCTCCGGCGGCTGGCAGTATTTTGCACAGAACACCCTGGCCGGTTTCCGCTACGCGGGGTGGGTATTGCTCCTTTCGGGGGTGATGGGAGCGTTGTACGGGCTCATTTCGGGCATTATCTGGCAGCCGGCGGTGTTCACTATCACCTTTACCGCCTTTTTTGTGATCCTCAACTTTGTGGTGGCTTTGCCCGTGTTCGGCCTCCATCTGCTGAAATTCCTGTTCGTTCGCCGGGGCGGCCGCGGTGCAGTGCGGTATTTCGCCCTTTCGCTCGCCTTTCTGCTCGTATTCATGGCGGCTTACCTGCTGCTGATGCAGACGGGGCTTCTTCAGTTTTGATTATCAATTGTTTATAATTCTTCCTCGGGTATATCGGTTTCATTCCGGCATACCCCGTTTGTATGCGGCTGATGTTCTTCGAATATTGGCCAAACAGCCTCTTAATTGTACGGAATACGCTGTCAGTATAGTCGGTACAGATTCTTTCAAGGATATAAACCTCTTTTAACACCGTTGTTTAACCCTATTAACGCCCTTCCTTTATAAGAAGGAATCAACAAGGAATGAAATAGGGCGGAATAAGGGCGGAACAAGGGCTCAACCCCCTTGAAATACAATGTCAGCATAGGATTGAGGCCTATTCGGTAAATGATTTCACAACATTCGGCACTGCTGACGGCAAGCTGATGGTTAAAGGGGAATGTTATTTGATTGATTAACAGTTAGTTGCCCTTGTCGCCGATCCGGCTGTCGGTTGCCAGGCCTTGAGCCGTTCTGCAGGGTAGCATATCCGCTTGGGGGGAACAGTTCGCATCACCTATGTTTAATGCCCGTTTGGGCAAACCGCCCCAAATGCACTTTCCCCGCCGGGCACAAAAAAGCCGCAACCTGGTGGTTGCGGCCGTCGAAATATAGTTACAGATAATTATTTGTATTTCGGTTCATACAGGCTGCTCTCCGGAACACTCACTTTAGGTTTTTTGTAACGGTGTTCGTACAATTTATAACAACCACCCAGCACAAAAGCGAGCACGCACGCCAGCTTTAAATAGAACAGGAAACGGGAGGAAGAAACCCAGTCACGGGTAAAATCATTCTTATTTTCAACTGTATGATCCATATTGATTTTTTTCGCTCCGCAAACTTACAAAGTAAATCTGCAAAGTCCAAATATGTGATTTATTTCTTCTTTGGCTTCCACAGCTCCGTGAAAGTCTTTTTATGCAGGAAATAATACCGCCAGATCATGATGCCGTGAAACACGCCCTGAAGGTCGTACAGGCGTTTCCGGGGAAAAACGTCGCGGACTTTTTTCTCCTCGTGGCGGCGCCATTTGTAATAGTCGCGGTACGCCCTGAAGATGGCCAGCATGTCTTTCGGTTTGCCGGACACGAGGCTTTTAAATGCGGCCAGCAGGTCTAAAAAATGGCGCTGCGACAGGATGATCCACTGCTCCTGGAAGTGCAGGTTCTTGCACAGCATGATGAGGTTGTTGCGGAAGTTGAGATACAGCTTGCGCGGGTTGCCCTGCGGCAGGCTGCCGCCGCCTACATGGTACACGGTAGAGCCAGGGCAGTAGCAGATCCGGTAGCCGGCCCTTTGCAGGCGCCAGCAGAGGTCCACTTCCTCCATATGGGCAAAAAAGTAAGGGTCGAAGCCGCCGACTTCGAAAAAACATCTGGAGCGGATGAACAGGGCGGCGCCGGTGGCCCAGAAGATATCCTGCGGATTGTCGTACTGCCCTTTATCCACTTCCGTGAGGTAGAGGATGCGGCCGCGGCAGAAGGTATAACCGAGGATGTCCATCCAGCCGCCCGCCGCGCCGGCGTATTCGAAGCTGTCGCGCTGGTGGTAAGCCCTCATTTTCGGCTGGCAGGCCGCAATGGAGGGGTCCTGCTGCATCTGTTCGATCACCGGGGCAATCCAGTTGGGCTCCACTTCCACGTCCTGGTTCAGTAACACGAAGATATCCGCCTCCACATGTCGCAGCGCTTCGTTATACCCGCCCGCAAAGCCGCTGTTGGTGGCGTTGCGGATGATTTTTACCTGCGGGAAGACGCTGGCTACATAGTCGAGGCTGTCGTCGGTAGACGCATTATCCGCCACGTAAATGCTGAGGTTGCCGTACACGGAAGCGCACACAGAGGGGAGAAAGCGCTCCAGGAAAGCTTTTCCGTTCCAGTTTAAAATAACTACCGCTACCGAAGGCAATACCGTCAAAAGACATTCGTTTAATCCGTGACAAAATATTTTTTAGCGTTGCAAATATGCAACAAAGCCTCCGAATATTAGTAATTTAGTTCATAGTTAACACCCGGGGCACCCGGATGTGGCTTTATTCAAGAGCAGATGTTTAAACAGTATATAGGCTGGAGGTTTACACTGGTAGCGGTGGCAGTGGTGATCATTGTGGCCACCATATGGTTTGTGAACAACCTGTCGGAGAAAATTCAGCACGAAGAAACCAAGAATGTGGCCACCTGGGTGGAAGCCAACCAGGAGCTGCTGCAGGCCCCGGAAGACGCCAATATCAACCTGGCCGTTACGATCGTGACCACCAACACGTCCATTCCCCTCATCCTCACGGACGATCACGGGAAGATCATCGATACCCGCAACATCGATTCCGCGGAAGTGCTCCGCAACCCGCGGTACCTCGAAAAGGAACTGGCCAGCTTCAAAAAGCAGCACCCGCCTTTTATCATGGCCATCGACGCCAAGACCAACAACTACATTTATTATGGCGACTCGCTGCTGCTGCGGCAGGTGCGCTATTACCCGTATATCCAGCTGCTGGTGGTGGCCCTGTTCATCGGGGTGGTGCTCTTCGCCCTGTCTACCACCAACCGCGCCACCCAGAACCAGGTGTGGGTAGGCATGGCCAAGGAAACCGCGCACCAGCTGGGCACCCCGCTGTCGTCGATGGAAGCCTGGCTGGAGATCCTGCGGGAAAAGGAAGAGAACATCCCGTTCGTGACGGAGCTGGCCAAGGATGTGGACCGCCTGAAACTGATCACCGACCGTTTTTCCAAAATCGGCAGCGTGCCCAACCTTGAAGAGCGGAACCTGGTGGTGCAGGTCGAAAACATGATGACCTACATCCGGAAGCGGGCGCCGCAGAAAGTGTCCTTTTCGCTCCAGAGCGCCGACCCGGAGGTAATGGCGATGATTTCGCCGCCGCTGTTTGACTGGGTGCTGGAGAACCTGCTGAAAAACGCCCTCGACGCAATGGAAGGCACCGGGGCGATTTCCGTTCTGATTGAAAACCATACCACGCACATCACCATCGACGTGACGGATACAGGGAAAGGCGTGCCGAAGGTGTTGCAGGATAAAATTTTCAATCCCGGTTTCAGCACGAAAAAAAGAGGCTGGGGATTGGGGCTTTCCCTTGCCAGACGTATCATCCAGGACTATCACAAAGGCCGTTTATCGGTAAAATGGTCGGAGCCGAACAAGGGTACCACGTTCAGAATCTGGCTCCGGAAATAAAAATATTTGCTTGTTTGCAAAAAGGCTTTATTTTTGCACACCTTATCACCCGCGGAGGTGGCGAAATTGGTAGACGCGCTACTTTGAGGTGGTAGTGCCTGAAAGGGCTTGGGAGTTCGAATCTCCTCCTCCGCACAAGCTTAATGGCCCCGGCGATTGCCGGGGCTTTTTTGTTTTTGTCAACCCTTGTGAAGCCCGAAGTATTCAAGAGCCGGGGTTCAGTGTAGCCCGGACTGTACAACCGGTGCAAATATTGTTGCAAAAAAGCGCAGGAAAGCATTTGTTGAGATCTCCCTCAATGTCGAATTTTGATTCGTGCTGATTGTTTGCCGATGACCCGGACATAGTGCGTATCCTGGAATGTAAAGTGTGATAACCAAGCCCCTCACAGATGACCCCGGTTAACCCGTGAATCTGGTTATCGATAAATTAGGTGGACCCCTAAGCAGATATGGAACGCCGGCTACGTATGAAATTTATTAAACCCCGATTCACATGCAAGGTGAAATGACCCTGACCGACATCGTTACTGTCGAAACATTTTTTGCGCAAAATCTCTTACCATAAAAGTAGTTCCATGAAATTTAGATCCTTACGACCGCTATTTATCGCTATTGTTCTTGGCGGGAGCGCATTAGGAATTTATAGCTGTTCCAAACAGACAAGTGCAGATCTTGAGAATGAGCCTGCCAACTTAATTTCCAGTACACCTGAAACCCAGGTCTGGCAGTTCAAAGTTTTAAACAAAACATATGTCCTTCCCGAGGGGAAACTTCCCTGGCAAGCTCAACTGGACAAAATAATTGTTGAGTACAATACTTTATTGAAAGAAAATGACCTTGAATTGATTGGTTATAAACATATTGAAAGCATTAATACATTGCAGGAGCTACGGGAAGCTAAGAATAACGTCAGCAATTTGTTCCCTCAATATACCAGTCCGAGCAACTTCACGATTGTTGAGAGCAATAGCTTAAAGTACAGATTTAAACCCTATTTAGACAGTATGCTGCCGGATACGAAGGATAGGGCATATATCGCATCATTAACCGGGCTTAAAAAAGAAAAGGCATATCTTTTTGAGGAGAACGACTTAGGCGTTGTTAATCTTGTGTGGAAGTATAAAGGTGAAACTAAGAATACGAGATGCTTTGTTTCAAACAAAAGAGGACTTATCTATGATAATCTGCTGTATTCTATACATTATAAACCTGCTGATCAATCTAAGAATATGGCACGTAAAAAGAAGAATCTTCCTCGCTTACTGACTTTGTCTGAAGGTGGGGAAGGTGGTGGGAGTCTAAATTGCTCGGAGAATTATTTTCCGAGCTATACTTTTAATCTTTCAGACGCTGAATACGACTTTATGGGTGACAGAATATATTATTACTCAATTAGTGTTGTAGTATCTGGCAGGTGCGATAATGGAAAGAAATCTATATCCTTCAAAGATTTAAATTCCAGTTATGATGCTGGCTTTGGATATTCCTGTATAGCAGATGTAGAAACAAAGAGTTTTGTTACGGGAACTTCGGGGCATTTAGATTTTGCGTTTGCCTGGGCCTGGAGCAATAGTGTTACTGTAGGACTTGAATGGGACGGGTTTTCATTTACTATTACGGGAACTGGTGCTACTGGCGCTAAAGGAGAGCGGTACGTAACAACGGGAATGCTTCAGTAAAAGAGTAACTGTAAAAAATAAGCAAATGGTTAAAATGTATAAATCCTCAGTTTTACTGCTATTTATTTTGTATATGCACCTGAATGTTTTAGGACAATCCAATCAGGTGTCAGTATACGAATACGGGCAATCCTTAGACTCGTGCGAATCCAATTTCATAAACCTATTCCGGAACTGGCCAAAATCGGCAACAAATCATCAACAAATAGCGCTGGTTTCCTATAAATATGTTGAAACGTTAAAGGATAGCTCCACCAAAGCGCATTATATTCCTTTGCTTGTTGATCCTGAATCGCTCGTTTGTATGGGTAGCAGCACCCGCGTTAGGCAGGAAACTTCATATGCTTCGCCAAATCAAAAAAAGGATATTAACATAAAGAACACTTATGTCAATATCCTGCCTGGAAAGGATGCGCCCATGCTTCGCCAGAACATCAATGTTTTTGGAGCAACCGGAGAGGTGGCACATATGAAGGTATATTATAGAACGATAGAAGAAATTTTCACAACCATCGTTGTGCCTGGAGACAAAGTATATGCCATCACGATCCAATCAGGTGGTAAGGAATATACTAACTATGTCTTTTGCAGACCGGGAATGAACAAAGTTGTTTTTGACAAGCTCTTTTATGGCGTTAAGGCGCAACAAACCCCAAATGTCGAACAGTAGCATAAGGAACTTGTTATTATGTGCCTTTTTTATAGCCATGATAGCTGCCGGCATGTTTTTGACGTCTTCATTGTTTGTGGATAATTATGTGGTGCCCAAATGGTATGCTGTGGCTTTTTGTGCCTGCGGTTTGATGATCACGTATGTTGTATTTTCATTTTTTACAGCCGCACCCTCGGTTGATGCTATCATCGGTGCATCATTCCCGATAATAGCAATCGCATGCGTATTGCAGGCCATTTACGGCATTTTGTACTTCACAAATTTGTATCCATGCAATGGAGAGAAATGGCATGCCGGCAGTTTTGATAATCCTGCGGGTTTTGCTGCCAGCTTGTCTGCGGGGCTTCCCTGTCTGTTGTATTTCCTATATGACAAAAAGTGGTGGGTGAGAATTTCAGTCATTGTTGCCATGGCAATCATAGCGGTTGCCATCTGTTTATCTGGTTCTCGATCAGGGATCATAAGTTTAATGGTCGTGGGTCTGGTAATGTTGCTTAACAGAATTTCTGCAGGCAGCGCCGGGTTGAAATTCGTCCTGCTGTTTTTGACAGTGCTCATATTGGGTTATGTCCTTTGCCTGTTTAAAAAGGACTCCGCTAAGGGACGATTGTTGATCTGGCGTTGTTCGTGGGAAATGATAAAAGACGAACCGCTTGCCGGGCATGGTCTGGGTGGCTTCAAAGCTCGTTATATGGACTATCAGGCCCGGTACTTTGAGCGTAACCCGGGTGATGATGCGTATGGAATGCTTGCGGACAATACTGTCAGGCCGTTCAATGAGTACCTGTTGCTATTAACCAATTTCGGCTTCACCGGATTGGTGCTTTTTCTTTCTGTGGCATGGCTGATATTCAAGGCCTATCAGCAGCAGGGAGTACGGAAACCGCTTTATATTCCATTACTATGTTTGCTGTCTATATCGGTGTTTGCTTTGTTTTCTTATCCTCTGACCTATCCTTTTGTATGGATCATGGGCTTGTTGAGTATAATATTAATTGTATACCATCCGGTTTCATCAGTTAGGAGAACGCCCATCGTCATGAATGTGTTGAAAGGGTTGCTGGTGCTGTTGTCGATTATTACCTGTGCGGGTTTGTATCCACGGATGAGAGCGGAAATGGAGTGGCGTGAGGCCGCCAATAACTCATTGGCCGGGAAAACAGCACAAATGCTGCCATCTTATAAAAAGTTGTACAATCACTTATCGGGGAATGTGTTATTCCTGTATAATTATGCTGCAGAACTGAATGTTGCTGAGCAATATGGCGAAAGTTTGATCATTGCGAAAAAGTGCGAGCAGCTGTGGCAGAACTACCATATTCAATTGCTGATGGCCGATAACTATAAGGAGATGCAGCGCTACCGAGATGCGGAAATCCATTACTGGAAAGCTTCCGCGATGTGCCCTGCAAGGTTTATACCCCTGTATGAAATAGTACAGATATATATTGCAACCAACCAGCCCGAAAGTAAAATATTGAACGTTGCCACAAAGATCATCCATAAAAAAGTCAAAATTCAATCAGAGACCGTTAGCATGATTAAAGAACAAATGCATGAATTGATCAAAGCTGACGTGAAGTGAAAAGTAAAGGTGATGTTTCGCAACAGGCCAAACCAGCAACGATGTATTTAATGAAAAATGCAGGCCGGAGGTGGCTCCTATACTTTTATTTTGCCTGCCACTTATTGCCTGGCTGCCGGGAATATATTCCTGATGATGTGGAATCTGCTTTGGCGCAAAGCGGTGAGAACAGAAACGAGATAATGGCCGCTATCCGGCATTATAACAGGGACGAAAAAGATTCGTTAAAGCTAAGGGCCTTGTATTTCCTGATAACAAATATGGGTACAAAATATGCCTATAATGTTGAGATTGATCTTGACCGGGGAAAAGAGAACAGCCCCTTTGATATCTTCAGCTTTTTCAGGGAGGCAAGAAGGGACTCTTTATTAGGAATGAAGCAAAAAGAACTGAGGGCCCTATTCCCGGCGTTTTCTTTTCGCAGGCATGAACCGAAGTGCGATCTGGCCACCATCACAAGGGAAATGCTTGTTGAGAATATAGACTATGCGTTTTCGGCATGGGATAAACCCTGGGCACGTCAGTTGACCTTTGAAGAGTTTTGCGAATATCTGTTACCCTACAGAAGCGATGGCGAGCCCCTGAGTTTGTGGAGAAAAAGAATATCTGGTGAAATGGCGCCCTGGTTAAGCACAAAAAAGATAACTCAACGCAGGAACTGGCTTGTTCTGATTAATGACAGCTTAAGGAACAGGTTTCATTATCATATAGCGCGGTTAAAGTACATCCCGTTCGAATTGACGCCAAAACAAATAGACAGCCTGGGCGGAGGAACATGTGAAGATTTAACCATGATCGCATCCTGCTGGCTCAAAAGCGCGGGAATACCCGTGGTAAATGATTTTACACCTGCATGGGGAAGCGGTTACTATAAAGGTCAGGGGCATAGCTGGCTAAGCTACCTCGACGAGAATAGGGTCTTTTACCCTTTCAACCCATCCTATGCCAATCCACAACCGGACAGTATTCGTTTTGGCAGGGACTTGTTACCCAAGGTATACCGGCATACTTTTAAGGAACAGCCTCATTCACTGGCTGTAAGAGAGCGTGAAGGGGTGGCTGTTCCCGGATTCCTGAATAGCCCCAATATCCTGGATGTGACAGATCTCTATATTCGCACTGTCAATATTCGTGTACGGCTGGATAACAATCCGACCAATGAAAAATACGCTTACCTGGGCGTGTTTTCTGCATTCGGATGGAAAGTGGTAGCCTATGGTGACATCAGCAACAATACGGAAGTCGAATTTTCAAAGATGGGACCAGGTGTGCTATATATGCCTCTGCTCTATGTAGATGGTGAACTGGTGCCGGCGGGAAGGCCATTGATCGGCCTTTCGGATACATCCAGGATTATATTCGGGAATAGGAGGGAAAAGCGGTATGATAGCTTGAAAGTGCCGGTTGGATTGGTTCAACTTAAACAGGGTGATCGTTTCGGACTGTTCGTTTGGGATTCCAATCACTGGGAGTTTATTTACGGGGGCGGGGTAAAAACCGATGACTTCATAACGCTTAGGAACCTCTTTAAGCATAGCGTATATATCATAAAGAGGGCAAATAAATATGATGGCTCTTTTGAATTCATTCAGCGCCCCTTTTGTGTTGACAGTGATACGTTAAGAGTTTTATAGCGCACCCGGGAAAAAATGCGCGTATTGTTCGTGTTTTTTTGTTTTTGTTGGCTCCCCAGGTGTATATTTTGCCGATTATAAAATATTCCATGAACACTGCCTTTAATCAGCCTAAAAAGAAATTCGGACCTGGCAAAAATTATCCTGATCTCGATTGCAGTTATTGTAATTATTGGCTTAATTATCAATTTGGGCGGAAATAAAGATGCTGTTCCCCAACCTGCGTATCCCACTGTAGGGCAGGTATTGAAAACCGGTTCATTTTGAGGTGACGGTCAATAAAGTGGAGGTAGTGCAGTCGCTGAACATGTGATATTTCTGTGTATTGATTTATCATTACGATAAGACTGTAAAATAAATTGTTTTTAAGGTCCTGATTTTTGACCTTTCACACAGTTTATTTTACAGTCCCGGAAGTCAGCTTACAGCATGCTTGCTTTTTATGATCTCATTGTACACGCCATCCCATAATTTGAGGCGCTGGTTCAGGGATTCCTTGCTGCATACTTCCGCTTCTTGCCAGTTGGCAATACTTTGGTTGCATAACGCTGCTGTCATTTCGAGTGCAAGGTGGCTATGGTGCCCGCCATCCACTTCAATATGCCTGTCGAGGTAATATTTAAATAAAGATATCTGCCCGGATAACTGTTCGTTCAGATCAGTCACCATTGCGTGAAACATATTCGGGATCAGGTCTTCGCGGCCAAACGTAAAAGCCGCTGCCGCATTGTATGTTTTACCACTATTGATGACCGAAAAAGTAAAATTTACAAATTCCCTGGCTTCCATCGGCGTACCCGCCGAGGTAAAGGCCTGGTCAAGCGTCTGGCCCGATTGCAACGCCCGTATAAAATTTCTGATCTCAGAGGTGTCAGCACCGCATTGTTCCATGGCATCGAGGTACATTTCAAAATGACTTTTTTTGTTGCCCGAGGCATCTACATCGGATTCCTCGCCAGCGACAATCTCATTGATCAATGCCCTTGTAGTACCTGATCCAACGGGGAACCAGGGCAAAGTGGTGCAGGTCAGGTTGATCTGAAGTGCTTTTAACAAAGACATAAAATCCCAGACCGCATATACATGGAAGCGCATGAAAATCCTCAGATCTTCTATTGTGCTAATGATCCTGTAAACTTTATGTTGGACGATTTTCTCCTTTATGGAAGCCAGAGATTCCTGGATTTTCTGTAATTCTATTGACATATCATATGGTAAATAACATGGCAAAAGTATCACTTTGCAACCACTTGATCAAATGCTATAAATTGACTGTAAATGGCAGTTTGTTTGGTAGGTGAGATGTGCATATTTTGCGGGCTTGCTGCTTTTATAGGATCCCCGGTGTATATTTGTCCCTCATTATTAGAAATCCCCATGAGCACTACTGCAAATCGGCCTGGAAAGAAATCCGGAATTGGCAAGGTCATCCTGATCGTAACCGTCATTATAATTATAGTTATCGGCGTAATTGTCAATATAGGAAGAAATAAAGACGCCGTTTCCAAACCGGCATATCCCACTGTAGGGCAGATATTGAAAACCGGCCATTTTGAGGTGACTGTCAATAAAGTGGAGGTGGTTCAGTCGTTGAATACAGGTAGTGTAGTAGCAGACATAACGGTAGGTGATGATTCGAAGCTGCTGGTGTTTAATGTTACTTATAAAAACATCGATGCAGAAAGCAGGCTGATCGCAGACGGAGAGATACACATCAGCTACAATGGCAAGGATTACAATTTCGACAGACCGGAAACCATATTGGCCGACGGTTATGGTTTATTTATGCAACATCTCAAACCTGATTCTGCAAAAACCTTTAATCAGGTGTACCTGTTGCCTAAAGAAGTCACAGGCATTGCTTATTATATGCCCGGGCGCGCGGAGAAAGAGCAGAAGATCGTGTTGGGCGAAATAAAATAGAAGGGTGAAATGGCCTCGTTGAATGCCGGGCTTTCCTGTTTTAGCGGAGATCTGCGGTATGTTGTTTTTCCTGTAAATTTGACTGATGCAGCAAATTGAAGACACTCCCGGGCCCATGACATTCCTATACACCGCCCGTGGCATATATGATCCGACCTGTGACTCGGAAGGGCTTGCGTGGCGAGAATACGTTGAATGGAGTAAACTGACGCATCTGACAGAATTGGTATCGGTGGACTATTCACTGAATGAGATCTTGGTGGAGCCCGACCGTGACAATGCCGAAGACTGGGAATTTGTTTTTACTGTGAACTACCGCGAAACCAGTTTCTTCAGATCATCGGAATATGTGTTTCGCAGGATGAAAGCACGTACCCGTTTTAATTTACTGGCTATTGTAATTGAGCCCGGCAGGGAATGCCGCGATATTCCGCTGGATGGCTATGAATTTATGGGTTATGATCTGCTTGATCAGTATTTTGAAACCAGTGCGTTGTCAAATTGCGGTGGGTTCGAAGAAACATTTTCGCGTGCGGATCTGAATGCAAAAGGATTGATAGCCGATTTTACAAGTGCGAAAGATATCCAAAAGCGCCTTTTCGAAAACAATCCGGGCGAAGATCATGCTGATACCAACATCATTGCGATCTGGCGGCATGCAACCATCGGCCGGTGATACATCCGGAGTACTATGAATGCATTCGTTTACAGTATTCGGGAGTGTCTATCTGTGGGATATCAATAAGGCTGGATTAAAATCTCGGCAGGAATATGCAATACCTCATTTAACCGCCGTATCATCGATAAACTGAGTTTTCTCTTTCCCGAAAGGATTTCAGATTTGCGGGATCGGTAGCCTAAAATGCCTGCCAGCTCCCCTTCAGACATATTCATTTGCTCCATCCTGAATTTGATGGCTTCGATAGGATCTGGTTTGGGGATGGGGTAATGTTCTTTCTCGTAAACTTTGATCAGAATCGACAAAATTTCCAGTTCGTCCGATTCCTTTGAATCAGGTTTCAGTTTTTTTTGCATCAGCGTATACGCTCTCTCGAGTGCATCTTCATACTGTGCGTTATTCTTTATTGGTCTTAACATAGCGTACTTTTTTAACATCGATTTTATTGTATTGTTCGTGGGGGCCAAACCATACGATAAAAATGATTTTAAGGCGGTATTCGACATCTACGATCAACCTGTATCTGTTTCCGTGAATATTAAATACCACCCGTTTGTCCGAAATAATAGAGGCACTCCTGTATTTTTCTTTCAACTCATGCGGATTGTCCCATGTAGCCATCTCTGCTTCCTCATACCACGATAGCAGTGCCTGTGTTGCCTGTGGATATTCCTCGTAGTATTTCAAAAGTGTTCTCACTTTAATTACCCTCATCGGTCTCTGTTTTCAAAGATATGTAAATGTTACCATTTTGGTAACGCATCTGAAATATTTATTTTTGCAATGTCCTTTGTAAAAAAAGACCCGCCAAAACTGGCAGGTCTGTATGATTACCATGTGCAGCCCGTCAAGAGCTTGTATAACCCCAAAATCCGGCAGCGGTCCTGCTGCCTGAGAGTAGAAAAAAGCCCGCCTTAAAAAGCAGGCCGGTTGAAAACCATTCGATATCCCTGAAGTATGAATCCGTCCATACTGATTGAGCTTGTTGGAACCGGCCAGGAATAGCCGGTTTTTTGGTTTTGTGTCATTGAATTTCTACCAAAATCTAAAAGTCAAATCCTGTTCTCAAAATTATCACGAAGGCCCGCAATAACCTGAAAATTACCCTGGTAATTTATCGGCTGAATCATAGAATATGTCAGGTTTTGGGCGTTTTTTGAGCAAGAATCAAAATGGAGTAACTTTGTAGCACGCAAATAGAATGCGTAGTGCAGACAGAAATTTATTTTTTTGCGTATAATCATGTGAATTATGGGAACTACGATCACTTGTCCGAGCTGCAAACACCTGTTTGTGATGGAAGACGCCATTGCCGCGGATATCCAGAAGGAAATGCGCGCGAAAATGGCGGTGGAATGGCGCAAGCAGCAGGATGGCCTCCAGGCGCAAAAAAACG
Source organism: Chitinophaga lutea (assembly GCF_003813775.1). Taxonomy (NCBI): domain Bacteria; kingdom Pseudomonadati; phylum Bacteroidota; class Chitinophagia; order Chitinophagales; family Chitinophagaceae; genus Chitinophaga; species Chitinophaga lutea. The sequence continues at coordinate 1,919,864 of NZ_RPDH01000002.1, read as the reverse complement.
AAGTGGAGCAGCAGCGTCAGCAGATTGCCCTCGAAAAGCAACGCATCCTCGACGAACGCCGCCAGCAGGAAGAAGAGCTCAACAAACGCCTTCAGGCGGAAAAGATAAAATTGCAGGAATCCCTGTCGGACAATATCCGCAAAGACCTGACGGCCGACTTTGAGAACCAGATCCGCATGATGCGGGAGGCGCAGCAGGAAAACGAAGAGAAACTCAAAGAAGCCCGCCTCGCCCAGCTGGAGTTCCTCCGCAAAACGCAGGAGCTGCAGAACAAGGAAGAGGAACTGGACCTTCGCCTGCAAAAGCAACTGATGGAAGAACGCTCCAAACTGATGGAACAGATCCGCCGCGAAGAGTCGGAGCGCAACAGCCTCAAAGACACGGAGTACCAGATGAAGCTGAAGGAGATGGAAAAGCAGCTGGAAGACCAGCGCCGCCTCGCGGAAGAAATGCGCCGCCGCGCGGAGCAGGGCTCCATGCAGCTTCAGGGTGAAGTACAGGAACTGGCGCTGGAAGAAATGCTGCGCAGCAACTTCCCCTTCGACGCCATTTCCGAAGTAGGCAAAGGCGTGCGCGGCGCGGACTGCATCCAGACGGTGCGCAACCAGTTCGGACAGGAATGCGGCAAAATCATTTATGAAAGCAAACGGACCAAAGGGTTCGAAAAAGAGTGGATAGAAAAACTCAAGGCCGATATGCGCAGCCAGGGAGCTGATGTAGCAGTGCTCGTGACGCAGACCATGCCGAAGGAAATGGACCGCTTCGGGGAAAAAGACGGCGTCTGGATCTGCTCTTTCCATGAAGTGAAAAGCCTTACGTACGTATTACGCGACGCCATCCTTAAAGTGTACAACATCACCCGCTCGCAGGATAACAAAGGCGACAAAATGCAGTTGCTGTACCACTACCTTACCAGTGGCGAGTTCGCGGAACAGTGGAGCGCCATCCGCGAGGGTTTCCGCTCCATGAAAATGTCTATCCAGAAAGAACGCGAAGCCATGGAAAAACTCTGGAAAGCGCGGGAGAAACAACTGGAAAAAGTGCTGCTCAACGCCGCCCACATCAAAGGTTCCATCGAAGGCATCGCGGGCAGCGATTCGGTAGACCTCCAGCTGCTCGATGATGCAGCGGAAGCACTGCTAGATAGTTGATAAAATATTTCTATATAAATGCTTGGAAACTAATTTTCGGCAGTTTACATTTATGGCCATGAAAAACCACGCATATCAATCTGTTATATTCGATCTGGGGGCCGTGCTGGTAGACTGGAATCCGCGTTATCTCTATCATAAGATATTTGCCACACCGGAAGAAACGGAATATTTTCTCGAAAACATCTGCACGTCGGACTGGAACGAAGCGCAGGACGCGGGGCGCAGTCTGCAGGACGGTACGGAGTGGCTCGTGACCCAGCATCCGCAGTACGAAGCGCAGATCCGCGCCTTTTACGGGCGCTGGCGCGAAATGCTCGCGGGGCCCATCCCCGGTACGGTACAGATATTGCGGCAGCTGAAAGACAGTGGCCAGTTCAAACTCTACGCGCTCACCAACTGGTCGAACGAAACATTTCCCATCGCTTTAATGGAATATGAATTCCTGCAATGGTTCGATGGAATTGTTGTATCGGGCAAAGAAAAGATCCGCAAACCGCAGCCGGATTTCTACCAGCTGCTGCTCGACCGCTACAGCGTCAACAAATCCAGCACTATTTTTATCGACGACAACCTCCGCAACGTGCAGGCTGCGGAAGCTTTCGGTATTGAAAGCATCCTGTTCGAATCGCCTGCGCAACTCTCCACTGAATTATCCCAACGCGGCATACTCAACTAATGTAATATGTTATGCAGGCGCAATCCCTGCATAACATATCCTGTTACGCTTTCTCCTTCCTTATATATTAAAAATGCCCCATGCACCGCGCCCGGTGCGGTTTTTGATTTAACATTTCATTAAGTCGATTTTAACTTTTCTGCTGTAAACGGGTAGTAACATTCTTGCGTCTATAGCGTTCCATACATGTAGGTCGGAAGTGATGACGATGTGTGAGTGACCTGTGTAGAGATGCGGTTGATAACAATGAATGTAAACTGTGGGGAAAGTGAAAGTGACGATGCCGGTCCCGTTGTGCAGATTAACGTAGTAATGCAGTGAGGTGGATAAAACGGGCCGCATCTTCCGGCCAAAAACAACAATGGGTATAAAATTAACACATATGAAAAGAACAGGAATGATTTTAAGTGCAATTGCCGTAAGCGCCCTGTTAATCAGCAGTTGCAGAAAAGAACCGCTCAACGACATGACGGAAGAAGAATCCCGTATTTATGTAACGAATTATGATGAGAAAGCGGATTTTACCACTTACAAAACGTTTAGCATAGTGGATTCAGTTGCGGTGATCAGCAACCGGGATTCTAAAAAAGAACTGACGGATTACGACGTGAAACTGCTGGGTAACCTGAAAGCCTCCATGCAGGCGAGAGGGTACACGCTGGTGGATAAAAGCGCCAAGCCGGACCTGGCTTTGAACGTCAGCCGCATCAATACCACCCAAAGCTCCATCAGCTACAACCCGGGTTACTGGACGGGCTGGCCGGGCTACTGGGACACGGGTTACTGGGGCTACCCCGGCTGGGATTACTGGTTCCCGTCTTATTACACGGTGTTCCGCTACAACGAAAGATCGGTGGCCATTGATATGGTGGACCTGAAAAATGCGCCGAAAGACAATAACCAGCTGACGGCCGTTTGGAACGCCATGCTGCGTGGGACGGGCGTATGGAACAGCGGCAACCTCGATGCCATGATCAAGGCGATTTTTGATCAGAGCGCCTATCTGAAGGCGTCCGGTAACTAGATTGATTGGTGAAGCTAAAAAGTAAAAACATGAAACGTATTAAAGCATTGATATTGATTTTTGTCGGCACCCTCGGCGTCAGCAGCGCTTTTGCGCAAAGCAGCCGTCCGCCGTTTTCATTCCATCTTAACTATTCCGTGGCGCAGCCGCTGGGCTCGCTGAGCGACTACGCCAGCAAAACCAGCTTCCGCGGATGGAACGCAGGTTTCCAGTATGCGCTGAACGACCGGCTGAGCCTCGGCGCCAAGGTGGGATTCTCCGATTTTTATGAAAGGTTCCCCCGCGCGGTGTATCCCGGTAAAGGCGAAGATGTGTCTGCCGTACAGACGCACACGCTGCAAACCATTCCCATCCTCGCTACCGTGCACTACAACTTTGCCGGCCCGGATGCGAAAGTGATCCCTTACGGCGGCATCGGCATCGGTACGGCGAACATGAACTATGAGAAGTTCTGGGGTGAGTTCGTCGAAAGAGAAAATAAATGGGCCTTCCAGGTGAGCCCCGAAATCGGCATCAACGTGCCTTTCGGTAAATATTCACCGCTGATGCTCAACGCGAACGTGCAGTACAATTATGCACCGTACAAAGTGCAGGAGATCACGAATTTTAACTCGGTACAAGCGAACATTGGATTGAAGTTCCATATCCAGTAGACCAATTAATAACGGAACATGTGAGAGAGAGGGGCTGCCTGATGGCGGCCCCATTTTTTTTATTCGGCGGGAAAGAACCCCGGTGAATATTTTTCCTTTATGGCGCCGTCTGCGTCTTTGTACACGTAATAGGCGCCAAGCCCCAGCTTGGGATGATCGCGTACGAATTGCAGGCCGGCTTCCACACCGAGCAGTATCAGCGCATTATCGTACGCGTCGGCCGTAATGGCGTCGGGAGCCGTTACGGTGACGGTGATGATGTTATTGTGCAGCGCCTCGCCGGTGCGCGGGTGAATGGTGTGGGCGAAGCGGGTGCCGCCTTCGTCGAAGAAGCGGCGGTAATTGCCGCTGGTGGCCACTGCGCGGTCGTTCAGCTGCAGGATGGCCTGCACAGGTTGTTGTGCACTGTCGCCCGCCGGCCTTTCAATACCCACGCTCCAGGGTTTGCCCTGCGCGTTCACCCCGGCCGCCACGAGTTCGCCGCCCACATCCACCAGGTAATTGCGGATGCCGCGCGCCGCGAGGAAGCGGCCCAGCACATCCGACGTGAATCCCTGCGCGATGCCGTTGCAGTCGATCTCCACGCCGGCTTTCTTTTTGATGAGGTACCGGGAGCGGAGGGTGAGCAGGCGGTAATCGACCAGCGCCAGCGTTTTGCGGATGTCTGCGGCGGAGGGTCTGCCTTTGCTGTGCCGCACCACACCGAAGCCCCACAGGTCTACGAGCGGTTTCACGGTAATATCGAACAGGCCGTTGGTGACGCGGCTTACTTCCTGTGCTTTCCTCACCACGGTGCGCATATAATCGTCCATCACCACCTGTTCCCCTTTGTTAAACCGGTTGATGAGGGAGCCCGGCAGGTACAGCGACATGGAACGGTCTATTTCCCTGAAAATGCTTTCCACATCGGGTTGCAGCGATACGGAATCGCTGCCCAGGTATTTGATGATATAATAAGTGCCCTGCGCTTTGCCCTGGATGGTGACCAGGCGCTGCGCGGCGGCGCTCGCCGTGATGCATATACCGACAAGTAGAAGCAACATTTTCATGCCTGTAAAATAATAAAAGCTTCAGGAAAATGCATTGAAACCGGTGATGTCCATGCCGGTGATGAGCAGGTGCACTTCGTGGGTGCCTTCGTAGGTGATCACACTTTCGAGGTTCATCATGTGGCGCATGATGGGATATTCGCCGGAGATGCCCATGGCCCCGAGAATCTGGCGCGCTTCGCGGGCGATGTGCATGGCGGTTTCGCAGGAATTGCGCTTGGCCATGGAAATCTGTTCTGGCGTAGCCTTGCCCTCGTTGCGCAACACGCCGAGCCGCCAGTTCATCAGCTGGGCCTTGGTGATTTCGGTGATCATTTCCGCGAGTTTCTTCTGTATCAGCTGAAAGCCGCCGATGGGCCGGTCGAATTGCACGCGTTCTTTGGCGTAGCGAAGGGCTGTGTCGTAACAGTCCATCGCCGCACCGATGGCGCCCCAGGCGATGCCGTAACGGGCGGAAGAAAGGCAGGAGAGGGGCGCCTTGAGTCCGCGGGCTTCGGGCAGTATGTTGGCCTTCGGCACCCGTACGTTGTCGAGCACCAGCTCGCCCGTAGCGCTCGCGCGCAGGCTCCATTTGTTCTTTGTTTCGGGGGTGGAAAATCCTTCCATGCCGCGCTCCACGATCACGCCCCGTATTTTCCCTTCGGGGTCTTTGGCCCACACGAGCGCGATGCCGGCGAAGGGGGCGTTGGAGATCCACATTTTGGCCCCGTTAAGCAGGATGTGATCGCCATCGTCGTCAAAATAGGTGAGCATGCCGGCGGGATTGGAGCCGAAATCCGGCTCGGTGAGCCCGAAGCAGCCCATCAGTTCGCCGGTGGCCAGTTTGGGCAGAAAACGGCGTTTCTGTTCCTCGCTGCCGAAGGTGTGGATCGGGTGCATCACCAGCGAGCCCTGTACGGACGCGGTGGAGCGGATGCCGCTGTCGCCGCGCTCCAGCTCCTGCATCATCAGGCCGTAGGCAATGTAATCCAGGCCGCCTCCGCCGTATTCGGCGGGAATGGTTGGGCCGAAACAGCCCAGTTGCCCGAGGCCCGGCAGGATGTGCGCGGGAAATTCCGCGCGCTGGCAGAAACCGTCGATCACCGGCGTGATCTCCTGTTTGACCCATTGCCGCACTGCTTCGCGCACCAGCTTGTGCTCTTCGGCCAGTAATTCGTCGATCTGGAAATAATCCGGGGATTGAAACAGGTCCTGATGCATGGGTCATTTTTTTAGCGATGCCTCAATTTACGGAATTACGGAGATTTGCTACCTTAGCCCGGCAAATCTGAGTGTATGGCTAAACTGTTGCCTGTGTTTTTACTGGCGGTTTTCCTCACCGTTGTGGTGGCCGCTTTTTTACCGAGGAGCATCAAATTCAAACCGGCGGTGGCGGAGCAGAGCGATACCACGCAGCAGACGGAAGTTAAAAAATACTGGACCGTTTTTCTTACCAAAGGCCCGGCCCCGGAGCAGGATGCCGTTACGGCCGCTTTGATCCAGGAAAAACACATGAGCCACATCCGCCGGCTGGCGGATGCAGGCAAACTGATGGTGGCCGGCTCTTTCGGAGACAGCGGCCGCATGCGCAGCATGTTCATCCTGGACTGTAAAGACAGCCTCGAGGCGGTGCGATTGATGGAAAGCGATACTGCCGTGATTACGCAGTATCTCCGGTTCGAGGTGAAACCCTGGTGGACGGTGAAGAACTGTGTGTTCAAATAGACGGGAGCGCTTTCTTTTCCTGTATTCCTCTGCGCGGTAAATCCCGGGGGCGGTAACAACCGCCTGCCCGAAACAAAAGCCAGCATACGCTTTCCCAGGTTTAAAGCGCATCCTCCGGATGTAACAACGCCCGTTCAACTAGCATCCCATGCACTGAAAGTGCAGCGGTTGGGATGCGGGACTAAAGTCCTGCTTTGGTTCTATTCCCCAACTCAGGTAAACAGACACTTCATCGGTGATGAACCTGGTCCTGAAATCAGGATTTCTCACATCATTAAAGCGCCTTGTACCAGCAGGCATCGTTTTCACTAGCGGCTGAGACCAACAAAAAAGGGAAACGCATCGCATTTCCCTTCTCTATCCAGTGTAAAAAAAGTTTATACCAGGTATTGTGACATTTCCCGTTGGTAGGCCTGCGCGGCCTTGCGGGCATCGTCCGCGAAATCTTCCCCGTTGCCGGCATAAATCACGGCACGGCTGGCGTTGACCAGCAATCCCACGTCTTTATTCAGCCCCTTTTCGGAGATTTCTTTCAGGCTGCCGCCCTGCGCGCCCACGCCGGGCACCAGGAAGAAGTGGTCGGGCAGGAGTTTCCTGATATCGGCCACTGCGGCGGACTGGGTGGCGCCTACCACGAACATCGTATTGTCCGCGCTGCCCCAGGATGCAGTGGTCTGCATTACCTGCTCATATAAAAAGCGCTCGCCTATTTTGGTCTGCTGGAAGTCCTTGCTGCCTTCATTGGAAGTGAGGCCCAGCACAATGGCCCATTTGCCGGGGAAAGCGAGGAAAGGTTCCACGCTGTCGCGGCCCATGTAAGGCGCTACCGTCACGGAGTCGAAACCGTAGGTTTCAAAGAAAGTTTTTGCGTAGTAGGTCGATGTGTTGCCGATGTCGCCGCGTTTGGCGTCGGCGATGGTAAAGATGTCGTCCGGAATGTATTCCACCGTCCGCTGTAAGCTTTCCCAGCCGCGGATGCCCTGGCATTCGTAAAATGCCGTGTTGATCTTGTACGACACACAAAGATCTTTTGTGGCGTCGATAATCGCCTTGTTGAAGGCAAAGATGGGGTCTGCGTGGGATAACAGGTGTTTGGGAATCTTTTGAATGTCCGTATCCAGTCCAATACAAAGGTAAGATTTCCGCTCCCTGATAAGCTGCACCAAGTCCTGTCTGTTCATAGTGTAATTTGCAATTAGCAGCGAATTTCAGGCATTTTTGCCAAAACCTTATTTTGATTTTCCGATTTTAGTTATTAATTTTTCTGCATCCACCGTTATCGAAAAAGCACAAATTCCATGAAAAGGCTCGTTTTTGTTACTATTTCCCTCCTTTCCCTTGCAATATTCCTGCAATCGAATGCACAGTCCGGGCACATGCCGCAGATCGGTGTGGCGACTTCTTACGAAAACGACAGCCTGTTGAGTGCGGCCGGGTTCAATTACATCGAGGAAGGCGCCCGCAAACTGTTTGCTCCTTCCATTCCCGACAGCACCTATCAGCGTACGCTGGGGCGCTTCAAAAAGATGCACCTGAAAGTGCCGAGCTGCAATCTTTTCCTGCCGGCGACGGTGCGTCTGGTGGGCCCCACGGCCAACGAGGAGGTGATACTGGGGTATGTGGATACGCTGATGCAGCGGGCCCGTGAAGCCGGTGTGCGCATCATCGTGTTCGGCAGCGCCGGTGCGCGCCAGCTGGAGCCGGGCCTCGATCCGGAGCAGGCGAAGCAGCAGCTGATCGCCATTTCCCGGAAAATGGCGCAGGTGGCGGAAAAATACGGCCGCATCATTGCCATCGAGAACCTCAACAAATCGGAGGATAATTTCATCAACAGTCTCGCCATCGTCACCGATATCGTGAAAGCCGTGAACCATCCCAATTTCAGAATCACGGCGGATATCTATCACATGAAGCGGGAAGGAGAGGCGCCGGCCGCCATTGCCGCAGCAGCGCCGTACCTGGTGCATTGCCACATTGCCGAAAAAGAAGGCCGCCGCGCGCCGGGCACGGCGAAAGATGATTTTGTGCCCTACCTGGCGGAGTTAAAAAAGGCCAACTACAAGGGCAATATCACCATCGAGTGCGGCTGGAAAAACATGTCCGAAGAATGCCGTCCCGCGCTGGCCTACCTGCGCAGCCAGCTGGAAACAGCGTACCGCAAATAAACCGACATATCAACAATAAAACGCTTTTACAATGACTGACACCAATAAGAACCGCCGGGAATTCCTGAAACTGTCCATGATGGGTGGCGCCGGTATCGCGCTGAGCGCCATGGGCATGCCCGCCAGCAGCTACGCCCGCATCCTGGGTGCCAACGACCGCGTGAATGTGGGCGTGGTGGGGTTTTCAGACCGTTTCCGCCAGGCGCTGATGCCGAGCTTCCTGAAGTATCACAAAGAACTGAACTTTGATATCGTGGCCGTTTCCGACATCTGGAACCGCCGCCGGGAAGAAGGAAAGGCCATGTTGTCGGAAAAACTGGGCCATTCCGTACAGGCCTGTGTGAACAATGATGAGCTGTACCGAATAAAAGACCTCGATGCCGTGATGATCGCCACGGCCGACTTCCAGCATGCCTTTCACACCATCGAGGCGGTGAAAAACAAAAAAGACGTGTACTGCGAAAAACCTTTCGCGGAAACGATGGAAGACGCCCGCAACGCCCTCAAGGCGGTAAAGGCCTCCAACCGGGTGTTCCAGGTAGGTACGCAGCGCCGTAGCGGCCCCTCCTACCACGCGGCCGCCAAATTCATCCAGGATGGAAAGTTCGGCCCCATCACCATGGTGGAAATGACCTGGAACGTGAACCAGCCGGGCCGCTGGCGCCGCCCCGACCTGACGAAAAGCATCAAGGAGTCGGACGTGGACTGGAACCGTTTCCTCTGCAGCCGCCCGAAAGACAGCTGGGATCCGCGCAAGTATCTCGAATACCGTCTTTTCTGGCCGTATTCCTCCGGCATTTTCGGCCAGTGGATGACGCACCAGATCGACACCGTACACTGGTTCAGCGGCCTCAAACACCCGCGCAGCGCGGTGGCCAACGGGGGCATCTACCAGTGGAAAGACGGGCGCAGCAATCCTGATACGCTCACCGCCGTGTTCGACTACGGTCCGCAGAACGACCCGTCAACAGGCTTCCAGGTGGTATACAGCTCCCGCTTCCACAACTCCGCGGGCGGCACCAAAGAACTGTATTATTCCAACGGCGGCATGATCGATATGAGCACCAACAAGATCAGCCCCACCGGCGGCCTGCGTGAAAGAGAAGCGAAAGAAATGGGTATGAAAGCGAACCTGCTGCCGGAAATGGACCTCTCTGCCGCCGCTGCGGCCGTGGAAACGAGCGCCAACACGGGCGGCGACGATACCACGCTGGCGCACGTGCATAACTGGATGCAATGCGTGCGCAAACAGGATATCAAAACAAATGCGCCGATAGAAGCGGCCTATTCGCATTCCATCGCCCTGATCATGGGCACGGCGGCGTACCGCACGGGGCTCAAGGCTACCTTCGACGAGGCGAAGCAGGATGTGATCGTGGGAGGGAAGGTATTTACTTTGTAAACGACAGGTTTTCTGATAACAAAAGGGCTGCGTCCAAGTGGGTGCAGCCCTTTTTTATGCCGATGAACGCCGCGTGGCGACGCTTGTATTTTCGGGAGGGAAGCGAGGTGTGTTCATCACCGGAATTCGCCATGCCTGGCAGCGACATTGCTGTAGCGTGGCCCTTTGTATGCCGATGAACGCCGTGGGGCGGCGCTTGTATTTTTTGGAGGGAAGCTAGGTGTGTTCATCACCGGAATTCTCTATGCCTGACAGCAACATTGCTGTAGCGCGGCCATTTTTATGCCGATGAACGCCGTGGGAATTTTTCGGATACGGAGGAACCGGCTTTATTGCAATGCAAACCGCCTACTTCCTTTCCCGCCGCTTCTCCATTTCCATGGCAATGCGCATGGAATGGTCGTCGCCGGATTCCTTCAGATGGTCTACCACGCTGAAATAATCATGGTCGTTGCGGTTCTGGCTGAGTTTGAAACGGGTGTCTACCCGGTCGATGCTCAGCTCGAAGCCGGTAATGGCTTTCAGATTATTGTGCAGTTCCTTTTCACTGATATCGCTCATCTTCACGGGCTGCGCGGAGCCTGCCTCGTAGCGTTCCATCAGGTGGGAGAGGGACTCCACCAGTTCGCCCGCCGTCTGGATGCGCAGTGTGCCGTAAATGTGCACGGCGATATAGTTCCAGGTGGGAATTTTTTCCTTCGCGTACCACGATGAAGAAATGTAGCTGTGGGGATCCATGAACACGGCCATAAAGGTCTGCCCGGTGGTGAATGTTTTCGACTGCGGGTTGGCGTTGGCAATGTGCCCGCGGAGCACAAATTCCCCCGGCTTTTTTTCCGCCAGTTCAATGGGCAGATGCGTGCCGGTGGGCAGGCCGTCGTCGATGCTGACGAGCAGGCCGAAGCTGTTCTGGCGGATAAAAGCGGCCACGGTGTCCCAGTCTTTTTCCTGGTTATACTTGGGGGCGTACATAATAGCGGTATAAACTCCCGGCGCCGTGGTGCGGCGCCGGGAAAGTGAATTTTTTATACGGTGATTTCCACTACGCTGGTCGGTTCCAGGTTGGCGTTCCGCATGGCGATGCTGCGGGCGGCGGCGCCGGCAAAATCGGCGAAGGCCTGCCTGCTGATGGCATCGTTGCCGGCAACCGCGGGTACGCCGTCGTCGCCGCCTTCGCGGATGCTCTGCACCAGCGGTATCTGGCCCAGGAAGGGGATTTCCAGTTCTTCGGCGAGGCGTTTGCCGCCTTCTTTCCCGAAGATGTAATATTTGTTGTTGGGCAGCTCTGCCGGCGTGAAATAAGCCATGTTTTCCACCAGGCCGATGATCGGCACGCGGATTTGCGGGCTGCTGAACATGCCGATGCCTTTTTTGGCGTCGGCGAGGGCCACGTCCTGCGGAGTGGTCACGATAATGGCGCCGGTTACCGGTACGGTCTGCACCAGGGTGAGGTGAATATCGCCGGTGCCGGGGGGCATGTCGATGATCAGGTAATCCAGTTCATCCCAGTACACGTCGGACACAAACTGTTTCAGCGCGCTGCTGGCCATGGGCCCGCGCCATACGATGGCCTGTTTTTCGTCTACCAGCAGGCCGATCGACATAAATTTGATGCCGTATTTTTCCATGGGAGCGATCATGCCCTTACCTTCCACATTCACCATCATCGGGCGTTCGCCGCGAACGCCGAACATAATGGGAACGGATGGGCCGTAAATGTCGGCGTCCATCAGGCCTACCTTCGCGCCATCCCGGCCCAATGCCAGTGCCAGGTTGGCAGCCACCGTGGATTTACCCACCCCGCCTTTGCCGGAGGCGACCATGATGATATTTTTAACGTTGGGCAGCAGCGCCTTCCCGTCTTTACGGTTCGAACTTACGTTGGCGGTCATTTTTACCTCCACTTCCGCGTCCTTGCTCACCAGGTGCACAATCGCATTTACACAGGCGTTTTTGATCATCTCTTTCAGCGGGCAGGCGGGAGTGGTCAGTACTACCGTGAACTTAACTTTATTACCATCGATCTCAATGTCCTTCACCATGTTCAGTGTCACCAGATCCTTGCCCAGATCGGGTTCTTCCACATTTGACAGGGCCTCAAGTACCTTCTCTTTTGTGATCATAAATTGTTGTTAAAATTGTTTCCGATCAGCAAAGTTAACCTAAAATGAGGTTTAATTTGTTGGTTTTATATTCGTGTTTCCGGGAGGAACAAATTATCTTAGTACCTACATGCACAAAAAACTGATCATACTTTTTTCCCTGCTGTTCCTGCCGTTTTTGTTAAAAGCACAGCTCAAAGGATTCAGAGACAGCATTATACAGATTTCCGGTATTACCATGACGGCGGACAGCCTGCGTGCCATACCGGCGGTGAGCATCCTCGTGAAGGGGCAAAACCGCGGTACGATCTCAAACAGCCAGGGGGTATTTTCCATCGTCGCATTTAAGGGAGATACGCTGATGTTCAGCGCGGTAGGTTTCCGCCGCAAAAACTATAAAATCCCCGCGGACCTGGTCGGGAACAGTTATTCCATGATCCAGCTGATGACGGAAGACACGGTGTACCTGGCCGAAACCATCATCAAACCTTTCCCCTCCCGCCGCGAATTTGAAAAACTGTTCGTGAGCATGGACATCCCGAACGACATGTACGAGGTGGCCCGTAAAAACAACGAATCCGCCAAACTCCGGGCCCTTGCCAAGTCGATGCCCATCGACGCCGGCGGCGCCTATAATGTATTCATGCAGAAACAGCAGCAGTCCCTGTATTACGCGGGGCAAACACCTCCACAAAACATTTTCAACCCGCTTGCCTGGGCGCAGTTCATTGAATCGTGGAAGCGGGGCGATTTTAAACGGAAAGATTAAGCCTTGCCGGGTGTGAATGGTTTTTCCTTAAATTGCCGCTTTAAATCAGGACCATTCACCAAAATAACTCCTTATGCAGAAAGTAGCTGTGATCGGCGCCGGAACAATGGGCAACGGTATCGCGCACGTATTTGCCCAACACGGTTTTTCGGTTCACCTCGTTGATGTGTCGCAGCCCGCGCTCGACAAAGCCCTGGCGACCATCACCAAAAACCTCGACCGGCAGATCGCAAAAGAAATCATCACCGCAGAAAACAAACAGCAAACCCTCGCTAACCTGCAAACTTTTACCAGCCTTGCTTCCGGCGTACAGGGCGTGCACCTGGTGGTGGAAGCGGCCACGGAAAACGTGGACCTCAAACTGAAAATATTCCGCGAACTGGATGAACATACCGGCCCCGACACGGTGCTGGCCACCAATACCTCTTCCATCTCCATTACGAAAATCGCCGCCGTAACCCGCAAACCGGGCAAGGTGATCGGCATGCACTTCATGAATCCCGTACCGGTGATGAAACTGGTGGAGATCATCAACGGCTATGCTACCGAAAAAGCAATCACGGAGCAGATCACGGAACTGTCGCTGCAACTGGGGAAAGTGCCCTGTGTGGTGAACGATTACCCCGGGTTCATCGCCAACCGCATTCTGATGCCGATGATCAATGAGGCGATTTATTCGCTGTATGAAGGTGTGGCCGGCGTGCATGAAATAGACACCGTGATGAAGCTGGGCATGGCGCATCCCATGGGCCCCCTGCAGCTGGCGGATTTCATCGGTCTCGATGTTTGCCTGTCGATCCTGCACGTGCTGTACAACGGTTTCGGCAACCAGAAATACGCGCCCTGCCCGTTGCTGGTGAATATGGTAACGGCCGGCCACCTCGGTGTGAAAAGCGGGGCGGGTTTTTATAACTATGCGGCCGGTGGTAAAGAGCTGGTGGTGAGTGAGCAATTCCGTTAAAAAGCATGCTGTGCGGATGGTGCTTGCCCTGCGGCGGAACCGGACGCGGTTGTTCGAAAATAAGTTGAATGGGCGGATCTTTTTCCATTGCTCGCGGGAACCGGCAGATGATCAGCCCGAAGAATATTCACTCCAAACAAAAAAGATGCACCGGAATATGGTGCATCTTTTTTTATAAAAATATGATAGCATAAACGTTATCCCGCATACTTGGCCCTGTATTCCTTCGGAGAGAGGCCCACTATTTTTCTGAACACCTGGCGGAAGGCTTTTGCATCTTCATAACCTGCATGCATCATCACGCCGGTGATGTTTTCCTGCTTTTGTTCCAGCAGTTTTTTGGCGGCTTCTATGCGGATGCGCTGGAGATATTCGATGGGTGTGATGCCGGTGGCCAGCTTGAAGCGGCGTATAAAATTCCGGCGGCTTACGGGCAGGTCCCGGATTACTTCTTCCACCGTCACGCGGTCTTTGAAGCGGTTTTCCATGCGGAGCTGCGCTTCAGACACCAGTTCGTCCTGGTGGCGGTGGGAGGGCGACCATACCGCGAAATATGATTGCTGCTCCCGGTCCATATCGATGGCGAAGAGCTTGGCTACGTAGATGGCCACACGCCGTCCGCAATATTTTTCAAGGATGTGGAGCAGCAGGTGAAAAGTGGAAGTGGCGCCTCCGCTGGTGTACACACCGCCATCGTCTGTTACGACGGCTTTGGACAATACATTGATATCTGGAAACTTTCTCGCCAGTTCCCCGGCCGCCGTTACATGGGTAGTGGCATTTTTATTCCGCAACAGGCCGCTGGCGGCCAGCATGAACACCCCGGTGCAAAAACTGGCTACCTCCGCCCCGCCCCGGAACTGCTGTTGCAGCCAGGGAAAGAAGGGGTGATTGTCCTGCAGATGCGACTCCGTATCTCCGGGCTGGAAAGCTGGCACCAGCACCAGATCAGCCTGGCCGGCCTGCTGGATGGGCACCGGCCGGTACTGATCGTACAACAGCTGGTCAGACAGGTGCGGATCGAGGCTCACCAGGGTGAGCTCGAAAAAAGCCTCGCCGGTATTGTCTTTATAAAAGGAATTGACCGTCTGAAATACGTCCAGGATGGCCGCAATGCTGATGTGACGGTACTTTCGGCTTAGTAAAACGGTTACTTTTTTCATTGTCAGGTTGAATTGGCAATTACTAAGATAGGATAATTTTTTGGCACAAATGCCCCCTTTTATTGACTGGTTTGACATCGGCGATTTGTTGCAAGAGGGGTAGTTTTGTATCAGAAAGACTGCCTTTCGCCGTTCGAATAAGATGGACAGGAGGTATCCGCTTGGGCGCGGATACCTTATTTTTTTGCCTGGTATGATGAACCGGGATTACATGGAAGGGTACCGTTTGATGTCGGCTTCCCTCACCGGCATTACACGATATAAAAAGAGCCGGTCATCTGGCCGGCTCTTTTTTAAGTATTGTTTGAATTTGCAAATTCGTACCCGCAGTAGGCACAGTGCGTAAGGCCGGCCTGTTTGGCGCTCCGGGCGCCGCAGGCAGGACAGTCTTTGCCTTTTCGCTGCTGCGTCGCTTCTTCCTGTTCGGGAGGTGGGTGTAACTTTAATTTGTCGATAATACTCAGCGGCTTGTTTGTGTCTTCGTTCATAGCTCTAATGTTTCCTTGTGTTGCTTCTTTCTATAAGGTCTGTCGCTGAGCTAAATATAATAATTTAAATTAAAATGAAAATTAATTATACATGTCCGGTAACCGGTTTGAGCAGCGGTTCTTCCGGCCTGGGGCGGTAAATACCGGCTGCGATTTTTTCCACGAATGCTTTCGGGAAAAACTTCGGCAAGAAGGCGTTGAGCCGGTTGGTAAAACCGGGGATGATTTCGGCTTTACCGGCAAAGAGCCCCTGCACGGCGGTTTTACCCACACTTTCCGGCGTCATGTTGAAACGGCTGGCGATTCTGAGCGTACCGGCGCCCATGCCCGCACGGTTCACAAAATCCGTGTCGGTACTGCCCGGAATGAGGCAGCTCACGGAAATGGGGGACTGCCTGAGCTCGTGGCGGAGGCTGCGTGTGAACGACAGTACGAACGCCTTGGTGGCGGCGTATACGTTGAGGTAGGGCACTGACTGGAAAGCGGTGGTGCTGCCTACATTGAGCAGGTACGACTGCGGGAAGCTGCGCAGGATGGGAATGAAGGCGTGCGATACGGCCACCTGCGTCTTAATGTTCAGGTCGATGATGTTGAGCTGCGAGGAAAGCGACAGTTCTTCGAACCTTCCGTTCAATCCGTATCCCGCGTTGTTCACCACTACGTTCAGCAGCTGGTGATACCCGCCCGTCCATAGTTTCAGCTGATCGGCCGCACCGGGCTGCGACAGGTCCGTTTGCAGGTATTGTGCGTCGATGCCGTATTGTTTGCTGAGCGTTCCGGCTACTTCCCGTACCCCCGGCCCGTCGATATCGGCGAGTAGCAGGGAATATTTTTTTGCGGCGAGCTCCGCCGCGATGGCCCTGCCGATTCCTTTGGCAGCGCCGGTGACGAGTGCGTATGACATGATGTTGTGTTTGAATAATGAAATAATCCGGGCCATGCGGCTGTGCTGTTGATGAAAAATCCTACCGTACGTGCAGTTCCGGTACCGGTGTGTTTTTTGCTGTCGCCGGGCGCAGTTTCAACTGGGCGAGGCGGTGGTAGAAAGGAGTGGGGCTGCCGGCGTGCTTGGGCTGGTACGCCCCCGTGATCACGGGGATGTACATTACCCGACGCCGGCTTTTTTCTCCTGTGAACGGCGACTGTTGTACACGATGCCATAACCGCCCGTCGTGGATCGTGAGGTCGCCGGCTTCAATATCGAAACCCACTTCCTTTTTATCTGGTTGATGATCGATGAAATACTTCTTTCTGAATAAGAGACGGAACAGCCCCTGGTGGTGTGTGCCCGGGAGCACCCGCAGGCCGCCATGTGCATAGGGGCAGTCGTCGAGGTGCAAACCCACGTTGAGCATCGGCATGATGCGGCTGCCAAGGAAAAGGTCACGCGGACTGTCGGTATGCCAGCCGAGCTGTTTGAACTCGCTGCTGGCAGTGTTGAGATAATGGTTCACCACCAGCCCGTCCTTTTCGTTTTCACTGATGCGCCCATCGTATGGCTGCAGCAGTGTTTTCAGCGCGTCGAGCCGTTTGTCTTTGAGGAAATTACTGAGCACGGTGCTGTACTGCGAAGCAAAAGCAATACGCTGGATGAAAGGCCGGCCCTCATCGTCGTGGCCGAATTTGAGGGGAATGCCGTTTACTTTCCGGATGTCGTAGCGCAGGAGCTGGTCCTGCACTTGTTCCGTTTCCCGGATGAAACGTGCTACGGTGGCCTTGTCTACAAAGTTCCTGAACTGAATAATCCCGTGCTTGTTGAAGTATTGCTGCTGTGCAGGGGTAATGGTTCCTTCAAACCGGAACGCGGCGTGTGCTGCCTTTTTCATGGTAAAAAAGTTTGGTTGGTTTTTGAAATAAAATGCATGAGAGTGCCTGCCCGCTATGCAGGTGAATCGATATAATGGCTGGTGCAGTGGGTGTACGGAGAAGCGGTGATGAGCATCAACAACAACAACATGCACCGGGGCGCATGACGTTGATGGCTGGGCGGTAGCTGGCCGGGAGTGATATGTGGTGTGCTGTCATGGTTGGATATTTATTAGTCTACCAATCTTGTGGACAAATATAAAATGAAAAAACCGACACCACAAAAATTTTTTTTCTCCGCAAAAAAAAGCCGCCCGTAATGGCGGCCTTTTTGTTTCTGACAGGATATGGAAATTAGATGCCCTTTGCGGTTTTCTCCGCGGTTGTTGCCAACAGGCCATCCAGTTGACGGCGGTTCAGGAAAATTCCTTTCGTGATGACCGCGTCGATCTTTTGTGTATTGGTAATGTCTTTCAGCGGGTTGGCGTTCAGCAGCAGGATGTCGGCTTTTTTGCCGGCGGCGATGCTGCCGTAGGACTTTTTACCGAGGAATTCCGGTGCGTTGATCACTGAAGCCTGTAACGCCTGTAACGGCGTGAGGCCATACTGCACCATCAGCGCCAGTTCCGTATGCAGGCCGAGGCCGGGATAGGTGTATGAGTTGAGATATCCTGCATCGGTGCCGGCGAGAATCTTTACGCCGGCTTCCTGCAATACGGGCAATACGGAAGCGGATTTGATGAATGCAGCTTTGCGTGCGGCAATGGCTGCGGCATCGTGTTTCAGTATGTTGTTCACGCGGCCTTCGTATGTTTTTTGCAGGCCTTTGCCGATGTACTGCAGGTATGCATCTTTGCGCGGATCGTGTTCGTCGAAGTATGCAAGGAGGTGGCCCAGGCTGAGGGTTGGCGTTACGGCGGTGCCGTGCTGCGCCATGTAGCGGTACATTTTCAACGCGCTTTCGCGGTTATAGGTATCTGTTATCCGCTGGCTCAGGTCGCGGCCTTTCAGCTGGCCGGCCGCTACTTGTGCGGAGATATTTTCTTCTTCTGAAGACCCGGCCTTCAGCAGGTAGGTAATGTGTTCGATGGAGCCGATGCCCGCGTCCACGATCTGTTTCATCGGGATGGCGTAGGGCACGTGGCCGGAAATCACATACCCGCGTTTCCTCGCTTCGCGGATGCTTTCGAGATACAGGGCTGGTTGCAGCGTGTTGTCGGTGATTTTGATAAAGTCGACGTTCAACTGCCGGAGTGAATCGAGGGCGTGGTGAAGCTCTGCGGTGGTGCCTATTTCGATGTCGCCTTTCCAGACGGATTTATAACCTTCGAGTTTGGGGCCTGACGTAAAGATCGTGGGGCCCTGCAGGGTGCCGTTGTTGATGGAGTCGCGCCACTGCAATACGAAGTGGCTGATATCTGCCGCGCAATCGCGCACCGCGGTGATGCCGTGGGCAAGGAAAAGCGGGAGCAGGTTTTTGTTTTCATGGGCGAGTGAGTCGCCGCCGCCGAAATGAATGTGTGCGTCCCAAAGACCGGGCACGGCATATTTGCCTTTTGCGTCGATGACGGTTGCAGCGTCGTAGCGGTTGCGCTGGCCGGCATCGAATACGGCCAGTATGGAATCGTTGCGGATGGCAAAAGCTTTGCCGGTGATCAGCTGTCCGCTGCGCACATCGATGATGGTAGCGGAATGCACCAGCAGGTCGGCTTTGATTTTTTGCGCGGCCAGGGGCCACGCAGGCAATGCCATGAGGATGGCCATGCAGAGTTTCTTCATCGTGCTAAGATAAGCCCCCTGCAAACGGCAGGATGGTACTTTCTGCAACAATCCGGGTGTTTCTGAAAGCGGTGCGGTTTTTCCTTTCATTCACTATCTTCACGCCCGTATTAAAAGGAACAGTGCAATGAAAATAGTAATTAGTGCCATGGTGCTGGCTTTGACCACGCTCGGCGCCGCTGCGCAGGAACCGGCGCTTATTCCCCGGCCGCTGAAAATGGAGCAGAAAGAAGGACGATTCGACTTTAAGAGCAGCCCGCGGATCGTGGCGGACCCAGTGTTCAAACCCGCCGCGGGCCTGCTGGGAGAATATCTCCGGCTGCCTGCCGGAACCGGCGCCGCATCTGCCGGCAGTATCGTTATCGTGAGGGGTAAAGAGAACGGTTACCAGCTGAAAATAGAACAAAACAGGATCGTCCTGTCCGCCCGCCAGCTCGCCGACGCGCTCGACGGCGTGAACACACTGCGCCAGCTGTACCTGCTGAACGGGAGCGACCTGCACCTGCCCGCCATGCATATTACAGACAGTGCGCGTTTCGGGTACCGGGGCATGCATCTCGACGTGTCGCGGCACTTTTACCCGGTGGAATTTATTTACAAGTTCATCGACCTGATGGCGCTCTACAAGTTCAACACTTTCCACTGGCACCTCACCGATGGTGCGGGCTGGCGCCTCGAAATCAACAAATACCCCGAGCTGACGAAAACTGCAGCGTGGCGGACGCATAATTATTGCATGGACTGGTGGGCCAACGGCCGCCAGTATTTACCCGAAGGCAACGCCAACGCTTACGGCGGTTATTATACACAGGAACAGGCCAAAGCCGTAGTGGCGTATGCGGCGAAGCGGGGCATCACCGTTATTCCGGAAATAGAAATGCCCGGCCACTCCGAAGAAGTGCTGGCCGTGTATCCTCATTTGTCGTGCACCGGCAAACCTTATGAGAATTCGGAGTTCTGCCTGGGTAACGACAGTACATTCACTTTCCTGGAAGATGTGTTGCAGGAAGTGATGGCAATTTTTCCTTCCCGCTACATTCATATCGGCGGCGACGAAGCCTCGAAGAAAGCCTGG
This sequence comes from Chitinophaga lutea, assembly GCF_003813775.1. Taxonomy (NCBI): domain Bacteria; kingdom Pseudomonadati; phylum Bacteroidota; class Chitinophagia; order Chitinophagales; family Chitinophagaceae; genus Chitinophaga; species Chitinophaga lutea. Next base: position 1,899,894 of record NZ_RPDH01000002.1, on the reverse strand, counting down.
AAGAACTGCCCGAAATGCCAGCAGCGCATCAAAAAAGAAGGCCTGAAAGATGAGGAGGAACTGCAGAGTTACGGCGTGAGGAGAATGGAAAAATTCCTTGTCGGTAAAAAAAGAAAATTACTCGGATGGGATGAAATCCTCGAAGGCGGATTGGCGCCGGAAGCGACGGTGATGAGCTGGCGCGGCGAAAAGGGCGGCATCACGGCCGCCGAAGCCGGTCACGATGTGATCATGACACCGGGCGGTTATTGTTATTTCGACAGTTACCAGGCCGATCCGGCCACAGAGCCGCCGGCCATAGGCGGTTTCCTGCCGTTATCGAAAGTATATTCCTACAATCCCGTTCCGGCAGAGCTGCATGCAGCGAAGGCCCATCACGTGCTGGGCGCACAGGCCAACATCTGGACGGAATATATGCCCACTACCTACCAGGTGGAATATATGGCCTTCCCGCGGATGCTGGCACTGGCGGAAGTATTGTGGACGCCGCTGCAGCTGAAAAACTGGGACGACTTTAAAACGCGGTTGCAGGCACATTATCCGCTGCTGCAAAAAAAGAACGTCAACTATTACCGCCCTTCCTACCAGTTGCAAATCAAAACCGACATCCGCCCGCAAACCGGTTCCGCTTTGATCACTTTCGATTCAGAACAATACCGGCCGCTCATCTGCTATACGCTCGACGGGAGCACACCTACCGCCGCATCGGCACAGTATGCCGGTCCATTCGAAATCAAAGGCTCCGCAAAAATAAAAGCTGCGATTTTCAGGGATACGGCCATGCAGGGACAGCCCGCTTCGTTGCCGCTGGACTTTCATAAAGCGCTCGGCAAAAAAGTAACGTATAACGAGCCTTATTACAAAGGCTACGCCGCACAAAACGAAGCCACGCTGGTGAACGGTTACCGCGGCTCATTGACCTACGGCGACGGGCAATGGCAGGGTTTCCTGAACAAAGGGCTCGACGTGACGATCGACCTGGAGCAGGCGACGCCCCTCAACAGTTTGTCGGTGGGTTTTATGCAGCTGACGGGCCCCGGTGTGTACATGCCGCCGGCGGTGGAAGTATACACCTCGAACGACGGGCAGCAGTTTACTCTCGCGCAGAAAATAGACAACGATGTGCCGCCCACGCATAACAAACTCATTTTTAAAGATTTTGTATTTGACCTGAAAGGCGCGTCCGCGCGTTATATCCGTGTGAAAGCCAAAACACAGAAGGGTTTCATCTTTACGGATGAGATCATCGTGTATTGATGGGATTCATTTTATTTTTTTCAACGGCCTGATACCGGCGTAAATGGTGTTACATTTGAAATACAATGCAAGCACCATGAACTACCAGGTATTAGGCCGTTCCGATTTAAAGGTCAGTGAAGTTTCTTTCGGCTGTATGTCGCTCGGCTTGAATGACGCAGACAATGCCCGCCTGCTGCATCGCGCGGTGGCGCTCGGCATCAATTATTTCGATACGGCCGATCTGTACGACAAAGGTTTTAACGAAAGCAGCGTCGGTAAAGCCCTGCGCGACCGGCGGAAGGAAGTGGTGATCGCCACCAAGGTGGGCAACCAGTGGCGGGCGGACGGCAGCGGGTGGGACTGGAATCCCCGCCCGGAGTACATCCTGGCGTCCGTGGAAGAAAGCCTGAAACGGCTGGGCACTGATTACATCGATCTTTACCAGCTGCACGGCGGCACCATAGACGACCCTATCGACGATATCATCGCCGCTTTCGAACAACTGCAGCAACAGGGTAAAATCCGTTATTACGGTATTTCGTCCATCCGTCCGAATGTGATCCGCGAATATGCCAAACGTTCCAATATCGTGAGTGTGATGATGCAGTACAGCCTGCTCGACCGGCGGCCCGAAGTGAGCTGCCTGCCCATATTGCAGCAGCACGGCATCAGCGTGGTGGCCAGGGGCAGCGTGGCGAAGGGGTTGCTGATCGATAAACCCGCTACGCCTTATCTGTCGTATTCAGAGGCCGAAGTGCAGCAGGCAAAAGATGCGGTGGCCGCCTTGTCCGGGCCTTTTCGGAGCCCGGCGCAAACGGCGCTGAAGTATGTGCTGATGCATCCGGTGGTCGCTTCCGCCGTGGTGGGCATCCGGACCATGGTGCAGCTGGAGGAAGCTGCCGCGGCCGCGCCACGGCTCAACGAGGGCGAATATGAGCAGCTTACGGCGGCTATTCCCATACAGGACTATGACCAGCATAAATAATTGGTAGGCGTGGTTCACAGAACCTGACCATCCCTGCCGTTTCATCCTCCCGTCCACCTCCACGGAAATCAACGTGAACCTCGACAAAGCGGTGGCGGACATAAAGGCGAAAGACGCGACTTACGGTGCAGACCGCCCCGATACCCGCGGCAGGATCCGGTGGGATAAACAATAATTTTTTATCTGTTCCTCTATATAACTTAGCAACAGGCTGACCGGACTTTTCCGGTCAGCCTGTTGCTATTTCAGGAGCCCCTGCGCCGTCAGCTCATGCACGATGGCTTTGGTGTAGCTCTTCGAAAAATCTTCCACGCTGTTGGGGTTGAAGGTGGCTGATTGCACGGAAAACAGCAATGCTTCCGTTTCCGCATCGTACAGGTTGGTTTCCATGTAATAGGTATTGTCGGTGGTATAATACCCGGGGCTGTACATCATCGGCGACCAGTAATTGTAATATCCCCAGAAGCTACCGTACCAGCCGTAGCGCGGATAAGGTGCATAGGGGCCGGAGCCCGGTACATACCGGCTTTCGCTTTCCTTTTTTACCAGCGTCACCGTATAGATGGCGTCGCAGCCTAACTGCCGGAGTTTGTCGAGCATCACCTTTTTATCCGGCATGTTCTCTTTGGTGAAATTGGGCGGGAACACGTCGCCGCTTTTAACCGCTTTCAGGCCTTTCGCTTCAGCTGCGGCGGATACATGGTTTTCGATGGAGGCTTTTACATTCACACTGTTCACCAGCGCCGCTACAAAAACGGTGTGGTAGGTTTTGGCGGCGGGCTGGTTGGTTTTCCAGAAATTGGTGACCTGTGTGGGGGTGCTGCAGGCACATAACAACGTGAATAACAGGAGCCGGGTTGCAGTTTTCATGATAGCAGGTTTTCTAGTACAACATCCGCCCTGCCCCGTTTGTTGTTCATTTCCGGACAGTCCCTGTGCCGAAAACGGACAACAGGCGGACATGAAAAGATGGTAATGTTTTGATTATCAGCTGCTTTTTACATGGTATTCTGTTTGTGCAACCATACGGATTCTCCTCTAAAACCACTGTATGTTCCGTAGTTACCTGAAAACCGCGTGGCGCAACCTGTGGAAGAATAAGACCTTCTCCACGATAAACATTCTGGGTCTCGCCATTGGTATGGCTGCCTGCATCGTCATCCTGCTGTTCGTGTTTTTCGAACGGGGTTTCGACGGCATGCATTCGAAGAACATTTACCGGCTGTGTGAAGTGCAGAAATACGAAGGAATGGTGGCGCCGCAAAATGTGGCACTCAGCATGTACCCGATGGGCAATACGCTGAAAGAAGAGTTTCCGGAAATTAAAAATTTCGTGCGTGTGCGCGGCCAGGGCGAAGTGGATTTGAACTATGAAGGCAAGCGGCTTTTTACGGAAAAGCTGCTGATCGTGGACTCCACTTTTCTGCAGGTGTTTGATTTCAAAACAGTAGACGGTCAACGGGAGTCGATGCTGATGAAACCCAATACCATCGTATTGACGGAGGCCCTTGCGGAAAAACTGTTCGGTGATGCCGACCCGATGGGAAAAACGGTGATGCGTTACATTGGTGATACAACGGCCCTGATGGTGACCGGTATTATCAAAAACGCACCGGAAAATTCGCATCTGCAATTTGAAGCGCTCGTTCCTTTCAGCACCATCTATCATCCGCGGATGTCACAAAACTGGGGCGGAAACTGGCTGACCACTTACCTGGTGCTGGCAGATCATGTGAATGTGGCGGCGATGGAGAAAAAATTCCCTGATTACCTGAAAAGGCATATGGCGGCGGGCGACAGCTGGAGGTTTTATGAACTGTTCCTGCAACCACTGAAAGAAGTGCATGCTGGTTCCTCCAACATCACCCACGATTATCTCAATGCAAAGAAATTCGACAAACGTTACACGTATATTTTTTTCATCATTGCGGTGATCATCCTGGCGATTGCCTGCATCAACTTCATGAACCTCTCCACCGCCCGTTCCGCCGAACGGGCCAGGGAAGTAGGCGTGCGGAAGGCCGTCGGCGCGCGCCGTTTCCAGTTGGGCTGGCAGTTTATCAGTGAATCGATCCTGCTCACCCTGATGGCGATGGTGTTTGCCGTATTGATCGTAAAGCTCGTGCTGCCCTGGGTGGGCGACTTCAGCGACCGTGCGCTGAAACTGCCCTTGTTCGGCAACCCGTTCATACTGCCTGGCCTGATTGCAGCTACATTGCTGGTGGGAGTGTTGGCGGGCCTGTACCCGGCCGTTTACCTCGCTTCTTTCGAGCCGGTCAAAGTATTGAAAGGTTCGCCCAAAGTGGGCCGCAACAAGGGCACACTGCGCAACGTGCTGGTGGTGGTGCAGTTTTCCGCCGCCGTGTTCCTCATCATCGCCACCATTTTCGCCCTGAAACAGTTGCGTTTCATGCAAACCCGCGATCGTGGGTTTACTGGCGAGCAGGTAGTGCTCATCCGCCTGGATAATGAGACGAACGGAAAATATGAAGCCATGAAGCAGGAGTTGAGCGGCAACAGCCTTGTCGGCGGCATTACCGCCTCGCAACAGCGGCTGGGCAACAATATTCACCAGAGCGGCGTAGCCTTTCACAGCGGCGACGGCCCGAAGCGGGAACTGACTTCGTCCACCGTCGTGGTCGATAAAGACTACCTGCGGGTGTACAAGATCCCCGTCTTGCTGGGTAGCAATTTTTCACCCGATGCCGGCGCCAATGCGAAGGAATATGTGATCAATGAAACGCTGGCGAAAGAGCTGCTGAAAGACAGCAAAAAGGGTGCAGGGTATGAATCGCTGATCGGCAAAATGTTCGGCTTCGGGGGAATGGACTCTACCGGCCGTATCGTCGGCGTGTCGAAGGATTTTAACTTCAATACCCTGCACCACAAAATCGAAACCCTCGCCATGTTTAACCAGAAAGACTGGGGATATGGTGAAATGTCTATTCGCATCAATGGCGGCAAGGCCAAAGAAACCATCGCATTTGTGGAGAGCGTCTGGAATAAACACGTTACCGGTCATCCATTCAAATATACTTTCCTCGACGAGCATTTTGCCGCTATCTATAAGGCAGATCAGCAGGTGAGCGTGGTGGTGGGCGTACTGACCGGCCTGGCCATCATTATATCCTGCCTGGGTTTGTTCGGACTCGCCTCATTCGCCGCCGAACGCCGCATCAAAGAGATCGGTATCCGCAAGGTGCTGGGTGCCAGCGTGCAGAACATCGTGATGATGCTCAGCCGCGACTTTGTGAAGCTGGTGATCGTAGCCAACCTCATTGCCTGGCCGTTGGCCTGGTTCGGTGTGCGCCGCTGGCTCGAAGACTTTGCGTACCGTATCGATGTGAGCGCCTGGGTGTTTATCATCGCCGGCGTGGTGGCGGTCGTCATCGCATTGTTCACGGTCAGCTTCCAGGCTATCCGGGCGGGGCGTATGAACCCGGTGCAAACACTGAAAGCGGACTAAGAATTCTGCGCATGATTTCGTATCATTGTTTTCATGCTGATTGAGCTCTGCCTGCTGTTTTTCGCCATTGCATTGATTTATTCATCCGCCGGTTTCGGCGGCGGTTCGAGTTACCTCGCCATCATGGCGCTAGCGGGGGTGGGTTTCCTGCTCATGAAAACCACGGCGTTGTTTTGCAATGTGGCCGTGGTGGCCGGCGGGGTGTACCACTTCGCAAAAAACGGGCACCTGCCCCTGAAGAAAGCACTGCAGCTCAGTATCGTCAGCATACCGATGGCTTTTGCCGGCAGTTATTTCCCGCTGAAGCAGCAGACCTTTTTTCTGTTATTGGGCCTCGCCCTAACGCTGGCTGCGTTACTGATGATATTCCGGCTATTTTTCGAAAAACAGGCGCACATCCGTCAGCAAAGCGCATTAACCTACAGCCTCATCGGCGGCGGCATCGGTTTGCTTTCCGGCATGACCGGCATCGGCGGCGGCATTTACCTGGCGCCCGTGCTCCGTTTGGGCCGGTACGACACCGCGAAGAACATCGCCGGGCTCAGCAGTTTTTTTATTCTCGTGAATTCTATTGCGGGCCTGGCAGGACAAGCGGCGAAAGGGGCGATGGCGTTCCAGTGGAGTTTTACGCTGCCTTTGCTGGCAGCGGTGATCGTCGGTGGACAGGTAGGTTCGCGGATGAGTGCGGCGTGGCTGAAACCCCGGTGGGTGGAGGCATTCACGGCAGCGCTGATTCTGTATGCCGGGGTCCGTTTGTTGATCACCCGCCTATGAGCGACATGCTTTCCCGGAGCATCGGGCGGTTGAGTGCGGCGGCTGCAAAGCCGTCTTTCTTTTTTTGCCACACGGCGTCCTGCAAGGCGGATAGCAATGCTTCGTCGGACAACCCGTTGCGCATCCCATCCCTGATATTCATAACATCACACCCGTAAAGGCAAGTCTTGATCCCGCCGGTAGCCGTGATCCGGAGACGGTTGCAGCTGCCGCAGAACGTTCTGCTGTAGGCCGGTATCACGCCAATGTGGCCGAGATGGCCGGCGATGCTGTAGTTCAGTGAGGTGCTGCCGGGGGCGTCGGGTATTTTATGCAGGTCGTGTTGTTCGCCGAGGATGGCCAGTATTTTTTGGTAGTGCCATTGTATACCGGAGAATCCTTTCTCCTGGCCGTTGAATGGCATTTCTTCGATGAAGCGTACTGAAACGTTGTTGTTCGCGGTGAGTGCCGCGAACTGATGCAGTTCATCAGTGTTCACACCATCCATAACCACCATGTTTATTTTGACGTCCATGTTGTGCAGGAGTAGGGTGTCGAGTGTATGCATGACCGCACTGAACTGGTTGCGGCGGGTAATTTGAGCGAACCTTTCAGCCTGCAGCGTATCGAGGCTGAGGTTGATTTTCCGGATGCCGAGCGCTTTTAAAGCCGGCACGTAATCCGCGGTGAGTACGCCGTTGGTGGTGATGGAAATGTCGAACATGGGCGCCAGCGAAGCCAGCAGTTGCAACAGGTTTTTACGGAGGAAGGGTTCCCCGCCCGTAATGCGCAGCTTGTCTACGCCGGCGGTATGCAGCAGCTGCATGCTGCGGAGTATTTCTTCGTATGATAACAATGCCTCTCGTTCCATAAAATGCATGTGCTCCGGCATGCAGTAACTGCAGCGGAGGTTGCACCGGTCGGTCACCGACAGGCGTACATAGCGGATGGTGCGGTGATGTGAATCTGTCAGCATGTGTGGCCGTTCAAAGGGTTGTCGAAAGCCTGGCTTTCATCTTCGTCCCGTTCCGTCAGGCATTTAAAGTCTTTTTCGACGAGCAGCTTCAGCACGGAGCCATCGGGATTGGTGATGACGGCGTCGAAGCCGGTGAGGTTACTGCCAGTCCACGCCTGTAACTGTTCCGCCGGAATGGAGAGGTGAACGGCAGTGCCTTCCAGCCGGATGGCAGGTTGTTGGATATCTGCCCTGGCGCGGATACAAAAATGAAGCGCGCCGGCGCCGATGCAGGTCTCCTCTTCCACCTTGCCCTGCACCTCCAGTGTGGCGATATCCGCTTTGTCGAGCCGGTACCGGATGCTGTTGCCTCTTATCCTGATTTTCATATTTGTTTTCTTTAAATGAGCTGTATGAAATTGAATATTTATGTAGCTTTATCGTATGAGAGTAATGTTATTCGGCATCATGAAAGACATTGTGGCGGCGGGCTCCCTGACGGTACCGGAACAGCTGTCCGACGTAGGCGCACTGCGTACCTGGCTGCTGCAGGAATATCCCGCCATGAAAAACCTCCGCGCTGTGATGATCGCCGTTAACAAGGCTTATGCCGCCGATGGTCAGCCGCTTGCGCCCGGCGACGAAATTGCCATCATCCCACCCCTCAGCGGCGGTTAATCTTTTTACATGGAACATTGGATCAGCATAGCAGACAGCATTACCGTGCAGGAGGCGATCGATTTTGTACAATCGCCGGCCAGCGGTGGTATTGTCACTTTTACAGGAACTGTCCGGAATCAGACGCAGCAAAAATCCGTGCATAAACTTTTTTTTGAGTGCTATGAGCCGATGGCCGTGCTTGAACTGGAAAAAATCGCAAAGGCCGCCGGTGAAAAGTGGCCTGTGCAGCGCATGGCCCTGTTACATGTCAAAGGGGAAAAGCTGCCCGGCGAAGTGGTCGTGGTGATCGCCGTTGCAGCCGCCCACCGCGCCGCTGCCTTCGAAGCCTGCCAGTTCGCCATCGATACCCTGAAAGAAACGGTGCCCATCTGGAAAAAAGAATTTTTTGATGACGGGGAAGTGTGGGTGGCCGCACATCCCTGATTAATTGATTTTCCGCAACGCCTCGCGCATCTCCTCCGGCGTGTTGGCGTTAAACTGCTCATCCGCATAAGGATTGTCCAATACCGCCGTATCTGCGAAATGCAGCGTTTTACGCGGACAGGTTTTCCCTTCTTCATAATCTTTCCTCAGTTGCTCCAGGCCCGCCGGTTCCCAGATGGCAATCAGCGGTTCGGGCATGTTATTAAACGGGCTGAGAAAAGCAGTAGCCAGCTTTTCGGGCCGCCGGTGCTGTAGCAGGTACGCAATGCTTTGCGGCCCGATCAGCGGCAGATCGCAGGCCAGCACCAGCCACGATGCGGAAGGGTGGAGCGCATGCGCACTCAACAGGCCTGCCGAAGGACCGGCGCCGTCCACACTGTCGGGGATGATGTTCGTTGCACCGGGAATCGTTTGATCGGCCCGGCATGAAAGGTGCACTTCCGGTACGAAAGCCAGCAGCAGATTGGCGAGATACTGCCATTGCGGAAGGCCGTTGTGGTAGGCGATGCTGCTTTTGTCGTGCTGCATGCGTGTGCTGCGGCCGCCGCATAAGACGAGCCCTTTCAGGTGATTATCCGATGTCATGTTTGCCGCCGGTTTTACTGATGAGTCTGGTGTGAACGATCTCCATGTCGTGCGACAAAGCCTTGCACATATCGTACACCGTCAGTGCCGCCACGCTGGCGCCTGTGAGGGCTTCCATTTCCACGCCCGTTTTGCCGGTGGTTTTTACCGTGCAGCGGATGACGGCTTCCGAGCCTTCCACCGCAATGTGTACCTTGCAGTTTTCCAGCACCAGGGTATGGCAGAGCGGGATGAGGTCCGGCGTTTTCTTTGCGGCCATGATGCCTGCGATCACCGCCGTCTGGAATACTGCCCCCTTTTTGGTGGTCAGTTCCGTGCCGTCGAATTGCTGCAGCACGGCGGGCGGCAGGTAAATGCGGCTTTCCGCTTCAGCCGTTCTGACGGTAGCATTTTTTTCTCCCACGTCCACCATCTGCGGTTTTCCTGTTTCGTCGAGGTGGGTGAAGCTTGATGCATTGGCCATAATTGAATAATTTTATCAAAGCAAAATTCGTTACAAATGATGATGCGTGTTCCTGATGCTTTTGCCGCCGTATTGGCTGCTGCCCGCGACTTCGGTACAGAATCCGTTCCTTTCGACGCGGTGGCGGGCAGGGTGCTGCGTGAACGGGTAACAGCCGACCGTGCTTTCCCGCCTTTCGACCGGGTGACGATGGACGGTATCGCTATTCATTTCGACAGCTACCAGCGCGGCCAGCGGATTTTCGGGCTAGAAGATCTCGCCGCCGCCGGCATGCCGCAATTGCAGCTGGCCAATTTCGCGGACTGCATCGAAGTGATGACCGGCGCCGTACTACCCGAAGGTACTGATTCCGTCGTTCCCTACGAACACCTGGAGATAACCGAGCACGAGGGTTTCCGGCGCTTCAATATCCTGAAGCCTGTTGCGGCAGGCCAGAACATTCACCGCCTTGGTTCCGATGTGCCCTCCGGCGCCACCCTGCTGGAGCCGGGTATCGTTATCGGTGCGGCTGAAGCGGGTGTACTGGCCACTGTCGGCAAAACGGAAGTGACCGTCAGCCGCCGGCCCCGTGTGATGCTCATTGCCACCGGCAACGAGCTGGTGCCCGTTGCCGATACTCCCGAGCCTCACCAAATCCGCATGTCCAACATTTTCAGCCTTCGTGCCGCTTTACAGCAGGCGGGCATTGAAGCGGAATACCTGCATCTGCCAGACGATACGGCCCATTTGCGGGAGGCCCTCGGCACGCTGATCGCAAAAACGGATGTGCTCGTCTGCACGGGCGCTGTTTCTGCGGGGCGCTTCGATCATCTGCCGGATGTGCTGCTCTCGCTGGGCGCCAAAAAGGTGTTTCACGCGGTGCAGCAGCGGCCCGGGAAACCACTCCTGTTTTGTACTTTCAACAACGGGCCGGCGGTGTTCGGTTTGCCCGGCAACCCGGTATCCGGTTTCATGTGCTGCTACCGGTACGTGCTGCCGTTTCTGAAAACCTGTATGCGGCAGCTGCCGTCTCCGCAGGAATTTGCCGTGCTGGAAGAAGACGTGGTGTTCGATAAACCGCTGGAATATTACCTGCCCGTGCGGCTTTCCATGTCACCCACGGGTGTGCTGTCCGCCCGCCCTGTTCCTTACCATGGCTCCGGCGACCTTGCCAGCCTGCTCCATGCCGATGCTTTCCTGGCGCTGCCTGCGGAGCAGGATACTTTCCCGAAGGGCAGCAGTCTTGCTGTTTGGCGCTTCCGGTGAATATTGCATTCAAAGATCTTATGTGTTTACCTTCCTTGGGTGGTTCATGTCTACGGATGTTTTATCAGTATTTCATTCCGGTACACCTGGTTCTGGCTGATATTCATCAGGAAATCGGTTGTTCTTCAGTAAAACAGCACAACGCATTATCCTGTGTTATTTGTTCCTCCGTACTCTCTCCGCCGGGTTGTTGCGTTACTAGAACAGCAGAACGCATTATCCTATGTTCTTTCGCCCTCCTTTTTTTTACACACCACCGGGTTGTTGCTTTATTAAAACAGCGCAACGCTTTATCCTGCGTTGTTATTCCTCTGTTTTCTCACACACCGCCGGGTTGTTGCTTATTAAAACAGCGCAACGCTTTATCCTGCGTTGTTGTTCCTCTGTTTTCTCACACACCGCCGGGTGGTTACTTGAGTAAAACAGCACAACGCAATATCCCGCGTTATTTGTTCCTCCGTTTCCTCTCACACTGCCGGGTGTCTCAGCGAGGCCGCTGCTATTTCTTCAAAGTCTTCTTTCCCCGTTCCGCAGATGTAACAGCTAAACGAATCCGGTAATGCGGCAAACGCGGTACCCGGACTGATTTCCCGGAACGGATCGCCCGCCGCCTCATCGTATACCGTAAAGCAGCCCGGGCATTGGTGTAGCGGTTTTTCATCCACCCGCACCACCGGCGGTGCCTGTTGCCGCGCATATTGCTGTAATACGGGCTGTTCGCTGCCGATCTCATAAAAGTGTTTGCAGAGCGAAACGATATACGGGCCGAGATGTTCCTTTAGTACGTTGTTCCGGTATACGGTGAGGCCGGCCGCATTCGGGTTGAAGTCGGCCTTGTACAGGATGTCGTACCGCTGCATGTATTTCAACCTGCTCTGGTACCGGTTTTCCTGCCGGCGGATGAGGATGGCGCCGAACTGGCCGCCGGCTTCCTTTACCCGAATACTGAAACACAGGCCGTACGTGCGTACGTCTGCCGTGTCGAAGTGGCGGATGATATGCCTTTTGAGGATGAGGCTGTCTTCACAGTTATCGGCCACCTGCCAGTTCAGTTCATTGGCTGCATGCCGCACGTTGATATTGTATTTGCCCAGCACATAATCCCAAAGCTTGCGGTGCGCTGGCTCAATGTTTTTGATGATGACGGATTTCCAGGGTGTGGCGTACAGCTGCCCGATGCCCGTTTCGAGGCAAACGGTACAGATATCTTTCAGGAAATCCACGGCGAACGTCTCGTTCCGCCGGTAAATACCCAGCCAGTACTGGTTGCCCTGCCGGTTAAAACCTTCGTAGTAGGGCAGGTGAAAGGCCGGGAGCTCCAACGGCTGGTCGAGCGGGCGGCTGATGTATTCCGGCGGCTGTTGCGCGATGGCTTCGGGCGTTTCACCCGCCAGGCGCGTTTCGAGCTCGCGGCTGAGGGCGGCGATGCTGTTGGTATAGATGAGCGCGGGCCAGCAGAAAGTGTTTTCTTCTCCCGGTCGGCGGATGTAGAGGTACCAGTAATGCTGGTGCGGCGACGATACCCAGTTCAGGTGCCCGGAGAAAAAAGGACAGAAAGTCTGCTGGCTGTCACAGATGTTGATCTTCAGCGACGGCTGGTAGTTAAAGAGGTCGAAAATGTCTTTGTAAATCCCTTCCGTCAGCCAGCTGTCGGCCACAAAAATATTCGCGCCGGGATAGGAACTGGTGATGTTCGGTGCGCCATCTTCCGCCGGCTGCCAGCTGATGTGATACGTTTTACAGGCGGCCGCAAATTTCTGCAGCTGCGTTTGCGCGATTTCGAGGAACAATTCCTGGCGCAATCCGAAGCGCACTTCGCCGGCTTTCGCCGCTTCCGCTATCTCCAGCAGCTGCAGCAAATAGCCGGGCGAAATAATGCCGCCGGTGAAATTAATGCGGATGAGTTGTGACTGCCTGGCCATGTGTTTGCAATTGAGTTTTGATTTTCGGTTTGCAGGCGCCCAGCAGGTTTTGTACCTCCGGCCTGCAACTGCCGCAGCCCAGGCCCGCGCCGGAAGCGCGGCAAAGCGATTCCAGCTCGGTGTGCCCTTCGCGTATTTTTTCCTGGATATTCCCTTCTCCCACGTTCCCGCAGGAACAAACGAGTTTTCCCATGAGCGCCGCGCCTTTCCGCCCGGAGCGGAGCAGCTGAAGACGCTTTTCCGACAGTTCCGTTTTCTGGCGGATGAGATCGCAGAATTCCTGGAACTCCGACTTGTCGCCGATGAGAATCGCACCCACCAGCCTGTCCTGGTGTATGATACATTTTTTATAATACCGGTGGCTCTTGTCGATGAACACTACTTCCTCGTAAGCCTGGTCCGGCGGGGTTTCCACCATGCCCATGGAACAAAGCTCCATGCCCTGCATTTTAAGGATGTTCATGAAGAGCGAACCTTCGTAGTACCCGGAAATGTCGCCGCCGAGGTGCCGCGCCACCACGCCGGCCTGCTGTTCCGCCGCGGCGGTGATGCCGTAGAGGATGTTGTTGCAGGATGCGATTTCGCCGATGGCGTAAATGCCCGGGTCGCTGGTTTGGAGGTATTCATTCACCACCACGCCGCGGTTGCACTCCAGTTGTGCGGCCTGCGCCAGTTCAATGTTCGGTACGGTGCCGATTGAGATCACCACGGCCTGGCAGGCAATGCTGCGGCCGCTTTTGAGGCGTACGCCTTCTACTTTCCGGGTGCCGGCGAACTGTTCTATTTCGTCCGTAAAATAAATGTCGATGCCCCGGTCCTTGAGTTCTTCGTATAACAACTGGGCGCCCAGTGCGTCCAGCTGCCGGTCCATGAGGCGGGAAGTACGTTGTATCACCGCCACCTCCATGTTCATTTCGCGGAGGGAAGCGGCGAGCTCAATGCCCAGCAGGCCGCCGCCGGCGATGACGATTTTTCCGCCGGCGGGGTCGATGTGCCGGAGAAAGGCATCCGCGTCCATCCGGCTGCGCATGGTGAAGATGCCGGTTAAGGGCGGCGTGTCGCGAAGGGTGGCGGCGCGGCTGCCGGTGGCCAGTATCAGCACATCGTAGGTATGCGTAATGCCTTTGCTGTCCGTCAGTACTTTGTTTTCGCGGTCGATTTTTTCGATGCTCAGGCCGCGGTGCAGCGTGATGTCGAAGTTCCGTTCTTCCGCTTCCGACATTTTTATCAGCTGCGCCCACTGACGGGCGCCGCTGATATAGTCGGGAAGCATAACGCGGTTGTAAAAAGGCAAATCTTCCTTGCTGAATACGGTGATTTCGTCTCGCTGGTTCAGCTGGCGGTACGATTTTACAAATCCATACGCCCCTGCGCCCGCGCCGATCACGACGATTTTCTGTACCGGTTTTTCATAACGTGCAACTGCTACGGCGGTGAATTTCAGGTCCGGCTGCTTGGATACCGGATCCACGAGGTTGTTGGTCAGGTTGTTGGCGCGATGTAAATCATTGTTCAGTATTTTTCCCCAGTGCATGGGCAGGAACACCACACCCTTTTTGATGGTGGTGGAGAGCAGGGCTTTTACTCTTACCATGCCGTTGCCGCTGGTCACTTCCACCATGTCGTTTTGCCGGATGTTGCGTGTACGCGCATCGTCCGGGTGGATTTCGAGGAACGCGGCGTCGATATGCTGTTTCAGTTTGCTGACTTTGCCCGTTTTGCTCATGGTGTGCCACTGGTCGCGGATGCGGCCGGTAGTGAGTATCAGCGGGTAGTCGCGGTCGGGTGGCGCGGAGGTGTTCTCATCACCGAAGCTGTGTATCACCGCTTTCTGATGCGCGGTATAAAACTGGTGATCGGTGAAGAGACGAGGAGTGCCATGGCCCGTTGCGCCTGCCGGGTAAGGCCATTGTACGCTCCGCTGTTCGCGCAGCACGTTGTAGTTCAGGCCGGTGATATCGATGTTGGTGCCTGCGGTAAGCCGGCAATGTTCTTCGTATATGGCCGACACATGCGGGTAATCGAACCCATGATAGCCCATTTTCTGTGCAAACCGGCAGATGATCTCCGAATCGGGCAGCGCTTCTCCCGGTGCGTCGGTGATTTTGGTGAGGTAACTGATGCGGCGCTCCGCGTTGGTCATCGTACCTTCTTTTTCCGCCCAGGCCGCCGCGGGAAGCACAACGTCCGCATACCGCAATGTTTCCGGCTTGTTGGAAATTTCCTGCACCACCACGAACATGGCCTTTTGCAGCGCGGCTTCCATGAACCGCGCATCGGGCAGGCTCACCAGGGGGTTGGAGCACATGATCCAGATAGCTTTCAGTTGTCCGCTATGCATGGCCTCGAACATTTGTGTGGCGGTGAGGCCGGGTTTGGGCGAGAGCTCTCCACCGCCCCAGAAGGCCGCCACTTCGCGGCGATGCTCCGGGTTGTCGAGTACCCGGTGGGCGGGGAGCAGGTTGGCCAGGCCGCCCACTTCGCGGCCGCCCATCGCATTGGGCTGGCCGGTGAGCGAAAACGGCCCGCTGCCCGGTTTGCCGATGTGGCCGGTGATGAGGTGAAGGTTGATGAGACTGAGGTTTTTCCGCACGCCAACGGCGCTCTGGTTCAGGCCCATCGTCCACATCGTCATAAATCCTTTGGCGCCTGCGATGTGGCCGGCCGCCGCATAGATATCGGCGGCGTCGATGCCGCAGATGAGCGCGGCCTCTTCAATGCTGCGCTGCATCACGGCTTCGCGGTACGCTTCAAAACCTTCGGTGTGCTGGTGGATAAAAGCAGGATCCGTTTTTCCTTTTTCGATCAGTATCCTTCCGAGGGCGTGGTGCAGCACGATGTCTGTACCGGGATTGAGCTGCAGGTGTACGTCGGCCATGGCGCAGCTTTGTGTAACGCGCGGGTCGCTCACGATGATTTTGAGCCGTGGGTTGGCGGCACGTGCGGCTTCTACCCGGCGCCACAAAATGGGATGGCACCAGGCCGGATTGGCGCCGGCAACAAAAATGCAATCGGTATGTTCGATGTCGTCATAACTACCGGGCACCGCATCTTCCCCCAAAGCCATTTTATACGCGGCCACCGCACTGCTCATACAAAGCCTGGAGTTGGTGTCGATATTGTTGCTGCCGATGAATCCCTTGATCAGTTTATTCACTACGTAATATTCTTCCGTCAGGCACTGACCGGATGCATAGAACGCCACGGATTCGGGCCCGTAGCGCCGGATGATCTGGCTGAACACGGCGGCCGTTCTGCCAAGCGCCTGGTCCCACGAAACCCTTTGCCGCGGAAGGTTCCGGTTGTACCGCATTTCAGGGTGCAGCAACCGGTCGGAAGTATCCATTACGGTGTAATGCAGGTTCATTCCTTTGGAGCATAACATGCCCCTGTTCACCGGATGGTCTTTATCTCCCTCTACCGTTAATTTTCCCAGTCTGTCCCGGTGTACTACGATGCCGCAGCCGACACCGCAGTAACAACAGGTTGTTTTGAATGAATCCTGCATGCTGTTTAATGTTTTTCAGTCACCAATACGGGTTGCGGCTGAGCGGCGGCGCCGGCGGTGGCCGGCTGTTTGCCGAAGCGCGTCAGCAGCACAATTATACCGGTCGCAATTACCGCGTAGCCGATGTAGCTGAAGGCCTGCTCGTAGCTGATGGATTCCGATTTGAACAGGAAGCCGAAGAGCATACCGCCCAGGTTGCCGCCGGCGCCTACGATGCCGCTCACGAGCCCCACGTTCTTTTCATTCACAAACGGCACAATGCCGTAGGTGGCGCCGTTGGCCATTTTCAGGAACAGGGCGAAACCCAGCATCGCGATGATGGCGAGGGTGAGGGAGGCCGCTTCTGCAAAAAGCAACAGACCGCCGCCTTCCGCCAGCAGCACAAAAGCCAGCAGGGTGCCTTTGCCTTTCATACCCTGTTTTTCACCCACCCTGTCCGACACGAAACCGCCGAGGGCGCGGGCGAAGACGTTCATCAGCCCGAATATCCCGGCCCAGAAACCGGCGCTGGCCTGCGAAAGATGGAAAGTGTCCACGAAGTGCAGCGACGCTACGTTGTCGAAAGTGATTTCCATCCCGAAGCACATGGCGTAAGCAAGCGTTAATGCCCAGATGCGCCAGTCGGCCAGTACCGTCCAGTCGGTTTTTGTTTTCACGGTATTGCGGCCGATCTCGTCGTAGTTGCCGTCCGGCGTGTCTTTGGTGTATTTCGCATAGAGGTAGGCCACGGCCAGCATCATACAGCCCGGTACGATCATCGCGAAGCGCCAGGCCTGGTGATTGGTGTACCCGAATCCCACGATCGCCGCGAAGATCAATGGCATCACCATGTTCGTGACACCGCCGCCGAGGTTGCCCCAGCCGCCGGCCACCGCGTTGGCAGTGCCTTTGATACGCGGAGCGAACATCATGGAGGTATGGAACTGCGTGATCACGAAAGATGCGCCGATCACGCTGATGGCCAAACGGAACATCAGGAAAGACACATAGTCATTGGCGAGCCCCACAAGGAATACGGGGATGGAACCGAACAGCAGCAGCCGTACCGCGGTTTTGCGCGGCCCCCAGGTATCGCAGAGCCGGCCGATAATCAGGCGGGCGATGATAGTCCCGGAAACGGACACGATGATAATATTGCCGACCTGCGATTTGGTGAGGCCGAGATCTTCCCGGATGGTAGGCATCAGCGGCGCGAGGCCGAACCAGCCGAAGAAACATACGAAGAACATCAGCCAGGTGATATGGAAACTGCGCATCTGGATGGTTTTCAGACTGAAGAGCGCAATTTTTTCGAGCGGTTTATTTTGAAAGGTCATGTTGCAGTGTTTTACTTGGAGAATAATTCCGGTTTGATGTTGAGGGAGAGGTACGCCCAGTTGCTGTTGCTGCGGGCGTTGGCCACATTTTTTACACCGGGTGAAGTGAGGTAGTCGGTGCTCATGAAGTGGCTGTAACCGCCTTCGAGGCCCACGAACTTGTGCAGCTGCACGCTGGCCGTGAGATCGGCCTCCGTGCCGAAGTTATAGGAAGCCGCGCTGAAGAATTGGTGCACATCCAGGCCCACGCTCCATTTCGCGGAAGGTTTGTATTTGCCTTTGAGGTAATAATCCTGCAGGCCTTTGTTGCCGAAGCCGCTGGCGACATAAAAATAATCCATGGCGCCCCAGAACTTGTGCGGCGTGCCGTACAGGGGATCAAAGGCGCTGACAGCTTTCCCGCCGGTGGTGTAGTCGATGCCGGCCTCCGCGGTGAAACGCGTTCCGAAGGGATGGAGATAGGCGGCAGACAGCAGCGCAGCGCTGAGGTTTTCCCCGGCCGGCGTATGTCCGAACTGGTAATACGCTGCCAGCGTGATCCGTTTTTTCCACGAGTAAAAAAGGCCGGTGGTCATGCGGTTGTAGGCCGATGACTGCCATTTTTTTACGTTCGTGCTGTCGGTGGTGTATTTGGAGAATTGGTCGGCAAGAAAAAGAAAAGACAGGCTTTTCTTCTGCACATATAAAAACTCGAGGCTTTTGTATTGCTGGCTGCCGTTGGTATTGGCGGGATAGCCGGTTACGGGACTGTATACCGTACCAGAGCTGTTCTCTTTATTCTGGTTGAAAGCGCCGCCCAGGTGCAGCACCCAGCCGGTGTGCCTGAATTTGAGCAGGGCCGCATCGTGCCGCCGGCCCTGTTGCAGCCAGTCGAGATTGCCGAGCAGCCGGCTGTCGTCATACACCAGTTCCTGGCGGCCGACCTTCAGCTGAAGGCTGTCGACGATGTCGATTTCCGCCCAGGCTTCATGCAGCATAAAACCATTGTTGTCGGCCGTTGTGACGCGGTTGATGGTAGAGGCGTCCTGTCCCCATACGCGCACGTCCTGTACGGTAAGCCCGAGCTTAAGGCCGGGCATCGCGTAACCGGCGGTCAGCCTGCTGCGTTGGGAAGTGAATACCGCAGGTTTGGCGCCGGCGGGGAGCGGGGCGCCTTGTCCGTCGCGGAGCTCTGTGCGGGTACGAAGCTGTGCGGAGAGTGAAAACTGGGCCATGGCATCCTGCCAGCAAAAGGAGCTGAAGAAAATGGCGGACGCCCCGGAAAGGAACCGTTTTTTCATGTATTTTTGGTAAATTTTAAATGAGCCAATCATATTAAAATCCAGAAGCCCGGCCAGTCTGCCAACTGCCGGGTTTCGCTTTTTAATACGTGTTACTAACACCAATGTATATACGGTCGTCTTCCAGTCGTACCGGGTAAGTCGTGATGGCACATTCGTGCTCGTCGTTCAGGCACCTGCCGTCTTCCAGCGAAAAAGTCTTTTTATGAAAGGGACAGGCCACTTTGGGCTCACCCTGCTGCGTGCCGGTGAGGCCGCGGCTGAGGGCCATCTGGCGGCGGTGCGGACAAAGGTTCTGGGACGCGTACCATTTGTCGGTACGGGTAAAGTAAAACAGGGCAATCTGTTCGTCTTTGTACTTCACGCACACGCCGCCGTTGGGTGGCACGTCGGTTGTTTTGCAGGCAAAAAACCAGGTGGTGTCTGTTGTGCTGATGGTTGACATAAATGACTGGATTTAGATCACGAATATTTATTTCCACTCTGCGGCCCTTTTCTGGGCGCGCATGCTTTCGAATTTGACGGTCGGGTCTTTTTCTTCCGGCGCGTTCACGAAGTGGGAGAAGCGTTTGCGTAACTCCGGGCTTTCCACCACTTCGCGCCATTCGCACTTGTAATTGTCCACCAGCAGCTGCATTTCTTTTTCCAGTTCTTCTCCGATACCGAGGCTGTCGTTTACCACCACGTTCCGCAGGTAGTCCATGCCGCCTTCGAGTTTGTTGAGCCAGGTGGCGGTGCGGGTGAGCGGGTCGGCCGTTTTGATGTAAAACATCAGGAAGCGATCGATGTAGCGGATGCAGGTTTCACTGTCGAGGTCGGCGGCGAGGAGTTTGGCATGCTGCGGTTTGGAGCCGCCGTTGCCGCCCACATAAAGGTTCCAGCCTTTTTCGGTGGCGATGATGCCGAAGTCTTTGGACTGTGCTTCGGCGCATTCGCGGATGCAGCCGGATACGGCGGATTTTATTTTATGCGGCGCGCGCAGCCCGCGGTACCTTTCTTCGATCCGGATGGCGAAGCTCACACTGTCGTGCAGCCCGAAGCGGCACCAGGTGGAGCCTACACAGCTCTTCACCGTGCGCAGCGCTTTGCCGTAAGCATGGCCGCTTTCGAAACCGGCTTTGATCAGCGCTTCCCAGATGTCCGGCAGGTCGCTGAGGTGGGCGCCGAACAGGTCGATGCGCTGGCCGCCGGTGATTTTGGTGTAGAGGTTATATTGCGCGGCGATCTGGCCGATCACGATCAGTTTTTCCGGGGTGATTTCACCGCCGGGGATGCGGGGCACCACCGAATAGGTGCCGCCTTTCTGGATGTTGGCGAGGTAGCGGTCGTTGGAGTCCTGCGCGGTGTCGTTGCCTTTGGCCAGTATCAGTTCGTTCCAGAGGCTGGCGAGAATGGAGCTCACTACCGGTTTGCAGATTTCGCAGCCGTCGCCGTGGCCGTAATGGTCGAGTACTTCATCGAACGAGCGGAGGGACTTCAGTTTAACGAGGTCCAGCAGCTCCTGCCGGGAGTAGGAGAAGTGTTCGCATACCACGTTGCGGATGTACTTGCCCTGGGCCTTCATGGTGGTGGTGATGATGTCTTTCACCATGGGGGCGCAGCCGCCGCAGCAGGTGGCCGCCCTGGTGCATTTTTTAACGGCGTCGAACGTTTCGTGGCCGTCTTCCACCGCCTTGCAGATGAGTGCTTTGGAGATGTTTTCGCAGGAACAGATCACCGCATCGTCCGGCAGCTCTACGTTGGCCGGCTGGCCGCCGCGGGCGCCGAGCAGGATGTCTGCCGGTTCCGGGGGCAGCGCCAGTTTGTTCTTGCAGGTCTGCAGCAGCAGGTTATAGGCGCTGGCGTCGCCGATCAGGATGCCGCCCAGCAACAGTTTGCCGTCTTTCGAAATATTGATGCGCTTGTAAATGCCTTTCATGGAATCTTCCAGCACGATGCTGTCGCCTTCCTCGGGTGTGATGAAAGGGTTGCCGAAACTGGCCACGTCCACGCCGATCAGTTTCAGTTTGGTGCTCATGTCGAAGCCGGTGAAAGACTTCGCCGTATCGCAAAGCCGGGAGGCCACCACTTCCGCCATTTCATACCCCGGGGCCACGAGGCCGTAGATCATGCCGTTATACAAGGCGCATTCGCCGATGGCGAAAATGTGCGGGTCGCTGGTCTGCAGGTGATCATCGACGATGATGCCGCCGCGGGGCCCTGTTTTGAGGCCGCTCTGTTTGGCCAGCTCGTCGCGGGGCGCAATGCCGGCGGAAATTATGAGCATGTCCGCCTGGATGGAGCTGCCGTCTGCGAAGCTGAGTCCGGTGATGGTGTCGCTGCCGAGGATGGCCTGCGTGTTTTTGGAGGTATGGATCTGCAGGCCGAGGCGCTGCAGTTGGGTTTTAAGGATGTCGGAGCCTTTTTCGTCGATCTGGCGGGGCATTAGGCGCGGGGCGAATTCGATCACATGTGTTTCAGGGATGCCCAGGTCGATGAGTGCCTTGGCGGCTTCCAGGCCCAGCAGCCCGCCGCCGATCACGGCGCCGCAGGTGGCCTGGGGGGCGTAGGCCGTCATAAGGGCCAGGTCTTCCAGGGTGCGGTAAAGGAACACGCCTTTTTTGTCGGTGCCGGGGATAGGTGGTACTAAGGCCGAAGAGCCGGTGGCCAGCACCAGGTAGTCGTAACTTTCGGTGATGCCCCGGTGCGAATGCACGGTTTTAGTGGTGCGGTCGATGGATTGCACCGGGTCGCCGAGGTGCAGGGTGATGTTTTGTTCACAGTACCATTGGAGAGAGGCGAGGCTCAGGTCATCGGCTGTTTTACCGGAAAAGTACTCGCTGAGATGGACCCTGTCGTATGCCTGAACCGGTTCTTCACCAAAAACAACCAGCTCTACAGGGGAACTTCCGGATTTATCGATTATTTTTTCGCAAAATTTATGGCCCACCATGCCATTTCCGATGACTACGATTTTCATAAAAGAGATTGTTTTAATTACATTATGATAATTTATATATTATTATCATAGGCGAAAACAAATCGAAAATCGTATAAGGTGTATGATCTATGTCATAAAAATACGGCAAAATGTTTTAATTTTATGCTTGTTCTCTACCAATTTTGATATATAAATATTTATCTAATATATTTATTCTATGCTTCAGTCGTCATTATCTTTGGTAGGAGCTGGGCCGGGCGACCCGGAAATGATCACTTTAAAAGCCATCCGTACGCTCCAGCGCGCAGACGCCATATTATATGATGCGCTGGTCAACCCGGAGCTGCTGGAATACGCCCCGGCGCATGCGTACCGGCAGTTTGTAGGCAAACGGTATGGATGCCACGCGCTTTCCCAGCAGGAAATCAATGCCCTGATCGTGGAATGCGCCCGGCAATATGGGCATGTGGTGAGGCTGAAGGGAGGGGATCCCTTCGTGTTCGGCCGCGCCGTGGAAGAAATCGAAGCTGCCCGGGAGGCGGGCATTCCAGTGACCGTTGTGCCTGGCATATCGAGTGCGCTGGCGGTAGCGGCTTCCCGGATGATACCGTTGACCTGCCGCGGTATAGCGGAGAGTTTCTGGATTACCACGGGCACCACCCGTTCCGGGGACATTTCGGAAGATGTTCATCTGGCCGCCCGGTCCACCGCCACCGTGGTGATACTGATGGCTATGAGCCGCCTCGGCGCCATCATGCAGATTTTCTGCGACCAAGGCCGGGGAGATGTGCCGGTGGCCATTATCCAGAACGGTACCACCCCGCAGGAAAAAATCGTCACGGGCACCGCGGCAGACATTACCGCCCGGGCCGAAGCGGCGGGGATGGGTAACCCGGCCATTATCATCGCCGGGGAAGTCGTGAAGCTGAAAGCCGCCATGGAGAATATTGTATATACCGCCGCATCATATGAAGAAAAATAAAGAGGGATGTGACCGGCAAACCTGCCTCGTTTGCCGGTTATGCCTGCCGGAATGGTTGCCGGCGATCGCTGTGCAGAAAAAACACTTCGGCTGCAAAAAAGGGGACGTGCTGTTCAGGGAAGGAGACCCGGTGAAGGGGATTTATTTCCTGTACAAAGGAAAGGTCAAGGTGCATAAACACTGGGACGACGACAAGGAACTGATCGTACGCTTCGCCAAAGAAGGGGATATTGTCGGGCACCGGGGAATAGGCACGGACCTGGTGTATCCCGTTACCGCCACCGCCCTCGAACCGGTGACCGTCTGTTATTTCGAAATGGACTTTTTTAATGCCTCCCTGAAAGTCAACCACCACCTCTTATACGAACTGATGCTCTTTTACGCCCGGGAGCTGCAGGAGTCTGAAAAAAGGATGCGCAACCTCGCCCACATGCCGGTCAAAGGCCGGCTGGCGAACGCATTGATCACGCTGAAAGAAAAGTTCGGCTACGATAAAGACGGGTTCATCGCATTCCCGCTCAGCCGCCAGGATTTGGCCTCTTACATCGGCGCTACTTACGAAACCACCTTCCGCATGCTCAATGCCATGATCGAAGAAAATCTCGTGGCGGTTTCAGGCAGATTCATCACGCTCACCAACGAAGAAAAACTGCACCTGCTCCGCAAAGAACCTTTTTAACGGGATTTACATCGTTGTAACCGCCCCGCCGCTACCGGCGTGATCAATTTTTTTACATCTTAGCGGCATGTTAATGCAACAAACAATGCGGTGGTTCGGCCCGAACGACCCGGTCAGTTTACAGCACATCCGCCAGGCCGGCTGCAGTGGCGTGGTAACGGCCCTGCACCAGATTCCCGTGGGGGAGGTATGGAGCGTGGAAGCGATTCGGCAGCGCATCGCCCTCATCGAAGCCGCCGGCATGCAATGGGCGGTGGTGGAGAGTTTACCGGTGCATGAAGATATCAAACAACAACGCCCCGGTTTTCAAACCTATATCGACAATTACCGCCAGAGTCTCCGTAACCTGGCGCAGTGCGGCATCCGGGTGATCACTTATAATTTTATGCCGGTGCTCGACTGGATGCGGACGGATATTTCTTACACCATGCCGGACGGCAGCAAGGCGCTTTATTTTGAACGGGCGGCTTTCGTGGCGTTCGATTTGTTTCTGCTGCAACGCCCCGGCGCCGAAAAAGATTATACGCCGGCAGAAATGGCCGGCGCAAAGGCGCGCCTGCAGGCTATGACGGAGCGGGATAAAACAACGCTGTATCACAATGCGTTGCTTGGCCTGCCGGGCAGCGACGAGCGTTTCACCAAAGAAGTGATTCTCGCCGCATTGCAGCAGTACGCCCGTATCGATGCCGCCAGACTGAAAACGCATCTCTTTTATTTCCTGCAACAGGTAGTGCCGGTAGCGGAAGAGCTGGGCATGCAACTGGCCATTCATCCCGATGATCCGCCGTATCCCTTGCTGGGCCTGCCGAGGATCGTCAGTACCGAACAGGATCTCATCGACATACTACAGGCTGCACCTTCGCCCGCCAATGGCCTTTGTTATTGCACGGGCTCGCTTGGCGTAGACCGCAGGAACGATCTGCCGGGAATTATTCAACGGCACGGTGATCACATCCACTTCGTGCATCTGCGCAATACGAAACAGGATGCCGCCGGCAATTTTTATGAAGCCGACCACCTCGACGGTGATGTGGATATGTTCGCTGTGGTGCGTGAGCTGGTGAAACTGATGCGGAAAAGAAATGTGTCGATTCCTATGCGCCCCGATCACGGCCACCAGATGCTCGACGATCTGCACAAAACAACCTACCCGGGATACAGCGCCATCGGTCGTTTGCGCGGGCTGGCGGAACTGCGCGGCCTGGAGATGGGCATCGCGCTATCGCTGCATCAATAAATTCCATGCATCAAGCCGGGATAAAGGAGCGTCTTCAATACGTGGAACAATAAATAGTGCTGCCCTCATTTGTTTACACGGCATTTTTCAAATGCGGTGAAGCATCGCGTCAAAGCAATAAAGCGATGCACTGTCTTCTTTCGCTTTGCGCAGCACTTTTCAAATGCGGTGAAGCATCGCGTCAAAGCAATAAAGCGATGCACTGTCTTCTTTCGTTTAGTGCAGCATTTTTCAAATGCGGTGAAATATCGCGCCAGAGCAATAAAGCGATGCATTGTCTTCTTTCGTTTAGTGCAGCATTTTTCAAATGCGGTGAAATATCGCGCCAGAGCAATGAGGCGATGCACCGTCGTCATTCAGTTTACGCAATATTCTTCAAATACAGCGAAACATCGCGTCCTGAAACAATAAAGCGGCACGCCGCACCAGGCCGCGTACCGCTTTGGATTACTCCCTTACAAACACAAAATTTATTTCTGCTCGAATGCGGCTTTCGCCAGCCCGTTGTTGCACATGCCTGCCGCCATGTGGCCGCCGGCAATGGCAATCGATACCTGGTGGGCGCCCTCGGAGCTGATGTCACCTGCCGCAAAAACACCCGGCACGGTGGTTTCCTGGACGTGGTTGATCTTCACGGCGCCCTTTTCCGTTAACTCGCAACCCAGCTGCTCCGCCAGTGTATTGTTGAATATGAGTCCCGATTTTATATATGCAGCGCTCCTCCGCACAGCCGTTCCATCTGCAAACGAAATCTGCATGCCACCTGCCGTTTCCTCCACTTTTTCAACCGGGGTTTCCGTTACGGTGATGCCGTTGCGGGCCAGTTGCTGCATTTGTTCGGCGGTGAGGCCTGCCGGGCCATTGGTGCAGAGGATAATGTCGGGGTGCCAGTTGGTGAGCACGGCAGTGAATTCATAGGCCATCGGGCCGTTGGCGAACACGGCCACCGGCAGGTCTTTTATTTCCCAGCCGTGGCAGTAGGGACAATGCACCAGTTTGCTGCCCCACAATGCGGCCAGGCCTGGAATGTCGGGCAAATCATCCTTGACGCCGGTGGCGAGAATGACACGTTGGGCGCGGTACGCGGCGCCGGTATCGGTATGCAGGATGAACAGGCCGTTTTCGGCTATGGCGCTGGTTACAGCCGTTTCGACGATGCTCACGGAAGGGTATGGCACCAGCTGTTCCCGGCCGATGCGCAGCAACTCAAGCGGCGGCGTACCGTCGCGGGTAAAGAGGTTCTGTGCATGCGCGGCGGGCTTGTTACGCGGCCGGCCGGTGTCGAATATCACCGCTTTTCTCCCGCAGCGGCCCAGGGTCAGTGCGGCGGCTAGTCCCGCGGAAGAGCCGCCAACCACGGCGACGTCTATATCAATCGTTTGTTGCATGGGGCAAATGTACCGATATAATACGCAACTGTGTTGCAAATATTACGGATGTTCCTGTACAAATCCCGGATGGCGGGTTTTTTACTTTAATTTCGCCGCATATATGATGACCGGAAACAGGCAACATCTCAAACGCTGGCAGATTTTTCTCTTGTCGTTTAAAGATGCATTCAAAGAGTTCAACGCAAATGACCCGCTCCGGATGGCCGGCGCCACGGCCTTTTTTACCACTTTTGCATTACCGGCCATCCTGGTGATCATCATCCAGTTGCTCCGCCTGATTTTCGAGCCCCGCAATATCAGCCTCCAGCTATTCGATCAGCTCCGCGAAATCATCGGCCCGGAAGCGACGGCTGAAGTGATCAAAACATTACGGGCGTTCCGCGGCATCGCCGAAAACTGGCTGATCGCCATTGCGGGGTTTCTCTTCCTGCTTTTTGTGGCCACTACGTTGTTCAAGGTCATCAAAAGCTCCATGAACCAGCTCTGGAGCATCCGCATCGCCAAACGGCAAACGTTCGGGCAGATCATGATGTCGCGGTTACGGGGCGTGCTGGTGATTCTGCTCACTGCCGTACTGTTCATGCTGGGCATTCTCGCCGATTCCATCCAGGCTTACCTGGGACAATACATCGATCAATACCTGCCCTCCATTTTTACGTATTACGACAGCGGCCTCCGGTACCTGATCTCCATCCTCACCGTTACGCTCTGGTTCGCACTGGTGTTCTACCTCCTGCCCGACGGGCGGCCGCGCTGGAAGATCGTTTTTACCAGCGCTTTCGTGACCAGCATCCTGTTCAATATCGGTAAGCTGATCCTCCGGTGGATGCTGTCGTACAGCAATATCAACAGCATATACGGCGCTTCTGCCGCCACCGTGCTGCTGTTGTTGTTCGTATTCTATGTATCGATGATTTTTTACTACGGCACTTCTTTCGCCAATGTGTGGGCCAATGTGAACGGCAAACCTATCCAGCCGCTGCACCACGCCATCAAATACCAGTTAAAGAATGTAGACGAAAATGTAGACGAAGAGGAAGTCTAATCGCGCAGGATACCCCTGACGAGGCTTTTCCACTGCATTTTCGAGAATCCCAGCAATGCACCCAGCCATACCAGCAGGTTGCGGGCGACGGCGCCCAACCGGGTGACGGTTGTGTTGGGCTGTTCGTTGCGGCCGTAAACACTGGCTCTGACCAGCTTGCCGCGTTTCTCCACCACGAACGAGCTCGTGGCATCGTCCGTGAAAAAGTGGGACACTTCTTCCGGGATCTTGTCTGGCGCTTTCACCGGCCGCACCCGCATGCCGATGTAAGCCGTTTTATGATGGCTGCCGCTGGCTTCAAATATCCTTTCCACCTGTACCCAGTCGTATTCCTGCCCGTCGGCCGCCGCCGGGCCGGGAATGCTGATGCGGATAAGATCGCCCTCCCGCGCCAGCCGCCGCGCGAAATGACCGTCACTGTCGGTCAGCGTAAATACGGCGCTTTGCCGCCCGCTGATGTCTTTCCAGTGGTTGACGTCCAGGAGGCGCGTCCGTGCTGTCTGGTATAATTCCCTGGCTGCTTTCTGATGTTCCGTTCTGACCGTATACGAGGTGTTGGTTTTGACACCGTCGAGCTGGGGCGGTACGATCTCCGGGGCCGGTGATGCAGGGTTCATAACAGGTGTTTAGGAAAAGGCGCCAATTTCTGTGCCACCCTGGTGTGGCTGTTGTGTACCGGGAAATGCGAAAGTTTCTCCACAGTATGAGCGCGGCAGGTGCCCGTTCCGCTGCGGGTTTACCGTGGCATGGTATTTACCGGAATAATAAAAAAAAACATGGAAAAGAAACCTGATCAAATCAACCTTCCCGGCGTGGAAGATATACCGGGCCAGGAAAATGTCAAACCTGCGCCGTTAGGCGAACTGGCGGATACAACCGCTTCTTCCGACGATGAAGAAGGGAAAGGCGCCCTCGATAATGAAGAAGAAACGCTGATTGCGGGCGACAGCAATGTGACCGCGGAAGAAAGGGAGCTGCTGGACGAAGCCGCGAATTCGGATCCCGCGTACCGCGACGATCAGAACCTGCGCAATTCCAGCCTGGAAAACCGGGACGAAGACGGCGAACTGCTGAACGAAGCAGACGACCTGGATGTGCCCGGCGCGGAACTCGACGATGAAGGGGAAGATATTGGCGCCGAGGACGAAGAAAACAATCCTTACAGCCTCGGCGACAATGAATAAATAAACCGTTTATTATGGCAGCAAATTACAATCCTGCACATCAGGAAGGGCAGGTGGCGGAAGCCATCGAGGAACAAACGGCAAAACTGCCGTCGGATATCTATTTGTGGGCAGCTGTGGGTGCTATGGGCGTGGCTCTGGCCCTCCAGTGTGTGGGCAAAAAACACCTCAGCCTGTTCATCGGGCAGTGGGCGGCCCCGTTCCTGCTGTTTGGCGTATATAACAAGCTGGTAAAGCAGCAGGGGCACGACTAACCCGCTATTTCACCTCCGCGAGGTATTTGTGTACAAAGCTGATGGCCATGGATCCTTCGCCAACCGCTGCGGCTACGCGGTTCATAGCGTGCGCACGTACGTCGCCGGCCGCGAATACGCCGGGGCAGCTGGTTTCAAGCAGGTAGGGGTCGCGGGACTGTTTCCAGATCTTTCCGAAATCCGGGTAATTCTTCAGTTCGCCGCCGGTCTCAATGAACCCCTTTTCATCTTTGATGATGTTCAGGGCGATCCAGTCCGTATAAGGCTTTGCGCCGATGAAGATATAAAGCGCGTCCGCGTCTTCCGTCGTTTTTTCGCCGGTGTTGATGTTGTGGATGACCAGTTGTTCCAGCCGCTCCGAGCCGCGCGCTTCCTCCACTTCCGTAAACGGCCGCACCGTAATGTTGGACGCGCTTTTGATCTGATCGATCAGGTAGGCCGACATAGTGCTGGTCAGGTCTTCTTTCCGGATGAGAATATGCACGTTCTTCGCGAATTTCGACAGGTACATGGCAGCCTGCCCCGCAGAGTTGCCGCCTCCTACTACGAACACCTGCTTGTCGCGGCAGGCGGTTGCTTCCGTCATGGCCGCGCCGTAATAGATGCCCGCGCCCGTGAAGTCGGCGATCCCTTTTTTGTCGAGCGTTCTGTAATCCACGCCCGTGGTGATAATCACCGAACGCGTATTGATGGTGGTATCGTCGTCGAGGATGATTTTATTGTACCCGCCTTTCTGCTGGATATCTTTTACCGACTGCGGGGAAATGAATTCCGTGCCCAGCCTTGTGGCCTGCGTGATGGCGCGGCGGGTGAGCTCCGCGCCGCTAAGGCCGCTGGGGAAGCCGAGGTAGTTCTCGATCCGGGAACTGGTGCCTGCCTGTCCGCCGGGCGCGCGCCTTTCGATCAGCAATGTTTTAAGCCCTTCTGAAGCGCCGTACACACCTGCGGCCAGACCTGCCGGTCCTGCGCCGATGATCACCACATCGTACACGTCGTGTTTGATCTGCGGTGTGAGCCCGGCTTTGTGCGCGATGTCGGAGATGGACGGTTTGACGAGATAGCTGCCGTCTTCAAAAAACACCACCGGCGCGTCTTTCACGCTGAGATCGTTGAGCTGCAGCAGGCTTTTCCCTTCGTCGGACGTCTGTATGTCGAGCCACTGGTAGGGGATGAGATTGCCTGCGAGGAAGTCTTTGATGGCGTGCGACTGCTGGGAATACTGGTAGCCGGTAAGTTTGATGCCTTTGAATGCGGGGCGGTGGATGTGATGCCAGTCGTCGAGCAGCTCGTCGATCACCGGGTAGAGTTTTTCTTCCGGCGGATCCCAGGGTTTGACGAGGTAATAATCGAGCTGCACTTTATTGATGGCTTTAATGGCGGCATCGGTATCCGAATAGGCCGTGAGCAGCACGCGTTTGGCGTTCGGGTAGAACTGCATTGCCTTTTCAAGAAAGGCTACGCCGTCGAGCTGCGGCATACGCTGATCGGAAACGAACATGGCGATGGTTTCGCCTTTGTTCTTCAGTTCCCGCAGGCTGTCGAGCGCCTCCGTCACCGAAATGGTGCTGAGTATGCGGTATTCGCTGCGGTACTTGTTTTTCAGGTCGCGCGTGATGGCGCGCAGTACCTGTGTGTCGTCGTCGATGCAAAATATAATCGGTAGTTCCATGTTCCGGTTGTTTAAGCTTTGGCGGGAAGGGATACGCTGAACTGCGTGCGGCCGGGGGCCGATTGTACTTTCACGGAGCCTTTATGCTGGCGAACGATCTGCGATACGATATCGAGGCCGAGGCCGGTTCCTTTCCCGATGTCTTTGGTGGTGAAAAACGGATCGAATATCTGCGGCAGGGCGTCGGGCGCAATGCCGGTGCCGTTGTCCGTAATCGTGACCTTCACGCATTCGCCGTCTTTTTCTGTTTTGATCTCCAGTACGCCTTTGCCGTTGTTTTCCATGGCGTCGAGCGCGTTGTCGATCAGGTTGGTCCATACCTGGTTGAGCTCGCCGATGTAGGCTTTCACCGGCGGCAGGCTGGTGTCGAAATGCTGCGCTACTTCCACGTTGCCTTTACGGATTTTGTGCTGCAGCATGGTGAGGGTGTTGACGATGCCTTCGTGTATGTCGGCCACCTGCTGGTCGTGCCCCTGGTCCATATGCGTGAAAACCTTCACGGAGCCGATGAGCGCTGCTATCCTGCGGGATGCGTCGCCGATGTCCGCCACCATTTTTTCGGTGATGAGGTTATTATTGATCCAGTTGATGACAGGGGAGAAGTGGGCCGGAGGGATATGTTCGCGAAAGGCTTCCAGGTCTTCCGTGGTGCCCCCGAAGTCGACGAAGTTTTCCGCTATTTCTCCCGCGTTTTCCACGTCGTACTGTTCGAGCAGGTCGGCCAGTTCGTCTTCTTTTTCGGTGCGCTGCATCAGGGAAAGGGTCGCCTGCCGCGGGCGTTGCAGCAGGGTGAACATCATGTTGGACACGATGTCGACCTTTTCTTCCGGCATATCGATGACGCTGATCTTTTTAAAATATTCCGGCATCAGGTGGAGGTGTTCCCGGAGTGAAGTGGCGCCCCGCACCACCGCCGCCGCCGGGTTATTCAGCTCGTGCGCCAGGCCGGCGGAGAGTTTGCCGAGGGCCACCATCTTTTCGTCCTGCAGCTGGTTGGAAGTGAATTCCCTTACCCGGCTGATCATCTGGTGTACCAGCGCCTGCGTAAGCTCGAAATGGTGGCGGATAAGATCGTCTGATTTTTCCCGCGGGAACCGGAGTACTTCCGTATCTTCCAGTGCCTGCCCGCTGGCGATGGCGTTGACGCCCCTGGAGTAGGGCAGGTGGCCCGTGATGCTTTTCGGTTCAAACAGTGCGATTTCGCGCGCTTCCCCGTTCTGGAGGCGGTATGCCCTGATTTTTCCGGAAATGACGAAAATGGTGCTGATGATGGGGTCGTTGACTTTAAAAACGTATTCCCCGGCGGGAACGGATTCCTGTACACTGTTGTCGGCCAGCCATTGCAGCTGCTCCCGGGGCACATCCTTCAGTGCTTCAATAGTTTGCAGCCAGTCGGCAGATACTTTGTCCATGGGTTTCACGCTTCTCCGTCCAAGTTAAAGGTTTTTGGGGATTGCGTTTTGCAATACTAAAATGTTTACTTTTGATTAAATCTTTCGTTTACAAAAATTGGTATGAAGACAGATTCACTGGCCAACAAAGTTTATATTGACCTCCGCCGTAAAATCCTTTCCAATCAACTGGTGCCCGGTATGCGCCTGAAAGAGGACGTTTGGGCCAAAAAAACCGATGTAAGCCGTATGGCGGTACGGGAGGCCCTGAACCGCCTTTTGGGCGAAAATCTGGTGGTATTCGGCGAAAAAGGCGGCTACTTTGTGAAGTCCATGACCCCGGACGACATCCGCGAAATCCGCCAGCTCCGGGAATTGCTGGAGCTGGGGGCGCTCAGGATGGCATTCCAGAAGGAAAAGCAGGACTTTATACCGGCGCTGGAGCAGATCTGCGACGATTTTACCGCCATGGTGGAGAAAGGGTACATTGGCGGCGCCTGCGAGGCGGACATGAAATTCCACGAAATCCTCATTGCCAGCTCCGGCAACAGCAAGCTGATGGAGCTCTACCAGGTCAGCAACATCCCCCTGTTCCACATGAAGCTCGGCAAGATGCAGATGGACGACTACGAACAAACCGACGCGGAGCACCGCCAGATCGTCAAAGCCCTGAAAGCCGGGGATTTGAAACTCGCGGAAAGCACGCTCGTCAAACACCTCCTGCGGGGAGAGGAAACTGCCCTGGAGATAGAATAGTGTTGACTCACATCTGATTGATTTTCACTTCTTTTACGGATTGACCCAGCCGGCGGCATCGCCTGCTGCGCTATACTGTGCGGCAAAATCTGCCGCTTTCGCCGTTCCTCAGGTCCCCTGGTCGTGCCCTGAAAAAGGGTTATACGGGGCCTTGTCCGGGTTTTAGTTTACAATTGTTTTTTCCTGATTGAAAAAAATGGCGCCATTGGACTTCGATAGGGAGCCATTACCCTTTCGCTACCCTTCCGATACGGATACGTTACCCCTATAGGAGGTAACGTATAGGTGGCGTATAGATGGCGTATGGGTGGCGTATGGGTATCGATCCTCAAATGAAATCCTTTGTGGTGGCTTTGTCAGCCCCTGTTTTTTGGCTGATTTCCGCCTGTTTCAGCACTTTTTGCCCGTTTTTGACCGATAAAGTGATAAAAGAATGCCAATGGTGTGGGTGCTGGTCCAATTACACCTCAAAATTCTCCCGGAATTATTTTTTTGTTTACAAAATACGCATATATTTGTAGACAAAGTTATGAATTGCGGCCCTTTTACCTGGTTGGGAGGGGTTACAAACAGCCGCGTTACCTATCGTACAATATCGAATATTCCGTGAGGAGGCTGCCCGGGTGCGGCGAGGGAGGCGTATGTCCGGAAGGGCGTTTCGCATCGAAATATCAACTAAAAGACAGGCAATGTTCCGGAGGCAGGCGTGCGCTACAATCTTATCGACTCAATCAACATGAAAGCAATCATCATTCACTGTCCGGGGTAATCCGGGCTATCACAAACGGGCTGCCGGGTGGTGACCGGATCGGTTGCGACTGCATGCATGTCCGGTATTCAGACGACCCATCGTTTAAAACAGTGCCGGAACAAAACACAGGTTACCGATACAAGAAGGAAACAAATGAAAAAATACATACAGGCAGGAGTGAAGCTGTGGTGCATCTGGATGATGTGCGGATGGAACGCGTCGTTCGCGCAAACGCCGGTAACGGTGCGCCTTTCGGCCGGCGGGGCAGACAGGGCCATACAATCGGCCATTGAAAAAGCCCAAAAGAACGGCAGCCGCGAGGTGTATCTCCCGGCCGGCCATTACCTCATCTCAAGGGCGATACGCATCCCTTCCGATTTTACGCTGCGGGCCAGTAAAGACGCGTACATAGAATTGAAGAAAGGTTCGAACCAGTGCCTCCTGCAGAATGAAGACCTCATCAACGGCAACCGCAACATCACCGTTACCGGCGGACGATGGAACGGCAACGGCTGGTCGCAGACGCGCACCATCCGCGATAAGGTGGAGCATTCTGAATTCTGTTTCGGCATGTTCTTCTATAAGGTGAAGCGGCTGGAAGTGGCTGCCATGCAGATCGACAGCACGCGGAGCTGGGGGATTGCCTATATGGAATGCGATACCGTGCATGTGCACGACATTCATTTCCAGCAGAACCCGTTCCGGGACGGGCGGCAAACGAGCGCCCTGATGCAGAACGGGGACGGGGTGACCGGCGGCGGCAATGATGTGCTCATTGAAAATATTTCCGGCTTCACCAACGACGACCTTGTGGCGTTTGCCGCGGGCGGCGCCAGTTTCCAGGGGAAGATGTCGCCGTTCCCGGCATGCGATTACAAAAACATTACCGTGCGGAACATTTTTCCGCAGCACATTTACGATTCGATCCCCACATTGAAAGCCGTAGCATTTTACACATTTGAGCACCGCACCGTGGCCAATATCACCATCGAAAACGTGCAGGGCAATACGGCGGCCGCATCGGTCCTGTTTTACAGTCTTTTCGATAAGGTGGGGTATTTCAGGAATGTTCGCGTATCGAAGGTGTCGGGCGCGAATGTGTACGCGCGCGCCGCCCATCCCGATTTACCGAAGGTGTATGGGGTGATCTGCGTGAAACATTCCGTGATCGATTCCATTTCATTCCACGATATCAGCAGAACGGAAACGCAGTATGCGAACCCGCAGTTCCTGTTTGACGGCACCACGGTGATAGACCGGCTGGAGAT
Source organism: Chitinophaga lutea (assembly GCF_003813775.1). Taxonomy (NCBI): domain Bacteria; kingdom Pseudomonadati; phylum Bacteroidota; class Chitinophagia; order Chitinophagales; family Chitinophagaceae; genus Chitinophaga; species Chitinophaga lutea. Next base: position 1,865,546 of record NZ_RPDH01000002.1, on the reverse strand, counting down.
CGGGAACGTGCGTATCCTCCATAAAAACATCCCCGGCAATTTATTCCTGCATGCGGAGCATGCCACCATCCGGAACAGTAGTATTACCGCAATAAAAATATCTCCATTATGAACGTATGGCCCAAATCGTCGGCGCAGTTAAAGACGAACGAACAGTGGATCCCCGGCGGCGTAGTGTCGCTCAACCGCAAGTCCGAACCGAACATATGCTTTGAAAAAGGCCGTGGCAGCAGGGTGTGGGACCTGGAAGGCAATGAGTACATCGACTACCAGGCCGGGTTCGCGGCCACCTTCCTGGGGCATAACGACCCTGACGTGAACGCCGCCGTGAAAGCGGCGCTGAACGCGGATACCCTGCTGATGAGCGCAGGCCCCACCAATCTCGAAGGCGAATTTGCCCGGGTGTTTTGTGAAGCGGTGACGAATGCGGACAGCATGCAGATCACCACCACCGGCTCCGAGGCCACCTATCACGCCATCCGCATTGCCCGCGCCGTTACCGGCCGCGATCATGTGATCGTGATGCAGGGCGGTTACAACGGCTGGCACAACGATGTGGCCTGCAACGTGATCAGCCGCCTCAGCGATGTGGGGGAACGGGTGAGCCCGGGGGAATATCCCTACGATGCACTGTCGTCCGGCATCCCCGCGCAGCACAAGGCCCTGGTGCACATCGTGAACTATAACGACCTTGAATCGGTGGAATACGTGATGGAACGTTACCCGGTGGCCTGCATTCTGCTGGAGCCCATCCTGCAGAACATCGGCATCGTGAAACCGCGGCCCGGTTACCTCGAAGGACTGCGCGCGCTGTGCGACCGCAACGGTTCCCTGCTCATTTTCGACGAGGTGAAAACAGGTTTCCGGCATGCGCTGGGCGGTTACCAGCAGATCTGCGGCGTTCTGCCGGATTTAAGTACATTTGGCAAGGCCGTGGCCAACGGTTTTCCGATGGGCGTGATCGCCGGGAAAAAACATTACATGGATTATTTTATCCATCCCGATAAAGAAAAAAGAGTATTGATCGCCGGCACCTTCAATGCGCACCCGCTTACCACGGCGGCCGCTATCGCCACGGTCAGGAAGCTGGCATCGCCGGCGTATGATGTGTACGGGCATGTGAACCGGCTCGGGCAGCAGCTCGAAGACGGGTTGAACGGCATATTCGGCAAAACCGGCAGGCCTTTCCACATAGCGCGGCAGGGCTCGGCTTTTTGTGTGTACTTCATGGATCATGTGCCGGTGGATTTCCACGATGTGCTCCGGCATCATGATTTCGAATACGATAAAACATACCGGCTGAAACTGATCGAACAGGGCGTCTTCAATTTCCCGCTGCCCATCAAACAGGGTAGTATTTCGTTCGCGCATACGGAACAGGACATTGCGGAAACATTGGAAAAAACACAAACCATCGTAGCAGCATTATGAAAATTACAGCCATAGAAACACAGGTCTGTCATGCGCGCATGCGGAACTGGATCTTTATCAAAGTAATAACGGACCAGCCCGGTTTGTGGGGATGGGGCGAAGCCACGCTCGAATGGCATACCCGCGCGGTGGTAGGAGCGGTCGAAGATATCTCGCAGCTGCTCATCGGTGAAGACCCGCGGCGGATAGAGCATCTCTGGCAGATGATGTACCGCCAGCACTTCTGGCACGGCAACGGCATCGTGCGGGGCACGGCCATCAGCGGCATCGACATCGCGCTTTGGGACATTCTCGGTAAAATACACGGCGTGCCCTGCCACGAATTATGGGGTGGCCGGGTGCGTGATTATATCCGGTTGTATTGCCATCTGGGCGGCGGTAAAATGGAAGACTTCTATGAAACGCGGCCGGACGATGCCAACCGTTTCGGCGAACTGGCGCAGGAAGCGGTGGTGGAAGGATTTACGGCCTTCAAGTCGATGGCCGTACCGGAAACCATGCCGCTGGAAGGTTTGCGCCCGATCCGTTACGCGGAAGCCTGCGTACGGTCGATGCGCGAGGCCGTGGGAGAGGATATCGATATTATGGTAGACTGTCACGCCCGCCCCAGCCCGTTGATGGGCCTGCAATTCGCGAAAGCGCTGGAACCGTACGGGCTTTACTTTTTCGAAGAGCCCTGCTGGCCAGAAAGCATGGAAGACATTGCACACATCCAGCGGGCGGTGAAAACACCGATAGCCAGCGGCGAGCGTCTTACGGGCATTCATGCTTTCCGCGATATGCTGGAGAAACGCGCGGTGAGTGTCATCCAGCCGGATATCACCCATTGCGGCGGCCTCAGCGAAGTGCGCCGTATCGCGGCACTGGCGGAGGCTTACAAGGTTGCGGTGGCCCCGCATAACCCGCAGGGGCCGGTGAGCACCGCGGCCTCGATTGAATTCGGGTTCGCCACACCGTCGTACGCCATCTGCGAAAGTGTGCACAACGATGTGCCCTGGCGCAGCGAAGTGGTGAGCGAAGGGTTTACCGTGGAGAAAAAGGGCCGCATCGTGAAACCGAACACCCGGCCGGGTTTAGGTATTGAGATCAACGAAGCGGTGGTGAAAAAACATCCTTTCCGGCAGGAAGTATTGCAACGCACTTTTTATAAAGACGGTAGCGTAGGAGACTGGTAAAACATACATCATGTTATTTGAAGGAAAAGTTCTGCTCATCAGCGGCGGTTTGGGAGATATCGGGCGTGCTGCCGCCACGGCCTTTGCGCGCGAAGGCGCCAAAGTAGCGATCGGTGATGTGTTGCCGCCGGCCGAAGCGAACCCGCCCGCCGGCGCGCATTATACGCAGGTGGATGTGTCTGACGCGGCGGCGGTGGAAGCCTGGGTGCAAGCGGCTGAAAAAGCGCTCGGCCCCGCGGGTATGGTGATCGCCAATGCGGCCACCGTCACCATTGCGGATCTGTATTCGATCACGCCGGAGCAGTGGACAAAAGAGCTGCGCGTCAATCTCGACGGCGCGTTTTTCCTCACCCGCGCCGTAACAACCCGCATGCGTGAACGGAAACAAACCGGCAGTGTGGTGTTTGTGGGAAGCTGGGCGGCGGAAAAAGTGCATGCGCAAATTCCCGCATATGCGGTATCGAAAGCCGGCATGCGTATGCTGTGCAAAACCATGGCGCTGGAACTGGCGCCGTACGGCATCATGGTCAATGAACTGGCGCCGGGGTACGTAGACGCGGGCCTCAGTCGCAAGGTATGGGAACTGGCGCCGGAGCAGCGTGACGAAGCGCGGCGCAAAACACCTGTGCAGCAGCTGATCACACCTGAAGAAATCGCGGTGCAGCTCATCCGCCTCTGCGATCCGCAGAACAAACACATTACCGGCAGTACGCTGCTTATGGACGGCGGTTTATCGCTCTAAATCTTTTTCATCATGTGCGCTCCTTCATTTGCCGGGCTGATCGGCATTGCCCGTAAAGATATTACGCCGCCGGTGGGCGTCTTTGCCCGTAACTGGGGCGCCGCACGGCACGAAACGGCGGAAGGGATACACCTGCCCCTGACGCTGACCTGCATCACTTTTCAGACCGCTTCATCCGCACCGCCGCTGGTGCTGATCTCCGCCGACCTCGGCTGGTGGAAAAGCGCGGCGGATGAAAAGCAGCTGCGCGAAGGCATCCTGCAGGCGCTGCAGCTGGATGCGGCGCGGCTGATGTTTTGTCTTACGCATACACACGCCGGGCCAAGCACCTTCAGCGAAGACGCATCCAAACCCGGCGGGCATTTCATACAACCATACCTCCGGCATGTGCAGGAAAGCGCCATTGCCGCCGCGCGCGAAGCGCTGGCAGCGGCCGCGCCTTCCGTGCTGAGCTGGCAATACGGCCGGTGCGCTCTTGCGGTGAACCGCGACCTGCCGCTGGACGACCGGTATGTGGTGGCGTTCAACCCTGCGGTAACAGCAGACGATACCGTGTTGGTAGGCCGTATCACGACGGGTGATTCCATCACCGGCACCATCGTTAACTACGCCTGTCATCCCACCACCCTCGCCTGGGATAATAAATTATTATCGCCGGATTACATCGGCGCCATGCGCGAAATGACGGAAGCCGCCACCGGTGCGCCCTGTCTTTTCCTGCAAGGCGCTTCTGGCGATTTGTCGCCACGCGAACAATACAGCGGTGATACCGACCTGGCGGATGCGTATGGCCGGCAACTCGGTTTTGCCGTGTTGTCGATACTTGAAGGCATGCTGCCTGCGGCGAACGAGCTCACCTTCAACGGTGTGGTGGAGTCCGGCGCGCCGCTCGGCATATGGGAGAAATCCGCATTTACGCCGTCCGCTGTTCTCGATGCAACGATGGAAATGGTGGAACTGCCGCTCAAAGACCTGCCCGGCTTAGAAGAAATAGAGGCCGCCTGGGCCGCCTGTGAAGATCATGTGCTGAAGGAGAGACTGTGGCGGCAACGGGGCATCCGCAAAACCATCGGCGACGGCGATACCAGCCGAATGCCGCTATGGGTATGGCGGTTGGGCGACAGTCTGCTGTTCGGTCAGCCCAACGAAACCTATTCCATCTTCCAGCAAACGCTTCGCGAAAGCTGTGCGCCGTATGCAGTGGCCGTGATGAACATCGTGAACGGCTACGCCGGTTACCTGCCACCCGCCTCATCTTACCGGCATCGCAGTTACGCAGTATGGCAAACGCCGTTTCAACAGGGCGCACTGGAAATACTCACTGAATCCGCAAAAGCTATTTCGCAACGAATGACGACTTCCGCATGAATTTGAATCTTACCGCGCTCGATGCCGCGATTTTCGGCATTTACATATTGGGGGTCATCGGCCTGGGTATTTACGCTTCCCGCAAAGGGCAGCAAACCAAACGCGATTATTTCCTGGCGGGCGACAAACTGCCCTGGTGGATGATCGGCGGCAGCATCATCGCCGCCAACATCAGCAGCCACCACCTGGTGGGCGCCATGGGCGTGGCCTACAGCAGGGGCTTTGTGGCGATTGCGATGGAGTGGGGCGCCATCCTCATGGGCTTCAACGCCCTGCTCTGGATATTCCTTCCTTTTTACATCCGAAACGGCTTTTATACCGTGCCCGAATTCCTCGAAAAAAGATACGGCACGGCGGCGAGGACCACCTACGCTACGCTCATCCTGCTTACGTACATTCTTGTTGAAATCAGCGCCGTGCTGTATCTCGGTGCTTTATCCCTGCATTCGCTGCTCGGCATTTCAGTGATGACGAGCGTGGTGATACTGGCGGTGCTGACGGGCGTATACACCATCGCAGGCGGCCTCCGGGCCGTGATCTGGACGGAAATGCTGCAGCTGGTGGTGCTGGTGATGGGCGGCATTGCGCTTACCATCGCTACCGTTACGGCAGCCGGTGGCATCGGTGCGGTGCTGGAAACTTCCAAAAGCTGGGATTTGATCCTGCCGGCGGACGATCCCGATTTTCCCTGGACGATGTACCTCGGCGGCGTGCTTTGCATCAGCGTATTTTACTGCGCCACCAACCAGTTCATCGTACAGCGCGTGCTGGCGGCGAAGAATGAATGGCATGCGAGGATGGGCGTTGTGTTCGGCGACTACCTGAAATTCCTCGTGCCCATCATCATTACGGTGCCGGCGCTCGTAGCGCCCAAACTCTTTCCCGATCTCGAAAAACCGGACCTGCTGTTTCCCACGCTGGTGGAGAAACTGCTGCCCAGCGGGCTGGTGGGGCTGGTTATGGCGGGCCTCATCGCGGCAGTGATGTCGCACCTCTCCGGCGCCATCAATTCCTGCACCACGATCCTCACCGTCGATATTTACCTGCCTTATTTTAAAAAGCAGGCTACTGAACAGCAGGCAGTCCGTTTCGGAAGGATGGCCGGGGCTGTGATCATCGTAGTGGGGATTCTTTGCACGGCGTTGTTCCTCGAGCATTCCGACAAGCCCATCTTTTTATATCTCATGAATGCCTACGGGCTCTTTACGCCCGGTATTGCCGCCATGTTCCTGCTGGGCATCCTCTGGAAAAGGACCACGCATGCCGGCGCGCTGGCGGCGGGTATTCTCACCATTCCCATGTCTGTGGCCATGGAAATCATTTTCCCGGCCATGCCTTTTTTCAACCGCACCGGTATCGTATTCTGGACCTGCATGATCGTATGCGTGCTGGTGAGCCTGGCCACCAAACCCAAACCGGCGGCTGCGCTCGAAGGCCTGATCTGGAACAGGGCCAGCCTTTCGCTGCCGGAAGATCAGCGCCAATACCAGCGGGGCATTCGTAACCCCGCTTTCTGGTGGGCCATCATTACGGCAGCGGTGCTCTTCTTTTACATCCGCTATGCGTAAACCGCATGCGAATGAAGGCTCTCCCAGCCATGCAGATGGTTGTTCCATACCAAAGGTTGCGCAGCAGCAGTTGATATAAAAATAAACGCGAAGGAAAGCCTTCGCGTTTTTGTTCTCAGTGGTGTATCAGTGTAAAGCGTACTATCTTTTTCTGAAGCGCTCTACGTCCTCGAAGGATATTTCGTAAGCTTTGTTGCTCCAGGATTTCCGGGTGTAGTTCACGATGGCGGTCACGTCTGCATCGCTGAGGAACTTGAAGGCGGGCATTTGTTCGCCGCCTTTCATGTTGCCGCTCTGGCCGTTCAGGATGATTTTTACGAGGGCCTGCGGTTTGCCGTTAACCAGGGCGTTGCCGTCCAGCGCGGGGAATGAGCCCTGAATCCCTTTACCGTCTGCTTTGTGGCAGGCATCGCAATAACTTTTATACAATGCCTGGCCTTTTGAAAGCGTCACGGCAAGTGTGTCTTCTTTCAACGGGCGGATGGGGTTGTGTGTTTTTGCAACGGGAGAAATGCGGATGATACGGTCGTCGGCCTCGATGGGAAAGCCCTTTCCGGGGTTCCAGTCGCGGTTGCTGGTGGCCACGTACACATCCCCGTCCGGCGAAACGCATACGGCGCGCAGCCGGCCGAAGATGCCGCCGAGGTAGATCTTCTCACCGGTCACGGCATCCTGCGCGGCGTTGAGTTGCAACACGCGCAGGCTCGATGTTTTGAGCGTGGTCATCAGGATGGCGTTTTGCCATTCGGGTATTTTGGAAGCGTGATAATAAGCGATACCGGCGGGCGCGATCGTGGGCGTCCAGGCTTTGGCGGGAGGGGTGAACGGGAAAGAATCCGCATAGGGCTTTTCGTCGTCACGGTCGGCCAACCCTTCGATGCGGGGCCATCCGTAAAACGCGGCCTTTTGAATATAGTTGATCTCGTCGTCCATCGCATCGCCATGCTCGGAGGCAAAGAGATGTCCCTTGTCTGTATAGGCAAGGCCCTGGATGTTGCGGTGCCCGCGCGACCACATGGGGTTGCCGGGATAGGGATTGTCGGCCGGAATAGAGCCGTCCGTATTCAGGCGCAGTACTTTCCCGTTGGGTGACGCCGTATCCGGGGCATTGGCGCCGCGAGTGGCATCGCCGGTAGACCAGATCACTTTCCCGTCGGGCGACACGGCTACGCGTGAACCGTTATGGCCCGTAGCGCCGGGGAGCTCCATCAGCAGGAGGGGATTTTTCAGCGTGTCCGCCGTATAGGTGTACCGCACCAGTTTCGACACCACGGAAGAGTCCGGTTTGAGCGCGGTGTAATCCACGAAGATGTAAGGCTGCTGCGGGTGGATGGCCATGCCCAGCATGCCCAGTGAACGTTTGCGGAATACTTCCGGGATGGTGAGCAGCAGTTTTTTTTCACCTGTGCGCGGGTCCACTTTACTGATGGAACCACTTTGTTCGGTGAACCAGATCTGGCCGTCCGGCCCCCAGCAGATTTCCCAGGGCACGTTCAGCCCGCTGGCGATGGTGGTGATGCCTAGTGCGCTCGAATCGAGCAGCAGCGTGGCTTCAACAGGCCGGTCTTTTTCCTTTGAGCGGAAGAAAATAAAATAGGCCGCGAGGGCCAGGCACAATACGAGGAGCAGCGGTACAGCGGTTCGTTTCATTTGTCAGACGTTGGTTCTATTGCGTGGATACACCCGTTTTCAGCCATTTTACGGGTACGTAACCGAAGATAGAAATATTCTCCGGTAATTGCAGATATTTACGACATTAAATTTTTTTAAGGATGGACGCGAAATTATGGTACGATGCCGGTTGCGAGTTGGGAGAAGGGCCTTTGTGGCATGCGGCGCGGCGCAGTTTTTTCTGGGTAGATATCGAAAGGAAAACGTTATTCGAAAAGGAGTGGAGTGGCGGGGAAGTGCGGCAGCATCGTTTCGATCGGCGCGTATCGGTTGCCGTGCCCGGAAAAGAGAATGAATTGATACTCGGGATGCAGGGTGGCATCGCGCGATACCATTTGGTCACCGAAACCATTACCTGGATAACGCCGCTCGGCATCGAATGGCAGACCATCCGCTGCAACGATGCGCGCGCCGATCACGAAGGACGGCTGTGGATAGGAACGATGCCGATGCAAGGGCATGTGGGTAATGGGCATCTTTATTGCATAGAAGCCGGCGGTGATTTTACCGTTCAGCAGCAGGACGTGCTCATTTCAAACGGCATGGCCTGGAGCGCCGATAACCGGTTCTTTTATTATACAGACAGCAGCACACGGGAAATATGGCGTTACGATTTCCACGACGGCCGCATTACCAACCGCCATACCGTCATTACTATTCCCGCGCATCTCGGCCTGCCGGATGGTATGGCGATCGACATGCGGGGCATGCTGTGGATCGCACTGTACGGCGGCTCCGGCGTCGGTTGCTGGAATCCGGCGTCCGGTGAGATGACCGGTTTCATCGCATTACCGGTACCGCATGTAACGTCGTGCGCATTCGCCGGCGAACAGCTCGATACGTTGCTTATCACCACGGCTGCCGGTCGGGGAGGCGGCGGTATATACATGGCAAAACCCGGCGTGCAGGGCGTGCCGCCCTTCAACTGTACGTTATAAACTCACACGTTCCCTCGCCTTTTTTCGATAAATTTGGTATTCAACTGAATTGATATGGCAGGAACATTCTCAAAGATCAAAAGCGCAATCAGGCTGCTCAGAACAATCGACTTCGACAAACTCGGTAAACTCTCCGAGAAAGTGGACCTTCAGAAAGTGATGGAGGGTTTCTCCAGACTGGACGACAACCAGCTGAAGGGCCTGATGAAAATGCTCAACAGCAGCGGTGGTAAAAAGAAGGAACTGCCTGAAATCAACGGCGATTTCTATGAGCTCCACCTGCGCCTCAGCGATGAAGACCGCGCCATACAGTTAAAAGTACGCGAGTTCATGGAACGGGAAGTGCAGCCCATCGTCAACTATTACTGGCTGCGCGACGAGTTCCCGTTTGAGCTGGTGCCCAAATTCGCGGAGCTCAACCTTTGCGGCGTGACGTACAAAGGATACGGCTGCCCCGGCAAATCATTCCTGATGGAAGGGATCATCGCGATGGAAATAGCGCGGGTCGACAGTTCGATGGCTACCTTCTTCGGTGTGCAGAGCGGCCTGGCGATGGGCTCCATTTATATGTGCGGCTCCGAAGCGCAGAAACAGGAATGGCTGCCGCAGATGCAGCAGTTCCAAAAGATAGGAGCTTTCGGCCTCACCGAACCGGAAGTGGGCTCCGGGGTTGCCGGCGGCCTCACCACAACGGCTAAGCGCACCGCAGACGGATGGGTGCTGAACGGACAGAAAAAATGGATCGGCAACGCACCCTTTGCGGACGTCACCATCATCTGGGCCCGCGACCTCGACGACGGGGAGGTAAAAGGTTTCCTCGTCAGGAAAGACACACCCGGTTTCGACGTGGAAAAAATAAAAGGCAAAATGGCGCTGCGGATTGTGCAGAACGGCCTCATCACGATGAAAGACTGCGTGGTGCCCGAAAGCGACCGCCTCGAACATGCCAATTCATTCAAAGATACCGCCAGGGTGCTGCAGATGACCCGCGCCGGCGTGGCCTGGATGGCCGTGGGCTGTGCGCGCGGCGCTTATGAAAACGCGCTCGACTATACCCGCAAGCGCAAACAGTTCGGCAAGCCCATCGCCGCTTTCCAGCTGATACAGAACCACCTCGTGGAAATGTTGTCCAACCTCACGGCCATGCAGTCGATGGTGTTCCGTTTGTCCGAATTGCAGGACCAGGGTTTGCTCAAAGACGAACATGCATCGCTGGCGAAAGTATTCTGCAGCCTGCGCACCCGTGATATCGTGAGCAAGTCGAGGGAAGTGATGGGCGGCAACGGCATCCTGCTCGATCATAACGTGGCGCGTTTTGTGGCGGATGCGGAGGCCATTTATTCTTACGAAGGCACCAAGGAGATCAATTCATTGATAGTAGGCAGGGCGATCACCGGGTTCAGTGCGTTCGTGTAATTGCGCGGGTGGGGGCTGAGTGGCACCGCCGACCGGCTTCTGCAGAAGAAGCGCCTGCGCATTCATATTGTATTTCCCCTGTTGCGGCACCGCAGCAGGGGATTTTTTTATGCGTTTCCGGGCTGCCTGTTTAGCAGCATTTAGCTGCATGTTCGTGCGTGAATTTCTATATAACTGCGGTTCTTATCCAGTTAAAAATGCACATTCCCGAAAAAAACATGCATTTTTATGCAGGATTACCGGAATTTCCCTAACTTCACGGACACGTTAATGAATTATGCTCAAAGAGGAACGTCAGAATGTGATTCTTCACGAAGTGAATGTCCACAGTAAAGTGCTCACCACCTACCTGGTAGATAAGCTCAATGTGTCGGAAGACACGATTCGCCGGGATTTGAATGAACTGGCGGATGCCGGTAAAATCATCAAGGTGCATGGCGGGGCGCTTTCCAAATCGTTCCATAATTCATTTAACGGCACCGAAATCTATTCGCTGGCCGAAAAACGGCAGATTGCACAGAAAGCTTTAAAACTGATCCAGGACGGGATGTTTATTTTTACTACCGGCGGCACCACCATACTGGAGCTGGCCCGTGCGCTTCCCGAAAACCTGCATGCCACTTTTTTTACCGGCAGTCTGCCCGCAGCCTTTGAATACGTCCAGCACCCGCATATCGATGTGGTGCTGATAGGAGACCGGCTTTCGAAAAATTCCCGGATTACGGTAGGCGGCGCCGCCATCTCCCAGATCCGGCACGTGAAAGCCGATTTATGTTTCCTCGGCACCAACGCCATCGATCTGCATGCAGGTTTGACAGACAACGACCTGGATGTGGTGCATATCAAAAGGGCCATGATTGAGTCTTCTTCAAAAGTGGTGTCCCTCGCGATTTCAGAAAAGGTCAATACCGTTCAGCGCCTGAAAGTTTGCAATGTAACGGACATCGACGTGCTGATCACGGAGCTGGATCCGCATCATGCGTTGCTCAAACCGTACCGGGCGGCGGGCATGGAGATTCGCTAATATTTCGCTAACAGAATTCGCTAACATTCGCTAACAGAAAATACAATACATCATCCGGGTGAACAATGAACGGCTGTTCCGGTGATTCCTGCAAAGGGAATTCCCGGAACCGGCCCCACCGCAAGGATGTGCACTCCTGACAATTTTTTAACACGCCAAAATCGAAACCTTCATGAAACATCCAATCAGACAATTACCAGGAAGATGGAAGGCGCTCCCGCTGATTTTCCTGTTTCAACTGCTGGCCTGCCTGGCAATGGCGCAGGTCCGGTTCAGCGGAAACGTGACCGCTTCCGACGGCTCCGCCGTTCCAGGCGTTTCCGTGCGACTCAGCAACACCAGCACAGGTGCGGTGACAGACGCAACCGGCAAGTACAGTTTTACTGCCAACGTTCAACCCGGCAACTACACCATGGAGTTTTCCGGAATCGGATTCAAAGCCATGCGCAGGGCCGTTTCGGTAAGCGGCAGCGCCGTATCCGTGGATATGGTGATGGAAGAAGACGTGCTGAAGATGGACGAGATCGTGGTGATCGGTTCTTCCCTCCGCCAGTCGAGGAAACAACTGGGCAACACCGTCAACTCCGTGAACGCCAAACAGCTCACCAATACGGGCTCGGGCAACCTGGGCGCCGCACTGCAGGGCAAGGTGCCCGGTGCGCAGATCACCCAGACCTCCGGCGACCCGTCCGGCGGCATATCCGTGCGCATGCGCGGTACCAGTACCATCAAAGGGTCGTCTGAACCACTCTATGTCGTGGACGGGGTGGTGGTAAGTAACGCCACTACGAATGTCACCAACCTCAACGTGGGCTCCGGCGGCGATATCGGTACCAACCGTATGGCCGACATCAATCCCGCCGACATCGAAAAGATCGACGTTATCCCGGGCGCCTCGGCTTCGGCGATCTATGGTTCCAGAGCGAGCAACGGCGTGGTGCTGATCACCACCAAAGCGGGCAAACAGGGCCAGCTGAAGGTAGACTTCAGCACCAGCATCGCGATGAACGAGCTGCGTAAAAAAGTATACATCTCCACTTACGGCAAACAGTTCGGCTCCACCGCGCTGCGCCTCGGCAATATCAGCGACGGCCCGGGTAACACGGTGACTTACACCCGCCCGGACGGGCAGACCCGCAAGCTGTCGACCGACCTGGTGGATGTAACGCGTTACGATTACCAGGACCAGATTTTCCGTACGGGGCTCGGCACCGATAACTACGTGTCTGTGAGCGGTGGCTCGGAAAAAACGAAGTATTACTTCTCCGGTGGTTACTATTACAACCAGGGCATTATCAGGAATACGGATTTCCGGCGGTTTAACTTCAAAACGAGAATTGACCAGACGATCAATGATTACATATCAGTGAGCGGAGGGCTTGCCTATTCGAACACCTTCTCCAACGAGAAGCCCAACGGGAACGTATTCTGGAGCCCGATCAACGCCATCAATATCACCAACAACATTTACAACATCGAAGAAAGGGATGTGTCCGGCAACCTCAAAAATGTGGAGCCCACCCGCGTGAACCCGCTGAGTGTGATAGAAGACATGCACCTGACGCAGGCGGTGAGCAGGACCATCAGTGATGTGCAGCTCAAGATAAGGCCCGTAAAAGGCTTGAATATCGATTACATCCTGGGTGTTGACAATTTCAGCCAGGAGGGCAGGAACCTGATTGAAAAATATCCCTATATCGCAGCGCAGGAAGGCCTGGGTTACGCTGCGTCGGCGATGGTGAACTCATTCCTGATCAACAACGACGTCAATATTTCCTACAACACCAACTTTGGTGATTTCTCTTCGCTGACCACCGCAGGTTTCAATCACCAGTACCAGAAAATCACCGGCCTGTTTAACGAGGGCCGCGATCTGCTGAACGGCATCACCACCATCAACGGTGCGGCTGTACGGCTGGATCCCCGGTATACGGACGACCAGCGCCAGGTTTTCGGCGGCTTCCTGCAACAGACTTTCGGGTATAAGAATATCTTTTTCCTGACGGGCGCAGCTCGTGTGGACGGAGCTACCACCTTCCCCAAGGATACGCGTACTTACTTCTATCCCAAAGTGAGCGGCTCCTGGAATATCAGCGAGATGGGCTTCTGGAAAGACTTTTCGAATACCTGGTTTACTTCTGCCCGTGTGCGCGGTTCGTGGGGCCTGGCGGGTAACCTGACCGGTATCGGCACTTACGAGCGTTTTTCCACTTACCTCTCCGGCAGCATCAACGGTATCGCTACTTATAATCTGAATACCCAGCTCGGTAACGAATTTGTGGAGCCTGAAAGGTCCAGCGAACTGGAGTTCGGCACCGACCTTTCCTTCCTCAACAACCGCCTCGGTATCATTTTCACGATATACGACAAGAAGATCGTGGGCAGTTCATTGCTGGTAGACCGGGTGCTGGCGCCTTCTTCTGGCGGGAGCGCGCGTACGGAGAACGTGGGTAATCTCACCAACAAAGGCTGGGAACTGGGCATCAACGCCAATCCGTTCGCCGGGAAAGACTTCAGCTGGAGCATAGGTGCTTCGGTGAGCCGGAACAAAAACCTTGTGACTTCTTCCAGCCAGGTAACGCCGATTTCGCTGCCGAACCCGACCGGCGCTACGTCCGTGATACTGGCAGGACAGCCGGTAGGGGTGTTCTACGGCAACTATTTTGAACGCGACGCAAAAGGCGGTATGTCATTAGACGCACAGGGCCGCCCGATTGCAGCCATCAACAACCCCACGCAGAAAGTACTGCTGCGCAAGGTGATCGGTAGTCCGCATCCTGACTGGATCCTGAGCTTTTCCAATAATCTTTCCTACAAAAAACTCAGCCTGAGTATCCTCTTCGACGGCGCTTTGGGACAGGAAGTGTTCAATGCCGACAGGAGAACAAGACAAGGCGTGGGCATCGGGGATTATTCGGAGAAAGAACTGAAGGGTGAACTGCCCAGAGGTTACATCTTTGCGATTTACAACACCGAAGAGTGGCGCGTGGAAAGCGGCTCCTATGTGAAGCTGCGCGAAGTGGCGCTGAGTTATGAACTGCCGAAATTCGCGAAGTTCATCAAATCATCGTCCGTTTCCCTGGTAGGCCGTAACCTGGTGAGCTTCGACACTTACGACGGTTATGATCCGGAAACCAATGCCGCCGGGAATGCTTCCGTTTTGCGCGGGCTGGATTTCGGGAACGTGCCGATTCCCAGAACCTACCAGTTATCGTTCAGAGCCAGTTTCTAAATTCAAACCACTACAATCATGAAAACGCATTATATCAAAAAAACGGCTTTATTGCTCATGCTGGGAAGTGCGCTGCCGATCGTTTCCTGCAATAAAGAATACATCAACCCGAGTACGGCATCGGTACCGAGCGTGACGACCAGTCCGGATGCTTTGATGAACCTCAGCGCCGGCTTACAGCGGCGTTTTACCATCGGCCGCCAGAGCCCGCTGTATTCCGCACCGATCGGGGCGGCGTATGGCGTGTATGCACTGTACACCCTCAACATCGGTAACACCGCGGAAAAAGAACTGGAAACCGGCAAAGGCGCCGTTACACAGGCCAACTCCGTGGTATCCCAGTTGTGGACGCAATGCCTGCTCGCGCGCACCGAGGCCGAAACGGTACTGAATAATCTCAACGTGGCCGCGGACGCAGGCGACAAGGTAGGGTTGAAAGCATATGGCAGTATTTTCTACGCCCTGAGCATGGGCACCCTGGTGCAGTTTTTCGAGCACATCCCGCTGAAAACGGAAAACAATGCCGCGTTCAGTCCGCGCGCCGACGTGCTGAAAAAAGTGATCGAGGTACTTGAAAGTGCGGATGCCGACCTGGCTGCAACTGCGCCCAGCGCGAAGTTTCTCAGCAGAGTACCGGCGGGCATCGATGTGAAGAATACCGTGAAAGCATTGCTGGCACGTTACTACAACATCCAGAGCATGATCACCGGCACTTACGATGCAGCATCCGGCAACAAAGCCATCACATACGCCTCCGCCGCCAGCCTGACGGTGAAATCGGAGTTCCGTTTTTCCGCGGTGACCACCAACCCGCTGGGTGAGTGGAACTTCACGGTGAACGTATTCGGCGCGATCGATTCCACGCTCGGCCTCCGCAACGGCCTCGCGCCGGTACCTGCGGCAACGGATCCGCGCGTAGGGTTCTACATCAGCCGTACGGGGCCGACCACCTATCCGCTGAAAGCATTTGCGCTGAACACCACCGCTTCTTACCCGGTATACCTGCCCGGCGAAATGCACCTGATCATCGCGGAAAACTACGCCCGCCAGTCGCAGTTCGTACAGAGCAAAACCGCCCTGGATGCCGTGCGCACCAAAACGACCGACATCTACGGCATCGGCGCTTCGCAGCCGGCGTACAGCGGCGCGATGACGACAGCCGCCCTGCTCACCGACATCTATAAACAAAGAAGACTGGAGATGTTCCTCTGCGGCCAGGAGCTGGAAGACAGCCGCCGTTTCGGACGCCCCGGGCCCAATGCGCCCGGTGAGGAAAGGAACCGGAATTTTTATCCTTACCCGCTGATCGAAAGGGATAACAATCCCAGCACACCCGCGGACCCGGCTATTTAATAATGTGGGTTACAACAATAAAGAAGCTGCATCAGTTTTTGATGCAGCTTTTCTTTTTCGAGAACGAGTGCCTGGCGGTTGCCGTACAAATTGTGAGGGTAGGGGTTTGAAACGTGCGCTTGTGCATGAACTGCGCACTGCCGCGCTTCTTTTTCTAACAGGGAAACTTTACATTTACAGGCATATTCGTTTCACCCATCATTTTCCGCGCATGTACACTCCACGTTTGATCATCATTACTTTGTTGCTGTTCCCGCTGCTGGCGTTTTCCCAGAATACCCTGCCCGACTGGGCGCTGGGTGGTTTTGTACGGCCTGCGGGCATTAACCCGGTACTGTCGCCGGATTCCACCACTTATTTTTATTGTCCCATGCAGAAAGCCCGCGTAGCCTGGGAATCGAACGATACGTTCAACCCGGCCGCGGTGGTCAGGAATAATAAAGTGGTAGTCCTTTACCGCGCGGAAGATAAATCCGGTGTGGGCATCGGCAAGCGCACGTCGCGCATCGGGTATGCGGAAAGCACGGATGGCCTGCATTTTAAAAGGAACACCAAACCGGTATTGTACCCGGGGGAGGATAACCAGAAAACCTATGAATATCCCGGCGGCTGTGAAGACCCGCGTGTAGCCGTAACGGCCGATGGCACCTATGTAATGTTTTATACGCAGTGGAACCGGGATGTGGCGCGAATTGGCGTGGCCACTTCCAGGGACCTGCTGCGCTGGCAAAAACACGGGCCCATTTTCGCGAAAGCGTACGACGGTAAATTCCTGCGGACCTGGAGCAAGTCGGCCTCCATCGTTACCAAAGTGGAAAACGGCCGGCAGGTGATCGCTAAAGTCAACGGCCGTTATTTTATGTATTTCGGTGAGCATGCCGTGTACGGCGCCGTGTCTGACGATCTGAAGAACTGGACACCTGTCGTGAACGATACCGGCGGGTTGAAACCGTTCATCACGCCGAGAAAAGGTTACTTCGACAGCGATCTTACCGAGTGCGGCCCGCCCGCAGTGATCACCGACAAAGGCATCCTGCTGTTATATAATGGTAAAAACCGCTCCGGCGAAGCAGGCGACCGGCGCTTCAACGGCAGGGCCTATTGCGCCGGGCAGGTGCTGTTCGACCTGCAGGATCCCACCCGGGCCGTCGCCCGCCTGGATGCGCCGTTCCTCCGGCCCATGGAGCCGTTTGAAAAAAGCGGGCAGTACATCGACGGTACGGTGTTCATAGAAGGGCTCGTATACTTCAGGAAGAAATGGTGGCTGTACTATGGCTGTGCCGATTCAAGGGTGGCGGTGGCCGTTTACGACCCCGCTGTCAAAGCGCCCGGTGACGTTATACCGGCGGTGCGCCCGGCGATACCGCGGCAAAGTGAGGCCAGGGTCAGCCTGGCCCGCTGAGTTTGTTAACGGGGAACAAAAAATGGCTGCACAACTCGGTGCGGTTAACAAATTGCTCCGATCGCTTCATCTTTTCTAGTGACCGGCTAAATCGATTTTTAGCCGGATAACCCGTTTACCTTCGAAATTAAAACGTAACCCTGCAACCTTTTTTACAGCCGGTCGTCTTTATTGAATGGGGACGAACAAAGTGAATGACCTAGCTTTAATATACCGGCCGTTTGCCCCAAAAATGCCGGTAGCCATTCAACCCGGAACTGTTTATGAAAAAATGTCTATTGTTGGGAGTATTGCTGTGCTTCATCTCCTCGACCCTATTCGCGCAGGAAGCACCCTCCGGCCGCATCACCGTGAAGATCACGGACGCTGCCGGGAAAGCACTTCCCTTTGCCAGCGTGGCCGTGCGTGCCGCGGCGGATTCCGCCCTTGTAAAAGGACAGATGAGCGATGAAGAAGGCAAATGCCTGATCGAAAAAATAAAAGCCGGAAAATATTACCTCGAAGTATCACAGATGGGCTATACCACCCAGCGCAGTACCACATTCCAGGTCACGGAATCCAATAAGAACATCGACCTGAAATCAATGGCCCTGCCGAACGCGCCGAAGAACCTGAAAGGCGTGGAGGTGACGGCGCAAAAGCCCTACATCGAAAGGGCGGAAGGCAAAACCATCCTCAACGTGGAAAGCAGTGTGACCGCCGCCGGTAATACCGTGCTGGACCTGTTGCGCAGGGCGCCCGGTGTTACGGTGGATAAAGATGAGAACCTCGTGCTGAAAGGGAAACAGGGCGTAACGGTAATGATCGACGGCAAGCTGACGTATCTGTCGAATGAGGCGCTGGCGGAGCTGCTGAAAAGCATGACGGCCGAATCGGTGTCGCAGATCGAGATCATTACCAGTCCCAGTGCGAAATACGATGCCGCGGGCACTTCCGGTATCATCAATATCAAAACGAAAAAAGGGCAGCTGACCGGCTTCAACGGCAGCGTGAACGCCAGCCTCGGCGGCGGCAAATACATCTTCGGCAACGCCGGCACCAATCTCAACTGGCGCACCAAAAAATTCAACTGGTTCGCCAACCTGAACTATGGTGAATGGAACGGCTACAATACCCGCGAACTGGACAGGAGAACGGGCGGCAATGTACCACTGCAGTTCCGGCAGGACGTGTACCAGACCAGTCATTTTCTGAACCGTTCCATGAAATCAGGGTTCGATTATTTCCTCACACCGAACCATACCATCGGCGTGATGGCCAGCGGATACACCAACGCCTTCTGGCGCAATGCGCCCAGCGCCACACAGGTGGCCCGGCTGCACGGCGCCACGGATTCCACGCTTTACACCGGCCTGCATGGGAATAACCGTTTCAAAAATTTGTCTTTCAACCTGAATTATAAATGGAAGATCGATACGCTCGGCTCCGAACTGACGATGGACGCGGATTATGCGAAGTTTAAAAACAGGATGTATTCCTTCCTGGCAGACAGTATGGTGAACATGCACGACGGTAAGACCCTCAACCACAGCGCCATCAGAACTTTGCCCAATACGGAAATACAGATCAGGAGCATCAAGGCCGACCTTGTGCGGGTGCTGAACAAAACATCCAAGATCGAAGCCGGCGCAAAAGCCAGCTTCGTGAGAACCGAAAACAACATGCGCTTCGATTCCATGGAGAATTACGTGTATAAACCGGTGCCTTCGCAGTACGACCAGTTCATTTATAAGGAAGACGTACTGGCCGCGTACCTCATTTATAAGAAGCAGTTTAAAAAGACCGACTTCGTAGCGGGCCTGCGCCTCGAACAGACTACTTCCGACGGGAATTCCATCTCGCTCAAGAACAGGATCAAAAAAACGTACCTCGATTATTTCCCCAACGCCTCCATCGATCATAAATTCTCCGACAACCACAAGCTGGGCCTCGCGTATTCGCGGCGCATCAACCGGCCGGGGTACGGGCAGCTGAACCCGTTCATGTTCTTCCTCGACAAGTACACCTACTTCCGGGGCAACTCCTTCCTGACGCCGGAATACACGCAGAACACGGAGCTGACCTATATGTTCAAACAGAAATACATCGCGGTGCTGGGATACAGCCGCACCGTCGACGGCATCGACGAGTTCCTGCTGCTGAACCCGGAATCGAAAGTAACGACCAGCACCAACCGGAACCTCGCCAACCAGAACACCTATTCACTGAACCTTACGCTTCCCTTCGACCCGGTGAAGTGGTGGAATACCAGCAATAACATCTCGCTGTACTACAACCAATACCGGATCAAAGATTCCGCCGTAGCATTCACTAACGAACGGTTCGCATACAACTTCAACACCACCAATACCTTCACGCTTCCGAAAGATATCAAACTGGAGCTGGGCGGCTGGTTCGAATCGGCCAACGTATATGGTATTTTCAAGGCCAAGGCGATGTGGGCCATGAATGCCGGTGTGCAGAAACAGATATTCAAAAAGAAAGGCACCATCAAGGTAAACGTGAACGATATTTTTGCTTCCAACCGCTTCAAGGGCGGTACGGAGTATGGGGATATTTACCTGTATGTCAACAACCGCTGGCAGAACAGAACGGTGAACGTATCGTTCAGTTACCGCTTCGGTAATAATAAAATCGAAGGCGCCCGCGAACGGAAAGCCGGTAACGAAGACGAATCGCGCCGCGCCGGGAACTGATGTACCGCGTCAGGGAGGGAAGGCGCTATCAAAAATAGCGTAGTGTTGAAGATCGTTTAAATGACGACCGGTCTCCACCAGATACCGGCATAAAAAGGGGGCTGTCTCACACTTTGGGATACAGCCCCCTTTTTATGCCAACCGCTCATCATTTCACCGCCCGCCGTACCGGATATTTTTATAGATTTAGTGCATGCTGAAATCTAATATCCTAACCTGCACCCTTTTATTGGCAGGTATCATGAACGCCCGCAGCCAGGGGATGGATTTTGAAAAATACAATCCCGTGTCCACCCTGGTGGTGCCGGAGCACCCTGTTAAGAAATCAAAGTTTCCCTTTATAGATGTGCACAACCACCAGTACGGGATGGGCAACGCCAACCTCAACGGCCTGCTCAAAGACATGGACGCGTTGAATATGAAGGTGATGGTGAACCTGAGCGGCGGCAACGGCGAAGGGCTGAAAAAAATGACCGACAATATCAAAGCCAATGCCCCGAAACGTTTCATCGTGTTCGCCAACATCAGCTTTAACGGCATCGGGGAACAGGGCTGGACGGAGAAAGCGGTGGAGATGCTGGTCAATGACGTGAAGAACGGCGCCAACGGGTTGAAGGTATTCAAGAACCTTGGCCTCAGCGTGAAAGACAATGCCGGCAAACGGGTGGCTATCGACGACCCGCGCCTCGATGCGATATGGGCCAAATGCGGGGAGCTGAAAATCCCCGTGCTGATCCATGCGGCGGATCCCAAACCGTTCTGGGACCCGGAAGACGGCAATAACGAACGCTGGCTGGAGCTCAAAACCCATCCCGGCCGCAAACGCGGCGATAACAATCCCGCGCCCTGGCAGCAGATCATCGACGAGGAGCACCGCATGTTCAAAAAACATCCCCGCACTACTTTCATCAATGCCCACTTCGGCTGGTACGCCAACGACCTCGCCCACCTCAGCAAACTGATGGAACAGATGCCGAACATGTACGTGGAGTTCGGCGCCGTGATCGCGGAGCTGGGGCGGCAACCCAAAATGGCCCGGCAGTTTTTCGAAAAGTACCAGGACCGGATCCTCTTCGGCAAAGACTCCTGGCAGCCCGAGGAATACGCCACCTATTTCCGGGTGCTCGAAACGGCCGACGAATATTTCCCTTACCACAAAAAGTACCATGCCTTCTGGCGGATGTACGGCATGAACCTGCCGGACGACATATTGAAAAAGATCTATTACAAAAATGCGCTGAAGATCATTCCCCGGATAGATAAAAGTCTGTTCGAGTAGCAGGGGGGCAAAAAGGAATTTGGAATTCAAAGTTATTTGCTAATTTTAGTTGGTAGTCTACGTTATGTTCTGAAATTCCACCATCCTGTTCCATGGAGTCTGCATACAAAGAAAAAGAGCTGTTGCAACGGGCATCCGCCGGAGATGAAGCCGCGTTTGCCGCACTATTCAGGCTGTACCGCCACAAGCTGTACGGGTTCCTGCTGCGGGCCACCGGCTCCCCGGAAACGACAGAAGACGTTATCCAGGATGTGTTCCTGAAACTGTGGAAAGACCGGGAAAATCTCCTTCACATCGAACAATTTGGCGGTTATGTATACCGGATGGCCCAGAACCGGGTGATCAATTCGCTCAAACGGATGGCGAAAGAGACCCTTATCCTGGAGGAGCTCGGCAAGGCGCAGGTGCAGGCCGTGTCCAGCGCCGAGGAACAGCTGTCCGAAAAAGAAGCCCAGCATCACCTGCACACCGCCCTCGACAAACTCACGCCCAAACAGAAACTGGTATTCACCCTCAGCCGCGAGCAGGGGCTGAAGCACGACGAAATAGCCGCTTTCCTCAATATTTCCCCTTCTACCGTCAATAATCACATGATCGAGGCCCTCCGCCAGCTGCGCCAGCAACTGACCGCCTCCCCGGAAGCATGTACCCTGCTGCTTTTCATGCTTGTTTTTCTACCCTGAAATTTTTTTTCGCCGAACTAGGTATGATTTCTTTCCCGGTTGTCTATTTACCAGGAAGATAAATCACTCGCCATGTTGAGAGAACGCTTGCAACACCTGGTGGACAGGTATTTTTCCGGCGCCTGTACGGAGGCCGAGCAAAAAGAACTGGCCAGGTGGATAGACGACGCAAAAAACGACGATGCATTAAAAGAACTGCTGGAAGAAGCCTGGCAAGGGTATCAGCCGGCAACGGCGATGCCGGAGGAAATGTCTGACCGCATCCTCACGGCCGTCTTCAAACAGCCCCCGGCGGTGCGCACGAACCTCCAATACCGGCTGGGCGGCTGGCGGAGTGTGGCGGCAGCAGCAGCGGTGTTGTTGCTGGCCGGCGCTGCTTATTTCCTGCTGAAGCCGGAAGAACAGCACAATTACGTGGCGGAACAGCCCCGGTACCGCAACGAGGTGCCGGCGGGCGGCAATAAAGCCCTGCTCACTTTGGGCGACGGTACCGTCATCACACTCGACAGTGCGGCGAACGGCCTGCTGGCGCAGCAGGGCCGGGTACAGGTGATGAAAAAGGCCAACGGGGAATTGAGCTATGAAGGCAACGGCGGCTTCGCCGATCCCGCTGCCGTCAATACCATGCGTACGCCCCGGGGAGGGGAGTACCGCCTCACCCTGCCGGACGGCACCAAAGTATGGCTCAACGCAGCTTCGTCGATCACCTTTCCCGTTACTTTCCGCGGCAACGACCGCGCCGTGCAGATCTCCGGCGAAGTGTACTTCGAGGTGGCGCACAACCCGTCGAAACCTTTCCGCGTAACTGCCGGCGGCGCAACGGTGGAAGTGCTCGGCACCCATTTTAATATCAATGCCTACAACGGCGAGGCGGCGGTGAAAACCACCCTGCTCGAAGGCTCCGTTAAAGTAAGCAGCCGCCTCTCCCGCGCCGTGCTCGACCCCGGCCAGCAGGCCCGCGTAACCAGCGCCGGCAGCATGGACGTGGAAAGTAACGTAGACCTGGACGAAGTGATGGCCTGGAAAAACGGCTACTTCCTGTTCAACGACGCGGACATGCCCAGCGTGATGCGGCAGCTGGAAAACTGGTACGACGTTACCGTATCCTATGAAGGCGGTAAGATTCCGGAAAGAAGCTTCGGTGGGGGGATTCAGCGCTCGCTGCCCCTGACCAAAGTATTGCAGATACTCGAAGAAAACGATGTGAAATTCAGGGTGGAAGGACGTAATATCACCGTGCTGAAATAGCCGTGAGCGCAGCAATGAAAGAAACGAATGGTCGTATTATAATAATACCGGACGCAACAATGAACGAAACGTATGATTGTATGATGCTGCTGCAAACGAAGCAGTGGTGAATAGTATGATCGCATTATAACCGCAGGCGCAACAATGAAAGAACCACAGGACCGCGTTACAATAACTGAAAACTGAACAATGAAAAACTAAAAGAAGGAAAAGTATGATCGCTTTATGATAACTGAAAACTGAACAAAAACGGTCTGTCAAAAAAAAAGCCAGAAATGCTGCGAACATCTCTGGCGGGCGTTTGGCAGGCTATGAACAAAACAATCGGCTAGAACTGCCTATTCATTCAACCAAACAATGCAAATGTATGCAATTTAAATTTATCGCTCCCGGCGGGCGGACGGCTGCCGCCACGCCATTACCTGTCCCACGTGCAGGTCTGGAGCATCCGGACATCCTTCTGCGATATTCAACCAAAATGTTGTTGACGATGAAGTTAACAGGGCTGCTAATGATGCTGACGATGCTCCAGGTGAGCGCAGCGGTTTATTCACAGACAGTGAGCTTTTCAGGGAAAAATGTAAAGCTGAAAACAGTGTTCAATGCCATCCGCAAACAGACCGGCTATGTCGTTTTTTACGACAACCAGCTGGTAAAGGCGGCGAAACCGGTGACGGTGGAAGTGCAGCACGCTTCCGTTGACGCACTGCTCAAAAACGTGCTGCAGAACCAGGGCCTTACTTATTCCATTACCGACAAAACGATTTCTATCCGCAAACAGGTGCAGAGCCCGCAGGGTTTTCCGCAGCTGGCATTCTTCCCGCCGCCATTGGTAACGCTCACCGGCCGGGTAACCGACGATACGGGTGAGCCTTTGCCGGGTGTGACCATCATGGTGGAAGGCACCACCAAGGGCACCACCACGGATGAAAAAGGAGAATTCAAACTGGCCAACGTGCCTGATAAAGCTACGCTGGTATTCACTTACATCGGGTTTGAAAAATTCAGCATCGCACTCAACGGACAACAGAAGCTGGACGTCAAACTCACCAAGGCGATCGATACGGCGTTGGAAGGCGTGGTGGTAGTGGGGTACGGCTCCGTGAAAAAAACAGACCTCACGGGTGCGGTATCTGCTGTGAAAGGAGAGGAAGTGGCCGCCCGCAAAACCGCGCAGATCTCTACCGCTTTACAGGGCTCTATGCCGGGCGTGATGGTGACCCGCACCAACAGCGCCCCGGGCGCCACGGCCAACATCCGCATCCGCGGCATCACCACCATCGGGTCTGAAGGGGCGAACCCGCTCATCATCCTCGACGGTGTGCCCATCGACGATATCAACTCCATCAACCCCAACGACGTGGAAAGCATTTCCGTGCTGAAAGACGCGGCCTCTGCGTCTATCTACGGTTCGAGGGCGGCGGCAGGCGTGATCGTGGTGACCTCCAAACGCGCGCAGGGCAACCAGCTGAGCATGGATTATTCCTACGAGTACGGCGTCGAAAAACCGACCAAACTGCCGGACTACGTGGACGTGGTGCGGTATATGCAGCTCACCAACGAGCTCCGCTGGAATGATAACGGCAACAATGCCAACGAATACCCGACCTATCCGAAAGCGACGATCGATAACTACTACCAGCTCAACGCACAGAACCCGGATGAGTATCCGAATACAGACTGGCGAGGTATGATCCTGAAAGATAACTCCCAGCGCCAGACGCACCTGCTGGGCATCAATGCGGGTGGCAAAAACATCCGCAGCAAAGTTTCCTTCGGGTACGACGATCTCGGCGCACTGTACGACGGGCGCAGCTATCAGCGCATCACCGCGCGTCTCAACAATGATATCACCATCAACAGATACCTGTCGTCGACCGTGGATCTGAACTTCCGCCGCACCACGGTGAAAGAGCCCACATTGAATCCCATTTACCGGATGGCCATCCTGCCGCCGCTGTATGCGGCCATGTGGTCGGACGGGCGCGTGGGCGCAGGGAAAGACGGCACGAACGTATATGCGCAGCTGAAATACGGCGGCTTCAACCACCAGTGGTATAACCAGATCGGCGGTAAAGTGGCGCTGGATTTCACGCCGATAGAAGGCCTTAAATTCAGCGGGGTGGTGTCGCCCTTCCTGAACTTCAATAAAACCAAAGTATTCCGCCGTAAAATCCCGTATACCTCGTGGAACAATCCCAACTCCGTCAGCGGTTACGTGCAGGACGCGGCTGAAACGAGGCTCGACGAAGGCCGCGACGACAATTACCGCTACACCATCCAGTTTCTCGCCAATTACAGCAAGAAGTTCGGTAAACACGATATCAACCTGCTCGCCGGGTATGAATATTTCCGCGCCTTCAACGAAGATCTTGATGCTTCGCGCGGGCAATACCTGCTCACCTCTTACCCTTATCTGAATCTGGGTCCGCTGGAGTTCAGGGACAATGCCGGAGCGGCCTACGAGAACGCTTACCGCTCCTGGTTCGGCAGGGTGATGTACAACTTCAAAGACCGTTACCTGTTGCAGGCCAACATCCGGTACGACGCCTCGTCGCGCTTTGCGTCCGATTACCGCTGGGGCTCTTTCCCTTCTGTGTCTGCGGGATGGATCGTGTCTGAGGAGCCGTTCATGAAAGATCTCGCCCCCTGGCTGTCGTTCCTGAAACTGCGCGCTTCCTGGGGCACGCTCGGCAACGAGCGGATCGGGAACTACCCGTACCAGGCCATTCTTACGTTCGAGAACAATTCCCTCTTTTACCAGGGTAACACCGTGCTGTCCGGCCAGGCGGCTGCGCAGCGGCAATACGCCATCCGCAACATCACCTGGGAAACGACGGCCTCTACCGACTTCGGGATTGACCTGAACGTGCTCGATAACCGCCTGCGCATTACGGCGGACTATTTCAAGAAAACCACGAGCGACATGCTGCTGCCGCTGGAAATACCCGATTTCATCGGCTTCGACAACCCCGATCAGAACACCGGTAAAATGCACACCACCGGCTGGGAGTTTATGGCAAGCTGGAGTGATAAAGTCGGTGACTTCTCGTACAGCGTGTCCGCCAACCTCTCCGATTTCCGCTCCCGTATGGGCGATCTGGGCGGCACCGAGTTCATCGGCGACCAGATCAAGATCCAGGGCAGCGAATTCAACGAATGGTATGGATACATCTCCGAAGGGCTGTTCCAGACGCAGGATGAAGTGGATAAATCTCCCAAGCTCAACGCCAACACGCGGCCCGGCGATATCCGCTACCGCGATATCAGCGGCCCGGAAGGCAAGCCCGATGGGAAAATTTCTCCAGAGTACGACCGGGTGCTGCTGGGGGGATCATTGCCCCGCTACACCTACGGCGCCACATTGCAGGGCGGGTATAAAAACTGGAGCCTAGGCATCGTACTGCAGGGTGTGGGTAAACAGAACAGCCTGCTGGGGCAGGATATCGTACGCCCGCTCCGTGAAAACTTCGGCGCCTTCCCGGCTATCATCGACGGGCATACCTGGAGCCGGTACAACACGCCGGAGCAGAACCTGCAGGCCAAGTACCCGCGTTATACCAATACTTCCGCCGGTAACAACTACGCCGTGTCCGATTTCTGGCTGATCAACGGTGCTTATTTCCGCCTTAAAAATATCAACCTCAGTTATTCGCTGCCCAGGCACCTGGTACAGAAAGCCCATGTTCAGGGCGTCCGTATTTACGGCACCGTTACCGACCTGTTCTCGTCGCATAACTTCCCGAAAGGATGGGACCCCGAGCAAAGCACGCTGGGTTACCCGATCACGGTGAGTTACCTGATAGGCGCATCTGTTAAATTCTAAAACTGATATTCATGAAACGCAACATACTCATCGCTTCGCTTGGCCTGCTGCTCATGTCTTCCTGCGGGAGCCTGGATCTGAACCCGCTGTCTGACGGCTCCGGCGATACCTGGAACTCCACGCCGGAAGAAATCGTGATGTCGCTCAACGGCCTCTATAAAGATGCTTTCTGGATGACGGACCAGGACGACTGGACGGACGATTTTATTTACCGCGACGCCACTTCTCCCATTGCCGGCGCTACCATCAACGGTGAAACGGATTTTGTGAAGAACTGGTGGACGAACTCCTACAAAGCCATTGCCCGCGCCAACGCGGTGGTGCAGAGTGTAGACAGGGCGGCCGGCTCATTGTCGCAAACACAGATCAGCCGTTATTCCGCGGAAGCCCGTTTTGTGCGTGCCGCCATGTATTCCCGTTTGTTGTCGCACTACGGCAACATCGTGTACACCGAAGCGGTGCTCGATATCGAGGAAGCCCTCAAGCTCAAACAGATGGATAAAGCGGAAGTGCTGAAAAAGATTTACGCAGACTTTGATTCCGCGATCGCGAACCTGCCGAAATCCTATGCCGCTTCAGAACTGAAACGGGCCACATCGGGCGCGGCGCTCGCGCTGAAAGCCCGCATTGCGCTGCAGATGAACGACTGGGCAACCGCCCGTGATGCGGCCAAAGCCTGCATGGATCAGAAAGTGTACCGGCTCCACGACAACTTCAGCAACCTCTTTATTTCCAAAACCAAAAATTCACCCGAAACGATTTTTGGGTTGCCGCGTTCCGTGGCGCTGAAAGTTACATTGGGAGGCTTACAGGATTATGTGACCCGCAACGCCGGCGGCTGGGGCGCAAAGGACCCTTCCTGGGATCTGTTCTGCGCATTCCTTTGCAAAGACGGCCTGCCGATCGATGAATCGCCGCTGTTCAATCCCCGCAAACCCTTCCTGAACCGCGACCCGCGCTGTGCCGCCACCATCGTGGAATTCCAGACCATCCATCTCGGTTACACCTACGAGCCGCACCCGGATACATTGAAGGTTTACAAAGTGGCGGACAACAAATACGTGGAAAACAAAGACACCCGCTCAGTAGCCATTTTTGCCTCGTACAACGGGCTGATCTGGAAGAAAGGCGTGGATGGCGACTGGCTGCTGAATTCCTGGCAGGCGGAGCCTGACAAGATCATCGTGCGGTATGCCGATGTGCTGCTGATGTATGCCGAAGCGAAAATCGAACTGAATGAAATTGACCAGTCGGTGCTCGACGCCATCAACATGGTGCGCGCCCGCGCGTATGGCGTTGCCTACACCGCCACCGCATCATACCCTGCTGTGACCACTACCGACCGGACCGCATTGCGCAGGATTCTCCGTACGGAAAGAAGAATGGAGTTCGCGATGGAAGGTGTCCGGTACATGGACATCATCCGCTGGAAAATCGCCGGCAAGGTGTTGAACAAACCCAATTTCGGCCTGCTCGACCCGGCAGACCTGCGCGCGAAAGTGACCGGCCCGGGGCTCTGGTTCTTCCCGTCCGTTCCGCCGGTTGACGAAGACGGCGTGGCCGATTTCTCCGCCATGTACAATGCCGGCCAGATCAAACAGATCGCCCTCCGCAAATTCGACGAGAGCCGCCAGTACGTGTGGCCCATCCCGTCGACCGAAGTACTCATCAGTAATCTCATTCAAAATCCGAACTACTAGGCATGCGCATTCTCCGATATATCGCGACATACAGCATTTTATTCTCACCGCTGCTGGGCCACTCCCAGCAGCGGTCTTTCAGCGGCGTATACCCGCACCTGGCCATGTACAATAACGAAGGCGAGTGCGGTACCGGGGCGGTGGTGCCCTGGGCCGGCAAACTCTGGGTGATCACTTACGGGCCGCATCTGCCCGAAGGCTCTTCCGACAAACTCTACGAAATTTCACCGTCGCTGCAGCAAACCGTGCGCCCCGAAAGCATCGGCGGCACACCGGCCAACCGGATGGTGCACAAGGAAAGCAACCAGCTCTTCATCGGTCCCTATGCGATTGACGGGAAAGGGACCGTGCGGACCATTCCTTACAAGGTGATGCCTGGCCGTCACACCGGCAACGCGCGGCATCTGACGGACCCTGCCGGTAAAATTTATTACGGCACCATGGAAGAAGGGTTTTATGAAGTGGACGTCAAAACGCTGGCGCCGGTGATGTTGTATGAAGACGGGAACATCAAAAAGAAAAAAGGGGCCGATGCGTCCGCCAACCAGGCCACAGACCTGTTGCCCGGCGCGCACGGCAAGGGCCTGTATTCCGGGCAGGGTGTGATGGTTTATTCCAACAACGGAGAGTCCGGCCCGCAGGCGTTGAAACAATTCGATATCGAAGCCGGTTCGCTCAGTGAATGGGACGGCAAAAACTGGAAGGTGGTGCGCCGCAACCAGTTTGTGGAAATCACCGGTCCGGGTGGTATTCACGGCAATAAAAATCCCGCCACGGATCCCATCTGGGCGACCGGCTGGGATCATAAATCGGTGCTGCTGGGCGTGCGCGATAAAGGCGCGTGGCATTTTTACCGCCTGCCCAAAGCCAGTCACAGCTACGACGGCGCGCACGGCTGGAATACGGAATGGCCGCGCATCCGCGACATCGGCACACCGGATAAACCCGATTACCTGATGACGATGCACGGTCTGTTCTGGCGTTTCCCCGCCAGCTTTTCCTCCGCGCAAACGGCAGGCATTCGTCCCCGTACCGCCTACCTCCGGGTGATCGGCGATTTTGCCCGCTGGAATAACCTGCTGGTACTGGGTTGCGACGATTCAGCGCAGCGCGAGTTCCTCAACAAACGCAAGGCGAAAGGCAATATCGAAGGGCCGGGGCAATCCAATTCCAACCTCTGGTTCACTTCGTTCCAGTTGCCCGACCAGTTGGGCCCCAACTCCGCCGAAGGCGCTGTATGGCTGCAGGAAACGCTGCAGCCCGGCGATGCGTCGGAGCCGTTTTTGTTTGCCGGCTGGCCCCACCGTACCGCATGGGTGCAAAATAACGGTACCGAACCGGCTTCGTTCACTTTCGAAACAGACCGTGGTAACGGACAATGGACCGTGGTAAAAACCATCTCGCTGGCTGCGGGTGAAGCGATACCGCAGGTGTTCGATGCGCAGCAGCCCGGTGAATGGATCCGGGTGAAAACAACCACGGGCGGAAAGGCGACGGTATGGTTCGCCTATACCGGGAAAGACAGCCGTAAAACGGTGCCGGATGCTGTTTTTAACGGTTTAACGAAGGTGGGAACGGTTGCAAATACCAGTGGTGGATTAATCTACGGCCTTGGGGATAATAAACGTACTTTAGGCATGAACGCTTTGCATTGGAAAGGTTCCACGTCTACAGACCTGGGCTATTACGAACTCAATGAAAAAATGGAGCTGGTGAAGAAAAACGATGCAGCGGCCGCCGGTTTCATCCGCGAAAAATTTGCCATCCCGGAAAAAGTAGTCACCATCGATGAAGCATCGGTACTGGTAACGGACGACAATGGCCGCCGCTGGCGGTTGCCGCTCGGCAGCGATGCGTTTACCGCGCCCACCAACCAGGCGGCGCTGCGTATTTGCCGCGAAGTGGCCACGGAAAGGGACTTGTTTAACTGTCATGGTACGTTCTACGAACTGCCCGCCGAAAACGCAGACGGTTACGCAAAAATCCGTCCCGTTGCGTCGCATGCTTTCCGCATCCAGGATTATGCGTCGTACCGCGGCCTGCTGATCATGACCGGTGTGGACGCCGGTGCGGGCAACAGCGCCCACATCATCCGCTCCGCCGACAAACAGGCGGCCGTATGGGCCGGCGTGATAGACGATCTCTGGAAGCTGGGCAAACCCACCGGCCGCGGCGGGCCCTGGAAAAACAGCGAAGTAAAAGCAGGGACGCCTTCGGATCCTTACCTGATCGGGTTTTACGACCAGCGGAGCCTTGAACTGAAACACGATGCCAAAGCCCCCGTGACCTTTACCATCGAGGCGGACCCTGCCGGCAACGGCGTGTGGATGCCGTACCGCGAAGTAACGGTGACGCCCGGGCAAACGTTCCGGTACACTTTCCCCGCGGCCATACAGGCCCGCTGGATAAGGTTTACCGCCAATAAAGATTGTACGGCCACAGCCTGGCTGGAATATAAATAACAGAACGGAACTATGCGGTTGTTATGGTTGATATTATGTTTGCTGCCCTCGCTGGCCAATGCCGGGGAAGGGAAGGAACGTGTCCGCAAATTCGAGCTGAAAGACAGCAGCGGCGCTACCTACACCCTCAACCTCATGCTGGACGAGGGCGGCAAACCACAGTACTTTTTCCGGAACATTTATACGCCCGTTTGTAACACGGGGGAATGCAAACCGGTGTACATCAACTTCTACTGGGATTTGCTGGGCAACTACACCCGCTTCGATATGCCGGCCGGGGAAGTGCTCACCAAAACCGACCACCGCGATTTCAAGCCGCATGAGTACGCCAAGCTGCAGGAAATCCTGCTGCGCGAAACGTCCATTTTCTCCGAACTGAAAATGGAAGATCTCGTGGTGACCGGTACGGAAAAGATCTCCGATTCCGCCAATATCAAAACCGGCGCCACGCTCAAAACCATCAAAAACGAAGTGATCGAAGGCGCCGTGTATACCTGCTACACGCTCTGGCACCTCGCGCACGGCAGGGTGGTGGAGGAAATGCGCGGCATCATGGAAAGTTATAGCAGTCCCGCGCTGCTGCACGATTTCCTGCAAAGCAACAACCATCACTACCAATACTGGGCGATGGAAAAAGTGATGGATGCCGAAGGCAAAGTGAAAGCCGCGTACGAAAACGATATAGCCGGCATCATCCGCGGGAAAAACATTTTCACCGCGCGTTTCGCCCTACAGAAAATTCACCCCGGGTTTTTTACCCCCGCCCGACAGCAATGGCTGTGGGATACTTACACCGCCGCCGCTTACCCGCTGCAGATGGCCATTCTCAAAAAGATGGGGAGCATCCGGTTGGGGGAGGCCGTGGCAGTAAAGATCGCATCGGCGGTAACGGCCGGCAACCGGCAGCAGTTCGACGCCAAACTGTCGCTGCTGGCCGGGCCCGGTAAAACGAGCGGGAAGGTGCAGCGGCAGCTCGCCGCGCAGCTCGCGGATGCCGAGCCTTCACTGGCGGCGGCGATGTATGCGTCATTGCAAAAAATGAACAGCAAAGATAAAACCGTACGGCAGCAGATGCTGCGGTACGAACAAACCACTCATCAAACAGAAAACTGATATGAAAGCAAGATGGATTCGCCTTGTGACAGGCATGTTGCTGATAATTTTCATGAATGCCCCGGCGCATGCGCAGAAACATGTGTACGTGGAAACCGAATCGTTTGAACAGAAAGGCGGTTGGGTGGTAGACCAACAGTCGTTCGTAGTGATCGGCTCCTCCTACCTGATGGCGCACGGAATGGGCCGCCCCGTGAAAGATGCGGCTACCACCGTGCAGTTCCCCGCTCCGGGCAAATATCGCATGTGGGTGCGTACCAAAGACTGGGCGCCGTTCCCTACCGGTCCCGGTAAATTCACCCTGCACCTCAACGGGCAGCAGGTGGGCAAAGTGTTCGGAGAGAACGGCTCCGATGAATGGAAATGGTACGACGCCGGGATGGTGGACGTGAAAGAAACGTCCGCCCAGCTGGTGATGAAAGACCTCACCGGTTTCAACGGCCGTTGCGACGCCATCCTGTTCACCGATGCAATGAAGTTCACGCCCCCGAACACCCTCAAAGAGCTCAACGCATTCCGGAATAAAGCGCTGCACACGTCATCGGACGTGGCGGATGCGGGGCAATACGACCTCGTGGTGGTGGGCGGCGGCATCGCCGGCACCTGTGCGGCGATCAATGCTGCGCGCCTCGGGCTGAAAACCGCGCTGATCCAGGACCGACCCGTGCTCGGCGGTAACAACAGTTCCGAAGTAAGGGTGCACCTCAAAGGCGACGTCGATAAAAATCATTACCCCAAACTCGGCCGTATCGTACGCGAGATGGACAACGGCGACCCCGGCAACGGCCACCCGGACGGCGCTGAGTATGGCGACGACCGCAAGATCCAGATCGTCAAGGCGGAAAAGAACCTTTCGCTGTTCCTCAATACCCACGTGCATAAAGTGGAGAAAGAGAACAACCGCATCGTTGCCGTGATCGGCCGCAATATCATGACCAACAAGGAACAGCGCTTCAGCGGCACCTACTTCTCCGATTGCACCGGCGACGGTACGGTGGGTTACCTCGCGGGCGCCGACTTCCGCATGGGCCGTGAAAGCAAAGCGGAAACAGGCGAATCGCTGGCTGCGGAAAAATCCGACAGTTTCACGCTCGGTACTTCCAATCTCTGGGCTTCCGTGGAAAAGGATTCCGTTAATTCTTTCCCTGAAACGCCCTGGGCCTTGCAGTTCTCCGATGAATATCACATCGACCAGGACCGCTCCGACTGGGAATGGGAAACCGGTTTTGGTAACTTCAACACCATCACCGATGCGGAGAAGATCCGCGACCACAACCTGCGTGCGATCTACGGCAACTGGTCGTACCTGAAAAAGAACAAACCCGAAAAATACGCCAAACGCCAGCTGGCCTGGGTGGCTTACATCGGCGGCAAACGCGAATCGCGCCGCATCCTGGGCGATCACATCCTCACCCAGATGGACATCCAGGAAGGGAAACGTTACCCGGACGGGACGGCGACCGCCACCTGGACCATCGACCTGCATTTCCCCAACGAAAAGAACAGCAAGTATTTCGAAGGGCAGGAGTTTTTCGCCAGCACCAAGCACATCCGCGTGGCGCCTTACACCATTCCGTACCGCTGCCTCTATTCCCGGAACATCAGCAACCTGTTCATGGCCGGGCGTAACATCAGCACCACGCACGTGGCCTTCGGCAGTACGCGTGTAATGCGTACCTGCGGGATGATGGGCGAAGTGGTGGGTTTTGCCGCCTTCCTCGGAAAAAAATATAAAACCTCCCCGCGTGGTGTGTACGAACAGCACCTTAAGGAACTGGTAGGCATTCTGAACGATGAAGTACCCGCACAGGCGGTGAATACCAATACCGGCAAACAATGAATGCCTGGCGGACGATAGCGCTGGCGCTGGTATGGCCGTTCTCCTCATGGGGGATGTTGCCGGACAGCAGCCGCCCGTCGCCCGCCATCCGCATTGAAGGAGCCGCACAGGGCACCACCTGGCATATGATATATACCGATGGGCAGCAGCGGGATTTTTCCCGGCAGGTGGATTCCATCCTGGCCGCCCTCGATCTGTGTTTGTCAACCTACCGGACTGATTCGGAAGTGTCCGCCTTTAACGCGTTCGACGACTTCCGGTTTCAGTCCGGTCATTTTTACCCCGTACTGCAACGCTCCGCCGAAATTTACCGCGCCACCAACGGCGCGTTCGACCCTACGGTGGCGCCCATCACCGAGGCTTACCGTAACGGCAGAAGAACAGGCAAACCCTGGCTGCACCAGGTGGATTCGTTGCTGCAATACGTCGGTTTCGGCTACATCGCTTTCGACGGTGAAACCGTCCACAAAAACAAACCCGGCGTGCGCCTCGATTTCGACGCCATTGCGCAGGGGTATACGGTGGATGTGCTGGCCCGGTGGCTGGAAGCGCAGGGCGTGCAGGCGTACGTGGCCGAAGTGGGCGGTGAATTGCGCTGCCGCGGCAGCCATACCGTCAGCATTGAAAATCCCGCGCAGCCCGGCGAAGAAGTATTACAGCTGCGGCTTCACGATGCCGCCATTGCTACCGCCGGCAATTACCGCAATTTTTATGTGCAGAACGGTCAGACCCACCGGCACATCATTCATCCCAAAACCGGCCTTGCAAAACCGGATTCCCTCTTAAGCGCTACCGTAGTAGCTGCCGATGCCATCACGGCAGACGGTTTCGATACCGCGCTGCTCGCCATGGGGTTCGAAGAAAGCAGAAAACTGCTCGCCCGCGAACCTTCGCTCGACGCCTGCCTCGTGTACCGGAAGGCAGACGGCAGCCTGGGCATCTTCCTGACAGAGCGGCTGAAGGCGATGGTCGTTTCAAAATAACTTTGCTTCCCTGTAAATTCTCCCGTATGCTGATACGGGTTGGCGCACCATTTTTGGTGCATTCGCGGAAACAAGATAAATTACCGCAGTCAATCTGATAAATATGCATGCAGAATACGAGGCACTCCCGCTGGTGAACAACACCGCCCAACACCGTTTTGAACTGGTCATAGACGGCCATACCGCATTTATTCTTTACCGGCATGTGCCCGGCAAAACCACGCTGATACATACCGAAGTGCCCGAAGCGCTCGAAGGCAGGGGCGCCGGCAATGCCATCGTGGAAAAAACGCTGCATTACATCGAGGAACAGGGCGATAAACTGGTGCCGCTTTGTCCGTTCGTGCTGGCTTACATCAAGCGGCACCCGGAATGGAAGCGGATTGTGCATGATGATGTTAAAATTTAAAAAATTACGGTATGAAGTATAAGTTGGAAAAGCCGGTTCACGGCACTATCGGTACGGAGAAATACAAGGTTACGATTACATGGCGCAACGGGACGTTCATTGCCGACGAGCCGCCAAGCTCCGGTGGGAAAGACCTCGGGCCCGATCCCTTCACCCAGCTGATGGCTTCCCTGGCGTCGTGCACGCTGGCCACGCTGCGGATGTACATCGACCGGAAGGGATGG
This sequence comes from Chitinophaga lutea, assembly GCF_003813775.1. Lineage (NCBI taxonomy): Bacteria > Pseudomonadati > Bacteroidota > Chitinophagia > Chitinophagales > Chitinophagaceae > Chitinophaga > Chitinophaga lutea. The sequence continues at coordinate 1,829,763 of NZ_RPDH01000002.1, read as the reverse complement.
GACATTCCCGAAATCGCGGTGAATGCGAACTTTTACCAGGAAAAGGAAAACGATCAGACCGTGTCGGTCATCGACCGGGATATCAAATTCATCAGTCATGTAGACGAGGAAAAGCGCAGCCGCCTGCTGGAGATTGCCAAGGCCTGTCCCATTTCCCGCATACTGGAAGGTGAGATCAAACTCCGCACGTTCGTTTTCCGCGATGAGGACATCGAAAAGAAGCTGCACTACACCAACGGGGAAGTGACCATCGTGTGGAAGCCCGAGTTCTGCAAACACGCTGCCCGCTGCGTGGGCCAGCTGCCCGAGGTGTTCGACGTAAAAGCCAAACCCTGGATAAATGCCGGCGGCGCCACTACCGAGCGCATCGTGGAACAGGTGAAGCGCTGCCCTTCCGGCGCGCTAAGATATTTTTACAATGATAAAGGCCCTGATAGTGTTGCAGGGGGCTGAGCGCCCCTTGCCCTTCCGGGCGCTCCCGTTTTGATTTGACTGCGTATTTTGTACACGTTAACCGCTTGCCGTATTCCGGTACCATTTACCGGTAAACCGCATCTTTCAGGTGGATGCTCCCTTCTTCCCCGCGTTTGCTATTATCCGGCTTTTTACGGCGTTTTGTGCCCTGTTTGAGCAGTACCCTCACTTGCTCCCCGTCATCTGATCCTGCGTCTTATTTTGCTCCGTTTTCTTTCCTTTTCCGTGGCCTGCCAGAAATGGTGCCTTGAACTAATTGGCAATCAAATAGTTGTTGCCATGCATGTGGCTGAAACCTGCCATCCTTCTGTGATCCTCCTGTGATCCTCCTGTCAAACACCGTCAAAACCGCCAGGGTCGTGGACACCACAGGAGAATCGCAGGAGGATCACAGGAGAATCGCTAAGGGATCGTAGGAGGATCACAGAAGGATGGCCGATGCGACACAAACAAAAATGTGTGACTCGGAAAAGTTTGACGGGCTCATCTGAAAGTCCCCGATCGGTTTCCGGCACGTCAACCCGGTTCACCGTATTATCGAATTGTTAACCAGTGAGGGGTTTTTGTCCGGCGAACGAATATTATAAAAGCACGGTTTATTTCCTTAATTTACTATTCATAATCGTTATGAAATCTGCGGTCGCAATTATCGCTTTCAGCGCATTATCGGTTTTTTGTTGCTCCGGCTGCAAAAAAGATAAAAACTCCAAACCGGCAGGGTCGGGGAAGTATGAGATGGTGGCGGGCAAATGGGCCCAGAAAGACCTGGTGCTGGCAGTATCTGTGAAATTTGGCGGGCAAACCATCCCCCAGGGCACCAGCATCATCACCATCGCGCCGTTGCTGGGGCCGGCCGGACAGTATTTTACCTGTACCAAGAACAACGTGTACAATTTTAATAAAGACAGTACCATGCAGGTGGAAGGGTGTACCGACCTCATTCTGCCTGTGACCGGTAAGGAAGGCACCTGGAGGCTGGATATCTATGACGCCGTGCTGCTCCTCAAATCCAAAAAAGGAGACCCCGACCCGCACTGGATCAATGAAGTGACCAATACCTCCATGAAGATCTCCATCACGGCCGCTATCCCCAACGTAGCATCCGTGCCCCTGACGCTGATACTTGAAAAAAAATAACCGCTGCTCACTTTACGATGGCTTATGCAATGCAACGTACAGGATATTAAGAACGGGAATGTAGCCGCTTTTAAAATGGTATACCACCAGTACCATAACAAGCTCTATTTTTTTGTACTGAAGCATACCCAGAGCGTTTACCTCGCGGAGGAAACGGTGCAGCTGACGTTCATCAAACTCTGGGAGAAAAAGGAATCGCTGTCGGGCGACTATGAGCTGTCGTTCCAGGTATTCCGCATCGCCAGGAGCATCATGATCGACCTGCTGCGCAAGCAGAGCGTGCAGGACCGGCATATGGGCCTGTTTACGGAAGAATCGGCGGCGCTGCACATGGAGTTCGATCTCTCCAAAAAGGAAGAGCTTCAGCGGGTATATCACTGCATCGAACAGTTGTCGCCCGTGCGCAGGCATGTATTTAAAATGAGCCGCTTCGAAGGGCTCTCCCATAAAAAAATTGCGGAACAACTCTCTATATCGCCCAGAACGGTGGAGAACCATATTCTCCGCGCGGTGCACCAGTTGAAGAAAGCTTTGCTGTTTTTAATGTATGCCGCGGCAGTGAGGGATTTTTTGTTCTAAAACGAATATGTAGTATGCGTGTTTCTGAAGACATCATCAACAGGTTCCTGAACGGCGGCTCCAGCGAAAAGGAGAAGGCCATCGTGCGCGCGTTTTTCCTGGAACATCCGCAGGAACTGGAAAAATACCTGACGGAAGAAAGCTGGAACGGTTTCCAGGCGGCCGATCACCTCACGGCGGCCGATTCGGAAAAAATGCTGCATGCCATCGAAGAACTGACTTATCACCGCCGCTGGAACAGGCCCGTCATATTCATCCGCCTCGCTGCCGCAGCGGTGCTTTTACTGGCCGCGGGCTCGGGATTTTATTTTCTCGGCCGCCCGCCCGCGCAGGAAACGCTGGCAGCAACAGCAGAACCGATACCTGAAGAAGAAGTGGTGAACAGCACTGCGCGCATGATGCGGATCACGTTGCCGGACAGTACCGTTGCAGAGCTGCAGCCCGCTGCGCGCCTGCATTACCGCCGGCCATTCGGGGAAACCGACCGCGAAGTGCATTTGCAGGGCAAGGCGCTTTTTCATGTAAAGAGCAATGCCGGCAAACCTTTCACCGTGTTCGCGGGCAGGCTCGGCACTACGGCGCTGGGCACCGTTTTCAGCGTGGACGAAGGCAACGGCAAAGTATGGGTGCAGCTGGTCAGCGGAAAGGTCGTGGTGCGCCCCGCTGCGGCCACAGGCAAACCGGTGTACCTCAAACCGGGCGACAAACTGTATTATGACGCCCTGCGTCAAACTGTACGCCTGGAACCGCTGAAACCCAAACCGGCTGTGGCCCCGCCGGCAGTGGAGGAAGTGGCGGCGGCTGCGCCAGCGGCCGTATTGCTGGAGTTCAGCAACGAACCGCTCACCGGCCTGTTTAAGACGATTGAAGCGCAATATGGCATGAAAGTGCGGTACGAAAAAGGCTCGCTGGACAATATGTATTTCACCGGCGTGTTCAACAGTGAGAAAGAATCCCTGCCCGATTTCCTGAACACCATTGCATTACTGAACAATGTGACGATCCGCATCGATAATAAAACGATTCACATAACACCGTAACAAGACTGGTGATGAATTCCTTGCCTGCGTCCCGCAAATGGGCGCCGGGGAATCATTTGCCCTAAAAAACAAAACAATGCGAGCTGTATTCCGATTGTCAATGCACCGGTACGCGCCCCGGGCCGTTTGCCTGCTGCTCTTCCTGCCGGCCGTTGCGCCCGCCCAGACCGTCGCGCCGTCTGCCGCGGGCATTGTGCGCAACGAGTCGATGCAGGCGCTGGAAGGGGTGGCGGTGGAGCTGTTTTCCGAAACAGGCAAAGCGCTGGCCAGCACCATCACCAACGACAAAGGCGTGTTCTCCCTCTCCAGGATCCCGGCCGGCGGGCCTTATTATTTTGTGTTTTCACACGTGGGGTATATCAAGGATACGCTGCGGAATTACCAGGTGAATGAAACCACCCGGCTGTCGCTGTCGGTAGTGCTGAAAGACAAAACCAGGGAACTGGGCGCCGTGACGGTAACGGCGCTGGGCATCCGGCGGGCCACGAAGTCGCTGGGATATTCGGTGGAAGAACTGGGCGGGAAGGAATTCAACCGCGTGGCGCAGGAAAACTTCCTCAATGCGATGTCCGGCAAACTCGCCGGCGTCACCATTAACTCCACCGGTGCGCCGGGTTCATCTGTGAGCATGATCATCCGCGGGGCCACCTCGCTGAGCAGCGACAACCAGCCGCTCTTCGTGATCGACGGGGTGCCGCTGGCCAATACGCTCAACAACATCAGCGAAATCGGCAGCAACAACAAGGTGGATTACGGCAACGCCATTTCCGATATCAATATGGATAATATCGAAAGCGTAACGGTGCTGAAGGGCCCCAGCGCGGCGGCCCTATACGGTTCGCGCGCGGGCAACGGGGTGGTGCTCATCACCACCAAAACCGGCAGGAAGGTAGACCGGCTTACCGTCAACGCCTCGCAGAACGTGGTGTTCGATATTCCCTACAAATTCCTCAACTGGCAAACGAAATTCGGGCCGGGACAATTTTCCGCCATTCCCGTTTCGCGCAGCGGCAACCTGCTTACCAATCCTTTCGGTTCCATCATACAGGAAAATATAGACGCCACCTATGGCGCGCAACTCGACATGGGATATGAAGAAGTGCAATGGAACAGCCCGAAAGACGCCAACGGCAAACCCATTCCCATGCCGCTCGTTTCTCATAAAAACAACGCTAAAAACTTCGTCAATACCGGTATCACTTCTACTACAGCTATTTCACTGGCCAATAATAACAATATGCTGGCTTACCGCATGTCGTACGCCAACATGACCAACAAAGGCATCCTGCCGAATACGGACCTGTACAGGAACGCCCTCAACCTTAACTCCAGCCTGAAGGTGACGCAGCGCGTGACGCTCGCCGCCAACGTGGATTTCAGCCGCAGTAACTCCAACAACCGGGCGGCGGGCGACCGCGGCACCAACCCTTTGCAGTGGGTGTACAGCGTATCGCCGCATATCGACATCCGCGACCTGCGCAATTACTGGATGCCGGGGCAGGAAGGCATACAGCAGCGTACCCAGTACAACGGCGTGTTCAACAACCCGTACTTCCTTGCCCATGAAGTGAACAACGGGTTTGTGCGCGACCGGGTGTTCGGGAACATCCGCGCCGACTGGGCCATCACGTCCAAGCTGAGCCTGATGGTGCGTTACGCTCTCGACAACTACAAGGAGGAAAGGGAAACGAAGATCGCCAACAGTTACCTCGATTCACGGAACGGCGCATACGGTATCATCAACATCAGCAACTACGAACGCAACGCCGATGCGTTGCTGACCTATAAAGACCGCTTCAGTGATTTTGATTTCTCCGTTTCGGGAGGAGGCAACCTCCGTTACCAGACGGGCAAAAACGTGACCAACGCCAGCAAACCCGGTACCGGCCTGGTGGTGCCGGGTGTATATACGTTGCAGAACATCCTTCCCGAAAACCTCAATTTCAACAGCAACACTTTCGAAAAAGGCGTGCATAGCGTGTACGGCATGCTGAACCTGGGTTACAAAGGCATGGTGTACCTGGATGTGACTGGGCGTACAGACTGGTCGAGCACCCTGCCGGATGCGGAGCCGTATTTTTACCCGTCCGCATCGCTCAGTCTGCTCGTCAATGAAATGGCGGGCATTACCAGCCAGCGTATCAACATGATCAAGGTTCGGGGCGGCGTGGCCAAAGTGGGGAACGACGCGAGCCCTTACCAGCTGACGGCGGTATTGTCCAACGCCGGCGCCTGGGGCGGCATTCCCCGCCTTTCCACATCGGGCACCCTGCTGAACCCTTACCTGAAACCGGAAACGGCTACCTCATACGAAGGCGGGATTGATGTGACCTTGCTGAACGACCGCCTCCGCTTCAGCGGCACCTATTACGTGGTGGAAAACGAAAACCAGATCTTCAGCACCAAAACGCCGCCATCGTCCGGTTATTCGTCTAAAAACATCAACGCCGGTTTGCTCCGCAGCCGGGGTATTGAATTATCGCTCGGCGGTACGCCGGTGCAAACGAAAAACTGGCGCTGGGAAGTGAATGCGAACCTCACGCGCAACCGCACCAAAATCGTCAGCCTCACCAACGACATGCCGTATTACACCCTCTGGGAAGAAGCCAGGGGCGGGGCCTGGACGTACGTGGGCGAAGACATCGGCGATATTTACGACGCCGCGCTCGTGACGGTGAAAGATGAAAAATCAAAGTATTACGGTTACCCGCTGCTCGACAATAACGGCAAGTGGCAGGCCATCGACGCACAGAATACCCGAAACAAGATCGGCAACTTCAACCCCGATTTCATCCTCGGCGCGCAAACCACGCTGAGTTACAAAAACTTTACCCTGAGCATGACGTTCGACTGGCGCAACGGCGGCGATTTTGTATCGCAGACCTACCGTTACGGCGAAGAGCACGGCAACTCGCAGCGGTTCCTCGACAAACTCATCAACCCCGGTAACCTGCGCGGGCAGGAGCTGGCGGACTACCTGCAACGCAACGCCAACAACATGATCCTGGTGAACGGCAATTATTTCCCGCTGGTGGGCGGCCCTACGCCGGAGTACAACGGTTATCCCTTTACCTACGGTTCCTACACGCTGCCCTACGGCGGCGTATTCATCCCCGGCGTACGGGCCAGCGGCTACGACGCACAAGGTAACCCCACCGGGTACATCGAAAACCTGGGCGGCCCCGGCACACTCACATTGCCGTATGCCGGCAGCACCACGTGGTCGTTTACCCGGGCCTTTTTATTCCCCGCTTCTTACCTGAAGCTGCGGGAAGTATCGCTGGCGTACGAACTGCCCGCCAGTATCGCGAAAATCGTGCGGGCGCGCAATGCCAGCTTCGCCGTGTACAGCCGCAACATCATTCTCTGGACGGCCGCCAAAATCGGCATCGACCCCGAGAATGCCTACCAGCCGGCCGCCGCGGTGCAGGGCTCCGGCATCCAGTTCAAACAGGGCATTGAAAGATATAACGTAACGCCCTGGAGCATTCCGCTGGGCATGAAACTGAACCTGACTTTTTAAAAGAAGGAACAATGCAAAGCATCAAAACATTTTCGGTCATCATATTGGCGGCAGCTTTGGCGGTATCCTGCAAAAAGAACCTGGTATCGCTGAACGACAATCCCAACGGGGCCAATCCCGCCAACACCAACCCGTCGTTCGTATTGTCCACCGTGCTCACAGAAACGGGCCGCGCTTATGTGGACCTCGGTTTCAACGATGTGGCCGGCGTGATGCAGCACACGCAGAAAGACGGCTGGGTGGGCTCTCATAATGAATACGACTGGGGCGGCTCCAACAGCTGGAGCGGCTATTACGATATTCTGCGGAACAACCAGCTGGTGTACGAAAAGTCGGTGCAATCCGGCTTTGAGCTGCATCAGGGTGTGTCGCTGGTGATGAAGTCGATGCTCTTCGGCCTGATCACCGACCTCTGGGGCGATGCGCCTTACACCCATGCGCTGAAGGGCGATAAGGAAGGCGCCGAAAACGCCACCCCGCCGCTGGACCCGCAGGAGCTGATCTACACCGGCATCCTGGCCGATCTGGACAAAGCCAATACGCTGCTGTCGAAACCGAAAAATCAATACACCAGCCCCATCGACGCCGTGGATGTTTATTACCAGGGCGACCCGGTAAAATGGCGGAAGATGGCGAACTCGCTGGCATTGCGGTATTACATGCGCCTCTCCGAAAAACTGCCGGCGGTGGCGAAGGCGGGCATCGAAAAGATCGTGGCCAGCCCGGACAAATACCCCATCATCTCCAATCCCAATGCTTCCGAAGATGCCACGATGGCCTTCGTCGGTACCAGCGACGCGGATTCCTGGCCTACGAACAGCAACTACGACCGCGACAACGGCAGCCGTTACCGCCGCATCAAAATGTGCAATACCCTCGTGCAGGCGATGCAGGCGCTCAATGATCCGCGCCTCGGCGTATGGGCCAAAAAGGTGGACGTGTTTCTGGTGGTGGATCCCAATAAACCCTCCGGTACGGGGAACGTGTACAAAACGTCCGACACTACGGTGGCGGGCGAAAAGCGCAAGGTGCGGTACATTTCCCCCGATGTGCTCACGTCAAAAGGGTTAACTTTGAATGACATCAACCAGGACGTGAATTATGTGGGCCTTCCGCCCGCGCTGGCCGGCCCGGCGGTGTACAACCTGAGCAACGACGCGGCGCAGGCGTCAACCAATCCGCATGTGTCGTGGCTGAGCGATATTTACAAGGAAGCCAAAGGGCCTTTGCTGAAAGCGCGCCTCATCACAGCCGCCGAAGTGCATTTTATCCTGGCGGAAGCATCCGCGGTGAAGGGCTGGGCGGCCGGCGACGCCGAAGGGCATTATAAAGCCGGCATCCAGGCGTCGTTCAGCGCCTGGGGCGTGGCCGACAAGTACGCGGCCTATGTGGCGAGCCCCGCCGTGGCATTTAAAAACACCCGGCAGCAGATCATCGAACAGAAATGGATCGCGGCCTGGAGCGCCGCCACCGAGGCCTGGTTCGATTATAAAAGGACCGGTTTCCCCGTGATGAAAGGCGGGCCGAATGCCAAAGCGCCTGCCGTTCCGGTGCGTTTTTATTACATGCTCGATGAAAGAAATTTGAATAAGGTAAACGTGGACGCGGCTTCCGCCAAACTGGAAACCACCCCGTTTTCCCCGTACGGCGCCAACGGCCCGCAAAACAGCCCCTGGTCCAAACCCTGGGTGCTGCAGGGAACCGGCAAACCATGGTAAAAAAATGTACAAAATAACCGTTCAACAATGAAAACACTATTCGTCAGAAAGATCGCACTGCTTTTTATTCCCGTGATGACTACGCTGCTGGCCGGTGCGCAGCAAAAGGTGACGCCCGAAACGGCGCTGCAGAGCTACCTGCAGAACGGCGACAAGACCTTCAGCTGGGTGGTGAAGGACTCGTTCATGGTCCAGGACGTCAAAGCATACAGTTTGGCGCTCGTGTCGCAGCAATGGCGGGAATTTACCTGGAAACACCAGCTCATGGTGTTTATTCCTGCCGAGATCAAACACAACGGTGCGTTGCTGTTCATCACCGGCGGGTCGCTGAAAGACGGCGAGCCGAAATGGAACGGCGAAAAAGACAACCTGTTCCAGGGTATCGGCAAGATGGCCGGAGAAAGAAAGGCGGTGACGGCGGTATTGCGCCAAACGCCCAACCAGCCGTTGTTCGACAATCTTACGGAAGACGCCCTGATTTCCTTTACGCTGCATAATTTCAAAAAGGATAACGACTACACCTGGCCGCTGCTGTTCCCGATGGTGAAAAGCGCCGTGCGGGCGATGGATGCCGTGCAGCAATTCACCGCGCAGCAGGGCACGCCCAAGGTAGAGAAGTTCGTGGTGGCGGGCGCTTCCAAACGCGGCTGGACCACCTGGCTCACCGGCGCCAACGACAACCGCGTGGCCGGCATCGCGCCGATGGTGATCGACATCCTGAACATGCCCGTGAGCCTCGATTACCAGATCAAAACCTGGAAAGAATACAGCATCCAGATCGAGGATTACGTGAAGCTCGGCATCCCCCAGCAGGCGCATACGCCCAGCGGCGAAGCGATCAACGTGATGGTGGACCCGTATTCATACCGTAAAAATCTCAACATGCCGAAAATGCTCTTCATGGGCACGAATGATGAATACTGGGTGATCGACAACGTGAAGAACTACATCAACGACATTCCGGGCAAATACCTCCTGAATTATGTGCCCAACGAAGGACATAGCATGGGCAACGGGCAGCAGGTGTTCAACGGGCTCAGTTCGTTTTTCGGGATGACGCTCAACGGTGGTAATTACCCGGAATGCAAATACACGGCGAAAGAAAGCAAAAAAGGCGTGAACCTCACCGCTACCGCGTCCGCCGACCGCCTGGAAGATGTGATCGTGTGGACGGCCACTTCCACCGATCTCGATTTCCGGAACGACAAATGGTCGTCGAAGAGCCTGGGCATTGCGCAGACCTCGAAAGTGTCCGTGACGCAGCCATTCCCGGCCAGCGGCTACGGTGCGTTTTATGTCGATTTTAAATACCGTGATACCAACGGCGGAAGTTATACCGTGAGCACGCGCGTGTACCTGACGGATACGAAGAAGATACTCTAGCCAACCGGCCATCAACCTGCACAACAGAGGCGTACCATACCGGTACGCCTTTTTTATGCGGTATGCTGCCGGGTGAATTTCATGAAGAGTTGCGCGAGTTTGTCCTGCTGGCCCTGCGGATACACAAAATGATATTTCCGGGGTACGCGGAAATCCTTCACCGGTATCACCCTGAAATCGCCCGCGGCCAGTTCGTGCTGCACCGCCTGCAGTGAAATGAACGCCGCGCAGGGCGCGTGGCGCAGGTATGATTTGATGCTTTCCGTGCTGCCCATGTACATGAGAATGTTGAGGTCGGAAAGTTTCAGTTTCAGCCGCTTCAGTTCATCCACGATCACTTCGAGCGTACCGGAGCCGTGCTCCCGCACCAGCAGCGGTATTTTTTTGAGGCCTTCCGCCGTAATGCCCTGTTTGTACGATTTGTAATCCGCGTTGCAGATCAGTGCGATCTCGTCTTTGGCGAATTCCACGTACTTCAGTGCGGGGTCTTTGGAATGCCCTTCCGTGATGCCCAGCTGGATGGTCTTTTGCAACAGGGCCTGCTGGATCTGTTCCGTGTTGCCGTATAGGAGCGACGTGCGGATGTGAGGGTATTGCTGGTTGAATGCGGCCAGCAGGGGAGGGATGAAATACTGGGCGATGGTGGTGCTGGCGCCGAGATGCAGTACGCCGCCCTGCGCATGTTTCAGCTGGTTGATGTCGAACTCGAGGTTGCGGTAACAGGCGAAGATGTTGCCCGCGTGGTGGAGCATCACATTGCCCGCCGCCGTCAGCTGGATTTTGTTGCCGCTGCGCTCGAACAACGCCACGCCCAACTGCTGTTCCAGTTCGTGTATATGTTTGGTGACGGCCGGTTGCGAAATGAACAGCTCCTCCGCCGCGCGTGTGAAACTGAGACGGTTGGCCACCGTGTAAAAAACTTTCAGCCTGAAGTCGAACATACGGCAAATATACCCATAACCAGTGATGATTTTTAGTTGAAGGTATCATAACCTGAAGTTATGATGCATTACCAAAGGCAATTTCTCCTTTACCTGCCGTAGCGCGACCTTTGGGCCATGAAAAATATCAACGCGCTGCTGGAGAGAAGTATTACGACGAGGGAGCTGATTTTCATACTGGCCGCTGTTTTGTGTGTATCGCCGCTGATATCCCCGCCGGTGGCGCTGCTGCTGGGCTGGGGGATTGCCGGTTTTATCGGGCATCCTTATCTCCACCTCAATCACCGGCTCACCCGTGTATTGCTGCAGGTTTCCATCGTAGGGCTGGGTTTTGGCATGAACGCCGCCAACGCCATTAAAGCGGGCCGGGAAGGTTTGTTGCTGACGGTACTGTCCATTGCGGCCACGCTGTTATTCGGCTGGCTGCTGGGCAGGTGGATGAAGGTGGACAAACACACCTCTTTCCTGATCTCCGCCGGTACCGCCATTTGCGGCGGCAGCGCCATCGCGGCCGTTTCACCTGTGATCAGGGCGGAAGAGAAACAGGTGTCGCTGGCATTGGGGACCGTTTTTGTGCTGAATTCCGTGGCTTTGTTTGTGTTTCCTTTCGTGGGGCGGTTGCTGCATTTAAGCCAGCTACAGTTCGGGTTATGGAGCGCCGTAGCCATTCACGACACCAGTTCAGTGGTAGGCGCAGCAGGCCACTTCGGCAGCGAGGCGTTGGAAGTGGCCACTACCGTAAAGCTGGCGAGGGCGCTCTGGATCATTCCGGTGGTGGTGCTGGCAGCCTTTTCGTTCCGCAGTAAGGGATTCCGGTTCAGTGTACCGTATTTTATCCTGCTGTTCATCGCGGCGATGCTGCTGAATACTTATGTGCCGGCGGTACAGCGGGTCAGCCATTATTTCACCGGTGTGGCGCAGGCGGGTTTGACGCTGACGCTGTTCCTGATCGGGAGCAGTCTCTCCCCGAAAGTAATACGGGCCATGGGCTGGAAGCCTTTGCTGCAGGGCGTGCTATTGTGGGTGGCGGTGGCAGCCGTGGTGTTGTGGGCGGTAGTGCGTTTCTTTTAAATAAAAATGCCCCGGAATGTCCGGGGCATTGCTTTTATGCTTTACGGCCGATGGCGGGGTCGCTGAGGCCTTCACGGCCGTTCTCCGCCCTGCCGGCGTAACGTTGTTCGAAGTGATCGTCGCCCTGTACCGACACACTGAAATCGTACCAGTAGTTGCTTTTGTTCAATGGTAATACGATGGATTCCTTTTTGCCTCTGGATACTTTGCGTACGATGTCTTTTTGTCCGTAGGCATTATCCCTGATCACTACCGTGATCGTATCCGCGCTGCCGGTGTTGAGCAGCGAGAGCTGGAGGTAGCCGGTCGGTTTTTTGATTTTGGGATCGAGCTCATCTTCACACACCACCTGCAGCACCGGGTCTTTTCCTTTGAATTCCCGGTAGAAACCGTTCGGGCCATGGAGGCGCAGGTGGTACCGTTCTTTGTCGAACGCAGCGGCGGGCCAGCTGTAGCTGAGTTTGTCGCCGCGCTTCACCGCAAAATACCAGTTGCGGCAAACATCTTCCTGCCCGTTCTCATCCTTGTAAACCACCGGCGCGTATACCGTGTACGGCGCGCCAACGCCTTCCTCGCCGAGATGCAGGGCGGCGGCCATTTCAATATCGAAAGTCTTTTTCTCCGCGTTCCATTTTCCGTCGGCATACAGCTCGTAGGGCAGCGCTGTGGAAGGCCGCTGGCCCGGTTCCTGGTAGAGGGCGGGCTTGAGCGTCAGCTGCCGGGCTTCCTCGTCTGAGAGTTTTTTAAACCCGCCGGGATCCTGGCGGAATTTGGCGTTGTAGATATCCCTCACGATCTGGTCGCGGTTAATGAATGGAATCGCCGGCGGTTTGGTGCCGTCGAACGGCGTGAACGCGGATGTGAGATCTCCGCAGATGGTGCGGCGCCAGGCGCTGATATTTTCCGTACAGATGTTCTTGTTGAACTTCCGGTTCACAAATGTTTCGAGGAACTGGAGGGTAGAAGTATGGTCGAATACCTGTGAGCACACTTTCCCGCCGCGGCTCCAGGGAGAAGCGATCAGCATCGGCACCCGGAAACCGAGCCCCACCGCGCCGCCGCGGGCGGCCTTGGGAGGAACGCCCTGTTTCAGTTCGTTTTCGAGCCGTACATGTTCGATCTCCGTGTCAATGCCCGGTGAGCATTTGCCGGTGCCGGTTTTCGCATCGTCCGGGATGGAGAACGGCGGCACATGATCGAAATAACCGTCGTTTTCATCGTAGGTAACGATGAAGATGGTCTTTTTCCAGACTTCAGGATTCTTGGTCAGGATGTCGAGCACTTCAGACACGTACCACGCGCCATACCAGGGCGCGCTGGGATGGTCGGAAAAATTCTGCGGGCTGGCCAGCCAGGATACGGTGGGCAGTTTGCCTTCGTTCACGTCTTTCCTGAACTGGTAGAGAATGTCACCAGCCGGTACCGTTACTTCGCGCGATGCGTTACCGTCCTGGTAGTTCATTTTGGACAGTTTGCGGAACTGCGGGTCGGCGGAGTTGATCACAAAGGCCCGCTCGTGCAGACTTTTATCTTTGCCCGTCAGTTTGCTGCGGGTGAGGGCGTTCCATTTGTCGAGCTCGGCGCGGGCGCTGGCTAACGCTTCCTGTTTTTTGGCGATGGCCGCTTTATTTTTTTTCGCCGCTGCTTCAGTGGAGGGCGTGGCTTCTTCCAGTGCGTTGATTTCAGCGGGGAGGGTATCTATCTGCAACTGCAGATTCTTTACATACCGCTCCGTGAACTTCACCTGGTACGGCTCGAAAAATTCCAGCAGGTTGCAGCCGAAGTTGGCGAGCCAGGATCTTTCTTCTCCCACGAAACCACCGCCGCAGCTCACATCGTTCTGGTAAAATTTCCAGGCCACGCCGTTTTCTTCGAGCAGCTCGGGAAAGGTACCCCAGTTGAATTTGCCGTAGCTGAAGTTGTCGTTCCGGATGTTGGCTTTCGGCGCGCCGTTTTCCTCGCTCATGATCTTGCCGGTCCAGAAAAAGGACCGGTTGGGCGTGGTGCTCGTCATGGCCGAACAGAAATTCTGGTCGCAGACCGTAAAGGCGTCCGCCATGGCGTAGTTAAAGGGCAGGTCTTCGCGCGTGTAATACCCCATGGTGAGCGGCATGTGTGCGTATTGTTTGTTGCCGGGCTTTTTGGCCGGCAACCATTTGTCGTATTTGCCGAGGTTGTTGGCGTCTACCTGGCTCGCGCGCGAGTGCGGCAGGGCGCCCATCCAGGTCACTTTCGTGTCTTTGATGTCGAGCCGGAAGGGACCATAGGTTTCTCCCTGCTCATTGGTTTGGAGGTACACAGATTTCCGGTCGGGCAGGGTGATCGCCCTGGGATCGTTCAGGCCCCTTACGCCCCGCAGGGTGCCGAAGCAGTGGTCGAAGGAGCGGTTCTCCTGCATCAGTATCACCACGTGCTCCGCATCGAGGAAAGTGCTGCCGGGCTGCGGATCGATCGCCAAAGCCCGCTGGATGGAGCCGGGCAGCACGGTCGACATGCCCGCCGCACCGGAAAGGAGAATAGATTTCCTGAGAAAATCCCGTCTGGTATCCATAAAGTGTAAGTATTTTTAAATGGAATTAAACATTTTTAAAGCCACGGTAAAATAGTAAAATATGGATGCCGGTGTATAAAAAAGTGATTAACGGTGTGTTATTTTCGGGATCCCCACTGCATAGTTGCTGATTTTGACCGGGTAGCGCGCCCTGATCTTGTCGGGCACGGGATCGCGGTAGGTGCTGGCCTTTCCTTCGATGGTGAGCCGGCCGGCGGGGTGAAGGGTGATGAAAGCGAACAGCGGATCGGCGTAGTAGAGCGCCTTGCCGGAATAGAGATAACTGGCGCTGTTGATGATGAAATAATGCACCCCGTTCCGCTCGGCATGCCGGTCGTCGTGATCGTGCCCCATGAATACAGCCGTCACCTCGTTATTCCGACCGGCTTCCCGGGCGCGGAGGTTTGTTTCGTCAAAAATGGCCAGTATCTCGTCCGCATTCCCCAATTCGTCATAATAATCGCTGAGGAACACCGGCTGGTGCATGAATACGATCACGGGATGTTTCGCGGCGGCCAGGTCATCGCGCAGCCAGGCGAGTTGCGCCGCATCGGAAAAACTGCGCTGCGGCGCGGGCAGCGGGCCCCAGTTGCTGCTGGCGTAATCCGCCAGGGTACCGTCGTCCCGCTTCAGGAAATTCCGGTCCATCACCACGAAATGATAACCGCCCCGGTCGAAGGAATAATAACGTTGCTCCATGCCCAGCAGCTGCATCATGGTTTTTTTATCGCAGAAATCCATGTCGTGGTTGCCGAGCACATGATACTTCGGTCCGGAGAAGCGGTTCCATTGTTCGAGAATACCCTCCGTCTGTTTGAGCTGGGTGATGAAGTCGCCGCACTGGATGATAAAATCCGGCGAGGATTTCAGCACCGCATCCATAAAGGCCGTCATGCGGGGCACTTCATTTTTGCCGAACTGCATATGGTGCAGGTCCGAGATGACGCCGATCCTGAGCGGCCTGGGTGCGGTGGTGGGGGCGATGGCCCAGCTGCGGGAACCAACGAGGAGACCGGTAGCGGAGAGGCCCAGCTGCCGGAGGAAATTTCTGCGTGCTATCATACAAACGTGTTTAGTAGTATTTACCAGGCCTGCTTACACAGAAGCCGTTTTCGCGTATTTCTTTCATAAAATGCTCCGGCGCCATGCCCATGTAAAACCGGAAGTCTTTGATGAGATGACTCTGGTCGTGGTAACCGAAGTCGTGCACCATATCCATCCAGTCGATGTCCCGGGTGCCGTTGGCCACCTGCTCGCGGATGCGGTGAAGCACCTGTTTGAACCGGATGAAACGCAACACCTCTTTCGCGCTGTACCCGGTGTATTTCCGGAACCTCGTCTGCACGGTGCGTTCCGATACGCCGGTGTCCTGCGCAATGGCTTTGGCGGGCTGCACCAGCGGGTTGTCGAAATAGGGCAACCCGTTCACCAGTGGAATGGCGCCTTCTTCCGGTGCACGCAGCATCGATTGCAGGTATTCGCCCAGCAGCATTACCCTGTCTTCGGTATGCGGCGTGTCTTTCAGCGTTTGCCACAATTCCTGCAAGCCCTCGCTTTCCGCCAACTTGGCGGCGTCCGTTTCATCGGGCGTGGCCTGGAAAAGCCGGTAAAAGCCATCCAGCACAAATACCACGGCCAGTGTATCGCTTTCCGCCGTCAGCCGGTAATTGAACATTTTTTTCAGCGGCCCCAGTACAGCCGTTTTAACTACCACCTGGTTCGAGGGGAATTCATCAGCGAAAGCAAACGGCATCGGCGCGCCGAAGTTAAACACCAGCAGCATGTCGAAGTTGGGAGCCAGGTGTGCCACTTCATCCGCTACCCCTTTTATGTGGTAGAAGTGCTGGATGGCGGACGACAATGCGGCTGGCGCTTCGTAAAATGTACCGGTGGCTTGCATACGGTGTTGAAGATAAACAAAAACGCCCGCTTCCGGCAAAGGAAACGGGCGTATTCGCTCACGGGAGACGATCAGAATTTATATCCCACGCTCACGCGCAGGTTTCTGCCGGGTTCCGCCTGCCAGTAATAATACGTGGCATAGGCGGCGCCGCTGTAGAGATAAGTATCGAGGATGTTGAAAATATTGGCGTTGAGGGTGATGTGATTCTTTTCCCAGGAAAGGCCCCCGTCGAGCTTGAAATAATCCGGCAGGTCTTTCTGGTTGGCGGCGCCCCAGGTCCAGGTGCTTCTGTCGCCCATAAACGAAAATCCGCCGGAAACGCCGAACCCTTTCAGGGCACCGTTCTGTACGCGGTAGTTGAGCCATGCATTGGCGTTGTGTTTGGCGAAACCGGGCACAGGCGCACCTACCGCCAGCGTTTTGGTGGCTTTATTGATCTTCGAATCGGTAAAGGCGTAATTGGCGATGAGGCTCAAACCCGGCACCAGCTGGCCGCGAAGGTCAAATTCCACGCCTTCCGTTTTGGTTTGGCCTAACTGCAACGAATAATTTTCACCGGCCTGGTTATCCGGATCGTTGGAGAGCTGGTTGTTTTTCAGGATGCGGTATACGGAGGCAGTGGTATTCCAGTTTCCGCCGAACCAGTCTTTTTTCACCCCGAATTCGATGTTGTTGCCCGTGATGGGTTTCACCTTCTCGCCGCTCCTCAGCACACCCGTCTGCGGCACAAAGCTTTGGTCGTACAGGGCGTAAACCGCGGTGGTGGCATCGATGGAAGCGCTGATGCCCAGGCGCGGGGTGAATTTTTTGTCGGATACCCTGGTGCCGTAAGACGATTCTTCCACATAAGTGAAACGCCCGGCCAACGTAAGGCGGATGCGGTTCTGCCAGAAGCCCAGCTCGTCCTGCAGGTAGAAGCCGGTGTACGACTGGTTGATGATGTTGCTACCCGCCCTTACGCGGAGGCTTTTGGTCCGGTCGAAGCGGGGGAGGCCGTTGGCTGGTTTGCCGTAAACGGGATTGAAAATATTGAAGAAACCGCCCACGGAATCGAGGTTGTGGCCCTGGTTCCAGTCGGCCACGTATTCCTTGCTGCCCAGGTCGAGGCCGGCGAGGATGCGGTGCCGGATAGCGCCTGTCGCCACATCGCCGTTGAGGAACAGCAGGCCATATTTGCCTTCGTTCGACGCATCCCAGATGCTGACGCGGCGGATCATCGTGCCGTCTTTGTTGACAGCGCCGGGCCACATGGAACTGCCGGTTTGCCGGTAATTGAAGTACGCGGCCTGCGCGGTCAGTTTCCAGCGGTCGTCGAAACGGTGCTGCATATTTACCAGCACGCTCTGATCGTCGATCACGGTCGGATCAAGGTTCGGTTCCGCGGTGGTGAAGTCGCGGGGCCGCACGGCATACCCGTCTGCCGAAAACACATAGTACGTGCCTACGTTCGACATCTTTACATGCTGCAGCACGTACTCCAGCGTCAACGTGGTTTTATCGTCCACCTTGTAACTCAGTACCGGTGCGATGCTGTAACGGTTGGTAAATTCGTAATCGCGGAAAGAATTTTTGGTTTGTCCCATCAGGTTGAAGCGGTACAGCAGCCGGCCCGTTTTTTCGAGCTGCCCGTCGAGGTCGAGCGTGGCGCGGTACAGGTCGTAGCTGCCGAGCGTGAGCGAGGTTTCGCCTTTGGTGGTGCCGGTCGGTTTTTTCGTCACCACGTTGTAAATGCCGCTGGGCTCGCCGTTCGACATCAGGAAGCCGGCGGGGCCTTTCACGAATTCCACATGGTCTACGAAGCTCATGTCTTCCGTAAGCGGTCCCCACGATGAGGTTACGTTCATGCCGTTGCGGAAAGCGGAGGCACGAGAGCCGCGCATGTTCACACGGGCGTAGAGGTCGCCCCAGTGCTCAAGGCGCGTGGCGCCGCTCACATTGCGGATGAGGCCGTCGCTCATGCTGGTCACCTGCTGGTCGGCCAGCACCTTGTTGGTCACCACCTGTATGTTCTGCGGCGTTTCCAGCAGGGGCGTGGTGAGCCGCAGGGTGGGAGAGTTGAGGTGATCTTTGTAGGGGTTTCTGTTTTTGGTGACCGTAAATTCCTGGAGGTTGACGCCGGAAATCGTCATCACCACCGTTACCTGTACGGTTTTGTTGCCCACCACCGTTACGGTCTGCGAGGCGTTTTCGTGGCCGAGATACGATACGGCGATTTCATATTCGCCGGGTTTGATATCGCGCAGGTAGAAGTCGCCGTTCTCCTGTGTGATAGCCATCTTGGCCGTGCCTTTCAATACCACGGATACGGCCGCCGCGGCGTGGCCGTCGGATGTGGTGACTTTCCCGCGGATATGCCCGTTGCCTTTATCGTCGTGGGCATACAGGAAATGGGGCAGCGTGATGACTGCCAGCAGTATGTATAGATAGCGCAGCATGGTAAGTATGTGTTGTTGATTCGCAGCGCAAATTACATGCACACAGTGGCGCGTCATTTATACATTCCGTAAATTGATTTACGAGATCGGGAAAAATTGTGCTGTGGTGTTTGTTCAGGAGGCCGGCCGGAGAGCGATCAGTTGCATCTCCTTTTCTTTGCCGCGCAGTTTGATGCCGCCGAGGGCTTCGGCTTTATAATGGTTGTTCAGCCGGAGGCCGGCCGCGAGATCGGCGGATACGATCACTTCTTCATTGAATTCCTTGCACAGGCTCTGTATGCGCGAGGTGGTGTTGAGCACATCGCCGGAGTAAGTGATGTCGCGTTTCATGACGCCTATTTCACCGGCAATCACGTGGCCGCAATGGATGCCGGCTTTAAAGGAAGGCAGCAGCCCGTAATACTGCAGGTACTTCGCTTCCTTTGTTTTCAGGTGGCGCTTGATGTCGAAGAAACAATCGATGCACTTGCTGTTTTGGATCCCGTCTTCATACTGCCAGGCTATCACCACTTCATCACCCACGTATTGGTAGATCTCGCCTTTGCTGTCGAGGATGGGATTGGTGATGTCGTTGAAAAAGTCTTTCAGCAGTTCGTGATACTTTTTATCGCCGAGGTGCTCCGCGATGGTGGTGGAGGAATTGATGTCGAGGAACATGAATATTTTCCGTTCTTCCTTCGGGGTGTTGTATTTGCCGCGAAGGATGTTCCAGAAAGTACCCGGTCCGAATTTGCTGTTGATCTGCAGCATCAGTTGTGTAATGGCCACTACCACGGCCCATACCAGCCCGTTTTTGGCAAGGCGGGCGGAGTCAGGCATGGCAATGGCGCGGAGCACGATATTGATGGTGATGATGATCAGGATGAATGAGACCGTTACGGCCAGGATGGTTTTGCCGTAGGGTTTGTCGTGGTACTTGACGTTAATGAAAAACACCTGGAAGCCGCCGCCCACCAATGCGCCAAAAAGCCCGAGGCTCATGTTCAGGAGCAGGGAGGTGGTGAAGGAATATTGGGACGAGGGGCCCGCAGAATTCTGTGTGTGTAAAACGAGGTGGTCGTAAATGGCGATGAGGATTCCTATGACCAGCCAGGTCAGCATCACGATGCCGAGCTGCCGCATTTTCAACAGTGTTCTCCGGTTCATGGTGCGTGGTTTTAAGGGCTCGATTAACTATCCGAAAGTAGTCAGATAAATTAACTTTCCCAATTAAACCCCGCTACTGTTGGTAGAAGGTGCCGAATACGCGGTCCCACAGGGATGAGCTGACCCCGAACCCTTTTTCTTCGCTTTTGTAATGGTGCAGGTGATGGTTGCGCCAGAGCGGTTTCATGAATTTGAAGGGCGGGTTCCAGGCGTGGATGGCATAATGGATGCTGCCATAGAGGAGATAGCCCAGTAAAAAGCCGGGAAAGAAAACGAGCGCCGCTTCCCGGAGAAAGAGGTGCATGATACCGAAGAGGATCGAGGAGATGATGAGGCTGGGCACGGGCGGCATAAACAGCCGCTGCCGGTCGCGCGGGTACTCGTGGTGGTTGCCGTGCAGGGTGTAGGCGATCTTTTGCAGGCGCGGGTTTTCGCTCACCATATGGAACACAAAGCGGTGCATGATATATTCAAAAAACGTCCAGAACAGCAGCGCGCCCGTGAAAATGAGGGCCATGGCCGGGAGGGAGAACCCGGTGACGGCGTAGGCACGGTACAGCATATAACCGATCACGGGCAGGTACATACCCCAGATCACGAGGGGATGTGTTTTGGTCAGCATTTCGAGGTAACGGTTCTCGAACAGCCGGGCCTGTCCTTTATTTTTGATCTTGTCGAATTGCATCTTTTATTTTTTAGGTTGCAGCAGGCTTCGCAGCGCAAAAAATACCAACAACAGCATATGGCAAAAATGCACCTGTTGCGGCTGGCAGCCATCAATTTTCCGTTGAATTGCGGGATGGAGGGGTTGAGTTGTTGAATGCGGGGGATATATTGACGCTGTTTATTTACCGTAGAGCGTCGGGTCGAGCTGGCTGCGGTACTCCGGGTGCTCTTTTACGAATTTGGCTACGAAGGGGCAGTATACCATCACGGGTTTTTTGAGCTCCTTCGCCCAGGCAAAGGCATGGCGGGCGAGGGTGCTGGCAATGCCGCGGCCTTTCAGGGCATCCGGCACGGTGGTGTGCATGAAGGCGATGTTCTTTTTGTAAAAGCGGTAGGTCAGCACCGCCACTTCGCCGTTCAGCCGTATTTCCAGCTGCTGGTTTTCCTCGTTGTTGATGACTGTGATGCTGTCGTTTTCCATGTTGCGCCGGGCGTTGATATTTGTGCCTGTGCGGGAAATTATATAAATTCCGGGAAGGAGCCTCAACCAAACACCATGTTATTTTACTTTTTTTATCTGCTGGTATACCCCTTGTTGCTGATCGGATCGGTGTATGCCGGTTATAGATTCGCTGCGCGGCTGAGAAAGAACGCCCGTTTCTGGAAACCCCTGGGCATCGAAAACGGCATCGTGGGGTTCTACGCCCTGCTGGTATCGTTCACGCTGGTGCAATCCGGCACGCACTCGCAGGAGCGTAGCGTGATGATACACTCCATCGCAGGCGACATTTCTGAAATCTTACGTACTTCGGCGATGTACGATTCCGCCGCCCACCGGGAGGTGAGAACTTATTTTACCCACTTTTTCCGGTTGATGCGGGAGCCATTCGGTGCTACAAGGGAGAGCGTGGAGCGGAAAGTAAAACGGATCGACAGCCTGGATGCTGCTTTCGACCGGCAGATGATCCGGTTTCTGCAAGACCAGCCGGCGGAGCGCGACAAGATCATGAGCCTGCTCTCGCGGATAGACCGGATGGAATCCGTGTACTACCGCTTCCTGCATTCCTACTATCGCAAACTTCCCAAAATGATACTGCTGGTACTGATCCTGTTTTCGATGACCATCAGTTTCCTGATCGGGTTTATCAGCCGGGTGAACCAGAACCGCTTTTTTATTTCCGCCATCATCTTCGTTTTTATGAGCGTGGTCACGGTCAATATCATCCAGGACCTCGACAATCCGGCGTTCGGCTTCATCCAGCCGCAATTCGACGATATAGAAGAGGTGATGGATACTTACCAGATACCTGTATAGTGTATGCCGGCAACGGCCTTCAAACACCGCTATAAAATTGTGCGGGTATATCGTATTTTACAGGAACACGTAAACAGTACAAGCCATGCAAGAATCGCTCAGAAGCCGGCAATGGTTCGGAAAGCAGGGAAAGGACGGATTCATTTACCGCGCCTGGATGAAGAATCAGGGCATTCCTGCCGATGAGTTCACCGGGAAGCCGGTAATCGGCATTTGTAACACCTGGTCTGAGCTCACGCCCTGCAACGCCCATTTCCGCGAGCTTGCCGAGTCCGTGAAGCGCGGCATTCTGGAGGCTGGCGGTTTCCCGGTGGAATTTCCCGTGATGTCGTTAGGCGAAACGCTGATCAAACCTACTGCGATGCTGTACCGCAACCTGGTAAGCATGGACGTGGAAGAGTCCGTCCGCGCCAATCCGCTCGACGGGGTGGTGCTGCTATGCGGCTGTGATAAAACCACGCCGTCGCTGGTGATGGGCGCCTGCAGCGTGAACCTGCCGTCGATCGTAGTATCCGGCGGCGCCATGCTCACCGGCAAATTCAACGGCCGCGATATCGGCACCAGCGACATCTGGCGGTTTACCGACGATCTGCGCGCCGGCATCATGACAGAAGAAGAATTGAACCTCGCCGAAGCGGGGATGTGCCGCAGCCGCGGGCATTGTGCCGTGATGGGCACCGCATCGTCCATGGCCTGCATGGTGGAAGCATTGGGGCTGTCGCTGCCCGGCAACGCCGCCATTCCTGCTGCCGATGCAGGCAGGAAAGTGCTGGCGCAGTTATCCGGGCGCCGCATCGTGGAGATGGTACGGGAGCACATGCGGCCGTCCGACATACTGACCCGCGCCGCCTTTGAAAATGCCATCCGTGTGAATGCCGCTATCGGCGGCTCCACCAATTTTGTGATCCACCTGCTGGCCATCGCCGGCAGGATAGGGGTGGAGCTGGATATGGACGACTTCGACCGGCTTTCCGCCAACATCCCGCTGATAGCGAATCTGCAGCCTTCCGGGAAATATTTCATGGAGGACATGTTTTACGCCGGCGGCCTGCCTGCAGTGATGAAAGAGCTGTTGCCTTGCCTGCACGGCGACGCGGTAACGGCCAATGGGAAAACCGTGCAGGAAAACGTACAGCGCTGCACCTCCCTCAACCGCGAAGTCATTGCCGCCATGGATGCTCCATTTAACCCGCAATCCGGTGTGGTGGTGCTGCGTGGTAACCTGTGCGAGGCCGGTGCGGTGCTGAAGCCGTCCGCCGCCAGCCCGCAGCTGATGCAGCATACCGGCAGGGCCGTGGTGTTTGAAAATATTGAAGACTATAAAGCAAGGATAGACGATCCCGAATTGCCGGTGGATGAAAACTGCATACTGGTGCTGAAGAACGTGGGGCCGAAAGGATACCCCGGCATGCCCGAGGTGGGCAACATGAGCCTGCCTAAAAAGCTGCTGGCTCGCGGTATAACCGATATGGTGCGTATTTCCGATGGCAGGATGAGCGGTACGGGCTTCGGCACCGTGGTGCTGCATGTGTCGCCGGAAGCAGCGGCGGGCGGTACGCTGGCGCTGGTGGAAGACGGTGATCTTATCCGGCTGGATGTGGCCGGCAGAACGCTGAGTTTGCTGGTGGAAGACGCGGTGCTGGAGCAGAGAAGAAACACCAGGAAGGCGTTTGAGAATCCATACATGCGCGGTTATACGCGTTTGTACGTGGAACACGTGGAGCAGGCGCACCTCGGCGCAGATTTAGATTTTCTGAAAGGCGGCTCCGGCAGTGAAGTGCTGCGGGATTCGCATTGAGCGGGTAAATGCAGAACCGGTTTCATAACACCATCCGGGTGGAGAAACGCTAACACAACAAGCATGGATATAGCATCATTCAAAGGACAGGCCGCCATCGTTACCGGCGCAGGACAGGGCATCGGTTTTGAAATTGCCCGGCAGCTGGCGGCGGAAGGAGCCGGCGTTGTGCTGAACGATATCGACGCTCTGCTGGCACAAAAAGCCGCCGCCGCCATCACCGCCACCGGCGGTGCCTGCGTGGCCGTGCCGGGTAACACGGCAGACATCGCCGTGATACGGCAAATGATCGCCGCTGCGGTGCAGCATTTCGGCCGGCTCGATGTCGCCATCGCCAATGCGGGTATTACACTGTTCGGGGATTTTCTCACCTACCCGCAGGAATCATTCAACCAGGTGCTGCAGGTGAACCTGGGCGGCACTTTTTTTCTTGCGCAGGAAGCCGCCAAACAGATGATCAGCCAGGGCGGCGGGGGATCGCTGCTCTTCACATCTTCCGTAACCGGCCACCAGGCGCATAAAGACCTTGCGGCTTATGGCATGACCAAAGCGGCCCTCGAGATGCTGGCCAAAAACCTGGTGATCGAACTTTCGGCCCACGGCATCAACGTTAATACCGTTGCGCCCGGCGCCACCCTTACCGAAAGAACCCTCCATGATCCCGGCTATGAAAAGGTGTGGTCGCAAATCACGCCCATGGGCCGCCCCGCCACCACCGCCGATATCGCCAATGCCGTACTGTTCCTCGTTTCCGGCAAGGCGCGGCATATCACCGGCCAGTGCCTCATCATCGATGGCGGCTGGACTTCCGTCAGCCCTTCGCCGTTTTGAAACAGCCGGATTTTTCACATAAATTTTATGATCTTTGATGACTGATGAACGCAGGTCAAAACAACATACATATGCATCCAGCGGAAGGATTACAACGAATTTTACCGGAAGCACGTATCAAAACGAGATTGATTGACAGGGTATCCTATGCTGCGGATGCCGGTTTTTACCACCTGGTGCCGCAGGCCATCGTACAGCCTGTCAATGAAACCGAAATTGCGGCGCTGTTCAGTTTCTCCCATACCCACAACATCCCGATGGTGTTCCGCACCGGCGGCACCAGCCTGTCCGGTCAGTCGATCACCGACGGCATCCTCGTAGACCTCAGCCAGTACTGGAACCGCATGAACATCGCGGAAGAAGGGAAACTGGTGCGCGTACAACCCGGCATCACCGGGGCGATGGTGAATACTTACCTGAAAAAATACAAACGCAAAATAGGGCCCGACCCATCCAGCATCAGCGCGGCCATGATGGGCGGCATTTTGTCGAACAACGCCAGCGGCATGTGCTGCGGCGTACAATACAACTCCTACCATACCACCCGTTTTATCCGGTTTATGCTGGCGGACGGGCAGACGTTTTCCACCGAAACGCCCGGCGACTACGACCGTTTTCTGCAGGCCTGTCCCGCGTTGGCGGGCGAACTGACCGCCCTGCGCCGCGAGATCCTGGCGAATGAAACGTTGTACCAGACTATCCGCCGCAAGTACGAAACAAAAAACACGGTGGGTTATTCCCTCAATTCGCTCATCGATTACGAACATCCGCTCGATGTTTTTGCGCACCTCCTGATCGGTGCGGAAGGCACCCTGGCTTTTATTGCCGAAGCCGTACTGGAAACCATTCCCGACGAGCCGTACAAAAGCACGGCCATGCTGTATTTCCCCGACATCTACGCAGCCTGCCAGGCCATCCAGCCGTTGAAGGATGCGGGTGCGCTGATGGTGGAACTGATGGACAGGGCTTCCCTGCGCGCCGTAGAACATCTGCCCGGCATGGATCCTTTCGTCAAAACGCTGCCACCCGGTGCGGCCGCCCTGCTGATCGAATTCCAGGAACCCGGCGTGGCGGAGCTGGAGCTGCGGGTGAACGGTTTCCTCGCCGAAACAGGCCGCCTTTCCCTGCTCAACGCCCCGGTATTTACGATCGACCCGGATGAACGGGAGTTTTTGTGGAAGGTGCGCAAAGGCATGTTCCCGGCCGTAGGCGCCGTCAGGGCCAGCGGCACCACCGTCATCCTCGAAGACGTGGCTTTCCCGCTCGATACCCTGGGCGACGCCATCCTCGAACTGCAGGATCTCTTTAGAAAATATAACTACGATAACGCCATCATTTTCGGTCATGCCCGCGATGGGAACATCCACTTCGTGGTGACGCAGTCGTTCAACGACGCCGCTGAAATCGACCGCTACGACCGCTTCCTGCGGGAAGTGGTAGAACTGGTGGTAAAAAAATATAACGGTACCCTCAAAGCGGAGCACGGCACCGGCAGGAATATGGCGCCCTTCGTGGAAACCGAATGGGGCGGCGATGCCTACCGGATCATGCAGCGCATCAAAGCTGCGGCTGACCCGCTGGCATTGCTCAATCCCGGCGTGATCATCAACAGCGACAAGGAAGTGCACATCAAAAACCTGAAGCAGCTGCCGTCGGTGGAAGCTGAAGTAGACCGCTGCATCGAGTGCGGGTATTGCGAGCCCGTTTGTCCGAGCCGTAACCTGACCACCACGCCCCGCCGCCGCATCGTGGTGCGGCGTTCGCTGGAGGCGATGAAGCTGGCGCATAAGGAAGAGGATCGTAAGACGTTGCTGGAACAATACCAGTACGACGTGCTGGATACCTGCGCCGTGGATGGATTATGCGCGGGTGCCTGTCCCGTTGACATCAATACCGGCGACCTGGTGAAGCGCCTGCGCCGCGAAAACCACTCCGTTTCGGCGAACAAGACCGCTCTTTGGGTGGCCCGCCATTTCAGGGCGACGGAAAAGGCCGCCCGCATCGGTCTTACAGTAGCGATGGGCTTCAGCACGGTGCTGGGGCACAAGGCCATGACAGGCATTACCCGGCTGCTGCGGAAAATATCCCCCGCCATACCCCTATGGTCTGACCAGTTCGTTACGCCGCCAAGCCTGAAGGCGCTGAAACATGCGCCTGCCGGAGGCAATAACGGGACGGTGGTGTATTTCCCCGCCTGTATTTCGCGACTGCTGGGCAGTTCCCATACCGGTAAAAAGAACATCATGGAAACCTTCCTGGAGGTATCCGCGAAGGCGGGTATAGGAGTGAAGGTGCTGGAGAATGCGGAAGGCAGCTGTTGCGGGCAGATCTTCCATTCGAAGGGGTTCGGCGGCGCTTACCAGTTCACTGCCAACCGTATTATCGAACAATTGTGGAACAGCACGGAGCAGGGCCGCTTCCCCGTGGTGATCGACGTGAGCTCCTGCGCGTACACACTGCATGGGCACCGTCCGCACCTGACGCCGGAAAACCAGGTGCGCTTCGATCAGTTGCGGATCATAGACAGTGTTGATTACCTGCACGACATGGTGATGAACGCCTGCAAACCGGGCGTGAAAAAAGAAAACATCGTGCTGCACCCCGTTTGCTCTCTGAAGAAAATGGGTACGGAAACGAAGTTCCGGAAAATAGCGGAACGCTTTGCGGAGAAGGTAACGGTGCCCGTACAGGCCGGCTGCTGCGGGATGGCGGGCGACCGTGGTTTTTTATTCCCTGAACTGACGGCATCCGCCACCTTCCACGAGGCCAGCGAAGTAAAAGCCAACGAGTACACCGGGTATTATTCCTCCACCAAAACCTGCGAAATGGCAATGACGGAAGCGGTGAATAAAAACTACGAATCGATCCTGTACATGGTGAATGAGTGCACTGTGTAAACATGACTGGATACAATATTAAAAGGAGTTGCTGCGGCAGCTCCTTTTTTGTTCAGGGAAGGAATGTATTCCGGGTATTTCTTCTGATAGCCCGATTGGGTTTTAGAGGGGGCTTTTCTGCAGATTTTCTTAATAATGAACTTCTCCATGCGTTGTTTGCAGGGAACCTTATTTTCCCGACCTGTTACAAGTCTGTAGTTACGTTACAGTACGGTTGGGCCAGATCGGTTCGTTTCCGGGAAGGGCTAACTTCCAGTCCCACTTCAGCGGAAAATCCCATCAGCCCGGGTTAAAATATTATAGAAAACCGAAGAAATTGTTTATTTTTCGGTTACGTACCCGGAAAATGTAATTCACATGGAAAAACACGTCTCTTTTTCACGCAGAAAATTTATTACGGCAGGCGGTATCCTCTTGTCAGGCGCCGCTTTGGGGCTTCCTTCGATACTCCGTGGCGCGTCGCGGGCCGCGAAGGTCCGCATCGGCCTGATCGGCACCGGTTCCAGGGGCACGGGGCTGGCCACTTTGCTGAAGCAGATACCGGCAGTGGAGCTGGCGGCGTGTTGTGATCCCATCCCGGCCCACCTTGCCAAAGGCATGGAACAGGCTGCGCCCAATGCAAAGTCGTACGACAACTACAAAGCGCTGCTCGACAACAAAGACCTTGATGCGGTGATCATCGCCACGCCGCTGTATACGCATTTCGAAATTGCCAGCGCCGCGCTCGACGCAGGGAAACATGTATACCTCGAAAAATCCATGACCTACGATATTCCACAATCGCTCGCGCTGCTGAAAAAAGTGAAAGACAGCAAACTGGTGTTCCAGGTGGGTTTCCAGTACCGGTATTATGATCTGTATAAACGCGTGAAACAGGCGATCGACGAACAGTGGCTCGGCACCATCACGGGCTTTGAATGCCAGTATCACCAGAATTCCAACTGGCGGCGGCCGAACAATGATCCGGCCATGGAGCGGAAGATCAACTGGAGAATGTACCGGGAGTATTGCGGAGGGCCGTTGTCCGAACTGTGTGCGCACCAGATCGATATGGTGCATTATTTCCTCGGCACGCACCCTGTGAGCGTGGTGGGCACCGGTGGCATCAATTTCTGGAAAGACGGCCGCGACACCTACGACAGCATCCGCACGGTCTACGAATATCCCGGCGGGGTGCAGGCCAGTGTATCATCCATGCTGTCCAACGCCTATCGCGATTACAACATCCGCATCCTCGGCACGAGAGCCACCATAGATATTTCCCGCACCAAAGCACTGATTTACCCTGAACCCAGGACCGTCAAACGGGAAACGATCGACGGGGTGACCAACGCTACCGTGAAAGTGCCGGTGGCGGGGGAGGAGCTGGTATACCGGGCGCCTGGAGAGGCCAATCCCGAGCCGACCATCTATGCCCTGACCGATTTTGCCGCCTGCATCCGCGACGGGAAAAAGCCCGCATCCAGCGCGGCTACCGCGCATATGGCGTCCGTGGCCATCATTATGGGCAATACTGCGGCGGATACGCACCAACAGCAGGTCTGGAAACCCGAGTATAACGGCTGATTTTTCCCTGTAGATAATTTTTTCGACATCCCGCTTTGCCATTGCAAACGCGGGATTTTCTTTTTGAAACCTTCGGATACCCTGTAGAATATGGGCAGGAGAGTGGAGTGTTCGTCTAAATGCTTTATAGTAAGGTATTTCATCGTCGTGTAGCCTGCGAAAAGCTCAACCAATCACTTCTTTCACTATATTTCATTTAGGTTACGATTATTTACCTTTAATTAAATTTTGTTGAATTTCTTTTTTTCTCTACTTTAGCGGCAGTTCCATAGGATTGTGAGAAACAGATGATGATTCCACCGATATCCGGCCGGTAAGCCGGGTATATTATTAGCCAGGTTTTTTCAGAAGAGGTCTCCGGAGCGATGCCGGTGATCTGCATTTTCAAAAAGCATTTACGTTTTCAGGTTGGCCGCTGGCCGGCCCTTCCGGTGTTTTGCATAAACATCGGAAAGGGGACGCTTTTTTGTGTATTGACCAAAATCAGAAACATCATGAAAAAAGGATGTTGTGTTGTTGCATGCCATGTGGTGCGACCGTTTTTTTCAAGTGCTGCCGTACCGCCGGAGCATCGTCGTATGTTGAATTTGCCTGTGCCGCTACTGCACCCGCGAGGGTTGCGTGAAAAAAATCCAGAAATATTATTGGCATACCGGACATGAGCGCGCGGGCTTTTCCAGGCAAAAGGATACCGCATGTAAATAAGCCCACTTCAGGCGCGCTGCGATCAGTTTATCTATATCAAGGGGTTCATTACCTTAAAATTTGTTGAATGAAACATTTTTTCCTACTTATCACCGGCCTCCAATTGTGTGCCCTTGGCACCGCATTGGGTAAGCCTGCAGAAAGGCACCCAGCCATTTTACAACCAGCAAACACAACTAAAGAACGTATCCTGCAACCCGCCGCCCGCGCCGACTCCGCGGTAGTGGTGCGGGGGAAGGTGACTGACGAAAAGGGGGAACCTTTGATTGGTGTTACCATCCGGCAGAAGGGCAGCAACCGGGGCACCGCCAGTGATAAAGACGGGAATTTCCAGCTTACGCTTTCCGGTCCCGGCAGCGTACTCGTATTTTCTTTCCTCGGTTATTTGCCGCGTGAAATCACCGTTCAGCAAACGCAACGCCTCAACGTACAGATGCTGCCCGACTCTAAAATGCTGCAACAGGTGGAAATCACCACCGCGCTCGGTATCAAGCGCGACGAAAAAGCGCTGGGTTATTCGGCGCCGGTGATCAACGGTGAGCAGCTCACTGAAGCGCTGCCCTCCAACTGGTCGGACGCATTGTCCGGTAAAGTGGCCGGTGTGAATCTCGTGCGCTCCGGCAGCGGCCCCACCGCATCAAACAAAATCATTCTCCGTGGGGAAAATAATCTCACCGGCGACAATGAGGCGCTGATTGTGGTAGACGGTGTGGTGGTGAACCAGGGTAGCGGCCGCCGCAGCGCCATCAGCGGTGAATCTGCCTACGGCACCGGCAGCGATAACATGCCGGCGGATTACGGCAGCGGGCTCAATGATATCAACCCGGAAGACATTGAATCGCTCACCATCCTGAAAGGGCCCAGCGCGGCAGCATTGTACGGCCAGCGCGGCGCTAACGGCGCGATCATCATCACCACCAAATCCGGCAGTTCCAAAAGAAAAGGCCTCGGCGTAACGATCAACTCCAACGCATCGCGGGAAGAAGTGAACCGCTGGCCCGACCTGCAATTTGAATACGGACAGGGCACCGATGGGGCTCCCTACTACTCATACGGCGCCAGTGCCGACGGGGGCAGCACCAGCGGCACCAGCTCCGCCTACGGCCCGCGTTTCGACGGCCAGCAGTTTTTCCAGTACGACCCCGTTACGCAAAAACAGGGTGCGGAAAGAACGCCATGGGTACCGTATGTGAATGGGGCGAATAAATTCTTCGGACCGGGAGAAACCTACACCAATTCCGTGAGCGTGGACGGCGGCACCGATAAAACGACGGCCCGCTTCTCCGTAACGAACGTGAACAATACCTGGATCATCCCGAATACCGGCTATAAACGGAATACGGTTGCAATGGCGGTGAATTCGAAGATCAACGACAAACTCACGATTTCTTCCAAAATAAACTATACTAACAAACAAAGCGATAACCTACCGGGTGCGGGATACGGCAACCAGTCCATTATGTACTGGTACATATTCTGGCAGCCGAATGCAAGCCTCGACTGGCTGCGCAATTACTGGCAGCTTGGCCAGGAGAACCTGAAGCTCAGCTACCCGTACAGCACTTTCCCGGAAAACCCGTTTGCGGTGGCGTATGAGTTTATCAACAGCACCAACCGTCATGGCGTTACCGGTAACATCCAGGCTTCTTATAATTTCACCAAAGAACTGAGCCTGCAGGTGCGCACCTCGATGGACTTCTCTTATGACCAGCGCGCGCAAAGCCGTCCGTTCGACGCCGGTGCGAAGTTCCAGAAAGGCAGCTACCGCACGCAGAACATCTTTTCACAGGAAGCCAGTTCAGACTTCCTGCTGCGCTATAGCAAAAAGATCAACAAGGATTTCGATATCTCGGCCACTGCCGGCGGCAGTCTGCTGCGGAACTCCTACAACCGGGATGAGGTGCGGGCCGACTCGCTCACTTACCCCGGCGTATATTCCATGTCTAACAACGCCGGTCCGCTGGTGTCCATGCCCTGGAAAAGTAAATATGCCGTTAACAGTTTCTACGGTCTGATTTCCGGAGCGTATAAAGGGTATCTCTTTTTGGATGTGACCGCCCGCCAGGACTGGAACAGTGTGCTGGCCACACCGTCCCGCACCACCAACGCCGGTTTCTTCTATCCGTCGGCTGCCATGAGTTTCGTTGCTTCCGATGCATTCAGGCTGCCGAATTCCATCAGTTTCGCCAAGCTGCGCTTCTCCGTGGCAAGCGTGGGCAGCGGCGGTACCATTCCTTACCTCACCTCGTACAGCTATCCCACTGCCGGCAGCCTGTATAATGGCGGTCTGCGTTTGCCTTCCACCCTGGCCAACCCCGACCTGAAACCGCTGCGTACCATTACCTACGAAGCGGGTACAGCTATCAAGATGTATAAAAACCGAGTGGGCATCGACCTGACCGTATACACCGCCAATACAAAAGACCAGATCCTCCAGCGCATCATCGACCGTTCGTCCGGTTACGGCCGGGCTTACATCAACGCAGGTGTTGTAAGCAACAGGGGCATCGAGGTAACCCTCAACGGCTCGCCGGTGAAGAACAAAAACGGTTTCAGCTGGAATACCAACGTTGTTTATTCCGCGAACCGCAACCGCATCAAAGAACTGGTAGACAGCTTTGTAGTGTTGCAGACGGGCCCTGTAGCCGGCGGCCAGATCGTGGCCACCGTAGGCGGCAGCATGGGCGACCTTTATGGCAGGGGCTACCAGCGCGCGCCGGACGGCCAGGTGATTTACGATGCACAAACCGGCTGGGCCAAACTGACCGAAGACGTGATCTATCTCGGCAATACCATTCCCAAATGGAAGCTCGGCTGGAGCAACGAGTTCGCCTACAAACAATGGCGTCTCAATATCCTGTTCGACGGCCAGTTTGGTGCCGTTGGCCATTCCCTGACACATTATAAACTGTCCGAACAGGGCAAGCTCACCAAAACGCTGCCCGGCAGGTACAACGGTATCATCGGCAAGGGCGTGATTATGGGCACAGACGGTAAATACCGCCCCAATGATGTCATTGCTACAGACATTGACGAGTACTACCGTTCGCACTTCGGTCAGGACAATGCGGAAGGCAGCACCTTCAGCACCGACTTCATCAAGTTCCGTGAAGCGCGCCTCGATTACACGCTGAGCCCCAAGCTTGCCAAAAAATTGCGCCTGCAGCGGCTCAACGTTGGTGTGTACGGACGTAACCTCTTTATGTGGACGGACTGGCCGGTATTTGATCCGGAATTCGGTACCCTCAACGGCACCGACATCGTACAGGGTTTCGAGATCGGGCAGTTCCCTTCTACCCGTACACTGGGCGTTAACTTAACTGTTGGATTCTAATCTGAAAAACAATGAAGAAGATCATATATAAAATCACGGTTGTTGTTTTGGTGCTGGGCATTTTATTGCCTTCGTGCACCAAGGATTTCACGAAAACCAACACCGACCCGAACAACTCGCCAGAGGCAACGCCCGCCCAATTGATGGCGCCGGCGCTGGTGAACGTGCTCACCGCCAACCTGCTGCGTAACCGGAACTTTAACAATGAACTGATGCAGGTGACGGTAGATATCAGCGATGCGGACGGCAAAGTGTTCCGCTACGATTACCGCGCCACCTGGTCCGATTACCTGTACAATGCCTGGTATGCGGAACTGAGCAACTTCAAGGATATGTACCGGATTGCTGGCGAGCCGCTGACGAAAACGCCCACCTACCAGGCGGTTTCATTGATCTGTCAGTCGTGGGTATATTCCCTGCTCACGGATACCTATGGAGATGTACCTTACTTCAAATCGAACCTCGCCAAAGATTCCGCCATCGTGGAACCGCCTTTCGATGCGCAAAAGGAGATTTACCTGGATATTTTCAAAAAACTCGAAGAAGCCAACACGATTCTTGCGACGGTAAATACAACTACCTACCCGATGAAAGCAGACAGCGATCCTGTATTTTCCGGTGATATCGCCAAATGGCGCAGATTCGGCAACTCCCTGTACCTGCGTTTGCTGATGAGAATTTCCGGGAAAGCAGAGGTAGCGCAGCAGTGTATCGACAAAATCAAACAGATCGCTACGACCACCGCCTATCCGCTTATCTCTAAAATAGAAGAGTCGGCCATACTGCGCTGGACAGGTGCGGGCCCTTACGTTTCTCCTTTGATGGGCGTGCGGGAGCAGGACTTCAGGGCGCCCGGCATTGCAGAGTTTTTCATCAACAACCTCACTACCTGGAACGATCCCCGTATCGATATTCCTACCTGGGGCAACAACTCCTTTAACAGGTGGCGTATCGCGCCTTATTCAGGGGCCTATCTCGGCGTGCCCAGTGGATATGTGCCGGGAGAAACACCGGTCAAAAAATCTTATTTCTATTCCACCACGTCCGCTTTTAACCTGATGACCGAAGCGCAGACAGGCATGATCCTGACTTATGCGGAAGTGCAGTTGATCCTCGCGGAGGCAGCTGCCAAAGGATGGATTACCGGAACTGCCAGTACTTATTACAATAACGGTGCGCAGGCCAGTATCAAACAGTGGTTGCCCAACTGGACGGTAGACATTGTAACATATCTCGCAGCCGCCGATATGGACTGGTCGGAAAGTTTTACGCTGGACCAGAAGATGGAATTGATTCATCTGCAGAAATACTATGCGCTGTTTTTAACAGACTTGCAGCAATGGTTTGAATACCGCCGCACCGGGCACCCGATTCTGCCGAAAGGCGCCGGCCTTCGTAACAACGGAGTGATGCCTGCCCGTATGACCTATCCGGTGTATGTACAGTCGACCAACGCCACCCACTACCGGCAGGCAATAGCTGTCCAGGGCCCGGATGTGATTTCAACACAGGTATGGTGGCAAAAACCATAACTGCAACAAGCATGGTATTATCTTAAAAATCGCACAATGAAAAAATCAGCAATATACCTGTTCCTGCTGCCCGCCCTGGTCTTCTTCTGGGGATGCGCCAAACTGGATACATACCCCGGCGGCGATGTCGCCCCGTATATCGCGTTATTCGATATCCGGAATATGTACAAGGGGAAAGATGTGGTTCTGACCAAAGAAAACATGTTCGGTTCCGACAAAATTGCCGTGACCGTGATCTCCGATTTCAGAGCCGGCAACATGGTGCCCGGCCTGCTGATCGTGCAGGACCGCCGCCGGCTCAATATCCTGCGTGGTATCGCCATTGCGACGGAAGAAGCCGCCAATTATGTGGCCGGTGACTCGCTGGTCATAAAGGTGGAAGGCGCCACGCTGAAAAAAGTAAACGGCATGCTGCAAATCACCGGTGTCAAGAAAGACGACATTAAAAAGGCGGCCAGCAATATCACTTTCCCGCTGAACCGCGTCACTACCGCCCAACTGGTGGCCAACCCGCAAATTTATGAGAGCACCCTGCTCGTGGTGGTGAAAGGCGGGTTTGATCCGTTACCGCAGCCGGGCGACGTGTTAAGCGGCAACAAAGTGCTCAACGACGGTTTTGATTATATTAAAGTGCATACCGAAGCCGGCGCTTCGTTTGCCAATACCCAGCTGCCGGTGCTGGCCAACGTATACGGTATCGCTTTTTATACCGAAGGGGCAGACGGTAAGGCGGTGCCTGAATTACGCATGCGCAGCGCAGCAGATATGGTGGCGCTCAGCTCTACCATTGAGGTATCTCCCATCCTGATCACCGGTTTCCTGGCGGATCCCACCATCATCACCGACGGTGGTTATGAGTACATGCAGTTCATGGCAACCAAAGATATTGATTTCGCCGTAACGCCGTTTTCCATCGTTACCTCCAACAACGCCAACGCGGCCACGCCTACCGGCTTCCTCCCCAACGGATGGGCCACCGGCGGTGTGCGCAGCTATAAAATGAACCTGACCAGTGGCAAAGTGACGAAGGGGTCCATCTTTTATGTAGGCGGCACCCGTAAAATGATCAATGGAGACGCTTCCACGAGCATTGCCGAAGCCAACTGGATAAAGGCATTTGATTACGTAGCGTTGAATGGCGAAGGTTTTGGCACCAAAACCAGCAACCTGCTCGCAAACAGCGGCAACGCATCCGGCATCGCGGTATTTACAGGCACAACGGTAACCGGTACGTCGCGCCCGGTAGACGTGATCTGGGTAGGAACGGGCGGAAGTTTGTATGCTGCCGGCCCTCCGGCCATCGGTTATCGCATTACCAATACAGACTGGTACGATCTGAAGAATCCCATCACGCAGGAAGATCAGCCGTTTTACAGAAGCGGCACCAACACGCTCAACCTTGGATACTCGACGGAAGGGCAATGGTACATGCTCGGCGGTGAATACAATGTATCGCTCGGCAGGTGGACCAAACTGCGGGCGCAGAACAATAAGATGCTCACTAAAACGTCCGCACTGACGGAGATCGAAGGAGAGGGTACTACTAAACTGAAATTGCCATAAGATCAATAAAAAAGCGGGCTGCTCTATCAGGGCAGCCCGCTTTTTTATTTTCTTTTTTCCAGTTGCCGTATCCGCTTCTCCAGCGCGTCATTCCGCTTCCGCTCTTCGATCAGGTAGAGGGTCAACTCTTCCACCTTTTCGAGCAATTTCGCCTGCATATCACCCACATCAACGCCATTTTCTTTGACCTCTGCTGCAGTGGGTATGCCGGGGAGATGACGGTGCGCGGTGATGTATTGATCCAGTGCGGCCAGTGAGGGGCGTTGATGACTTTTGTCGAATACATGATCGGCCCATGTTTCCTGCGTTATTTTAACGCGCCGGGCGCCTATGGTGCCCTCTACCGCCAGTTTGTAATTCGCAGGTGCCGCTTTGCCGATGCCCACGTTGCCTTGTGCATCGATCGTCATCCGTTCCACCGGCTCATTGTCGCGGCAAGTCAGGAACTTCAGCGTTGAACTAAAATCCAGGTCTCCAAGGCGGCCGTATTCCACTTTCATGCCGGCAAAGCCCACCTGTGAGCTGTTGGCATTGGTGGCGTACGAGCCTACCCAGGCAGCCTGCGGCGTAAGGCCGGAGCCCGGATAGGGCGAACAGGTCATGATGTTGCCGATCACGGAGAGTTTTTCAAATGGGTATTCCGTCCCGATGCCTACCTTGCCGTCGGTACTCATGTGCAGCGGGTTGGAATGTGTGCCGTTGACATCGACGGTATGTATTTTCACCTGCCCGTCTAGCAAACGGATATAGGAACCGCCGCGCGCCGTTGATTTGCGGGTGATGCCGGTAGGCCCGTTATATATATTGTTACCGATGCCTGCGCCGGTGTAGCTAATGCCTGGTTCGCTGGCCCATAACAAAAGCGATGCGGAGTACAGGGCGTCGCCCCAGTGGTCGTAATTCACATGAATGCTGGAATTATGGTGGGTGCCCCTTACGGTCAGTGAATGATCCGGGGATGTTGCGCCGATACCAACAGGACCGGAAGTGGGGAATGTGTTTTGGGCGGAAGTTGCCGCTGCGGCAAACATCAGCGCAGCTAAGATGGGTGTTGTTTTCATCTGCAAGGGATGTGGGTTAAAGGTTTAGGTTATAAGATACAATTTAGCCCATTACACCATCTTTTTCATAAAAATCTCTTTCACGAGGTTGATCTCGTTGGCATAAATAGTCTTTTTGCGCGTGCCGAAATGTAGCGTGTTCTCCAGTACGTTGTTTCCTTCCCATGCCAGTTTCAGGCCGCCTGCTTCGATTTCGGCCCGGCACAGGAAATCAGGCACCACGGAAAAACCTTCGCCGCCGCTCAGGCAGCGTACGATGGAGCTGATGTTGGGTACGATGTAGTTCGGTTTGAAGTCGATATGATGACGGAAATTCACCTGCCAGAATTTTCTTAGATGTTCCATATCGGCCGCCGTACTATACCAGATCTGTTGCTTCAGCCACTCCTGCGCTTCCGCCAGTTTGTTTTTTTTCAGCAGCGGGAGCAACCCTTTAGTATCCGTTTTTGAGCCGCATACCAGCACGATGCGTTCCCGCGCAAAGGCCTTGTATTCAAGATTGGAATCGTCGCTCCGTTGCGGGGTGATGATGAGATCGAGCAACCCTTTGTCCAGATCATGGATCATCTGTTTGTACTCACCGAATTTGATGATGGCATTGAACGGGAGGGTAGACACGTGCTCTTCCAGCGTGAACTGGAATGTTTCGAAACACATCCCGATACTGATCGTTGCCCGGTCGGCTATCGTGCTTCTGTGAAACAGCTGCTCCGCTGACTCCAGTTTCGTCATGGGCTCCAGCACAAAATTATAAAGCACTTTTCCCCGTTCCGTCGGCACCATTTTTTTTGCCGAGCGGTCGAACAGTTTATATCCCGTGAACGCTTCCAGCGAATTGAGGTGAAGGCTTACCCCGGGTTGGGACACATACAGCGCCTGTGCCGCGCCGGTAAGGGTGCCGTGTTCATAAATCGCTTTAAAAGTGCGGAGCCACTCCAGGTTCAGTAACATGATATATCAGTTTTGTGATACAAGTATCAAAGTTAAGTTATTTTTATAATAGTCTAAGTTAGCGGAATTTTGTGGTGTTCAACAACAAAAACATCACAATATGCTTTTCTCACCCTATCAAATGGGCATTCATACTTTACGGAACAGGATAGTAATGCCCCCCATGACCCGCTCCAGGGCAGCCACAGGCGATGTGGCGACGGACCTGATGGCCAGGTATTACAGCCAGCGGGCGACTGCCGGCCTCATCATCACGGAAGGCACACAAATCAGCCGCCAGGGACAGGGATATGCCTGGACGCCGGGCATCTATACGCCGGACCAGGTGAAAGGCTGGAAGAAGGTGACGGCTGCCGTACACGATAAAGGAGGGAAGATTTTCGCGCAGCTCTGGCATGTGGGGCGCGTGTCGCACACCAGTCTCCAGCGGAACGGCGAGGCACCCGTAGCTCCGTCCGCCATACTCGCGGAAGGCGTCAAAGTATTCGTGGACCCGGACGGCAAAGGCCCGGACGGTGGGGCGGGACAAATGCTCCAGCACTCCATGCCGCGTGAGCTGACTGTCCCTGAAATCCATAGTATTATCCGCGATTATGCCCGCGCCGCTGAAAATGCGATGCAGGCGGGCTTCGACGGGGTGGAGCTGCACGGCGCCAACGGGTACCTCATCGAGCAGTTCCTCGACTCACAAACCAACCGCAGGACCGACGAATACGGCGGTACGCTGGAAAAACGGCTGCGTTTTCTCCGCGAAGCGGTGTCGGCCGTAGCAGACGCCATCGGCAAAGAGAAAGTGGGCGTGCGCCAGGCGCCGCTGACCACGCTGATGGGCGCGGTAGACGATCATCCGGAAGAAACCTATATCGCGGCGGCGCAATTACTCAATCGCATCGGTATCGCCTACATCCATATCGCGGAAGCAGATTGGGACAACGCACCGGTGATGCCGGCGGCTTTCAAGGAGGCTTACCGCGAGGCGTTCGACGGCACGCTGATTTACGCCGGCAAATACACGCGCGAACGGGCGGAAGAGGCCGTTCAGAAAGGCTGGGCAGACCTGGTGGCTTTCGGGCGGCCATTTATAGCCAACCCCGATCTGCCGTACCGCCTGGAGCATAACCTGGCACTCAACGAACCCGACAGGGCCCATTTTTTCGGTGGCACCCAAACCGGCTACACCGATTATCCCACTTACCAGAAAGCATCAACACTGAACGCATAAACCACCCGGACAATGAAACTATTTGAACCATTTCAGCAGAGAGGGCTCGAACTGAAAAACCGCATCGTGATGGCGCCCATGACCCGCGCACGTAACCCGGACGGTATTCCCAACCACATGAACGCCCTGTATTACCGCCAGAGAGCCGGCGCCGGCCTCATCATTACCGAAGGGGTGGCGATCTCTCCCACCGCATCGGGCGTGCTGCATATACCCGGGTTGTACACCGTGGCGCAAACGGCAGGATGGAAACTGGTGACGGAGGCGGTGCATGCAAAAGGCACGAAAATATTCGCGCAGCTCTGGCACGTGGGCCGCGTGTCGCACATCACCAACCAGCCGGGCGGCATTGCGCCGGTCAGTGCTTCCGACCTGCAGGCGCTGCATTCCAGCGCCTGGGCATACGACGAGCAGGGTAAAGAGAACTTTGTGCCCTGCTCCAAACCGAGAGCTTTGCCGGTAGCGGAAATCGCGCAGGTGGTGAACGACTTCGCCAACGCCGCGGCCAATGCCATCGCGGCCGGTTTCGACGGGGTGGAACTGCATGGCGCCAACGGTTACCTCATCGAGCAGTTTCTGAATCCTTTCGTGAATATCCGCTCCGATGAATATGGCGGCTCCATTCACAACCGCAGCCGCTTTTTACTGGAGGCTATCGATGCCTGCATTGCGCGCGTCGGGGCGGGGAAAGTGGCCATCCGGCTCACCCCGTACGGTGGCCTTCATGAAATGCCGCATTACCCGGAACTGGAAGACACCTATCAGTACCTGGCGCGGGAACTGGGAAAACGCCACATCGCGTTCATCGATATCATGGACCAGCAGTCGCGCGGCAGCTTCGCGTTGCCCGACGGGTTCATCGCCCGTTTTCGCAAAGCGTACAATGGGGTGCTGCTGCTGACAGGAGGGATGGACCGCACCAAATCCGAACAATACATTAACGACGGCCTGATCGACCTGGCCGGCTTTGGGGAGCCTTTCATCGCCAACCCCGACCTGCCCGAGCGGCTCCGTTACGGCTGGGCGCTCACACCTCCTCAGCGGAACCTCCATTACGGTGGGGCAGCGCATGGTTATACAGATTATGAAACGTACAGGGAAAGTGCGACGGCGGATAAATGAAACGGCAGCATTGAGCCCCGCCCGGATAATGCCCCTGGCGCCGGCAAAATAGAGGCAGACAGGAGTCGCCAACGGGGAGCCCCGGTCCTCGTCCGCCGGAAAACGTCGCGGCGAGCAAATTACCACCAACAGAATCATCTTACCGTCAGACAGGATAAAAAACACCAGCGGGAGCCTCCGGGCTCCCTTTCATAATTTTTTGCAATCGATGGAAAAAGTGCATTTTTTTAGTATTTTGGCCGTTCAAGCTTTAATAAATCGCTGAGTTATGAATAACGAATATTCGAGGAGACGGTTCCTGAAGCAGGCCATGCTGGCGTCTGCGGCCGTAGCCACACCGGGGCTCCTGATGGCAAAGGGAATGCCGGCGCCCCGCAAACTGGGGCCCAATGAGAAAGTAAATCTGGCCTGCATCGGCATCGGCAACCGCGGCGCGGAAATCACCGAGGCGCTTTACAAAACCGGCCTGGCCAATATCGTGGCATTGTGCGATGTGGATATGGGTGCGCCGCATACACAAAAAATCCTGAAACAATTCCCGAACGTGCCGCGGTTCCAGGACTTCCGGCAAATGTTCGATAAAATGGGCAAACAGATAGACGCCGTGTCTATCGGCGTGCCGGACTTCTCCCACTTTCCCATTACCATGATGGCCATGGGCCTGGGCATACACGTGTACGTGGAAAAACCCATGGCGCGCACCTTCCAGGAAGTGGAGCTGATGATGAAGGCCGCCAAAAAATATAACAAGGTGGTAACCCAGATGGGCAACCAGGGGCACTCCGAAGCTAATTATTTCCAGTTCAAGGCTTGGGTGGACGCGGGCATCATCAAGGATGTGACCAGCATCACCGCCCACATGAACTCTCCGCGCCGCTGGCACGGCTGGGATACGAACATCAAAGCCTTTCCGCCGGCCGAGCAGCTGCCGGCTACCCTCGACTGGGACGTTTGGCAAATGGCCACGAACAACCACCAGTACAACAAAGATTTTGTGAACGGCCAATGGCGCTGCTGGTTCGATTTCGGTATGGGCGCGCTGGGCGACTGGGGTGCACACATCCTCGACACTGCCCACCAGTTCCTCGATATGGGCCTGCCTTCGGAAGTGACGCCCGTCAAACTGACGGGGCATAATAACTTTTTCTATCCCACTTCATCCACGCTGTCCTTCAAATTTCCGAAACGCGGCAAGCTGCCGGCGGTAGAGGTGATGTGGTACGATGGTGTGGACAACCTTCCGCCGATTCCGGCAGGCTATGGCGTGTCCGGCCTCGACCCGAACATCCCCCCGCCGAGCACCGGCGCTATCAAACCGGCCAAGCTCAACCCGGGTAAAATCATTTACGGCAAGGATCTGACTTTTAAAGGCGGTTCACACGGCAGTACGCTGTCTATCATCCCGGAAGAAAAAGGAAAGGAAATGGCTTCCAGGCTGCCTGAGGTGCCCCAAAGCCCGTCCAATCACTTTGCGAACTTCCTGCTGGCCTGCAAGGGACAAGAGCAGACCCGCTCGCCGTTTGCCATCGCAGGCCCGTTGAGCCAGGTATTCTGCCTCGGTGTGCTCGCACAATGGACGAATACCAAACTGGAATTCGACCGCGAGAAAAAGATCATCACCAATAATAAACACGCAAACGAGTTGCTGGTAGGCCCGCCGCCTCGCAAAGGCTGGGAGCAGTATTATAAAGTGTAAACTTTTTTGCCATAAAAAAAAAGGGATAGCCATAACAGGCTGTCCCTTTTTTATGGTGTCTGGGCGGGAAGATCAGGTTTTCAGGTATGGCATCCGGCCACATGAAAAGTATATCGCCATGCACCAGTATGTTAATCGGCCGTATACCAGGAAACAGGTAATTTTTTATAACGGAAAACAGGGGGCATAACCCGGAACCATATACGAAGTGGCTGTGGGTGAAGGCTTTGGAGATAGCGGCTTAATCCGGCCTGATAACACTTCAGCCCCGTATTTTCACCGCTCATGCTAATTTTTTTTGAATAACACGGCTGGTTGTAATATTTTTGCGCGCACATTAAAGTGCTAATTCTATCATGAAACATGTATTATTTGTTTGCGCCCTTTTCTGCGGAATGACTACCGCAAGCGCTCAGTCAGCTTACTTCAAACAATCTTTGCAGCTTGGTGTCGGTTTCGCCAGCACACTGGGTTATGCCGGTAATTACAAATCCACTCCGGCCGTGAGCCTTTCATATGAGCATATGCTGCCGTTCCAGACGGGCCCGGGCCGTATAGGCGTGGGTGCTATCG
This sequence comes from Chitinophaga lutea, assembly GCF_003813775.1. Classification (NCBI taxonomy): domain Bacteria; kingdom Pseudomonadati; phylum Bacteroidota; class Chitinophagia; order Chitinophagales; family Chitinophagaceae; genus Chitinophaga; species Chitinophaga lutea. Next base: position 1,787,030 of record NZ_RPDH01000002.1, on the reverse strand, counting down.
TTGCTTTCCAGAGTGAAAAATATGATGGTGGTATTGCAGGCTACGAAAGCAAATGGAACAACTCCCTGTTCGCACTGAGAGGCACCTGGCATCTCGAAAAATATCTGCCTGAAAATCTCGACGTGTACGGTGCTGCCCAACTGGGTCTCCGTTTCGAAAAGAATAAATTCAAACTCAGCGGTGAAACCGCAGAGCGGACCGATAAAAATACAAGGGTGCATGCCGGTTTACTGGTGGGAGCACGTTATTTCTTCCATCGCAACTTTGCCGCTTTCTCTGAAGTGGGTTACGACCTGGCGGTTATTAAAGTGGGCATCGCTGCAAGATTCTAATTGATTTTGTTTTTGATGAAAATGAAAACGGCCCGTTCTTTTGAGCGGGCCGTTTTGCTATTGCGGTATATTCATCGTTTTTCCCCGCTTCCCCTGCATACTGCTGAGCCATATGCCCGCCAGCACCAGCACGCTTCCGGCAAATTGCCAGCCGGTAAACGTTTCTTTCAGGAAAATAAAAGCGATGGTGGTGCCGATCACGGGGTTAAGGTTCAGGAAGTTGCCCACCTGCGCCGCCGGCAGGCTTTCCAGCGCCCGGTTATAAAGAAAGTATGCCACGGCGGATGCGAAGATGCCGAGGTAAGTCATACCCAGCCAGGCCTTCATCGGAATCTCCGGCATGCCGTGCTGCACCACTTCGTATATGCCTACGGGTACGGAAAGCGCTGTTCCGATAAAAGTGCTTACCGTCGTTACCAGCACGGTATCTGCATCTTTGAGGCTTCTCGACAGCAATGTGTACACGCTCCACAGACACACCGCGCACACCACGAGGGTACTGCCCAGCAATGCGTTGGACGATTTGGAAGCATTCCCCACGAACCCCACCAGTATCACCCCCGTCACAGACAGCACAATGCCGGCGATAGTGGTTTTCCGCAGATGCTCTTTTAGGATCAGCGCAGCTGGCACGGCAATGGCTACCGGGACCAGGCCTTCGATCAAAGCGCCGGTGGAGGCGGATACATATTTCATCCCGGTATTAAAAACAAAATAATAGAAGGTAGTGCCAGCCAGCCCCATCAATACCAGCTTTCCATACGGCAGCGGCTGTTTGACTTTCGTTCGCTGTATCAGGTAAAACGGCAGGAGGGCGAGGCAACCGATGATGTTGCGGATGACGGCGAAAATAACGGGCGGTACTTCGGTGACCACGATTTTTGTGACGGTAAAGGAACTGCCCCAGATGAGCATTACGAATATAATGCTGATGAGCCCTTTGATACGTTGATTGCCGGTCATATAGTTCGTTAAACAGGGTAAGATATGGCCACTCGCACGGTTGCTGTACACAACGAATGTAAGCAATGTATTCAAATTCGTACAGCGGAGGGAGAGGCGGTAACACGGCTGATTTCCCTGATTCGCTTAACTTTAAACAAAAAAAGATATGGCAAGAGCATTCCTGGGCATGGGCCTGCTGGGGACAAATTTCGTAAAAGCGATGCTGGACAGGGGAGAAAAGGTGCAGGTATGGAACAGAAGCCCTGAAAAAGCCGCCGCGCTGGAAGCGCTGGGCGCGGCTGTGTCGGCAGACGTGGCTGCGGCCGTAAAAAGCGCCGATTATATCCACGTAACGCTGAAAGACGACGACAGCGTGAATGATGTGCTGGCCGCCGCCGCACCCGGTTTTAAAGCGGGCGCCATGATCATCGATCATACCACCACTTCAGCCACCGGCGCCATCCAGCGCACCGCGGAATGGAAATCGCGCGGCTTCACCTACCTGCACGCCCCGGTGTTCATGGGCCCGGCCAACGCCAGGGAAGGCAGCGGTTTTATGCTCGTATCCGGCAACCAGGAAGTGATCGAAAAAGTGCAACCGCTGCTCGACCAGATGACCGGTAAGGTGATCAACTTTGGTGCGGAGGAAGGCAAGGCGGCGGCTATGAAACTGGTGGGGAACTGCTTCCTCGTGGCATTTACCGCCGGCCTGTCCGATACGCTTGCACTGGGCAAAGCCTTAAACGTGTCCGTGCAGGATGTGGGCGATCTGTTCAGTCTCTGGAACCCCGCGCAGATGATGCCAGCCCGTCTGCAGCGCATGAGCGCCGGCGACTACAGCAAACCATCGTGGGAACTGAATATGGCCCGCAAAGACACGCAGCTGTTCATCAATTCCGTGCAGGAGAAAAACGGTACGCTGGCCGTGATACCGGCGATTGCGGAAGAAATGGATCGCTGGATTGCCAAAGGGTTCGGCAGCAGCGACTGGACGGTGATTGCAAAGGATGCCGTGAAAAAATAAATACATTCTTGCTGCGTACGTTCACTGCGTAGCCCGCGGTTACTTTTGATCTGCATACAATAACCTCAAAATGTTTGTTAACATGACGAAAAACACCATTGCAGATTTGAAAGCCTACACGGGCACAACGCCCAATGAACTGGTAACCGTACTGGGATATCATGCCCCGGCAGACGGCGGCGGCGGAGATTTTTACTGGAACGCCACGTCAGCTGCCGGGGAAGACGGCGGCACCGTTTTCACCACCGGCCAGCCCACGGGCAGGTGGATACGGATAGAGACATTCCCCGTCAATGTAAAATGGTTCGGGGCCAAAGGTGTGAATACTGACGACACGCAGGCAGTACAGAAAGCGCTCGATTATTGCCGGACCACCGGCGTGCGCAAACGCCTGCTCTTCCCGGACGGCACTTATGAGCTCGGCAAGGTCGACATCACCGGCGTGCGTTCGCTGGAAGGGCTCAGCAACAAGGTATGGATCCGCGGCAAGCAGCTGCAGGACATCTTCTACTGGAAAGGCGCCGGCGAAGCCGGTTACATCAAGGTGGAAGAGCTCACCATTAAAAACTTCACCATCACGCTGGAAACTTCCGCAGACAGTCGTGCTACCTACAAAAGAGTCGGCTTCGGCGGTGAACGGATCGGCAACTGCGCCATCCACCTGCCCGGCGAAGGCGTGGGCTACCTGTTTGAAGATGTGTTCATCACCAAATCCGGCGGCGGCACCATCGCAGGTTACGGCGGTTGCGGGGTGTTCTTCACCGGTGCGCCTTACAAAGTAAACGTCAACGGCCGCCTTGAAATCCGGTCGTGCGACTACGGTTTTGTGATGGGGGTTTCCGAAACGCACAAAGACCTTTCGCCCACGCAGATCACGGCTATCGACGCGGCGGCCAACACGTTCACTGGAACGCCGCTGCCCGCCAACGGCGACCAGGTGGCCCTGCTTTACGACGTCAATGAGCGCCAGCTGGTATCGGACACGGATGCGAGTGTATTGGCCATACGGCCCCGCAAGCGTTATTACGTGACCGGCGTCAACGCCGGTGCAGGCACCTTCCAGCTGGCTGCTTCAGCGGGAGGTGCTGCCATTGCCTTCAACGTGGCCGACAATCCCGAGGTGGAGCCCACCCCCGATCCTTCCGAACCCCCTGCACCGCCGAGGGCATTGCCGCCGCAGACGTTTATGATACCCGCCGGCGGCCATCCTAAAAGCATCGAATTTGCCGCCGATGAATGGTCTATTCAGCAACTGATCACCGCGCAAACCATGCGCTGCGGGCTGAGCGTGACCAACATCTACCAGTGCGGGTTCGGTACGTTCGGCTGCCAGTCGAGCCGCGCGGCTATCCGCGTATTGAATTACGATTCAAAGATCCGGTATGCCAACGCCAATGTTTCTTTCGATGAAATGTACACCGAAGGCCCCTTCGACATTGCTTACATGAAAAACCGGGAATACGTACGGATAGAGGGTTTTGGTATTACCGTGCACAGCGGCCCGCGGCACATTACTGCCGGCAGTATCCAGGACAACGCCCTGAACAATTACATCACCTTCGACACCAATTACAGTGTATTCAATGCCGTTGGTATCAACCTAAACAGCAAGCTGAAAGTACCGGGCGACGGCAACATCATCAAAGGCAGGCTGATGGGGAAAGAAAGCAACCTCGATAACCAGGGGCTGAACAACCAGATCACCTTCCATCGGGATGAGACGGGCGGCGATTCCCAGCAGAGTTTTGCTTACCTGTCGCGTTTCTCTTTGTCGAAAGCGGTCGGTGGCTTCTGGCCCGATCACGTGTTCAAAGGCAATGCCGGTGCGCCGCACCAGAGCGACCAGGTGCTGTTTTTCCCGGCCGCCACGCAGATTTACGTGGGCAGTCCGGCATTGCAATACCTGACGGACCCAGCGCTTGATGCGAATGCTTATGTGCGTTTCTCCGCAACCGGCGCACTGCGCCTCCGCAATCCGTTTGGCACACTGGCGAACACGCTGACGATCGGGCGCTATTTTCCTAAAATGCGTTGGATGCTGTACGCCAAAGTCAGAAGTATAAGCGGTACCAAAGATGTGACGCTAGCCTTCGCGGATGTTGCGGGCAGCACGACTTACAACGTGTCTCAAACCCACTCCGTGGGCACGAACTGGCAGATCATCAGCGTGGAAGCCGATCACCGCACCGCGCCGGACGGCCTCAACGGTGAGCTGCTGTTAACCCCTGCCACTACCGGCCTCGATGTGGCCTACTTTGTGATCGTGCCCTTCGCCGGGGAAACTTTCTCCGTGAAAACCAATTTCGGCGGCAATGTGCTCGACCTTGCCGGTCCCGGTACTCCCGAAGGCGCGGTGACAGCGGCTGTTGGCTCTACCTACCGGCGTACAGACGGAGGAACCGGCAGTACTTTTTACATAAAAGAATCCGGCACCGGTACTACTGGTTGGACGGCGCTTTAAAACAACTCATTTATTCCGGAGGGAAGCTGCGGCGAATGCAGCTTCCCTTTTTAAGTATATAGCCTGGGCCTGTGAGCCTTTACCTGTCGCAGAATTGATAAAGGCCTGGGCGTTGCATCACCGCAACTACAACGGCAGGCATTTCACAACCAATAAAATTTGTTACCTTAAGCCCCATTATTAACCCATTGTGTTTAATGAAACGAAAACCGATGTTTATCCTGTACATTGTTGCCCTTGTCGCCGTTGGTATCGCAGGCTGGTATGTGTACCGGTACTTCCACTCAGCCGCCTATTTTTTATCCCGTCTTCCCGAGGAATACAAACAATATCCGTCGCTCGGGGAGGAGGTCGCATCGCAGCATCATCGCATCAAACCGCTATGCACAGGCAGGATCAGCCTCGTTGCGGTGGACGACACTACGCAGACGGTGGTAATCGGGAAGATGGATACCGAACAGGAAGGCGAGATCCGGAAAACCTTGCTGAATACCACGTACTATCGCCTCGATGTGAACGGCAATGTGATCGATACATTGGCGGATGGCGCCGGTGAAGAGGACTGGGGCCGTGAATTTAACGGTCATCTCCTGTATAAAAATCATTACACCAATTATCTCACCGGTGGCGGCGCAGCGCAGCTTCCTTACAAAGAAACCAATGCCGCGCTCAAGATGGAGGCGTATCAGTTAAAAACACTGGTCAATGCCCTGTATGACGCCGCGGATGCCAGCCTCAGCGATCATGAATACGACAGCAGCGGCAGCCGGCAGGTGTTTTTCTTTTCCATCAAAGGAAAAGTACAGAAGGTGTATGCGCCTTCTCCTAACAACATTGATATCGATACGAAATTCGGTACACGCTTCAGAACACTGATCCCGATAACGGCCCATTCATATGAGGACGGACGCCGCTATAACTGGACCGGTGAAAAATCGCCGCTCCGTATCCGCTACTTCCTCAGGGAAGATTACAATCCCGCCCGCAGGGCGGGCATTATGGCGCCTGCGCCCACCAATACTCCTGCGAACTGGGACGGCACGGGGTATTTCAGCCTCACTTTCCCGAACGATTCCCTGGTATTTAAACACCCCTGCCAGTATTATCCCAAAAACGGCAGCTGGCCGGCTTTTTATGAATCGTACAAATGGGGGAAACTGGATTATTTCCCGCTGCCCGGTTGCAACTTTCAGCTGTTGACGGTAGGGTATGATACCGATTATGTGCATTCGCTCGACGGCTGTTATGTGGTAGCAGTGAAATAGTAAAAATCCGCTGGCATGATGATTGTGCCCTTTCCCGCAAAAGCATACGGTCATGCAAAAACTGATCATACTCATTCCGCTTTTTGCTTTCTGTGGCCAGGCAAACAAAAACACGCATCCTCAAACCGTTCACATCATGGACACGCTGACAATCAAACACATTAATCCAGACGGATTGATAAAGAACCCTGCATTTACCAATGTGATTACCATACAGGGAAATGCCAAAACGATTTACATCGGCGAGATGAACGCCAACAATGCTGCCGGTGAAATTGTGGGGAAGGGCGACCTGAAAGCGCAGACGGAGCAGGCGCTGAAGAACGTGGAAACAGCTTTGCACGCAGCCGGCGGCGATTGGGAGAACCTGGTCAAATGGACGGTGTATGTGGTGCACGGACAGGATCTCCGCGCCGGTTTTGAAGGCTTCCAGAAAGTGTGGGGCAACCGGCCTAACCCGCCGGTGGTCACCATGCAGTTTGTAGCCGGTTTGGCGAACCCCGACTACCTTGTGGGAATTGAAGCCGTAGCCGTGGTGCCCGAAGATAAAAAATGACGCAAATCACCCCGCAGATTGGCGAGTTCAGGTATGCTGCTGTTCCTGAATCGGGCTTAAGTTTGTGTTTTCGAAAAACAGATGAACCCATGAAACGGACACTCGCCATTTTTACATTTTTAGTATTGACATTTTTCCAGATGAAAGCACAGCAGCAACCAACAGGCCACTTTGCCACGGTGAACGGCTTGAAGATGTACTATGAGATTCACGGCAGCGGCAGTCCGCTCGTGTTGATACACGGCGGAGGTTCTACTATCTACACCACGTTTGGCCGCATCCTGCCGGAGCTCTCCAGGAATCATCGTGTGATTGCGGTGGAAACACAATCGCACGGCCATACGGCAGACATCGACCGGCCTTACAGTTTTGAACAGGATGCGGATGACGTAGCCGCTTTATTGGGCCAGCTCAATATCGCCAGGGCGGATTTTATGGGCTTCAGCAACGGCGGCACCACCTGCCTGCAGATCGCTATCAGGCATCCCCAACTCGTCAATAAACTGGTACTCGCATCTACGCTCTACAAACGGAGCGGCATGCCGCCAGGCTTTTTCGATATGATGGAAAAGGCCACGCTCGACCAGATGCCCACCCCGCTGCAAGAGGCGTATAAAGCCATCAATCCCGATCCGAAAGGCTTACAGGCCATGTTTAAGCGCGACTCGGAAAGAATGATTGCGTTCAAGGATATCCCCGATGCATCGATCAAAGGCATTGCGGCGCCTGCGCTCGTGATCGGTGGCGATGCGGACGCTGTGCAGCCTGCACACGCACTCGAATTATCGCGTACGCTGCAGCATGCGAAACTGGCGATACTGCCCGGTGTTCACGGGGAATATATCGCCGAAATCTGCGCTCCTCCCAAACAACCGGGCATGCCGGCGTTCGTGGTAGACATGATTGAAACATTCCTGAAGGAGTAAGATACCACTCAGTTTTCAACATGGAGGTTCCTGCCGATGTTGTGATAACTGTCCACCGCGTTGTTTTTAAAGATGACCACGCTATTGCCATAGGTCCACATTTCCGAACCATTGTGTATCGTCACCCATTCCGGTGTGCCCTGAGCGGCCCTTACCGCATCTCTCGATGAACCGGTTCTGAAGGTTTTTTGTACCACCGTTGTGTCTTTTAGAGCGGGAAAAGCAGTGGTAGTTGGCTGGAAAGGGGAAGCTTCCCTTTGGAAAACAGATTGCTCCTGACTGGCTTCCGGTGTTTTGTTTTCAGGTGAAAAAAGAGGCTCGCTTGTCTGGAATTTGAATGGGGCTTGCCTTGGCGGCGGTGCATTATCGTCCCAGGGCTGCGCCAGGAATATTTTCAACAGGGAAAAAAAGATCAAAAAAAACACGATTGCCATCACCGGTGATTGCCCTTTTCCCGTGGGCGTATAAGAGCTGTCGGGCTGCGGAGGAGGAGCGTATTGATGGTAGCTTTCCTGCGCGGTATATTGATGATGATCGCGGATGGAATAGTAATAGCGCAGCCGTGTGTCGAATGCGGCCTTCTGGTCGGGATTGCGCAGCTGCTCATAAGCATGCTGGATTTCCTTGAACCTTTCCTCATGAAATTTATCGCTGTTATTGAGATCGGGGTGGTGCTGTTTGGAAAGCATCCGGTGTGCTTTCCTGACGACTTCCGGTGCTGAAAAATCGGCTACTCCGAGTATTTCATAATAGTTAAGCATAGCGGGTCAGGGAGATAAATAAGTATAGTAATATACCGATAATCGGGTAAATATCTCCACCTACTGCCTAAAAAAAGAGGGCCGCTCATGGAGCAGCCCTCTTTTTTAATACCCGGGGGTATAAGATTTGTTTCGCTTCACGCCAAGGTAACACAGGTACAAGAACACCAGCCAGCCCGGGATCAGCGCCACGGGGGTCGTCATACCGGTAATCCACATCAGCACCAGTATGCCGGTCAGGAATATCAGGCAGATGTAGTTCGACACCGGGTAAAGAAAGGATGGGAATTTCGTCCGTATTTGCGCTTCGCGTTTGTGTTTTTTGAACTTCAGGTGCACCACGCTGATCATGAGCCAGTTGAGTATCAGGCACGATACTACCAGCGACATCAGTACTTCCAGCGCTTTTTCCGGCATGAGTTTATTGACGATGATGCACACCGCGGCAAACAGGCCCGATATCAGCGTGGCATTAACCGGCACGTGGTTTTTGTTCAGCTTCGATAAAAACGAAGGGGCATTGCCCTGCTCCGCCAGTCCGTATAACATCCTGCTGTTGCTGTACACACAGCTGTTGTAAACAGACAGCGCGGCGGTCAGTACGATGAGGTTGAGGGCATTGGCGATGAGGCTGGTGAAATAAATGGTTTTGCCGAAGAGGCTGAACTGGAAACCTTTCAGGCTTTCGAACACCATCACGAACGGGCTGCTGTCGGTGGTGATGCTCTTCCACGGCGACAGTGCAAAAAGTATCACGAGTGCACCCACGTAAAAGATCAGGATGCGGTAGATCACCTGGTTGGTGGCTTTGGGAATGGTTTTTTCCGGTTGCTCCGCTTCTGCTGCAGTGATGCCGATGAGCTCGAGCCCCCCGAATGAAAACATGATAAGGGCGATGGCCGCCAGGAGCCCCTGATAACCGCCCTGTCCGTCGGCCGTCATCAGGCCTTTCGGGAAAAAGCCGCCGTCGTTCCAAAGGTTCTGTATGCCGGCGCCCGGGCCGCCGGTACCGCTCAGCAGCAGGTACACGCCGAAAATGATCATGGCGATGATGGCGATCACCTTGATGATCGAAAACCAGAACTCCGCTTCTCCGTATACTTTTACAGAACTGAGGTTCAGCGCATTGATGGCAAGGAAAAAGAAAAGGCTCGACGCCCATAGCGGGATTTCGGGCCACCAGAACTGCACGTATATGCCGATGGCCGTCAGTTCCGACATGCTCACCAGGATGTAAAGCACCCAGTAATTCCAGCCGGAAGCAAACCCGGCGAAGCTGCCCCAGTACTTATAGGCAAAATGGCTGAAACTGCCGGATACCGGCTCGTCTACCACCATCTCGCCCAGCTGGCGCATGATGAAAAACGCAATGATGCCGCCCATGGCGTAGCCTAAAATGACGGAAGGGCCGGCCAGCACCGCCGCCGGACCAATGCCGAGGAACAGCCCCGTACCGATGGCCCCGCCCAGCGCAATGAGCTGGATATGCCGGTTTTGTAAACCTCTTCTGAGTTGCTGTGCGTCCGCTTTTTCGTTTGCTGATTTCAAGGTGTAAAAGATATATAAGGTTGCAATATGAGGTAATTTCACCAAAAAGATAAACAAAAATGGCCCCGGCTGCCTTTTGGGGCGGTTTACCGTATTTTAACCAAAACCGGTTCCATATTAGCGGATGTTGCGGAATAGGGGAAAAATCCCTTTCTTTTGTTGCCGGACACAAAAACGAACATCCAATCCTTACTCCGGATACTTTTAAGATGACGAACAAAATGACCGATCTGAAAAAACACATTGGCAGCCTCCTGGTACTGATGCTGACCTGCATGGGCCTCTCTGCACAGATACAACAACCGGGTACCCGGCCCAATCCCGCCCAGCAGGCGATGATCAAACGCGGCTACGGCATGTTCATCCACTTCGGCGTCAATACCTTTGCCGATGTGGAATGGTCGGACGGCACCATCCCCGCGGAAAAATACAATCCCACACAGCTCGACCCGGACCAGTGGGTGCGTACGGCCCGGGATGCGGGTTTCCGTTATGTGCTGCTCATCACCAAACATCACGACGGGTTCTGCCTCTGGAACAGTCAGTACACTACCTACGACGTGGCGGCTTCCCCCGTTAAAACGGATGTGGTGAAAGCCGTCGCTGATGCCTGCCGCAAATACGGGCTGCAGTTTGCGGTGTATTATTCGCTGTGGGACCGGCATGAACCGTCGTATAAAGACAAAAATCCGCAGGTATACATCGACTATATGCTGAAACAGCTCACCGAGCTCTTTACACAATACGGGCCCATCTGCGAACTGTGGCTCGATGGGGGATGGGACCGCAAGCCGCAGGATTGGGGTATCGACCAGATTTACCGGCTGGTGAAAAAGTTCAACCCTGCCTGTGCGGTGAGCGTCAATCACACCATCGTGAACGAAGAAGGCAAGCGGAAGTACACACCGCCTTCCGAAATGACGGTGGACGATAAATATTTCTTCCAGTACTTTCCGTCGGATTTCCGGCTGTGGGATCCGAAGATCATCACCCGTTTCGATAAAAAACAATACCTGCACGAAGGCAAATCGTACTATATGCCTTTCGAGCATACGCTGTGTATCAGCCACCGCTGGAACTGGTTCCAGAAGTCGGCGCAGCTGCCCGCCCGCGAACTGGATGAACTGGAGGAGCTGTTCTACTGGTGCACCGATAACGATAACGCACTGGTGGTGAACATCCCGCCCGATCAAACCGGCCGCATCCGGGAATACGAAGCCCTGACGGCCATCAGCCTGGGTAAGCGCCTCGGCCTCGCCATGAACAAACCCCTTCCAGGAAACGGCCGCTTCATCTCTGCGTTAAAACCCGTGCAGGCTTCGAGCGTATGGGAAGAAAAAGGGAAGCGGTACGAAGGAGCACTGGTGACCGATGGCAACCTCGACAGTCGCTGGGCATCCAGGGACACGCTGGCCAGCCTGGAGATAACGCTGAATGCCAACGAGCCCTTCAACAAGATCAGCATCTTCGAATATAAAGACACGAAAAACCTGCCCGACGGGTTTTCGCAGGTGAGGTTACCCCGCATACAGGAATACACGGTGGACATCCTGCAGAACGGCCGCTGGGAAACGATTTTCCTCGGGCATGAGCCGATGGGCGACTGCAAGGTGATACGACTGCCGCGGAGTTATAAAACCGGCAGCCTGCGCTTCAGGGTCCTTAAAGCCAGTGCGCCGCCTTCCATTTATGAGATATCCGTGATCGACCTGGATAAAAGATAGGCCGGAATATTCTTTATATTTACCCGCAGAAAAGTATTCCGCCTATGTTTGGGTTCAATTGCAGCAGGATGCACAGTGTGCTGTGCCTCTTTTTGATTTTTATCGCCGGCGCCGCTTCCGGTCAGTCGGATTCCGTGGTGACCGCAAAAAGAGAAAAAATATACCAGGTTACATTGAAGTATGAACTGCCCGCCTCCGTGCTGGCATTGGGTACCTCATATTTTGGCTTTGCGGCGCTCGACCGTACCTCGGCGTACAACGCGTCTGACGTGGCGCATCTGAACCCCGGCAACGTGAACGGCTTCGACCGGCCGGTCATCTTTTCCAATCCCGCCTATTTCACCAAAGCGCAGGAGTATTCCGATCTTTTCCTGAATATTTCCATCCTCAGTCCCCTGCTGCTGGCGGCAGACAAGCAGATACGCAAAGACTGGCTCGACCTGATCACGATGTACCTTGTTTCCCATACGGTCGATAATGCGATTTATTTCGCGGCGGCATTCCCCGTGCGCCGCACCAGGCCGTACGTGTATAATACCGACATCCCGCTGGAGCAGAAAGTCGGTATCGCAAAAAGCAATTCCTTCTTCAGCGGCCACGTTTCTTTTGCCGCCACCTCCACGTTTTTCTTCGCGAAGGTCTTCACCGACTACCACCAGATCAAAGGCCTGAAAAGGGCCGCGATCTATACCGCCGCAGCCATCCCGCCCTCGCTGGTAGGCTACTACCGGATGCGGGCCGGCAAACATTTCAGGACCGATGTGCTGCTTGGTCTGGTGATCGGCGCCGGCTCCGGGATATTTGTACCGGAATTTCACCGCCGCTTGAAAAAGAACAACCGCGTATCCGTATCGCCGTTTTACGGCACGGAAAACAGCGGGTTGACGGTGAGCCTCAAGTTGTAGCGCGTTTCCTGGTATGTTGCCGGATTGTTGTTGTGTGCAGGCTTCATACACTGAAAGAGCTGGCCTGCAAGGGGGCGGACCTGAAAAACATCCATATGAGCGGTAGCGTAAGCCTGAAGGATTTCAGCTGGTAGGAATGATGGCGGAATTTGGTATATTTATACAGACGGGAATCCATTAGTCATCATTAAATACTGCTGTATGATTGTACTAAAAAATCTCTTCGCAGTCCTGCTCTTTACGCTCTGCGTTTCCTTCACACCGCCTCACCACGGCTGGGCGAACTACGATCAAACCAAAACCCTCGATTACACCGGTGTTATTGAATCATCTGTGTATGAAAATCCACACGCTACCATCAAAGTGGTGCAGGATAAAAAAGTGTGGACGGTCATACTTGCACCGGTCACCCGCATGCGCGACCGTGGTGTGAAGGCTGATATGGTAAAGAAAGGGAGGTCGCTGCGCGTGGTGGGATATCCCCACAAGGAAATCAAGGATGAAATGCGCGCCGAGCGTATTTTTATCGACGGCAACAAATACGAACTGCGCTGATGGCTGTTGCGGATTGGCTGCAATGGCTGGAAAACACCCCGCTGGCGGTGCATATCCGCCAGGCTGCCTGGCTGTATCCTGTCATCGAGATTATCCATATTGTGGGGATCGTATTGCTGGTAGGCCCCGCACTGCTGTTTGACTTCCGTTTGCTGGGATTCGCCAAACACCTGCCGGTAGCAGGACTGGCAAAACACTTACTGTCGTGGTCGCGGCGCGGCCTGTGGCTCATCATACCTTCCGGCATACTGCTGTTTATGACAAACGCCCATACCCTGGGTTATGATCCTGTTTTCCGGACGAAGCTGATCCTGCTGGTGCTCGCTGCCTGCAATGCCTGGCTGTTCGCGGTTTTCCGTTCCCGGTGGCACAACAGCACGGAGATGCCCATCCCGGCAAAAGCAATCGCCGTTTGTTCCATCATGTTGTGGATCGCGATCATCGCATGCGGGCGGTTATTGGCGTATTGATCATGATACATGAAAACTTCCACCGTTCGTTGGTGCCGGCAGTCATTCCTTTTATTGCACAAACCCGTTGACCAGCGGCGCCGGTCATTTCCTCAAACAGACCGTTGGTACGCGCGGGCATAATAATTGAGGCTTTCCCGGACAACAAAGAATAACTATCATGCAACAGCAACCAGCATCCGGCAACCCGGTGATCAGGCACAAATACACGGCAGATGCCAACGCGCTCGTAGCTAACGGAAAAGTATATATGTACACGGGGCACGATGAAGCCCCGCCGGGCACCGAAGAATACATCATGCACGAGTGGCTTTGTTTTTCGTCGGTGGATTTGGTATACTGGGAAGAGCACCGCTCGCCGCTGCGAGCGAGAGATTTCAGCTGGGTGAAGGGAGGGGCCTGGGCCTCGCAGGTGGTGCAGCGCGACGATGTGTTCTATTGGTACGCCGCCGTAGATCATAAAGACATTCCCGGGCGAGCCATTGCCGTCGCGGTGGCCGACAGGCCCGAAGGTCCTTTCAAAGACGCGCGCGGCAGCGCGCTGATCAGCAGTGATATGTTGCCGTACACAGCGGATGATATCTTTAGCATCGACCCCACCGTACTGATCGACAACACCGGTCAGGCCTATCTTTTCTGGGGCAAGAACCAGTGTTTTTACACCCGTCTGAAAAACAACATGATCGAGGTAGAAGGTGAAATCCACCAGGTATACCTGCCATCTTTTTCGGAAGGGGCGTGGCTGCATCAGCGCAATGGCTGGTATTACCTTTTGTACGGTTATCAATTCCCCGAAAAAGTGGCCTATGCCATGAGCCGCCGCGTAGACGGGCCCTGGGTATTCAAAGGTATTCTCAACGAGGTGGCAGGCAACTGCGCCACCAACCGGGGCAGCATCCTTGAATACAACGGACAGAGTTATTTCATCTATCACAACGGCGCATTGCCTCCCGATGGCGGAAGCCACCGGCGTTCCGTGTGCGTCGACCATCTGTATTATAACGCCGATGGTACGCTCAAACGGGTGGTGATGACGACGGAAGGAGTGGGGCAGGTATCCTAGCGATTTACCGCAGAATTAATTAAATTCGGGTATGAACCGTCAATTTTACAGCCCTTTCCGGACGCTGCTCGCTTGTTCCCTGCTGATGTTACCCATTCTCCCCGGCTTTGCCCAAACGAAGAAGAAGCTGGATTCCCTGTTTGAAACCCTGCACCGGCAAGGTGTATTCAATGGTTGTGTGCTGATTGCCGAAGAGGGGCGGCCTGTTTATAAAAAGGCTTTCGGGTACGCCAATTTTGAAACGAAACAGTTGTTGCATGAGGGGAGCGTTTTTGAGCTCGCGTCCGTTGCCAAACAATTTACGGCCATGGCCATCATGCAGTTGCAGGACCGGGGTAAACTCAGTTACCAGGACGATATCGGACAATATTTCCCGTCGCTGCACTATCCCGGCGTTACCATCGACAACCTGCTGCGGCATACGTCCGGCATTCCGGAATTTTTGCCGTGGGATGAAACAAGGGTGGATGTGACACGCATCAATTATAACAAAGACATCCTGGATGCCATGGTGAAGAGCAAGCTGCCGGCGCTTTTTAAGCCAGGCGAAATGCTGGCGTATTCCAATACCAACTATGTATTGCTGGCGCTCATTGTGGAGAAAATATCGGGGATGCCGTTCGCGGATTATCTTGATAAAAACATTTTCCGTCCCCTGAACATGACCGATTCCCGTGTGTATGCGAGGAGAGCCGCCAGCAAGGTGCTGGACAATTACGCCCTTGGGCATGTTTACAGTCCGGCCGCCGGCCGTTTCGTGATCAACGACAGCGTGAAGGCAAATCGGTACCAGTATTATTTCGACGGTGTGGCAGGCCCCTACGGCATCAGCAGCAACACGGAAGACCTGCTCAAGTGGGACCACGCCCTGTACACAGGCAGACTGATCAGGGAAAGCCGGCAACAGCTGGCCTATGTACCGGGCAGGCTTAATAACGGTAGCGTGGCGGCGTTTGCCGGCCTGGCTTACGGTTATGGCTGGCTCATCCTGCCACCCGATGAAACCACCGGGCGCAGATATATGCATTCAGGCGGATACCCCGGATACATGACCATCATCGCGCGTTACCCGGAAAAAAAGAAGACCATCATCATCCTGACCAACATTTACAATGTCGTCAGCTTGTACCAGTTGTGCGGCGCAACGGAGAACATATTGTTTGATAAACCGTTCAGCATGCCCACGCCCACGCCGTTCATGAAAAGCGTTGCGCTCAGTCCCGCCCAGCTGAAAACCATAGAGGGTGTATACACCCTGGCGCCGGGCTTCAAATTTACTATTACCACCGAGTTGAACCAGGCATACGCACAACTGACGGGGCAACCGAAAGTGGAAATCTATCCGTCTTCTGAAAACGAATTCTTCTATACGGTAGTGACCGCCCGGCTCAGGTTCGAAAAAGACAGCGCCGGCGTGGCTAAAAAGCTGACGCTGTTTCAGAACGGGAAGGAAATGGAGGCCAGGCGGGATTAACATGCCCGCTTTATCCAAAAAAATAACAGGCAATTAAAAAATTTCTCTTCTTTTTTAAAAAAGCCTATTATATTTGTAGAAATGAATACGCAGTCATTTTTCAAATCACCTGATTTTCAATAAAAAGCAAACCTTGGAAAGAAAGAATTACACTTCTCTCGACGTAGCCGAAGCCGCAGGGGTTTCGCAGTCTACCGTTTCCAGGGTATTTGCCGGCAATACGAACGTATCCGAGAAAAAGCGGAAGAAAATACTGGCTGCCGCCGAAAAGCTGGGCTACAAGCCCAATGCCCATGCCCGGAGCCTGATCACCCGGAAAAGCATGATGATCGGGATTGTGATGCGCAACATCCGCAATCCTTTTTATTCCGCCGTGCTGGAAATCTTCCACAACCGCTTTTCCGCTCTCGGGTACCATCTCATCTTCATCAATTCGGAAAACGAAGAAATACAGGAAAGCGAAATCACGCAGCTCCTGGAATATAATATAGACGGGGTGATCATCACCGATGCCCTGTTATCTTCCTCCGCCTCGGAAAAATTCAAGCGCTACGGGATCGCCGTGGTGCTGTTCAACCGGTATACCGAGCACCTGGAAAGCAGCGCCGTGTTCTGCGACAACTACCTGGCCGCCAAGCAGATCGCCACGTACCTTGTGGAACTGGGCCATCAGTCGTTCGCCTTTGTCTCCGGTCCCTCCGATACCTCTACCACCATCGACCGGCTGAAGGGTTTCAGGGAAGTGCTGCAGGAAAGAAAAATCAAAAATCTCATGATCGAACCGGGCAATTACACGTTTGAGAGCGGTTTTAAAGCTGCCCAGGAACTGATCACCAGAAATAAACACATCGATTGTATCTTTTGCGGGAACGACATCATCGCCCTCGGCGTCATGGACGCCATCCGGACGATGGGCCTCCGTATCCCCGAAGACGTGTCCGTAGTCGGATTTGATAACATCCGTATGTCCGAATGGCCGTCCTATTCCCTCACCACCTGGGAACAGCCGCTGGAAGAAATGGTAGACAGTACGGTTGAACTGCTGACACAGGAAATCGGCGATCAATCCGCCCAACCGCAGATCATCATGATGAAAGGCCATCTCGTGGTGCGGAACACCGTGAAGTCCAGGAAGTAAATATTTTTTTGCCATTTTATTTTTTGAATACGTATTCATTTATAGATTGAATGTTCGTTGAATGACCATACGCGGTGCCGTATTGCAGCGCTCCGCCTATCAGCCAGAATCTCCATAGCGCAGCCGCCGCTATGAAGCAATCGTATGCTCCTTAGACAGGATAAGATCGTAGCCGGGCCTCAGGCCTTCCATGTTTTTCACGTTAATGCAAAAATTGAACAAACGCCGAACCCTTTAAACCTATTATTTATGCAATTCTCTACGGGATTCAGGTTCACCGATCTTTTGTTCGGACAAATCTCCGGCGGCCGGCGCATCGCTGCCGCCAGCATCACCACATCTTTACTGCTCATCTTTTTTATGACACCGGCGGCCGCAAAGACGGGTAGCACCACAACAACCGCAGCCATGCAACAGCGCTCATTCGTTGTGTCCGGAACGGTGTTCAACGAAAACGACGAGGCCCTGCCCGGGGCGTCGGTACGGGTGAAGGGCACCCAAACAGGCGTTACCACCGATATGAACGGCAAGTTCATGATCGAAGTGGCGCGTGAGGAAGACTCCCTCATCTTCAGCTTTCTCGGTTATTACAACACTACCGTAAAGGTGGGCGCGCAAAAAACAATGACGATCAAGCTGGCGCCGGACGAAGAAAGCCGCAAACTCAACGAGGTACAGGTAGTAGGCTACGGTACCCAGAAAAAGATCACGATGGTGGGCGCCGTATCGTCCGTATCCGCCAGGGAGATACAGAAATACGCCACACCTTCGCTGACCAACGCGATCGGCGGTAAACTCGCAGGCATCATCACACGGCAGACCTCCGGCGAACCGGGCTACGACGCGGCGAAAGTATTCATCCGCGGGCTCGTGTCGCAAAGCGGCACCAACAAACCACTGATCATCGTGGATGGTGTGGAACGTGAACTGCAGGATTACTGGACGACGATGAACATCCAGGAAATAGAAAGTTTCTCCGTACTGAAAGACGCGGCTTCCACCGCCGTGTACGGCAACAGGGGCGCCAACGGCGTGATCATGATCACCACGCGGAAAGGCACGGTGGGCAAACCGAATATCACCTTCCGTTCGGAAGCGGCCATCGTGGTGCCGATGCGCATCGAAGACAATATCGACGGGTACGAATATGCGCTGCTTCACAATGAAGCGTTGACCAACGTAGGAGAGCGGCCGAAATTCACCGACGCGGAAATCCAGAAGTACAAAGACGGCTCCGACCCGTACATGTATCCCAACGTGAACTGGTACGACGTGGTGCTGAAAAAAAGAACACGCCAGCTCATCAATAACCTCGGCGTATCGGGCGGTACGGAGGTGGTAAAATATTACCTCAACCTCGGTTACACCATTCAGGAAGGCATCTACAACGAAGACCCGGCCAACAGCTACAAAACCAACGCGGCGCTGAAACGCTACAATTTCCGGTCGAACGTGGACGTGAAACTCAGCAAAAGATTTTCATTGGCATTAGGGCTGTCGGGCATCATTTCCAACACCAATTTTCCGGGCAGGGATGCGGGTAACATCCTGGCCAACCTGAAACTCACCGCACCGAACACTTACCCGGTGAAAAACCCGAACGGCAGCCAGCCGGGCGCTTTCGGCGACCTGCTGCTGAACCCGTACGCACTGGTGACACAAACGGGCTATACCAAACAATTCTATAACACCCTGGTGAGCAACCTTTCGGCGAAGTGGGACCTTTCGTACATCACCAAAGGCCTGTCCGCCCGCGGCCTCGTGGCGTTCGACGTGGTGGACATCACGCAGAACATCCGGCGCAAATCACCGGCTACCTATTCTTATGCGAAAGATCCGGTAACGGGCGTGGAAACTTACAAACAATGGTCCACCGAAACCCCGCTGGGCTTCGAGAACCGCAACGAAACCTACAGAACCATGTACGGGCAGGTGGGCGTGGACTATGAGCGTTCTTTCGGTGCGCACCAGGTAACGGGCATGCTCACGGCGGAAAGGCGGGAATTCACCAACGTCAACGCCGGCAATTCCGTGCAGAACCTGCCCGAAAGGCGGCAGGGCCTCATCGGCAGGGTAACCTACAACTACGATTACCGTTACCTCCTGCAGCTGAGCGCGGGTTATAACGGTTCTGAAAATTTCCCGAAAGGCAAACGCTACGGGTTCTTCCCGGCCATCGGCGCCGGCTGGATCGTATCGGGCGAAAAATTCTGGAACAGGAACGTGATCAGTTTGCTGAAACTGCGCGGTAACTACGGGATCGTGGGGAACGACCGCATCGGCGGCGCCCGTTTCCTCTACCTGAGCACGTACAATAAATCGGCAGGGGGATACGTGTTCGGCATCGATCAGAATACGAACCCCGGCGGCAAAAGCGAAGCGCGCATCGGGAACGTGAACGTAACCTGGGAAACCGCATACAAAACAGATCTGGGATTCGACCTGGAAATGTTCAACGGGAAAGTGGTGCTATCTTCCACCCTTTTCCACGAACGCCGCGACGGGCAGTTGCTCGAGCGCAGGACCATCCCGATCTATGCCGGTTACCCGCCGGGCACCGTACCTTTCGGCAACGTGGGCATTACCGAGAACAAGGGATTTGAAGCGAACCTCCAGCTCCGCAACACCACTAAAAAAGGATTGTATTATTCCTTCACCGGCAACTTCACTTTCGCGAAAAATACCATCATCGAAAACGACGCGCCGCCGGCATTGTATCCCTACCAGGATTTCAGGGGCAGCGCCATCGGCTCCAACCTCGGTTACCGCGCGCTCGGGTTTTTCCAGGACCAGCGCGACATCGACAACAGTCCCTCGCAAACGGCCCTCCAGTCGGTTATCCGCCCCGGCGATATCAAATACGAGGACATCAACAAAGACGGCAAGATCACCACGGCCGACCGTACCATCATCGGCAGCTACGGCACAGAACCGCAGATCATGTACGGCTTCGGTGCTACTGCGGCCTGGAAAGGTTTCGACGCCACCATCTTTTTCACCGGCGCGGCACGCCGCGACTTCTTTTTCACGCAGGGCTGGACGGCCTGGGCTTTCTCCGGACAGGCCGGTTATTACAACGTGATGCAGCAGGTGTACGACAAACGGTTTGTCGTGGGCGGCAACAACGCCCATGCGGAATTCCCGGCAGTGCGGGCGGGCAGTACCAACAATTACACCGGTTCCACGCTCTGGCAGCGGAGCGGCGACTACCTGCGGATCAAAAACGCGGAGATCGGTTACACCATCCCTGTCAACGTCACCAAAAAAGCGTCGCTCAAAAGCGTGCGGGTATTTATACAGGGAACGAACCTCGCCACCTGGGACAAGATCAAGGTCATCGACCCGGAATCCGATTTCGGCACGGGCGGTTATCCCATCCCCCGCAACTACAACTTCGGGCTGGAAGCTAATTTTTAGTCAATCAAAAAAACTGGTATCATGAAATCATATATCATCCCCGTGCTCGCGACTGTGTTCCTGCTGGTAGCGCCGTCGTGTTCAAAGGACTACCTGGAGAAAACACCGGATGAAGATCTGACGCAGGAGCAGGTGTTTACCAATCCTGTATTTGCCGAACAATTCCTGGCCAATATCTATTCCCACCTCCCGAAAGAGCTGGCGATGGTGGATAATCCCTGCAACGGCTGCGCCCCGAATAACGTGTTCAACGCTGCTTCTGACGAGCTGGAGATCGGGCATGAGCCGAATTTCAGCAATGCGATGAACAACGGGAACTGGAATGCGGATTCATATGTGCAGGATATCTGGTCGCACAGCTATTTCGCCATTCGTAAAGCCAACATCTTCCTCGAAAATATCGACAGACTCGCGCCTTCGGAGCTGGCCTCGGCCGACCGTATCAGTAACTGGAAAGGGGAGGCGCTTTTCCTGCGCGCGCTCAATCATTTTTTCCTCATCCGCGTGTACGGTCCCGTGCCGGTCATCGATAGAACGCTGCTGCTCGATGAAGACCTGGTGGCGTTCAAACGGCAGCCGATTGAAAAATGCGTGGAGTTCATCGTTGCCGAATGCGATAAAGCGGCTGCGTTGCTCCCCGCACGGGTAACGGCGACCACCGACTACGGAAAGCCTTCCAAGGCAACCTGCGCGGCGCTGAAGGCAAGGGTGCTGCTGTATATGGCCAGCCCGCTCTGGAACGGCAACCCGGATTATGCGGCTTTCAAAGATAAAGACGGGGTACGCCTGTTCCCTGACGCCGTGCCGACGCGGTGGCAGGATGCCGCCACCGCCGCCAAAGCCTGCATCGACCTGGCCGAATCCGCCGGGCATAAATTGCACCGCTCCGGCAGTAACCCGGTGAAGAACTACAGTGAAATATTTTACGTCAACTTCAACGACGAGGTGTTTTTTACGAGCAACGATCCCGGTTACCTCAACATCGACGCATACAGCGAGCCCCGCGGCATGCCCGGCGCCAACTGGCCCCTGCAGGCCGCCACACAGAACATCGTGGACGATTATGAAATGGCTGATGGCACCCGCCCCATCCTGGGATATAACGCCAACCTGACACCCATTGTCAACCCGGCATCCGCGTACAACGAAAGCACACAGGCGCCTGCCGCCACCGATTATTATTACGCGGGTACACGGGGCATGTATGTAGGCAGGGAGCCCCGCTTTTATGCCAGCATCAGCTTCACCGGCGCGAAATTCAAGACGGGCGCTCCGCAGAACAGGGTTACGCCGCTGCAGTTCTGGAAAGGCGGGCTGGATGGAAGGCCGTTCGATGCCGGTGCAAATTTCAGCGAAACGGGGTATCTTATGAGGAAACTGACGAACCCCTTTTACGTCATGCAACCGAAAGCGGGCCCCATCCGCACCTGGGTGTTTTTCCGCCTCGGCGAACAGTACCTCAACTACGCCGAAGCATTGAACGAAGCGCAGGGCCCCGTGGCGGACGTGTACAAGTATGTGAACCTGATACGTGAGCGCGCCGGGCTGCCGGGATTGCCCACGGGGTTGTCGCAGGCCGATATGCGCGAAAGGATCCGCCACGAAAGAAGGATAGAACTGGCATTTGAAACACACCGCTATTTTGATACGCACCGCTGGAAAACCGCGGAAACCACCGATAACGGCAATATTTACGGCATCGATGTGCTGATGGACGGGTACAATATTTCCAGCAATGCATTTTACGCCCGGAGGGTGATGGAAAAAAGAGTGTTCGAGAAGAAACATTACCTCTGGCCCATACAGCAGCGCGAACTCGAGAAAAACCGGAAGCTGGTACAGAATCCCGGCTGGTAAATATCATCAAACAACAACGTACGAATGATCAGATTATGTAATGCAGGCAAGCTGCTATTGTTATGCTGCCTTTTACCGGCAGCGGCCACTGCCCAGCAGCTGTTCGAATTGCCTGCCGGCACGGAAACACAATGGATCAGCCTCGAAAACCCGACCGGCGCGAAAGGGAAAGGTGGGATGGAAAATAAAGGCGCGAAAGGGCGCGCTGCGGAATGGGTGAAACCGGGCGAACGGAAGGTGATGATGGATTACGAAGGCGCGGGCACGATCAACCGCATCTGGATGACCATCATCGAAAGAAGCCCGGCGTCGCTCCGTTCCATCTACATCGAAATGTATTGGGACGGGGCCGAAAAGCCGGCCGTGGCGGTACCGCTGGGCGATTTCTTCGGCATCGGTCTCGGCAGGAGAACGCCGTTTCAAAACGCGCTGTTCTCCGATCCGGAAGGCAAATCCTTCAACTGTGTTATTCCCATGCCGTTTAAAAAACATGCGAAGATCGTTTTTGTGAACGAGTCAAAACATAACCAGCTGCTGTTCTTCGATGTGAACCTCACCAAAGTGAAAAAACACCCGGATAATATCGCCTACTTCCACGCATACTGGAACAGCAGCGACAACAATCAGCTGGGCGAGGATTTTGAAATACTGCCGGAAGTGAGCGGGAGAGGGCGTTTCCTGGGAACCAATCTCAGCATCGTGCCGGATAGGATTTACGGTGATACCTGGTTCGGTGAAGGCGAAGTAAAAATGTACCTCGACGGGGATAAGGAACATCCTACGCTCGCGGGCACCGGTACGGAAGATTACGTAGGCTCCGCCTGGAACCTCGGCCCTTTCGCGCAGCTGTACCAGGGCGCGCCGGTTGTCGATAAACAAAAGGGGCAGTACGCCTTTTACCGTTATCACATCCCTGACCCCGTGTACTTCCAGTCGTCGTGCAAAGTGACCATACAGGAAATGGGCGGCGGCGGAAGAGATAAAATCAGGGCCATTGCAAAAGCCGGCGGGAAAGTGAAGCCCATCTCCGTGATGACGCAGCAGGGCCTCGTGAAACTGCTGGAAGAGCCCAACTACCCGGATTATACGGACGACCGTTTTCCGGCAGATGAGTGGGTGAATTTTTACAGGGTGGATCATTATTCCGCCACGGCTTATTTCTACCTCAATAAACCGCAGAATAACCTGCCGCCGCTGGCCCCGCTGGCGCAACGTTTAAAAGGCATTCTCTGATCAACAGGCATCGTCACATATGAACTGGCATCAAATAGACATCTGGATCGTAGTGGTTTACATTTTGCTGATGCTCGGCACCGGCTTCTGGCACCGCCGTTTCGCGAACAAAAGCATGGACAACTTCTTTCTCGGCGGCCGGAAAATTCCCGGCTGGCTGAACGGTATTTCCTATACGGCCGCGCTGGTAAGTCCGGATGCGGCCACGGGCTACGGCGGCCTCGCCGTGGCCACCGGCGGTTTCATCTGCTGGTGGTACCTGAGCCGGTTCGGCCTCGCGCTCTTTCTCGGCGGCGTATTGTTCGCCGTTTTCTGGCGGCGCCTGAACCTGTTCACCTCGCTTGAATTTTATGACCTGCGCTTCCCGAAGGGAGCGGCCGCCGCCATGCGGCTCTGGATAGCCATCCGTACATCGATGGTGGCGATGCCGGCATGGACGGGCATTACACTGCTGGCAGCCTGCAAGATCATGGGGCCGGCATTCGACCTCACCAAACTGCAAACGCTTTGCCTGGTAGTGCCGATCTCGCTGCTGTTCGTATTCTCTTCGGGTTATAAAGGCGTGGTGATCTCCAATTTTATCCAGATGATCATTTTCCTGGCAGGCACGCTGATGCTGGCCTGGCTCACGCTGGAACACTTCGGCGGCGCGGAGGCGATGGTGACCGCCATTCGTGCACAATTCGGCCCTGCAGGTGCCGAAATACTCGGCTCCGTGCCCCCGGAGAATCATGCCGTGTTCCCGCTGGCCGCCGCACTGGGATGGCTGCTGGGCCAGAGCATCGGCTACGGCGGAGATGCGGCCCCGATGGGCGGAGCCATGGAAGGGCAACGCATCCTCTCCACGCGCACACCCTCTGAAGCATTGACCATGTACGTGGTGGCGGCTATCAGTATGTTCCTCCTGCTGCTGCTGGTTACGCTGCCGAGCATCAGCGCGGCGGTGATGTGGCCGGAACTGCGGCAGATCGATGCGGACAGGGAACTGGTATACGGGCGGCTGATGAAAACACTGCTGCCCGTGGGCGCGATGGGATTGATGGTGGCGGCGATGCTGGCGGCTACGATGTCGACCGTTGGCGATAACCTCAACTTCGGCAGCCAGGTGCTGGTGAGCGATATCTACCGCCGCTGGTTCGTGCCCAAAGCAAAAGAAAGTCATTACATGCTGATGGGAAAAGTGGGTATGATCATCATCCTCGCATTATCTGTCGCGGTAGTATTCAATGTGCTCATCATCACCGACGTGGCCATATTTATGCTGTCGCTCAGTGCGGCGGAACTGCCCGCCAACTGGGCGCAGTGGTGGTGGTGGCGCTTTAACGGCCCCGCCCGCGTAGCGGCTTCTTTCGGCGGCGCCGCCATATTCTGCCTCGTGGTGCTGGGGCCGAAACTGCTGGCATTCCTGGGCGTGCCCTGGGCGGATAGCCTGAACATCGCCTGGTACTGGCAAACGCTGCTGGTGATGGGGCTGACCACGGTATTATGGGTCGCCGTTGCGCTGCTCACCAAACCGGATCCCGACGAACTGCTGCGGAAGTTCTACCTCCGCGCGCATCCGCTCGGCTGCTGGACGCCCTATCAGCACCTTGATCAGCCAGGCAGTGCCGGTTCATTCAAACTGGTCTTCCGCGGGATATTCATCGCCATCATCGGAACCGCGTCCGTATCGATGCTGATGCTGGGGCTTACCCATGCATGGTTCGCGCGGTATCTCACCGGCGTATGGACCATCGCGGCGGCGGTGATCAGCTTCATCATTTTCTGGAAAATGGCGCAACGATACCTGGCGGTGCTCGCCCGAAGGGCGGCGGATAATACGGCTGCTGCCGGTGTAGAAATGGAAGAGGCCGCAGTCACTCAAACGAATTAACTCATAAAATCAAGATAACATGCAACAAACGACGGATGTAAAACGTGGGCACGTGCTGTACCTGGGCGACTGGGTATTCAGCGTAGGACCTTTATTTATCGAAACACCTTTCGGAACGGAAACCAAAGACGCAGATCTCCACTTCTACGGAAAAAGACTGGTAAAAGCCATCGACCCGGTGGTGGATGTAACCAGCATGGCCAACTGGGAATTGTACCGCATGCAGCCCGGCCGCCTCGAGGAAATTCTCGGCACTTCAACCGGCCTCATCATCAGCGATGTGGAAGCAAAATGTTTTCACCTTTTCCCCAGTTTCTTCGACCGCGCGCAGCGCAAGGATACGGTGGTGACTTTCCCGGACAGGCTGACGACGGTGAAGAACTGGATCGCGGACGGTGGCGGGCTGCTGATGTTGGGCGGCTGGCTGTCGTTCAGCGGAGCGTTCGGTAAAGGCGGCTGGGGCAGGAGCTCATTCTCCAACGCATTACCGGTGCAATGCCTTGCTACGGAAGACCTCGTGGAATCGTCCGCAGGGTTTACGGCCGAGGTGCTGGTGCCGGATCATCCGGCAGTAAAAGGTCTGAACTGGAAAAATTTCCCGCCGATTTTCGGTTATAACGAAGTAACCGCCAAACCAGAAGGCGAAGTGTTGGTGCGTGTGAAAGAAACGGGCCACCCGCTGGTAGTGGCGGGCGAATACGGCAAGGGCCGCATTCTGACCTATATGTCCGATCCCGCGCCGCACTGGGGCCTGAATTTCGAATTGTGGGACAGCTATGACGCATTCTGGCAGCAGTCGCTCGACTGGGTTAAAAAACAAACCGCGTAACCGACTATATGGAACCATCGCAATTACTCGCCGGTACTTCGGTAACGGATATTACACCACCGCTGGAAGTGGGTTTGCTAACGTCGTCGGTGAACGGGTTGTACGAACCTTTTGAGTCGGTGCGGCTGCCACTGAAGGCGCGGGTGCTGGTGCTGGGCACGGTGAAGGATTTGGTGGCGATCGTGTCGCTCGACCTGCTGGCGCTGAACGATGCGGCCGCAGGCGGCTGGCGGCGTTTCAAACGGGCTTTGTCAGACATCATCCCGCCCGACAAGATCATCATCGCCTGCACGCATACCCATAACGGCCCTGAATCGGTGGCGCTCTCCGGCCTCTACCGCACGCCGGTTTACAAAAGCTGGCTGGCCGATGTGGAACGGAAAATCAGGGACGCCATCCTGCAGGCGGCTACCAATGCACGACCCTGTTACCCATCCGTGGCGGTGGAGGAGCTGGCAGGATATTCCATGCAGCGCCGCATTCCCACGCCGGAAGGCGTCGTGATGTCCGATTCGCTGCAACCCATCGCGCCGGAACTGATGGCACGCGGGCCGGTCGACCGGCGTGTGCATACGGTGATCTTCCACGGTGTGCGCGGCGAGGCGATCGCCACATTGGTGCATGCCGTCTGCCACCCTGTGCATGAAATGTGTATGCCGCATATTTCATCGGAGTTTCCCGGCGAAATGTGCGTGGCGCTGGAAGCATCGGGAGAATTCGGTATGCCCCTTTTCCTGAACGGCGCCGCGGGCGATATCAATCCGCCTACCGTCTCCGGCGGCCCCGCGTATGCGCAGGAGCACGGCAGGGCATTGGCGGCGCTGGTGCGGCGGCACGAGGGTACACTGTGCGATGAGGCGTTCCGTTATATCCATCGTGAAATACTCCTGCCGGTGCGGCCGGAAGCCGGCATGCCGCAGGAACCGGAAGCGCTCGCACGGCTGAATGCCATCGCCATCGGTTCGCTGGCGATTGTATTCATTCCCGGCGAGCCCTTCACCCAAACCGCACTGGCGATCGAACGGGCATCTCCTTTCGAACATACCATCGTGGCGGCATACGCGGAAAATACCATCGGTTACATACCAACGCCCACAGCATTTGAAGAAGGCGGTTATGAAACCGGCCCGGGTAAATGGTCGTACCTCGGCGAAGAAGCGGATGCGCTGATCACCGTTGCCGCATCACAGATGCTGGCGGCGTTACATTCCAATAACACAGCAAGATGAAAACAATACAAGCAACACTGATCATATGGTTGTGCGCCCTTTGTATGACGGCTGCGGCCGCCGCACCGAAAACCGTATACTTCTACGGCAATGCGCGCAACGACCTGTACAGGCTTTTACAACGTGAAGGGTTCACCGTTAAAAAATTTCCCACGCCGGAAGCCGCGGTGGAAGCGGCGCCCAAAGGAGCCGGCGTTTTTTTGCTGGCGGATAATTATCCGCAGCCGGATCCGGTGAACCGCATCTCCCGCCAGCTGCTCGACGATGCCGCAAAAAAATCACTCCGGCTGTACGTGGAATATCCATCGGCATTCCCCGGCCTCGACATTCCCGCGAAGCCGGTGGAAACACAGCTGGAACGCGGGGTAGTGACGGCGGACGTTTTCGGCGCCTCGCTCGCACCGATGAGTTTGCTCGGCATACAGAACTGCCATGTGTTACCCGTTGCGGCGGCCCGGCCAATGATCGTGCTGGCGAAAGTAGTAGGCTTCGATAAAGCGGAATACGGGCTGGCCGATACCAAAACGTATCCCCTGTTATTCGAAAAGGAAAACGCCCTGGTGGCGATGACCGGCCTGAGTAATTTCCAGACCGGGCGCTACGAACCGACGGTTTCCGTAAAAGCGGTGTGGGCCTATATTCTGTCGCGTATCACCGGGGAGCAGAATGTCCGGTTGAACCGGTGGGAAGAAGACGTGCGTCCCATGTTCGGGAGAACGGCGGCGCTGCCCGCAAATGCCCGGCTGAACAGTGTGCGGAGAGGAACCGCCTGGTTCGATAACGGCCGCTTTTTTGTGCATCCTGCCTGGGAAAAAGACTGGCAGCGATACAACAGCGCCAATCCTCCCGTAGGCCCGCCGGTGGGCGGCAAACCGAACGGCGATGGCAGCCTCGGCATCATCGAAGGCCACACGTCAACCATTTATTACAACGGCAACCAGCAATATCGCTACTGGATGCGGGCGGATGTGCAGGGCGAAGCCAGTATGGCGCTCGCAGCGGCAGGGCGGTTGTTCGGGAACCAGGCGTATAAAGATAAATCTGCGCGCCTGATCGATTATATGTTCCGCACCTCCAATATGCGGGCCGGCGCAAAGAATGATCCCGCGAGCCCCGCGTACGGGCTCATCGGCTGGGCCACCACCGCCGCGGGCACTTTCTATGGCGACGATAATGCAAGGGCCATTCTAGGCGCCATCGGGGCGGCTTCATATCTGAACAGCGGCCGCTGGGACAAAGAACTGACGGAAGCCATCATGGGCAACTTCAGGACCACCGGCCGCAAAGGTTTCCGCGGCGAGCGGCTGGAAGAAGCGGATATCATCAAAAACGGTTTACCGTTCTACCAGAACCGCGATCTCATTCATATCTCCCCTCATTTCGAATCATGGATGTGGGCCTGTTATTTATGGCTGTATGATAAAACCAGGTACGCGCCGCTTCTGACCCAAACGAAAGAAGCGCTCCGGATCACCATGGAAGGTTACCCCGGCAAATGGTTGTGGGGCAGCAGCATGCAAACGCAACGTGCGCGCATCATTCTCCCGCTGGCCTGGCTGGTGCGGGTGGAAGACACACCGGAACACCGGCAGTGGCTCGACAAAATGGTGAACGAAATATTGAAATACCAGGACGAAAGCGGCGCCATCATGGAGGAGCTCGGCAAAGGCAAGGGCATGTTCAAAGAATTGAAAACGAACAACGACTACGGCTCCGATGAAGGCTCGCTGATCTTCCGCAACGGCGAAAAAGCCGCCTGTATGATATACACCTGCAACTTCGCGGTGTTCAGCCTGAATGAGGCCGCCGCCGCTACAGGGGATAAGAAATACCAGGCGGCTGTGAACAAACTGGCGGATTTTCTCGTCCGCATCCAGGTGCAAAGCGAAAAACACAAAGATCTCGACGGCGCCTGGTTCAGGGGTTTTGATTTCGGGCGATGGGATTACTGGGCGTCCAATTCCGATGCGGGCTGGGGCACCTGGTGCACGCTTTCCGGCTGGATACAGAGCTGGATAGTGACTACGCTGGCGCAGATACAGCAGCGGGAAAATTTCTGGGACGTTACCAAACACTCCGCCATCGGCCAGCCTGCCGGCGCAGTGATCGAATCAATGATGCGAAAATAAAAGACACATGAAAAAAGGAATGACCATCGCCCTGCTGTGCATCGCGGCGATATGCGTAAAAGGACAAACACCCGCCACCGACCTCGCCGCACTGGCGCAGATACAACAGGGCATGACCTCCAGGCGGGTCAGCAGTTACGATAAAACCGGCGGCAACGGCGATTTCCTGCGGATAGAAAAAGATGAAAAGAAAGTGGTGTTCGACGTGAAAGGCGTGGGCATCATCAACCATATCTGGATCACCATGGCGCCGGAGCCGGGCGCCCTGAACCGTAACGACATCATCATCCGGATGTACTGGGACGGCAAGCCGGAAGCCTCCGTGGTGGCGCCCATCGGCCCTTTCTTCGGGCAAGGCTGGGGAGAATCGTATGAGTTCAGTTCCCTGCCGCTCATTGCCGGCCCCGACCGCGGCAAAGGCCTGGTGAGTTATTTCAGCATGCCCTTCGCGAACGGCGCCAGAATAGAAATCGAAAACCAGACGGGCAGGGCCATTGACAATTTTTATTACTACGTGGATTATGTGGCGATGGACAAACTGCCGCCCAACTCCGGCCGCTTCCACAGCTGGTACAACAAACAGCTCGCCGGTTCTGCCGGTGACGGCGGAGAGAATGAATGGGGCATCCTCGGTAAAACAGGTTACAATACCACCGGTAAAGACAATTATGTGTTTGCCGACATCAAAGGGAAAGGGCATTTCGTGGGCGTGAACTATTACGTGCATTGTCCAACCCCGGTATGGTATGGCGAAGGCGACGACATGATCTATATCGACGGCGCGCCTTCTCCCACGCTGCACGGCACCGGCACGGAAGATTATTTCAATACGGCTTTCTGCCCGAAGAACGTTTTCCAGCATGCCTATTACGGTTATCCGCGTGTGAACAACGATATGGGATGGCTGGGCAGAACGCACCTGTACCGCTTTCACATCACCGACCCGCTGTACTTCAACAAGGCATTTAAGTTCACGATAGAGCACGGCCATAACAACGTACTGACGCTCGACCTGGCCAGCGTGGCCTACTGGTACCAGCACGAGGCGACGGCTGTGCCGCCCATTCCGGACAAAGCCGCCCGCGCGCCGAAACCGCTGATCAACATCGGTGATTTCCACCGCTGGCGGAACGAATGGCGAAAAAGCAAAGGCAACGACCCCCAACTGTGGGGCAACTAATTAGCTGGTTATGAAAAGAACTTTCTGCTATATCGTTGTATGCATCCTATGCTCCGTGCAATCCATTGCGCAGGAGATGACGGACCTGACGCGCATCCGTGAGAACGTGCGTTCCAGGCGTGTCAGCAGTTACGACCGCTCGGGCGATAATCACGACAACCTCCGGCGCATCGCGCCCGGCGGGAAGCGGACGATCTTCGACGTGAAAGGCGCGGGCATCATCCAGCATATCTGGATCACGATGGGGCCGGAGCCGGATAAACTCAGCCGGAACGATGTGGTCATCAGCATGTACTGGGACGGCAATGATTTCCCTTCCGTGCAGTCGCCCATCGGCCCCTTCTTCGGCCAGGGCTGGAACGATACCTATCTTTTTACATCCGCTCCGCTGGCGGCAACGCCGGCCAACGGCATGGGACTGGTCTGCTATTTTGCGATGCCGTTTTCGAACGGGGCAAGGATAGCAATAGAGAACCAGTCGGCCACCGAAATCAGTACCCTGTACTTCTATATCGACTACGCGGAGATGAAGCAGCTGCCCCCGAATACCGGTCGCTTCCACGCCTGGTACAACCGGGAGCTGACCGCTGCGGAAGACAGTGTAGAGAATGAGCACTGGATGTTCGGGCCGGGCAAACCCAATAAAAACGGACGGCACAACTATCTCATCGCAGATATCAAGGGAAAGGGGCATTTCGCCGGCGTGAACTACTATGTGCATTCGCCCACGCCATACTGGTATGGGGAAGGAGACGACATGATATTCATCGACGGCGGGGAACTGCCTGCTCTGCATGGCACCGGTACCGAAGATTATTTCAACACATCCTGGGGCGCGCCGCAGGCGCCGTATTCCACGCCTTATTTCGGTTATCCCAAAGTGAACGGTGAAAAAGGCTTTTTGGGCAGAACGCACATCTACCGTTTCCATATCCAGGACCCGGTTTATTTCGATGACTCCTTCCGCTTCACCATCGAGCATGGCAGCATGAATGTGCTGACCCTCGACCTGGCCAGCGTGGCTTACTGGTACCAGTCCGTCGCATCACGGATACCCGCTATCCCGGATGCGGCGGCCCGCAGGCCGCGGCCGCTGATAGGGCCGGCAGACATTCACCGGTGGCGGAACGAATGGCGAAAAAGTAAAGGAAACGATCCCGCCTTATGGGGGAATTAATCATAAAAAAGTTAACCAAGCCTCCGGGCGATTAAATCAAACCAATGAGCAGGTATTTGAAAAAAGGGAAAAGCGAATCCGATATCAGGAACGCAGATGCGGATACCAGGAAAACCGTGGCGGATATGATCAAAGCCGTGGAAGAGGAAGGCGATGCCGCCGTGCGCAGGTTCGCCGCGTCGTTCGATAACTGGTTGCCCGAATCTTTCCGGCTGACGGACGGTCAGATCAGGGAGATCGTGGACCGCACGCCGCAACAGGTGAAAGACGACATCCGTTTTGCGCAGCAGCAGATCCGCTTTTTCGCGGAGCAGCAGCGCGCTTCCATTCTGGACATCGAAATAGAAACATTGCCCGGCGTATTTCTCGGGCATAAAAATATTCCCGTTAACAGTGTGGGCTGTTACATTCCGGGCGGGCGCTACCCGATGGTGGCCTCCGCGCATATGAGCGTGCTCACCGCGCGGGTAGCCGGCGTAAAAAGGGTCATCGCCTGTACGCCGCCCATCAACGGCAAAATCCCTGAAGCCACGGTGTGCGCCATGCATTTTGCGGGCGCGGACGAAATCTATATCCTGGGTGGCGTGCAGGCCATGTGCGCCATGGCGATCGGTACCCCGTCGATGGCCGCGGTGGATATGATCGTGGGGCCGGGCAACGCGTATGTGGCCGAAGCAAAACGGCAATTGTTCGGCCGCGTGGGCATCGACCTGTTTGCCGGGCCCACCGAAATACTGGTGATCGCCGATGAAACCGCCGATGCGGAAATGGTGGCCTGCGACCTGTTAGGGCAGGCGGAACATGGCCCCACTTCACCGGCAACACTCATCACCACCTCGGCCGAACTGGCCGCCGGTACATTGGCGGAAATTCAGCGGCAGCTGAAAACCTTGTCCACCGCCGATATTGCCCGCGTGGCCTGGGACGAATGCGGTACCGTGATGATCGTGGACGACCTGGAAGAGGCGCTCCGGGAGGCCGATGCGCTGGCTTGCGAGCATGTGGAAGTACTGACGAAAGACCCGCAGTATTTTCTCGACAATATGACCAATTACGGCGCGCTTTTCCTCGGCCCGGAAACCAATGTGGCGTACGGCGACAAAGTGATCGGCACGAACCATACGCTGCCCACGATGAAAGCAGCCCGTTACACCGGCGGCCTGTGGGTGGGCAAGTTTCTGAAGAACTGCACTTACCAGCGCTGCACACCCGAAGCCAGCGTAACGATCGGTGAATATGCCATGCGCCTCTGCGACCTGGAAGGGTTTGCCGGCCACCGAGAGCAGGCGGCCCTGCGGGTAAAACGTTATCAGAAAGAAACCGTCGGCGAAAAATAAGCGGCCATGCACAACAGGTATATTTTTTTGTTGATCAGCATCCTGTGCGCTTGTTCGGAAGTAAACGCGCAAACCGTTCCTTATCTCGTTCCGGAGATCAGCGGCCCCTTTACGCACATCTTCAACCCGAACGACACCCGCAAGGAAGGGGACAGCGCCTGGTACACGAATGACCATACTTTGATCAAAGGCGCCGACGGCAGCTGGCATGCGTATGGTATCATCCATCATTTGCCCGTACGGCCCTGGGATGAAACACGGTTCTTTCACGCTTCGGCAACTTCCATCCGCCAGGCCAAATGGGAAGATCACGGGTATGCCATGAGCGCCCGGCGCGGGGAGGAGCGGGTGTTGTGGGCGCCCCACGTGATCCGGGAAAAGGGAACGTATTACATGTTTTACAATACCGGCAATATGCAGAAAAATGCGCCTGAATATGCTTCGTGGGGGCAACTGCGGCTCGCCACGAGCAAAGATCTTTTTAACTGGAAGCGGCACGACAGGAACCCGCTCTTCAGTGATCCCGGGCATGCCCGGGATTCTTACATCCTTCAATATAACCACCGGTATTATTACTATTACACGCGGGTGGTGAACGAAACCGACCTCCGTTCCGCCGTGGCCGTGCGCACCAGCCCGGATTTGCTGCACTGGAGCGGCCCAAAGATCGCGCACGTGCAGCCGTACGAGATCTACTGGGGCGGCGATGCCGAAAGCCCTTTTGTGGTGCGCAAAGACGGATTGTTTTACCTGTTCATCTGCAAGGCGATGACCGCTTACAACCTCACGGCAGTGTATTGGTCGAAAGACCCGGAACATTTCCCGATAGAGCAGCTCGTTTGCACATTGCCCGTGCATGCTGCCGAAGTGATTTTTGATGAAAAAGAAGGATGGTTCATTACGAATACGGGCTGGGATAAAAAAGGGCTGTATCTCGCCCCCCTCAAATGGAAAAAGCAACAATGAATTAAAACGCACAGACCATGACTCGAATATTCCGGATTTTATTGCTGATAGGCTGTTGTGCGGCGATGGATGCGCCCGCGCAGCAGCATAAAATTCCAATGGGCTACGATGCTTTCCGTGCATGGGAGCAGTTACCGTTGCAGCGCATCGGCGTACGCGCTTACATGCGCAGCACTTACGCGCGTAACGGCGGCGGTTATGATGCGTCGAATTTCCTGTTTATGAACAGGGAAGATGAAAACGTGACGCTTGATGTGAAAGGCGCCGGCGTGCTGTATTTCTTCCGCGCCAATCACTGGCATGGCAGCCCCTGGCATTTTACGGTGGATGGAAAGGATAACATCGTGTCCGAAACTGCCACCGCCGATCCCGTGGATGCCGTCAAAAAGTTCAAGGGTACGGCGTTCATACCGGCGGCAACGTTCCCGGAGCCGATTGCGTGGACGTGGGGCACCACCAAAGGCGCCAACCTCATCTGGGCGCCGCTGGGTTTTCAACAGTCGATGCGGATCGCTTATTCGAGAACGTTTTACGGAACGGGGTATTACATTTATCACCTGTATGCGAACAGGGACGATTTGTCTGCCCCGCTTCGCAGCTGGCATATCGGCCAAGCGCCCGATCAGGACGTTACCGCACTTTTGCAGCGTGCCGGAACGGACTTTGCGCCGCAAAACATCAAAAAGATCAGCGGCCGGGTGAAGCTCGATAAAGAAGTTGTATCACTGGGCGAAATCAAATCAGGCCCATCGGCGGTGAGAGCTTTAAAGCTGACACTGCCGCTGGATAAAGCGGAAACGCTGGAGCGGGTGCGGCTGCGGGTGACCTGGGACGATGCGGCGCATCCTTCCATCGACGCGCCGTTATGCCTGTTTTTCGGCGCCGGTACCTTTTTCAACCGGGAAAAGAAAACATACCTCGTGAAGGGGCTGCCTGTCAATATCCGTTTTGATTATGCCGCCAATAAAGTGGAGCTGGCCTGTTATTACCCGATGCCGTTTTTCAAATCCGCCAGGTTCGAACTGACGGATATTCGTCCCGGTGATACGGAAATCGGCTATGAGGTGCGGTATGAACGCTCGAGGCTGCCTGCGGCGCGGAGCGCTTATTTCCATGCCACTTATCGAAACATCCCGAAACCGGAACTGGGCAGGGATATGACCTGGCTCGATACGCAGGGTGCTGAGGGCCACGCCGAATGGTCCGGCAGCTTTCTGGGCACTTCTTTCATTTTCTCGCACAACGCCAATCTGAGCACGCTGGAAGGCGACCCGCGCTTCTTCTTCGACGATAGTCAAACACCCCAGGCATACGGCACGGGTACCGAAGAATGGGCCGGCGGGGGCGACTATTGGGGAGGGGAGAACATGACGCTTCCGCTCGCCGGTCATCCCTGCGGGTCTACTGAAAAGAAAACGGCCGTCAACGACAAGGACCTCATCCAATCCGCGTACCGCTTCCTGCTGGCCGACCTGATGCCGTTTGGAAAACGCGCCGTCATCCGCTTCGAGCATAATGAAAATGTGGCGCAGGAACATTACGAAACGGTGTGTTACTGGTACGGCCTGCCGTCGCCATCGCTGGTGAAAACGGATTCGCTGGATGTGGGCAAAATTGCCGACGAACAGGCGCATGATTATACGTCTCCCCAGGCTTCTGCTGTAGATACCATCCTTTCAAGATATGAATGGGGACCGGATGCCTATCCCGCGCACGCGTGGGGATATGATCTGCCCAAACGGCCGGGTTACAAGGAGTTGATCGGCAAGGAAATTTACCCGGCGCATAAAGAAGACGGGCGCACGACTACGGGTACTTCAGAGTTCACCGTCCGCCTCCGGAAAAACAACCTGGGCGCACTGTTACGCCGGACGCTCGACTACGGTTATCCCAACCAGACGGCGGAAGTATTCGTTGCCCCGGCGGGAACGGACAAATGGCAGAAGGCGGGCACCTGGTACCTGGCCGGCGCGAACACGTATGTGATTTCACGGCCGCCGGGAGAACTGGCGCCGCGGCAATACAAAGTCGAAACCTCCAACCGGCGTTTCCGTGACGATGAGTTCCTGATCCCCGCTTCGCTTACAAAAGGGCGCGATGCCATCCGGGTGAAAATCCAATTCGTTCCCGATACACAGGAACTGTACCCAGGTCATCCCTTCCCCCGCAAAAGCGTTTGGAGCGAACTGAAATACGACGTGTACAGTTACATTCTTCCCACTTTAAAATGAATACATGCGCGGAGTTAGTCTGATCATCCTGATGTGCGCCGCATTGTGCAGCCGCGGCAACATCCGCCTGCCGGCCGTAATCGCCAGCAATATGGTGTTACAGCAGCGCGACAGTGTCAAAATATGGGGCTGGGCGGATCCGCATGAAAAAATCACCCTGACGCCATCATGGGATAAAAAAACATATGAAACCACCGGCTCCCGCGATGCCCGCTGGGAAATCAACATCGCGACGCCGGCGGCCGGTGGCCCGCACACCATCACCCTGAAAGGGAAAAACACGATCGTGCTGACCAACGTGATGGTAGGGGAAGTATGGATCTGCTCCGGGCAGAGCAATATGGAGATGTGCGGGCAATGGGGGCTGCAGGATATCAAAGCGGAACTGCCCACGGCGCATCTGCAAAACGTCCGCTTTTTTCACATCCCGAAAACAACCGCTCCTTACCCGCAGGAAAACTGCGAAGGGCAATGGACGGCCTGCGACAGCGCCACGTTGCCGTCTTTCAGCGCAGTCGCCTATTTTTTCGGAAAACGTTTAAGTAAAGAGCTCAACGTGCCCGTTGGGCTCATTGCTGCCAGCTGGGGCGGTACCGCCGCGGAAATCTGGACGCCGGGCGGCATCGTGCACAAAGACCCGGTGTTGGCGCAGGCGGCAAAAAAAATAGAGCCCAGCGGCATGTGCCCCTACGAGCCCGGATACGCATTCAACGCGATGATCGCGCCCGTAACCCACTATGCCATTGCCGGCGTCATCTGGTACCAGGGAGAGAACAATACCGGCGCGGCCTCCACATACCGCCGCTTATTCACGGCGATGATCGACAGCTGGCGCGATGCCTGGCAAAGGGACCTGCCATTTTATTTCGTGCAGATCGCGCCGTTTGTGTACCGCCTCAAAAACACAGGCGCCCTGCTGCGGGAGGCGCAGCTGCAAAGCGCCACGCATCATAAAACCGGGATGGTGGTCGTTACCGACCTCGTGGCCGACACCCACAACGTTCACCCGGCGAATAAACATGATGTGGGATGGCGCCTCGCGAATATGGCCCTCGTGAATACGTATCACAAACAGGGCATCCCGTTCCAAAGCCCGGTTTTCAGGAATATGGACATACAGGGGAAGAAAGCCGTGGTGACATTCACGGGCGACAAGGGATTGAAAATAAAAGGACCGGTAGCGACGGAATGGCTGATGGCCGGGCCGGACAGAATATTCCATCCTGCCACCATCTCCATCCGCGGCCAGCAGGTCACCGTATCGAGCCCGATGGTAAAAGCACCTGTAGCCGTTCGTTACGGATTCAGGGATGCCGCCATGGGCAATCTTTTCAGCGGGGAAGGGCTGCCGGTGTCTCCGTTCCGTACAGACTCCTGGGATGTAGCAATTAAATAGCCGCAAGCCATAGGGATAATTTTTTCAGTATGCCCGGCCTGCCTGTTAGGTTATATCTTTGGAGGAAATCTTTCCACCATGTACGAAAAGAAAATACCCGAAATGCTGGATTGCGGGCTGGCGGTAGCCATCAAGGTGATCGGCGGCAAATGGAAAGCCTGGATCATGGATTGCATCCGCCGCGGCGTGCGGCGGCCGAGCGCCATTCATCGTGAGATGCAGGAGGTCAATCCCCGCATCATCAACCTCCACCTGAAGGAACTGGAAGAATACGGGATGATTTACAAAGAGATCTATGCCGAAGTGCCTGCGCGGGTGGAGTACCATTTTACCACGGTCGGTCAGAGCGTGCTGCCGGTGATTGATGTGCTGGAGGAGTGGGGCAATACGCATAAAGAGTACATTCACCGCAACAACGCCGCATACACCGCAGGCTCCTGCGAGTTTCTCCCAGAGGAGTTGCGGAAACATGCCTGAAAAGGCAGGCCGGGCCCTCGCCCAAAAGAGCCCGGCCGCCGCAGTCAGACTGGTTTTCTCAGTACTTTGATAATCGCAGCATGTTCTTCCGCGCCGTAACCCGCGTCAATCGCCCGCTGGAAGATATCCGCGGCAAACTTCGGCAGTTCACTGCTGATGCCCGCTTCCGCCGCCTGCTGCACCAGCAGGTGCAGGTCGTTGCCGGTGGTCTGGATCGTGCTCTCGGGATCGGTGAATTGACTGTGCTGGATCACTGTTCCCATATGTCTTGATTCCACAGCGAGGATGGGAGAGATGTGCTCGATCAGCGCACCGAATTCATCCGTCCGCATGCCTTCGTTTTCCATGATCAGCGCGCCATGCGTAAAACCTATCCAGCTGCCTGCCAGGTAGGCCATCACGGCTGAAAACTGTACCGCCGAAGCGCCGGCTTCTTCGCCGAGATAGCTGACTGATCCGCCCAGCGCCTTCAGTACTGTTTCATGCAGTTTGAATTTGTTTTCGTTGCCGGAAACGGTGATGGTCGCTTCATCCGTGCCGATCTGCCTGGGCCAGGCGAGTATGTCGCCATTCAAAGCATGTGCGCCATGCTGTTTCGCCCATACTTCCAGCTCGCGGGCTTCCTTGGGGGTGCCTGTGCTCAGCTGCACGATGGTGCGTCCGTTCAGTGCGGCAGTAGCGCCGGCAGCTTCGAATATTTTACGGGTGACTTTATAGTCCGCTACGCAGATCACCAGCACCGGGCTGGCTTCCACGGCCTCACTGACGTTTGCGGCCAGTGTGGCGCCTTTCGCGATGAGCGGGGCCGCCTTCGTGTGATCCCTGTTCCAGATGGTCACCTCAAATCCTTTTGCGATGAATGCGCGGGCGATGGCCGAGCCCATCACTCCCAAACCGATTACACTTACTTTGTTGTTTGTTCCTGTCATCTTCAACTGTTTTGATAATGCCTGCAAGTTAGCCGGCATGGCGCGCGATGGCAATACGGGATAAAAGTTTCACGTGGGGGAAAATTTTATCTCCGGCAATTGAAATGATAGTTTGTCAGGAAGGTTCGTGCAGCCGGATCAGCAGGCCTTCGTCCCCGTCGAGGCTGATCGTATGGCTGACTTTGCCGCCTTCTAGCTCGCGGGAAACGGCGATCTCCACTGTTCCGTTAAATGAAAAATTATCCGGGCGAAAATAACCCGGCCGGTGCGTCAGG
This sequence comes from Chitinophaga lutea, assembly GCF_003813775.1. Taxonomy (NCBI): domain Bacteria; kingdom Pseudomonadati; phylum Bacteroidota; class Chitinophagia; order Chitinophagales; family Chitinophagaceae; genus Chitinophaga; species Chitinophaga lutea. The sequence continues at coordinate 1,747,348 of NZ_RPDH01000002.1, read as the reverse complement.
TTGAGCACGATGAGGAACGATGGATGGCCTTCGCTGCGCCGGGTAAAGGCCATCACCTGGCTGTCTGCATACACGGCATTGTAACTGCCGGCCGAGAGGGCAGGCTCCTTCCGCCGCAACTGAATCAGGCGGTGAAAGAGGCGTAGCATGGAATGGGCGTCGGCCCGTTGCGATTGCACATTCGTCCGCGCATATGCTTTATCCAGCCTCAGCCAGGGTTTGCCCGGGGAGAACCCCGCATTTTTGCCCTCGTCCCACTGCATGGGGGTGCGTGCCGGGTCCCTGCTCAGGTTTTTATCCGGCATATTGAGGCCCTGCGGATCCTGTATCTCCTCCCGGGGAATGGCTACATCACGCATGGCGATTTCATCGCCGTAGTAAATGGTGGGCGTGCCGCGAAGCGTCAGCAACAGCATGGCTGCCACCGCGGCCTGGTGCATGCCGACGCGGCTGGCGATGCGCGGCCGGTCGTGATTGCTGAGCACCCAGTTCGGCCATCCGCCAGGCGGTAACGCGCCTTCGTATTCGTCGATGGTGGCGGCGATCTGCCGGGCATCCCAGGGCAGCGCCATCAGCAGGAAATTAAATGGCAGATGGGCGCCGTTGTTGTTTTCTCCGTAGTACGCCATCAACCTGGGAATGGGCAGGTATACTTCCGCTATCAAAACCCGGTCCCCTTCGTATTCTTCCAGCACGCTCCGCATTTTACGCGTAATGTCCTGCACTTCCGGCTGATCGGTGGAATACACCGGCAGCAGCTGGTCGAAAGTGGGCAGATGCGGCGCATAGTCGGGGTTCACCGGGTTGTCGCGCAACTGTTCGTCTTTAAAAATGAACCAGAGTACATCCACCCTGAACCCGTCTACTCCTTTATCCAGCCAGAAGCGCATGACGTTGAACATCGCTTCCTGTACTTCCGGATTCCGCCAGTTGAGGTCCGGCTGTTCTTTGAGAAAAGCGTGGTAATAATACTGCTCCGTGCGCTCGTCCCATTCCCATCCACTGCCACCGAACACGCTCAGCCAGTTATTCGGCAGGGAGCCGTCCGGCTGCGGATCTTTCCAGATATACCAGTCGCGTTTCGGGTTATCGCGGCTGGAACGGGATTCCAGGAACCAGGGATGCTGATGCGAGGTATGATTGGGAACGAGATCCAACAGCAGCTTCATGCCCCGTGCATGTACGGCTTGCAGCAGTTCATCGAAATCGGCGAGGTTGCCGAACAGCGGGTGTATATCCGTATAGTTGCTGACGTCATAACCGAAATCAGCCATGGGAGAGGGAAAGATCGGCGACAGCCAGATGGCGTCGATACCCAGCCATTGCAGATGATCGAGCCGCCGGCGGATACCTTTCAGGTCGCCTACACCGTCGCCGTTGCTGTCCTGGAAAGAACGGGGATATACCTGGTAAATGATGCCCGTCTGCCACCATGGTTGTTGATTCGAAGCCATTGCGCCGTTGTTTTGATGGATCATTACAGCACAACATTTCTGCCAGAAATGAACCGGTGGCTCAGGAATGGGCATAAGCCTGCGCAAATTCCGATGCGAATACATCGAAGCTGCGCGTCCCCCATTCTTCGTGCGTGTTCTGCTGATAGTGCGCGTCAAGCAGGCCTTCGCGGATGGCGATGCCCATGTCTACGATGTAGTGCTGCGCCGCATCGCGGGAAAATCCGCCGGCGACGAGGGCATCGAGTAACTGATCGTCCGGGAATCGCACCCATTGCAGTTCCGGGCGACCAACGGCGTGGCCGATTATCTGGGCCGCTTCGTGGCCTGTTTTCCGGTCACTGACGATGTAAAGGATTTCTTTTCCTGCAAACGACCGTGTGTGCAGTGCTGTTGCCGCCGCTTCCGCGATGTCGTGCGGGTGGCTCATGATCATGGTGGCGGATGCGTCGAAGTTATTGCCGATAATGCCCTGATGGCGGATAAGCGGAATACTGCCATAGAAGTTGGAATAAAAGCCGCCGGGCCGGAGGTGCAGGATGCTGGTGCCGGTCAGCCGATCAAGCCGTGTTTCCAGGTTTTCATAACCCTGCAGCGGCGCGCTGCCGGAGAGGGGTGACCCGCTGCTGCTCAGGTTCACCACATGTGAAATGCCCGTTGCTTCGATGGCTGCGGCATACCGGTCCTGTACATTCCGCACGAAGGCGTTGTAGTCCGGTGCGCTGAAATTCGGCGGCACCATCGTGTACACGGCATCGGCCCCGCTGAAAGCGCTCCGGAGAAAGGACTCGTCTTCCACGGAACCGATGGCCGCCGTTGCTCCCATTGCTTCGATCTGGGCCGCGCGTGAAGGCTGCTGACTGATGAGGGTTACCTGATGCCCTTTCCCGACAAGGATTTCCGTTAGTTTGCTGCTGATGTTCCCTAAAGAACCGGTGAGGGTGATGTTCATACTTTTGTTGTTTGGTGATTTGCTGATGCAAAAGTATCTTCGTACTTACTTTTTGACAAGTACTTACCCTAAAGTATGTATCATGACGAAGGCGAAAGAACAATCCACCATCCAGCTCAACAAACAAACGGTATTCAAGCTGTGCCCCATTACGTATGTGATGGAGAAGATCGGCGGCTACTGGAAGCCTATTATCCTGTTTCATTTGCTGTCTGGCAGCAAGCGGTACAGCGAGCTGAAGAAAGCGATGCCGCATGTGACCGAAAAGATGCTGGTGCAGCATCTCAAACAACTGGAGGCCGATGGGCTGATATTGCGCGTGGCGATGCCGGTAGTGCCGCCGCATGTGACGTACAGTTTAACGGAGATGGGCATGGCGCTGCGGCCGGTGCTGCATGCCATGGCGAACTGGGCCATTGCTGAAGGGAAGAAGCTGAAAAAGCCGTTGTTCAGGAGCATAGAGGAGTTTCCGTTGGGGTGAGTGGGCTGCATTCGATAACGAACTTTTAACGTGCCTGGTAGGATCTTTGAACTAAAGAGCGATCTGTTAACTCAGCAATTGCTATGAACAAACCTGTTTTTGAAAAGGCATATAAAGAATGGTTTTTAGAGATTAAGGCCAAAGTTCACCGTGCTCAACTAAAAGCGGCATCAAATTTTAACCTCGTCCTTATTGACCTGTATTGGCAGCTAGGGAAAGAAATAGTAGACAGGCAGGCGGAATTTAAATGGGGCGATAACTTCTTGCAACGGCTTTCATTGGATCTTAAAAGCAGCTTCCCGAAAATTAATGGGTTCTCTCGTAGAAATCTATACACGATAAGACAATGGTACCTGTTCTTTTCATCTACCTGCGAATTTGTGCCGCAGCCTGTGGCACAATTGCCCTGGTCGTATCAGACACTCCTGATATCGAGGGTAAAAGATATAGACATTGTGATTATTTACGCTAAAGCCACGCACAAGTACGGCTGGTCGCGCGATACGTTGGATATAAATATTAAAAATGGATTTCATGCAAGGCTGGGGAGTGCAGATCATAATTTTGAGCTCACTTTGCCCCGTCCTCAGTCGGATCTTGCAAAAGAAACGATTAAAGATCCGTACCACTTTGATTTTTTGGGACTTGAAATGGATGCCCAGGAACGTGAAATAGAGTACGCACTTACTCAAAAGATAACGGAATTCATGCTGGAGTTGGGGAAAGGATTTGCTTTTGTCGGGAGGCAGTATAAAATAGGGGTAAATGAAACTGACTATTTTATCGACCTGCTCTTTTATCATTTGCATCTCCGGTGTTTTGTCGTGATTGAGTTGAAAGCAGGTCGATTCAAGCCGGAGTATGCCGGAAAATTGAACTTTTATCTTTCTGCGGTTGATTCCATGTTAAAGCATCCGTCCGATCATTGCTCAATTGGAATTTGCTTTGCAGGTCGAAAGACAAAATTGAAGTGGAATATGCTTTACGGGATATGAATAAGCCCATCGGCGTGAGCGCTTTCGAATTATCGCAAGTTATTTCGGAGGAATTGAAGTCACAGCTCCCTACAGTCGAAGAAGTTGAATCCAGCCTGGGAAATGGACAATTGGATTAACCGTCGTGCTAAAGTATTTCGGTTATCCCATGCCTGGATTTCGGCATGAAAACCGTGGCTTGAATGAAAATAATTTTTCCTAACAGGAAATATTATTTTCTTTTAAGGAAATAATTTTCCCATCTTTGTCTTCAGGTACTCCAACAAAAGTGGGCACCCGCACCCATGACAGAACATTCCGCATTACACGGCAAACTGGCCCTGTTCGACGGCCCGGGGGAGCCGTTCCGCCTCAAAGAGCTGCGTGTTCGGGCATTGCAGCCCGGCGAAATGCTCGTACGAAACATCTACACCACCATCTGCGGCAGCGATCTGCACACCTATTGCGGCCTGCGGCAGGAACCTTGTCCCACGGTGCTTGGGCACGAGATCGTAGGGGAGATCGTACAACTGCATCCAGATCATCCCGGTGTTGATTTGTTTGGAGAACCATTGCAGCCCGGCGATCGTGTAACGTGGACGATTTTTTCGAGCGACCCGGCATCGTTTCATTCGCTGCGCGGCATGCCGCAAAAAGGGGACGGCCTCTATAAATATGGGCACGTGCGGGTGTCGGGCGAGGAGGCCTTTCATGGGGGGCTGGCGGAATTTTGTGTGTTGAAAGCGCATACCGGCATTATCAAACTCCCGGAAAACATGCCGGCATCCGTGGCGGCTACCATCAACTGTTCGGTAGCCACCGTAGCCGGCGCGTTGCGCATGGCGGGCGATGTGAAGGATAAAAACATCCTCATCACCGGTATGGGACATTTGGGCATTACCTGTGCAGCGATGTGCAGGGAGGCTGGTGCGGCATGGATTGCGGCGGCAGATATTACGGCGAAAAGAGTGGACGATGCACAGCGCTTTGGCGCCGACGGGCTGTTCGACATGAAAAACGATCAGGCGGAACTGCGCGGAATCCTTCGTGAACGCACCGGCGGAAAAGGGATCGACATCGCTTTCGATATGAGCGGTTCGCCGGAGGCTATGGAGTTTGGCTTGTCGTGCCTGGGCATCGGCGGATGCGCGGTGTGGATCGGCGCAGTGTTCAACACACGGCCTTTGCAGTTCAGTCCCGAATACATTATCCGCAACCTGCTGACCATTAAAGGCCTGCACAACTATAATTTCGACGACTTCAGATATGCCTTTGATTTTATGCGGGGGAATTGGGAGAAATATCCATTCGGCAGCTTGGTGGAAAAGGAATTTCCGCTCGAAGCGGCGAAAGAGGCGTTTGAATATGCCCTGGCGAACAGGCCCCTGCGTGTGGGTGTCAGGCTATAGACGACGAAAACAAACGGAAACGTATATACGGCGATGTCCGTGATTTGAATCAGATGATGGCCCATCCGGAACTGGTAATGAAAAAACAAAAAGCCGCGCTTGACAGGCGCGGCTTTGTCTATTTGAAAATTTCCGTAATGGCCTTGCCAATCCAGACCTGCGGCTGCACCAGCCCGAAGAGCCGGGCAATGGTGGCGGCCGTGTCGAAGGTCATGACGCTGCCCTGTACCTCATGGTTCTGCCGGATGCCGGGGCCCTTTACGATCCATGGGATTTCCATTTCATTCATCGAAATCGCGCCGTGGCCTTTATTGATGCCGCCATGGTCGGCCGTGAAAATAACAACGGTGTTTTGCTCCATGCCGGCGTCGCGGATGGCCTGTAGAATTTCTCCGACGTGCGTATCGGTGCGCTCGATGGCGGCATAATATTCCGGCGTGCCGTGACCTACTTTATGACCCACGCTGTCCACATCGTGCAGGTGCACAAAAAGGAAGGCCGGCTTCTTTGATTTGATGTAATCGCAGGCGGCCGCGGCAACCGCTACATCGCCATCTGAATTTTGATCTTTATTCACGGCTGCTTTCGGGAAAAGGTAGCCGATGCCGTCCCACTCGTAAATGACACCAATCTCGCTTTGCGGCCGGGCCTTGCGCAGCAGGGCATACACGGTGGGGAACATGCCGTATTCATCCAGCACTCTTGCCGGCAGATCGGGCTTTTTACTGCCCCAGGTGGTATACCCATGTAACTCAGGCCCGGCGCCCATTACCATTGACGCCCAGTTGGGAGCACTGGAGGAAGGAAGTACGGTCCTGGCATGCAACGTCCAGGAACCTTTTTGCATCATTCCGCGCAGCACCGGCGTCTGAGATTGTTGAAATGCATAGGCCCCGAACCCGTCCGAACCGATCAGGATAATGTGCTTCGGTGTGCGCTGGGCGATGGCCTGGTGGCACAAGATGAAGAGGCATGCCACCAGCAACCGGGTGGATTTTACTGATATCATAACAATAAAAATTTCCGGTCAAGATAAAACAGAAATTTCTTTATAGGAAAATTAATTTCCATTCAGTAAATTTGTTACCGGCTCAATTCACCAAAGAAATACATGACCAACAGGCGTACGGTGGTGTTTTTCTTATGATTGATGGGCACGTGGGCAATGTTGCCGTCGAAAAACAGTGAATCGCCTTCAGAAAGATCGAAGGTTTTGTCTTCGAGCTGGTATTGCAGCTTGCCGCTCAGTACATACAGGTATTCGTAAGCGGAAGTAGTGACCTGTTGCCGCCGTGCACCGGGTCGCAGCGTCAATAGCGAGATCTGGAACGCGCCGCCTGCAAAGTTGTTTTCGAAGATGGATTGATATTCGAAGCCGGTAGCGCCTTCTTCTTTTTCGTAAGCCGTATAACTGTCTTTCGGGATAAAAATATACCCGGGAAAATTGTCCTCCGCGCTCAGCTCGGCGAAAAAGGTTTCTGTTTTGATGCCCAGTTTCTGGATAATGGTAAAAAGTGTGGGGATGGTGGGGAGCATGCGGCCGTTCTCGATCTTTGAAAGCATCGCCGATTTAATGCCGGTAACACCGGAAAGATCCAGCAGCTTCAGGCCTTTTTCCTTTCTGTAGCGGCGGATCAGCCCGCCTATCCGGTGATAGACAAGGTGCCCGCTGTTCACCGCATCCTGTTGTGATTCCTCGTGCATATGACTTAACGATTATTTAAGAATAACACCGCTAAATTAACGAATAAGAAATATAGTTTCGTGTCAGGAAATAGTTAAGTCGCTGCACGCCACAGTGAACCTCGTTTGTATGATCAGTTTTCGGAGTATTCGGATAACAGGAATGCTCTCTTAAATCATTTGCCTCATGGAACCACAAAACATGCGCACGCCCGAGGAAAGCGGGCGGTGGAGGATGCTGTTGCTCACAATGTGCTGCTACCTGTTTTTTTATACGGGCCGCCATAACTTCGGCTGGGCTTCGCACCAGCTGGCAGACACATTGCATATTTCGTTCGAAAAAATAGGGTGGATCAGTTTCGCCATGCTGGCGGGCTATGCGGTAGGGCAGCTGATCAACGGCAACCTGGCAGACAGGTTCAGCCCGAAACACATGATCGCGGTTGGCGGTTTGTTATCCGCAGCGGCAAACATCCTGATCAGTTTTTCGGATTCGTATATAGTGATACTGGTGCTGTGGTGCCTGAATGGATATTTTCAGTCGATGGCCTGGGCCTCCGGCAGCCGCATCATCGCCAACTGGTGGCGCAGCGGTAACAAAGGGCTGGCGTACGGTCTGTACACCATGTCCGCGGGTTTGTCGTCTGTTGTTACCTATGTCTTCTCCATCCTTCTCGTGGAAGAAAACTGGCGCAGTGTTTTCCGCATCCCGGTATTATTTCTTGCAGGCGTGGTGATCATCTTCTTCATTTTCGTGCGGAACGCCCCACGGGAAATCTCGCCGGAAGAAGTAGAGCGTAACACCCGCCCGGGCTGGCAACAGGCATATGCTGCCGTGCTGGGCAACAAACGTTTCCTGGTCGTATGCCTGTCGCTGGGTTTTCAAAGCATGGCGCGTTATGCGCTGATCTTCTGGATCCCGTTATATTTCCTGAGCACTGATTTCACCGGCGCCCCTTCGAAAGTCTGGATCAGTGTGCTGTTGCCGGCAGGTATGGCGGTGGGCGCGTTTGCGTTCGGGTTCATCTCCGACCGGCTGTTCGGCGGTAACCGGGTGGCGTCGATCTTTACCGGCATGATGATCTGCGGCCTGCTGTCTGCATTGATCTATATGCTCAACGTGAAAAGCGGCGTCACCATCGGTGTGCTGGTGTTTTGTGCTGGTTTCTTTTCCTACGGCCCGCAGGCGAACTTCTGGCCGCTGGCCCCGGAACTGCTGGGGCAAAGTTACGTGGGCACCGGCACAGGCGTCATGAACATGGTGGCGTATGTGTTCGCCGCTATCGGCGAGCCGTTGATGGGCCGGCTGATCGACGCGACCGGCGACAAAGCGGTGATATTTCCCGCTGTGGCGGTGATCGCCTTTTGCAGCGCTGTTGCCATACTGGGCGCGGCTTCGGGGCGGCGCCCGGCGCCTGGTTTAATGCCTTTGCAGTTGTAGTATGGCAGTCACGGCGGATTGGATAAGCCGTATTTCTTTATATTTGCATCAACCCTAATTTAAAATAGCATGAAAAAAATTTTCGCATCTATCACGCTTTTGCTGGCGGTATTGATCTCTTTTGCCCAATCCCTTAAAAACGACGTTATTCTCAAACTCAACGGGGAAGAGCTCACCGGTAAGGTGGTTAAAATCAACGACGGCGACGTGGAATTCGCCTATGCCGGCGAAACGCTGGTATACAATATCAAAAAGGCCGAAATCATGAAGATCACTTTCGGTAGCGGCCGTATCCAGGTTTTCAACAACCAGCCGCAGGCATCCGCTGAAAAACCGCAGAACAGCCCGGGCCTGGAAGACCACCACAACAAAGTGGCGATACTGCCTTTTACTTTCGTCCGCGATGGTCAGCCGGCAGACGATGCTATCAGCGAGCAGGTGCAGAACGAATGTTTTTCCTATATGAGCAAACATGCGGGCGTCTTCACCATCCTTAATCCCCGCACTACCAACGCCATGCTGATCAAAGCCGGCATCAACCGTCAGAATATCAAGGGGTATACGATGGATGATCTGTGCAATATGCTTGGTGTTGAATATGTGGTGGATGGCGTCGTGAATATGAATAAAACCACACAAACAACTTACCAGTCCGTTTCCGGTACCGCCAAATCCAAGGACGACGACAAAGACCGCAAGGTCAATGCATATTCCTATGGCACAGCCACGCAGAATTTCCAGACCAAACTCAGCCTGGCCATATATAACGACAAGGGCACCAGCGTGTACGACCAGGACAGAACTTCATTCTGGAACACACAGGATGCCTATAAAAACACCCTGGAATATCTGTTGAAACGCTCTCCACTTTACACGAAATAAAATCCCTCATTCGTCGTATGGAATTTTTAAAAACCACCCTGACGGCATTTGTTGCACTGTGCTTATCTGTATCCGCTTTCGCACAGGATGCAGCCGGAACGGGCAAGATCTATTTTGTACGGAATACCGGCTACAACGGTGTAGCCCTGTCTTTTCACTGCTTTATCGACAGCAGCCGCGTCTGCGATCTCAGGAACAAACGGTATTCCGTTCATGACGTACCTGCCGTAATGTTACCTATCGGTATATGGAAGACAGGAAACGTTACCTGCCGCTGCGGGAGGAAGTTTCGAGCAGCTTGCGGGTGTTGGGCAGGCCGGTGGAAATGATCACGGTCAACGAATATTCGAATTATAAAAAGATGTAACAGAAAAGGCGGGATGAAACTCCCGCCTTTTTTGTTACAATATCTTTGCCGCACATGCAGCTACTCGAAGAAATCGAGTTCCGCGATCGTCAGCGAGGGGCTGCCCGCCGCCGTTTCAGTGGCTTCGATCCTTACATATCGTGCAGATACGCTATTACGGAAGTAGTGGTGCCGGGTAACGGGATCGTTGATGAGGTTCCCGAATTCGAATGGCTCCGCCAGCTGCCATTGTTGCCCGTCCTGGCTCACCATCAGGCGGCCTTTGGCCATCATGCCTTCTGCGTTCACGGTTTGCGGCGTGTAAGCAAACCCTTTCAACTGGTGCGTTGCGCCGAGATCGATCGTGATACTGTGCGGCCCGCCGTCGGCCGATTGCCAGAACGTTTTGCTGTTGGCGTCGAATGCCGCGGTTGCGGGGCGCCTGTTGCGTTCGCTGCTGGCGGCTGATAATTTCCAGTGTTGTTTGATCAGACCGATGGCCTGGCGGAACACGTCGCTTTGATCTTTCCCCTGCACCGAAACAGCCCTCACTTCACCAGGCGGCATGCGGAACGGCGCGGTGTATTTCGCGGAGCCGGTGCCGGGCGCAGAACCGTCTGTGGTGTAATAGATGTCGAACGTGGAGAGGTTTTTTGTGGCATTCTCTCCATGGGGCTTCCAGTTGAATTCCTGTTGCAGCGGCGCAATGGCAACAAGCCCGTCAACCGACTGGGTGATGGACAGCTGCGGTGGACGGCTTTTGAAATAATGTGCCGATATATGACTGATTGCCGGTGCAAACCGTGATTCGATGATGCGCACGCGGAAGCGGGCGGCTGTCACATCCGGGAAACGTAAAATACGTTTGTATCCGATGTTGGTGGATGTGGCGATCTCTTTCCACTGCCCGTCTATCCATGCATCCACTGCATGTTTTTCCACCCGTTCGCTGCTGGTGCGCACCGCTTCCTGGATGACGATACGGTTGATCGTGACCGGTGCAGGTGTCGTGATGTCGATCGCGCCGGTAGTGCCGGGGAGGTTGAATGCCGTGTTGGCATTGCCGTCGAGTATCGCCTGCGGGCCTTTCGCGCCGCGGAACAGGCTGGCGCCGTAAGTGGCTTTTATCCTGCGGCCGGTTTCGTACAATACTGCGGAATCGGTAGGGGAGAAACGTCCTTCGCGGTTGGGCGGGATGTTGAGCAGGAAAGTGGAATTGCCGCCTACAGAGCGTTCATAAATATCGAACACATCGTCCGCGCTGCGCACTTTCTGCCGGTGATCGTCGCGGTAAAACCATCCTTCACGGATGGAGGTATTCGTTTCCGCCTGCTGGTAGTGCAGAAAACGCGCGCCTGCCAGTTCGGAGCGCTGGCCGAGGAAATCCTTTGTCATGTCCGGGAAATGACTGGCTGTTGTGGGATTGGTGGAGTAGGGGAGCACGTTCCATTCTTCTGCACGGGTTTTCCCCGATTCGTTGCCGCACCAGCGTACATCTTCTCTTCCGAAAATCACCGCTTTCGGGGCCAGTGTGTGGATCAGTTTTTTCCAGGCGGCGTAATTGTATTGCTGACCGCCTTTGGTTTTGGGATGAGCGCCGTCGAACCATACTTCATGCACCGGGCCGTATTCCGTCAGCAGTTCAAACAGCTGGTTGAGGAAATACTCGTTATAATCATCCACTTCAAACTCGAAGGTCGTTTTGTTGCGGAACGGCCGGCCGGGCACAGGCCTCGGGATAGCCCTTCTGGTGTAACGGCTGAGATTGCCATACAGTCCCTGGGGGTTTTCAATCTGGTACAGATCGGCCGGGGAAAGATAAACACCGAGTTTCAGCCCATGTTTCCGGCAGGAGGCAGACAGGTCGCGAAGCACATCGCCTTTGCCGCCGCGAAAGTTGGTGGACATGATGCCATGTTGCGTGTAGCGGCTTTGCCAGAGCACGAACCCGTCATGGTGTTTCACCGTGAGGATCACCATTTTCATTCCGGCCGCTTTCATTGCCGCGCACCACTGATCGGTGTCGAGGTTTTGCAGGGCGAAGATGGAAGGGTCTTCTTTTCCGTTGCCCCACTCCATACGCGTGAAGGTATTCGGGCCGAAGTGAATGAATGCGATGAATTCATTTTGCAGCGCAGCGTACTGGTTGGCGGTAGGCACCACGTGCGCCGCTTTGCGGATGATGTCGGCCGGTGAATCGGCAGCTTCCACCGCTATCGTATTGCGAACGGGCAGGGCAGGCTGCTGCGCGCCGGCCTGCAATATCGGACAGGCCAACAGTAATAAGATCGTTTTTTTCATACAGAACAAATAAAGAATGCGTGTAAAGATATGCGCTGCGATGATACCTCGCATGGCCCTCGAAACTTTACCGGCAAGATGGGTAATTTACTGTGCGTATTGGCTAAATTAACGCAACTTCAGGCAAGCGGTATTGTCGAAATTTGAGCCCTGGCCTTATTTTTTGCCGGTAAACATCTCCACGTCAACGATGATTGCCATGATGGCGAACTATTTATTGTATGTTATGATTAGAGTATGCTTCACGTCTCTTTGTTTCCTTGTACTGCTGCAAGCCGCTGTGGCGCAGCGTAAACCGAATATCGTATTGTTCCTGGTGGATGATATGGGCTGGCAGGATTGCTCCGTTCCTTTCTGGTCGGAAGTGACGCCCCTCAACCGTCGGTATCACACGCCCAACATGGAACGCCTGGCCAGGGATGGCATGAAATTCACCAACGCGTATGCCGCGCCGGTTTGTTCACCGAGCCGCATCAGCCTGATGACCGGCATGAATGCCGCCCGCCACCGCGTCACCAACTGGACGCTCCGCAAAAACGCGAGTGTGGATGTGGCGGATTCCGTGCTGGCCGTGCCGGCGTGGAACGTGAACGGGATGTCGCCCGTGGCCGGTACGGAACGCGCGGTGCATGCCACACCCTTACCCATATTGCTGCAGGATGCGGGATACTATACGATCCACTGCGGGAAAGCTCATTTCGGTGCGATGGAAACGCCCGCCGCCGATCCGCTCAATATTGGTTTCAACGTGAATGTGGCCGGCCATGCCGCCGGTGGCCCCGGCAGCTTTCTCGGCGAACAGCATTATGGCAATAAAGGCGACGGACCCACCCCGCCCTGGGGTGTGCCGGGGCTGAAAAAATATCACGGCACCGCTACTTTTCTGACCGAAGCACTGACGATAGAGGCGCTGGCGGCGCTGGACAAACCCGTGGCCGAACAAAACCCTTTTTTCCTGTACATGTCTCATTACGCCGTGCATGTGCCCTTTGCCGCCGATGAGCGCTTCATCCGCAAATACCGGGACATGGGCCTTCCCGAACCGGAAGCCAGGTACGCGGCGATGGTGGAGGGCATGGACAAAAGCCTCGGCGATATCATGGACTACCTCAAAAAGAAAAAGGTCGATGATAACACCGTGATCATTTTCATGAGCGACAACGGGGGTTACAGCGGCGAGGGCAGAGGCGGGCAACTTTATACGCACAATCTTCCCCTGCGCGCAGGCAAAGGCTCCGTATACGAAGGCGGCATCCGCGAGCCCATGCTCGTGAAATGGCCCGGTGTGGTGAAACCAGCTTCCGTGTGTGAGCAATACCTGGTCATCGAAGACTTTTTCCCGACCATCCTCGGCATGGCCGGCGCAAACAATAAACCCACGGTACAGCAGGTAGACGGAAAAAATTTTATCCCGCTGCTGCGTGACGCTTCCATCCGGGATACGGCCAGGGCGCTGGTTTGGCATTGCCCCAACAAATGGCTTGGCAGCGATGAGCACGGCATTAATTTCAGGAGCGCGATACGGCAGGGAAACTGGAAACTGGTGTACAATCAGAAAACGGGCACGAAGGAATTGTATAACCTTCAGACTGATATCGGCGAGCAGCAGGATGTTTCCCGGCGCATGCCGGAGGTCACGCAACGTTTGTCGCGGTTGCTGGCCGGGAAATTGCGGGAATACGACGCGCAGATGCCCACTGTTAAAAAGACAATGAAACCTGTACCTTTACCTGATCAGCACTGATTTCAACAAACAGAACCGATGAAAAGAACAACATGGCTACTGGCGGCGGTATTGATCGTTGCAGGCTGTAAAACGGCCACCTATACCGTGAAAGATCGCTACATGTACGTGCAGAAAAATGGAAGGGAACAGAAAAAATGGCAACTCGTCTGGCAGGAAGAATTCAACGGGCCTTCGCTGGATACGGCCAAATGGACGAGGATTCAGCCCAACAAAGCGGACTGGGGCAGGCATATGACCGATAAAGGCATTTGTTATGATATGAGCGGCGGATTGCTGTATCTCAAAGGCATGGTGAACCCCGATACCTCCGTCGACAAACGCCCCTTTTTAACGGGCGGCATCTGGAGCAAGGGGAAATTCGCGTTTCAGTACGGCATGGTGGAAATACGCGCGAAGCTGGAATGTGCGCAGGGCGCCTGGCCCGCCATGTGGATGCTGGCGGAAACGGACAAATACGGCGGGTATCCGAAGAATGGAGAAATCGACATCATGGAGCACCTGAACTACGACAGCATCATCTATCAGACCATCCATTCGTATTACACGCTCACGCTGAAAAAGAAAGATGTTCCCCCGCACCACGGCACCGCCCCGTTCAAGCGTGACGACTTTAATGTATTCGGCCTTAAGTGGTATCCGGACAAGATCGTGTACGTGCTCAATGGTAAAGAAACATTCACCTACCCCCGTTTGAAAAACGTAGATCCTTCGCAATGGCCTTTCGACCAACCCTTTTATCTGCTGATCGATCAGCAGCTGGGTGGGAGCTGGGTAGGCAAGGTGGACCCCGAAACTTTACCGGTCAATATGATCGTGGACTGGGTGAGGGTGTATCAATAAAGGCGAGCCCGGTCCGGTCGCTTTTTCGATACCGGGTACTTTTTTCGCCGGTCCCGAAAATGCGACCGGAAAAATAGCCGGCCGGTGTTTGCGGTGAAAAATGTGCCGCACTCCCTACGCACCAAGCGCATAAAATGGTACCGGACAGACCCTCGAACATGGACAAAACGGACACTTTTTTTCAGTAAAATATGCTTTGCAGACGACGAGGCCCGCTTTTTCTACCACTATAGGTCAACGGCTGGAGTCAGAGCAAGAGGGTTGATCGACCCGGAACCGGGAAGCCACCGCGGAAAAATGGATGCTCAACATTCAAAAAACATAGCAATGACGGTGCAACAGTACGCCTCTACACGGCAAACCGCGCTATCCAGCCCCATTATGACCACTGCTGCTGTTACAGGCAGGTAAACGCCGCTAACAGGGCAAAAAAGGCCCCGGCGAGCCCCGCAATGCGTTTATAACCCTAAGAAAGATGAAAAAGCAACCCTGTAAACCCCGTGTAGGACAGCGAACCAAACTGGACAACAGATAACAGGATTTTCTAACAAAAGGTGTAAACCTATATCAGGACCAGACCAACCTATGGCAGGACCAGACCCCACCGGTTTTAACAGTTGTTTTGAGAGCAGGCTCCTTCGGGGTTCCTCCGATGTTACTTAAGGGTTACTTAAGGGATACTTAAGGGATGGTAGGAGGGGAGTGCGTGTTTTAGCGATTTCGGCCATTAAGGGAAATTTGGCGACGGTCTCATTTTCTACCGATGCCGGGATGTTGGACGGTACCTTTTTTGACCGATACCGGGGCGACAATTTTCCATTGGTTTTTCATATTTGGTTATATTTACCGGACCTAACCTGTTACTGACCTCACGTGAAAACACAACACCTCCGGCAGAACAAAACCTGCCTCAATTGCGGCCACCCCGTGCCCGACCGTTTCTGCGGCCATTGCGGCCAGGAAAACGTCGAAGTAAATGAGTCGTTCGGGCACCTGGTCAGCCACTTTTTCCAGGACATCACCCATTACGATTCCAAATTACTCACCACGCTCAAATACCTGTTCTTTTATCCGGGCCTCCTCACAAAGGAGTATATCGCCGGTAAACGCACGTCGTACGTCAATCCCATCCGCCTCTACGTGTTCACGTCATTCGTCTTTTTCCTGATGCTGGCCATGACGGGGGAGCATGGCGACCCGTACAACCGGCAGGCGCAGGTCATACCGAAACTGAAACTCGACTCGATGGTCAGGCAGGCCGCCGGCCTGCGGGATTCCCTGCGGAGAGGAAAAGTGGCCCCGGAAGATACCGCCGCCGTCCGGATAAAGGCGGACCTTCTCACCATCATGGGCACCGATTCCGTACGCAATTCGGTGCGCCTGTACGACTCGCTGCAGCAATCCCTGCCGCCGCATCTGCGTAAACCATGGTGGGAACGGACAATACAGACCCGCACCCTCGAACTTCGTGACAGATACGGCGGCAACATGCGGGACGCCCTGGAGAACAAAGTCCTCCACAATTATCCCAAACTCATGTTCCTGCTGCTGCCGTTTTTTGCTTTGCTGCTGAAATGGTTCTTCCCCCGGAAGTCGTGGATGTACGCACATCATGCCATCTTCTCCATCCATTTCCATACGTTCATTTTTATGACCGGTATACTGGCAGTACTGATCAACCTGGTCCTTCATTCCAATGCGTTATACGTCTGGCTCATGCTGCCGTTATTCCTGTACCTGGTGTTCGCCGTAAGAAACGCTTACCAGGTGCAGTTCAGCACTGCATTATTGAAGTCGGTGGGCATCGTGGCGGCGTATGCGTTGGGGACGGCGATGGTGGGCGTGGCATTCGTTGCGATCCTTTTCGCGTTCATGTGATCCCGGCAGTGCACCGCTTTCATGAAATACAGGCCCTGTACCACGAAGGGCCGTCCTGGATCAGGCATGACCGCGGAGCAGCTGAACGATCTGCTGCCTTGCTTTTTTGGATTCCGGGAAATTCAGCAACATCCAGGTGTGGACCATTTCCGGGTATTCGTAGTAATCCAGGCCCGTTCCCTTTTCCAGCGCCATCGCTTTCAGTTTCCGGGCATCGGCCGCCAGTATTTCATTGGAGCCGGCGAATACGGTGATTTTTCCGAGCCCCTCCAGCGTTCCGTTGATAGGGCTGAGCTGGTAATGCTCGGGGTTGGTGCCGCCCGCATACAGTTCACCGGCGGTTTGCAGGCTTTCTTTGTCGAGAAATGGATCGGTGGGAGCGATCTGTTCAATGGCGGGGTTTTTCAGGGAGATGTCGAGCCAGGGTGAAAGCAGGATGACCTGGCCGGGGAGCGGAAGCTGATCTTCTTTGAGTTTCTGCGCCAAAGCCAGTGCAAATCCTCCGCCAGCGGAATCGCCCATCAGTATGATCGCGGCAGGGCCGTACAGGCCAACCAGTTGGAGGTATATCTTTTCAACAACGTTGAATGCTTCGCGGTACGTATGCGCCGGCGCCAGGGGATAATCCGGCGCGGTAATGGCAACGCCCGTAGTTTTCACGATATCGGCGAGGAAATACCAGTGCGGCAGCGTAAAACACTGAACATAAGCTCCCCCGTGCAGGTATAAAACATGCTTGCCGTTCAATGGCTCCGTATGCGGCAACAAAGTGAAAACATTCCGGCCCTCCAGTTGTTTTTTTATAACCCGGCCGAATAACGATGATGGCGGCTCGGGACAGTCAAACCGGTTGAACCGGCCTTTTTTCAACTGACGGCGCAGAAAACTCTTTTTGTTTATCAGCCGTAATAGAAGCGTAAATATCCTGCTGTGCAGACTGGCCAAGGAAAATAATTTCTGTCAGGAATCGGGTAGTTGTCTCAAGGTACTAAAAAGGCACCGTAATTGATCATCATCAATGGACCGCCATTACTACAGCTGTTATGGAAAAGGACTTGTACAACGATACCTGGTTTCGCCTCGATAACGCGGCGAAAATTTACCCGGCCATCAAAGACCGGGAACTGACGTCCGTTTTCAGGGTAGGCGTTGCCCTGAAAGCGCGGGTAAGGGTGAAGCCGCTCCTGGAGGCTGTAAAGGCTATTGAAGACCGCTTTCCCTATTTTAAGGTAAAACTGAAAGCGGGCTTTTTCTGGTATTACCTGGAGCCGGTTTCACTGCCGGTGGCGGTGGAGCCGGATACCGGCCAGCCCTGCAGGGCATTTGAAAAGGGGGAACTGATGTTCAGGGTGCTGGTGCGGGAAAACAAAATCAGCGTGGAATTTTCTCACATCCTGACAGACGGCACCGGCGCATTCGAATACCTGAAAACATTGCTCGCGATCTATTTTGAGAAATGTTGCCTGCCCGTTACTGCGGCATTCCCGCATTTTGATGCCCGTGAAGCCCCGCACGCCGAAGAATCCACGGATGCCTACAATCACTTTTTCAAGAAGATTAATGCCCGCCCGGTGAAAGTACCCGCCGCCTTTCATGTGCCTTTCCGTTTAAAAGGCAGTCCGCGTTTTGATGTGCTGAAAGCCGTTGTGCCAACGGCCGCCATCATCCAAAAGGCAAAAGAATTCCAGGTAAGCCTGACGGAATACCTGACGGCGGTATACCTGTATGCCCTCCAGCAGATATACGAACAATCGTCCGATATCGGGAAGCGCATCAGCAACAAGATCGTACGGATCGAAGTGCCGGTGAATCTCCGCCGCATGTTCCCCACGCGCACCATGCGCAATTTTTCGCTGTATGTGCTCCCGGGAATTGACCTGCGGTTAGGGCATTATACCTTCGAGGAAATCGTTAAAACCGTATACCACCAGATGGAACTGGAAACCGACAGGAAGCTCATCAGCAAGATGATTTCACGCAACGTAAGCGGGGAGCGCAACCCTTTTTTAAGAAGGGTGCCCCTCTTCATCAAATCGCTGATCATGGCGAAATTGTACACCCTGGGCACCAAGGAATACAGCGGCGTGGTCACCAACCTCGGGAGAGTAGACCTGGGAGCGGATGTGAACGCACTGATCGATAATTTCATATTCATTCCCCCGCCGCCCAATCACATACTCAGGGTGAACTGCGCGGTGGTGGGGTTCGAAGATAAACTGATGATGACGTTCGGCAACATTACGGATTCGAGAGAACTGGAACGGCTTTTCTTCTCCTTCCTGGCGAAGAACGGAATACCTGTTAAAATCGTTAAATAGTAACAAGCTATGTATTGTAAAAACTGCGGCGTGGAACTGGAAAACGACATGTTGGTATGTCCATTGTGCGGGCAGCCGGTTGACGGGAGCCCTGCGGCAGCGGCAGCTGCCGCCGATCATGAGCTGCGTGTGCCGAAGCCCGGGATGACCAAAAAACGCCGGAAATTTACCTGGGACATAGTATCGCTGATATTGGGCTCCGGGATGGCGGCGGCAGGCATCGTCAATTACATTATCAGCCGCAGCATCACCTGGTCCGAATACACTACGGCCGTGGGCCTGGTGATTTTTTGTTACGCGTCGGTGTTCGCGTTCTTTTCCATCGGTATCATGGCGGAAATGGGGCTGGGGTTTTTCCTGGCGTCGCTTGGCCTGATCGTCCTGGATTGGTTCACCGGCGGCGTTACATGGGCAACACGGATGGCGATACCTTTGCTGGTGAGTGTAAACGTAGTAGTGATGGCCTTTATGCGGGTGGAGCGTTCCGCCAGGCACAAAGGCGTTAACCTGATCGCATACGCCTTTGTGGCCGCAGCGCTGTTATGCCTTTGTGTGGAAGGGATATTGTCATATTTTATGTGGGGATATTGGCGCCTGAACTGGAGCGTGATCGTAGCGGCCTGCGTGGCGCCCGTTGCGCTGGTGCTGCTCTTTGTTCATTTCCGGT
The DNA here is from genome assembly GCF_003813775.1 of Chitinophaga lutea. Classification (NCBI taxonomy): domain Bacteria; kingdom Pseudomonadati; phylum Bacteroidota; class Chitinophagia; order Chitinophagales; family Chitinophagaceae; genus Chitinophaga; species Chitinophaga lutea. The sequence goes on along the minus strand of NZ_RPDH01000002.1, from coordinate 1,727,975 downwards.
TGAGGAGGGGCCGGAACCTGGAGCGGGTTTTTCATATCTGAGGGTTTGAAAATGGAAGAGGGCTGCCTGGTGTAGAGCAGCCCTTCGTACCCCGAACACGGATCCGTTTGAAAACGTGCCTTTGTTCGTTCTCTCTTTGTGAAACTTTCGCCCCCTTTACCCGGTTGGTATCATCCGCAGAATGCGGCCAGCCCGGCAGAGGCCGTTACTTTTTAGCCGGAGTTTTCAACGGCGTGCTGCTATTTTCATTTATTCTCGCCAGAACAATCTGTTTGACCAAAGTGGCTGAGATTGTTTTAGAAAGGGGGATTTTGAAGCTTGTTTTGGCTAATTCGTAGTCCCTAAGTTTGTCTTTGAACTGCTCTATTACAGTCTCACTCATTACGTAAAATCCCGTATGTGTTTTGGCTGCCGCAATTCCGACTACCAATTTACCTTTCACCCTGTACGCGGGGGTGGAATAAGTAAGCCCTTCTTCGAGTTCGGCGGAAACGTTTATGATTAATTGCCTGATCTTTTTGACATGCTCTTTTTGAGCCGGGCTCAGCGTCGCTAAATACTCGTCAACATTTTTAATGTTATTTTTTGAAGTTGCCATGATTGATGGGTTTAAATTATCACTTAACGGGCTGGTCAAGAAATGACTGTATCATCGGGAGAAGCCAATCCGATCTGAACAGCATGCCGACATGTGTGGTGGCCGGAAGTATGGCCAGTTGAGAATTGGGCAGGCCTTTTAAATCACCGAACTGCCCACCTCCGAATATCCGGAACATTTCAACGGCATGTTCTGCTTTCACCATATCGGCATCCCCGATAACGACCATTACAGGGGATTTGATCGTACTTATTTTTTGTTTGTTCCAATCGAACCCCCGGGTATAGATCGTTTTAAGTTTGTCGACCAATACAGGCCAGTTTTTCGGATCCGGAGCAACACTGTCGTACGCCTGCTTTACGGGCGATCCCTCGAATATTTCAGGTTTGATGGTTGGGAGCATCGGCCAGTAATCCGGCTGGATGCCTTCGGATTTATACACCGGTGATAACAGCACCATTTTTCGGATCAGTTCTGGATGTTTGATGGCGACGTTTAAAGCGACACCGCTGCCCATGCTATAGCCTAAAATGTCTACTTTCTCCAGCTTTAGCTGATTTATCAGCGCAGAGATATCATCGGCCATTGCTTCGCAGGTAATTTGGCGGTCAATATCGGCGGTATGCCCATGCCCTTGTAATTCTACGGCTATTACTTTGTGATGTTGCTTCAGTGCCGGGATCATCGGGCCGAAAGTCGTTTCAATGGTTGCATGAGAGCCATGCAGCAGCAGGAGCGGTTGCCCATCGCCATGTATCTCATAATACATCTTCAGCCCGTTTACGGATGCGTAGCCTGTTTTTGCAGCTGTGTTGTTTGTGTTCTGCGCATCTGCCGCCTCTGAGCATGCAAACAATGCCAGGCAGCAGAATAGCCATTTTGATCTTTTCATATTGTTCCCGTTTTTTGATGATGTGAATTGTTGGTAATTATTGTGGTTTCTTTTAGCCTCCATTGTGAACTTTTTATTTTTGTTTGTTATAATTGAATTGATGAATAGTCAGACCATTGTTGTCAGGGTCCCTGATGAAAGCAATCCTCCCGGAGGGCGTTTCCCTGATGTCTGACATAATGATCCCTTTCCTGGTCAGTTCTTCCTTGTCTCTGAAAATGTCGTCTGTTTCAAGGATGAGCCCCTGCAGGCTGCCGACCACCAGGTCGCTGTAAGGCCAGTTTTTCAACAGCGCTATCGTGGTATATTGATTGCCCAATCCCAACTGTATCCATTGCTGCCCTTCTCCCATTTCTATTTCCACGATTACCTGGAAACCCAGCTTCAGGTAAAATGCCTTTGAAATTTTCTGGTCCGAGACGGGTATGAGTATGTTTTCAATTGCTTTCATAAGCCAAAATTATTTTGAACCGGAATGATAACGTGCATGGTATTACGACAATAGTAGACGGGTAATACGCCCATTAGTATGGATTCCCGGAACTCAGGAGCACAAGGGCCCGGCGCGATCGTGCATCGCGGGATCACTGCCGGTTACATATGGATATTAGAATTTTGACAGCTGCCTGTGTACTATCAGGCTGTCATCTGCCGTAATGTATTGTTTGACCTCGCTATTCCCTTTTACGGCGCTGTACGTCGCGGTTAGATGCGTGTCGCGGCGCTGATGGATCGTGCAGTTCCAGGTAAACCAGCCTTTACCGCTGATCGTCACGTTGGCTCCCTTCAGGGCGGCTGCAGGTTGTAACACACCATCGAATTTTACATTGATGCGGGCAAAGAGAAAACCGTATTCGCCTCTGTACACTGAATCAATGTCAAACCGGAAATGGGCAAGCCCTTCCCCGAACCCGACTTTGACTTGTACGGCAGGATCCCAGTATTCGTGGACCTTTACCTTCCTGCCGGGATATAGCGGTATTAAACTGATGGGATCAGTCGGCGCTCCATTGAATATTCCAAGTTCATCGAATTCCACGTATTGATTGAACTGGTGCATACGAACAGAGTCAAGCGTACCGGTTCTGATGGTTTCCAGTGAGGTCCCGACCGCGTGGATCTTCCGGAAACGGCCGGATTTGGATACGAATCTTTGAAAATACACCTCGTGCAGGGTTTTGTCAATATTGGAAAAATTCCCCAATGAGCCCCGTACAACGACCTTGTCCGTATAGCGGGCGTTCACGGAGAAGTACACGCTGTCGTTGTAAACAGGCGCAATAAAATAGGCCTCACGGGAACCGGGATTGCCGGGGTGCCCGGCCTGATGCCCGGAATTGCAGGATGCGATACCTGCTGCGTACAGGATGAACCAGATCTTTTTCATTTCATTTTGCGGCTATCGCTTCAATTTCAAGAAGCCATTTTTCGTCGTAAATACCGGTAATAATGATCGACATCGCTGGTTGATGGTTACCCAGCACCTTATATCTTACCTCGTAATTTTCCCTGCGGTACTTCCTGTCGGAGAGGTAGATCGTGTATTTCACAATGTCGTTCAGGCCCATACCGGCCGCTTTGAGCTGCTTCTCCACATTCTTCCAGGTCAATTCGGCCTGTGAACGGAAATCACCCGGAACGTTCTCTTTTTCGTCTTCCGGGACCTGGCCGCTTACAAAAACGAGGCGCTTGAAGTTTTTTATGCCATAAGCCTGTGAAAATGCCGCACCGGTGGGGTCATAGGTTTTCCGGCTGACGGTACAGCCTGAAAACGCTATCAGTAAAACCAAAGGCAAAAGAGGGGCTGAGATTTTCATTCCAGAAAGGGTTTTTAAAAATATACAATGAGGAGTGTTATGCTGGTAGTACCGCATAAATACGTTTCGATGGCCCTTGGGGGCATAAGGGCTTATTCCGCTATTCTGCTGTGGTATTTGTTCCTGTACTCATTGGGGAGGAGCCCCGTCAGCATCTTGAACGACGCCCTGAAAGTGCTCTTGTCGGAGTAGCCTACATCCAGCATGATTTCATTGATTTTTTTCTCCCCGGACTCCAGCTGTTTTTTGGCCATTTCTATCTTGACGCGCTGAATGTATTCGTTGAGCGTGTTTGCGGTTGCCTTCTTAAACCTGCGTTCAAGGCTACGCCGCCCCATGGCCAGCATTTCCGCCAGTTCATCTACGGTAATGCGCCTGTAATAATTTTTTTCGATAAAGATCTGTACCTGTTTTACCTGCTGATCGCCGTGTTCTTTCTGCGCCTGGAAGATGATGAACGGGAGTTGCGCGCTTCTGCCCAGGTCTACCTGGAAAAATTTCGCACAGTATAGCGCCACCTCTCTGCCCGCGTATTTTTCGATCAGGTAAACGAGCAGGTTCAGCATGGAAAAGCCCCCCGCGCTGGAGTACACGCCGTCCTCATCTGTGATGATTTTCTCTTTCATCAGCCTGATGTCCGGATAGGTTTCTTTAAAGATATCGGACGCCTTCCAATGCGTTGTGCAGCTTCTGTCTTTCAGCAGACCTGTTTTTGCCAGCAGGAATGCGCCCACGCAGAGACTGGCGACTTCTGCTCCCTGCGTATGCATTTTTTTGACCCAGCTGATCAGCTGTTTGTTGGGACTGTCGCTCAGCTCCCGGATAATATTCAGGGCGGGGATGATGATCAGGTCCGTTTTCTTCAGCTCACTAAAGGTAATGTCCGGCTTTAGCAAATACCGTCCGTCGTTTACCGGCACGTTCTTTTTCGCTCCGACAAGCTGGATATTGAACAGCGCTTTGTTGCTTTTATTGTGCAGGTAGCTGTTGGCCTCACCAAACAACTCCCGGGCGATTTCTATACCGCCCAGAATTCCACCCATCGGTACGACTATTGAGATGTGCTTCATTTCGATAGATTTAAGTCGTTAATCCTTTTTGTCTGTTGCGTGTAATGAACAAAGAGACAACTGCCGAAATGACGGCGCCCGTAACAACGGCCGCAATTGCGCCGGTAGTTATAAAAGCCGGGGTATTAAATTGCCGGCTGGCCTGTTCGGCCGTGAGGGAGCCGCTTGATACCGCATGATGGATGGTGTTGCTTAGAAAATCAGGCGATATGATCTTGAGATTGATGATGCTGGTCAGAATGCTGATAACGCCAATAAAAAGGCTTAACAGTATGCCGCTCAGAATGCCTTGCCTATAGGTGATGCCCCCGCCGTAGTACTTATTTTTTTTCTCATTCAGCGCGAAGTAGTAGATCACGGTCGCCGGGACGAGGATAAAGGCCCCGAAAACAGGCCGGTCTGCGATACGCTCGTCGTGAAATCCCGCTGCTTTTTCAATAACCGCCCATAACAATGTCATTATGGCAAAGATAAGGGCCCATTTAAGTTCAATTCTATACTTGTTCATCTTTCTTTTTTTATTACAAAGATATCGGGCAGTATTATCAAACTATGTTGGTTAGTGCGCCTATCATAGCAGGGTATTCCGACAATTTTAACCCGGTAAGCTACCGGCTCGGCTGATGCTGCTCTTTTGCCGTCGGGATGTTGGACAGTATTTCATAGGTAAAGCCGTCATGGTGTGCGTCTATTTTAACCACGCATCCATAATACACCGAAAAGGCCGAAAAGGACTCATGCAGGGGCGTTCGGGTAATATGGGCCAGGATGCTCCGGATGACGCCGCCATGCGTCACAATAGCGGTTGTTTTCCCGCTCGCGGTCATGGCCTCGAAACAGCGGGTCACGCGCGTAAACAGGTGCACATAACTTTCCCCGCCCGGGATACATACATTCACAAAGTCATTCATCCACGGCTCGATCTCTTCCCGCGGGATGTCGTTCCACTGCTGCAGTTCCCATTCCCCGCAGTGTATCTCTTTCAGGTCGTGCTCAAAGTGGATGGCGTGCCCGGGAAACAGATGCTCCGCCAGTTTCCGGCAACGCTGCAGCGGACTGCTGTAAACCCGTTGCAGCCCGGCAGGAAGGTGCCGCCGGATAATCTGCGCTTCATCTTCAAATGTGGCGGTCACGTCAATATCGGCCTGCCCATAGCAGGTGCCTTTTTCGATCAGCGGCGTTGTATGGCGAATGACATAAATACTCATGATGCAATGATAAAATAATATTTACCGTCAGCCAATATACCGCCACACGATTATTGCCGCGAGGTAAAAGGTCAGTTCGCTCACCTGCTGGATGGCGCCGAGGCAATCGCCGGTATATCCCCCGATCCATTTTTTAAAATACCTGGCGAGGCGGTAAGCGATCAGCACTACCGGAACGATGGCCAGTGCGAACTGCCAGGGCAGGAAAATAAACGGGAACAATGCGAAGAGACTGGCCAGGAGCAGGGTCGCCCACGAGGGTTTGAGGCTGGTGACCGGTTTTGATTTACTGCCGTCGGGATCGGTTACATAGTCGAAAAGATAGATGGTCCATACACCCATCAGCCGGCTGAGGGCATGCGCTGCCACCAGTACCAGCAAAAAAGGCTGGTAGCGGGAAACAATATCAAGGAAGGAGGTATGCATGCCGGGCGTGAACGCAGCCAGCTCTTTCAGCAGCAGGAATTTCGCGGCCAGTATGCCGGTCAGGCCTGTCACGCCGTATGTGCCCAGCCGGCTGTCTTTCATGATGGCAAGGATCTTTTCTTTGGTCCATCCGCCGCCAAAGGCGTCACACACATCGGCGAAACCGTCTTCGTGAAAAGCCCCGGTCGTAAAGACGCCCGCCACGATGGATGCCAGGATGGCAATGTTTTCCCCTACATGGTGATTGAATACAAGAAAGGTAATGCCGCTGATAGCAGCCACGATCCAGCCTACGAGCGGGAAATACCGCGCCGATTTTTCCAGGTACTCCTGCGAGTGATCGGTGAATTTCGGTACGGGCAACCGGGTAAGAAACATCAATGCCGTAAAGAATATACGCAGTTCTTTTTTCATGTTGTAGCCTCAATGTTGGATACGCCGGCGGATTCGAACGACGCCATCTCCTGTAAAAAATTAACAGCCGACCGGATCAACGGAATAGCCAGCGCGGCGCCGGTGCCTTCTCCCAATCGCATGCCGAGGTGCAGTAAAGTGGTGGCCTGCAGGTGTTGCAGCATTTTTTCATGGCCCTGCTCTCCGCTGGTATGCGCAAAGATGCAATGGGAAACAACGGAAGGATTGATCAGCTGCGCCAGCAGCAACGCTGCGGAAGCGATAAACCCATCCACCACGATCACCATTTTTTCTTCCGCCGCCTGGAGATAAGCCCCCGCCATCATCGCGATCTCGAAACCGCCCACCCTGGAGAGCAGGGCAACGGGCTGGTGACGAAGTTCGGGCAGCCGGTGTAGCGCATATGCCTGTCCGAGGGTGTTTATTTTCGTTTGCAGCTGTTCGTCATTGACACCTGTGCCCCGCCCGACACAGGCAGCAAGAGGAATACCCGTAACAGCGCTCATGATAAGGGAAGCGGACGATGTGTTGCCGATGCCCATTTCACCAAAACCGACGCAGTTGCCCCCGCTGCCCGCTATGGCCTGTACGATGGATTTTCCTTTTTCGATGGCGGCGGTGGCGGTGGTTTCACTCATCGCCGGCCCTTCGAGATAGTTGGCGGTACCAAGACCCATTTTTGCATCGATGAAGCGATCCCCGCTTTGCCCGGCTGGAGCAGGGCCAAAGGCATGGTTGACTCCCGCATCCACCACGTGTAAAGTAATATTGTGCTGCCGGCAGAACACATTGATGGCGGCCCCGCCGTTCAGGAAGTTCAGCACCATCTGCGCCGTTACCGCCTGCGGGTAGGGGTTTACCAGCCCGGTCTCGGCAATGCCGTGATCGCCGGCAAATACAACGATATGTGGTTGATTGATCGCCGGTGAGGTGGTGCCCTGTATCATCCCTACCTGCATGGCGATGGTTTCCAGCAGGCCCAGCGAGCCGAGCGGTTTTGTTTTATTGTTGATCTTGTGCAGGAGCTGCTCCCGCAGTGTAGCGGCATTTGTTGTCATGATATGTTTTTGATCTCCATGGGTATCCCGCTCACCATGAACACGACGCGGCGGGCCAGTGAAGCGATGTACTGGTTCATCCATCCCTGCAGGTCCGTGAATTGACGGCCGATGGCCGTTTCGGCATGCACGCCCATGCCGATTTCATTGCTGACGATAATGAAGGCGCCTGCCTGCTGCGATAGCTGGCTGATTTCCTGTTTGCATGCCGCGAGGCATTCGTCCACATTGTATTTACTGTCCACGAAAAAATTGGTGAGCCAGAGCGTCACACAGTCGATGACGGCAACCTTGCCCGTCAGGTCAAGCCGGCTGATGTGTTTTTCTTCCTCGAGCGAGGTCCAGCGCCCGTCGCGGTCATCCTGGTGCCGCCTGATGCGTTGCTGGAAATCCCCGTCCCAATGGCGGGCGGTAGCAACGTAAACGGGGGATGCGCTCAACTGCAGCGCGAGATCCTGTGCGTAGCGGCTTTTGCCGCTGCGGGCGCCTCCCGTAATAAAAATGATGCCGGGCTGCGGATCGATTGTTGACATCCGATAGAAATTTCTTTGTAAGGATACTGTTACTTAAAAGCCGGTGGTCAACAGAGAGCCGCGGAGAACGCTGCCTGCTGCTGACCACCGGCCATGGTTGCCGGGTTTACCGGGCAGGCTTCAATGAAGCATATTTTCGTTGCGCCAGCTCAAATATGCCAAACATGATAGCGCTGAAGAATGCAGTGCCGCCCAGGAAATTGAGCTCATAAGGAATGGCGGTGACCAGGCGGTTCAGGTAAAAGGCGAAAGTGAGTTTGTTTTCCACCGCGCAGGCGCCAATGTCGCTCACCAGCCAGTGAATCAGGGTGGCGGTGATAGTGGCCGCTATCAGCCTGGAAATGGTGACCTCTTTCAGCATCAGCTTGCCGGCTACCGTCATCAGGGCGAACGCCAGGTACGTCCAGTACCAGCCGCTGTATAAAAGGCCGGTCCGGAATTCGGCGAACACGGTGAAAGACAGTACCAGGTCGCTGATAAAAAGGGCGAGCAGCGGAAAGGCGTATGGTTTTACATAACCGCTGAAATGCGCCGCGCCGAATAACGCCATGGCGCCCAACGGCGTAAAATAGGCCAGCGGGCCCGCATCCAGGAATGATAACAGGCGTATCGCCGCCACAACCGCAATGATGAGCAGTATTACTGCGTTCCTCTGACTAAATGTTGAAACTGGCATATGTTTGATTGATGTTAGTGGCTGAAAAACTACAGGCTGAACCTGAATCCGCCCTGTACGTTTATCCCCTGGGCGTTATAACCATATACTTCGGTATAATCAACGTCGGTGAGGTTTTTGGCATCCGCAAACACCCTCAGTTGATTGTTGAAGAACCGGTATTCCACGTACGCATTCAGCAGGGTATAGGCCTTCAGCGAAACAACGGAAGCGGGAGCGGTGCTGAAGTCCAGGTCGCTGCGCTTGCCGAAGCTTTGTACCCCGATGCTGACAAACAAGTTTTTGGTGATATTGTAATTCGCCGTGGCGTTGAAGATGCTTTTGGGCCGGCGTATCAGGTTGAAATAGGAAGTATCCTTTTCGCCCTTTTTAGTGGTCACCTCTCCATCTACAAAAGCATAGGACAGGATCAGCTGGCCTTTGTCGCGGAAGTTGAAAGTGGGCTCGATTTCAAAGCCCCAGTCATTTTGTTTGTCCTGGTTGATGTAATAGCTCCTGAACGTATTGGGATCCGTATAGAATGCAATGCCGTCCTTTACATCACGCTTGAATACGGCTGTGCGCACATTCACCAGGTTGGTGGTGGAATAGTATTGCAGCCCCGCTTCGTACGTAATCGCTTTCTCCGGATTCAGGCTGGTGAACGGGTTCTTGTATTCGGAATGCATCTGGTACAGCGTAGGCACTTTATAGGCGGTGGAGATGTTGGCGAATACCTTGAACTGCCGGTTGATCAGGTAAGACGGATTGATGTTGAACACGCCGTTGTTGCCATATACGGAGTGATGGTTGAACCGCCCGCCTGCTTCAATGTTCAGCCCTTTGGCGGCATACGTGAACGCGCCGTATACGCCGGTCTGGTTCTGTTTGGCCGAATCGGAGTGGATGGCGCCCGCATATTCGCCGCTGTACACCACGCCGCCCATCTCGTATTTATATACGCCGGAAGTTTTTACATCCGTTAACCCGCTGCGGTAATCGATACCACCGGTAAAGGACAGCGCCGGCAGAACAGGCACATGTACATACGCATCCAGGAAATGTTCCTTCCCTTCATAGAACCCTTTGCTATAGCCGTCAAAGGCGGATTCCCTGATCAGGGAGTCGTTGAGGTAATTCCTTTTGGTGGCCGTAAAGTTGTACAGGAGGTTCAGCTTCACTTTGCCCAGCGTCAGTTCATTGCGGACACCCGTCTGCAGGTTGGATAAATTGTAGGTGTAGTCCTTGTCGTCGGTGAAAGCATCCGCATCCAGCCGGCCGTTGTATTTCGTGTAACGCAGGAAGGGCGTTATTTTCGCGACGTTTTTAACCCTGAAGCCAAGGTTGGCCATGAAGGCGTTTTGCTCATAGCCGTCTTTATCGAACTTGCCGGTGTTGTTTTTGTCGGTGGATTCGCTGAAGCCGTCTGTTTTGTAATGGGTAAAGCCTACGTTATAATTGAAGAAATCGGCGCTGCCGTTGAGGCCCGCGTTGAGTTTCCTCGTGTTGTAGCTGCCATAGGCGGCGGAGGCGAAGGGGGCGATGATTTTCCTGCTGTCGCCCTGCCGGGTAATGATGTTGATCACACCGGCCACGGCGTCGGAGCCATAGAGGGTAGACTGGCTGCCTTTCAGGATTTCTATGCGTTCGATGTTTTCCACGGGCATCAGCCTGAAATCAAAGTTGCTGCTGGAGCCGGAAGCATCATAAACAGGAGCGCCATCTATCATGATGAGCGTATAATCCGATTTTGCACCACGGAGGAAGATCGATTTGTCTTTCCCGGGATTGCTGTTGGCGCCGCTGACAGACAAGCCGGTTTGTTCATTCAATAGCTGGGAGAGGTCTTTGCCGCCGCTCCGGTCGAGCTGCTCGCGGGTGATCACGGAGATCACCTTGCCCGTTTCCGATGTTTTTTTGGGATACTTCGTAGCGGTGACCACTACTTCATCCAGCGCTCTTGTTGCGGTTGAATCCTGCGCCTGCGCGTGCATTGCCGCCAGCAGGGCCGATAACGTGAGTAACCTTTTTGTCATGCTCATAGTTTTTGAATTGACGAACTATGAGCCTTCGGAAAAAAAATGAATACGAAACAGAAATGAAATGTCTCCTGCAGTAAGACGGTTTCACCCCGGCCTTTCACCCGAAAGCTCGTTGATGTTGTTGACGATAACCGGCAGGTCTTCTGGCTCGTTTCCTTGTTCATGACCTTCCCGTCCGGTTTGAGAGGACAGTGGTGTGGAGAATGAACAGCTTGATGAAACTTACAGCTACGGGGATAGCACCGGATTTACACCGGTTTCCCTTTTAATCCCGGCCCGCGTTGACAGGCTGGGAACCAATTATGGGTGCAAATGTAATAAAGAGTTTCGGGTTTGCGGTGTTCTTTATTTGGTATTCCGGCGATTAACAACCCGGTGGGGATGCGGGGAAGGGAACTTTGTAGAAACGGGCTTGAATAGTAATGCTCCTCATGGCGGGCGCCTTCCTTCAGTGTAATGGTTTCCCTTCCATCCAGGCCAGTAACGCCGGGGCCTTTGTTTTGCTTACCACGATGCGCTCGGGAGTGCCTACATCCAGCTTCACCACCAGCCGCCTGTTGAAAAAATGCTCGGCCATTACCAGCGCATCACGGTGAATGATGAACTGGCGGTTGGCTCTGAAGAACAGTTGCGGGTCGAGCTGCGGCTCCAGCTCGTCCAGCGTTTCCTTCAGGAGGTAGGTCTGCAGGTCGCGTGTGTATACGGTTACCGTGCCGCCGGCGGAATGGATGAAGGCCATGTCTGCTGTTTTTACGGGGATGATCTTGTCATTCCTGAACACGAGCAGGCTGCCTTTATAATGGGGTTGCAGTTGGGCCATCAGCGCAGAGAGGCGGTCATTCGCGGTCGCGCCCTGGCCGCCCAGGACCTGTTTCAGTTGCTCGTATTTGCGGAGGCTGCCGGCCAGCCGGCTTTCGTCTACCGGTTTCAGCAGATAATCGATACCATTCGCCTCGAAGGCCTGTATGGCGTATTGGTCGAATGCGGTGCAGAAAATGACCGGACATGTAACCGTCACGCTCCGGAAGATCTCGAAACAAAGCCCGTCTGCCAGCTGGATATCGGAAAGCACGAGGTCCGGCGGCGGATGGTTTTGGAACCACGCTACGGCGGCTTTTACGGTAGGCAGGATGTCGGTGACCTGCAAGCCTTTATGCAGGCGCTGCGCCATGGCCTTCAGCTCTCTGGCCGTTTTGGCTTCGTCTTCAATGATCAGGATGTTCATGGTTTGCCATCTAATAAAAAAACGCTTACTGAAAATTCACGGGACTGTTCGGTTATGTTGATGTCGCGGCCGGCGAGTATCCTGTATCGTTCACGGATATTGCTCAGGCCGGTGCCGGTGCCCGTGTTTTCACCGGCCGCGGTTTTCCGTTGCAGGGAATTGCTGACCACCAGCCGGTCGGGTGCTTCCGCATGTATGCTGATTCGCAGGGGCGTTTCGGCGGTGGCTACGTTGTGCTTCACGGCGTTCTCGATCAGCAGTTGCAGGGTGGCAGGCGGAATTTTTTTGTGGTGATACTGCGGGGGGATCCGGATGTCCGCCACCAGGGCGTCTTCAAAACGTTCCCGGAGTATATGGAGGTAGGCCCCGATGAAATCCAGCTCTACCCGCAGCTCCACCAGGTCGGCCATACGGCTGCCCAGCAGGTAACGGTACACTTCAGAGAGCCGCTGGATGAACTCCCTGGCCGCCGGTTCCTCCACCATACTGCGCAAGGTGCCGAGGGAATTGAACAGGAAGTGTGGACTGATCTGCTCCTGCAAAAGGCTCAGCCGCGCCTGGAGGTTCTCCTGCTTCAGGCGTTCATTTTCCAGTTTGGGCTGCTGGCTCACGGCAGCCATCTGTAGCAGGAAAGCGATGAAGTATAAAAAACCGCCCACCACCAACCCCCTGGCGGCCAGTACGCCGTAAACGGCCCGCATGCCCATTTGCAGCGCTTCTATACGGTTCCTGACCTCCGCCACGTCGCGCAACAGGTAAAAGAGCGCTATCGAGATGACGATACAACCGGTTACCGACACCAGGGCTTTCCATCCGTAGCCGGCCGGCCGGTTCCGTTGAATGATATACTGTATCCATAACCAGCTGAAGAAAGCATTGGCGAAAGAAGCCGGGAAAGTGGACCAGGAAGATAACATCTCTTCCCGGTGCGCCCGCAGCACCTGCCCCAGCAGGGCGATGAAAACGGCGATCACGGCGCCTTTAAGCGGATAAAATCGCGTCATGTCACAAAAATATCGAAAAGACCGGTAAGGTATGGTATGGCCGGGATGAAACGGACAATCCGACCCATGAACCGACCGTGCCCCGGTTGAAGCCGCCGGTAGCCGTGGCGCTTCATCCCCGAAAATGTCCCTTTCATCTGCGGAGCCCTGCTTTCTTTCCTCCCGGAACGTCTTAAAAAGAAAATGCTCATGCAAAAAGTATTCATCTCCCTGATCTTCCTGTCAGGCAGTTTCACAGGAACAGTCAAAGCCCAGTGGGTGGTGGTAAGGCCGCCGGTTCCCAGGGTAATCGTAGCGGCTCCTCCCGTTCGTATAACCGTGGCCCCGCGCGTCGTTATAGCACCCGGGCCGGTGGTGGCGCCCAAGGTGGTCGTAAGGCGCCGGATAGTGATACGTTGAAAAGTTTAAACCCGAATGAACAGTTATGAGAACGAACAAATTTTTGTTTTATGCCATGCCCTGCATCGTGATGGCCTCCATGCGGCTGATGGGATGCGGAGACGGCGGGAGCGGCGACCCCGCATACGGCCCCGGCTGGCCGGCGGCGCATGCAGACGGCCACAACTCGGATTACTCACCGGTGAAAGGCGCCAGGAACATCGCCTTTGCCTGGCAGCGGAAATTCGAAGGCACCATCAACCTGGGCCCTACCACGGGCATGGACGGGCAGGTGTACGTCACCACCAGCGCCGAAGGATGCCACCTGTATGCCCTGGACGCCCGCACCGGCGCCACCCGCTGGTGTACCGACGCGGTTAATCAATACGCCGTTGCTTCTTCCGCCCTGCTGGACGAAGAAGGGCGCATCTACCTGGCCGACGACGAGGCCATGCATGCCTTTGACAATACCGGCCGCCTGCTGTGGGAAACCCCCATCACGGGCTTCCCCCTGTCTGCGCAGTTCACGCAAACCGGGAAGGTGATCTTCATTACCCATATCGGTTTGCTGTATGTGCTCGACAGGCATACCGGCAAAGCGGTGATCGACCGGTACAGCCTGGCCGGCGGGATGCCCGCCGATTCCACTTTCGACCCGCAGGCCTGCATGCGCGGCACCGAGGCCTGCCCCTGCGCCAACACCCTGGCTTTCGACCAGCGGAGCGGCCGCTTTTTCTTTACCTACTGGAAACCGGGCACGCCGCAGGCCGCCTTATGGGGCATGCGGTATACGGAAGAAGGCGGCCCGGCTGTAAAAAAGTTATGGGAAACCAGCGCACTGCCGGGAGGCAGCGCTTCCAGTCCGGACATCTCCGCTGACGGCTCGCGCATATACGTCAATGCCAACACGGGCGGCCTGTTTGCCATGAACGCGGAAACGGGCGCCACCATCTGGGAATACGATATCGGCTATGAGCCCGGCGGTAGCCAGTCCACTTCACCCGACGGATACATCATGCCGGCAGGAGGGGGTAACGCCCCATTGTTATGCATCCGGGATGCCGGCGACCATGCAGCGCTGGTATGGCGTAACGAGGCGCTGCAGAACCGCGGCGTGGCCACACAGGTAGCCGGCAAACTGGTGTATCCGACGGTGGCCGCCGGCAGCGAAAGGTTCAGCTACGACCTGCTGGTGGTGGATGTGCTCACAGGCCGGGAGCTCGACCGGGAACGCCTGCCGGGAAAGGGCCTGTTCACCGTCGGCACCACCATCGGTCCGGAAGGCAACGTCTACGTGCCCACCTTCAACGGGCTCCTGTTTGCTTACCGCCCGGATTAAACCATGTCAATAAAAAATCAAAACACGAATAATGAAACGTTTAGTATTTCAACTTTTGCTGGCATGCGTGCCCGTTGTTTTCATGAGCTGTGAAAAGAGCGACGGGGAACGCCCGTTCAGCCTGCGCGAACAGATCACGGTAGACGGGCTGGAGCGCACATTCCTCCTGGACCTGCCGTCCGGTTATTACGACAGCAGCGGCTTTGACCTGGTCATTGCTTTGCACGGAACAGGCGGCAGCGGCGAACAATGCAAAAAGGATTACGGGTGGTCGCAGAAAGCCGCGCAGGCAGGGTTCATAGTAGCCTACCCCGACGGTGTACGCAGCAGGGGCGCGTTGGGTATCAGGACGTGGAATGCCGGCGGCTGCTGCGGTTATGCGGAGGAAA
This sequence comes from Chitinophaga lutea, assembly GCF_003813775.1. Taxonomy (NCBI): domain Bacteria; kingdom Pseudomonadati; phylum Bacteroidota; class Chitinophagia; order Chitinophagales; family Chitinophagaceae; genus Chitinophaga; species Chitinophaga lutea. Next base: position 1,712,927 of record NZ_RPDH01000002.1, on the reverse strand, counting down.
ACCGGATCGACGACGTCAGGTTCATCAGCACCCTGATCGATGACCTGGTAGCCCGTTATCGCGTCAATCCCAAAAGGGTGTATGTAACCGGCATGTCCAACGGCGCCATGCTGAGCTACCGCCTGGCCTGCGAAATACCCGGGAAGATCGCCGCCATTGCGCCCGTCAGCGGAACGCTCATCACTACCGCGCCCTGCACCCCCTCCAGGCCGGTGCCGGTGCTGCACATACATTCCGCACTGGATACGATCGTGCCTTACCGGGGCGGCATCGGTATCGGCGGGTATTATTTTCCGCCGGCAGATTCCGCCCTGCGGGTATGGGCCGGCGTTGACGGCTGCGCGCAGGCGCCGGAGACCTTGACGGACAACGAAAAATATACGGCTGTCCGGTGGAAGGACTGCCGTGAGGGGACCACCGTGATCCGTTACCTCACCAAAGACGGTGGCCACTCCTGGCCCGGCGGCCCCAAAAGCAGGCCGGGCGCCGATGCGCCGTCGACCGCCATCAACGCCACCAACGTGATCTGGGATTTTTTTCATCATTATACATTACCGTAAATCCTGTCAACATGCAAAAAAGAAAACAGCTGTCCATCTGCCCGTTCATTTTAACCGTAACCATCCTGTTTGCCGCTTTGAGCGGGCATGCGCAGGAAAAAAGCCACGCGCAGAAGATGACGGACAAAATGAAGACCGAACTGTCGCTGACCGAAGAACAATATCCCAGGGTGCTGGCCGCCAACGAGCAGTTTGCCGCGCAGGTGGCCGCGCTGAAAGACGGCGGCGGCAGCCGGCTGTCGAAGCTGAAGAAGTTCAAGGCCATGGACGAAGACCTGGAGAAGGCATTAAAAAAGATACTGACCGAAGAACAGTATACAAACTACAGGGAACAAAAGAAAAAGAACCGCGCGAAAGCACGCGGCGGCTCACAGGACAAGTCGTAGCCGCGATACCATTCCAGCACCGTTAACAGGGCCGGCCCAATGCCATCCGCGCAGAAAGGCCGGCCTGTTTTTTGGGGCTGTTCGATAATACAACTTTATCCGGCGGGATGCTTTTGTGTACCGGCAAAGGGGAGTGGTACGGGTTGATCAAATGACCGGATAATGAATATTAAATATGAAAAAGCAAATAATCTTTGGATATTTGAGGAAATAGGAGTAGGTTAAATTCGTTGTCCTGATGGTCTACATTGTATCGCCGGGTGTTTGTAAATTTGAACAATCAATAAAATATGGTAATCATTAATAGTTTCGCGGAGTATCAAGCATACGAGGGTAAAGAAATAGGCAGCTCCCAGTGGCATAAAATAGACCAGGAGCAGATCAACAAGTTCGCAGATGCAACAATTGATCATCAATGGATCCATACGGACGAAGAAAGAGCCAAAAACGAAGGGCCTTTCAAAAGCACTATCGCCCACGGCTACCTGACCCTGGCGTTGATTCCATATTTATGGAAGCAGATCGCAGACATCCGTAATGTTAAAATGGAAATAAACTACGGCATAGAGCAGTTCAAGTTTGGCCAGGCGGTGCTGGTGAACGATGAAGTGCAATTATCAGCGAAACTCAAATCCATAGTGGATTTAAGAGGTGTTACGAAAGTGGTGATCGCCGCCACGCTCAGTATTAAAGGCAAAACAAAGCCGGCCTATACCGGCGATGTCGTATTTCTATATCACTTCTGAGGCGTGTAAAGGAAAAGCAATAGCGATCAACACCACGCAATATTCCATCCTCAAACCATTCACGGAATTTACGTCGATCTTCAACACGGCACTGATTTCGCGCTTATCCGCCCGAAGGCAGCTGCCGGTTGAAAGTGATCGCCTGTCATGCTCCAGCGGCGTATTCACATATGAAACACGTTGAATTTATGCCCGTCGGGGTCGGCAAATACAAGGCCGTAATATCCCGCTCCAAACGCTTTGGCTTTTGACACGATTTTTCCGCCGGCGTTCTGGACTTCCTGCTCCCATTCGTTCACCTCGTCTTTGCTTTCGGCGGAAAGGGTAAAGATGATTTCGTTCGCAATGTGCGCATCGGAAATTTCAATCTCCACATTCGCTTTCAGCTTGTCTTTCAAAAAGAAGTGCATGATGAAGTTGTTACCGCCTGCAAAAAAGCTGGTCAGCTCGTCAGATCTCCCGTTGGGTTTAAATCCCAATGCCGTATAAAATTTCGTTGTCCGGTCCAGGTCGCTGACAGTTAAATTGGCCCATATCATTTTCGGGTTCATATCTATGCTTTTTAGTTAACAACGAAGTTACCGTGGGATGGTGAGATAGCTGGGGTACGGAAGCGACTTTAAAAGGGGAGTTTGCGACCATTTTCAGGGCGATGTACGATGGGTTACGCGAAATAGCTGTTTGTGCCGGTTTTAGTTAATATGACCGATCCGTCGCCCCGTTGTTTTTATGCCAACGTTATCAACAATCGGTAGTGCAACTTGTGCGGCCTGATCACATTCTGGTCATTCCAGCGGGAGTCGGGTCCGTTTTTCTGTAATGTCCCCAAGGAGTGACCGACTTTTCGGGGACATTTTAAGTGATTCCACAGAAAGATGCAGTGGTGTCGTCTACTTTATCATTCAACAGGATGTAAATTGGAGAAGAAAATATCAGGAGCGAACAAAATCGTATCGGCTTCATGCTAATCCTGCAATGCTTGAAATAACATACACCAATACGAACCTTTTGTTTAAATTTATCCAAAACCGAAAACAGACTACCTAATTGCCAAACAGCGTGGTACATAACGAGCAGCAATTGCTTTTGCGGATAGCGGGTGGAGATGAGAGGGCCTTCCGTGAATTTTATAATGCGCATTGGAACAATGTTTATACGATGGCCTTGCAATACCTGAAAAGTGTATTGGTAGCACAGGACGCCGTGCAGGATATTTTTGAGAAATTCTGGGCAAGCCGCACTTCGATGCAGCACATTGAAAACCCCGGAGGGTACCTGTATGTAACCGCCAGGAATTATCTCATTTCCCGCCTTCGCAAAAAAGCCGCTGAATGTAGTTACAATACGGAGGCGATGTTACATATACCTGAACGGGGCGCCTCCCCAGACGGTTTGCTGCATATCAAGGAGGTGACAGAAGCTATTGAAAAGGCGGTACAAGCGCTCCCGGCACAGCAGAAAAAGGTGTTTCAACTCAGCCGGAAAGAAGAAATGCCCTTAAAGGAAATTGCTGCTCAAATGAACATCTCCTATGCTACGGCCAGGGAATATATGAGCCTGGCCCTGAAATCTATCCGTAAATACCTGGCAGCGCACCTGCATGAATTGCCGGCTATCATAGCTCTTTTTATTCTTTAACCCCTATTAAGTTTTTTTTGAGGCATATCCCTACAACTCCTATCTGAATGCGTCTATAATACAGGAAAGCATCAAAATGTGGGAAAATGACGCAAGAAGAATTTCAGCAACTTTTAATAGCATACAGGGAGGGGACCCTTGCTCCGGTGGACAAAGCCCTTTTTTTTAAGTGGCTGCCTGTATATGAAAAACAGCTGGCGGAGCAGCTGGACAGGGATTTGCATGATCCTGCCATTCAGCCGCTGGGTGATGAGGCTACACGGGACATCATATATAATGCGATTCAATTAACGGCTCACAGTGATGCAGACTTATCCTACCCAATGCGCGGCAAGCCATCTTTACGCCGCTGGGGATGGGCCGCAGCGGCCATATTAGCTGGAGTGATGGTCTTGGGAAGTATTTATTTCCCCGTTTATCGCAATAGGGCCCAACCCGCAGAAGCGGTTGCCCGGCTACAGGATGTCCCGCCCGGCCAGAACAAAGCCGTTCTTATCTTATCAGACGGCTCCAAAGTTACATTGGACAGCGCCGGAAACCAGGTGATCCGGCAGGGAGCGACGGTCGTGCGCAAACAGGGCGGGAGTTTGCAGTATGATGAGGAAGAACGGGGGCCGGCAGTCGCTTATAATACCCTGAGCACCCCGCTCGGTGGGCAGTTCCGGATAGTCCTGTCGGATGGCACGAAAGTCTGGCTGAATGCGGGCTCTTCCATCCGATATCCCGTTACCTTTGCCGGGCATGAACGGGTGGTGGAAGTAACGGGTGAAACTTACTTTGAAGTGGCCGATGATGCTACTGCGCCATTTATCGTAAAAGCTGCCAGACAGGAGATCAAAGTACTGGGTACCCGCTTCAATGTGAATGCCTATGCGGATGAGCCAATGGTGAGCACAACACTGCTGAACGGCGCCGTGAGAATAGTTTCCGGCAATGTTACCAGGTTGCTGAAGCCCGGGGAGCAATTGGCCACGCAATATGCCAGCAACGAGGTAACCGTCAGGTCTGTGAATGTGGACAACGTTGTTGCCTGGACAAGCGGAAAATTCATGTTTGAAAACTCGGATATCAAGGCCGTTATGCGGCAGCTGGCCAGGTGGTATGATGTGGAAGTGATGTATGGCAGTGACATTCCATCCAGGGAGTTTGTTGGAGAAATAGAAAGAGATTTACACCTTTCACAGGTGCTGAAGATATTAGAACAGAATAATATCCATTTTAAAATTCAGGGCAGGAAAATTATTGTGCTCCGCTGAGTTAAAAGCAGGCGATTTAAACGACCAAAATCAGGGCTGTCAAAATAAAAACAGGAAAGTGTTGGACGCACTTCCCTGCGAATAGTTTAGGCGACCCCATTAAAATAAGTCCCGGAAAAGACTATGAACAGTATCACCTAAAACCAAAACCAAGTTATGAATTTAAGCGCTCTTTACCGCAAATATGTTGCGGTACCGCCAAAATTATTGCTGTGTATGAAAATCGCCGCATTTTTTCTTATCTCTGCCTGTCTTACCGCAAGCGCCAACGGCTTCGCCCAGAAAGTCACGTTGCGGGAGAAGAATGCCAGAATTGAGAAGGTATTACTAGAGATCAAACGGCAAACCGGTTATGTATTTTTCTATGATGCCGCTATTCTAAAAAATGCGAAGCCGGTCACTATGCGGGTGCAGGATGCAGACATAGCGGACGTTTTGAAAAGAATCCTGAAATATGAGGGATTGGATTTCGCCGTACAAAACAAGACCATTACAATCATCAAAATAAGGGCTCCGGGTTACCAGCCGCCACACCATGCAGCCGATACGTTTACCATCAAAGGGACGATCACCAATGCGGAAGACAATACCCCCATCCCCGGCGTTTCCATTTTAAACCGCAATTCCGGGATAGGCACCCAGACCAACCCGGAGGGGCGGTTTACCCTGAAAGTGTCGCTGGACGATAAATTGGTCATTACGCACATGAATTATGAAAATATCAACTACGAGGTTAAAAACAATGACGATATTTTTATAAAACTGGCGCAAAAGGTCGTAACGCTTAATACGGATGTGGTCGTAGTGGGGTATGCCACACAGAAAAAGACAAGCGTGGTCAGTTCGGTCAGCACTGTCAGCGGGGAAGAACTGAAATTCGGCGGCCGCAATCTGAGCAATAACCTGCAAGGGCAATTGCCCGGCATTATTTCGTTTCAACGGAGCGGAGAGCCGGGTTATGACAATGCTACCTTTTGGATCAGGGGTATCAGTACCTACAATGGCGCTCAAAATCCGTTGATCCTTGTAGACGGCGTACCGCGCAACTTCAACGATATTGATCCGAACGAGATAGCCACTTTCAGCATTTTGAAAGATGCTGCGGCTACCGCGGTGTTTGGTGCTGAGGGCGCCAACGGGGTGATCCTGGTCACAACTAAAAGAGGCCGTATTCAGAAGACTGAGATTACGTACCGCGGGGAATACAGCGTTTTAACGCCATTAAGAATGCCTGAATTCGTTGGCTCGGCCGAGTATTTGTCTACTTACAACGAGGCGCTTCGCAACGAAGGGAAAGCGCCTATTATTGATGAGCAACTAATCGAAAAATACAGGAACCATGCTGATCCCGATCTCTATCCGGACGTAAACTGGCTGGATATGCTGATGCGCGATCATACGAACAATATGCGCCATAACCTGACCTTCCGGGGTGGCACCAGTAAAGCGCGTTTTTTTGTCGCGGGCAGTTATTACAAAGAAAGCGGATTGTTTAAGAATAATGCGTTAGCGCAGTACAGCAGCAATATTGATCTGAAGCGGTATAATCTCAGGAGTAACATCGACATTGACGTATCTCCTTCCACTTTATTGCGGGTCGACCTAAGCGGCCAGTACCTCGAAACAAATTATCCGGGCGTAGGCGCCGGCACTATCTTTACCAGCGCAACCATCACCCCTTCTTATTTGTTTCCCGCAGTCTATTCGGATGGAAAACTGGCCGATCATCCACGTTCCAGTAACAACCGGGTTAACCCCTTTAACCAGTTAAATCATTCCGGGTATACCAATGAGTTCCGAACCAATATTCAATCAAGAGTGGATCTGGAGCAAAAGCTCAACATGATCACTCCGGGGCTTTCAGCGAAAGTAAGCGCGAGTTATGATTTCTATGGAAACTATAACGTCCGTTCCGGTAAATCGATCAATACCTACTTTGCTACCGGCAGGGATGCCAACGACAAATTGAAGTATACGCAAATTAAATCGGGTACCGACCAGTTGACGGATGCCGGTACAAGCCAGAGTTCCACTAAAAATATTTATTTGGAGGCATCGCTGAATTATACCAGGCAATTTGCGCAGAAGCATGATGTAACAGGCATGGCCCTGGCCTACCAAAAGGAATCGCAGGTAAGCAGCGATCGCCTTCCCTTCAGAAAAATGGCCTATGTGGGCCGGTTAACGTATGCTTATGACAGGCGCTACTCCATAGAAGTAAACGTAGGGATAACCGGCTCCGAAGCCTTTGCTGAAGGTTACCGGTACGGTGTGTTCCCCGCTGCCGGTGTCGCCTGGATAGCCAGCAACGAACCGTTTTACCCGGAAGCATTGAGGAATGTGCTTTCGAACATGAAACTCCGCTTTTCGTATGGGCTAACCGGAAACGATTATTATGGCAACCAGCGGTTTCTGTACAGAGGCGGATTCACCAGCTCGGATATCCGCGGCGCCACCTTTGGATACAATGCAGGAGGCCGTTTGAACAGCTATTCCGGCCTCGCCGAAGATCGCTTCAGCGCCCCGCATCTTTCCTGGGAAACCGAAACCAAAAGGAACTACGGCATTGAACTGGGATTTTTCGGTAACAAACTGAACATCAACGCAGACTATTTTGATAACAACAGGTACGATATACTGGTACAGCGCCGCTCGGTGTCCGCGGCAGCGGGATTCCGGCAATCACCTTTTCAGAATTTCGGGAAAGTGACGAACAAAGGCGTTGAGGCGAATATTAATTTCCGTCAGTCACTGGGACAATCTTCAATGGTGACATTCAGAGGCAACTTTACCTATGCCCGCAACAAGGTCATTGAGATGGATGAGCTCATGCCGCTTTTCCCGTGGATGGCATCTACCGGCAATCGCTTAAATATGCCCAATATCTGGGTGGCGGAACGTTTGTTCCGGGACAGTGATTTCGATATTACTACCGTTCCGGGCGGCAATCCCGTTTACCAGTTAAAGAAAGACGTGGCTAACCAGAATTACTTTAACCCTGATGTGCGCCCGGGAGACATTAAGTACAAAGACCTGAACGGGGATGGATTAATTAACCAGTTTGATCAGTCCAAATATGAAAGTCATCCCTATACCCCTGAAATCACTTACGGTTTTGGCGTTGGTTATGAGTGCAAAGGCTTTAGCATTAACTGTTTCTTTACCGGGATCGCTAACACTTCCGTCGTTTTGGAAAACGGTGAAGGATTGCTTTTTCCCTATGAACGGGGGATGGATGAATCAAATGTACGCACTATGGCGCGTGACAGGTGGCGGGAAGGAAAAGGAGACAACCAGCAGGTGCTGTTCCCGCGCCTGAGAAGCCAGAAATTTACCAACAATGTAGTACCCAGTACATGGTGGTTGCGTGATGCCGGTTTCATGCGCTTGAAAAACGCTGAATTAGGTTACAGCATCCCTAGAAAAATGTTGAACAGACTGAGAATAAGCAATGCCCGTGTTTATCTGCTGGGTTACAACCTGTTAACCTGGGACAAACTCAAATACTGGGATCCCGAACAGGGAAATGGTACGGCAGGACTGACTTATCCACAATCCAGGTCCTTCACAGCCGGTGCAGAGTTTACATTTTAATGAATTGAAAATAGAAACAAATGAAAAAGCAATATATATACTTCCCGGCACTGGCCTTTCTGTTCATGGTGGGCACGCTGGTATCGTGCAAAAAAAATTTCCTGGGTGTTTCTGATCAGCTGGCCCCGGAGCTCACCACGGAGAAAGTGTTTTCCGATCCCACGCTTACCAGGCAATTCTACGCAAATATCTTTTCAGGGATACCAAATTCATCCCTTTTGGTACTGGATGATAGTTACAGGTCGCTGAACGGGCTCGATAACCCCTGGCCCGCCGTGTCCGACGAGCTGAAGGTAGCCTGGAACAATGTACGATCGCTGGCAAGCAACGGTTATAATCCCGGCGATGCGACATTAGGCAGATGGGTGACGTTATATCGGTTAATCAGGCAGACAAATGTTTTCATAGACAAGGCACATCCAATACCGCACACCGGGCTTTCAGATTTCATCAATGAAGAGGAGATGACGCGCATGAAGAACGTAGCAAGGTTTTTCAGGGCCTATTATCACTATTTGCTCTTTGAGTTATATGGCCCCATACCGATTATGTCGAAAGTTATTGATCCGGCGGAAACCAGCCTGGACTTTCCACGGAACAGCGTGGATGAAGTGGTGAAATTTATCAACGACGAATTGACGGCAGTAATTCCTGTTTTGGATGAAATTCCCCCACGCCCCGAAGAAAGAACGGTCCCTACCAAAGGAGTTGCCATGGCAGTGAAAGCAAAATTGCTGGTATATGCTGCCAGCCCATTGTTCAACGGGGGCTTTCCTGAAGCGCTGACGCTTAGCAACACCGATGGCAAGCAGTTGTTCCCCGCTAAGAATACTAATAAATGGAAGCTGGCAAAAACAGCGCTCGAAGAATTTCTGAGTTTCGCCAATGGCAAATATGAACTGTTCAAGCTGTATACCGGGCCGGGGGGCTCGTACAATCCTGATGAGAGCTTGTATCGCTTGTTTATTGACGTGGAAAACAACAAGGAGATTATCTGGGCCAACCCGGTAACATCCTGGGGCGCAGTTAACGAAGAGGGCACCGACCGGCGGGCAACCCCCAGAAGCGAAAGGGCGGGTTTCGCTTCAATAGGCGTTACACAGGAACTGGTAGACGACTTCTTCATGATAGATGGCCTGCCAATCAAAGAGTCGCCTTTGTACAATGAGCAGTCCTTTTCTGTTGCCGGCGACGACCCTTCAGGCCGAACGGAACCTGGTACATTTAAAATGTGGGTGAACAGGGAGCCGCGGTTTTACCAGACCGTTTTCTTCCAGAACAGACGCTGGCCTATCAGCAATAATATCATACAGTTTCAGAAAGGGAGCGGAAACGATAATAGCGCCGGCGATAATCCTTATACAGGTTACCTGCTGTATAAACGCCTCGCCCGCAATATCCGCAACGAAGGTACCTATCCCCGCTCGCAATTCCGGCCTGCCATTATTTTTCGCCTGGCTGAGTTCTACCTGCTGTATGCAGAGGCATGCAATGAGGTGGAACCGGCCGATCCCAAAATTCTTGACTACCTGGATAAGGTGAGAGAAAGAGCCGGTATTCCTAAACTGGCTAATATTAAGCCAGGATTGCTGGGCAACCAGGAACAATTACGGGAAGCCATTCGGCATGAGCGCCGTGTTGAACTGGCAACGGAAGGGCAAAGGTATTTTGATGTGAGAAGATGGATGATTGCCGATAAGCCCGCAGGCCAGGGTGGACAAGGCGGGCCGTCAACCGGCATGAACATGAATTCATCGGATCTTACGATCGGAGGATTCTACAAAAGAACATTTGTTGAAAACAGGGTATTCATGAAAGCCATGTACCTGTATCCTATCCCCCTGGATGAAATTCAAAAAAGCAGGCTGCTGGTGCAAAACCCGCTTTGGTGACGCTTTATGGAAGCGCCTGGTCGCAATTGCGGCCTTTCTATTCTGGTGCAAAAAAAAAGCCGGTCGCTATGACCGGCTTTCTTCTTTATCAGTTCGTTGTTTCTTCAAACTTCATCATCCATTTCAGCAGTTTCTCCGGGTAGGCGCTGTCGCCTCTTTCCCCATACAGCTTCACCGACCGGCTGCGCGCGATGCCGATGTAAATCACATCCCGCTTCATATCGATGGCGATGGCCGCTTCCTCCACCGAACAGTCGTGCGGTTTGCAGCCTTCGTTGAACAGCACGCCGTTTTCCACCTCGATGGGCGGCATCACTTTGTACCGTTTGGCGAACTCCGCTTCCTCCGCGCCCAGCATCTGTTTCAGGCGCTGCCGCAGCGGCGGTTGTACCAGCAGCCGCACGTCGGCCGCGTATTTGCCGTTGTAATGCTCATAGGATTTCCAGGACTCCACCAGCGACGGCGAGATGGTCGTATCCGTGGTGTGGATCATCGTATCCGCGGGAATCATGGTCACGGAGTCCGGTTTGTTTTGTTTGGCCTTGTTGCTTTCCGGCGCGTTGCACGCGGCAACGGCAAGCAGCAGCAGGCCCGTCAGGCAGTTTTTCATTGGATATCGTATTCGTAGATCGGGTCGATGTGCGTGTCCGGCGGCATGTGGAATACCGGGTTGATGAGGCCGTTGCTGAGGCCGTATACCCAGCCGTGCAGATGCGGGCGGTTTTCCTTGCGCCAGGCTTCCTGGATGGTGTTGGTTTTGGCCAGGTTCATGACCTGTTCCTTCACGTTCAGTTCAGTCAGGCGGTTGACCTGTTCTTCTTCCGTTTCCAGGGCGTTGATCTCATCGCGATGGAAGCGATACACGTCCTTGATATGTTTCAGCCAGGGGTTGATGATGCCGTAGTTCTGGTTCGTCATGGCCGCTTTCACCCCGCCGCAACCGTAATGGCCCACTACGAGGATGTGCTCCACCTTCAGCACCTTGATGGCGTATTCCAGCACGGTGAGCAGGTTCATGTCCGTATGCACCACCATGTTGGCCACGTTGCGGTGCACGAATATTTCGCCCGGTTCGGTGTTGGTGATCTCGTTGGCCGGCACGCGGCTGTCCGAGCAGCCAATCCAGAGGAACTTCGGCGCCTGCTGGTCCTGCAGCCGTTTAAAAAAGTCTTTGTCCTCCGCCACTTTCTGCGCGGCCCATACTTTGTTATTTTCCAGCAACTGTTCAAATGGATTCATATGTCGATTATTTTCCTGTAAAGACCGGTGTGCGTTTTTCTATAAAAGCCTGCATGCCTTCCTTCTGATCGTCGGAGGCGAAGAGCAGGTAAAAGTTTTTTCTTTCGAAGTGCAGCCCTTCTTCCAGGGTGCTGTCGAAGGCCCGGAGCACCGCTTCTTTCGCCATTTTAACGGCCAGCGGGCTTTGCTGGGCGATCGTTTCGGCGAGGCGGAACGCTTCACTGAGGAAGAGGTCCGGCGGCACTACCCGGTTGATGAGCCCTGCGCGCAATGCTTCTTCCGCGGTGATGAATTTCCCCGTGAGCACCATTTCCATGGCCAGCGCTTTGCCGACGGCCCTGGTGAGGCGTTGGGTGCCGCCCGCTCCCGGCATTACGCCGATCTTGATTTCCGGCTGCCCGAACTTCGCCGTTTCGCTGGCCACGATCATGTCGCAGAGCATGGCCAGCTCGCAGCCGCCGCCGAGGGCGAAGCCGCTTACCGCTGCAATAATAGGCTTTTTGATTTTTTTGATCGCATCCCAGGTGCTGAACTGGTCGGTATTGTACATGTCGATGGCCGTTTTGCCCGCCATCTGCTTGATGTCTGCCCCGGCCGCGAAAGCTTTTTCGTTGCCGCTGAGCACGATGCAGCGCACCTGTTCGTCTTCATCCAGCGCCCTGAGCGCGTCGCGCAGCTCCAGCATCAGCTGCAGGTTAAGCGCGTTCAGCTCCTGCGGGCGGTTCAGCTGGATATGCGCGATATGCGGTAAAACCTGTGGGTGTACGATAATGAATTCGGGGGCCATAATTTTCGTTTAAACAATTGCGAACATCAAAAAGAGAAACAGCAATCCTACCAGTAAAGTTCCGAACGCGTACAGCGTCGCTACCAGCATGGAGCGGCCGATGGCGCCTCCCCAGCTGACGCTGTACATGTTCCTCGACGCCAGCACAAAATAAAGGAATACGATCAGCATCAGCCAGCCGTATATTTCGTCGTTGTGAAGGAGCATGTTCAGCAGCATCCCGAGGATATACAGCATAAAAATGAACGTGTGTATGTGGATGGCGAAGATCGCATGGTCCGCATAATACAGCTCTTTGCGCCGGTATATCCATTTCATGAGCAGCGCAAAGAAAGGCAGCAGCAGGAACATCAGTTTCGGGTAATGGTGCCACATCTTTTCCTTGAGCACGGCATTGGCGTTATCGCCGTATTTGTCGCGCATTTCGAAGCGGCGGCGCATTACCTTGCGGAGAAGGAAGGCGTCCCGGGCGGACTCCGGTTTAAGCTCCTGGAGGGAGTCGTACAGGATGGCCGAGCGCCCGGTAGTGTCTTCCTCCAGGTCTTTGAAAGTGAGCAGCACATCAGATGCCGTTTTATATTCCAGTGAGTCTTCCGACTGCACCTTGCCGGCGGTATCGCGGAGCCTTTCCCCGGCGGCGCCCAGCGTTTTGACTACTTTTTTACGATCGCTTTCCTCCTTGCTGATTTCGTGCGGTTTTTTACGCAGGTACGGGCTTTCGCTGTGGTTCAGCGAGCCCAGCATGAGGAAAAACAGGAAAGAGGTAAAAACGTACAGGCGGATAGGGTTCACGTAATCCGCCCGGTGGCCGGCCACATACTTCCTGGTAAGCTGGCCGGGGTAGAAAAAAAGCGATTTTAAGGTCAGCAGCAGTTTGGAGTCGTAGTGGGTGATATCCTGGAAGAAGTGGCTTACCAGGTGCCCGAACGACTCTTTGGTATCGACGTTTTCCTGTCCGCAGTGGGAACAAAAGCGGTCGGGCACTTCGGTTCCGCAGTTCAGGCAGTTTTTGTCTTTTCTAAGGTGTTGTGTTTTCACGAGCAGGAATGCGATTTTGGATGCGATAAAGATATAGATTTATATGAACATACGTTTTGAATTGATCCGAACGTTAGTACTTTTGCGAACAGCCGATGATATATATGATCAAACTGAGCACACTTTTATCCGCCGCCCTGCTGCTGTTGCTGCACGGGGCCAGCGCGCAGTATTATTACCAGGACATTTACAGCACCGGTCAGACGGCGGCCACCATGGCCGGCTTCAAGGCCAATAAGGTCAGTTTCCAGCATGTGAAGTCGCTCGACGCCAACCAGCAAACCGACAATGATTTTGTATGTATCCGGGGCATGAACCCCAGTCACCGGCAGATGCGGGCCGTGACGCAAAGCAGTGTGAGCGGGCGTTCCGTGCTGATTTCGACGTTCAACACCGCCGGCCGGCTTACCAAAACGGTCGACAGTGCGGTGAATACGATCGGGACGGTGCAATATCAATATACGGCCGACGGGCGGTTAGGGGAAATACAGACCCTGTCCAAAGGCCGGGAAGACAAGTTCCGGATGACCGAGACCCGCCGTTACGAATACGACACCACCGGCCGCCTGCAGCGCCTGGTCATTAAAAAAGGCGGGCTGGATTCCACCCTGGTGCAGTTCAAAACCGATACGGCCGGCAGGGTAACGGAAGAGGCCGCCCCCGGGCGCAGCCGCGTGTATTATAACTATGATGCCCAGGGCCGCCTGACGGACGTGCTGCGGTACCATCCCGTGCGCAAGCGCATGCTGCCCGATTACAGTTTCGAGTATGGGGCCGACGGCCGCCTTGCGCAGATGACGGTGATCAATATCGAGAAAGGCGATTACCTGATCTGGAAATACAGCTACGACGCCAAGGGGCTTCCCGCGCGGGAGGAGTGCTATGGGAAAGGGCAGGAGCTGTTGGGAATGATACGGTATACGTATGAGTATTTTCAATAGTGGTAAAAAAATACTTTGCAGATTTAAAACAATTCATATCTTTGCAATCCCAACGAAAAAAGTTCTTACACATCAGCGGAAGTAGCTCATTTGGTAGAGCACGACCTTGCCAAGGTCGGGGTGGCCGGTTCGAGCCCGGTCTTCCGCTCAAAAACAGGTATTCCAAACTGTCGCAAGCGGTTTGGAATTTTTGTTTAAAGTTCTTTGTGAATGGCTACATTTACAAGGCAGGATACCCGGGTGGTGGAATTGGTAGACACGCCGGACTTAAAATCCTGTGAGCTGCAAGGCTCGTACGGGTTCGACTCCCGTCCCGGGTACTGAATACCAAGGCGTTATAAAGGCTTCCGTTAGGAGGCCTTTATTGTTTTCAGGAGATTTGCAAACAATTTGCAAACAAATAGTTTGGTGGATTCCGGCGGTAAGTAAAGAACTTATTCAGAAGGAAAATACCAAAACTATTCACGCAATATCAGGATTTCCACGCGGCGATTTTTTATTCTTCCATGTTCGGACGTATTTTCATTTAGCGGCATTCTGCTCCCATATCCTTTAGCCTCTATTCTATCGGCCGGCAAACCAGCGCGTATAAGGTACTCGCGAACTACATCTGCTCTTTTTACAGATAGGCTAAGATTGTATTCGTCCCCCCCCGAATCATCGGTATGTCCATTAACGAATATTCTAACAAAGCGCTGACTCCTTAACACTCTTGCGAGGCTGTCCAAAATAAACAAATCACCATTGACCTTTAGTTTAAAACTATCAACGTCGAATAAAATATTCGAAATTCGTATTGTATCCGTAATTGACAATGATTTGGCATATTTAATCGTATCAGAAAATCCACCATTCAATGAAGCTGATTGGCTTTTTTCTGATTTATTTCCTAATTCATGTCGTTTCCTGTTGCTTGTTAACTCCATTGTTCTCTGCTGAATAAAATTCTCGTCCAGAGCCATTTCTCGTACAGAGGTAAGTGTCAATTCATCCAACGCATACAAGTAACGATTCGAATCTGTTTCCACACTTCCTCTGTCCGCGCTCCTTCCAATTATTATCCATTTTTCACTACCATCCGCCTGAAATTGTATCGACATCTTGATCCAGCCCTCTTTCTTCTTTCTTGAGCGGGCAGTTTTATAGTCAATAATTCTGCCAATAGGAAGTTGTTTAGTCCCCAGGAGGTGGGTCCTCGAGCTAGTGAAACCTACTTGAATCGCATTTATATCAGTAACTCCCTGCACATTTTTGATATAATAGTCAAGTTTATAAGTATGATCTTTAGAAAGCGGAGCCATTAATTCACTCTGCCAGTAGTTAAAGTATATGCCACCTACAGAAACAAATATACAATGAGTTCCATCCACGCCGAAGTTGTGAATCCTCTGATATGCCCAGTCGATATCATATGATGTATACCATCCTTTGGGGCTACATGGTGAGTTTAATTCGCAAAGGTTGGCTCTATTGAAATCACCATTCACAACTAAATTCTGGCATAAAGCTGCTTGGGTGCAATAAGTGAGGGTGCAAATGCAGAATATGAATTTCAAATTAATCATTATAGCTGCTTTTATTGGCAACTTGGTCATACGTTCTAAAGGTAAAGTTTACCATTCTTTTTGCAGAGAAGCGCTTACGGAACTGCAAACATGCATTTCGCCTATAACGTGCGGCCAAATTTCGATCATTTAGAAGTTTGAGTACCTCTTGTGTAATACAAGTTGGCTCAAATTCGTATCCACTCTTATCGAATTTTATATTAACGAGTTTAGCTGATAAATTATTGCAAAATAATTCACTTAACCCAGGAATGTCCGTTGCGATTGTTGGAAGTCCATGCATCATCATTTCCAGTGCAACATAGCTACATTGCTCATACAAGGAGGGAATAATGCCTAGCTCCGATATGGCATAGAGTTCAAAAAGCGCAACCTTACTTAATTCACCAAAATGAAAAATCCTGTCATTCTGAATCTTATCTTTAAGAATCTCGTTCTTGTCAAAGCCAGCAATTACCAACTTCACATTGGTAAAACTCTCGCTTATACAGTTGACTATATTCCTTATGAGGATAATCAAAGAAAAAAACCATTGCTTCGTCCCACAAGGGCAGTTTCGTTTATAAACCGCCGTATTCTACTCCTCTTAACCACCAATTTCGAGCCTATATCCTTTTCCGCGTATAACAACAATGCTGATGTTCGGATCGGGTTCCAGTTTCTTTCTGAGTTTTGATATGAACATATCCAGGCTGCGCCCCACAATAACACCTTCATCTTCCCATATCTCTTTTTGCAGCCGGCTTCGCGCGATGGTCTCGTTGGGAGATAATGCGAAAATGTGCAATACACGGGTTTCCGTTTCGGTCAGGTCTGTTGTCTCTCCGTTGATGATGAGACGCCGGTTCTTCACATCGAACAACACCGAGCCCAAAGTGAATAGCTCGGTATCACTTGTAGCTGCTGTATCCTGATCAGCAGGTAAAGCTTTTCGCGGCTTAACAGACCTCAAAAAAATAAAGCCCACAAATGCCAACAATGGCAGGCCTCCCAGAAGATATACATTCCTTGCTGTATGTATTCCTGCCGGTTTGAATTTGATGTTGATCATGTAGGATGCCCGGGGCTGCTTTCTGCCCAGGCATGTTACAATATCATCCTTTTTATTTTTGGATATAGCGTATGCATAGGTTACGCTGGAGTTGCCGGCATTCAGCACATTAACTACATAATCACTGGCGAGGGGATCTTTGGCCAGCAAACGCCGGGTCGTATTCACCAGGGATGCCGGTTGAAAAGTAAGATCTTTCTCAAACCTGATCTGGTATTCATTTTCCGCGATCTTTTTAACCGGGAGTACCCTCGAGGTACTGTCGCCCGACTGCAGGAGTATTTCATGTCCGATCTGGCGGAGCAGAACTTCCCTTCTGGCGGTAACAAAATCGTCACTGCCGGTCATACTGAAAGCCGCGCAGATTACTGCGATAAACGAGAGTAATATCAATCCGGCCAGGTACCTGCGTTTCCCGGAGAGGAGATTTCGGCTATCGGACATACCGTTTACCATTTATTGACAAAGTTCACATTTTTATTTACAATCCAGGTTCCCTGTACTGAAAGATATGAAAGTATTTTCGTTGTACCGGATTTCACATGCCCGCCCGCTAAATCGCGCCCTATCCATATGGCCATCGCAAAACAATCCGGTGGGAAATAAAGGATAATTTTCTCGTTATTTATTATCTTGACGGGAATTAATGATAAGCAAACCTATGCGCCCGGGTGTTACTCATGTCATACTATTCCTGTTGGCCGGCATTGTAACTGTGCATGCCTGCCACTCGCCCGACAAACCGGCCGGCCAAACTGCCGGCGCCGCAAAAAAAGAACTGCCCGGCCTGGGGTCGATAGACGCATTGCCGCTTACTTACCGTTCTCCCGCCGATAATCCGTCCACGCCCGAAAAAGTGGAGCTGGGGCGATTGCTGTTTTACGACCCGGTATTGTCCGGCGGAAAAGATGTAGCCTGCGCCACCTGTCATCATCCGGATTTCGGTTATGCGGAAAGCATCGACCTGTCCATCGGCGTAAACGGGAAAGGCCTGGGGGAAATGCGGCGTTTCAACGAGGGCAACAATATCCCTTTCACCAAACGCAATTCCCAATCGCTTCTCAATACGGCATTCAACGGCATTCGTTCAGACGGGCAATATACGCCCGAAGAGGCGCCCATGTTCTGGGACCTTCGCGCCAAGGGCCTTGAAGAGCAGGCTGCCATGCCGATAAAAACTTTCGAAGAAATGCGCGGGCATGGTTTCAGTGAAGAGCGTATTACGGAAGAAGTGGTGAAACGTGTGAACGGCATTGCCCAATACCGGCGGCTTTTCAAAACAGCGTTCCCGGAAAGCAATGCGGTCACGCTCACCGATATCACCAAAGCGCTCGGCGCGTTCCAGCGTTCGCTGACGGCCGTGAACTCGCGGTTCGACCAGTTTATGCGCGGCGACCGCTCCGCCCTTTCGGCAAGGGAACAGGAAGGCATGCGGCTGTTTATTAAATCCGGCTGCGCACGTTGCCACAGCGGGCCCATGCTGTCTGATTTTCAATCGCATGTACTGGGAGCGCCCGACAATGAAAAGTTGCCGGTATCCGATTCCGGCATTCAGCGCAGTTACGGCTTCCGCACGCCGACGCTTCGGAACCTGCGGTTCACCAGGCCGTACATGCACAGTGGTAAATTGCAAACCCTCAACGAAGTGCTCCTTTTTTACGAAGACCTGCATGGCAAACCACTGCGCAACCCGCACGTCGAATGCGCGCAGCTCGATCCCCTGGCCGCTGCGGTACGGGTGGAGTTTAATGACGTCAATACAATTGTGGAATTCCTGAACACGCTCAACGATGCCAACTACGACAAAAGGATGCCCGCTTCCGTGCCGAGCGGCTTGCCCGTAGGCGGGAATATCAGGTAAGTGGAATTCCCCAGGACTAATACCGGGCTGGCATTTCATGAAGTCGGCACCTCATCCCGCCACATCATTTCAGCGCTGCCGGTGTCCTGTTCATACGTGTGCGCGGAACCGGCATGTCAGTTACTTAAACTTTTCCGCCTCAAGAAACGCTGCTATCGCTTAAACGAAAATCCCACCCCCAGCGAATAGTAGATATCCTTGAAATCGATCATCTTGCCGCCCGCACGGATGTTGAAGCCGCTGAGGTCTATGATGAGGCCGGCTTCCACCACGGGTTTGATGTATTGCTCGTCCGTGTTCTTCACCCATTCGGTTTCATAGAGGGCGCCGTTGTCGTGGTAGGAGGACATCTCCTCCCAATGCCGGTGCAGCGTTGCGCCGCCTCCGCCGTACACCCACAGCGGGTAGGTGAGCTTTTTGGTGAGGCCGAGCATGAGGTCTGCATTTCCCTTAAGGGTTTCGCCGGTGGGGCGGATATCCTTGTATACGTTCCCTTCCAGCTCACCCTGGTTGTTCACGGTGAAGTAGGCGGATTTGGTGAGGAAGGATTCGCTCATCCTGAAGGTGAGGTACATGCCCACGGCGCGATTGTTCAGCGTGCCGAGGGAAAGACCGATAGGGGCCAGGCTGTCGTATACGTACGACAGGAAAAAACGGTCCGGCCGGCCGTACCGGAGTTTTTTCCGTTTGGCGGTGCGGATGGCGTCGTTAAGCGAATAGGTGCCGGGGCAGTACTGGTTGATGTTGTTGTAATAAGTCAGCGCCTGCTCCTGCGAGGAGGCGTATTTCTTCTGTTTTTCGATGTCGGCGGCTTTGAGGTAGGCGGCGCACAGGGCGGCTTTCACTGTCGGGGCATCGGCATCGCCGGGATAATCTTTGAGGTACTTGAACAGGAAGTATTCCATCTGCGGAATATCGTTCTTGTCCGCGTATTGTTGTCCGAAACGGATCAGGGCATCCTTCACGATCTTTTTCCCCTGTTCCTTGTGCCGGCCGATGGTATTGCCTTTGATGTACGCTTCAATCGATTCGATGGTGTTTTCGTTGCGGGCCGCCTGCCAGGCCAGTTCGTCCTGCGCGGTCTTTTTCTGCTGTATGGCGTCGGCATCGCCGGCACTGAATTTCAGCGCCGCGTCGAAGTTCGTGATGGCGGTTTTGTAGTTGCCTTTGCTGATGTTATTTTTCCCGAGCGCCATGGCATCGTTATAGCCGTTGATCTTGTACATTTCGGGCGTCTGGTTGATACGGGAGCGGAGGGTTTTCGCGCCTTCGTCATTCGCCAGTGCCGGATCGTTGAGGATCTCCAGCGCCTGCGGATAGTTTTTCTGTTCCACGTACAGCTCCACGGCATTCAGGGCATAGGCTGTCTGGGTCTTGTCTATTTCCCAGAGTTTCTGCCATTCGTCCGCGGCTTTTTTACTGCCGCTTTGTTCTTCCTTCTGCGCGTTTTCCATCACGGCATGGGCCTGCTTGTGCCGGTCGATTTCCGTTCTCAGCGCGGCGGTTTCCTTTTTGAGCCGGTCGTCGGCCAGCGACTCGGCCTTGGCCAGGTATTCGGTGGCTTTTTCGGGCTGGTTCAGTTTCAGGAAGGCGAGGGCGGTGTAATAATACCCGTCGCCCTTCGCAGGGTCTTCGATCAGCAGGTCGGGCGCGGCTACCAGCACTTCGTCCCATTGACCGCCGGCAATGTGTTCCTTGATCTTCTTTTCCAGCTGCAGGAAAGTTTTCGACTGGCCGTAAGCAAAGCTGCAGGAAAGCAGCAACAGCGAAATGAACAGTGGTTTCATATGTACAGGGCGTTAATTGGTTACTTTTTTCAGGATCAGGTCGTAGCGCACTTTGGAATTGGTGCGTTGCAGGGCTTCGAGATCGGAGTCTGAAAGGCCGCCCAGCAGGGAGTTGTAATGCTGTTTGTATAGCGCGCCTTCTTCGATGCAGCCGTACACGGGATCGCCGCTGAAATGGGCGCCTTCCATTTCGCCGATGCAGCCCATGGTGCGGTTCCAGTTGGCGTTCACCTCGCCGTGCGTGTCTGTTCCGTAGCAGGAGCAGCCGCCTTTCTGGCATGCGCGCAGCAACCGGATGCGCTCCGCATCAACTTTGGACGCATATTGCAGGTGCTTCTGCCGGCTGGCTTCCTTTTTACTGAGCAGGGTGCTGCCGAGCGACTGTAAATAAGCACTGCGCCCGGCGATGCCGTCCTGCAGGATCTTGCGTTTGGCGGCGAAGGCGTTCCGCAAACCTTCCAGGGCGGCGTCCTGTGCTTTGGACAGGTTCACCGTCAGGTCCCATATCCTGTCGTTCATCGATTTGTTCTCGTCGAGGATGGCCTGGTGCTCTTTATTGTATGCTGCTTCATATGCCGCGAGCTGCTCGCGGCCCGCGGAGATTTTCGTTTCCAGGTCGCTTTTTTCCGCCTGCAGCTTCGGCAAATCGTCGGCGGTGAATTTGTTGGCGGCGAGTTCCGTATTCACAGCCTGCAGGCGGGTGTTCCATTGCGTCAGCTCCGTGTTCAGGCGGGCGGCGCGGTCGCGGTACGTTCTGTCCAGCTCGGGCAACCGCTGGTTGTTGGCGGCCACTTTATTGCGCAGGTTATTCTTTTCTTCTTCCACCTTTCTGGCGACTTTGTCTTTCAGCTCCGAAACGGCTTTGGACTCTTCGGCGGCGAGGTCGTTCAGTTTTACCTGCAGGATGTTGATGCGGTCTTCCACGAAGTGTTTTTCCGCGGCGGTGCGCATCAGGTCGCCGGCCCAGAACAGGTGCATGGATTTGGCTTCCTCCAGTACTTTTTCTTTGTACGATTTGCTGAGGGAAACGATTTCCTCGCACAGTTTTTCACTGGCGGCTTTCAGGTCGTTGATCTGCCGGTCGAGGTCCGCGCGCTTGCGGGTAAATTCGTTCTCTTCCGTTTCGAATTTTTTGATGGCTGCTTCGAGGTCGCTGATGCGCCGGTCGTATTCGTCCATTTTCGCTTTTACGACTTCCGGCTTTGCCGGTACGGCGCGGCCGTTCACCGAACGGAGGTGGGCGGTAAAACTTTCGCCGCGGGCTTCGAACTGTGATTTCGGCGTATTGCACTGGCTGCAGTAGAAACCGTTTTCCAGCTCGTACAGCGCCCTGACTTTTTCCGCCTGCAAATCCTTCAGCTGTTGTTTGAGCTGTTGCAGCTTTTCGGTTTCCGCGGCGTAAGAATCCATCCGTTTACGGTTCAGTTCGGCCACCTTTTCATCGTTGGCGGCAATCTGGCTGGCTTTGGATTCAATACTGACGAGTATGGATGTGCCGGCCGTTTGCGCGGCGGCGGTGGTATAGAGGAGAACCAGCAGAAAGGCAAGGGCGCTGGTCAGCAGGCGATAGGTCATGACAGGTGCTTTACGGAGGGCTAAAAGTACCAGCGCCCGCAGCCACGGCAAATACCAACAACTAGGTATTTTTTGCCGCCTGCCTCGTATACCCGGCCTGTATGCGCACCGGATAACGGCATTAAAAAAGGGCACGCCCACCGGCACGCCCTTGTATTTTAAATAACTACTTACTAAAAAGAAAACTCTAGCCTTTGCTTTACATGTCTTTTCTCGTCTTCTATAATATTCCTATTATGCTGTAATTCATATGCTCTTTCTTTTTCCAGTATTTTAAACCACAGAAGGGCCGGAAAATTTCTGTTAGAATGGATTTCCAATCTGAAAATTAGTTTTTCCGTCGGCTTCCGATGCCGATTAATTATTTGACTTAGCTCCGCCGGATCAACATCTATTTCTTGTGCGAATTCTTTATTTTTCTTTTCCAGCCGTTGTATATATTCTTTCAGAAAATAGCCGAAGTAGAGTTCTTTATTAAACTTATCTGAAGCAATATAATCCTCAATCAAGAATTTCAATTGCAGTAGCAATGCAATCAGTTTAGCTTTCTCCGATTGTTTGGCGGAACCCTTTTTCCTATGTTCGCTATATGCTTCCAATAAGGCCTCTCTTTGTTTTGGAGACCTGGTATCAGGAAAAATCAACGATTCAGCGATTTCTTTGGGAGTAAGCTCTTTTTCTATATTTTTTAACGATTTCATACTATGCACGGTTTTCATGTGCGCTTGCAGAGCGCGTGAAACAATCTTTATATCATGGATTAAGCCAGATATTTCTTTATCAGCAGGTGAGCACCGATAGTATCCAGTTCCATTATTCCTTCCGGCCGATCAGGTGTAATTAAAGGGAAATGAATAAATCCATAAGCGCTGGAATAATGCTCTATTAGATAGGTTTTAGGGATCAGGAATACCCACCCCTGGTATCCCCGCTTAAATGACTCCCGGCAAGCGAACGCGATCATGCACCCCGCAACTCCACTCAGCTTCTTTCCTGCTTGCCTGTTTTCTGCGCTCACTTCCAATAATTCAATTTCCAAGGCATTGACCCCCATTTCTGGTGGAAAATCTCTTAAACACATTAAGCCTTGTATTGTCTGATCTGTCTTTAATCTTAATTTATATACCTCTTTTTCTTTATATTTATTCCAATCAAATGCACTAAACCGGATTTTATCCTTGCTGATAACTTTAAAATCTTCCTTGGCCGCCGGCTCTATGATCACCTCAAGTTTCTCTCCTGTCAATGGATTTTCTACCGTCATTCATCTATGTTTATTCTTTTAACGAAAATACGAAAAATAATTAACAAAAATGTAAATTATTGATAAATTCGTCAATCAAATCGTACGGATAAATGAAAGTTCGTCGAGCAGGGTCATAATCACTGAAACCGCGAGGGCACCAACATATTTGCGTAAAATTGCAGACATCAGGCTTTTCCGATATTTTTGTTATCTTAGAATAACTCGAAGAGTTTTCAAATCATACGTTACCCTAACCCTTATTCACCTCAAAACGCCATATATATGACGATCTTCAACCAGCAAGGCCAGCATGTCCAGCATCAATATAATGCAGGCGGCGATATCCACCTGAACACTTTACAACAGCAGGAGCTTAATAAATGTATTGCCGAGATCTCCCGTATGGTGGAGCAGGCCACTTCTCAGGGTATGTTTGATCAGCCGACGGCGGAAACTTTGCAACGGGAACTGGAAAGCGCCGCTAATGGTGAAAGAAAATCCATCATAGAACATCTCAACAAAGCCGGCGAAATGCTGAAAGGAGTCACCGCAGCGGAAAGCATTGCCAGTACTATTAAGTCACTTGTCAAATCCATTGCCGACTGGTTCATATGAACACTTTCCATCAACAGCAACAGAAAGTGGATTTCCAGATTAACATCGGCAGCATCGTGCTGCAGGTGCATGCTACGGAAAATGTGGCCGCTATGCTGGGAAAGGCGGTGCGGCTGCTGCATACGGGGCACTATAACGAAGCACTCCAATTGCTCGACAAAGTGCTGCTGGCCGATGAGGAAATACCTAACGCATATTATTACCGCGCATTAGCTGCTCTGGAGGGCAGGCGGCCAAAGGCAACGATCCTGCCAACCGCAGACAAAGCCTGTCGGGATCTGTCGGCTGCTATCAGCCTGGAGAGCGGACATGCTCATTATTTTTACCTGCTTGCCCTCGTGAAGTACGATTTCTATATCATGAATGGCTTTGGTGGGAATGTTGATGAAGTCGAACAGCTGCTGCGCAGGGCAGCTTCATTGCCGCTGGACATTGCTCAATGCGAAGAAATGCTGCGGCACACCAACAACCCTGACTCACCCGTCATTGATTTCCTCCGACAACGCTTATAAACAAACGTTAATTCCCATGCAACAAAACAGAAGAAAACAACTGGAAAACTACTTTTACCATCTGCGGCTCAAGAACCCGCTTATTATTTTTGCCATCTCATTTTTCACTTTTTTAATCATGATCGGTAGCCAGTTCAATGGGATACGTCAGCTTAGCCTAATAGTTTCCCTCGGCAGCCTGGCGGTTATCTGCTACCAACTCTATCGTTATTTTAGCGTCCCGGATGATGAATCTGTTGACGCATGGCTTGCAGACGACATTGACCGGCTCGTACGGCAGTCTTACGACAAGGTTGGTATAGCGCCTTCGGAAAAAATGCCCGATCCGCTGGTTATCATCTCGCCTGTTTACTGGTCCACGAGAGGCGTCGATTTTAAGGACCTGGGAATGCGGAAGGGGAAGGACAAAATGCTTAGATTTTCCGTATATCATATCACCATCTTTCACCTTGACGAATACATTTTGGCTTCTTACCGCTGTGATTACAATTTCCTGAGGGGCACTTCGCTTAATGAGGCCACCAACGAATACCATTACAAAGATGTGGTTTCTGTGGCCACGGTGGAGGCTTCTTCCAATTTTCATTTACCTGACGGCCAAAAATTCGTGCATTTCCAGGAGTTCCGCCTGTCGGTTTCCAGCGGCGAAAGTATCCGTGTAACGCTTAACCCGCAGTTGCTGACAGACGCTCATCGGGCTAAACTTCCACCAAGCGGGGCGGACCGGGCCGTAAGCGTCATTCGCAACATGCTCCGGGCCAAAAAGGTGTAACAGACGGTTTCCCGGCGGCACGAAAGACATCAACGCCATACCGTATCGCTTTGAGGCATTAAAAAAGGGCCCGCCAACCGGCAGGCCCTTGTATTTCGAGTAGTACGATGTGCTGATTGACTAAACTCATCCTTCATTCCATGACTGCGCTCACGTCTCCATTCATCCGCATGATCCTTCGCATCGTTTACCTGAATTTCACTATTTGAACTTCGACTTCAGCGCCAGCAGTTTCGCCTGGAAGTCGTTCAGCGGCGCTTCTTTCGCGGGTTTCTGCTCTTTGCGTTGTTCCCTGCGCTGTCCGCCGCCGCCGGTGGCGGGCTCGTTGGTTTTCATGGAGAGTGAAATGCGTTTGCGCGCGATGTCCACTTCCAGCACCGTTACCATCACCTTCTGGTTCAGTTTCACGGCTTCGTTGGGGTTGCTGATGAATTTGTTGGACAGGTGGGAGATGTGCACCAGGCCGTCCTGTTTCACCCCGATGTCGACGAAGGCGCCGAAGGCGGTGATGTTGGTCACCACGCCGGGCAGCGTCATGCCGGGTTTCACGTCTTCCATGCTCTTGATGCCTTCGGCATATTCGAAGATGGCGATCTCGTCGCGCGGGTCGCGGCTGGGTTTGGCCAGTTCCTTGAGAATGTCTTCGATGGTGAGCTGACCTACTTCTTCGCTGATGAATTCCTTGATATTGATCTGTTTGCGGAGGTCGTCCTTGCCGAGCAGTTCTTCGATGGAACATTGCTGTTTGGCGGCGATGGCCTCTACCAGCGGATAACGTTCGGGGTGTACGGCGGAGTTATCGAGCGGGTTGTCGCCGTTCTCGATACGGAGGAAGCCGGCGCATTGTTCGAATGCTTTTTCGCCGAGGCGGCTTACTTTTTTCAGTTCTTTCCTGTTTTTGAAAGCGCCGTTTTCCTTGCGGTATTTCACGATGTTTTCCGCGAGGGAAGGGCCGAGGCCGGAAACGTACGCCAGCAGGTGTTTGGAGGCGGTGTTCAGGTTCACGCCCACGTTGTTCACGCAGCTCACCACCACGCGGTCGAGGCTCTGTTTGAGGTGGCTCTGGTTCACGTCGTGCTGGTACTGGCCCACGCCGATGGCTTTCGGGTCGATCTTCACCAGTTCGGCCAGCGGGTCGATGAGGCGGCGGCCGATGGATACGGAGCCGCGCACGGTCACGTCCTCGTTGGGGAATTCCTCACGGGCCACTTCGGAAGCGGAATACACGGAGGCGCCGCTTTCGTTCACCATGAACACGTTCACCTTGCGCCCGAAGTCGATCTTTTTCACGAACTCTTCTGTTTCGCGGCCGGCGGTGCCGTTGCCTACGGCGATGGCCGCGGTCTCATATTTGTTCACCCAGTTGCGCAGCAGGTTTTCCGCGTCCTGGCTCTTGTAGTTCTTTTCAAGGGGGAAGATGACGTCGTGCGCGAGCATGTTGCCCTGTTCGTCGAGCGCCACGGTTTTACAGCCGGTACGGTATCCGGGGTCGATGGCGATCACGGCTTTGGGCCCGAGCGGTGCGGCCAGCAGCAGCTGGCGCAGGTTTTCGGCGAATACTTCGATGGCCTCGGTATCGGCGCGTTCTTTGGCGGTGGCCCTGAACTCGTTTTCGAGCGAGGGGCGCAGCAGGCGCTTGTAGGCATCCGCGGCGGCCTTGCTCACCTGTTCGGCGGCGGCGCCGTTGCCTTTTACGAATTGTTTGTGGATGATCTCCGAGGCATCTTCTTCCGCGGGAGCGATGTTGCCGAACAGGATGCCTTCCGATTCCGCGCGCAGGATGGCCAGTACGCGGTGGGAAGGAATGCTGTGCAGGGGCTCGTTGAAGTCGAAATAATCCTTGTACTTCACACCCTCGGCTTCTTTGCCTTCGATCACCTTGGAAGTGAACACGCCGGTATTGGTAAAGAGCTTGCGCAGTTTGTCGCGCAGCTCCGCATTTTCATTGATCCATTCCGCGATGATGTCGCGGGCGCCTTTGAGGGCTTCATCGCCGCTGGCCACCTGTTCGTTGATGAACGTTTCGGCGGCCGCCGCCACTTCGTTATTATCCTGCTCGAAGATCAGTCTGGCGAGGGGCTCCAGGCCTTTTTCGATGGCCACGGTAGCGCGGGTCTTACGCTTGGGTTTGTAGGGGAGGTACATGTCCTCCAGCTCCGCCAGCACCCAGCTGGCCTCCAGTTTCTCCAGCAGCTCAGGCGTCATTTTATCCTGCTCCGTGATGGTCTTGATAATGAAGGCACGGCGGTCGTCCACCTCCTGGTAACGTTTGGAGAGGTCTTCCACTTTACCGATCTGTACCTCGTCCAGGCTGCCGGTCTGCTCCTTGCGGTAACGGCTGATGAACGGTACGGTAGAGCCTTCGGCCAGTAAGCCCATGGTACTCTCAGCCTGCTTCATCGAAATGCCCAGCTCAGCAGAAATGAGCGCCACGTGTTTCGGATTCATATGCGTTTCTTTTGTGATTTTGCTAAGGCCGCAAAGCTAATTAAATTGGCTTTTCTGCCAAGAAAAAGAAATTAACACCAGCCCCCCGCTGCCGGGGGGAATCGGGGATATCCCGGATTTGCATTATTTTTCCGTTTCTTAGCACTGGAACTTTAATATTTAATGTTATGCAGCCCGAAAAAGCCTTTAGCCGGTTATTGCAGATTATGGACGATTTGCGGGAAAAATGCCCCTGGGACAGGAAGCAGACCCTTCAGTCGCTCCGCCAGCAAACCATCGAAGAATTGTATGAACTGACGGACGCGATCACCGAGGAAGACTATAAAAGCATCCGGGAAGAGCTGGGCGACCTGATGCTGCATATCGTGTTTTACGCCAAGATCGGCTCGGAGAAGCAGGCGTTCACCATCACCGACGTGCTCAACGGCATCTGCGAAAAACTCATCGCCCGCCACCCGCATATCTACGGCGATGTGAAAGTGGAGAACGAAGAAGACGTCAAACAGAACTGGGAGAAGCTGAAGCTGAAGGAAGGCAAGGAATCCGTGCTGAGCGGGGTGCCCGTGTCGCTGCCCGCCCTCGTGAAAGCGATGCGGCTGCAAACGAAAGCCAAAACCGTGGGGTTTGAGTGGGACGATACGGCCCAGGTGCTGGAAAAAGTGAAGGAAGAGACCCGCGAGCTGGAAGAGGCCGTGGCCAAGGGTGATCAAAACGAAATAGAGGCCGAATTCGGCGATCTGATGTTCGCCCTGGTCAATTACAGCCGTTTCCTGAAAGTGGACGCCGAAAACGCCCTCGAACGCACGAATAAGAAGTTCATCCGCCGCTTCAAGGCGATGGAAACACTGGCCGCCCAAAGCGGCAGAACGCTCGATGAAATGAGCCTCATGGAAATGGACGGCCTGTGGAACGAAATAAAAAAGGGCGAATAAAATATGCTCGACAGTAAGGAAATAAGATTGTTCATCCTCCGGAACGGTTACCTGCTCATCGTAGCGGCATGGCTGTTCACGTTCGCGTTCCTGTTCAACAATTACTGGAGTTATTATTCCTCGCCCCATGGCGTGCAGCGCAGCCTGGAAAGCGACATCCGTACCCGGGAGCAGTCTTTCCAGGAGCTCGCGACCGACACGGCGGCCGTCAGAACGCTGTTCAGCGGGCGGTACAGCGAGGCGTCGCTCAACGACATCTACCGCGAGAACTACTTCGTGTTCGCCTTCGATACGGTCGAGAACGGGCATAAAATGGTGTTCTGGAGCACCAATACCGTGCAGCCGCCCCTGCACGAAGAACTGCGGCCGGGCACCAGTTTCCGGAAACTGGCCAACGGTTATTACGTGGTGGTGGCGCATCCGTATTCCTCCGGCCGCTACCTCGTGGGGCTCATTCCCGTGAAGCAGGAGTACGCCATCAACAACGAATACCTGCCGGGGCATTTTTACGGCCGCCCCGCCATCGGCCGGGAATATACCATCAACAGCCGCCCGCCGGGCCTGCCGGTGCTCAATTCGGCCAATACCATCCTGTTTTACCTGCATTACGATCCGGCCAAATCCGAAGCCTCGCCCAGCCTTATGAGCGTGCTGCTGCTCACGCTGGGCTGCATCTGCGTATTCATTTTCATCAACCTGTTCGCCACCCTCATCGCCAAAAAATTATCGCCGGTAAAGGGGTTCGTTTTCCTGCTGGTCATCGTGCTTACTTTCCGGGTGCTGAGTTACCTGTACGCGTTCCCGATCGACCTGGGCACGCTCAACCTTTTCCAGCCCACGATTTACGCAAAGGACGATGTGTTCCGCTCGCTCGGCGACCTGATGCTGAACGTGCTGTTCACCTTCTGGCTCATCCTGTTTTTCCGCCAGCATGTGCGCACCATCCACCCGCCCGTGGTCCGCAAGAAATGGCAGAGCCGCTTCATCATCGGCGCGGCGGGCCTTGTGATGTTCATCGCCGGGCAGTTCCTGCTCGATCTTATCCGGAGCCTCGTGATCGACTCCAAGATCTCGTACGATGTAACGAACTTCTTCAGCCTGAACGAATACAGCGTGATCGGCAGCATGTGCCTCGGTTTCATCGCCATCAGCTTCCTGTTCTTCTCACAGATCGTCAATTACCTGCTCAACCAGCTCACCGATTTCCAGTACCGCTCCAAATACATCGCGCTGGCGGCCGTGGGCCTCGTATGGCTGGCCTTCCGCTTCAACCAGCCGGATTTCAGCGCTTCCGTGGTGCTCTTCTTCTGGCTGCTGGCCTACGTGGTGATCCTCGACCTGCTGGAGCTGCGCTTCAGCCAGGGATCGGCCTCGCTGCCGTTTATCATGTGGATGCTCATGATGACGGTGACCACCTCGGCCGTGCTCATTTATTACAATAACCAGAAAGAGCTCGATACCCGCCTCAACGTAGCGAGGAACCTCTCCAAACAGCGCGATCTCTACCTCGAAACGCTGCTGACGGATGTGGGCGACCGCCTCGCGAAAGACCCGGAAGTACGGCAGTTTTTCGTGCAGCCCACGCTCGAAAGCAAACGCGTGCTCGAAAGAACGCTGGAAGAAAAATATTTCTCGCGCTACCTCAACCGTTTCAACATCTCCTTCCATACGTTCGACGCGGAAGGCCGCCCGCTCTTTAACCGCTCGCTCGATACGCTGGAACAGTTCAACGCCCGCATCATGACCGGGAGCGAACTGCCGCATGTCATGGGCCGCGACCTGTATTACGACGAGCGCAGCTTCAACGATTACAGCTACATCGGCAAAAAGGAATTTACCGGCTATAACGATTTTGTATCGGGATACCTGTTTTATGAAGTGCGATCCGAACCGGAGATCGCGCAGCGCGACCGCCTTTACCCCGAACTGCTGATCGAAAGCGGCATGCAGGATGTGGATGCGGCGTACGCGGACCAGTATTCCACCGCCGTGTACGACAAGGGGGCGCTGGTGCTCAACCACAGCAGCTATCCTTTTAAAACCGTGCTGGCCCCGCGTGAAATACCGGCGGCCGACCTGGTGGTGGAGGAAGTGGACGGTTATTCGCTGTTGTATTACCGCGCGTCGAAAGACAAACTGGTGGTGGTCGCCAAACCCACGCGCAATTTCCTCGAGTTCATCACGCTGTTCGCCTACATGTTCTGCCTCTTTCTGCTGATCATCGGCCTGTACAGTCTTTTCGACCTGCTCATCAAGGCGCGCATGCGCATTTCCAACCTGCGCAACCTCGTCAAACTGAGCATCCGCAGCAAGGTGCAGGGCACCATCATATTCGCGGTCACCTTCGCGTTCCTGGCGCTGGGCCTCACCACGATCCTCTTTTTCATCGGCCGTTACCGCGTGGAGAACGCGGAGAAACTGAGCAATACCGTACACGGCATCGGCCGCGAAATCGAAAGCGCCTTCCACGTGCAGCGCGAGTTCGATGAAATGGAAATGATCTTCGATTCCATTTTCGTGAAAGACCTCTCGTCCGCCATCGGCGAAATCGCCACCGAGCACAACGTAGACATCAACGTGTACAACGTCAACGGCCTGCTGGAATTATCCGCGCAGCCGCTGATGATCGAAAAGGGGCTGCTTTCCGAAGTGATGAACCCGCTGGCCTATTACCAGCTCTCCCGGCTCGATAAGATACAGTACATCCAGGAAGAGCGCATCGGCGATATGAAATACATCAGCGGGTACATTCCCCTGCGCAACAAAGGCAACGTGTTCGCTTACCTCAACGTGCCGTATTTCGCGACGCAGACGGAGCTGAACCAGCAGATCTCCACCTTCCTGGTGGCGCTCATCACCATCAACGCGTTCATTTTCCTCATCGCGGGCCTGCTGGTGCTGCTGATCTCCAATACCATCACCAAATCGTTCTCGCTCATTACCGACAAGCTGCGCCATGTGAACCTGGGGCAGCATAACGAAGAGATCCTCTGGGATAAAGACGACGAGATCGGCCTGCTGGTGAAGGAATACAACAAGATGGTGCAGAAGCTGGAAGTGAGCGCGGCCATGCTGGCCAAAAGCGAAAGGGAAGGGGCCTGGCGCGAAATGGCACGGCAGGTGGCCCACGAGATCAAGAACCCCCTCACCCCCATGAAACTCAGCATCCAGTACCTGCAACGGGCCATCGCCAATGATTCGCCCGATGTGAAAGCCCTTTCCCGGAACGTGGCCAACACGCTGGTGGAGCAGATCGAGCACCTGTCCAACATCGCCTCCGATTTTGCGGCCTTTGCCTATATCAGCAAGGGGAACAATGAGGTGTTTTCCCTGGGGGAGGTGCTGCAGTCGGTCACCGCCCTGTACATGAGCAGCCCGGAGTGCCATATCTATTTCGGGCGGCAAGACAAACCCTACCCCATCGCCGCGGACAAGACGCAGATCAACCGCCTTTTCACCAACCTGCTGCAGAATGCCATCCAGGCCATCCCCGAGGGCCGGGAAGGGCATATTTCGATCAGTATGAAGGACGAAGACGGGCAGGTGACCGTGGAGGTTACCGATAATGGCACGGGCATTCCGCCCGAGGTGCGGCCGAAGATCTTTGTGCCCAACTTCACCACCAAATCGTCCGGCACCGGGCTGGGCCTCGCCATGTGTAAAAACATCGTGGAGCAGGCCGGCGGCGAAATCTGGTTTGAAACTTCCCCCGGTATCGGCACCACTTTCTTTGTGAGATTGCCGCTTGTAAAGTAATTTATTGATACATGTTTGCACCGATGGCAGGCTGATATAGCCTGCCATCGGTGTTTCAGGCCGGTCATCAGGCTTGGGCGTAAACCTTTTTACCGGATGCTCACCGTGCGCACTATGGTCTTTATTTGGGCTGAAACTGTTACTGGTATTGTTTTTCAGAAGGATGTCCCACAGATGTCCCACTGATAAGCCACTAATGTCCCACAGATGTTCCACTTCTTACAAGATGTGGGACATCTGTGGGGAAGCAGTGTTATAATTCCGTTGCAGCACTGCCTTACCACCCATAAAACGACAGTATGGCAGGCTGATGGGTACGGGTAAAAAAAACGGGCCGACCAAGAGGTCGGCCCGTTCGGGTATCTTCAGCGGGGGAGGTTTACCCTTCCTGTACCGCTACAAAGCTTTCTTTGATTTTGTCGAGGAGTTTGCTTTCGATCATCCGCTGCGCCAGCACGATCATGTTGGAGAAAGCGCGGGCCCCGGAGATGCCGTGGCCGATGATCACCGGTTCGGACACCCCGAGTACGGGCGTTCCGCCGTATTGCTCGAAGTCGAATTTATCCATGTACTCGTCTTTGATATTGCGGCGGACCATAATATCATGGAACGATTCCGCCATTTTGAGCACCACGTTGCCGGTGAAGCCCTCGCAAACGATCACGTCGGCGGTGTCTTTGAAGGCGTCGCGGCCTTCCACGTTACCGATGAAGTTGATCTGCCTGGATTCTTTCAGCAGGGGATAGGTGGCCTGTGCCAGCAGGTTGCCCTTGCCTTCTTCTTCCCCGATATTGAGCAGGCCCACTTTAGGGTTGGGAGTGCCCATCACGTACTGGGAATAAAGGGAGCCGAGCACGGCGAACTGCACCAGGTTTTCGGGTTTGCAGTCGGCGTTGATGCCAACGTCGAGCAAAAGGCCCGGGTTACCGTTTTCCCGTGGTAAAATGGTGGAAATGGTGGGGCGTTGTACCCCGTCGATGAGTTTAATGGAATAAATGGCGCCTACCATCATGGCCCCGGTGTTACCGGCGCTGATGAAAGCTCCAATCTTTTTGTTGTGCAGGAGATGAAAGCCGATAGCGATGGAAGAATGCGGCTTCTCTTTGAGCGCTTTGGTAGGGTGTTCATTCATCCCGATGAGCTGGGATGAATGAACAACTGAATATCTTGATTGGTCCAGTTGCGCATCGGCCAGTAAAGGTGTCAAGGCCTGCTCGTCACCAATTAAAACCAGATGCACATCTGTTGCAACACTGTCTAAAAATAATTTAACTCCTTTTACTGCTTCTGCGGGCGCGTAATCGCCACCCATCATATCAAGCCCGATTCTCATGAACTGTATTTTGTCTTATTCTCGGGTGTAAAATTAGTAAAAATTATTATTTAACGGCAGCTTGTTTTTCCAAAACAACTTTTCCTTTATAGAACAGTTTGTTCTCTACCCAATGAGCACGGTGTCTCAGGTGCACTTCGCCCGTAGCGCTGTCTGTGCTTAATGTTTCAGCAAAAGCCTTGTAGTGCGTT
This sequence comes from Chitinophaga lutea, assembly GCF_003813775.1. NCBI lineage: Bacteria > Pseudomonadati > Bacteroidota > Chitinophagia > Chitinophagales > Chitinophagaceae > Chitinophaga > Chitinophaga lutea. Next base: position 1,679,206 of record NZ_RPDH01000002.1, on the reverse strand, counting down.
CTTCTTTTTGCTGATCTTTGCTGCGAATGTCTACGTTTAGGATTCGGCATCTTATTTAAATTTTAAATTGTACTTGTTCTTAAATTAATTGTCCCGGAACTTCTCCAACCCTTTCCAGATCGGATTAGTGGTGTCTTCGCCCTGTTTGTTCAATTTTTCCAGCATCTCGAGCACTTTCGGGTCGCAGCCGCTTTTGCCGTTGGCATCGTCCGGGTGGATCCTTTGCATCGGAATGCTCAGGTTGATGAATTCATAAACAAAATCTGCCACATTCAGGTGCGATTCCGTCCTGGAAATGTAGGTAATGTCCGGATCTTCATCCCCGCTCAGCTCGTCGGGATTCTCCACCAGCTTTACCACCTGGTTGAAATCGTCCCACAGCTGCATCTCGAACGGCTGTCCGCACCGGTCGCAGGTAACCGTCACCGTACCGCCCACCTCGAATTTTAACAGGAAAAGGTTATTTTTCTTGTCAAATTGTAACTTTACGGTGGCATTACAGTTCGAAAAATCCTGCTGGCCGTAGTTTTCAAAGAAACTATCCGTGATCTGGTATTGGAATGTATGCACTCCGGGCGTCAGACCTACAAAAGCTATGTCGAATTCGCGGAGTTGCTTCATATCAAAAACCTCACTTTTAGAGGGATGCAAAGGTAAACAAATATTTGCAAAAGCAAAAATTTCCTACTTTTGCTGATTCTCATCTGATTTTTATATATAAAAATTTATAAAAATGTCAGATATTTACAGATAGCCACTTAGCACAAAATAGATTACCTTCATACTCCAAAATAAATAAATTAGACCGCGATGCCTTATGAAGCCAAGCATTAGCGCAGCTGTTTCGACAGACGAGTTGGTGCCGGGCTCCATCCGACCCTTGAAAATCAATCAAATATGAACCTAACGGATGAAATCCTATAAAGCCCCCTATTCCGCAGATAATATGACACCCAAAGGAAGAATAGGACGGACGACGAAAAACACGCTGAAGTCACCTGCTGCCCCAACTGAAGGGTTGCCGCCTATCTTTGCCCTGCCTATTGCCGTTTATTTACAGAATACCAACGCCGGCGTGCTGGTTTCCGATGAACGTCACCGCTTCATCTGGGGAAACGACGTGTTCATGAGCTATTTCAACACCGGCCGTCCCTACAAAGGTAACCTCATCGACAAAACTTTCCGGGCCATGATCGACTATTGTGCGCCCTACCTGTCCGATCCGGCGGGTTTTGAGGTGAAAATGAAGGAGTTGCGTAAACGTAAAAAACCATTCTTCGGCTGGGAACTCACCTTTAAAACAGGCGAAATCCGGGAAGTGAGCTATATACCGGTGTTCGACGGCGCCACATTCGCCGGCAGCATCTGGCAGATCGTGGACGTGACCCGGCACCGCCTCTGGCAGGAGGAACTGCGCCGGACGGATGAAAAATACCGCACCATCCTCGACAATCTCAACGCCGGCCTCTGCGAAACGGACTTGGAAGGCAACATCGTGAAGGTTTACGAGAGTTTCTGCCGCCTGTCCGGCTACACGGAGGAAGAACTGCTCGGCCGCAACATCACCGATATATTCGTACCGGAGGAAAACCGGGAATATGCCCGCAACCTCCGCCGGTACCGGGTGGAGAAAAAGGTGGCCCTCCTCTATGATATGGAGATCGTGCTGAAAGACGGCACCCGCAAATGGGTGCTCGCCAGCTCGGGGAACATTTACGACCGCGACGGCGTGCCCGTCGGCGGGGTGGGGCTCCATATGGACATCACCCCCCAGAAAGCCCTGCAAAAGGAGCTGGAGGCGGCCAAACAGGCGGCGGAAGACGCCCAGCGCACCCAGAAGGAGTTCCTGGCCAATATGAGCCACGAAATCCGCACGCCCCTCAACGCCATCATCGGCATGGCTCACCTGCTCGATGAAACGGCCCTCAGCGACGAACAGAAAGAATACATCAAAATACTCAAACATTCCTCCGGCATCCTGCACGGCCTGATCACCGACATCCTCGACATTTCCAAGATCGAGGCCGGCAAACAGGAACTGCACCCCCGGGAGTTCGACCTGCGCGAGCTTATCCAGAGCATGCGCCACACCTTCCAGCTGAAACTGGGGCAAAAACCGGTCAAACTGACGGTGGAACTGGACAAACGCATCGATTCACTGCTGATTGGTGATGATATGATTTTGAACCAGATACTGATGAATTTGTTAGGAAATGCAGAGAAATTCACCAAAGAAGGCGAAATTGCCATCCGCGTGTACCTCGACAATATGCAGGGGAACACGCTCTGGCTCAAATTCCAGGTATGCGATACCGGCATAGGAATTGAAAAGGATAAACTGGAACTGGTATTCCAGAACTACAAGCAGGCGGAAAAAGACATCCGCGAACGGTACGGGGGCACGGGCCTCGGCCTGGCCATCGCCAAACAGCTGGTAGAACTGCAGGGCGGACAGATCAGCGTGGAAGAGGAAGGACCGGAATTCCGGACCTGTTTCAGCTTCAACCTGCCCTTCATCGACACCCGCAAGCCGCTTGCCGGCACGGCAGACCCGGACATGGAAAACAAGTATTCCCGGATCGACTTCGGTCAGTCGAGAGTACTGGTGGTGGAAGACAACCCGATGAACCTGAAGTACATCCTCAGCCTGCTCGAGAAATACAAAATAGATTACCAGCTGGCCACCAACGGTCCCGATGCGCTGTATTTCCTCGAATCGAGGCAGTACGACCTGGTGCTGATGGACATCCGGATACCGGGTATGGACGGGTTCGAGCTGGCCAGGAAGATCAGGGAAGATGAAAGCCGGCCCAATGTGGCCACACCGGTGATCGCCACTACGGCGGCGGCCATGCCGAGCACGGTGACGCTGGCGCGCAGCATCGGCATCACGGACATCCTTACCAAGCCCTATACGCCTGATCAGCTGTTGCAGGTATTGAACAAATACCTCAATGAAGACGAAACAGAAATTATTATGGAAGTGCAAAATATAAGTGGATACGAATTCCATCCTGCATTGGATGTGAGATACCTGAACACGCTGTATGAAAGCAATATCGGTTACGCGATCGACCTGTTCGAGATTTTTGTGATGACCATCCGGGAAGAAATGGCCAAACTGGAAGCCGTAGCCAAAGATAACGACTGGGAGAAGCTGAAGTTCCAGGTACATAAAATCAAACCTAACTTTTCGATGGTGGGCCTTACCTGGATAACCGCCAGGATGGAACAGCTGGAAGGCCATCTGCGCAAAGCGGATGAGCTGCATATGATTCCCGGTATGCTGCAGGAAATTTCCACCGAACTGAACAAACAGTTCCCCACTATTGAAAGCGAGCTGCAGAAAATGCAGGCATTTGTGAAAGGACAGGAGCAATAAGCCCGTCCCGTTTAATTTGTAACAGCGAGAATCTCTTTTACATCATTGTAGTAACTGCCGCCGAACAGGTTCAGGTGTACCAGCAGGGGGTACAGCTGGCATAGCCCTATGCGTTGCTGCCAGCCGCTCTCCAGCGGGCGGATGGCCTGGTAGGTGTAGTAGAAACGGGTATCGAATCCCCCGAACAGCCTCGTCATGGCGAGGTCCATTTCGCGATGGCCGTAATACACGGCGGGGTCGAAAATACAGGCCTTGCCGTTAGCCCCCACCAAAAAATTACCGCTCCACAGATCGCCGTGCAGCAATGCGGGCGGCTCGTCGGGGAACAGCTCCGGCAGGCGGCGGCACAGCGATTCCAGCTGCTTCAGCATGTCTTTGTCCATCCGGTGCCGGTCATACGCCATCTTCGCCAGCGGCGTCAGGCGGTTGAACGCATAAAACACCGGCCAGGTGCTGTAGGGTGTGTTGTATTGTTTGATGGAACCGATATAGTTGGCGGACTGCAGGCCGTAGAAAGGTTTGGTATGCTGGTGCAGCCGGGCCATGCCGGCCGCGAAGCTCTCCCAGAAATCGGGCGCGGCGCCGCCTTTTTCAACGAACTCCGTGACGAGGAACGCCCGGTGGCCGGCCGTGCCCGTGCAGAGGGGTTTCGGTACGAACAGCGCGGCGGCGTGGCGCAGCTCCTCCAGCCCGTCGTGCTCCCGCACGAACATATCGGGGTATTTGCGGGCATCGTTCATTTTCAGGAACCATTTGCCCTCGTTCGTGTCCAGCCGGAATGTTTCATTAATATCGCCTCCCTGTATCCGCTCAGCGCGATTAATCTGTATTTTCACCGATAATTGCGCGGACAGGGTTTCGCTCAATTCCCGTTTTATAATGTCATCTATCATGTTCCGTCAGGTTAAATTGGAAACAACCGACCCGGTTAAAAAACAACTAACAGGTATAGCCGTCAGCATACTGGCCATTCTGATCCTGAATGCGGTATTTGCAGCGGGAGGCTGGCTGGCTGACTTGTATTTTCATAGGTGGTACCATTTCATCAGTACAGTCTTAAGAAAATTACTGGGCAAGATACCCTTTAGTATCGGCGATGTAATATACAGCGTCTGGATAATAATCAGTGTAGTATTTTTATTAAGAATGTTGTACAGCCTGGTGCGCGGGCGATGGAGCGAACTGCTGCTGCTGTCCCTCAAAGGGGTGAAGTCCGTACTGGTACTTTATTTTATTTTCCTGCTGTTCTGGGGCGGCCATTACCGCCGCCATACCTATGTGAAGGAGATGGGTTTCGGGGTGGAAAAATACACCACCGCGGATCTGTACCTGCTGGCCGATACGCTGGTGCAGCTCACCAACCGCGATAAACTGGCGCTGCCGGCCCAACCGGATTCGTTACCCGGCATTACCTTCAAAACGGCGGCCGGCTGTTATGCCGATGCCGCCCGCACCTGGCCTTCGCTGACCTACACGCCGCCTTCGCTCAAACCGGCGCTGTTCGGGGAATACCTCAATTACATCGGCGTTACCGGCTACCTGAACCCCTTCACCAACGAGGCGCAGGTGAATACGACGGTGCCCGCTTTCCTGCAGCCTTTTACCACCTGCCATGAAATTGCCCACCAGCTGGGTTTTGCGCCGGAAGAAGATGCGAACTTCGTGGGGTATATTACCGCGAGCCGCTCTCCGGACCCGCGTTTCCGTTATGCCGCCAATTTTGAAATGCTTTCTTATACCATCCGCCAGCTGGCGCGCCGCAACGGTTACCTGGCCCGCCTGGTGTGGAGCCGCACGCTGCCGGCCATCCGGGAAGATACCCGCGCGGTGATCCTGTTCTACCGGGAATACGAGGGCCCGATGGACGATTATTCCGCCGTGCTGTACGACCAGTACCTGAAGGCCAACCGGCAGGAGCAGGGCATCCGCAGTTACAGTGAAGTGGTGGGCTGGCTTATGGCGTATTACAAACTTTAATTCATCATCAGCACGTTCACGCTGCGCTGCAGGATGTTAAAGGCGATCTCCGCCATGAGGTTCTCGCGGTCGAGGGTGGGATTGACTTCCGTGATTTCGAAGCAGCAGATTTTGCGGTGCTGCATGAATTTGGAGATGAGATCTTCCGCCTCCCTTTCCCGCAGGCCGTTGCTGACAGGGGTGCCGGTGCCGCGGGAGATGGATGCGTCGAGGCTGTCCACATCGAACGATACATAGATGTACTCACAGTCGCTCAGGTACCGGAATATGCTGCGGGCCACGCTTTCCGCGCCCTTGCGCCGCACTTCGCCGGTAGTGATCACCTTCATGCCGTGTTTCTTGATGAGGTGCTCCTCTTCCTTTTCGTAGTCGCGCAGGGAAATGAACACGATATCTTCCGGCAGTACCTTGGGAGCGATCTTGCCGATGTTCTTCAGGGCGTTCCACATCCGGACGGTGTTATCGTCCACCTCATGCACCATATGGTCTTTATTGTCTTCCGCGATGGACACTGCCAGCGGCATGCCGTGCATGTTGCCGGAAGGCGTGGTGTAAGGGGTGTGGAGGTCGGCGTGCGCGTCTATCCAGATGACGCCGAGTTTGGCTTTGGGCCGCGCTATTTTGAGACCGGCAATGGTGGCGCCGGCGGTGCTGTGGTCGCCGGACAGTACAACGGGGAACCAGTTGGCCTTGACGGTATCGCACACGGCTTTGCTCACTCTTTCGTACATGGTATAGGTGCCTTTGATGCGTTTGGCGTAAGGGCTTTCGATGGGCTCAAACAGCAGCCTGTTTTCCGTTTCTACCGATTCCGTAGGAAAGTGTACAAAGAAGTTGCTCATGAAATCGAGCGCCGCGATCTTGATCGCTTCCACGCCGAGGCTGGCCCCGCGGGTACCGGCCCCGATTTCGGACTTAACCTCAATGATCTTGATATTCTTCATATTGTTCTGGTGTTGTAACCAGCCGCACGGATAGGGCGCCGTACGGCGGTGTAGTCTTTTTAGTGGCCGAGTATGCTGCGGCTGATCACGATACGCTGCACTTCGGAGGTGCCTTCGTATATCTGCGTGATCTTGGCGTCGCGCATCAGTCTTTCCACGTGGTATTCCTTTACGTACCCATAACCGCCGTGCACCTGCACCGCTTCGGTGGTGACCCACATGGCGGTTTCGGACGCATACACCTTGGCCATGGAGCCGCTGAGCGTATAGTCGAGGTGGTTATCTTTCTCCCACGCCGCGCGCAGGCACAGCAGGCGGGATGCTTCGATGCGGGTGGCCATGTCGGCCAGCTTGAACTGTATGGCCTGGTGCTGGCTGATTTCCTTGCCGAAGGCCTTGCGCGTTTTGGAATATTTCAGCGCCAGTTCGTACGCGCCGCTGGCGATGCCGAGGGCCTGCGAGGCGATGCCGATGCGGCCGCCGCCCAGGGTTTTCATCGCGAACTTGAAACCGAAGCCGTCTTCGCCGATGCGGTTTTCCTTGGGCACTTTCACGTCCTGGAACATCACGCTGTGCGTATCGCTGCCGCGGATGCCGAGTTTATTTTCCTTCGCGCCGATGCTCACGCCCGGCGTGTTTTTTTCGATGATGAGGGCGTTGATGCCTTTGCTGCCTTTTTCGGGATGCGTTTGCACCATCACCAGGTACACGCTGGCGGAGTTGCCGTTGGTGATCCAGTTTTTGGTGCCGTTCACGAGGTAATGGTCGCCTTTGTCTTCCCCGATGGTGCGCTGCGACGTAGCGTCGGAGCCCGCTTCCGGCTCGCTCAGCAGAAAGGCGCCGATGATCTCGCCTTTGGCCAGCGGTACGAGGTATTTCTGTTTCTGTTCTTCATTGCCGAAGGCTTCGAGGCCCCAGCATACGAGCGAGTTGTTCACGCTCATCACCACAGACGCCGATGCGTCTATTTTTGAAATCTCTTCCATCGCCAGTACATAAGAAACCGTGTCCAGTCCGGCGCCACCATATTGAGGGTCTACCATCATGCCCATAAAGCCCAGTTCGCCCAGTTTTTTAATTTGTTCCGCGGGGAATTTCTGCTGTTCGTCCCTTTCAATCACGCCGGGGAGCAGTTCATTCACCGCAAAATCCCGTGCTGCCTTCTGAATCATCAGGTGTTCTTCCGTTAACTGAAAATGCATACGTATTTGGTTTTAAAAAAGATTGTTGGTGCTTACAAACCTATTTTAAAATGAGGATGTAAAAAAATGATTTGACATTATCAAGCATTTTCTGCCTATTGTTGAATATTTTGCATGAATGAGGCATTTAATATGTGTTAATTCACAAACACAGACTGCTCAGAAATGGGAAAAGTCTATTACTTTTGTAGGAATATGGCAGTGAATTTAGCGAACTACCGGCAGGTGCTTTCAACGATCGAACCATACCATGCCCGCCTGGTAGCCGTATCGAAAATCAAACCCGTACAGGATATACGGGCGCTGTACGATGCAGGCCAGCGCATATTCGGAGAGAACTACGTGCAGGAAATGGTGGACAAGGAAAACCAGCTGCCCAAAGACATCCAATGGCATTTCATCGGCCACCTGCAAAGCAACAAGGTTAAATACATCGCGCCGTTCGTGAGCATGATCCATGGGGTCGACAGCCTGAAGCTGCTCCAGGAGATCAATAAACAGGCTGCGAAGAACGGCCGCGTGATCGACTGCCTGCTGCAGGTGTTCATCGCCACCGAAGAAACGAAGTTCGGCCTTGACGAAGCGGAGCTGTACGGGGTGCTCGACGGTGCGAAGGAACTGCAGCATGTACGCATCGCCGGCCTGATGGGCATGGCCAGCAATACGGACGATGAAGCCCGCATCCGGGCGGAGTTCCGTACACTGAAAACACTGCACGCCGCCGTGGCGGAAAAGTATTTCGCCGGCAGCGGCACGTTTAAGGAATTATCCACCGGCATGAGCGGTGATTACCCGATAGCCCTCGAAGAAGGCAGTACGCTGGTGCGTATCGGCAGCCTGCTGTTCGGGGCAAGAAACTATGCTTAAACCACCGTACGCGGTGATCATAAAATAGCGCAGGATGAAGGGATGCCTTTCACCCGCGCAGGAAACTACGAATCACATGAAATCAGTATTCTTATTCGGTGCGGCGCTGGCCCTGGCGGCCTGCGGCGCACAACAACCCGGACATCTGACCGCCGGCAACTGGCAGGGCCACCTGCTGCGCGAAGACGGCGGCGATATCGTGTTCAACTTCGAAGTGCAGGACAGCGCCGGCAAAAAGACCATTCACATCCTCAACGCCGGCGAACGTTTGCTGGTGGATGATGTGCGGCAGGAGGGAGACTCCGTTTTCATCCGCATGCCTTTTTACGACTCCGAGTTCCGCACCGCGCTGCAACCCGACGGCAGCCTCGAAGGCCGCTGGATACGGCACCTGGCAGACAAAGATGTGAGCATCGCCTTTAAGGGATTGCCCGGCATCGCCGAACGTTTCCCCGCGAAGAACCCGCCGAAATTCAACATCACCGGCCGCTGGCCCACGCATTTCACCGCCCCCGGCAAGGCAGATTCCACTTTCGCCATCGGTGAGTTCGTGCAGGAAGGCAGCGCCGTGAAAGGCACGTTCCTCACCACCACCGGCGACTACCGTTACCTGCAAGGCGTGGTAGACGGCGATACGCTGAAGATCTCCACCTTCGACGGCTCGTTCGCCTATGTGTTCACCGCCAGAATCGAGAACGATTCCACCCTCGGCAACGGCGTGTTCCTGCAGGGCATCACCAACAGGCTGGCGTTCACCGCCCGGAAAGACAGCAGCGCCCGTTTGCAGGACGCTACCACCATTTCGACCGTCAGGGAAGCGAACGCCACGCTCGATTTCAGCTTCCCCGACCTCAACGGCAAGCCCGTGTCGATCAAAGACGAACGTTTCAAAAACAAAGCCGTGGTGATACAGATCTCCGGTTCCTGGTGCCCCAACTGCATGGATGAAACCAGGTACCTGAGCGAGTGGTATAAACAGAATAAAGACCGCGGCGCGGAGATCGTGATGCTCAGCTATGAGCGCACCACCGATTTTGAGAAATCAAAGAAGGCGCTCGAAAGTTTCACCAAACGGTTCGACATCGCGTATCCCATCCTGATCACCGGCGTAACACCGGCAGACCCGCAGAAAACGGAAAAAACGCTGCCGCAGATCACGGCCATCAAGGGCTTCCCCACCACCATTTACCTCGACAGGCAGGGCCGCGTGCGCAAGGTGCACACCGGGTTCAACGGGCCGGGTACGGGCGAGCATTATGAGGAATACAAACATGAGTTCAATGCGTTGATGGACGAGTTATTGAAGGAGAGTTAACAAGCGGCTTCGGTATAGTGAGGCGTGGAGATGCATACCGTGTATCTCCACGCCTTTTTTCATGCCTTTAACAGAAAAATTTCATGGCTGTAATCCTTTACCATGGCCGGTTTGAAAAATAGTTGAGACCCGCTTTTGCAACCTGCGAGGCGGGGTGTCGTGGTTTGATTTTTATACCGGGAGAAACTCTTAATATTGATGCTCCCGTTCGATATGCAAGGCATGAAACGCAGATGGTGGGCTTTTCAAAAACGTCCATGTTGAAGTATGGGGAATGGAAAAAAGAAACCATCCAGGTTTTCGGTTATCCTGGATGGTTTGTCCCGCATAACGGGCCTCTTGCAAAAACTGAAGGATCTTTTTGATTCGTTTCATTAAGATCCGGGCCTGGAGTATTGCACACTCCGGGCTTTTTATTTTAGAACTCGTTTTTCCACATCATGCTTTCTACGGGGCGAACCGTTCTGCCGTTGTATTTGGCGTTGCCTTTTTTGTTGTAGAAAGTTTCGATTTCTCCTTCCACGGCGAAGTAGATGAGTTGTCCGATCGGCATGCCCGCGTAGATTTTCACCGGCTGGGCGCAGGAGATCTCGAGCGTCCAGGTGTTGCAGAAACCCACGTCGCCTTTGCCTGCGGTGGCGTGGATGTCGATACCCAGGCGGCCCGTGCTCGATTTGCCTTCGAGGAAGGGCACATGGGCGTGCGTTTCGGTGTATTCCAGCGTTACGCCGAGGTAAAGGGTATTCGGCTGCAGCACGAAGCCCTCTTCCGGTATTTCGAAGTGTACGATTTCGTTGTGTTTGCGGGCATCCAGCACCCTGTCTGCATACGTGGCCAGGTGTTTGCCGAGGTGTACGTCGTAGGAGTTGGTCCCCAAATATTTGCGATCATAAGGGCTGATCACGATCGTGCCCTTTTCGATTTCCTCCAGTATCCGTTTATCCGACAGAATCATGATGTGTTTGTTTAGGTTAGGCCAGTTGGGTATTTCCCGTTAAATTCGCGTTTAATGCGGCGAATTTATGGCTTTAATACGTACAATTCAAATAGATCGGGATACGAAGCTCGGAGTGTGGAAAATTGGTGAAGAAGAAGCCTTTTTCAGGAAAACCGTTACGATAGAGCCCGAAGTGCACCATCCTCATAAACGGCTGCAGCATTTCGCCGGGCGTTACCTGCTGGTGGAGCTCTTCCCGGAGCTGCCGGTGAACGACATCCGCATCATGGACAGCCGCAAGCCCTATATCCCCGGTAATCCTTATTATTTTTCCATTTCCCATTGCGGCGACTATGCCGCCGCCATCGTGAGCCGCCGCGAGCATGTGGGCATCGACATCGAGCTGGTGCAGCCCAAGATCGGGCGGGTGGCGCACAAGTTCCTGGCGCTGCGGGAGGCCGAATTCATCTCCAGAACCCATAAACTGCCGCATCAGACCGTTTGCTGGAGCGCCAAGGAGGCGGTTTACAAATGGTACGGCATGGGCGGGCTGGATTTTAAGGCCAACATGCAGCTGCAGGCTTTCCCCTTTCAGAACGCCGGCATGATCACCTGCGACTTCCTGAAAGACGAGCGGATGGCCTGCCTGGATCTGCAGTATCTCATGGACGGGGAACTGTGCCTGGTGTGGGTGGTAGGGGAAAGGAAGGGGTAGGGGCGAGACCACTCTGATTAAGAATAATACCTTAAATTTGTATAAAAACCATACATATGGGTAAAGCTTTGGATCAGGAGATGTTTGAGCATTTTTCCCGTTTGGACGACACACAGAAAAAAAGTGTTATCCAGATGTTGAAAAGCTTTCTGAAGGGTGGGGAAATCACCCATTCCCGTCAAACACTGAAGGAATACAATGAAGAATTGGATGAAGCAATGGTGCGTGTAAAAGAGGGGAAATTCACCACTTTGGAAGACTTGGAAAAGGAGATGCGTTCATGGTGAAAGGCCCTGTGAAGGTAATAATCGCCGATAAAGCAAAGCGCGCCTTAAAGGACGCATATGAACATATTAAAAAAGATTCAGTTAAGAGTGCTGAAAAAGTAAGAGATAAATTGTTAGCTTCCATAAAGGCCCTTGCTATAAACCCGCATTTTTATCCCCCTGACAAATACCGACAGCAAAACGATGGTTCCTATCGTGCTTACGAACTTTTAAAGTATAGAATTACATATCATGTATCTGAAGATCAGGTTACTGTAATCCGGGTACGCCATACCAAAATGGACCCGTTGGTGTACTAATCCGCAGACTTCCCATGATTCCCCTTCCTTTTCTTTCCCATTTCCCCCGCATTTTGTACTTTTAAGAAATTTAGCTTTAACATTTATAAACCGTTATATATTGAAATTATTTCTTCTCGGTTTTATGGGAGCCGGCAAATCCTATTGGGGCAAACAACTGGCGGCGCACTGGGACCTCCCGTACTTCGACCTCGACGAGGTGATCGTTGAGCGGGAAGGCATGCCCGTAGCGGATATCTTCAATACCAAAGGGGAAGATTATTTCCGGAAAAGGGAAGCGGCCGTGCTCCGTGAGCTGGCCGCCGAAAACGACCGGTTTCTCATTTCCTGCGGCGGCGGCACCCCCTGTTTTTCCGATACCATGGACTTCATGAACGCCAACGGTGTCACCGTATGGCTCAACCCTTCCATTCCCCTGATGGTGGAGCGTTTGCAGCGCAAGCAGTACAAACGGCCGCTCATCCAGGACCTCGGTACGGAGGAGCTGACCGCCTTCACGGAGAAAAAATTAGCGGAGCGCCAGCCCTTTTATGAGCAAAGTCAGGTGATCATCAGCGACGATGAAATAACTTTGGAGACATTTGAAAAACTGATCAGGCATGCATAAATCATTTCTCGTGTGGGCGGCACTGTTAGGCGCCCTGGCGGTGGTACTGGGCGCGTTCGGTGCGCATAAACTGAAAGAACTGGTTCCCCCGGAAACCGTGAGCACTTTCCAGACCGGGGTAACGTACCAGTTTTACCATGTGTTCGCCCTGCTGGCCGTAGGCATCCTGTACGCGCATATCCCTGCACCGCAACTGGTATGGGCCGGCCGCTTTTTCCTGTTCGGCATCCTGCTGTTTTCCGGTTCCCTGTACGTACTGACCCTTCTGAAAGCCACCGAAACGGTGGGCCTCCGCGGCATCGGCGCCATTACGCCCATCGGCGGGCTGCTGTTCATCGCCGGCTGGGTGAGCCTGCTGCTGGGAATATTGAAAAAGTGATGATGCCCGGAATAGCCGGGACGGGCCAACTTTTCCAGTCGTGCAGCACCTGCATGCCGCGGGAATACCGGGCCTTTAAAGCAACCATATCGACCGCCCTGCGGAAAAAATAACCGCATGGGCAGGTTTCACCGCCGCGGCCGCGAAATAATTTTCTGCGATTGCCGGGGCAATAGTTAATTTTGATTTCGATTATGGCAGGTAACAAACTGAAATCAGAAAAGAAAGAACCTAAAAAGAAAAAGGAACAACAACCCAACCCGGACGTTCTGCGGCCCGATAAAGAGCCGGAAGTGAAGGTAAAGGAGCTGGTGAGGGACGAGCGCACCCATAAAGTACTGGGCGCTTTTTTCCTGCTGCTGGCGCTGTATACCTTTATTGCCTTCACGTCTTATCTCTTTACCTGGGAAGAAGACCAGGATAAGGTGTTCCGCTATTCTTCCCGCGTGCTGTTCATGCACGAAATAGAGGTCGATAACCTTCTGGGCCGCCTCGGCGCTTATACCTCCCACTGGTTTTTTTACAAGGGTTTCGGGCTGGCCTCGTACCTGTTCTGCTATTTCTTTTTTATCATCGGTATCAATTTCATTGTCGGCCGCCGCGTGTTCCGCTTCTGGCGCAATGTCAAATACATCCTCTTCGGCCTGCTGTTCATCAGCATGAGTTTTTCTTTCCTTTCCGGCAAATCCGTCTTCCCCTGGGGCGGCGCCATGGGCGACGCACTCAACCGGTGGACGGGCGGATTCCTCGGTAAAACGGGAGAGGGGCTGCTGCTGCTGCTCGCCGGCCTCACCTGGATCATCTGGAAATTCAACGTCGATTTCAAATGGCCCGAGAAGAAGCCGAAACCGGCCAAAGCGTTTGCGCCTGTTGAAGAAGACGGGGATGATGAGCCGGAAGAGGACGAAGAGCCGTTCGCCAGACCCGGCGCCGCGCCGGTAACAGCGGGAGCGCTGAACAAGTACAACGAAGCGGCGGGTAACATCACGGTATTGCCGATGATGGAGGAAGAAGAATTCGACGCCGGCCTGCAGCTCATCGAAAAAGAAGATACCACGCCCAACGTGGCATACATCCCGCCGAAACCGGAGCCCGTGCCTGTTCGTGAACCGGAGCCGGAACCTGAACCGGAGTTGGAGCCTGAACCAGAGCCTGAACCAGAGCCCATCCGGGAAGTGACGCCGCCGAAGAAAAGCAGCGCGGCCAACGAGGTGGCGTTCGAGATCAAACCCGTGTATGAAGATCCGGCGGAGGACGAAATAGAGCAGATCGAGCCCGTGCGCGAGCCCGTACTGGTTGATCCGTACGAGCCCACCCTCGATCTCCGCGATTACAAATATCCCGCGCTCGACCTGCTCGAGAACCATGGTTCCGACAAGATCGTACAGGACAATACCGAACTGGAAAAGAACAAAAACCAGATCATCGACACGCTGAAGAACTACGATATCTCCATCCAGAAAATCAGCGCCACCGTGGGGCCCACCGTTACCCTGTACGAGATCGTACCGGCGGCGGGCGTGCGTATTTCGCGGATCAAGAACCTGGAAGACGATATCGCCCTCAGCCTGTCGGCCCTCGGCATCCGTATCATCGCGCCTATCCCCGGCAGGGGCACCATCGGCATCGAGGTGCCGAACGTAAAGAAAACGATCGTGTCGCTGCGCAACATCCTGGCGTCCGACAAGTTCCAGCACAGCCAGATGGACCTGCCCATCGCGATCGGTAAAAAAATCGACAACGAGAACTTTATCGTGGACCTGGCCAAAATGCCGCACCTGCTGATGGCGGGGGCTACCGGCCAGGGTAAATCCGTGGGCATCAACACCCTGCTGGTGTCGTTGCTGTATAAAAAACACCCGTCGCAGCTGAAGTTCGTGCTGGTGGATCCGAAGAAAGTGGAGCTGTCGCTCTACAAACTCATCGAAAAACACTTCCTCGCCAAACTCCCCGGCGAAGAAGACGCCATCATCACAGACACGAAGAAGGTGGTGCACACCCTCAACGCCCTGTGTATCGAAATGGACCTGCGGTACGATCTGCTGAAGGAAGCCGGCACCCGTAACATCCGCGAGTACAACGGCAAGTTCACGCAGCGCCGCCTCAACCCGCAGAAAGGGCACCGTTACCTGCCGTTCATCGTGCTGGTGGTGGACGAGTTCGCCGACCTGATCATGACGGCCGGCAAGGAAGTGGAAATGCCGATCGCCCGCCTTGCCCAGCTGGCGCGCGCCGTGGGCATCCACCTGATCATCGCCACCCAGCGCCCGTCCGTGAACATCATTACCGGTACCATCAAAGCCAACTTCCCCGCACGTATTGCCTTTAAAGTGTCGTCTAAGATAGACTCCCGCACCATTCTCGACATCGGCGGCGCAGAGCAGCTGATCGGGCAGGGCGACATGCTCATTTCCTTCAACGGCGAACTGGTGCGCCTCCAGTGCGCATTCGTGGACACGCCCGAAGTGGAAGGCGTGGCGGAATTCATCGGGGGCCAGCGCGGTTATCCCGATGCGTTTTTACTGCCGGAGTACATCGACGAAAAGGACATGGAGGGCAAGGATTTCAGTCTGGCCGACCGCGATCCGCTGTTCGAGGAAGCCGCCCGCGTGATCGTGCAGAACCAGCAGGGCTCCACCTCGCTGCTGCAGCGCCGGATGAAACTCGGCTACAACAGGGCCGGCAGGCTGATGGACCAGCTCGAAGCCGCCGGGATAGTGGGGCCGAACATGGGCAGCAAGGCCCGGGATGTGAATGTGAAAACGGAGGCCGATCTCGAGGAAATTCTCAACAGTATGTTATAATTTCGCCGCTTTAAGACTATAATCGCACCTTTTGGAATATTAGATAAATTTGGGATTTATTTAACATGGCCGCTTAAACGGTACGGCACAACATTTGTCTAATTACCTATAACTGTAACACTAAAAATTATGATGATGAAGAAAACGGTATGCATGGGCCTGATTTTGTGTGGAATGGCATTCGGCACAACGGCTCAGACCCGCGGTTCCCTCGGGCAGAGCGACCCTAAAGCCAAAGTAGTACTGGATAATGTCAGCAAAAAATTCAAATCCCTGAAATCTGTCATAGCTAATTTCGTACTGAAAGTGGAAGGCGCCAACAACAGCGTTTCCGATTCCAAAAAAGGCTCCGTGTACCTCAAAGGCGCCAAGTATAAAGTGGTGATGGGCGATCAGGAAATTATCAGCGACAATAAAACATCCTGGACGTACGCCAAAGACGTGAACGAGGTGACCATCAATAACGTGGACCAGAGCGGCAACAGCATGACGCCCGCGAAGATCTTCACCAATTTCTACGACAAGGACTTCCTGTACCGCCTCAACGGTGAAACCACCGAAAAAGGCAAGGTGCTGCAGAACATCGAGCTGACGCCGACCGACAAATCGAAGACTTTCTTCAAGGTGCTGGTGGATGTGGACAAAAAGAACCAGACCCTGGCCCGCATGAAAGTGTTTGAAAAGAACGGCAACCGCTACACTTACGAAATCAGCAGCTTTACGCCCAACGGCGCGGTGACGGACGATATGTTCACTTTCGACGCCAAGAAACACCCCGGTGTGGAAGTGGTGGACCTGCGATAACAACGATATTCACCAGCTATAAAAAGGAGATGACCGCGAAGGTGATCTCCTTTTTTTTAACCTTTAAACAAGTAAGAATCAATTCAATACACCCCAATCATATTAGTTTTTACGTTTTGCTTCTTAGTTTTATTACATTTGCCAAGTTTTATTCTAAAAATCAAGCAATATGGCATACGACGTAATCGTAATTGGTAGTGGCCCCGGAGGATACGTGGCAGCTATCCGGGCTTCTCAACTGGGATTTAAAACAGCTATAGTAGAAAGAGAGAGTTTGGGCGGTATCTGTTTGAACTGGGGCTGTATCCCGACCAAGGCATTGTTAAAATCAGCACAGGTAATGGAATACATTCAGCATTCCAAAGATTACGGTGTAACGGTGGGTGATGCCAAAGCGGATTTTCCTGCAGTGATCAAACGCAGCCGTGGCGCTGCCGATAAAATGAGCAAGGGCGTTCAGTTCCTCATGAAGAAGAACAAGATCGACGTGATCATGGGCTCCGGCAAGCTGAAAGCCAAAGGCCAGGTGGAAGTAACGGATAAAGACGGAAAAACAGCCGTGCATGAGGCTAAACATATCATTCTGGCAACCGGCGCGCGCTCACGCGAACTGCCGAACCTGAAAATCGACGGCAAAACCATCATCGGTTACCGCGAGGCGATGAACCTGCCCACACAGCCCAAAAGCATGATCGTGGTGGGTTCCGGCGCCATCGGCGTGGAATTCGCTTATTTCTACGCGACCATGGGCACCAAGGTGACCATCGTGGAATTCATGCCGCGCATCGTTCCGGTGGAAGATGAAGACATCTCCAAGGAGCTCGAAAAAATCTACAAGAAAAAAGGCATCGAAGTAATGACCAACGCCAGCGTGGAAGCGGTGGAAGCGACCAAAACCGGCGTGAAGGCCAAAGTGAAAACCGCCACCGGCGAAATTTTCCTGGAAGCCGACGTGGTGCTGAGCGCCGTGGGCATTGCCGCCAACATCGAAAACATCGGCCTGGAAGCCCTCGGCGTAAAAACCGAAAAAGGCAAAGTGCCCGTTGATAAATTCTATGCCACCAATGTACCGGGCATCTACGCCATCGGCGACATCGTTCCCGGTCAGGCACTGGCCCACGTTGCTTCCAAAGAAGCCATCGTTTGCGTGGAAGCCATTGCTTACAACGAAAAGAAATTCCATCACAAACCCACCCCCATCGATTACAACAACATCCCCGGCTGTACTTATTGCACGCCTGAGATCGCATCTGTGGGTTACACCGAGAAACAGGCCAAAGAAGCCGGTTACGAAGTGAAAGTGGGCAAATTCCCCTTCAGCGCTTCCGGCAAGGCAGTGGGCGCAGGTGCTACCGAAGGTTTCGTAAAAGTGATCTTCGACGCCAAATACGGCGAGTGGCTGGGTACGCACATGATCGGCATGAACGTGACCGAAGCCATCGTGCAGACCGTAACGGCCCGCACCCTGGAAACCACTTACCTGGAAGTGCTCAACAGCATCCACCCGCACCCGACCATGAGCGAAGCGGTGAAAGATGCCATCGAAGTGGCTTACGGCGAAGCGATTCACCTTTAATAACGAAACGCGTTTTTTACCGGAAACGGGCCGCTCCTCACAGGAGTGGCCTTTTTTCGTTTTATGCATGAAATGTTCGGTGGATGGAGCCGGCTTCAGCGCTTTACTGATTGTTTCTATCCGTAGCCTTAAGTCCTCACAGGGTGGCCCTTTTCGTTGTAGGGCTGCATGAAGTGCGTGGTAGATGGAGTTCCGGCATCCGTGCTTCACTTACTATCCGTTGAACATTTTCTCCCGGAGCAGTAACCCCCCCAAGGTCTGCCCTTCTGTTTACAACTTCACGAATTGCCCCGTGAATATTTTTTCCCCGTTCCGGTAGATGATGCACCAGTAAGTGCCGGCGCTGAGGCCCTGGAGGCTGACGGGCTGCAGCAGGTTTTGCAGCAGCAAGGTGCGCACCACGCGGCCCTGTACATCCATGATTCGTATTTCCTGTGCTTCCAGGCGCGCGGCCAGTATCTGCAACGTTGCAGCGGCTGGGTTGGGGAAGAGCAGATAGGCGCTTTCGGTGAGCACCCGCACCGGGATCGCGGCCGAGTAAATGAACTGACCGTTCGCCGTTTCCAGTTTTACGCGGTAATACACAATACCCTGGGGCGGCGCGGCATCGTTGTGTTGATAGATGAGTCCGCCGCTGACGGGTGTTTGCGCCAGGGCTGCGCCCTGCCTTTCCCAGGTAATGCTTTTGAGCTGCCAGGTGCTGCCGAGCGTCAGCCTGAGCTGCACCTGGCCGTTGTTGTCGAGGTCGGCCGTGAAGGTGCGGATATAACAGTCGAGCCCCTGTTTGGTGTAATCGATCCCCCGGCTGCGGGCACCTTCCATCGCTGCAACGGGGCTCACGGCAAATACCTGCGGTAATGCGGCGTTTTTCTTCAGGATCAGCACAGTGTCCGCCGTTTGACTGAAAGGCGAAAAATAAGCCCCGTTGAGGGCATAAACCTGGTAATAACGGGCGCCCGGTATCCTGTTCCAGTACAGCAGCGCGGAATCGGTGCAATTAAACCCCGTTTGTACCTGAATGCGTGGTGAAACCAGGAAAGGTGCGCTGACCACCGCGGTGGCGCCCTGTTCCATTTTGAGGAGCGCCTCGCCGAATACATCGGGTGTTTCCCAGGTGGCGTATCCCTGCGCCAGATCGGCGTTGCCGTTGATCAGCCGCCAGTTGGCGCCTTTATCCAGGCTGTAGAGCAGCCGCCCCGTACCGCCGAAGGTACTGCGCCAGCGGAGGGTAACCGGTTCGCGGGCGGGCAGGATCTCGTTGGCGGCGGGGTATTGCCAGTCGAAGTGCGCGGCGGGGACCATTTGCCAGGCGAGGTGGAAACGCTGGCTGCCGGCGGCGACGGCGCGGCCGTGGACGGTGACCGTGTAATTTCCGGCGGCCGGTAACATGATGCCGACCTGTTCGGTATTGTTCAGGCTGTCGCGGCCCGTGCGGGCGGCTTTCAGCAGGGAGTCGCGGAAGGGCGCCGTGCTCAGCACCCAGGGCGCGTAACGGTTGCCGGCGGCGTCTGTGATTTCCAGGTCGAGATCGTTCACCAGCGCTTTGGCGGCGTTGGCGGCGGCGGGCACATCCGCGTAACTCATCGTTACTTTCAATAGTTGCTGTCCGGCGGGTACGGGTATTGTTTGCGTATAGGTGCTGCCGTTAGTAACGGCGCCGGAAGAAAAACGCTGTTCGCGGATCGTCTGCACGGCTTCCCAGGCATTGAGTGCACCGTAGCCGGTGCGGTAACCCGGGCCGGGTGCGCCGGTATCGTCCGCGCTGTTGACGAGCACGGCCTTGATCAACGCGGCGGGTGGCATTTGGCCGTGGGTGCTGCGGTAGCTTTCCTGCAGCAGCAGCACCGCGCCGGTGGTGAGCGCCGCGGCGCCGGAAGTGCCTTCTTCCCCGAAAGCCACCAGCTCCGGTTTGATGCGCCCGTCGTATGCCGGGCCGCCGGAACTGAGGGCAGGTACATTATTGATACTGTCCGTTCCGCCCACCACGATCACGTTTTTAGCCTGTTTGAAAGTGCCCGTCAGGTTTGCGAAACCGGCCAGGCCCGTATAGAGGCCGGCGGTAGGAGTGGCGGCGCCGCTATTGCCGGAAGAGAATACATGCACCAGCGTGTCGGCCGCATGTACCTGTTCATCGTATGCGACCGCTTCCAGTCCGTAATAATTTTCGAGGCCGGTGCCGTAGGAATGGTTTTGCGCATGCAGGTTGTACTGTGCGAAATAACCCGGCGCATCCGGCAGCAGCCGCAGGAAATCGGCGCTGGCGATACGGGCTGCGGGCGCCACGCCTTTGCCGCTCGTGCCGGAATTGCCGGCGCCGGCCATGAGGGTGGCCATGATGGTGGCGTGCACGGCGGTTTCAGCGGGCTCATTGGCCGTGGGAATATGGCGTTGCACCAGGTCGATGTCTGCCGTGTCGTACAGCGTTTCTTTTAACGACACGCGCATGTTTTCGCCGCGCAAGGCGGGCAGCCGCGCCTGGAGCGTGGTAATGCGGTTGAGGGTGTAATTGGCGGTGTTCAGCACGGTTTCCGTGCGGGGGCGGCGTTGCAGGTCCACAATGATGACGGACGGATGGGAAATGAACGCGGCCCAGTCTTTTTTGGCGACTCTCAGGAAGGCGAGCTTATCCGGTGTTTCCCAGCGCAGCAGCCGGGCGGGGGGCGGCGCGGCGTTGGCCAGTACGGTGATGCTGTCGCGCGCGGCGAGCTGGTCCAGTTTGTCCAGCACCGCTTCGGTGGCTTTCCAGTTACCGTTCGCCGGCCAGCTTTTTACGCTGGTGTCTGCCGGTATGGTCCCGACGATATGATATAGCGGGGAGAGGGAGCGTTTTCTTTGCAATCGGTTTAAATTCGTTTCACCGGGAAAAGCGGGAAAACGGACGAGAAAAAAATCGGGTTTTTTACGGTGCTCCTGCGTGTCGGGAACAGGGGCGGCGTAGCGTTGCACGAACGGGTCGGATTGCGCGCTGAGCCTGCATGTGGCGAGTATGGCAACGATGCAGGAAACGGTGAAAAAAAGTCTGGGCGAAAGCGTAACGCGCATATACTAAAACTATCGATTTTTTTTATCACCAAAAAAATAGTATTATTGGATAACAGACCAAATCTAAACCATCAGAGCAATCGACTATATCTGAATAACCGTATAGAGAGCAAATCGTTTTCGAATTTTTTACTATCAGATGCATCGACCCGAAGTACGAAAAAACAACGTGCTATGCAATCTGTTTTCAACGATCCTGAAATGATCTGCGTCAAACTGTTTTCCGTTCCTGCGGGAATGAATCATTTTATTTCTAAACCCAAAAATCCAAAATCAGAGCGCTATGAAGCAACAAGCAAAATCTGTTCTTTATTGTATGAGCATCGCATTCGGCATCGGTCTTTCCGCCTGCCAGAAAGAAGCGGCATCCACCGGCAACGACCAGCAAGCGGTACCTGAACATGTACTGGCCCAGATCAAAGCCCAGGGTTTCAGCACGGCGAACGTGCAGGCCCGCGACGGCGGCTGGGTGGTGGAAGGGGATATTTTCCTCGACGAGGAAAACCTGGCCAACGCATCCGTTACCCCCAACCTGCGTATCGCCGAGGTGGAACAGTACCGGACCAACAACCTCGTTAAAAGTCTGCCCCGTGTGATCACGGTGATGGTATCCGACCTGGGCAGCGCTTATGTGCAGGGCACCGACCTGGCCATCCAGCGGTACAACGCGCAGGGCCTCGACCTTACGTTCCAGCGCATTACCAGCGGCCGTGCGGACATTACCATTCAGGGGTTCTATGAAGGCCCCAGCGGCGGCTTCATCACCCTCGGTTCTGCAGGTTTCCCCACCCGTAACGGGAATCCTTACAAAACCATCAAAATGAACACCCATCCGCAGGCGTACGGCGAAAACCCGAGCGTAACTTACGTGGGCTCGGTGATCCAGCACGAAATGGGCCATTGCATCGGCTTCCGCCATACCGACTATATGAACCGCGCGTTCAGCTGCGGCAGCGGCGGTAACGAAGGCGCCAGCAACATCGGCGCCGTGCATATCCCCGGCACCCCCACCGGTCCGGATGCGGGTTCCTGGATGCTCGCCTGCTCCAACGGCGGCGACCGCACCTTTAACGCCAACGACATTATCGCTTTGAAATATCTCTATTGATGTGCTAATTGTGTATGAAAGGGATGTAAGGAGCTTTTCCTTACATCCTTTCTTTTATTGCCAACCCCGCGGATTTCCCTAAATTGCCCCTTCTAATCACCAAAGCATCACTTACTTATGAGGAAGATTTTTCTGATGGCAGCGTTGCTTGCCGGCCACCTGTCCGTTTACGCCACGGAAGGCATGTGGCTGCCGCAGCTGCTGACGAAGCTGAATGAAAAGGAAATGAAGGGCATGGGCATGAAAATCAGCGCCGCCGATATCTATAACCTGAACAAAGGCAGCCTGAAAGACGCCATCGTGAGTTTCGGCGGTTTCTGCACCGGCGAAATCATTTCCTCCCAGGGCCTGCTGCTCACCAACCACCACTGCGGCTATTCGGCCATCCAGACGCATTCTTCGGTAGAACATAATTACCTCGACAACGGCTTCTGGGCCAAAAACAAAGCGGAAGAGCTGCCCAACGCGGGCCTGACAGCTACTTTCATCGTGCGGATCGACGATGTGACCGCCGAAGCCCTCCGCGGAGTAGCCGGCAACCTGAGCGAAAGCGCCCGCCAGAGCGCCATCGACAAAAACCTCAACGCCATCAAAGCCAACGCGAAAAAAGAAACCTACCAGGATGCGCTCATCAAACCGTTCTTCGACGGTAACCAGTACTTCCTGTTCATCACCGAAACCTATAAGGACGTCCGCCTCGTAGGCGCGCCGCCCTCTTCCATCGGGAAGTTCGGCGCCGATACGGATAACTGGGTGTGGCCCCGCCATACGGGCGACTTCTCCATCTTCCGCATCTACGCCGGAAAAGACAATCTGCCGGCGGAATATTCGAAGGACAATGTGCCCTTAAAACCGAAACATTTCCTGCCCATTTCGCTCGACGGTATCCGGGAAGATGATTTCACCATGGTATTCGGCTTCCCCGGCCGCACCAACGAATACCTGCCTTCGGAAGCCGTTAAGCTGACGGTGGAAGGGCAGGACCCCGCCCGTGTAAAAATGCGCGACGCGGCGCTCAAAGTGATCGACGGTTTTATGCGCAAAGATGAAAAGATCAAGATCCAGTATGCCGCCAAATTCGCCAGCACCGCCAACGCCTGGAAAAAATGGATCGGCGAGATGCAGGGCGTGAAACAGACCAACGGCATCCAGCGCAAACTCGACTTCGAAAAACGTTTTCAGCAGCTGGCGCAGGGCCGTCCGGAATACCGCGGCCTCCTCGATTCGCTGAACAACCTGTACAAACAACAGGGCCCTTATGCCGTCAGCCGCGATTATTACAGCGAACTGCTCCGCAATACGGAGATGCTGGGGTTTGCCAATAATCTCATTACCGCGCTCCATGACACCCGCCTGAAAGGCGCGGACCAGTGGGAAACCATCCGCGAGCAGTTCCTCAAAAAAGCAAAAGCATCGTACAAGGACTATAACAACGACGTAGACCGCGAAGTGGCGGCCGTACTGCTCGATATTTATTTTGAAGGGGTGCCTTCCAGCCGCATCGGCGGAGAAGGGTACCAGGTATGGATGGAAACGAACAAAGACGGAAAAACCACCGCCGGGAAGCTGTACAGCCAGTCGGCCCTCGTTTCGTACGAAAAGCTGGAGGCGTTTGTGAACCGCCCTTTCCAGCAGGTATCGGCAGACGTCTGGAAAGACCCTGCCACGAAGCTGCTCATCGGCCTGCGGAACGGGTACACGGATTTTGTGAACAAGCCGTACGACGAACTCCAGCCGGAGATCAACCGCCTGCAGCGCCGCTATATGCAGGCGCAGATGGACCTGGTGAAAGACAAACGTTTTTACCCCGATGCCAACAGCACACTGCGCCTCACTTACGGCAAAGTGAACGGTTATGCGCCCCGCGATGCGGTGGAATATGATTTCGCCACCACGCTCGACGGGGTGATGGAAAAATACAAACCCGGCGATTACGAGTTTGACGTGCCGGAGAAACTGCGCCAGCTACACGCCTCGAAAGATTACGGCCCGTACGGCGCCAACGGGAAAATGCCGGTATGTTTCATCGCCTCCAACCACACCACCGGCGGCAATTCCGGCAGCCCGGCGCTCGATGCGTACGGCAACCTCATCGGCCTGAACTTCGACCGTACCTGGGAGGGCACCATGAGCGACATCAACTACGATGCCGCCATCTGCCGCAACATCATGGTAGACATACGGTATGTGCTGTTCATCGTCGATAAATTCGCGGGCGCGAAACATCTCGTGGATGAGATGAAACTGGTGCACCCGAAAAAAGGTGCGAAACCGGTGCTGAAGAAAGCTTCTTAAACAAACGTTCATACATAGAAAACGGGCCGGAAGTCAGTTCCCGGCCCGTTTTCTATGTATGACAAAAATCGTTGCGCTTATAACAGTTTACATTCGTAGACGATGGAGCTGCATTTATCAACATGCCGCCAGGCCTTCCAGTAGGAGCGGAGGCCTTTGAAACCGCCTGCCAGCAGGCCGCTTTTACCCGTTTTATATTTTTCGCTGAGGAGGCTCACGTAAAACGCGTCGAACACCATCGGGTGTTTGGCCGCGATGTTGAAACCGTGTTGCTGCATGAGCATGTCCATCGAAACGGGGGAGAAGTGGTACAGGTGGCGGGGCACATCGTACGCCGCCCATTCCGCGCCGTAGATGCGGGCGTCGGTGGAGGTGTAGTTGGGCACCGCTATCAGCAGCGCGCCGCCCGGTTTGAGCAGCGTGCGTATCTGGTCGAGGTAGGCGTGCAGGTCGTGCACATGTTCCAGCACGTGCCACATGGTGATGCAGTCGAATTGCGCCGGTTCCAGCCGGAAGAGGTCTTCCACCGAGCTGCTTTCTATTTTGTAGTGTTTGAAAGCGTTTTCGCGGGCGGTGGCATCCGGTTCGAGGCCCGTCACATCCCAGCCCAGCTGTTTCATGTGGGAGAGGAAGGCGCCCGTGCCGCTGCCGATGTCGAGCAGTTTGCCCTGTTTGACGCCCGCCGCGGTTTTCACCCAGTTCTGTTTCGAGCGCATGGTGATTTTGCGCACGCTGTGGTACATGCGGTTGATGAGGCCTTCGCGGGTTTCGGTGTGGGAAATATATTCGGCCGACTGGTAATAGCGGCCGATTTCAGTCACTGCGGGTACATCCTGGGTGAAGCGGCCGGTGCAGGTGGCGCATTCCCAGATGTCAAATGTTTCCTGCGATACGGTATGGTCCCGCGCGGTCAATTTTTTGCTAATCCGGTCTGAACCGCACAACGGGCATTGCTGGTAATGAATTCGACTCATGTTGTAGTTAAAGCTGCTGCAAGATAAGCATCCATTTTAAATACCGCTGTACTCTCCCCATACTTTGCGGAGGGTATCGGCAATTTCCCCGAGCGTGCAATAAGCTTCCACCGCGTCCACCACCAGCGGCATCAGGTTGGCCGTGGTGCCGGCGGCGGCTTCCAGGGCGGAGAGAGCGGCGGCGGCTTTGGCGTTATCGCGGCGGCTGCGGAGCGACTGCAGTTTCTCCGACTGCAGTTTGCGGATGCTGTCGTCGATGCGGAACACTTCCGTATCCGCTTCTTCCTTAACGGTGAATTTGTTCACCCCCACGATCACCCTTTCGCCCGTTTCGATTTCTTTCTGGTACTGGTAGGCGCTGCGGGCGATCTCGTCCTGTACGAACCCCTGTTCGATGGCGCTCACGGCGCCGCCCATGGCATCGATCTTCTCGATCAGTTCCCAGGCGCGGGTTTCCACTTCGCGGGTGAGCGCTTCCACGTAGTAGGAGCCGCCGAGCGGGTCTACGGTGTCAGCCACCCCGCTTTCGTAGCCGATGATCTGCTGGGTGCGCAGCGCAATGCGCGCGGCGGATTCGGTGGGCAGGGAGATCGCTTCGTCGAACCCGTTGGTGTGCAGGCTTTGCGTACCGCCGAGTGTAGCCGCCAGCGTTTGAACGGCTACCCGTACAATGTTGTTATGCGGCTGTTGCGCCGTAAGGGTGCTGCCGCCGGTTTGGGTGTGGAAGCGAAGCATCTGCGCCTTGGGATCGGTAGCGCCCAGGCTTTTGGTGATGTGGGCCCACATGTTGCGGGCCGCCCTGAATTTGGCCACCTCTTCGAAAAGGTGGTTGTGGGCGTTGAAGAAAAAGCTGAGCCTTTTGGCGAATACGTTGATGTCGAGCCCCTTTTCCAGCGCCGCCTGCAGGTAGGCTTTGCCGTTAGAGAGGGTGAACGCCAGTTCCTGCACCGCATTGGCGCCCGCTTCACGGATGTGATATCCGCTGATGGAAATGGTATTCCATTTGGGCACCTCGCGGCTGCAATAGTCGAAAATATCGGTGATGAGCCGCATGGAGGGTTTGGGCGGATAAATGAAAGTGCCCCTGGCGGCATATTCTTTGAGAATGTCGTTCTGAATGGTGCCCGAGATCTTTTTCAGGTCGGCCCCCTGTTTTTTGGCAAGGGCGATGTAGAGCGCCAGCAGGATATAGGCGGTGGCGTTGATGGTCATGGAAGTCGACACTTTTTCGAGGTCGATCCTGGAAAAGAGCACTTCCATATCTTCGAGGGAGTCGATGGCCACGCCTACTTTGCCAACTTCGCCTTCCGCCATGGCATGGTCCGAATCGTAACCGATCTGGGTAGGCAGATCGAACGCCACGCTGAGGCCCATCACGCCCTGACCGAGCAGGTAATGGTAACGTTTGTTCGATTCCTCCGCGGTGCTGAAGCCGGCATACTGCCGCATGGTCCACAGTTTATCGCGGTACATGGAGGCGTGAATACCCCTTGTAAAAGGGAAGCTGCCCGGCACTTCATCCATCGGTACGGGACGGGTGTACAGGGGCTGTATCTCGATACCCGAATCGGTCCTGATCTTCTTTTCCATATTTACAATGTTACTTTAAAAACGATAAATTGTGACAAATTTTGTTGCCTGGTTATGATAACGTACCTGTTGCTGATACTGACGATGGGAATTGGTTTATGGAGCATCCTGCTGTTTTTCCGCGCTACGCGCAAACCCGTTCCGGGGGCTGTGTTTACGGCGCTGCTGTCGCTGTCGATGGGCCTGTTTATCTACCTCTACGGTACCTGGGTATTTCTCACCATTTACGCGAAATATGTGTTCGGCGGCCTGTACGTGTTGCTGGGGCTGTTGTTCCTGCTGCGGCGGAAAGTGACGCTCGGTAACGGGTGGATACCGGTGAAGGTGTTTTTTACCCTATTGCTGGCGCTGGGCTGTGTTTTGTATTTCACGGGCACCATGGGCAAGCCGGGAACGGTAGAGCTGGATTTTCCGCTTAAAAAGGGCCGTTATTTCGTTTTGCAGGGCGGGAAGGGATTACCCACCAACCTCTTTCACTTCAGCCTGCGCGGCGCGGTGTATGCCATGGACATCGTGAAGCTGGACGACCTCGGCCGCCGGGCCAACACGGTATTCTCGCGGCGGCTGGAAGATTATGCGATTTTCGGAGATACGATATATGCTCCCTGTGATGGAGTGGTGACGCGCGCCTACGGCGACAACCCGGACAATATACCGCCCAACATGCAGCGCGGCCCCAAGAATACCAACCTTGTACTGATTGAAACGCCGGATTACTACGTATTCATGGCCCACCTGAAAAAAGGGAGCGTATTCGTGAAAGAAGGCGATACCGTTAAAACCGGCTACCCGTTGGGCCGGGTCGGTAATTCGGGTTTCAGTTCGGAGCCGCACCTGCACATCCAGGTGCATGCGCGGGAAAACGGGAAGCCCTGGTATAGCTCAACGCCCCTGTATATTCACTTTAACGGGAAAGGGTATTTGTTGAACGAGATGATCAAGCGGAAGGATCTTTGAGAAGTTTCCAATTCGCACGGCTATTTTCCCTGAGGAAATCGCAAACGCCGTGATTTTCATGAAGGCGTTGTGGATCAGCGTAATTGCCCACTGCACAGCAGCCATTTTCCGTGAGGGCATCATGTAACAGCATGTGATTGTCCTGCCACACCGTCGTTTTCTATAAAAACTTTCGGTCTGAGAACACTTGTCACAGGCTACTGCCGTCACACTTTTACCCGTATTGCATACTGTGGTAATTCCTACTGCTCCCTCATCAGTTTACGCGCTTCCGCATTGATGATCTCCGCCGCGATATCGGCAGGGGATTCGCGCTGGTGCATGAAGAGCTCGAGGATTTGTTTGTTCAGCTCGATGGAAGGTGCATCCGGCGGCAGTTTCAGCGCTATCTGGTTGATGATGGAGATGGTTTGTTCCTTCACTGTTTTTACGGCTTCCCAGGCAGCGGGTGTTACATAGATCTGCTGGGAAACGTTATGGTCATATTCCGATTTGATATTCGATACCATGCCGATCTGCATGTCGAGCACGGAAAAGCCCGGCTGGTTGACACGGCTGATCAGGCTTTGCGGGTTGATTCTTTCCACGAACAATACCAGCCTTTCGTAGGCCTGCAGCTGCAGGGGCAGCACCACTTCCTGCCGGCCGGCTTTGGCGGCGGTATCCCCTTTGGCGGGGTCTGCTGATTTGCCGTTTTTTTTCAGGGTGTCTTTCAACGTCCAGATAACGAGCACTACGGCGCCTGCAATAATCAGAATAAACAGCAATTCCTGGCTGGAAGGCATAATTGTATGGATTTTAGAAATACAAATATAGTGGTATTTTTATATTTGTAATAGCTGTTTATTTTTTGTGTCAGGCAGGGGCAAGCGTTTCCTCAACAGGAGTAATGTGGTGGCTGTCTGGTATTTGTTCAAGCCCGGATTGTAAATAGTCATCCATATTTACATAGGCAATACTGATATTCAGGATCTCTTTTGCCGGTATGACGATAAAGTTGGACGATAGCATGACCGTGCTGCCAGGCCTGCCGAAGTCCCTCCGTTTTACTTTGGTGAGCACCAGGTATTCCAGTTCCATCGATTTCGACCGGAAATGATAGTTGTTCCGGATACCGGAATACAGGCATGTAAATTCCCCGGTGGCGGTGAGCATATCGAGTATTATGGTATGTTTATGCAATGCGCTACAATTCCCATTGAGCAGCTCATGCCATTCATTATCTGCTCCCAGCAAAGTCATTATATACCGGCCGGATGCCCGGCCGTTCGCCACCCAAAAGCATAACATCATGGAAAGCGCGAATGCCAGAAGATTGTACGACAGAAAACAAATGATGTCCGTCCCCAAACCCTGCTGATGGACGTTCAGTTCTTTGTGTCCGCTTATGATGTGAAGGATCAGATCATATTTACTTCATAATCCAGCAGGTGAAAACCGGTCAGCAGAATGGTGTGGGTCATTACCGGAACGATAATGAACAGCCACATGGTATCCATCACGGAAAGCGTATGCAGCATTTCTTTTAAATAACGGTGGCGGTATAAAGCCAGTCTGAGCGAAATAGCAGGAATTAAAAGGAGCGTGAGCATGAAGGCACCGATGGCGACATTCATATGGGTTAACACTTTACAATTAAACAATGGCGGCAGTTACCGCTTCTAGCGGAATTCCGGAGGGTTGTTGTTAATGGTGATCAGCCTTTCTGGCCGTGTTTCGGTAGCGGGTATCTTAACTATGATCTTTTTTCCTTTAAAGAAATCCTCCCTGTTCTTGTCGATAGCATCCATTATTGCCTCTGCGGCCCCGTACCCTTTTAATATTTCCTTTGCGAAACTGGGTTTTGATGATTTCATAAAATGGGGTTTCACACAATTTATGAAGAACATCATTTCCCGCCAAAATATGCTAACCCGAAAACCGGACCTGATCAGCATTCCGGCAAACTGATCGGGATATTCACAGCGAGGCCGCCGTCGGAGGTTTCCTTGTATTTGGAATTCATATCGAGCGCAGTGTCCCACATGGTTTTCACCACCGCGTCGAGCGATACTTTCGCCAGCTCGGGGTTACTCTGCAGCGCGAGCTGTGATGCCGTGATGGCTTTGATGGCGCCCATCGTATTGCGCTCGATGCAAGGCACCTGCACCAGCCCGCCGATCGGGTCGCAGGTAAGGCCCAGGTGATGTTCCATCGCAATTTCGGCTGCCATCAGCACCTGGCGCTGCGAGCCGCCCAAACATTCTGTGAGCGCGGCTGCGGCCATGGCGGAAGACACGCCGATCTCCGCCTGGCAACCGCCCATTGCGGCTGAAATGGTGGCGCGTTTTTTAAAGATGCTGCCTATTTCGGAAGCAGTGAGAATGAACTGGAGGATTTTTTCATCATGCAGCCCGTCGCAAAATGCAATGTAGTATTGCAATACGGCAGGTATCACGCCCGCGGCGCCGTTGGTGGGGGCGGTCACCACGCGGCCGAACGAAGCGTTTTCTTCATTCACGGCCAGTGCGAAACAGCTCACCCAGTCGAGCGTATACGAAAAATGGCTGCCGCCTTCGCGGATGGCGTTCACCCAGCTGTTGTAATCGGTGTAACCGCGGCCCTGTAACAATTTTTTATTGAGCGCCGCAGCTCTGCGGCCCACGCGCAAGCCGCCGGGCAGTTCGCCGGTGGTATGGCAGCCGCGGTAAATACATTCCTGCATCACCTGCCAGATCTTCATCACACCGGCGCGCGTCTCGGCCTCACTGCGCCACGCATGTTCATTTTCCATCACGAGCTCCGAAATGGAATAACCGGTTTTGATGCACCATTGCAGCAACTGCCGCGCGGTGTCGATCGGGAAGGGCAGCTCCACGCCGCCGGTGCCGCTGTTAGATTCGCCTTCTTTCACTACAAAGCCGCCGCCGATGGAATAGTACGTGGCAGCCAGCTGTTCGCCGTCAGACAACGTTACCAGGAAAGTAAGAGCGTTCGGGTGGAAAGGAAGGGAAGCTTCGAACAGGAATTCGATATCTTCAACGGGGTCGAATGTAACGGTATGGCTGCCATGCAGTTGAAGAAGGCGGTGGCGGCGGATATCGTCTATCTTGGAGTGGATGTTGTTCACGTCGAATGTCACCGGATCGTCGCCGGAAAGACCCAGCTGCACGGCAATATCGGTGCCGTGGCCGTGGCCGGTTTTGGCCAGCGAGCCGTACAGCAGCACTTTTACCTGGGTGACCATCTGCAGCATGCCCATGGCCTGCAGTTCGTCGCAGAAACGCATGGCGGCGCGCCAGGGGCCAAGGGTATGGGAACTGGAAGGCCCTATGCCTATCTTGAAAATGTCAAATACGGAAATGCACTCGTTTGGCACAAATAGATGATTTAATTTTCAAAGGTAAGGGTTCTGGGCAATAACATTCAAAAACAAGGGTGCATCAGCTGTTGATGCACCCTTTGTTGTGTATAAAACGGGTTTTCCAGTGTTATTTGTCCCACCACAGTTTACCGTACAGGCCGTCGCCGGCGCTGCCGAACTGGGTATTAACGGCGTTCAGGTAATTTTCGCGGTTGTTGAACACCTCGTCGCTGGGATAGCCCTGGCGCGTGGGTATTTCTTTACCCTGGGGTTTGTGCAGTACGGGGAAACCGGTCCTTCTCCATTCGGCCCAGGCCTCGTATCCGTGCAGGAACAGGTGCACCCAGCGCTGGGTGGCGATCTGCTCCATCCCGGTGGCCGCATTGTAAGGCATGCCGGGTTTGGACATCATCACGCCGTAACCGGTGGTGTCGTTGTTTTTCCACTGGCGCACGGAATGTTCGATGGCGAGTTTGTAGTTCTTCTCTGCTTCGGCTTCGCCACCGGTTATCCAGCCGCGTTTGGCGGCTTCGGCTTTCGCGAACAGGGCCTGGGCGTAGGTAACGAGGTACACGCTGGCGTCCTGCTTGCGGTTTTCAAAACCCAGCAGCGAAAATGCGCTGGTGCTCAGGCCTTCGGTTTTACCGAATTCAAGCCCCACATAGTTGCCGCCGGAATTTTTGTCGGCATAAACGGGCAGGCGGGGATCATCCACCGGTTTCATTTTATTCATGAGGGTAAGGCTGATGGCCCACCATTTCCGGTTCTGATCGGTAACCTGGTCGTACCAGTAACTTTCGTTGGCCTGTTCGGCGAGGTGTTTGAATACGAGGTTGTCGGCATTGCTGGTCATGATACCGCCGGCGAGCGCGGCGTTGAATTCGGCTTTTGCCTTTTCGGGAGCGGCTTCGGACAAACGCAGCGCCATCAGCATACGGATGGTGTTGGCGAATTTTTTCCACTGGTCCATGTTCCCCTTGAAATTGATATCGTTGGTGATACTGCCGGGTACGATCATTTTCACAGCCTCATCCAGCCGCAGGAACAGGTCGGTATAGATAGCCTCCTGCCTGTCGTATACCGGCGTAAAATCGTTCTTCCCCTGCAATGCGGCGGAATAGGGTACATCGCCCCAACGGTCGGTGATATGCCAGAAATAATACGATTTCAGGATTTTCGCGACGGCTACCTGGTTGGCGGCGGGCCCTTCGGCGGGATTGTGCACTTTGGCGCGCAGCACCGAATCGAGGTTCATCAGCGGCCCGTAGTAAATGCCGTAAAAGCTCGCGCTCACCTGGTTGAAAAGGGAGAGGTTGGGATACTGCGTTTCAGACAGGTACTGGCCGAGATATTCGCCCTGGGGCGATTCCGCCAGTACGGGCAGGTACAGCTGTGCGCTGGCGATCAGCTGTGTATTGGACGCCTGCTGCGGCAGGTTCGGGTTTACGTTGATGTCGCCGAATTTATTGCAGGCCCCCAGTGCGATGCAGATACCTGCTATGATGAAGGATTTTTTCATGATCGTAACTTTAGAAATTGACAGTAAGGTTTGCGCCAAATGAACGAACGGTGTTGGACTGCCCGGACTCATACCAGCTGATGGCCTGTGCGCCGGTGGACAGCTCCGTGGGGTCGAGCCCCTTCGGCGCCTTCTGCCAAATCATGACCGGGTTGCGGGCGATCAGCGCGATGTTGATTTTGGAGAAGGGCAGTCTGCCGAGCGCCGCTTTGTCCAGCGTATATCCCAGCCGGATCTCGCGGAGCTTGATATAGTCGGCGCCATACAGCCATTCTTCATACACATGCGTGCCGAGCGTGGTGCGGTAATAGGTACGCGCATCCACGTAAGCAGTAACCGGCTGTTTGGTGACGGACGAAATGCCGCTCACTTTTACGCCTCCGCCGTCGGCCAGCGGATCCCTTACATTCTTGCCCTTGTCGTTGAACGCCGCCGTTTCTGCGGCCATCCCCGTTTTGGCGGCCAGCATGGCGGAGCGGCTGAAGAACTGCCCGCCGATCTGGTAATCGATCATCACGCCCAGGTCGAATTTCCAGATCTGGAACATGTTCTGGAAACCGCCCGTCACATCGGGCAGCACGCTGCCGAAATTATGCGTTTCGGAAGTGTACAGCGGCTGGTTGTTGGCGCCCAGCAGAATCTGCCCGGTGGCGGAATCGCGCTGGTAAGCCTTGCCGATGAGGCTGCCGAAAGGCTGGCCCTTATACGCGTTCAGGTACGAGGTTACCTGCGAGTAGGTGGTGGAATACAGGGGGTACACATCCTGGCCGGGACCGAGCTCTACTACCATGCTGCGGTTCCTGTTCAGGTTGAAGATGGTGTTCCAGGTAAAGAACTGGCTGCGTACGGGCGTTGCCGTTAGCGTTACCTCGAACCCTTTGTTTTCGATCAGCCCCGCGTTGATGGTGGTGCGGGCAAAACCGCTGGTGCCGGAAAGGCCGAGGGGGATGATCTGGTTTTTGTTTTTCTGCACGTAATAGGTGAATTCCGCACCCAGCCTGCCGTCGAGGAACTTCAGGTCGATGCCCGCTTCGTAGGAATGTGCGAAGGAGGGTTTGATGTTTTCATTCACCAGGTCGTCGAGGATGTACAGCGTGTTGATGGTGGGGTTGGGGCCGTCTTTGTAATAATTGCCCTGCCCGTAGTTGAGGGATGTTTCATACACGCCGAGGTCGGAGCCGGCCTGTGCGTAGCTGAGGCGCAGCTTGCCGTACGACAATGGTTTCCACTTCATCACCTCGCTGAAAATAAAGCTGCCGGATATAGACGGGTACCAGTAAGAATTGTTATTTGCCGGAAGGGCGGAAGAGTTGTCGTTTCTTAAAGAGACGTCTGCGAAATACGTGTTTTTATAACCGAGCGAGGCCATGCCGTAGCCGCTGCGGATTTGTTTGCGGAGCAGGTAAGAGCTGCTGAGGGGCCGGTCTACGGAAGCGTCGAGGCTGTAGTAACCGGGGCTGGAAAGGCCGCCCTGTGTGGTGCCGGTCACATAGCTGTAGCGGCGGCTGTAGATGTTGCCGCCGAGGTTGGCGTTAAAGGAAAAGTCGTCCCAGTTTTTGGTGTATTGCGCCAGGAATTCGTAGTTGAGCTCGCGGTTCTGGTATTTACCAGTGGCATACTGCGCCACGCGCCGGCTGCCGTAAGCGATGCGGCTTTCGATGTTCTGGGTGTACATATCGCCTCTCACAAAACCGCTGATCTTCAGTTCGGGCGTTACTTTCCAGGTGAGGCCGAGATCGCCGAAAAAGCGGTCGCGGCTGTCGTTGCTGGTATTTTCAAATGCGTCGAAATAAGGGTTGTCCCAGTACAGCGCGCCGAAATCGGTGAGTACGCCGCTGCTGCCGGTGGCGGGCGGGTCGAGGTTCCAGTGTTTGACGGTACCGTCTGCATACCGGTAGTCCTTCATGCGTTTCATATCCAGGTTGCGCTGGAACCATTGCACCAGGTAGCGCGCACCCCATTCGGAACCCTGCGAGGGCCGCTGGGCGCTGTTGTTGGCGTAGTTGATATTGGTGGATACCGTCCATTTCGGGGTGAGGTCGAGCGAAGCGTTGATGCCGAGGTTGTTCCTTTTCAGCCAGGTATTGGGCTCCACGCCGGAGATGTTGGTATTGTTGTAACTCACCCGGAAAGAAGCGCTTTCGCTGCCGCCGGAAACGTTGATGCCGTTGTTGAACGTATGGCCGGTTTCATAGAAATCCTCGATGTTGCTGGGGTGGGGCACGAAGGGGGTTTCTTTGCCATACTCGGGATCCTGCGGGTAAAAGCTGAACACCTGGCGAACGGGCGTGCCGTCCATTTTCGGGCCCCAGCTTTCGTCGTAATCGAGCTGCACGAACTTCTGTCCGTTGGCGAGCGTGCGCCAAGTTTGTGTGGAGCCTGCACCGTAAAGGTTTTGCAGCTCCATGAAATTGGCGGCTTTTTCGATGGAGTAAGCGCTATTGAGCTGCACGTCCACTTTTTTGGCGCCGCGTTTTCCTTTTTTGGTGGTGATCATGATCACGCCGTACTGCCCGCGGATACCGTAGAGGGCGGACGCGGCGGGGCCTTTGAGTACGTTGATGGTTTCAATGTCTTCAGGGTTCACGTCCTGTCCGATATTGCCATAGTCGGCCCGGTCGCTGGCGGCGAAGTTGGCGTTGGAGATAGGGGTGCCGTCGATAACGATCAGCGGCTGGTCTGCCCCGGAAATGGAGTTGACGCCCCTGATCTTGATCTTCTGCGTACCGCCCATGCTGGAGCCTGACGAGCCTGTCACCTGCACGCCGGCCACTTTCCCGGCGAGGGAGCCGAGCACGTTCTGTTCTTTGGTGAGGGTAAGGTTATCGCCGTCTACCTGTTGGGTGGCGTATCCCAGCGAGCGCTGGTTCCTGTTGATGCCCAGGGCGGTCACCACTACCTCGCTAAGGTTGGTGTCGCCAAGGCTGAGCTGGAAATTAAGGGTGGCGTTGGCATTGTCCTGCACGGTCACGTTCTGCTGCATGGCGCTGAAGCCCATGGCGGAGGCCTGCAGCTGGTAAGCGCCGGCTTTCAGGCCGGTAATGGTGAACTCGCCGTTGGCGTTGGCCACGGTGCCGCGGGTGGTGCCCACGACGGTGATGGTGGCGAACGGAACGGGCGCGCCGGTCTGGTCTTTCACCACGCCTTTGATGCCGCCGTCATAAACGGCCGCGGGCTGCGTCGCGGTCTTATCATCAGCCGCGGCAGGGGTACCTGCGGGGGCCTGTTTTTTGATGATGATGTTGGCCTCTACCTGCTCGTACCGCAGGCCGGTGGAGCGCAGCAGGTCGTCGAGTATCAGGGCCAGCGGTTTGTCGGTGGCCTGGTAAGTGATGTTGTCGTAAGCCGCAATGTCGGCCGTTTTGTAGGTAAACGACAACCTGCCGAGTGATTCGATTTTGCGCAGCGCCGTTTTCAGGCTGGCGTTCTTAAGCTCTATGGAAACGGGTTTACGCAGGTCCTGGCCGGTTCCGGATGCGGCCATTAAAAGCCCGTTGATCGTCAGCAATACCGCCAGAATGGATATTCTCATAAATAACCTTTTGGATTTACAGCATAGCACGGAAACGCCATGCAGTTTTGCATACAAATTCATAGCTTTGGTAAGTTTAATGATTCTGAAAACAGGGATTATTAACGCAAACAGAGCCGCACCCTGGTCGCAACAGGAGCGGCTCTTTTCATTTAACAGCCCATTATCCGTAACCGGATTGTTGGTACGTATTCATGACTTGAATTTTGGTTGATGATACCGATTGCTACTACTGAATATGATAAATTCCTTCCGAACGTTTCAGGTCCGTGTCCGTCAGCCTGCAAAGCACTTCGAGCGCTTTTTCGGCGCCGATGTCGCGCCGGAAGGAAGTCGATATTTTTGTCTGTCCCACACCTGCGTCGAGAATTCGGATATGCACGTTGTACACCCGCTCCAGGTCTTTCACGATGTCGTCCAGCGTTTCGTTGTCGTATGCGAGGTTGCCCAGCTTCCAGGGAGCGGCTTCCGTCACGAGGGTTTTAACGGCCGCGGGCGCAACGGTTTCTTCCCGGTCCACTTTCAGCCGCTGGCCTTCCGTGAGCGTGGCGGCCTGCTGTTTGCCGTAGCGCACGCTCACCTTGCCGCGGTTCACCGCCACGATGATATTCTTCAGGCCGGGGTAGGCCTTGATATTAAAAGCGGTGCCCAGTACGGTGGTAGATACAGTGCCGGTGTGGATCACGAACGGTACTTTATCGGCGTGCTGCACATCGAAATAGGCCTCGCCGGACAGGTACACTTCCCGGATGCCGGGTTTGAACTGCGGCGGATACTCGAGCGTGCTGGCGGCGTTGAGCCACACCTGCGTACTGTCCGGCAGCAGCAGGTATTTGAACTCGGAGCGGGCGGTGAAATTGCGTTTCAGTTCCGGGCTGCTGTTCCACCAGAACACCAGTCCCAGTACGAGTACCGCGGCCGCGGCCATGCTCCAGCGCAGGCTGCGCTTCGTTTTTTTCAGC
This sequence comes from Chitinophaga lutea, assembly GCF_003813775.1. Taxonomy (NCBI): domain Bacteria; kingdom Pseudomonadati; phylum Bacteroidota; class Chitinophagia; order Chitinophagales; family Chitinophagaceae; genus Chitinophaga; species Chitinophaga lutea. The sequence goes on along the minus strand of NZ_RPDH01000002.1, from coordinate 1,641,789 downwards.
ACCAGCGCCCCGTTGCCGTCTACATAAGGCGGAGCGGCGGGCACCTGCCCGTCTGCCGCATAAGCCTCCTGTATGAGGGCCCGGATGGAATCATCGTGCGACGACCGGCGGATGTACGCAAAAAACTCTTCATACTCCTTCCGGGAGCATTTGCCGGCAGCGTACTGCCTGAATAGATATTTGATCCGTTCTTCCATCTCGCGGGGCTTGTGTTGGTGTACGTGGATTAGAAAAGTTGTAACCTTCAATAGGGGAGACGAAGCAAAAAGAAGATGTTCCTATTCGCCTGAAAAATATTTTACAAAAAGGAGTGACAGCGGTCCGGAGGTTTTGAGAATGAAGCTTCGGATGGATTGCAGGGCGGTGGACAGCTGGTTTTTGACGGTGTGCCGGGAGATCCGGAGCTCTTCGGCGATCTGGCGGTAATTGAGGCCTTTTTCGCGGTTCAATTGGTAAATGAGGCGGCGCTGGGGCGGCAGGCTGTTAATGGCTTTCTGGAGCATGCGGTGGTATTCGCGGGTGGCCACCTGGCTTTCCGTTTCCTGGGCGTTGTGGGCGAGCGATTGCCAGAGGGCTTCGCGCAGGCGGTCGTCGGCCGCCGCTTTGCGCAGGAAATCAATGACTTTGTTTTCCGTGAGGCGGTACAGCCAGGCTTCCATGTTGTCGATCTCTGACAGCTGGCCGCGCTGTTCCCAGAGTTTGATAAACACTTCCTGGATGATGTCGCCGGCGAAAAGGTCCGATTTGGTGAGTTTGCGGGCAAGCGCATACAGGCGGCTTTCGTGCTGCCTGAAGATGTCCACAAAAATCAGTTCGAGCGTTTTCTCACTGTTTTCGGCGGTGGTATGTGGTATTCGCTCACTCATTTTGGTTGATCGCTGTAATTCTGATGCGGGGCAATTAAAAATAACAAAAAAATCATTCCCTGACCATAAAAAATGCCCGCCTTGTGACGGGCGGGCATTTTTCTATCGTACAGCAGATGCTAGTAATAATAATTGTGGAGGGTGACTTCGAAAATGAGCACGGAATTGGCCGGGATTTTACCCGTTGCCGAGTTTTTATACCCCAGGGCGGAGGGCACGAACAGCTGGATTTTGCCTTCTTTGGTGATTTTGCGCAGCCCGATTTTCCAGCCTTCGATCAACTGGTCGAGGCGGGCCTCGCTCAGTCTGGTTTTATCGCCTTCGTCGAACACGGTGCCGTTGAGCAGGGTGCCTTTGTAGCTGACGTTCATGCGGTCGTTGAGCTTCATGGTATCGCCGCCGATGCCGGGCGCCAATACTTTATAATGCAGGGCACTGGTGGCGTCTTTGACGGTGCCGGTGATGTTATTTTTGGCGATGTATTCCCGGATCAGCTGTTCATCGGTTTCGGCCTGTTTGGCCGGGTCGAAGGGTTGCGCCGGTTTGTCGTTTTTGTTGCAGGCGGCGAAAAAAGTTACGGCCAGGAGGCTTAACAGCCCAAAGTAGTGTCTCATTCTCATTATACTATACTGGTTTAATTATTTGAAATCCACAAGGGTTACGTCACAAATCAGGATGGCGTTGGGAGGAATGGTGCCGGGGATGCCGGTGGAACCGAAGGCCAGGGAGGAAGGGATATACATGATAATCCGGCCGCCCTTGGGGATGAGGGGCAACCCGATCTGCCAACCCAGGATGTGGTTCTTGAGCTGGCGCCCGTCGAACGAAGTAGGCAGATTGAGGGACGATTCCACGAATTTTTCGCTGGGCAGCAGGTGGCGGGTGTAAATCACCACTGGCACGTTTTCGCGGGTGATGTACTGGCTGCCGGTGCCCCTGTCGATGATCCGGTAGCACATGCCGCTGGGATGTATCACCAGTCCCGAATCCTGCTTCTTTTCCCGGAGGAAATCGCGGATGGCGCTGTTTTCCTTGTTAAGCCCGTCCATGTTCATGTACGAGCCCGTATCGCTGTCTTCCTTTGCGCAGGAGCTGAATACCAGCGCGGTACAGGCGGTAAGCAGGAAAAAATATAACAGGCGTTTGATCATCATGCCGTAATTCACAAAAAGTTTGTCAAAAATACAACAGTTAAACGGCCGGAAGGGAAATAATGTTACAAAAAAAATCCCGCCCCGGGAATACCGGGGCGGGACAGCAATATCGGATAACCGGGTGCGACTAGTAGTCCATACCCATCCCGTGGCCGCCCGGCATTGCAGGGGCTGCGGATTTAGGTTCCGGTTTATCGGCAATCACACATTCGGTGGTGAGCAGCATACCAGCGATGGATGCGGCGTTTTCCAGGGCGATGCGTGTTACTTTGGTCGGGTCGATTACACCGGCGGCCAGCATGTTTTCGTAAGTTTCGGTGCGGGCGTTGAAACCGAAATCGGCTTTACCTTCCTTCACTTTCTGTACCACGATGGAACCTTCGATGCCGGCGTTTTCGGTGATCTGGCGCAGGGGCTCTTCGATCGCGCGTTTAACGATGGCAATGCCGGTTTGTTCGTCTTCGTTTTCGCCTTTCAGCTTGTCGAGGCTTTCGATAGAGCGGATGAAGGCTACGCCGCCACCAGCTACGATACCTTCTTCAACGGCAGCGCGGGTTGCGTGCAGGGCGTCGTCAACACGGTCTTTCTTTTCTTTCATTTCCACTTCGGTAGCGGCACCAACGTACAGTACGGCTACACCGCCGCTCAGTTTCGCCAGGCGCTCCTGCAGTTTCTCACGGTCGTAGTCGGAAGTGGTCACTTCGATCTGCGCCTTGATCTGGCCGATACGGGCAGAAATGTCTTCTTTCTTGCCTTTACCGCCTACTACAGTGGTGTTGTCTTTATCGATGGTCACGGATTCTGCGCGGCCCAGGTAAGTGAGGTCGGCATTTTCCAGTTTGAAACCCTGTTCTTCGCTGATTACCACACCTGCGGTGAGGGTAGCGATGTCCTGCAGCATTTCCTTCCTTCTGTCGCCGAAGCCGGGAGCTTTCACAGCCGCCACTTTCAGGGTACCACGGAGTTTGTTTACCACCAGGGTAGCCAGTGCTTCACCTTCCAGGTCTTCAGAAATGATTAGCAGGGGAGCGCCTTGCTGGGCCACTTTCTCCAGGATGTGCAGAATGTCTTTCATGGTGCTGATCTTTTTGTCGTAGATCAGGATGTAAGGATTCTGCAGTTCAGCCTGCATTTTTTCGCTGTTGGTGATGAAGTAAGGGGAGAGGTAACCGCGGTCGAACTGCATACCTTCCACTACTTCTACGGTAGTTTCGGTGCCTTTCGCTTCTTCAACGGTGATAACACCGTCTTTGGTCACTTTCTGCATCGCTTCGGCGATCAGTTTACCGATCGCAGCGTCGTTATTAGCGGAGATAGCGGCAACCTGTTCGATCTTTTTGTTGTCGCTGCCAACTTTTTCGGATTGTTTCTGCAGGTTCTCCACCACGGATTTAACCGCTTTGTCGATACCGCGTTTCAGGTCCATCGGGTTTGCACCGGCGGCTACGTTTTTGAGGCCTTCGCCGATGATGGACTGTGCCAGCACGGTTGCAGTGGTAGTACCGTCACCTGCGATGTCCGCGGTTTTGGAGGCTACTTCTTTCACCATCTGTGCGCCCATGTTCTCGATAGGGTCTTCCAGTTCAATTTCTTTCGCTACAGTTACACCGTCTTTGGTTACGCCGGGAGCGCCGAATTTCTTTTCAATCACCACGTTACGGCCTTTGGGGCCCAGGGTCACTTTCACCGCGTTTGCCAGGGTGTCAACGCCTTTTTTCATTTTGTTGCGGGCGTCGGTATTGAAGAAAATTTGCTTTGCCATAATAGTATTAGTTTTTCTTGGTCGTTTTTAGAAAAAAAGCTGCGTTACAGGAGGGGCTTAGAGTACAGCCAGGATGTCAGACTCGCGCATGATTAAGTAATCGTCTCCTTCCAGGCTGATTTCAGTACCGGAATATTTGCCATACAATACAGTATCGCCTACTTTTACGCTCACAGGCTCGTCTTTTTTACCGGGACCTGCTGCTACTACTGTACCACGCTGCGGTTTTTCCTTTGCTGTGTCTGGGATGATGATGCCGCCTGCTGTTTTTTCTTCTGCTGCTGCGGGTTTTACAATCACCCTGTCTGCCAGAGGTTTAATACTTAATTGTTTTGCCATTGTAGATCTATTTTTAAAGACTTGATATGATGTGATTAGGCTGTCAATTGACGGAGTTTCCCTTTACGAAGATTATGCCAACCGGGGAATCGGGTCAAATTTGCAGGAAGCAAATATAAACAAACTTCCGGGGGACTGTCAATAAATGACATTTTTTCATTTTTACCTGTCAGAAGCCCCTCGCATGGCAGATTCCGCAACTGTCAGGGAACGCCTTCCGGAAGTATTTTTTTAAAAGTCCCTGTAAAACAGTAGATTTGCGGCCATTTTCCTAAGCGTACAATGATCAGTAGAAGAAACATCCGGGTAAAAGTTATGCAAACACTGTATGCCATGGACACCATGGAGCAGGGCACCGTGAAACCGGGCACTGCCACGAGTTTGCTGAATGAGAAATTGGACCAGACCAGTCAGATTTTCACGTATCTGCTCTACACGATCGCACGTGTGGCCCAGTACGCCGAAACAGATGCACAGGCGAGGGCTTCCAAACACCTGCCCAGCGCGGAGGATCTGGCGGTTAATACCAAAATTGCCGGCAACGACTTTGTTTTCCAGGTGCTGGGCGACAAAGGGTTCCAGGTCAACCTGGAGACGTGGAAGCTGCGCCGCCTGGAAGATGTGGAACTGACCCGGAAGCTGTACAACCAGCTGGCAGACAGCGAAATATATAAAAAATACATCGCCGAGCCCTCCCGCGAAAAAGCCTCCGAAAAGCAGATTATCGAATATATCTACAAGGACATCCTGGAAAAGAACGAATTGTTCCGCCAGCATATGGAAGACAGCTTCCTGCACTGGGGCGACGACGAGGAGATGATGGGCATCCTGGTAGGTAACTACCTCTCTAAACCGCAGCTGTTCAACTTCTTACAGCTGATCAGCAGGGAAAAACTGGAATATGCGAGGGACCTGCTCAGCACCGCCATCAATAAAAAGGACTATTGCCTGGAGCTGATCAAACCCAAACTGCAGAACTGGGACCCCGAGCGGATCGCGGCGGTAGACATGCTGCTGATGGAAATGGGCGTGTGCGAATTCCTGTATTTCCCCACCATCCCCACCAAAGTGACCATCAACGAATACATCGACCTGGCCAAAGCTTACAGCACCCCCCAGAGCGGGCAGTTCGTGAACGGCATACTCGATAACATCCTGAAGGACCTGCAGCAGGCCAACCTGGTGCAGAAAGTAGACCGAACCAAGAAATAAAGCAGTTTTCAGTATGAAACTATTTTTATATCCCATCCTCGCTGCCGGCCTGCTCATGGCGGCCTGTAACGGCGGAGGCGGCAAAAAGCCGGCTGCGGCCGCCACCGATGCGAACGACACTACCAAAGTGGCCCGCATGACCTTCGAAAAACAAACACACGATTTCGGGAACGTAACGCAGGGCGAAGTGGTGGAATACTCCTTTAAATTCACCAACACCGGCAATAAAGACCTGCTTATCCAGAAAGCGGAAGCCAGCTGCGGCTGCACCGTGCCGGAGTGGCCCAAAGAGCCCATCAAACCCGGCGAAAGCGGCTACATGAAGGTGAAATTCGACAGCCATGGCCGGCCGGAAGGCTATACCGAAAAGGAATTGTTCATCCAGGCCAATACCAATCCTCCCCTGGTGACCGGTCCCAGAATTCAATGCGTGATCGTTGCCAAGAAATAGTAACTTTACAAGCTTCAAATCAACAAACTACATACGATGTACAACTTATTAAATGTTTTATTGATGACACCGCAGGCTGGCGGTGGTCAGGGCGGTTTCGGCGGAATGGGCTCCCTGCTGTTCTTCGGCGGTATGATCCTGGTAATGTGGCTGTTCATGATTCGCCCCCAGACTAAAAAAGCCAAACTGCAGAAACAGTTTATCGACAACCTCAAAGAAGGGGATAAAGTGGTGACCATCGCGGGTATCCACGGTAAAGTAAAGAAAATCAACGATAACAATACTTTGCAACTGGAAGTAAGCGCCGGTACCTATATCACCATCGAACGCTCCGCCGTTAGCATGGAATATACCAGTGCCGTGAACAAGGCCGCTGAAACCAAATAACAGCCTCCACTTTTTTTAAAAGAGGCGCTCCGCATCTGCCGGAGCGCCTCTTTTTGTTATATGTACCCACAAATATGTTTGTTTTATACCGGAAAACCATTCACTGTAGCGGATATAGCCCTTCTATTGCCCCGGAAACCCTTACCTGCAGGGAGCATGGTAGGTGTTCAACGAAGCTTCAACGAAGGACCAACGAACCTCCAACGAAGGATGAAAACATCGGGGAAGGTTCGTTCAACATAAAGGGAAGCTTCGTTGAACCTTCGTTGAAGTGAGTTGTTTCATTATCCTGAGCGTTCATGTGCCCCTGTTCCACCGGGAGGCAAATACAGGTGTAGCTAAACCCGACCCATATATGAAGGAACTTCGTGTATCGATACCGGTTTTATTTTTTATATTTAGTTTTTACTCCATTAGACATGCGCATTATCGGCATAACAGGCGGAATCGGCTCCGGTAAAACCACGGTAGCCAAATTATTCGCATTGCTTGGCATCCCCGTTTATTCGGCAGACGATGCCGCGAAGGAAATCATGGTCAAAGACCCCCTGCTCGTGCAGCAGATCAAGGACCATTTTGGCCGGGAGGCCTATTTCGACGACGGCACCCTCAACCGTTCCTTTCTTTCCAACATCGTTTTCAACGACAAAGACCAGCTGGCTGCGCTCAACGAGCTCGTGCACCCCGCAACCATCCGGGACTCCGAAGAGTGGGCCCGCCGGCAGCAGGCGCCTTATGTGATCAAGGAAGCGGCGCTGATGTTTGAAACGGAATCGTTCCATCATGTAGACAAGGTGATTATGGTGTACGCCCCGCAGGCCCTGCGCATCCACCGGGTGATGCAGCGCGACGGCGTGGACCGGAACGCGGTGCTGGCAAGGATGCACAAACAGATCGACGAGAAGATCAAATTGAAGCTCGCCGATTATGTGGTGTATAACGATGAACAGCAGATGGTGATACCCCAGGTGCTTTCGCTGCACAAACAATTCCTGGCTTTTTCCTGAATGGATAGGGCATAATAAAAAAGGCCGGTGCAACCACCGGCCCTTTCGTTATTTTAACTGAGTTTCCCCAGCCATTCTTTCATTCTTTTCATGCCTTCCTCTATCCGCGGCATGCCGGTGGCATACGATATGCGGATACATTCCGGCTGGCGGAAAGCCGCGCCGGATACCACGGTTACGTTGGCCTTGTGCAGCAGGAACATGCAGAGATCGTCCGCATTATTGATTTTCTCGCCTTCGTACGATTTCCCGAAAAACGCGCTGACGTTCGGGAACATATAAAAAGCACCGTCTGGTTCGTTCACCTGCAGGCCGGGAATGCCTTTGAGCGCCTGGAAAATAAACGCGCGGCGCTCGCGGAAGGCGGCCACCATCTCGCGGGCGGTGTCGAGCTCGCCGCGCAGGGCCGTGATGGCGCAGCGTTGGGTGATGGAGCAGGTGGCGGAGGTGAACTGGCTCTGCACCATGTCCGCCGCTTTGGCGATCTCCAGCGGGGCGGCCATGTAGCCAAGGCGCCAGCCGGTCATGGCAAAACCCTTGCTCAGGCCGTTGATGATCACCGTCCTGTTTTTGAGCGTGCCGATGGTGGCAATGCTGGTATGTTCGCCTACGTAATTGATGTATTCATAAATCTCGTCGGAAATGATGAAGATCTGCGGGTGTTTTTCGAATACGGCTGCCAGCGCTTCCAGTTCTTCTTTCGAATACACGGAGCCGGTAGGGTTGCAGGGAGATGAAAACATGAACAGTTTCGTTTTCGGCGTGATGGCCGCTTCGAGCTGCTCCGGTGTGATTTTGTAATCGTTCTCGATGCCGCAGGTCACGAATTTTACTTCGCCCTGGCAGAGTTTCACCAACTCCGAATAAGTTACCCAATAGGGGGTAGGGATAATGACTTCGTCGCCGGGATTGACGATGCTCAGCACGGCGTTGGCAATGCTTTGTTTGGCGCCGGTGGAGACCACGATTTCGTCGGGGCTGTATTCCAGCCCGTTGTCCCTTTTCAGCTTATAGGCCACGGCCTGCTTCAGGTCGAGGTACCCGGCTACCGGGGTATAATGCGTATACCCTTCATCTATGGCTTTTTTGGCGGCCTCGCGGATGTGCGCGGGCGTATCGAAATCCGGTTCACCGATGCTGAGGTCTACGATGTCTATTCCCTGTGCTTTCAGCTCCCGGCTGAGTTTTGCCATCCTGATGGTTTGCGGTACGGATATCCGCGTTAATCTGTCTGCTAATTGCATGCTCAATAGGTTTTTTTTGGATTGACCGGGGCAAACCTACTGCAAAAAGTTGGATAAAATAAAATGTCCCGGCGCCTTTGACGGGCCGGGACATTCAAAAATATTCTCGTGTCTGGAAATTAGTGGGAGAATGTTTTGATAGCGGGCTTTCTGTTGCCGGTATCGCCCTGTGTGCCTGCATATACCACGGTGTACACACCGCCGGCGACAGCCAGGGAAACGTTGCTTATTTTCGCCAGTTCGGTGCCTGCGGCATTCTTCACGGTGATGCTCACTTCGTTCGGATCGATCTGGGTGAAGCTGTTGTAACTACCGCTCAGGAAGTCTTCATACATCCGGCTGGAGCTGAGTTTGGTTTCGCCGATATAGAAATCAACGGGCTCGGAGCCTTCCACCATGTTAAAGAAACGCACGTGCGCTTTGGAGGTGGAGTTGTTGGAAAAATCTTCGCGGAAGTGATAGGTTTCAACACCGGAGGTTTGTGAACCGTAAATGAAGGTGGAAAAATACCGGAGCGTATCGAGGGTGGTGTTGTAGCTGCTCAGGAGGGTATCGGAGCCCAGTCTTTTAAAATCGAACTTCGCGGGGCCCGGTTTCAGGCGGCCGGCGCGTACGGTACCGAATTCCATGCCTTCACCGCCCAGCAGATCGGCATTGTTCTGAAAAACGCTGATCTTATAAGTAGGGGTGGCCAGGTTGGCGAAAAACGCATACGTAAACGCTTCAGGCGCCGGGTTGTTGTTGTTTTTCAGACAGGAAGAAAGACCGGTTACAACTGCTACGGCCATCAATACTGCGAGAATTCGGTTCTTTTTTGCTAGGATCATGCTCTCTTGTTTTATGAATTTAAATATTGGTTTACGGTTGTTGTTCTTTTTCATAAGTCACTTTGTAACGTTGCAAATCCGGTTTATGTTTCCTGGCCCGCTGCAGCTCCGCCTCGTAAATCAGCCATCCCAGTTCTTTCAGGAAAGGCTTGCCTGCGGTTTCAAAGTCGTATTTATTGTCGCCGATGATGCCGTCAGAGTTGGCGTACAAGGTTGCCGAGAGCATAAACTCCACCCCGTTGGCAAAATCCGCAAAATAGGCTACGTCCGTCAAAAAGCCATATGCCCAGCCCGGTTTGTTGAAAATGCGTAACCCCGCGGGCAGTGCCGTTGCCGCATCTGCCCCGCCCATCAGGTATTTCACGTAATTCCGGTGGAATTCTGCGGTATCGTATACCGGGAAGGTGGTTTCCGTTGGCAGCTGCGACATGTACCGGTATAAAAACCGGTAGTCATCCTCCTTTAAACGAAATGACTGCCCGGATGTTACACTTTCCGGAAAAATTATACTCCTGAGTATCTGGTGGAGGTCTTTGAGTAACAGCCGGTTTTTGACGGAGAAGTCGAACGGCGCCCGCACAAGCTGATTACCGGCGTAATGGGCGCGGCCCACGGAATCGTGCCGGGGCGGAAATTCGAGGCGGCTGACCTGTTCCGGCTGGCTGTAAACAACCGTACCGTTCCTCATGAATTTCACGGGGTTGGTGCGGCGGTTGGCTTCCTGTGGGAGGGCCACATCCAGGCGGTGGCGGATTTGGGAGGAAGGGTAGCCCTTTTCCCAGAGCCCGCGGTTGAATTCCTCCTGTCCCAGCAGTTCGTACAGCCGGTTAAAGGCGTCGTTATCACTGACCAGAAAGATTTTTTTAATGTAATGCGCCACGGAAGGCTCGAGGTTTTCCGCGCTGCTGTCGGCCGTTACCGCCGCCGAAATACCTGACAGGCTGTCGGTATGGAGGGGCGTATTTTTGTCGATGCCCAGCCGGTTGAGCTTTTCCAGTGCCAGCAGGGCCGCCGGCATTTTGACGGTAGAGGCGGGGTAGAAGTACTCCGCGGGCAGATCGCGGTAATAATAATCCGTGAAAACCGGTCGGTTACGGGCATCCCGGTCTATCTGCGTATAGATGATCTGCAGCCGGTAAGCCTCCGGATCAGCCATTACCGGCCCCAGCCGGGCTGCATTGGCCTGCAGCAGCGAATCGAGCCGGCCGTTGTTTTTTTTGTGCATGGCAGCAGAATTAATCGTCCGGGAAGTTTGGCAGTTCGCAAAAAAAACCAATATTGCAGCTGCCAATAAACAGCGTTGCACCATAGGGGGTAAATTTTTAAGGCCAAAATCCTGCTCAAAACCAAGTACATATTGGATTTGTAGCTGTTTTAAACCGGGCTTTAATATATCAATTTAAATTCTATCTTTGCAACTCTTAAAAAATTTATATTCATAATCCGTAAAGAAAATGCAACTAAAAGGACTGGTTAGATTTTTTGCTGTCGCACTAATCCTTATCTCTTTGTATCAATTGTCCTTCACGTTTGTGGTGCAGAACTATGAGAAAAAGACTAAGAGCCAGGCAGAAGATTTTGTGGCCAAACAATATCCCTCTGCCGAACAGAAGTATCCCGGTAACAAAGAGTTACAATCTTATTACAGGGACACGCTGAATTCCCTGGTCAAAGAGAGAATGGAATCCGTGCTCGACAGCACCAGCGGCAAGCAGATTTTTGGATTTCCCTGGTTTACCACCTACACCAAAGCAAAAGAAAAACAGCTGAACCTGGGCCTCGACCTCCAGGGCGGTATGAACGTGGTGCTGGAGGTAAGCGTGGAAGATGTGGTGCGGAGCCTTTCCGGCCAGTCCAAAGATCCGGCATTCAACAAAGCCATCGAGAAAGCGAGAGAGCGCAAGAAAAACAGCCAGTCTGATTTTGTGACCCTTTTCGGAGAGGCCTATAAAGAAGAGGCCCCCACCGGCAAACTGTCTTCCATTTTCGCCAGCGCCGCCCAGAAGCAGATCACTTTCAACAGCACCAACGACCAGGTGCTGACGATCATCCGCAACGAAGCGAAAGCAGCGATCAGGAATACCTATAAAGTACTGCAGAACCGTATCGACAAGTTCGGCGTAGCATCTCCCTCCATCAACCTCGACGAGAACCGCGGCATCATTTCCGTGGAACTGGCCGGTGTGGACGATGCCGAGCGTGTTCGTAAATACCTGCAGGCCAGCGCGAACCTCGAGTTCCGCGAAACCTACAAAAGCAGCGAAGAGTTTTATGTAACGGTGCTGCAGCCCATGAACGAAGCCATCAAAGCTTCCCAGGGCAACGCGCCTAAAGTGGATACCACCGCTAAAAAAGCCGATTCCACCGCTACCGCCGCCGCGGCGCCTGCATCCGCAGATTCTACGGCCAGCCTGAACAGCCTGCTGGCGAAAGATTCCGGCAAAGGTACACTGGCAGGCGCCGGTGATTCCGCCAAACTGCTGGAAGCACAGGCCGCCAAAGAAAACCCGCTGTTCACCATCTTCATGCCGAACGCCACCCAACAGGGCATCGTACCCAGCTCCACGCTCGGTTACATGGCCCCCAGGGATACCGCCACTTTCCGGAAATACCTGGAAACACCGGCTGTGAAAGCAGTGATCCCGAAAGACCTCGTGTTCGTATACGGCCCGTCCAACAAAGAAGACCGCAACCAGCCCCTGCAGGTATACGGTATCAAAGTGAACCCGGCCAACCCGAAAGCTAAAATCACCGGTGAAAGGGTGATCAGGGCGAAAGCCGACTTCGGCCAGGACAACCAGGTGGAAGTTTCCATGAGCATGGACCCCACCGGTACCCGCGACTGGAGGAACCTCACCCGCGCGCTGAAACCCACCAATCCGCAGGATCCCCGCACGTTCAACTACGTAGCCATCGTGCTGGACAACGTGGTGTACACCGCGCCTTCCATCAACACCGAAATCCCGAACGGCAACTCTTCCATCAGCGGTAACTTCACCACGGAAGAAGCCGATGACCTGGCGAACATCCTGATGAGCGGCAGAATGCCTGCCCCCGCCAAGATCGTACAGGAACAGGTGGTAGGCCCCACGCTCGGTCAGGAATCGATCGAAGCAGGCGCCAAATCATTCATCATTTCCTTTGTCGTGATCTTCATCCTGATGCTGGTGTACTTCAACACCGGCGGTTGGGTAGCCAATATCGCACTTATCCTCAACCTGCTGTTTACCGTAGGTATCCTCGCTTCGCTGGGCGCCACGCTCACCATGCCTGGTATCGCCGGTCTGGTGCTTACCATCGGTATGGCTGTGGATACGAACGTAATCATCTTTGAAAGGATCAAGGATGAGCTGAGCCGTGGTAAAACTTACCAGCAGGCCGTGGAAGACGGTTATAAACGGTCTTACGCACCTGTACTGGACGGTCACATCACCTCCCTGCTCACCGCCTGCATCCTGTTCTACTTCGGCCTCGGCCCCGTACTGGGCTTCGCCACCACGCAGATCATCGGTCTGTTGCTGTCCCTGTTCTGCGGTATCCTCGTATCCCGTATGATCACCGACTGGTGGACCGGCAAAAAAAGGCACCTGGAGTATTTCACCCCCCTCAGCCGCCGTATTTTCAAACATGCCAAATACGATTTCGTGGGCATGCGCAAATACACTTACATCATCTCCGCGATCGTGCTGGTACTCGGTATCGGTTCTTTCTTCAACGGATTTGACCGCGGCGTGGACTTCAGCGGCGGCCGCAGCTACACCGTGCGTTTCGACAAAGCGGTGAACCGCACTGCCGTGCACGAAGCGCTGAACAAAGAGTTCGAATCGGAAACCTTTGTAAAGACCATCGGCGAAAACAACCAGCTGAACATCACCACTTCTTACAAAGTGGAAGAAAATACAGACGAAGCATCCGCAGAAGTACTGGGTAAACTGTACAACAGCCTGAAACCTTACTACGATGGGAGTATCGACCAGCAGACGTTCGTCAGCAAATACCTGGTGGGTTCCCAGACAGTAGCACCCACTATCTCCGACGACCTTCGCCAGGGTGCGGTGAAAGCCACCATCCTGTCCCTGCTGGTGGTGTTCCTGTACATCCTGCTGCGATTCAACAAATGGCAGTACTCCATCGGTACCATCGTATCGCTGCTGCACGACGTACTGGTAACATTGATCGTGTTCTCGTTCTGCCGCAACTGGGTGCCTTTTGCGCTGGAAATCGACCAGCACTTCATTGCGGCCATCCTCACCGTGATCGGTTTCTCGATGAACGATACCGTGATCGTGTTCGACAGGATCCGTGAGAACTTCCGCCTGACCAAAGGCGGGGATACCAAAACAGTGATCAACCGTGCGATCAACGAAACGCTGAGCCGTACGATCATGACCTCTGTAACGGTGTTCCTCACCATCCTCATCCTCTTCATCTTCGGCGGTGAAGTAACCCGCGGCTTTGCCTTCGCAATGCTGATCGGCGTGCTCACCGGTGCATACTCTTCCATCTTCGTAGCGGCCCCCATCCTGGTAGACTTCGACCGGAAGAATACGCTCTCCCAGGAGAAAGAAGCCGTAAAAATCGAAAAGGCGCCGCCGTTAGTGGGTGGTAAATAAACCTTTCGTTCAGCATATTGAAAACGGCCGTCTCATATAGACGGCCGTTTTTTATTTGCATCAGCCATGTATGCTGGCGAAAGAGTTTTTTTGACATGGACGTCACGGATTCAGCCGGGGTATCAGCATAGTACTGAGCTGATTGTTAATCTGGCCTGGCAGAGAGCATGATCAAGCTATTTATCCCCAATAGCCGCAAGGAGTAGCCTGCCGGGGGAAACCGGTTCTCCTGTGGAAACGGTAAAAGGAATACGTCGCGGGAAAACCTGTCAGGGTAGCGCAAAAAAAAGCCCCTCCGTACCGGAGAGGCTTTCGGAAAAGATTTTCAATCTGTTTACACCGCGAAAGACGTACCGCAGCCGCAGCTGGATGATGCGTTGGGGTTGGAGAAAGTAAACCCGCGGGCGTTCAGTCCCTGCGCAAAATCCACTTCCATGCCCAGCAGATACATGCCGTGCGCTTTTTTCATTACTACCGGGATGCCTTCGATCTCGTACACCTCATCGTCTTCCATTCTGGCATCGAAACCGAGGATGTAAGACAGTCCGGAGCAACCGCCGCCCTTTACGCCGATGCGGAGGTACTGTGAGTGGTCAAAACCTTCTTCGGAACGGAGGCGTTGCAGCTCCTGGATGGCGCCGGTGGTCAATTTTATAGGAGATTGTGTGATTGTTTCCATGCTTTAAACGTTTATATCCGTACAAAAATACGAAAAAATCACGGATGGATGTTGCCACAACCATATGGCAGGGGAGATATGAAATTTAATGGGCATACTTCAAAAATGTATGTAATTTGTTACTTATATGCGCAGAATACTAGGCCTCGTATTGGCGGCCGGCTTTGCTCAACAGGCAGGCGCCCAGCAGTTCGGCGGGAATCCGCCCTCCCTCAGATGGCAGCAGATAAATACAGACACGGTGCGTGTTATTTTCCCCCGTGGCATGGAGGCCTACGGCAGGCGGGTAGCCGATATCACCGGGTACGTGAGCCGTTACCACCGCGCCACCATCGGGCCGTTGCAGCGCAAGGTGAACATCGTGCTGCAGAACCAGACGCTGCAGTCGAACGGCTACGTGCAGCTGGGGCCTTTCCGTTCCGAGTTCTTCATGACGCCGCCGCCCTCCAGCAACGACGTGGGTTCCCTGAACTGGGCCGACCAGCTGGCGCTCCATGAATACCGGCATGTGCTGCAAAACAGCAATTTCCGCAAAGGCATCAGCAAGGTGGTGTTTTACCTCTCCGGTGAACTGGGGCAGGCCGCCGCCACGAATATCGCCGTTCCCAACTGGTTCTGGGAGGGAGATGCCGTGGTGACGGAAACGGCGTTGAGCAACCAGGGCAGGGGGCGTTTGCCGGCCTTTTTTAACGGCTTCAGGGCCCTGCAACTGGCCGGGAGGCCATACACCTACATGCAACTCAGAAACGGCTCCTATCGCCGTTATATGCCCGATCATTACGCTACGGGTTACCTTATGACCAGTTATGGCCGCCTGCAATACGGGCCGCAGTTCTGGAACGGGGTCACCGACGATGCCGTGCGCTACCGGCGGGTGTTTTATCCTTTCTCCCAAAGCCTGAAGCACCGCACGGGTAAAAATGCCGCGGGTTTCTTCAGGGCGGCGCTCGGCAGTTATGCGCAGCATTGGCCCGCCGCAACTGAACAGGCGGCGGATACGCTTACGCCCGTGGGGAAGCACTACACCGACTACAAATACGTGTACGCTGCGGGTAATGGCCGCCTCATCGTATCGAAAAGCTCATTCAAAGCCATCCCGGCTTTCTACGAAATAGGCCCCGACGGGAAAGAATCGCGGATTACCGCACCCGGCCTGGGTTTCGATGACTATTTCAGCTACCGGAACGGTCAGCTGCTCTGGACGGAAAGCCGCTATAGCCCGCGCTGGGGCTGGAAGGATTATTCGATCGTGAAAATCCACGACCGGGCGTCCGGCCAAACCCGCAGCCTGCGGCACGAGCGCCGCTGTTTTTCGCCCGACCTTTCCGCCGACGGGCGCAAAGTAGCGGTGGTGGCGGTTACGCCCGAACAGGCGTACCGGGTGGAAATACTTGATGCACAATCGGGCGCCGTCCTGCAAAGCCTGCCGAACCCGGAAAACTGGTATTATACCTATCCGAAATTCGCGGCGGGCGACCGGCTGATGATCAGCGCGGTGCGCGATAAAGCGGGCCGGATGGGCCTCATCAGCCAGTCGGTCGAAACCGGGGAATCGAAAGTGCTGGTGCCTTTCGGCGTGCCCACCATCGGCATCGCCAGCGTGGAAGGCAACGCGGTTTATTTCACGGCTGCTTTCGGTGACGCGGACAACGTGTACCGCGTTACCCTCGACGACAACACCCTTCAGCAGGTCACCCGCCGCCCCAACGGCGTGCAGCATATGGCGGTGACGGATGGGGGCATCATTTACAGTGAGTTTACGGCTTCCGGTCATAAATTATTAAAAAGCCCGCTGCAGCCCGTGGCGTCGCAACCCCGCCACAGCGCCTGGTTACGGCCCGATTTCGGGGAAGGGGGAGATATTCTCGATAAAGTGCCGGCCCGCGACTACGAGGTGCGGAAATACCCGAAAGCGCATCGCCTGTTTAATTTCCACAGCTGGCTTCCCCGCATCGACGATCCGGATTACGGGCTGTACCTCTACGGCGAAAACGTGCTGGGAACGCTGCAGACCGCTGTGGGCGCGTCGTACAACATCAACGAAAACAGCCCGGAAGTGGGCGCGAGCGTGCTGTATGGCGCCTGGTTCCCATATCTGCGCGCGGGCGTGGATTACCGGATGCAGCGCAAACTGCGGGTGAACGATACCATCAGCCTGGAATGGAATGAGCTCGACTGGTACGCCGGTTTCTCCGTTCCCCTGAATTTCACGGCCGGTAAATATTTCCGGTCCGTCAGCCTGGGCGCCAATTTCCATCATCTTACCCGCGCCCGTACGGCCAGTTCCAAATACCGCTTCCGGGATGATAACATCCAATACGTGGATGCCGCCTTTACGTTCAGCAACCAGCGGATAAGGGCGGTGCAGAATATCTATTCGCACTTCGCGCAATCGCTCGTGCTGCGGTATAATAAAACGGTAAACAATGTGCCGGGCGAACAGTTTACCGGCCGGTTAGACCTTTACCTGCCGGGCTTTTCAGCAAATCACAGCCTGGTGCTGCAGGGCGCCTACCAGCAGCGCGATACCATGCTGCGGTATGCGTTCACCGATCATTTCGTTTATGCAAGAGGGTATGAAAAACCTTTCTACGAGCACATCTACAAGGCAGGCGCCAACTATCATTTTCCCATCTGTTACCCCGACTGGGGTTTCGCCAACCTCCTGTACTTCATGCGGCTGAGAGGCAATGTGTTTTACGATCACAGCGTGGCGTACAACTTTAGGAGCCGTAAAGATGTTACTTATGCATCGGCGGGAGGGGAACTGTTTTTTGATACCAAACTGGGGAACGTGTTGCCCTTCAGTTTCGGCGTGCGGTACAGTCGCCTGTTCGATACCGATCCGGTCGATCCTGCGCGGAGCAACCGTTTTGAGGTGATCGTGCCGTTGCAACAATTATTCGCTTATTAAACTACCTGTAATGAAACCAGTGAGCAACAAGCCGCCGTTTTACATCAAACTCAGTCATACGCTGTTGAGCCTGGTGCTGATCGTGGTGATACTCCGTACTACGAAAGACATCCTGGCGCCGGTAGCCTTCGGTTTTATATTCTCGATCCTGCTGCTGCCGGTAGCACAGGGGCTTGAAAAGCTGCGCCTGTCGCGGGGCCTGGCGGCCACGCTCTCGGTGGTACTGTTTATCCTCTGCATGTTCGGGTTGATCTATTTTATTTCCTGGCAAACCTCGTCGTTCCTCACCGACCTGCCTTCGTTGGAAAAGCGGCTGATGCTGCAGGCCAACAATCTCACCCTGTGGATAGATGAAAAGTTCAAGATCGATTCAGACCAGCAGATGGCCTGGATCAACGAAACGGCGGCCAAGAGCATCAGCACGGTGTCGCAGTTCGTGGTGAACGCCGTGTCGTCCGTCTCTTCCATTCTCATATTCCTTGTATTCATCCCGCTGTACACGTTTTTCCTGCTGTACTACCGCCGGCTGCTGGTGCGGTTCCTGCTGCGCCTTTTCCGCCGCGAGGATGCGGAAGAAGTGCATGAAGTGATCGCGCATGGACGGTCGGTGATCAAAAGTTATGTGGTGGGCTTGTTTATCGAAATGCTGGTGGTGGCCGTGCTGAATATCACGGCGCTGTTGTTGCTGGGTGTGCAGTACGCCATCCTTTTGGGTACGCTGGGCGCGATTTTTAATATCATTCCTTATCTCGGCATGGTGATGACGATCATCATCGTACTGATGGTGACGCTTACTACCGGTACGCCTGCGCTGGCCTTCTGGGCGGCCGTGTCGCTGTTCGGGATTCACCTGGTAGACGCCAATGTGCTGCTGCCGCGGATCGTAGGCTCGAAAGTATCCATCAACGCGATGATCACGCTGCTCGGCGTGTTTGTCGGCAGCATGATTTGGGGCATTGCCGGCATGTTCATTTCCATTCCGGCCATGGCGCTGCTGAAAATCATCTTCGACCGCATACCGAATATGAAACCCTGGGGAATACTGATGGGCTCGGGGGAATAATTACCGCACGATGATCTTTAATTCCGGCGCACGATAAAGTTTGTCGCCGGTGTAACGGATGACGATGTTGTTGAAAAACAGCACATCGCCCTTTTCCAGCGCTTCCGTGAGGCGCTTTACCCATACGGGGGTGAGGCGGTCGGATTTAAACGAATCGCCGGTAAGATCGGTGGCGATGGTCACTTCCTGGGTGGTATCGTTAACGTAGGGCTCTTTCTTTTCGTAAGTAAAATCAAAGGAAACGACGGGGAATTTGTTTTTCTGATGGTCTCTCACCACCAGTCCGGAATCCAGTATTTTCAACAGTTCCGGGCGGGGAATGGAGTCGCTGAGGAAGATGTGCCAGGAAGTGGTGAAACGCAACGGTTTTTTCTCCGCTGCCTGCTGTTTGGCCGGCGCGGATTTTCTCGCGGGTTTGTTTTGTGCAAACGCGGTGGTGGCGCAACCGAGCAACAGGGCGATATATAAGAGTTTTTTGGTCATAGGCGAAAAAAAGATCGTCCGGTTATTGAACGCCGGACGATCTTTAAAATTATAAAGTTTTCAAACTTTCTTCGATGGCCTGTATTTTGGCGAGGCAGTCGGATTGTTTGCGGCGCTCCGCTTCCACGATCTCGGGTTTGGCATTCTGCACAAAACGTTCGTTCGCCAGTTTGTTTTCCACTGATTTCAGGAACCCTTTCTGGTATTCCAGGTCTTTCAGCAGCTGTTCTTTCTGGGCGGCCGTATCCACTTCCCGTTCCGTTACGAGGTAGAACTTGTCTTTCTGTACTACCAGCGCAATGGCGCCGTTCACGGCTTCTTTCGTGTATGCAACGGCGTTGGCATTCACCTGTTTGGCGATGATGCTCTCGATCCGGTGGAAGGCATTCTCGTGGCGGGTTTCGATATGCAGGCCGACGGTGTCTTTCGGTTTGACCTGGTTTTTGTTGCGGGCATCGCGGATGCTGCTGATCACTTCTTTGGCCAGCGCGCCTTCTACGAGAATGGCGTGGTGGGCAGGCGCGGGAGCGGGGAACTGGCGTATCACCAGGTCGTCGCCGGCCTCACGGTCGCGCAGCAGGTGGTACAGTTCTTCCGTAACGAACGGCATGAAGGGGTGCAGCAGCTGCACGAGACGCTCGTAGAAACCGATGGTCTTTTCATATACCCCGGCGTCGATAGGTTGTTCGAAGCCCGGTTTGATCCATTCGAGGTACCAGCTGCAGAAATCGTCCCAGATGAGGCTATAGATGGCTTTGAGGGCCTCGCTCAAACGGAAGTCCTTAAACAGTTTTTCCACCTCGGCATGCACTTCGTTGAGCCTGTTTTCGAACCACTCTACCGCGAATTCCGGCACGGGAGCGCCGGTGTTTTCAACAGGCGTCCACATTTTCACCAGCTTCAGCGCGTTCCACATCTTGTTGTTGAAGTTGCGGCCCTGCTCACAGCTGGCTTCGTCGAACAGCAGGTCGTTGCCGGCGGGCGAAGAAATCATGATGCCGAAACGCACGGCATCGGCGCCGAAACGTTCGATCAGCTCCAGCAGATCGGGCGAGTTGCCCAGCTGCTTGCTCATCTTGCGGCCCAGCTTGTCGCGCACCATGCCGGTGAAATATACGTCGCTGAAAGGTTTTACATGTTTGTATTCCAGGCCGGCCATGATCATACGGGCCACCCAGAAGAAAATGATATCCTGCCCCGTTACCAGTACGGAAGTGGGGTAGTAGTAGTTGATGTCTTCGTTATCGGGCCGGCTGATGCCATGGAACACTTCCACGGGCCAGAGCCAGGAAGAGAACCAGGTATCAAGGCAGTCATCGTCCTGGCGGAGGGATGTCCGCGTCACGCCGAACTGCTGCTCGTAAAGCGCCAGCGCTTCTTCGTGCGTGGCGGCTACTACGAACTGGCCGTTATCGTCGTACCAGGCGGGGATTTGCTGGCCCCACCAGAGCTGGCGGGAAATACACCAGTCTTTCACGTTCTCCATCCAGTATTTATAGGTGGCCATAAAACGGTCGCCGGGATGGATTTTTACGTCGCCGTTCACCACCGCGTCCAGTGCAGGTTGCGCGAGGTCGGCCATTTTTACGAACCACTGCGTGGAAATGCGCGGTTCCACCACCGTGTCGGGGTTACGTTGGCTGTAACCGAGGCGGGTGGCGTATTCCTGCTCTTTTACCAGCAGGCCCTGCTCCTGGAGCGCGGCCACTACTTTTTTCCTGGCGCGGAAGCGGTCTTCGCCCACGAACACCACGGCTGCGGCGCTGAGGGTACCGTCTTCGTTGAGGGTATCCACCACTTCCAGGTTGTGTTTGAGACCGAGGTTGTAGTCGTTGATATCGTGCGCCGGCGTCACTTTGAGGGCACCGGTACCGAATTCCTTATCTACATAGCTGTCGAAGATCACGGGTACTTTGCGGTTCACCAGCGGCACCACGGCGAAGTGGCCTTTCAGGTGGGCATACCGCTCATCGTCCGGGTTCACGCAGATCGCCGTATCGCCCATGATGGTTTCGGGGCGCTGGGTGGCGATGGTGATGAACTCCCCGGTGGCTTCGCCGGCGGCGTTGACCACGGCGTATTTCACATGATAGAGTTTGCCGTTGAGCTCTTTGTATTCCACCTCCTCGTCGCTGAGCGCGGTTTTGGCTTTGGGATCCCAGTTGATCATACGGGCGCCGCGGTAGATGAGGCCCTTGTTGTAGAGGTCCACAAATACTTTGATCACCGCTTTATAATAATGGTCGTCCATGGTGAAATTCACCCGGTCCCAGTCTACGGAGCAGCCCAGTTTTTTGATCTGGTGATAGATGATGCCGCCGTATTTGTCTTTCCACTCATGGGCGTAGCGCAGGAATTCTTCCCGGCTGAGCTGGCTTTTTTCTATTCCTTTTTCTTCTTTGAGCATATTCACCACCTTGGTTTCGGTGGCGATGGAAGCATGGTCGGAGCCGGGCACCCAGCAGGCGTTGAAGCCGCTCATGCGGGCGTGGCGGACGAGGATATCCTGCACCGTTTCGTTCAGGGTGTGGCCCATATGGAGCACGCCGGTGACGTTAGGCGGGGGAATGACGATGGTGAAGGGAGGCCGCTCGTCGGGAACGGAGCGGAAATATTGCTGGTCGAGCCAATATTTGTACCATTTGTCTTCTGCCGTGGCAGGAATATAATTCTTCGAAAGTTCCATGCTGTTTTAATATATGCTATTTCTTTACAGGATTGCAAAAATATTGATTCTGGGCTGCATTTCGAAAAATCGGGGAAAACACGGCAGGAATGAGTGAAAAGCGGCTTTTATTAATCCAGAACTTCCAATGGTTAATCCGCCGGGAACAGGCAGAAGGGCCGATACTAGTTTTGCCGCGTCATCAACTATAACCTCAAAATGCAAGTCACTACCATGAAACTTTCGAACATTATTTGCCTGGGTATTTTATCGGCCTGTCTGATCGTGACAGGCTGCAGGAAAGAAGGGCCTGCCGGCCCGCAGGGCAATCCCGGCGAAACGGGCGCGCCAGGACCGGGCGGTGCGCAGGGGCCCGGTGGTCCGGCCGGCCCCGCGGGGGCAACCGGCGCTACCGGTGCACAGGGACCGCAGGGGCCACAAGGTCCTGTAGGCGCCACTGGCCCGCAGGGTGTGCAGGGCGCGCCGGGAAATGCCAACGTGGTGCAGTATACGTACGGCTCAGTGAGCTTCAGCGGCGAGACTGACTATTTGATCACCGGGCTTTCAAAAGGCAAGGCGGATTCCAGCATCGTACTCGCGTACTTTAACGCCAGCACGGAAATTCCCAGCGCCTGGCGCCTGGTGCCCGGCCCCGGCCCGATGAGCGCGTACGAAACAAACGGGGTGTTCTATCAACCCGGCCCCACCTGGCCATACTACTATCGTGTGAGGGTGATGAAGCCGGACAACTCTGCGCTGTATCCCCAGCCGGTGACCTGGCCAAGGTTCCGGATATTCATCGTGCCTGCGTCTTCAATTCTCCCGGGAGGGAAACACGCCGGCGGGCCCGATGTGAACGATTATGAAGCGGTGCGGAAATATTACGGCTTCAGCGAATAACGGTTCTCCGGTTGCTTGCCGGCCGGTGAACAGCAACAACAAAGCGGTCGCATCCGAGGATGAGCGACCGCTTTGTTGTTGTGACGAGTCATGCATCCGGTTATGACATCGTGCGGATAACCTCCACTGTTTTGTCCACCATGGCGGGCGTAATGCCGAGATGTGTCACCATCCGTACCTGCGTAGGTGAAATGGCCATCACCGCGATGCCTTCTTTGGCGAGATAGTCCCGGAAAGTGACCGGGCTCCAGGGCGCCAGCACTTCAAAAATGAGGATGTTCGTTTCCACGGGCAGCATGTGGCCGGTGAATTCCCGCTCCAACAGTACGTGGGCGATGCGTTTGGCGTGGGCGTGGTCTTCCGCGAGCCGGTCTACATGATGTTCCAGCGCATACAGCCCTGTGGCGGCCATATAACCGGCCTGGCGCAGGCCTCCGCCGAGTTTTTTGCGCACGCGGCGCGCTTCGCGGATGAAGGCTTTGCTGCCGAGCAGTATGGAGCCCATGGGGCAGCCCAGCCCTTTATTCAGGCATACGGAAATACTGTCGAATACTTCGCCGAATTGGCGGGCGGTCTGTTCCGTGGCCAGGAGCGCGTTGAACAGCCGGGCGCCGTCGAGGTGCAGTTTGAGCTGATGGCTGTTGCAGACTTCGCGGATTTTCAGGATTTCTTCGAAGTCGTAACAGCAGCCGCCGCCGCGGTTGGCGGTGTTTTCCAGGCACACCAGGGAGGTGCGGGCTTTGTGCACATCGTCCGGGTTGATGGCAGCTTCCACGGCCGCTGCGGTGATCATGCCGCGGTCGCCTTCCAGCGGGCGCACCTGTGCGCCGGCGTTGAAAGCGATGCCGCCGCCTTCATAGATGTATACGTGGGCGAGGGAACTGCAGATCACTTCATCGCCGGGCTGCGTATGCACTTTGATGGCGATCTGGTTGCTCATTGTGCCGGAAGGGCAGTAAAGTGCTGCCTCCATGCCAAAAAGCGCTGACATGATGGCTTCCAGTTTGTTCACTGAGGGATCTTCCCCAAAAACATCGTCTCCCGTTTCTGCCTGCAGCATGGCTTCCAGCATGGCCTGCGTGGGTTTCGTAAAAGTGTCGCTTCTGTAATCCATTAAATAATTTGCAATAAGGAGTGAGATAAATTAGAGAAGTTTTTAATCTGAATATGATTATTTTTCAATTGTTAAAATTTAGATAAAGCACCGGAAATACTGACGAAAACGCTATAATAATCCGTTTATATGGAGTACTTTGTTTGATAAGACAGGCATCGAGATTGTCTTAAAACAATGCGCACCCATTGATAGTGAACGAGTAACGCGCGTCTTGCCCCGGTGGCTGTAACCCAATCTTTAACCGTATCCGGATATTTGGAAGAGTGGGGGATTAGCACGATCTTTGCAGGCTATTTCGCAACCGTGTAAGATATACCATTTAAATGTTACAACAAAATTATCTTTCGGCTGTTAATATATTCGTAAACCAATACTTTTAAAATATGAGGCAACTTAAAATTGCCACCCAGATCACCAATCGTGATTCGCAGGCGGTAGAAAAATACCTGCAGGAAATCTCGAAGATCCCTTTGTTAACTCCAGAGGAAGAGACCATTCTGGCACAGCGCATCAAAATGGGCGACCAGCGGGCTCTCGAAAGATTAACTACAGGAAACCTTCGTTTCGTTGTTTCCGTGGCCAAACAATATCAGCACCAGGGCTTAAGCCTCAGCGACCTCATCAATGAGGGCAATTTAGGGTTGATCAAGGCTGCACAGCGTTTCGACGAAACCAAAGGTTTTAAATTCATCTCTTACGCAGTATGGTGGATTCGCCAGTCCATTTTACAGGCGTTGGCAGAGCAGGGCCGTCTGGTTCGCCTGCCGCAAAACAAAATTGGCACTTATAATAAAGCGAATAAAGCTTACATGGCATTTGAACAGGAGAACGAGCGGGAACCTTCTACCGAGGAACTGGCCGAAATCCTGGAAATGTCCGAATCGGAAATCAACAACATTTTCCAGAGCAATACCCGCCACATGTCCCTCGATGCACCCGTGCACGAAGCGGAAGATGTTGCCATGGGGGATCTGCTGGAAGGCGGCGATGTGACCGACGACGATGTCATGCAGGACTCCCTTCGTGAAGAGATCCGCCGCGTGCTCAAGTCCCTGAGCCCCCGTGAAGCGGAAATCGTGAACGCGTACTTTGGTCTGGATGGTGAAAACGGCGCAACAATTGAACAAATAGGACAGAAATACGATTTGACGAAGGAACGTATCCGCCAAATCAAGGAAAGAGCCATTAAACGGCTGCAGAAGGCCCGCTACAGCGGTGCACTGAAATCCTATCTGGGATAATTGGTTTAAATTTTAATTCTTTCGAATCTGGGATAGAAGCATCCCGCCCTATGAATCTGGGCGGGATGCTTTTTTTATGCCTATAGGCTGCGTTTATACGCATATAGATGCCTTTCATCATACCCGATTCGAATTTCTCCTCTCAACCCTTTATTTTTGCAATCCTATGCAAAAGGCATACTTTCCGCTGTTGATGGTTGTACTGGCCTGCACAGCGTGTGAAAAAGAAATAACGGTCGATCTGCAAAGCAAGGAAGACCGCCTGGTGGTGGAAGGGATTATTGAAGACGGGCGGTTTCCGATGGTCACCATCAGCCGCAGCCTCAATTACTTCTCCAAAATCACACCGGCGCAACTGCTGGAGTCGTTCGTACATGATGCGGTGGTCACCGTATCTAACGGCGTGCGTACCCACCAGCTGAGGGAGTACAGAACAGATACCACCAACGGCATCGCCCTGTATTTCTATTCCGCAGATACCGCGCAGTTTCATACGGCTTTTACAGGACAACCGGGCAACAGCTACACGCTCAAAATCGAAGTGGAAGGAAAAACGCTGCACGCCGTCACCACCATCCCCGAGCCCAAGCTCAGGCTGGATTCGATGTGGTGGATGGATTCGGGGAACAGCAGCACCGAAAAAGCCAGGGTACTGGTGAAAGTGACGGACCCGCCGGAGAGGGGGAATTATGTACGTTATTTCACCTCGCGCAACGGCGACCGGTTTTTACCCGGCCTGAACTCGGTGTTCGACGATCACATCGTCAACGGTACTACCTTCGACGTGCCGCTGGATGCGGGTGTCGACAAAAACCAGAAAATCGACTTCGACACTTACGGATACTTTAAAAAGGGCGACACCGTCACCCTCAAATTCTGTAACGTGGATCATAACACCTACGATTTCTGGCGCACGGCCGATTTCGCCTTTACGGCCACCGGCAATCCCTTCGCCACGCCCACCCGGACACAGGGGAACGTGCAGGGCGCATTGGGATACTGGGGCGGGTACAGCGTAACATACAAGACCATTACTATACCAAAATAATCAAAATCAAAACCAACAACAGTCAACAACAGCATGGAAAACAACACAACACCCGAACATGTTCACGTATTGATCATCGGTTCGGGCCCCGCAGGATACACAGCAGCCATATACGCAGCCCGTGCCAACCTGAAACCCGTTCTATACCAGGGCATCCAGCCCGGCGGTCAACTGACCATCACTACAGAAGTTGAAAACTATCCCGGTTATCCCGAAGGTATTCAGGGCCCGGAAATGATGGTGGATTTCGAAAAGCAGGCTAGCCGCATGGGCGCGGACATCCGTTACGGGATGGCCACTAAAGTGGACTTTTCTTCCCAACCTTATACAGTAGAAATCGACGAAGAAAAAACAATCACCGCGGACGCGATCATCATTGCCACCGGGGCTTCCGCCAAATGGCTGGGCCTGCCCTCGGAGCAGCGTCTCAACGGCAGCGGCGTATCTGCCTGCGCGGTGTGCGACGGCTTTTTCTTCCGAGGCAAAGAAGCAGCGATCGTAGGTGCGGGCGATACCGCCGCCGAAGAAGCGCTGTACCTCTCCAAAATATGCTCCAACGTGCATATGCTGGTGCGCCGCCACGAAATGAGAGCGTCCAAGGTAATGCAGGACCGTGTGCTGAAAACATCCAACATCATGGTGTACTGGAATACCGAAACGCTGGAAGTAACCGGTGAAAACAAGGTGGACGGGGTCCGTATCCTGAATACCCAAACCAAAGAGGAAAAAGTGATCCCCGTGAGCGCTTTCTTCGTGGCCATCGGCCACCAGCCGAACTCCGGCATCTTTGCCGGCCAGCTGGACATGGATGAGCAGGGATACATCAAAACTATCCCCGGCACCACCAAAACCAGCGTGGAAGGCGTATTCGCCTGCGGCGACGTGCAGGACAAAAACTACCGTCAGGCTGTAACGGCCGCGGGCAGCGGTTGTATGGCCGCACTGGATGCTGAAAGATACCTTTCCGCGAAAGGTCATTAATATCATTTTTGCAAACCGGTCGCGAAGGGCGCAGCAGCGCCGATGTGGCCGGTTTGTTTTATTCAGGCAATCCGTTTATTATGCTGCATATCGCACTGGAAGGCGTTAAGTTTTATGCCTATCATGGTTTTTACAAAGAAGAACAGGTGATCGGCAACCACTTCATCCTGGATATCAAAGTAAGCATCCACGAGCCGGAGCACCCCTCGCAGCTCACCGAATCCGTAAACTACGAAGGCCTGTACGCCATCGCCGAAAAGGTGATGCAAACGCCGCAGGCACTACTGGAACAGGTGGTGCACGATATCACGGTCGCCATCAAACAACAATACCCCGGCGTGCAGACCTCCTCTGTAGCGCTCCGCAAACAGTCGCCCCCCTTCGGCGGCGACGTGGCTTTCTCGGCCGTGACCCTCGAAAAACAATATGTGATGTAAAAGAATATGACTTATTTTTGGATACCCATATAATTCATCCCATGCTTAAGAAAGCCATCATACTCTTTTTCGCCTGCTGGGCTTCTCTTTGCGCGCAGGCACAGTCGATTGAAGAAATCATTGCACAGGCGCAGCAGCTGGACAAACAGATGAAAGAAGGCGAGGCGCTCGAAAAATACAGGGAAGCCGTGCAGGTGTCGCCCGGTCATGTACTGGCCTTTACCCAGGCAAGTCTGCTGGCCGGCAGGGAAGGGGCGCGTCAGAAAGACAAAGCAGCCAAACAGGAATTTTACAACAACGCCAAGGTATATGCTTACGAAGCGCTGAAGGTGGAACCGGAAAACGCCGAAGCCAACTATGCCATGGCCATGGCGCTGAACCGCATCGGGCAGATTTCGGGGGCGAAGGAAAAAGTAGCGGCGGCCAAGGAAGTTAAAAAGTATGCGGACCTCGCGCTCAAATTCAAACCGGATTACGCGGAAGCCTGGCATCTCATCGGCCGCTGGAACTTTGACCTGTACAACCTAAGCACGATTGAAAAAGCGGCGGCCAAAGTATTGTTCGGCGGCGTACCGCCCGGCACCATGGAAGAGGCCATTGCCGCGTATGAGAAATGCCTCAAGCTGAAACCTGCCTTTGTGGTGAATTATTACGACCTCGCACTGGCCTACCGTCAGAACAACCAGGAAACACTGGCGATGGAGGTACTGAACAAAGGCCTGCGGATGCGCCCCATTTACCAGGACGACCCCGGTTACAAAGCGGAGATGAAAAAGATGCTGGAAGCGATGCAGTAGGCCCGGCTGGTCGGTTAATTGTTCCGGCAGTAGTAAAACAGTGCGACATCACGGCTGGGGTTGCACAGTTCCAAAAATATCTCCCTCCGTTAATTCAACACCTTTCCTTTCCAGCGGCCGCTTCTGAGGTACCAGAAGGCCAATCCTCCCATGACGATCCAATACACGAATTCGGCGCCCCAGGCCCAATGCAGCGGGCTGCGCCAGCGTTCCACCACCACCACGCAATAAACGAGGTAAATGCTTACTGCCGTTACTTCTATCATCAAATTCACACGTGTATTGCCGGTGCCTGTTACACCATTAAATATGATGGCGGTCACGGACGATAGCAGGGTAACGGCCGTGCATACACGGATGGAAGGGATAGCCGCCGTAATCAGAGAGGCGTCTGCCGTGTAAACCCGCAGCAGCTGGTACGGCAGCAGGTTGATCAGCAGACTCACCACAGCTGCGCACAGGAATGCAAAAACGGCGATTTTTCGGACGATTTTCAGCACATCGCCTTCCCGCTGCTGGCCGATGAGGTTGCTCACCATCGTGTTACAGGTGGCGGCCAGCGCCCAGGTGAAGATGCCGAACAGCCCGAACACGCTGCGCATCATATTCGACACGGCGAGCGGCCTTTGGCCGAGATGTTCGATAAATATAAAAAACACCAGCCAGCTGCCGATGCCAAAGAGAAACTGGATGATCAGCGGGGCCGCAATGGTGAGAATGTTGCGCATGGCGGCGAAGTCGGGTTTCAGGCGGGCGAACAGCTGGTATTTGAACTGGAACTTCAGCGCAAACAGGATGCTGTATGCCGCGAGGAAACCCACGCCCTCCGCGATGATGGAGGCTACGGCGGCGCCGTTGAGGCCCATGGCCGGCAGGCCCATTTTACCGAAGATGAGCCCGTAATCGAGCACTATGTTGGTGATTTCCTGGAAAAGGGAAGTGATGGCCAGCAGCTTCGTGTTGCCCGTTCCTATATAAAAGGCGTTGCAGAGGCCCATCAGCATGAGAAAGGGAAGGCCCCATATGCGGATGCGGATGAACGAAACCGCCGCCTCCCTGATCTGTGGGTCGTGCAGGCTGCCGCCGAAAAAAAGCGGGGCCAGCGTATAAGTGATGGCAATGGCGAAAAAAGAAAAAAACAGCGCCAGCAGGAAACCATTGAAAAAATACCGTCCCATCCCTGCGTAGTTGAGCTCGCCCGCCCGGCGCGCAAACAGTACCTGCAGGCCGTTGTTGAGTCCGTAAGCAATCATATGCATCACGAGGTAATAAATCCCCGCAATGCCGTTGACGGCAAAGGGGAACTCTCCCAGGTGGCCCAGGAAAGCGGCATTGGTCATATGATTGATCTGCGGCAGTACCAGCGAAAGACTGATGGGAGCGGCGATGGCGATGACCTGTTTGTTGGTAAGACTGACCTGCATACAGAAAGGTGCGCAAAAATACGAAAATACCCCGTCCCCCCGTTCTTGTCCAAACTCAACTATTTTAATTATTATTGTGCTTTACAATACTGAAACACATGCCCGTGGCATATACCATACAACCGACGTACGCGATAGATGACGCCACTTTGCTGGAAACGGATCTGACTACCTGCACCCTGCTGGTGCTGGTGGGCAGCGGCACTTTCAGTTATGCCGTATTATCACCGCTTCATCGCAAGTTCCTGGCGCTGAAAAGTTATAGCTACCAGCCTAAAACGGTGGCTATGGCCGATCTGGAGATGATTGAAGAGATTTTTGATGCGGATAAGCTGCTCTTTACCGCGTTCAAACAGGTATTGCTGGCTTTCGACTCGCCCGAAACCACGCTCGTGCCGGAGCCGCTTTTCCAGCCGCAGCTGAAAAAAGACTACCTGCACCTGGCGCAGCTGGAAAAAATGCAGGAAGCCGTGCTGTTCGACACCATTCCCGATATGGGCCTGGTGAATGTGTATGCCGTAGACAAAGACGTACTGGGCTTCCTGCGGAAAGAATTCTCGTCGGACAGTGTGATGCACGCCTATACGGGCCTGCTGAAGGCTTACCGGAAAGACAGTGAAACGCAGTTTTCCGATGGCATCGTGTATGTGGAAGTGCAACCCAATCAGTTTGCGCTCACCATTTTTGCATCCGGTAAACTGTTGCTGCAGCAGCAATTGAGCTACCGCAGCGGCCTCGACATCGTATATTATATCGTCAATTCCCTGCGCCAGCTGGGGCTCAACGAGCTGCAGGCCAAGGTAAAACTGGGCGGCGCCCTCACACAGGACTCACAGGTATATCATGAACTGCACCGCTTCCTGCCGCGGCTCGACTGGGTGCATAAACCCGACGGGTTCCTGTACATTCCCCGCATGAACGAAGTGCCTGCGCATCATTTTCATAATCTTTATGCCCTGGCTTTATGCGTATAATAGGAGGTTCCATGAGCGGCCGCCGCATCAACCCGCCGGCTAACATGCCGCACACGCGCCCTACTACGGATATCGCAAAAGGTGGGCTGTTCAACATCATAGAAAACAATCTCGACATATCCACGCTCAAAACCCTGGACATATTCGGCGGTACCGGCAGCATCAGCTACGAGCTGGCCTCGCGCGGCGCCACCGATCAGACCATCGTGGAAAAAGACCCGGCCATGGCCGATTTTATCAGCAAAACGGCCGACATGCTCGATGTGAAGCTGAAGCTCGTGCGGATGGATGTGTTCAAATACCTGCAGCAGTGCACCGAGCAGTTCGACTTTATATTCGCCGGCCCGCCTTACGCGCTGGGCACTATCGACGAGTTGCCGAAGATCATTTTCGAGAAGCAGCTGCTCAGGCCCGAAGGCTGGTTTGTACTGGAGCACACACCACGGAATAACTACCAGCAATTCAGTTACTACCGCACCGAAAGGAATTACGGCACCACCATATTTTCCATATTCATTAACCGGGAAGAGCTGAGGAAACCCTCCGCCGCCGGTCAATAATAACTTATACCATGCATCGTATCTGTTTATTTCCCGGCACTTTCGACCCGGTAACGCTTGGCCATACCGACATCATTGACCGTGCACTGCCGCTTTTCGACGAACTGATCATCGGCATCGGCATCAACTCCGGCAAAGTGCCCATGTATTCCGTAGAGCAGCGGGTGGATTGGATCCGGGAGATCTATAAAAACGAGCCCAAAATAAAGGTGACCTCCTATGAAGGCCTTACCGTGCAGTACTGTAAAAAGGTGAACGCGCATTTTATTTTAAGAGGCATCCGGTATGTGGCCGATTTTGAATATGAGAAGGCGATTGCAGACATCAACCGGAAAATGGATCCCGAAGTGGAAACCATCTTCCTGACCTGTTCACCGGAGTTCTCGACGATCGCATCCACGCTGGTGCGCGATGTGATCCGGAACGGGGGAGATGCGGCGCAGTTCCTGCCGGCGGAAGTGGCCCGAACCATCCAACAGCAAAAGAGTTAAAACTGCAATATCATGAAGGCAATCTGGTTTTCGCTGGATATATCACTGGATCAGCTCAACGAAAATGCCCAGAACACGATGGGCGGTTACCTGGGCATTGAATTCACCGAAATCGGGCCCGATTATCTGCGGGCCATGATGCCGGTAGACCATCGGACGGTGCAGCCTTACGGCCTGCTGCACGGCGGCGCTTCCGCTGCCCTGGCAGAAACCGTGGGCAGTGTGGCTTCTGCGCTGATCATCGATCCGGCAAAACAGATATGCGTGGGCCTTGAGATCAACGCCAACCACTTGCGCGGGGTGCGTGAAGGATATGTGCACGCCATTGCCAGACCCCTGCACATCGGCGCTACCACGCATGTGTGGGACATCCGCATCACTGACGACGAACATAAGCTGGTCTGTGTAAGCCGGCTCACCGTAGCCATCCTGGTTAAGCGCCCGGCTTAGCCGCCACCACATAATGCATGCGGCTGATCACCTCATGATCCTGCACTGCAAATCCTGCGGCGGTCAGCATCATTTTTACCTGTTCTATGCCCAGGCGCAGTTTCCTGTAACTGCTCACTTTCTGGATCCACTGTCCCTGCTGCTTTTCGAGCAAAATATCGAACACCTTCACATAACCCGGAAAATACTCCAGGAAGCAGGAGTGGATGCGGTCATCTTCCGCCCTTACCGGGATAAACCGTTCTTCCTGCACCAGTTCCTGCGTCAGATCACGGAAAGACAATACCAGCTTGCCTTTGGGGGAGAGCATCTTATACCATTCGCCGATAAGGGTGGTAACCTGCTCCACACTGTCGAGGTGCGTGAGCGTATCGCCCATACACACGATCAGTTCCGCATCCATGGTGTATTGGGCGGTGTTAGCGAGGTTGGCCAGGATGGTTCTGACGGGAAGGCCTTTGGTTCGGGCGTTAAGTTCGGAGAGGAGATGCTGGTTGAAGTCGACCGCAAACACCGAAAACCCCAGGTTGGCCAGCGATACCGTTTGTAACCCGTGCCCCGCGCCGAGGTCGAGCGCCAGGCCATTGCCTGCCGGTGCAATGTGTTTGCTGGTGAAATAGGTTTCCTGTTCCTTCTGTTTGGTGTCGAAATTGCCGGTCATCCAGGCGTAGAAAGCCGCCAGATGGTTGTCGTAGTGGGATTGCACGCTCATAGGTTATAGTTTATAGTCCGCCTTCAGGAACACTTCCCGGATATTCTCATATGAATACGCCATGTATTTGCCGAGGTTTTCGGGGCGTATCCACTGGATATCGAGGATGTCTTCTTCGATCTGTGGCACCGTCAGCTCCGTACCGGTGAAAAACATGCGGTACCAGTGGCTGTGTTTCAGGATTCTTTTGTCCTTTAACGGGTAATAATGAAAGGTTTCCGTGATTTTATGGCTGAGGCTTACGTTCTGCAGGCCTGTTTCTTCCTGTACTTCGCGCAGGGCGCAGGCTTCCAGCGTTTCGCCGTCGTCGAGCTTGCCTTTGGGCAGGTCCCATTTGCCACGGCGGAACATCAGTAATACTTCATCTGCGTCGTTGGTGATCAGGCCACCGGCCGCCTCGTATACCGTAAAGTGCCCTTTTACCGTTTCAAATAAGGCGGGTACGCTGTGATGGCGGAATACGGCCAGTGGCAATTCGTTTCTGTCGAGCAGGGAAATGGTTTGGGCGATTTCCTCGTCCGTTGGCGAAAAAAGGGTGGCGGCATTGATATATTCGGGAGGCAGCGTGCTTTTTTCTCCGGTCAGTATTAACGGTCTGTCGCTGATATATATAATAACGGGCATTTCCATGCTGCAAAAATAATCCTTTGCATTATTCATCGTACTTTTGCGCCGTTATGAACAATATCAGCGAAAAACAGGTAGCAGAGAAACTGCTCCAGGTACAGGCCGTAAAGTTAAGCCCGGCCCAGCCCTTCACCTGGGCTTCCGGATGGAAATCACCCATTTACTGCGACAACCGAAAGGTGCTGTCTTTTCCGTATATCCGCGACTTCATCAAGTCCGAACTGAGCAATGTGGTGTTTGAGACTTTCCCTGATGCAGCCGTGATAGCGGGCGTAGCCACTGCAGGTATCCCTCATGGCGCCCTGGTGGCCGATCAGCTGAAGCTGCCTTTTATATATGTACGTTCCAAGCCGAAAGAGCATGGTATGGGCAATATGATTGAAGGGGTGCTGCAACCCGGACAGCCTGTGGTAGTGGTGGAAGACCTGATCTCTACCGGTAAAAGCAGCCTGGAGGCCGTGCAGGCTATCCGCGCCGCCGGCGGTGAGGTGATCGGGATGGTGTCTATATTTAATTATGGGTTTGATGTGGCGGTGAAGGCGTTCGAAGCAGCCGGAGTGCCGTTCAAGTCCCTGAGTAATTATAGCGCGCTCATCGAACTGGCGGTTGAAAAAGGGCAGGTAACCGAAGCGGAACTGGGTACTTTGCAAGCCTGGCGCGCCGCTCCGGATGTGTGGGGAAAATAGCCGATATATTTAATTTTATCGTATATTGTGTGGGTTAAAAAAGACTTGTTATGCGTATCATTCAATTAATGTTGGTGCTGTTGCTGGCCGGGACCGGTGTAACAATGGGCCAGGCGAAAAAAGGCACGCTGGCTACTGCCAAGATCAAGGTGCCGACGGTGCAGTGTAATATGTGCAAGGATGCTATCCAGCGCTATTTTCTGCGGGAAGAAGGCGTCAAATCCATGGTGGTGGACGTGAAAAAGAAGGAAGCGACCGTTAAATATTATACCGACCGCACCAATATTGAAAATATCAAAACCTCCATCGCCAATGTAGGGTATGATGCGGATGAAGTGACGGCTAATGAGGATTCTTACAAGGCGCTGCCGAAATGCTGCCAGAAGCCGGAAGACGGGGGAGGCCCGCCGCCCAAGAAAAAAGGATAATATCAGTGATGTTCGTATTTATACATGACCGCCCCGGATACCGGGGCGGTTTTTTGTGCCCGGAGGGGCTGATTGCGTTTTTTGGATAGCAAAAAATGGCCGGGCAAGGCCGGAAAGTAATCGTTGAGCGCTGTTTTGTAAATATTACCGCTGGAAAGGTCTTCGTTTGGATGCTTATTTTGAAACTGACGCTGTTATCTTGAGGGCACCAACAGCCGGGTTGCGATGACAATTATCAGGATGATCGTTTAATTGTTGAGTGAAATGGAGTGCCTTGGAGGAAGAAGCCGGACAGATTCGGCTGGCAGAGGTGGCCGGTTTCACCTGATCTTAACCATTCATTAACGCTGCAACCACCACATTTCAGCAGTAAATTATGCTGTTTTGGTTCTAACGGTCAGGATATTTATTTAATATGAATGGAGGGAGGAATATCGTCGAATCGATATCTAAGACTTCCTAAAGTAGCGGTTAAACGGCCTCAAAACGTCTAATTCAACACTCGAGAATAACTCTTAGATATAAAAAAATGAATGAGAAATCATCCCAATTTACTTCATCAAGTATAAAATGACTCTAATATCAAGTTGCCTTAAACCTCATTGACGGACTAAAAAAAGGCCAAAATCATCTCCATTTACCTCATCAAATGGAAAATTCTGCTAATATCGCGCCATCCAAAACGCCATCGGCGGACAAAAAAAGGCCCCAAAATCCCCCCAAAATGATTCATCAAATGGGAAATTCATCTAATATCAAGCCAACCAAAAACGCCATGGACCAACTAAAAGGAGAACCAAAACCCCACAAATTGATTTGTAAAATGTGGAATTATGATAATGCGAAGGCGCCCAAACGCCATCAACGGACTAAAAAGAGGAGTCCAAAATCACTCAAATAGCCTCATCAAATGTTGAATTGTTATAATGTCCAGCCGCTCAAAAGGCCCTCGCCAGACTAAAAAGCAACCCCATAACCACCCAAAAATCGCCTCATCAAATGGAAAATTTCACTGATACCTGGTCGTCCGAAATGCCATTGATGAACCCAAAAATCAACCAAAATGGCCTCATCATATAAATGATTTATTAAATATCGGGGACTCAAAATCACGATCGTTATCCGCCGAAAAAAGGAAAGAATTCGCCGAAATTTACTTTTTCAGGCATGCAGAATTCCGCAAATCAGACCGTAAAATCACCCCGAACATCTCATCTGATCCTCAAAAATCTCATCGAAAAGCGCGCTGACCCTTCAAAAAAGAGCAACAAAAAAGAGGTCAAACCGACCTCTTATATGGTGAAATTGAAAAATATCTTCGCGTTGAAATCATGATATTTTTACCCGCCGATCAGAAAAAATCAAGTTTTTGTTTCGTTTCACAACGGATCGGGAAGGGGAAAAACACGCCCTTTTTACCCACTTTACAGTTGCCCGCTGCCTTGATCGTGACCTCTTTGTTGGTGAGGGCGCCCAGCATATTCTTGAAAACATTCCCCATTTCAACCTCCAGTTTTACCGGAAAATAGAAAGTATCCCGGGCCGGAATGTCGATCAGGGTATCCTGCAACGAATGGCCCACTTTGGTGTCGTCCAGGTAAATATCGAACTCGGCGTCCTTCAGCCAAAGGGAGAAATTATTGGGATTGAAGTAGGCGAGCTCCATCCGGACGATGCTTTTTGAGAACCCCAGATTGTCAAAATCGAAGCTGGCCACCCGGAGAAATTCCAGGTCTTTCATCTTGTCGCAGGAACTCATCGCCCCCCAAAGCAGGAAAACCAGGAGGCCCCATCTGTACCTTTTCATGAATAGCGGTTTTTTAAAATTCCCTCAAACCTACAAAACTCTAACCAAAAACGAAGTTAAAGTATGATCGCCGGAAGGCTGGGAGGAGGCCTTTTATTTGAAATTTTACTTTAAATGAAACAGGCCCAAAAACAGTCATTTTTAGAACTAATAACTTTAGTATTTTTGTTAACTTTTAATATTCAACATAAAACAGCTTTCTGCTAAAGTAAATAGCATATTTTGAATCATTCTATGAACTGTTTTTCAATAAATTAACGAGTTATAACTGTAGCTTAATATTTAATGTTAGACGGTCGTTTTTGATAGATTTTGAACCTTTTTAACTTTAATTATGACGACATGACAGAACCATACGAAAACAAGACTTTATTGATTGAATCTCAATATTTTCCGCCAATTTACTTTTATAAAACTTTAATTGAAGTCAATATATTAAAGATTGAGAGATATGAACACTACCAGAAGGTAAGTTTTCGCAATCGCTGTTACATCGCAGGGCCGAACGGAACCATCCTTTTGAGCGTTCCCCTATCCAAAGGAAAAAATCAGCGCACGATCATGAAGGACGTCCGCATCAGCAACCTCGAAAACTGGCAGGCCCTCCATTGGAAAACTTTGACTTCGGCTTACCGCCGTTCCCCCTGGTTCGAATATTTCGAAAGCGACCTGGAAGCGCTGTATGAGAAAAAGTTCGATTTCCTGCTCGACTGGAACATGGCCTGCCTCGAATGGGCCAACGGCGTACTGGGTATTTCGCCGGAGATCACTTTCACCGATCGCTTTGAGAAAACCTATGACCCGGTCCTGGGGATTGTCGACAAGCGCGACCACCAGCAGCCGGGCCACGTGCCGGAAGGCTCACCGGTATACGCCCAGGTATTTGGAGAAAGAACCGGGTTTGTCCCGAACCTTAGCATCCTCGATCTGTTATTCTGTGAAGGAAAAAGGGCATTGGAACTACTGAAGTGATAATGAAGGGGTTGTAAATGAAG
Source organism: Chitinophaga lutea (assembly GCF_003813775.1). Classification (NCBI taxonomy): domain Bacteria; kingdom Pseudomonadati; phylum Bacteroidota; class Chitinophagia; order Chitinophagales; family Chitinophagaceae; genus Chitinophaga; species Chitinophaga lutea. The sequence continues at coordinate 1,604,448 of NZ_RPDH01000002.1, read as the reverse complement.
CCGGATAGATGCCGGCGGTGTAGGGTGACTGTAATTAATACTTTAGTTGAATGAGTCTAACTGATTAATTTTCAATTATAAAAAGAAACTTTCCACCTTCCATAAAAAAGATGGAAATTTTTTGGAAATGCATTGGAACAAAATAGTAGATTTGCAACCGATTTTGCTGGTCAGACGACTTACGTAGGTGTGTTGTATTTGCTATCAACTTAAAACCAGAAGTTTCCAGCTCATTTATACTGTAGTTTAAGTTTTTTACTAACTCTAAAATTCATTCACAGCGTTAAATGAACAACACCTACACCGACCTCGTTAACCAAACCTTCGAATTTCCCCAGGAGGGTTTCGAAGTGAAGGATAACAACCTTATTTTTAACGGGTTGGATATCCGGGCCTTGATCGACAAGTATGGAACGCCTTTCAAGCTGACCTATCTACCCAAAATAGGGATGCAGGTTAACCGGGCGAAAAAAATGTTCCAGGATGCGATCAAGAAAAACAAGTACGATGGCAATTACTATTATTGCTACTGTACCAAAAGTTCTCACTTCTCCTTTATTATGGAGGAGACGTTGAAGCATAACGTGCATATCGAAACTTCCTTTGCGTACGATATAGATATTATTCATAAACTGTACGAACGCAAGAAGATCACAAAAGATACATTCGTCATCTGCAACGGGTATAAAACAAAGACCTATACCCGCAGCATCGCCAAACTGATCAACAGCGGTTTTACCAACGTACTGCCGGTGCTGGACAATAAGGAAGAGCTGGATGACTATTCCAAGTTCGTGCGCGCCAAGGGGCCGGTTAAACTCGGTATCCGTATCGCCGCGGAAGAGGAGCCAACATTCGACTTTTATACCTCCCGTTTGGGCATCGCCTCCCGCGACATCCTCGAGTTTTACGTGGACAAGCTGAAGGGCAATCCGAAGTTCGAGCTGAAAATGCTCCACTTCTTTATGAACAAGGGGATCAAAGACGACATATTTTACTGGAGCCAGTTCAATAAGGTGCTGAACCTTTATTGCCAGCTGAAGAAGATCTGTCCCGAACTGGAGAGCATCAACCTCGGCGGCGGCTTCCCGATCAAACACTCCCTCGGGTTCGACTACGATTACGCTTACATCGTGAACGAGATCGTGGCCAACATCAAGAGTGTATGTAAAAAGAACAAAGTACCCGTTCCGGACATCTATACGGAATTCGGTTCGTTTACGGTGGGAGAGAGCGGCGCAGTAATTTACAGCGTGCTGGGCGAGAAGATGCAGAACGACCGGGAAAACTGGTACATGATCGACAGCTCTTTCATTACAACGCTGCCGGACACCTGGGGCATCGGGGAAAAGTTCCTGATGCTGCCCATCAACAAATGGGATCAGGAGTATCAGGAGGTGCACTTGGGAGGACTTACCTGTGACGGTTACGACTTCTACACCTCGGAAGAGCACATCAACGCCGTGTTCCTTCCCAAGCTCACCAATGGCGAACCGCTTTATATCGGGTTCTTCCATACCGGGGCTTACCAGGACCAGTTGAGCGGGTACGGTGGTATCAAACATTGCCTGATTCCATCCCCCAAACATGTGATAGTGGGGTACGACAAAAACGGACAATTAAAAGACTGGCTATACGCTAAGGAGCAAACCTCCCAAAGCATGCTTAAAATTTTGGGTTATTAAAAAAATGGGTTAGTAATCCACTTAAAAACCCCTCGGTTCTCCGAGGGGTTTCTTTTTTGCCGTCTGTCATAAGCAGTCATCATTTACATAAAATAAGGCCCTCCTTTGCGGGAGAGCCCATAATTTCATAGGATAGACGGATCCAACATTCATGGCAAGGGAATTACACCTGTAGGGAGCAGTCCATACAGGTAATTTCTAGGCATAAGGTAAAAGGAAAAATTCAAGGCATAAGGAAAAAGGCATAATTCTCGGTATAGGTGGCAATAGGTTACGATAATCTGCTCAGTGTAAAAGTAGGTCTATCCGCATCGATGGCAAATACCAATTAGTTGTATCTTTTTGCAACTTTTTAACAAAAAACGCGTTACAACCCCTTGCGCCATATTAAAATGAGTTACTAATTATTCCCTGTTTAACTTTATGAGAATACTATATTTAATTCCGTTCTGTTTATTACTCATATGTTTTAGCCCAGTGTCAGCACAGACTTCAGGCGAAGAAGAGGTAAAAAGTGCCATCCGTCAACTGTTTGACGGGATGAGGAAAGGTGATAGCGCCATGGTAAAGGATGTGTTTGATGTTAAGGCGGTTCTGCAAACCATTGCACAGCCTTCCGGCGGGGTGGCTGAGGTACGCACTGTCAGCCTCGAAAAGTTCCTTACAGCTGTAGGGGCGCCTCACACGGACGTGTGGGATGAGCGGATCGCATTTGATAAGATTCTCATCGACGGAGACCTCGCAAGTGTATGGACCCCATACCGTTTTTACGTTGGCGACCGGTTCAGCCATTGCGGGGTGAATTCTTTCCAGCTCGTCAAATCGCAGAAAGGGTGGAAGATCGTGTACCTGATCGATACCCGGCGGAAGGACAATTGTCTGAATACGGATTAATCCTCCTTTTTTGTGGTATCCAGGAAGTGGATGGCGGAGTCGCACTGTTTTTCGATCTCGGAGAAGCAGGCGTCGAGCAGTTCCAGGTTGCCTTCCAGGTATTCATTTTTCCCGGAGCGCGATAGGCCTTTGAGTAAAAGGAACTGTTTGGTGAGGTTCTGGTTGATCAGGGCGGAAAATTGTTGCTGTTTTTCAAGCGTGAGTTTTTGTTCCAGCCGGGTGATGTTCCGGTAGTATACGCCCCATACCCGCAGGAATACGATCAGGTAGCCCACCATCAGGAAGGGGGTGGCCACGTACCGGTCGGGCGCGGAGTAGCTGGACGGCAGGAAAACCGCGAGGTGATTGATTTTCATATAGGCCACCAAGCCCAGGTATAAGAAGAGCAATGCCCCGAGCCCGAGTGCCGTCCGCAGGTTCACCGCAAAGTACCCCAGCATGCAGGCCATCATCCAGGGCATGGCATATATGGGGGATACGTCGAGGTCGTTGGCAAAAGAAGACAACATGGGAATGAGCAGCGTGTTCAGTGCGGTAATGGTGCCGGTGGCGGCGGTGCCCACTCCCCAGCTCATCGCCAGGGCACACATCATGAATATACCCACGAAGCTGGCGGTAATGGCCAGGTTCACATAGTCCTGCAGGTATAGCAGGACGAATAGCATCGGCAGCATGGTGAGGCCGAAGAAAAACAGGTAGTCGAACAGCATTTTGATCCGGGCCTGCTCAAAGGCGCCTGTAGATCTTAATATTAGCCTGCCCGTTACCGCTTTCTCGGTGCTCCTGTAGATGTAGATGGAAAAATTCTTTAATATTTGGCTACCGGGAATCATCAGGCTTTAATAAGATATAATACCAGCAAGGTACTATCCTCCCTGCTGCCGCACATTCAACGTTTGTGGTAATTTACTGCATAAAAAAAGCCGCCCCGAACGGAGCGGCTCTGTGCCTATTCCTAACCCTTATGCAACTGTAATCTCTTTTACGGTTTCCTGTTTTGCCTCTTTTTTAGGCAGGGTTACTTTCAGGACGCCGTTTTCGTATTTCGCATTAATCTTGTCCGCATCAATGTTTTCGTCCACCGTAAATGAACGGGAGAAGGAGCGGAAGCTGAACTCGCGGCGGATTTGTTTGTCGCCTTCAGCGGTTTGTTCCGTTTTCTTTTCGGCGCTGAGGGTCAGCGTTTGGCCGTCGAGGTTGATTTTGAAATCGCCCTTGTCGAAGCCGGGCGCTACCACATCCAGCACATAACTTTCTTTGTTTTCGTGGATGTTCACCGGGGCATGCTGGCCGAAGAAGTCGGAGGTGGCGAAATCCCTGTTGATGAATTTGCCGTTGAAAATGTCGTCTACAAGGCTGCTGAAGGTTCTGGCCGGTTGATGATTAAATTTTACGAGTGTCATAGTGTTATATTTTTTAGCGTTAAACCATTTTTTTCGGTTACATGGGGTATGAATCAAACGGGATACCAATGCCGTTTTGCTGAAATTTCGCCAGAAAAGGAGGGCTGTATTAGGACAAATAGGCAGTCTTGCTTAATTTTGTGAGACAGAATGGCTGTTTTGTATTATTTATTTAAGTATGTCGATATATTACTAACTTTGCAAAAAAGAATTATTATGTACCCTGCGGAACTCGTGATGCCGATGAAGGCAGAACTCACAGATAATGGATTTGAAGAATTGCTCACCCCTGCAAAGGTGGATGAGGTGCTGGCAAAGGAAGGCACAACCCTGGTGGTAATTAACTCTGTATGCGGCTGCTCGGCCGGTACTGCGCGCCCCGGTGTGCTGATGGCCGTGGCTACCAGCGAAAAGAAACCCGACAGGCTGGCTACCAGCTTCGCCGGTTTCGATAAAGATGCGGTTACCCAGCTCCGGACACATCTGATGCCTTACCCGCCGTCGTCTCCTTCTATCGCGCTGTTTAAAGACGGGCAGCTGGTTCACTTCATAGAGCGCCATATGATCGAAGGGCGTTCTGCGCAGCTGATCGCGACCAACCTGCTCGCTGCGTTCGACGAATACTGTTAAGCACAGGATGAATTACGGGGCAAAAGGCCCGAAAAAATAATTCGTAATTCATAATTGAAATGTAACTTGGTGGTTTGATTTTCCTTTTGATATAATTCGGCTTTGTTCATAGGAAAACTCAGATCACCATTTTTTTTTGCCTATGTATCCTAATTTATATTACGCATTTAAGGATCTGTTTGGAATAGAGATACCTTTTCTGAAGATTGTACAAACGTTTGGCTTTTTTGTGGCGCTCGCCTTTCTGGCGGCGGCTTACGTGTTGACGTCGGAATTGCGCCGGCGGGAAAAACTGGGCTGGCTTGCGCCGGTAGAGGAAACCATGGTGACGGGCACACCGGCGTCGGTGGGCGACATGCTCATCAGCGGGGTGATCGGTTTTATCCTGGGTTTTAAACTCATCGGGTTGATTGGCGCCGAGTACGACGATCTGCGCGCCTATTTTTTGTCGGGGCAGGGGAGCATCATCGGCGGTTTGCTGGCGGCTGCGGCCATGGCTTACTGGAAGTACTATACGAAAAAGAAAGCCGCGTTACCCAAACCCAAAGAAGCGAAAGTAAAAGTATGGCCGCACCAGCGTGTGCCGGATTTCACGATCATGGCAGCTGTAGCCGGACTGATAGGGGCCAAGGTGTTTCATAACCTCGAGAACTGGGGCGAATTTGTTGCCGATCCCTGGGGGTCTATCTTCTCCGCCAGCGGGCTCACTTTCTACGGTGGGCTCATCGTGGCTGCGTATGTCATCATCCGGTATGCCCATAAAAAACATATTAACTGGAAGCACCTGGTAGACAGTGCTGCGCCCGCACTGATGCTGGCGTATGCCATCGGCAGGATGGGCTGCCAGTTTTCCGGCGACGGCGACTGGGGTATTAATAACAGCGCCTATGCCACCAACGCCACCGGCAAAGTGCAGATCATTTCCGAGGCGCAGTACCAGGATGTGCTGCACCGCGACTCCGCCTATTTCACCCGGCACTTCGGCGGCATTGACCAAGTGCCACACGCGCGGTACGAAAAACCCGCTTCTCTCAACTTTCTGCCCGACTGGTTTTTTGCCTATAGTTATCCGCACAACGTGGTGAACGATGGTATCCAGATCCAGGGCTGCCAGGGTGAATATTGCAACGCCCTTCCCATTGGCGTGTATCCTACCCCGTTGTATGAGATCATTGTATGCGGCATATTCTTTTTTGTGCTGATGGGGCTTCGCAGAAAGGTGACCACGCCCGGCGTAATTTTCGGCATCTACCTGATACTTAATGGTGTTGAGCGATTTTTCGTGGAGAAGATACGGGTCAACACAAAATATGATATCTTCGGTTTCCATCCCACACAGGCGGAGATCATTGCGAGCCTGCTGGTGATCGGCGGTGCGGCCCTTATCTGGTACGCCCGTAAAACGCAACCGGTACAAAAAACAGTTTGATGCAGCGCCATCCCAACCTGGTACCGCTCTCGCACGAGCATAAAAGCCTCCTGTTCGTTTGCAGGTACCTGAAAAAAGATGCGGCCGAGTTTGAAGGTTACCCGCTGGATGCACCGTCCAAAATGGCCTACATGGTGAAGGTGTTCCAGGAAATCATGGTGCCGCACATCCAGAAAGAAGATTACCTGTTCGAGCAGTGCCGCGGCCACCATCCGGAAATCGACACCCTGCTCGACGAACTGATTGCAGAGCACCGTGCCATATCGGCCATGTACAGTGCGTTGGTAGATAGTGCCAACCCTGTGGAGGCCATGGACCAGCTGGCCCGCAGTCTTGAAGCCCATATCAGGAAAGAGGAGCGGGTGGTATTTGAAAGGATGCAGGAAGAATTACCGGCTATTGTTGCCGCCATCCGGTTTGAATAAACGCTATTTACCTATAATACCTATATAACATGAAAATTTGGACCCTCCTGGCCGCCTTCCTGGCCATCTTTACCACTGCCCATGCGCAGCTGGACACCACCGGCCCCCGTACTGCCACCGAAGCAGCAACGGAAGAAGAGCCGGAACTCACCGAAGCCCAACTGAAAGCACTCACCGATTCCATTAACGCCAGCTTCACCTACAAAACAGGCAAAGTGATCCTCGGCAATGGCGTGGTGCTGGAAGTGCCCGCAGGTTTCCGCTACCTCGACGTGCCGCAGAGTCACCGGGTGCTCGAAGAAATCTGGGGCAACCCGAAAAACGAAACCCTGGGCATGCTTTTCCCGGCAGACCGTGGGCCCATGGACGAAAGTGGCTGGGCTTTCAATATCGATTTTGAAGACATCGGGTTTGTGAAAGACGAAGATGCAGACAAAATCGACTATGACGACATGCTGAAGCAGCTGAAAAAAGAAACCGCCGAAGCCAACCCAGATCGGATTAAAGAAGGTTATCCCTCCGTCGAGTTCATCGGTTGGGCCGCCGCTCCTTTTTATGATAAAGCCAACAAAACCCTCCACTGGGCGAAAGAAATCAAGTTCGGTGAGTCGGAAGAGCATACCCTGAATTACAATGTGCGGATACTCGGCCGGAAGGGCGTACTGTCGATGAACGCGATCGGCGTCATGAACCAGCTGCCGGAAATCAAACAGCACATCCCCGCCATCCTCAAAAGCACCACCTTTGAAGCAGGGCATGCGTATGCCGACTTCGATCCCAAGGTAGACGAGGTAGCAGCCTGGACGATCGGCGGCCTCGTGGCAGGCAAGGTACTGGCTAAAGTGGGCTTCTTCGCCATCATCGCCAAATTCGGCAAGTTCATCGTGATGGGGCTTATCGGTGTTGGTGCGGCTGCGTACAAGTACATTACCGGCCGCCGCAGAAAAGAGGAAGAGGTGCAACCTGAACCGGCGCCTGTTGCCGCGGCAGGCGGGGAGCCAGAGGATGAGCCCAAAGCATAATCCGTATATGTTAATATAGCGAGGCGGCGCCGGTCATCACCGGCGCCGCCTTTTTTATAACGATATGGGAGCTTTTCGTCCCATTTAACCCGCCGTATCACCCATCCGCCATAGCTTTGAAAAAAGTTTGTAACAAAATGATTGCACACGCGTCTATATATGGCAAAGCGGAAAAATCGCCTTCAATCACCTAACTAACGGTTCACCTTTTTATTTTTTACCAATCATCACTATTATACGACCACTTGTGTATAATTATGTACTATGTAAAGCATACTACCTACCTTTACACTGTAGTTGTTAAAGAAAGGAACTAAAGTAAGAAAGGAACTGTATAAATTTAAAACACACATAAAGCATCTGATTCTAAACCTCCGCCTTATATGAAATCAATTTCTAAATTGTTGACCCTGAGCGCTTTACTGATTAGTGCAAGCAACATGGCTCAGGCCCAGAATGAAAACGGCTCCGTCAGCCAGAAGGGAAAGATTAACGGTCTCGTGTCCCGCGCCGACAATAAACCCGTAGAATTTGCCACAGTGACCCTTTTAAAAGCAAAAGACTCCACCCTCGTAAAAGGAGCGGTGGCCAATGTGGAAGGCAAATATGAGTTTGAAGGCATCCGGGAAGGGCAGTACCTGGTGGCCGCGGTGAACATGGGCATGAAAAAAGCTTTCAGCAAGCCCTTTACCGTAAACGGGGCCCCGGTGCAGGTACCGGTCATCACCCTCGAAGAAGTATCCCGCAACCTGAAAGAAGTGAATGTAACGGCCAAACGCCCGTTCATCGAACAGAAAGCAGATAAAATGGTGGTGAATGTTGAAAACAGTATCGTGGCCGCCGGTGGTACCGCCCTCGAGGTACTGCAACAGTCGCCCGGAATACAGGTAGATAAAGACGATAATATATCCATGCGTGGCAAGAACGGTGTGATCATTATGATCGACGGCAAAGTCACGAACATGTCTCCCCAGGACGTTGCCCAGCTGCTGAAAAATATGCCCAGCTCCAACATCGACCAGATAGAGCTGATCGCCAATCCTTCCGCCAAATACGATGCAGCGGGCAACGCCGGGATTATCAACATCAAATTGAAAAAGAATTCCAGTTACGGTACCAACGGGAACGTGACTGCGGGTTACATTCAGGGCAAGCTGCCCCGTTTCAACGGCGGCCTTAACCTGAACCATCGCAACAAAAACGTGAATATTTACGGTTCGTATAACTATAACTACAACCGCAACTACGAGCAGCTGGGCATTTTCAGGGACAACCTCGAAAAATCCGGGCGTGTCACGTTCGACCAGAATACTTATCTCGACAAGGAGTCCCACTACCATGGAGGTAAATTCGGAGTCGATTATTTCGTCAACAAAAACCATACGGTAGGCGTGATGGTGAACTTGGGCGCCAGTACCTGGCTGGGCAAGGGCATCAGCAACACGTTCATCGGCAACGGCGAGTCTGTCGACTCCTCCCTGCGGACCAAAACCGACAACGACAACAAATGGAACCGCCAGTCGTACAACATCAACTACAAAGGCAAGCTGGACTCCACCGGTAAAGAGCTCAACATCGACCTGGATTATTCCCGCAATGCGGAAGATCAGGGCAGCCGCCTCTTTTCCGCCTACATGGACGGTACCGGCAAGCAGTACTGGAGAGGGGATACCACCCGCAGCCTGCAGCCTTCGGTGATCAACATCAAAACCGTGAAGATCGATTATACCCATCCCCTGAAAAAGGAGGCGAAGATCGAGGCCGGCATCAAACTGAGTTTCGTGGATTCCGACAACGATTCCCGCTTCGATTCCCTGAAACGGTCCAATTGGGAATACGATGCCAACCGTTCCAACTACTTTATCTATAAGGAAAACGTGAATGCCGCCTATGTGAACTTCTCCAAACAATTCAAGAAGTTCGGGATCCAGGCCGGGCTGCGTGCCGAGCAAACCAATGTGGAAGGGAACTCCGTGACGATGAAGCAGGTGAACGACACCAGTTACCTCAACTTCTTCCCGAGCGTGTTCCTGAGTTATGCGGCCAACAAGAACAACCAGTGGGGCATTTCTTACAGCCGCAGGCTGCAGCGCCCGAGCTACGACGACCTGAACCCGTTCGAGTTTTTCCTCGACAGGTACACCAAAGCCGGCGGCAACCCTTACCTGCGCCCGCAGTATTCACACAATTTCGACCTCACCCATACGTTTAAATCATTCCTGACGACCGCTATCGGGTATAGCCGTACAACGGATATGTTGTCCCGCATCCTCGAAAACGGGGTAGACCCCGCTACCGGCGACACCACCATCGTAGTATACAAATACATGAACGTGGCTAAAAAAGACAACATCAACCTGAATGTGTCTGCGCCTCTGCCTATCACCAAATGGTGGAGAAGCTTCACCACGGTGTCTGTATTCTACAACGCCTTCGAAACCACGGTGAACAACGAGCACATCAAACGTGCATCCGGCGGCTTTTTCGGGCAAACCCAGCATACGTTTACCTTTAATAAGGGGTATTCCGCAGAAGCATCGTTCTTCTACACTTCCCCGCAGATTTCACAGGAAGGCCTGTTCCGCATGAACCATATGTATGCCTTTAACGTCGGCCTGCAGAAGCAGGTACTGAACAAAAAAGGCACCATCCGCTTCAATGTGAACGACGTCTTCAACACCCAGCGTTTCAGCGGCACGTATAACGTGAACAACCGCCACGTGAACCTGGCTACCCGTTGGGATAGCCGCCAGTTCAGGGCATCCTTCACCTACCGCTTCGGCAACTCCAACGTAAAAGAGGCCCGCAACCGTAAAACCGGCCTGGAAGACGAGCAGAGCAGGGTGAAGTAGTACAAACACGTACCTAATCATGTTTTAGGTATATAAGGATGGAAGGGACGCGGCCACTTGTGGGCCGCGTTCTGTTTTTATATCTCTATGATTTTCAGTATTTTCAAAATAAGTTGTTCCCCCGGTGCAACCATTTTCCCCCTTCGCCGTCTTTTATATGAGTTTATACCCTGACACTTTGGAAAATATGCCTGTAACAGATCAAATCGTGGTACGCTGCCGCAAGGGCGACGTCCGGGCTTTCCGTGAGCTGTATGAGGCATATTCCAGGGCAATGTATAACATCTGCCTGCGTATGACGGGGCATGCCGCCGATGCGGAGGATGTGCTGCAGGAGGCATTTGTGCAGGTGTTCAAAAACCTGGAAAAACTCACGTCAGACAGTAGCCTGACCGCCTGGATCAAAAGGATCGTGGTGAATCATTGCCTGAGTTACCTGCGTAAAAAGAAGGTATACTTCGAAGAAGTGGGAGAGATGGATGCGGCGGAAGAAGCCGTGGTGGACGAAGGGGCCTACGCCTTCACCGTTTCGGCGGTTAAGGAGGCCATCGGCCAGCTGCCGGATGGTTACCGCACCGTGCTGAACCTGTACATCTTTGAAGAGTATTCCCACCGGGAAATCGCGGAGATGCTGGGCATTTCGGAATCAACCGCCAAAACCCAGTTCATGCGGGCAAAAGAAAAGGTGCGGCAACTGGTAAAAGTGAAAACGAAAGAAGTGTGAGTTTTCATGCTTTGAAAGAATAAACCGGGTGCCGGGCGCGCTTCAAAGGGGACGGATGACAACAAATTCATCATTCCAATGAAAGACCGCATGGACAATTTGTTGGGAGGTGCTTTGAAACAGAACAGACAACAGCACATTCATCAAAGCAGTGTGAATGATTTGTTGAGACGCCCATTGAAACGGAACTGATGATGGCATATTCATCATTCTATAAAAAAATAGACAGTGCATTGAGATGCACTTTCAAATAATACACAGGAACTGATGCACGTGTGTCAGTCCCTCGAAAAGATCAACACGATGAAACTGGAAGATTTTATACATCAAAACCGCAGTGCATTTGAAGAGGAGGGGCCCGGGCCCCGGGTATGGGCGGCATTGGAAAAAGAGCTGCCGGCAAAACAACCTGCCCGCATCGTTTCCATGATGGCAAAGCACTGGTGGAAGGCCGCTATTATCGTAGCGCTGGTGGTGAACGCGGGGCTGCTTGTAAAATTCCTCAACGCCAAACAGGAAGTGGCGTATGTAGTGCCTGAAATGGAAGAAATGCAGGTGTACTACACATCCAAAATCGAGCAGAAGCTCGAAGAGCTGAATAAATACCCCGCTGAACAGCTGGGGCTCGACAGCACCACCCGCGAAGAGCTGAAATTAAGAAATGAAACATACCTGCTGCTGGAAAAAGAACTGATGAGCAATCCCGGCAACGAGCGCATCCGCGCCGCGATGGTACGCTATTACCAGATGAAGCTGGAGTTGTTGGATAAAATTCTGACCGAGCAGGACAAATACCATAACGTCACACCTTCAAATAAAAAAGATGTACTGTAAATCTACCATCCTTTTATTGTTATTGTTTCCTTTGGCTGCATGGGCGGCGAAGGGAGATCAGGAGCACAAGATCCGCATCGTGAAAGAGTTCAAGGCCGGCTCCTCTTCCAGGCTTTCAGTACAGAACAAGTACGGCAAAATCGTGATCAACATCTGGGATAAACCGATGGTGCGCGCGGAAGTGGAAGTGACGGGCTTCGGTAAAAACGAAGAACAGGCCCGCAGTATGGCGGAGATGGTCAACATCGACGGCTCCGAGTCCGGGAATAATATCAAGCTCGAAACCCGCTACAACGCTGCAGGCAGCGGCAAATGGTTTTCGTTCAATAAAAAGGATTCGAAAGATTATGTGAATATCAATTACGTGGTGAATGTGCCCCGTAATATGAAAGGGGTGGCGCTGGAGAACCAGTTCGGCGACATCCTGGCAAGGGAACTCCCCTTCGAAGCCAGCATCAATGTGAACTACGGTTTCTTCGATATCGGCAATGCGGAAGTGCTGCGTGTAACGATGAATTATACCGATAAGGCAAGGATTTCGCAGGCGGAAAAACTCGATCTGAATGCGAATTATTCCTCACTCCGGTGCGGTGCCACCAAAGAGCTGAAGGTTAATTCCAACAACAGTTCCTATAACTTCGGCGACGCCGGCAGCATGCGGCTGAATTCCAATTACGACGAGTATCGCCTGGCAGGTGTGAGTGACGTGTCGCTATCCGGTAATTATTCCAGCCTGCGTGCCGAGTTGCTGAAAAAGAATGCAGTGATCAACGTGAATTACACCGACGTCAGCTTCCGGCAGATAGCGCCTTCCTTTACTTCCATCACCGCGGTACTTCGTTACTCCGATGTGAGGCTGGGAGTGGGGCGCAGTACACCTTTCCGGCTGATCGCCAACATCCGGCACGGTGATATCAATACCGGTTCGTTCGAATGGAAAAACATCTCGAACGTCCGCAAAAACAGTAGCCTCTCCTTTTCCGCCATAACGTCAAATGCTACAGATGCGTCAGGGGTCATTAAAATCGACGGCTCCTACTGCGATGTAAAATTGACAGGAGAATAATCATCTAACCGAAAAAAATTCTGACGAATGAAAACAACATGCAGGCTGATAGCATCCCTGTCCTTCGCAATGCTGTTGCTCGCGCCGTTTGCCGGCCAGGCACAGCGCAGCGAAACTATCGCAGGCAATGGCAGCATCAAAAAAGAAAAGCGCAACGCCAGCGCCGAAGTTGATGAGATCAGCACCTCCGGCAAGTTTAAGGTGTACGTTACGCAAGGTAACAACCCTTCGATCGAAGTGGAAGCAGACGAAAACCTGCTGCCTTACATCGAAACCGTAATAGAAGGCGATGAGCTGCGGCTCCACCCGAAACGCGGTTTCAACATCAAACCCTCCAACGATATTATCGTGCGGGTTACGGTAAGACAGTTGGAAAGTCTTGCAGGTAGCGGTACTACGGGCTTTTATTCCCAGGGCAGCATTAAAGGCGAAAAACTCGAAATCGCGCTGAGCGGTAAGGGCGACGCTGAAATGGATCTGCAATACAAAAAGCTCGAAGTGGCAATTTCGGGCACCGGTAAAGCGAAGCTGGCCGGTCGCGCCGACAATACCGAATTCGCGATTTCCGGCAGCGGCGATATCGATGCGCCCGAGATGAAATCGGAGGAAATGGAAGTGAGCATTTCCGGCAGCGGCAGCGCTTTTGTGAATGCCAGTAAGAAACTCGATGTCGCAGTGTCTGGCTCCGGCAATGTCAAATATAAAGGCAGTGCGCGTGTGAACCAGATGATCTCCGGCAAGGGGAAAATCGAACAGGTTAATTAAGGTTTCGAAATAGGTTTGTAAAAGCGGGGCATTCGCCCCGCTTTTTTTATGGGGTTATTCATGGAGGATGTCGAATTGCTGGTAGTTTTCGGGCGTGCCTTCGGTGATGTCGAGGGAGGTGACCACCGCACCGGTGGGACCAATGCGGCACCAGTCGATAAACTCCCGCACGGCGGTCTCCGGGCCTTCCGCAGCAATCCATACGTTGCCGTCGGGGAGGTTTTTTACGGCTCCTTTAAGCCCGAGTTTAACGGCAATGGAACGTGCCGTTGCCCTGAAATACACGCCCTGTACTTTTCCCTTGACTGTAATTTTCCTGTGGATCATAAAATGACGCTAAATGAAGATATATGTAAAGATATAACAAAGATGGCAGCGGGCTTTCACCCGGCGGCAAAGCATAGCCGAAGTTGGTCGTGTCCTTCAGCGTATGCCGTGCTGCCTCCGGGGTAAAAGATAAAGAACCGGGATGGGTGATGAGGCGATTCGCTCACCTCATGCACCTGTATATGCAAACCTGGATGAAAGTAAAAATATTCTGTGACGGCGGGGGATACGTTCCTGCGCACCTGTTCCAGCTGGAAGCCGGCTTTGGTTAACAGGGAGAATACCGCCTGCCCGGGGTTATGCTGCATTCTTCCGTTATGATAAACTGGTTTGACAGACATCCATTCCATGTTACAATTGTTTAAAGCCTGATATTGCCTGCGGATATTCGTCGAACATTCCATGCAGGTATGTCGGATGTATGGCACCATGTGTTTGTTTACGCAGATGTGGGCCGGCGGGTTGCCGGAGCGCAGCTGTATGCGGTTTTGCGCAAACAATATTGTGGCGGTGTCTGATGGTGGCCCAGCCACATGAACGGGCAAACAACAGCACGATGATAGCATTGCCGGCCAGCTATGGCAAAGCACCATGTCGGCGAGCATACATTCTCGCACCGGATGGGCTACGCTCTATGATGCATATGCCACGCCTTATAGCAAAGAACTATGCCCGCAAACAAGCATGTTTGCATCGGAAGGGCTATGCCACACTGCACATGTCACGCCTTGGCACTGCCACAATAAAGGCATGCTAGGCCAGAAGCACACGCTTCTCCTCCAGCATGCTCATACAGCGATACCGGGGCCATCGAATTGAATTTAATGTCGGGTAGTAAGCAGGGGTGGGTAAGTAGTTTGAAAGAGGCCGGGCGACGAACGCCCGCCCCGACAATACAAGTGATATTTGATACTGACTCTTGAAAAGGCTTTTTAAAATACCGTTTGACCGTGGATCTAATGCGGGTGAATATCGGTTTTATCACCGGCTTCAAACACCGGATTAATTCTAGCTTTGCCACCAGCATCAAACATTGGGTTAAATCCTAGTCTTTGCAAACACTATATCAGATCCTAGCTTTTGTCGCCGCTTCAACTACCGGATTAGCTCCGGGGCTTTATCAACAGCTTCAAACACTGAGTTAAATCTTGGCCCCTATCACCGGTTTCAAACACTGGATTAAATTTCAGCTTTTGTCGCCACTTCAACGACCGGACTGGATCTGGATCTTTATCACCGATTTCAAACACCGCGCTAAATCCTGGTCTATGTCACCGGCTTCAATCATCGGATTAAATCCCTATGTATCAGCAGCTTTATGCATCAGATTAAATCCAGGCACGTTTGCTGCTTAAATACCGGTTTGCAAATGCCCGGGCTTAATTGCGGTCGACTGCAGACAAAACCAGCTTAATCGGAGCCGCAACCAGCTTAAGCGATGCCGTATGGCACCCATTTAAGCCACCGGATGCATTATGCCGCGTGGGTGAACAGGGGATGCTCGGACGCATTGTCTTTGCCGAACTGGAACTCCCGTACCACCTCGTAGCGCCGTCCGTCCGGCTGTTTCTTCAACAGGCTGAAACTGTGGCAGTGAAAGCTGCGTACAAACATCTTGTTGGCGAAGTAGGGGGCCAGCTGATTGAACTGCTGGCTGTTGACCGCCCGCGCCAGAGCAATGTGCGGCCTGAACGTACCCGGTTTCACCTCAAAGGTGTGCATGATCTTTTTATGCAACTCTTCCACCGGTTTCGGGTTCGCCACATTCACATAAAAGAGGTGCTTTGAATCACCCTGCTTGCTGTGGTCTATCCGGGAGGTGTAAATCGTAAAAGCCGATTGCTCCTGCACCATCTCTTCTACCATGCTGATGAAATCCGCTTCATATTTTTCAGGAAACTCCGACCGGAACAACGCAATGTGCGCCTGCGAAAAAGCAGCCTGGTCAATACCCAGCTCCTCCGATATCAGATGCCTGAATATACTGATGTCATGCAACGTCTGCGCATCGGGATGTATCACCAGCATGTAATCATTGAATACTTCGTTTTCCATGTCTTTTTGATTATGCAACCATCAAATTGAAACAATCATTATCATTTACAGCATCAACAATAATGACCCCTTCTTTCACAACACGAATATACTAACTTTTTTGGATTTACTAATAAAATTAGCAAAAAATACTAAAAAAAATGGCCCCGCTTTACCGGAGCCACCTTCACACAATATTAAAAGCTTTGTACGATCGCCGTAAAGTCGGCCGCCACCAGCGATGCCCCGCCGATCAGCCCGCCGTCCACATCGGCGCACGCAAACAGTTCCTTTGCGTTGGAAGGCTTGGCGCTGCCGCCATACAGGATAGTCAGGCCCAGTGCCGCCTCACGCCCGTACTTCTCCGCAATCTTCGCGCGGATAAATGCATGCATGTCCTGCGCCTGCTGTGCGCTCGCCGTTAAGCCGGTGCCGATCGCCCAGATGGGCTCATAGGCGATCACAATATTTTTCAGGGCCGCCGCATCCAGATGGAAAAGACTTTCTTCGAGCT
Organism: Chitinophaga lutea; assembly: GCF_003813775.1. NCBI lineage: Bacteria > Pseudomonadati > Bacteroidota > Chitinophagia > Chitinophagales > Chitinophagaceae > Chitinophaga > Chitinophaga lutea. The sequence continues at coordinate 1,587,844 of NZ_RPDH01000002.1, read as the reverse complement.
GTTTGGACACATAATCATTCTGCGTTTCAGCCTGCCGGATCTCCAGCGGCTCGCCGCAGCAAAAGATCGGCTTGATGCCGTTGGCCAGCGCCAGGTCGATTTTTTTAGCGAGCTGCGCGTTGCTCTCCGCGAAATATTCCCTGCGCTCGGAGTGGCCCAGGATAACGTAGTCTACGCCGATGGACTGCAGCATCTCGGCAGATACCTCACCGGTATAAGCGCCTGATTTTTCGCTGTAGCAGTTCTGTGCTGCGAGAGAAATACCGGGGTAGTTCCGGATCAGCTGTTTTATCTTCACCAGGTAGGGGAAAGGAGGCGCAATCACCACTTCATGGCCCTCCGCCAGTTTGAGGCCGGCAGCCAGGATGTCGTTGACCAGTTGTTCGCCCTTATCGAGCGTGAGGTTCATTTTCCAGTTGGCGGCTACGATCTTTTTTCTCATATATGTAACACTGTTTTTTTAAAGGAGCGCGAAAAATACACAATTACCCGTTAAAAATCCGGGTTAATATGTTTTCGTCCGCCGCCGTCAGTTCTTTTCCTTTTAACTGCATCCACGCGCCGGCATCACGGAGGGCCTCCGTCAGCCTGTATTTTTCGGTGAGCTCCCGGCCGCCCCAGCTGAAAGAAGGCAGGTATTTGGGCGGAAAATCGCCCCCGAACACATTGCAACTCACGCCCACCACGGTGCCTGTATTGAACATGGTATTGATGCCGCAGCGGCTGTAGTCGCCCATCAGCAGTCCGCATTTTTTACCAGCGCTCCAGGCTTCGTTTTTAGCTTCCATCCACACCTTTACGTCGCTGGTATTGTTTTTCAGGTTGGAACAGCTGGTATTGGCCCCCAGGTTGCACCATTCGCCGATCACGGCATCGCCGAGATACCCGTCGTGCGCCTTGTTGGAATGGTCAAAGAATACGGAATTCTTGATCTCGCCCCCGGCCACGCAATGGTCCCCGAGGCTGGTGGCGCCATACACGCGCGCGCCCATTTTCAGCACCGCGCCGGTGCCCATCCCGAAGGGCCCGCGGATCAGGCAGCCCTCCATCACTTCGGCGTTTTTGCCGATGTAAATGGGGCCGGTTTCTGCATTGAGGACGCTGCAGCTCACCCGGGCGCCGGGCTCTATGAATATCTGTTTGTGGTTCAGGAGTGTGTTGCCTTCGGTAGCTGTGGCGGATTTGCGGCCTTTGGTCAGCAGTTCGAAGTCGTCGCGCAGGGCGGCATCGTTATATTGGGCGATGTGCCAGGGCTGGTCGATACGGACGATATCGCCTTCATAATCAATGCGCGCCTGTTCGGCTGGAAGGAAAAAGTCGTCGCCGCTCACGGCTTTGGCCAGTAGGCGGCCGTTTTTATACAGTTCCTGCCCGGCCTGCATATTCCGGATGGTCTTGACGAGGCCCGCGGAAGGCAGCAGGTGCCCGTTCACCAGTATCGTCACAGCGTTCTGGGGGGCTTTGAAGAAGGGAAATTTTTCCTGCAGGTAGTCCATCGTGAAATACCCGATAGGGGCTACTTTCAGCCATTTCTCCCATTTTTCGCGGATGGTCAGCAGCCCTACCCGGCAGGCAGCTACGGGGCGGGTATGTGTGAAAGGGTATAACTGATCACGCTCAGGCGTGTCGAACAGGATGTAATGCGGGTTCATAACCGGCTAAAATAAAGAAATCCCGCCGATTATTGACCGGCGGGACTTCCAAATATTTACAGACAGCTTATTTAGCGTCTTTCTTGTAACGTTTGTTGAACTTGTCGATACGGCCTGCAGTATCCACCAGTACGTTCTTACCAGTATAAAACGGGTGAGAGGTGTTGGAGATCTCAAGCTTGATCAACGGATACTCGTTACCATCTTCCCATTTCACGGTTTCGCGGGTGGGGGTAGTGGAACGGCTCAGAAAGCTATGCCCGTTTGACATATCTTTAAACACTACGAATCTATAATTTTCCGGATGAATTCCCTGTTTCATATCAATAAGTTAATAAATACAGAGCGCAAAGGTAACAGATATTTTTAAAACGGCCAAGAAAAATCTAACTTTTCATATTCTGGTACTGCAGGGGAATACCCAGGTTGGCCTCTTTGCACTTTTGTATAACTTCCTGTAAATCATCTATTTTCTTGCCTGTTACCCGTACAATATCGTCCATAATGGCGGCCTGCACTTTTAAACCGGCGTCTTTGATGAGTTTTACGATCTTTTTGGCGTCTTCCTGTTTGATGCCGTTGCGTACCGGCACGTCCTTCTTGTACACTTTTCCGCTCTGGTAGGGTTCCTTGCTCAGGTCATAAATCGACGCGTCCATGCCCTTGCGCATGGTCTGGCTGATCAGCACGTCCAGCACCTGGCCCAGCTTCATGTCGGTTTCCACTTCCAGTTTCAGCACCAGCTCCTTTTTGTCGAGCTCGATATTGACCGGCGACCCTTTAAAATCGTACCGGTTGGTGATTTCTTTCTTGACTGTATTGATGGCGTTATCCAGGGTTTGCAGATCTACTTTGCTCACAATGTCGAAAGAGGGCATATACGGGTTTTTAATGGTGAATAAACGAGGAGCAAATATAACAAAAAACCGCCACCGGGCAGGTGAGCGGTTTTTTAGTTGATAGAATGGCGGCTAAAAATGGTTAGCACGGACGGTTAAAGAGCCAAAAGCTGCTGCTTAACGGTTGTCCCGGGCATGGATATTCAGATTATCCTTATTACCCTTTATACTAACGTTATCGTTTTTAAGATATTGTTCATACTTCTTTTTTACATCATCTGATTGTTTTTTACCATTGATGTAGAGATCATTTCCCTGTTTGTTGATCTCGAAGTTTTCGTTGCGGTTGAGCAGGTTGTCGGCCTGCATTTTGTCGATCAGCTCGTTGTAGCGGTCGGTGTTGGCCTTTGCTTCGGCGGCATGCACCTTTGCGTCGGCCGCATGGCGACGGGCAATCTGGGCCTGTTCCTGGGCATGCTGCGCATGGCGTTCAGCTTCACGGCGGGCCCTGGTTGCGTCGCGTTCCGCGTTTGCCCTGGCTCTTTGTCCTTCACGTTCGGCTTCACGGCGGGCTCTTTCGCCTTCACGCGCGGCCATTTCACGGGCCTTAGCCCCATCACGCTCCGCATGTTCGCGTGCTTCGCGGCTTCTGGCCATAGCCTGCTCGCGGTGGCGGGCAGCCCTTTCCTGTTGCTCATGGGCCCGGGCCAGCGCTTTTTCGCGTTCAGCCTGGTGATAGGCGTCGGGATTCTTTTTGATGTCTTCCTCGATCTTCTTCCAGTCTATTTTGTCGATTTTTTCCTTGATTTCTTTTTCAACCTTCTGCCAGTCGGTGTTTTTCAGGCTCTGTTTCACTTCCTCGGAAATCTTTTCCCACTGCACTTCCTTCAGGCTTTTATTGACGTCGGCGCTGATCTTTTCCCAGTCCACCTCTTTCATTTTGGCGGCCATTTCCTTGTTCATGTGTTTCATGGATTCACGCATGTCCGCGTTGATCTTGCTCCAGTTCACCTTCTTCATTGCTTCCTGGACCTGCGCGTTCATTTTGCTCCAGTCGATGTCTTTCACGGCATCCTGCGCGGCTTTCATTTTCAGCGCAAGCTCGTGCCGGTTCTGTTGCAGCGCTTTGTGCTGTTGCATCAGCTTCTGGTATTTTTCGCGTTCTGCCGCAGGCATTTCATCCACGCTTTTGTACGTGCGCTCGCCGTTCTCATCTTTGATCACGATTTTATGCATGGGCTTCGTGGTGTCGCCATCCCAATACATAGGGGCAAGGGGTGGGAGAGGCGCCATGGGCGGCAGCGGCGGTATCGGGGTAGCGGCAGGCAACGGCGGAAGGGGAGCCGGCGGCGGCGCAGGCAGTGCAGCTACGTCGGGCGCAGCGGGCGGTACCGGCGGTGCTTCAGGCGCGGGGGCGGGAGCTACCGGCGGCACCGGTGGTGCTGGTGGAACCGTGTCGCTGCAGATCGTGGCGGTCGTCTGTGCGGCTACGGGAGTGTTGGTCAGATGCGGTTTTACAGCCAGTGCCTCCTTTTTCTCCTCCTTTTTTTTCTCGTCCGCTTTGCGGGCGGGATTGAGCCAGGCGATAGACACCAGGCCGGTCACGATGATGAGCAGTGCAAGTAATCGTTGGCTATAGTTAAGATGTTTTGTTTTCATTTCCATGATGCGTTTGATGCGATGAAATAAATGGTGTTTATCATCAGCCGCAGCCATGGCCATCGGGTTGACTGTCAAGCGGTATTCTTCCAGCGCAACCAGGGCTCTGGCGTAATGCAGCGGCTGTACGGTGCCTGCAATAACAAGGTCGTCGCAGCAGTGCTCCCTTTCCAGGCGGATGTTTTTGCTGATCCACCATACAAAAGGATTAAAGAACAGGATGGTTTCTACAATGGACTGGAAGATATTCAACAGGTAATCATTGCGTTTGACATGCGCCAGCTCATGCAGCAGGATGGCCTCCAGCTGTTCGGGGCTCAGGTTGGTGAACATGGCGGCCGGCAGCAGGATAACGGGGCGGAGGAAACCGATCATCACGGGCACCTGCAGATGCTGTGAAATGAAGAGCTGCACTTTGCGGGTTATCCCCATGCGCAGGGCCAGCGCCTTCATATACTGTTCCCATTCCATGCCGGGGGAGCTTACGCCCTGCCGGCGCATCAGCCGCAGCTGGCTGAGATCGATGCAGAGTTTGATGGTCATGAACACCACACCTGCAATGTAGATCGCCACGATAAACGGAAAATAAGCTTCCATGCCGGGCAGCAGCGTCTGCAGCCCTGAAGCGGGCGGTACAGCTGCCTGCCGCATCGCAGCTTCCATAGCGGCGGCATCCCACCCGGCGGCCGTTACGATGATTTCTTTCGTTTCCCTGATCGCCTGCAGCTGGTTGAAAAATGTAGCGCCGAACCACCCGGCAATACCGGCCAGGGAGAGATACGACAAGTGATACTTGATGGCGGCACTCGCCTGAGGCCATATTTTCAACACGATGCGCAGGCAGGCATAGATACAGAACGCCTGCCAGAAAGAATGCAGCAGCGTCCAGCCGAAAGCGCGGATAAGGTCTTGCGTTAAAGGAAGCAACGATGTCATGGTACTAGTTTTATGACTGCTTTTTTTCCATTTCGTTCAGGTAACGGCGAATCTGATCCAGTTCCTCGGGAGAGGAGCGGTGGTGCCCCAATGCCTGCATCACCAGTTGCGTGGCGGAACCGTTGTACACCGTGTCGATCATCTTGTTCAGCAACTGCTGCTGCGTGTTCTCACGGGAAACGGCGGCTACGTAAATATGTGTTTTAGCACTGGCATCCCGGGTCAGTAAACCCTTTTCATGCATGATCTGCATCAGCTTCAAAGTGGTGGTGTAACCGGCCTCTTTGCTTTGCTCCAGTATCTCATGCACTTCCCTTACCGTACTGGCCCCCTTTTCCCAAAGGATCCCCAGTATTTCCAATTCACTTTCCGTGGGTTTGATGTGCTTGTTCATGATCTGTTCTTATTATGATGTCCTGTTGTACGAATATCTTCGTAAACGAATGTACGACAGTTTTCGTAAATACAATATCAAGATTAGAAAAAAAGGATGAACGGCGGTTAAGGCTTATGAATTACGGGAGGCTTCTTCCCTTAGCTGCCGGGTGGTACGGCGGCTCCCATCGTGGCTCCAGCCGGGCGGGCCGAAAAGGTAACGCACCACATGGCGCCAGCTGCGGCTCCTGCGCAGGTCGCCGAAAATGGCGGCCCATTCGTGGGTGGCTATCCGGAGGGGATTATACGTCCGGATGTTGCTGGTGAGGCCGAACGTGGGTTTTTCCTTCTCGGGCTGGAAGGTGCCGAACAGCCGGTCCCAGATGATCAGCACGCCGGCGTGGTTCTTATCGAGGTACTGGAGGTCGGAGGCATGATGTACGCGGTGATGGGAGGGCGTGTTGAGCACAAACTCCAACGGTTTCGGCAGTTTGCGGATGGCCTCGGTATGTATCCAGAACTGGTAAATAAGACTGATGGCCTGCATGCTCATCACCATGGCAGGGTGGAAGCCGATCAGCGGCATCCAGCACCAGAAGAGGAAAGTGCCGGAGAGATTGCCGGTCCAGGTCTGGCGGAGGGCGGTAGACAGGTTATATTTCTGCGAGGAGTGATGTATCACGTGCGAAGCCCAGAAAAAGCGCACGTTGTGGCTGATGCGGTGGAACCAGTAATAGGTGAAATCGTCTGCAAAAAAACAGGCCACCCATACCCACCAGAGGCCGGCGTCGAGGGTGAAGAGGCGGAAGCGGTACACAAAATCATATACGAGGTAGATCACGCCTTTGGTGACGAGGCCGATGGCTACGTTGCCCAGGCCCATGGCGATGCTGCCGGCGGCGTCTTTGGTTTCGTAGAGGTGTCGTCTATCCCAGGCGGAGAAAATGATTTCTGCCAGCAGCAGCAGTACGAAGCCCGGGATTGCATAGTGGATAAGATCTGGCATACTTCAATCAATTGCGCATTACGGATCACGTTCGGTTACGGGATGGTATTCTCTTTGCCAAAAGTTACTGAATTTTCCCGAAGTAACCATTCGTGACCCGTAATGCGCCGCCGGCTAGAAGCGGCCGGCCTTGATCGTGAAATGGGCGGCGGGTCCGCTCAGCCGCCCGTCGGTGATGCCGGGCGTGTTGGAGCCCTGTACAAAACGGTACGACCCGCCTACGCCGATGCGTAAAAACGAGGTAATGTTCACTTCCACGCTGGCATGCGGCTCGGCCACAAAAAAGCCGCTGTGATCGATGGAATCATCGATGTCGATGTCGCCGTCTCTCCACCAGCGCGCGCTCTTGTACACGCCGCCGCCGCCGATCAGAGCGCCTACGGCAGCATGTATCAGCTTGTTGGATTTGATCGTGTATTCGGGCACAAAACCGGTGTACCACATGTTCCAGAAAAGCTCCGGGTCCGCCGCATTGGCGCGTGGCGCATCGATATTGTTGGTCAGCCCATAGGCGCCCGCACCCAGCATCAGCCGGCTGTTGAGCATCACGCCGGCGTAGCCGCCCAGCATGAGCGCGGATTTTTTATCGAAGGTGGTGTATTTGATGGTAGGCGCGCCGAAACCGCCCACCCTTATTTTACCACGACCTTTGCCGGCGAGGCTTTCGATACCCGCATCCTGGGCAAAGCTGTACTGGGCCAGCAGCATGGCAGCTGCCAGCAGGCATAATTGACGGAGTTTCATAAAAGTTTTTTTAGATGAAGTATGTTATTAGCGCGCTATCTTTTTTTCCTTATACCGCACCGAAGATGCGCCGAACCAACCCAGCACGCGCTCTTTGCCGGTGTTGTTGGTGTTGATGATATTACTTTTTACGTTCTCAAGAATCTTGGCGAACAGGCCGCCGTTCGACAACTGGCTGTTCACCTGCCCGATGAATTCATGGCTGGCCTTGGTGCAGGACGACAGCCGCACGATCACCGTTTCATCGAGCTGGAAAGGTTTGTCGTACCGCGTGATGCCTTCGCTGAGCGGCAGGATGAAGATGGAACTGTCAGACACGTTTTCGGCGAAAGAACCGTCGATGGCGGTCATATCCACCAGCCTGTTTTTGTTCTCGCGGGTATTGCGGAAGCTGCGGATCCAGTAGTAATCGGTGGCGCCGGCGAGGTCGCGGCCATGGAAACGGGCCAGGTAACCGTCTTCTTCAGCGCCGTCGTTTTCTTTGGACTTGTATTCGTAAGTGATGGAATCAATTTCCGGCACACGCTTCACCGTATCGATGGCTTCAAACACATTGGATTTGATCTCCACGCGCAGTTTGTACGCATGGTTCAGCTTCCCGATGCGCACACCGGCGCCGGGGTCGTGGGTGTACTGGCCGTTGGCGAAGGTGAAAGGATATACCTTGCCGTCGGTGAGGTCGGTGAGAGTCACCACCGCATCGCCTATCACGGGAGCAGGGGCCTGGCTGGTGTAAGGCACGGTTTCGGTGATGCGGATGTGTTGGGCGCCGGGCTCGTCGGTAAGCCAGGCGTCTACCACCGGCAGTACTTTCCCTTTCGGCACCTCCAGGTCGATGACATCTTCACAGGCGGTGAAAGCCGCTGCTGCTGCAAGTACGATGGCTATGTTGAGTATCTTTTTCATGATGAATGGTCTGTTCGGTTAGAATTTGAAATTGTAAGTGATACCGGGGATGATGGAGCCGATGATCGACAGGCGCACGGCTTCTTTTTTGCTGGAGTCATCCTGGTTCTGCCTGAAATACACGGTGTAAGCGTTTCTGCGGGCATATACGTTGTACAATGAGAATACCCATTCACCTTTCCAGCGTTTCGTCTGTTTGCCTTTGTAGGTAAACGACAGGTCGAGGCGGTGGAAGGGTTTGAGACGGTAGTTGTTCCTTTTTTCGGTGGTGTTGTAAGGAATGTCCCAGCCCTGGTATTCGAGGCGGCTGTCTGCGAACGTGGCGGGCGTGCCCGAAGCGAATACCCAGTTGGCGCCGAGGCTGGCGCGTTTGGAGAATTCGTGGCTCACCACGATGTTCACGTTGTGCGTACGGTCGTAACGGTTCAGGAACCATTCGTTGAGACTGATGCCGGGCGTCTGGCGCTCAGAGCGGGAGAGGGTGTAGCTCACCCAGCCGGTCGTTTTGCCCACGTCTTTTTTGGCGTACAGCTCCAGGCCGTAAGCGCGGCCTTTGGCGGCCAGGAGGTCGGCCTCGATCAGTTCATTCAAATCCAGGTCGGCATTGTCGATATAGTCGAGCTGGTCTTTCATGGTTTTGTAGAACACCTCTCCCGATATTTCGAACTGTCCGTCGGGCGCGCTGTAGAAATAACCGGCGGTCACCTGGTCGGTCAGCTGCGGTTTGACGTTGTTGGTCACGGGCGTCCAGATATCCACCGGGGTAGGGGAAGCCGTGTTGCTCAGCTGGTGCATATACTGCGCGGAGCGGCTGTAAGCCACCTTGATGGCGGATGTGCTGTTGAGCGAATATTTGGCGGAGAGGCGGGGCTCCAGGAAATAATAATCGGCGATGTTTTTACCGGCCGCGAACTCCTGCGCGGAAACGAGACGCTTGCGGATGCCGGGCGTGGTGTCTGCATAATAATACGCCGTGCTTTTGCCGCGGAACTGGAAGCCGGACAGGCGTACGCCGTATTGCACACCGAATTTGTCGCCGGCTTTCCACTCATGATCGAGGTAAGCGCCGCCTTCGATCGCATGTTTGTCTTTCACCGTGATCGCCGCATGCCGGTCGTCTTCCTGCGTGGTGCCGGTACCGGGCTTGAAGGTGTAATAGGTGCCCTGGAGGCCGAAGTGCAGGGTGTTGCTGGCGTTCAGGTAATAGGTGAACGCCGGTTTAACGCCGTAGTTGATGATGTTGGACGTCCACTTGAACCGCTGTTTCACCTCTTCTTCGGGTTTGCTTTTGAACTCCAGGCTGTAGTCGTATTTGGTGTAATACGTGGAGAGGTTCATGAACAGGCGGTCGTTGAAGATGTGGTTCCAGCGGATGGACGCGGTATTGTTACCCCAGTTCAGGTTGGCCTGGTTGCCGAAGCCGAACACGTCGCGGCCCAGGTAGGTGCTCACGAAGAGGCTGTTGTTTTTGTTGAGGTTGAAGTTCACTTTCGCGGTCAGGTCGTAGAAGTAGAGCTTCGTGTCTTTCATATCGCCTTTCAGGAAAGGTTTCATGATCACGTCCATATACGAGCGGCGGGCGGCCACGATGAAGGAAGCTTTGTCTTTTTTCAGCGGCCCTTCCACGGCGAGGCGGCTGAAGATGTTGCCGATGCCGCCGGTAACGCCGAAACGCTGGTTGTTACCGTCTTTCATCCGGATGTCGAGCACGGAAGCGGTTCTGCCGCCGTATTCAGCGGGGAAGCCGCCTTTGAGCAGGTTGATGTTCTTTACCGCGTCGGGGTTGAATACGGAAAAGAAACCGAGCATGTGGGTGGAGTTGTATACCGGCGCCTCATCGAGCAGAATGAGGTTCTCGTCGCCGTTACCGCCCCGTACGTTGAAGCTGGCGGCCCCTTCGCCCACGGTGTTCACACCGGGCAGCGTCTGGATGGTGCGCAGCACGTCCACCTCACCCATGAGGGTAGGCAGCTTTTTGATCTCGGCGATATCGAGCTTGTTGAGGCTGGTGCTGAGGGTGTTGATATTCTTTTCCTGGTGTTTGCCGGTTACCACCACTTCGTTCAGTTTGGTGTCGGAAGCGGCCAGTTTGATGTCGATCCGCTTGTTGCTGCGGAGGTCTATCGTCATCCTCGTAGGCGCATATCCCATGTAGGAATACTGCAGCTCGTGGGTGCCGGCGGGGAGGGTGAGGGAATAAAATCCGTATTCGTTGGTCACGGTGCCGACCGTGGTGCCGGGTTTGCCGATGGAAATGCCAATCAGGGATTCCCCGGATTGTTCGTCTTTAACATAGCCGCTTACGGTGAACCGCTGCTGTTGCTGCGCCATGGCACCCAGGGTGCTCAGCAGCAACAGGCAGGCGCAAATAAGCGCTTTTGTTGTTGTTTTCATATTGGTTCGTGTGTTTTAGAATTTTGCCTTGTGTGTTTCCGGGAATATGACGTGCAAAATAGAGGATACCCCTATGTGGAAGAAATAAATCACATAAATGGGAAAAATAAGGGGTTAACTGATGAATATCATGTTTTATCAGTGAAAAACAGCGCAACTTCAATATGGCGTCAGTCGAGGTTGGCGCACTGGTAACCAAGGCTGCGGACAAACGCAATCACCTGGTTTTCTTCCAGTTGCTGGCAAACCACGCGCAGTACCTTGTCGCAGTCTTCCAGGTCGATGGTGCAGGCAGTAGGACGGAATTGGCCGGCAATGGCGGTAACGACTGCCTGTTTATCCCGCAAGGTGCTGATATTTGTTTTGAAAATGCCGATCATGTGCCTTTAATTGATAATTTTAAGCAAAATTCGTTTCCCCCGGTTACTCCGGCTTATATTAAACGGATTATTATTTACACATAACGGATTTTTATGCCGGTTACCATCAAGAACGATCTGAAGCAGGTGCTCTACCATTATGAGGAACATCACACCGAGGAACAATTCACCGCTCCTCAGTTGGTGGAAACGGACCATCATATAGACCTGTCCTGCGGCAGCGGCAAGTTCCGTGAAATGCATTTCGACGGGTTCATCATGGGGTACGGCACCATGGAGATCAAACAGCGGCTGCATGTGGAAGCCAACGAAAAATTCAGCCTGATCGGCATGCACTTCATGCTGCAGGGCGAAATCACCTCCCATCTGAAAGGTGTGGCGGACAATGTGGTCACCTCCAACTTCGAGCATAATATCGTCTATAACCCAGACTCCCAGGAGTATATGCAGCTGGAGAAACAGTCGGACATGAAAGTGTTCGGGCTGAGCTTCTGCACGGACAGGTTCGTGGAACTGGCGGCCAACAATGGGCCCATACTCGATAAGTACGCCGAGCGCGTCGTCAATAAACTGCCGGTGTACCTGAAGCGCGGGTACCGCATCACACCGAAAATGATGCAGGTGATCGAGGAAGTCAACCATTGTCATTTCACCGGCGGGTTGAAGAAACTGTTCCTGCAATCCAAAGCGATCGAGTTGCTGGCGCTGCAATGCGAGCAGATCGAGCAGGAAACCCGCCGCAGCCAGGACGCAGGAAAGGTAACGAGGTCGGATGAAGAAAGGATCGTCCATGCGCGCGACCTGCTGCTAGCCAATGCCCAGGAACCGCTGTCGCTCAGCGAACTGGCGCGTAAGGCGGGCATCAATGAATTCAAGCTGAAGAGCGGTTTCAAGAAAGTATTCGATAATACGGTGTTCGGTTACCTGAGCGATTACCGGCTCGAACAGGGCCGCCAGATGGTGCGGGAGGGGAGGATGTCGTTCACCGAAATCGCCGGCGAGCTGGGATATTCGTCGTTACAGCATTTCAGCAATGCGTTCAGGAAGAAGTTCGGGATTAGCCCGAGCGAGATCAAAAAGGCGTTGTAATGCCCGTTTGCGGGGTATAGTTTCATGTGTAGATAGAACATGATTAACCCGCTATGGCAGTTGGTTCCACGGGCAGGGTCCCATCCCGTAAGAAGACCGCAGCTGATAGAACCAGGTTATCATCATCCAATAAATCTACGTGCAATAGCAGCTGATAAAACCGGGTTATCACCGTCCAGTAACATTACGTGCAATAAATACGCAAAGGCGCCGCAGTCATCACTGCGGCGCCTTTTTGATGGCATAATGCGGTTTATTGAAAATGCTGCCTGTTCGCTTGGGCGAAATATTCGAAGCTGCGGGCCGGCCTGCCGGCAAACGCTTCAACATGATTATTCACCACAGCGGCGTGCCCCGCTCTCACGTTGCGGAACAGCCCCGCGAGGTAATTCGCCGCGCTTTCCGGCGCACCATGGCTGGTCATCGCGTTGATCAGGTCGTTTTCTGAAACGGCGATGTATTGCACCGGCTTTCCGCCCAGCGCAGTGATGGTTTGGGCCGCTTCTTCATGCGTGATCGCTGCGGGACCGGTCAGTGCCAGTTCCTTACCGCTGAGGGTATCGTCGAGCAGCAGCCTGGCAGACACGGCGGCGATATCTTCCGTAGAGATCATGCTCACCTTTGCATCTTCCGCCGGGGCGATGATCTGCCCCTGCGCCTTCACCGCGCCGCTGAAAGGCCCTTCGGAAAAGTTCTCCATAAAGAAGTTCGGGCGAACGATGTTATACGCAATGCCGGATGCCTGCACCGCCCTTTCGATTTTGCGGAGCGGGAAGTTTTCGTCGAGCTCCGCGCCGATAGCGGAGAGGAACACGATTTTTTTAACGCCGGCTTTTTGGGCGACATCGATAAACGGGATCAGTTTGGCAGGGGCGTCCACGTCGAGCGGAAGGGCGGAGAGGAATACCTTGTCCACGCCGTTCAGCGCGGGAGCGAAGGTAGACGCGTCTTCCTGCACAAGGCGCACCGCGGTGGCGCCCTTCACCGCATATTTTTCAGGCGTCCGCGTGGCGGCTTTTACGGTTACGTTTTCAGCGGTCAGCAGTTTGACGAGTTCTCTGCCGGCAATGCCGGTGGCGCCGAGCACCAGGATGGTTTGTGACATGTGTGATGATTTTGTTTGTTATAATTTGAACGATTCATCCGGCAGCAGCCGGCGTTTGATGTATTGTTATGAAAATTGTTACAGTTTGAGTGCTTTGATTGCTGTAATTGACCTGATGCGCTACGGGTGTATGCTATACAGCTTCTGTCGAACTGCCATGTAGCAGTTAAAATCCATCCGTTTCCGCTGCTTTATTTGTTATGAAAATTGTTACAGTTTAGTATAAAAAAAATCAGAAGTACTGCCGGACGAACTCTTCCAGGGTGACCGGCTTGAGCTTCAGCAGGATGGCGTCGTCGATTTCAGTGAACAATCCGTCCAGCGCTCCCTTGATCCGTGCGCCTACCGGGCATTTCGGGTTGGGCTCGTTGGGGGAGAAGCCGAATACGTGATCGTTTTTGACGAGGGCAAAGATGTCGGACATTTTGATTTGTGACGGCGGTTTGGCGAGGCGGTTCCCCCCGTTTTTACCTTCCTTGCTTTCCACCAGCCCGGCCTCGCGCAGGGCGCTCAGTTCCTTGCGCACCAGGGCCGCATTGCTGTTCAGCGAACTGGCAATGAACTCAGACGACAGCCATTGCTCCGGGAAGCCGACCAGCAAACTGAGAATATGTACGGAAGTGGCAAATTTACTGCGAATCAATTCTGTAATTTTTTTGATTACAGTACAAAGATAAGGAGGGGATACATTCCGGCCAAATTAATTTTAAACAGGCGTCTGCAGCGGATGAGGGCTGTAAAACAACCCTGTAAACCCCTTTTAGGACAGCGAGCCAAACGGGGCAACCAATAACAGGATTTTCTAACCAAAGGTGTAAGCCTATATCAGGACTAGCCCCAAGCCTTTCAAAAAAACGGATTTTTTTACCACGATAGGCGAACACTACCCCTTCGCTACCCTTCCGATACGGATACGTTACCCCTATAGGAGGTAACGTATAGGTGGCGTATAGATGGCGTATGGGTGGCGTATGGGTATCGATCCTCAAATGAAACCCTTTGTGGTGGCCTGATCAGCCCCTGATTTCGGGCCATTTTATGCCGTTTTCAGCATTATTGGTGTGTTGAAAGCATGGGAAGGCAGCCTGAGGGGACAACCGGGATAAGCGCTCAAACCGGCATACAGGCACAAAAAAAGCGGCCATTCCGGAAAGGAATGGCCGCTGTTATATCGGTAAAGCCGCTTAGCTTATTTCACGGCTACCGCCGCTTCAGCGGGAGCCGGGGCTACAGCCACCTGCTCGGTTTTGGGCGCCGGTTTGGCGTCGGCTGTTTTATCGTGATGGATTTCAGCCAGGGTTGGCGCAATTACCAGCGATACGATCGACATCAGTTTGATGAGGATGTTCATAGACGGGCCGGAGGTGTCTTTGAACGGATCGCCTACGGTGTCGCCGGTTACGGAAGCCTTGTGCGGCTCTGATTTTTTGTAATACATCTCGCCGTTGATCTCCACGCCTTTTTCGAACGATTTTTTGGCGTTGTCCCAGGCGCCGCCGGCGTTGTTCTGGAACATGCCCATCAGCACGCCGCTAACGGTAGCGCCGGCCAGGAAGCCGCCCAGTACCTCGGGGCCGAAAATAAAGCCCATCAGCAGGGGAGAGATGAGGGCGATGGCGCCGGGCAGCATCATTTTTTTGATGGAGGCCTCGGTAGAAATCGCCACGCATTTATCGTATTCGGGTTTGCCGGTACCTTCCATGATGCCGGGAATGGTCCTGAACTGGCGGCGTACTTCTTCCACCATGCTCATCGCTGCCTCGCCCACCGCGCGGATGGCCAGGGAAGAGAAGATGAAAGGTATCATCGCGCCGATGAACAGGCCGGCGAGTACGTCCGCATGATAGATATCGATACCGTCGATGCCGGCAACGCCTACGAACGCGGCAAACAGCGCGAGGGCGGTGAGGGCTGCGGAAGCGATGGCGAAACCTTTACCGGTTGCGGCGGTGGTGTTGCCCACCGCATCGAGGATGTCTGTTTTTTCACGCACTTCTTTGGGCAGTTCGCTCATTTCGGCGATACCGCCGGCATTGTCCGCAATCGGGCCGAAGGCGTCGATCGCCAGCTGCATGGCCGTGGTGGCCATCATACCGGCTGCTGCGATAGCTACACCGTACAGGCCGGCGCAGGCAAAAGAACCGTAGATGCCGGCTGCCAGCACGATGATGGGCAGCAGGGTGGATTCCATACCCACTGCCAGGCCGCCGATCACGTTGGTGGCATGGCCGGTGGACGACTGCCGGATGATTGACAGCACGGGGCGTTTGCCCATGGCGGTATAATATTCGGTAATGATGCTCATGAGGGTACCTACGCCCAGGCCCACGAAAATGGCGCCCATGACGCCGTTCTGGGTGATGGCTTTTACGCCTTCTTTCAGGCTGCCGTCTGCGGCATAGTCACGTTTCAGGTAAATCGCCTCGGTGGGTAGCACATAATACACGAGCGCGGCACTGGCGATGGCGGTGAGCACGATAGAGCCCCAGTTGCCCATATTCAGCGCTTTCTGCACGGTGTTGGTGTTCAGCCCTGCATTTTCACTGATGCGCACGAAAAAGGTGCTTAAAATCGAAAATACGATGCCGATGCCTGCGATCAGCATGGGCAGCAGCACTAACGAGAGCCCGCCGAAATTGTCGGCTGCCACGGTTTCACTGCCGAGCACCATGGTGGCCAGCACCGTGGCTACGTAAGAACCGAACAGGTCGGCGCCCATACCGGCCACGTCACCCACGTTGTCGCCCACGTTATCGGCGATGGTAGCGGGGTTACGCGGGTCGTCCTCGGGGATGCCTGCTTCCACTTTACCTACGAGGTCGGCACCTACGTCGGCTGCTTTGGTATAGATACCGCCGCCTACGCGTGCGAACAGCGCGATGCTCTCAGCACCCAGCGAAAAGCCCGTGAGCACTTCGATGGTTTTGATCATTTCGGCGGTATTGGCTTCGGCGCCGAAATAAGCCTTGAGGATGATAAAAAGCCCGCCGAGCCCCAGTACGGCCAATCCGGCCACACCCATGCCCATCACGGAACCGCCCGTGAAAGATACTTTCAGTGCGCGGGCAAGGCTGGTACGTGCGGCCTGTGCCGTGCGCACGTTGGCTTTGGTGGCGATGCGCATTCCGATGAAACCCGCCGTGGCGGAGAAAATGGCGCCGATGATGAATGCAACGGCGATCGTCCAGTCTGAACTGGGATGGGAGTAGCCCATGTAACCCAGCAGCAGGGCGGCTATAATTACGAAATAAGTGAGGATCTTGTACTCTGCCTTCAGAAAGGCCATAGCGCCTTCCGCAATATGTTTGGCAATTTCCGTCATCCTTTCATTACCGGAATCCTGGCGTGTTACCCAGGCGCTTTGGATGGCTGTAAATAACAGTGCTATCAGTCCGAACAGTGGAACAATGTAAACTATACTCATACTTTGAATTTGGCCTTTTGAAGTTAGAAGGTTGACGAAGATAATGTATTAGAATTTATTTTACTAGTGCTGCCATATTGAATTATTTCTGAATGTTTAGCCAGGCCTGGCCAAGGTAATAAACAATGTCTTCAGCCACCAGTGCCTCTTCCGAGATGTCGATGACCGCCTGGTCGCCCGCGAGGCCGTGCAGCCACGCACCGAGAAGGAGGGCGGCTTTGGGTGCGTACCCCTGGCTCAGCAGCCCGGTCAGGATGCCGGTGAGCACATCGCCGCTGCCACCGGTGGCCATACCGGGGTTGCCGGTGGGGTTGAAATACACCGCGCCGTCAGGACAAGCCATGGCGCTGTAGCGGCCTTTGAGCAGGATGTACAGCCGCAGTTCCACCGCTTTTGCGGACAGCAGCCGCAGCCGGTCGAACTGGTTGTCCGTAGCACCGAACAGTCGCTCGAATTCCCTGGGATGCGGCGTCAGGATGGAGTCTTCAGGGATTTTCGCCAGCAGGGCGGGGTAGGCGCTGATGATGTTCAGCGCGTCTGCATCCAGCACCATGGGTTTGTGGTACAGCTGCAGCAGCTTTTCCAGCGCCCCGGCCGTGGCGGTGTGGGTGCCGATGCCGGGCCCGATGCCGATGGCGGCGTATTCGGGCGCCTGGTGCAGCCGGAACGGCTCATGGAACTGGCTGCTGAATGTTATTTCTTCGTCCGTCACGCACATGGCTTCGGGCACGGTGGATTGCAGGATGTTATATCCGCACTGCGGCACATGCACGCTGACGAGCCCCGCGCCTGCACGTAAACAGGCTTTGGTGGCGAGAATGGCCGCACCCATTTTGCCATGGCTCCCGGCAATCACGAGCGCATGGCCATAGGTGCCTTTGTGCGCGAACGGGTCGCGGGGCTGGTAAATGGTGCGGATAATGTGCCCGTCCGTGAGGTGGTAAGGCGTTTGCACGGTTGCCGTATAATCTGGGTGCAGGCCGATGCGCAGCACTTCCACGCTGCCCGCGCGCGCGGCATTTTCAGGCAGCAGGAATGCCAGTTTGTAAAACTCGAAACTGAGCGTATAACGGGCATGCACACACGGGGCATGCAGGCTGCTTTGATCCGCCATCAGGCCGGAGGGCATATCGATCGATACGATGGTATGTTTGGTGCCGAGGTCGTTGAGCTTGTGGAGGATGCCGGCCGTCCAGCCTTCCACGGGCCGCGAGAGGCCGGTGCCGAAGATGGCGTCCACGATGATGCCTGCTTCAGGCAGATCGGGGAATTCGGGCAGGGCGTGAATATGGTATACATCGGGGAAACGTTCCTGGTTGGCCGCATTGTCGGCCGACGGTTTGCCGGAATGATGCACCATATAGGCATGCACGCTCAACCCGGCCTCGTGCAGCAGCCGGGCGATCACGAGCCCGTCGCCGCCGTTGTTGCCCATGCCGCAGAAAATATAATAGGGGAGCGCTTCGCCAAACGTATGCACCAGCCAGCCCGCGCATTCGGCAGCGGCTCTTTCCATGAGCTGCAGGCTGCTCACCGGTTCGTGTTCGATGGTGTAAGCGTCTGCTTCGCGGATTTGTTGGGCCGACAGTATTTTCATAGGAACTAAATATAAGATTTATTGCCAGCACAAAAAAGGGTGCGCCGGTATGGCGCACCCCAGTCTGAAAAAGCTTTCAGGGCTTATTTGAAGGTATACCTTACAGAGAAACCGCCGATCTGCTCACCGAGGAAATCGTTATAGCCGTTAAAATTGAAGTACGGCTTGAGGTCGGCGCTCAGGTTAAGCGGAATGTTTTTGAAGGTGTATTCCACACCGAAAATACCGTCGAGGCCGGCCACCACTTTATTGTCGTTGTACCGGCGATTGTCGTCCCAGTAACGGTCGTTCCAGAAACCCAGATGGGCGCCGCCGCCGGCATACATGTTCCATTCGGATCTGCCGAATACGTTCCAGTGGTATTCATACAAACCGGTGATGGTCACGTTGGACGCGTCGTCGCCGTTTTCAAAGTAATGGTGTACGATGCCTTCGATGGCGTGCGGCCCCTGCAGGAAATGCTTTACGGTGAAACCAGCCAGCCAGGGGTTCACCCTGAGGCCCAGCGCTGTTTTGTAATCGCCGGGGTTTCCACCGCCGCCGCCGCTTCTGCGTTGTGCATTTGCCTGGAAGGCCATCAAAGAAAGTACTCCGAAGAGCAACAGGATCCTTTTCATAATTGTCTTATTTAGAAAAAATTCGTTCGTGTTATTTCTTCCGCCCGAAAATATACCGGGCCGATACGCCGAAATCCGCCAGTTCGGAAGAGGTGGTGAAATGGATGGCGGGCTTCCAGTCGAGGCTCAGGTTGAGCGGTATCTTTTCAAATTCGTAATTCACACCGGCTATCGCATCCACGCCCGCAAGAAACTTGCTGCTGCCGTCTATCCGCCTGGTGCCGAGGTGGGCGCCTCCGCCCGCGTACCAGCCGAAGCCGGGAAACGTCAGCGCCGATAAATCCCAGTGATACTGGTATAATGCGGTCAGCGACGCTGTTCTGTTATATAATCCCACAATGCCCTCAACGGCATTGTGCTCGTTAAAAAAATACCTTCCGGTTACTCCAAGGGGCAGGCCTACTCTTACACCCGCTTCCAGCTGACCGGGTGCCTGTTGCGCACGCGCGGCGCCTGCACAGCAGATGGTCAGCATAGCGGCAATAATGCGTTGTTTCATGTAATACAAATATTTGCAATAACAATGCCAAAGGCATGGAGGGCGGCAGATCAGGGGAAAAGCCGGATCAGAAACGGTTACCCGCGTGTTTTATTTTGCGGGGCAGGCAGCGCCTTCAAAAAAATGAACCCGGCCAGTCCGGCTATCAGCGAAGCGGCGATAACCGACATGATCGACACGATCTGTGTTTCGGCCTCATCAAACGCGAGGGTGGCAATGAATATGCTCATGGTAAAACCGACGCCGGCGATCATGCCCACACCCCAAAGCTGTTTCCAGCTGGCGCCGGAGGGCAGCGAGGCGAGTTTCAGTTTAACGGCGATGAAACACAAAGCGAAAATCCCCAGCGGCTTGCCGAGCACCAGCCCGCTGATGATGCCGAAACTGACGCTGTGCGAAAACGCCTGCAGTATGTCGGCGGGGAAGTGGATGGCGGTATTGGCCAGGGCGAACAAAGGCATGATGAAGAAATTCACCGGGTCGTGAAGCTGGTGCTCCAGCGCATTGATCTTGTTCAGCGGTATGCAGAAGGCCAGCAGCACACCGGCAATGGTGGCATGGATGCCGGAGTTGAAGATGCAGTACCAGAGAATGATGCCGGGAATGAAATAAAACAGGAGGTTTCTGACCTTCAGTGTATTCAGTATCACCAGCACCACAAGGATGCCCGCACCGGTGTACAGGTAGGCCATGTGCAGTTCGTCGGTATAAAAAATGGCAATGGCCAGGATGGCGCCGAGGTCGTCGATGATGGCGAGCGCGGTGAGGAATATTTTCAGGGGCAGCGGCACGCGGTTACCGAGCAGCGACAGGATGCCCAGTGAAAAAGCGATGTCGGTGGCCATGGGAATGCCCCAGCCATGCCCGAAAGGCGTACCGGCGTTAAAGATGGAATAGATCAGGGCAGGGGCCAGCATGCCGCCCACGGCGCCCAATACGGGCAGCAGCGATTTACGGAACGATTTGAGCTCGCCGGTGGTCAGTTCCCGCTTGATCTCCATGCCTACCAGGAAAAAGAAAAGCACCATCAGCCCGTCGTTGATCCACAGCAGCCACGAATTGGGCAGGTGCAGGCCGTTGAAATCGTAATGATGCCCGCCCGCCGGGTCGAAGAGGGTGTTGAAAAAGCCGGTATACGCCGTCTCCCAGGGAGAATTGGCGATGATAAGGGAAAGAACGGTGCACACGATCAGGATAATGCCGACAGCCCGGCTGTCACTCAGAAATTGATAGATAGGTGAAAGCAGTTTGTTGATCGTTCTCCCGAATACCATGATGCATCATAGGGTTTGGTGAAAAAATTATTGTCCCAGCAGTTCGTACTTGGACTTTGGTTTGCGGCGTATCTCCCAGCGGAAGCCCTGCAGCAGCTTCTGGTCTTCCGGCATCTGGGTGAAGGGATACATCGTGGCCTCGGGCTCTTTGATGAACACTACACGCTCCAGCTCCCCGTTCTGGAAATACACACGGGTGGCTGCCGACTGCAGCCGGTTGATGGATATGAACGCACTGTCGTCGTCCTGCACGTAATAAATATTTTCTGCGTTCCCGTTCACGTACATCGAATCGAGTTTCTCATTGCCGAAGTAACCGAAGATGGTGTTGCCTTTGATCTGGTTGTACATCTGTGGCCCGGCTTCGTTCACGATGAGGGCGTTCTGGTCGAGCAGCAGCCGGTCCGCCTTCTGGTTTTTGGTGAACAGGAAGATGGTATCGCCCAGCAGCTGGTTGCCGTTGGCCCACAACACGGGCTCGCGGAAGAGGCGGAAAATGGAATCTACGCCGGAATAATACACACTGTCTGCCACGCCCTGTAAAGAATCGGAATAGATTTTCACGTGGTGATAGGCGATGAGGTATCTTTTTTCGGTAGTGTCCCTTTCAGCCGCGGGAGCGGCGGGAGGCGCTTTCAGCTCGGGTGTCCGGGCCACGAGGCTGGTGTCTGGCGGTTTTACTGCCTTCAGCAGCGCCGCGGTATCGGGCACAACGGCTGCCGCGCTTCTCACTGCGGCGAGGCCGGTGGTATCGGGCTGCGTTTTGGCCGCGATGATATTGCTGGTATCTTTTTCGTCGGTAGAATAGTCGAGCAGTTGTTTGAACGCTGCCTGACCGGTAGTGTCGGCGGGAGAGGGTTTGCCCGCGGCCGCGATGGCCGGTTTCTTCGCGGTACCCGGTTTGGCCGCCACGGTATCGGGCTGTTTTTTGACGATGCCGGAAAACAGGGTGTCTGCCGCCACGAACAGGGTATCCGTTTTGCCTTCGAGCATCATCACCGGTTTCTGGGTGGCCAGTACGGTTTTGAGGTTTTGGTTCACGATGCCGTAGTTGGCCAGTACGGCCACTTTCTGCGCCGTATCGCGCCAGATCATGTTGCCCGTGGCAACGGAAATGCCGGTGGCTTTATCGGTCTGGATTTCGTTGGCGGTGAAGGTGTTGGTGCTGTCTTCGATCACCGGCCGCTGCCCGAAGCTGCCGTACCCGTTGTCTGTATTGTAAAAACCGGAGCTCACGTACATGGTCGCCTTGCCATCGTTGATG
Source organism: Chitinophaga lutea (assembly GCF_003813775.1). NCBI lineage: Bacteria > Pseudomonadati > Bacteroidota > Chitinophagia > Chitinophagales > Chitinophagaceae > Chitinophaga > Chitinophaga lutea. The sequence continues at coordinate 1,566,084 of NZ_RPDH01000002.1, read as the reverse complement.
GTGGTAGGGGCCATGATGGTGGCTATTTTGGTGGTGGAGTTGTACAGCAGTGTATCGGTGCTGAGCGTGAAACCGGGATCCACGATCACCACATCCTTCTTGAAATAAACGTCTTTGGTTTCGGCGTAATAGAATCCTTCTTTACTGGTAAGCACGGATTCGCCGTTGACCAGTTTGCCGCCTTTGTCGTACGTACCGATCTTGGTATTCATGTCGTAGTTCAGCTGCGGGCTGGTAAGCACGATCTTGTTATCGGTAAGTTTGGCGTTGCCGGTAAGGGTGGCGATGCGGGTATCGCCCATGTAAAGCAGTTCGTCGGAATAAGTATGAATGCTGTCGTCCTGGTTGATGTGCACATGCCCCCAGGCTTCGATGATATTCTTTTTCTGGTTCAGCACGGCGCTGTCGCAATACAGCAGGCTGGTGCCCTGCCGGAAGATCACGTCGCCGCGGAAGCGCCGTTCCGCTACGGTGTCTTTGGTGATGTTGATGAGCGACTTCGCCTGCACCAGCTGGATTCTTTTGCTGGTGTCTTGCTGCGGCGTTTGTGCAGGTAATGTAACGGCGTGCCGGCTATTGGCGGCCAAAAGCCCGGTTGCGCCCAATCCTGCCAGCAGAATAAATACTCTTAGCATGTCTATTGTAATTGTGCCGTATCTGAAGGGATGGGCACCACTTTATTTTTTCTTCCGAATACGCTCAGGTGCACATATCTCCAGGGATTATACCGGAGGTCTTCCAGCAGTTTGTTGAGGCTGCCGAGTGAAGTCTGAAGGTTGTTGTACACTTTTCTGTCGTTCATCAGCAAGCCCAGCGAACCGTCTGTGCTGTTCACCTTCGCCACCACGCTGTTCAGCTGCGACACGGTGCTGCGCAACTGGGAGAGGGCGGTATCGAGCTCGCCGTTTGCCAGCGTGCCGGAGGCTTTGTCGAAATTGCCGAGTATGTTGGAGATCTTTTCGTTATTGTTTTTCAGGTTGGCAGACACGGCTTCGAAATTGCTGAAGGTGCCGCCGATTTTCCCGTTTTCGGCCAGCATGCCGTTGATGGAATGGGTGGCCCTGGAAAGGTTCTGCATGGTGCCGTTGAGGCCGGCCACCGCCGTACGGATGTTGTTTTTGGTCGTCGTGTCGAATACGGAGTTAACGGTGATGAGCAGGGTATCCACCGCGCCCAGGGTCACTTCCAGTTTTTTCACCAGCGGGCTGAGCTGCTCTTTCAGCGCATCGGTGATGGAACCGTCTACCGCCGCGTAAATGGTGTCTTTATTCTTCAGTACTTCGGTGGTATTGCCGAAATCGATCTCCACCTTGCGGGTGCCCAGCAGGTCGGAGCTGATGCGGGCCACGGAGTTCTTCGGTATCTCGATGTCTTTATTGATCTGCAGGGTCACCAGGATGCGGCCGGCCTGCTTGTCCATCACTTCGAGGCTCAACACGTTGCCCACGGTCAGCCCGTTCACCATCACGGCGTTGGATGGCGCCAGGCCGTTCACCTGGCCGTATATGGCGTAGATTGTTTTTTTACTGGAAAAGAGGCTCCGGCCTTTGAGGATGTTAAACCCAAGGACCAGCAAGACGATGGCGACTGCGGATAGAATGCCTACTTTCGATTCGTTAGATATTTTCATCTGAGTTATTTGTCTTTTCGATGGACAAACGGATATCCATTTCGTTCACCGGGTTCAGGGTGTTCGTGCAAAAATAGTTAAAAACAACGGTGCGCAGTCGTAGGAAAACATAAATCATGCAAAAGGCGGGCCGGAACGGTCAGTCTACCCGCTCGCCGTCGCGGTAGGTGACCACGAAGGCGTCTTTGAAGCCTTGCTGGCGGGCTTTGTTCAGGGCTGAATGGGCTTCCGCTTCGGTGCGGAAGTTACCGAGTATGTATTTATGGACGGTTTTACGGCCCTGTTTGGCGTCTTCCCGTTCAATGGTGCCGTTGAGCTTTTTGAACATGGTAGAACCGCGGGCATACACCTTTTCGGAGGTCATGAGCTGTATTTTGTAGTGGGTGTTGGCAGCCGGAGGAGCGGCCGGCTGTTCGGTCCGGAGGCTAACGGCCGCGGGTATATTTTGGGCGGGCTGGGGGGCAGGGGCCTGGGGCGCCGCTGCGGGCCCCTGGCTTTTGCGGACGGCCTCGGCGGCGTTATAGACCTTTTCCAGCTGCTCCTTATATCTTTTCACGGCGCGGTAAATGCAGCTGGCCATTTCTTCCTGCCCGTCCTTGGAGTTCAGGTAGTCCTCTTCTTCCGGGTTGCTGATGAAACCCAGTTCCACCAGCACGCTGGGCATGGCGGTGGCATGCAGTACCAGGATGCCTTTTTCGTTCCGCTGGCGCGCGCCGCGGCTGATGCGGCCCACTTTGGTGAATTCGTCTTCCACGAGGCCGGACAGGCGGAGGCTCTGATCGAAATACACGTTTTTAAGGGTGTTGAGCATGATGAGCGTTTCCGGGTCGTCCGCGTTCATCAGCTGCTGCGTTTCCTCGGAATTGGCGTCGAACACGATCACGGAGTTGTTGCGCAGCGCTTCGGCCTTGGCGTTATTCTTACTGGTGGCCCATACATACGTTTCCGTGCCTTTGGCGGGGTTGGCGATCTTTTCGTAGATGGGGACCTTCTTGGTCCGTTTCTTTTTTCTCTTGTCGCGGTAAGTCACCGTTTTATGCCCAACCACGCGGGAAAGGGGGGCGGCGGCGTTACAGTGGATGGAAATGAACAGGTCGCCCTGGGCTTCGTTGGCGATGGCGGCCTTGCGCTTCACCTCATCAAAACGGTCTGTTTTTCGCGTATAGACCACCTTCACATCGGGCATGGACTCTTCCAGCACCTTGCCCAGCTTCAGCGCCACATCCAGCGCAATGTCCTTTTCATAGGAATATCTGCCCTTCGCTCCTGCATCACTTCCGCCGTGGCCGGCATCAATCACGATCGTACGTATAGGTTTGTCCTGTACAGGGAAATCCGGTGTAGTTTTTGCATGAACGAACAAAGTATAGAGTAATCCTATACCCAGTCCAGAAAGTAAAACTCTTTTCCAGCGCATGTCAACGTTTTATTTTAAATGGGTTGTATCTAATCCGCAAAGGTCGGTATCGCCGGACTACACTGGATTTATACTACTTTTCCTGCCTCAAGCATTAGCTTTCGATGTAATAAATTGTATAAAATCATGTAGGTTTGTGCCCGCTTAACACATGGACCCTCACTGCAAAAATAATTATAAAAACTTTTTAAGGCGGCTGTTCCTGCCTTTGATTCTTCTTTTATTATCGGCAGCCGCCCTTTTAAAAGACGAAATAGCGCATGCGTCAGTACTTCCGGGCTTTTACTTTAACAAAATTTTCACAGATACCGTACCCAAAACCGTACCGGCCCCTGCCGCGAAGGATACGCTTCCCCGCCGCACCCGGCCCGGCAACGATAGTATCCCCGTGAGGGCGGCAGACACCGCGGCGCTGGCCGACAGCCTTGCCAGCCGAGCCGATAGCCTGGTGACCGACACCACCATCCGGCCGGTGAGGATCTCGAAAGACAGCCTGACCGCCCCGGTATATTACAAGGCGCAGGACTCCATCGTGATGTTCGTCAAAAAGAAAGAATTCCATTTATATACGAAGGCCGATGTGAAATACGAGCAAACGCAGCTGACGGGCCATACCATGGATTTCAACCAGGCTTCCGGCGTTCTCACTTCCCGGATGGGGCTTGATTCCGCCGGCAAGGTAATTGAAAAGGCCGCGCTGAACGATGGTACCACCAGTTCCGAAATGGACTCCGTGCAGTACAATTTTAACTCGGCCAAGGCCATGATTTACCAGACCCGTGCCCAGTACGGGGAAGGCTATGTGAGCAGCCGCAAGGTGAAAAAACAGCCGGACAACACCGTGTTCGGCTTCCGCAACGGGTACACCACCTGTAATCTGGATACGCCGCACTTTGCGTTCCGGGCGCGCAAAATCAAGGTAATCCCCGATAAACTGATCGTCTCCGGCCCGGCCAACCTCGAAATCGAAGGTATTCCCACGCCGCTGTTCATACCCTTCGCCATTTTCCCGATCAGCCACGGCCAGCGTACCGGCCTTTTGCCGCCGCAGTACGTGGTGAACCAGCAAAAAGGCATCGGCCTCGAAAACGGCGGTTATTATTTCGGGCTGGGGGAGTACCTCGACCTTACGGTGCGTGGCGAAGTATATTCTTACGGCAGCTGGGGGCTCACCTTCAGCCCCACCTACCGGAAACGGTATAAATACAACGGCGGCTTCAACCTGGCGTTTTCCAGCAGCAAGTTCGGCGGCGACCCGCAGATCAAGGAAGAGTTCAGCACCTCCAAAGACTTCCGGGTATCCTGGAGCCACAGCATGGACGGCAAGGCGAGGCCCGGTACCAACTTCAGCGCCAGCGTAAACTTCGGTACCACTTCCTACAACCAGTTTAACGTAACGGACGCGGCCACGAGGCTGAACAATAACATGAGCTCCTCCATCAACTACTCGAAAAGCTGGGTGGGCAAACCGTACAACCTGACGCTGGCGGCGGGGCATAACCAGAACAACCAGACCCGGAAAATGAATATCAATTTCCCGGACGCGTCGTTCAACGTGAACACGTTGTATCCTTTCCAGAAAAAAGAAATGGTGGGTACCCCCAGGTGGTTCGAGAAGATCGGCATCAGCTACAACGGCCTGTTGCGGAACAACGTGAGTTTCGTGGACTCTACTTTCGGCAAACCTGCGATGTTCGACAATATGCAGGCCGGCGTGCAGCACCAGATACCCATCACCCTGTCCATTCCCGTGGCGCGGAATCTCACCCTTTCCCCGAGCATCAACTATACGGAAAAGTGGTACATCCGTCAGCAGGTGCTGAGCTGGGATAATAAAAACCGCAATTACGACACTTCCTATAACAACGGCTTCTACCGCAGCAGCGCCATGAGCGCCGGTGCGTCGCTGGCCACCGCCGTGTACGGCATGTACACTTTCAAAAACAAAAACGCGAAGGTGCAGGCCATCCGCCACGTGATGCGGCCTAACATCGGGATGAGCTTTTCGCCCGACCTGGCCAGCAAGGACTATTACATGGTGCAGAACGATACCCTGGGCCACATGACCCGCTTTTCGTACTACGACGGCGCGCCTTTCGGGCCATCACCTTCGCAGACCTTCGCCGGCCTTACGTTCGGGATCGACAATAATCTGGAAATGAAGGTGAAGTCGGACAAGGATACCTCCGGCATGAAAAAGATCAAACTGCTCGACGGTTTCGGCATCACCAGCAGTTACAACCTGGTGGCGGATTCTTTCAGGCTCGCGCCTTTTGCGCTGAACGCGCGCACCAACCTGTTCGACAAGGTGAACATTTCTTTCGGCGCCACGCTCGACCCATACCAGGTAGACAAATACGGATACCGCATCGACAAGTATGTATGGCAGGGCCAGAAGTTCAGCATCGGCCGTTTGACCAACGCCAATATCGCCATGAGCACATCGTTCCAGAGCCAGGATAAAAAAAGCAAGGAAAAGGAGCAGCAGAAAGAAGAACTGGCAGAGGAGGAGCAGTCGCCCGACGCGATGCTCCTGGAGCAGCAGCGGCAGGCGCAGATGATGCGCGCCAACCCCGGCGACTACGTGGATTTCGATATTCCGTGGCGCCTTGACTTGTCGTACAGCCTGAACTATACCCGCGGCCGCTCGCAGGACCGCTTGCGCGATACCACCATCTTTAACCAGTACCTGGGCTTCAGCGGCGATTTCAGCCTTACGCCCAAATGGAAGATCATCATGAGCAGCGGTTTCGATTTCGTCAATAAACAGATCGCCTATACGAACCTTACGATTTCGCGCGACCTGCACTGCTGGCAGTTGAGCATCAACCTGGTGCCTTTCGGTACCTACCGCCAGTTCAGCATCACCATCAATCCCAAGGCCGGCATCCTGCGCGACCTCCGGATAAACCGAACGCGGCAGTTCCAGGACTTTTAGCGGGCGGAATACACCGCCCCATGGCAATAAGAAAAGCAGACCTTCCAACGGGCCTGCTTTTTATGTAATGTGCCCGCGCAGCCTATCTGCGCGAAACGGAATCTTTATCCACAGTGTATATTTTTTTCAGTACGCAGATTGGGCGGGGTAGTGGCCTGCTACTTTTGAATTGCAATTGTGTCACTGAAAAATTGATTGTTATGAAAACTTTATTTGCAGCAGACTGGAGCGCTTTTTCCATCAGTTTTTATCCCAGCTACAACTTACTCGCCTGGGTATTCATAGCCATGGTGCTCGACCTGGTCACCGGCATCATCAAAGCCGTCATCCACCGCAATGCCCGCACCTCGTCGGGCTACCGGAAAACGGCGCGGAAGCTCACGCAATACATCGGCAGCATCATGGTCAGCGTGATCCTGATGAATACTTTCCAGCAGGAGCACCCGGTGGTGCAGTATGTGAACGACGGGTTGCTGATCCTGCTGATTTACATCGAGACCACTTCCATTTTCGGGAATCTGTACGCCATCGATAACACCAGCATGTTTGCACGGTACTTCATTGCGCCGGTATTACGGCTGCTGACGCTTTATATGCGCAAGCTTCACCGGGAACAGCCCTAAAGCACAACCAGCAGGGTATTGAGCGTGCTTCTGGCGGTACGGACATTGTTGTTCTTTACTGCCAGCAGGTACAGCCGGTAGTACTCCGGTTCGTCGGGGACGGTGAGGGTAACGGACGGGCCTTCGCCGAGTTTTGACAGGAAAATACCATTGCCGTATTTGTCCGTTTTCAGCAGGTGCCATTCGTAGCGGAGCCCGGTTTTTTCTTTGGCAGCGAGTTTCCATTCGCCGTTCACCGAAATGAGGGCATGGTAATCCAGCGTGATGCCGGGATTAAGGGTCAGCGCGGGTTTCAGGATGCTGACCTCGGGAAGGGGAGGTTGCGCGAGCGGTATGCCCCAGTAAGCTCCCAGCTGGTAAAACGGTGGTTTGAAGTGCCCCCAGTGATCGGTGAGGCCGTTGAAGGTGATAAAATCCCTCGTTTCAAGATCCTGCCAGGTCGTGAGGAATGCAGTTCGTGGTTTGGGCGGCAGTTTCACGAATGTCCGCACCGGCGCCTCGCTGATGAAAGCGGGCACACCGATGGAATCGATCTGCTGCAGCCGGGAGGTACTGTCGGTCTGTACCACGCCGAAGGCATCCACCAGCGGCAGCTGTTGCCGGAAATAACGGAGGGTGCCGTCCATATCGTCGGTGAGGTTGACGTCGACCGTCAATGGCCGCGAAGGATCGGCGGCCTTGATGCGGCGGGTGAGTTGTTGCAGCCAGTCCATAAAAGGTTTCTGCTGGTACAGCAGCGCAGGTTTGTAATACTGTCCGGCAAGCTGCTGCCAGCCGTTGTTGGCGATGTTCCAGGCTTTGATCTGCGGCTTGTGCTTGAGGTCGCGAATGGTTCGCAGGATGGTTCTCTCTACCCGCGCCAGCTGACGGGCGTCTTTTCCCATATCCGTAATGTCCGGCAGCCAGAAGCCGTAGTGGATGCCCATCTCTTTATCCGCCGCTTCCGCCAGCAGGTTGCGGTCGTACACGCCAGGCCCGAAACGTTTGATGGTGTTGATGCCGAGGATTTTCATGTTGTGAAAATCGCTGGCAATTTCGTGGCGGGTAAGGGAATGCAGGTTCCTGAACCAGGTGTCGCCTTTGCGATAGTTGATGCCGCGGATGCCTTCCGGCAATGGAAGGTAAGCGGCGGGCACGTCGCGGGTAAGGGTGTCGTGCAGCAACCCGGCATGTTGCGGTTTCGCATCGGCGAGGCGGGCATAACTTTTTTGCGCGGCAAATACCAGCCGGGGTTCCTGCAGGCGCCAGTTCAGCACGCCGCCCGGCAATGGCCGCAGCGTGTTTTTATCCTTGTCGCTGTTGAACAATATACAGGCATGGATTTCTTTGAAATTGCCGCTGATGTCGCGGAATGCGTTGCCGAGCCATGTTTGCTGGTTATCTGCGGTGGGCAGGGAGCCCATTTCCGCCACCATCACCGGCAGGCCGGACCGGAACACCGGCAGGCGGTGGAAGGGGTTATACAGCTGGCTGAAAGAGCGGCTGCGGCCGTCGGCGAACTGCGGGCCGTAGTTCAGGCAGGTTACGCCAATCCAGTCCACATAAGCATGGCCGGGAAAGTATTCCTCCGCCGTTTCCGCGCTCCAGGGGTTCCACACCCAGATGGCATTATGCACGTTGCGGCGGATGAAGAACGTATGCACGTATTTCCAGGCTGCTTTGTACATGCCGGCCGTATTGCCGCCCGTTGCGGACCATGGATAGGAGGGGTTCTCCGGTTCATGCGCGAACCGCAGGAACACCGGCCGGTCGAGTGCTTTGATCTGCGCTGCAAACGTTTCAAGGTAGGCATCGAAGGTGCCAGTAGCGATGCGCGCCATCACCTGCTGTTCGTTCAGCGCCGCCGAATCCCGGAACAATGCCGTCCAGGGTTCCCAGGTAATCATCGGCAGGGAACCGTTGCGGTAAACATCCTCCATGAGCGCGGCCGGCGGAAAACACTGCGGCGCATCGCCCCAGGGAATGTACAGCGAGATGATATTAAAACCGGTGTTGTATCGCTCCTGCAGCTGTTTAACCTCCGTCACGGAGCTGAGGCCGTTGACATTTCCGGGGTGGTAGATGCCGGTGTAAAAAGTCGTTTCCCCGGGTGTTTTACGGTTGTCGAGGACAACTGCCGGGGCCGCGTCGCGCGTCAGCGTATAGAAGGTAAAACATACGGCCGTGAACAAAATAGGCAGCGCCAGTTTCCGGAACACCACATATAACTGCAGATGCCGGAACTGCCAGAATTTCTTTTTGACCAGCAGGGGATATACAAGCGCCGTCCGCACCCAGTTATACCGGTTGTGCAGGCGGTTGAGGCGAAGGCTGGCAATGATGTTGAACACCATGATGAGGCAGTTGATGCCTGCAATGCCGGCCATCACCAGGGCGTATGGGTTCCAGTCGTACGTGAGCCCGTACACGATCGCACCGGCCGATGCCAGCAGGATGACGAAGTTGGGAATGTTGAGTCGCCAGTTATCGGGGCCGGAATCGTCTTTCGGGGTGGGGATGTAGGGCACTTTTTTGCGGATGACGGTGTACACCAGCCCCAGGATATGTATCCACCAGGTACCGATAAGCAATAGCCCGCCCACAATATGGAACCCTCTTTCCGTTTCCTCCATCACCCATCGCTGTACGTAGTGGCGGATGAGGATCACGGCGGCAATCACCGGCAGGCCCAGCAGGGCAAAATCGACCATGTCCACGGTGAAAGGGATGAGCCCGGTAACCAGCGCCAGTATGGGAATAAGGAAGTTGATGAAAAAAATGACCCCGGAAAAATAATGCAGGGGGATAGCGCAGTAGTGCAACCGCTGTGCCCAGGTGAATTGTTTGAACAGTTTCGGATAGCTGGTCACGAGCAGCTCGAACGTACCGCGCGCCCATTTGAGCTGCTGGCTGTAATAGGCCGACATGGTGGATGGCACCAGCCCGCGTGTGAGCACGGCCGGCACGTAAACGGATTTCCAGTTTTTCGCGTGCAGCTGCATGGCCGTATGCATGTCTTCTGCCAGCCCTGCCGCATGCCCGCCGATGGAATCCAGCGCGGCCCTCCGGAAGGTACAGTTGGCGCCGATGGCCAGCACCGTGCCGTAACTATTCATGCAAGCCATAATGGGCCCGTAAAACTGGAACGTTTGCTGTGCGGCGCCTTTGGCCACCAGGCTGTCGCCCATATTATGATAGGCCTGTACGATCTGTACGAAACCTACTTCGGGATTGTTGAAATAATCCACTACATGATCGAGGAACTCAGGCGAAGGCACATGGTCCGGGTCGAGTATCACACAAAGTTCTCCCGTGGCGTATTGCAGGGCGTTGTTGATGTTGCCGGCCTTGGCGTCTTTCCGGTTGTTGCGTGTAACATGTTTTACACCGAGTTTTTGACAGAGTTCGATCAGGTAGGGATCATTGGCCTCGTCGCAGAGATAGGTGGTATGCGGGTAATGAATGGCCTGTATGGCGGTGAGGGTTTCCTCGATCATGGCATAAGGCTCACCGGGGCAGAAAGTGGTGAAGATATCGACGGTATAAGGCTGCAGGCGGGCCGGGCGTGGCGGGATGCGGATCGCGAAATAGTGATACCATTCGTGCAGCACGCGAAGGGCGTTAAAGGTAATGCCGGCCATGAGTATCCAGTAGAAGGGCGCATAGCCGACCTGGGATTGCCGGAACAGGCAATACAACAGGTAGCACATGCTGAATGTGCCAAACAAAATCATCAACCGTAAAGTAAACAGTTCGCTCCTCGTGGGGGGCGTAACCGGGTACAGCGTTTTGCTCATGGGCCTACTACGTAAAATGGTGTGTTTGCGGCTGCAAACCGCCCTTTATCATCGAATACCGTTGCAAAGATACGGTAGGGGCCGGTTTTTGCGGGCGCCCTGAACGTGACTTTGTATCCCTCGCAGGATAGCAGCAGGCTATCGAATGATGCGGGTTTTTTCAGGTTTGGTTCATACCAGTTTTTCATATACCAGTCTTCTTTCAATAATTCCCATTTGATACGGATACTGTCTCCCGGCAACGCGTCGAATACCATTTCCGCCGTATGGACGGTTGCGGGATTAAGCAGGATATTGTCCCAAGCCCCTTTCCCATCGACCCGTACTTCCTTCAGCGCTGGAGCATTATGTTCCGGCCAGCGGTTGGTCCACAGAAACTGCATCACGTTTACGGCCTGGGAGGAGGCGCCGTTGTCGCTGAAAAGGCTGAACCACGTATGGGTGGTTTCCTGTTTCTGGCCCCAGAAAAACACACAGGCGCCCAGGAACCGCGGATTGTTCACAGGCATGTATTTGTACAGTTGAAGATATTGCTCGGCTTTTCTACCGCTGCTTCTTTCGATGGGAGCGCCCCAGGCGGTGGTGCCATCTGATTCCCAGGGGCCGTTGATGCCCCATTCCGTGATCAGGAACGGGCCGCTCCAGGCCCACGACAGTTTGCTCAGGTGGCGGTCCATGTAGCGCAGGCTGCCGAAAATGTTGACGGAAATCAAATCGAGACCGTCTACTTTCCAGCGGATATTGTAGATCATCCTGTGGTTCATGTTGATAACGGCCGTTGTAACGGGATGATCCGGATCGTCTGCATGAATCATGTTCAGCAGCCGGTTATACGCTTTGTAGAACGGCTTGAATTTCGGCCGGTAGGGAAAGTCGACCTCATTGCCCAGGCACCACATCAGTAAAGCCGGGTGCGACTTGTACCGGTTTACGACGGCGCGGAAGGCGGAATATTGTGCGGCCGTTTTAGCCGTGTCCTGATAAAAAGAAAGGATGCTGCTCACCGGCATGGGTAAGCCGGCGATCACGGCCAGCTGGTGGGCATGCGCTTCATCCAGGATGCGGCCCAGCTGAGCGGTGTCCCACACCCGGACGGTATTGCCGCCGGCCTCGCGCAACTGCCGCATGTGCGTGAAACCGGCAGCGCCTTTCACTATAAACGGGGTATCGTTACGGTAGAGGACATATTTTTTCCCTTCCTTGCTGATCCGCACAGCAGGTTTGTGCGCCGGCACAGGGGATTGCGTACAGCCTGCCGCCAGTAAAAAGGCAAGCATCGCCATAAGGCCGCAGATATATTTGTATTGCCCTAAGTAGGTGTTGGTATACATAGATACGTACTGTGGCTGCTGTGCTTCGATGGTTCCAGGGTTTCTCGGTTGCTAAATATAATCTTTTCCCCGCTCTTCGACACATTTGGGGGCGGGGTATTTGGTTAGGGCCGGTACAATTCCTTCCCGAAGGGCGTGAAAGTGAGCGCGAGCAGTTTAAAATGCTGCCTTGCGAACGGGATGCCGATGATGGTGATGGCCAGCAGCAAACCGAAAAGGAGATGCCCAAGGGCTACCCAGATGCCGCCGAACAGTATCCACAGGATATTCATGATGGTGGCGAGGCAGCCGGTATCGCCGGGGATTTCGCGCACGCCGGTGCCGAAGGGCCAGAGCGTCAGGATGCCGATCTTGAATAGCTGTAAGCCGAAAGGAATGCCGATGATGGTGAGGCAAAGGCAGAAACCGCCCACCATATAGCCGATAAAGGAATAAAAGCCGCCGAAAATGAGCCAGATCAGGTTGCCGAGAAAATTCATGGGGATAAATATAAACGAATATCCGCCAATCCATCGCGCATTTCAAAAAATACACCACGGAAATGGAATGCAGGTGCCTGAGCTGCCGCACCTGTTATAAATTGGAGGAAATACCATATTTCTTATGAACACGAACCTCCTTGCATATCTCGTGATCGCCGTTGGCGCAGGGTACTTCATCGTAGCCCGGGTGATCCCGTTTTTTAAAAAAGTATCCAAAGCCACCAAAGGCATATTCTCCAAAATTTACCGCAATAAAAATTCTTCCCTCACCAACGACCAGTACAAAAAAGTATCGCTCGGCGCTATTTACAGCGAACAGCAAACAACGTACATCAACTCGCTGGAAACCGGGATGAACAAAGACGATCTGAAAACGATCCTTGAAAACTGGTGGGGCATCTCCAACCGCGAAGAGGCGCTGGAAACTTTATCCTACCTCAGTGTGAAGGGCTTCCGGTTTTACCTGCCGGCCGTATTTAAAGCGTATTCCGCTCCCGAGCCCGGGAAATCGGCCGCGATTCTCGGCGAGATGACCGATCAGGAAGATATCGAAAAAGCATTTTCACAACTGAAGAACCTGGAGGAAACCATCGAGGAACTGAAAACCGGCCAGATCATCACCCACGACAGCGACATTCTCCAATACGGCACCGTGGGGTGGGATTGCGGCAGGCTCGTGTTTGTAGCCCGGCTTTGTTTTGACGCCCGGTATATCACCGAGCAGGAAACGTGGGAGTACATCGACAGCGCGTACACACTGGCCCGGAACCATTTCAGAAGCTGGGACAGTTATGCCAGAAGCTATGTGATCGGCCGTTCGCTCTGGGGTGGTAAAGACGCGCACAACACCGGCATCATGGCGATAGCGAAATACCTTCAGGAAAGCCCGGATAGCCCCTGGGTGCAGTTTCAATGGTAACCGGGCAAACGGAAACGATATGAAGAAGATCACTCCAAGCGCTCGGGCACCTGTTGGCATACACCGGACTGGAAGAATGGATGGGCGAAGGGGGCAAATAGCTGGATCAGCAAACATGCTGTTGGTAACAAAGAGAGAAGTTTTATTGGCATAGGGTTAATTTCGCCAATTATCGATTATTTATTATGTATACCCCACCGTCAGTTTTCTGCCCTTGCTTCCCTTCCAGACTTGAGTAAGGGTATAGGTTTTCAGCACATTGCCCGGATAGGTGTCGGCGTGGCTCCAGATTTCAAGGAAATCGATCAACCCGTCTTTAATAAACAATGTAGCCGTAGCACCGGAAGGGATTATATCAGACTCGATGGTCACCCCATCCAGCACCAGGCGCCCTGTATCCAGCCGGTGCTGTTCAATACCGGCTGCGTGGCTGAAAGAAACAAAAACACCACTGATCGTGTAATCGTATTCAGCATCGGATAAATATGGGACCTGGCGTTTCAGTATTCCTGCGTCATCTCCGTCGAGCAGCAATTCCAGGATGTCGGCTATAAATTTCGATTGCAGCATATTGCGCCATTTGGACGTTGTAAATATAAAAGAGGGCAGCCAATGAGTATGCTTATGTAAAAAGACGACCCAATACGGAAAAGGTTGCATGGTGATGATATTTTTTTCGCATGGCGGGTGATTTCACCCTCCCGGAGCAGCTCAAACCTGCCATCCTCCTGCGATCCTTCGCTCATCCTGAAAACGGCAAAACCCGCTCAAACGAGCGGGTTTTGTCAAAAAAGTGGACCGGATTGGATGTAATCTTATTCGTAATTGTAATTGTCCCAGTAAGGGTTTACCCCTTTCAAAGCCGCAGGCACCCAGAATATCGGGGTTGTAAAGTTGTCCTGGTTCTTTACAGTGGCATAGTTGTCGGGGTTTGTCTGCTGTTCGGAAACAGGATATCTCAAACGTTCCGGGAGCGGCTTCATTACTTTAGTATTGAAGGTCATGGGCTCCAGTTTGGGATGCCGGGTCCTTCTCAATTCCGCCCATAACTCGTAAGGGCACATAAGGTTCAGGTGAACATATTTCTGCTGCATCAGCAATTCCATCTTATCCTCGGTATTCACTCTGCTGTTGAACCTGGCGGCAATCGAGTCTGCATAGGTATTAATGACCGTTGCCGAAGGTTTGGCAGGATGCATCAGCGGGGTGGAGGTGGCAAAGGGACTATTCTGGTTGAGCGTGTACCAGAAATTGGTGGAGTTATTGATTGCGTCTTTAATATGCGCTGCGGGCGTTTTGCCGGTTGTGCCGAGGTTTTTGAGGGCAACCTCCGCCAGCAGCAGATCTGTTTCGGCCAGCGACATCATATACACCGGGTACTTCTCATTACGGGCAAACGTTGCGAGGTTGTACATGGAGCGGGCGTTCTGTTTAAAATGTTCATTCAGGTCACCATAGGGACCGCCTGTATAATACCTTTCGCCTGCCGTATAAGCGGCTTTCTGACCGTCGGAGTTCATATTCACGCCACGATAGTCACCTACTGCCGGAGTAGAAGTAAAATCGCTGAACCTGGTAGGCATCGCCAGAACAGGCAGCCGCGGGTCATCAATGCCGGGCTCGTAACGGGTATTGTTCCTGTTCATCCTCCTCATGATAATGTCGGGGATGAATGTGGCAGGCCAGCCTTCGCCGATACCACGGATCCATTCACCACCGCCATTGGCCATCAGGGCATAGGGCATGCTCCATACCTGGTCGCTTGCGGGCAGATTATTCTTGGAAAGCACATCCTGGATATGCGATTTGGCAAAAGCTTCTTCCACGCCCGAAATCCTCACAGCAAATTTCAGCCGGATGGCATTTATATATTGCACCCATTTGTTGATATCGCCCCGGAACGCAATATCCTGTGTATTGAATACTGCTTTGGCGGATACGGACATTTTGCTATACTCGCCCGGCAGGTCGGTGGATATTTTTTTTAACTCGTCCAGCACGCTTTTATAAATCTCCTTCGGGTCGTCGTATTTAGGGAAAAACACCCTGTCTTTACCTTTGAATGCCTCCGAATATGGAATATTATTATAAAAGTCAACCGCCAGCAAAGCCGCATAATCCTTCATAACGGTTGTAAGGGAGTAGTATATCTGGTTATCATCCAGCTCGGCCCCTGATACCGCTGCTATATTGTCTTTAATAACGGCCCAGGCATTCACACTGCCATAGAAGGCGCCCAGCCTGTTTTGCCAGAGCTGGTTTTCGGAGCCAAAAGCCGTCGTGCCGGTAAGGTCGTCATAAGTTGAAAACCAGGCGTACCGGTCGGTAATGTAGCGATGGGATACTTGCGTGTAGCCGGCAACCCCCATTGAACCGGTGCCTGCCAGCTCCCACCACCACTCGCCGTAGTCCTGTACATATAGCTTCCAGGCGTACAGGGTTTTGGTAAACATCCCGGCAAACAGGTTGCCGGTCTTATCATAATTTTCCGGGTTGGGAAATTCTTTTTCAAGCGTTTTCTTGCAGGACGCAAACGCTACCGAAAAAACAATCATCCCTATAAGTATCTTTTTCATGATTTTTCTTTTGAAGCTTTTAGAAACTAACATTTACACCAAAACTGAAAGACCTGATAGAGGGATAGAATGAATTTTCAATATATCCCTGGGCGCCCAGCGCGCCTTCTGGATCGATGTTGGGCAGCGTCTTATACAAATAGCCCAGGTTCCTTGCTGCGGCAGTTACCGAAAGTTTCTGCAGTTTCAGCATATTCGAAACCTTCTTGGGCAGGCTGTACTCCAGCGAAATCTCGCGCAGTTTGATGTAATCGTTTTTGAACAAACGGTCCGGAGGCCATGATGTGCCAAGGTCGTTGATATAGGTCTGGTAGTAGGCGGGAGCGCTTATGATAGCATCGTTCTTTTCATATCTGACGGTGCCGCCCGAATTCACTTCTTTCATACCATCGAGCACAATACCGTCGTGGTAAACAACGCCGTCCCGTGCATTCCCGGGAGCCGGTTTATTGTGCTCCCATTTTACCCTGGCGCCAGAAGCATTGTCTATATAGTAGGCCAACCCGCCGGTTGCTTCATCCCTGCCGGGAAGCGAAGCTTTGATTACACCGGTGCCCATCAGGTAGTTATTGGTGTAAGAGAAGATGGTGCCCCCGAATTTGTAATCAATGCCAATGTGAAAATTGAAACCCTTAAAGGAGAAATCGCTGTACAAACCGCCAAATACTTTGGGGTTTACATTTTTACCGGTAGTGGTAACCTGGTCGCTCAGCGCATACAAACCATTGCTGCCTACGATCCTGTTGCCATCGGGGGTGCGCTTGTAGTCATACGCGCGTATTTCCCCCATGCGTTCTCCTTCTTTGGCCCAAACCTGGAACCCGGAGTTGCCATCAACATATTTTTGGGTTATCCCGGGATATAGCTTGATGACTTTAGAAAACTGGTTAGCAGCCGTAAAAGTCAAATCCCAACGATATTTCGGGGTGGCCAGGGGAGCACCTTTTATTAAAAGTTCAAAGCCCCAGTTTTTCACGTTACCGGTATTGATTTTTGCCGCAGTATAACCGGTAGCCGGTGTGATGGGTTGCTGTACGATCTGGTTGTACGTATTGTTGGTATAAAAAGAAAAGTCGATCTCAACCCTGCTTTTGTCAAACCATCTTGTATTGAAGCCGGTTTCAAATTCACGCTTCCGGAATGGTTTTAACGGTTCCAGGAAGAGGGCAGAGGGAGGCGTAACGGAGGTAGGGCCATACCCATAGGGGAGTTGCCCCACGCTGTATGCGTCATTGGCAAAATACCGGTCGCCAACAGCCGTTGTCGGTCCGCCACCTACGTCTGCCCATGCAAAGCGAAGTTTACCATATTGAAGATGGGGAACGTCAATATCGTTGGAGAAATTATAGGTGAGCGAGAGGCCGGGGTAGAAATAAGAGTAATTGGGTGCTTGCAGAGTGGAGTTCCAGTCGTTCCTTGCCTGCAATTCCAGGTAATAGGTTTCTTTCCAGGAAAGCGTTGCAGAGCCTAAAGCGCTATACAGCACATCTGAGCCCCTTCTCAACCCGGTCACCTTGCCCCTGTCGCCAGAGGTAGGCCAGAACCTGGTATCTGCGTTCCCAAGCGAAAACCAGCCGGGAAATAACAAACCCATATCGCCGGTAGATGAATACATGTTGTTCTCTGTCACTTTCTGGTAAGCGCCGCCACCGAAAGCAAAGAAATTGAAATCGTTGAAGTCCTTTTCATACTTCACCAGGGCCTGGTAATTCTGCACGGTCATATTGCGCTTGCTCCAGCTGTACCTGCCACCCGTTCTTACAGGGGCCAGGCGGATAATTTTATTCTCCGTGATGAAATCCGTATTGGTATAGTCCAAAGAGGCCTGTGCGATCAGGGATATGTTTTTTGTAAACTGAAGTGTCGACCTGAGTGAACTGACCAGGTGAAACTTGTTGTCCTGGTCTTTGTTGTCGTTTTGTTCCCACATGATCCCGGCAACAGCGTTTGGCCAGAAACCGGGGCTTGAACCTGCAAGCCCATAAGGCTCCAGGTCTCTTCTAAAGCCGTCCTGGTCGTGGTAGAACGATTTCATCCAGTTGTAATCATAGTCTCTGTTCAGGCCTGTTGCTACAAACTGTCCAATATTGGGGCGGCGGTTTCGCGTTTGCACGCTATACAGGTTATTGACAAACTCGAATGTTGCAAACTCCGAAACCTTAAAATTGCCATTGAAGCTGAAGGTATTGTTCTTTTGCGTAAACCCGGGGATCACATCCTCATAGGTATTGCGGGTGTAGGAAGCCCTGACGCTCCCCAAAGTGCCGCTTCCCGCAACGGAAACGTTGGTGCGGTTTGACAATGCGGTATTGAAGAAGTCGATAAAGTTATTGGGATATGCCCTATACGTGCCCATTGTGCTGTCATAAAGCATCACATTGCTGTTATCGAACCTGGGCCCGAAACTAAAGCGGCTCAGCGGGAGTTTCCTGGTATTTACCCCGCGGATCAGCGCGTATTGGGTATCACGTACGGAGGCTCCGGACCCGAAGTCATTTTGAAAATCGATGAATGTAAACGGCTTGTCCACCGTTACCTGATGGGAGAGTGTTATACCAAGCCCCCTTGTCTGTTTCCCGCTTTTTGTAGTGATCAGCACCACGCCGTTCAGCGCCTGGCTGCCATAGAGCACGGTAGCTTTTGCGCCCTTCAGGATTTCAATCGATTCAATATCGTCGGCGTTGATGTCATTCACACCTGACCCATAGTCAAAAGAGTTTAACGGGTCATAACCCCTGCTTTCCATGGAGGTTTTTTCATCATACAGTGGTACGCCATCCACTACGAACAAAGGTCTTGTATTGGTGTTTGATTCGAGGCCGGCAGCGCCCCTGATGCGCACGTTCACACCGCCGGTTGGGCCGGCCGAGGAAATGTTGATGCCAACGCCCGCAGCCTTACCATACAAGGCGAGAAAGGGGTTCAGGGTTGCACCCGCTTTCGTCAGGTCTTCTCCTTTAACCGTTGCGGTAGCATACCCGAGGGCTCTTTTTTCCCTTTTAATGCCGAGGGCGGTTACCACTACGTCACCCAGCCCAACAACACTCTCTTCCATGACTATGTTAAGCACGTTACTCTGGCCAACCTTCACTTCCTGGCCTTTGAAATTAATGGAGCTAAAAACCAGGATGGCGTCAGGCTTGTCAAATGTAATGCTGAATTTGCCCTGTACGTCGGTAGCGCTGCCAATGTTAGTACCTTTAAGGAGAACCGTGACCGCCGGCACAGGGTCTCCTTGCACATCGGTAACCGTACCGGAAATTGTTCGTTTTTGCTGAGCCATCGCAATGCCCACCCAAAAACAAAATAACAGGATCATTGAGATCCGCCGTTTTGCATCTTTCATGTTGCAGTTGTTTTAGATTTGAAAAGTTTAAAAGCGATTAGTCTACATTTGGTTGATTATCAATACATCGAAATCCATTCGTCGGGCCGTACCCCGTTCTCCTGATTCTGGTTGTTTGTGATGATGCCAATACGTGTTCACTGTTTTTATTTGGTTGATGATTACTGCATCCAAGCCCCATTAGCCGGGCGGTATGCTCTTCGCCCGAGATGGTTGTGCATGATGATGCCAATACCGTCCACTATCTATATTGAATGATTATTACTGCATGAAAGCATTTACCGGGCCGTACCCTGTTCACTGATTCTGGCGGTGTGTCATTTTAATCAACACCTGTTCACTGTCTAAATTTGGTTGATCGCTACAGCATCGACGCTCATTCGCCGGGCCGTACCCCTGTTCACTGATTCTGGCGGTGTCATTTTAATCAACACCTGTTCACTGTCTAAATTTGGTTGATCGCTACGGCATCGACGCTCATCCGCCGGGCCGTACCCTGTTCACTGATTCTGGCTGTGTGTCATTCTACCAACACCTGTTCACTGTCTAAATTTGGTTGATCGCTACAGCATCGACGCTCATCCGCCGGGCCGTACCCTGTTCACTGATTCTGGTGGTGTGTCATTCTCTCAACACCTGTTCATTGTCTAAATTTGGTTGATCGCTACAGCATCGATGCTCATTTGCCGTACCTTTTTTATATTTATGTATGCTCGTGTATGATTATGCCAGCACCCTGTCCCCCTTGTTTTTCGCCGGTTTCTTATCATAGTTTTCAATCACCAATGCCGCGGCACCGATCAGCTCTGCGCGGTTATTGAGTGTAGATACCGCCAACTCAGACTGGGATGCCAGCCTGGGTATACAATAGCTGTTTACTGCCTGCTGCACTGGCGCCAGCCAAAGTTTGCCTGCCGCCGCCCCCCGGCCGCTCAGTATGATCAATTCGGGGTTCAGTATATGAATCAGGATGGCGATACCCCTGCCGATGTTGTAGGCCGCTTCCGAGAGCAGCTCAACAGCGAACGTGTCGCCGTGTGTGGCTGCACTAATGATAGTATTGCAGGCCTCTTCAAAATCTTCAGGCATTTCCTCAATGGTTGAAACCCGCCCGCTTTTCAATCCTTCCACGGCTCTTTCAATTACCACCAACATGGATGCTTCGGTTTCAAGGCATCCACTTTTACCGCAACTGCATAATTTGTTGTTGACGAAGATGGGGATGTGGCTGAACTCCCCGGCAAATCCCGTGCATCCGCGGAACAATTCACCATTCAAAATAAGTCCCAGTCCGATGCCCCAGTTAATATTGATGACCATTACATCGCTTCGGCCGCGGGCTGCTCCCAGCCGGAATTCCGCAAGCGCGATCAGGCTGGAGTCGTTGTCTATATATACCGGTATCCCAACCCGGTTCTGCAAAAAATCGACGATGCTGGTAGGGGTTTTAAGGAAAGAATAGTTGATCCCTTTGGAGACATCCACGAAGCCAGGCATTCCAATGCCCATTCCAATGATTTTATCGCGTGCTATGGTTGAATTGTCGATAAAGTGGTTCAGCTGATTGGCCAACACTCCCAGCGCATCCGGGTTCTTTGGCAGCGGCAGTCCGATTTTTTCTGTGCAGATAATGTCACAATTCTGCATATCAATGATGGCGATGCGGGTCACCAACTGGTCCATCGCCACTGATACCACATACATCTTTTCCGGCTTAAGGGCATACACCTGCGGACGCCTGCCGCCGGACGAAGGTGCGTATCCTTTTTCTTCCACAAGCCCTTCTTTCACCAGTTCTCCCAAAATGCGGACCGTCAATGGCAGGCTTTTTTCTATCCGCGAACTGATCTCTGTACCAGACAGCGCATTTCCGAAGCAGAGCTCCTTTAAAATCCTTCGTTTGTACAGGTCAGATTTGCTAAACATTAATGAAAGGTAAATAGAAATTGGAAAAACAACAATAGTATGGTTAATAATTAGAAAACCTGGCGCATCTTTTTAAAAAAATAGCAATAGTTTGTTCAGGAAAAGTATAAGTGGGCAAACCTAAGCAGGTATTATTATAAAGCATTGATTCTGATATTCTAATGCGATAGGTTAACGGAGAAACCTGTCGGTGTACTGGATAGCTTCAGTGCCTGGATAGGCAACCTTGGGGTAGTATAGCATCGATAAAAGTCAAAATAGCATAGATAATAAAGGTTTTCTTCTCGCTATCTATGCACAGTGCAAAGGATTGCACGGAAGGGTTTTCAATACCATATTAGATCAACCGGATGTAACGGATGAGCATAGCCGAAATGGTCATCCTGCCGGAAGACTGGTTAAAGGATCACAAACCATCCTCTTCATAAATGATTTTATGATTCCGGATGCGACCGGTGGAAAATAAAAAACAGGCTACCAAAACTGGAAGCCTGCCTGACCCTTGTGAACCGGATTGGATTCGAACCAATGACCTGCTGCTTAGAAGGCAGCTGCTCTATCCAGCTGAGCTACCGGTCCGGTACACAATAAATTTTTTTTTACTGGGAGTGCAAATTTATATAATTTCCCGTTAATTAATCAAAATAATCCTCTGATTCAAAATTATAGTAATGGATGTAAAGATCGAAAGCAGCTGGAAAGAAGTGTTGAAAGATGAATTTCAGAAAGCATATTTTGAGCAGATCGTGATGTTCCTGAAACATGAAAAAGCCTTGGGTAAAACCATTTATCCCTCCGGAAACCTGATTTTCAATGCATTTGATAAAACACCTTTCGACAACGTAAAAGTAGTCATTCTCGGCCAGGATCCTTACCACGGCCCCGGCCAGGCGCACGGCCTGTGTTTCAGCGTGCAGAAGGGTATTAAACCACCGCCTTCCCTCGTCAATATATATAAAGAGATGCAGAAAGACATCGGTTCCGCCATCCCGGAGACGGGGGACCTCACCCCCTGGGCCGAAAGCGGCGTATTGCTGCTCAATGCCATGCTTACGGTGCGCGACGGGGAACCAGCCTCGCACAGCAAAATAGGCTGGGAGAGTTTTACGGACGCGGTCATCCGCAAGGTGTCCGATCTCAAGGATGGCGTGGTGTTCATGCTCTGGGGCAAGTTCGCGCAAGACAAACAGGTGCTGATCGACGGTACGAAACATTACATCCTGAAAGCGGCCCATCCGTCACCTTTCAGCGCAGATAAAGGTTTTTTCGGCTGCCGGCATTTTTCCAAAGCAAATGAAATACTGACCCGGCAGGGCAAAGAACCGGTGAACTGGCAATTGTAAATAAAATTGTAATTATTGATTCCCTTTACATGAATTGGCTCAGAAACATAGCAGGGCGTGTGTTTGCCGTTTACGGATTGTTACTGTTCGCAGCTACTTTACTGATTGTGCTGATACCCATCTGGATTGTTTCCTTTTTTCCCGACCCGCAGAAAACCCGCAGTTTCCTCGCCATCGGCCGCGTATGGATGAAGGTGTACATGAACCTCATCTTTTGCCCGGTATACCGCAAAGGCCTGGAGCATTTCAAAAAGGGGCAGGTGTACGTAGTGGTATGCAACCACAATTCTTTCATGGACGTGCCCGTTACGACACCTGGTGTGCCCGGTGTGAATAAAACCCTCGCCAAGGCTGAAATGGCGAAGATTCCCCTTTTTGGTATGATGTACAGGATTGGCGGCATCATGGTAGACCGGAAAAACGACGCGAGCCGGCGCCAGAGTTTCGAGCACATGCAAAAAGCCCTGGAAATGGGCATGCACATGGTGCTTTTCCCGGAAGGCACCCGCAACCGCACCGGTTACCCGCTGAAGAATTTTTACGACGGGGCTTTCATGCTCGCCATCGACACGCAAACGCCCATCATGCCCTCGCTGCTTTTCCATACGCGCGACATCCTGCTGCCGGGCAAATTTTTCGCCCTGCCGCACCGCATCGACTTTCACTTCCTGCCGCCCGTTTCCACCGAGGGCCTCACGCGCGCCGACTTGCCCCTGTTAAAAGAGAAAGTATTCGTCACCATGTGGGATTATTACATCGCCAACGGCGGCTCCGGGGAAGTGCATTTCCGGCCTGAGCAACTGTTACAGCGGAAAGACTGACACCACGCAGGCCACTGCCTGTGCCCGGAACGCGCTTTGCAACTGCATCATCGTGAACCGCCAGTTGTTCCAGGAACGCCATACCGCTACTGCATCATCGTGAAACCACCGGCTGTCCCCGGAATACTACACCGCTACCACATCATCGTGAATCGCCAGTTGTTTCCGGAACACCGCACCGCTACTGCATCGATGTAAACCACCAGCTGTTCCCGAAAGCATCGAACACGCCCGCAGATCTGCCGTAGTCTTTATCCGCCGGTTCTTCCTGCGGCCTGGCGCCTTCCGCCAGGGCTTTGCGGTAAGTATCGTCCGTGTCCTTCACGTACATAAATACGGCGCCGGGCTGCGGCGGGTAAACCGCCGTGCTGTTGCCCAGCATGATAACGCTGTCGTCTATACGCAGCTCGGCATGCATCACCCTGCCGGCGCCGTCTTTATACACCATGATTTCTTCCGCATCAAAAACGGTTTTTACAAAATGCATGAACCGGTCTGCGTCGGGCACCAGAAAATAAGGGCTCACGGCCGGGTATCCTTCAGGTTTGTTTCTTGTAGACATAACGAATGGTTTGATCGTACGGCAAAAGTAAACCGCGGGGCAGGGGGGAAATTGGATAAACACGACATTTTGGAAACTACTCGCGGTATTCGATGCCTTCGGGCCTGCCGGCAAAGTACTCGCGGGGATGATAGCCGGAAAACGCCCTGAACTCGCGGATGAAATGGCTCTGGTCGTAGTACCCGCAGGCGTAACCGATGGCCGTCAGGCTCATGTCTTTGGCGCCGTATGCTTCCAGCGCCTGCTGGAAGCGGATGATGCGGGTGTAGAGCTTGGGGGAAAAGCCGCAATAGGTTTTGAACGTTCTTTCGAACTGGCGGGTAGACAGGCAGATGTGCCCGGCCAGTTCCTCCACGTTCAGTTGCCCCTTATGCTGCAGGATGTGCCGCAATGCGATGTGCGCCACGGTGGGATGTTCTTCTTTGTTCCGCAGCCGGCCGCTGAGGAAACGGCTCAGCAGCCGCACCCTTTCTTCGTGGCCGGCGGCGGTCATGATCTGTTCTTCGAGCAGGCTGCCTTCGTGCCCCAGTACCGAGGCCAGGTCGGGCATCTGGTTGCTGAAATCCGGGGAAGCGAGGCCGAACAGGTGCGGCAAAGCGGTGGGGTAGAGGTATGCGCCGAAAATGCCGAAACTTTCCTGCGTGAGGAAACGGCGGTGATGGCTGCTTTGTGCATGAACGACCGCAGCATGCGAGGCGCCGCTGCCGGCCGGCTCGGAGAACACACCTTTATAATGAAATATTAATTCGGCGCAGCCGTCAGCCATGGAACGGTACACATACGGCTCACCCGCCGGCACATCGTGCTCGAACACCCAGAACATCCGTACGTGGGCGGCCAGTTGCGGCGGAGGCGGAAAGGTGAGATACATAAAGCATTATTCTCCTTAAAGTTAACAATATCGTCCTTCTCATTCCCGAAAGTTTTATATATTGTTGAGCATCAATTACGCGTCAATTACGGCAATTGGACAATATCTCGCATTTTACGGATGAAACAGTGTTATGGTCAGCTGTCAGGGATGGCGATGCCGGCGCTTTCAAAGCATTGTACGAGGCGTATGCCGACGTGCTTTACCGCTACGGCCTCCGCTTTTTTGACGATGAAGACACCGTGAAGGATTGTATGCACGACCTGTTTGTAGATCTCCACCGCTATCACCGGAACCTTTCCCCGGCTGTAAATATCCGCTTTTACCTGCTGGGCGCTTTCCGGCGCAAACTCCACGAAGCCCGCCGCAAGGCCTCCCTGATACGTTTCGGCGCCCCGGCTGAAATGCCCTTCCTGATTGAATTTGATGTGGAACAACAGCTCGTGGAAAACGAACGGCAGCAGGCGATGCTCCGTCAGCTGGCCGCAGCCCTTTCGCGCCTGCCCTCCAGGCAGAAAGAAGTGCTCTACCTCCGTTATAATTGCGACCTCGGTTATGAAGAAGTGGCGGAAATCATGAAAATCAGCATCCCCACCTGCCGCACGCTGGCGTACCGCGCCATCCAGCAATTGCGCGAACAGGTGAAAACCGCGCCCATGTACCTGATCGCCGCCTGCCTGCTGGCCCTTTCACGGGGGTAACCCTCTTCACAAAAAAAAGTTTAACAATATAGTCTATATCCCTTCCATTCTTCACTCTATATAATAAATCAAGCATGAGTCAGCATAATGAGCTTTTCGGGAATGATGAACCGCTGGAATCCGGTGTGAGGGAGATCGTGAGCGCGGCCGGCAACGAAAGCATGAAACCGGAAGACAAAGCGGCATTGTGGGAACGCATCCAGAGCGGCTTTACACACCAACCGTCCGTATTCCGCATCGGCTGGAAAGTAGCCGCCGCCGTACTGGTGCTCATCGCGGCCGGCTGGTGGCTGTTGCAGCCGCGGCCATCCGAAAGCGGCGTGCTGACTTTCGCCCGGAATCAGACAGTGAAGGATTCGTCAACGGAAACCAGGCTTTTGTTAAGCAATAACCAGCAGGTAACATTATCGGATACCAGCGCCAGCCTTACCTACAGCCGGAACGGCACGCAGGTGAGCGTGAACGACCGGCAGCAGTACGAACAGGAAGGGCAGGAGGGCCAGTACAACACCCTCATCGTACCCTACGGCCGCCGCGCCAGGGTGCAGCTGCAGGACGGTTCCGTAGTATGGCTCAACGCCGGCTCGAGGCTGGTGTACCCCATGATGTTCAGCGAAAAAAGCCGCGAAGTGTTTCTGGAAGGAGAGGGATATTTCGATGTGACCGCGAATGAACAACAACCGTTTTTTGTATACACCAGTCACCTCAAAACCGCAGTGCTGGGCACGGAATTTAATATCAACGCATACGCCGACGAAGACAATGAAACCGTGGTGCTGGCGAAAGGCAGCGTAAAAGTGAAAACCAATAAAGGCAATGCAGAACGGCTGCTGGCCCCGGGGAACCTGGCAGGCTACGCCATCGCTACGCAAAATATGTATCAGGAAAATGTCAACATATTGGCCTATACGGCCTGGAAAGACGGGCGGCTGATGTTTGAACAGGCGCCGCTAAACCATATTCTTAAAAAACTGAGCAGGTACTTTAATGTTGCTATTACCAGTGAGACTAATTTAAAATCCACATTTTCCGGTGACCTCGATCTGTCAGAAGATATCCGGGATGTAATGGAAGCAGTGAGCGTGAGTACAGGATTATCATTCAAAAAAACTGAACAGGGTTTCGTATTTGAAAATTGAGCTAAACAACCAATAATCTGATGTAAAAAAAACGGAAGATGCGCTAACATCTTCCGGCAACTGGTGCCGACGGGTATCGGAACCAGCATGCTATTGTAATCATGTAAACACTGTAAATGTATGCAAAAAAAACACGTCCCGAAGCATGGCCTCCGGAAGGGAAATGCTTTGCCTAAAGTGATCAGGATGATGAAGTTGACCGTATTCATGTTTTTTGTGGGAATATCCGCGGTATTCTCGTCCCCGTCCTACTCGCAGGGGAAAATCAGCGTTCGCCTTGTGCAAGGCAGCCTGCCGGAATTGTTCCAGCAGATCAAGCAGCAGAGCGACTGGCGCATCTTTTACAAAGATGAGCTGGTACAGCGGCAGAAAGTGACGCTGGAAGTGAAAGACAAAAACATCCGCGAGGTGCTCGACCTGGCGCTGGCTAACACCGGGCTCACCTACCGCATCCTGCGCAAGCAGGTGGCCATCGTGCCGCTCAACGCATTTGCCCCGGAAGCGGTGGCGCAGCCGATGCAGCAAGACAGTGGCTGGCTTATCAAAGGCCGGATATTCGACACTCACGAACCGCCCCAGGGCATCCCCGGCGTAACCGTGCGGATCAAAGACAGCAACCAGGGCACCCTGGCGGATGCGGACGGCTACTTCACCATCCGCGCCCGCAAAAACGACGTGCTGCTCTTCAGTCTCATGGGTTATCATCCGCAGGAGGTGACCATTACCAAAGCGGTGAACAGCCTTACTGTTTCTCTGAAAGAAAATGTGTCCGCCCTCGATGAAGTGGTGGTGGTGGGTCTGTCCGAACTGCAGCGCAAGCACATCGCCAGTTCCGTGGGCATGGTGAACGTGCAGTCGCAGATGGCGGGGAAACCGGTTACCCAGTTATCGCAGGCCTTGCAAGGCGGTGTAACGGGTTTGCAGGTGCGGCAAGGCTCCGGTTTACCCGGTGGTGATGCGGCTACTATCAAAATCAGGGGATTGAGCACAACGTCGGGCGTTGGTGGTAATCCGCTGGTACTGGTAGATGGTATTCCCATGGACATGAACTTCATTGACCCGCTGACTGTGGAAAGTGTGACGGTGCTGAAAGATGCTGCGGCTGCAGCCGTATATGGCGCGCGCGGTGGCAACGGCGTTATTCTTGTAACTACCCGGCGCGGTACGCCGGGCAGGGTATCGGTGATTTACGACGGGTATTACGGTGTGCAGAATGCATCCACCATGCCCAAACTGGTCAATGCTCCCACCTACATGAACATGTACAACGAAGCGTTGGCCAATGCGGGCCGCCCGGCTTTCTATTCCCAGGCAGACATCGATAATACCATCGCCGGAACAGACCGGATCAAATACCCGGATACCGACTGGCAGGATGAGATCATTAAAAAGAACGCTCCGATCACCAGCCATTCGCTGTCTGTAAGCGGCGGCAACAACATGGCGCGTTTTGCGCTTACCGCCAACTACCAGTATCATGGCGGCATGATCCCGCTCAACGATTCGAAAAAATACAACGTGCGGGCCAATACCTCCATCACGCTCAGCAAAACCTTTCTGATCAACATGGATATGCTGGCCATCAAACGGAACGTATCATACCCCAACCGTCCCAACGGCAACCAGGGTAACCGTATCCTGGAAGATATTTACCGCGTGCCGCCGACCATCCTGCCTAAATACCCCGCAAAGCCCGGTGCGCCTATCATGTACGGCCGGTATGTGGACATCGTGAACCCGGTGGCATATGCGGAGCAGGGAGGCCAGACGCGATATGAATCCATGCAGAGCAGCATCAACCTGCAACCCAAATGGGAAGTGTTTCCCGGCTTTAACCTCAAAGGCCAGTTCAGCTACCGTCTCAACAGCGATGTGACCAGAACTACCCGGGATAACTATTATTTCTTCGATTATTACTCGGGGCAACTGCTCCAGGTATGGGGGCTCCAGCGGTCGTACGACGCGCCGAGAGGCTCTTACTATTACGCTGCCGCATCCGCAGATTATACGTACAACTTCCGCAAGCACAACTTATTCGCACTTGCGGGGTACTCGCAGGAAGAAACTCAGTCCGGCCAATGGGATGTGATTTCCATGCTGAGCGTATACGGCAAAGTGAATTATTCTTACGACGACCGTTTTTTGCTGGAAGGTGCAATCCGTATGGACGGTAACTCCAAATTCGGGCCCGGGCACAAGTATGGCTATTTCCCGTCTGTAGCATTGGGCTGGAACGTGCATAAAGAAGGTTTCCTGAAAGATTCCCGCACGATCAGCAACCTGAAGCTGCGCGCATCTTACGGCTCGCTGGGTAACCAGGACGTGGATCCCTATCTGTACCAAAACCTCATCAGTTCCGGCGACGGCGTGGAATCCACCTGGGGCAATCCCGATATTACCTGGGAAACGGTCAACATGCTGGACGTCGGTTTCGACCTGGGTTTATACGGCAACAAACTCGAACTGACATTCGACTATTATGATAAAAGAACGAACGGCATCCTGCTGAAACCGCCGGTCTCCTATGTAGGCGGTTTGGGAACGCCTCCCATCAATGCCGGTAAAGTGAAGAATGAAGGTCTCGAGCTGGCGGTAAATTACAATGACCAGATCGGGAAGGATTGGACCATTTCGGTGAGGCCAGGTATTACGTACAATAAAAACGAGATCCTTTCGCTGAAAGGAGGGCCTTACATCAATGCCGGCGCCAACCGCATTGACCAGGAAGGGCACACCATCAACAGCATTTATGGTTACCAGGCACAGGGCCTTTTGCAGGAAAGCGACTTCGGCCCGGGCGGCGCCAGCACCGTTCCGATCTACGCCGGTCAGAAACCGGGCGACATCCGGTATGTTGACCAGAATGGTGATAAGGTAATCGATGGTAAAGACCAGAAACTGATCGGCAACAGAACACCCCTGGTGGACTACTTTGCCAACTTCAGCGTGAGCTACAAAAACTTCGACCTCGAGTTCCTGATTCAGGGCGTTTCCAGCAACGACGTGCTGCTGGCCGGCATGCTGGCGTACCCGCTGGATATGTCGTTCGACGGCGGGGTGCCCACTAAATATTATTCGGAAAACTACTGGACGCCGCAGCGCCCCAATGCCCGTTTCCCGCGCCTTAACACGCTCCCGGCATCCAACAAGCTCACATCCAGCTTCTGGTTCCAGGACGGCGCGTACATGCGCATGAAATACATCCAGCTGGGTTATAACCTGCAAACGGCCGGGCTTAAACGGATGGGTATACAGGGCATGCGCATCTACGCCAACGCCCAGAATCCCTTCGTGTTCACCGGCATGAAACTCGTGGATCCCGAAAGTCAGGGTAACCAGTGGACTTACGGCATTATGAAAACATATATGATGGGCCTGAACGTTCAGTTTTAATTCTTAAAAATCCAACGATGAAAATAAAGTTTGTCAATATCTGGATAGTGGCCGGGGCAGCCATGCTGTTATTCACCGGATGCGAAAAGTTTCTGACCAATGACCACCCCACCGCCATCACCGACGATGTATGGTGGAAAACGGAAGCCAACGCCTACGGCGCATTGGGCTCCATCTACGCCGGCGTGCCCGACGGTACCAGCGGCCGCAACGTGATGCTCATTTCCGGGCTCAGCGATGAAGCGGTGAACCGGGGCGATTTCCGCGGTAACTACGACATCTTCACCCGCGGCCTGCAAAACCCCACCTGGGACGTAGCGGAATGGATCTGGCGCGATAACTATCTAGACATCCGCCGCGCCTGCCGCTTTCTTGAGAACGTAGACAAATGTTTTATGGACTCTACGCTCCGCGAGCGCATGAAATACGAAGCCCGCGCCCTGCGCGCCTATTATCATATGGAGTGCCTCCTGTATTTCGGCGGCATCCCCATCGTCACCAAGTCGCTCACCCCCACGGAAAACGTGATGAAAAGAAATACCGCGGAGGAAGTGTACGCCTTCATCGAAAGCGAGCTGAACGCGTGCGGCGAAAAACTGCCGAAGGAATATGTGAACGATGAGGCCTGGCGCATTTCCAGCGGCACCTGCTACGCGCTGCTCACCCGCCTGGCGATGTACTTCAAAAAATACGATGCCGCCAAAACCGCCGCCGTCAAAGTCATCGGCTCCGGCGTATACCGGCTGCACCGCAGCTCCAATGCGAACGCCAACAGCTACGCCGAGCTTTTCAGCTATGCCGGCGAACTGAACAAAGAGCGCATCTGGTTCAGGAGAGACGGCTGCGGCTCCGCATGGACCACGCTGGCGCCTTACGGCATCGGCGGGGAAACCTATCTGTCGCCGCTCGCCAACGTGGTAGACAACTACGAAACACGGCAGGGCTATTCCATCCAGGAGCTCGGCCCGGATTCCATCGACGCTTACCGCCGTAATCCCAATTATAAAAACAACCGCGACCCGCGCCTCACGGCTTCGGTGTTGTATCCCGGCCAGTCATTCATTGATGCGGCGTACATCCTCAAACCCTTTGACCCCTCCACGCTGAACCTCGACAAGATCGGGGTGCAGAAATCGACCGCCACAGGCTACTGGGTGCGCAAGTACCTCGATCAGCGCGACCGGCAGGGCAGGAGCGGCACGCTCGACTTCATGTTCATCCGCTACGCCGAGGTGCTGCTCAATTACGTGGAATCGCTGCTGGAGCTCGACGACTGGCAGAATCCGGACATCGTTGCCCACCTCAACGACCTGCGCACCCGCGCCGGCATGCCGCCGGTGGACGTGGCCCGGTTCAATACCAAAGACAGGCTGCGTGTGCTCATCCGCCGCGAGCGGCAGGCCGAGCTGGCTTTTGAAGGGCAACGTTATTTCGATATCCGCCGATGGGGCACGGTGAAAGCCGTGATGAACGGGGAGGTGTTCGGGGCTACCGACCCGGCTACCGGCCAGGCCATCAAGGTGCAGGACCGGGCGTACACCGACCGGGATTATTACTGGCCCATCCCGGAGAAGGAAGTGCTGTCGAACCCGAATATGAGACAAAACGACGGTTACTGATAAGCAGAAGGAAAGCAAGCTGGGAGCAAACGGTATAAAAATGCCGTTTGCTCTTTATTATTATGTCGGTTTTTTCCAATATACCATCAGTAAACAAAAAATCTAATTTGTATTTTGTTCCGCTAAAAATCACGTTTACACTTAAATAAAACCATGGGAAAGAAAGAAAACCATTCTTCCAGGCGGGAATTCGTCCGTAACTCACTGGGAGCGTTGGCGGCATTCACGATTGTGCCCCGCCACGTACTGGGGCGCGGTTACCTGGCACCCAGCGATCAGCTTACAAAAGCCGTAGTAGGCACCGGCGGCATGGGCCGCGGCCATTTCGGGTATGCCGGCACGCGGGTGGTAGCCATCTGCGATGTTGACAAAACGCATATCCAGAAGGCGTTGGACGTTTTGCCGAACCAGGGGAAGGGCGTTAAAACATTCGGCGACTACCGCGAGCTCATCCAGCTGCCGGAGGTCGACATCGTACACGTAGCCACCCCGCCGCACTGGCACGGCATCATCGCCGCCGACGCGGCACGCGCCGGTAAAGACGTATGGTGCGAAAAACCGATGACCGCCACCATCGGCGAAGGCAAGCGCCTGGTAGAGGCCGTGCAGCAGCATGGCCGTATTTTCAGGCTCAACACCTGGTTCCGGTTCGATGCCAACTTCTACGGCATGGGCACTACCGTAAAACCCATCAAAAAACTCGTGGAAAGCGGTTTGCTCGGCTGGCCCCTGAAGGTGACCGTGAGCCGCCACACCGGATTCGACTGGAAATTTTTCTGGGTAGGGAAGACCAACCTCGCCCCGCAGGCGGTTCCCAAGGAGCTCGACTATGAAATGTGGCTGGGCCCCGCACCCTACAAGCCCTACACCGCCCACCGCGTGCACAGCACTTTCCGCGGCTACTGGGATTACGACGGCGGCGGCCTCGGCGACATGGGGCAGCACTACCTCGACCCCGTACAGTATTTCCTCGGTAAAGACGATACCAGCCCCGTAAAAGTGGAAATCGACGCGCCCCAGCAGCATACCGATGCGGTAGGCACCTGGCGCAAGATCACCTATACGTATGCAGACGGCTGCCAGATCGTGCTCGACGGCGCCGGCACCGAAACCAACGCAGCCTATATCGAAGGGCCGAAAGGCAAACTGTACCCCGGTTTCAAATCAGATATCCCGGACCTCGAAAAGAAACTCGCCGCATTCCCCGACCCTGCGCCGCAGGTAACGGACTTTGTGGAAGCCGTTAAAAAACGCCAGAAGTTCGCCCTCAATGAAGAGAACGGCCACCGTTCCGCCACCATTGTGAACATGGGTAAAATCGCCCTGCAACTGGGCCGCAACCTGGAGTTCGATCCGGTAAAACAGGAGTTTATCAACGACGAAGGCGCCAACCGGCTGATATTCCAGCCGATGCGCGGACCGTGGACCATCTAATCAACACAACATCATGAAAAAACTGTTCATCATAGCTGCATGTTGTTTGGCGCAGCTGGCGGTAATGGCCCAGCCCAAACAGGACGTGCGTGCAGCGCATACCAAAATTGCAGACCTGCTGGCCCAGCAGCCTGCCAAAGACGCCAAATCGCTCAACGCGAACATGGCCGCCCTGTCGGACCTCGGCGAAGAAGGCATCGCCAATATGGCGGCCATGCTCTCGCCCGCCGGCAAAGGCGATAACACCGCCCTGGAATACGCACTGGGCGGTTACGCCTTTTACGTAACCCAGCCCGGTAAGGAAAAAGAACGCGCGGTTGCCGTCTCCGCTTTCAGCAAAGCGCTGAAGCAGGTGGCAGACAAGGAAAACAAGGCGTTCCTCATTACCATGCTGCAGCACTTCGGCACCGATGCCGCCGTGAGCACATTGCAGCCTTACCTGGCGGATGAGCGCCTCTGCGATGTTGCCGCCCGCACACTGCTGAAAATCAATTCGCCCGCCGCGCAGAAAGCGTTGCTCGAAGCGCTGCCGAAAACCACCGGCCGCAACCAGCAGATACTGGCGGAAGTAGTGGGGGATGCCCGCATTGCCGGCGCCACCGCCGCGCTGCAACCGCTGGCCCGTTCGGAAAACAGGATGCTGGCCAAAACCGCCCTGTACGCCCTGGCGCACATCGCGGCGCCGGAAGCGGCCAACACACTGAAGGCCGCCGTGGTAAAAGCCGGTTACAAATACGACGAAACCAATGCGGTAACGTCTTATCTCGTATATGCGCAGCAGTTAGCCGCCAACGGCCATAAGAAAGAAGCGGCCGACGTGGCCGGCAACATCATGGCAGGCGCCCGCAGCGCCGGCCAGACGCAGGTGCGCACCGCCGCCCTGTACCTGCTTAACCAGCTGAAAGGGGAAGAAAACCTGCCCGTTCTGCTGGCAGCCGTGAACGACCCCGCCGCCGATTACCGCGATGCCGCGCTGAAATTCGCAGGCAACAATCTGGGCCAGGCCACCACCGCCGCCTGGATCAAATCGCTGGCAAAAGCGACCCCTGCCGGTAAAGCGGCTGTGATCGCCATGCTGGGCAATAACAAAGCTGAACTGGCCGCCCCCGTGGTGCTGGCCGCACTGAACGATAAAGATGCCGGCGTAAGGCTGGCGGCCATCACCGCCGCCGGGCAGATCTCCGGCGCCCAGGCCGTTGCACCCCTGCTCGCGCGCCTGAAAAAAGCGGACGATAAAGAAACCGCCGCCATCCAGGGAGCGCTGAAAACCATCAAAGGCGATGAGGTGGTAACCCAGTCTGCCGCCGCTGTGGCTTCCATGCCGCCCGCGGCACAGGTAGCCCTGATCGACGTGCTGGCCGGTCGCAAAGCCGACGGCAGCGTACAGCAGGTGCTGGCCCTCACCAAAGCGCCGCAGGAAAACGTGCGCAACGCTGCGTTCAGCGCGCTGAAAGATGTGGTAACGGCGAATAACCTGCCGGTGCTGTTCAGCATGCTGTCCAAAGCCACTGCCCCCGCAGACGTGAAAGCGCTGCAGGCCGCGGTGGTAGCCGGTTCTTCACAGTCCGCCGAACCGGTGATCGCACAAATGAAAAAAGAAAACGCCGCGGGGCAGGAGCGTTATTACGCCATCCTCGCCGGTATTGGCGGCCCCGCCGCCAAACAGGTGGTAAGCGAAGCGTTTGCCGGTGGCAACGCCGCCCAGAAAGCAGCGGCCGTAACGGCGCTGGTAGGCTGGAAAGACGCGAGCGCCGCGGCTGACCTGCTGAAGATCGCCCGCGAAAATGCGGACCACCGCAAAACCGCGCTGCAGGGTTATGTACGCCTCGCCAAAACCGCGGCCACACCCGACCAGCGGCTGCTCATGCTCACCAACGCCATGGAACTGGCGAACGACGCAGGGCTGAAAAAAGCCATCCTCCAGCAGGCGGAACAATGCAAAACCTTCCCCGCACTGGTGTTCGCCGGCAACTACCTCAACGATGCCGCCGTGAAGCAACAGGCGGCCGAAGCGGTGATGAGCATTGCGCTGGCCGATAAAACCTACAGCGGCAGCATCGTGCGCAACCTGCTGGAACAGGCTTCCGGCACGCTGACGGGCGGCGATGCCGACTACCAGCGCGAGGCCATCCGCAAATACCTGGCTGAAATGCCGGCCGGCGAAGGGTTCGTGAACATGTTCAACGGCAAAGACCTCAGCGGCTGGAAAGGCCTCGTGGCCGACCCGATCAAACGCGCCAAAATGGACGCCGCCACACTGAAAAAAGAACAGGAAAAAGCAGACGCCGTGATGAAGGAAGGTTGGAGCGTGAAAGACGGCCTGTTGGTGTTCAACGGTCATGGCAGCAACCTCTGCACGGATAAAAAATACGGCGACTTCGAAATGTTCGTGGACTGGAAAATCACCAAAGACGGCGACGCGGGCGTATACCTGCGTGGTACGCCCCAGGTGCAGATCTGGGACACCGCCCGCCGCGACGTGGGCGCACAGGTAGGCTCCGGCGGCCTGTACAACAACCAGGCAAACCCCAGCAAACCTTCCGAACTGGCCGATAACGCCATCGGTGAATGGAACACTTTCCGCATCATCATGAAAGGCGACCGCGTAACGGTGTACCTCAACGGTAAACTGGTGGTGAACAATGTTATCCTGGAAAACTACTGGGACCGCAAGCTGCCCATCTTCCCCGAAGAGCAGCTGGAACTGCAGGCGCACGGCACTTATGTGGCCTACCGCAACCTGTACATCCGCGAGTTCGAACGCGTAAAACCGTTCGAGCTGAGCGCCGAGGAAAAGAAGGAAGGCTACAAAATCCTGTTCGACGGCACCAACATGCACGAATGGACGGGCAACACCACCAGCTATGTGCTCGATAACGGCAACATTCTCTGTTCGCCCAAAGGCTCCGGCGGCGGTAACCTCTACACCAAAAACGAGTTCTCCGATTTCGTATACCGTTTCGAATTCCAGCTCACACCCGGCGCCAACAACGGCCTCGGCATCCGCATGCCGCCCTCCGGCGACGCTGCCTACCAGGGCATGGAACTGCAGATCCTCGACAACGAAGCGGACATCTATAAAAACCTTCACATCTACCAGTACCACGGTTCCGTGTACGGCGTGATTCCCGCCAAACGCGGCTTCCTCAAACCGGTAGGCGAGTGGAACTACGAGCAGGTAACCGTGAAAGGCACCCGCATCACCGTAGAACTGAACGGCACCGTTATTCTCGACGGCGACATCGCCGAAGCCCGGGATAAAGGCACTCTCGACCATAAAGACCACCCCGGCCTGAAAAGGACCAGCGGTCATATCGGTTTCCTGGGCCACGGTTCCGTGGTGCGTTTCCGCAACATCCGCATCAAAGACCTCGCGAAGAAATAATGGTCAACACTGCATAAGGAACAAAAAAAGGGCTGCCGGTCATGGCAGCCCTTTTTGCGTATATAAAAAGCGTAGCATCAGTACCCGGTGTTGTTGGGCAGCAGTTTGGGGTTCTTGTCCACGTCCGCCTGCGGTACGGGCATGAGGTACAGTTTATCGTCCCACTTACGGGTCTGTACGAGGCCGTTTTCGAGATCGTACAGGGAAGTCATCACAGCGGCGGCGGTTTTCCAGCGGCGGATGTCGCGGAAGCGGTGGCCTTCCAGCGCCAGCTCAATCCTGCGCTCCTGGCGGATAGCATCGCGCAGCAGGGCCTGTGTATTGATCTTGGTGCGGTTGATCACCGGCATGCCGGCACGTACGCGCAGCTGGTCGATCGCGTCATATACGCTGGCATCGGGGCCGGAGAGCTCGTTTTTCGCCTCGGCATAGGTCAGCAGTATTTCCGCATACCGGATGATGATGTGGTTGGCGTGGTTGTCTACCTGCGCGCCCCAGGCCACGGGATCTACATACTTGCGGAAGTTGTAGCCGGTTTTGGAACAGTTGTTCCCGCCTTTCACCCAGGCAAATGC
Source organism: Chitinophaga lutea (assembly GCF_003813775.1). Classification (NCBI taxonomy): domain Bacteria; kingdom Pseudomonadati; phylum Bacteroidota; class Chitinophagia; order Chitinophagales; family Chitinophagaceae; genus Chitinophaga; species Chitinophaga lutea. Next base: position 1,529,277 of record NZ_RPDH01000002.1, on the reverse strand, counting down.
ATAACCGTCTTCGATACTGTGCCACGGCGCTTTATCGAACAGGATGCTCGCATAAAAGCGCGGGTCACGGTTTTTGTATTCGTTGTAGAAGGCCGGGTCGGTAGCGCGGGCTTTGTAACGGGTAGCGCGGTCGGCAGCGGAGGGTGGCGTTACAGCTTCGCCGGTTTTGAAGCTCTGGTAAGCGTCTACGAGGCTCTGGGTGGGGGCGATGGAGCTCCAGCCGCCCAGGTCGTCAGACAGTACCAGGGTGTTGATGAACTTGGCATCCTTTTCCGGGATTTGCTGCCGGTCGAGGATCACTTCCTTGTTCCCTTCATTCACCTGCCAGAACAGTTTCTCATAACTGCGAAGGCCGTTGCGGAATTTTTTTTCTTCCGCGGCGTCAGCAAAACTCACCCACGCTGCATAGTTGTCGGTGGCGTCTTTGGCGTCTTCCGTGGTGACCTTGAACAGCTCATAACCCATGCCCATCACGGCGGTGGCGGCGTCCACAGCCTGTTGCCACTGGCCGGTGTACAGGTGTACGCGGGCTTTCAGGGCTACTACGGCGCCTTTGGTGATCCTTCCTTTTTCATTGTTTTTACCGCCGGCATATGAAGGGGGCAGGGCCGCCGTCAGCGCCGTCAGTTCGTCGGTGATGAATTTCAGCACTTCCGCTTTCGGCGTACGCGCTATATATGATTCTTCGGTGGTCAGCGTTTTGGTGATCAGCGGCACGTCACCGAAGTTGAGCATCATGTTGAAGTAGCGGAAAGCGCGCATGAAACGGGCTTCGGCTTTGAACCTTTCTTTGAGGGCGTTATCCATCGGTACGCGGTCCACGTTTTCGAGGAAATAGTTCACCCGGCGGATGGCTTCGAAGTTCCAGCCTTCGTTCATCGAGGTGGTCACGTCGCCCAGGGAAATGGTGGTGGCATTGCTTTCCCAGGGATATTGCGCATGGGCGTTGTCGCTGGCGCCGTCGAGATAAGCATCGCCGTCGCTGCCGTCTATTTGCGCGTAAATCGCGTTCAGCGCCGCATAGGCGTCTTTCTCGCTGGTCCAGAAGGTGCCTTCGGACAATTGGTTCTGCGGCGGTCTTTCCAGGAAATCTTTATTACAGGAAAACAGCATCCCCGAGAGGGTCAGCGCTGCTATTATATGGAATTTATTGCGTGTCATACGTTGTCTGTTTAATAGTCTTCATTAAAATCTTGCATTCAGTCCGATCGCCCAGGTTTTGATACCGGGGTATCCGCCGCGGCCGGAACCGATTTCCGGATCGTAGTCCGTTAAACGTTTATCCATCATGAAGGTGAACGGATTGTTGGACGTTACGAACAGCCGCGCCTGCTGCATGCCGGCCTTTTCCACCCATGACCTGGGGAAAGTATACCCGAAGTTCAGCGAACGGATGCGCAGGTAAGAAGCGTTGAACAGCCAGAACGAAGAGCGGTTGTCATAGTTATGCTTGCCGTCCGCGCTGATGAGGATGCGGGGATAAGCTGCGTTCGGATCCGGATTGTTGGTCGTCCAGCGTTTCAGGTGATAGGATTTTACGCTGGCGCCGTTGAAGAATGAGAACGCCGCCTCACCGTCGAGGTAAGTTTTTACGCCGGCTGCGCCGTAAAGGAGGGCTTCCACGCTGAAACCCTTCCAGGAGGCGCCGATGGAGCCGCCATAGTTCACCCAGGGCACGTCGTTACCGAGGATCACGCGGTCGGCCGCGTCGATCTTCTTGTCGCCGTTCTGGTCTTTGTATTTGATGTCGCCCGCTTTGGTGGAAGCGGATTGGGTGGCATGCTGATCCACGTCCTGTTTGTCTTTGAACAGGCCCTGTGCTTCCCAGCCGTAGAAGGAGCCCACGGATTCGCCCACGCGCTCGATCCAGCGGTCGCTCAGCCTTTCGGTAACGCCCTCGCCGAGGCTCACGATTTTATTACGGATGTGGGAGATGTTGGCGCTCACATGGTACTCGAAATCTTTACCGATGCGTTTGGTATGGCTCAGCATGAGCTCGAAACCGGTGTTCTGGGTAGCGCCGGAGTTCACCGTGGCGGCATCCAGCGCATAGGTGGAAGGCACGCTTTGCGCCAGCAGGATGCCGTCGGTTTTTTTCACGTAGTAGTCGGCGGTCACGTCCAGCAGGCCATTAAACAGGGTGAAGTCGAGGCCGATGTCGGTCATCGTCACTTCTTCCCAGCTGGCTTTGATGTTGGTGCCGGTTCTCTGCCAAACACCGTCTACGGGCGAACCCTCAAAATTGTAAGAGTAGCCGGTATTGAGGCGGTCGTAATAGTTGCCGAGCGCTACGTTATCCTGGTTGCCGAGGATGCCCCAGCTGCCGCGGAGCTTCATGTTGTTGATCCACTGGATGCTTTTCATGAAAGGCTCTTCGGAGATACGCCAGCCGGCAGATACGGAGGGGAATTTCGCCAGGCGATAATCTGGGTGGAAACGGGATGAAAGGTCGAGGCGCAGGTTGGCTTCAAAAAGGTACTTGTCTTTGTAGTTATAGTTCAGACGCCCGAAGTAGGAGCGGATGGCCCATTCTTCCGCGGTGGAGCGGTTGGCAGTTCCGTCGGCGTCGTCGCTGATGTTTTCAGAACCGCCGCTGCCGAGGCCCACGGTAGTGGCCGCGTTGTTGGGGAAGCGTTTTCTGCCGATGAACGCATTACGCAGCTCATTGCTTTCCTGTGAAGCGCCGATCATGATCTTGCCGGTGTGGCGGCCGAAACTTCTTTCGTATTCGGCGTATGCCTGCAGCAGCAATTCCTGGCGGCGGGCCCAGTACTCTTCCATTTCGTTCGGCGTAACGGCCGTGGAAGCGATGGGCTGTTTGGTCAGGAAGTTGGTCAGCGGAGGCAGCTCGTTCCAGAAACGGTTATTGATGTCGTTATTGTATTTGATGGAGCCGAGGCCTTTGATGCTCAGGCCAGGAAGGGGCGTGAGGGTCGCGTTCAGGGCGGTTTGCACCACCTGGTTGCGCGTCCAGCCGCGGCCGCCTTCGGCCATGTTGCGAAGCACGTTGTCTTTGGCCAGCGTAGCGTCTACCTTGCCGCCGTTGATGGTGCCCCAGGTGCCGTCTGAATGGCGCGCCGCCATGGTGGGCCCCAGCCTGTTGAGGCTCACCCAGTTCATTTCACCGCCTTTGGTATCGAGGTCCTGTTTCACGAACGACATGTTGGCGCCGATGTTCAGGATGGGCAGCACCTGCGAACTGATATTGGTGCGCACGGTGTAGCGGTTCATGCCTTTGTTCTGCACCAGCGATTGCTGGCCGAAGTAACCCGCGCCGATGTAATACTGTGTGCCCTTGTTGCTGCCGCTTACGCCCAGCTGCACGTCTTTGTAAGCCGGGTTGTTGGCCAGCGCCTCATCGTACCAGTCGGTATTGGGATACAGGTCGCGGTCGGTGCCGTTCTCGAATTTGGCAATTTCCTCTGCGGTATAGCGGGGCTGTTTGCCGGCATTGGTCATCGCTTCGTTGTACAGGCGCGCAAAATCTGCGGAGCCCAGGTAGTCGGGCAGGCGGGTAGGGGACTGTACGCCGTAGCTCGCATTGAGGTCTACGGACATTTTGCCTTCCTTGCCGCGTTTGGTGGTGATGAGCAGCACGCCGTTAGCGGCGCGGGCGCCGTAGATGGCGGCGGAGGCCGCATCTTTCAGTACGCTCATGCTTTCCACGTCCGAGGGATTGAGGGAAGCCAGTTCGCGGTTGGAGGCCGGAATACCGTCGATCACGATCAATGGCCCGGGAGCGCTCAGGTTGGTGCGGCCGCGGATGGTCATGGTGCCCACGTCGGAGCCCACATCACCGGGGCGGTTCAGCACGGTAAGGCCCGGCACCAGACCCTGCAGGGCGTTCTGGATGGAGGTCACCGGGCGCTGGGTGATCTGGGCGGGACTGATGGCCGCCACGGCGCCCGTCATGTTCACCCTCTTCTGGGTGCCGTAACCCACCACCAGGATCTCGTTGAGGCCTTTGGCATCTTCCTGCATGGTGATATTGATCGCTGTGTTGTTGTTCACTTCGATGCGTTGGGACACGTAGCCCAGGTAGCTGAACACCAGCGCCGCCGTTGCAGGCACTTTGATTTCATATTGGCCCTCGTTGTTGGTGGTGGTGCCTTTGGTGGACTGTTCCACCCGTACCACCACGCCGATGAGCGGAAAGCCTTTGGCATCCGTCACCTTCCCCTTCACCGTAATGTCGGCCATCACGGCATGCTGCGGCGCAATGGCCACCAGGTTGTTGGAGAGCATTTTAAAGTTGAGGCCGGTATCATCCAGCAAAGTTTTCATCACTTCGTCAAAAGGTGTTTCTTCGGCCGTAAACGTGATCTTTTTTTCGGCGGGAAGAACGTCGTTACTGTAAACGAACCTGTAGTTGGTTTTTTTCTCGATCAGTTTCAGTATCCGTGCTAGTTGAACTTTTTCCGCTTTGAAGGTGAGTTTCGTTTTCTGTGAATAAACTTTGGCTGATACCTGCATACATGTAATGAGTACGACTACAAAACATAATTTCATAAAGAGCAGGACTTTTAAAAAGGGCTCGGGTAATAGCAATAAGACGCCCGGAAGTCTGATTTTTTTCATACTTTTAAGTGGATTTAGGTCAATAAAATGTTGACAGGCCTTTGGTTCCAACTGAGAACCTGTCTGCGTTCATCTAAATTCTTCCAGGGAAATGCTGCAAACATTTCCCTGTTTCATTTAGTTAAAACGTCACAATTGCATAGGCAGTTTTTTAACGTGTGATGTAAATGTTTTGCTGATCAATCCTGAACGTAAAGGGGGCGGTAGCCGTGTATTGCAGCGCCTCCAGTGTTTGTGCGATATTCTCGTTGTCGAAAGTGGCCGTAAACCTGAGCGCGGCGATGGCTTCGTTTTCGAAGATGACTTTCACCTCGAATTTTCTTTCCAGCTGCAGCGCGATTTCTTTAAAACTCTCATTCATGAAGGCCAGGCGGTTGCTCACCCAGGCTGTCTCCGCCACGGTGCTGTCTGCCGGGTTGATGGAAACGTTGGATACGGCGTAGCCCTTTTCCTGCATGGTTGCAAACAGTTCTTCGGGCATGGCGCCGGGGCTGTTTGTCAGCTGCTGGTTGGGCAGCACGATTTTTTCGTTGGGCTTCAGCACGAACCTGCGCCCGGGCTGGGCCGTGGGCGTTACTTCAATGCTGCCGCGGATGAGGGAGGCTTCGGTGGTCAGGTCTTCCGGGTAGGCCTTTACGTTGAAGGAGGTGCCCAGCACCCGGATGTCCATTTTACCGGTATGGATGATGAAAGGTTTGTCCGCGTCTTTCGTCACGTCGAAGTACGCTTCTCCTGTCAGCGCCACTTCGCGGTGCGTCTGGTTGAAATCCGGTTCATAGCGCAGCTCGCTGCCGGCGTTGAGCGTCACCGTGGTGCCGTCCGGCAAGGACACCTTGCGGGTGGTGCCGTAAGGGATGGTGATCACGGCGGCTGTGGCGTTCACGGTGGCGGTGCCGTTATGCGCGGTGCGGCTGCCCCGGTTGTAGAACAGCAGGGCCGCTACCGCAAGGGGAAGGGCCACTGCGGCCACCCGGGCCCAAACGGGCAGGTGAAACCGGCGGGCCGGCTGCCGGGCGGTGGAAATCTGCTGCCAGAGCTTTTCACGCATGTCGGCCTCCGCGGCATCGTCCGCAAAAGGACGGGCCGCCTGGCCGTCCAGCGAGGCGTACCATTGTTCCAGTTCGGCCGTTTCTTCCGGCGTGCATTCCTGCTTGCCGTATTTCAGCAGCAGGGTTTGAATACGTTGTGGGCTCAATGTGATGTGGTTTAAGGTAATAGAATGGGCAGGTTATAGTCGGGCGAAAAAACGGGTTGTACCAGAGGTGCGGAAAAAAAAGTTCAACGGCTGTTGCGGTAGGCGTCTACGGCCTTGCGGATACGGTGGATGGCGGTGCTGATCTGGTTGCGCACCGTCTGGTCGGAGAGGGAGAGTTTGCGCGCTATTTCCGCAGAGGGAAGGTCGCCGTCGCGGTTGAGGAGAAAGATCTCGCGCATCCTGGTAGGCATACGCTGGATGGTGGCGCGGATGATGCCGTCGAGCTCCTTCGTTTCATAATCCGGCGCTGCCTGCGGGTTGGCCGGCAGCATGCTTTCATAGTATAGTCCCCGCTGTGTTTTCAGCCGGTAAAGGTCGATGATTTTGTGGCGCAGTGCGGCGTGAAGGTAGGTGTTCAGTTGTACCTGCAGTTGCAGGTTGCTGCGATTTTTCCACAGGTAGAGGAAAATCTCCTGCACCAGGTCGCCGGCATCTTCGGGACCTGCTTTGTAAAACGCTGTTTCATACAACGATTTCCAGTGCCGGTCGTAAATTTCCCGGAATGCCTCTTCACTGTTTTTCTGCAATTGGCCTACTAACGTGGCGTCAGAATAGTTTTTCAACAAATCGCAATTGTCCGGGCAAGTTAATAACTATAGCGCGATTTAAAAATAGTTTTAGGGGGCTGTAAACTTTTGGATTTCTGGCACGTTATAGGAAGGAAAGAATGTGGACAGACCAAGAATAACTATTGCCTTCAACCCAAAATACCTCAGATGAAAACTATCACGCTTATAGGCGGCATTGCCGGCGTATTGATGGCGGTATTTGCCTATTTCGCAGAACTTTATACCTGGATGAGCATCGAAGCGGTGGTGACGATGGGATTTGCCGGATATGTGCTGATAATCACCGCAATCGCGTATTTTTTATTGTCATGGCTCACCAAAGGTGTGAAAGAGCTCGAAGTGCTGTAACAGCAACAATTATACAACAAAAAAAGGCTGACCCGCAAGCGGGCCGGCCTTTTTCGCATTTACGGGAAGTTGTTCCCCGTCTTATTTCTTCAGTTTATCCGCGAAGGCTTTTTTGAATTTGTCCAGTTTCGGCCGGATCACATAATGACAGTAGGGCGCCGAGCCGTTCTGGTTGTAATAGTTCTGATGGTAGTTTTCGGCCACATAGAACGTTTTCAGGGGTGATATTTCCGTGACAATGGGTTTGTCGTACGCCCCGGATTCCTGCAGCTTCTTTTTATAGTATTCCGCTTCCTTCCGTTCCTCCTCGTTCCCGTAAAACACCACGGACCGGTACTGCGTTCCCACGTCGTTGCCCTGGCGGTTGAGGGTGGTGGGGTCGTGGCTTGCCCAGAATGCCTCCAGCAGGGTGGCGTAATTGATTTTGGCCGGGTCGTAGGTAAGCCTGATCACCTCGGCATGGCCGGTAGTGCCCGTACACACTTCTTCGTAGGTGGGGTTGGGGTTGGCGCCGCCGGAATACCCCGATTCCACTTTCAATACCCCTTCCAGTTGCTGAAAAATGGCTTCTGTGCACCAGAAGCAGCCGTTTCCAAACACGGCTTCCGCTGTTTTTTGATCTTTTTGAATGGTCATATCCCCGGGTTCATTTACTTTTTTACCGTTCTGTGCGCACGAAACCAGGCTGGAAGCCATCAGGCACAGGAGCATCACGTATTTCATGTTGTTAGCGATTTGTTATTGCCGGCCGTTTCTCCGGCATATATCAAATTACGACATTTGCAGAGCTTTGGATCAACAAGTTAAGTAACTTTAACATTCTTTTCCGGAAAGTGGCGGATGATGAACTGCATTTGTCATTCGTCGCTGCCGGTTGATCAAACATTTTTTATCAATTGAGGCAAACCGGCCAATTTTGCGGTACGAAAAAAGGAAAAAAGGCTGCAATTGGGCCGGTAGCCGAAATAATTAAATTGACAAGAAGGTGAAATATTTTCCGGAGTCGGCGCTGGTGCAACTGGAATTTGACAAGGTAAAAGTGCTCCTGGGCGAGCACTGTAAAACGGAGTTAGGTAAGCAGATGGCAGAAGAGCTGCGCCTGCACACACATATAGATTACGTAAAATCGGCGCTGCAGCAGGCGCACGAGTACAAGCAGCTGGTGCTGCTGCAGCAGCATTTTCCCAACGATTACGTGCTGAACCTGCGGCAGGAACTGCGGCTCCTCGATATCCAGGGGGCCGTTCTCAGCGGCGAACAGTTCATGCAGCTGCGCAAGCTCGCGGAAAGCATGCATAGCATCGTCCGCTTTTTCGATGCTGACAGAAAAGTGACATATGCCGGCCTTTACGAGGTGATCGCGGGCACCCATTACGAAAAGAAAATAGTGGCGCTGATAGATGCGGTGCTGGACGAGGTGGGGCAGGTGCGCGACAATGCCACCCCCGAACTGGCCAAGATCAGGATGTCGCTCTTCCGTAAACGCACCGAACTGCGCCGGGTGTTCGACCGCATTTTGTCGAAACTGCAAAAACAGGGCTACCTGGCCGACATCGAGGAGAGTTTCCTCAACGGCCGCAGGGTAGTGGCCATCTTCGCCGAGCACAAACGCATGGTGAAAGGCATCCTGCACGGCGAGTCAGACACCCGCCGCACGTCGTTCCTGGAACCGGAAGAAACCATCCAGCTGAACAACGAGGTGTTTTCGCTCGAGCGCGACGAACAGCGCGAAGTATACAAGATTCTCCGCACCCTTACCGCAGACCTGGCCAAACACCACACGCTGCTACAGGGGTATCACGATATTCTCGGCATATTCGATTTCATCCGGGCAAAAGCCCGGCTGGCCCTCGATATTAACGGGAACTACCCGATGCTCGTGCCCCACTCGCAGGTGCACCTGGTAGAGGCCTATCATCCGTTGCTGTTGTTATACAACCAGAAACAGGGCAAACCCACCATCCCCGTCAGCCTGACGCTCAACAAGGATAACCATATCCTGGTGATCAGCGGGCCCAACGCCGGGGGTAAAACGGTGACCCTCAAAACGGTCGGGCTCATCCAGCTGATGCTGCAGGCCGGCCTGCTGGTGCCGGTGCATCCCACCAGCCAGCTGGGCATTTTCCGGAACCTGATGATCCACATCGGCGACACCCAGAGCCTGGAATTCGAACTGAGCACATACAGCTCGCACCTGAAAAACATGAAGTATTTCATGGAAAATGCGAACGGTAAAACCCTGTTCTTTATAGATGAGCTGGGCAGCGGCTCCGACCCCAACCTGGGCGGCGCCTTTGCCGAAGTGATCATGGAAGAGCTGGCGCGTAAACATGCCTTCGGCATCGTTACCACGCACTACCTCAACCTCAAGATCATGGCTGGAAAAGTGAAGGGCATTGTAAATGCGGCCATGGGTTTCGACGAAGAAAACCTCCAGCCCATGTACAAACTGCTGGTTGGCAAGCCCGGCAGCTCCTACACCTTTTCCATTGCCCAGCGGATAGGGCTCGACCCCGCGCTGATCGCCAGGGCGCGAAAACTGGTAGACGAAGGGCACTTCCGCCTCGATAAACTGCTCAATAAAGCCGAGCAGGACCTTCAGAAGGTGGAAAGCCGCGAAAGAGAGCTGCAGAAACTCCTCAAGGAGAACGAACGGCTGAAAAAGGAATACGAAACTTTGTCCGACAAGGAACGTACCCAGCAGCAGTACACCATATTAAAGCTGCAGAACAAGATCAGGGAAGAGGAAATTCAGTACCTGAAAGAGATGGAGCGGAAGCTGAAGCAGATCGTGATAGAGTGGAAACGGACAGACGATAAGCAGAAGGTCATTAAACAGGCCGAAGCGCTGCTGTTCAGGAAAAAAGAAAAAGCCCATAACGACAAGCTGCAGAAAAAGGTGCAGGACAAATTCGAGGAATTGAAAGGAGAGGTGAAGGTAGGCGACCGGGTAAAAATCCGGACCAACAACCAGGTGGGAAAGGTGAACGAACTGCGGGGCAAAACGGCCGTGGTGCAGATCGGGAACATTCCCATCCAGGTCAAGATCAGCGACCTGGTACTGGTGCAGGAGCGGGTGAAAGCAGAATAACCGTATCTTTACACGCCTGTTTATTCCCGGTGGAGCGGAACATTTAACCTAAAACACAGACCCATGCAACTCACAAAAACGCACCATATTCCCCTTATCCATCTCGCGGAATCTGCCCGCGACGAGGGGTCGCAGTTTCTGATACAGCTGGCTAACCTCCGTGATATCGACTGGGAAGGGTTTGACATTCCGCACCGGCACGACGGGTATACCATCGACATACTTCTCAAAGGCAGCATTACCCAATATATCGATTTCGAAAAACATACCATTCACGCCCCGGCGGTGATCATGCTCGACCCCGAGCAGATCCACCAGCACGACCGCAGTTCCGACGCCGAGATACTGGCGTTGTATTTTACCCGTGACTTTCTCATTACAGAAACGCTGGGGGTATTGAGCTGCTGGCAATGCGTGTTCAAAGACAACGTGCTCCAGCTCGAAGAAGGCCAGCTGCAGGAGTTGCTCGCCTTTGCCCGGATACTGCTCGCCGAGTTCCGGAACGACCGGCCGCGCAAGGAGGCCATCATCCGCAACGTGCTCAGTGCGTTCATCATTGCCTGCGGGCGCATCGCCCGGCCCGAAACGCCCGAGATCTACCGGCCGGACAATAGCATGAACAGCCTCGGCGTACAGTTCAAGATCCTGGTCGACGAGCACTTCCGCGAGAAGGTGCAGGTATCCGAATATGCGGAAATGCTGCATGTAACGCCCGGGCACCTCAACGACACGGTAAAAAGTACCATCGGGCGCAGCGCCAAGCAGATCATAGACGCCAAACGCATCATGGAAGCCAAGCGTCTCCTGTTCTGGCAGAAACACTCCGTAAAGCAGATCGCGGGCGAGCTGAACTTCGACGACGACGCCTACTTTTCAAGATTCTTTAAAAAACATACGGGGCAGACCCCCGCATTGTTCCAAAAGACAATCCGCGAAAAGTACAATTAATCCCGCGATATGGAACGTACTTTGAATGAAGTAACTTTTTACCTTTGCCATGTCAATTGCAACGCATCAATACATCGAACTATGAAAGTCATGTAATGACCTGTAACAGCCCAACGCCGCTTTTATAACAGCAATCTAAGCAGCGTTTCAGAAGTTACGGATCCTACTACTGCAAGCCCAGGCAGTAGCGCAGTCTTCCTTTTTTCACACCATGTTCTGGATACACAGGTACTTACATGCCTGGATGTTCCGTTATGTCAATCGCTTTTTTGCATAAAAAAAGCGGAAGGCATGCATCGTGTATGAGGTCGACGATATTGAAATAGTTTATGATGAACGTTGAAACAGCAAGTACAGCATACCAGGTATTAATCGGTTAACGGCGATATGTTCAGCATCATATCTGCCTTGACCGCTTAAACCGGACTCACATTAAATTCTATAACACAATAACACATGAAACTATTACTGAAAAAAATGATCACACATAAGCCACTCCGTTACTTGCCCGGCATCCTGATGTTGGCTGTGTTATTATACGGCTGTTCATCTCCCCAGGCAGGTCCGCCCCAGCAAGGGCCCCCGCAGCTGCCGGTGATGGTGGTTACATCGGCCCCGGCTACCACTTACCTGGAATTTCCCGCTTCGCTGGAAGGAAAGGTGAATGTAGACGTGCGCCCGCAGGTATCCGGCTATCTGGAAAAGATATTTGTAGACGAAGGCGCCTATGTAAAAGCAGGGCAGCCGCTGTTTAAAATAGATCCGAAAGTATATGCTGAACAATTGAACGGTGCCAGTTCGAACCAGTTGGCAGCACAGGCTAACGTGGAAAAGGCGCAGGTGGAAGTGGACCGCCTGGCCCCCCTGGTTGCCAGCAACGTGGTTTCCGACGTGCAGTTAAAAACGGCCAAGGCAAACTACGAGGTAGCGAAAGCCGCATTGGCCCAGGCTAAAGCGGCGGTAGGCAGCGCGCGGATCAATGTAGGCTATACCCTGGTTACCGCACCCGTGAGCGGTTACATAGGAAGGATTCCTTACAAAGTAGGGGCCCTTGTAAGCAACATCGATGCCCAGCCTCTCACCGTGCTTTCCGAAGTACGTGAAATGTACGCTTACTTTTCAATGAGCGAAGCGGACTTCATCACATTCAAAAACAACTTCCCGGGTAAGACGATCGAAGAGAAGCTGAAGAATGCACCGCCCGTAGAGCTGATACTGGCGGATAACAGTTCGTTCGCCCAGAAAGGAAAAATAGGGGCGATAGAAGGTCAGTTCAATAAAACGACCGGCGCTATCAGTTTCCGTGCCACCTTCCCGAATGCCGATGGCGTACTCCGTACCGGCAACACAGGTAAAGTAAGATTCGCACAGGAAGTTCCCACCGCCGTTACGATACCGCAGGAAGCTACATTCGAGATCCAGGACAAGGTGCTGGTATATACCGTAGCCGATAGCAATAAAGTGGCAAGCCGGCCCATCAGGATCGCCGGAAAAACGGCCAACCTTTATTTTGTAAGCGAGGGCCTGAAAGCGGGCGAAAAGATCGTTCTGTCCGGAACGGGCAGTTTAAGGGACGGCGCTGTCATCACACCGCAGCTGGTACCGGCAGATAGTGTGCTCAAGTCAAAACCATTGTAAGTAACAGGCGATACTTTCATTGTAAAGTACGACCTGCGGCAATCAATTTTACTTACGATCTAAAAGTGAATTTATCATGTTAAGAACATTTATATTAAGGCCGGTCCTTTCTACGGTAGTGTCCATAATCCTGCTATTATTGGGCATCATATCATATTTTGCCCTGCCTGTTACGTTGTTTCCGGACATCGCGCCGCCCAGTGTGACGGTGACGGCCGTCTACCCCGGTGCCAACGCCGAAGTAGTGGCCCGTTCCGTAGCTAACCCGATAGAGGAAGCGGTGAACGGGGTGGAGAACATGACCTACATGACCTCCAACTCCAATAACGACGGCAGCATGGTGTTGACGGTCTATTTCAAACAGGGGACCGATCCGGATATCGCTGCCGTGAACGTGCAGAACAGGGTATCCAAAGCCACCAGCCAGCTACCCTCAGAGGTGGTAACGGCGGGTATCAGTACGCAGAAAGTACAGAACGGTTTCATCATGTTCATGGGGTTGTATAGTGAAAACCCCAAGGAATACGATGAGAAGTTTCTGCAGAACTATATCAAGATCAACCTGATTCCCCAGATTCAGCGTGTACCCGGTGTAGCCCAGGCGCAGATTTTCGGCGCCAAGGATTATTCCATGCGCGTCTGGTTAAAGCCCGACCGCCTGGCAGCCAATAACCTTGCGCCACAGGATGTATTGAGCGCGATCAGGGATCAGAATATCGAATCGGCCCCCGGCCGTTTGGGCGAAAACAGCACGGAAACCTTTGAATTTGTATTGAAATACAAGGGTAAGCTGAGCCTGAATGAAGACTATGAGAATATTGTCATTAAAGCCAACAGTGACGGATCCATGCTGCGCCTGAAAGATGTGGCCCGGATAGAGTTCGGGTCACTCAACTACGGCGCCAACAACCTGCTGGATGGAAAGCCTGCCGCAGGCTTTGCTATCATTCAGACAGCGGGCTCCAACGCCAATGAGATCCTCGATAACATAGAAAAACTGCTGGTGGATTTCAGAGCTACGCTCCCTACCGGCGTGAAAACGGAAGTGATGTACAACGCCAAGGACTTCCTCGACGCCTCCATACACCAGGTCCGTGAAACGCTCGTAATCGCATTTCTGCTGGTGTTCCTGGTGGTGTACATATTCCTGCAGGATTTCCGTTCTACGTTGATCCCTGCCATTGCGGTACCGGTGGCCATTTTAGGCACCTTCTTCTTCCTGCAGCTGTTTGGTTTCAGTATCAACCTGCTAACCCTGTTCGCGCTGGTGCTGGCAATCGGCATCGTGGTGGATGACGCGATTGTGGTGGTGGAAGCGGTGCACGCCAAGATGGAACAAACACGATGGCCGGCAAGGAAAGCCACGCTGAAGTCGATGGACGAAATATCAGGCGCCGTTATTTCCATTACCCTGGTAATGATGGCGGTATTCATACCCGTTGGTTTTATGCAGGGCCCCGCAGGCGTGTTCTACAGGCAATTCGCATTTACGCTGGCCATTGCTATCATGATCTCTGCGATTAATGCATTGACCCTGAGCCCCGCGTTGTGCGCCCTGTTCCTGAAACCTGAACACGGCGAGCATGGCGAGAAGACGGGATTCGGAAGCCGTTTCTTTAATGCCTTTAACGCCGGTTTCCGTTCCATGACGAACCGGTATGTCAAGAGCCTGAATTTCCTGATCCGCCGCAAGGCGATTGCCATCGGCCTCCTGGTGATCGTAACCGTCGGCGCTTTTATATTGGCCAGAAAAACACCTACCGGTTTTATTCCCACGGAAGACCAGGGCTTTGTATTATATGCCCTGAACACGCCTCCGGGCAGCTCTCTGGACAGAACGCACAAGTCTACCCAGAAAATAGACGAGATGCTTCGCCAGTTCCCATCCGTGAAACATACCTGGACGGTGGACGGCTTCAACTTCATCAGCAATGCCGCCGCATCTCCTTATGCCGCAGGCTTCATACGCCTCAAAGACAAAGGTGAAAGGGGAGATGTGGAGAATATCGACCAGATTACCGGAATGATGTACGGGCCGGCGAGCCAGCTGAAAGACGCCAGCGCCTTCTTCTTCAACTTCCCCACCGTGCAGGGCTTCGGTAACGTGAGCGGCTTTGAGTTCATGCTGCAGGACAAGCAGGGCCGCCCGCTTGACCAGCTGGGTAATAACGCATGGGCCTTTATCGGCGCGTTGATGCAGAGAAAAGAGATCGGCGCAGCCTTCACCACCTTCTCTGCGGGCAACCCCCAGTACAGGGTGGAAGTAGATAACTTCAAAGCCAAACAGTTAGGCGTATCCATCAACGACCTGATGCAGACCCTGCAGATATACTACGGTAGCAGCTATGTTTCGGACTTTAACCGTTTCGGAAAATACTATCGTGTGGTAGCACAGGCAGACGTACCCTATCGTACGGATATCCACTCGCTCGATGGCATTTACGTGAAGAATGTCCAGAGCGAGATGGTGCCGGTAAAATCACTGGTTACCCTCAAGCGTGTATACGGTCCTGAAACGGTGACGCGTAACAACATGTTCAATGCGGTGACTATCAACGGTACGCCCAAACCGGGTTATAGTACCGGCGATGCCATCAAGGCCATTGAAGAAACGGCAAAACAGGCTTTGCCCAATGGATATGGGTACGAATGGACCGGCGCGACCCGCGAAGAGATCAGCGCCGGCGACCAGCAGATCTACATCTTCCTGCTTAGTATCCTGTTCGTATACTTCCTGCTGGCAGCGCAATATGAAAGTTATGTATTGCCGCTCGCAGTTATCCTGACCATCCCCACAGGTATCCTGGGTGTATTCGCCTTCATCGGTTTTGCCGGTCTGGACAATAACATCTACGTACAGATCGGTATGATCATGTTGATAGGCCTGCTGGCGAAGAACGCCATCCTGATAGTGGAATTCGCCGTGCAGCGACGACGCAACGGCATGGGCCTGCTTGAATCGGCACTGGCCGGGGCGAGAGCCAGGCTGCGCCCCATCCTGATGACTTCATTTGCCTTCATCGTAGGTCTGATACCCCTGGTATTTGTGCAGAAGGGATCCGCGGTGGGTAACCATTCAATCGGTTATAGCGCTATCGGCGGTATGTTGACCGGTGTGATATTGGGCATATTTATTATTCCTGTGCTGTATGTGATATTCCAGTTCTTACAGGAAAAAATAACCGGCCGCCCCGGATTGAGGGTTTATGAAGAAGAGATGGAAGCAGAGATGGAAGAAGCAACTGTATAAATAAAATTAAGGCATAATATGATGCAATATTCAAAATATCTAATAGCTATACTCACGGCAGCTTCGTTTGCCGCCTGTAAGGTCGGAAAAGACTACAGGCGGCCCGAAGTGGCCGTACCGGCCCAGTTTGGCAGGACCGCCGCATCTGACAGTACGGTGTCCAAAGCCTCCTGGCGGCAGTTTTTCCCGGATCCCGCGCTGCAGCAGCTGATCGGTGACGCACTGGTGAACAACTTCGACCTGCAGGTGGCGCTCAAGCGCATCGAATCGGCCTCGGCCTACGTAAAACAGGCCAAAGCCGCCATGCTGCCGTCTGTAACGGCTAACGCCACCGCCAATACGACCATTCCTTCCAAAAACAGCCTGAACGGCCTGAGCCTGGAAAACTTCCTCAAAACGAACCATATCGAGGATTATAACCTGGGCGTAGGCATCAGCTGGGAAATAGACATATGGGGCAAAATCCGCCGCCAGAAGGAAGCCGCGCTGGCCACCTACCTCCAGTCGTTCGAAGCCGCCAAAGCCATCCAGACCGGCCTGGTGGCCAATGTGGCCAACAGCTACTTCAACCTGCTGATGCTCGACGAACAGCTTCGCATTGCCCGCAGCAACGCCACCCTGAGCGATACCATCGTACAGATGATCCGCATGCAGAAAACCGCCGGTGACGTAACGGAACTGGCTGTGCAGCAGGCCATCATACAGCAGCAGGCCGCGGAACTGCTGATCCCGCAGCTGGAACAGGCGGCCGCCATCCAGGAAAACGCCATCCGCATCCTGATGGGGCAGATGCCCGGCCCCGTGGCGCGCAACACCACGCTCGACCGCTTTAAGGTATGGGACGATCTTTCCACCGGCGTACCGGCTGCTGTGATCAGCAACCGCCCCGACGTGAAAGCTTCCGAACTGGGCCTGAAAGCCGCCAACGCCAACGTAGGCGTAGCGCAGGGCGCGATGTACCCGGCGCTGAGCCTCACCGCCAACGGCGGCCTCAACGCCTACGAGATCGGCAAATGGTTTTCCATTCCCAACTCGCTGTTCGGCACCGTGGCGGGCAATATCGCCCAGCCCATTTTCCAGCAGCGCCGCCTGAAAACGCAGCTGGAAGTGGCGAAAGTGGAACGCGACCAGGCAGTTATCCTCTTCCGCCAGTCGGTGACCAACGCCGTGCGCGAAGTGTCTGACGCCCTGGTGCAGCTCGACAAACTGCAGGAACAGCAAACCATTGCCACCTCCCGCCTCGAAACCACCCAAAAGGCCGTTTTCAATGCCCGCCTGCTTTTCCGCAGCGGCCTGGCGAACTACCTGGAAGTGATCTCGGCGCAGACCAGCAGCCTGCAGGCGGAACTGGCACAGGCGGACATCCGCCGCCAGCGCCTCTCTGCCATGGTGGAACTTTACCGTTCCCTGGGCGGCGGTTATCAGTAAAAACGAGCGGGGAGGAGGGGAACCCTTCGAACCGCTTCCATTCATACACAAACAACGAAGAATGGCGGATGCAGACAGGTGATAGTTGTATATCCGGATCAACAGACTGGTTATAGAAGAATGCAAGCCACAACTGTCATCTGTCAACGTTACACCGCTCTTCATGAACATCAGGTTGTACCGGTAAACTTAGCCTTGAGGGCGGTTTACCGGTTTTTTTATAAAAAATATTCAGCTGTAACCGCCTGCCATGGCGGTTTTTTGGTTTTTTTAAGCGGGAAGGGCTAAAATTTTTTTTTAAAATCCGTTCAGATTTATACTTTTGCGCCGGAGGAATGGCAGAGCGGTCGATTGCGGCAGTCTTGAAAACTGTTGACTGTAACAGGTCCGGGGGTTCGAATCCCTCTTCCTCCGCTCCTTAATTGATGTCTCGCAGATTGCGGGACATTGGTGTTTTTGGGGGTCGGCAGTCTTTGTAATGATGATTTTGACGGTAACAGGTCGGGGAGGTTGAATCCCTCTTCCTCCGCTCCTTAATTGATGTCTCGCAGGTTGCGGGACATTGGTGTTTTTAGTGGGTGACAGTCTTTGCAACGATGATTTTGACTGTAACAGGTCCGGGGGTTCGAATCCCTCTTCCTCCGCTCCTTAATTGATGTCTCGCAGATTGCGGGACATTGGTGTTTTTTGGGGGTGACAGTCTTTGCAACGATGATTTTGACTGTAACAGGTCCGGGGGTTCGAATCCCTCTTCCTCCGCTCCTTAATTGATGTCTCGCAGGTTGCGGGACATTGGTGTTTTAGTGGGTGACAGTCTTTGCAACGATGATTTTGACTGTAACAGGTCCGGGGTTCGAATCCCTCTTCCTCCGCTCCTTAATTGATGTCTCGCAGGTTGCGGGACATTGGTGTTTTTTGGGGTCGGCAGTCTTTGCAATGATGATTTTGACGGTAACAGGTCGGGGAGGTTGAATCCCTCTTCCTTTGCTCCTAATTAAATGTCTCGCAGGTTTACGAAACGATATAATCCACAATGGCCCGTGAATGTATTTTAGCCGTGTCAAAAACCGGTATCGTAAAATCGTCCTGGCTTATCAGTAGAGGGATTTCCGTACAGCCTAAAATGATACATTCCGCACCACGGTCGACCAGGTCTTTCACAATTGAAATGTAGTTCACCTTGGTTTCGGGGTTGATCAATCCAACCCCCAGTTCCTCTTTTACCGTGTACTGGATATAATCTCTTGTTTCCTGCTTTTCGGGGGTCAACACCTCAAGCCCGTACGCTTCAAGCTTGTCTTTATAAAAATCCATTTCCATCGTGAACCTGGTTCCCAGCAGGCCTGCTTTTTTATAGCCCTCTTTGTTGATGGCTTTGGCAGTTTCTGCAACAATGTGGATAATCGGCAGCTGGATCGCCTCCTGAAGTTGATCTGCGAAAAGGTGCGCGGTATTGGCGCATAGCACAATGCCGTCCACTCCGCTTCTTTTCAGGCTTTCACAGGCATTCAATAGTAGCCCGAAGGAATTCTCCCAACCTACAGCCTGCACATCCCCGAAATTCAAAGAGTATATGATACATTCGGCTGCATTCAATCCGCCTAATTTTTCATGTACGCCCTCATTGATAAACCTGTAGTAATCCAGTGTCGATACCCAGCTTATTCCGCCTACCAATCCGATTTTTTTCATAAAAATGCTTTTACTTATTACTGAAGGTTATTTGTGCGATGCGTCAAATTTAGATAAAATACGGCATCGTATCGCTTGATAATGCGATGGTCAATGAAGCTCCGGCTCCGTTTTATCTCTATATTTGTTGAGGTAACCAGAAACATCAAAAGCAGTGATCATAGCAAACAGCAGCAGCAACGATATCGAAGAAATTTTCAGATTATACCGTTTAGCTACCGATTTTCAGCGGACAAAAAACATTGTTCTCTGGCCGGAATTTGAAAGAAGCCTTATCGAAACCGAAATCGCGGAAAACAGGCAGTGGAAGATCGTATTAGACAATGAAATCGCCTGCATTTGGGTAACCGCTTTCAGCGATCCGCAGATCTGGGGAAAAAGAAATGCTGACCCGGCCGTATATATTCACCGTATCGCCACCAACCCGGCATTCAGAGGCAGGAACCTGGTGGCCGTCATTGTAGACTGGGCGAAAAAACATGCCCGGGAAAACCATAAGCAATTCATTAGAATGGACACGGTGGGAGAGAACACGGCATTGATCAATTATTATAAAAAATGCGGGTTTGATTTTCTGGGATTGGTAAAACTTGGCGATACAGACAGTCTTCCCGGTCACTATCACGATGCCGAAGTCAGTTTGTTTGAGATTAATTGTGCGGTGTGAATTGGTCGGCCGCGATCATTTTTTCTTTGCTCAGGTAGATAGGCGTTTCCCTAAACCTCCTTCCGACACGACGTCATAAAAAAGTTTTGGCAGAACCGGCCAGGGAAGCGACGGTTGGCCCTGTTAAAACCCTGCCGCTCAAAATAATTTTTTAAAATCCGTTCAGATTTATACTTTTGCGCCGGAGGAATGGCAGAGCGGTCGATTGCGGCAGTCTTGAAAACTGTTGACTGTAACAGGTCCGGGGGTTCGAATCCCTCTTCCTCCGCTCCTAATTAAATGTCTCGCAGGTTGCGGGACATTGGTGTTTTTGGGGTGCGGGCAGTCTTTGCAACGATGATTTTGACTGTAACAGTTCCGGGGTTCGAATCCCTCTTCCTCCGCTCCTAATTAAATGTCTCGCAGGTTGCGGGACATTGGTGTTTTTGGAGTGCGGGCAGTCTTTGCAACGATGATTTTGACTGTAACAGGTCCGGGGGTTCGAATCCCTCTTCCTCCGCTCCTTAATTGATGTCTCGCAGATTGCGGGACATTGGTGTTTTTGGGGGTGACAGTCTTTGCAACGATGATTTTGACTGAGCAGGTCCGGGGGGTCGAATCCCTCTTCCTCCGCTCCTCAATTGATGTCTCGCAGGTTGCGGGACATTGGTGTTTTATAAAGAGTTCAGACATTAATTCCCATAGAAGTACTCGTACACCTCCGTTATTTTATCATTCCCATTATAGTTGTACGCAGTTTTTATACAACCATCGGGGCTCATAAACGAAATGCTCCTTGACGACACCCTGCCATCGTTTTTCGAAACCATCAACAGCCTGTCCTTTCCCTGCTGCCGTATGTTCTCGGTCAGCAATGCTCCATCCGGCGCGCCGTATATTCGCATGACAGCATAAAATTCTTCCTGCCCGTTGTATTCATACCTGATTCGCTGTGTTGCACCGGTTTCTTCAATCACCCTCCCGAGGGTATCATATTTAAATGAGGATGCGCCCACGAGGTCGCCGCTGCCGTTGAAAGTTTCCTTCCTGACGCACTGAAACCGGTCGTTCAGCTGAAAGACATTGGAGATCATCATATTTTTTGCATCCACCGAAACGATAGAGAACCTGTCTTTTCCGTATTTAAACACGGTGGCTGATCGCAGGCCATTGTTGTCGGTTTTGACGATGCTGTCGATCAGGTGGTAGCTGTTCCGGTAATAGATATCCTCCGAAAACAGCGCGTCGTTCATGAACATGGTATATCGCTGCAGCTGGCCGTTTTCGTCATATACGGTTTCGGTGCGAACCGGCGATTTTTTTGTTCGGGCGCTGTCTTCATAGAACCGGACAGTTACTTTGCCGGTGAGGCAGCGCGAGTTACCGGGATTTTTGGGGTAGAAGGAAGTGTTGGAATGTGCTGCCAACTGGGCCGCATAGCGCTGGTCTACCTTGAATTTCTTTTCCAGCGTCGCTATTGCCGCCTTTTGACGGGTTGCTATTTCCGCTTTCCGCATCCGGGAATAATATACTTTGTCGTTGAAGGGGACGCCAAAATAGGATTCATATGTTTTGATATAGTTGTCCGGGTTTGTTACGACAACAGGTTTGTCGATGCCATTCGATAATATCATGCCCTGCCTGGATTTCGTGCCGTTGTTGTGGAAATAAAAGTAACCGTAGTTCTCAAATTCAAGCACCTCGTTCTGATCGGTCTTCAGCACCAGTACTTCTTCTGCGTCTTTAAACGCTTCCGCAAACCGTTTGTAAGCAGACAGATGATTGTCCAGTTTGTCAGAGCTGCCAAAGTTGAAAAACACGAGGGTCACCAATTCCTTGTTCCGGACGGCATGCGGTTCGGTGGCCGGTTGCGGGTTGTCGGAGACGATCAGTTTCGGGGAGCAGGCCGTCAGTAACGCCATGCAGGAAATAATATAGAAAACGGTTCTCATGGTATAAGCAGGACGATGATGAATCTTATTCTTCCCCGCCGCATTTGGCGGTAAAAAGGCTTTTCTCCTGTATTTTGAAAGGTGTTGCGACGATGCCTGCGGGCGCTATCTTTTCGTATTTAAATAGGATCCCGATGGAATGGTAGGCGTTATTCTTTTTTTCAGGATGTATTTCTTCGTCTTTTTCATAGTTATGTTTGGATACATACGCATTCTTGGCCTTATTGAAAGTGTAGTTTTGCTGGAAGCTGACAGCTGTGGTATCAAAAGACCGGTACGACGGGTTGCAAAAAAACACATTCTCTTCATTTCTGTTTTTCCTGCCGAGTTCCCTGAGCTCCATCACTTCCTGTTTCAGCTTTTCATCCTGCTCCGCTTTTTCAAGGGAGACGTAGGCGCCGTCTGAGAAGGGATTTTCAGTGCCCCCGCCAATATCGAAAATCATTTCCTTGGTCGACTTTTCCGGATCGCGATAAACAGCGATGAAATCGTTGTGTTTGCGGGGTTGAAATGTATAGGTTTTCCTCTGCCCGGGCTCATCCGTTCGTAGGGAATCAGCAAAGGAAAATGCGGTCGCGCCCGGGAATTGATGGACATAGCTGTCGTCAAAACAATTGGGGTCAAGGTTGAAGACGCGCTGCATGGTATCGCTGCCGGCTTTTCCTATGAAGGTTTGATTTTTTTCGAAGCCGTAGAACTTGATGCGGTAGCCTTCCCGGATGTTGGGGTTGTATCTGCCATACAGCTCAAAGGGGTGTTCCGGGTTTTTCGGGATAAGCTTGACCCGGTTGCCCTCGACGGTCCAACGCCCATGAATGAACGTGGCGTACGCAATGATGTAGAAATGATGGTCTCTGTCCACAAGAAGTATGGACGGGCCGGGTGACCTGTAATAACCTGTGATGGCCTCCTGGTCTTGGGCGTACCCGGACAGGGAGCATAAGCATAACGTCAGCAGCCGGAGCAATCTTTTATTCATGGAACGAAGTTTATTCGGAGATTTCCTGCAGGCATTTCTCATAATCGAAGTTTTCAAAATTGGTGGGGGATCGCAGTGTGAAGGGCTGTTTGGTGGTTTCCGACGGCATGTCTTCCTCCATGGTATTGACCACTGTTCGCTCCACAATGCCTTCGGCGCCGTTTCCGGCGAGATAGGTGAACCCGGAATGGGAGCCCGCGCCCATGAAATATCCCGTCAGTTCGTGCAGGGCCAGCCGGTTGTTTTTCCAGCGATAATCAAAATAGATATGCCCGTTGGGCCCAACGGCATAGAGGTCGAACGTCACTTTTCCGGAGTCGATTTTCACCGCTTCCGTATCGAAGAGTTGATAACCATCGGAATTGAATTCGGCGGGCATCACGGTCTTACTTTTGGAATACAGGCGGTATCCCGTTTTCCCGCCCAGCAATATGATGGTTAGCCGCGGGAGATATTGGCTCTCCTCGCTGACTTCCTGTAGCACCAGTACTTTGTCCGGCAGGCTGTCTTCATTGAGTAAACCGTCACTTTCGTATTGCAGGGTGTAGTTGCCGTCCGCCAGAAAACGCGTCAGGTTAAAATCGTCCGGACCGGCCTGGACGGATTGTGCCGGGGCTGTAGGAACGGGATCGGAGGGTGCAGCCTTTTCGTCTTTTGATGTGCCTGGGGTTTGATGCCCGCCGCACGCTCCCAGGAAGAACAGGGAACATACAGGCAGCCAGTACAGGAGCTTTTTATGGAACATTTTTCTTTTTATGGTATTCGGCAGTTTGCCGCAAAACTCGTGAAAAAAAGCAATACGGGGTTAAAACGATATAGATTCGCCGGTTACCGCCTGATATTCGCGGGAAAGGGGTTTGAATCCGGATGAGGCGTGCGCCGGCGCTTTTGAGTTTTTTAAATAGCATCCGGGGCGATTCCATTAACTTGGAACCAAAATCAGTTCATGTCGTACGACTATTTCATGCAGGCACATGTTCACGGAGAAGCCCAGGAAATCCCGACGGAGAAATTCCTCCGCATCTTTGAAAAATACATCTCGCAAAAAGACGATAGTTACATCGATCTGTATTTTGATGAACTGAATAGTTGCACCGTTTATATGGATACCGGTGAGCCCACGAACTCAGGTATTACCATTAACAGGCCGTGTGCGGATGAACGCTTGATCCGTTGCCTGTATGCCGTGATGCAGTTGGGGAATTTTGTGTTTTATGAGCCTGACGGAAAACATATGATCGCCCTGAGCATCGAAACGGAGCAACATCTGCCCGAAGATATGGTCGAAACTTTGGGGAAGCCTTTGGTGGCTGAAGGGTGGGAGGCATTCCTGGAGGCATATACGAATAACCGGGAGTGAAACCGCAAGTGCGCCCGGTCCCATTTCTGATAAACTCCTTGGTGGATGCAGTATATAACCAAATAGATTTTGTATGAAGTTTGTTTTTTTAATCTTAGTATTAAGTTGGGTTGGTATAATAATTTCTTGTGGGACCAGGAATCATGCTTTAAATAAAGAGCAGGATAGTGCGAATGTAAAGAGTGTCATTAAAGTTCTTCCAACGGATAGTTTAAAAGGAAGGAGTGTGAGAAAAGTTGAAATGAAACCCAACTCGATCATAAACGTGAAATCCATAAGTTGGGTTTTGAATGAGGCCATGCCGGATGACAGTATGGTTAATGAGTGTAAGAGATGGAGCTTGTCGGCCGGTTCTATTGAGACCATCTTTAAAAATGGCGAACCGATTAATATGCACGATTTTTCTTACCTATATTATGTACTACCGTGCGAAGTAAGGGGGGCTGTAGAGATTGATAGTGCGCTTTATAGCTACACTGTTAATGCAGGGTCTTATTTTACAATTTCAAATGAAGATACAACATATTTTTATGGATGCAACTCTCCTGTTTGCAAAAAGTTCTTTCTTATGGAAGGTGGAGATCCTAGAAGAGATATTGAATAACCCAGTATAATAACCCAACTTTGGAATTCCTAGGGAATTTCCCCAAGTTAGTAATGTCAATACCTTGTTAAAGAAAGGTATTATTGTCCCAGTTCAATAAATTTTTATGAAGGTGTTAGAATTAGATCAGAGATTGCGGGATTTAAAGATTAGTTCTCGAAGCTATTCTTTGAATGGCGACTTAAAGCCTGATGCAATTATCCTTTTTCATAATTATGCGAAGTGGGAGGTTTTTTATTTGGATGAGCGTGGTGGACGAAATGATGAGAGGGTGTTCGTAACGGAAGAAGAGGCTTGTTTGTATGTATATGGGCTCTTTGTTAAAGGAAAAGATATTGCAGAGAAATTTGGAATGAATGTGCAGATTAAAAAGAAGAGCGACATTTAATGATATAAGCAATCGGTAGTATTACATAAAGTGTGTCAGTTTGTTAGAGATTGAGTTTGAGCCTGTCCCCAAAGATAATAGATAGTTGAGCAAGCGTCTGATTCCAGTTGTGAACCGGTTTGTTCCACTTAGCGCAGATATTTTCCTGAACGAGGAATAAAAGTTTCATTAGGGCGTCTTCGGATTGGAAGGCGCCTTTTGATTTTGTTACGGCCCGGAGCTGTCGGTGGAACCCCTCGATGATATTGGTGGTGTACATAATCCTGCGAACATCCTTGTTGTATTGGAAGTAGCTGCTTAAACGCGGCCAGTTCTTTCTCCAGGATTCTATGACTTTGGGGTAGCGTTGCCCCCAGTTGACTTCAAGCTGGCCAAGATTACGCTCCGCCTGATCAACCGTCGCAGCCCGGTAAACACCTTGCAAATCCTTCATAAAGGGCTTGACGTCCTTGTAAGACAAGTACTTTTGACTGTTACGGATTTGGTGAACAATACAAAGTTGTACTTCGGTTTGAGGGAAGATACTTTCTATTGCATCTGCAAAGCCCTGAAGATTGTCAATACAAGCGATAAAAATATCCTCCAGCCCCCGGTTTTGTAATAGTCTCAAGCAATCGATTCGATCCGTGCTTACAAACATATACAAAATACAACAAAAGGGCCGCGCATCGCGCAGCCCTTTTCATATAAAGTACTTCATCCGTTCCTCAATCCTCCAACCCGCTGATATCCACTTTCGGCTTCGGCAGCTTCATTGCCGCAATCTCCGCTTTACAGGCATCCACCATGGCCTGCGTCATATCATAGCTGTACTTGCCGTAATCATCGTATTTGAACGCCCCCACATAGAAGAACCCATACTTGTCGAAAAACTCGCTGAGGTCCGTTTTACTCACCTGGCAGGCGGTTTTGACGAAGTTCAGCTGGTGTACGGCGGGGTTGCTGCCCCTGGCTCCCCAGCCTTCGGCGCGCTGTTTTTGCCCGGCGGGCCGGGTGGCTTCGCCCTGGCGGCGGAAGGCCTCAAACAGGTCGGGGTAGAAGTCGGGGTTGCCGCCCTCGCCCGCGAAATACAGTTGCAGCTGCCAGAACGGGATGAGGCGGTTGAACACGTCTTTGTCCTGCAGGTAGCAGATCTTCCTGTTGATGATGCTGTCGCGCGACTTCTGGTAGTTCTTTTGCTCTGAAATCCGGCTTTTGTTGCCGAAGGAGGTGGTGACATACAGCGAGAAAATGTTGTTGCTCACTTCACCGAGGCCGCCCCAGTTGAAGAAGGGCCGCACCTGGTGCACGTGGCCTACTTCATGACTGAAGCCCCAGCATGGATCGCCTTTGATCACGCGGTTCGGGTCTACTACCAGCGGCATGGCATTGCCCGGCTGGGTGCCCATGTAGGCCACGCCGTCGCCGTCCCGGAACATGTAGTAGTTATAGTTCACGCGCGCCAGGATGTGGTTTTTCGGCACCTTGTTGTATTTGATCAGGCCGAGGATGCGGTGCTGGCGGTACACCAGCGAATCGTAGTTGCTGATGAGCTCCACGCCTCTGCCGTAGGCATGTTTTTTACAGTCGGCCGCCGGGTACACGATCTGGATATGGGCGCCTTTGGCGTCGATGATGGGGTACACCGCGTTATCGATGAGTTTGTTCCAGTCTTCGTTGTTGTGTTTGCTGATGTCGAAATAGCCGTTCACCGCTGCGTTGACGAAATGCACCCTGACGGGTTTTTCATTGTCCGGAGTGTCGGAATAATAATCGACATAGGCCAGCCCGTCGAAGCCTTTCACGTCAATGATGTTCACGCCGTTCTGCAGTGTGAATTTTTGTTTCACGATGCCCCAGCCGGCGGGATCCTTCGTGGGCTCGATGCCTTCCGGCGCGCGGCGGTTCCAGTTCGGCACCACCAGACCCACGGATTTCCCTTCGGCGATATTGCTCACCAGCACCACGTGGCGGCCTGCCGGTAAATACACGCCGGTCATATTTTCGTACCGGCTGTACCCGTCGCCGATCATCAGTTCCCGGCCCAGGGTGGTGGGAGTGAGGATGGCGGCATAATCGGCCAGGCGGTACTGCGGGGCATACTGTCCGTTCAGCATGGCCAGTGCGGCCTCGCGCAGCTGCGGGTGCTGCATGGCTTCAATGTCTTTTTTCTTCGTTTTCTTTTTGAGGGCCGTCGCCATCGGGCTGTCGAAAACCGTCAGGTCTTTTTCGATGCCGGCGATCTCGCTGGAAGATTGGGCATGGGCCCAGGTGGTAGCCGCTGTAAATAGCAGCAACAGGAATAATTTTGGTTTCATGTGTGAATGAATTGTCAGGCAGGGTTGGGGATTCCCGTACAACCGCCTTTCATACAAATAAAGAGTGTCGGGGCCAAGATAGGGAAAAAAGTTTCGCCGTACCGGGAAGATGGAGCAACGGCGTTTATGAGGGCTTACCGGTTGGCGGCAGCCGGGTTTATCCATGGACGGGCGCGGTATGTTGCGCTGGAATTTTTCTGTGTAACGGGAGCTTCCAGTTATCCCTGGCCAGGAAACGCTTCGCTACGCACAAGGCTCCCCCTGCTGGAACATCGGTATATTCTCCTTCCGCATCCTTTGCTCACCCCACATCCGCAGGTGATTGATGAACGGCACCAGCTCGGCGCCCACGTCCGTGAGGGAGTATTCCACCCGGGGCGGCACCTCATGATATACCTCCCGGTGGATCAGGTGGTCTTCCTCCAATTCCCGCAGCGTTTGCGACAGCATTTTAGGGGTGATGTCGGTAATATGGCGACGCAGCTCACCGTACCGCAAAACGCGGTTCAGGTGGAGGTACCACAGGATCCTGCCTTTGTATTTGCCGCCGATCCGCCGGAACGCAAAATCCACCGAGCACATGGGCGACTGTTTTTCAACATTTTTTTCTTTCATCACACTTGATTGTCAGTATTAGTATCCTTTTGGTGCGTAGCCTACTTTTAAGTGCCTACTTGTTTCAAAGATAGTGTGCCGGTAGATTTGCAGCAAATTATTGCAAGATGGAAAGAAGAGCGCTGATCAAACAGTTGATGTTAACCGGGATGGCGGCTGCCATTCCCTTCAGGAAAGTATGGGCGGACATGATACCCGCGCTGCGGGCATTCAAACGGCCCTTTCATCGCTTCACGGTAGGTGAACTGGAACTGACGGTGATCACGGACGGGTTCATCCGCCTGAGCCCTGTACAGCCGAATTTCCCCAACGGCAGCGAAGCGGCGGAAAAGGCATTGTTGCACGAACATTTCCGCCCCACCAGCGAAATGGATTTAAGCATGAACATCCTGCTCA
Source organism: Chitinophaga lutea (assembly GCF_003813775.1). NCBI lineage: Bacteria > Pseudomonadati > Bacteroidota > Chitinophagia > Chitinophagales > Chitinophagaceae > Chitinophaga > Chitinophaga lutea. The sequence continues at coordinate 1,501,243 of NZ_RPDH01000002.1, read as the reverse complement.
TCAAAAAGGGCAACGAGGTGATATTGATCGATACGGGCACGGGCGGCGCTTTCGGGAAAGACTCCGGCTGGATGCTGCCATCCATGGCGGATGCAGGCTTTACGCCGGAAGGCGTCACCGCGGTGATCATCTCCCATGCCCACCCGGACCATGTGGGCGGACTGGTGACCAAAACGGGCCAGCCGGTGTTCCCCAACGCGAAAGTATATCTCTCCAAACCCGAAAACGCGTTCTGGATGGCCCCGCAGCAGGACTTTTCAAAATCGAAGTTCCAGGACAAACAACTGCTGGCTGTTTTTACCACCGGCACGCAGCAGACCCTCAAAGCGCTCGGCGACCGCGTGCAGCTCTTCGACGATGGCGCGGAACTGTTCGGCTGCATCCGCATGGAAATCGCGCCCGGGCACACACCGGGCCATGCGCTCACGCATATCTATTCAGGGAATGAAAAAATAGTGCACGTGGCCGACCTCGTACATTCAGACGTGCTCTCCATTCCGCACCCGGAATGGGGCTTCAACGGCGATGTGGATATTGCGCAGGCAGCCGCCACCCGCAAAAAACTGCTGGTAAGGTTCGCCAAAGAACAGACGAAGGTATTTGCCTATCACTTCCCCTGGCCCGGCATCGGGTATGTGAAGCCGGAAGGCAGCAAATGGGAATGGGTACCGGAGGCATATGCTGTGCCGGTGGCTGCGGCGCTACCCGGTCGCCGGTAGTGGCACCCTGGTTGCAAGACACGGATTTACAGGAGAAGCCGGGCACCCTTCATCCGGCCCTCAAAATCCATTAATTTAGCGGCATGCTGACCGTTTTCAAGAAATACCTGCAAGACCATACGCCCATTACAGACGAGCAGTTCGAACAGCTCAGCCGCGAAGTGACGCCGCGCTCGTACCCCAAAGGCCGCATCCTCGTAAAGCCGGGCGATACCTCGGATAACGGTTATTTTGTCAGCAAGGGCCTCCTAAGGGCCTATGCCACCGACGAAAAAGGGAAGGAGCACATCATCCAGTTCGCGCCGGAAAACTGGTGGATTGGCGACCGGGGCGCGATGTATTTTGGGGAACCGGCTACTTTTTATGTGGATGTGGTGGAAGACGCGGAAGTAGTGGTGGTGAACCGAAATTTTATGGACAGGGCACAGGAAATTTGCCCCGCTTACGCCCGGTACAACATTTACCTCCTTCACAACACCGCCCGCCACATGCAGCAGCGCATCGCCTCGCTGCTGGCCGCCACCGCGGAAGAGCGCTATCTTTCCTTTATTCATATGTACCCCAATGTGATGTTGCGTGTGCCCCAGCTGATGGTGGCCTCGTACCTGGGCATCACCCCCGAAACCCTCAGCCGCGTGAGAAAAGAGCTGGCGAGGAAGAACTTCGGGAAGTAGGCGCCTGTTCCTGTTAACCCGCAATACTCACGAAACATCCATCGGGACAGTCGCATCATCCGCCGTCCCGAAACACCGGTCTTATCATACATCAAGATGGGGCAACGGCGCCATCAATACCTTTGTGTAAAGAAATAAAGGAGTAAACCATGAAAAAGATCATCGAGAAAATAGCGGCAAAACCTGCAAGGCCCGGTATGGTGGGCGACGGTTTCCGGGTGTTCAACTTCATCCCCGGCGCAGGTATTCTGCAGAAACGCATCAGCCCTTTTTTAATGCTCGATTTTAACGCGGAATACGACTTCGGCCCGTCCGATCATATCCGCGGCGTAGACGTGCATCCCCACAAAGGTTTCGAAACGGTGACCATCGCCTACAAAGGCAGCGTGGCGCATTACGACAGCAGCGGCAGCAGCGGTGTCATCAACCCCGGCGACGTACAGTGGATGACGGCCGGCAACGGCATCCTGCACAAGGAATTTCACGAGGAATCGTTCTCCAGGAAAGGCGGCCCCTTCGAAATGGTGCAGCTCTGGGTGAACCTCCCGAAAAAAGATAAATCCGTGGACCCGCATTACCAGGCGCTCACGGCCGATAAAATGGGTAAACTCGTGCTGGACAACGACGGCGGCGTGGTGAACGTCATCGCCGGCAATGCCAACGGCGTATCCGGCGCGGCCAGCACCTACACCCCGGTGAACCTCTTCGACGTGCGCCTCAACGCAGGCGGCGCATTCAAAACCAGCATCCCGGCTACGCATAACACCGCCCTGCTGGTCATCAACGGGAACATCACCATCAACGGCACACCTGTAGCGGAACACAGCTTCGTATTGTTCGGGAACGAAGGAGAGGAGCTTGAACTGACGGCAGACAAAAATGCCGTGGTGCTGGTGCTCAGCGGCGAGCCCATCAACGAACCGATCGTGAGTTACGGGCCGTTCGTGATGAACACCAAAGAAGAAATAGAACAGGCGATCATGGATTACAACCTCGGTAAATTCGGGGTATTGGATTAAGTAAGGAAGAGGAACGGATATCAACGGGCCGGTTGTCATAGACAGCCGGCCCGTTTTACGATATGGGCTATACCGCTTTTGCGGCTTCCAGTATGAGCCCGGCCACCGCTTTTGCCTGCGATGCCAGCGATGCATGGCTGGCATCGAGATGGATGATCTTTTTGGCGCCGATATGATCGGCCATTTCCTGCTGGGTGACGGGCGGTATCATGCGGTCCTGGTCAGACACCTGGTACCAGCTGGGTTTGGTTTTCCAGGCAGGCTCGCCGGTGGCATCCCCGAAACACCGGCCGTTAATGGCTTTCTGTGAGAGCGACATCACCAGCGCATCTTCTTCCGGCACATCCGCGCAGAAGTTGGTGTGAAACTCGTCGTACCGGATCCATAAAACGCCCTTTTCATCGGGATAGATGCTGGCGCCGCCGGGTGGCTGTTCGCGGCGCGAAAAGATGCCGCCCAGGCTGTCGCCTTTGTCGGGCGCAAATGCGGCAATATACACCAGGCCGGCCACCTTCTCATGCAGCCCCGCCCCGGTGATCACGGCGCCGCCGTAGGAATGCCCCACCAGCAACACCTTGCCGTCCTGGTTGTCGATCAGGTCTTTCGTTTTGTTGATGTCGTCTTCCAATGACGTCAGCGGGTTCTGCGCCGCCCGCACCTTGTAGCCCGCTTTGTGCAGCAGCGGAATGACATGCCGCCAATGGGAACCGTCTCCCCACGCCCCGTGGACGAGAATAATGCTCAGGTCTTTTTCAGCCATGTGATGGATTTTTTAATGTGATGAATGTTCACTGTGATAATCGCCTAAAACCAACAAGGAGGCATACTTATTTGTTCGTTTTTCACCGCAGCGGCGCAAAGAATTAACATCGCGGCGGGGCGTGCGTTTGCCGACGGTTTACCATCCATCACAACATCATGTGTCAATTCCCGCCTAATCATAATGGATTAATTATGAATCAATAAGGCCCTTGCTAAAATTTTGCTAAACGATCGGGGCATATTCGCCCGGCGTAAGATAATCCATCTTTTTCGTGGAATCCGCTATTTGATATTCTCGCGTATGAAAGTAGGTTTGAACTGTTGATTGGAACGAAACGGACACTCCGGTTTTTCTGACTTTTGAGTACTGATTTCGCTGACTTTTTTTCCACGGTAATGTATGACTTAATAGCCTCCCGACGCCTGTAACAACGGATGATCGCGCGGCCTGTTTCCAACGGGCGATGCGGCTTCTGCCGGAGTTTCATTTGATATCATTATTCCGCATCAAAAAAACAACGTTATGATACATTAGATCCCTGCGGCTTTTCAGCGCACACCAATATCAATCAAAATAATTCCAAACGCTAAACGTAGAAGTATATGAAAAACATTATACTCATTTTTACATGGGTATTCTCCCTCCTGTTTTTCGAACATGCAATGTCCCAGACGATCGCCGTCAAAGGCAGGGTCACCGACGGAAACCAGCCTTTACCGGGCGTGAGTGTGAAAATCAAAAATACCAGCACCGGCACCGTCACCAACGCGAACGGTGAATTTTCACTGAACGCGGCCGGAACGGATATCCTGATTTTTACTTTCGTGGGCTACCGGGTCAGGGAAGTGCCCGTCGGCGGCAGGGCCGTCATCAACGAAACCCTTTCAGCTACGGACAGCCAGCTGGGGGAAGTAGTGGTGGTAGGCTACGGGGTACAGAAGAAGGTGACCACCACGGGCGCCATTGCATCGGTAACAGGAAAAGACCTCGTTAAAGCCCCGGTGGCGGGCATCAGCAACGCGCTGGTGGGCCTCGCTTCGGGCATCACGGCGGTGCAGAACTCAGGGGAGTTCGGGAGCGACAAAGCGACCATTCTCATCCGCGGCATGGCCACCCTCAACGCCAGCGGCAGGGGGCCCCTCATCATGATCGACGGAGTGGAACGCGAAACCTACAACAACCTCGACCCCAACGAAATCGAAACCATCAACATCCTCAAAGATGCCTCCGCTACCGCGGTATTCGGCGTGCGCGGCGCCAACGGCGTGATCCTCATTACCACCCGCCAGGGTAAAGTGGGGAAACCGCAGATCAACGTCACCAGTAACCTGGCGGCCATTCAGCCCACGGTGCTGCCGGAACTGCTCACCTCGTACGATTACGCGCTGCTCCGCAACGAAGCGCAGCGCAACATGGGCCTCGCGCCCAGCTTTACGGACGAAGATATCCGGCTTTACAGAACAGGCGAAGACCCGGTCTTCCATCCCAGCAAAAACTGGATCAGGGAACTGGTGAAACCGTTCTCTTTCCAGCAATCCTACAACGCCAATATATCCGGCGGCACGGAGAAGCTGCGCTACTTCACCTCGCTGGGGTATTTTAACCAGAGCGGTGGTTACCACCAGCCGGAACAGGATTTCGGCTTTCCCTACAAACACACGTACGACAAATACAACATCCGGATGAACTTCGATTTTAATCCGGTGAAGGAACTGAACATCGCGGTGAAACTGGGCAACCAGATCACCAATAACACCATTCCCAACGGCGGCGCCTGGGGTGCGTTCGACAAGGCGGCCACCCAGCCGCCCATGACCAGCCCGGGATTTGTGGACGGCAAATACATCGAAAAGATCAACGGCCTGCCGGCCGGCGTGCCGAACTTCAACCCATGGGGACAGGCCGGCCCCACCAGCACGGGCGGCGCGTTCATCACGGAAGACTATTCCAGCACGCTCAACACCAATCTCGCCATCAGCTACGACCTGCACCGCATCACACCGGGGCTGTCCGTCAGGGCGATGGGCTCGTACGACAGCTACTACCTCAAGAACGCCGTACGCCGCAAGTACTTCCCGGCTTACACCATCACCCGCGACCCGGTGGATCCCGCCAAATACACCATGTACCGCAGCACCGACGGCGGGCCGTATTACAACCTCAGCGAAGGTGTGGCGGAGTCCAACAAATGGCGCAAGCTCTACACCGAAGCGGCGATCGATTACAAACGCACCTTCGGCAGGCATACGGTAACGGGCCTCGTGCTGGGCAACTTCCAGCGGGGGCATTACCCGTCGATGCAGTTCGGCTTGCCGACGACGTACCTGGGCCTGGTGTCGCGCGTGACGTACGATTACAAAAACCGCTACCTCGCCGAGTTCAACATGGGCTACAACGGTTCGGAGAACTTCCCGGAAAACAGCCGCTTCGGCTTTTTCCCGGCGGTGTCGCTGGGCTGGGTGGTGACGGAAGAAGCGTTCCTGCCCAAAAATGATGTATTGACTTTCCTGAAGATACGCGGCTCTTACGGCGAAGTGGGCAACGATAAGATCGGCGGCGACCGTTATCTCTACCTCAACGGGCCCTACGCGCTCAACAACGGCGGATACCAGGCCGTGGTGTTCGGCGAGGCGGGCACGAATATGTCGCGCTTCAACATGTACCGCGAAGGCAAACTGGGTAACCCCGATGTAACCTGGGAACGGGCGCGGAAGATGAACATCGGCGCGGAGATCAAACTGCTGCGCGACCGGCTTTCTTTTACCGGCGACTATTTCCAGGAAAAGCGCGACAACATCCTCTGGGTACTGAGCACGGTGCCGGAGCTGGTGGCGGTGCCCCTGCCGCCGGCCAACATCGGCAAGGTGGAAAACCGCGGCTATGAAGTGGAGCTGGGCTGGAACGACCGCGCCGGCGCCCTGACCTACTGGGCGAAAGGCTCGTATTCCTTCGCCCGCAACAAAATCATTTTCCAGGACGAGCCCACCAAGGCGCACGAATGGATGCAGCGCACGGGCCGCCGCATGGGCCAGTACTTCGGCCTGACCTTCGAAGGGTTTTACAATACACAGGCCGAGATCGACGATCCCAAACGCCCGAAATCGGAATGGGAGGGAACCGGCCTGAAACCGGGTGATATGAAATACAAAGACCTCAACGGTGATGGCCGTATCAACTCCAACGACATGGGGCCGGTAGGTTTCTCCGACTGGCCTGAAATCGCCTACAGCATCTCCGCCGGGGCTTCGTGCAAAGGGTTCGACTTTTCCGTGCTGTTCCAGGGAACGGAGAATGTATCGGTGAGTTTCTCTTCTTCCGCCGCCTATCCTTTCACCGCCAGCTGGGGCTCCGCCCAGCAATGGCACCTCGAGCGCTGGACGCCGGAGCGTTATGCCGCCGGTGAAAAGATCACCTTCCCGCGCGTGGAGCTGTCGCCCGACCGCCAGCACAACTACCAGCCTTCCAGCTTCTGGGTGCAGGACGCGTCGTACATCCGCCTCAAGAACGCGGAGATCGGCTACCGCTTCAGCTCCGGCGCCCTGCGCAGGATTGGCCTGCAATCGATGCGGGTGTACCTGAGCGGCAACAACCTCATTACCTGGACGTCGATGAAATATGCCAAAGACCCCGACGCGCGCGAGCTCTGGGGCAGGGTATACCCGTCCATGCGGGTCTACAACGGCGGTGTAAACTTTCAATTTTAATGATGCTGAACTTATCTGATATGCGAAGGAATGTATTACTTACGGGCAGCCTGCTGGTGCTGATCATGCTGTTCGGCGCCTGCCGGAAATACCTCGAAAAGCCGGTGAGCAGCGAGGTGACCATCAAGGAGGTATTCGAGTCGAAAGACAAGGCCGAGCAGTTTCTATGGAACGTGTACAGCACCTGTTCGATTTTTGAATTCCCGTACTTCTGGGACGCGGGCTTCAACGGCTACTATCACTACGGCGCCACCTACACGATCCTGGCGGCGGCCTGCGACGAGGCGGACGCCTATGCCAACTACACCGGCGCCGAAGCCTTCAACAAAGGCAACTGGGGGCCTACGGACATTTACTGGTTCGAGTTCCGCAGCGAATTCTGTTACAAAGGCATCCGCAACGCGAACATTTTTATCGAAAACATCGACCGCTCGCCTTTCACCGACACGGAAAAAGCGGCCATGAAAGCGGAAGCCGTTTTCCTCCGCGCCCTCATGCACTTCGACCTGATGCAGCGCCTGGGCGGCGTGGCCATCGCGGACAAAGTGCTGAGCGTGTCCGGCGCGGCAGACATTCCCAACGTGACCATCCCCCGCAGCACCTTTGAAGAAACGGTGGAGTTCATCGTGAAGAGCTGCGACGATGCGGCGAAGGACCTGCCCAATAATTACGACAGCCGCTTCCGCGGCCGCATCACCAAAGGCGCCGCCCTGGCGCTGAAGGCCAGAACGCTCCTCTACGCCGCCAGCCCGCTCTTTAACTCGAACGATACCTATGTGCCCGTGGGCAACCCCGCGCTCAGGGCCATGGTGGGGTATGCGGACGGGTATAAGGTAGAGCGCTGGAAACGCGCGGCGGACGCCAGCAAGGCGGTGCTCGACTGGGCCCGCACCGAAAGCAGCGGCTGCGCGCTGTACATGGGCAAAAACAACGCGGTAGACCGCTACGAAGAAATTTTCATCAACCCGAACGTGAGCGAGATCATCCTCGACGCGGGCCTGATGGGCCTCAACAGCACCAACTATTTCGTGCGTTTCATGACGCCGGGCACCGTGGTGTACACGGGCACCGACCCGGTGAACATCGGCGTCACCTTCAACTTCGCGAAGTTTTACCAGAAGGCGGACGGTACCGAACAGACCTGGAACGAAACACCGGGCACGGCATACCCTTATGCGCAATACGTACAGAAACTGGGCGAGCTGGAACCGCGTTTCCAGGCTTCCGTGTTCCAGTCGGGCACGGAGTGGGCGCGCGGCACGGGCACCCGGTATCATTTCTACGAGCAGTCGGCCCGCCAGCTGAACCTCTACAACGGCGTGGGTTTCCTGCGCAAGTTCGTAAAAGGCGTGTCCAACGGCTCCAGCCCGGCCCCGCGCTGGATCACCTTCCGGCTGGCGGAGTTTTACCTCAACTATGCCGAAGCGCTGAACGAGAGCAACGGTCCCTCTTCCGAGATCACGGCGGCGGTGAACGAGATCCGCGCCCGCGTGAACATGCCGCCGGTGGCTTACACCAGCCAGGCGGAGATGCGGGAGAAGATACGCCGCGAAAGGGCGGTGGAACTGGCGTTCGAACAGCACCGTTATTTCGACGTGCGCCGCTGGAAGATCGCCGGCCAGGAAGGTGTGATGAAAGGCGGCATGTACAGCCTCAAACTGTATGGCGGCGCGGCGCCCACTTACAAACTGGAAAAATTTGAAGACCGCGCCTGGAGCGACAAGATGTACCTGTATCCATTCCGCGTAAGTGAGGTGGAGCTGGGCTACATCGTACAGAACCCGGGCTGGTAAACAAACAAAAGCATTATTGTTTTCTTCAACAACCACAATCATGAAACTTTTTTCATATAAACATCTTCAACCCGCCGGCGCGCTTTTCCTGCTGTTATGCGCGGCGCCACGGCCGGCGGCGGCGCAGAGCGACTCCACGGTGCGGGTGGCTTACGGTTCGCAGCCGTACAACCAGGTGGCGTCGTCGGTGGCCAGCGTCGGCGGGGCGGAACTGCGCAAAACCAATACCGCCAGTTTATCCAACGCCCTCATCGGCCGGCTGCCCGGCGTGGCCATCATGAACAACGGCGGGGCGCCGGGCTTCGACGACCCGGATATTTTTATCCGTGGCCGCCATACCACCCTCAACAACGGCTTCCTGGTGCTGGTAGACGGTATCCAGATCAACAGCCTCAGTTATATCTCCCCGGATGAGATCGAAAGCGTGACCGTGCTGAAAGACGCGGCGGCGCTGGCATTGTTCGGGGCGAAAGGAGCGAACGGCGCCCTGATGGTGACCACTAAACGCGGCCGCGCCAGCGACAGGATCAATATTTCTTTCAACGCGCGGTATGGCGTGCAGGCGCCGACGTTGTTGCCGAAGTTCGCCCGCTCGTACGACTACGCCCGGCTGTACAACGAAGCGCTGCGCAACGACGGGCAGCAGCCCCTGTACACCGGCCAGGACCTGGAAGGGTACCGCACCGGCGCGGACCCGTATTTATACCCGGATGTGAACTGGTATGATGAAGTGCTGCGGAAAAATTCTCCCATGCAGGATTATTCCCTCACCTTCGACGGCGGCGGCGAAACGGCGAAGTATTTCCTGATGCTGGGTTTTATGAACAACCAGGGCCTGTACGCACATACGGACGGGGAGCACAACGCCAACATCAGTTTCCGGCGCATCAACTTCCGCGCGAATGTAGACATCAACGTCACCCGAAGCCTGACCGTACAGGTAGGGCTGGGCGGTAACATGCAGGATCGCAAGTTCCCGCCCATCGGCACGGAAGACCACTGGCGGTACATGGCCACCTACGCGCCGAACCTGTACCCGGTGCGCACGCCGGACGGCAAGATCACCGGCACGGCCAACTTCCCGTACAACCCGGTAGGGTACCTGCTGGAGAAAGGTTACCAGAGCCGCCACGACCGCAATATCCAGTCGTTCGTGCGCGGCACCCAGCGCCTCGACTTCCTCACCAGCGGCCTCGAAATATTCGGCGCACTGCTCTTCGACAATGAATTCAACAGCCGCTACGATAAAACAAGGAATTACGCCTATTACGAGCCCGTACGCCGCACCGGCGCCAACGGCCAGCCGGAAGTGGTGTTCGTGCAGCGAGGCCTCGATACGGACCTCACCGTGTCCAGCGGGAACAACTACGAAAACAACCGCATCATCTTCAACGGCGGCTTCAATTACAAACGCCGTTTCAACGCCCATGGCCTCGGCGCCATGGTGATGTTCCAGCGCGACAGATACACGGTGGTGGGCAACCAGTCGCCCTTCGCCATGGAGAACCTGATGGGCCGGCTGATGTACGATTACAACGAAAAATATTTTGCGGAACTGGCCTTCTCTTACAGCGGCACGGAAAACTATGCGCCCGGCAGGCGGTATGGTTTTTTCCCCGCTTTGTCGGCCGGATGGTTGCTGCATAAAGAAAACTTCCTGGCCAACAGCCGGGCTGTCAATTATCTGAAGCTGCGGGCCTCGGCGGGACTGACAGGAAACGACAGGGGCGCCGCCCGCTTCGGATACAACCAGTACTGGGGCACGCAGTCGAGCCAGGGTTATTACTTCGGCACCGGCAATTCATTCAGCGAAGCCCTGGTGCAGCTGGCCATGGCCAACCCGAACATCACCTGGGAAAAAGGCATGATCTACAACGTGGGCGCGGATGCGGCTTTCCTCCGTAACAGACTCAGCGTGAGCCTGGACGTGTACCGCGAAAACCGTTACGACATCCTCGTGAACATGGGCAACGTAATGCCCGCATTGGCCGGCATTCCCTCCGTGGCGTTCGAGAACCGCGGCAAGGTGCTGAGTTACGGTACCGAGGTTTCGGCCACGTACAAAGACAAAACCGGGAGCGTGAACTGGTTTGCCGGCGCGCAGTTTGCGTTCGCCCGCAACAGGATCCTCGAGAACTACGACGTGCCCCGCAAGGAAGCCTACAGTTCCCGGAAAAACCGGCCGGTAGGGCAGTACTTCGGGCTAGAGGCCATCGGCTTCTTCCGGAACGAAAGCGACATCGCTTCCAGCCCGGTGCAGACCTTTTCCAACGTGCGCCCCGGCGACCTGAAGTATAAAGACCAGAACAACGACGGCATCATCGACGTCAACGACGAAGTGGCCATCGGCCGGCACAGTTACCCCGAGATCAACTTTTCGTTCAACGCCGGCGCTTCGTACAGGGGGGTTAACCTCGAGCTGTTTTTCCAGGGTATGGCCAACAGGACCGTGTACCTCGAAGGGTACATGTTCCAGCCTTTCGTGAACAACGCCAATATTTCCACCTGGGCCGCCGAAGGCCGCTGGACGCCTGAAACGCATGCCTCGGCCACCTTTCCCCGGCTCACCACGCAGCCCAATCCCAACAACTACCGCACGTCCGATTTCTGGTTCCGTTCCGGATCGTTCCTGCGGCTGCGGAACGTGGAGCTGGGCTACACCTTCCCGGACAAAATGCTCGGGAAAGCGCGCATGAAGGGATTGCGGCTGTACGTCAGCGGGCTGAACCTGCTGAGCTGGGACGACCTCGACGTGAAAGTGGATCCCGAAACGCTGAGCATCGGCTATCCTGTCATCAAAACATATTCCACCGGGCTGAGTGTAAACTTCTAGCCGCGTACACATAAACGATCAACAATGAAACTGTCTCAATTCATACTAGGATGTGCGCTGCTGCTTTCCGCGGCCGCCTGTAAGAAGGGGTACCTCGACCGGGAGATTCCCGTCAATTACAGCGAAGACGAGGTGTTCGTCAACTACGAGCGCATGAGCAAGGCCGGCTACGGGGTGTACACGTTTCTGTTCAACCGTTTCGGTTTCCACCGCATCGACAATGCCATGCTCGCCTCCGCCAGCGATGAGGCCGATCATGCAGACGTGAACTCCTCCATCCACCGGTACAACATGGGCACCTGGAACGCTGCTTCCAACCCGGAAGACTGCTGGGCCTATTTCTACCAGGGCATCCGCAGGGCGAACCTGTTCCTGCAGAACTCCACCGATTACAAAAACATCATTTTCCGCGATACGCTCGACCCTGCCAACAAAAGCAAGTACGAGTACAACGTGCGCGACATCGAATGGCTGCGGGCCGAAGTGCGGTTCCTCCGCGCGTTTTATCACTTCGAACTGGTGAAGCGCTACGGCGGCGTGCCGGTGATGGAAAAAGCCACCGCCGACCTCGGTGAACTGAAAGCCATGACGCGTAAGAGTTTCGATGAGAGCGTGGAGTATATCGCGGGTGAGTGCGACGCCGTGCTGCCGCTGCTGAAAGAAACCTGGGTGAATTACGAAGCCGAGAAATGGCGCGGCCGCGTGAACCGTGGCGCGGCGCTGGCTTTGAAGGCCCGCCTGCTGCTCTATGCCGCCAGCCCGCTGCACAACCCTTCCAACGACGTGGCCAAATGGCGCAGGGCCGCGCAGGCGGCGCATGACGTGATTGCGCTCAACCGCTATTCGCTGCATACCAGCTATAAAGATCTGTTCAGGCTCGGCAACGGCGCAGACGGCAATGCGGAAGTGATCTTCGCGCAGCACGGCTGGTCGAGGAACGATTTCGAGATTTACAATTATCCCGTCGGGTACGACCAGGGTGGGAGAGGCAGCACCAGCCCTTCCCAGAACCTCGTAGACGCCTATGAAATGAAAGCCACCGGCATGGCCATCGGCGAGCCCGGCTCGGGCTACAATCCCGCCAATCCATACGCAGGCCGCGATCCCAGGCTGGGCCTGTCGATACTCACCAATGCCGTTACCTTCAAAAACCGGCCGCTGGAAATATGGACGGGCGGCTTGGATGGCCTGGGCAAACCCAAAGCCACCACCACCGGGTATTATCTCCGCAAGTTCATCGACGAAGGGCTGAACCTGGCGCAGAACCAGACCAGCATGCACACCTGGATCCTGTTCCGGTATGCCGAAGTGCTGCTCAATTACGCCGAGGCCATGAACGAAGCCTACGGCCCCGAAGCGACGGGCGGCTTTACGCTCACGGCCAAAAAGGCGGTAGACATGGTGCGCGCCCGCACCGGCATCCAGATGCCGCCGTTGCCGCCCGGCCTGTCGAAAGACGAAATGCGCCAGCGCATCCGCAACGAACGCCGGGTGGAGCTCGCCTTCGAGGAACATCGCTTCTTCGACGTGCGCCGCTGGAAAATAGCCATGCAAACGGAAAACATGCCGGTGATGGCGATGAAGATCACCCGCAACGCGGACAACTCTTTCAGTTACCAGGTGATCAGGGCGGAAGACCGCGTTTTTACCGAGCGCATGTATCTATACCCGATTCCCGAGGTGGAAGTGTTGAAAAGCGAAGGCAAGATCACGCAGAATAGCGGATGGTAAAATATTACAGCATTGCTTCATTCAAAATGGTTTTATGAAGACGACAATTTTAAAAATATCGATGCTGGCGGCGGTGGTGATGATCGCGGCATGCAGCAAACCCCGTGTGTTCCCCGATACCGGCCTGACGGACGTGCCCGAGCTGAAAGAAGCCACCGCACAGTTCCTGTGGATTGGCCCGGAATATAAACTGGTGCTGAAGGCGAAGCTGGCGGACGAAAAGGGCATCAGCAAAGTGCGCATCAAAAACGGCGAGTGGCAGATCGATTCCGTGCTCGCCGCCGGTAACCAGACGACCTATGACATCAGCGAAACCTTCCTGGTCAGCAAAGACGTGAACCCCACGAAACACCAGGTGGAACTGACCATCACCAACAGCAACGGCGGCATCACCAAAACGAATGTGGAGGTGGAAGACCTCTCCGCCCAGAACCAGATACCGGGGTACAGCCCGGACCTGTTGCCACCCGCCATTACCGTTACGAAACCCACCGTCACCAAATACCTCGGCTTCACCAATGATCCGGTCAACATCGAGGTGGAAGCAGCCATTACCGATACCAAAATCGTATCAGTGGAAGTGAAGGTATGGGGCGAAACTGCTGCGGGGGAACCGGTGCTGGTGGAAGATATCCGCAAGCCCGCCGGAGAAGCGGAAGAAAAGAGTTTTCAATACGCCCGCTCGTTCGCATTGCCGGCCGGCAAAGTGGGAGAGTACCAGTACGTGGTGAAATCCACCGACGCCAGCGGCAACAAATCCGTGAAAGGCGGCATCATTACCGTGGGTTACATCGATAAACTGTACCTCTCCGATGCGGAAACCGAGGCGGAAGCGCTGAACCAGGGGTTCGATCATATGGGTGCGGCGCGTGGCATCGGCACCCTGGTATCGATGACCAAACAGGGCGCCAACACCTTCGTGGCCGATGTGTATTACCGCAACGCGGCTACGGACAACATCCGCTTCGTGGCGTTCCTGGGCACCGACGTGCCTTTTATCACCAACCAGAGCAAGCTGAATTATACGTTCGCCGGCCCCAACGTGGCCGCCATGAGTGCGGCCGAGCCGGGGAAAATAACCACCAGCCTGGCTGCGGCGGGATTCAAACTGCCCGTCAGCCAGAAAGGGTATTACAAGGTAACGGTCGACATGACGGCCCGCACCATCCGCGCCGTGGCCTTTGCGCCGCCCGCGCCGGCCGACGCGGTGAAATATCCGGGCTGGACGGCCGCTAATCCCTGGCCTTACCTGGCCGTAACAGGCCCGGCGGTAACAGGCTCCGCCGGCGGCTGGACGGAAGCGGCTACTTCCCCCAAACTGCAAAAGGAAAGCGATCACCCGTATCTCTACACCGGCACGTTCAAAACCACCGGCAACTCCGATAACATGAGCCTGAACGCGCCGCAGTCCGCCAACAGCGATGTATGGGGCAAAGGCTGGTTCAGGATGACGGCGGCCAGGGCGAATATGAAAGACGATTACGGCAGCCTCATCACCAGAGTAGGCCCGGTAGGCGCGAGCACCGGCGGGGCCAACTGGGGATTCTCGCTGTCGCCCAGGGGTACGTTCAAAGCCACCTACGACATCGTTTTGCAGCGCTTTCGCGTGGTCAGAACAGGGGATTGAGTTTTATCACAGCTTGGCAAATGAAGGGGAGATATGCTTCCGCTTTCCGATAGTGAAAACAGGAAAATCGAGTTTTATTGCAGCATGGCTGCTGAAAGGGAGATATATCCCGCTTTTCGATATCGAAAACAGGGGAGATGGCGTTTTATCACCACCTGCTGTTGAATGAGAACCACCTCCCGCATTTCGATGTAGAAACCGAAGATTGAGTTTTATCACAGCATGGCTTAAATTAGAAGGATGAACAGATTATTGCTCTTTGCACTGCTCTGGTGCCTGCCCGCCCGCGCGCAGGTGGCCGGCCCCGCCGTATACCTGGCGGACGTAAAAGCGGAGTTGCTGAAACAGTGGCCGAAGAACCGCACCATCAACCTGGTATTCCACGGCCACTCCGTACCGAGCGGTTATTTTAAAACACCCGATGTCAGAACGCTGGAAGCTTACCCTTACCGGGTGCTGG
This sequence comes from Chitinophaga lutea, assembly GCF_003813775.1. Taxonomy (NCBI): domain Bacteria; kingdom Pseudomonadati; phylum Bacteroidota; class Chitinophagia; order Chitinophagales; family Chitinophagaceae; genus Chitinophaga; species Chitinophaga lutea. The sequence continues at coordinate 1,485,920 of NZ_RPDH01000002.1, read as the reverse complement.
AAGGGGTGAAAACGATATACCCCTATGCCGTGGTCAATTCGATCACTACTTCCATTGGTGGAGAAAATTCGGAGCAGGGCGCTGAAAGATTCGGGCAGGATGTGCTGCCGCACCGGCCGGACGTGCTGTTCATCGACTACGCCCTCAACGACAGGGCCATCGGCCTGGAACGTTCGAAAGCGGCGATGGAACAAATGATCCAAAAGGCCCTGCAAAAGAATATCAAAGTGATCCTCCTGACGCCCTCACCGGACCTGGGCGTGAACATCCTGCAACCCGGTAACGTGCTGCAACAGCACGCCGATCAGCTGAAGGCGCTGGCGGAAAAATACCGCATCGGGCTGGCGGACAGTTATGGTTTGTTCAAAGCGGCGGCGGGGAAAGGGAGCGATCTCAAAACGCTGATGTCGCAAAGCAACCATCCCAATAAAGCGGGGCATGCCCTGATCGCCGAAGGCGTGTTGCCGTATTTCAGGTAACTGTTTTCAGCGCCCCGTCGCCACCTCTTTCAGCTCACGCCCCATCTGGCTGAACTTTTCGTAGGTGGCGTAACTGTTATCTTTTTTGTTGAGCGTCATGCGCAGCTTGCCGGGCTCCAGCAGCAGGTAAAAATCAGCCTGGTTGTCGAGCACCACATGGCCGTCGATTTCCACATCGTGGAAATTGATGTTCGTATAACGGCCCAGCTGTTTCTCCAGGTAATCGCAAACCCGGCCATGATTGGCTGTGGGGTAATCGGCCCTGAATTTATATGCCTCCTTCGATTCGGAGACGGAGACGGAGATGTTCCGGTCGTCCCGGCGGTGCTGGCGGGCGAAAATGAACAGCGCACTCACAATGCAGAGCAGGCCGAAAACGAAGAATATTCTATAGGTGGTCATGTTCAGAGATTTAAACGGCTTTTGGTGGCGGCTGTCAATCCATCTTTGTGCAGCAGCACCGAAATGGATTTCAGCTGCATGTAAGGAATGCTGACGTAAAAATATCCATTCTTCCCACTCCGCGTGCCCCAGGAATTTTTTACCTTATAATACACTTTGCCTGTCTGATCCTGCACCTTTCCGGTGATGTGCATGTTGTGATCGTCGGTAGTGTTGAAGTTCTCGAACTCTTCCTGCCGGTATTGCTGCGTGATGATTTTTTCTGGCGCCGGTTCCGTCAGTATCCGCTTTTCATCTGCTGTATCGGCGGCTACCACCGCAATGCCCTCCCTGATCGAAAACCCTTTTTCGCTGGCGTCCGTATCGAGCGCGAGGGAATACCCGTTCGCCAGCGCATGGTCGATATTGGCGATGTATTCCTCCAGCGGCAGGTTGTAAAAACTTTCGTTCATGTGATTGGCCGGGATGTTCAGGATGAAACGTTGATAAAATGGAACGTGGGTGAAGGAAGTGATGGTGACGTAATCGGATAATTTCAGTTGTGTGGCCGCGGCAAAACTTTGGGGGGTATACGTTTTCCCTTTGTAGGTAAATTCAGCGGGCACGGGGCCGAGGTATTGGTCGAGGATGGCCGGGATGTCTGTTTTCCAGTGGGCGGCCGGGCCGGCTTTCCGTTCTGCATAGGCTTTCACCCGCTCTTCGAGGGTCTGGAATAACTGCCGGTGGTCATAGACGGAATCGGTTCCCGTTAAGCCGGTATAGGCGCTTTGCGGCATCATGCCGGCCACGGCGGCGCTGAGCACCGGGTCGTGGTTGAGGCCGCCTTCGGAGAAACGGGCCGCCCCCTGCCGCATGATGTAGTTGGCGGTTTTGTCGAGGTACGCGCAACGCACGAAATACATTTCAGACAGGTCGGTTGCCTCGCCGGTGATACGCATGATCTCCGTTTCAAGAAAGGAGGAAGTGGAAAAACACCAGCAGGTGCCGGAGCGCTGCTGATCGGCCACCGGGGTGGTAGGGATGTCGGATACCGGGGTGAACCGGTATTGGCTCGGGGGATGGTCTTCCGCCTTTGCCTGCTGCTGCCGGCAACCGGTGGTGATGCTGACGGCCAGCCAGCCGGCCGCCGCTAAAAGGAGCGAGGTGTTCATGTGTCTGATCGTTTGATGAATTGTGCATACACCAGGAATGCCGCCGATATGCAAAACGCCATGATGGCCAGGGAATGCAGGCCCACCGGCTGCGACAGCGTAACGATGGTAAGCCCGAAGCCCACACCCGCCAGCACGGCAAACCATTTCAGCGCGGTGTTCCGGATGGCCGTGTTGCCGGGTTTGAAGAAACGGGAAATGTCGCCTTCGGAAAAACCGCGGTCGATCATCCTGCTTTTGAGCTGGTAGTCGAGCACCAGTTTCACGATGGTGATGATGAACGTGCCGATCAGGTACATGCATACGGTAATCGCGAAAATCCGGAACCCCAGCTCCAGCGAGCTGCCCTGTTTGAGGGGCGTGGTCAGGTCCTGCGCCTGTGCCGTTACTGCTGCGGTGAGCAGGGCCGTTATGATGGATATCTTTTTCATCTGGTATTAAATTAGACAGTTGCGGGTGATGAATGTTGCAGCATTTCGCGCATTTTTTTCCGGTACGTTTTCAGGAGGTCGAGCCCCTGGAAAATGAGGATGGTCAACAGCGACGTCACCATCACCCATGTCATCATCGAGGCCGCGCCGCTGAACACGGCCACCACATCCGCCCGGAAGATATACAGCGCCGCCCCACTAACCAGCAGTATCGCCGTCAAAGCCACGTATAGCAGCCGGGGGAGGGCCGTGCGCCGGGGAGCGGGCAAATGGGCCAGTACCGCGGCGCTCACATCGAAATCAAATACCGGCGCGGGCTGTGCCTGGATGCCGGCTACCATCTCCCGGTACATCTGCGCCTTCGCCCGGCAGGCGGGGCAGCCGTCTATATGCGCCGCGTGCTGCGGGGCCAGGCCCATCGCATATTCCTGTATGGCGGCGTCTGTAAGGTGTGTTGCGGTCATAACGCATCCTTTTTATACTGAAGCAATAAATTGTCACGAAGGGCCTTCCGTGCCCTGAATAAGTAGTTCTTTACGGTGCCTTCCGGCAGCCCGGTGATCTGCCCGATCTCCTCATAACTGCATTCCTGCTGGTGAAAAAGCGTGATCAGGGTTTGATACAAAGGGGGCAGCCGCGCGATGCCGGCTTGCAGGATATCGTGCAGCTGCTTGCGGGAAAGGGCGGCGGTGGCGGTTTCATCTTCCGGCAGCTCCGCTTCGGAACCTTCGGGCAGGGGCAGCAACTGTTTTTTGTCGAGGTAATTGACGCAGGTGTTATACGCTATCCGCGCCATCCAGGTCGATAACTTCGACTGGAAGCGGAACCCGGGCAGGTATTTGAAAGCCTTCAGGTAGACGTCCTGCACGAGGTCTTTCCGGTCTTCCGCATGCCGCACCATCCCGAAAATGATCTGCGCCACCAGGCCTTCGGTATGTTGGATAATGACGGCAAAGGCGCGGGTATCCCCGCGCAGGACCTGTTCCACCAGCTGGTGGTCGGTGGGCGTATTTCCGTTCAGAGCATGCACTGGATTAAACAGACAGGTGAGGGGCCGGAATGTTGCAATAAATCTATGGTTTTTTTTATCATTGTACCGTTATCCTGCAGATCATGAAAACATATAAGCTGTCCCTTGCCTTGCAAATTACCGTTACCGTTATCTGTGCACTGGCCACAGCGGGGGCCGCCTACGGCATTGGCGAATTCCTGCAGCGGGATCCGGTCAGCACACCCGGAATACTGTTCATGGCGGCGGTGATGCTGGCTTGTGTCATCGCCATGATCTACATTTTCAGCATCCGGCTGACCGTTTCTGAAGACAGTATCCACGACAAATCGCTGTTTACGGACAGGACATTATCCTTCTCAGACATAAAAGGTTATACCACCAGCACACACCGGAGCAGCACCACGCTGGAACTGGTGCCTGAGGACCCTTCGCTGCGAAGCATCAGCATCAGTTCCGGTTTGAACGGGTATCACGAGATCGTAGCATGGGCTACGGCCAGATATCCCGACCTGGACATGCTGGCAAGAAAAGCGGCGCTGGAAAACCCGGCGCTGGGCGCCAGCCGGGAGGAAGTGGAAGCCCGTTTGAAACGCGCGCAGAAGCTTTGCGGTGCGATGACGGTGACGGCGGTTGGCCTGATCATCGCCAGTCTGTTTGACGACCTTTGGGAATACGCCCTGGTACTGGCCATGATTTTACCTTTGGGCGCTACCGTGCTCGCTCATTTTCACAAGGGATTCATCAGTCTTGAAATGGGGAAAAGCATTCCTTTCCCGTCCATTTATTATGCCGTGATCGTTTGTGCCGGCCTGCTGGCTTTTTGCGCGCTAAAGATGCACATCGTCAGTCATGCCGGAGTATGGACGCCGATGATAGTAACAGCGGTAGCCATAGGGGGGCTGCTGTTATGGGGAGTTGGTAAAACGGACCTGATATCAGTGCTCCTCGCGATATCCGTGGCTTTGCCATATGGGTATGGCACAGCCATGTTCGCGAATATCCTGGGTGATCAGGGCGAGGTGGAAGAATATTCTGTAACCGTACTCGATAAATGGTTCGTCAAAGGGAAAAGCAAAACTTACTACCTCAGGCTGGATGCCTGGGGGCCAAAACCCGCCGGGGAAGAAGAAATGGTGCCCCGCCGGTTGTACAACGCCGTGGAAAAAGGCAGCAGCGTGCAGGTCACCCTGCACAGCGGCTACCTCAACATCCCCTGGTACACCATTTCGGAGCTGCATTTCACCCCACCCGTGATCAAATAATTAAATTGAGCATGCACCCGCATGCATTCGCTAATAATTTCTATTTTAAACCCCGGAATCAAACATCAAAGCAACAGCTTATGGACACGAGAAGAGAATTTTTACGCAAAGCCGCCCTGCTTACCGGGGCAGGCGGACTGGCCAACATGCTCCCTGAAACCATTCAGCGCGCCCTGGCCATCAATCCCGCGCCCGGCAGCACCTTCCTCGATGCTGAACACGTGGTGTTCCTCATGCAGGAAAACCGGTCGTTCGACCATTGTTTCGGCCGCCTCAAAGGAGTCCGCGGTTTTAACGACCCCCGCGCCCTGAAACTGGAAGACGGCCGCCCCGTATTCATGCAGAAAAACAAGGAAGGCGAAACCTATGCGCCCTTCCGCCTCAATATCAAAGACACCAGGGCGACCTGGATGAGCGCCCTGCCGCATTCCTGGGCCGACCAGGTGGATGCGCGCAATAACGGGCAGTACGACCGCTGGCTCGACGTGAAAAAGTCCGGCCACCGCGAATACAGCCGCATGCCGCTCACCATGGGGTATTACGACCGGGAAGATATTCCATTCTATTACGCCCTGGCCGACGCCTTCACCGTGTGCGACCAGCACTTCTGTTCCTCCCTCACCGGCACCACGCCCAACCGCCTCTACTTCTGGACGGGCACCATCCGCAGCGAAGCGCGCCCGGATGTAAAAGCCAACGTATATAATTCGGATGTGGACTACGGCAAACAGGCCCACTGGCAAACCTTCCCCGAAATCCTCGAAGCCAACCAGGTATCGTGGAAGATCTACCAGAACGAAGTGAGCGTGGACACCGGGTTCGAAGGCGAGGAAGACGCCTGGCTGGCCAACTTCACAGACAATCCCATCGAGTGGTTTTCACAGTACCATGTGGAATATTCCGAAGCCCACCTCGCATACCTGCGCAGGGTGAAGGACGAACTGCCCGCCAAACTGGCGGCGCAGGAAAAGGAACTGGCCGCATTGAAGGCCGGCACCGACGAGCACAAAGCGCTCGAAAAAAAGATACAGCGCCAGAAAGAATACCTCGCCTATACGCACAAAACGCTGGACATGGTGGCCAAAACCCCTTTCAGCGCACTGCCTGCAAGAGAGCAGCAACTGCATAAAAAAGCGTTCACCACCAACATCGGCGACCCCGATTATCACGAACTGACCAAACTGAAATATAACGACGGCAATACGGAGCGCGAAGTGCAGCTGCCGAAAGGCGACATCCTGCACCAGTTCCGGCACGACGTTAAAAACGGCCAGCTGCCCGCGGTATCGTGGATAGTGGCGCCCGAGAACTTCTCCGATCACCCCGGCGCGCCCTGGTATGGCGCCTGGTACCTGTCGGAAGTGATGGACATCCTCACGCAGAACCCCGAGGTTTGGAAAAAGACCATCTTCGTGCTGACCTATGACGAGAACGACGGTTATTTCGACCACGTGGCGCCCTTTGTGCCGCCCGTGCCCGGGAAGGCCGGTACCGGCAAGGTATCCGCCGGCATCGACCCCGCGGTGGAATATGTGACCCTGGCCGCGCAGGCCCCCGGCAGGGGCGCCCGCGAAAGCGCCATCGGCCTCGGTTACCGGGTGCCCCTGGTGGTGGCTTCGCCCTGGAGCCGCGGCGGGTATGTGAACTCGCAGGTGTTCGACCATACGTCCGACCTCCAGTTCCTCGAAAAATGGCTGAGCCATAAACTGAAGAAAAATATCGCGACCGGCAATATCACCGCCTGGCGCCGCACCGTTTGCGGCGACTTCTCTTCCATCTTCCGCCCCTACAACGGCGAGAAAATCGACATGCCGGCGTCGGTGGAGAAAGAGGCGTTCATCGAAACGGTGCATAAGGCCCGTTTTAAAGCCCCGCCGGCCAACTTCAAGAACATCGCAGGCGAGCAGGTGCAATCGGTGCGGGAAGGGCAGGAAAAGGGCCTTTTGCCCGAACAGGAACCCGGTATCCGGCCGGCCTGCGCCATTCCTTACGAATTGTATGCGGACGCGGCGTTGAGCAAAGACCGCAGGCAGGTGGTGCTGCAGCTGGCCGCGGGCAACGCGCTGTTCGGCAAACAGTCCGCCGGCGCGCCGTTCCATGTGTACACCGGCCACAACCAGCAGAGCAGGGGATATGCCGTAAAGGCGGGCGACCGGTTAACGGACGAGTGGGACGCACAGACGGGTTATTCGCTCGAAGTATACGGCCCCAACGGCTTTTACCGGGAATTCAAAGGCGACGCGGCAGACCCCGGCCTCACCGTGAAACTGACATATACCCGTACCGGCAACAAACCGGACGGCAGCATCGCTTTCGAACTGCACAATACTTCGGCCCAGGGGCTCGAGATCGCCGTGGCGGACATGTCGTACGGCGGGAAGCCGCAAAAGCTCAACCTGGCCGCGGGCGCCCGCAAAACGGTGAGGGTGCCGCTGGCGGCGAGCCACGGCTGGTACGATCAGCTGATTTCCGTAAGAGGGAAAAATAATTTCATGCAACGGTACGCGGGGCACGCGGAAAACGGCGCCCCCAGCAAAAGCGACCCGCTGATGGGGAAAGTAGTCGGAGAGAAGGGATAGCTTGCAGACATCCCGTACCCGGACAAGCCTGTTTTTACCCGCCACCTTCGCCAGGGGCCGGAGAAAGCAGGCTTTTCCGTTGCTTGTTACTGGTATTTCCAGTTCCGCTGTTTGCCCTCGGCCATCCATTCCACCGCCGTTGCCACGCGTTTGGCCACGGTGGCTTCGGTTTTGGCTTCTTCGATCCACTCGATGTATTCCTTTTTCGCGGAGTAGCTGAATGCTTCGAAGGTTTTCGCGGCGGCTTTGTTTTTCTTCAGCGCGGCGGCCAGCACCGGCGGCGTTGTGAGGTCCTTCTTATCCGTTTTCTTCGCCGTGGGTTTGATGCCCTTTTTGTTGAGCTGGTCGGCCTCCCTGATATAGGCGATGATGACCTTGTCCGGCGGCAGGTCTTCCAGGCTGGTCAGTCGCCCGAAATGCCCCATGGCGGTTTCGCCCATCTGCGAAATCAGGCCCTGCGGGTCTTTCATCAACGACGCTTTCCAGAACCCGAAGGTGCAGTGCTGCTTGAAAGCGGCCATGCTGCAAAGGTTGTCTCCGTAGGTTTCAAAAAAAGGCATGCCCCACTTTTTGCGCTCGGTGGCGTGCGGGCAGGTTTTCAGCACCAGGTTGCGCAAATGCTCCAGTATAGGCTGCGCAAAGGGGGCGGCTTTGGCAATGTACTGTGTGGTCGTATCCATAATTGAAATTAAAGAAAATAGCTATCTTGTATGCCTGGATTTGCCCCCGGGGCTTCGAGCGCACGCCACTGGACCGGTTATGCCCCTTTGCCGGGATTGGCAATAGGTATTTATACCTTTTTTTTCGGGCAGTATTACCTGCCTTTATTCCCGGCCGCCGTTTTACCTTGCAATTACTCACATCAAAAAATACAAATTGTTATGAAACGATCCCAAACGGTACTCTATCTGATCATCCTGTTGCTGCTCATCCTCCTGATTTACCGCGAATTCGGCAGGGGCGGCTCCATCCCGGTAGACAAAGAGAAAGCCAAAGAGCACGTGATTGCCATGACCGACGCCACCGCCTATACCAAAGCGTTCAGGGCCGGTAAAGCGGAACTGGAAAGGAGGCTGCAGGACAGCACGTACCTCGCCCGGAACTTCAACCTGCCCGCCGCCGAACTGTTCAACCGCCACGCCATCGGGGCGCTGCTCAATAAAAAAGGCGCGGAAGGCATCCGGATATACCTGGGCCTCAACGAGAAAAAAGAAGTAGTGTTCGTGTTGCTGCCGGTAGACGCGAAAGGCAAGGATATTTCCGGCAAGCTCGTCGCCTATGAAACCCCCTGGATCCCCGGTGTGCAACGCGCCATGGCGCAGGAAGGGGAAGATCCGGAAGCCATGGAGAGAGGGCACCGCTGCCCCTATACCTGTGATGCGGAAAGCCCGGTCACCCAACCCTAAGCCGAACTGTTTTTCATCGACCCGATATGTCCAATCTCGCCACACAATTACTGAGCTTTACAGTACTCATCCCGCTGATCATGGGGCTGGTACGGATGAACCGCATCCGTGCCAGCTATCATCCCTTCCTGCTGTTCCTGTTCCTCGCCTTCACCGCCGAAGTGGTGAGCGAAATCAGCATCCGCCTCACCCGCGATAACCGGGTAACGAACAACATCTACATTTTCCTGGAAGCCGCCATCATCCTGTACCAGTTCTATACCTGGGGATACCTCCGCCGGAAGAAGTGGTTGCTCGGCGTGCTGGGCACCGCCTACCTGATCACCTGGACGGTGGAGAATATCGGGATGGGCGTGCTGGCCAACGGCTTTTCCTCCTACTTCGTGATACTGTATTCCCTCACCACCGTATTTTTATCCATCAGCGAAATCAACCTGCTCATCACCTCGTACAGCGGCAACCTGTTCCGCAACGCCAAATTCCTGATCTGCATCGGTTTCATCATCATCGGGGTGTACAGCCTCATCACCGAAGGATTTCTGCTGATCGACCCGTATAATTCCTCCGTGAGCCGGCGGATATTCATCATTTTTGCATTTATCAACGCTTTCGTTAATATTGTTTACGCGGTAGCCGTGTATTTTCTGCCCGTCAGGGACGATTATTACTTTTCGAAGCGGTTCAAGGCGTAGCACCCAAACCCCATGGAAGAAAGAATTGTTTATACGACGATTTTTCTCTGTTCGCTGCTGGCAGTGATCATCACCTTTTTTATTACCTCCATCATCCGCTACCACCGCCGGTATATCCGCCTGCAAAGGGAACGTATCACCGCGGAGATCAGGCTGCTCGAAAACGAGCGCAGGCGCATCGCCGCGGACCTGCACGACAGCCTGGGGCCATTGCTGTCTACCGTCAAGCTCAACATCACCAGCATAGAGGTGCCCGATGCGCGCGACAAACTCGTGATCGCCAAATCGGGCCGGTATATCGACGATATCGTCAGCTCCATGCGGCAGATCTCGCACAACCTGCTGCCCAACACCCTCGAAAGAAAAGGCCTCATCGACGCCATCCGCGAGTTTTACCAGCTGCTGGGGCAGGAAGACCGGATGGAGCTGCACGTATACGCCGTCAACCCCATCTCTTCGCGGCCGGAAAGGGATATCCATATTTTCCGGATCGTACAGGAAATCATCCACAACACGCTCAAGCACGCCGCGGCCAAACGGCTGGAAATCGGGTTCCGCGAAGACGAAAAGGAACTGCTGGTGCTGGCGGAAGACAATGGCCAGGGTTTCGACGTGGAAAAAAGCCGCCGCAATTCCCGGGGGCTGGGGTTAAAGAGCCTCGAAATACGGACAGACATCCTGCGCGGCACCATTTCCATCCACTCCGGTCCCGGCAAGGGCGCCCGCTATTACATACGGATACCTCTCGGATAATTCGTATATTTGACAGGACCTCAAATAACCTCTAAGCGGCATGAACTACGATATCCGCCTCGCAGTAGCAGACGATCATGAGATATTCCTCGACGGGCTGGCGCTGATGCTGTCCCGGCAGGAAAACATTACCCTGGTGGGCCAGGCGGCAGACGGGCGGGAACTGCTCGACCTGGTGGAAAAAGAAAATCCCGATGTGATCATGACCGATATCAAGATGCCCCGGATGGACGGCATCACCGCCACCCGCGAACTGATCCGCCGTAATCCCGACGCCCGTGTGATCGCCCTGTCGATGTTCGACGAAGAAGACCAGATCGTGGAAATGCTCGAAGCGGGCGCGAAAGGGTATCTCCTCAAAAACGCCGACAAACAGGAAATCCTCGATGCCATCGCGCATGTGTATGAAGATAAGGTGTACTACTGCAAAAGCACCTCCGCCAAACTCGCCGGCATGATCGCCCGCAGCAAGTTCAATCCCCACAAACCCAAAGAGGTGGTCACTTTCACCGACCGCGAGCAGGAAATCATCCGGCTCATCTGCCAGCAGCTGACCGCCCAGCAGATCGGCGACCGCATTTTCCTGAGCAAACGAACGGTGGAAGGGTACCGCACCCGCATCCTCGAAAAAATGAATGTGCGCAACACCGCCGGCGTGGTGATGTATGCCCTGAAAAACAACCTCATCAGGGAAGAAGAGCTCCACTGAAACAACCGCTCATCCCAATTTTCGTTTCGTGCCGGCGTACTGCACGATAAGTTTTCTATTTTTATCGCCAACATAAATTACCTGCTAATGAGACAATCCGTACTGATCCTGTGCCTGCTGGCCGGCGCTGCCGCAACGGCCCAGGACAATGTTACCTACCAGAAACCGCCGGCCGTGCTGGAGGAGCTGCTGCTGGCCAAACCCACGCCTTCCGTGAGCGTAGGCAAAGGCGGGGAGTGGATGATACTCACCGAGCGCAACTCTTACGAAGGCGTGGAAGAACTGGCGCAGCCCGAACTGCGCATCGCAGGGCTTCGCCTCAATCCCCGCAACTTCGGGCCCAGCAGGCAGAGTTATGGCGCGGGATTGACGCTGAAAAATATCAGAACGAAAGAAGTGCACGCCATCAGCGGCATGCCCGCCGTGCCCCGCATCTCCGGCCTTACCTGGAGCGTGGACGGGAAAAGGGCCGCCTTCCTGCAAAACGAAAATGATCGTATAGACCTCTACGTGATAGACATTGCCGCCCATTCGGCGCGCAAGGTCAACAGCGCCCCGCTGGTGGCTACCATGAGCGCGGCGTACGCCTGGGTGGGGAACGACCGCCTGCTGTACAAAACCGTGCCCGCCGGCGCCGGTGCTTTGCCCGCACGCCCCGTAGCTCCCAACGGGCCGGTGGTGCAGGAAAGCAAAGGCAAAGCCGCCGCTTCGCGCACCTACCAGGATTTGATCAAAAATCCCTACGACGAAGCCCTCTTCGCGTATATGACCACCTCGCAGCTGGTGATCAGCGACCTGCAGGCTGAAAAGAAAATCGGCGCGCCCGCTATCTACGGCGGTATGTCCGTTTCGCCCGACGATCAGTACGTGCTGCTGCGCCGCATAGAAAAACCGTTCTCTTACCTCGTGCCGTCTTACGCATTCCCTTTCACCACCATGGTATGGGACATGGAAGGCCGGGAAGTGAAGGTGCTGGATAAAACGCCCTCCGGCGAAGGCGCCCCTATCGGTTTTGATGACGTGATGGACGTGCCGCGCGGTTATGCCTGGAAAGAAGACGAGCCCCATGCCATCACTTACGTGAAGGCGCTCGACGGCGGCCTGGGCCGCCAGAAAGCCGAATACCGCGATGCGGTGTACATGGTGGACGTGCTGAACAGGGCCGCACCGAGAGAACTGTTCCGCACCAGACGCCGCTTCCAGGGCGTTACCTGGGGCCCCACCAAAGAGCTCGCCCTCGTGTACGAAGGCATGTTCGCCGACCGGAAGGAACGCATCAGCACCTATAACAGCGTCACCGGCCAGCTCGACTCCCTCTTCGAAAGAAGCAGCAACGACGCCTACGGCGATATCGGCACGCCCTTTACCGTCAAGAACCAGTATGGGGAAGATGTATTGTTCGTGCAGAAAAACGGCGAGCTGCTGTTGTATGCGCAGGGCGCATCGCCCGAAGGAGATATGCCTTTTGTGCAGAGCTATAACCTGAAAACCCGCAAGGGCAGCATCCTCTGGCGTTGCCAGGCGCCTTTCTACGAAACCGTGGTGAAAGCGCTCGACCCGGAGAAGCTCATCATGCTCACCTCCCGCGAAAGCCTCACGGACGTGCCCAACTATTACATCCGCGACCTGCGCAAACGCTCCGCCATCGGTACGCCCATCACGGATTTCACCAATCCGTACAAAGCCATGGAGGGCGTAACGAAACAGAAGATCTCCTACAAACGCGCAGACGGTGTGGGCCTCACCGGCAACCTGTACCTCCCCAAAGGGTACGATGCGAAAAAAGACGGGCCTTTGCCGGTATTCATCTGGGCCTATCCCCGCGAGTATAAATCCGCCGCCGATGCCGCACAGGTAAGGGGCTCCAGATACACCTTCACCCGCGTAGGGTATGGCGGCCCGCTGTTCTGGGTAACCCAGGGCTACGCCATCCTCGACAATGCGGAAATGCCGATCGTTGGCGAAGGCAACAAGGAGCCGAACGATAACTTTATTCCCCAGCTTTACCTCAACGCCCATGCCGCCATACAGGAACTGGCCAAAATGGGGGTGGGCGACAGCAACCGCGTGGCGGTAGGCGGCCACAGCTACGGCGCCTTCATGACGGCTAACCTGCTCGCACACACGAACCTGTTCAAAGCCGGCATCGCCCGCAGCGGCGCGTACAACCGCACCCTCACGCCATTCGGTTTCCAGGCGGAAGAACGCACTTACTGGCAGGCGCCCGAAGTGTATTATAACATGAGCCCGTTCAGTTTTTCGGACAAGATCAAAACGCCGCTGCTGCTCATTCACGGCGAAATGGACAACAACCCCGGCACCTTCCCGATACAGAGCGAAAGGCTCTACAACGCGGTGAAAGGCCACGGCGGTACCGTCCGTTTCGTGCAGCTGCCGTTTGAAAGCCACGGGTATGCAGCGAAGGAAAACCTCCTGCATATGCTCTGGGAACAAACGGAGTGGCTGAATAAATATGTGAGGGACGCGAAGAAATAATTTTCCTTACAACAAGGGCCGTCTGCTGCGGTGTGCTTTCAACAGTTGCTGACTTTGGAAGCGCCGCCGGGGACGGTCCTTTTTTTATGCGGAAAACCTGCCGCGGATAAAGCCGTACAGCACCAGGTGCAGCACTATCAGCAACAGCAGGTACCCCACGGGTTTTGCATGGGAGAGGCCCTGCACAAGCCTGGCCAGGCCGGTGAAGAGTGTAATGCCCATGAGGCAGCCGGTGAACGGGGTGGCCTGTTTTCCCTTGACGTACCGTCGCAGCAGGAACACAGCCGTATGCGTGGCCAGCAGCAGGGTCAGGTAGAAGTGAAGGAATGCCGGACCGGTGAGGTGGAAAGGGTTCGGGCCCTGCAGGAACAGGAAGGGAATGACCAGGGCCGGGAGCGTGATCAGGTAAGGTTTGATTGTTTTCATCATAGAGGTTTTATACAATTCTTATCAGCTGCCGCATCCGCCGCAGCCTCCACAACCGCCGCATCCTCCTCCGCACCCGCCGCTGCTGCATCCACCGCCCGCGCCGCCGCAACTGCCGTCTTCCTTGTTCTTTTTATCAACCGGGGTAAGCGGTTCGGAGGTGAATTCGATAAAGAAGGCGAATAAGGCGATAAAGAAGACGGTCGTCCAGGCCAGCGTGCCGCCATCGCAGCCGGTGAGCGCTACCAGGCCGCCTATTGGCAGGAGCGCGGCCAGCCAGCGGGATACCCTGCGCCGCCATGGGGTGTGACCGGGTGTGGAAGGCAACCATATATCCGCGGGCGGCGCCTGGCCGAATACCTGTTCGTACTGCGCCAGCGTGGTTCCCATCCAGCTGACGTGTTTCTGCTTTTCCGCCACGCCGCCTTTGGAAGGGTGGTGGTGCAGTTTTCTGCGCAGCACCTTTTCGCAGAATTCTTCCCAGTAGTTCACCGTGTACTCCAGGTGCAGATGCCATACCTCGTCCACCACGGGGGAAGGCGAGGCCCCGCCGGGCAGTACGCAGCAGAGGTACACAAACCGTTTGTACTCGGTGATCGCTTTTTGGGTGAAGGCGGCTGTCCATTGCTGCTCGCCGGCGAGCTTGCGGGAAAAGGGGTAAGTGGCCGTGGGGTCGTCCGGGTGGAAGTTGTCGATGCGCTGCCACAGCGGGTCTTCGTTGTATTTGAGGTGTTTCATGTAGTGGCGTTTTTTTTGTTGACACAAAGATGTCGCGATGCGGGAAGATGAAAGTCTTGCGGTTATATTAAGCCGTCGTATATTAGTATTAAAATCGTATTATCATGAGCAGGGAAGAATTACAGAACCTGGAGCGGCTGATGAACTACATCGCCCATCATTTTTTGAAGAAAAGGGATTGGGAAGACGTATCTAAAACGGAATGGGCGCACATTTCAGGGGAATTCAACCTGCTCCTCCGCAAACAGCAGAAGGCTAAAAAAGTGAATATAGATCCGGTACTGCTGGGCGAGAATTATTTCTACGAGCACCTGGTGATCAAAAAACTCAAACCCTGGAAGTCGCGCAAGGCGGTGGCCTCCATCAGCAGCCCCAATTTCACCAAACTCAACATCATTGCCGGGGCATTGGGATATAACAACTATATCGACTTCATCCGGAATGCGACCGACAGCTTCAGTTTTCACGAACTGAAGATCAACATCCCCCTGGCCACCGTCAACACCCGCCTGCTCGATCACCTCGTGGGGCGCTGGTATTGTTACAACCGTAACCTGCCGTTCAAGTCGGACAAGGAAACG
This sequence comes from Chitinophaga lutea, assembly GCF_003813775.1. Taxonomy (NCBI): domain Bacteria; kingdom Pseudomonadati; phylum Bacteroidota; class Chitinophagia; order Chitinophagales; family Chitinophagaceae; genus Chitinophaga; species Chitinophaga lutea. The sequence continues at coordinate 1,470,803 of NZ_RPDH01000002.1, read as the reverse complement.
GAAGAAAGGGTCTGGCGCTCGGCGCTGGAGATCTACAAGTCGGGCGACGAATACCTGGTAGAGCGCACCGGTAAGGACAACCACATGTATTACGGCAAGATCACCTCGTACGCCAACTACATTTTCATCATCATGAACAGTACCACGTTTATCCGCCAGCGCCATTTCATCGGGCGGTTGAAGGATGTGGAAGACAAACTCAAAACGCCGGGCTTTACCATCAATGAACTGAATTTCATCAGCACCTGTGTCAGCTTTAACGAAGAGCCCATTGCCCTGTATGAGATATTCGACCGGGTGGAGCATATCAAAAACTTCCAGAAAGTATCCGTAGATCTCGCCCTCAACAGCCCGCTGCTGCCCAAACATATCATGGTGCATCTGAAAGACAGGCAGCTGAACCGTATCACCGAGCACTAGGAAAGATGAGTGATTTTTTACATGCCGCAAAGGTTTTTGAATAAAACATCGTCCAACCTTTCAATAACCACCATTCATATGCGGCATGCACTGATTTTTACTTTTTTATTTTTATTATTAAGCTGTGCGCAGCAGGCCTTTGCACAAAACCTCGTGCTGAAGGGCGTGTTGAAAGACAAGGGAGACAGCAGCGTATTGAAGAATGCGACCATACGGCTCAGCTCTCCCGAAGATGCCGCATTTAAAAAACAAGCCATCACCAATACCACCGGCGCTTTTGAACTGACCGGCCTTTCCCGGCAACCTTACATCCTCACCATCAGCTTCGTGGGCTACGGGGAACTGACCCGCGCCATCATGCTGCAGGCCGAAACGCAGGACCTGGGCACCATTTATATGCCCAAATCGAGCCGGGAACTGAAGGAAGTGGTGATCAAAGGCCAGGTGCCGCCCGCCCAGCAAAAGGGCGATACCCTTCAGTATAACGCGGACGCCTATAAAGTGAACCCCGACGCCAGCGGCGAAGACCTCGTGAAGAAGATGCCCGGCATCACCGTGGAGAACGGTACCGTAAAAGCGGGCGGGGAAGAAGTCAGGAAAGTGACGGTAGACGGGAAGGAGTTCTTCGGCGAAGACGCCACCCTCGCGCTGCGCAACCTGCCGGCCGAGGTGATCTCCAAAATCGAGGTGTTCGACCGGATGAGCGACCAGGCCCGGTTTACCGGCTTCGACGACGGCAATTCCACCAAAGCCATCAACATCGTGACCCGCGCTGAAATGCGGCAGGGGCAGTTCGGCAAGGTATATGCCGGCTACGGCACAGACGGGCGGTATTCCGCCGGCGGCAACATCAACCTCTTCAAAGACGAAAAACGCATCTCCATCATCGGCATCGCCAATAACGTGAACCAGCAGAATTTCTCGTCGCAGGACCTGCTCGGTGTACAGAATGCGGGCTCGGGCAGGGGCGGCGGCCGTGGAGGCCGCGGCGGTGGCGGTAACCGTGGCGGCGGCGGCGGCGGTTTCGGCGGCGGGGGCGGCAACTTCCTCGTGGGCCAGCAGAACGGCCTCAACAAAACCAATTCCATCGGCATCAACTTCAACGATAACTGGGGCAAGAAGGTCACCTTCAGCGGCAGCTATTTCTTCAACAACAGCAATGCCCGCAACGCGAGCATTTCCCGTACGCAGACGGCCATCGATTCCATCACGCAGCGCGTGGAGAACGATACGTCCAACAGCGGCAGCTCCAATTACAACCACCGCATCAACGCGCGGCTGGAATATAACATCGACTCGAACAATTCCATCATATTCACCCCCGGCATCAGCTTCCAGAAAAACGACGCGTTCTCCCGTTCCAGCGGTAACACGCTCACCAACGAGTCGCTCATGAGCCATAACGCCTACAACAGCACCAGCATGAATTCGGGGTACAACCTGAACGCCAACCTGCTGTACCGCCACGCGTTCGCGAAAAGAGGGCGCACCATTACCGTGGGCCTCGGCGTGAGCACCAACGACCGTACCGGGGAAAGTTTCACGAACAGCGACCTGAACTACGTGACCGGCAAAGGAAAAGACGATTCGCTGCGCCAGCGCGTAAGACCGCTGTCCGACGGGCAATCGTTCAACGTCAACGTTTCCTACACCGAACCGGTGGGCAAGTCAGGCCAGTTGCAGGTCAGCTATAACCCTTCCTGGTCGCAGAACAGCTCAGACCGCAAGGCGTATGAATACGACTATGCCGGGAAAGACTATACGATACTGGACCCTTCACAGTCCAACCTCTTTACCAACAAATACAACACCCAATCCGCCGGCCTCACTTACCGGCTGGGTAACCGGGATAAGATGTTATCCCTCGGCCTGAACTACCAGTACGCCGAAATGGAAACCAAACGGGAATTCCCGTCGCCCTTCGCCGGCAAGCAGAGTTTCCAGAACATCCTGCCCAATGCCATGCTGATGTACCGGTTGTCCGAGTACAGCCGCATCCGGGTGTTTTACCGTTCCTCCACCAACCAGCCGTCCATCCAGCAGCTGCAGGACGTGTACGTGTATTCCGGCCTCACGAACGTGAGCATCGGTAATCCCAACCTGCGCCAGCAGTTCGGGCACATGGTGGCCGGCCGGTATAACTACACCAACACGGTGAACGGGAACAACTTTTTCGCGAACGTTTTTGTGCAGACCAATAACGACTACATTGCCAACGGTATTTACACCAGCGCGCGCGATTCGCTGCTGACGGCTACCGATACCCTCAAGGCCGGCGGCCGCCTCACCAAGGCCATGAACATGGACGGGTATTTCAGCGCCCGTTCGTTCTTCACCTACGGCGTGCCCCTGAAATTCATCAAATCCAACTTCAACATGAACGCCGGGTTCGGTTATACCCGCACACCGGGCGTATCCAATTACGTGGAAGGGTTTTCGCATAACTACAACTATAACCTCGGCGCCGTGGTCAGCAGCAACATCAGCGAGTACGTCGATTTTACCGTATCGTACACCGCCAATTTCAACGTGCTGAAGAATACGATCGACCCGCGCAACAACGCCAATTATTCCACCCACAATGCCGCCGCCAGCCTTAACCTGCTCAGCAAAAACGGCTGGGTGGTGCAGAACGAGATCAACCACACCTTCACCAAGGGCCTGGGAGAGGGCTTCGACCAGCGTTTCTGGCTCTGGAACGCCAGCGTGGGCAAGAAGTTCCTGAAAAACCAGCGCGGCGAGCTGCGCCTGTCGGTGTTCGACCTGTTAAAGCAGAACCAGAGCGTAAGCCGTACCATGAACGGGCTCGAGATCGTGGACGAGCAGAACCAGGTGCTCACCCAGTATTTTATGCTTACATTTACGTACAGGCTTAAAAACTTTGGCAAGCTCAACATGTCGCAGGGGGAGAGAGGTAACCGCCGGTTCGACCGCGGAGACGGGCCGCCTCCCGGTATGATGCAGCGCGACAGATCGTTCTAAACCCATTACACCCAGCGCATTGACCGATATCATAGCACAATTAAAGCAGGGGAACGAGGCCGCCTTCAAGGATCTGGTGGCCCGGTGGCAGGGCATGGTGTATAACACGGCCCTCGGCATCCTGCAGAATGCTGCCGATGCGGAAGACGTGGCGCAGGAAGTGTTTATGCAGGTATTCGAGTCCGTGGGCAACTTCAAGGGAGAATCGCAGATTTCCACCTGGCTGTACCGCATCACCGTTACCAAGTGCCTCGACCATTTGCGGAAAAAGACCCGCAAAAAGCGTTGGGGCAAGGTGTACAGCCTTTTCGGGCAGCAGAACGAGCTGATCATCGACCCGCCGGATTTTCACCATCCCGGGGTACAACTCGCTGATAAAGAAAGGGCTTCGCTGCTTTTTAAAGCCATCGGCCAGCTGCCCGAAAGCCAGAAAGTGGCCTTCGTGCTCCAGAAGCTGGAGGGGCTCAGCAGCCGCGAAATAGCCGGGGTGATGGATGCCAGCGTGTCCGCCGTGGAAGGCCTGCTGCACCGCGCCAAGCAGAACCTGCGCGACCAACTGGAAGATTATTACAGAAATGAAGAATAAATAAAAGGTTTCAGCATAATTGTCGTCTAAATTAAATACAGCGAATATGAAGCAGAGACTAGATATACAGCACGAAACAGAACAGACCATGCGCAGCCTCGACGGGGCGGAGCGGGCCGAACCGGCGCCGTACTTCTATACCCGGCTGATGGCGCGCATGCAGCAGGCCCGGCCGGCAGACGCCTGGGACCGCCTGATCGCCCTTATCACACGGCCCTCTGTCGCCATTACCGCCCTCATTCTCGTGCTGGGCGCCAATGGCTTCATGTTTGTATCGCAGCTGAACAATTCCACCGAACTGGTGGAAACCACCCGGCAACAGACCTTTGCGGATGAATACCAGCTGGGGATCAACACTTTTTACGAATACGAAAAAACAGAGCCGTAATGAAGGAAACCTTCGCGAGGAATAAAGTACTGAGTTTACTGGTACTGGTGCTACTGCTGACGAATATCCTGATGCTGGTGTTTTTTGTCTGGATGAAACCGGAACCCAAACACGCGTTCAAAAGAGATAGCCGCGGCGACGTGATGCAGGTGCTGGAAAAGGAAGTTGGCTTCAGCCCGGCGCAGATGGACCAGTACAAAAAACTGAAAGACCAGCACTGGGACAGGATGAAACCCTATTTCGGGGAGATGCGCACCGCCCGCAATAACTTTTACAACCTGCTGAACCAGGCCTCCGTGCCCGATTCCACAGTGCAGCGGCTGGCCGATTCCATCGCCGCCAAGCAGAAACAGATGGACCTGCAGACCTTCCGGCACTTCGAACAGGTGAAAGCCATCTGCACCCCGGAACAGCAGCCCCGCTTCGATTCCCTCGTACAGCAGGTGATCAAGAAAATGGGCGGCCGCAGGAGCCAGGCCAAAGAAGACAGCGTGAAACACTAACATGAGCATCGATTATATATTCCTTTAGCAGAAACCCACAACATTCACAACATGAAAAAGATTCTTTTTTTGCTGGCCTTTGCGCTGGCGGTGAACATCAGCGCATTTGCCCAACAGGGCGGCGGCCAGCGCCGTACCGTTGAAGAGCGCGTGAAAATGACGCTCGACCGGATGAAGGAAACCCTGCAGATCACACCGGAACAAACGGTGAAGCTGGATTCCGTTTTCTCGAAATCGTTCAGGGACATGGACAAAGCCCGGGAAGACGCCAGAAGCTCAGGCAACCGCATGGATCGCGAAGCGTTCCAGAAATTCGCCACTGAAAGGGACGACAAGGTAAAAGGCATCCTCAACGAGGAGCAGTACAAAAAGTACAAAGCCGCTGAAGAAGAAAGGCGCCAGCGCATGGGCAACCGTGGCGGGGCCGGCGGAGGCAACGGCAGCAACTGATTGTACCCGACATCTGTAGCCGTATTATACTGCAAATAACGAAGAAGAATGCACGCAGTATAGTACGGCTTTTTTATGCCGTGTAAAGAAATCCGTATTATTGTGCACGGTATGTTACAATTCCTGCAAGATCACTGGCAATCCATCGGCATCGTTATACTCTACGCCATCACCGCACTGGTGGCCGTTAAAGCCCTGTTGGAAACCCATACAACCGGCAAAACGCTGGCCTACCTGCTGCTGCTTTTTTTCATTCCCGGCCTCGGCGTGCTCATCTACCTGCTCATCGGCGTGAACCGCCGCGTGAACCGCATCTACAGCCGCAAATGGATGAGCAACGTACGCCTCAGCGAACGCCTCAAAGACTACCTGCGCAAGGAGAACCGCGATACCCTGCTGGAACATTCGGCGCTGGTGGAGAACAAAGACGGCATCGCCCGCCTGCTCTTCCGCGACACGCTGTCGCCCATCACCGCGAACAACGAAACCGAACTGCTCATCAACGGCGAGGAAAAATTCCCCGCGCTGATCGAAGCGCTGCGCAGCGCCCAACACCACATCCACCTCGAGTATTATATTTTCGAAGAAGACATCATCGGCCGCGAAGTGATGGAGATCATGATGCAGAAAGCCCGCGACGGGGTAGAGGTACGGTTCATCTACGACGATTTCGGCAGCAGCGACATCAACCGCCGCTTCCTCAAAGAAATGCGCGCCGCCGGCGTGGAAGTGTTCCCCTTTTACAAGATCAGGCTGCTGGCCAACCGCCTCAATTACCGCAACCACCGCAAGATCGTGGTGATCGACGGGCATACCGGTTTTATCGGCGGCATCAACATCGCCGACCGCTACATCAACGAACCGCAGTACCGCCAGGCCCACCCGCACTGGCCCTTCTGGCGCGATACGCACCTGCGCATCAAAGGCCAGGGCGTGCATACGCTGCAGTTCCTGTTCATGGGCGACTGGAACTTCTGCGCCGATAGCGACCTGCCCATTACCCAGGACTTTTTCCCGGACATCGAAACCAAAGGCGACGACCTGGTGCAGATCGCCGCCAGCGGCCCGGATTCCGAACGGTCGTCCATCATGCTCTCGTTTCTCGCCGCCATTAACCAGGCCGAACGCTCGGTATACATCACCACCCCGTATTTTATTCCCAACGATTCCATTTATCACGCCCTGCAGCAGGCCGCGCTGTCGGGGGTGGACGTGCGCCTGCTGGTGCCCGGCGAAAGCGACAGCCGCCTCGTCAACAAGGCCGCCGAATCGTTTTACGAAGACCTGCTGGCCTGCGGCGTGCGCATCTTCCGGTACAACAAGGGTTTCGTGCACGCCAAAACCATGGTGGTGGACGATAATCTCTCCGTAGTAGGCACCGCCAACATGGACATCCGCAGCTTCGACTTCAACTTTGAAGTGAATGCCTTCGTATACAGCCGGGAGATCAACTGGAAGCTGTCCGAAGCCTTTTTGCAGGACACCCTCCACAGCAGTGAGATCATCCTGGCCGACTGGCGCGAGCGCGGCCGGTGGCCCAGGCTGGGAGAGGCGGTGGTGCGGCTGATATCGCCGTTGCTGTAAGGTGATTTCACTATAACGCACGGCTGGGAGAAGCGGTGGTGCGGCTGATATCACCGATTGCTCTCAGGTGATTTCATAATCACACGCACAGCCGGGTACCCGGACACATGCATTCGCCGGGGGATTTTACAGGGGGGGGAGGGGACACATTCCCTCCCGGAGAAAAAAAATAAATCGATATATTTCGATATTTCAAAAAAGTACCTATATTTGCATCATGGACGCAGCGATGATTGAGAAAGCGGCGAACGCACTGGCAGACAAGAACCGCATGGCTATACTCATGAAAATAGCCCGGCAGGAAAACTGCTGTTGTGGGGAGATTCAGGATATGACCTGTCTCTCGCAACCCACTGTGTCCCATCACATCAAGATATTGGTTGACAGCGGGGTGCTCATCAGCACCAAAGAAGGCAGGAACGTTACATTATCCATCAATAAAGACATGATGAAACACCTCTCCATGTTCTTCTTACAGCTCAGCTGATTTTTTTTGGCCAAATACATCGAATATTTTAAATAAATCGATATAAATTTAACACTCACACTACATTTATGAGCACCTTACAGAACAAAGTGGCCGTCATTACCGGCGGCAACAGTGGCATCGGCTACGCGACGGCAGAGGAGTTTATTTCCCGTGGTGCGAAAGTGATCATTACGGGGCGCAACCGCACTGCTGTTGAAGCGGCTGCCGCCACGCTGGGCAACGGTACATTGGGCATTACCGCGGACCAGGGCAGGATCACGGAAGCATCCAGGCTTGCCGGGGAGGTGGAAGCAACGTACGGAAAAGTTGACGTGCTGTTCGTCAACGCCGGTATCGGGGCTTTCGTGCCGGTAGACCAGGTAACGGAAGCACAGTTTGATGAAACGATGAATATAAATTTCAAGGGCGCCTTTTTTACGGTCCAGAAGTTTCTGCCGTTATTGAACGATGGCGCTTCCATCATCCTGTTATCTTCCGTGAATGCCTTCACAGGCATGCCTGGGTCGTCAGTATACTCTGCCAGTAAAGCCGCACTGAACTCCCTGGGCCGAACGTTAAGTCGCGAACTGGCTTCCCGAAAGATCCGCGTAAACGTGGTGAATCCGGGCCCGATCGTAACGCCCATCCTTGCGAAGGCAGGGCTGGACGAAGATGGCATCAAAGCCTTCCATAAAAAATTTTCAGAAAGGATTCCGCTCAGCAGACCCGGCGAATCGTCTGAAGTGGCAAAACTGGTGGCCTTCCTGGCTTCCTCCGATGCTTCCTTCATTACGGGCGCCGAGTATAACATTGACGGTGGATTGACTATCCACGAACTGGTAGGATAAAAGGAGACTGCATATTTCATAGATTCCGTTGTGTACAACCCTGATGCGTTTAAAAATTGACATTAGCGAAACGAAGCCGGGCAGTTTCGCACTGAACCCGGCTTTTTCTTTACTTTCGGTTCATTAAAACCATGTTGTATGACCAAAGAACCGGTAAGCCAGTACATTATCCGTTTTAATGATTGCGATCCGTTCAGTCACCTGAACAATGCCTCGTACATCAACTATTTTATGAATGCCCGCGAAGACCACCTGGTGGACGCGTACGGTATTCAACTGAAAGATTACGCGGTAAAAGGCCTGGGTTGGGTAGTCACCGAACACCAGATCGCCTATCTCAAACCCGCGCTTGTGGCCGAAAAGGTGCAGATCTTTTCCCGCGTGCTCGACTTCAGCAGCAGCTACATCCGGGTAGAAATGTGGATGACCGACGACGAAAAGAAAAAAGTAAAGTCGGTATTATGGTCCACCTTCACCCACATCGATCTGAAAACGGGCCGCCGCGCCGAGCACGACCCGCAGATGATGGAATTGCTGGAGCAGATCGCCACCGCCCGCGATTCCGGTGAAACGTTCGATCAGCGGATTGCCGCCATGCGGCAGCAACCGGTCTGATAGTTAACCCCATGACAGAAAATATTTGGAAAGCACAGCTGCGCAGGCAGCTAACAAACTCATAAGTAAACAGTTGTAGGAAACAGCCGCCGGGGTAGTCGTACCCCGGCTTTTTTTATGCCCTGTTCCGGGGGATTCCGGTAGTAGCCGGGAGGCCCCGGCTTTTTCCATGTCCTGTTCCGGGGGATTCTGCTAGTAGCTGGGAAGCCCCGGCTTTTCCATGTCCTGTTCAGTGTGTGTACAATAGCCATTTGGGGGTATCCGGTGGTCGTACCTCCGGCCTTTCCATGTCCTGTTGTCCAGCGTGCATAGGGCAGCAATCTCGGGAAATAGATAGTCAAATCCCGGTTCCGCCATGCCTTGTTAAGCCTGAGAACATTATTTTATTTTCTATATCAACGCTATTAACTGGCTATTTCTGCCCTTTATACGTCCTTCCTTTAATAGAAGGAAGTATAAAGGACGGAAATAGGACGTATATAGGGAGTATATAGGGCGTATATACCTATAAAGACAATACCAGCAACGGTTTCAGACCAGTTTCGTACCATATGATTAGCATAGATAGAGAAGGAAGGTAGAGGAACTTGTTGAAAATCAATCACTAAATGACTATTCTAACGGGCGGCCACAAATTTATTTGGTCATTTCGCCTATTTCTCTACCTTTGCTCCAGAGTTTAACCAAATGGTTAAACAGTTAAGTTGATGACGCAGACCTTAAATACCACCGAACAGCAGATCATAGCAGCAGCCAGGAAGATATTCATGCACAGGGGCCTTGCCGGCGCCCGGATGCAGGATATCGCGGACGAGGCGGGTATCAATAAAGCCATGCTGCATTATTACTACCGCAGCAAGGAAAAACTCTTCGAGATCGTGTTCGGCGAGGCCATCGACCAGCTCCTGATCAAGGTCAACAATGTGCTGGCGGAAAAGATGCCGGTAGAGCAGAAGCTCGCCACCGTGGTGGATTATTACATCACCAACCTTAGCGAAAACCCTTACCTGCCGATGTTCGTGCTGAATGAGATCCAGCAGAACCCGGACAGGATGGTGCAGCGTTTCATGCATGCGCCCCTGTTCCCGAACATCCAGGTGTTCATCGGGGAAATAGGTACGGCCATGGAAAACGGGACGTTCAGGAAAGTGAATCCCGCGCAATTGATGGTCAGCATTATTTCGATGTGCATATTCCCGTTTGTTGCAAGGCCCTTGCTGCAGGCGGCTTTCACGGTCAACGACATGCAGTTTGGCATGATGATGCAGGAACGGAAGAAGTTCGTGACGGACTTTGTGATGCATGCCCTCCGGCCGTAGCAGAACCGGGGCCTGTGCAGGGTAAAATGCACCACGGCCTGGCCCTTCGCTTTTTTTTGAACCGGAATTAACCAAATAGTTAAATAAAAGAGTTAATCATGAAATGCTTTTCCCTGTTGCTTTCCGGACTCCTTGCCGCCTTCGGGGCGGCGGCCCAGGAGCAGCATCTATCGCTCGATTCGGCCTGGCAGTATGCGCGGCAGTATTATCCGCTGCTGAAACAGCAGCAGGTGGTGGACGAAGTGACGGCCCTGCAATTGCGGAACATCCGGACCAATTACCTGCCGCAGGTGGAACTGGGCGGCAAGGCCACTTACCAGTCAGACGTAACGAGCATCCCCATCAAGCTTCCCAACGTGAACATTCCCACCCCGGCCAAAGACCAGTACAACGTGGAGTTGCTGGTGAAACAGACCATCTGGGACGGTGGCGCCACCGCGGGGCAGCGGGGCGTGCAGCTGGCGCAGCAGAAGGCCGAGCAGCAAAAGGTGGAGGTGGAACTGTATAAACTCCGCCAGCAGGTGATGCAGGTGTACTTCAACGCCCTGCTCTGGGAAGAGAACATCGCCGCGCGCAAACAGCTGCTCGCGGAAGTGAAACAGCGCATGGAGCGCCTGCAGGCGGGCGTCGACAACGGCACCGTGCTGGCCAGCCAGGTAGACCTCCTGAAAGCGGAGCTCCTGAAAACGGAACAGCAGGTGTACGAGGCGGAAACGGGGAAACGCGCCGCCCTCGAAGTGCTCGCATTGCTGACGGGGAAAACCGTCAACGAAAACACCAGGCTGCAACTACCCGCGGCACAACCGGCGCAAAGCACCGCGCTGCACCGTCCCGAATTGCAGCTCTACCGTTACCAGGCCGATGTGCTGCAGCAGCAGGGCCGTTTGACGGACACCCGCAGCCTGCCGAAGATCAGCGCCTTTGCACAGGGCGGCTACGGCCGGCCGGGCCTCAATATGCTCGAAAATAAATTCGACTTCTATTACATGGGCGGCCTGCGCCTGAGCTGGACGCTCTGGAACTGGCGCTACAACCGCACGGAAAAAGCCATCCTGCGGCAGCAGGAACAAACGGTGGCCGCGCAGTCGGAAACCTTCGAACTGCAAACCCGCTCGCAGCTGGTGCAGCAAAGTGCGGAGATCAGCCACCTCGCCGCCTCGCTGGAAAAAGACAAAGAGATCGTGACGCTGCGGAAAAATATCCGCACCGTGTCGGCCGCGCAGCTCGACAACGGGGTGATGACGGTGCACGATTACCTCAGCGACCTCCACGCGGAAACGCAGGCGGTGATCGCCGAAAAAACACACCGCATCCAATGGGTGTATGCCACTTTAAATTATCAGGTTATAAAAGGATATTAATATGAAAACAACGTTCACGGCTATATTATCGGTGGCGCTGCTCGCCGCCTGCAACAACAGCGAAAACGGCGCGGATGGGTACGGGAATTTCGAGTCGACCGAAATCATCGTATCGGCCGAAGCCACCGGCCGCCTCCTCACTTTCGAGGTGGAAGAAGGCATGCAGCTGGCTGCCAACGCCCTGGTGGGCGGCATCGACTCGGTGCAGCTGAACCTCCGGAAAGCCCAGCTGGGCGCCAATATCAAGGCGGTGCTCAGTAAAAAGCCCGAGATCAATCCCCAGCTCGAAGTGATCCGCCAGCAGATCGCCACGCAGCAGAAAGAAAAACTGCGCATCCAGAACCTGCTGAAAGCGAACGCCGCCACGCCCAAGCAACTCGACGATATCAACGCCGCCATCGCCGTGCTGGAGAAACAGTACGCATCCACGGCCTCCACGCTCAACACGCAGGTGAGCGGCATCACCAGCGAAACGCAGCCCCTTCAGCTGCAGGTGCAGCAGGTGAACGAACAGCTCGCGCAAAGTCGCGTGATCAATCCCGTGGCGGGCACCGTGCTCACCAAGTACGTGGAAAAAGGGGAGGTGGTGAACTACGGCAAACCGCTCTACAAGATCGCGGACCTCAGCACCATGTATCTCCGCGCATACGTGAGCGGCGCACAGCTGCCGCAGCTCAAAATGGGCCAGCAGGTAACGGTGCAGACGGATATGCCCGGCGGCACGATGAAAAACTGGCCGGGCACGGTGAGCTGGATAGCGTCGGAGGCGGAGTTTACGCCCAAAACCATCCAGACCCGCGAAGAAAGGGTGCAACTGGTGTACGCCGTGAAAATACGGGTACAGAACGACGGCAGCCTCAAAATAGGCATGCCCGCCGAATTCAGGATCGCTAAATAAACGCATATGCAACCCATCGTTGTAGAAAACGTGCACAAAAGCTTCGGCGACGTGAAAGCCCTGCACAATATCTCACTCGCCGTGGAAGAAGGGGAGCTGTTCGGGCTGATTGGTCCCGACGGCGCCGGGAAATCCACCCTCTTCCGCATTCTCACCACGCTGCTGCTGGCGGACAAAGGCAGCGCCACCGTCAACGGCCTGCACGTGGTGAAAGATTACCGGCGCATCCGGCAGCAGGTGGGCTACATGCCCGGCCGGTTCTCGCTTTACCAGGACCTGACCATCGAGGAAAATCTCAACTTCTTCGCCACCATCTTCAAAACCACGGTGGAAGAGAACTATGACCTCATCAAAGAAATCTACGAACAGATCGCGCCCTTCGCCAAACGCCCCGCCGGCAAATTATCCGGCGGCATGAAGCAGAAACTCGCCCTTTGCTGCGCGCTGGTGCACAAGCCCAAAGTCCTGTTTCTCGACGAGCCCACCACCGGCGTGGATCCCGTATCGCGGAAGGAGTTCTGGGAAATGCTCCAGCGCCTGAAACAGAAAGGCATTCCCATCATGGTATCCACGCCGTACATGGACGAGGCGATGCTGTGCGACCGCGTGGCGCTCATCCAGAAAGGGGAGATCATGCAGATCAACACGCCGGAGCGCATCGTGCAGGGCTTCGGGAAAAAGATCTGGGCCATGCGCGCGCAGCACATGTACCGCCTCATCCGCGACCTGCGGGCTTTCGAGGGGACCGACAGCTGTTTCGCTTTCGGGGAGTACCTGCACGTCACCCTGCGCGTACCCCTGGAAACGGCGGAAGCGTACCTGGCGCAAAAGCAGCACGAAAACCTGGTGATCAAACCTGCCAGCGCGGGCATCGAAGACGCCTTCATGCAGCTGATGCAGGAACAAAACGAAACGTTATGAGCAACAAGGCCATCGTTACCCGCAACCTCACCAAAAAGTTCGGTGATTTTATCGCCACCAACGCCATCACCTTCGAGGTGGACCAGGGCGAGATATTCGGTTTCCTGGGCGCGAACGGCGCGGGGAAAACCACCGCCATGCGCATGCTCTGCGGGTTGCTGAAGCCCAGCTCCGGCGAGGCTACGGTGGCTGGTTTCGACATCTTCACCCAGGCGGAAAAAGTGAAGCAGCGCATCGGTTACATGAGCCAGAAGTTTTCGCTGTATGAAGACCTCACCGTGAAAGAGAACATCCGTTTTTACGGCGGCATCTACGGCCTCACCAACACCGCCATCAAAAACAAAACCGCCGAACTGCTGCACAAACTGCAACTCGAAAAAGAAGCCGCGCACCTGGTCAGCTCGCTGCCGCTGGGCTGGAAACAGAAACTCTCTTTTTCCATCGCCGTGCTGCACGACCCGTCCATCGTATTCCTCGACGAGCCTACCGGCGGGGTGGATCCCATCACCCGCCGCCAGTTCTGGGACCTGATCTACGAAGCGGCCGACCGCGGCGTGACCATCTTCGTGACCACCCACTACATGGACGAAGCGGAATACTGCAACCGCATTTCCATTATGGTGGACGGCAGGATACAGGCGCTCGACACGCCCGGCCGCCTGAAGGAACAATACAGGGCGGAGAGCATGAACGACGTGTTTTTACAACTGGCGCGGGCCAAACCCGCCGCCGCAAATCCCTGAAACGATGCGTGAATTTTTTGTATTCGTCCGAAAGGAGTGTTACCATATTTTCCGCGACCGGCGCACCCTGCTGATCCTCTTCGGCATGCCCGTGGTGCTGATCGTGCTGTTCGGCTTCGCCATCACCAACGAGATCAGGAACGTCAAAATCGCCGTGCTCGACGAAAGCCGTGATACGTACAGCCGCCGGCTGGTAGACCGCATCACCGCTTCCGGGTATTTCGCCGTGAGCACTTACCTTTCTTCCGAAGCCGCCATAGAACGGGAATTCCGCCGGGGAGAGGTGAAAATGGTGGTGGTGATACCCGCCCGTTTCGGCCACGACTTCAATCACGGCCGCAAGGCGCCCGTGCAGCTGCTCACCGATGCGTCGGACCCCAACACCGGCACCACGCTGATCAATTACGCCAACGCCATCATCCTCGCATACCAGGAAGAGATCACCGGGAAAGTAAAACTGCCGCTGACGATAGCGCCGGAAGTGCGGATGATCTACAACCCGTCCCTGAAAAGCGTGTTCCTTTTCGTGCCCGGTGTGATGACGCTTATCCTGATGCTGGTGTCGGCCATGATGACTTCCATCACCATCACCCGCGAAAAGGAGCTGGGCACGATGGAAATCCTGCTCGTATCGCCGCTGCGGCCGCTGACGATCATCGCCGGGAAAGTGATACCGTACATCGCCCTGTCGTTTATCATCGCCCTCAGCATCCTGGCCATGGGCTTCTGGATATTCGGCATGCCGGTGAAAGGGAGCCTGGTCTTACTGCTGCTCGAGTGCCTGCTGTTCTGCCTCGCCGCATTGTCGTTAGGAATCCTTATTTCCAGCGTCACCAGTTCCCAGCAAACCGCCATGATGATCTCGATGATGGGGCTGCTGCTGCCCACGATACTCTTGTCCGGCTTCGTGTTCCCGCTGGAAAGCATGCCGAAGCCTTTGCAGCTCTTCGCCAACATCGTACCGGCGAAGTGGTTCATCATCATCCTGAAAGACATCATGCTCAAAGGCGCCGGCCTCCGCCAGGTGCTGGTGCCCACCGCCATTCTCGGCGGCATGACGCTCTTTTTCCTGCTCATAAGTGTCCGGAAATTTAAAACCCGCTTAAGCTGATGCGTACCATCTTTTTCATATTGCAAAAGGAGTTTTTGCAGGTATTCCGCAACCGCTCCATGCTGCCCATCATCTTCGTGGTGCCCGTGGTGCAGCTGCTGGTGCTGGCCTTTGCCGCCAATTACGAGATCAAAAACCTCTCGATCGACGTGGTGGATTACGACGGCTCCACCTGGAGCCGCCAGCTGCGGGACAAACTGTTATCGTCCGGCTACTTCTCCCTGCACCGCCAGGCCTACAATTACAAAGAGGCGTTCGACGACCTGGAGGCCAACCGCGCGGACCTCATTCTCACCATCCCGCGCCATTTCGAGCGCGACCTGGTGCGGGAAAACGAAGTGAAAGTGCAGCTGCTGGTCAACGCCATCAACGGCAGCAAAGCCGGGCTGGCCTACGGTTACGCCGCTAACATCATCGGCCGCTTCAACCGCCAGGTGCGCCTCGACTGGCTCGCCCTCGACGAAGACGACGGCCCGCAGCATTTCGATATTTCCTACCGTTACTGGTACAACCCCACACTGAACTATAAATTCTTCATGGTGCCCGGCATCCTGGTGGTGCTGGTCACCCTCATCGGCGCGTTCCTTTCCGGCATGAACATCGTGAAGGAAAAGGAGATGGGCACCATCGAGCAGCTCAACGTAACCCCCATCCGCAAGCATCATTTCATCATCGGCAAGCTGCTCCCGTTCTGGATCATCGCCCTGTTCGAACTGGCGTTCGGGTTACTGGTCGGCAAGCTCGTATTCGGGCTGCCGTTCGAGGGGAACATCGCCTGGGTGTTTTTATTTGCCGCCGTGTACCTGCTGGTAATGCTGGGCCTCGGCCTGCTGATCTCCACGTTCACGGACACGCAGCAGCAGAGCATGTTCATCACCTGGTTTTTCCTCATCATTTTTATCCTCATGAGCGGCCTGTTCACGCCCGTGGAAAGCATGCCCCTGTGGGCGCAGAAACTCACGCTGGTAAACCCCGTGGCCTATTTTGTAAAAGTGATCAGAATGGTGATGCAGAAGGGGAGCGGCTGGGAAGATATCAGCATATATTTAGGCATCATGCTGCTGTTCGCCGCCATCGTCAACAGCGTGGCCGTATGGAACTACCGTAAAACGGTCTAGTAAACAGTTGTAGGTAACAGACGGCCGGGGTTTTTGCGCCCCGGCTTTTTTATCCGTCACGGTGCTGTTTCACGACGACATCTGCCGGATCAGCTTCCCGATCGTCTTCAGCCCGTCGTCGACCTGTTTGTTCCAGGGCATGGCGTAGCTGATGCGCAGGCAGTTGTTGTAGCGGTCCTGCAGCGAAAAGATACGGCCCGGCGCAAAGCTGATCTTGCGGCGGAGCGCCATTTCATACAGTTCGATGGTGTTGACGTGTTCGTTGAGCTCGAGCCAGAGCACGTAACCGCCCTGGGGCCGGGTAACGCAGGTGTCTTCCGGGAAATAATCCGCGATGGCCTGCTGGTAGCGGAGGCAGTTCATATGCAGCATTTTGCGGAGGCCGCGCAGGTGGTGCTCGTAACGGCCGTTTTCGAGGAAGTGGCCGATGGCGGCCTGGGGAAGCGTGGCGCTCGATACGGAGTGGTTCAGTTTGAGGCGCAGCACTTTGTCTTTGTACTTGCCGGGCATCGTCCAGCCCACACGGTAGCCGGGCGCCAGGGATTTGGAGAAGGAGTTGCAGTACAGTACGTTGCCGGTACGGTCGTATTGTTTGCAGCTGCTGGGCCGGGTTTTACCGAAATATGTGTCACCGTAGATATCGTCTTCGATCAGGGGGATGTCGTATTTGTTCATGATGCGCACCAGTTCCCGCTTGTTTTTATCCGGCATGCAGGAGCCGATGGGGTTGTTGAAGTTGGTGACGAAAACGCAGGCTTTGATCTTGAACTTGGGAATGGCTTTGTCGAGGTACTCGAGGTCTACCCCGCACACCGGGTTGGTGGGCACTTCCAGTACTTTCAGCCCGAGGCTTTCCGCCAGCTGGAAGGTGCCGCAGTATGCCGGGCTTTCCAGGGCGATCACGTCGCCCGGCTGGGTGGTGGCCGAGAGGCAGAGCGTCAGCGCGTCCATACAGCCCGTTGTGGTCACAATGTCATCCTCGGTAATGGTACCGCCCCATTGCAGGCTCAAACGGGCGATTTGCCGCCTTAAATTGAGGTTCCCCTGCAGGTTCTCGTAGCTGGTGCCGTTGGCGGGCAGGCTGCGCATCGCCTGGATGAGGGATTTGCTCAGTTTGGCGGCCGGCAGCTGGCTTTCGTGCGGCGCGGCCACGGAGAAACGCAGCACATCGTCCGGCGACAGATGATAGAACACTTCCGTGATCATATCGCTCACGTTCACTTCCGTCGCTTTTTTCACCGGGCGGCAGATCTTGGGCATTTCCGGCAGGCGGCGCGGCGAAAACCGTACGTAGTAGCCCGATTTGGGCCGCGGTTCGATATATCCCTTGCTTTCAAGGTGATAATACGCCTGGAACACGGTGCTCATGCTGATGCCCTGTTCTTTGCTGAGGGAACGCACGGAAGGAAGTTTGTCACCGATGCGGATCACCTCTTTTTCTATCATCGTTTGCAGACGGTCTGCCACCTGCAGATATAAATGGTCCATAGTGCCGGATATTATACTGATATGCCCAAATTTACGGAAATAGCATCTGTTTGGAAGGAATTTTATATTTTCATATCCCATTTAACCAGTCACATGCAAAGATTACCCTTTTCGGTAGATACCCGTTTCCGCACCCAGCATCTTTCGCTGGCGGAAATTACCGGCGCCGTGCCGCAGGAAGTGCTGCAGCAGGAGATCAGGCCCGGCAAATGGACGGCTTTCGAGAACGCCGCCCACCTCGCCGTTTTTCATCCCGTTTACATGGCGCGTTTCCGGCGCATCCTCGAAGAGGACGAACCGGAATTCGAGCGCTACAGCTGGGAAAACGACGCGCTCTTCGCACAATACAAAAACATCCGGATAGCGGCGCTGCTGGATATTTACCGGAAAGACCGGGAGGAGATGATCAACTTTGTGGACGGGCTGGATGCGCAGGCCCTGCGCCGCAAAGGCAGCCATCCCGTGTATGGAAAATTCGATATGGCGCAGTGGATAGAATTGTTCATTCTCCACGAAGCGCATCACCTGTTCACCATCTTCCAGCTGGTGCATACCAAAACAACATGATCCAACTGCCTGTCAACGAATATCATCACTTCAACTTTGCCGAAAGCCTGCAGTTCCTGAACCGCTCGCCCCGCGAATGCCTGCACCAGGTGCGCGACGGCGCCGTGTATAAACTGCTGGCGCCGGAAGGCGCGCCCGTGCTGCTGCGCATCCGGGAAGACGCGGCCCGGCAGTCGCTCTCCGCGGAAGTGCTGGAAGGAGAGGTGAGCCCTAACGGCGAAGCCTATATCAGCCGTTTCATGGACCGCTGGCTGCATCTCAGCGGCAGCCTGCAACCGTTCTACGACTTTGCCGCGCCGGACCCGTTGCTGGGCCCGCTGGTAAAGGAATTCAGCGGCCTGCGCCTCGTGGGTATCCCTGATCTGTTCGAATGCATCACCTGGACCATCACCGGCCAGCAGATCAACCTCGCTTTTGCGTATACCATGAAGCAGCGGCTCGTGCAGGCCTTCGGGCATACGGTGGAATGGGAGGGCGGTACGTACTACCTCTATCCCCATCCCGCCGTGATCGCCGTGCTGCGTCCCGAAGACCTGATGCCCATGCAGTTTTCGCGCACCAAGGCCGAAGGCATCATCCGCGTGGCGCAGCTGATGGCGGACGGCAGGCTGCATGAAGACATGCTGATGCGGATGACCTACGAAGAAGCCCGCGACGCCCTCGTATCCATCAAAGGCATCGGCCCCTGGAGCGCCAATTATGTGCTGATGAAATTCGCGCAGCACCCGCAGGCGCTGCCCCTCGAAGATGCGGGCCTGCACAACGCCATCCGCTACCGGATGGGATTGCCCGCCAAACCCGGCATCCCCGAGGTGAAAAAATATACCGATCACTGGAAAAACCATGCTGCCTATGCAACCTTCTACTGCTGGCGATCCCTCTACGCAAAATAGGTACCGGATCAGCATGCCTTCGCCCGTTGGCCGGTTGCTCATCGAAGGCACCGAACATCACATCAACGCCGTGCTGTTCACGGACGAAGGGGAGGAGAGCCCCGAAGTGCCGCCGTTGCTGCATCTGGCGGTGAAACAGTTACAGGAATATTTCGATAAGACCCGCCGTACGTTCGACTTCCCCATGCAGCAGGAAGGCACCCCTTTTCAGCAGGCCGTATGGCATCAGCTCACCACCATTCCTTTTGGTGAAACTATTACCTATCTCGCCCTCGCCAAACGGGTGGGCAACGTCAAAAGTATCCGCGCCGTGGGCACCACCAACGGCCGTAATAACCTCGCGATTGTGGTGCCCTGCCACCGCGTGATCGGCAGTGGTGGCGTACTTACGGGATACGCGGGCGGGCTCTGGCGTAAACAGTGGCTGCTCGACCATGAAGGGGGCGGCACGTTGTTCTGAATGACGAATCGCATTCGTCACTGATCAGGGATGCTCGTCAACCCATCTGATCTGGTCAAAATTTCTAAAACTGAATCTGTTTTTTTATACCGGAATGGCGGAATTTTGTGGTGTCAAAATCGAATACCTCTCAACCGCGAAACATGAATGCAACATTCCGCCACGACCTCTTACAGCTGAATGAACTGCTGCAGCAAACAGCCAGCTATGCAGGCAGTTTTCTTTCCCGGATCAACGAGCTGAAAGTCAACCTGCCGGTTCCTTCGTTCCCCGCTACGGTTTTACCGGAAAAGGGCATGGGGGCGGAGGCCGCATTGGAGCATTTCGACAACCGGTTTGGCGATTACCTCACCGGCAACGCCGGCCCGCGCTACTTCGGTTTCGTGACCGGCGGCGTAACGCCCGCGGCATTGACAGGCGACTGGCTCGCCGCTACATTCGACATGAACCCGGCCGACAAATCGGCCGTTTCTTTCCATATTGAAACAGAAACCATCGACCTGCTGAAACAGTTATTCGGGTTGCCCGACGAGATGCTGGGAAGTTTTGTGAGCGGGGCCACCATGAGTAATTTTACCGGCCTTGCGACCGCCAGGCAATGGCTCGGTAGGCAGCAGGGGGTGGATGTGGACATCGCCGGCGCCAGCGCGCTGAAAGATGTGAAGGTACTGGCCGCCACCCCGCACTCCAGCATCGCCAAAGCATTGTCGATGCTCGGCCTGGGCCGCAACGCCCTGGTGAAACTGCCCACGTTGCCGGGGCGCGAGGCGGTGGACGTATCTGCACTTCAGGCATGGATCAACGCCCATCCCGGCGAGCCCTTCATTTATGTGGCCAGCGCGGGCACCGTCAATACGGTTGACTTCGACGACCTCGCCGCCATCGCCGCACTCAAAAAAGAACATAATTTCTGGCTGCATGTAGACGCCGCTTTCGGTGGTTTCGCAGCCGCCAGCCCCCGCTACAAACACCTGCTCCGCGGGTGGGAAGCGGCAGACTCCGTTACCATAGACGCCCATAAGTGGCTCAACGTGCCGTACGATGCGGCCATGATATTCACCCGTCATCCCCTGTTACAGTTAGCCGTGTTCCAGAATGCAGGCGCCGCCTACCTGGGCGACCCCGCCGAAAATTTCAATTACATCAACTACGCGCCGGAAAACTCCCGCCGCCTGCGGTCGCTGCCCGCCTGGTTCTCACTGAAGGCCTACGGGGCCGAGGGATACAGGGACATGGTGGAGCAAAACATCCGGCTGGCGCAGCTGCTCGGCGAACGGATACAGAAAAGCGAACGTTTCCAGTTACTCGCCCCGGTGCGGTTATGCGTGGTATGCTTCACGCTCAACCACGAGCCGCGAATGCTGGCGGAGCATGTACAACTGTTCCTGCAAAAGTTGAACAAGCGGGGCCTCGTATATGTGACGCCTACCCAGTACCAGGGTGTATCCGCCATCAGGGCGGCGCTGGTCAACTGGCGGACCACGGAACAGGACATTGATAAGGTGATGGAAGAGCTTGAGACCGTTGCCGCAGACATTGCCCATCTTTCCGCCATCATAGAAAATAATTGATTTAGAGGTTGATATTAGTTAAGGCGGCGGGTCTCCACCCGTCGCATGTTATCACCTTGCCATTTCTCAGGAAAAACCATTAACAACAAGACCATGAAAAAATCAAATATCAACGCTTATGTGGCCCTGGTGATCGTCAGCATCTTCTGGGGCACCACGTACCTGGCTTCCAGGATAGGCGTACAACATATGCACGGCATGCTGCTGGCCGCCCTGCGGCAGGGCACCGCCGGCGTGCTGCTGGTGGGGTTCTTTCTGCTGCGGGGATACAAGCTGCCCAAGCTGCCCGTATTGTCGCGGCTCTTCGTGATCGGGGTGCTGATGCTCTGCGGCAGCAACGGGCTCATGACCTGGGCCATGAAATACATCCCCAGCGGCATGGGCGCCATCATCGCCGCCACGGTGCCCATCTGGATCACGATCTTCAGTTATTTCCTCGTACAGCGCACCCGCATTACGGCGCAGCTGATACTGGGCATGGTCATCGGCCTGGCCGGTATCGGCGGCATCTTTTACGATCACATCAAAGAGCTGATGGACCCGCAGTACCGCTTCGGGGTGATGCTCATCACTTCCGCCTGTGTGTTCTGGGCGCTGGGCTCCGTGCTCACGGCGAAGTGGGCGCTGGGCGTCAATTACCTGTACGGCGCGGGTTTCCAGATGCTGTTCAGCGGCGTGGTGATGTTTTTCATTTCCCTGCTCATGGGCGAGCACCTGAACGTCACCAGCTTTACGGGCGAACTCTGGGGCAGCTTGCTGTATCTGATTTTTGTCGGATCTTTGCTCAGTTATTCGGCTTATGTGTTCGCGCTGAATAACCTGCCGCCCTCGCTCGTATCCATCTATGCATACGTCAATCCCGTGGTGGCGGTCATTCTCGGCTGGCTGGTATTAAGTGAAAAACTGAACTGGATGATCGGCGTATCGTGCCTCGTGACCCTGCTGGGCGTCTATCTTGTCAATAACGCATTTAACAAGAATAAAAAGAGTTATGAACGCAGCAAATGATGCACGGGTGCTGGCCTGGCACCCCGACTATCAACCATATTTCGAGCGCTTCAACAAAGCGTGGATCAGCGCCAACTACACCATGGAGCCGATCGATCATGCGGTACTGGAAGAACCGGAAACGCATATCCTCGGCCATGGCGGAGACATCATCTTCGCCGCCCTCGGCGATGAACTGGCAGGCACCGTGGCGTATAAACATGTGGACGAGAACATCGTGGAAATGACGAAGATGGCCGTAGACGAAGCCTTCCAGGGCCGCCGGCTCGGCTGGCTGCTGGCCACCGCCATCATGGAGCGCGCCGCGCAGGCCGGGTATACCCGCATGATCCTGTACTCCAACACCAAACAGGCCGCGGCCATCAACATGTACCGCAAGCTCGGCTTCCAGGAAATGGAGCTGGAAAGCGGCGGCTACGAAAGATGCAACATCAAGATGGGCATCGACCTGCAACCGCCGGTGCTGGCCAGCCTGGGCCGAGAATTGCGCAAAGCCGCCGAACAGGTGAGCGAAAAACTGCTGCGCTTCAGCAACGAAGAAGCAGGGGTACGGCCCTCGCCGGCCAAATGGAGCCGCAAGGAAGTGCTGGGCCACCTCATCGATTCCGCCACCAATAACTACCCGCGCTTTATACGCGCGCAGCATTCGGAATATTCGGAGCTGCCGGGGTATAACCAGGATTTCTGGGTAGAGGCCCGCCAGTACCAGTACGCCGACTGGAAAGAACTGGTGCAGCTCTGGAAAACGCTCAACCTGCACATCGCCCGCATCCTGCCGCTGATCCCGGCAAAGGCGCTGGGGCACATCGTGGTGATCGGGCCGGGCGCTCCGGTAACGCTGCAGTATATTGCGGAAGATTATTTAAGGCATTTACAACATCACCTCAATCAAATATTCCCGGTACATGCAAATTATTAAAGCAAACCATTCCCATCTGCCGCAGCTGGCCGTTTTGTTCGACGCCTACCGTCAACACTATGAACAGCCCACCAACGTGGAAGGCGCACAAGCCTACCTGGCGGAACGCCTGGAGCAACACGACAGCGAGATTTACGCCGCCACGGATGAAGACGGCACGCTGATCGGGTTCACACAGTTATACCCGGTGTTTTCTTCCATCGGCATGAAAAAGGCATGGATACTGAACGACCTGTACGTGGCCCCGGAGCATCGCCGGAAAGGCGCGGCGCGCAAACTGATCGCCGCATCGCGGGAGCTGGGCGAGCGCACCAGCGCACGGTACATCATGTTACAGACGCATATTACGAATACAACGGCACAGGCTTTATACGAAGACGAAGGCTTTAAGCGGGACGACGAGTTTTATTACTACTATCTTTCCATTTAACCATTCTCCGTCTAAACAGTGGAGGAGCGGGGGCGCAGTGCGTTCCCGCTTTTTTTTCTCAGAACGTAAATCCCACCATAAAAATGTTCGTATTGGCATTGAACTGCGTGTCGAACGAATGCGGCAGGGTGCGTTTGCCTTCGTACTGCATATGGTACTCGCGGCGGATGTACGAGGCGAACAGCCAGACCTTGTCCGCCCGGTACTGGAAACCCACGCCGGACCCGAAAAAGTGACGGCCGTTGATCTTGATGGGGTTGATGGCGCCGGTTTCTTCGCGGAAAGTGAGGGCATTGTTTTTTTCGTAGAGCGGTTTGCCGAATTGTCCCAGTGCGTACGGAATGAATCGTCCCACGGGGTATTTCAGCCGCACGTCGAAATAAACGGGCACCATGATGTTATTGCAGAAACTGGTGAGGTCCACCCCCGCGCCGATGCCCGCGTAACGGATAAATCCGAACGAATTCACCAGCGAAATCCCCGCCTGCGAATTGTGCATCATGACGCCGAGGTAGGCGTTACTGAAATTTTCTCTGCGTTGTGCTTGTAAAACCAGGGGGACCAGGAGCAGGAGTATGAGGTAAAAATGTTTCATTAGCTCATTTTTATTTTAGGGCCTGGTGGGACTTCCGGGAAGTTCCACTGATAGTTTAGACGAGGAAAAAAGCGCTTTCTTATATAAATATATCGCTTTTTCCACGTTCTTTGTTCAATGGAACAGCAACAAAATCCCTGGAAAGTGAAGTCGTCCGCGTTGCATTATGATAATCCGTGGATTAGCCTGACCGAGCACCAGGTCATCAATCCCTCCGGCGGTGACGGCATCTACGGCGTGGTGCATTTCAAGAACATCGCCATCGGCGTGGTGGCGCTCGACGACGAAGGCCATACCTGGCTGGTGGGGCAATACCGCTTCGCCCTGAACGCCTACAGCTGGGAAATTCCCGAAGGCGGCGGCCCACTCGGTACCGACCCGCTCGAATCCGCCAAACGGGAACTGCTCGAAGAGACCGGCCTGGTGGCGGAGCGCTGGGACCTGATCGTGCACATGCACCTGTCCAATTCCGTGTCCAACGAATACGGGATGGTGTTTTTAGCCCGCGGGCTGGAGCAGCGGGAGCCCGAACCGGAAGAAACCGAGCAGCTCGCCATCCTGCGGCTGCCTTTCAAAAAAGCTTACGAAATGGTGAAAAACCATGAAATCACCGATTCCCTCTCCATAGCCGCCATCCAAAAGATTCAACTCATGATGCTGGAAGGGGAGCTTTGATGCGTTATCTTTGCCGCGATGAACAATCGATTTAAACCTTCGCCGCCGAAACCGAAACAGTCTGCGCTGATCATCGGCCGCCAGCCCCTGCTGGAAGCCATGAAGAGCGGCAAAGCCATTGAAAGGATCTTTATGCTGAAAAGCGCCACAGGGGATATCATCCCTCAAATCCGCCAGCTGGCCGCAGAACAGCGCATTCCCATCAATTCGGTACCGGTGGAGAAGCTCAACAGCCTCACCCAGGCCAATCACCAGGGTGTGGTGGCCGTAACGGCCAAAGTAGCGTACCTCGACCTCCAGGACGTGATTTCCCATGTGGTGGAAAAAGGCGAAACCCCGCTGTTCCTGATCCTCGACGGGATTACGGACGTGCGGAACATCGGGGCGATTGCCCGTAGTGCGGTATGTTGCGGCGCACAGGCCATTATCATCCCCGATAAGGGCATCGCCGCCCTCAACGAGGAAGCCCTCAAATCTTCCGCCGGCGCGCTGGAGAAAATAGCGGTCTGCCGCGTGAACAGCCTGCTCAAGGCCATCGACACGCTACACCTCAACGGCATCAGCGTGATGGCCAGCGAAATGGAATCCAAAGCCACCCTGGCCGACCTGCCCTGGCGCGAGCCGGTGGCGGTGATCATGGGCTCGGAAGACAAAGGGGTATACCCGGCGTTGCTCAAGGCGGCCGACCAGCAGTTTCACATTCCCATGCAGAACACTTTTGAATCGTTTAACGTATCTGTTGCCGCGGGCATCATACTGTACGAGGCCATGAAGCAGCGGATGCAGGAGAAATAACGGCGGCGTTCAGCAGCCGTGGTAAAACTGGCACCCATGAAACGGATGAAATTCATAGAATGTCCCCGCGACGCGATGCAGGGCTGGCCGCACCCGATCAGCACCGCCGCCAAAACGGCTTATCTCAATGATCTGATGAAGGTGGGGTTCGATACCCTCGACTTCGGCAGCTTCGTCTCGGCCAAAGCCATCCCGCAGATGGCCGATACACCGGAAGTGTTGCGGGGGCTGGAGCCTAACGGCGCCACCAGACTGCTGGCCATCGTGGCCAACGTGCGCGGGGCGGAGGATGCCGTAGGGTACGAAGCGATCGATTACCTGGGTTTTCCGTTCTCCCTTTCCGAAACGTTCCAGCTGCGCAATACGAATAAAACCATGCAGGAATCGCTGGACCAGGTGCAAACCATCCAGGAGCTGTGCGTGAAGAACAACAAACAGCTGGTGGTGTACCTGTCGATGGGGTTCGGTAACCCGTATGGCGACCCTTACAGTCCGGATGTGGTGCTCGAATGGGCCGCCACCTTCGCCGGTATGGACATCAATATCCTGTCCCTCGCCGATACCGTAGGTGTGGCGCAGCCCGGCATCATCGCCTCGCTGTTCTCCAGACTCATTCCCGCTTACCCGGCGGTGGAGTTCGGGGCGCATTTTCATTCCACGCCGTACGCCTGGGAAGAAAAGATCGCCTCGGCCTACAACAACGGCTGCCGCCGCTTCGACAGCGCGCTCAAGGGCATCGGCGGCTGCCCCATGGCCCAGGATGAGCTGGTAGGCAACATCGCCACCGAAAACATCGCCGCCTGGTGCGCTTCCCTCGACATTCCCATGCCCTTCAGCCTGGAGGCGGTAGGCGAGGCCGCCAAAAAAGCGGAGCAGCTCTTCCGCCACGATTTGATTTGATACTTTTGCAACATGAACTTCAGACTCACTTTCCCGGTGCAACCGCTGGAACCGTCCGTGCAGTACACCGACAAAATATTGCTGGCAGGCTCGTGTTTCGCCGAAGAGATCGGCCAGCGCCTGCAACAGCACAAGTTCAACGTACAGCTCAACCCGAACGGGATTTTATTCAACCCGCTGAGCATCGCGCAAAGCATGCAGGGCTACCTCGACGGGAAGCAATACACGGCGGACGACCTGCTGATGCACGAAGACCTCTGGCACAGCTGGGACCATCATTCCCGCTTCTCCGGTCCCGACCGTGAAACCGTGCTGGCGGACATCAACGCCTCCGCCGCCGCGGCCACAAAACGCCTCAGGGAAGCCGACTGGCTCATCATCACCCTCGGCTCGGCCCATGTGCACATGCTGAAAGAAAACGGCCGCATGGTGGCCAATTGCCACAAGGTGCCCGATGCGGCTTTCTATAAAAAACTGCTCACGGCCGATGAAATCATCGCCGCGCTCGATAATATGATGCACCGTTTGTTTTTCGAAAACCGGAAAGTGAACATCCTGTTCACCGTCAGCCCCGTGCGGTATGTGCGCGACGGCGTGGTGGAAAACAACCTGAGCAAAGCCATCCTGCTGCAGGCCGTGCATCACCTCGTGAATAAATTCAACCGCCTGTTTTATTTTCCCGCCTACGAACTCGTCATGGACGATCTGCGCGATTACCGCTTTTACAAGGAAGACCTCGTGCATCCCAATGACCTGGCCATCCAGTACGTATGGGACCACTTCACCGCCGCCTGCCTGCACCCTGATGCGCAGCAGCTCGAAAAACAGGTGACCGACATCCTGCGTGCGCGGCAGCACCGCCCGTTCAACCCCCAAACCCCGCAGCACCGGCAGTTCCTGGCGGCGTATGCGAAGAAGGTGAAGGCATTGACGGAGGCGCATCCGTACATTGAAATGGACGAGGAGCGGCGGTATTTCGGTGGGGAGTGACAAAGTCGCATTTCACCTGTTCAATGTCGCTATCATACCCGGTGCATCCCGTTCGGGCCCTGTAACTTTGGTGTGTTAAAACACTCATCTCATGAACCAGGAAGTTACAGCGTACATCCAGAAGCTCCCCAAATGGCAGGCGGAAGCAGCAGAAACATTGCGGAAAGCGGTGCATAAAACCATCCCCGGCGTGGAAGAGCGCCTCCAGTACGGCAAACCGCATTACCTGAAGAACGGGCATTATGCGGCGGTGATCGCCGCGGCGAAAGACAAACTGTCTTTTATGATCTTCAATGCCACCGAACTGCCCGAGATTAAAGGGTATTTTAAGTCGATGACCGGGCCGGAGCGGAAAACGGCCACCATCCTAGAAGGACAGAAAGTAGATTACAAACAGCTGGCGGATTTTCTGAAAA
Source organism: Chitinophaga lutea (assembly GCF_003813775.1). Taxonomy (NCBI): domain Bacteria; kingdom Pseudomonadati; phylum Bacteroidota; class Chitinophagia; order Chitinophagales; family Chitinophagaceae; genus Chitinophaga; species Chitinophaga lutea. Next base: position 1,442,780 of record NZ_RPDH01000002.1, on the reverse strand, counting down.
CGGCCAGCGCGGCATTATAAAAAAAAGGCCGTCTCCCTGCAAGGAGACGGCCTTTTTTATGTTGAACAGGTAGGTCAAACCTCGGATACTTCCGCATACCCGTCTTCCGTTTTCTTTTCTTTGATGAATATCACGCCGATCACCAGGCAGATCAACGCGATGGCCACCGGGTACACCAGCCCCGCGAGGTGGTTGCCCGTCCTTTGCACCATCAGCGTGGCGATGGCCGGCAGCAGGCCGCCGAATACGCCGTTGCCGATGTGGTAGGGCAGGCTCATGGAGGTGTAGCGGATGCGCGTGGGGAACAGTTCTACGAGGAACGCGGCAATGGGCCCGTACACCATCGTTACGAACAGCACCTGTATGAACACGAGCACGATCAGCCAGATGAGGTTGTTGGTGCCCACCGTCACTTCTTTCTTTACTTCCTTTTTATCTTTCGTGATGGTCGTGATCTCGCTTACGACCGTACTGTCTGAATACGTGCGGATCTTGGCCGTTTTTTCGATGGTGCTGCCGTCTTCCTGCGGGATGATGCTGCCTTCCACGCGGTACATGGCGGTCACTTCCTGTTTGGCGGAGAGGTCCACCGTTTTATCCATCGCGTTGTAGATCGGGAAATAAGCCAGTGCGGCGATCAGCATGCCCGCCATCATGATCTTTTTGCGGCCGATCTTGTCTGACAGGTGCCCGAAATAAATAAAGAACGGCGTGCCCACCAGCAGGGCGATGGCGATGATGATGTTGCTCTGCACGAATTCGATGTTCATCGTTTTCTGCAGGAAGGAGAGTGCGTAAAACTGTCCCGTGTACCACACCACGCCCTGGCCCATGGCTGCGCCGAAGAGCGCGAGCAGCACCAGTTTCAGGTTTTCTTTATTGCCGAAGCTCTCTTTGAGCGGGTTTTTGGAAGTTTTGCCCTCCGCTTTCAGCTGCGCGAACAGGGGCGACTCGTGCAGTTTGATGCGGATGTAATAACTCATCAGCACTAAAAACACGCTCAGCCAGAACGGGATACGCCAGCCCCAGTCGTTGAACGATTCCGGGCTCATGCAGATGCGGGTGGCCAGGATCACGCCGAGCGACACGAACAGGCCGAGGGTGGCCGTGGTCTGGATGAAGCTCGTGTAATACCCGCGGCGGTGCGCAGGGGAGTGCTCCGCCACATAGGTGGCCGCGCCGCCGTATTCGCCGCCGAGCGCAAGGCCCTGGGCCAGGCGAAGGATCAGCACGAGGATGGGGGCCAGTATGCCGATGGTTTTATAACTCGGTATCAGGCCGATCGCGAAAGTGGAGCCGCCCATGATGAGCAGGGTGAGCAGGAAGGTGTACTTTCTTCCCACCATATCGCCCAACCGGCCGAACACGATGGCGCCGAACGGGCGCACGATGAAACCTACCGCAAAGGTGGCCAGGGTGGCGATGTATGATAGCGTCGGATTGCTGTCGGGGAAAAACTTTTCAGACAAAATCAGGGAAAGACTGCCGAAAATATAGAAATCATACCATTCTATCAATGTCCCGGCCGATGATGCAAAGATCACCTGCCAGATGTTTTGTTGCTGTTTCGTGGAGCTCATAAAGTCAAAATGAAAAATTGTTATCCCGAAAAGATAGAAAAATTGTTTAATAAAGTATGCATCTGGCAAAATCCTTTATCTTTATTTATATAAGGACAGAAAAGCCGCCATGCGTCGTATTTATCTAATCATTATCCTGATTTTAGCCTGCCATCCCTATGGACTGTACGCCCAGCGCCCGGGAGTAGGCCTCACGCTGAGCGGCGGCGGCGCCAAAGGGCTGGCCCATATCGGCATCCTCCAGGCCATCGACAGCGCGGGATTAAAGATCGATTATGTGACCGGCACCAGCATGGGCAGCATCGTGGGAGGCCTCTACGCCATCGGCTACTCCGGCGACTCCATCGAGTATATGGCCCGGAAGCTCGACTGGAACGCCCTCTTCTCCAACCAGCCCAACCTCACCGATATCAGCTATGAAGAACGCGCGGAATACAACCGTTACATGGTGGAAGTGCCGTTTGAATACGGCAAGCCCAAACTGACCTCCGGCGTGATTTCCGGGGAACAGCTGTGGCTCGAGCTGGCGTCGATGTGCTGGCCCGTGCGCGACGTGAAAGATTTTTCGAAATTCAGCATTCCCTTTAAATGCATCGCCACCGATGTGGCCACGGGGGAAATCGTGACGCTCGAGAAAGGGGAGATCGTTTCGTGTATGCGCGCCAGTATGGCCATTCCTTCCGTTTTCACCACCGTGAAGATCGACGGCCGCAAGCTGGTCGACGGCGGGGTGGTGCGCAACTTCCCGTCCATCACCGCCAAGGAAATGGGTGCAGACATCGTCATCGGTTCCAGCGTAAGCGGTGGCCTGGCCAAGGCCGACGAGCTGGTTACCCCCATCGATATTCTTTACCAGCTCGGTTTTTATAAAGACGCGGAAGATTTCAGGAAAGCCCGCAAGGTGACGGATATCTACATCGAACATGATCTGAAAGGTTACGGCGCCGCCAGTTTCGGCAGCGTGGATTCCATCATCGAACTGGGCAAACGGAAAGGGCGGGAGCTGTACCCCGTGTTCAAACACCTCGCCGATTCGCTGAACGCCCTGTATCCTGCGGCGCCGCCGGTTAAAAACCGCGTGCCCGTTGTACCGGATGTCGAGATCAGCGACATTCTTATCAAGGGCCTTGTGCATTCAGACGAGAAGTTTTTCCGCGGCAGGCTCAACCTCAAGCCCGGCGGCTGTTATACGCCGCAGAAGATCAGGGAGGCCGTGGTGAACGTGTACGGCACGCGTTTCTACAAACAGATCACCTACCACATGAACCCGCTCGGCTACGGCAAAAGCCAGCTGGAACTGGACGTGGAAGAAAACCCGCTCACCTACGTGAAGGTGGCGCTGAATTACAACAGCTTCACCAATGTGAGCGCCATCCTGAACGTGACGCAGCGCAACTTCGTTGTACCCAACTCGCGCGCCTACGTGACCGTGGCCATCAGCGAAAACCCCCGCCTGCGCGCGGAGTTCTTCAAATACCTGGGCCGCAAGCGGAATGTGGGTTTCGGGCTGGGCGCCTATTACGAGAACAACCCGCTCAACTATTACGACAACTTCAAAAAAATACAGGAATACCGCAACAAATACGCGGCCGTGGACATTCACATGCAGTACATGCTCAACCGCGTGATGGCGGTGGGGGTGGGGAGCCGCTGGGAGTACATCCGCCTGAAACCCAAACTCAGCCCGTATATCGAGGTAGACGGCAACACCCGGCAGCTGAATACTTTCTTCTATTACGGCCTCAGCACCATCAACCGGAAGCAGTATCCCACGCGCGGGGCGCAAATCCAGTTCGAAGTGGGCCGGGTGCACAGCCAGAACCCCTCTTTCGTGATGCGCAGTACTACCGGCGGGGAGCTGAACCTCGACAGCCTGGGATTCCGCTTTAACAACTACCAGCGCGGCCTGCTGAAAATGAACTACTATTTTCCGCTGGGGCGCAAGTCCGCCTTCAACTGGAACATCTATGCCGGGATGACGCTCAACTACAACCAGGAGCTGGTGAACGACTTTTTCATCGGCGGCATCACCGATTTCAGCCGTAACCAGATACCGTTCGTGGGGCTTTACGAGGGCGAGATGAACACCTCCAGGGTAGCCGCCACGCAGATCGCGTTCCAGTATGAAGCGTTCAAAAATGTATTTGTGATCCCCCGCGCATCCGCCGCATACCTCGATACCAAACGGCTGGCCCCCACCAGTTTCGACTATCTCACCGGGTACGGCATTACGCTCGGCTACAGCAGCCGTTTAGGTCCTTTGGAGGGCACGCTGATGTATTGCGACCAGGCCAAATACCTGAAAGCTTACGTGAACCTCGGGTTCCACTTCTAGTGCATGCGGTCGCCGCGCACGGTGAGGTGCTGGATGATCTCCGCTTCGTGGGCCAGCCATTGCTGCCAGCGGGTCTTTACTTTTTCTTCGGGGATGTATTCGTTGGCCAGGTCGATGAACAGGCGGTAGTGGCCCGCTTCGGATACCATAAATTTATAATAGAACTGCTGGAGATATTTGTCTTGCAGGCCTTCGCTCAACAGCCGGAAGCGCTCGCAGCTGCGCGCTTCGATGAGGGCGAAGATCAGCAGGCGGTCGAGCAGCACATCCTGCGGGGAGCCGCCTTTTTGCTGGAAGAGCATGAGCGCGTTCACATATTCGTCTTTCCGCTGTTTGCCCAGGGTGTAGCCCCGTTTTTTCATTTCCGCCAGCACCTGCCGGAAATGGCCCCATTCTTCCGTCACGATCGGCGCCAGTTCTTCCACGAGCTTTTCTTTATCCGGGTACCGCTGGATCAGCGAGATGCAGGAAGTAGCCGCTTTCTGTTCGCAAAAAGCGTGGTCGGTCAGCACTTCTTCCAGCGAAATCGCCGCCAGGTTCACCCAGCGCGGGTCTGTGGGTAACTTCAGGCCGAGTATTGAAACTTTACTGCTCATACGGTGTTGATATTGGAGCACAAAGTTATAGATTTGGACCATGCAAAATGAGGGATTTCTCGAAGATGCGCTGCGGCAGCGGCGGCAGCAGCATGCTTTCCGGCAGCTGCGGGTGCAGGGGCAACTGGTGGATTTCTGCTCCAACGATTACCTGGGCCTGGCCCGCAGCGAGCGGGTGCAGGAAGAGGCCCATACCATCGCCAAACAGCTGCACCAGGTGCACGGCAGCGGCGGGTCGCGACTGCTGGCCGGCAACTACGAGCTGGTAGAGGAAGCCGAAAAAGTGCTCGCCGCTTTCCACGACGCTCCTGCCGGGCTCATCTACAATTCCGGCTACGATGCTAATCTGGGCCTGTTTTCGTGCGTACCGCAGAAGGGCGACACCATCGTGTACGACCAGCTGATACACGCCTCCATCCGCGACGGCATCCGCCTCAGCGCCGCCACGGCCTATTCTTTCCTGCATAATAACCTCGCCGATCTGCAGAAAAAACTCGACAATGCCGCCGGCCGCATTTTTGTGGCCGTGGAGTCGGTCTATTCGATGGACGGCGACCTGGCGCCCCTCACGGAGATCGCCGCGCTCTGCGAGAAGTCCGGCGCACTGCTGATCGTGGACGAAGCCCATGCCACCGGCGTGATCGGCGGCAAGGGTGAGGGTCTCGTACAGGCGTTGCAGTTAGCCGGCAGCTGTTTCGCCCGGGTGCATACCTTCGGCAAGGCCGTTGGCTGCCATGGCGCCGTGGTGCTGGGCTCGGCCGTGCTGCGCGACTACCTTATCAACTATTCCCGGTCGTTCATTTATACCACCGCGCTGCCGCCCCAGGCTGTAGCCGTTATCCTGGCCGCGTACGGTATTTTCCCGGACATGCAGGCCGAACGGCGGCACCTGCAGCAGCTGATACAGCAATTCAGGGCCGGGGTGCCGGAAGACCGGCGGCTCGACAGCGAGACCCCCATCCAGGTGGTCATGGCGCCCGGTAACGAGGCCGCCCGAGGGTTGGCACAGCGATTGCAACTAGAAGGGTTAGACGTACGGGCCATTTTGCACCCGACGGTGCCCCGGGGAGGGGAACGGCTGCGGGTGGTGCTGCACAGTTTTAACACTGAACAGGAAGTGGCAAAATTGATCCGGATTATTTTTCCGTAAAAGGTGTATATTAACAATGATTTCTTCACCCTTCTAAAACTGTTTTATGGACATTCATCCTGTTTGGAAAAAAGTGTTGGAAGAGCTTGATATCTGTAACTGGTATAAAACGCTGCTCGCGGAATACCAGGGAACGCCGGCCTTTGCAGATCACAGTATTACGGAAGCGCAGGAGATGATCAAGGAATTCGGCTACGATAAAACCGTGTACGACGCCAAAACGGCCGTGTACACCGTGGAACTGGTAGACGAAGTGCGCACCGTAAAGGGCCTGGGTTCGGGTATCACGATTTCCCTGAAGGACGGTTTTGTGGATGTGGCGATGGTGTTCGACCTCGACCACGACGTGAAGGAGGGCGGCAAACTGAACAAGTTGTGCGAAGTCCTCGGCCAGCCGCCTGTACCTGAGAAACCATCTTTTACCAATTACAAGGAGCTGTACGCGCTCCTCAAGAAAATCTTTACCAAGTACGACGAAATCAGCAACAAGGTAATAGACCTGTACCTGGAAGAGCCAGCCTCGCTGTCACGCCTGTAACTAATTTCCACATATGCGATTGATTCCCCTCATTGTAACGATTGCGCTCGTTTGGGCGCTCAATCACAAATGGGGCAGCCTGCCGGCGTTCGGCATGCTCCTGAGCCCCCAGCACGGTTTCTGGCAGCATGCGGAGTCGCTCGCCATTACGCCGGAAGAAGAACTGCTCGTGCCCGGCCTGCAGGGCGAGGCCCAGGTATGGTTCGACGAGCGCATGGTGGCCCACGTATTCGCCGCGCAGGAGCGCGACGCCTACTTTATACAGGGGTACCTGCACGCCAAAAACCGCCTCTGGCAGATGGAACTGCAAACCTACGCCGCCGGCGGGCGGCTGTGCGAGATACTCGGGGCCAACCTGCTGCAGTACGACCGCCGCAAGCGCCGCGAAGGCATGGTGTTCGCCGCCGAACGGGCCGTCGCCGCCATCGAGGCCGATCCCGTGTCGAAAATGCAGAGCGATGCCTACACCGCCGGCGTGAACGCGTACATCCAGACCCTGCGCCCCCGCAATTACCCGCTGGAATATAAACTGCTGGGTTATTCGCCCGAGCCCTGGACGAACCTGAAAACCGCCCTGCTCATCAAATACATGAGCTACGACCTGGCGTCCACCACCGACGACCTGGAATACACCAACGCCCGGCAGCTGTACGGCAAGGAAGATTTCGACCTTATGTACCCGGATTTCCCGGCACAGCAGGCGCCCATCATTCCCGCCGGCACCGCGTTCCCCGCCGCCACGAAACACGCCGTTCCGCCCGCAGACAGCCTGCTGGGGGAATTCTACAAACTGCAATCCCCCGTGAGCGACCGCGACAAAGGCAGCAACAACTGGGTGGTGGCCGGCAGCAAAACCCGCTCCGGCGCGCCGATTTTGTGTAACGACCCGCACCTGGAGCTCGGCCTGCCCTCGCTCTTTTACGAGATGCAGATCAAAACGCCGGAGATGAACGTGTACGGCGTATCGCTGCCCGGCGCGCCCGGCATCATCATCGGTTTTAACGATCACATCGGCTGGGGGCTGACCAACGGGTATATGGACGTGCTCGACTTTTACCGCATGCAGTTCCGCAACGGCAAAAAAGAATACCTCTTCAACGGCGAATACCGCCCCGCGCAACTGCGGCTGGAAGAGATCAAGATCCGCGGCGACAAACCTTTCATCGACACCGTGGCCTACACCGAATGGGGCCCCGTGATGTACGATAATACATTCCCCGACCTCCGCTCGCGCGAACGTTTCCTCGCCATGCGGTGGACGGCCCACGACCCCTCGAACGAACTGCTGGCCATTTACCGCCTCAATCACGCACGCAATTACGACGGGTATAAAAGCGCGATGGCGCTGTGGAACTGTCCCGCCCAGAACTTTGTATACGCCGGCAAAGATTCCGGCGACATCGCCATCTGGCACAACGGCCGCCATCCCCTCCGCTGGAAAGACCAGGGGAAATTCGTGATGCCCGGCTCCGACAGTACGTATGCGTGGCAGGGTTTCATACCCCAGGCCGAAAACCCGCACAGCTACAACCCGCCCGAAGGTTTCGTGAGCTCCGCCAACCAGGCCGCCACCGACAGTACGTACCCCTATCATATGTTCGGCTACTACGACCTGTTCCGCGGCATGCGCATAAAAGAGCAATTAAGCGGGATGCAGGGCATTACGCCGGAAGATATGATGCGGCTGCAGAAAGACAATAAAAACCGCCTGGCGGAGGCCGCATTGCCTTTTTTGGGCGAGTTCGTGAATGCGTCGAGCCTGACCGCCGCACAGCGGGCTTACTGGAAAACGATGTTCGCCTGGGACGCCGTGAGTGCGCCCGACAGCAAAGGCGCCACGCTGTTCCTGCTATGGTGGAGCGCGCTGGAGCAGGAAATCTGGAACGACGACCTCGTCCGCGACAGCATCGCCCTGCGTTTCCCCGACGAAAAAACGACGCTCTTCTGGCTCATGCGCGATACGGCGATGCATTTCGTGGACAATATCAGAACACCGCAACACGAAACTTTATCGGATGCCGTGGTGACCGCGTTCCAACGCGCGGCGGATTCCGCGGCCGTGCTCGATGCCGCCGGCAAACTCACGCTGGGGAAATTCCGGGGCACGGATATCCGGCACCTCTCGCGCAGCCTGCCCGCATTGAGCAGGATGGGCCTGAATACCGGCGGCGGCAAACACATCGTGAATGCGACGAAGAAAACCACCGGTCCCTCGTGGCGGATGATCGTGGAATTGGGGAAAGAAACGAAGGCGTGGGGGATTTATCCCGGCGGACAAAGCGGCAACCCTGGCAGCCGGTTTTATGATAATATGGTGGACGATTGGGTAGACGGAAAATATTATTCACTGCGTTTATATGATGATAAACAAACATCATCAGGCATCGTGAAGAAAATTTTTTTTAAGCCTGGAACGTAGGGTGGGAGAGGGTTTTATTGATCGCTTCAATTTTCTTTGTTGAAATATTTGGCAAAAATAATTTAATACATATCTTTGCAATCCCAAACGAAAACGGGTGATTGATTCCGTAGCTCAGTTGGTAGAGCAATACACTTTTAATGTATGGGCCCTGGGTTCGAGTCCCAGCGGGATCACTGGAAATTTGCAAGACCTGCGCATAGCGCGGGTCTTGTTTTTTTAGTCAAGTGAGCGATCACGTTCCTTTTACGCCGGAAGCATAACAGCTCCGTTGAATAATGGCGCTAACTTCCTGATTGCTTCCGGAGTGTTCCCATTTGTTCTAAAAATCAGGTTGTTCCTATTCCGATACTGTTTAATTGAGGGGCTAAATACATGCGCTAACTGTGAATCCCATTACCGGATCGTATAATCCTTTACGTCCACTTCCGATAATCTGAAATATCCATAAGCGAAGTTTGCGGAATGGGTTTGATTGGTGATATTTCCTCTCACCGAACCTGGTGTGGTTTGAAACGGGCCGGCACCGGCTCCGGATGCGGTTAATAATTTTCGGAAATAATTATAGTATCTCTTTGAAATTCCATACAGCCTGATGTTTATCCTGTCTCCGGTTTTCAGCTTTTCGTCAGAAAAATATTCCTGCATGAGTTTGCCCTGGCTGTTCGCGTCATCCTGGGCTTTATAGTCCGGAAACGTTGATGCCGGAGATAGAATACGGTGCAGATAGTGATTTTCTTCATTGCCATTATCCTGGTAGCTGTATGCGATTTCCATTTCATCCCCTCCGAATCCTCCGTTATTGTTCTGTACAATACTATCTTCAATATCCGGCACACCTATGCAGGTTTCGGTGGCGGTATAAACCTCCCCGTTTAAAACTACTTTTAATGTATAAGTTTCCCCGATGACCGGATGGAAACCGGAGCATATATATTCGCCCGTACCGGGACTTTCTGTAAAACTGAAAACAGTATTTTCGGAATTTGTTATAACGATGTCCGCTCCTGAAACGGTAGGGAATGTCTTGCTGTAATATCCTGTTGTGGTGGAGAGTTTGACTTTCTGTTCATTGCCTGTCGTACCCTTTACCCAATCAATCGATGCGTCAATGACCAGTTTCGGTTCTGCTGTTTCCAGATCCACTTCCACTACTTTTGTGCACGACAGAAGAAAGCAGGATGCAGCAAACAGGTATTCAAGTCTATTTCTCATTTTTACATTATTATAATTAAAATTTGAAATTGTAAGTCACACCGGGAATGATACCGAAAATCGATACTTTCTTTGCTTCGCTCAACCCTGTTTCCCTGTTTTGCTCGAACATCATGGATGCGGCGTTACTTCTATTGTAAACATTGTAAATGCTGAACACCCATTCACCTTTCCACTTTTTTTTGCTGTCGGGTTTGGGTATGTAGGTGGCCGATACATCCAGGTGATGATAGGCCGGAAGCGAATTGATGTTTCGCTCTCCGTAATTCGCAATCGTAATCCCCTGGTACTGATACTTGCCGATGGGATAAGTTGCCGCCTTTCCTGTTTGGTAGGTGAAAATGCCGCCAAAACTCCATTTTTTTGTCAGTTGATACGCGGCTGTAAGTGAAAGGTTATGCGTTTTATCGTAATTGGCGCGATACCATTCGCCGTTGTTAATGCCCGGTTCTTCCGCGGTTCTTCCCGGTGTGCGCTGCTCTGCTTTGGAAAGTGTGTAAGAAAGCCAGCCTGTCAGTTTTCCGGTATTTTTCTTCAGCATCACCTCCAGTCCGTAAGCCCTTGCTTCCCCGTTGAGCAATACCTGTTCTATGGCCTTGTGGGCAATCAATTCGGCGCCGTCAATGTAATCTGCCTTGTTTTTAATTTTCTTGTAAAAAGCCTCTGTTTCCAAAGAGTATTTTCCATTGCGGAAATTTCTGAAATAGCCCAATGCGACCTGGTCAAGAATTTCGGGTTTCAAATATTGGTCGCTCGGCGCCCAGATATCGAGCGGGGAGACGGAAGCCGTGTTGGAGATTAAATGGATATACTGACTCATCCGGTTATAACTCGCCTTGATGGATTGGTCGTCATTAATGGCGTAAGAAACTGCCAGGCGAGGTTCCAGATTTCCAAAATCAATGATCTTTTCGTTTTTTTTGTAATGAGTGATGCTGGCAGGCGTTCCTTCCTCGTAAATTTGTAACTCCGGGTTAAAAGATACCGCCTGATTTTTGGCATAATTGTTTACATTTTGCGCGCCCAACCGTTGGAAATGGCTATATCGCAGTCCATAATTCAATGATAGTTTATCCGTGAGTTTTTGCTCGGCGCTGATATACAATGCATTTTCCCAGGCATATTTTTTTTCAATCTGGCTGGCATTGACAGGCGATGTGGCATCCATAGGTTTTATGGTGCCGGGGTTGAACTGGTAATAGATGGAATTGACGCCATAATTCAAAACCAGCTTGTCGGACAGGTGGTGGTTGAAATTGTACTTCAGATTATAATTGCGGATGTCCGATTCCCAATCAAGGCCAGCAAATTTTATCTTCAGGCCATAATCGTACTTGCTGTAAATGACCGATGCATTGGAAAAGAATTTATCGGAAAAGATATGATTCCAGCGAAGATTAAAGAATGAGTTGCTATAATTGTTTTTGAAAAAATTACTGAAATCCATTTTATCCATACCGAAATATCCTGAAAGGAAAAGCCTGTTGTTGTTATTGATTTTATAATTCAGTTTGGCATTCAGATCATAAAAGGAAACGGCGTTGGCGTTGTCTGCCAATTTCATGAACAAATGAGCATAAGAAGCGCGGCCGGCAACCACGAATGAACTTTTATCTTTTACGATAGGGCCTTCTGCCAATAGTCTGCTCGAAACCGCCCCAATTCCACCCGTTATGTGGTATTCTTTGTTGTTCCCTTCTTTTTGATAAATATCCAGAACAGATGAAGTGCGCCCACCGAAATTAGCGGGTATGCCACCTTTGTATAATTTCAGATCTTTAATCACGTCCGCATTAAAAACGGAGAAAAAGCCGAACAGGTGTGACGTATTGTAAACAACGGCTTCATCCAGCAATATCAGATTGCCGTCGACCGAACCTCCTCTGACGTTAAAACCGGTTGATCCTTCCTGTGCATTGGAAACGCCCGGAAGTTGCAGGATAGCTTTCAGAATGTCTACCTCGCCCATAACGGCCGGCATCTTTTTGATGGTGGCGATGGAGAGTTTGTTCACACTCATTTCCGGTTTCTGGATGTTGCTGGCTGAATTATTATATTTGATCACTACCTCGTCTAACGTTTTACTTTTTTCAAGCATCGAAAAATCTTTCCTGGTGTTTTCCGTCAGAGAGATATGTTCCCTGATATTGTCGAATCCTATACAGCTGATGACGATGGTATAGTCTCCTTTGGGCAGGGTGATGGAATAAAAACCATACGCATTGGTAATTGTTGAAACTTTTGCTTCCGGGATGAAAATGCTTGCGCCGTTTATTGTTTCGGTACTTGTTTTTATGGTGATTGTTCCACTTAAGGTGACTTTCTGCTGTGAATAGGCCCCGAAGGAAATGGTTATAAACAGCAGTGTATGAATGATCCTGTATCTCATCTTTTGAAAAATCGGGTGAATAATTTCAATTTGGATACAAATCTATTCCTTTGGATAAACGCCTTTTTTTTATTATACCAAACGCGGTATCTTTTATAGCAAAGTGCGCCGGGGCGCTACAAAATATATTGCCTGTTTGATGCGTTTTTACAATGCTTCGTGCTTTTGTATAAAAAGCACGCACTTTCGTATAAAAAGCAGTGCAGACCATCGCTTTAAATGTTAAGTTTGTTCTACACAATTTTATAAATGAATGATTTTACCCATCAACAGGCTATTAGCGAAAACGCGCTTTTTCGTTTCCTGATTTCACCTGACCGCAGGATACTCCGGCATCTGCTGCTCATTTTTTTCATAGGCGCCGTGCTGTACAACAGTGCTTCCGTAATTGATCACCCGGTAGCAGTATTTTTGTATTTTCTTATATTGTTCTATTTGAATATGTACGTGCTGGTGCCAAGGTTTTTGTTCAGGAACAAGAACCTTGAATACTGCCTGTCTGTGGCCGGTATCCTTGTTGTAGTAGCTATTTGTGGTTGGTTTGTCAATCCTTTTAACAAAGAAAACGGGCTGAATATCCCGCTTTTTTCCTTCCTGACCCTGGTGCTGGTAGCGGCTTCATCGTCGATAAAACTGTTTCAGAAGGGAATGATGGATAGGCAATTGATCTATGAGCTGAAACAGTCGAAAGCTTATGCGGAATTGGAACAATTGAAAAACCAGATCAACCCGCATTTTTTGTTTAATATGCTGAACAATGCCAATGTTCTAACGAAGAAAGACCCCGGGAAAGCCTCGCAGGTTTTAATGAAGCTGAGCGATTTACTTCGCTACCAGCTCTATGACAGCGCAAGAGATAAGGTGTTGTTGACTTCGGACATTCATTTCCTGGAAGATTTTTTGAACCTGGAAAAAGTAAGGCGGGATAGTTTTGATTTCCTGGTTTCAAAAGAGGGAGATTTGAGCGGCGTACAGATTCCTCCTTTGCTGTTCATTCCGTTTGTGGAAAATGCCGTGAAGCACAATAATGATGCAACAAACTCGTCTTATGTAAACCTGTATTTCGATGTCAGAAACGGTGAACTTTTTTTTAAATGCATCAACTCCAAACCGATGCTTAAAGCCGTTAACAATACAGGCGGATTGGGGCTGACAAATGTCAAACGAAGGCTGGAACTTTTGTTCCCGGCAACACATGTTCTACATATCGAAGACGACCCGGAAAGGTATTGTGTGACCTTAACCATACAGCTGTGACCTGCATTGTGATAAATGGAGAACCGGCAGCGGGAAACGTCATCAGCATGTTAATCGGCCAAACGGACGGCCTGACATTGGTGGCGTCGTTTGACAATACAGGGGAGGCTTCCGTATTTATGTCCAAAAACACGGTGGATTTGGTGTTCTTCGATATTCAGGCGGATGAAACAAAGGGTTACAGGTTTATCAAGGCCATCCCATCCGGAACATTCGTTATTTTTATTTCCGGATTTTCTTCAACTGCCATCAGCACACATCAACCTGTTGCTGCTATTGGTTCAATATCAGTTCGGTTTCAAAAGGGAGTTGATATGGCAAGAACTTATTCCCGCGTTGTAAAGATGGGAAGTGCAAATATGGCAGACGATTATTTCATCATATAGTAAAGCGTATGGAATTATGAACTGTATTATTATAGACGATGAACCATTGGCAAGAGAAGCCATAGAGATGTTGATCAATCAAACAGATAATTTGGATTTAACCGGCTCGTTCAACAGTCCCGAAACGGCGGCAAAATTTATAGCAAGCAATACGGTGGAATTAATCTTTCTTGACATACAAATGCCGGGAATTAACGGAATTGATTTTGCCCGAACCATTCCGAAAGAGACATTTGTGATTTTTACAACCGCCTATGCTGAATTTGCAACCGACAGCTATGAAGTAGATGCGATCGACTACCTGATAAAACCCGTAAAGCTGGAGCGTTTTCAAAAGGCGGTTGAAAAAGCCCACACTTACGCCAAGTTATTCAAGGCGGATTACGCCAATAACAATATCGAGCAGGTAGCGGACGATTTTTTCTTTGTGAAGGCAGACCGGAGAATTTTTAAAGTCTATTTCAATAACCTGCTTTTTATCCAGGGTTTAAAGGATTATGTCGTGATGCACAGCGAAAATCAGAAGGTGATTACGGCGATGAATATCAAAACTATTTACGAGCAATTGCCAAAAGATATGTTTGTGAGAGTGAGCAAGTCCTATGTGATCAATGTCAAGCATATCGATTCTGTGGATAATAACACGGTGTACATGGGTACGAACGAGATCCCGATCGGTAGTATTTATAGAGATTTCTTTTTTTCAGAATTCGTGACAAAAAGGATGATGAACAGGTAATTACCGCCGCAGCGCCATTTGAGTTACCGGCGGCCGTGGAGCCGGAACGATGGCAAGGGGAGATGTACGCGGTTGCCGGGGAAGTGATCCCTTGCCCCGAAGCTCCCCATGTACAGCCCCCGCCCGGAAATCTCCCGATAGAACTGAGAATCTTCCATCCGTCAAATTCGATACCGTCCCCAAATTTCCCTAAAACGCAAAAACACGGAAAACACGCACTCCCATGCTACCATCCCTTAAGTATCCCCTAAGTATCCCCTAAGTATCCCTTAAGTAACATGGGAGTAGACCCCTGGCAGACCCGGTCAGACATGGCTGCGGCCTCCTCCCGGTAATGGCAATCCTCATTTGCCGTTTCCTTGTCCATGCCGGTGAAGTAACGGCACTCCCGCAGCGATACAAACGCATTTGAGTGGTTTGCCGGGTTCCCCTCCGGCGGCGTACGGGGCCTTTTTTGCCCGGCTACCGGGTGTGTGGGGCAGTTGTTTGCCGGATTCGCTACGCGGTCATATAGGGGCTTGAAAAGCGCTGTTTGGCGCCGTGGAGGCGCGCGGTGGCGCCATTACTGCCGGTTTGTGAATGTTGAGCATCCATTTTTCCGCGGTGGCTTTCCTGTTCCCGATCGGCAAACCGTTGCGCTGATTCCGGCCATTGGGCTGGCAGCGATGGAAAAAAGCGACGCGTGATCGTCCGCAAAGCACATTTTCACGAAAAAAAGTGTCCGTTTTGTCCATGCCGGAGGGTATCTCCGGTATCATTTTATGCTCCTGGTGCGTAGGGAGTGCGCCATGTTTTAAGCTCGAATTGTTTAAATGTTTGTATTCAGGTCGCATTTTTGCGACCGTAGCGGTCTCCTTTCTGCGACTGCCCGGTCTCTTTTTTGATACCGGGAATGGCTGCCTGCATGCGGGACCTAATTATCGCGGGGGAAAAATCACGGCAGGAACACAGGTAAACAGGTCCGCAGATTTGCGAACCTGTTCGTTTTGAGACCGTGGTTTTTTGCGAGCCAAAATGTTATTTTTTCGGCGACGGCATTTTTGGGGGCTGCAGCTCGTATTGGTACATCAGGTTGATTTTCCCATCTTTATCAAATCGCCATAGTTCGTGCAGCTCTTTGGCTGTCTTTTTTCCCTTGGCGTCCGTTGAAATCTCCCGCGTCCATATCAGCACCCAATCTTCCTTTTTATCCTTGCTCCGGAGCGGTACCCAGGCATGAACGGAATCAACGACGGTGCCCATTTGTCCCCTGATCTTGTTGGCAGTAGCAAAAAGGCTGTCCCTGCTGCCGGCGAACATGGTG
Organism: Chitinophaga lutea; assembly: GCF_003813775.1. NCBI lineage: Bacteria > Pseudomonadati > Bacteroidota > Chitinophagia > Chitinophagales > Chitinophagaceae > Chitinophaga > Chitinophaga lutea. Next base: position 1,426,873 of record NZ_RPDH01000002.1, on the reverse strand, counting down.
CCGTCGGAAAAATACATCGTGTCAGTTTCTGCGAAAGAGCTCTTTGAATTGTCGAGCGTGTTGTTGTCCCAGTTTTGGTACAAATTGAGAATTGTTTGTGCATTTTTAGTGTCACCGATTTCAAAATCAGCAGAATAATCCGGCGTGAAAGGATATGTCATGCTTTCCTGTTTTGCCTGACCGGGGTCGGGAGCCTTTTCCGCTTCTGTTTTGGATTTGTCGGTGCGGGGATTGCAGGATGCCAAAAATGCGATCGCTGCGAAAAGATAAATCTTTCTCATAAAAATTGTTTCTAATTTTTGAATAATAGATAGGGTAATGAGAAAGGAGACGATGGGAAAGGCTTAGGGGATACGTATTCAATACCTTACCTAAGGTAAGGATTTTTCAGATCAGGGCAAAAAGATAGATGAGATTCAAAAAATGGGGGTACTGTAAAAAGTCGCCCGGGTAGTGGCGAAGGGCCAGTACGGACAAATTAGCTCCCGAATTGCTATTCATATATTTGGTTATCAATTGTTTATTCCCACTTCTCACCGGTTCGCACCTACGGAATGTTTTTTTCCTTTTTCCACTTACGGATTCTTCCTCTTGCATTGGTATAGGGTGAAGCGGTATTGAACTGTATCATCCTGCCCAAAGTCCATTTGTCGTACCACGCCGTTCCATATAATTCGTGATTGGACTTTGACTGCACCAATGATAAAATATCTGAAACCGTATCGTTGAGTTTTTTAAGAAGGGCAGGGAAGTCTTCTTTTTTATAATCTGCATAAAACTTCTGCGCAAGTTTGCCTAGTTCATTCCATTTATAACCCGTTTCGGGGAAGTCGACCGGTTCTTTATTGTCCTGTTTACGATTCCACTTCAGCACCAATTCACCCCATCCAACGAGGTATGAAACGAGATTGTGAATGCTCATCAGGCTTCCCCTGGCATGGCCCTCCAGCTCCCTGACTGTGGCTAGCCCAGGGGGAATTGACATGAGTTCCGTATCCAGTTTGTCGTAATTCGTTTTGATGGCTTTCAGCAATTCTTCTTTATCAGCCGGTATACTCATGGTTTGTCAGGTTTCGTTTGGGTGAGCGGCAACGGTGCATCCGATACCAACAGGAATTGTTTTAAATCAATGGAGTTCCGGTGGGTCAGTAGCCGTTACGAATGAGGAGCTATTGCCGAGAGAATGCCCGCTATTTTTTTAGAATCTTCGTCGGGGGAACATTGAATTTTTTCTTGAATGCATTACTGAAATGGTGAAGTGAGCTATAACCCAGCTCGTCGGCAATCTGTGTGGCGGTTTTGTTTCGTTCCATCAGGTCCTGCTTTGCTCTTTCTAGCCTCACATCCGACAGGTACTCAAAGGCGGTGCGATTAAAAATCTCTTTAAACCCTTTCTTGAGCTTGAATTCATTCATCCCCGCAACTTTCGATAGTTCTTTCAGGCTGGGAGGGTTTTGAATGTGTTCGAGCAGGTAGTCCTTTGCAAAAATAATGCGCTCCCTGTCGTACTCGCCTTTCAGGTGCCGGGGATAGGGTTGCAAGGCGCTATCGAATGTTTCGGCCTGTAACACCAGCAGTTCTATGGCCTTGGATAAATAAAACAATCCCTTCAGCTGGTCGTTGAATTGACAATGCAGCATCGCGTTGATGCAGCTTTGGATCCTGAAGTCAATATCCAGGTTCGTGTCGGAAAGTGCGGCCGACCGCCCGGCATCAACGTGGCCGGCAAAACGTTTGATGGCCTCGTTGCCATTTTCCGCGATCCTGAAAAAAGCATCTTTGGAAAATTGTATGAGAAAGGTATTCGTATGCAGGTCGTCCGTTTGAATTTTACCGCCGGCCTCTTTGCCGTAAAACAGGTTATGCCGGTTGGCGGATAATACGAAAGGCCTGTTTAGCCGGGGATCGAACATGGAAATGGTGCCCAGTAAATTAAAGTGCATGGTGATCACCTCATTGTCGCCTTTCCAGTCAAACACCGTGGGCGCCCGGAAACGGGAGTCGGTACTGATGGCTTTTATTCCATCGAAGGTCCATTGGGTCGATCTTACGTTTCCAAATGGCAAGTCAAGATCAAAGCTTTCGGAAGAAAACGCCGGTTTCATTCCGTCAATCTGGTGATCGCTCTTCAGGAGGCTATCGCCTTTGTCATTGATTAATTCAAATGCCATACTCCGCCAAATGTAAGTTTTACTCCTTTTAATGTAAACTGCCGCTGTTAAAGGTACGCTAATTTTGCACCGGTGCAAGGCGCTGGGAAGGGGCGATACCCATCCGCAAGACGTCCTGTACAAACGACTACCATATGGAAAAAACTGGAAGTATAACGTATTCGACGGCCGACAAATGGCTGTTTTTCTGCATCGCCGGATATTTTATCATGAACGGCGCGCAACTTTGGGAAACCGCCATCATGGTACCTGCATGGACAAAGGCGCCGCCGGCTTCGCTTGTCTTCTTTCAGGAGCCCTATCCGCTGGATTTCAAGCAATTCTGGATAATTACACATAGCATCCACGAGCTGATTTTTATAATAGCCATTGTGACGAACTGGCGGGTAAAGCAGCGAAAATTCAAACTTTTGCTGCTATTCATTGCGCATTTCGCCATAAGAGCCTGGACGCTTTTATACTTCGCTCCCGCCATCGACCAGTTCCGGGAGGTTCCCTTCAGCGGCGCCGTCGATCAGCTGCTCGTTGAAAAAGCCGCCGGCTGGCGAAACTGGAATTATCTCCGTGTATCGCTGTTCTTCATGCTGAATATGCTCATGATCCCACTCTTCAAATACAATTCAAATGATCGCGGGTAAAAAAATCATCATTATCGGTGCGGGGGTATGTGGTCCGGCACTAGCCATACAACTGAAAAGAAAAGGCGGCCACGCGGAGATATTCGAGTCGCGGAGCGAGGAGAACATCCATGAGGGGGCGTTCCTCGGGATAACGCCGAACGGCCTGAATATCCTCAGGCAGTTTATCGACCTCCATGAACTGAAAGAGGACTCAACGCCCGGGGCGATAAAATTCTATAACGCGAAGGGCAAAATGATTGCGGAAGGGCCTACGGGATACCAGCTGGAAAAATACGGTGCGGAAACGCTCCAGCTGAAGCGGTCAAATCTGAACCGCTGCATCCGGGAAGCCGCGGCGGCGGAAGGCGTACAGATCCGGTACAACAGGAAACTGACAAGACTGGAGCAGGACGAAAACACGGTGACGGCTTTTTTTGACGATGGCACCGTTGCCTCCGGCGATATGCTCATCGGGTGCGATGGCATATTCTCCACCGTCAGGCAGCAGATATTTCCTGGTGAAAACGGGCTGCGATACACGAAATTGATTTCCACCGGGGGGTATGCCCGCCATCCCCGTTTGGCACAACCCTCGGATGCGATACATATGACATTTGGCGAAAGGGGTTTTTTCGCTTATGCGGTATCCGGCCAAGGAGAAGTCTGGTGGTTTAATAACTACAGGCGAAACGAGGAACCGGCGCCACATGAAATCAGGACCACGCTGAAAGAAGAAATCCGGCAGAATCTTTTAACGGTCCATAAAAATGACGACCCGTTGTTTTCCGAAATCATCCGGAATAGCAGCGACATCATTGCCTATCCGGTGTATGACATACCCGAATTGCCATACTGGTATAAGAACAGGGTTTGCCTGATGGGGGATGCCGCTCACGGCATTTCACCCCACGTGGGCCAGGGCGCTTCTTTAGCCCTGGAAGACAGTGTTGTGCTGACAGATCTGCTGGGCAGAAAGGAGCATTGCAGCGAGGCTTTTGCTGAATTTCAGGCTGCCCGCAGCGGCCGCGTCGAGAAAATAATACGCACCGCCCGGAAAATAGGGGATACAAAAGCAAAGATTAACCCGGTGGCGGCCTGGTTCAGGGACCGACTGATCGGTTTCTTTATCAGGAAACAGCTCTCGAAACTGGACTGGCTGTACGGCTGGAAATATCCTGCCCGTTAATTCGGCAAACCTGTCGAACCAAGGCCGGGCCCGCCCATGCCGGCATCACATACCACCGAAGCGGAGACCGTGAAAAGGATGGCAGCTTTCATATAGGTATCTGACGCTGCAATTCGCAAGGGACCCCACTATGAATGGTCATTGGGCCAGCTGGCCGAGAGGCGTTGGTTTTTTATGCCGGGTAGTTAAAATCATTGCTTTTACCGCCTCTTCAATAGCCTTCGGTTGATCCTGGTTGATATAATGGCCGCTGTTCGGAACGAGGATCTGCCTGCTGATGGCGGAAAGCCCCAACTGGTCTTTCTGCATTTTGTCCCATGCTGCAACCATTTCGGCCTTCAGTTTTTCGTCTTTGATAAACGAATCAAACCTGTTTTCGTCAGTTGCGCTAATGACGCATAGGGGAATGGAGCCGAAAGACCTGATTTTTGACGCCTCTTTTTTTATCGATGGCATCCCGTCCTGCTCTTCCAGAACGGCATAAGCACTTTTATGGAGCAATGCCGGCATGATGGAGTTTTGATAGGTGTATTGCCCGTTTTGAGGGAACATGTTGCCGAACATCAGCCTGGCAAGCCCGAAAGCATTGGCAAACTTCAGAAAGCCGCCCGGTAATCCCTGATTGACCATTTTGGAAAGTTCGGGCGACAGGAATTTTTCATTATCCGGGTGCTGGCTGTCGATCAGTATCACCCCGGCTACATCGTGGGGGTATTTACGGACAAAGAACCTGGTAAGCACGCCTCCCAGGGAGTGCCCCACAAGAATATAGGGTTTCGGGGCCCCGGATTTCTCCAGCAGGAGGTGTAATTCTTCGGCTATTTTGTCGCCGGTTTTGGGATTGCCCCCTCTTTCACTCCAGAGGATCCCGGCCCGGTCGTACGAAATGGTTGTCGTATATGCAGCCAGTACCTGTTGCATATTGAACCACTGGAGGTGGCCGGCCGGGTCAAACGCCGTTTCGAAAACGATCGTCGGGCTCCCAGTTCCCTTTTGCAGATAATGAAGGCGGTGATGGCCTACTTCGGCAAACCGGCCGTTGGGAATGATCTTTCCGGCATTATAGCGGGATATGCTTTCAAATACAAACCCGGTGATCAACAACAAGGCCACTAATGCAAATATGGCCACGGCGACCCTTTTAACCCATTTTGGAATTTTCATGTTGGATGCTTTTGATACGCTTCGGCGCAGGCACAAAGGTATCTCCCGCAAATGGGGATGGAGGCGCATCCGGTAGGGTGATACTCCTTTCTTGGGTACCATAAAGTCCTTAAATACAATTATTTATGTCTATTGAGACTAATTGGCGCGGATGGGCGTCTGAAAAGGATGTTAAGAAATCGTATGGAGGTATTCACTGGGGGACTTTCCGGTGATTTTCCTGAAATTCCGGTTGAAGGAGGCTTTTGAGTTAAACCCGCAATCGTAGGCAATGGTCAGCAGCGTATATTTTTTATTGGCCGGGAGGACGACCTGCCGCAAGAATTCTTTCACCCGCAGCTCGTTTATCAGCTCGTAAAAAGTCTTTTGTTCAACGGCGTTAATGACCTGTGACAGCAGGTTCGGATTTGTATGGACCATACCGGCGAGGGCATCGAGGGTTAATTCCGGATCCAGGTAGGGTTTTTCTTCTTCCAGTACGGAAAGCAGTGTTTTATGAAGTTTTTGTGCGGTTTCGTCATCCAAAGCAGATTTGGCGTATTTGGGCACGGGAGGCTGAACAGACGATGGCTGGTCTTTGTCGGTATCTTCTGCCAACTTGGCTTCATTTGCTGCGAAAGCGATGGTTTCGATATTTTTCTGGCTGAATACATTCACCTGTTTGATGCCGAAATAGCCCATCCAGCATACAAATATAGTGGAGGCCGAAAAGACAAGCCGGTCTGAATGAACCACCAAAACGGCAATCCAGATGGCGGCCATCCCGGTAATCAGGTAAAGCAGCCAACGGAAATTGATTTTTTCAACGTTTGAAAACCGGTGTTCGAGGCTTTTTCTAAAAAGCAGGAGTTGGTGGCAGGACAAAGGGATATAAATGACCCCGGATACATAAATCAGGATAGCCCTCAGTTTATTTTCCGGTTCAAAGCCAGCGGCGTTGTTTTCAAGAACACTGACCTTTGCATCAAACGGAAGCAGGTAAAACTGGGAAAAAAGTAAATAACCCGAAACGAACGGTAAAAAATGCAGGAGATCCCGCTTTTGAAATAGTACAGGACGCGTCTGGTATTTTATATACAGATACAGGAAAGGCCCCTGGGCCAATGGCATCCATAAACCCTGGATGGCTCCTGTTGGATACTTTGTATACTGTCCCGACGCCAGCAGGTAAACAGACAGCAACATAATGGCTGAAGCTGCAAGCCAGGAGGCAAGCATATAATCCGCCACCGTTTTATCTGACTTGGTGAATAAAACAAAAGATAAAAAAACTCCTATACTAGCACCGGATAAATAAAGCGTTTCCATCTGCGCCTGAAACATTTTGTTGTGGGAAATAAATATAGTGCTTTGGAGCAGGTTTTCCCGGTAATTCCCTAAATTTCACCGGGTGTTCTTTGTTGTTCGTGTGCGCTTGCAATAATTGTAGCGTTGTTCACCTGGCCATGGAAAGCTATCGCCGGCACAGCAGGCATCACTCATGATGTTCGATATAGCAATTAAGGTACTGAACAAAAAAAAAGTAAAGAACTATGAAAATCTTCTTCACCGAACTGTTTGAATATAATCACGATTGTAATCAGAAGCTGGTGGATTTATTGACCGGCAATGCAGACAAAACTTCTGAAAAGACCATAAAACTCTATAGCCATATCCTGAATGCGCACCAGATATGGAATAACCGGATAGAGCCGAGGGAGCCTGCTTTCGGCATCTGGCAGGTGCATGCCATCGGGGACTGGCGGAACATTGAGCAGGCAAACCATGAGCATACCATGCAGATCGTCGATAAGCTGGACCTCGACAGCGAAATCCAGTACACCATTGGTAAAGTAAACAGGTTTAGCAAAAGTGTCCGGCATCTGTTGTTTCATGTAATTAATCATTCCACCTATCACAGGGGACAAATTGCCACTGAATGCAGGCAAAGCGGGCTTGACCCGCTGGCAACCGACTATATTCTCTACGAGCGGAAATAATAGGGGTGAGCCGCCCAGGCAAGTAAATTGAGCTACGCACCGCCCGGAAAATAGGGGATACAAAAGCAAAGATTAACCCGGTGGCGGCCTGGTTCAGGGATCGGCTGATCGGCATCTTTATCAGGAAACAGCCCTCGAAATTGGACTGGCTGTACGGCTGGAAGTATACTGGACATACAGCCCGGCACCTCACAAAAGCAATTCGGGAAAAAGAGACATGAACCGCTAAATAGCGGGTATGGCATGTCACGAAACGGAATTACCTATCCCCCGCAAGCAGGGGATAGGTCTGACAGATCTGCTCAGTTTGTTCGACCGGATGTCCGGCGCCGAAATAAAACGTGCGGGGTGCCGGAAATCTGTTTATGTTTTCCTTCTTATCCTGAACTGGCCCGACAATTGTTTTTTCGGCGGGTTGTAACTGCCGTTCTGATACCATATTTCGGCTGTAAACTTGCCCTCAACGTAGCCTCCAACAGCTTCGTAGCGGGTAACTGTAACGCTGCCTGAGGAATGTTGCTCATCACACGTCGGGCAGGGGAATTTACTGGTGGCCCAGTCATATTCCCCCATTCCTGCTACGATGATGTAACCCTGGTCGTCTTCCAGGCCGTAAGGGTAGGAGCGTTGTCCAAATGATTCACCCAGCAGGCGGATCCTGATATACTGGCCACCGCTCATTTCCGCATTGATGTAAAAGTTATCCGCTTCCATGCTGATGCAGTCTTCCGGACCACAATCTTTCTTGTTTATGTGGGTTGTACCGTCCAGCGTATACATTAGATATTCGTCCTCGACGACAGTGAGGGGGATTGTCAGAATGGCTTGTTTGCTGTAGTCTTTTTTCACGGAATTCCAGACAGGGACGTAAACGCTCACCAGCGACGGGTTTACAGCAGGCGGGGCGCCGGGAGCGGTAAACAGGCAATTGATGCCATCGGGTTTGATTGTTCCTTCTCCAACGGCCAGTTTCCATTGAATGTGTGGAATCTGTGAACGGATGTAATAATCTACATACTGCCCAAGGGGAGGATCTTTCTCCAGCGGGGAAATCAATGTTTCATAATACATCAGTTTTAACTGAGCCTGTTCTCCGGTCTTTAATTCGGTGCGGTCGGCTTCTATCTTTAAGGCTTCAACATAAGTCCAATCGCTGAAATGCGTCGTAAGAGCGGTAAGTGTACGCGCCGTCACGTTTCGTTCCGTTTCCATTACCATATGGAAAAAACCTTCCGGATCCTGGTAAGCCAGGTGAAGGAGGTCCGGAGTGGTGCCGGCAGTTTCCGATGCATCGTACTCCAAAACAATCCTTACCGGTTTTTTGAAGGCAATATGCTCCGGTAGGAACCTGAAGGCGGGGCGGGACGAGCCGGTTAATGTATTTTCTACCGGTTGTATGCTGAAATTGACCGGTTCGCTGACGGCGCCCGCAGGGATGACCAGTTGCACTCCTGTTGCCTGCAAAGTACCGCCATCGCTGCCAATGGTTTTAGACACGGCCGGCCCGGTAGTGCCGCCGGTATTTCTTTTGACCGGATTGACAACAGGTGCATCCATTTCCTTCGGGGATTTTTGACAGGAGGCCAGGAGTGCGGCGAAAGCCAAAATAAGGGTTAAATGAAATGTCTTCATAATATATATTCTTGTGTTTACGCTGGGGATAAAAAGGCGAGTGCAAAGAAAATAAAATGGGGGCAGGGGAAAATTGCTGGCTGTCTGAATCGTTATTACGGGCGTCTCAATCGTAAAAATAGCCGTCGGCGTGGTATGGGCCATCATTACGATCCGGGTCACCTGCAGGGAAGAGATTAAAACTATTTCCTTTTTCCTATTTTTGACGCGGCATGACAAAACAAACCGATCCTGGTAATTTAAAAGCACCGAGAGGCAACCAACTCACTGGTTATGATGTAAGAGTACTGTTTATCGTGCTGCCCTATTATTTCATTCTGGCCGGGCTTATCTGGGGAAGGGAATATGTGACGGATACGCGGATTTTTTTTACCACAACAGTTGTCATACTCATTGTATGGCCATTATCCTGGTTCGTTCATTCAAAAGCAGGGTATATCATCAGGAGTCATTATCCGGAAGTCAACCAGACGACCCGGCGTGTGTTATTAACGCTCGCGGTTTTTATACCCATCACGATTTTTATCAACTACCTTATTCTGTTGTTTTGCTGCCATGCCGCCGGGCGCCCGTATATGCCCGGAAAATTCGGCGGCATTTCCGTAGCGGGCATTGTGTTGAATATTTTAGCCACTGCAGTGTTTGAGGCAACCTACCTGTTAAAAAAATGGAAGACGTCCCTCGTTGAAGCGGAGAAGTCAAAGAAGGCTTCCCTGCAAAGTGAACTGGATAATCTGAAGTCACAGGTCAACCCCCATTTTCTGTTCAATTCGTTAAACTCCTTATCCGCCCTCATTTCCGAAGATCAGCAAAAAGCCGAACGATTTTTGTATGAAATGTGCAGGGTATACCGCTACCTGTTGCAGAATAACGAACATGAGCTTACCACGCTTGGTGTGGAGCTGACATTCCTGAAGTCTTATTTCTATCTTCTGAAAACAAGGTATGAAGCCGCCATCCAATTGGACATCAACATCCCGGAGCGATATCATAATCGCCTGCTCCCGCCTTTCACGCTTCAGATGCTGGTGGAAAATGCGGTCAAACATAATATTATTATAGAATCCAATCCACTCATCATTGATTTGTTTATCAACGGCAATTCGGAGTTAGTGGTCCGTAATAACCAGCAGGCCAAACCGGTATCCGTGCAGTCGAACAGAATTGGGTTGAAGAACATTCAGAGAAAGTACCAGTTATTATCGCAACAGATTGTTACCGTAGTGCCGGACGAGCGGTATTTTACGGTGACTCTCCCGCTTATAAATCCCGCTACCCATGAAAGTGATTATCATTGAAGATGAAAATCTCGCCATCAAAAGACTGATAAAACTGATATCCGGAATTGACGGTCGTATCGAGGTTGTCGCAACCCTTCGGAGCATCGCGGAAAGCGTCAGCTGGCTGAGTGAGCATCCGGCGCCCGACCTGATATTTATGGACATTGAGCTGGCAGACGGCCAGAGTTTCGAGATATTCAAACAGGTGACAGTGACCAGCCCGGTTATTTTCACTACCTCATACGATCAGTATGCGTTGCGTGCTTTCGAAGTAAACAGTGTGGATTACCTGCTTAAACCTGTTGAGCCCGAAGGGCTTGCGCAGGCACTCAACAAACACAAAGCAATACAGGCACATTATGCCGGTCAGGCCGTGAAATCCGTGAATATAACCCGGTTGCTGAACGACCTCCGGGAGAGCTTCGACAAGAAACAATACAGGAAACGTTTCCTCGTAAAATCCGGAAATAAGCAGGTAAGCATCGAAACGGAAGAAATCGCTTATTTCTACAGGGACGGCAGGATTACTTTTTTCAGAACGTTTGGGAACGGCAAATTTATTACTGATTATACGCTGGAAGAACTGGAGGATGAGATGCTGGATCCTTCCCTGTTTTTCAGAATTAACCGGTCGTGCATAGTGGCTATAAAATCGGTCAGGACAATTGAATCTTTCCCGGGGAACAGGCTACATCTGGATCTCAGTCCTGCTTTCGACAAAGATTCCATCGTTAGCAGAGACAAAGTGGCAGCGTTTAAAGACTGGATTGGCAAATGAAATATCCGTTGTTATCAGTAGCCCGTTGGCGCAACCATTTAAGCGCAGATTTTTACGGCTGATGCGTCGAAACTTGCGATTCGGCCATGCTTTGCCAGTATTTATATATGTTATGGGATAGTTTTGCATATCGAACTAACACAGTAACATTTATGATTAAATTAATCCCGACCGCTACAGTTGTGGCCAGCTTCCTGTTGACGTTGTTTATCTCCTGCGATTCCGCTAATAATAATGCTTCTGGCGGCCAGTATGGCGATTCCGCTTCCCTGGTAAAACGTGGCGAATACCTCGTAACCATCAGTGGGTGTAATGATTGTCACTCTCCCAAACGAATGGGAAATATGGGGCCGGAAGTAATTCCGGAAACCCGGCTGTCTGGCTATCCCTCGGGCCGGCCCGTGGCAGCCTTTGACACTGCATTGGCAAAAAAGGGCATCGCGCAGTTCAATGAAGATATGACGGCCGCCGCAGGTCCCTGGGGCATCAGTTTCGCGCTGAATATTACCAGCGACGTCAGCGGCATCGGCAACTGGACGCTTGACAATTTCAAAACCGCTATGAGACACGGAAAGCTCAAAGGAGCTGAAAAAGGTCGTTCCCTGCTGCCTCCCATGCCGTGGACGAACTATACCGAATTAACGGATGAAGATCTCGACGCGATTTTCAGCTACCTGAAACAAACCAGGCCGGTTAAGAACTTTCCTCCGACTCCAGTGCTCTTTTAACGGAAGCCGCCCGTCAAAATTTGAACGCATAGGCCCCAAAGAAGATGTCATTGCGGCTGAGCCGCCCAGGCAAGTAAATTGAGCTATGGAGGAAAGCAGCCAGGGGCTTTGAAGACTGATCTTTGTGTCGTTAATCAATAAAATAAAGGTAATGACAACAACAAAGATAGCTTTGGGAAAGAACGGCCCGCTCGTATCCAAACTGGGTTTAGGCTGTATGCGCATGTCCCCTGTCTGGGGCGGCGGGATGAATGATGAAAAAGAAAGCGTCGCTACCATCCAGGCGGCGCTGGACAGCGGTATCAACTTCCTGAATACGGGAGATTTTTACGGCGCCGGGCATAACGAGCTGCTGGTAGGGAAGGCCATCAAAGGCAGGCGGGACGACGCATTTATCAGCGTCAAGTTTGGTGCGATCTTCTACGGTGGCCGGTTACTGGGATTGGACCTGCGCCCCGCATCCATCAAAAACTTCATCAATTATTCCCTGGTGCGCCTGGGGACAGATATCATCGATCTTTACCAGCCGTGCAGGCTCGACGGGAGCGTGCCGGACGAAGATGTGATCGGCACGGTTGCCGACCTCATCAAGGAAGGGAAGGTGCGCCACCTCGGCGTTTCTGAAATCACCGCGGAGCAACTGCGGAAGGTAAATAGCATACACCCTGTAACGGCACTGGAGATCGGGTATTCATTGGCAGACCGCCAGATAGAAAGCGACCTGCTTCCCGCGGCCAAAGAACTGGGGATAGGCGTTGTGGCCTTTGCCAATACGGCCGAAGGCCTGCTTACCGGCGACATGAAAGCGCCGCTGCCGGCCAATGCCTACCATCATCACTTCCCGCGTTTCCAGGGAGAGAATCTCATAAAGAATCTTGAAAAGGTCGAAGTATTAAAGCAGATGGCGAAGGAGAAGGGCTATACGCCGGCGCAACTGGCGATCGCCTGGGTGAATGTGCAGGACGATCATATCATGCCGCTGGTAAGCATGAGCCGGCGATCACGGCTGCCGGAAAACCGGCGGGCCATGGAGATTGCATTCACGGCTGAGGAGTTGAATACCCTGCATACGCATTTTGCGCCGGGGGCGATAGTGGGAGGCACCTACCTGCAGCGGTAGCCGCCTTGCGCATAAGCTCCACCGGTTTTGTAACTTTATGGCATGATGAATCCAACTGAAATACTCCCCGGGGTCATTTTTTTCTCTTATTACTCGGACATGAGGAAAGAGAAGGTCGCATTCATGGAGGATAATACGCTGGTATTGCAGGTGCTGGGCCAGTTTACACTGGAAACCGCCAGCCAGCGTATCTCCATGACCGGCGGCGAAATGATGCTGATACGGAAAAACCAACTGGGAGAAATTTCCAAGATGCCTTTGGACGGGCGGGGGTATCAAACCATTGTCATTCGCCTGAAAGAGGATTTGCTCAGGAAAATTGCCCTGGAGGAACAAATCACGATAGCACAGAAATATACAGGCCCTTCCAACATCCTCATCCCCGGTAACGATTTTTTACAGGCCTTTTTTCAATCCCTGCTGCCCTATGTCCAGCATCCCGAGAAGAAGATCACTACCGAGGTGGGGATGCTGAAAATAAAAGAGGCGGTATATCTGCTGCTGGACGTGATGCCCGGGCTCAGGGACTTCCTGTTCGACTTTTCCGAGCCGTATAAGATCGATCTGGAAAAATTCATGGCCAGCAATTTTCATTACAATATTCCCGTCGATCAGTTTGCAAGGCTGGCGGGAAGAAGCCTTGCGGGGTTCAAACGCGATTTCCGGAAAATATTCGGGATGGCGCCCCGGCAATGGTTACTGGAAAGGCGGTTAGCGGAAGCCCGGCATCTGATTGAAAGTAAGAACAAGAAGCCGTCGGCCATTTATCTCGACCTGGGATTTGAAAGCCTTTCCCACTTTTCACATTCTTTCAAGAAGAAATTCGGGAAAACGCCCACTGAATGGGCGGCGTAAGGGCGCCGGACTCTGGGCCGGTTTGCAAAAGACGCTGATTGCAAAGCCGCATAAACACCAGTTTATGCGGCTTTTTTCCTATTGTGATGCTTTCCGATAAGCTTTTTCCCGGTTAATACTCCAGCACAAAGAAGCCGGTCACTTTTTTTCGGGTGCCGCCCGATGTGTAGAGGAACACATAGTAGTATACGCCTTTCGGCAGCAGCTGGCTACCGTTATTGGCATAGCCTCTGAAATCGTTTTTATAGGGTTTCGCTTCAAACAGTATCCTGCCGGTTGTGTTGGCAATATGGATCTCGTTGTCCGGGAAATTGCGCAGGCCTTCTATTTGCAGGTAGTCGTTAATGCCGTCGCCGTTCGGCGTAATGGCGTCGCTTACTTTTATTTCCCGGCCGGAGGAAACGATTTCAAGCTCCTGCGTAACCGAGGTGGCGGCTTCAATATTGCTATTGCCCGCCTGCCGTGCGGTGATGCGGGTAATGCCCGGACGCAGCGGCGTTACCAGCGTGTTGGCCACCGTAGCGATAATGGTGTTCTCTATCTCGTACGTAACCGGGAGGCCTGAGCTGGCGGTGGCGCCGGGGTCGAACGGCGGTTCGTTGGTGTTACGCGCCGTCAGTGGTCCGAAGGTGATGGTTTGTGTGGCTTTTTTTACCGCCAGCTGTTTGTTGACCGCTGCTGCAGCAGCATAGTTGCCGTTGCCGGGTTGTGCGGCTGTGATTGTTGTGATGCCGGCACCGGTGATGCGGATTTGGCCGGCGGCGTTCACGGTAGCCACGTTGGGGTCTGAACTGGTATATGTGATGGGCAGGCCGCTGGAGGCAATGGCGCCTGCCGCGAAATCTGCATCGCCGAAGGTTTTAACAGGGAAATCGGGCAGTGACAGCTGTTGCGCTGCTTTGCCGACGGTGAGCATTGCGGTGGCGCTGGCGGCGAGGTAGTTGCCGTTGCCGGGTTGCGTGGCCGTGATGGTAACTGCGCCGGCGCCGGTGATATGAATAGTGCCGTTGGGTGTAACGGTAGCTACGTTGGCGTCTGAACTGCTGAATGTCAGTGGCAGCCCTGCGCTGCTTTGTGCCTGTGCGGGAAAATCCGCATCGCCGAATGTTTTGACGGGCAGCGGTTGGAACGTGACGGTTTGGGCTGCTTTGCCAACGGTCAGCACAGCAGTGGCGGCGGCGCTATTGTAATTGCCGTTGCCACCTTGCGTGGCCGTGATGGTAGCGGTACCTGCGCCGGTGATATGGATAATGCCGTTTGGTGATATGGTGGCCACATTGGCGTCTGAGCTGCTGAATGTAAGTGGCAGCCCTGCGCTGCTTTGCGCCTGTGAAGGAAAATCCGCATCGCCGAATGTTTTGACGGGCAGTGGTTGGAACGTGACGGTTTGGGCTGCTTTGCCAACGGTTAGCACCGCAGTGGCGGCGGCGCTATTGTAATTGCCGTTGCCGCCTTGCGTGGCCGTGATGGTAGCGGTACCCGCGCCGGTGATATGGATAATGCCGTTTGGTGATATGGTGGCCACATTGGCGTCTGAGCTGCTGAATGCAAGTGGCAGCCCTGCGCTGCTTTGCGCCTGTGCGGGAAAATCCGCGTCGCCGAACGTTTTGACGGGCAACGGCTGGAAGGTAATGGTTTGTGCGGCTTTACCAACGGTCAGTATCGCAGTGGCGGAGGCACTGCTGTAATTGGTGTTGCCGCTTTGCGTGGCAGTAATGGTAACGGTGCCCGCGCCGGTGATATGGATCTTTCCATCGGCCGTAATGGTGGCTACGTTCGCATCCGAACTGGTGAGCTGTACCGGTAGCCCTGCGCTGCTCTGCGCCTGTGGGTCAAAGTCGGCATCACCAAATGTTTTAGGCCCGATGGCGGGGAAGGTAATGGTTTGTGATGCCTGTGTTACCCGCAGTGTTACAAGAGCTGTATCGCCGAGGTAGTTGCCGGCAGTCTTTTGCATGACGGCAATGGCGGTGGTGCCTGCGCCGGTGATGTGAATGTTGCCCGCTGCGTCGACCGTGGCCACGCCGGGCTGGCTGCTGCTAAAGGCGAGGGGCAGGGCAGGGTCGGCCTGAATGTTAAGGCTGAAGTCGGCGGAGCCGTACACCTTGTCGGCAACCGGGGCCACTACAACGTTCAGTTGTTTGGGATCGATAGTCAGTGTGCCCGGTTGGTATACAAAAGTATAGTTGGCTGCTGCCGCGCCGCTTACGTTGATCGGGTAGGCGCCAATGCCGCTTGTGCCAGTGGCTGTGGTGGACTTCTGCACGGGTTGCGTCAGCACACTTTCGGTTTCGTTGGCGGCAAAGCCGGTGATGCGGTAGGTGAGCGCCGGCAAGGCGTCGCCGTACGTGATGTTCTTGTTGTCTGCTGCAACCGTGAGCGTTCCGGGATTGAATTGCATCGTAGCCGTCACCACCGCGGCAGGCAGCCACTCTCCGTTGCCGTGGTGATAGGCAATGAGTGTGCAGGTGTCCACCGCTTTGATGCGGATCTTGCCGTCCGGCAGTACTTCCGCCGCCGAAGGGTTGCCCAGTTGGATCGTCAGCGGCAGGCCGGAGTTGAGTGTGGCTGGTACAAAATCCGGGTCGCCGTACTGATGAATGAGGTCGTTCAGTTGGATCGTTTGAGTTTTACGGGTGGCGAACGATTGCTCTGCCGCAAAAGGCGAGCCCGACCAGGCCGCATCGATGGCCTGTACGCTCCAGCGGTACACCTTGTCGTGCGTAAGGCCATGAAACGTGTAGCTGGTGTTCATGGTGGTGTTACCGATGCCTACGAGCCTGCGGTAGCCGCCGGTGCGGGTATGTGCGTTTATTCTCACCGAGCTGCCGGGGTCTTCGTACAGGTAGATGTTATAATATAAACCGGCCGCCGCCGTTTGTGCATCCTGTGCCCGCTGCCAGGTGAGGGTGACGGACTTTTCGTCGGCCGAAACGCTGTGGGAAAGCCCGGAGGGCGCGGCGGGGCGGGTATTGCGATTGGAAGTGGTGTTCCTGTACAACGTACACGCATACCCGCTTCCGTTGTCCGAACCGATCCACAACAGGTCCAGCCGGCCGTCGTTATCATAATCGGCCCAGCAGGCGGACGAATAGATATGGGATGCAAGCGTTGCCGTGAGGGAGAAGTTACCGCCGCCTGTGTTCCTGTATACATGCGTGGCGGATTGTGCCGGCCTCCAGACCGTTTGCCCGGCTGCCACCACGTCCAGCAACCCGTCGCCATCATAATCGCCCCAGGCGGTAGTGCCGCTTACGCCCTGTAATACGCTGCTATTGGCGGTAAATCCGCCGCCGCCATCGTTATGAAAAATCATGGTGAGATATCTGTTGACGAACTGCGAGCTGTATCCCGATATCAACAGATCGGGATACCCGTCATTGTCGTAATCGCCCCATGCAACAGTGCCGTTATGGAAGCCATAGGCTCCAATCATCGTGCCGCTGGAAAAAGTCCCATTACCGAGGTTGCGGTACAGGCGGTTGGCGGATTCGTTTTCCGTGAAGCCGATCATCATCAGGTCAAGCAGCCCATCTTTGTCGTAATCGGCCCATGCAAAGTCGCCGCCGGACATCGGCAGCAGGGGGATGTTCGTTACCTCAAAGCCGCCCCGCTGGTTATTGCGGTAGATATTGGACTGTCTGACGCTAGTGAAGCCGCTAATGGCGAGATCGGGGTAGCCGTCGTTGTCGTAGTCTCCTGCAGCTGCGGCGCTTATGGAGATATGTTCCGGCAGTCCGGTATTGCCGGCCGGTAAAAAAGACCCGCCGGAGTTCTGATATAGCAGCACCGGGCCTCCGAGCAGGAGGAGAAGATCCTGTTGGCCGTCGTTGTTATAGTCGAGCCAGATGATGGTCATTTTACTATCGTTGCCAATGGTGCTGCCGAAGTTGGTGCCGAGGTCGGTAAAAGTGCCGTTACCGTTGTTGCGGTAAATACGCGCCTGCGATCCGCCCTGGTAATTCAGGCCGGCGATGCAAACATCGAGATCACCGTCGTTGTCGTAATCGGCCCATGCGGCCACGCCGCCATAGGTGTCGAGGTTCGCGAAACCGGGAGAAGCAACGTTTACGAACGGTCCGGTCTGGGGCCAGGCATGCAATGTTGCCAGCAGCAACACCAGCGTGCAGAGTAAATTTTTTATGCGGAAAAGAAACATATCATGCTGAATTTGGAAGGAAAGGATATTACCACCATTTATAGGGAAGGAAGGCGCCGGCGGCCCAGGGTATCCGGTAGTTCACAAAAATCTCGTGCGAGCCGGAGCTGAACCGGATAATGTTGCGCTGGTTACCGAGCGCGAAAATGTAGGAGTAACCCAGCTGCAACCGTCGCTGAACGGTGTATTGCAGCGCGGCATTCATTTCCCCCGTACTGCGCCAGGTGAGGCCGGCCGCGGCGCTTTCGCGGTATATCACGGTGGCGCCTATATCCAGCGGCTTGTCTTGCGGAAAGAGATTGTAGAGCAGGGAAGGGGCGATGGCAAAGTTTTCGCCGAGCGGGTGAATGCTGCCGGCTGCCACATACCCGCTGTTGCCTTCGTCTTCCGGCCGCAGCTGGCCCTCGCTTTTGAAGTTCTTCAGTTTGATGCGCGGCATGGAAGCGCCGATGTAGAAATTGTCGCGGTGCAGCATGATGCCGAAACCGGCCACACCCCGCCATTCGTTCACGGGCTGTTTGCCGGCCAGCGCAGGGTCTCCCTGCCCGAGGCCGCCGTAGCGTGCCGAGTAATTGTCCATACCGCCGTAAAAGCCGAGCGTGAGGCGTTCGGTGGGCGTGATGTTCACCGTTTTGGATACCATCGCGCCAAGCGAGGTGTAGGAAGTGACGGCGATCTTTTTATACTCCGCCACCAGGCCCACGGCGATGCCCGGCCTTCGCACGAAAGTGTTGCCGGTAAAACTGAAAGCCATCGGCGCATCATTGATGCCGGCCCACTGTTTGCGGCCGAACGCAGTCAGCGAGGTGGAAGAGTCCATGCCCATGATGGCAGGGTTTACCAACCCGAGGTGTTTGTTGAAATTTGCGTAAATAAAATTTTCCTGCGCTTGTAAAATGGGAGATAAGAGCAGGAGGACGCCCAGCAGGTGTAAATGTTTTATCATGTACGGATATGATTGCGGTTAATCGGGATACTGTACTGCAAAGGACGGCCATTCCGGAAAATGGGGGTATCCCTCGTTGGGGGGAGGATGGGGATTATTCCCGCCGCATTATAAATACCGGATTCGTGGAAGACTGCAGGTGCAGGCTGATCGTATAGGTTCCCGCCTTCACGGCGATGTCGGGCCCATCGTCCTCGAGCATCTTCGATCCGGGAGCGGCTCCGAGGTTAAATGTCCAGTCGTTGTTGAAACGGAATTTGATCACCCCGTCGAGCAGGCGTACGTTCATGGCTGTCCATACGCCCGGCTGTCCGTTGGCCGGCAGCATCACGATGTCTGGAGCAGACCATCCTCCGGGCAACGCACTGCCGGCGATACCCCAGGTGGCGTTGACCCTTACGCCCAGGTGCCTCCGGTCTTTGCGGAAAAGCGCTACGCTGTCGTACAGGCCTGGTTGGCGGCCTATGAACTCGAGGTGCCCATTCATGCCTGCAACCCTGAAACATCCGCTGGAATCGGCCAATAGCAGTGCGGGCTGTTGTCCGGAAACTTGCGCTACCAGCCGCCGGTGGATGCTTTTGATGTACAGTGAACGGCCAGGTTCCAGCCGGTAAGTTCCGGCGATGGCGGACAGGCGTGCGGAATCGACCTCGACGGAATGCGGCACTTCGTAATCTTTGCCAGACAGGAGCCGTAGTATCCCGTCCTTTATCACCGCAAGATCGACGTTCTCGGCATTGGCCAACAGAACGATGCAGGTATTGCTGTCGGGGATGCGCACCAGCAGGCTTCGGAAACCGGCCGCTCCGCCGCTATGGCTTACAATCTGCCGGCCGTCGGCCGAGTCGATAAACCAGCCGTATCCATATGATTTTTGGTAGGGCGTATAGGCTTGCCGGGTGCTGGCAGGTGAAATGATGCGGTGGTGCTGCATGCCCTCGTGAAACTTCAACATATCCTCCACCGTGCTCCATACGCCGCCCGAAGACCTCAGTTCTTCCTGCGGATACAGCCTGGCTTCACTCCCGGAACCGGGATAAAGGAAACGATAGCCGGTGGCTTTGCCGGTGGCCTGCAGCGCCCGGAAGTCGAGCCCGCTTGCTTTCATTTTCAATGGCCGGAACAGCAGGGAATCGAGTGCCTTTCCGTATGGCAGCCCGGTTGTTTTCTCCACGATAAACCCCAGCAGATAGTATCCCGTATTGCAATACTGCCATTGGCTTCCCGGTTTGAACTCCAGCGCGCGGCCCGCGAGAAAGCGCACCATGGCCTCTTCCGAATCCGTTGGCATGGAATAGTCGTTATTGTAAGGGTACAATCCGGATGTATGTGTCAGCAGCTGCGAAATCGTCATGGAGTCCGCGGCGGGGTACGTGGGGTAGAACCGGGAAAGGCGTTCATCCAGCGTCAGCAGTTTCCTTTCGGCGAGTTGCAATATCAATGCCGCGGTCATGGACTTGGTGATGGAGTAGACAGGGTACTTCGTGGTGGCGGTGTTAAGCGTTCCTGCGGCAAGGTTGCTGTATCCATACCCTTTGACCAGCAGCGTTTCGCCGGCTTTCGATATCAGTACCGAACCGTTGAAAAGCCCTGTGGATGTATAGGCCGTCATCAACCCGTCGAGCTGTTCCGCCAGCCTGCCCGGTGGCGCATCATGCTGCTGGGGGAATGCAGGTTGCGGCAGGAGGGTGGCAAGCGTCAAAAGACAGATGCTTTGCAGTGCCTGCCAGGCAGTCCGGATATGCGCAGCCATTACCGTTTCAACTTATGGAGTAACAGAAAGTAAGCGCCAAAGCTGATGGACAGGCAGGCCGATAGTATGGCCAGCGAATGGACGCCGACCGGAAGCGTGTAATAAATGATCGTACATGCCAGTGCGATACCTGCGAAAATGATCGCCCATTTGGCCATGTTGAGTTTGCCGTTATGGGCATCCTGCCGCAGCAGGCTTGTAATGACCGGTTCGGGGAGGCCGCTCTCCGTCAGTTTTGCCTTGATCCGGTAATCCAGGAATTGCCGGGATAGCGCCAGCAGAAATCCCAGCAGCAACGCTGCGAATGCGATCGTTGCGCATACGTTGAAAATATCCCTGTCGATGTATGGCCCCGGGTTTCCCTGCGCGGAAGCAAAAACAGGAAGTAATAACAGCGGTAATAAGATGCGTGTATGTTTCATAAATCTTGTTGTTATATAATCTGACAGGTAATCAATGATCCGGTTGCAGTGCTTCGTTATTTTTTATCGCCCCTATCATTTTCCGGAAGTGCAGCAGCTGTAATGCCAGCAGGAAAGCCGCCAGTGCAATGCTCCCGAGCGCCAGCAGCGACATGGTATTTCTTTCCACGAGCGAAAGCCAGCTATAAAAACCGGAAATGTACGGAAGGAAGGGTATACTGGCTGCAGCGATGATGGCGGCGCCGGCCATGGTCAGCCGCAGCGCGTTTTTCGTTGCTGAAGGCCGCTTAGGGAGCCGGGCCATGACGGCATCGGTTACATGGAACGCCGGTTCGGGAATGGCTTGCCGGTTGAGGGCGGTAAGCATCAGCCGGTATTGCCTTACCCGCTGCATACAATGCGGACAGTGGTCAATATGCGCATGAGTTGCGCCGGGTGGCTGCAGCGCATAGTCCTGAATCTCGATATCACTGGGATGCGTATTCATAAAGCCTCCTTGTTTTGATAAATTGTCAGAAGATGTTGTTGTAGCTGTTTTCGCGCCCTGTACAGGTAACTTTTGACCGTGCCATCCGGGAGGCCGGTGATATGCGCGATGTCCGAAATACCCAGGCCGGCCTGGTGATATAGCGTAATCAGGGTACTCAGTAACGGAGACAGCCGGGCAACCGCCTGCTGCAGGATGCCGGCGAGTTGCCGTTCCGACAGTAAAGCGAAAGGGTCGCCGGCGTCGTCGGGCGCATCGATAGCTTCGCTTATCGCCGGGTCGACCAGGGGCAGGCGCTTTTTACGCAGGTGGTTGACGCAGGCGTTGTAAGTGATCCGGGCAATCCAGGTAGAGAGCTTTGCTTCGTAACGGAAACCGGAAAGATGCCGGAAAGCCTTCAGGTATACATCCTGCGCGAGGTCTTCCCTGTCTTCCCGCACCGGCACCATGCCACTGATGATATGGATGACGAGTTTTTCCGTCCTTTCCATGATCACCCTGAATGCTTCCCGGTCGCCTTGCAGCACCAGGTCGGCCAATTCCCTGTCGGACCGGTTATGGTATAGATGGTTCACGATGTTATTTGACAAATAATAAGCGGAACGGTTGCAGTAAGTAATATAAAAATTTATTCTTCACCGGAGCCCGTCAGCTTTGCGGTACGGAAACGTCGGGCTGGGGGGATATGGTCTTTGTTTGGATGGGGTAAGGCAGTGTGTACCGGATTGGCAAGTCGCAGGCCGCTCAACTGATCACTTTCACGCCTTTCCCTTTTAACTGCGCTGCCCGGGCGGGGGGCAATTCCTTATCAGTGATCAGGGCGGTTATTAACGATAGCGGGGCGAATTTGAGATAACTATCCCTGCCTATTTTGGAAGAATCACAGAGCACGAACACCTCATCGGCGCAGCCGGCCATTGCCGTACTGATACCGGCTTCGGTTTCACTGAACGCGGTCAGCCCGTTTTTTACAGACAGGCCGTCGGTACCGATAAATGCTTTGCCGGCATGATAGCTTTTTATATGTGCAATGGCCCTGTCGCCATGGATGGCTTTCCGGCGGCCGTCCATCTCGCCGCCGGCCAGGTTCACCTGTATGCCGGGTACGTCCATGAACGCCGCTGCAACGGGCAATGAGTTGGTGACGATGCGCAGGGGCGTTATGTCTTTGAGGTGGGCGCACATGGTAAACACCGTGCTGCCGCAATCCATAAATATTGTATCCCCGGGTTTGACCAGGGCGGCGGCAAGTCTGCCGATCTGTTTTTTCCTGGAAACGGCAACGCTTTCTTTGTCGGCAAAAGCCGTGAAGGGATGTTTGGACGGCGCTTTCATGGCGCCCCCATGGGTTCTTATCAACAGCTCTTCGTCCGCCAGCTGCTGCAGGTCTCTCCGGATGGTAACCGCAGAGATGCCCAGCTCGTCCGCTATTTCCTGCACCTCCATGCTTTCCTTCCTGTCAAGTATTTTAAGGATTTTTCCTTTTCGCTCCTGGTATCCCATTTTGATCTATATTTGATAAAAATAATCAAATTTGATCAAAATTAATCAAAACCATGCAGCCTGAAATAAAAATCATCTCAACGGAAGTATTGTCAGATAACTGGTACAAACTTTTCAAGGTAACATATGACTATAAGGGGAAGAGCGGAGCCTGGGAAACGCGTTCCCGTGAAGCGTACGACCGGGGGAATGGTGCTACGGTATTACTGTACAACCCCGCTACTGGGAACGTGATCCTGACGCGGCAGTTCCGCCTGCCCACCTACATCAACGGCAACAGCACCGGTATGCTGATAGAGGCCTGCGCCGGTTTGCTGGACGAAAATAACCCGGAAGAATGCATCCGCCGGGAAGCTGAAGAGGAAACCGGGTTCCGCATCCGGGACGTCCGGAGCGTATTCGATGCCTACATGTCGCCGGGCTCGGTAACGGAGGTGGTCCACTTTTTCGTTGCCGAATATAGCCCGGAAATGCAGATCAACGGCGGCGGCGGACTGGAGCATGAACAGGAAGAGATAGAAGTGCTGGAAGTACATATCGACAAGGCGATGGCCATGATTGATAGCGGGGAGATAAAAGACGGGAAAACAATTATGCTGCTGCAATATGTGAAGCTGCATCAGTTGCTCTGAACGGATTTTTCGTAATCCGGGGGCGCCGGTAGTTAACGAACCGGGTTTCCTGTGCAGGTATTTTATCGTTTTTGTAATTTTCCGTAGATGAACTATCAAACATTTCAGCCGCGTTCAGCGCTACAGTCAGTTATAAAATGTTTCTGGACTTTAGAGGTGCCGGCTGAGGAAAGCTCAAGACAACGCATTTTACCCGACGGCTGCATTGAGATGTTTTTTTTGCTGGGCGACGATGTGAAGCGGATCACAGGTGAAAATGAGTTTATCATCCAGCCGCGCGCAATGGTGATCGGGCAAATTACTGAACCTTTTTTTGTTGAACCGGCCGGATATGTCAATTCCTTCGCGATCCGCTTTTACCCGTACAGCTTCGCCAACTTTGTATCAGTTCCGGTTAGCAGTTTAGCCAACAAAGAAACGCCGATAGGCTTGTTGTTTGGAGAAGAGCCGGCAAAAGAGCTGGAACAAAAGATAATCCACGCCACGGATACCATCAAAAGAATAAAAATAGCAGAGGATTTCCTCTTAAAACGATTAAAAGAAGAATCGACGATTGATGGTATCGTGAAATCAACCATCGACGCAATGCTGGCTACGAGGGGGAGCACGCCGATAAACGTTCTACTCAAAGAAGATTTGTCGAAAAGGCGGCAGCTCGAAAGAAAGTTTTTAAAACAGATCGGGATGAGCCCCAAGCAGCTGGGTAAAATCATCCGGTTGCAGGCCGCCCTGAAAATGATGCTTAACCAACAATCCGGAAGCTTGACCAGTATTGCTTACGAAAACGAATACTACGACCAGGCGCATTTCACCAAAGACTTCAGGGAATTTACCGGAACCAGCCCCAAGGATTTTTTAGGGGACGAGGCGATGGCCCTCTCCGCCCTTTTCTACAAAGCAGACTAGCTGTCGCATTTTTACAATTTTAACGTGCGCGGGCTCGGTAGATTTGTGCTGTAAACCAATAACAGGGCCATATGAAAAGTTTAATTTCAATTGTTGAGATTCCCACGGAGGACTTCTCCAGGGCAGTCGCCTTCTATCAGGCAATATTGAATATCAGTATCGAAGAGATCGATATGCAGGGGACCCCCATGGGATTGTTCCCGGGTCAGGACGAAGCGGTTTCCGTAACGTTGATAAAATCGGAAGAATATAAGGCTTCTGCCGAAGGCACTGTCGTTTACCTGAACGCAGGGGACGATTTGCAGCATGTATTAGGCAAAATAGAACCCGCAGGCGGGAAGATAGTGGTGCCCAAAACCGAAATCAGCCCCGAGATCGGCTTCTTTGCCATGTTTATCGATACTGAAGGGAATAAACTGGGGCTGCATTCTAAAAATTAATCCGGTGGCAGGTTATTTCCTGTTCCGATTGTTTTATACAGCGATTTTTTGGCTGATGGCCTGGTAAAAAGACGATTCGTCTTCAGGGGAGAGCAGCAGCCTTTCCCCTGATTTTAAAGTAAGGATTATGATGTTATCCTTAAAGCCTCTCGCATAGGACATTACATTTCCCCAGTTTTTGATATTGATTGTGCCTCTGTAGGAGAATAGCCCTCCAATGCCCAATGCCCTGTAAGAATTGTGCAATGCATGTTTAGGCAAGAGGTGAACGGAGCCGATGTTTTCAATGGCATACTCCTTCCTGGACATGGCGCTTTGTATTGCCAGCTTGTTTTCATCAATTGTATATGAATTGGGTCTTAATAAGTAGGAAATCAGGTATACCAACAGGAGTAATGTCACGGCAAGATAAATCCCCCAGGGAGCGCTTGGGTCTATGAAAGGCATCACGGCTAGGGCAAGCGTTATGATGGAAAAAGCAGCGGTTATAACCTTGCAACTGGTGTCGGTATAGATTGGGTAGCTCATTTGATATGCATTTTAGAGGGTCATTTCCTTTTTTTACCGGGGAACACTTCTTCCCGGCCAGCAGGGCAATATTTTCATCAGAAAATGTAAGATTCTTTTTTGAAATTAATGTATTTTTTGATGTACAATGCCTGCCTGGTCTGAACAGCAGGCCTGTTCAACGTTAAAAAATCCTGTTATGACAAGCAAAGAAGCCCTCGAACAGCTCAAAGCGCTGGGAAATGAAAAGATGATGGCCCATAATATCAAGCATGGTGCGGACAAAAACCAGTTCGGTGCGAAACTGGGGGATATCCGGACGCTTGGCAATAAAATCAAGTCCGATCATGCATTGGGCCTGGAATTATGGAAAACAGGCAATATCGACGCCCGCCTGCTGGCCACACTTATCATGAAACCCAAACAGTTGTCGCTCGATGAGTTGGAGACCATGTTGAAGTCCATCAATTTTGTACAGGTGGCGGACTGGTTCAACGCCTACATACTCAAAGACCATCCTGAAAAGGATGCCCGCCGCGAAGCGTGGATGAAAGATAAAAACATATGGGCCGCTCGTGCGGGCTGGAGCTTGACGGCCGGCCGGATTACCCGGCAACCGGAAGGCCTCGACCTGGTGAAGCTGCTAGACCGCATCGCCGCCGAAATGCCCAAGGCGGCGCCGGAAGTACAATGGACCATGAATACCGCGCTCGCGCAAATCGGGATCAGCTTCCCCGAGCACCGCAAGCGGGCCATCGAGATCGGTGAAAAACTGGGGATTTACCGCGATTACCCGGTTTCGAAAGGCTGTACATCGCCGTTCGCGCCCATCTGGATCACGGAAATGGTGAAGCGGCAGAAAGCATAGCCGGTTCTTGAAGGCGATTGATAAGGATGAGCCGCTCACTACAGCAATTGATGTAAATCCTCCCGCAAAAAACACAGCCGGCAACGAAAGTTGCCGGCTGCAATATGAAAGCTATCGTTAAAACCGGTTATTCCCGCAATGTGGAAGGATCGGTCGCCGGCGCAGGCAGGTTCAGCGCGGCAATCTCCGTATATACGCTCTCGTCTACTTTAAAACCCCATTTGCGGAAGAAGGGAGCGAGGTTCTTCCCTGAAATATTACACGCCTTGAGCATGAAGTAACGCATTTTCGCCGCATCGGTTGAAAGAGCGGGCTTTTCCGCGCGGGTCTGTTTGTGCAGCTGGTGATAAAAACTGTCTCCAAATGCCATCCAGAGCTGGTGGAACATGGCGAGCCTCACCCAAACGTCGGCTTTGGCGCTGTTGAAGTCGCGCTCCGCATCTGCCAGCGCGAAGTAGGTATCGAGTTTCGGCCAGACGTTGTCGCGTTTCAGGCGGGTGGGGGTGATGCCGAATTTCCTTTCCACGGCGAGGCTGTAGATGTTAACGGTCACTTCACCGAGGCCACCCCAGGTCCATGCACCCTGCTGGTGCATATGGCCCAGTTCGTGCCAGGGGCCCCAACCGTCTTTGCCCAGGCCGTTTACGGTGAGAATGGCGGCAAGGGTGTTCTGGTAATACGCTGTGCGGTACCAGGTGGCCACCATGTAATAATCGGAATTGTCCGTTTCCGTCATCAGGTATTTATGCACGTTCACCTTATCGGCCGCGGTGGCGCCATCGAGGCCGCTGATGGAATCTTCGATGTTGATGACGCGGTCGGCGAGGCGGAGCACTTCGTCCTGGTTTTCATTCTTATAAGCAAGGGCATTGGCGCGGGAAGCGACCATGATGGTGCGGGCGCTTACCAGCTGTACGTCAGGCGCGGCGGTCAGCGAATCGAGGGCCGCGAGCCAGTCCGCATGCGTGGTTTTGCCCTGTACGTAAAAAGGCACGGGCTGCTGGCCGGAGAGGAATTTCACCTTTACTTTCCCCGGTGTGGCGGCGCCGGTGGCATAGCGCAGGTACATTAAACCGCCGGTAGCATCGGTGATGGTGTTTTCGCCGGCTTTGAGCACTACCTCGGTAGGGTTCCATTTGGCCTTGTATCGGGAGTAGGTGCCGATGAGCAGCTTGGGCATGCTGGTGCCGGCCAGTTGGTCTACCTGCACCTTCAGCGTGGCGCCGGGCGGCATGTAGAAGCCGGTAGGCGTGAAGTCGGATGCGGGATTGTTTTGCGCAAGCCTCGTTGCTTCCTGCGGGCCGGAAGGTGTTTCGGCGACCTCGATTGTGCTGTCTGCGAAAGCCGTGTTAACGGTAGGCGGCTTTTTGCGGCTGTCCGGCGCCGCCTGTTCGGAAGAATTGCTTTTTTTGCAGCCGGCTCCCAGAGCCATGCACACGAGTGCGCTGCCTAACAACAAAGAGTAGTGTTTCATTTTAAAGGTTTTTCAGTCAGTGTTCGCTAAACTACAGAAAATTCCCGAATATGATGCCCGCCGTTCCCGGCGAAGCTTGTTACCGGAAAACAGCACCGGCCGGCTGTATAATTTGACTTTCTCAGGCGAGCTTAATACTTTTATCGGGAAGGCCCTAGCCCGCAACCGGTGAAACGGGATGGACCCCGTCTGGTGCCTGATTTTTTAAAGCAACAACTGCGTATGATACGTCTCGAACTGAACAGTATCGCATTTTTTTTCGCCGGCATGGTAGCGGCTTATTTGCCGGGGGCGGATTTCGCCCGTCCGGCGCCGGTCAACAATGATACGATCCTGGTGCAGGCGCGGTCGCCGGTGAAGATCATCTTTGATACGGATATGCATACGGACTGCGATGATGCAGGTGCCATGGCTGTATTGCACGCGCTGCAGAACAAAGGCGAATGTGAAATTCTGGCGATGATGTGCAGTACGGTCGACCCCTTCTCGGCGCCGACGGTGGATGCTATCAATACCTATTACAACCATCCCGATATTCCGATCGGTATCCGCAAAGGCAAAGGTGTGCTGCGGCAATCCAGATACACCCGGGGCATTGCTGCCGAGTTTCGTCACGACTTCAACGTCGCCGCGGCGCAGGAAGCTGTCGACCTCTACCGCCGCATCCTGGAAGAACAACCGGATGGCGCGGTGGTGATCGTTACCGTCGGTTACCTCACCAACATCAGCGAACTGCTCCAACTCCCTGCAACAACGGGCCGCGTGAGTGGTATGGAGCTTGTGAAACGGAAGGTGAAGAAGTGGGTGTGCATGGGTGGAAATTTTATAGGCAACCCTCCGAAAGACGATCTCCAACTCGGCAATGTCAATTTTACATACGACTCGGCTGCGGCCTATTACGCCGTTCACCACTGGCCCACGGAGCTTGTCTTCGCCGGGCGCGAGGTATGCTCGGTGCCGAGCGGCCTGGCGATCGGGGAGCGCCTTGCACAGACGCCCGCCAACAACCCGGTAAGGAGGGCATATGAACTGTACTTCGGGGGAACAGCGAAAAACCGCCACGTGGCGGACCTCGCTTCGGTATTGTATGCCGTTCGCGGGTTGCGCGATTATTGGGATATTCACGCCAACGGATACCTGGATCTTCACCCGAACATGACCTTCGAATGGAAATCCGACAAGGACAGCCAGCAGGCATACCTGTTAAAAAAAAGGCAGCCCGGTGGAGTACCCAATGACCGCTATGTGGAATCGGTGCTGGACACGCTGCTGCTGACGGGACCTGGTTTTTAAGAATTTTTATATATTTGGGAAAACCCCCATCAATGAAGACCGGTATCCATCCGTTTGACAAATACCCTTTCGACGTTAAAAAGCTGCCTTCCGGCATTCGGCGGGCGGTAGAAGACTTCGATTTTTATTCCACTTCATCCGCGATCGGAAAAATAATTGCACAGGATAACCTGGGCGATTCCAATTCGCTGTTATGCTGGGCATACTATGTATGGATAGATGCCATGGAAATGCAGACAGGTGCCGAGATACTGAGTTGTGGCGAAAGTGCGCTGAAAATCATTGCCGAGATACTGGAGAAGGAGCCCGGCCATAAACCCTCGCTTAAACTGCAGAAATACATCAACGGCGAGATAAAAAAAGTGTATAAAGCTAATAAATGGTACGACAAGTTCCATGATACCCCGATAGAAAGCCTGTCGCTGAAGGAGGTAGAAGATTTTGCGTATTTCCTAAGCGATTGTGCGAATGACGGGAAGTTCAAGGAAAAGGAGTACCGGCTTTGGCAGCGGCTATACGATGAAAAGCCGGATACATCCCTGAATGAGCGCACCGGTGAATTGTACTACGGGTTTAAATTTTATTATCTGTGCCGGATTTCGAATGTTTTATGGCGCGATTTGAAAAAGTTTGAGGAAGCCCGGCCTTTGCTCTGGCAAGTCATCAACTGGCCGAGCGTAAAGGATGCGGAACTTTATTCGTACAACATTTCAAATGCCATTCAATTGCTGATGCTGGAAGCCATTGAACAGAACAATGCACCGGAGTTTGTCAGACTCACGGAACTGATGATCAGCAAATTCGGAGAAATCAATCAATACCGGTCTGAGCTTGGCAAGCAGGCGTTGACCCTCATTATCAGGGAGGAACCTGCGGGAAAGATCCTGCAGTTTGCTTTGAATAACGGGAACATAGACAATATCAGATCTGTCATAGATCATTTCTTTGCCGGGGAAGTGGTATTTATCAGGAGCGCGAAAATCAAGGAGAATATGCAGAAAGCAAGAGCCCTGGCCTCGTAGCTGCTCCAACCTGCACGCCTGCCTGTCAGTATTGACTGAACAAAGCGACGTATATACGATTGACCCTCATTCCCCTTCGTTCCGAAGGGTGAGTGGCACCCTTTTTTATGCGGGATGAGCAGCCCCATCCACCCGTCCGCAAATATTCCCCCGAGTACTACGAATATTGACCGCAACCAGCCAAATGTACATCCGCCGACCGGGGAACTATCCCGCCCGCCTAATTTTATGGCGGATATTAAAACTCCAATAACATGAAACACTTACAGAAATTGGTTACCAAAAAGGTAACGTCTCCGGAAACCGTAAAGGGCGGCAGGTATTTCCTGTCTGCAGAAGTTGATCTTGTAGACCAGGAAAGGACCACCGAAAACAAACCCACCTGGAATGGTCAACACTACGTTACCGACGTTAAAAGCGATCCTGCCAAGTAACCCATCATTCGTTAACCTTTTTAAAATTTAAAAAAATGGACAAACTGAAAAAACTGAACGCAAAGAAAGTTGAATCGCTGGACGCTATCAAAGGCGGCAGAGCGCTCTCTATGTCTAACGACCTGTCTGCCGACACCGGCGACGGTTCCTGCACCATCACGCACTATCCGACGCATTTTTCCGGCCCGGATGTTTACCTGTGCGACCATAAACACGACGAGAAGTAAACACCCGGTTTCCGCACCAGTTTGAGCGGAACCATGGAACTGCCGGCTGCTGCCGGCAGTTTTTACCTTCTGCAACCAATTGAATAAAATGTCTCCACAGATCCTCATTTTAAGTCAGTCGCACCTGGAAAGTACTACGGATGCTGTTTGCCAGTGGCTGGATCATTTTCGCATACCTTACCGGCGCGTGAATGGAGAGGACTTTTTCGATTTCCAACACCTCGGTGATCTGCCGGGCAACACCGATACATCGGTTGTCTGGTACCGGAGAAAGATCAGCAGCTACCCGGTAAAATACAGTCTCAAAAAAGACGACTTCACTACGCAGTACACGCTGAAGCGTTTTTTGGCGGACGAATTCAACGGCCTTCATTCATTCCTGTTTTACACCATCGATCGCCGGAAGTGGCTGAACGACCCTATTTCAGATGCGAACCTGAACAAACTGCATGTGCTGGCACTGGCCCGGAAATACGGACTTCGTACGCCTTTTACGGACGTGGTGACTACCCGGGCTGCCATTAACCGCCTGCTGGGGTCTTATCCTGAACTGATCGTAAAGCCCGTTAGCGAATGCATTCTTCTTGAAGATGCTGCGGGCGGGCAGTACAAAATGCTGACCAAAACCGTCAACAAAGCCGCCCTGGCCACTGTACCGGAAAAATTCTTTCCGTCACTGGTACAGGAGAAGATCATTAAAAAATTCGAAATACGCACCTTTTACCTGGACGGGGAGTGCCATTCCATGGCTATTTTTTCCCAGAATAACCGGAAAACCCAGGACGACTTCCGGAATTACGACAACCTGCGGCCCAACAGAACGGTGCCTTACAAGCTGCCGGCTGAGCTGGAGCATCAACTGGATCTGCTGATGCAATCGCTCGGCTTCCGGACGGGGTCTATCGACCTCATGGCGGACATGCAGGGGAATTACCACTTCCTCGAAATCAATCCGGAAGGCCAGTTTGGCATGGTATCTTACCCATGCAACTATTACCTCGAAAAGAAAATGGCGCGGCTGCTCCACAAAAATACCACCCATGAAAAAGAAATTCACCAGTAACCTGAAGGAAAAGCAGGGGCTGCCGCTGTCGCTGTACTTCCTGGAGAAAGGCAAAGAGAGCCTGCTGCAATCCGGGTCTATCCTCAAGTTTGAAAAAGCCCGGAAGATCAATGCCGGTGGGTACGAGCTGTTTAATTTTTACAAAATGATCTCAAAATTCTGATCCCGCGCTGTCAATGGAATACCTGAATATATACGCCAACTGCCGGATCGTGAAAGGCGCCGGTATGTCGCTGCTCTGCGACCTGCAGATGCGCCGGTTCTATCATATCCCGAACGATACGGCCGATGTGCTCTTGTTCCTGCAAGAGCACTCCATAGAGGAATGTATGGCGCACTACGGTGAAGATAACCGGGAGGCCATCGCCGGGTACATCGATTTTGTGACCGGTAAGGAACTCGGATTCACAGACAGCCGGCTGCTGCCGGAACTGGTGCCGCTGGATCTCAGCTGGGACCGGTATTCGGATATCACCAACGTTATTATCGAGTATAACGAAACGCTCGACTATGATGCTCCTTTTTTCCGGGAGCTGTTTGACCTGAATATACAGGGGCTGGAGATCAGGTGCTATCTTACGGTGAGCACGGCAAAGGTCCGTGAGCTGCTGGAGCGGTTCAACGGCACCACCCTCAAATTCATTAAACTGGTGATGCCGTATGGCGAGGGCCCTGATTTGCGGGAGTGGGATAAGCTCGTGAAACAGTACCCCCGGGTGAGATCGCTGCTGATCCATTCGGCGCCGGCGGACAAGGCGGAAAAAATATTCGACGGTTCCGTGCCGGTCGTGTTTTTCAGCAAAAGTATCAACGATTGCAGGGCCTGTGGCGAAATTCGCTCAGAGTATTTCATTTCGAACATGGAATTGTTTACCGAGAGCCAGCATCACAATACCTGCCTGAACCGGAAACTGAGCATAGACCTGCAGGGGCAGGTCAAAAATTGCCCTTCGATGCGCGAAGGCTTCGGGCATGTCGCGCAAACATCTGTCCGGGAAATACTCGACAACCCCGCGTTCCACCGTTACGGGAACATCCGTAAAGATGATATTTCGGTTTGTAAAGACTGCGAGTTCAGGCACGTTTGCACGGATTGCCGGGCCTACGTGGAAGACCCGCAGGATATCTACTCCAAACCCCTTAAATGTGGCTACGACCCGTACACCAATACCTGGGAAAGCTGGTCGCAGCACCCGATGAAGCAAACCGCCATTGCATGGTACGGCCTGGAAGCGATAAAAGAATAATATGAAGCTGAAGTCATTCCCATTTTACAAGCAGCCGGACAGTAAGGACTGTGGCCCTACCTGTATCAGGATCATCAGCAAGCACTATGGCAGGCTGACCGATCTGCAGGCTATCCGTACGCTGGCTGAAACGACGCGGGAGGGCAGCTCGTTGCTGGGTCTGTCTGCCGCCGCGGAGGGAATGGGTTTTAAGTCGCTCGCCGTAAAGATCGATTTTCTGACCCTCATGGAAGAAGCGCCGTTACCCTGCATCTGTCATTGGGGGCAGCAGCATTTTGTGGTGGTGTACAAGATAAAAAGGTCGGGCGGGCAAACGGTGGTGTATGTTTCCGATCCTGCTTATGGCCTGATCAAATATACCCAGCAGGAGTTTATCGACGGGTGGATAGGCAAGGGAAAGACGGAGCGGGATGAGGAAGGAATTGCCCTGTTGCTGGAGCCTTCTCCTGCATTTTTTGAAGCGGATGCGGCCGAGCCGCGCAGCAGGAAGAACTTTTCCTTCCTGTTCGGCTATTTTTTCCGGTACAAAAAACTGGTCGCCCAGCTGGCGGTCGGCCTCCTGGCCGGGAGCCTGCTGTCGCTGATCTTCCCCTTCCTCACGCAGAGCATTGTAGATATCGGTATCCAGAACCACGACCTGAACTTTATTTATCTCGTGCTCCTGGCGCAGGTGATGCTGTTTGCCGGCAGAACCGGCATCGAGATTATACGCAGCTGGATACTGTTGCATCTCTCCAGCCGGATCAATATTTCCATCGTCTCCGACTTCTTCATCAAGCTCATGAAACTGCCTATCAGCTATTTCGATACCAGGATGACGGGCGATATCATGCAGCGCATCAACGATCATCAGCGGATAGAGCAACTGCTTACCAACTCCTCCCTGAACACCCTTTTCTCCCTCGTGAACCTGGTTATTTTCGGGGTGGTGCTGCTGCTGTACGATTACCGGCTGTTCCTGATCTACCTGCTGGGGGCCACCCTGTCTGTAGGATGGATCTCTTTCTTCCTGAAGAAGAGGCGGGAACTGGACTATAAGCGGTTCTCCCAGGTGTCTGAGGAACAAAGCAAGGTGATAGAACTGGTGAATGGCATGCAGGAGATCAAAATGCACAACGCGGAGCGGCAGATGCGGTGGGGCTGGGAGTTTATGCAGGTGAAACTGTTCAAGATACAGGTGAAGGCGCTGTCGCTCGAGCAATGGCAAACGGTAGGCGCCAATTTTATCAACCAGATGAAAGACATCTTCGTCAGCTTCCTCGCGGCCAAACTGGTGCTCGACGGCAACCTGACGCTCGGCATGATGCTGGCGGTGCAGTACATCATCGGCCAGCTGAACGGCCCGCTGCTGCAGCTGATGGACTTCGTCAAACAAACGCAGGACGCCAAGATATCGCTGGAAAGGCTGGGAGAGATCCACGACAAGGAAGACGAGGAACCTGCCCATGTGCAGGCGGTGACGGACATACCGGAACAGGATATCGTACTGAACAACGTTTCATACCGGTATGTAGGGGCCGGCGCGCCGGTGTTCGAGCAACTAAGCCTTCGCATACCGCACCGTAAAACCACCGCCATTGTGGGGGCCAGTGGCAGCGGTAAAACCACGCTGCTGAAGCTGCTGATGAAATTCTACGAGCCCGGCGAGGGCGACATCAGGATCGGGAACGTACAGCTGCAGCATATTTCGGCGCGGTACTGGCGCGACCAGTGCGGGGTGGTGATGCAGGAAGGGTACGTGTTCAACGATACCATCGCCAAAAACATCGCCATCGGGGTAGACAACATTGACCGGCAGCAGCTGAAGAAGGCTGTAGAGGTGGCATGCATCAGGGATTTCGTGGAAAGCCTGCCCCTCAGCTACAACTCGAAAATCGGGAATGAAGGCATCGGCGTCAGCGGCGGGCAGAAACAACGGATTTTTATAGCCAGGGCGGTTTACAAATCACCGGAATACATATTTTTTGACGAGGCTACCAGCGCACTGGATGCGAACACCGAAAAAGCGATCATGGGCAACCTGGAACAATTCCTGAAAGGAAAAACCGCGGTGATCATCGCGCACCGCCTGTCGACCGTAAAAAACGCGGATAAGATCATCGTGCTGGACAGGGGGAAAGTGGTGGAGGAGGGCAGCCACGACGAACTGGTAGCGCTCCGGAAAGAGTATTACAGGCTTGTAAAAAATCAATTGGAACTTGGAAACTGAAAAAGACATACTGGACACCATCCGGCTGCATTCCGAAGGCGTGCAGGAAATCCTGACGCAACCGCCGCATTGGATGATCCGCTGGGGCAATACCACCATATTTCTCATCCTGCTGCTCATTTTGGGAATGAGTTATCTCATCAGGTACCCGGAGTTTTTGCCGTCCCCCGTCATCATTTCATCCCGGAACCCGCCGGAGAAACTGGAGGCAAGGACCAATACCAGGGTGGAAGAGATATTCGTGGAAGACCGCCAGGCGGTATCCCCGAACCAGGTGCTCATGGTGCTGCAGTCCACGGCCGATTACCGGGACGTCATCCGCCTGAGAAACCTCATCGATTCGCTGGATACCCGGAAACTGGAGCATTTTCCCCTTGAAGAGGTGGCAGGGTTTAAACTGGGCGACATTCAGACGGATTATAACGCCTTTGCAAAGGCGCTCACCGAGGAACGCCTTTTTACCAGGCTGCGCCCTTATTCGCCCGACTACGCCGCGGCGGAAAAAGGCCTGGCCGAGTCGCGCAACAGGATACGCACTCTTCGGCAGCAAAAGGACCTGGAACAGGCGAAATATGAGCTGGCAGAAAGGGAGTTCGACAGGTACCAGGCGCTTTTTAAAGAAAAGGTGGTGTCTTCATCCGAATTGAACCAGGAAAGGATGAAATTTTTACAGGCGAAGCAGAACCTCGAAAACATCAACATCACCATATCGCAGCTGGAAGAAGGCATGCTCGGCATAGAGAAGACGAGGAGCGGGGTCACCATCAACGCGGAGAAAGACCGTATCAACCTGACCTCGCAGACGGCGCAGCTTTTCGAACAGCTGAGAAAATCGCTCAACGCCTGGGAGCAGAACTACCTGCTGCAATCGTCCGTGGCCGGCGTGGTGAGCTTCCAGCAGTTCCTGGGAAAGAACCAGTTTGTGAAGGCGGGAGAGGTATTGTTGTCCGTGATGCCGGACGATAAAGATATCCTCATCGGCAGGCTGCAGGTGCCCGCCACCAATTCCGGCAAGGTGAAGGAGGGGCAGAAAGTGTTGCTGAAGCTGGACAACTATCCTTACCAGGAATTCGGCATGGTGGAGGCCCGGGTGAAGAATATTGCCAATGCGCCCGATAAAGACGGCAACTATTATGTAAATGTTGTGCTCCCCAATGGCCTGCAAACCTCTTTTCGTAAAACCCTTCCCTTTGATAAAGAATTAAAAGGCAACGCGGAAATCGTTACGCAGGATTTACGGCTGATACAACGGTTCTTTTACCAGATGAGGAAGCTGTTGCGGTTTGAATAGCAATCTGGCCGGGGAGTGGTACTTTTTCAGAGAGACTGTTTCTTTGTTGAAAGGCCACCATGAGGAAATGGCGCTTGCGGAGCCTTTGAATCCGTTATACTGCTGATGCGTTGCCATCAATGGTGGCCATGAACCACGCTGGCCGTTCTTATCAGCCTGTTTCTCAATGCGTGGATGTAAATCACCATTCAGGGCGGCTGGGGTCATTGATTTAGGGTGGCTGAAAAGGTAGGTTTACGGAAACTATCAGACCATGCATTCGAGATTTCCATGGTATTGGATAATGGCCGGTATGCTGTCCGTTTCGTGCTCGCCCGATCAAAGGCAATTCCCTGATGTGGGCCGGGAAAAGCACCTGGTGCTGGATGCCGTTGACAGTCATAAACAAGACACAGTGCCCGCTTTTCCTGAAGAAACCTATTCCAGAATCCTCCTGCACCTGAACCACGGCCGGAAGTCTGACAAATGGCCGGTGCATGGCACCGTTCCCGCGAAAGGTGCGTTGCTTCCCTATAACCGGATAATGGCTTTTTACGGGAATTTGTATTCCACCAGGATGGGAATATTGGGCGCCCTTCCGCCCGATTCGCTGGTTGCCCGGTTGAAGGCGCAAGCCCTGCAGTGGCAGCAGGCAGATACGCTGCTTCCTGTAATTCCGGCCCTCCACTACATTGCCGTTACGGCGCAGCGGCAACCGGGGAAAGATAACAGGTACCGGTTGCGGATGCCCCATTCCCAAATCGATAGAGTCCTGACAATGGCACGAAGCGCGGGCGCCATTACATTCCTCGATATCCAGCAGGGGCAAAGCGAGGCGTTGCCTGAAGCCATGTCGCTGGAGAAATACCTGGTACAGCCCGATGTACATCTCGGCATCGATCCGGAATATGCCATGAAGGCAGGGCAGGTACCCTGTTCGGTTATCGGCAGCCTCGATGCGGCCGCGGTCAACGCCGTAACGGTGTACCTCGCTGCCCTTGTGCAAGCGCACAACCTCCCTCCAAAGGTGCTGGTTGTTCACCGTTTTACGCAGGCCATGCTGACGAATTACAGCTCGATCGTCCGCCGGCCTGAGGTACAGATCGTGATCAATATGGATGGTTTTGGGAGCCCGGCCAAAAAGCGCGACAGTTACAACAGCTGGATTTCGAGGCAACCGGTGGAGTATACCGGATTTAAACTCTTCTATACTGTGGACCCGGCTACCGGCGGCCGGCTAATGGAGCCGGCCGAAGTGCTGAAACTGTTCCCTTCGCCGGTTTATATACAATATCAGTAGCAACTGCAGGGGAAGTGACACCGATCATCCGGGTACCCTGCTGAAGTCATTCTCCAGGGGGTAGCAGTCATGTAAATTGGAAGTAAATTATAATGGTATGAAAAAAATAATCGCAGCCGTAGATGCATTCAGTTTTACGGAAGATGAGCTCAGAAGTTATAAGTACCTGGCGAATACGGCCAGGGGCGAATTGACCGTCCTGTTCCTGGAAAATCTGTTTGAAGAGAGGTTTTCGGCAGCGTCCGGCCGGTCGTCTGTCGAAGATGCGACCTACGATGCCATGTTTGCACAGGTTCTGGAGACCCGGCAACTTACGGCCGATAAAAATAAAAAGCGGCTGATCGAGTTTTACCGGGATAATGGCGACGATGTAAATGTGCATGTACCCAGAAATGCTTCCGCGACCGAATGTATTGCCGAAAGCAGGCTTGCAGATCTGTTGCTGGTTCGCAATACGACCACTTTAGGCTGGTTGCATGACACTAATCCGCCCAAATTCGTGAAAGACCTGCTGGCCGAGGCCGAGTGCCCGGTGATGGTCGTGCCGGAAGTTGTTCAGCATATCCGGGAAATAATATTTACCTACAACGGGACACTTTCTTCGAGCTATGCGATCAGACAATTTTCGCAGGTTTTTGATGATTTGTCGGAGGTGCCGGTTGAAGTGGTATACGTGGAAGAAGGTGACGACAAAACGTTGCCGAGCGGCGATCTTTTGAAGGACTATCTTCAGCATCACTATGACAGAGTGACGTACAGGAATCTGGTCGGTACCCCGTCTGCAGAGTTACAGCTGATCGCCATCCATCATAAAAATGCCGTGATGACCTTCGGTGCTTACGGGCGAAGTAGCCTGTCGCGGTTCTTTCACCGTAGCGATGCGGATAGCATTCTCCGCACGGCTGATATTCCGTTATTTATTACGCATCTGTAAAGTGATCTGGAAAAGAGGGTGCCGCCAGGAAGTGGCGACATTCTCACCGGTGGCTGAGAAAAAGGGCTTTCGATATGTATCTTACCAGTGGTTCGGCATGACTGGTGGAGAAAACTTCCTGCCATCCGTGGTGGCCGAACGCTCCCATTATAACAATGATATTTTTCTTGCCCAATACGAATTTCACGATCTCGCTGCGGCTGTCTCCTTCAAAGCTGTGAAATGTGATGAGTGAGTAATGCTGTTCCAGCCAGCTTTTCATTTTCAGTTTCTCTACCAGTGGCACCAGCTTGTCGTCATGTGCGGTGATCACAGAAACTTTCCGGTCTCCCAATCGCGGAAATGTATTGGTAAACTGTTTGATGGCGAATACCGAAGACGCGCTGCCATCGTACGCGAAAACAATTTCGTCGAGTTTTTCGAAATGATCCGGCATTACGATCACCGGGCATTCTGCATCCTTCAGCAGGTGATGAACGATTTGTCCCGAAATTCCACTCACTTTTTCGGAAAAGGCCAGTTCCGGGTCTATCAGCAGCAGGTCTGCATACCGGCATTCCAGCAGTATCCTTTCCAGGGGATGGTCTACGATCAGTATATGTTCCTGTGGTATTTCACGGGTATCGCAGGCGTATTCGAAACGCGCAAGGTTCTTTTGTATACATTCCAGTTTCTGTTCCGCCAGCGGCCGGTCGTCTGAATAGGGAATGCCGCTGCATATAATGTTTTCACGCAGCACTGGCTCTGGCCGGTGGTTCGATTCCGAATCACCCAGGAACAAACCGGTAAGGCTGCTGTGCCGAAGGTTGCAGATATATGCTGCAAAATCGATTGCGCCACTGTTCAATTTAAACGCGTCAGAGAGGAAAAGCACCTTTTTCATAAGAATGTTTTATAAAAGTTACGGTGATTGCGAAGCTTTTACAATGACCACAGTCAACAGGGGCGGTGATGTTGATGTAAGACGGATGGAACCGGCCAGCGAGCCGGGGCTTAGTTGATCATCCGTTCCAGCTTTTTCCGGTCGGTGACATGGATAGACCCTGCGGAAACGGAAATAAGGCGCTCATCCCTGAATTCAGCAAGGGTTCTGATGATGGATTCTTTTGTGACACCGGCCAGGGCCGCAATGGTATCTCTCCCGATGTCGATACTGAAACCGGGCAATTGCCGGGAATTGTATTTCCTGTCCAGGAACAATAGCGCTTCGGCCACTTTTTTACGAAGTGAGCTATAGGCCAGGCTGAGCAGGTGAGAATCGTTTTCGTCGGCATTGGCGGTCAGCATTTTCAGGAAAATCCTCATGACCCCTATATTGCGGTATACAAGCGATTCAAATTCGGAACGGGGGATCAGCGATATTTCACAATCAGAAAGGGCCTCTGCGTCATCAGCATAGGGAACGTTTTGGAGTAATGCCGGATACCCGAGAAAATCGCCTTCATTGTAAATATGTGTGATGATCTGTTTGGCGCTGTCGTTGAACCGGCAGGTCTTAATCACCCCTGCCAGCACGAAGAACAGGTAGGCAGGGTGGTTTCCCATGGAATAGATATGCTCATTTTTTCTGAATTTATTTGTATTCCTGTTTTGTAGGAGAGTATCAATCAGTTCTTTAGTGGTAGCCGCGGGTTGTGGCAATTGCGCGCCGGAAGAACCGTTGGTGAAATCCTGCTGCAGCTGCCTGCTTCTTTTTAACCGCGTCGCAATTGCATGCAGCAGTTCGGCGGGGTCGAAAGGTTTTGCGATATAATCGTCTGCTCCCATTTCCATGCCTTTTCTCACATAAGACCGCTCAGTTCGGGCCGACAAAAAAATAAACGGTACGTCACCCGTACCTTCTTTTCGTTGCAGCAGGTGAAGAACGCCAAATCCATCCAGCTTCGGAAGGCCGATATCGCAGATGATTAAATCAGGTTTGTTTTCCAGGGCGATACGCACGGCCTCCAGGCCATTGGAACCTGTTAACACGCGGTACCCGGCCATCTCCAGCATTTCGGAGATGTTTTCCCGCTCATCCCGGGCATCGTCAACTACCAGAATTGTTGCTTGCATGGGAGTAAGAAATAAGGCGGAGCCTGATGCAGGGATATCCAGGCAATATTTGTCCTATGCTGTTCTGTTTTTATAAAACTAGGAAATGTCCGGTAAATTACCGTCAAGTGACAGTAATAGTTGCACCAGGTTAACATATATTTTACATTGACGGGCATGTGGGCCGGATAAGCCAAACGGCAGGGAATTTTTGTTGCCCGTAGCCATGGTTTTGGGCTAGAAGGACTGACGGATAGCTGCCAGCAAGCGTTGCCCCTGCCACCTTCCATCTACCATTATGCGCCTGATCGTGTATTGCGGGAGTCTGCTCGCCCTCCTGGAAGAGAGTTGAAAAGCGAGGTGGAAACCTGCCTTTTGAAGTTGTGAAACGGTCGCTTCGTTCCACGAGCCGAATGGATAGGCCAGACAGGTAACCGGTGCCCCTGTAATTTTTTCCAGGGTCGCTTTCGATTGACGGAGCTGCCGGTTCGCATCGGGCAGGCTATCTTCACCCTGGATACGCGGATGATCCCAGGTATGGCTGCCGATAGTATGTCCCTGCTGATGTAGGGCATTTATTTCACGGGCCGACAAGTATCCTTTTTTGCCGATGGTGACGGTCATTATAAAAAAAAACGCCCCTGAATCCAGCCTGTTCGAGAATGGGCGCGGCTATTGAAAAATGCCCCGCATGCGAATCGTCGAACGTGATGATGATGGATTTTGGAGGGGGCGCTTTTCCCTGTTGCAGGCAACTATACAGATCATCAGGACTGATATGCCGGTATCCGCTGTCGGCAAGTGCCTGCAACTGCTTTTGGAAGTTGTCTTTTTGAATGAAAAGCACGGATGAAGGCTGTTCGTTATCTGCAGTTATGTGGTGATAACATAGCACGGGCACCTGGCGGAACTGTTGCTGCAATTCGGACCGGACAGCCATCATGGTGAATAATACAAACCACATGAAATGTTGTTATGCGCGGTGGGCGATGAAAAGGGGAAGTTTATGCTCGCTGATGATCTCGGCGGCAAAACTTTGGCGGAACATCATTGAAATGTCGGAACGGCCATAAGCGCCACTCACCACAATGGGGTCGGGCATGTCCGCCAGCCATTTCCCGAACAGCCGCCTTGGGGTATCTTCCAGTTCCCTGACCGTCAGCCGGGGGTAATGCCTTGCCACAAGCTCCGTGATATATTCCGCGTCCGGCATACGGGCGTGTTTTTTTGTTGTGGCGTGCACCAGGGTTGTGTCGAGCTGGGCCAAATGCGGAAAGAGGTATGCGAAATTTTTAATGGCATATACCGCGTCGTCACTGCCATCGTAGGCCAGCACCACACTTTGCGGGAATGTAAATTGCTCGGGTGTGACCACTACGGGACATTCGGCGTCCTGCACCATCATGCGGAGGTATTCGTTCGGTTTTTCGAACCCCAGCTGGTGATAAAAGGATTCGCCTCCCAGCACCAGCAGGTCCGCAAACCGGGATTCTTTCCGGAGTTCCGGGATGGCCAGGTCATATGGGAAGGTATGAACCCTGCATTCGATGCCGTGTTTGCCGCATAGTGATTCGAACTGCGCTACATTGTTTTCGATCACCGCGGAATTGAAATCTTCCACCAAGGGCATCACGACGCCCATGCTGCCGGCGGCGTACGACCAGCTGGAAGAGATTTCGATTTGCGGAAGGAAGGAACCCACCAGTAAAATCGGTTCCTGTTCGTTCAGGCGCTTTGCGAATTCGAAAGCGCCCTGCGAAAAATTGGTGCCGTCAAAGGCAAGTAGTACTTTTTTCATGACGATTGTTTATGATAGTTCAGCTGAATGGGAAAACCGGAGACAGGAGATAATTCATGGTAACGCCGGACGGGCATGCCCGCGCATGAATGCGGCTGGTGACGACCGTGCCGGCGTTGGTGCTCATACATCATAGGGCTCCCAGTTGGATTTTGTGATGCAAATATTATCGGACTTTGCATGCGCTGGCAGCTAATTCACCTTTACTTTCAGGTTGGGAGCTTCTGTCTGCGCCTCTTTCTTTTTAGGGAGCTTTAATTTCAGTACGCCGTCCGTATATGCGGCATTGATCTGATCGGCGAGTATGCTGCCGGGCAGTGTGAATGAGCGGGAAAAGCTGCTGTAATTGTATTCCTGTTTGGTAAACTTCTTTGACTTGTCTTCATTCGAGGTTTCTTTTTCCGCGCTGATCGACAGCTCATTTCCGGTTACCTCGAT
This sequence comes from Chitinophaga lutea, assembly GCF_003813775.1. NCBI lineage: Bacteria > Pseudomonadati > Bacteroidota > Chitinophagia > Chitinophagales > Chitinophagaceae > Chitinophaga > Chitinophaga lutea. The sequence continues at coordinate 1,383,994 of NZ_RPDH01000002.1, read as the reverse complement.
TTTAAAATCGTCTTTCTGCATGCCCGGCACAGCCATCGAGATGCTGAAGTGATCTTTTCCTTCTTCGATATTTACTGCCGGCATGGTCAGGAAAGGAGTCTGTTTGTTACCATTGAATTCCAGCCAGTCGGGGAAGAAGTCTTCCCAAAATGAAGGGAAGCCGCTACGATGTTTCGATAAAGAAAGTGATTTCATTTTTAAATATTTGAGGTGATAAAATGAATTGACACTGTAATATTACCGAAGGTGTTTGCCGGGAAAAATGACAATAAGATGCCGTTGTTATGATTGTCGTCAACCTGCGTCAGTGGTTGCCTTAGGTATGTTTGGCCTGTGTTTCAGTGAGCTGCCTTTCTGCCCCATGGGTGAGGCTATCGCACCGGGACTGAAAGGACTTTTGTGGATGGTCAATGAAACGGGGAAGGATGTATTACCCCGGAATATCGGTGGTATCGGAACTCGAATGGCATGTCGGTTTTGTTCGTGCAAGAGCCGATAGCCCTGCTGGAAGCGGACTTTTAAACACGTCGAATTGCTGCGATCCCGAAAGGGATTGAAAGGGGCGTATGGCACGTTGCTGTGACCCGTAGGAGGGTCTGAAAAAAGAATGCATGAAAAGTTTTGGAGAACTCGTTCTGTAACACGCGATGCCGGTTTGTTTGGCACGAGTTATTTCTCTTCCGACCGTAGCAGTTGATACAAATGCTCGGCATCAGTCTTCCTGCACAGGCCGGTTCCGGCGCGCATGGTGGCGGCCGTGCCGCAGGCGATGCCGAACCGCACGGCGTCGGGATGGTCGGAACCTCTGCTGAGCGCATGCACGATGCCGGCCACCATACTGTCGCCCGCACCAACCGTGCTGAGCTTTTTCACCACCGGAGCCTGGATTTTTTCTACCTGCTGTGCAGATACCATAATGGCGCCGGCTGCTCCCATCGATACGACCACGATTTCCGAGCCACCAGCTGCAATGATTTCCCGGGAGGCTGCAATGGCTTCGGCTTCCGACAATTCTTCTTTGCCGGTAAGCCGGGCAAGTTCGCCCAGGTTGGGTTTAATCAGGTATACGCCTGCCTTCAGGATCTGTTTCAATCCTTCGCCGGAAATATCCGCTACCAGTAAAGTTTTTTCCTGTCTGGCGATTTTCGCCAATTGTTCCAAAAAAGCCGCTGGTATACCTTCCGGGTTACTACCGCTCAACACCATGAATCCGGCGCCTTTAGCCTGGCTGGCAATAACCCTCAAAATGGCCTGCCGCTCATCGGCTGAAATTTCCGGGCCGGGCATTACGAGACGGTATTGCCGGCCACTGGCCTCTTCGGTAAGATGAAGGTTTTCTCTCGTAGCGCCCGCGATGCCTACCGGAGAAACCGGGAGCCCTTCGGCTTTCAACAAGCCAATGAACTGGTCTCCGCAGGGGCCGCCCGCAAAGAATACGGGAAGCACATTGTCCCCGAAACGGTGGAGCACCCTGGCCACATTGATGCCCCCTCCACCGGGCTCAAGTATGGGAGCGGCGCAGCGCAGTTTTTTGTCCGGCTGCAGGGATGCAACGGACGTACTTTTGTCAACGGACGGATTTAGAGTGATCGTCAGTATTTTGTGCATATTCCTGTCTTCGTTTTATGGACGGCGTTCCAAAATCCCCTTACCGACCCGGTAAAGAAGTTCAGGATCGAAGTCTTCCAGGTGATTGATGGCCCGAAGCCCGTCATGCTCGTCCCTTTCGTAACAAATTTCGGTGCCGTCTAGGTCCACGCTGATTTTATGTTCCTCGCCTTTAAACTCGATCTTAACCGGTATTTCCCGTGATATGCCCTGATATGTAACGCGTATCAGGTATTGCTCGACTTTCATAAGGCAGATTTTAATAATTAATAAAAATTCAGCACATATAGCTCATAGATTGTCTGCAATAACCATACGATAAAGGATCTCAGATATGGCCATCCCAGCCAGGCGAACACTGCGGTAAGCCCCCAGGCGATTTCAGCTGCTGTAAGCATCGGTCGGGTTCCCGTGGAACTATGAGCGGGGGCGTGAGGAATTGCATGTGCCATATGATCGGATTTATGGTGAAACAATAATAACGAATATAGGGTTTAATCGCTGCTTCGGCAATGATCCCGGGAGGCGCTGAACATGACGATTATCAATCCCGTCGCAACGGCAAACAGGTGCTGGCGATGCAGGATTCTGCTACATTTGGATTGCATAAGACTGTAAATCGTTAGAAGAACATGTACGAATATCTCAATGGTATCCTGGGGCCTTTTTTACTGGGCATACTCGTGTCGGCCGGCATTGGACTGATATTGGGGCTGGAACGGGAATTTGACACCACCACCGGCAACGAACATTTTGCGGGACTGCGCACCTTTGCCCTGTGTACTTTGCTGGGGTATATCGTCGCTTATCTTTCCATCAGTCACCAGCCATGGATATTTGCGCTGTCGCTGCCAGGAATATTTATACTGCTGACTTTTTTCCACTTTGCCAAAACGAAAAAGGACAACCTGGGTATCGGCACGGAACTGGCGCTGCTGATTGCCTATTGCCTGGGGGGATTGGTAGCGCTGCATTTCATTCGTGAGGCGCTGGCGGCAGCAGTTATTACAATCACGGTTTTATCGCTGCGGCAGCAGTTCCGGAAAATCGTGTCCCGCATCACGCAGGAAGAGTTGTATGCATTTGTAAAGTTCATCATCCTCTCGTTATTGATATTGCCCTTCCTGCCCGACAAGGATTTCGGACCTGGAGGGGTGATCAATCCCCAAACGATCGGGCTGGTCGTCGTGATTACATCTTCACTTAGTTTCGTCGGGTATTTCCTGATAAAATTCGGCCACCCCGAAAAAGGAATACTGCTGACGGCCTTTTTAGGCGGCACTTTTTCCAGTACCGCTGTTACCTGGCTTTTCAGCTCGAAAAGCAGAGAATCGCCGGCGCTGTCGGACAGCTATGCCGCAGGCATTATCCTGGCCGGCTGCGTGATGTTCATGCGGGTATTGCTGGTGACTTACCTGTTCAACAGCAATATTTTTATGGTCTTGCTGATACCTTGTCTGTTACTCACGTCCGTGGGATTGCTCTGGGTGTTTTTCATCACCAGGAAGGTGCGGCAAAAAACGGTTTCGCCGCCGCTGCAATTGGGTAACCCCGTGAATATCCTGAATGCCATGTTCTTCGGCGCTTTGTTTACCGGCATTTCCCTGCTGGTTTTTTATGCGGATAAGTTTTTCGGGACCAGCGGGCTGTATGTGTCGGGCATATTGTCGGGCATTTCGGATGTGGATGCGATCTCTATCAGCATGGCCAGGTATGCGCGGGAAGCCGAACAGTTACCGGTTGCCGTTATTGTCATTGTACTGGCGATGATCAGCAACACCGTTGTAAAAGCCGCCATAGCCATCACAAAAGGGGCCGCCGCCATCAGGAAAACGGTGGCGTTCGCATTTGGCAGCATGGTGCTGGCCGGCCTCGTATATGTGCTGACAGCTTACTGGTTGCTGTAATACCGCAGTTGCTGATAAGAATCATTCCGTTTCCGCCGCGGGTCATTTTACAGGCTTCCGGATGAAAGTAAATTGAGGACAAATTCACGTGCGTATGAAAAAGATCATTGCGGCCGTAGACGCATTCAGCTTTACGGAAGAAGAGCTTAAAAGCTACCGGTATATTGCCAACAAGGCGAGGGGAGAACTGACCATTCTTTTTCTGGAGAATATATTCAGTGATGTGGCCCTGATGGCAGGAGTGGGTACTGACAGGCATGCAGCGGATGTTTCGTACGATATCCTGTTCAGGGAGGAAATGGAAACCCGCCGTCGCACGGCGGATGTGAATAAAAAACGCCTGATGGATTTTTACCGGGATATGGGGATGGCCGTGCAGGTCCGTGAACTGGCGGGTGACCCTGCCACCGAATGCCTGATTGAAAGCCGGCTGGCCGACCTGCTGGTGGTCCGGAATACTACCTCCATGGGATGGCTGCACGGCTCCAATCCGCCTCGCTTCGTAAAAGATATGCTGGCGGATGCGGAGTGCCCCGTGATGGTTATTCCTGAAAAAATGCCCTATATCCGTGAAGTGCTGTTCACCTATAACGGCACTGCTTCTTCCTCTTACGCCATCCGCCAGTTCTGCCTGATTTTCGACGACCTCGCCGACATTCCGGCCACGGTAATTTACATCGCGGAGGATGGTGATCAGAAAATGCCGAGGGGCAGGCTTGTGAAAGAATACCTGAAACATCACTTTGAGGAGGTATCGTGCATGAGCCTGGTTGACACGCCGTTTGCCGGCATCCATTCGATCGCTGTTGAAAAGCAGCATGCGGTGATCACTTTTGGTGCCTACGGCCGCAGCCGCGCTTCCAGGTTTTTCCACCGCAGCGATGCCGATGGCGTGTTGCGGACGCTCAACCTTCCCATATTCATTACACATCCCTAAAAATATATTATGAAAGGACTCCTGGTTTTTAAAGGCAGATACGGCGCGACCCTGCAATACGCCATTTGGGCCGGCGCAGCGCTGCAAATCGAACCCGTAAAGGCAGAGCTGGCCCGTAAAGAGCATTTTGGAGGCGTGGACTATGTGGTCATCGGCACGAGTGTTTACATCGGGCAGCTGCAGATATCGGAATGGCTGAAAGAGCACGCTGCGTGGCTGGAAGGCAAGCGGCTGGTTTATTTCATCGTGGCGGGAACGCCTTCGCATGAAAAAGAAAAGCTGGAGGGGTATTTTAATGCGGGTGTACCCGAACCGTTGAGACGGAATGCGGTACACTTTTTTCTGCCCGGCAGCCTTTGTTTCCGGCAGTTGTCGCTGAAAGACAAAATCCTCCTGTACACAGGTTCAAAACTGGCAAAATTGCGTGGTGAAAAAATCAACATGCAGGATTATAATGATGTGCGCAAAGAGCACCTTCAGCCTTTGTTAGAGACGGTAAGGGCCATGGCGCCCGGTGCCACAGTCGGCGGCTGACAGGGTATTATTCTCCCAGGAACACGAATTTTCTGTAGATCTTTTTCCGTTTGACGTTGTACTTCATCAGGGCAAACTCGCGCATGTGCTGTAAGGCTTCGTCGGGGTCGTCTGTGACCATGATGTAGTTGAGGTCGGTGGAAGAGATCATGTTTTCCTTCAACATGGTTCCCATCATATCAGTTACCGGATCCCAATAATCCTTACCCATCAACACGATCGGGAAATCAAGGATTTTCTTTGTCTGTATCAGTGTGAGGGCCTCATAAAACTCGTCCAGCGTGCCGATGCCGCCGGGCATGATGATGAACCCATAGGAGTATTTAAACATCAGCACTTTACGAACGAAAAAGAACCGGCAGTTAAGATACTTGTCGAGCCAGGGGTTCGGCTTTTGTTCGTGCGGCAGCCGGATGTTGCAGCCGATGGCCGTACCTCCCGCCTCTTTTGCGCCACGGCTGGCGGCTTCCATAATGCCCGGCCCGCCACCGGTCATGACGGCAAATCCCAGGCCGGCAACGCCGCTTCCCATCTTCCTGGCGGTTTCATAAAAGCGGGAGCCCGGAAGTACCCTCGCTGAACCGAAGATGGCAATGCAGGGTGGTACGAAGTGCAGCGTCCGGAATCCACGGACAAACTCAATGACGATCTGGATCAGGAAAAAAAGCTCTCTCAGCCGGGACCTCGGCCCTTCCAGAAAATAACGTTCTTCCTGCATCCCGGAAGAAGGCTGGCCGTTTTGCCCCTTGCCGGGAGGATGCTTTCTTTTATCCGCTGCATCTTTCCACAATAATACCGCACAGGCGGCGGCGAGCCAGACCGGCGCGGGAAACGCAGACCCGGCGCCCAACGGGGAAATGGCCCATAAAAAGAGAATGGCGCCCCAGAGGGAGGCCTGCCGCATGGTGGGTTTGCCCCATATACCCGCGCCGATCAGCAGCTGAATTGCTGCGATGGATAATATGAAACCAGGAATCATTGCGCTGAACGAGCCTCGGATAAACCGGACGTATATTTCGAACACCGCCACATCTGCAAAAGCAAGGTAACTCTCCGGAGAACGGATGGCCAGCGTCATGTTTACCACTGCGGCGCCGGCAAAGATGACCGTCAGCCAAATCGCGGCCAGTCGCGGTTTGACGAAAGCCATCACGAGCACCAGTATGAAAAATATATTGGTGACGAAGAATCCGGTTGAAAACAACGTTGGTTGCATAATCGTGGATTTATCAGTTCGGAAAAACGTTTACCTGCAAAATAGGACCGTTGCCCGTATCGGGCAATGATCAGGGGCACGCCCGACATGACGGAGGTCATGCAAGTAATCACCGGCTGTCATTCATATGTGCTAAGGGTGGGTGATGAAGGTATACAAATGTCCCAGTCCAAGGGTGTCATCCGCAATGCTGCCATTAAAAAAACGGGATGCGCGGCTCCGGCCATAGGCCCCGAAAGTAACCAACGTGTGTTTACTATACCGGAGGTAGGTGAGCAGGCTCTTGGCGGGGTCACCTTTGAGAATAATATATTCCGCCCTGGGGCAAACGCCTTTTATGTACTGCCTCAACAGTTGCTCATCCGGCAGTGTTTCCAGATTATTTTCGGCTACATATACCAGCTTCACTTTCCGTAACGCCAATAGGGGCATCAGCTGGAAAAAAGCGCGGATGGCAAACATCGAGGAAAACGTACCATTATAGGTGAGCGCGATTTCTTTGACGACCTGCATATTGTCCGGAAGCGTTAAAACCGGGCATTCCGCCCCGGAAAACAGTGCCTGCATGAACCCGGGAGGGTCGCTTTGCGGCAGGCCGGAGAAAGAGAGGCTATGCATCGCCAGCAGCACGTCGGCAAACCGGCTTTCACGTATCACTGACGCCAGCGGCGCTTCGGTGTATGTATGAAGCGTGATTTTCATTCCCCTGCCTGTGCAGGCTTCCCGCAGTTTTTCGGTGTTGGCCACCACCTGTTCGTGCCGTTCGCGGACGTGGGTTGCCATAGAGGCTGCGCTGTAGTACATCGCTTCCTGTATGCCCGGAAGCAGCATGGGGAATGGCGAAGGCTCAACATCGAGGAGGGCTACCGTCAATTTCCCTTTCATCAGCCTGGAAATGTACAGTACCGAATCCAGCTGGGAAGCTGAAAAATTCAGTCCGTCTATGACAACAAGTATATTTTTCATGCATATATATTGACTGGAAGATGAATTTACTTTACTATCGCACAGCATCGCGGTGATGCTGCCGTGAAATGACTTTATGGTGCCGCAGCTGCCGCGTGACCACTTTGCCATATTCGTGGGCCATGCTTTCTACCGAAGCGGGCTGGAATGAAACAGTCTGTACGGCAAATATCCTGTTACCCGCGTTCACGTCGTAAAAACTGCTCTCCCAGGCATATTGCATGCCCTCTTTATAATATTCCGGGGCAAAGAGCCGGTAGTAATCCGTGGAATACTGATTGGTCAACAGGTGGTATAAACTGCCGGGCAGGAAAAAACCTTCTACCGACTGATTGACCAACGTAATGGTCAGCACCCCGTCGATACCTTTTTGTTTAAACTGCTGCATTACATCTTTATCGTCCGTGCGCAGGAACCCGAATGGATCAAAATCCTGGAACGATGTCAGCGCAAGCAGGCCCCTGTCTGTGAGGTCGCCGGCCACATGCGTTTCCATGCGCTGGCGCATCAGGGAGTCGGGCATCATGCCGAGCACGAGAATTTTTTTGTAATGCTGCCGGGGCACCTGGGATGTGCGCCAATAGCCGGTCAGGTAGGTAGACCGGCAACCGGCCAGCAGCAGCACGGCCAAGGCAAGAGAAAAAGCGGTTTTCATGATTGTTCGTTTAAATCGGTTTCGGGAATTTCCGGGGCGACAGGCATTTCTGCGGCCATGCGTTCAAGCTCGGCCAATGTGCGGTTGTCCATCGCTGTGGTTTCAAGCCATACCGTGCCGGATTTCCGGAATACCTGCGCACTGAGCCCCAGCAAGTGAGAGAATTGTTGCTCCAGTTCCCCTGCCGTGACAGTGCCGCCGAAGTCGATCCAGCCCGCGGAATGGATGTTGCGAATCTCGTCGATCGGCGTGTCCGGTGCCAGCCGCTCTTTGGGCGGGCAGCCCTGAAAGGTGCCGTGAGGATTTTTGAAGAATTCCAGCTTCAGGTGCGGATAAAGGACGCGAAACTCCTGCTGGATATTCATGATAAGCGATTCCTCGGTGATCAATATTTTCATAAAATCGGATTTTATCATACGTTAGCCTGTGGTGTTCTGGATAGCAGCAACCTGAGCGCGTTCCATTCTTCCATGTGATCGGCCGCGATTTTGAGGATGGCTACAAACGGAATGAACAGCACCATTCCCGCCACGCCCCATATGATGCCCCCAGCAAGAATGGCTACCAGCGTCGCCCACGTGCTGACATTGAGCTGCGCCGCCACCACCTTCGGAAAAATGACATTCGCCTCGAGGTATTGCACCAGAGAAAACACGCCAATCACACCCAGCGGGTACCAGATCGATTCATGCACCGCCCAGGCTGCGGAAATCGGTAACAGCGCGCTCACGATGATGCCGAAATACGGGATGATGGTCATGATGGCGGTGAGCATGCCGAACAACAGCGCATGTGGAATACCAAGCGCCAGCAGGCCGATCGTGTTCAGGATGCCCACAATCAGGTATACCATCATCATGCCTTTGATATAGTTGAAATAGGTGTCTATCACCTTGCCGAGGATTGCATTCAGCCTGCCTTCGAAGGCAGGGCCGGCGTACCGGCGGAGTACCTGGACGAATATCTGGCGGTGATAAAGGAAAAGCGCTGCAAAAACGGGCGTCATAAAGAGCATGAAAATCGTGCTGATGGTGACCGTCACCGTTCCCTGTACAGCCGGTCCCAGTATGCTGATGATGTTATCTGCCTGGTTATGGAGCCAGCCATCCTGTACTTCCAGCGTGATGCTGAAGTTGTCGGCGAGCCAATGCTGGACCTGCCGGAACGACTGATCTACTTTGGAGGCCATGAGCGGCCAGTCGTGAATGAACGTGCGCAACTGCCAGACCAGCAGGCCTATCAAAGCGGCAAAAATGACTATCACGATGGTGATCGATACGGTTACGGAAAGCGTTTTGGCCAGGCCCTTTTTTTCCATGCTCCTGGATACAGGGTACATAATCATGGCGATTAAGAGCCCCATAAACAGTGGGATGAACAGCGTTTTTCCGAAGTAGAGCACCGCTGCTCCAAATACCGTGACCTGGAGGATCTGTAACGTTTGGGCGATATTACGGGAGGGGGATGTCATATGACTTTGCAAACGCAACTTTTGACACCTCTAAATTCCAGGATATGGGGAGAAATTTAAATGATCGAATGCGGTTGAAGTGATGATCTCTGTCAGCGGGGGCTGGGTTTGTTCAGGCGCATCCGATGGAGGAACGGGTGTCGGGAGATTTTCGCTATCCGCTAATTGTCATTATTCCTGCATTCATCCGGCGTGCTCCCCGTGCTCCCCGTGTATTGTTTGAACAGCCGGCTGAAGCGCTGCGGGTATTTGAACCCGAGTTCATAGGTGATTTCATTAACATTTGCCGGGGTCGAACAATTTCGACTTCGCCGCATCGATCAGTTTTGCCTGGATGTATTCCTGGGCGTTTTTTGCCTGTTGGTCGGGATGGTGTTTCAACGGGCGGGGGAGTTGAAATGTTAATGGCCTGCCTTCACATGAAGAAAATCAAACTCAAACGACTTCCTTCCCGCGGGGCCTCCCGCCAAAAAGCTTCATTTTCATTTAACTTTTACTTTTTACATTTGTCGCAGATACCTCTTCCATATGACACCGCAACACCAACGACACGCGGAATTTGAAAAGTCAGTCGCCCGCCACTGGGGCAAGCTGCTCGGTATTGCCGTGGCCAAAACCAACCGGGATGACGCTGCCGATATTGTGCAGGACGTTTTTCTTTCATTATGGGAGAAATGGGAAGAAGCGCCGCGGAATGAAGAGCTGGAGTACTACCTGTTACATGCCCTCAAGCTCCGCATCTTCAATTTCTACCGCAGCACCACCCGCTATCAGGCCCATCTTAAGGCGCTGGAGAACATGGTGCAGGAAAGGCTGGAAGCGGCCTTCGCCCGCGACGACGTGCATGAGCTCCAGGAGTCCTTCCTGGAGGAGGCGCTGGAGGTATTGTCCCCATCGCAGCGGCGGCTTTTTCTGCTTAGAAGCCGGCACCATTATTCTTATCGGAAAATTGCAGAACTGCTCGATATAGAGCCCGGCTCCGCGCGCGTATTATATGCCCGGGCCCTGCAACAGGTGAAGTCCCATATACATGCCAACCCCGCCCTGGCTGCCCGTATGATGTCCCTCCTCGTTTTGTTTACAATTCCTTAACCTTGGCCGGGTTAACATTTTGCTGTCACCGGGTATTCTTCAGTAGATGGAACAGCAAAAATACCCCGGGGCCAAGGCCCTGCTCGAGAAATTTCATGCCGGCCAATGTACGCCGGAAGAGTTGGCGCTGCTCGATGAGTGGTACGCCAACCTCGGCGATCCTGCTGCCGCACAACTGCCGGTGGAGGCCGCGGACGCGCAGCGTGAAGCCTTCCTGGAACGCTTCCGCACCGCCACCGCACCCCAGAAGGTAGTGCGGATGATGCCGCCGGCCGCCAAACGCCTGCTCGCTGCGTCTATATTGCTGTTGGTAGGCCTCGCGCTGGCCTGGCTATATCTCCGCCGCACGCAGCAGGCAACACCCGTTGCCACCGCCCTGGTGGTCGAAAACGGCTCCGGTTCCATCAAAAAAGTAACGTTGCCCGACAGCTCGGAAGTATGGCTCAACGCCAATGCCTCCCTGCGATGGAATGAAGACCCGGCCAACAAAGAAAGGCACCTGGAGCTGACGGGTGAAGCTTTCTTTGATGTGGAAGGCAGCAGCGACCATCCCTTCATCCTCCATACCCGCGATTTTACCGTGCGCGTACTGGGCACCACCTTCAGCGTGGAAGCTTATCCGCAGGAAAATATGAGCCGCGTATCGCTGGTCAGCGGTAAAGTAAAGGTATGCTCTAATGCGGACAGCTCCGTGGCCACCATGCTGCAACCGGGCTTCGCCGCCACCGTTGGCAAGGGCGATAGCCTGATGCTGGTAGCCGCAGCGGATACATCCGCCGCATCGTGGAAGGAGGGAGGCTTTGCCGTGTCGGCCCTTTCGGTGCGCGATGCGGTGACGCGGCTTTGCGGCCGCTACGGGTACACCGTGCGCTGGGAAAATACCCATCACCTCAACAAACAAATCACTGTGGCATTGCCCGCCCAGCCGTTCGAAGACATGCTGGGCAGCTTATGTTATATGAATCACAAACGTTTCAGCATTTCCGGAAAACTGGTAACTATTCACTAATGCACAGGGCCCCTGCAACTTCCCCTGTTTAAAACAACACACCACTATGAACAAAACATTTACAAAACCGGATCGGCCTGTTCGCCGGCAACGAACAACCGGGCCGTCCCTGTTGCGCCTGCTGGTTTGCGCGGGCCTGCTCCTGCTGTCGCACGTCGGGTACGGCCAGCAGGCCGTATTGAACGAACGCGTAAAAGTCAAACTGGCAAAAGCCTCCCTGTCGGACGTACTCGACGCGCTCGACAAACAGAGCCGTTATTCTTTCAGTTACATCGCGGAGGATTTCGACAAGATCACCGTGACGGATTTCAAAGCGGATGACATCACGCTGGGCGAGGCATTAGAGCAATTACGCACCAAGGCGGCCGTCGAATTCAATGTGAACAATACTTCCATCTTTTTCAGGAAAGCCGCGGTACCGGCGTCGTCCGGGACATCGCAGCCTGTGCAACGCAAGGTAAAGGGCCGCGTGGCCACGCCGGACAATGAGCCGATACCGGGCGTGAGCGTGTGGCAGATGGGAAGTGAAAACAGAACGGTCACCAATGCCGAAGGCAGGTACGAAATCAGCGTGGATAACCCGGCATCGGTGCTGCGCTTCAGCTTCGTGGGGTTCGAGAATCGCGAGCTGGCAGCCGGTAGTTCCGGGGAGCTGGATGTAGTATTGTCCAACAGCCGGCAGTCGCTCAGTGAAGTAGTAGTGCTCGGCTACGGTTCCGCCAAAAAAGCCGATCTCTCTGCAGCGGTGTCCGTAGTGCCGGACATGGAACAGATCAAAAGCCGCCCGGTGCTCAACGTACCGGCCATGATACAGGGTAAAGTGGCGGGTGTTACCGTGGTGAACAACGGCGGCCACCCCAACGGTTCACCTTCGGTGACCATCCGCGGCGTGGGCTCCAGGGGCACTGAGAGCGTGCTCTACGTGGTGGATGGTGTGCCTAACGCACCTTACAACCCGGCGGATGTGGAATCCATCACGGTGCTGAAAGATGCGGCGTCGGCTTCCATTTACGGTGCTTTTTCCGGTTCGGCGGGCGTTATCCTCATCACTACCCGGCAGGCCAGGAAAGGTACACCCGGTGTGGAATACAGCGGCTTCACCGGCGTAAAGAACGCCTGGCGGCTACCGCAGTCGCTGACGGCTGAAGAGGAAGCCAAAGTGTCGAACCTGGCTTATACCAACGCGGGGCGCACACCGCTCAGCGGCTGGGATGCCAACCTGAACCCCTATGCCCAGGTGACGCGTACGGACTGGATGGATGAAATATTCCGCACGGCGCTCGTACAACGGCACACAGTGAGCGTGAATGCGGGCACCGATAAGTTCTCCACATTATTGCAGGCACGGTACGAAAATGAAGAAGGCACCCTGATCAATACCTACAACAAAAATATTTCACTCCGACTCAACGCCTTTTATGAATTCAACAAAAAGCTGAAGCTGCGGCAGGAACTCTTCTGGAATAATAACGACAACCGCGGCACGCAAACATCCAGTGGTTACAGCGGGAGCATTCTCTCCGCCATCTACATGCCCCGTTCGGCTACGCCGTATTATGCCGATGGCTCGTTCGGCGGTGTGGGGCCCCGTGAATCGGCCTACCTCGGCATCCATGGCGATGCCATCAACCCCGTAGCCACTTTGCTGCGTAACAGGCCTTTTAACAAGGGCAACGACCTGCAGTCGGTGACCGAGCTCACCGTATCGGACATCGTACGCGGCCTGGGTTTCGTTTCACGATTCGCTTACCGTCAGAACAGCTCGCTGTGGAAAAACTTCGAGCCGAAAAGGACCGAGCCGGGCAAACCGAATAACCAGAATACATTGTCTTATGCCACCAACCGCGGTTATCACTGGATATGGGAAAACACCGCCAGTTATAACCGCATCTTCAACCGGCATAACATCGGCGGCATGGCCTCCATCACTGCGCAGGAAAACGGCGCGCGCGATTTCAGCGCGGCTGCCAAAGGGTTTGAGAACGAGCCGGACTGGGCTCGCTTCTTCGTGAACGCGAGCATCTTTGACCAGAACAGGCCAGGGGACGGGCAGTGGGAAGACAGAAATCTCTCCTACGTAGGCCGTATTTCCTATAGCTGGGCCGACCGTTATTTCGTAACGGGCAGCTACCGCTACGACATTGCCGGCCGCCTCGCGGAGAGCAATCGCGGCATGGGTTTCCCTGGCGTTACCGCTGCATGGAAACTCAGTTCCGAGCCCTTCTTTCATGTAAAAGGCGTAGATCTCGTGAAGATTCGCGCCAGCTGGGGCCGCATCGGCAACATCGGTTCCGTGGGCCTCTACTACGGATATCCCAAACTGAGCTCCAATCATACGTACCAGGTGGGTGAAAACGGCCCGCAGAGCAATGCCCTGTATATCAACAGCCGCAATAACCCGAACCTTTCCTGGGAAACTTCCCGCCAGTCAGACATCGGTATCGATATCAGCCTGCTGGGTGAAAGGCTGAACATCACGGCGGATTACTTCGACAAGCTGACATACGACCTCATCAAAACGCAGGATACCGACTGGCCGAATACCTTCGGTTACGGCGCTCCCAGCATCAATCAGGGCCGGATCAAAAACACCGGCTTCGAACTGGCCGCCAACTGGCGCAGCGAGGTGGGCATGCTCAAATACGAAGTTGGCGCCAACATGGCTACGCTCGTGAATAAAGTAGATTACATAGACGATAATCCGAGCTCTTTCTGGGCGCACGGCGATGCCTGGAGAGAAGTGCTGCGGCCATACCGTTCCGTGGTGGGCCAGCCGTATTATGCATACTGGCTGATCCAGAACGATGGCATCTTCCAGACAGACGCCGAGGCCGCTGCATACAGCAAAGGCGGCACCCGCATCCAGCCGAATGCCAAAGCGGGTGACCTGAAGTTTATCGACCAGAACAACGACGGCAAGATCGACGACGGCGACCGCGTATTCATGGGAAGCGCTTTCCCGGACCTGACCTACGGTTTCACCGCCAACCTGACCTGGAAAAACTTCGACCTCAGCTTCTTCCTGCAGGGTGTGGGCGGCGTGAAGCTTTTCCATGCCTTCAAACACACCACTCTCAATGGCTCGGAACAGGGTTACAACCGCTGGAACAAGATTCTCGACGCCTGGTCGCCGCAGAATACCGGTTCGGATATTCCGCGCATTTCGGCTACGGACCCGAACAAGAATTTCCAGACGAGCTCAGACTGGTATCTTGAAAACGGTAATTATCTCCGGCTCAAGAATCTCCTGATCGGCTATACTTTCCCGAAAATGTCGTGGAACCAGGGCCTGCGGGTATACGTAAGCGCAGACAACCTGCTCACCTTCACCAAATACACCGGCATGGATCCCGAAGTGGGCGGCATCGGGCTAGACGGGGGGCAGTTCCCGCTCTCCCGTGTGATTTCACTCGGCCTCAAACTTAACCTCTGATAAAAGTATCATAGCATGAAAAAAACATTGCTCAACATAGTGTATGGCCTCGTACTGGTAACAGGCGCAGGCAGCTGCGGAAAGGACTGGGTAGACACCAAGCCCAACGGAGAGCCCACCACCGCATTTTACTGGCAAAGCGACGAAGACCTGCGGAAAGCCACCGCGGCGCTGTATGTTCCGATGCGTTACGAATCCACCTGGGGCCGCGACCTGTTCTGGATACAGGTGGCCAGCGACGACCTGATCGTGGGCCGCGTGAAAGCAGACGCGGAAAACATCAAAAACTTCATTCCCACCGGCCGCGAAGGTTATCTCACCTCGGGCTGGAACGACCTGTACTGGCTTATCAACAAAGCCAACCAGGCCATCGAAGGCATCCCCAAATCCGTGAATGTAACTGAGGCCGTTAAAAACCGCTCCCTCGGCGAAGCGTATTTTATGAGAGCCTTCGCCCACTTCTGGATTGCGTATGTATGGGGCCACGAAAAACAGGGTGTGCCGTTCGACGGGCCGGAAAATGCCGGTTACGGTGAGCGTGTGCCGCCGCAGCTGGCTTCGGTGAAAGACAACTACGCACAGATCATCAAAGACCTGGAAAAAGCCGCCGAACTGCTGCCGTTCTTCGAAACCTATGGGGCCGACGACCGTGGCAGGGCGCATAAAGCCGCCGCCTGGGCTTACATGGTGAAAGCCTACGCCTATTGGGCCACTTTTGACGCCTCCAAATGGGAGCCCATTCCAGCGCTTTGCGATAAAATCAAAAATGAAGGTAAGCGCGCGCTGATCACCGGCATGGGCAGTGGGGAGAAGAATTATCGCGCCGTGTTTACGATCGCGCAGAACTGGGGATCGGAATACATCTGGTCGGTTACCTCCGGTGTGCAGGGCGGTTCTGAGTTTCCAGGCGTAGTGCTGGAAAACAAAGGATGGGGCATTTTCAATGGCTGGGGATACTTCCAGCCCACCGAAGAACTGTACCAGGAGTACGAAGCGAATGATCCCCGCAGGGAAGTGACCATCCTGAAGTTCGGCGACAAATTCAAATACTTCGGTGTGGAACGGCGGTATTTTTCCACCAACAGCCTGTCCGGCTTCCAGATCAACAAATATATGGAGCCGTACAGCTATGGCAGCAATGAGGATGCCGGCACCAACCCGAATATCAATCCCAGCGGCGACTATCCCACCACACGCCTGAACCTGCCGCTGATGCGCTATGCGGAGATATTGCTTTTCAAAGCCGAAGCGCTCATCAAACTGGGCAGGGCAGGAGAAGCAGCTGCGCCGCTGAACGAGATCCGGAACCGCGCCGGGCTGGGCAACATCGCCGTGCCCACGCTGGCAGACCTCAAACACGAACGCCGTGTGGAGCTGGCCTGCGAATGGACCGACCGGTTCCATGACCTGAAACGTTGGGCCGACTACGACAAGATCAACGCGCCGCTGCACGGCCGCATTCATACCGTAGCTACCGACCCTGCTTCACCCTACACCGTGAAACAGGTATGGCAGGCGCGTAAATTTGATCCGTTGAAGCATATGGCCTGGCCCATCAGCCCGGATGAAATATCACGCAGCAACGGAAAATACAAACAGACGCCGGGGTGGAACTGATACCGCTGAAGGGTTCTTAAATATGGCAGGGCTGGCTCTTACGGGTCAGCCCTGCCTGTTTTTAACCCCCGCGCTAACAGTACCGGCTGATTGCCGGTAATGCATGTGATAGCAAAAGGAAGGCTGAACATAAGATGTTTCTTTTCGTTTAGCCCTTCTATTAATCTATGTGCGCTTATAATTTTATAATTTTTTTGATGCTGATCTTCCCGTTGTGAATCAGTTGTAATGAATATACCCCGGCTGCAATGTTGCTGCCATTCAGCATTGCCTGATGTTTTCCCGCGGGCAGATGCCCTTTGAGTAATGTCTCGCGGGGTTTCCCCTGCATGTCGAATAACGTGAGCTGGGTTTGGCCGGCTTCCTGCAGATGTATGTTTATCTGGCATTTTTCCCGGAACGGATTGGGGAAGTATTCCAGTATAGCGGCAGACGCGGTGTTGCCGGTTTTATCCGTTGATATTTTTGACAGCGTTGTGCCGGTTGCATTGATGGCCGGCGCGGTGCTCACTTCCAACTGCGGGTGATTGGCCGTAGCTTCTTTTGAATTCCAGAATATCCTTGGATCGTGTGCCTGCAAACTTTTCATCGCCACCGAAATAGTGCTGCGGCCGGCTGCTACTTCACTTTGCACGTATGCGGTGATGTCCCAGCTATAATACGCATAGGCGGCATTGGTAACGGTTTGTGTTGCCAGGGCGGTGGCTCCCGCAGCGGGTTTGTTGTTCCAGGTGATGGTGGATTCCGTCCAGGTGGTATTGGCTACCGGGTATACGGCTACCGGTACACTCGGAACGGACGCGCCGTCGATTTTACCATAAACCTTTAGTACTGCGGAATTAATAGCGCTTCCTGCGGATGCAATGTTGAAGGTGAGGTATGCTTCCCTGGCGTTATTCAGCTGCCCGGAAGGAGAGAGTTTAGTGATCAGCAGGGTAGGATCTGTGGTGCCATGCGTAATGGCTGCATTTGAACCGTCTCTTACATATGCATCGTGGGTGGGGCTGAATGTAGTGGAGGAAGAAGACGTATTGATCTTCACTTCCGTATAACTGTTCCAGAGATCCTGGCTGTTGCCGTGGCCCACGATGCGTACAAATTTAGCGTCTCTCTGTGTGAAGGAAAACAATTGCAGATTCAGGCTGCTGCCGCTGCTGGTTACGCCTGCTGCTGCTGTGGACCAGGTGATGCCGTCCAGGCCGGTCAGTACATCGAACGTGGACGTTCGGATGTCTCCTTTGTAAAACGCTACCTGTACACCGTTAACAGGCAGCGTGTCGGACAGGCAGAACTGTATCCACTGGCCGTCGCCGCTGGCGGACCAGCGGGTAGCGAGATTGTTGTCGAGCACATTGGCAGGTATGTTGCCATCATCGGCACTGGCGGATACGGGTACGCATGAAGGCGGGCCGGTCACCGTTATGCCCACCGCAGCGGAGGTAGTAGTAGCACCCTGGTTGTCCGTCGCTTTCGCGGTGAGTGAGTATGTTCCTGCTGCCACATTGTTCCAGGCGTAATTGTAGGGGCTGGCCGTGGCCTCTCCCAGCTTTTGTGCGCCGTTGAAGAACTCCACTTTCGTGATGCTGCCGTCTGTATCCGCGGCGTTTGCCGAAAGGGTGATATTGGCAGGTGCGCTGAACGTTGCGCCATTGGCAGGAGCGGTGATAGCGACGGTCGGGGGCTGGTTGGGCTGGCCGATGTCGCTGGGGCAAAGACTGGCGCTGCTCTCCGTGATGCAGAAATCGTTGAACAATACCTGTTCCGTTCTCAGCACGGGGTCTTTCCCACGATAAACACCCCATTTTGGGCGGTTATAATCGGCGCCCGTCCGCCACATATCCAGGCTGTTGTTGGTGTAGGAGAGCAGGGTGGCGCCGTCGCTCAGTCTTTTTAAAGTGATTTCAAAAGTGCCTGCGCTGCCTTCCCCGCTTTTGTATTTTACATACGCTTCCACCCAGGTGCCTTTGAAAGGCGCGAGATTCACCTCGGTTACCGTGCCCAGTCCGCCGCTGCCGCTGCCTGAGCTGTGAATGATCTGCATCTTTTCAGGGCTGCCTGCTCGCGGGGTGATGGTGATCAGCGGAGCGCCTGCATCCCCTTCGATAGCTTTGATCTGGAAAATGTGGGTGAACCTTCCGGAAGGAATGAACCCCGCATCCAGTTTGAATTTCCAGCGGTAATAGGCAGTTTGGCCCTGGGTGTGCTGCATATCCGCAGGCGAGCCGCTGCCGCCTTTGATCTCCATGCGGGTCCTGTCTTCGTTCGTGCAGCGGTCGTCGTCGTCCACCGGGTGACTGTGAAAAACAAATACATTTTTGCCGAGGGTGTTGTCGAAAATTTCGGTGACATGCGGGCCGAAGGAAGTGTGCCGACAATCCGGCGATTCGATGCCGAAACCTTTTGATTCTATCAGCTGATAGGTGTTGCCGGGGCCGTCTGCTTTGAGGGTGACCTGGGCATGCGCGGCAAAACCCGTCGCCAGTAAAAAGAATGCGGCAGCCGTTTTGTGGCAGAGCCGGGAGAGGTAATGAAAATGCATAACGTGTGGTTTTATGGGTTTAAGGATGATCGAAAACAAGGGTCTTTAGAAAAGGAAATCAATTTGTTATGGATATATGCAGAAGCCATTTTTCAGGGTCAGGTTTGCGTCGCTGTCAGCTATTTCCGGGCGGATATACTGTAAATATATGAATTTGTGCAAACGTTTGCAATTTTTTCGACGAAGTGCTTCGGCCGGGACGGCGGGTTAGCATAAAATTGGGTGGCATCGGCAGGTATCCGGGCCATTTGGGTGTGGTTTTTATTTTTTATGTCAAATACAGTAAACGGATGTCGTCACCACAAACCCGGAATAAAATAGGATTACTTTTGAATGCCTGATACCGGAAGCTGCCCCAATATGAAAAAACCGGCGGTTTATGTATCTTCGCGCGGTTTAATTCGGTTTTACAGCGGGGCCCGGCCCCAAACCACTGACAACATGGAAAGTACCCTCAGGGACAAGATCATCAACCGGCAACCGGGATTGGTATTTTACAGCCTTACGCCGCCCAAGGTTACCACCGAGGCGGAGCGCCTTATCATCATTGCGGCCAATCAGGTAGAAAGGCTGAAGAGTGTGGCCATCGACGGCCTGATCCTTTACGACATCCAGGATGAAGCTACCCGTACGGAAAAGGAAAGGACCTATTCGTTCATTCCCACCATTCCGCCCGAAACATACAGCAAGGAGTTTTTATCCGGCTTGAACGTACCCCGGATCATTTATAAAAGCATCGCCAACAAAACAAACGACCAGTTTGCAGGCTGGTTACGCGAGAACGGGGAAATCGAATATACGGTGTTCGTAGGCGCGTCGTCGCACCAGCAGGTGGAAGAAACGAAGTTTTCCCTGACCGATGCCTATCAGCTGAGAAAAGAGGCTTTCGACCACATAACGCTGGGTGGGGTGACTATTCCGGAGCGGCACAGGAAGAAAGGCGACGAGCACATCCGGATTTTTGACAAGATGGACAAAGGCTGCAGCTTCTTCGTGTCGCAATGCGTGTACAATCTCAATGAGTCGAAGAACCTGCTGTCTGACTACTATTACCATGCGCTGGAAACGGGCAACCGCCCCGCGCCGATCATTTTTACGCTGACGCCCTGCGGTTCGCTGAAGACCCTCCAGTTCATGGAGTGGCTGGGCATTGAAGTGCCCCGCTGGCTGTACAACGACCTGAAACATTCCAAGGACATCCTGGAAGCTTCCGTAACCACGGCCACTCACATTGCGGAGGAATTGCTGGCGTATGCGAACCTGAAGAATATCCCGGTGGGATTTAACATCGAGAGCATCTCCATCAAAAAAGACGAGATCGCAGCGGCCCATGTATTGCTGAAGAATGTGCTGGCCCTCGTGCGGCCGGAGGGAAAACATGCGTTCGTGAAGGAGTTGGGAAGTATCGTGGAATAGGAGCAGGATTGTAGATAATGGTCCGACAGGACATAGAAGGTGCGGATATTCGCGCCTTTTTTTATGCAGAGAAGTGAATGATCATTCGCCTGTTTCCACTACATACAATTCGCTTTTCTGCCGCATCAGCTGCTGGAATTCTCCGACGTAACCGCTGCCCCAGGCGTCCATCGCGTTGATGACGGGCATGAGGGACTTGCCGAATGCCGTGAGGGAATATTCTACGTGGGGCGGTACTTCAGGATAGATCTCCTTGCAGATGATGCCGTGGAATTCGAGCTCCTTTAACTGGAGGTTCAGCACACGGCTGGTGGCGGTGGGCACTTTCCGGTGCAGTTCGCTTGGCCGGCGCACACCGGTGCTGATCAGGAACAGCAAATACGACTTCCACTTGCCGCCGATGATTTCCATCAGCACGGATATGCCGCAGCTGAAGTCTTTTGGTATCTTTTTCTCATACATATCTTCGTCGTTTTGCGTGTTGACAAAAATACATGGATGCCGGTAAACGGACAAGGATAAAATTATCCCTATGCGAAGAAATTTTCCCTTATTGTTATGCGTTCGGGGTTGCCGTTACTTTGTGCAGCAAAAGAAAACGAACGATGAAAAATACACAGCAACAAAGAATCCTCACAATTGGACTGGGGGCCATGGGTGCAGTACTGGCCCGGTTATTAACGGAAAAAGGTGAGAAAGTGACGGTGTGGAACCGCTCCGAAGCGAAAGCCAAACCGCTTACAGCCATCGGCGCCACCTACACTGCGGATATTGCCAAAGCAGTAGCGGAGAACGATATCATCCTGATATGTTTGCTGGACTATGTGGCCACAGAACAAGTGCTGGCAGGCGTTTCCCTGGAAGGAAAAACCATCGTGCAACTGAGTACGGGCACCCCCCAGGACGCGCGTCTGATGGCCGCTGCTTTTAGCGCCCGGGGAGCCTGGTATCTCGATGGCGCCATCCTGGCCACCCCCTCGCAGATGGGCACCGAACAAACGCCCATTTTCCTTTCCGGCAGCCCACAAGCCTGGGCCGGTGCGGAAGCGGCGCTGCGCATCCTTGGCGGTACCCTCATTTACCTCGGCGAAGCTCCGGGTGCTGCCTCGGCATGGGACATCGCCGCGCTCTCCAGTATGTTCGGCATGATGATCGGATTCCTCAACGGCGCCCGCATCATTGAGTCGGAAGGCATGCGGGTGACGGATCTCGGCACAATGATCCGCGACATTGCGCCCGTATTGGGACAAATGATCAAAGACACGGGTGACGACATCGAGCAGAAAAAGTACGACAGCCCTCAAAGCTCGCTCGACATCTGTGCCGGAACCTTCGACCTGATTGTGCGCCTCTCCGCGGAAAACAAACTGGACGATGGTTTCGCAACCTTCGCCCAGCGGCTTTTCCGCAAAGGGCTGGATGCCGGTTACGGACAGGAAAGGATTTCAGCACTCATGAAGACGCTCCGGTAAAATCACCCGGAAGTAACAACAGCTCCGCTGTTTCGCTTTTTGTTGTAGATATTGTGATGAATTTTCTTCTTATACCCGCGCAGGATGCTGTCTGCGAAGCGCGGTGAAGTTGTCATGAAACGGCTGCGGTGCGGATGTAGACGCGGGCAGGAACACCTCCTATAGTTAGGAGGGTGAAAAACCCGCTTTCCCGGGATTGTCAACGGTATCATACCGGCCTACCTTTGCTTTATTCATCACCAATAATTGAAGAAAATGGAAACGAAAAGTGCAAAACGTATTTTTTTTGGTCTGTGCCTGGTATCAATGGCAAGTTTTGTATCTACCGGCTGTGGCAGTAAAGACGATCCCAAGCCCAGCGCTACTAAAATATCCATGAAGTTCACGATAACGGTAACAGGTGCCGATGCGAACGATAATATCTATGTTCAGGCAACTGCAGGCAATCATGATGCCAGCCAATGGGGCTCGCCGATATGGAAGCTGAACGGTACCGCACTGGGAAATGAGTCGGCTGCCAAGCTGGATGAGCAAAACTTCCTCGGTGCTACCAAAACATATGTAATTGAGACAGTCAAGCCGTTTGACTTCGGGGCCCTGAATGTAGATTACCTGAATTTCGACGGGGCGCCGATGACGGTCAGCTACAAGGCCGAGATAAACGGCAAGGTAGAAACCAGTGTGGAGAATCTTGTGGTTAACGCAGGGCAATCCGGTGAAAAAGGTTATTCGTACAAAGGCAACTAGGGGAGTGGTATTATATAGCTTAAAAGCGCACCGAACGGGGCGCTTTTTTTATGCCGGGAAAGGAGCGGCAGGCATTACAGGCTGTCAGGAAACAATCACAGCGCGTTCGAGAGTTCCCTGACGAGGATATAGCAGCCCATCGCCAGTACAAACCAACTGAATACCTTCTTCAGTTTGCCCCCGGGTATCTTACGGGTCAGATAACCTCCCAGCACAATACCTGCAATGGCCAGTGAAGTGACGATCAGCAGGAGCTGCCAGTCTATTCCCGTATCGTGGAGATTACCGGCAAAACCAATGAGAGAGTTCAGTGCAATCACCAGCAGGGAAGTGCCTACGGCCTCTTTCATGGGAAGATGTAATATCAGTACGAGCGCGGGAATAAGGAGAAAACCGCCTCCGGCGCCCAATACACCGGTTACCAGGCCGGTACCCGCGCCAAAGAGAAGCATTTTACCACGACTGAACCCGCGCGTGGCTGTTTGTGTTGGAGAAACCGGCCGGTGGCGCATCATAAAAACTGCGGAGACGAGCATCAGCAAGGCGAACAACACCATCGTGAGCCAGTTTTCCGTAACCTCAAACCCGCGGATAGTTGCAATGTGCTCCGGTATGGCAGGGACCAGCCATTTGCGGGTTAGAAAAACAATGCCTGCCGAAGTTGCGGCGAACAACAGGGCCATCCTGATATTGACTGTTCCCTGTTTGTGTTGCTGCGCTGCGCCGACGAGGCTGGTAGAACCCACCACGAACAATGAATAAGCAGTAGCCGTCACCGGCGAAATGCCAAACAGGTAAACCATCACCGGCATAGTGAGAATGGATCCGCCCCCGCCAATTAACCCTAGCGAAATCCCGATCAATAAGGAAGCGATATAACCCAACAGGTGCATAATGTGCATTTTCAGGCAAAAGTCGCGGCTATTGTTGGCGGTATCGGTGATGATTGTCACACAGCAATGCCCGGACCGCCCTAATTTTGTAATTTTAACTATGCAAGAACATTATTCCCTCCGCCAGTTGTTCCCCGGGCTCGAAGAAGGGCTGTACGAAGAAATGACGCAGCACGGCGACATCCGGACCATTCCGGCGGGCACCCATATGCTGCGTAAAGGCCAGGCCATCAGGTCTACCATGCTGATACTGGAAGGCATTGTTAAGCTCTACCAGGAAGATGAGGAAGGCAACGAGTTTTTTATGTACGACATAGAGCCCGGAGAAGCCTGCGCAGTTTCGATGGTTTGCACGTACCGGCAGGAGAACAGTCAGGTGCTGGCTAAAGCAATGACCGATGTGACGGTCCTGACCATCCCGCTTCAATACATGGATGAATGGCTGGGCAGGTATAAAAGCTGGCATTACTTTGTGATCAGGACCTGGCGCGCCCGTTACGAAGAATTGCTGAATACGATCAATGCAATTGCGTTCAGGAATATGGACGAACGTCTGGAGTTTTATATTACCGGGCAGGTGAAAAAAATGGGGCGGCATATCAAATTGACGCACCAGGAAATCGCCACAGACCTCAATTCCTCGCGGGAGGTCATCAGCCGGCTGATGAAAAAGATGGAAAAAAACGGCTGGGTGATTATTCACCGGAATTCATTCGAATGGATAAAGCCCTGACGGGGATCTTTTTGCTATGTGACCTGCATCACCGATAATCCGCAAAAGAGGCGGCACCTTTGTAGTCAATAGCAAAACAGATGTTATGTATTTTCAGCACATTTATGATAAGAGCCTGGCACAGGGCAGTTATTTTATCGGTTGCCAGAAAGCGGGTGTAGCCGCTGTGATCGATCCCAAAAGGGACGTGGACACTTACCTCGAGATTGCGCAGCAGCAGAAGATGAAAATCACCCATATTCTGGAGACCCATATTCATGCCGACTTCCTCTCGGGATCGCGCGAATTGGCAGCCCTCACTGGCGCAGGCATGTATCTTTCTGACGAAGGCGGACCGGACTGGCAATACGAATTTGACCACATCGGTCTTAGGGATGGCAGCCGCATCCGGGTGGGGAATCTCGAACTGGCCGTACTGCACACACCGGGTCATACACCCGAAAGCATCAGCTTTTTGCTGACGGACCTGCCGGCAAGCGACGCTCCTGTGATGCTCTTTACCGGGGACTTTGTATTTGTAGGTGATATCGGACGGCCCGACCTGCTGGAAAAAGCAGCCGGATTAACAGGTACGCAGGAACCAGGCGCCCGGCAGCAATTTGGCTCGCTTAAAAAATTCAGCGCCCTGCCCGGCTTCGTGCAGGTATGGCCCGGCCATGGCGCCGGTTCCGCCTGTGGGAAAGCATTGGGCGCCGTGCCTTCCACAACAACGGGGTATGAACTGGTGAGAAACTGGGCGTTTCGTTTCGAGCAGGATGAAACAGGATTCGTGGAATACCTGCTGGCAGATCAGCCGGAACCGCCGGCATATTTCGCCATGATGAAGAAACTCAACAAAGTGAACAGGCCATTGCTGACCGAAGTGCCCATTCTTCAGGAATTGGATGCCGCAGCACTGAAAGAGGCGCTCGAAAAAGGGTACAAACTGATCGATACACGCGATAAAGCGGCCTTTGCAGCGGGCCACATTCCGGGGAGCATCAATATCCAGGGGAATAATTCTTTCAACACCTGGGCCGGCTGGTTCCTCGACTATACCACTCCTTTCATTTTACTGGCGGAGCCTGCACAGTTGGACGACCTTACCCGCAAACTGATGCGGATAGGGCTCGACAACATCCATGGCTATATCCCGTCTGTAAAAGCATGGGAAACAACAGGCGGTGCACTGAACAAGGTGCCGGTCATTTCCCTGGATGAATTCAAAACCCTTTACCGGAACAACGGGATCCAGGTGGTGGACCTGCGGGGTGCTACCGAATACCGGGCCGGGCATATCAGCGGCGCAGATCATGTATTTCTGGGAACCATGCTCAATAATCTCGACGAGATCAGCCGGGACAAGACGGTTGTGATCCACTGCCAGGGAGGTGACCGTGCCACCATCGGTTACTCATTGCTTGCCCGGAACGGCTATACGAATGTGCTGAATTTTTCAGGCGGGATGAACCTTTGGCAGCAGGGGGGCAATCCCGTCGTTCATCAATAATCATAAAAAGACCAATGCTTCAGATATTGCAACAACCCTGGCCATGGTATGTGGCAGGGGCCCTGATCGGGCTCATTGTGCCGGCGCTTTTATTGCTGGGCAACAAACATTTCGGCATATCGGCGAACCTGCGGCATGCCTGTGCGGCCTGCTTTCCAGCCGGAATCAAGTTTTTCCGTTACGACTGGAAAAAAGAAATGTGGAATTTCTTTTTTGTGGGCGGCATATTGGCGGGGGCTGTTATAACCGCACTGCTATTGCCAAACCCTGACCCGGTGGTCGTGAATCCGGCACTGGCCAAAGAACTGGCCGGGTATGGCATTACCAGTCAGGGTTCCCTGTTGCCTGCAGAATTGTTTTCGTGGAGTGGCCTTTTTTCGCTGCGCGGATCGATCTTGCTGGTGGGTGGCGGATTTCTGGTAGGTTTTGGCTCAAGATATGCGGGAGGTTGTACTTCAGGGCATGCCATTATGGGCCTTAGTAATCTGCAATGGCCCTCCCTGGTCGCGACCGTCATGTTCATGGCAGGTGGCTTCATTACGGCCAATCTCCTTCTTCCGCTTATTCTTCATTTGTAATCTATAGATCATTCGGACAACTATGCAAACTACAATACAACCTGTCAAACAAGTACCCGGCAATGCTGACTTTGAAGTGCGTTCGCTGGATACTATCTGCATTAATGAATCAGTGCAACGGCATCCCTGGTGGTACAATTTCAAATATCTGGCAGTGGGCATCGTTTTCGGCGTGGTATTCATAAAAGCGGAAATCATCAGCTGGTTCCGAATACAGGAAATGTTCCGGCTGCAGAGTTTTCATATGTATGGGGTCATCGGAACGGCAGTTTTGGTAGGCATGATCTCCGTGTGGCTCATCAGGCGGTTTAATATCAAAACCATCCACGGCGAAGAAATCACTTTCCATCCGAAAAAATTCAACAGGGGCCAGGTATATGGCGGGCTGCTTTTTGGCGCAGGCTGGGCGCTTACAGGCGCCTGTCCCGGACCGTTATTTGCACAGATAGGCACGGGAGCGTTGGTGGTGGGGGTGGTGCTCCTGAGCGCGGTGGCGGGTACCTGGATGTACGGCTATTTCCGCGAGAAATTACCGCACTAGCGCGCCGGAAACAGGAGCCCAGGAAAGAAATTTGAGCAGGTCAGAATCCTTTGTTATTTTAGGTTATTCCATGAAGTAGCCTTATTTAACTGGTTTTATATGAAAAACGCAAAAAAGGAACTATCCGCCAAACAGCGCGAAGACCTCCTCAAAGCACTGAAAACCCGCTTTGAGAAAAACATGCAACGCCATAAAGGCATTGAATGGGCCAAAGTACAGGCCAAACTGGAATCCCATCCCGCCAAACTATGGTCGCTTTACCAGATGGAAGAGACCGAAGGTGAGCCGGATGTGGTGGGATTCGATAAAAAAGCAGGCGAATACATCTTTTACGATTGTTCGCCCGAAACCCCCAAAGGCCGCCGGAACGTATGTTACGACAAAGCGGCGCTCGACGCGCGGAAAGAACACAAGCCGCACGACAGCGCCCTGGAAATAGCGGATGCCATGGGTATCGATGTGTTGACGGAGGAACAATACCGTGAGTTGCAGCAACTGGGGAATTTCGATGCAAAAACGTCGAGCTGGATCATTACGCCGCCTGCCATCCGGAAACTTGGCGGGGCCCTCTTCGGCGATTACCGGTACGGCCACGTATTCGTGTACCACAACGGCGCATCGTCGTATTATTCTTCCAGGGCGTTCCGCGGCTCGCTGCGGGTCTGACGATCCGTAAAATGTTTCATTTTATTCCTGGAATGTTTTCGGTTGCCACCCAACCGAAGCGATAACATTGTAGACTATCTTATACCTACATAAGAAAAGGGTTTGTTTGTAACTGGCTCTTTTCTTTTTTGTATTTATTTAGAAAATAATTTATATTTAAAATAGGAAAAACAAAGGTTTTAGCGTGGAACCGGTGGAGCCATTGCACAACACGTCGTAACATCTCTCCAAAACAATCACAGCACCGCGTTAACTTTATTTGCCCGGAATGCTGAATCAGTTAAAATATTTTAAGTCCTCAGCCGTCATCATCGAAGACGACGTGCTGCATCGTGCCGGCCTGGATGCCGCAGGAAGGGCCGGGACTTCGTTTATGCGATCCGACTATGAAACCACCCAAAAGGACGAGCCTTTCACGGGTACCGAGGTGTCGGGGAGGAGAGTGGCTGCCGGTATTACGAATGTGATACTGTATAAAGAGGTCGGAAAAGCGCCGGCGTCCAGAAGCCTGTTCCGGGGGAGATAAACGGGCTTTTTATTGATGTAGATTTGCCGGATAAACTTTAAAGTCTGATATGCTGGAACATTTTCCTTTTTATTTGGCGGTGATAGTACTGATCGTGCTGCTGATCATGCTGGGCAATAAAATCAAGGTAGCTTATCCCGTATTATTGGTGCTGGCAGGATTGCTGGTAAGTTTTATCCCCGGTGTTCCCGTATTGAAAATCGACCCGGAGCTGATTTTTATTATTTTCCTCCCGCCACTGTTGTACGAAGCGGCCTGGGCAAATTCCTGGAAAGAGCTCTGGCACTGGCGCCGTATAATCGGCAGCTTCGCCTTTATCGTGGTGTTCCTTACAGCCATTTCCGTGGCTTTCGTAGCTAACTCCTTTATCCCCGGTTTTTCGCTGGCATTGGGGTTTGTGCTGGGCGGTATCGTGTCGCCGCCGGATGCGGTGAGTGCCAGTGCCATCCTGAAGTTCGTCAAAGTGCCCAAAAGAATGTCGGCCATCCTGGAAGGGGAAAGCCTGCTGAACGATGCTTCGTCGCTGATCGTTTTCCGGTTCGCGATGGTGGCGGTAGCCACCGGGCAGTTCATCTGGTACGAGGCGGCGCTGAGTTTCGGCTGGATGGTTATAGGAGGAGTGGGCATCGGCTTGCTGGTAGGCCTTGTTTTCCTGAAAGCACATAAATGGCTGCCCACGGATGTTAATATGGATATCATCCTCACCCTTGTAACGCCTTACGCCATGTATATCGCCGCGGAAGAGGCGCATACCTCCGGCGTGCTGGCCGTAGTGAGCGGCGGGCTGTTTTTATCCTACCACCGGCATCGCTTCCTGAGCAGCTCTTCGCGGCTGCGGGGCGAAAACGTCTGGCAAAGTTTTGTGTTCCTGTTAAACGGGCTGGTGTTTATGCTGATCGGCCTCGACCTCCCGGAGATCGTGGCCGGTTTGAAGCAGGAAGGCATCAGTTTCTATGAGGCTACCGGCTACGGGGTGCTCATCACGTTCGTACTGATCTTCGGCAGGATGCTGGCCGCATTCGGCGCGGTAATCGTGACCAGGATTGCAAGTTACTTTATTACGGTGGCCGACAGGAATCCCGGTTTGCGGGCTCCGTTCGTGATGGGCTGGACCGGCATGCGCGGGGTGGTGTCGCTCGCGGCGGCGCTGTCGATTCCCGTGGTGATGGATAATGGCCTGCCTTTTCCCCACAGGAACCTCGTGTTGTACATTACGTTCGTCGTGATTCTGCTGACGCTGGTAGTGCAGGGACTGACGCTGCCGGTGATCATCCGGAAAGTGAAGCTCCCGGATTTCAACGACCACCTGCCGGAAGAGGAAACCGAAAAACACATCCGGGAAGAGCTGGCCAAAGAATCGCTGGACTACCTCCACCAGCATCATCCGGGAGAACTGGAACACAGCTATCACCTGAGGAAGCTGGCCGGCCACTGGAAAAACCAGCTGGTGCCGGACGAGCCGCACCGGGTGCCAGAGCACATTCAGACCATTTATATCAACATTCTCGACAGGCAGCGCACCTGGCTGCTCCAAAAGAATAAAAACGAGCAGCGTATCGATGAAGAGATCGTGAGAAAGTTTCTCCATCAAATCGACCTGGAAGAAGAAAAAATAAAACATGGATGATGGGACTCAATAAAAAATACGGGCGGCTTCCCGATAATACCCGGAAGGCGCTCTTTAATAAACTTTCGAATTATAAAGACGGGCAGTTTCAGAACCTGATCCCAACGCCTGCACTGGCGGAAGGAGCGAGTATGACGAAAGTGCTCTGGAATTTCCTGAGTAAACACCCCGACACGGCGCCTGTGCAGCCCATTCCCTTTGTAGATACGGACTTGAAGCAGTTGCACCCTGGAGAGAACGTCCTCGTCTGGTTTGGCCACAGTTCATATTTCATCCAGGTGGACGGACGGAAGTTCCTGATCGATCCCGTATTCAGCGGAAATGCCTCACCCATCCGCGGCTCCGTCAAAGCATTCCCGGGCTCCAACCGGTACCAGGCTCCGGATATGCCGGATATCGACGTGTTGTTCATTTCGCACGATCATTGGGACCATCTCGACTATACCACCATCGAACAATTAAAGCCGAAGATCGGGAAAGTGATCTGCGGATTGGGGGTGGCGCAGCATTTCGAATACTGGGGCTGGGTTCAGGATAAACTCATCGAAAAGAACTGGTTCGATAGCGTGGATTTGGGTAGTGGTTTCAAGGTTACGTTAACACCGGCACGACATTTCTCCGGCAGGCTTTTTAACCGGAATATCTCCCTCTGGAGTTCCTTCGTGCTGCAAACGCCCTCCAAAAAACTGTTCCTCGGTGGCGACAGCGGCTATGGCCCTCACTTCAAGGATATCGGGGAACAGTTCGGCCCGTTCGACCTGGCCCTGCTCGAATGCGGCCAATACAACGAGAAATGGCCTTATATCCATTCGTTGCCGGATGAAGTGGTGAAGGAAGCAGAAGAATTGAAAGCAAAACACTTCATGCCGGTGCACAATTCGAAATTCAAACTGGCGCAGCATCCCTGGTATGAGCCGCTGCAACAGACGGCTGCCATGGCGGCGGCCAGTCATCAGTCTATCACCACACCGAAAATCGGTGAAAAAGTGGATCTCGACCACCTCGATAAAGTGTGGGAGAAATGGTGGGAACAACGATAACCACAAACCCGTCAACACCATCTTGAAAAAAGAAAAACCGGCTATCATCATGCAACTAAAAGTCATCATCACCGGCGCCACAGGAATGGTTGGGGAAGGGGTATTGCAGGAGTGCCTGCAGAATACTGCTGTGGAAAAGGTACTGCTGGTCAACCGGAAACCTTCCGGTGTATCCCATCCCAAAGTGGAGGAAATCATCCATGGCGATTTTAATGACATTACTGCCATCGCAGACCGGCTGAAAGGTTATAACGCCTGCTTTTTCTGCGCCGGGGTGTCGTCCGTCGGTATGAAGGAAGAAAAATACACCGCCGTCACTTACACCCTCACCATACATTTCGCTGAACAACTAGCGGCCATCAATCCCGATATGACCTTCTGCTACGTATCCGGCGCGGGTACCGACAGCTCTGGAAAAGGAAGACTGATGTGGGCCAGGGTGAAGGGCAGAACGGAAAACGACCTGATGAGGCTGTCTTTCAAGGGTGTCTACAATTTCAGGCCGGCGTTTATGAAGTCATTCAAAGGCGCTAAAAATACCCCGGGGATTTACGCCATCCTGATGCCCTTTTATCCATTTTTCAGGTGGCTGATGCCGAAGTATTTTATCACATTATCGGAACTGGGGAAAGCCATGATCAGTGTGTCGCAGAAAGGGTATGATAAAAAGGTGCTGGAAGTTCCGGATATTGTGAATCTGGCCGCCAACTAAAATCCTCCCTGATATGCAAAAACTCGCCTGTTCCATCCTGATGCTGCTGGCCCCGGCTATCTCATTCGGGCAAAAAATCGAAACAGTATACCTCAACGCAAAAGACAGCACTGTTAACATGTACATCGCGGTGCTGCCCGACAATCAACCGCCCAAGGCATTTATGTTCCTGCTCGACGGGTTCGGCGCCTCGCCCCGCGACGTACTGCAACAAACAACGCTTCCAGTGGTTGCTGCGCAACAGGGTATTCTCACTATTATTCCGTTACTGGAAACAGGACAACTATATTTCGGAACAGATAACGCATCGCAGCAATCGCTGCAGCAGCAGATCAAAGAAGTGATGGGCCGTTACAAATTACAGGGGAAGGATTTTTTTATCGGCGGGTTTT
This sequence comes from Chitinophaga lutea, assembly GCF_003813775.1. NCBI lineage: Bacteria > Pseudomonadati > Bacteroidota > Chitinophagia > Chitinophagales > Chitinophagaceae > Chitinophaga > Chitinophaga lutea. The sequence goes on along the minus strand of NZ_RPDH01000002.1, from coordinate 1,352,178 downwards.
CCATCGGCGGATCCTGTGCAGTGAAATATGCGGAACTGGCCGTGGAGAAAAAATATCCCGTGAAAGCAAAAGCCGTGTTTGCGGTAGATGCTCCACTCGACTGGGAGCGCTTCTACGATGCCGCCAAACGGATGGTGCGGCTGGCCGGGAACAAACCGGTGAACGGAGAGGTGACGTACATGATAGGCAGGATCGAACTGGAATTGAAAGGGACGCCTGAGACGGCGCGGCAAAACTTTTACGACATGTCGCCATACTCGTACACGGACACCACACAGCGGGCCGTCAAAACACTGGTGAATACGCCCATCATGCTGTTCACCGAGCCGGATATACAATGGTGGCTGCGTGAAAGAGGATACGATTACTCCTACATCAATGCGAAAGATAACGCCGCCATGATCAACGAACTGCAGTGGCTGGGCAACAAAAATGCCGTTTTGACGACAACAGACAACAAAGGTTACAGAAAGCCGGATAATAAAAGGCATCCCCATTCATGGAGCATCGCGGAGCCGAAGGCGTTGGTCAAATGGCTGCTGTCACATCCGGCCCGGGGAAATACCCGGCAGTGATAACAAAAAAGGACAAAGCAGGGTTGTTGGCTTTGTCCTTTTGGTACAGTGATTGAATTATTTCCACCAGTGATAGTAATTGTGCAACCCATCGTATTCAAAGCCGCACCTGGGATACAGGTTATTCCCGATATCGTTCGTCTTTTCCGTCTCCAGCATCAACCCGCAGGCATTGGTTTCCGCACACCATTGTTTGCTTCTTTCTATCAGGGCTACCGAAATTCCTTTACCCCTGTAATCCGGATGCACAAATAAATCACTAAGCAGCCATTGTTTCTGCAGTTTGGTGTAATGAAATAATTTGTACAATTGAACAAAGCCTACCGCTTTGCCGTCAGCCATCGCCAGGAAAATATCCGACTCGCTGTTCTGGAACCTTTCCTTCAGAAATGCTTTGCCGCGTTCAACGTCAGACTCCTGACGATAAAAAATACGATACAGGTTGAATAGTTCCGCCGTTTCGTTTAAGTCCTCAAGACTTGCCTTCCTGATTTTGAATTCCATGCTGAAATGTTTTTCGGTTTAAGCTGCAAAAGTATGCCATAGCCGGATGGCTTGAGGGGACCAGTTTTGAATATATAGGATGGTCCAGCGGTGCCTATGCGGCGATTCAAGCGTTGACGTAGGTACCAAAGAGCCGGTCCCACAGGTTGGTGTAGAACCCGAAATTGCAGTGTAGGTTGCGGTGATGGTCGTGATGGAAGCGGGAGGTGCCGATAAATCGGGTGATGCCTGTGTTATAGTGCTGGCCGTTGCCGCCGAGGTGGCCGACTATCCCGAACACCACATTCAACACGAGGTAGAGCACCATCGCCCAGATGTTAAATGCCCAAGGCAGTAAAATCGCCAGCCACATGCCGCCAAAGGCGAATGTTTCGGCCGGGTGCAGCACGAAAAGGTCGATCGGCTTCGGGTCGATGGCCTCGTGGTGGAGCGTGTGTATAAACCGGTACAGGAAGGAATAGTGGATGGTCCAGTGAAAAACGTACATGAGGAAGTCCATCACAAAGAACAAAATCAGGGCATCCACGAAGAAATAAGCCGACCAGGAGGAGTCAATTACAATCCAGCCTTTTTGCCATAACATGAACCCTGCCTGTGTGACGACCGTGTTGATCAGCACCGTTCCCGCGGCGATGAACCTATCCCGTTTGCTGGCTGGTTCCCAGGGAACGCCGTTTTTCCGCAGCATCAGAGCGCCAAACAACAATGCTGCTGCAAATACGAAGAGGTTTTGCGCGAGAAATACCAGGAATTGAATGCCTGGTGGTAGTTCGGAGAGCGCGGTCAGGATGTGCTTCATTTCGGCATCAAATATAAACAATTGAGATGTCTGAAGGCGGATAAGAGTCTTCGCTGTACATTTGCGCTTTAATTGAACATATGACCCGCACGAATACCCTCCAACTCATACGCAACGCCACCCTGGTGCTGCAGTACGCCGGCAGAAAGATACTGGTAGACCCGATGTTTTTCCCCAAAGACGCTTACGATTCCCTGGCCGGCATCGCCAGGAACCCGACGATCGACCTGACGGTTCCCGTTGACGCCATCACACGCGATCTGGACGGGGTGCTCGTCACCCACACGCACCGCGACCATTTCGACGCTGCGGCCAGCCAGGCACTGGATAAATCCATCACGCTGCTCCATCAGCCCGCCGACGAAGCTTACTTCGAAAAAGAAAATTTTACGAATGCTGCAAAGATCACCGATGAAACACATTGGAACGGTATCCACATTATCCGCACGGGCGGCAGGCATGGGAGCGGGGAGATATTGCTGAAAATGGGTGAAGTGTCGGGTTTCGTGCTGAAAGCCGAAGGAGCGCCTACCGTCTACATTGTAGGCGACAGTATCTGGCTCCCGGAGATTGCGGATAACATACACCGGCACCGTCCTGATTATATCGTCATCAATTCCGGCGGCGCCGTAATTCCAGGGCACGAGCATACGCCGATCCTGATGCAGGAGGAGCAGGCCATTGCATTGATCCGGGCAGGCGGCAATGCAAAGGTGATCGCGGTGCACATGGAAGCGCTCGACCACTGCCGCACCACCCGCGCATCGCTTCGCGCAGCGGCGGACGCGGCGGGCATCAGCAGCGGTCAATTGCTCATTCCGGCCGATGGTGAAGTGCTGATACTGTAAAAGGACCGGCGGCTCAGGGGGTCACCATCACGTCGTACGGCAGGTACAATTCCCCTTCCGTAACGGTGATGCGCTGGGTGCGATCGCGGTCGTTGGAGATAAATGGACTTCATACGTGCATTTTTATTGAATACACGAAGATAGGAAACCCACCGGATCTGTGCATGCCGGCAAGTTGATATTCCCTTTGGGGAGAACTTCTTTATCGCGGCGTAAAGTGTTTTGACCCCGTTTTTTGCCCCAATCATATCAACGCCGCTTCAAACCGGTTAATTTCCGCAAAGTAGCGGCCAATTCGCGTAAAGTGCCGCCGGGGCCTATCGTGTACTTTTGGTCAAACAAATGTTATGGCCCAATTTAACTGGAACGGTGTGTTCCCCGCACTGCTCACGCCGTTCAATACATCTGATGAAATAGATCTGGAGGTATTCCGTACCAACCTACAGGCCCAGCTGGATGCAGGGGTAGATGGTATCATTCTCGGCGGGTCACTCGGCGAGGCCAGCTCGCTCAGCAACGAAGAGAAAAAACAGCTTTATTTCGCTGCGCGCGAATTTCTGCCGGAAGGTTTTCCCATCATTGTTAACATCGCTGAACAAACTACCCGCGCTGCCACCAACCTCGCCAGGGAAGCGGAAAGCTGGGGGGCGAATGCTTTGATGCTGCTGCCGCCCATGCGGTATAATGCGGACGCGAACGAAACGGTTACTTACTTCAAATCCGTGGCGGAGGCTACCAGCCTGCCGATCATGTTATACAACAACCCGGTGGATTATAAAATCATGATTACGCTGGAGATGTTCGAGGCGCTGCTGCCGTATAAAAACATCCAGGCCGTGAAGGAATCTACCAGGGATGTGATCAATATTACGCGCATGATCAACCGCTTCGGCGACCGGTATAAAATACTCACCGGCGTGGATCCCCTCGCAATGGAAAGCCTCGTACTGGGCGCCTGCGGATGGGTGGCTGGGCTGGTGGATGCATTCCCGAAAGAAACCGTGGCGATATTCCGGTTGGTGAAATCAGGAGACGTTGAGGCTGCCCTGAAAATCTACCGCTGGTTCATGCCGTTGCTGGAGCTCGATATTCATCCCAAACTGGTGCAATATATCAAACTCGCCGCCACGGCCACCGGCATCGGTACGGAACATGTCCGTGCCCCGAGGCTGCCATTGACAGGCGAAGAACGCACCCGTGTACAGAAAGTGATTGACGACGCATTGGCCGCCCGTCCGGCATTACCCGATACAACATCCGCATGGAAACCGCAAACAGTATAGGAGGAGTTTACAAACAGCTCGAAACAAGATATTTCAAGGCGGTGAACCCGGCTACCGGGGAAACACTGCCCGGTGCGTTTGCCTGCGCAGATGAGCCCGCAGTGAACCAGGCGATGGAGGCTGCTGCTGCGGCATTCCCGTCTTACCGGGGAACAAGCCGCGAAGAAAAAGCAGCCCTGCTGCGAACGATAGCGGCGGAATTATCAGCCATTGGAGATTCACTGATCGTGAGAGCCCATGCCGAAACCGGCTTACCCGTTGCGCGCCTCACCGGGGAGTTGGGCAGAACAACAGGCCAGCTGAACCTTTTTGCAAACCTGGTGGAAGAAGGGTCTTGGGTGCAGGCGGTGATCGACACCGCGCAACCCGACCGCAAACCGCAACCCCGGCCCGACATCCGCAAAATGCTGGTGCCCCTGGGCCCGGTGGTGGTGTTTGGTGCAAGCAATTTCCCACTGGCGTTTTCGGTGGCCGGTGGAGATACCGCTTCGGCGCTGGCTGCGGGCTGTCCCGTGTTAGTCAAAGCGCATGCGGCGCACCCCGGTGTCAGCGCGCTGGTAGCAGGGGCTGTGAATGCCGCTGTAAAAAAATGCGGCCTGCCGCCAGGTGTGTTTTCGATGTTGTACGACGATGGTTATGTGGTTGGCGCTGCACTGGTGCAGCATCCCCTCACGAAAGCCGTGGCCTTCACCGGTTCACTGAAAGGCGGTATGGCGCTGCAACGCCTTGCCGCACAGCGGGCCGTACCGGTACCGGTGTTCGCGGAAATGGGCAGCATCAATCCGGTAGTTATATTGCCCGGCGCCATGGAAAAAAGAGCAGAGGCAATCGCCGCTGAACTGGCAGGCGCCATCACATTAGGAGCGGGACAATTCTGCACCAATCCTGGTTTGTTGCTGGCTATTGAAACCCCTTCGCTGGAACGTTTCGAATCCGCACTGGCAGCGGCCATCCGGCAAACACCGCCGGCTACCATGCTCACTGCATCTATCCATCATCATTATATGGAATTGTCGACCGCCATGCGCCAGGAAACAGGCGTATCGCCGCTGGCCGTTGTCACGGAAGCAGGGGGAGGACAGGCGCAAGCACAGGTCCTGAAAGTGCAGGCGGAAGATTTTCTGCAAACACCCGCGCTGCGTGAAGAAGTGTTCGGTCCCAGTTCATTGCTGGTAGTGGCGAAGAACAAAGCTTCCCTGCAGGCGGTGGTGGCGTCACTCCAAGGTCAGCTCACCGCTACGGTGATCGCGGAAGAAGAGGAATTATCAGGAGAGCAGGATTTGTTGCTGCAATTATCCGGCATCGCCGGCCGGCTCATTTTTAACGGTGTGCCTACTGGTGTGGAGGTGTGCGCCGCGATGCAGCATGGCGGGCCTTTTCCGGCCAGCAGCGACAGCCGCTTTACCTCCGTGGGCTCCGCCGCCATCTACCGTTTCGTGCGGCCGCTGGCCTGGCAGAACTGGCCGGATGCTTTGCTGCCCGGCGAACTACGGGCCGCCAATCCATTCAATATTCTCCGTACAACGGATCAAAATTTGTCAACACGATGATCGCAAAAACATTCTTCTGTGTGGATGCGCATACCTGCGGCAACCCGGTTCGGCTGGTTGCCGGGGGCGGTCCCGTCCTGCAGGGCGCCAGCATGAGCGAAAAACGGCAGCACTTCCTCCGGGAATTCGACTGGATCCGCAAAGGGCTGATGTTTGAGCCCAGGGGGCACGACATGATGTCCGGCAGCATCCTCTATCCGCCGCACAATCCTGAAAACGATGTGGCGGTGCTGTTCATCGAAACCAGCGGCTGCCTGCCCATGTGCGGCCACGGCACCATCGGCACCATCACGATCGCCATAGAAGAAGGACTGCTGATCCCGAAAGTGCGCGGCACCGTCAGGATGGAAGCGCCGGCAGGGCTGGTGATCATTACTTACAAAGAAGAAGGAGGGAAGGTGAAATCCGTGAAACTGAAAAACGTGCCCGCATACCTTGCCGCGGAAAATCTGCAGGTGGATTGCCCGGGCCTGGGGTCCCTCGTTTTCGATGTGGCCTATGGCGGGAACTTCTACGCGATCATCGACCCACAGGAAAATTTTTCAGGGCTCGAAAACCATACCGCCGCACAGCTGGTGGCCTGGAGCCAGGTAATCCGCCAGCGCATCAATGAAGCATACACGTTCGTACATCCGGACGATGCCACCATCAATGGCTGCAGCCACGTACTCTGGGCGGGAACGCCGCTCGACCCTTCATCCACAGCACGGAATGCCGTTTTTTACGGCGACAAGGCCATCGACCGCTCACCCTGCGGCACCGGCACTTCCGCCCGCATGGCGCAATGGCATGCCAAAGGCAAGCTGAAAGAAGGCGATGCGTTTGTGCATGAAAGCATCATCGGCAGCAAATTCACCGGCCGTGTGGAAGCGGTGACGGAAGTGGGCGGCAAACCGGCCATCGTTCCCAGCGTGGAAGGATGGGCGCGGGTATACGGATACAATACGATCAGGATCGACGAAGCGGATGACCCGTACGCATTCGGCTTCCAGGTGCTTTAATTTTTGACAGAACATGGCACACATCATTATCATCGGCGGTGGCATCATCGGGCTGAGTGCGGCGTATTACCTGCACCGGGAAGGACACGAGGTAACCGTGCTCGACAAAGGCGACATCACCGGCAACTGCTCTTACGGCAACGCCGGCATGATCGTACCGAGCCACTTTGTGCCGCTGGCCGCACCGGGTATGATCAGACAGGGCATCCGCTGGATGTTTAACAGCAGGAGCCCATTTTATATAAAACCGGCGATTAACAGTGAACTGATCGGCTGGGGGTTACAATTCATCAAACATGCTACCGCCAGACATGTGGCGGCCGCGGCCGTACCGCTGCGCGACCTGTCGCTCCTGAGCCGGTCGTTGTACAACGAACTGGCGCAGGAGCCGGGTTTAGCGTTCGGCCTGCAACACAAAGGCATCCTGGCCTTTTTTAAAACCAACAAAGCGGCGGAAGAAGAAGCGCATCTTGTAAAAGACGCCGCCGCGCTCGGGCTCGATTTCGCGCTGCTCGACGCAAAGGCCTGCCGGGCGCTCCAGCCGGACCTGGAGTTGGATGTGCTCGGCGCGGTACATTATCGTTGCGACGGGCATCTCTCACCCCGCAGTCTCATGACCACCCTGCTCGCATATCTTGAAAAAAACAACGTCACCATCCTGCGCAACCATGCGGCAGACGGTGTGGAAATGGAAGGAGGCGTCATTCGTGCGATAACGGCATCGGGCAAACGATTTACCGCCGACCATTTTGTGTTGGCCACCGGTGCCTGGTCGCCCGCCGTGGCAAAAATGCTGCACGTCAAAGCACCGCTGATGCCGGGAAAGGGGTATTCGTTCATGGGCGAGAATCCGAACGATTGCCTGCAGATCCCGGCGCTCCTTTGTGAAGCGCGGGTGGCCGTTACACCGATGGACGAACAAATCCGCTACGGCGGCACCATGGAGCTGGCCCGTATCAACGGGAAGGTGAATATGAACCGTGTACAGGGCATTGTAGATGCCATTCCGGCTTATTTTCCAGGCCTTCGCCCTGCGTTGCCCGCTACGGCCAACACCTGGTTCGGATTCCGGCCTTCTTCGCCGGACGGCCTTCCTTACATCGGGTACAGTAAAAAAGTGAAAAACCTGGTACTGGCCACTGGCCATGGCATGATGGGCCTCAGCCTTGGCCCGGCCACCGGCCTGCTTGTGAGCCGCCTCATCAATGGCCAGCCAACCGAGGTAGGTATGGAGCCGTTTGCCCCGGATCGGTTCTGACGGCCGGCCATATTTTGACCGGTTTTTGCCGGATTTTAACCGGATAGGTGCTTGTTGGGTTGTTTCAGGATAAAATGTGTAAATTGTAGCTACGTAACGCTGCTTATGAAAGTACTGCCGTTTACCATTTTATATCCTGACGATAAAAGTGTGATTGCCGAACAGATCGAGCAGCCGCACTTTTACCAGTTCCTGCACCGTCACGACGAGTGTCAGCTCACCCTCGTGGAAAAGGGAGCGGGCATCCTCATTGCTGGGAACAACATGCATGCCTTCCGGCCGGGCGACATCTTCCTGATTGGCGGTAACCTGCCGCACCTTTTCAAAAGCAACCCGGAGTATTTTGCACCGGGCAGCACGCATACCATCAAAGCCACATCACTTTATTTCAATATCAATGGCACCATGGGCGGATTATTCAATCTGCCCGAGATGAAGGCGGTTAAAGCCTTCCTGCAGGCGGGCAAACACGGGTTCAAAGTGGCTGCTGCCCACAACACAGTGGTGGCCGCCGGCATTCACGCAGTACATGCAGCATCAGGGCTCGAGGCGCTTCAGCGCTTTCTTGAGCTGCTTACCACGCTGCATTCCCTCAAAGGCTCCGTTCCGTTATGCCCGGTGGATTATTCGGCGGAAATGTCGGAAAGCGAAGGCATACGGCTGAGCAGGATATTGAGTTTTATCATGCAACGCTACAACACGCCTGTATCGCTGGAGGAAGTGGCGGCCGTGGCATATATGACGCCGCCGGCCTTCTGCCGGTATTTCAAAAGGCATACCGGCCGCAAGTTCGTGAACTTCCTGAACGAGGTGCGGATCAACGAAGCGTGTAAAAACCTCACCCGGCCCGGGAAACCCGACGGTATCGCCGACGCGGCCTACAATGCGGGCTTCAACAGTATCACCAATTTTAACCGGGTTTTCAAAAGCATCAAAGGGCATTCCCCAAGGGAGTACATCGCGCAGTATAATGCGGTGAACGGGTTTTAGGCTGGTGCAGGTGTTGCGGTATAACCGGCTTCATCAGCGGGCCGTCGCATCGCGTCATGCTCGTGCAGATGCGTCATCACAATACTTTCAAATTGTACCTTACCGGCCGCGAATCGGATGGCATAACCGAAACGCTCTTCCGCAAAACGGTGGCAGCGTTCAACAAACGACTTGCCGAATCGAAGGCAGATACGGTGGGCTTTGTGCTGAAAACATTTAACCGGTAATTTCTACCAGCGGTTGCGAAATTTTTCGCGGTATTCGTCGGCGTAGGGCACACCTGCGGCTTCGGCAGCATCGATGTGAGCACGGGCTTTGGCCGGGTCGTAAAATGTGCTGCTCATGTAGAGAATGGCAAGGTCTACGTGTACCTCCGGTTGTTCGTCTACCGCTTCGAGGTAGTAATTCATGGCTACGTTGAGGTCGGAAGCTACACCCGTGCCGTCTGTATAAAAACAACCCAGCCGCCATTTGGCGAAGGCGCTGCCTTTTTGCGCTGCTTCCTTGTAGTAAAACACCGCGTTGGTATGATCGCCTTTCTTTTCGTGAATGTTGCCGATGAACAGGGATACGTCTTCGTTCGCTTTATAAGCATCCCAATAATATTGCAGGGCTTTGTCGAGGTCCACGTGATTGTATTCCGGTTGGAAATAGATCTCTCCCAGGGAGGTGAGCGCCCCGGCGTGGCCCGCTGCTGCGGCTTTTTCCAGCCAGTGAATCGCCATGGCGGTATCCTGCTCCGTGCCGCGGCCGTAGAGGTAGGAGAGGGCGAGGTTGTTCATGCCGTACTGGTTCTCCAGTAACGCGGCTTTGCTGTACCAATCAAAGGCGAGTTGGTAATTGATGAAGTCGTCAGCCGTTTCATAAATGAACCCGATATCAGTCATCGCCCCGCTATGCCCCAGTTCCGCCGCTTTCCCGTAATGTTCCAGCGCTTTCGCAAACTGCTCTTTCCCGAGCGCGTCTTCTCCTTTTTGGTACCAGCTTTCCGCAAGCTTTTGTGGCGCGGCGATCTGTTCGAGCTGTGCTGTTTCCGCTTTACTGAAGTAATATTTTGCGTCGCGCAGTTCTTTTTTGGCTTCGTTTACGTTGATGGGACGTGTGTCGCCGTTGCGGCTGATCACATCGATGCCCGCATCGTGGAAACCCAGAGCTGTGCCATATGCCAGCTCGCCGCCCTTGCCACTGAGGCTTTTGTAGATGGGGCTGGTGATGATGTTCCCGGCAATGCCGGCCAAGCCCCAATGTTTGTTTTGCTGGTAGCCGAAAATATCTTTTTTGATCCATTTTACCCCGTCGTATTCCATGGGTAGGACCCATCCCGGTTTACTGCCTGCGGTGAACAGGCCGGTGCGTTTGTTCTGCATCACCACCACGAAGACCTCGCCATTGCTGTCACCCACGTCTTTTAATGGATGCAGCGCCTGGTAAATGCAGGGGAGCACCCAGCCTTTTTGTGGCACGTACAGTCCTTTGCCATTGCCGTCTTCGGCGATGAGGCCGTTGAGTGTATATTCAGCGCGGATGTTTTTGTAGTCTGCAGGCAGCACTTCGTTCCCGTCAGCGTCCTTCAGGCCCACCCGGTTGCCCTGTTTCAGAATGTAGTACTCGCCGAACATGTCGATGCTGATGGCGCGGCCCTCCGCCAGCGGCCGGAACCGGTGTGTGAAATACTGGTTGCGCCCATCGGCTCCGTAAAAAATATAGTGCGCGTAGTGACCGCTATAATCCACCGCAACGTCCTGCGCCGCACGGAAATCAACAAGGGTGTTGCCTTTGAAGTCGATGATGCCCCATGATCCCTGCTGCATTACGGCGATCTGATTACCGGTGAGTACATATGCATCTTCGTAGACAGCTGGCAGAATTTCCTGTCCCATTACGTCTTTCAGGCCATAGCGGTCGCCGTCCCGGAACACTTCCGGCTCGTTGGACGTTTCGGGCTCAAAGCTGTCGATCACGGCCCAGCCGTAATTGTAGGTTTCTTCGTTGAGCAGTTCCCGGAAGTTCCGGAAAAAGGCGTCTCCTGAAGCAAAATAGGGGCAGGCGTCGAGCAGGGCAGGATCATCCGCTGCAATAGCCGCGGTGATAGCGGCATTATTAGCTTTGATGCTTTCCGCCAATACGCGGGCCTGTGCGGCGTGGTTGCCTTCGCTGCCATCGTCCATCACGTTAAAAACATCCCAGGCGTCGAGATGGAAATATGGAAACACCGCTTTGTTGTCCAGGAACTGCAACAGCTGGTCTTTCGCGTGCTCAAAGGCCGGCTGGTTTTTGATGAGGTGCTTTTTGTGTCTGTCGATGAAGTCATACAACGCACGGATGGCGGTTATGCCCGCGGAGGCAGGGGCATACAGCCCGCCTTCGGTGCCGTTGTACAAAGGTGGCAGTATGGTGATGTCGCCGGCCAGCAGCGGTTGCAACAGCAGAGGGAGTTCGTAGCCCCACTCGGTGAGCATCAACACGCCGTCGCCATTAGTGCCATAGGAGGCGAGGATGGCATCGATGCCGGTGGGGGCCGGTCTTTCTTCACTGGCGGCAGGCAGGCCGCTTATATTGTAGAGATATATTCTGTGCGACATATGGTTTCCGGGTTAAGGGTGCAAGTATACGAAAATGTGTGATTGTGAAAGGGAGGTACCGGGGCTTCCTCCGAACGGGTTTGTTAAAATACCGTAAGAAATTGCTAATTCTGTGTGAATTTCCTGTTTGGCGGGTCGTTACCTTTAACTCCGACCGTTCATCCTCTTCTGATGTATTCGTTGTATTGGCCACGTCTTAATTCGATATCATATTTCGCATTGCACACCATATAATTGTTAGAAAGTGATCAGCGCCTGGCAGGAAAAAATTGCATTGCATGACGACGCTGCTTCATTCGAGCAGCTGTATCTTCATTTTTCGCCGGAGCTGACCCGGTTTGCGACTTCTTTTCTCATGGACCATTCGCTGGCCGAAGATATCGTGGCAGACACCTTTGTAACGCTCTGGAAAAAAAGGAGTACGCTGCAGGCAATCGACAACCTGCGGGTATACCTGTATTCCTGCATCCGAAATGCTTCCCTCAACTATATCCAGCACCATCAGAAACGGATGTTTTTTCCATTCGACCAGCTGGACGTACCCCTCGAATCTTACTTCGATACATCCAATCCCGAGCAGCAGTACATTTCGCGGGAACTGCACGACGCCGCGGCCCGTGCGGTAGAAGCGCTGCCGCCCAAATGCCGCATGATTTTCCGGCTCGCCCGCGAAGAGGGCCTGCGGTACAAAGAAATCGCGTCCATCCTAAACATTTCCGTTCGCACCATCGACAGCCAGGTGGCCATTGCGCTGAAGCGCATCCACGCGGCCATTGCTCCCTACCTCGTGCGCTACCCCTGATTTTTTTTAATTCGTTTTAGGTGATTACTCCCCCCGGATTTGTCTTATAGGTGAATCCAATGCATGTCTTCATGTCTGATGATCGATACTGGATCCTGATTGGCCGCCAACTGAGCGGGGAAATCACGGAGGCAGAATTAAAGGAACTGGCCGCCATGCGCGTGCCGGACGCGGAAGAAGACCCGGCTCTTTCGCTGTTGTCGAAGAACTGGCCCGTCAGCCGCCCATCCATACCGGAACAGGAGAAGGCCCGCAAACTGGAATTGCTGCGGGGAAAGCTGGCGGGTGACGCGGGTGAAAGCCCCGAGCCGGTCCTGCCGCCTATGCATGCCCGGCGGGGAAAAACTGTGGCATGGATAACCATGGTGGCGGCTGCCTGTATTGCCGGTGCCTGTTACCTGTTTTTTACCGGCGCACCGGAGCATGAATTGCATGAAATTACCGCGAAACCAGGCATCAAATCACGTATTACCCTGCCTGACGGCTCGCTGGTCTGGCTCAATGCCGGCAGCAAACTGGCGTACGACGATGGTTTCGGGCGCGATAACCGCCGCATCCGCCTCAATGGGGAGGCTTACTTCGATGTGGCTACACAGGCCGAGACCCCCTTTGTGATAACGGCTGCCGGGGTGGAAGTGAAAGTGTTGGGAACGGCCTTCAATTTAAAGGCCTATGATGGCGAGCCCTCAGTAGAAACGGCCTTACTGAAAGGAAGCGTACAGGTGGCCTACCCGAGCGGCGGAAAAACGGAAACCGTGTTGCTGAAGCCCATGGAGAAACTGCTGATTACGCGCCCCGGAGCCAAGGGCAAAGCGCTATCGGAATCGGTGGCCATCGAAGCGCTGCGGTTTCAGAAAGGTAAAGACGGCCTCATCCCGGAAATCGCCTGGAAAGACAATACCCTTTGCTGCGACCGCGAACCTTTTCCCAGCCTTGCTGCCCGGCTGGAAAGGTGGTATAATGTAGACATTCGCTTCGCGGATGATGCGGCAGCGAAACTGGAATTTACCGCCACCATAAAAAGCGAAAAGCTGGAAGACGTGCTGGATGCGCTGAAAGCTGCATCCGGCCATCGTTTTGACTATACATACGACTCGATGCAAAGAACAGTGAACATCAACGAGGTACATTAGATACGCAATCAACCAAACTCACTTCTGTTATGAAGAACAATTCCACCTAACGCCCTGCCGTCAAACAAAAGGGGAATGCTGACACATCCCCCTGAAGAAAGTTTTCAGTACAGATGCCCTTCGTTTTGCAAAGGGAAGGGGCATCTATTGTCAAACCATCTCAACCAAAGGTATGAAAAAAACACACAGGACCTGCGGCTTGCCGTACCGGCCTGCTATCACCCAGTGCATCAAAGTTATGAAGATTACTTTCCTGCTGCTGCTTGCCTGCCTTCAGTTACAGGCCGGGTTCTCTCAACGGAGAATCTCGCTGCGCTTCGACCAGGCAAGCCTCAAGGACGCGCTTCGAATGATCGAACAGCGTAGCTCTTTCCGTTTTATTTACAACGATGATCTCCTGCCGCCGGATAAGCAGGTGACCCTTTCCGTGCACAACGCGAAAGTGGAAGAAGTGTTGACGCGCGTGCTGGAAGGCACCCCGCTTTCCTTTACCCTGAAGTCGCCGGAACTGGTGGTAATTGGTCCCCATGAGCCGGGCGCCATGCGCTACCTTATTGTCAGGGGCACGGTGAAAGATACGTCGGGAGCCCCGCTGGTAGGGGCAATCGTCAGGCAGAAAAACGGGCCGGGAGGCACCACCACGTCCGAAACCGGCGCCTTCGAACTGAACGTTCCGGAAGGGGCTACACTCATTTTCTCACTGATCGGTTACGAACCGCAGGAGCTGGCAGCCGCTGCCACACCCATGGACGTGCGGCTGAAGGTATCTGCCAGCGCACTGGAACAGGTGGTGGTGGTAGGTTACGGCAGCGACACCCGGCGCAAGCTGGTAACGGCGGTGTCGACCATCAAAACAGATAAGATGACCACGCTGCCTTTCTCCAATATGGCCGATGCTTTGGCCGGCCGCGCCCCGGGTGTGATCACCATGAGCTCGGGCGGCGAACCGGGCGTAGGCTCGGCAAGGATTGCCGTTCGCGGCGGTTCGGGCCCGGACAGGGGCGGCCCGTTGTTCGTAATCGACAACGTGGTATCGTCGCGGTTTGATTTCCAGAACCTCCAGCCGCAAGATATCGAAGCCATTTCGATTTTGAAAGACGGTGGTGCCACGGCCGTGTACGGTGCACGCGGCGCCAACGGCATCATCCTCGTTACCACCAAGCGCGGCCGCGCCGGAAAAGTGAGTATCAACTTCGGGGTGCTCACCGAGTTTTCGAAACCGACGGTATTGCCGAAACGCGTCAACGCCTACAACTTTGCGCTGGCGCAGAATGCAGCCGCGGCCGCGGATAATCAGCCGGCCGTGTACTCCCCGGGCAGGCTCGATACCATCCTGAACAAAAAAGATCCCTATGTGTGGCAGGATAACGACTGGTACGATATGACCCTGCGCAATTACACGCCGCAAACGAAATACAGCCTCGACGTAAGCGGAGGCTCCGATAAAACAACATACTTTCTTTCTCTAGCCTATTTCAATCAACATAGCAACTACAAAACGGATGTAACCGGCTTCAAACGGTATAACGCCCGTGCCAGCGTTACCCAGCACTTCGACAAACAGGGCATCACCGCCAGCGCTAACATGTATGCTACGCTCACCAATAACGGGTTTCCCGGTGCCAGCGCTTTCGAAATATGGAGCCACCTGCAAAACAGTCCCCCGTTTAAAATGGCTTATAACAAAGACGGGACTTATGCAGCGGGTGTTGATCATCCGCTCGTAGACATCGATCCCCGTTCGGGTTACCGCCGCGATGAGTTCCGGAACGTGAACGGCAACCTGACGCTCGACTGGCAGGTACCCTGGGTAAAGGGGCTCAAAGCCGGCGTGCTGGGGTATTACAAAATAGAAGACCGCTTCCGGAAAGGTTGGTATACCCGCGCACCACAATTCGACAACCTGGGCATCGAACAATACCGCACGCCGCCTTCCCTGGACGAGATATCGGATCGCTCGCAAAGTACCACGCTGCAGGCACGCATCGAGTACCAGCGTAGTTTCCGCAAACATGCGGTGAATGTGCTGGCGCTGTATGAGGAAAGCGAAGATATGGCGGAACAATTGTCGGCCAGGCGTATCAATTTTCCCTCTTCCGCTGTGGATCAGCTTTTCGCGGGCAGCAACAATGGCCTCGTCAATGGCGGCAGCGCCGCTGAAGGCGGGCGTCGCGGATATGTGGGCCGCCTGAAATACGACTACGATGCGCGATACATCATCGAGGGCAGCTTCCGTTACGACGGTTCAGACCGCTTTCCCCGCGAACGCAACAGCAAATGGGGGTTCTTCCCCTCGCTGTCGCTCGGATGGGTGGCCAGTGACGAAGAGTTCTTCCCCTTCAAAAAAATCTTCGACCAGTTCAAGCTGCGCTATACAATCGCTACAGTGGGCAATGACGATGTGCGGGATCCCGCCGGTAATGCCGTGCGTTTCCCCTACCTGCTGAATAGCTACTCCCTCATAGAAAATGCCTACGTGGTTGGCGGCAATCCGATGATCGGGTTCAGGGAAGGTAGCCTGGTAGACAGGTTCGTATTGTCGTGGTACTCCACCCGCGATTACAACACGGGCCTCGACTTCGCTTTGCTGCGCAATCGCCTGAGCGGCAGCGTGGATTATTTTTACAAACGGACCACCGGCTATATCATCAATTCCGCGGCACGGTATACCACGCCACTCGGCACCGGTCTTCCTTATGCATCGTCCAACTCCGCTTTCCGGCGCCATGGTATGGAATTCCAGCTCAATTATGCCGACAGGGCGGGCAAGGATTTCCAGTACCAGGTAGGCGGTAACCTTACGATGTACAACGAACTGTGGGAGCGTGACGACAGTGAGGACAGCGTGTCGCTCAAGAACCCGAAGAACCGCCGCACCCACGCTACATTTGTTTGGGGCAACGGGCTTCACAACCAGGGGTATTACCAGTCGGTCGACGACATCATCAATCATCCCCGCTATACGCCCGGCGGACAGCTGACGCCTGGCGACATCCGCTATGAGGATACCAACGGCGACGGAAAGATTGACGGCAACGACGCCACCCGCATCGGCAAACAGCGTTTCCCCGCGCTCACGTTCGGGATGAACATGTCAGCGACCTGGAAGGCGTTCAGCGTGGAGATGTTGTGGCAGGGCACCGGTACCCGCACTGTGCGGCTGCAAGGCTCGCTCACGGCGTATTCCGCAAACTTCCTGGTATATGACTTCCAGCGCGATTTCTGGACGCCCGACAACAGGGAGGCCCGTTTCCCGCGACAGGCATTGTCGTCGGACCGCAATGGGAATAACAACTATGCGCCGGGCGGCACCGCTTCCGATTTTTGGCTCTATGATGCGCGTTACCTCCGTCTGAAAAGCCTGCGTATCGCCTTCGATGCCAAAAAGCAGTTCCCGCGGCAACTGGCTTTCCTGAACAGCTGCCTGGTTACGCTGAATGGCACCAACCTGCTCACTTTCTCGCCGGTAAAGGACTATTTCGATCCGGAAACCAGCGACGAAAGCAACTATGGCTATCCAGTGCAGAAAGTGTATTCCGTAGGGCTGAACATAGGGTTCTAGTTTTCATCAATCAAAAAATTCTACATGAAAAAGATCATATGGATGGGAGCGGCGATAGTAGTGCTGGCGGCCGCCTGCAAAAAAGACCTGCTCGACAAGGGTTACCTCGACCGCTTCCCGGAAGAAGCTATCTGGAAGGATAAAAGCCTGGCCGAAGGGTATGTGTTCGATACCTATGGCCGCGTGCTGCAGCTGTATTACAACCAGAAACTCGACGACTGGACGGATAATAACTGCAATAATTATACGAACAATGTATCGCTCGATAACATCGATAACAATTACGATGCGGGATGGAACCAATATGCACGCATCCGTAACTGCAACCTCGTTCTCGAAAAACTCACCAACAACACGGCGATCCTGGAGGCCGACCGGAAAGTGATGATCGCCGAAGGGAAATTTCTCCGCGCTTTGGTTTATTACTTCATGGCCCAGCGTTTCGGAGGCGTGATGATCGTAGACAAGGTGCTGGAGGCCAACACGGCGGATTTTCGCCTGCCCCGCAAGAGTATGCCGGAAACCTATGATTTTATCCTGAAAGATCTGGCCGAAGCGGCTACCGACCTGCCGGCCACGGCAGCCACCGGCCGCGCTTCCAAAGGCGCTGCGCTGGCCATGCGCACCCGTGTGGCACTGCAGGGTGCGGCCTACATCCCTGCAAAAAAGGATGCGTACCTCGATATCGTGATCGCGGACGCGCAAGCGGTGCTGGGGATGAATTACGCCCTCGACGCCGACTATGCAGGCATGTTCAACGATTTCGGCAAAGCGCAGGCTTCCAAAGAGCTTATTCTTGCGTACTTCCGGAAAGGCATCAATACGTCTTTCAGCAGTACGGCCATGCAGGCACTTTGCCCCAATCACGGTAACGAAAAGCTCAACCCCGGGTACAACCATCCGCCTTTCACCGAAAGCTTCGAAGGATGGCCGGAAAGGTTTCCTTCGCAGAACCTGGTGGATGCTTATGAGGTGGTGGACGAAGCCGACGGGAAAGCAAAAAAATGGAACGCGACCTCTTATTACACGGATTTCCTGGCCAACGGGGGATATGTGTCCAAAGCCATCTACCGCAACCGCGACAAACGGTTTTACGCCACTGTGGTGTACGATTCCACCAAACTGTTCAACAATGCAGTGCTTACCCGCGCCCTCGGCAATATGAACCGCCTCAGCAACGTAGGCGGCGAATGGGGCGTATCTGAATCCAACTATTACTACCGGAAAGGTTTGTACGAAGTAAAGAAACTCTGGTACAGCGACCCGACGGATCACCATCAGTCCGTCATCCGCCTGGGGGAAGTATACCTGAACTATGCCGAAGCGCTACTGCTGAAAAGCCGTACCGCCGAAGCGGTGGCCGCTATCAATAAAACCAGGGAAACGCATGGCGGATTGCCTGCGCTGGGAACGCTGACCCAGGCAGAAGCGTGGACGGCCTATCGCAACGAGCGGCGGGTAGACATGGTGCTGGAAGAAGACCGTTACTGGAGCCTGCTGCGATGGGCGAAATTCAACGGCCAGGCGACCATTCCCGAACTGGCGGAGCCCATCCGCGGCATCGACATCGCGGCCGACGGACGTTCCTTTACCATTGCCGCCATCACGCTGAACAATAACTCCAACCGGCAGTTCAATGCAAGGAGGTTCCTGTTCCCGGTGCCGCAGGGCCAGATACAGGCCAATCCTAACCTGGCGCCGAATAACGATGGATGGTGATTTATTAAACTGATTCAACTCAAAGGATATGAAAAAATACTTGCTGATCATATTGGTCGCTGTAACGGGCCTGCTGTCGTCGTGCCTCAAAAAAGGGCTTGACGAGTTGCCGGCATTTAAAGGCGCCAATATTACACGGTTCGACTTTGAATACCGCTGGAACGACAACGGCACTTTCCGCGTCATACGTTTTAATACCGCCGCACCGGTGGTGAACGGCAAAACCATTGCCGTCACCACCACGGTGCCGGCCGCAGCCGGTAATTTTACCGCAGCGGTCCGCAACGGTGTTTCCGCCGCCAACATCGTGGGAATGTGCGATGTGTCTACCGCCGCTTCCATCAAACCGGTGAACGGTTCACCGGCACTCGGTACGCCCGGCGATTATTCCAAACCCGCTTCCTATGAAGTGACGGCTGCCGATGGTGTTACCAAAAACACCTGGACGCTCCAGCTGACGCTCATCAAATAATCCGGTTATTTACAGGCAGTCCGCGCTCGGTGCGGGCTGCTTTTTTTAGATGCGTTGAATATGTTGCATGGCTTTTTTTTAGCGACCGCGCCGTTGGTGCCGTAAGAGGCGGGAATCGCGCATTGCAAAAAAAACAGATGCAATTGCAAATTCTGTTGAGAACTGTCGAGATACTGGTCGTTAACTTTACGAAAGATGAAAAGAATAAGCATAATGATCATGAGCTGGCTAACAGTAGGTGTGTCAGCACAAGGCGTTACCCCGGGCGACACCGTGCGTGCATCGGATTTCGGCGCGAAAGCCGGCAGTTACGAAGATGCGCTGCCTGCCCTGCAACGCGCGATTGCGGTTTGCAAGGAGAAAAAAGCAACCGTGCTGCTACTCGATTCCGGTCGGTACGACATCTGGCCCGAACATGCCGCAGTGCGGGAATATTTTATTTCCAATACCTCGTCGGAAACGGAATGCCCGTCCAAGCTGAAAAAAGTCGGCCTGTTGTTCGAAGGGATGGAAAACCTCACTGTGGAAGGAAACGGCGCCCTGCTGATGTTTCACGGGAAGATGATCACCTGGGCCATGGACCGCTGCCGGAATATGACGCTTCAACACCTGGACGTGGATTTTGAGCGGCCCAGTATGTCGGAAATGACCATCCTTTCAGCTGCCGACTCCACCGTGAACGTAAGTGTGAACCCGGATTCCCGTTACGAGATCGCCGGCGGGCAATTGCGGTGGTATGGCGAAGGATGGGGGATGCGCCACTTTCATGCCATCCGCGTACGGCCTGCTGATAATACGCTGTGGTACGACAACTGGCAGCCTTTTGAAAAAAGCAGGGCCATGCAGCTGGCGCCTGGTACAGTGCGTTTCTCCGGCGATTTCCGGAAGCGGCGTTTTGTACCCGGAGATGTTATCAGCGTCCGGGATCCTATTCGCGACCATGTGGGCGCATTCGTCAACCGCTCCACCAATGTGCGGCTGAAAAACGTACGGATGCATTACATGCACGGGCTGGGCATTGTGGCGCAATTCTCCGAAAACCTGCACTACGACGGTGTGGTAGTGATGCCTCGTGAAGAAAGCGGCCGGCGCATTGCGGCCTTTGCAGACGGCATGCATTTTTCCGGGTGCCGTGGCCAGATCACCATTGAAAATAGCCGCTTTAACGGCTCGCACGACGATCCCGTCAATGTGCACGGTACCCATCTCATTGTGCAGGAGGTGGTTTCCCCCGGCAAACTGCGGGTGCGTTTCATGCATGCGCAAACTTACGGAATGGAGGCGTTTTTCCCGGGTGATAGCACTGCTCTGCTGGATGCGGCTTCCCTTCGGATATACGCATTCCCCGTCATAAAATCGGCCCGGCTGGTATCAGAGCGGGAAATGGAGCTCACATTTGAATCGCCCCTTCCTGCGGGTATCAAACCCGGCGATGCCGTGGAGAATGTGACCTGGACACCTTCGCTCACCGTTCGCAATTGCCGGTTTGAGGGCACCAACACCCGCGGGCTGCTGGTGACCACCCGCCGGAAAGTACTGATAGAAAACAACGTCTTTTACAGAACAGGGATGCATGCCATCCTCATCGCCAATGACGCTTCCGGCTGGTACGAATCCGGGCCGGTGCAGGACGTGACCATCCGGGGCAACGAATTCCGGGAATGCGGTTACAATAGGGGAGGGCATAATTTTACGATCGCCATAGAGCCGGAGGTAAAGAAGGCCGTGCCGGGGCATTACGTGCATCGCAACATCCGCATCACCGGCAACACCTTCGCCCAGTACGATTATCCCGTTCTCTTTGCCCGTAGCACCGATCGGCTCACATTTACCGGTAACCGGATCGAACGGACGCAATTCATGCCGGCCGGGCCAGTGAGGGCCAGTATTGTTTTGCAGGGCTGCAGGGGAGTGACGGTGAAGGGGAATACCCTCCATGGATTTGAAAAACTCAACGTGGATCAATAACAATCAACAATCCCCAAAAACTGTTTGTTAACCCGTTTTTGTCTGCATTGTCAGGCCGGTTGACCTTGAAAATCGTACAACAAACAGTTCTGCCCGTATAGGCGGAATTGTTATGGGATTGTCATTTCACGCCCGGAGGATTCCCTGCTTTCATACCCCACGCTGTATCTTCCACATGGATGCGTTGTTGACTACTGTTTAGAATCCGAGATCACATATCCGCTACTCTTAAGAACCGAAATCTAAAGTCCCCTTGTATGATAAGTAAATTTACCCGCCTTGTAACGGTGCTGGCACTGTTGGGCACCACCACGTTCGCGCAGGAGCGCAAAGAAAACTACGAATCGGAAGAGCATGAAGAGCACGAAAAGAAAGAAAGAGAGAACGAGAAAAACGAATACGCGCATGCACACAGTTCCTGGTTTGCAGAGATGCTCAAACGAAAACCGGACATCCGGAAAGCACAAGCCGCATTTAACAGTTATTTCGCCAAACATGCGAATGAAGACAGCAAGCTGAAAGACCGTTTCGTCACCTGGATGCAGATGGCTGCACTCTACAAAGACAAAGCTGGCATGGGCGGCGCTTATCCCGTGCTTAAAAAGAACAGGGCCGCCAAAACCGCCGTTGCCGGCATGCCTGCTACGGCCGACGGTACCTTCGGCACCTGGAAAATGATCGGCCCGGCGAACATGACCCGCCAGCAATGCGGTAATAACAATCTGGTAACGGGTGGTTTCTGCGACCGGGTGTACGTCAACCCCTACAACACGCAGAACCTGTTCGCAGGATTCTCTTACGGCGGGTTATGGGTGAGCAAGGACCAGGGTGGCACCTGGCAGCTGACCGATGGCAGCTTCGCCAACGGCACTAACACCTACGCCAACCGCGATTATTATTACGGTGAAATCGAAGCGCACAAGCTGAACAGCGATCTGGTCTATTCTGCCACCGAAGCGGGCTTGCTGAAGTCGACCGACGGCGGCATCAACTGGACGCTGCTGCCGCAACTGAACCGCAATGCCTCCCCGACGGAAAGGCCCTATTTCGTCACCCTCGCCTCCGACGACCAGCAGGTGGTGCTCAGCACCTTCGGCAGGAAATTGTACCGCTCCACCGACGGCGGCAACACCTGGACGGTGGTGTTTGATAACAGCCTGGGCGGCGCCAACCGCCGGGGTACCTCACAGTACAACCTGAACACACCTTTCGGCCTCAACGAACGGTTTTTTAACTTCTTCGGGCTCGAAGCGAACTTCAGCAACCCGGATGAGTTTTATCTCGGTGTCTGGAACGGCGCCAACCAGGCCTGTATCTACAAGTCGACCGATAAAGGCGCCACCTTCTCGCTGCTGGTGAACCTGAACACCACACTGAACACCGGCTGGACCAGCACCAGCATGGTGGGCATGAAAACCATTCCCTCCAGCCCGGACATGGTTTCTGTATTCCAGCAGTACGTGAGCAACAAACCCCGCTATAAAATTTCTTCTACCGGTGCTTTCCTCGGGGCAGATACCATTAAAGCCTACGTGGAAGCTTTTGATATCGACTGGAATAACCGCAACGTGATGTACCAGGGGCAATACAGTCCCGATTATATACTCAAATCCGCGGACAGCGGTAAAACGTTCGTAAAACCTTACGGCCCGGGCTGTAACTATCTTCACGCCGACATCCGCGGCATCAGTGCGGTGGGCGATGTGGTACTGGTAGGCAACGACGGCGGGCTGGGCATTTCCACCAACGGTGGTGTTACCATGGTGGGCACAGGTTTCGAGATCAACTCGATGGATATCTGGGGATTTTCTTCATCCCCGAAAAGCGACATTGTGTTGGCCGGCCTCGACCATAACCAGACCTTCGTGCGCAGTTTTGAAGGGCCTGGCGGATGGCGCAATATCAAAGGCGCCGACGCGGGCGTATGTTCGGTGAATCCGTACCAGGACCGTTGGTTGTATTACGACTGGGCATACGGTGTGAACAAGGGATATTTGAATGAAAACGGCACCGTCACCGAGTCGTCCGTTGCGTCGGATGTGGATTTGGGCTCCCTGCAATTCCATCCCCATCTTGCTTTTAATATTTTCGGCATTAAAAAGTCCAATAATAAAATACTGGTGCAGTCGTCTGATAACATGGCGTCTGCCGCCACTTTCAAAGATTTTGGAGAAACAGTGAACGCTCTGCGCATCGCCCGCCGCGACCCGAAAATCATGTACGTGCTGCTGAGCCAGAAAAAGATCATGAAAACGACCGACAGCGGCGTGACCTGGGTGAATGTAACGCCCTCCCTGACCGCCAGCAGCAACCAGACGAACATCACCGCCATCGAAACCGGTAAAACGCCGGACGAACTGTGGGCCTCCTACGGCAACGCGCAGAATGCGGCGAAAGTGCTGCGCTCTGCCGACGGGGGCACTACCTGGACCAACATCACCACGCCGAACCTTCCCGCGGCTGCCGTGAGCGACATTGCTTACCAACGTGGAACCAACGGCGGGGTGTACATCATCACGATCACCGCAACCGGCACGAAAGTCTGGTACCGTAACAACACCATGCCGCAATGGGAGCAGGTGGGCAGCACCCTGCCGATGATGGGGTACATCAAGGGCCGATTGTACTTAGTGCCCGCTAAAAACAAAATCCGCTTCGGCAGTTCCCGTGGCGCATGGGAAAACGACCTGTATGAAACATCCGGCGTTGAAGCGAATATTGCTTCGGAACGCTGGAATGCCGTTTGCGGGGCCGACAGCTTGCAGTTTTACAGCGCGGCGGCGGTAGCGCCGGGTGCGGTTACTTACGAGTGGCATTTCCCCGGCGGCTCTCCGTCGGTTTCCAGCCTGGAGAATCCGAAAGTAGTGTACACCACACCGGGCCGGTATGATGTGAAGCTGAAGGTGACCAACGCGGCGAATGTGTCTGACGAGATTACCCTCACACAATTCATCAACTTCCAGACAGATATCTGCAAGGCGGACACCATCGCCGGTAAAGCCCTTGATATCAGCGGTACCGCCACTTCGCGCATACCGCTGAAGAAAATCGCTTACAACAGCAACACCTTTACCGTAACCGCCTGGGTGAAACCGAAAGGCCTGCAAAAGAGCTTCTCGCAGATCGTATCCGTGAAAGGCCCGAGCAGGCTGGGGATAGGCTTCGCCTTCAAAGGGTATGCAGCCAATAACAACCTCGTGGTGAGCAACAGCACGTTGTCTTACGGAATCACTTCTTCCATCAACCTCGCCGTGGATCAATGGAATCACATTGCGGTGACGTATTCGCCGACCACGATCAAAATCTACCTCAACGGTGGTACGCCCTGGGTAACCAACGGCAACTTTGCGCCGATCGACTTTTCGCAGCAGGCGCTAACGATCAATGAAGACCTGCATGCCGGTCAGGGTGGTAACTTTAAAGGCGCCATCGATGAGCTGGCGATCGTAAACTATACGATGACGCAGGAAGAGATTCGCGAGAAGATGCATTTTGTGCGGAGGCCTGGTATTGATACCGGTTTGGTGGCTTATTACCAGTTCAACCAGTACGACGCAACCTCGAGCACCCTCTATGATGCGCTGGGTACAGGTGTTCCCGCCATCGTTGGCAACAGCCTCATCACAACGTCCACCGCACCGGTGGGCACGGGGGTGAGTGAACGCCTCACCATTGCAGCCGGCGGCCAGTACAATTTCGACGTACCCGCGGTAGGACTGCATGTGAACGCTACGCGTGTGCCGAACGGGGAAGTGGTGGTGCACCGTTTGTACGGCCAGCCGAATGGGCTGCCCGCCACTGCCGGCAGGTTGAGCCCTGATTACTGGATCATCAGGAACTACGGGGTCAACGATTCCATTGCACCGCTTGATCATATCACTTTCGGCAGGCTGGCGGTAACGGTTGGAGATGCGGCAAACCCTTCCGTGCTCAAATTATTCAAACGCCCGGAAAACGCCTTTGATACCACATGGAATTCGTTCATCTGTGCGGCTGACAGTACGAACCCCGGTACCAGCGGTTCCGTGACCTTCGGTAGCAGCTGCGGTATGAACCGCTTCGGGCAGTTCATCATCGCTACGGAGGGTAATTCCTTCGTGCCCTGTACAGGCGGCGCCATCCCGGCAAAGAGCACCTGGCGCATTGCGGCTTCGTCTGAAGAAACGGTGAATGCCGGCGCCCATAACGGCCGTGCCATCCATGCCATTGATGACAGTATTTCCACCTATTGGCTGTCGAGCGTTTCCGGTGGCGCCACCCACCCGCACGACCTGGTGATCGACCTGGGGACCTGCGCCACCATCGGCAGCCTGAGTTACCTGCCACGGCAGGATATGGGCAGCGCCGGCGGAAAGATCGAAGAATATGAGATTTATATCAGCCAGGACAGTGTGTTGTGGACGCTCGTGGCCCACGACAGCTGGCCGGCAAACGGAGCTACCGCCCGTATCGTGAACTTTACGCCAAGGATTGGCCGTTATGTGAAGCTGCACTCCCTGAGCGTGATCAATAACGCGGACTGGTCGTCTGTAGCCGAGATCAACCTCTCCGAAGGAGAAATCACCACGCCTGCACAGGCTGCCGTTGCCAGGGACCACGCAGCGCAGAAAAATCCGAAAGGAAGATTTGTGTTGTACCCGAACCCGGTGGCAAAAGACCTCACCGTTGAGTTTACCGCCGGCCGTGAGGGTGTTACGGAACTGAAGATATTCGATGTGTCCGGCAAATTGCAGCTGCTGCGTAAAATCGATGTAGTAACCGGTGCCAACAAAGTGCTCGTCAATACGAATGCTTTGCAGAACGGTACGTATGTGCTGTCGATGATGATCGAAGGGAAAGCGGTGTCCAAATTGTTTGTAGTGAGCAAATAGACAGGTTGCATACACGTAGACAGGAATACCCCGGCAACGGGGTATTCCTTTTTTAGGTGCTCGATAAGAACAGAAAGCAAGGCCCCGGGGAAACCGGAGTGGGGCGGGGTGTCAAAATAGCATCGGAAATGATCAATTTTGGAAGGGTCATTTGCAGGGAGGGGTGTTACTTTTCGGAAAAGACCGGTGAAGTTGTGCCCGGCCGATCGACGAACTATATGCGCAGAAAAAATCTATACATACTGGTATTGACCCTGTTTACCTTTTCCGCAACGGGCCAGGTGAGAAAAGCATCCCCCGCAGTAACAGATGTCTGGGTAGTGGTCAAAAGTCACTTTGACCTTGGCTTTACGGATTTGGCCGCGAATGTTTTTGAGCGCTACCGTACGGAGATGATGGACAAATCCCTGAAAGTAATGGCTGCCAACAGGGCGTTGCCGCCAAACAAACGTTTTGTCTGGACGGTGCCGGCCTGGCCGCTGTGGGCGCAGATGTTGGGCCCACAGCAGGATTCCGCCAGGAAGGTGCTGGTAGAGCAGGCTGTGAGGGAAGGTGCGCTTGCGCCGCATGCATTGCCGTTTTCGACGCACACAGAGTCGCTTGAACTGGAGGACCTTGCCAGGGGACTGGGTTTCGCCGCAAAGATTGCACACAAATATAACCGGCCGCTGCCGGTGGCCGCAAAGATGACGGATGTGCCGTCGCACAGCTGGGTGATGCCCACCTTGCTGCATCACGCCGGTATCCGGTTTTTGCATATCGGCGTTAATCCTGCCAGCCAGTATCCGCGCGTGCCGCAGCTTTTCTGGTGGGAAGGGGCAGACGGTTCGAAGGTGCTCTGTGCATACACGATCGACTACGGCAGCGACCCGTTTCCGCCGGCTGACTGGCCCTGCAAAAACTATTTGTCGATGATCATGGCCGGCGATAATCACGGCCCTCCCTCGCCGGAAGACGTGGAAAAATGGAGAAAACAATATGAAACCAAAATGCCCGGCGTGAATGTGCATTTCGGAACGCTCGACGACTTTGCCAAGGCATTGCTGGCCGAACAGCCCGACCTGCCCGTAGTGCGCGGGGATATGCCCGATACCTGGATTCACGGGCTGATGTCGATGCCGCAGGCTACCGGGCTTGCCAGAACGGCCAGGCCATTGGCGCCTGCGCTGGAAAGCATGGATACACATTTACGGATGTGGGGCCTCCATACCGGGGATGTAGCGCCACGCCTGGCGCAGGCCTACGAACAAAGCCTGTTGTATGGTGAACACACCTGGGGAATGAATGCGGAATATGGCCCCAGGCGCTTATATGGAGAAGAATGG
Source organism: Chitinophaga lutea (assembly GCF_003813775.1). Taxonomy (NCBI): domain Bacteria; kingdom Pseudomonadati; phylum Bacteroidota; class Chitinophagia; order Chitinophagales; family Chitinophagaceae; genus Chitinophaga; species Chitinophaga lutea. The sequence goes on along the minus strand of NZ_RPDH01000002.1, from coordinate 1,324,936 downwards.
AAACAATGGCTGGCCGCCATGGAACAGGAACCGCTGCCTGCCGGCGGCGATTACGCAAAGTTGCCGCGCGGGAACAAGCGGAAATGGCTGCAGTCATACAACGATCACGCCAACTATGCCCGTACCGCCGCAGCAATCGTGAACAGTGAACTGGAAGCCCGTTTGCAGCAGCTGGCGGCATCCGTAAAAGATAAAGGCGTGGTGGTGTACAACCCCTTGCCCTGGAAACGTTCCGGTATGGTGATGGTAGATGGGGTGCGTGTGTTTGTAGAAAATGTACCCCCGAACGGATATAAAACAGTACCCCTTGTTCGGCATACGCCGGTGCAGCAGGCTGCCGCTGCAACGCTCAGTACGCCCCACTTTACCGCGCATTTCGATCTTCAAAAAGGCGGCATCCGTTCGCTGGTGGATAAAGCCACCGGCGCCGAACTGGTGGATACCGCCTCGGGGTATGTGATCGGACAGTTTTTGCACGAGCGGTTCAGCAAGCGTGAAGTATTCGACCGCTTTTTCTACAAGTATTCCCGCATCCACGATAGCTGGGGGCTCAACGATATCGGTAAACCCGGTATGCCGGATGAAACACAGGTGCCATACCGCGCGGTATCTCCGTCGGATTGGAAAATATCCGTCGACGCAACGCCGGCGGAAGACCGTGTGACGCTGATCGCCGGCAACACGGAAGGGCTGGCGAAGGCTTGCACAATCGTCTTCACCTTCCCTCGGAACGTTCCCCTTGTGGACGTGACCTGGACGGTGGAAGATAAGACCGCTGAGAAACATCCCGAAGGTGGATGGCTTTGTTTCCCGTTTAAGATCAGACAGCCCTCATTTCTCCTGGGCCGGCTGGGAGCGCCGGTGAATCCCGCGAAAGACATTATACCCGGCACCAACCGTCACATACATGCGGTGAACAGCGGGGTGCTGGTGACCGGTGGTAACACAGGCGTCGGGCTTTGTGCCGCGGAAGCGCCGCTGGTATCGCTGGGAGAGCCGGGCCTCTGGCGGTTCAGTATGGACTACGTACCGGAAAAACCGGTGGTGTTTGTCAACCTGTACAATAACATGTGGAACACAAATTTCCCGTTATGGCAGGAAGGCTCCTGGAGTGAGCGCGTGCGGATCTGGCCGGTGCGGGGAACGGAAACGAAAGAAAACGACCTGGCGGTGAACGCGTGGGAAATGCGGGTGCCTTTACTGGCGGCCGCTGCGGCGGGTAACGGTACCCTGCCTGCAGAGAGGGAAGGGTTGAGCGTTTCCCGCAAAGGCGTACTGGTCACTGCCTTCGGAAAGAATCCGGATAGCGGCGGAAAAACCATGCTGCGCGTATGGGAACAATCGGGCATTACGGCGCCTGTTATCATCCGCCTGCCCGCATCGTTGAAAGTGCGTTACGCAACGCCGGTAGACCTCCGCGGCGAAGTTACCGGGAAGCGCATACCCGTCAGCAAACAGGCGTTCAACGTACCGCTGCACGCCTATTCACCCGCCAGCTGGATATTGGAATAGGATCTTTTTTATCAACCATAGTATCACCATTTTCTGAGATGACAACTCCATCCACGTGAATCCCTGCAACGATACATTGCGGCAGCAGATAGCCGCGGGGGATGAAACCGCATTCCGCCAACTGTTTGAACAGTATTCAGACAGGGTGTTCGGCGTGGCGTATACGTACACGAAGTCTTCCGAGATGTCGGAAGAAGTGGTGCAGGATATTTTCCTGAAAATCTGGACGAAACGGGAGAGCCTGCATACGGTTACCCGGTTGCACGATTACATTTTCATTATGACCCGAAATCATATCCTGAACCTGCTGCGGGGCATTGCCAGGGAAAAGGCCTGCATGAAGCGTCACCAGGAATTGTCGGACAGCTTTACGCCCGCCCCGGAAACAGCATACATGCAAAAAGAATCGCAGCTTGTACTTGAAGAAGCCGTACTGCGCCTGCCTCCCAGGCAGCGTATGATTTACCAGCTCAACCAGCGCCACGGGCTGAAACTGAATGAAGTGGCCGACCAGCTGAAACTTTCCCGCAACACTGTGCGCAACCACCTTTTCCGGGCTATGCTGTTTATCCGTGACTATGTCAGGAAGCACGATGGTGAAATCGGTTTTTTTTTATTGTGCGCTGGTACACTGGATTTTTTCCGGTGTCTTTATATATGAACTGTCATCACCGCACGGCATATGGACGCAAAAAGGGGTACACCGGATTTTAATCAGTTATTGGAAGGATACGCGGCAGGTACACTGTCAGAAGCGGAGCTACAGGCGTTCTGCGACCGTTTGCCGGAACATGAACAGGCTGCTGCGGCGAAAATTCTGGCCGATCTGCAGTCCGGTCGTTACGACGGGCAAACGGATGCCGCGCAACGGAATAAGATGTTCGCCACGCTGATGCTGGCCGGCCGGAAAAACACACGGACCTTCCGCCTGATGTGGCGAACGGCCGCCGCCGCTGCTATCCTTGTTGCAGTATTTGCCGGTGGATGGTTCTTCTTAAAGACGCCCGTTGCGCCGGCGCCAAACGATGCGTCCATAACCGCGGTGTCGTCGATGATTGTGCCTGGCGGAAAAAAAGCAATACTGACTTTAAGTGACGGCGCCATCGTGCAGCTCGACAGTGCGGACAACGGCATGCTCGCACAACAAGGCGCTGCGGCGGTTTCCAAACTGAAAAACGGCATGCTTGCCTATCGTGTTACCGGCGAGCCCAACGACGAAATGCGCTACAATAAAATATCCACCCCGAAGGGCGGCGTGTATGCAGTGATGCTGCCCGACGGCTCCCGGGCATATCTGAATGCGGCCTCATCCATTCGTTTCCCCACTGTGTTCAAAGGAACACGCACTGTAGAGATTACCGGCGAAGTATATTTTGAAGTGGCCAGGAACCCCGCGGTGCAATTTGAGGTAGAGGCGCGCGGTACCACCGTAATGGTGCACGGCACCCATTTTAATATCCATGCCTATGAAGACGAAGCGGCTACCAGCGTAACACTCCTCGAAGGAGCCGTCAGCGTTGCAAACGGGTGCGAAAACATTACCCTTCAACCTGGGCAGCAGGCCATTGCAGGCGCCGGCCTCCGGAAGGCGGAAGGTGTTGTTGACCTCGATGAAGTGATGGCCTGGAAAAACGGCCTGTTCCACTTCGAGAACCTCGCCCTGCCCGACATCATGCGGCAAATCAGCCGGTGGTACGATGTAGACATTACTTACAGGGGGAACACCGTTAACCGTCGGTTTTCAGGCGTCGTCAGCAGGAACAGCAGCATTGCAGAGGTGTTGCAGTTCATGCAGCTGGCGGGCGTCCGGTTTGAAATAACAGGAAGGAACATTACAGTCATTCAATAAAACAGCATCAGCCCAAAATAGAAAACCGTCCCGTGTGCGAGACGGAACGGCTCTTCGTTTGGGTTGAACCGGCTAAAATGCCGTAAAACCATCTCAGGAAAGAAAGTTTATTCTCAAATCCAAACACCCGCCAGGCACCAAGCCGCGGCGGGTAAAAAGCAAAAGTATGCATTTAAAGTTACAATTCTCCTTCCCGCCCGGGCGGGGAAAATGGTTCCACACACATTTAGTTATGAAGCTGACAGGCATTTTTTTATTGGGTATCTGCATGCAGGTGAGCGCTGGAAGTTACAGCCAGCACGTAACGCTGAAAGGGAAGAACGTGCCGCTGAAAAAGATCTTTAAGGAGATCAACCGGCAAACACAGATGAAGTTCTTTTATGAAGATGAAGTGCTGAACAATGCAGGCAAAATCGATATCGACATCAGGAACATGCCGCTGGAAGAGGCACTGAAACATTGTTTCAGGGGCCGGCCGCTGGGGTATGCGATTTCACAGCAAACGATCATCATTACGACGGTAGCTGCACAGGCCACTGCCGTTGTTGCCGCGGAAGAGCAACAGCGGATGGAAGTAAAAGGCCGGGTGACGGATGATAAGGGCATCCCGCTGCCGGGCGCTACGGTAAAGATCAAAGGCACCACCAAGGGCGTGGCCACGGATGCCAACGGCGTTTTCACCATTGAAGCGCCGGCGAAAGGAGGCGTGCTGCAGGTGTCGTTCATCGGCTTTGAGCCGCTGGAAGTGGCCATTACCACCAACGGCGTGATGAACATCATACTACGGCCGGCTGAAGGTAAAGTGGATGAGGTGGTGGTAGTGGCGCATGGCCGTCAGAAAAAAACGGAAGTGGTAGGCGCTGTTACGAGCATCAAGCCGGGCGAATTGAAAATCCCTGTCAGCAATCTCACCAACGCCCTCGCAGGCAAACTCGCCGGTATCATCGCATTCCAGCGAAGCGGCGAACCCGGATTCGATAACGCAGACTTTTTCGTAAGGGGCGTTACCACCTTCGGGTACCGGAAATCGCCCCTGATACTGATCGATAACATCGAAGCCTCTTCTACAGATCTGGCGCGGCTGCAGGTGGATGATATCGCCAGCTTTTCGATCATGAAAGATGCTACGGCTACAGCGCTCTACGGGTCGAAAGGCGCCAACGGCGTTATCCTCATCACTACCAAGGAAGGACGCGAAGGAAGCGTAAACCTTTCGTTCCGCGCCGAGAACTCATTATCGCAATCCACCCGCAACGTGGAACTGGCCGACCCCGTGACATACATGGAACTGGCCAACGAAGCGGTGCTGACCAGGAACCCGCTGGGAGGGTTGTTGTATTCAAGAGACAAAATCGAAAATACCCGTAAGGGCCTCGATCCGGTGGTGTTCCCGTCTACCGACTGGCAGGAAAAACTGCTGAAAAAATCGACCAACAACCAGCGCTATAACCTCAGCCTGAGCGGTGGCGGGAAGGTGGCCCGTTACTACGTGTCCGGCGCCATGAATATCGATAACGGCATTTTGAAAGTAGACAGGAAAAGCAATTTCAATAGCAATTCCCGGCTGCGGTCTTATTCGCTGCGAAGCAATATCAACCTGAACCTCACGTCTACCACGGAAATGACCGCGCGCCTCTCCGGTTCTTTCGACGACTATTCCGGTCCGCTGGCCGGCGGCGCGGATATTTACAAACAGATCATGGAATCCAATTCCGTGCTGTTTCCTGCCTACTACGAGCCAACAGACGAAACACGGTATGTTAAACATATTATGTTCGGCAACTCGGCGGATGGCCAGTACAATAATCCCTACTCGGATCTGCAAAAAGGCTATCGGCAATCGAGCCGCTTCAACATCAACGCCCAGGTAGGCATGCGCCAGAAACTGGATTTTGTGACGCAGGGGCTCTCTGCCCGCGGTATGGTCAACCTGCAGCGAAACGGATCTTTTGCCGTGAACCGGGCCTATAACCCGTTTTATTACATCGCTTATAATTACGATTACGCTACCAAAGGATATTCCATCCGGCCCATCAACCTCGAAGCCGGGCAGTCGCAGGCGCCGGCAGGTACGGAATATCTCGATTACCAGGAAGGTGAGAAGGTACTGTCCGCCGACTTTTATGGTGAACTGGCGCTGGACTACGGTCGCGTATTCAACAAGATCCATAGCGTGGGCGCTACGCTGGTGGGGATCGCCAAAAACAGCCTGGTGGGCAACGCGGGCTCACTGCAGAGCTCGCTGCCCTTCCGCAATGTGGGCCTTTCCGGCAGGGTGAATTATGTGTACGACAGCCGGTATGCGCTGGAGTTCAACTTCGGTTACAATGGCTCCGAACGTTTCCATAAAAGCCACCGCTTCGGCTTTTTCCCTTCAGCCGGGGTAGGGTACACCGTTTCCAACGAAGATTTCTGGGAGCCGATCAGGCGCATCGTGCCGAAACTGAAACTCAGGGCAACATACGGCCTGGTAGGTAACGACGCCATCGGCTCGCCGACAGACCGGTTCTTTTACCTGTCGAACGTAAACATGAACAGCGGCGACCGGGGCATGCGATTCGGCACGCTGAAAGATTACACGCTGTCGGGCATCGACATATCCCGGTACGCCAACAACAACATCTCCTGGGAAAAGGCGGGCAAAACCAATCTGGGTTTCGAAACGTCCATTCTCGGCAAACTCAATATCGATATGGACATGTGGCAGGAGAGGCGCAGCAACATCCTGATGGACCGCGCGTCTATTCCCACTACGATGGGCCTCAGCGCTGTGTCGCGGGCGAATGTGGGCAAAGCGCAGTCGCAGGGTTTCGAAGTGGCCATCGATTTTTCACAGCGGCTCAACAGCAAGTGGTGGGCAAAGGGCATGGCCAATTTTACCTATGCCACCAGCCGGTTTGACGTATACGAAGAACCGGAATACAAGGAAAAAAACAAATTGCACGTAGGCCGGTCGCTTTCCCAAAACTGGGGGTATATCGCAGAGCGCCTTTTTGTTGACGACCTGGATGCCCGGAATTCACCCCGGCAAAGTTTCGGGCCATATGGCGGCGGAGATATCAAATACCGCGATATCAACGGCGACGGCAGGATTACCGAGCTGGACCAGGCGCCGATAGGGTTTCCTTCCGCGCCGGAGATCGTGTACGGCTTCGGCATTTCTTCCGGCTACGGCCGCTTCGATTTCTCCATTTTCTTCCAGGGACTGGCCAGGGAATCATTCTGGATCGACGCCAAGAGCACATCGCCGTTCGTCAGAGAACAGCGCCAGCTGTTGAAAGTGTGGGCGGATAATCACTGGAGCGAAGACAACCGTAATATTTATGCATTGTGGCCGCGCCTGAGCGTGGACGAAAATGCCAACAATATCCAGACGAGTACCTGGTTCATGCGCAACGGCGCGCTGCTGCGGATCAAGTCGGCCGAACTCGGGTTTACCCTGCCAGATCAGCTGATGAGACGGCTGCGCCTGTCCAACGCCCGCTTTTACGTCAACGGCGTCAACCTGTTTACGTTCAGCAAGTTTAACCTCTGGGACGTTGAAATGGGCGGCAACGGCCTCGGTTATCCCATACAGCGTGTGATCAACGCAGGGGTGACGCTTTCCGTCAAATAACGACGACCGCAACAAGAATTTTCAAACAGCAAAAAAATATTTATGAGGATTATCAGAGTCATGTTGATCATGCTGTTGGGAACGGCGGCTTCGTGCAGCAAGTTTCTCGACATCGTGCCCGATAACATCGCCACACTCGACCAGGCGTTCCAGCTCAGGGCCACCGCCAAAAAATACCTTTTCACCTGTTATTCCTACCTGCCGCAGCTGGGAAATGTTGACCGGAATTACGGATTCCTGGGCTCCCGCGAGATAGCAACGCCATACCCGGGCTCGCAGTCCGGCGTGCCGAATTCCATCATGGAACTTTGTTACGATTACCAGAACGTAGTGGATCCTATCGCCAACTACTGGAGCGGCACCAACGGCGGGGTGCCGATGTATGTGGCCATCCGTACCTGCAACATATTTCTGGATAACATCCAGCGTGTGCCGGATATACAGGAGTTTGAAAGAAAGCGCTGGATTGCGGAAGTGAAAGTGCTGAAGGCCTACTATCATTTTCTCCTGCTCAGAATGTACGGACCTGTGCCGATTATCAGGGAGAACCTGCCGGTATACGCGAACGTGGACGACGTGCGGGTAAAGCGGCAGCCGGTGGATGAGGTGGCTGCTTACATAGCCACGCTGATTGATGAGGCGAAGGACGATTTGCCCTTGGTAATCGGCAACCAGCGTGAAGAAATGGGGCGTATCACCCGGCCGATTGCCCTGGCGATCAAGGCTTATACACTCGTGCTTAATGCCAGCCCCCTTTTCAATGGCAATAAAGATTATGCTGATCTGAAGAATAAAGACGGCAAGCCGTTGATGAGCCTCTCCGCGGATCAGACAAAATGGGCGACCGCCGCCACTGCTTGTCAGGAAGCCATTCAGCTCGCACATGAGGCGGGATTCAAACTGCATTATTTTGTGAAACCCTTTGATCTGAATGCAATCGGCGACACCACCAAAAAATGCATGGACATCCGGGGGGCGGTAACGGAAGAGTGGAACCCCGAAGTGATCTGGGCCTTTACACACAGCTCCACCGGCAACCTGCAACGCCAGTGTGCGCCGCGCAACGATGTGTATTCCTATACCATTTCCCTCTGGGCCGCCAATATGAAAGCCTGTGAGATCTTTTATACCAGAAACGGGGTACCGATTGATGAAGACCCTTCCTGGGATTATGCCAACCGGTATACGACGTTGAAAACCGTTCCCGAAGGCCAGCGGGCCATCCTCAAGCCGAATTACACCACATCCTCCTTTAACCTCGACAGGGAGCTGCGTTTCTATGCCGACCTGGCGTTTGACGGTTCTTCTTACTTTATCAAACAGCGGTCCGGCGAAGAGAACCTGCTTTACATCAGCACCATGTGGGGCTCGTCTTCTGCAAACAGCCTTTCCAGGACTTCCTTTACGGGTTACTGGCCGAAGAAGCTGGTGAGCTGGAAAACCTCCGGCGATGGCGGTTCTTATACCGCCGACGCATACGCCTGGCCCGCCATCCGGCTCGGAGCGCTGTACCTGATGTGCGCCGAAGCGTTGAATGAAGCCGAAGGGCCCTCGGAAAAAGCGTACCAGTATATCGACCTCGTGCGCCAGCGCGCCGGACTTTCCGGTGTGGTGGAATCATGGAGCCGGTTTTCGCGCAATGCCGCCAAACCATCTTCCAAAGAGGGCCTGCGCAACATCATCCAGCAGGAAACCATGATCGAACTGATCTTTGAAGGCGAAAATTACTGGAACATGCGCCGCTGGAAACGGCTCGACCTGATGAACAGGCCGGTGACGGGCTGGGACATGCTGCAGAATACGCCTGCCGCGTTTTACCGGGCAAGAACATTATACACGCCGCATAATACCTACCGGGATTTCCTGGCCCCGATCCGGGAAAGCGACCTGAACGTCAATCCAAATCTTGTGCAAAACCCGCTTTGGTGATCATTTCCCTGACTTAAAAACGATTCCATGAAAATTATCTTCAGCATACTGACGGCTTGTGTGCTACTGGCGGCCATCGCCGGCATTCATTCCTGCCAGAAACAGACCGGCACCAATCTCGAGCCCATTTACAAAAGCGATAAAAAACCGCCCGCCGTCACCAATGTGCGCGTCATTAATTTTGCCGGCGGCGCCACGATCGTGTACAATATTCCCGCCGACCCGGAAATCATGTATGTGCAGGCGGACTACAAGGTGAACGACCATGCTTCCCAGCAGGCCAAATCATCTTATTACACCGATACCATTGTGGTAAGGGGGTTTGAAAAATCCGCCGAATACAAAGTGACACTTCGTGCCGTGAGCAGGAGTGAAGTAAAATCGGATCCGGTGGAGGTAACGGTGTTCCCGCAAACGCCGCCCTACCTGTCGGTGAAAAGCACCCTGCAGATTTACGCGGATTTCGGCGGCGCCAATATCGCTTACCAGAACCCCACCGAGGGCGACATCGCCATCGTAGCGCTGGTAGACACGGCCGGTAAAGCGGAATACGTGTACACCGACTACACCAAAAAACCGTCCGGCAATTTTTCCGTCCGCGGTTTTAAAGCCGGCGAACGGAAGTATGGCGCGTACGTGCGCGACCGCTGGGGAAACACCTCCGATACCATCTGGGCAAAGGTCAAATCCATGAACGAAGTGGAGCTGGACAGATCGGTGATGAAAGGGCTGGTACTGGGCGGCGACCAGCTGGCATGTTGTAATTCCAATATTGATGTGCCCCTCAAGAATCCCTACCGTGCGGGCGATTGGGCCTTTTACGGCGTTAAAGGCGCCAACGATTCCATCCCCGCCAGGGTGACGGTCGACCTTGGAAAGCCGGTTGTATTGAGCCGCATCCGCTATTACATGCGCAAAAACGGCGGAGCGGAATTCAGGAACGGCACACTCCGCTATTTCAAACTTTACGGCAGCATGAACCCCAATCCCAACGGCGCGCTTGATGGAAGCTGGACGCAGCTGGGCGGCGTGTTCGAGCTGGTGAAACCCTCCGGTTTGCCCTACGGCCAGATGAACGCAGCGGATTACGTAATAGTCGACAGCGGCGCAGAGTTCGTGCTCCCCCTCCCCGCAGTCCCCATGCGGTATTTCCGGATCGTCATCCTGGAAAACTTCAGCGGTGGCACGGGGTTGGAAATGGCGTCCATCAAGTTTATGGGCGACTACCTGTAATATTTTCTCATCGAATTAAATGCGTTTCATGAAGCTGACATATATCAAACTGCTGATACCTTTGATGGCCCTGTTTGCCTGCACGAAAATGGATCATACCTACGCGCCTTACCTTGAAAACGGGGAAATCATTTACCTGGGCGCGCCGTATCAGCTGGAGGTCCATTCCGGCAGGGAAAGGGTGGAAATTCAGTTTACCCAATCTAAAGACCCGAATACTGTCAAATACATCATCTACTGGAACAACCGCCAGAAAAAGCTGGAAGTACAGCCCGACAAGGCAAATGTGGTGCAGAAAACGCTGGTGACCGGCCTCACCGAGGGCGACTATACCTTCGAGATCGTGGCGTACGATAAAGCCGGTAATTCATCCACGCCCGGTTCGGCGCTGGTCAGTGGCCGCGCGCTCGGCAGCGCTTTTGAAGCCGAACTGTTCATACGGAAAGTAGCAACGATGAACTGCCGCAAAGGTATGGCGCTCGACTTTTCTTCCGTGGACACTACCTGCAAATACACCGTTGCCACCTACAGGAATACCATGCAGGCGCCTGTACAGCGCAAAATAAGCAATACCGCCGCACTGAAAGATACCCTTAAGGATATCGATCCCCTGGTGGATGTCATCACATTCCGGACGGCTTACGTGCCGGAAAAAGGAATCGATACGTTCTTTGCGGAAAAATCACAGGAGATCAACCTTGCCAACGGGCAATACGTATGCACGGGCACCATGGTGGACTTTACCAGCGCAAGCCTTACCGGTCCATACCCCTGGAATGTGACGTTGCGCCAGGGCACCCTCCGGCAGCTGGAAATGGTAGACGACGATTTCAGCAAAGACGTGCTGCACAAACTGCAAAACAACGGGGCTAATTCTACCTATGGTTCCTTCGGGGCGGTGCTGCTGTTCGATGCCCGGTACAATGTGATCAGCGTGGTCAACAAACATGGCCAGCCCGCCTCCAATGGCCGGTCGGCCGAGCTGGACCCCTCCGGCGTCAATAAATTCGATCCTGCTACCAAGGTGCTGCGGGTGAAATACTGGATGAACCAGCCCGGCACCACACATCGCACGGCTTTTGATGAAGTGCTGACGATGAAATGACAGATTGATAAATTGGATTGCAAGGTGGAAGGCCTGTCGAGCAGCGATTGCGAGACAGGCTTTTCTTTACCGGATTATTCGTATTTTTCAACCGGAAACCTCATCGCAGGATTGTTAAAACCCATCATGATGAACGAACATTGTTTTACCGGTCTGATTGGAAAAATTCCTTATTTATTCGTGCCCGACGGCATCATGTTTGCCACGCCGGTATTGAAGGACATCGGCGGAAAAGTGTATGAAGGAGACGTGTTTTTTTACGTGTCCGCTACCGACTTATGGGGCAGGGTAGCGGGCCATCACCTCGAACTGGTAAACGGCGATGAGCCCGTGCTCAGTTGCGCGGTAACGGAAGAGGTGAAAGCGCAACTGCTCCCGGAAAGCGCCTTCCTGCTGATCGGCGCGCCCTTTCAGCTCACGGCGGAACAAATGCAGGCCGGGGTAGAAGCGCCGCAGGCGTTGGAACAGATACAGGAATGGATGCGGAAGAAAGAGGAGGAGCACGGCCTCGGGGAAGAAGACATCAATGCCCTGATCATGGGGGTGTATGCAACGAAGCCTTTCGAAGACTGATCACTTCTGCTGCAGTTGCTTCATCCCGACGGCAAATCTCTTTCCTAGTTCCCGCGCCGCCTGCGTATCGAAATGCGTAGTGTCGCCTTTATGCCCCAGACCTTGCGCGCTCACAACGGTGATGTTGCGGATGCTGTCCGGCACCTGTTGCAGCATGGCATTAAAATTCCTGAACTTCGGCCGGAAGTAACCCAGTTCACCCATTACAAAAGGAACATCGGGCGCATTGAGCTCAGACCTTAACCGGGCCACCAGGGCCTGTAATTGTGTAATATAGGTAGGGCTTTGCGCAAAACCACCGGAGTTGGCCTCGCCCTGGTGCCAGAGTATCCCTTTCAGCACGCCATACCGTAAAGCGGCTTTGATGCGTACCATCGCCTCATCGTACGGATGCGTCTTCGTTGCGGAGTCAAATCCCCCGGGTACCCACGATTTAATAGAAGTGCCGCCCACCGCCGCCGGCACCAATCCGATTTTGATACGGCCCCCGGCCGGCAGCATATGATCGGCGAAACTGAGGCCCGGTCCCACACCGGCCACTTTTTTATCGAAGTGAAGCGGGTCCGTGGCGGGAACGAACTTTCGCGTACTGTCGAACATCAATATGCGTGGGCGCGACAGCTTGCTGATGGAGTCCACTTTACCCCGGCCGGCCATGTTCGACTGGCCGATGAGCAGGTAAATGTGGAAATCGGGATCCGGTTGGGACGGCTGCGCCGCAACAGGCTGCACTGAAATGATGATAAGCGCAATCAGCGTTAAGAAGGTGGAAATACGTTTCATGGATTGTGTTTATAATAAGCCGGCCGTTGATGATAACCGTAAAATATCAATCTTTACCCGCAAAAGATACGGCCTTCCCGCGGCCCGTGCAATCCCCGGAAACGTGTAGTTTTTCATTTGCCCCTGATGGCATCTCAATTATTTTGACCACTATCTATGCTTTCTTGACAATTGCGCCCGGAAACCGGCAGAATATTCATGCAAACGATTGAAATTTAAACCGCAGGTGATATATTTGTCCGGAGCATTTAACTGTCGCATAGAAGAACAATTCATCCAAATAGAAGAAGCACGCCGGCACTGTGTAAAGCCGCCCGGCAGCGTGAAACGATGAACAGGGTATGAAAAGCAAATTTAATTTCCAGTTTATTTAATCAAAACGGTGATAGCTAACCGGCGTATGGACATCTCACTGCCCATGTAGTGCAGGTGGTATCGCCCGGCAGGTCAGCGCATGCGGTGCGGGAGGGTGTCATGCATCCCCTGGGGATTCGCTGCAACAATTATTCAGGAAAGTTTACTGTGTCCTTCATGTGATAAACCAGACACGCAGTAACAAGTTGGGGCTTGTACTGCATTACAGACGAGATCCTTGGGGGGATCGCCAAGGCGTGGGCAACCGCGCCTTTTTTTATGCCCTTTATTGCAAAAGATACTGCGCCACGGCGAGGCATGCCACCCCGGACAACCCGTAATCCTTCAGCTCGTGCCGCATCACCTGCAGCGAGCGGCTCATGTGTTTTTCAACGGCTTTCACGGAAATTCCCAGGCGGTCGGCAATCTCTTTATACGACAGATGGTCGCGGCGGGAAAGGAGGAATATTTCGCGGCTGCGCTCCGTCAGTTGCTCCAGCGCCCCGGCGAAACGTTTCTCCAGCTGCTGCAGGTCGTAGCGGATAACAGCCTCGGCTGCGGTGTCGGCCGGCAGCTTCCGGTGATGTTCGGCGTGCAGCAGGGAATTGCGCAGTTCGTTGAGGATGCGGTAGCGGAGGGCGTTGTAGAGATAGGCTTTGATGTTGTCGATGTCGCCCAGTTCGGCCCGCTTGCGGTAAAGGTTGGCGAACACTTCCTGCAGCAGGTCTTCCACGAGGTGGGGAACGGGTAGCTTGCGGTACGCAGCCTGGTAGAGGGCGTCCGCATGGCGCCGGTACAGCGTCTCGAACGCCTGATTGTCATTCCCGGCCAGCAGCGTGAGTAGTTCCTTGTCAGACAGTGTGGTGTAAGCCATCCCCGTAAAAATAGCAGAAAAATCACGATACGGATAAAAATATGCGGAAAAGGGGTAGGGTGGGAAGAAGGTGCCGTGTCTTTACTATACATAAGCACCCTCATGGACCATCAACAACTGCTGCAGTTACTGGACAAATACCTCCGGAACGAATGTACGGAAGAAGAAAAACAGGCCGTAGAAACCTGGTACGGCCGGTTTGAATCCCGCCACGCCGCCGGTATGCCCAACACGGCTCCCGCACTGGAAGCCGTATACCGCAACATGGTAGAGCAGTTGCAGCAGGAAGGGGAGTGGGTGGAAACGCCCGTCCGGCGTATCCGCACCCGCTGGTGGACGGCCGCTGCCGCCGTATTGGTACTGGCTATCGGGACGGGCGCCTGGCTGCTCTTCCGCCAGCCGGCCATGGAAATGGTGCAGACAGCCGCAGGGGAGCGCACGACCATTACCCTGCCCGACGGTACCCGCGTGTGGCTCAATGTGAGCAGCCGCCTGGAATATGCCAGGGATATGCACAACGGCCAGCGGACGGTGCAGCTCCGGGGGGAAGGGTATTTTGAAGTGGCCCCCCAAACCGAACACCCCTTCGTTATCCGGACGGCCGACCTCAGCGTACAGGTGCTCGGCACGGCCTTCAACCTCAGGGCCTATCCTGAAGACGCCAGCCTCGAAACCACCCTGGTGGAAGGAAAAGTGGCCGTCAACCTCCTCCGCGACCCCGGAAAGCGCCAGCTCCTGAGCCCCGGCGAAAAACTGCTGCTGACCCGTAAAAAAGGCGTCGTACCGGCCGGCCAGCAGGATTGGGGCGAATTTGCCGCGGAAGTGCTGGAGGCCAAACCGGTAAACGACAGTCCCGTTGGCGAAAGCATGTGGCGCAACGACCGCCTGCAATTCAAAAACAAATCCTTCGGGGAACTGGCCAAAATCATGGAACGCTGGTTCAACAAACGCATCGTTATACAGGACACCGCTTTAAATGACAACCGTTTTTCAGGGGAATTCCGCAAAGAAGACATCCAAAGGGCGCTGAAAGCCCTGCAACTGACCGCAGATTTCACGTATGATATCAAGGGAGATACCGTTTTTATTCAGCATTAGTCAACCAAAAATACAGCTATGATTCGATTCGCCAACTCCGCCATGCCGGGCTAGCACAGCCGGTTCCAGCCAAATGAAAAAGGGAAGTGCTGCTACACTCCCCTTCATGTCAAACATGGAATGAAACATAATTTCCGTGCGGGAAGCTATTTGTTTCAATTGTTCAACACTCAAACCAAAAGTATGAAAAAAACGCTGCGTTTTCAACCAGCAATTCCCAAGCATTTAGTGCGAAAAACACTGTTAGTTATGAAGCTATGCCTGATTCTGATGACCGTTTTCATCCTGCAGCTGCGGGCGGAAGGTTATTCGCAGAGCCGTTTCTCTATCGAAAGCAAACAAATCGAATTGCAAAAGCTGTTGGACTGGATAGAAACGAAAAGCAACTACCGCTTTTTATATAACATCAAAACATTCCCGGTGGGAGATAAGGTGGACGTGAAGTTCAACAACGCCACGCTGCCCGTGGTGCTCGACCAGGTGCTGCGCAGCAAGGCGCTCACATACCGCATCCTGGAAGACGGGCTGGTGGTGATCTCTCCCGCGCAGCAGGAAAACATCACGGTGAAAGGCAAGGTGACCGGCGAAAACGGCACGGAGCTGATCGGCGTGAGCATCCAGCTGAAAGGCACCTCCAAGGGTACCACCACCGACGATAAAGGGAACTTCACCCTCCAGGTGCCGCCCAACGGCGTGCTGGTGATTTCGTATGTAGGCCATGAGCCGCAGGAAGTGCCGGTGAACGGCAAAGCGCAGCTGCCGGCCATCCAGCTGAAACCCTCTGCCGCCGGCCTCAACGAAGTAGTGGTGCTCGGCTACGGCCAGAAGCAGGTAAGACAGAGCATCACCGGGGCCATCAGCAGCATCCAGACGAAGGAGCTGAAACAAAGCCCCGTAGCCAACCTCACGAACGCCCTCGCAGGCAGGCTGCCCGGCCTCGTAACGGTGCAGCACTCCGGCCGCCCCGGCTCGGATTATTCGCAGCTTTTCATCCGCGGCATCAACACCACCGGCGCTACCAACCCCCTGGTGGTGATCGACGGGCTGCCGCGTGGCAATGCGGACCTCGGCCAGCTCGACGCGAACGAGATCGAATCCGTGTCGATACTCAAAGATGCATCCGCTACGGCACTATACGGCATCCAGGGCGCGAACGGCATCGTGCTGGTAACCACCCGCCGCGGGCAGGAAGGGCCGCCGAACATCCAGATCAATATGCAAACGGCTACCCAGCAGCCGGTAACCTTTCCGCGTTTTCTCAATTCGTACCGCTCGGGCCTCTTGCAGAACGAGGCGGCGAAAAACGACGGCTTGCAGCCGGTCTGGTCGGAGCAGGAACTGGAATATTTCCGGACGGGCCTCAAACCGTACGACTATCCGAACGTAGACTGGTACGAAGAAATGATCCGGAAAAACTCCCCGCAGAAGGCGCTCAACGTGAATATCAACGGTGGCTCCAAGTACGTGCGCTATTTTGTGTCCGGCTCCTACCTGCGCCAGGAACCGCTTTATAAACATTCCTCCGACAACGCCTATGGCGTCAAGTACAAATACGACCGGTTCAATTTCCGGTCCAACGTCGACATTACGCTCGATCAAAACACCGATCTCCAGGTTGACCTCGCATCGCGCCTGGAGAACAGAACGAGTCCCTCCGCCGACCGCGCCGGGCACGAGTTCTTCTGGGTGCTACTCTCACAGATGACGAACCATCTCACGCCCGTTAAAAACCCCAACGGCAGCATCGCTTCCGGCAATATGCGTGAGGACTTCTACAACCTCTACGGGGTGCTCACCCGCAACGGCTACCTCGATGCTTACTGGCACAGCACCAGCGGTAGCGTGGCCCTCACCCGCAAGCTCGACTTCATCACGCCCGGCCTGAAAGTAAAAGGCCTCTTCACTTTCGAGAATTACGGCGACATCAATGTGGCGTTCGACCAGGAATTCGATTCCTACCGCTACAAACCCGAGCCCGGCACCAGCGGTGGCCTCTACACGCAGCACCGCGCCGCCACCAGCCTCCAGCGTTCCGGCTACAACAGCGGGCAGCGGTACTACTATTACGACATGAAGCTGATGTACGACCGCGATTTCGGGAAACATTCCTTCAGCGGTTTGTTCCTCTTCAACCGGAACTACCGCTCGCAGTCCGGCGACCTTCCGCGTGTATATGAAGGTTATGTGGGCAGGGTAGCGTACAACTACAACAAAAAGTACTACCTCGAATTCAACGCCGGTTACAACGGCTCGGAGAACTTCCCGACTGGTAACCGTTACGGCTTTTTCCCGGCTGCCTCCGCGGCCTGGATGATCAGCAACGAAAACTTCATGCCCAAAAGCTCCGCACTCAGTTTCATGAAACTGCGTTTCTCGCATGGGTACGTGGGTAACGACCAGATCGGTTTTGCCCGCTGGCTTTATATTTCCGACTTCTCGCGCGGCGACGGTTTTACGTTCGGCAGCGTAGCGTCCGGAGTAGGCGGCTATTACGAGAACCGCATCGGGAACACGGCCATCACCTGGGAAAAGGCGGCCAAAACGGATATCGGCCTCGAAACGGGTTTCTTTAAAGACCGCGTGAAACTGAACGTGGACGTGTTCCGTGAACTACGGTCGGACATTCTTACCGCCGCCGGTTCCATTCCTTCTTACCTCGGCATCACCGCCTCGCTGAACCGCAACATGGGACGCATCATCAACAGGGGGATTGAAGCGGACCTGCATGTAAATGCACAGATCGGCCAGGTAGGCGTGTTTACCAAAATGAACTACCAGTACGTGAAAAATAAAATCCTGGAAATGGACGAGCCGAAGCTGGAATATGCTCACCAGAGCCAGGTAGGCCTTCCCATCGGGTATGGCCTGGGGTATGTGGCGGAAGGATTGTTCCAGAGCAAGGAAGAGATCGCGAAAAGCCCGAAGCAGACTTTCTCGCCGCTCATTCCCGGTGATATCAAATACCGCGACATCGACGGCAACAACATCATCAACGATGCCGACCGGGTAATGCTGCCGATGCTCAATGTGCCCACCAGCTATTTCGGCGCCACCTTCGGGCTCGATTACAAGGGCTTCGACATCAGCGCGCTGTTCCAGGGCGCACTCGGCGGCCGGCAGATCTATTCCGCGCAGCTCGTGTTCAACTACCGCGAAAGCTACCGCCCGATACACGAAGGCCGCTGGACGCCCGAAACGGCTGCCACCGCCACTTTTCCGGCGCTGCACCTGTCCGAGAGCAACATGGCGAACAACTACATGAACTCGAGCTACTGGATCCGCAAAACGGATTACCTGAAACTGAAAAACCTCGAGATCGGGTACCGCCTGCCGCGGCACTGGACCAACCGGGTGAAGATCAAAAACGCCCGTATCTACCTGAACGGGATGAACCTCGTGAGCTGGGACAATGTGCGCGAACTGGGCATCGACCCGGAATCCAACGCCGGCGACCGCTGGGGCTGGCAGCCTTATCCGATCATGCGCGTGTATAACGCGGGTATCACCATTAACCTCTAAACCACCGTCAATGAAAATAACAAGGATGAAAACTGTGCACCTGTTGTGGCTGCTGCTGCCGCTCCTCGCCGCCTGCAGCAAAAACTACCTCGACCGCAAGCCGAGCGACCTGATCACCGAAGAAGAGGTGTTCAGGAACATCGAGAACGCGGAGAAGTTCGTGAACGTCATCTACCAGAGCCTGCCTAATATTTACAAGCCCCGCTCTGCCTGGGCTTTGAGCAGCGCTACGGACGAAACCAACCAGGCGGGCGACAACTCGGCCTCTTATCCCGATGCGGGGAACTTCAACACCGGCTCCATGAGCCCGGCGAATTTCCCGATGCAGGACCAGTGGGCGGAGTACTTCGGGAAAATCCGTTCCTGCAACCTTTTCCTCGCCAATTACGATAAAGTGCCCGTAGATCCGAACTACCCCGAACGCCGGAGCCGGCTGCGAGGGGAGGTGCTGCTGTTGCGCGCGTACTATTATTTTAACCTCGTGATCCGCTGGGGCGAACTGCCCATTTTGTCGGAAGTGCAGAACCCCTTCGACGAGCCGGACGCGATTTATTACAAACGTGCGCCTATCCAGGAGGTGATCGCCGTTATCCTTAAAGACCTCGCCGAAGCGGAAACCCTGCTGCCGGTGAATTATACATCCCGCCCCAACAACTGGGGGCGCGCGTCGAAAATGATCGCGCTGGCGCTGAAGGGAAGGGTGCTGCTCTACAACGCCAGCCCCCTCTTTAACCCGGCCAACGATCAGAGCCGCTGGACGGTGGCGGCGGAAGCCTGCCGCGCCGCGCTCGACACTGCGCTCAACACCGGGTATACCCTCCATGGCAACTACGGCGAAATCTTCATCCAGTATTTCAACCGCGAAGTGATCTGGAGCCGTCCCTCCCCGGGCGCCTTCGGCGACGGCGGCATCGACCGCGAAATGAATCCACGCGGCGCCAATGGCTACGGTAATATCAATCCCTTACAGGAGCTGGTGGACGATTATGAGATGAAGAATACCGGCCTGCCCATCACCGATCCCGCATCGGGCTACAACCCGCAGCGCCCGTATGATGGCCGCGACCCGCGCTTTGCCGCTACTATCCTGTATCCCGGCGCTATGTGGAAAGGCCGCCTGCTCGATCCCAACGGGGCGGATGCGCCGCGTTCGGGGCAGATCAGCACCAACTACTGGCCGCGCAAATACCAGCTGGAATCCGTGAACCTCTTCGCGGGCACCGGCGCCACCGACCGGAAATGGGTACTGATGCGCACGGCGGAACTGTATCTCAACTATGCGGAAGCCGAAAACGAGGCCCGTGGTCCCGGTGCGGCCGTGTACAACGCCATCAACGCCGTGCGTGCCCGTGCGGGCATGCCGGATTACGGCGGCGGCAGCAAAGACGCCGTGCGGGAGAAAATACGGCGGGAAAGAAGGATCGAACTGGCGCTGGAAGATCACCGTTTCTGGGACGTACGCCGCTGGAAAATCGCCGAAACCATCGACAACCGCGAAGTGCACGGCGTCACCGTTACCGGTTCCGGCAACGTGACATACACTTATCCCGTGATCGAAAAACGGGTGTTCAGCGCGGCGCGCAATTACTGGCTGCCCGTTCCGCAAAGCGAAATCGACAAAGTGAGCGCCCGCAACCCGGAATTCAAACAAACGCCGGGATGGTAATCTTCCTTCAATTAAAAAACAGGCAATGAAAAAATTCATATACATCCTGCTGGCCGCCGCTACCGCCATGGTTTCGGCCGGCTGTAACAAAGACAAGGGTTTTGCGCACAATCCGTCCGCACCGGTGGTGATCGACAAATTCACCCCGGCCGCTGGGGGCGCAGGCACCGAAGTGCTCCTGTACGGCACCAATTTCAGTACAGACACGAATGGGGTCACCGTAACCGTGAACGGTGTGAAAGCGATCGTGGAAGGAGTGGTGGAAGACCGCATCCTCATTGTGATCCCCACCAAAGCCGGTACAGGTCCCATCGAAGTGAGCATCAACGGCAATAAAGGCAAGAGCAAAGACGCCTTCCAGTACCAGCCTTCCTATACCGCCACCACGCTGGCCGGCAACGGCAGCGCCGGGTATTCGGACGGTAAGGGGACCGATGCCGTGTTTAACATCGGCAACCGTTGCGGGCTGGATGTGGACGATGCCGGGAACGTATACGTAGCGGAAGGGGAGAACAGGCGTATCCGAAAGATCACGCCTGGTGGCGTGGTGACCACCCTGGCCGGCAACGGCAACTGGGGATACAAGGAAGGCAAAGGCACGGAAGCGGAGTTTTTCGTGCCCATCGATGTGGCGGTGGATGCGCAGGGCAACATCATTACCTCCGACCCCGCCGCATGGACCATCCGCAAAATCACGCCGGACGGTACCACCACGCTGATCGGCTGGTTCGAGGCATGGGGTCTTGGCATCGACAAGCGGAACGGGAAGATTTACTTCGCCGACGCCAAGAAACCCGGCAGCATATACGAAGTAACGGCGGACGGCAACAGCACCAAAATCATCACCGGGCTCGATTATCCTTCCGATGTGGCGGTAGACAGCAAGGGGAACCTTTTTGTGGTGCAGAACGGCTCCTCCGTGATCAGCGAGTTCAAAGCCGGCACCTGGGCACCGGGCGTAACCATCGGCCAGGCAGGCCAGACAGGCCTCGTCAACGGCGCCGCTACGGCCGCTAAGTTCGACTTCCCCTGGGGCATCGCCATCGATAGGAACGACAACCTGTTCATCGCCGGCAACGGCACCTGGGACGGTTCGCCCGTCAACTCCAACCAGTGCATCCGCTTCGTGGAAGCGGGCACCTGGAAAGTGAGCACCTACACCGGCGGCAGTACGGCCGGTTTTAAAGACGGCACCGGCTCCGCCGCCCTGTTCAATGCGCCGACAGGTGTGGCAGTCGCAAAAGACGGCCTTGTGTATGTTTCCGACCGTAAAAACAACCGCATCAGAAAAGTAATCGCTGAATAAAAGATGAAACGAAGACTACTGCAACACCTGCTGGCGGTATGCATTGGCATATCCGCCGCAGGGAAGGCAGGCGCGCAGGCCGCGCCCGCCTTCAAATGGAACGAATTACCCGTGCGGGGGCTGCTGCTGAGCGTGCCCGCCAAACAGGACGTGCCCATGTTCTGTGATTTTATCCGCACCGCTCTCGTCAAAGAAGGCGTCAATACCCTGGCCATCCGCATCGAATACATGTACCAGTTCAAATCCCATCCCGAACTGGCGGAGAAAAACGCCCTGTCGGAAGCGGAGATGAAACAGATCGTGCGGGCCTGCAGGGATGCGAAAATCCGGCTCATTCCCACCATGAACCTCATGGCGCACCAGTCGGAGCAAACGGAAATGGGCCCCCTGCTGAAACACTATCCCCAGTTTGACGAGTCGCCCGACTTCAACCCGCCCGTACCCTGGAAGGATGCCGGAATGTTCGAGTTCTACAGCAAAAGCATCTGTCCCCGCCACCCTGACCTGCTGAAGGTGCTGTTCCCCATTATGGACGAACTGGTGGCGGTATGCGAAGCGGACGCCCTGCACGTGGGCCTCGACGAAGTATGGATCATCGGCTACGATAAATGCCCGCGCTGCCAGGGAGGCGACCGGTCGGAAATATTCGCCGAATACGTGAACCGCCTGCACGCCCACCTCCGGGAGAAAAACGTGGAGATGTGGATGTGGAGCGACCGCCTCATCGACGGGAAAACCACCAACCTGCTGGGCTGGCAGGCCAGCATGAACGACACCCACCGCGCCATCGACCGCATTCCGAAAGACATCGTCATCACCGACTGGAAATATGAAAGCGCGCCGCCCACACCGGGATATTTTGCGATAAAAGGGTTCAATGTGCTGCCCAGCGCATGCGCCAAAACCGATGTGGCGCTCGCGCAATTGCAGCAGGTGCTCATGACCCGGAAAGACGGGACCCGTGCGGACTGGGCGGTGCCCCTGGCTTCACGCATGCGCGGCGTGTTTGAAACCATGTGGGTGAATTCCGCCGAATTTATCCGCGCATATTATGGGAAAGGGGAGTACCGCCCTAACACGAAAGACAACGCCGATACCTTCAAAGCACTGTTCAAAGCAATACGGGAAGCGGCGAAATGATATTTTCCCTGAACGGAAACCCGGCAACGAGGCCGCTCTGTATGGGCGGCCTTTCTTTTCGTATAGGTACGGCTGTTGAAAAAAAAGCTTAGGAATCCGAATAAGCGTTTATATATTTGCGTGATGATGCGTTAATTATCTGCTATATGCGACCGTATTATAGAATATGAATGTTCGAAAAACCATAGCTTTAATACAGCCTTCTATATAGATATTACCCTAAGTGTACGATCGAGCATGCTAACGGAACTGCGCCCTATCCTTTTGCTGCTGTTATTTCCTATGGCGGTCCTGGCTCAGGAACCGGAACCTCATTCGTATCATCTTGTCCACTATACAGATGAAAATGGCCTGCCACAGAACAGCGTAAAATTTATTGTTCCCGACAGGGAAGGTTTTCTCTGGCTGGCTACCGAAAACGGCCTCGTCCGGTTCGACGGAGGGCGTTTTACGACCCACACCAATACCCGTATCGTTTATATTTTTCCCGGCAATGGCCGTAAATCCTTGCTGGCGGTCAACCTGAATGGGTTGCTGTTCAGCATCAGCAATGGCGGGGCGGATGTACGGCCCGTCGCTCCCCGGCCACCGGGGTGCAGCGATTATGAATACCTCGTGCAGCATGGTGTCACCGGCACTTTCCCTGCTACCGGCTTGCCCAATCTGTATGCGGGAATCGTGAAGTATGACTATTACCTGTTGCCCACATCCGCACATGCGTATTTCCTCGTCGGAAAGGATTCGGTCAGTTTCGCTGAAAAGGGAAAAGAAAAATACCGCTTTGCCTGGAAAACAGACAGCCCGTGGGATTTTTTCACCATAGGCAGCAGGCTCTATACCGTGCATAAAGACGGCAGGCTCCTTTTATTCCGCCACAATACCCCGGAAACCATTACACTCTCCGGAGACATTCCCGCAAAACCGCTGGACGCGAAACAACTCTACTGGAACTATGTGGCCGAACAGTTGTTCATCTACCAGGACGATAAATGTTATTACATCACCGCAGGGCAGGATGGCACGTTGCATTCAAAGCTGCTGGTAACGGGGTTCAGCAGGAGGAAGAACGATATTGTCTCCGTATTTTATGATGCGGAGCATGAGCGCATTTTCTTCGGCAGCCGTTCCCGGGGACTGTATGTGCTCACAAAAAAACAATTCCACCCGCTGGTTTCACCGGTTGACCAGGATAATGTTTTCTATGCACAGGCCCCGTTCGGCGACAATGGAATTATAACCGCGCAGGGCATCGCGTTCGACAGCGCAGGCAACGCCTCCCGTGTGCCGCTGCTGCAGAATATCCCGAAGGGAAACCGGTACAGTATGGAGCGGGACAGAGCTGGCAACTTCTGGTACAAACATCAGAATACGATTTACAAGTTCAATGCCTCCCTTACAAAGATTCTGTGGCAACGTTCGTTTGGAGATGATGCGGTGACGCAGCTTTATCTTGGTGTGAAAGACCGCTTGTGGGTGGGTACGTGGAAGGGCGGATTGTATTTCCTGAATCTGAACGATGTTTCACCCGTACCGTTACTGTTTTCCAACAAGGTGAAAGACGCCAGTTACATGCTGCACGAGTCGCCGGATGTGCTGTGGGTAGGGACTGGCAAAGGGCTTTACCGCGTGCAGTTGTCTCCTTTGCGGATCGATTCCGTGCCCGGCTTTGGCCAGCGATACATCCGCAGCCTGCTGATCCCGCGGCGCGGAGAGGTGTGGATCACCACTTATGATGAAGGTATTTTTCTTTACCGGAAAGGCAGGGTAGTGCAGATGCCGGCAGACAGGCTGGGGTACCTAAAAACAGCGCATTGCATCACGCCCGACGATCGCGGGTTTTACTGGATAACGACAAATAAAGGCCTGTTTCAGGCCGCCAGGAAAGATATGCTGGCTTATGCCGATGGTGAGCAACGGTATGTGTATTATCACTATTACAGCAAGTCCAATGGCATGCTGACCAATGAATTTAACGGCGGATGCCAGCCCTGTGCCCTGCAATTGCAGAATGGGGATATCTCTTTGCCTTCGCTCGACGGCCTGCTGCGTTTCCGGCCGGCGCAAATCAGGGCGGAGCTTCCGGATGGGCCTTTGATTGCAGGGCAGGCGGAACTGGATACACAGCTCCTGCAAACCGGCGATACCATCCGGCTGCCCAACAATTTCGTTCGCCTGGGGCTGCAGCTGAGTACGCCTTATTACGGAGACCCTTATAACCTGAAGTTGCTTTATACACTCGATGAAAAAGAGGATGAAGTGTGGCTGCCGGTGGAAAACAATGGGACCATCGCATTTTCGAGGCTTCACTCGGGCACCTACACTCTCCGCATCCGTAAAATAAACGGGTTCGGCGTGAATAACTATTCCGAAAAAAGAATCACCCTGATCGTGGAAGCCGCCTGGTTCGAAACGCTGCCGGCTATGATAATGGCCGGTTGCATACTCGGGCTGTTGATATACATCTATACGCAGCTCCGCATACGCCACATGCGCCGCAAAAACCGCCAGCTCAGCCGGCACGTGTCTGAACGCACGGCCGAGCTCGAAAATACATTGCTGTCGCTACAGGAATCGGAGCAGCAGCTGCGCCAGCAGGGCGTGATGCAGCAGCGTCTGATCACCGCCATTACGCACGATATCAAAACCCCCATGAAATACCTCATGCTGTTGTCGAAAACGGGGAATCCCACGGACAAAAAATCGGTGGCCATGGGCGACGCGCTCTACCGCATGTACAACATGGTGGATAACCTCATCCAGTATATGAAAATGGGAGCGGTGCGCAATCACTCGTTCCGCGAATACGTGGACCTGCACGACCTCCTCGAGGAAAAGGCCGGCATTTTCCGGCCCATCGCGGAAATACGCTCGGTGCGGATCGAGAACAACGCCATCCGGGGGCTGCAGGTGCCCGTGAACCGGCAGCTGCTCTCCATCGTGGTCAATAACCTGCTCGACAATGCCGTGAAATATACCGTCGAAGGTTCCGTGCACCTGGCGGCTTCTTACGAAGAAAATGGAACGGTATCCATCCGGATAACAGACACCGGCATCGGCATGCGCCCTGAAATAAGGGAATGGATCAACCGCTGTCAGGCCCTGGTGGCGGACAATAGGCTGCCGGTGACGCAGAACGGGATCGGGCTGGTGATTGTAGTGGAGCTGTTACAGCAGATTAACGGGAAGTTATACGTGCATGCCAACGGAGCGCTGGGAACAAGTATGGAGATATTGCTGCAGCTGGATTAAACGACGGCGCTGTACATTTTTACTTTTTCCAGCAGTTCCACGATGTTGGTGATGCCGAGTTTTTCGAAGATGCGCGTTTTGTAAGTGCTGACGGTGGTGATCTGCAAATGCAGCATTTTAGCGATCGTAGCCATGGGCACCCCTTTCGTCATCAGATTCATGACTTCCACTTCGCGGGCAGACAGAGAGGAGAGGGGATTCACCACCTGTTCCCGCTGCGAGCCCAGCATATCGAGCATCTGCTGGCGCGTATTGGCGCTCATATATTTTTCCCGGTTCATCACCGTCAGGATGGCGTGGCGGATTTCGTCTTCCGGCGTGTACTTCATCAGGTAACCGTCTGCCCCCGCCTGCATATAGTTAATTGCGAACAGCTGTTCGTCGTACCCCGAAAAGATCAGGATTTTTATTTGCGGCTGGCGGAGCTTCACCGCATCGATCATCTGCAGGTTGTTGCCGCCCGGGATGTTGATATCCAGTATCAGCACGTCGAAGATATGAATGTCGAGCAAAGCGATGACGCGGTCGAAGGTTTCGGCCTCAATGCACTTGGCAGGCACCGGCAGGGTGGAGATAATGTGTGCAACGCCTAAACGGACGATGGTATGATCATCCGCTATCAGGATGTTTTTCATAGTTGTTGGTATTGGGCCCCTCTTCACAGGATCTCGGTACGGGACAGTACAAAATTAGTCTTTTTTGAAAACCCCTGCCCCTTATTTCCTTTTTTTGACAAATGTCGAACTTATACTACACAGAGGACGTACTAATTCTATAAGTCACCGCCCCGCCTTCACCTAATTTAGCGGTTGCATAACACCAAAGAGCCTAAAAAAGGGACCCGTAACCCCTTTTAACCATATACCGTTTTCATAACCAGTACCCTATGAGGAATTTTACAAGCCTTTCCCGGTTGCGTCTTCGCGCGTTTTCCAGGTTTTTGTTCGTCATGATTTGTTTGTTGCCGGCCGCTTATGCCCAGGCCGCCCAGTTCCCGGTTACCAATACCAACGATGCCGGGTCGGGGTCGCTCAGGCAGGCAATCCTCGACGTGAACGCGGCCGGGGCAGGCCCGCATAGTATCGTGTTTAACGTGCATGGTACGATCAACCTGGCCACCACGCTGCCGGCCATTACGGCATCGCGGCTCACCATCGACGGGCAGAACAAGGTGATCATCAACGCCAACAACGGGGCGGCCCTGTTTTTCTTCACCATCAACTCCAATGCTGTTACGGTGAAGAACTTCGAGCTGCTCAATACCCGGGGAACGCCGGTGGTCATCGGCGCCAACACGGAAGACGTGACCATCGAAGGGCTGAAAGTCAGTACCGCGGGTACGGCGGCTGATTTACTGAATAACGTGGTATTGGTAAACGGGGCTTCCCGCCGCCTGACGATCCGGAACATCGTTTCGGAAACGGGGATGGAAATTGCAGGAGGATCCACTAATGGCCGCGCATTTGCGTTTGCCGCCGGCAGGCATGCTTCGTTGACGATGGAAAACATCAAAATCGTCGGGCGCAACTCCAGCGGCGCGGCTACGGGGTCGATGTTTATGCAATTCTTCGGCTCGGCTTCACTGGATACCGCGCTTATCAAGGATGTACAAATGGAAGCCCTGGCTTACGGGATCCTCATGCAGGGCACCATGAAGAATGCAACATTCGACAACGTACATTTCGAATACTGGACTAACGGTACGGAATACGCATTCCGTGCGGCAATGGCCGTAGAGAATATAAAAATTCTGAACAGCTATTTTAATGTGGCTGCACCGGCGGTAGCCGGCAATCCTGAAGCGGACTTCGGGATTGATTTTAATGGTACGGTTAAAAACCTCACGATCCATAATACAAAGGTTATACAGGGTGGTTATTACTGTCTCCGCCTTACCGCCATCGCTGAAAACGTCACCATCACGGCCTCGGAATTTACCAATGCCAACCTGGCACATAATGGCGCTGCATTCGGCATTCGTCTTGTCAACGCGGTGACTGGCCTGGTGATGGACGATGTGCTCGTTGGCGGCGACCCGCTGGATAAAGTGAACCACGCCATTTATTTTGACGGCCTGGTAACGAATGGCAACTTCAAGAACATAAAAGTATCGAACGCGCTCAATGGGGGGATGATTTGGGCAGGAGGAATTTCCAATACCGTGATAGATGGCGTCAAGATTACCAATGTAGGGGAAGGCTTCAACTTCACCGGGCAAGTCAGTACCCTGGAGCTGAAAAATTCGTCGGTCAGCGGCGCCGGCGGTACGGCAGGCAGCGATGCCGTTGAGTTTTACGGCACCTTTGCCAGAACGAACGTTAAACTCACAGATAACCTTTTTGAAACGAGCGCACGTGCCGGCGTCGTGATCACCATGACGCATGCCACCCAGCAGATCGAGATGACCGGGAATACTATCAGGAACAACGCCAGCTATGGCGTCTGGTTGCATGCCGGCACCAATGCCGCGAGAAATGTGAGCATCACGGGGAACAACAAAATTTATGGGAACGGTGGCTCGGGTGTTTATTTCAATACCAATGAAAACTCCCAGGGCACCGTCATTACGGACAACAGTATATATAATAATACCGGCGGCGGCATTTCAATAGGTGCCGCGGCCAATGGTAACTATAAAGGAGTAAACCGCCCCGTGGTGGTTTCTTCCGTTTCTGCCGGCGGCGGTAATTATAATGTGGGTATCACCGTTCCGGTGATTGCCACGGATGCGGCAGGCAGCACCTATACGGTCCAGCTTTATGCGAATGAGGCGGGCACTTCACCCTACAGCGGCCGCCAGCTGGTAGCCACATACACAGGCGTAGCGGCCGGTACCGCCGTCCGCAGCGTCACCTACGGTGGTGGCCCCGGTGCATTCTGGTCTGCGACCATCACCTCCGCCAAAGGTACTTCCGAGTTCAGTGACCCGAAATCCATCAACATAATGGGGCCCGCAGGTGTGAATGCGGGCATCGCCGCGTGGTACCGGGGCGATCAGGGATTGACCGCAGGGCAGTGGAACGATATTTCCGGTAACGCCAAAAACCTTCCGAGGGTAGGCGCAGCGGGTGTAGACAGTGTCAACGGTGTGAACTTCAACCCCACGGCTACTTTCTCCGGCTCAGCGCAATACTTCGGTAAAGCCAACGCCGTAGACCCGGGCTCTTCCGTACTGGGCAACGGCAACATGAACAGGATTGCGGTATTCGGCGTGTCCGTTTCCACCGTAGTGAAGCCAGGGGCGCTGTTTAACCAGTACACGACCAACGGCTACTACGTTGGCGCGGCGCCCACCTGGACCACCACATCCGTGCTCTGGGACGCGCCGTATGGTTTCCGCGTCTACAACGCGCCATGGGGCGGTAACCTCGGGCAGGCCCATGCGTGGAGCTTTACCAAAACCACTACCAACATGAGCGTGTTCCGGGACCACAACACGGTGAAAAATCAGCCCGGCGCCTATAACTTTACCGGCAACGGCGGAAATTACGCGTCCAACATTGGTGTGTGGCACGGCTCCGATTATTTCGCAGGCCGCATCCCCGAAGTGATCGTATATAATGATATCTCCGCGCTCACCGATGTGGACCGCCTCAAAATCGAAAGCTACCTCGCCATTAAATACGGCATCACGCTCGATACCACCAACTACCTGGCCAGCGACGGATCCATTATTTTCGACAAAGCCGCCAATACCGGTTATGGAAGGCGCATCACGGCTCTTGGCAAGGATGACGTTTCCTGGCTCCACCAGAAGCAGTCTGCCAGCCAGGACACCGCGTTGATCACCATCGCACTGGGCACTTCCGTTATGACGGCCAACCGCCTGAACGCGAACGTGGTGACCAACGACAAGGCATTTTTCTTCTTCAGCGATAACGGCCGCAACCCGATTTTCAACCAGGCCATCAGCGCAGGGGGCGTAACGTCTACCAGCCGCATGGCCCGCGTATGGCGCGTGCAGAAAAACGCCGGCTGGGACAATACGCAGGATATTACCCTGCTGCTGGAGGGCGGTGGTGAAAACAACTACCTGCTCATCAGCACCGTAGCCGATTTCAGCACGGTGACCAAAGAAGTGCGCCTCAGCACCAGCGGCGCGGCTACCATTAAGGGCAGCGACATACCCGACGGCGCGTTCTTCTCCTACGGCCGCCTGCAGCGTTTCCCCGGTGGGGTAGGCACAGGCCTGGAAGCATGGACGAAGGCTGACCAGGGCGTTACCGCGATCGGTAACGATGCCCGGCAGTGGGTAGACCAGTCGCCCATAGGCAGGCTGTGGCTGCCGGCCCTCACGCCGGCACTGCCTTTACTGCAGTCCGCCATCAACTTTAATCCGGCGATCAGGTTCGATGGTAATAACTATTATAGTGTGGCGCGGTTTACCGAAGCTTACACGCAGGGTGAGATATTCTCGATACAATATTCCAACCTGCCGGCCACTGCTACCACGCCTACGTTCCCGTACGAATTCGGTGGAGATGCATCGACCCTTACCGCAACGCATTATCATTATAGTAACGGCCAGCAATACACCCACTTCGGTACCAATGCCCGCAGGAATTACTCCTTCGGAACGGTGAACATGCAGTTGCCTCACATTATGAATAACTGGAGCGCACCATCCAGCTGGGCAGTGAATTTCGACGGTCGGGAGGCACACCTGGCTACTACCTATCCCGTATCCTTTAACCGTGGGGCAGGGCTCAACAGTGCGATCGGGGCTGGCCACAACTCCATATTTAACGGGGGCATCGCGGAAGTGATCCTTTACAACAGGAGGATCACCGCTGCGGAACGAACTCGCGTAAACAGCTACCTGGCACTGAAGTATGGCCTCACGCTTACCAACAACGTTGGTGCGGCCGTGGATTACGTGGCCAGCAACGGTACGACCAACATGTGGACGGCCGCCGACAACACCGGCTTCGTACAACGCATCACCGGTCTTGGCCGCGACGATAACGGTACCCTGCACCAGAAACAAAGCCGCTCGCAACTCACCGGCGCGCTGGTGTCGATTGCACTGGGTAATACCATTGCCACCTCCAACCTCACCAACACCAATAATATCGCCAACGACCTGTCGTTCCTCGCATTCGGCGACAACAACGGCGCTACAACTTATACCACGCGCGTAACCGGCATCGCCGGCATCACCATGCGTATGCCGAGAGCGTTTAAAGTGGATAAAACCAACTGGGCCGACACCGATGTAACCCTGCAGTTCGAGGGCGGCGACGACAAAACGCTCCTGATCCTCAGCGCCGACAATGTATTCGGCGCAGGAGATGCCATCTATCCGCTGAACGCAGCCGGCCAGGTGACCATCAACAGCAGCCTGCTGGCCGACGGCGCTTATTTCTCTTTCGGCGAGAACCTCAGGGGCCCCGGCGCTGTAGCCAACGGGGTGAAACTCTGGCTCCGTTCCGATAAAGACGTCACCGCAGCCGGTGGTAACGCCACGGCGTGGAGAGACTTCTCCGGGCAGGACAATCACACCAGCGGCGTAGCCGGCACCATCGAATACCTTTCCGGTACCCTGAACTTCAACCCCGCGCTGAAGTTCACCGACATGACGAAAGACGCTTTCAACGGTACCGATCTGAAAATGGCCAACAGCACCAGCTTCGCCATGTTCTTCGCACTCGAGCCGC
This sequence comes from Chitinophaga lutea, assembly GCF_003813775.1. Classification (NCBI taxonomy): domain Bacteria; kingdom Pseudomonadati; phylum Bacteroidota; class Chitinophagia; order Chitinophagales; family Chitinophagaceae; genus Chitinophaga; species Chitinophaga lutea. The sequence goes on along the minus strand of NZ_RPDH01000002.1, from coordinate 1,293,473 downwards.
TGAATAACACCAATGCTACCGACATTTTCGTGATCGGAGAAACCGGCAACCAGGGCCGCGTGGAATATTCAACTGCCATTGCCGGCGGCGGATACCAGCTTGTCGGAGCCACAGCGGGCCTCACCGCAGGGAACGCTTCCACCAATAAACCGCATATCGCCGCTTTCGTGGGGAATGCCGGTACCGGTACCGGTTACCTCAACGGTCTGGCCGGTACAGCCCAAACCCCGGGTTCCATCGGTGCGGCCACAGGCGTGTACAACGTGGGCGACGTGGTGGATAATGGTGACGGAACGGGCATGCACCTCGGAGAGGTGGTGATCTATTCCAAAGCGCCTACCGCTGCGGAAATCCAGCGTATCAATTCATATCTCGCACTCAAATACGGCGTGACCCTCAACCAGGCTACGCCCACCAACTACGTAGGCAGCGACGGCACTACCCTCATGTGGACGGCCGCTTCCAACACCGGTTATAACGTGCGCATCACCGGCATCGGCCGCGATGACGCGTCCGAGTTACACCAGAAACAGTCCCGCTCCGTGAACGCCGGTTCGATTGTGACCATTGCGATGGGCAGCACCGTGCAGGCAGACAACGCGGCGAACACCAATAGTATCGCAAACGATCTTTCATTCTTCACATTCGCAGATAACAACGGCGCTGCCGTGTACCGCACCGCCATCGTAGGCGGCGCCGGCATGGCATCGCACATGAGCCGCATTTTCAAGGTGGAAAAATCCGCCGGATGGGCCGATGCCAACATCACCCTGAAACTGAATAACGGGAACGACGATGTTTATCTCCTGCTGCACAACAGCGCCAACTTCACCACTGGTACGCCGGTATGGAAACAGCTCAACGCCGATGGCACCGTGACCCTGAGCAGCAGCGAAATGGCGAACGGTTCTTACTTCACCTTCGCACGTTACGTACGTGGCCCGAACAGTGTGAAGGACAATATCACCTTCTGGCTCCGCGCCGATGATATGGCTTCCGGCGCTGCCGAGTGGTACGATTACAGCGGGCTGGGCAATGATGCCAGCCAGGCGGTAACGGCCAGCCAGACCATCACGGATGCGCGCGGCATCAACTTCAACTATGCATTTAAGTTTGATGGTACGGACGATTTCCTCGACATCAATACCACCCGGATCGACCCCGCCAACGCCACTATCCTGGCGGTAGCGAGGGGAACGAACTTTACTGCTCCCCGTGAATTGATCGGCTCCGGTGCGGTGGCTGGTAACCAGGGCATGGAGTTCCGGATACTGTCTCCCGGCCAGATGCAGTACCTTGAAAACGCAGCGGCGGTACAGGCCGTGACCTCTACCACTGTTGCCGTGGAGAACAGGCCCTATATTTTCGGCGTTTCACAAACCAATTTGACCAATGGCGTCAGGATATATGGCAATAACAAACTGGAGGTACAGGGTACTGTTACGCTGAATCCTGCAACGACCAATCTTGTATCGATCGGTTCAAGGACCACTGCCGCACGCGGCTTGTACTGGATGGGCGATATGGCGGAAGTGATTGCCTACAACCGTGTACTGACCGATGTGGAGCGCCAGCAGGTATCATCTTATCTCGCCCTGAAATACGGTCTTACATTGGATCAGACCACGCCTACCAATTACCTCGCTTCCGACGGCAGCACGTATTGGACGGCCGGCCCGACCTACAAAAACCGCATCACCGGCATCGGCCGCGACGATGAGACCGCACTCAATACGAAACAGTCCCTGAGCGCAGATACCGGCTTTGTAACCATCTCATTGGGCAACACCATCGCCATCACCAACGAACAGAACAGCAACACCATCACCAACGATAAATCATTCTTCGTATTCGCCGACAATGGCTTATCCGCTACTTCCTACGGCGTCAACGTGAATGGCGCGAACCTGACACGCCGCATGGCCAGAGTTTGGCAGGTGGATAAAACCAATTGGGCCGATCAGCCTGTTACCTTAAAAGCTGGTGCAGTGGGTACTGCGGTGTACATGCTCATCAGCGCCGATCCGACATTTGCAACAATCGACCAGGAATTGCCGCTGAACGCGGACAAGTCCATCACGCTGAACAGCAGCCTGCTGCCGGACGGTATTTACTTCACTTTCGGCGCACCGGCGAAATACCCCGGCGGTGTGAACAGCGGCAACCTGATGTGGCTGCGCGCGGACCTCGGTACTTCCGCATCTGCGGACAATGATCTGATAGGCACCTGGAACGATTACAGCCCCAACGGCAACGCGGTATCGCAGGCAACTGCGGCCGGCAAACCATTGTATTTAAATAATGCCGCCAACAACCTCAACTTTAACCCGGTTGTGAAATTCAATGGCTCGGCCAATATCATGACAGGGGCTTCCTTCCTGAAAAACGCCACTTATAATGGTGCGGCGGCTTTCCTGGTGAGCAACCAGGCTACCGCCAATTCAACGGTGGTATTTACGGAGCCCGGCGCCAGCAATGCGCTGCCTACGCAGTTTACGCTGCATGCCACCTGGTCAGATAATAATGTGTACTGGGACGCACCTTACGCCAACCGTATTACCTATTCCAGCGGTGGCGTTAATGGTCAGACCCTGCTCTGGACCACTACCAGCGACATTACCCTTGCAGCCGCACGGCAGGCCATTTTCAGAAACGGTGCAAGTGTGCTGACAGGCAATAACACGAATCCGGTAGCGGGCGGCAACTATCCCTTCCAGCTGGGCGGGAACGCCGGCGTATTCTATAACGGCCGCATGGGGGAACTGATTGTATATGCAGGGCCGTTAACCGCCGCGCAGCAACAACGGGTAAATAGTTACCTCGCTATTAAATATGGTATTACGCTGAACAACGGCGCTACCAACTATGTCGCCACCGATGGTACCACCACGGTTTGGACGACAGACGCGACCTATAAGAATAACATCGCAGGTATCGGCCGCGACGATGCGGAAGACCTGGTGCAGAAACAAAGCCGTAGTGTGAACACCGGCGTTCAACTGGCCATTGGCCTGGGCGAACTGGCTGAAACGAACACGGCGAACGCCAATGCTTTCGGCGCGGATAAAACATATATGGTATGGGGCGACGATGGCGCCAGCAGTCTGTTTAAAACCCCCATCGCCGGCAACCCCGCTGTGAACTACCGCATGACGCGGGTTTGGAAAGCGCAGGAAACCGGTACCGTTGGCGCGGTTCAGATTGCGGTGCCCTTCAATGCGCTGCCCAATGCCAAAGCAACATACCTCGTGGTGAGTAACGATGCCGTCTTTGATGGAACGGACCAGTTCCTGCCGGTGAGCGAAATTACCCTCAACAATTTGAAGCATTATGCCGCCACGGTAGACCTGACCAACGGGCAATACTTCAGCTTCGCATCGTCCATAAAAGTACCGGGTGGCGTAGGAGGGACCACCCTGTGGCTGCGCGGAGATGAGGGCACATCCGTCACTACTGATGGTGAAAAAATCGACACCTGGACCGACTATACCAACGAACTGAACAACATGAGTCAGTCGGTAGTGGGTGACCAACCCTCGTATGTCAACAATGCGGCAGAAAACATCAACTACAACCCGGTTGTGAAATTCCCGGGTGTGGCCACTAACGCACTCACCGGCGCTTCTATCCTGAAGAACGGTACCTATTCGGGGGCCGGCGTATTCTTTGTCGGCAACCAGGGTGCAGTGAAGGCCAGCCATATTTTCGGTGAAGCGACAAGCGGCGGCGGCAGTTCGGCTTTCGCCCTGCACGCCACCTATAGCGACAACATCGTTTACTGGGATGCGCCAAGGGTCGCTAACCGGATCACCTACACGCCTCCGGGCGGTATCGATAACCAGACCCTGCTTTGGTCGGCCACCAGCAATATAGCATTGCCGTCGAACAGGCAGGTGCTCAGCAGGAACGGTACCAGTGTTGCTACCGGCAACTTTACCGCCACCTATACCGGAATCAATTCCACCTTCAACCTGGGTGCGGCCTCGCAGGCCCGCTTCGGTGAGCTGATCATCTATACCGCTCCGCTGAACCCCACGGAGCAACAGCGGGTGAATACATACCTGGCACTGAAATACGGTATCACCCTGAACAGCGGTGCTACCGATTACCTCGCTACCGACGGCACCACCAAAGTATGGGATGCCGCCGCCAACGCGACATACAAAAACAATATTGCGGGTATCGGCCGCGACGATGTGGAAGGCCTCGATCAGAAACAATCACGCAGCGTTAATGCTGGTCTGCAGGTGGCTATAGGCCTCAACACGCTGGCCGAAACGAATCTTTCCAATAGCAATGCCTTCGCCGCCGACCGGACTTACCTGGTTTGGGGCGACGACAACGCCAGCACGGCCTTCAATACGCCTATTGTCGGCAATCCTTCCATGAACTACCGCATGCAGCGTGTGTGGAGGGCCCAGAAAACCGGTACCGTGAACGATGTGCAGATAGCGGTGCCGAAAAGCGCGGTGGTGGGTAACATCACCGGCCTGCACCTGCTCGTGGACAACAGCAACACATTCGGCGCGCCGCAGGCCCATCCTGTTTCAGAGATCACCCTGAACGGACAGGACTATTACGCAGTGACCACTACACTCAACGACGGACAATATTTCACGTTTGCGGCATTCGTAGCCGCACCCGGCGGTGTGATCGGCAGCTCCCTCTGGGTGAAAGCCGACGCCGGGGTGCAGGCGGATGGCGCTAACCAGGTGGAACAATGGAACGACCAGAGCGGCAGCGGCATCGTGACCACTGAACTGCGCGCGGCAAGCCTGACGCACACCGACCCGATTGTGGCTTCGTCCGGCATCCTGAAAGTACCGGGCGCGATGAACTTCAACCCCGCTATCGACTTCAGCGGAGCAACGACCAAATCCCTCAAAGGAAATACCAATATCGACTGGGATGCGAGCACCGTGTCCATATTCTCTACCAACGTGGTGGAAGGCCCGCTGGCCGGTGGTTTCGCCGGTATCTTCTCCGGGCTTGCCAACTGGACGGTGGATGGTGGAACAGGTGCTGCCGGTGTTGGCCTGAATGCCAACGGGACCTCATACTCGCTGGATGGCAGCGGCTGTTTCGGCGGTGTAGCGACGTCGTCGAATACCGTGCCCAGGTTGACCCGTGGCGTATATACCACGGTGGGCAACCCGCTTGGCGGCACCATTTCAATCAACGGCAGAACAGAGCTCACGGCCACTACCTGTCCCACATCGGCCACTTCGCTTTTCGAAGTAGGGGGCCGCACCGCGGGCGGAGCATCATTCGACGCCCGTGTGTTCAACGGTAAAATACCGGAAGTGATCGTTTACAAATCACTCCTCAACCCGACGCAGACCCGACAGGTAGAGTCCTACCTCGGCATCAAATACGGTATCACCATCGACCAGACCACACCGCAGGACTATCTCGCCACAGACGGTACTACCAAAGTGTGGGACGCCGCCGTTAACGGCATTTATAAAACGAACATCGCCGGTATCGGTCGCGATGATGCTACCGCACTCGTGCAGAAACAATCCCGCAGCATCAACGCCGGCTCCATCCTCACGGTGGGCCTCGGTAACATTGCGGTGGATAATATTACCAATACCAATTCTTTCCCCGCGGATAAGAGCTATATGATGTGGTCCGCCAACGCGGGCGCGGTAACTGCCAACAACGCAGACCTGCCCGGTTGTATCAGGGAACGCATCACCCGCGAATGGAAAGTGCAGCTGTCCAATTTCGATAACGCGGTACAGCCTGTAGACCTCGAATTCGACCTCACCGGCATCACCCGCACGGGTACTGCGCTGGAGCATTACGCCCTGCTGGTCGACAAAACCGGCTCCGGCAACTTTGCCGGCCTGTCACCGGCCAATTATATCCTCATCCCCGCTACCGAGCTGGATGTGGACAAAGTACGGTTCGACAACGTGAGCGGCCTCACCAACGGCGCCGTGTTCACGCTCGTAACCCGCAACCTGGTATCGCCGCAGGCGTTACTGGTACCGGATGGCGCTGATGCCACTCCGACCGGTACGTGTCTCGATGCCGACGGCATGCTCTACTTCAGGGATCCCGCAGACCAGGATAAATACATCGCTGCCATCGACCCGAACGGAAATACCGTGAACCCGGCAGACTTCACCGCATACATTGCCGTGAACAGGGACATGAATACCCAGCTGGGTAAAGCAGGTGGCACCGATTACGGTACCCAGCTCATGCGCCGCATGCTGCAGATCTCTTACACCGGCACCCCGCTCACTGTGAACGGCGGCGTGAAAGTGCGTTTCTTCTGGAACGACGCAGAGAAAACGGCGGCCGAGAATTTCCTCGCCAACGACCGTGGCGTAACCGCCCCGCAGACCTGGAAATGGTTCAAACATGCCGGTAATGTGAACGCTGTAATCGCTGATCTCACTGAAACCGGCCTCAACAACATGACCGAAATTTCACCCGACGCCAACGGCGAAGTGAACGGCGTGAAATACGTGGAGTTCGGTAATATCCAGAGCTTCTCCACTTTCGGTGGTATCACTTCCGCCACCGGCGTTATCAGCGTGCTGAAAAACACCGACGGCAACGAAACCGGCCCCGTGAACGGCCAGTACCGAATCAAACTCCCGGGAACATTGGCTGCCTCGGAAAACATCACCGTACAATACCAGATCAGCGGCACGGCTGCTAACGTAAATGATTACACGATCACCGGCCTGAATGCAGGTACCCTTACCGGTACCGCCATCATCCCTGCCGGTAGCAACGGCGTGGACGTAAATGTGGCCGTGATCGACGACAAGGTGATCGAGCTGTCTGAAACCGTGAAAATGACGCTCACGGCTGCCAGCGGCGCTTCCGCGTACAGCCTGCATACCACTGAATTTGAAGCGACGGTGAACATTGCGGACAACGACAATACACCCGCCAATAACGTAGTGGCGGTAACCGCTACCGTCAATCCGGCCAAGGAAGACGGTCCGGTGCACGGCCAGTATACTTTCAGCCTGCCCACCGGGTACACCAGCGCGGAAGACATTACCGTGAGCTTCAACCTCGGTGCGGGAACAGCGGCCTACGGCACCGATTACCAGCTGGCGGGTTACACCGCCGGTACGAATACCGGTACCATCGTGATCCCCGCCGGTCAGAACAGCGTGACCCTGGAGGTGACCGTACAGACGGACGACCTGCTGGAAGCGAACGAAACCGTTATCCTCAACCAGACCGCAGCGGTATCCACCAGCTTCACTTTCACGAACGCTGCCCCGGCATCCGCTACCGTGACGATCGAAGACAACAACCCGGTGGAAGCCCGTTACCTGACCATCACCAAAGTGCGGGACGGTTATGAGAATGCACCGGGCCTGGGCCTGCCGCAGAAAGCCGCTTACAAAGTGAGCCTGCCTGCAGGGGTGCGCTCTTCAGAGAACATTGTTATCAATTATACCATCAACGCCGCCGGCACAGCCGCGAACGGCGCCGACTACACCTACCCGGCAACAGGCACCGTTACCATACCCAGTGGTCAGCGTGAGGCGGAATTCGAGATCGATGTCATCAACGACAACGTGATCGAAACCGACGAAACCATCGTGATAGACCTGGGAGATGGTAACGGCGGCCTGTACCCGGCACACCCGCTCGATCCGGCGCAACGGACCACCACGCTCACCATCTTCGACGATGAGCGCATCGACCCGGCTAAAACACAGGTGACCATCACGGCTACCGATAATGCCGCCGCCGAGCCCGGTACCGTACCGGCCACGCACGACGGCAGCTATACCATCAGCCTGCCCGGCAGCACTACCGCCGCAACGGATATCACCGTTACCTTCGGGGTGAACGGCGTGGCAGTGCGCGGCACTGATTATGAGCTCCGCGATGCCACCAACACCGTGATCGGCGGTACCACCATTACCATTCCTGCCGGCCAGACCAGCATACAGGTTACGCTGCGTGTACTGGACGACCAGATCATAGAAGGAGACGAAACCGCCACCATGGCGCTGAGCGGCGCAACCGCCACCGGCCTGCCGCTGACGGCCGTTTCCACACCCGCAGCAGTGACCATTGCCGACGACGATAACACCGCCGCCAAACAGGTGCTGGCCATCGCCGCTACGCAGCACGCAGCAGAACCGTCTACCCACGGTTATTTCACCATCAGCCTGCCTGCCAGCGTAACTGCAGCCCGTGATATCAACGTCACCTATACGTTCGACGGTGCAGGTTCTACCGCCACACCCGGCAACGACTTCGCCGCGCTTTCCGGCACGGCTGTGATCAAAGCCGGTGATAACGGTGTGCGTGTATACGTGAATGTGATCAACAACTACGTGATCGACGGTACCCGTACCGTGAAAGTGGATGTGAATGCCGGCAACGACGGTGTATACAATTATACCGCCGCCACCGCGCCGGACAACACGGCCACGGTGAACATTACCGACGAAGATTATACCGCCAACTCCAACGTGCTGCTGCTCACCCGCGTATCCGACGCGGTGGAAGGCGGCGCGCTCGGCCAGTTCGAGATTTCCCTGCCCCCGGGCGTTACCAGCTCCACGCCGATCACCGTGACTTATGCGCTCACGGGCAGCACCGCTGTGGAAGGTACCGGCGCGGGTCTGGACTATGAATTCGTAAATGCACCGCACCTGAATAAAGTAACGAAAACCATCACCATCCCGGCCGGCCAGACGTCTGTGATCATTGAAGTAGCCGCGGTGAACGACGGTGTGGTAGAGCCTACGGAGATCGTGAAGCTCAACCTCTCCAACGCCGTAAATGGTGCCGGTGCGCCGTTTACGCTCAGCCCTGCAGACGCTACCGTGAACGTGCTCGACGTGAACTCCGCCGACCCGAGCAACGTGCTGATCATCGAAAAATTACAGGACGGCCGCGAACCGGGCACTGTAGTGGCCGATCACGGCCGCTTCCGCGTGCGCGTCGCTTCCGGCAACACCTTCCTGGAACCGACGGAAGTATCCATCACCATCGGTGGTACCGCGGCACAGGGGAACGACTATCAGATCATCGGTACCGTAACCATCCCTGCCGGCCAGAGCCAGGTGGATACATACATCCCCGTGTTCAACGATTACATCCTGGAAGCCACCGAAACCATTCATATCACCTTGTTGGGCGGTAACCGCATCAACGGCGCAAGCACCATTTACGTGCCTGCCGATGCCGCCAACGACGAGATCACCATTAATATCGAAGATGAAGACGTAACGAATGCGGCCAACCGTGTACTGGAAGCAGTACGCGTGAGCGACGGCGCGGAACCTGGCACCAACGGCCTCTTTGAGCTCCGTCTGCCCGAATACGCGGCCGGTCAGCGATATACTTCATCCATCCCGCTGAGCATCAACTTCACCATTGGCGGTACCGCCACCGAAGGCACCGACTACAGCAATATCGGCACCACGTTCACGCTCCCTGCCAACCAGGGCAGCACCATCGTAACTGCAGCCGTGCAGGACGATAACGTGCTCGAAGGAACCGAAACCGTAACGCTGACGCTGGCGCCCGTTGCCGCTACCGGCACTTACGGCGGCACCAGCTATAATTTCACCGCAGCCACCGCCCCGGGCAACGCAGCCACACTGGATATTACAGACAGTGAGGCCAACGCCCAGATCAGCGCGATCGGCTCCGGCAATGCACAGGAAAACGGCACGAACGGCTACGTGCGCTTCGGCCTCGTAAACCCGGTTGCGACAGCCGGTAACAATGTGACCGTGTCCTTCACCGTGCTCGGCACCGGAACGGCGCTGCCTTCCGACTATGCTGTCGACTTCGGCGCACTCACCGGCACTTACAACCCTGCCACCGGCGCAGGCACCATACAGATACCGGCCGGCCAGACACAGGTGGATCTGCCCATCAGGGCTGTGACAGACGACCTGGTGGAAGGAGAGGAGTCCCTCTTCATCCGCCTCGACGGCGCCACCGCTGTACTGCCTGCCGGCACGCAGAACCTGACCATTCAGGGTGCTGCGCAACGCACGGTATTTATCCAGGACGATCCGGGTTATACCCTCACCGTAGCAGCCACGAACCAGGCGAACGCCAGTGAACCGGCCACCCCGGGCGCGTTCCGCGTACAGTTGGGCGGCGGCCTGAGAGCCGGCAGAGCTCTCACCGTAACGTACACGGTACAATCCGGCAGCACCGCATTTGCCGGTGTGGACTACACTGCCCTGAGCGGTACTGTGGTGATACCGGAGAACAGCGGGTTTGCGGACATCGCCGTACCTGTCATCAATGATCAGATCATCGAAGGTGTCGAAAACGTGATCATCCGCCTGCAAAGCGCAACGGCCGGCACAGTAGTGTTTACCGTGAACAACACGCTCGACGTGTCGCTCAACATTGCGGACGATGACGACGCCAACAAGGAACTGACCGCAGCCGTGCAACGCCAGGCGGCCGAGCCGGGCGGTGGTACCAACGACGGTATCTTCCGCATCAGCCTGCCCACCGGTCTCACCGCGGCAGGAGACGTCACCGTGACTTACGTGCTGGATGCCGGTACTGCTACATACGGTACCGATCTCACCATCGCGGGTTATACCCAGGGCACCAATACGGGCACTGCCGTGATCACAGCCGGCCAGACGCATGTGGATGTGCCGGTGGTTATCATCAATGATTACGCCATTGAAGGCAACGAAAGTGTGGTGCTCCGCGTAACCGGCGGTACATCCGCAGTAGTAGGGGCCTTCGTACCGGGCACGACCGCATCTGCGAACATGACCGTGGCGGACGACGACAACAAGCCGGAGAACCGCGTAGTGAGCGTGCTGAAGATCGGCGCCGACGGTAACGAAACCGGCCCCGTGAACGGCGTATTCCGCTTCAAACTGCCGGGTACCGTGGGTGGCGCAGACCTCGTGCTTACCAACGAACCTGTAACGATTAACTATATCATATCCGGCACAGCCGTGCCGGGTGCGGACGCTTCCGCTACTACCCGCGACTATGTGCAGCTGAGCGGCCAGGCCATTATTCCGGCCGGTGCAGGGTATGTGGATGTGCCCGTGAACGTGATCGACAATACCGTGATCGACGGCAGCCGCAGTGTGACCGTAACCATCAACAACGGCGTGATCAGCGCACCGGTGGCTACCTTCACGGCGCATGCCACTGAAAATACCGCCACCTTCAATATCGCGGACAACGACAATGTAGCGGCCAACTTCGTACTGGCGCTGACGGCGCAGGAGCCCGACGCACAGGAAGGCCCCGCACCGGTGAACGGCGTGTTCAGGCTCAGCCTGCCCAACGGCGTAACCGCTACCCGCGATCTGAACGTCACTTATTCACTCGCCGGTAAAGCGGTGAATGGTACGGATTATCAATCCATCAGCACCTTCACTGTCACCATCCCGGCCGGCCAGTCGTTCGCGGACGTGAACATCGTGCCGGTAGACAACAGCATCATCGACGGCGACCGCAGTGTGGTGATAACCGCCGGCGCCGTAACGGTAACGGGCGGTAATCCTTACGGCGGCACCTTCTCTGTGAGCCCGCTGAATGCCACCCTCACCATTCACGACGACGACGGCACCGCCGCCAACCGCACCCTCACCATCACGGCTACCCTGCCCGATGCGCAGGAAGGCGCCGTGCCCGTGAACGGCCAGTTCACCATCAGCCTGCCGAACAGCATCACCGTGGCTGAGGACCTCACCGTACACCTGTCGCTCACCGGCAGCGTGGCCGTAAACGGTACCGACTACACGACGATTCCGCTGACGGTCACCATCCCGGCCGGTCAGTCAGGGGCCAATGTGAACATAACGCCCATCAACAACCAGCTGATCGACGGCGACAGGAGCGTGGTGATGACGATCTCCGGCATCGACCTGCCTGCGGGCAGCACCCTGGGCGCCTTTACATCCGTTGCGCCCGGCAACCAGGCTACGTTGACCATTCACGACGATGATGCGGCCAATATGAAACTGCGCGTGACCGCCAGCCAGGCCAATGCCACCGAACCTGCCACCAACGGCGAGTTCACCGTGAGCCTGCCCGCCGGCGTAACCGCTGTGCAGCCCATCACCGTACGGTACACCATCGCCGGCTCCGCTGCGCCCGGCGCAGATGCGACCGCGACAGACAAAGACTACATCCAGTTAACCGGTACTGTGACCATCCCGGCCGGCTCGTCCAGCCAGGTGATCCCGGTAACTGTGATAGATAATAATATCATCGACGGCAACCGGACGGTCGACATCTCCATCACCGGAGGGGAAGCCACGATAAACGGACAGGTCGTGGCCATTGGGGTGGACGCTGCTGCGCAGGATGCCACTGTTCAGATTGCCGACGATGATGCCGCCAAAGCATCCCTGTCGATCGCCGCTACCCAGGCCAGTGCCAGTGAACCGTCTACCAACGGCGCCTTCACCATCAGCCTGCCGGCCGGTATGACCTCGAAGGAAGATGTTACCGTGGCATACACCATCGCCGGTACCGCAGCCAACGGTACAGACTACGTGACGCTGACAGGCACCGCCGTTATCACGGCAGGGAACCCGTCTGTGCAGGTAGCGGTAGGAGTGATCAATAACACCATCATCGACGGTACCCGCACCGTGGTACTCACCCTCACCGGCGGCACCACCGCCACGGTAGGCAGCATTGGCGTGAATGCCGGTGCAGCTACCGGCCAGGTGAACATTGCCGATGATGATGCCGCCCTTACGCAGCTCTCTGTAGCCGCTACCGTGGCCAATGCGAGCGAACCGGCTATCGACGGGCTGTTTACCATCAGCCTGCCGGCCGGCACCATCGCCACCGAGCCCATCACCGTTACCTACACCATGAGCGGCACCGCCGTGAACGGTACGGCTTACGAAACACTCTCCGGCAGCGTGGTGATTCCCGCAGGCGCGCCTTCGGTTACCGTTCCCATTGATGTGAAAGACAACAGCATCATCGACGGTACGCGCACGGCCATCCTCACCCTCACCGGCGGTACAACGCCGACTGTTGGGTCTGTAGGCGTGAATGCCGCTGCTTCCACCGCACAGGTGAATATCGCAGACGACGACCTTGGCAACGCCAGGATAGAAGTGGTGCCTGCTAATGCCAACGCGGCAGAACCGGCCACCAACGGCTCGTTCACCATCCGCCTGGCCAATGGCCAAACCACCACCGCCGATATAGACGTGACCTATAACATCACCGGCACCGCCCTCCGTAATACGGATTATGCGCTGACTGACGCCGGCGGTACCGCCATCACGGGCAATACGGTACGCATCCCTGCCGGCAGCGGCGAGGTAACCGTAACCGTAGCGGTAACGGACGATTATATCATTGAAGCGATGGAAAACGTGCAGCTCACCCTGCAATCCGCCAGCATCACGGCCATGGGCAATGCCGCCGTACCCATCGGCGTACCCGCGGCAGCGACCGTGAACATCGCAGACAACGACAACGATGCGCAGTTCCGCGTATTGAAGGCGGAAGCCACCATCCCCAACGCTGCTGAAGCAGGGCCGGTACATGGTGAAATCACCTTCAGTTTTGCCGACGCCAACATCACCGCCGCCGAAGATGTGGAAATCACCTTCACCCTCAGCGGGACCGGTACGGAAGGCGTGGATTACCAGCCCATGCAGCGCACCGTTATCCTGAAAGCAGGCGACAAACGGGTAACCGTTCCCGTGAACGTGATCGACAACATGATCATCGACGGCAGCCGCACCGTGATAGCTACCGTAACCGGTGGAACATCCGGCCTGGGTGTGTTCGCCCCTGCGGCGGCGCCCGCCAACGCCGGCACGGTGACCATTGCTGACAACGACAACACCGCCGCCAACCTTAAACTGAGCATCATTAAAACGGCAGACGGTTCAGAGCCGGGCAATGCAGGTTCCTTCTTCGTGAAACTGCCCGACGGCTACACCGCCACCAACGACATCACCGTTCAATACAATATCGACGCCACCAGCACCGCGGCGGCAGGCACGGATTACCAGGCCATCACCGGCACGGTAGTGATCCCCGCCGGCAGACCGGGTGTAACGGTGCCCGTGAATGTATTGGACGACCAGATCATAGAACTGGCTGAAACCGTGGTGATGAACATCACCGGCGGCGCAGGCCTCGAAGCGGACGGCGTTACGACGGTCAACTTCACCGCCGATGTGGCGCAGGCCACGGTGAACATTGCGGACAACGACCTCACGGCCGGCACCAGCGTAGTACGGATCAGCAAAGTATCCGACGCGGTGGAAGGCGGCGCGAAAGGCCAGTACCGTATCGCCCTGCAGCCTGGCATCACCTCGTCGCAGGACATCAACGTGACCTTCGCGGTAAGCGGCACCGGGGTGCGCGCCACCGACTACCAGCTGGCGGCAGTGCCCGGCGGCGCTGTGATCAGCGGCACTACGGTAACCATCCCGGCCGGTGCGAACGAAATACTGATCAATGTGGATGCCACCGACGACGGTATTATCGAAGGTCAGGAACAGGCTGTGGTAACACTCACCAACGTTACTTCCGCATTGCCCTTCACCATCGACCCGGCACAGTCTGCCGCCACCGTGAACATCGTGGATGTAAACGCCGCAACCAGCGCTGCCCTCAGCATCACGAACGTGACCAACGCAGCAGAACCTGCCACCAACGGCCAGTTCCGCGTAAGCCTGCCGGCAGGCACCACCGCAGCCAGAGACATTACCGTGTCTTATGCGCTGAGCGGTATCGCCACCACCGGTGCGGATTACACCACCGGCACGGTAACCATCCCGGCCGGCGCGAATGGCGCAGACGTGGCGGTAACGGTGAAAGACGATTACATCATTGAAAGCACCGAAACAGTGATCATGCGTATACTGGGTGGTAACGGCCAGGACATCAGCGGCAACAACCTGCTGTTCCCTGCGCATACCGCCAACCATACCGCTACGATCAATATTACAGACAACGATAACACCGCCGCCAACCGCACGCTCGAAGCAGTGAAAGTAGCGGACGGCGCAGAGCCCGGCACCAACGGCCGCTTCGAGATCAGGCTGCCGGAAGCCGTACCGGGTACGCGCTACACCGTAGCCGAAAATATCAATGTGGTGTTTGCCGCCGCGGGTACCGCCACTTCAGCGGCCGACTACGACGCCATCGGTACCGGCATCGTATTGCCGGCCGGCAGCAGCGCCGTACAGGTAACGGTGCCGGTGAAGGACGATCAGATCCTCGAAGGCAACGAAACCGTAGTGCTCACCCTGTCTAACTCCACCGCTACCGGCGGTGACGTGTACACACCGGCAGGCAGTGCGGCAACCGTTACGATCGGGGACGACGACCTCACCCCGGCCAACCTGCAACTGGCCGCCACGGCTACGGCTGCGAACGCCGCTGAAACCGGGCCGGTGCACGGCGAGTTCACCATCAGCCTGCCTGCAGGGGTGACCATTGCAGCACCTGTGACCGTGCACTACACCATCAGCGGTACCGCCGCCACCACGCAGGATTACACTGCGCTCAGCGGCACGGTGACCATCCCGGCTAACGCCAACAGCGTAACGGTTCCGGTGACTGTTGTGGATAATACCATCATCGACGGTACCCGCACTGTGATCATGACCATCGGCAACGGTGCGGTGAACGTGGGCGGTACCGCATACAACCTCACCCAGGCAGGCACCCCCGCCACGGTGAGCATTGCAGACAACGACAACACCACGGCCAACCTGCAGCTGAGCGTTACCAAACAACAGGACGCGGCAGAACCGGCCACCGGCGGCACATTCGTGATCAGCCTGCCCGCAGGCGTCACCTCGGCCCGCCCGGTTACCGTGAACTTCACGATAGACAATACCGGCACCGCTACACCGGGTGCGGACTACACCGCCATCACCGTACCGGTGACCATCCCGGCTTACCAGCGCAGCGTGACCGTACCGGTGAACGTGCTTGACGATCAGATCATCGAAGCCGCTGAAACCGTGATACTGCACGTCAACAACGGCAGCGACGGTTTATTCAACTACGCAGCGGCTGCGGCCAATACCGCCACCGTGAATATCGCGGACGACGATGCCGGCGCCAATGCCCGTGTGGTATTGCTGACCAAAGTGTCTGACGCCATCGAAGGCGCAGCCCGCGGCCGATACAGGCTCGGCCTGCCCGCAGGGTTCACCAGCGCGGCCGACATCACCGTTACCTTCAACATGAGCGGTGCGGCCATCCGCAACACCACTACCGACTACCAGCTGATGCAGGGCACGGGCGTGATCGGCGGCAACACCGTTGTCATCCCCGCAGGTGCGAATGAAATATGGGTAGACGTGGAAGCATACAACGACGGCATCATTGAAGGACCGGAAGGCGCCGTGATGACGCTCACCGCAGCCACTTCATCCGTACCGTTCACCATCGACCCGGCCAGCGCATCCGCT
The DNA here is from genome assembly GCF_003813775.1 of Chitinophaga lutea. NCBI lineage: Bacteria > Pseudomonadati > Bacteroidota > Chitinophagia > Chitinophagales > Chitinophagaceae > Chitinophaga > Chitinophaga lutea. The sequence continues at coordinate 1,277,058 of NZ_RPDH01000002.1, read as the reverse complement.
ACGGTGAACATCGTAGACGTGAACGCACCGGCAGATAACCCGGTAACCGTTACGGCGGTGACCGACGCGGCAGAACCTGCCACCAACGGCCGCTTCAGGGTAAGCCTGCCCGCAGGCGCCACCGCGGCCAATGACATCACCGTGATGTATAACCTGTCCGGCTCCGCCACCGCAGGCGTGGATTACCAGATCGGCAGCGTAGTGATACCCGCAGGAGCCAACGGGGTGGATGTAGACGTGACAGTAACCGACGATTATATCATCGAAGGCACCGAAAACCTGACCCTGCAGTTGCTCGGCGGTAACGGGAAGAACAGCATGAACGTTGATGTGTATTTCCCGCCTGCCACCACCGGCCATACCGCTTCCATCAACGTCGCGGACAACGATAACACCGTTGCAGCCCGCACGCTGGAAGTGATAAGGGTGAACGATGCAGCAGAACCCGCTACCAGCGGCCGCTTCGAGATCAGGCTGCCGGAAGCCGTACCGGGCACGCGTTATACCACTGCGCACGACATCAACGTGGTGTTCGCAACAGGCGGTACCGCTCTCACAGGTACGGACTACGATAACATGGGCACCGCCATCACATTGCCCGCCGGCAGCAGCCGCGTACTGGCTCCTGTAACCGTGAAAGACGACCGGATCATCGAAGGCAATGAAACCGTAACGCTCACCATCGACCCGGCCGCTTCCGCATCCGCAGCAGGCACGTTCACCGCAGGCGCTGCCAACATCGCCACGGTAACGATCGCAGACGACGATGCCACCGCGCTCAACCAGGTGCTGAACGTTACCGCTTCCATCCCGGATGCAGCAGAACCCGCGAAAGACGGGGCCTTCACCATCAGCCTGCCCGCCGGCGTAACGGCAGCAGTGCCCGTAACGGTGAATTACACCATCGGCGGTACGGCCAAACCCGGCGCAGACGCCAGTGCAGTCACCAGGGATTATGTGCAGCTGAGCGGCACCGTAGTGCTCCCGGCTAACAGCAACGCGGTGACCGTACCGGTAGACGTGATCGATAACATGATCATCGACGGCAGCCGCAGCGTGATACTGACGCTGACCAACGGCATGGCCACCGTCAACGGCGCAGCCGCAGGCTTCGCACCAGGCGCATCTTCCAATGCCACCGTGCTGATTGCCGATAACGACAACACCACTGCCAACATGACGCTGCAGATCAGGGCCACCGTCGCCAACGCGCACGAAACCGGCCCCGTGAACGGCGAGTATACCATCAGCCTGCCTGCGGGCATTACCGCTACTGAAGACATTACCGTAAGGTATGCCGTGAGTGGGACCGCCATCGCAGGTACAGACTACCAGGCCACGGGCACTACCGTTGTCATCCCCGCAGGCGCATCCGACGTGAAAGTGCCGCTGAGCGTGATCGACGACATCCTGGTAGACGGCAGCAGAACCGTGGTGCTTACACTGGTGAACGGCAGCACCGCCACGCTGGGCAGCTTCCAGCCGGCCGCCGCACCGGGCCACCAGGCCACCGTGAGCATCGCAGACAATGACTTCAAAGGATCCGTGACCTGGAAGAGCGTGCGCTACACCGGCACCGGCGCGAACGGCGCGGTGAAAGCAGGCGACCAGATCATCTATACCATTCACGTGCGCAACACGGGTAATGTGAAACTCGAACAGGTAACCGTTGCAGACGACGTGCCGCTGTTCACCACTTTCGTGAGTGCGCAGGATAACATCGCACCGGCCGGCCGCCGCCTCACCTGGACGATCACCGACATCGCCGCAGGCGCCACCGCCACCCGCAGCTTCACCGTAAGGGTGGCCAGCGACCTCACCGGCGCGAGCAACATCACCAACACGGCGCAGGTCGACGACGGCAGCGGCGGCGGTATGAAGCCCACCGTGCCGGAAGACCCGAACAACCCGGGCAACCCGCATCCGAACCCGGTTCCGGGCGCTCCGTCTACCAACATACCGGTGGATAACGGCGGCGACGGTTCCATCAGCTGGAAGAGCGTACGCTACACCGGCACCGGTACAGGCGGCGCGGTTCGCCCCGGCGACCAGATCGTGTACACCATCCATGTACGCAACAACGGCAACGTGAAACTGACCAACGTGAAAGTGGCCGACGCCGTACCGGCCGGTACCAACTTCGTGAGCATCGCCAACGGCGGCGTACATACGAACCGCAACCTGAGCTGGACGATTGCTGAACTGGCCATCGGCGCCACCCAGAGCGTAAGCTTCACCGCGGTGGTAGCCAGCGACCTGACCGGCATCACCAACATCGTGAACACGGCGCAGACAGACGGCGGCGGCGGTATGAAACCCACCGTGCCGGAGGACCCGAACAACCCGGGTAACCCGCTCCCGAACCCCGACCCGACCAAACCCGCTACCAGCGTACCGGTAGATGGCGGCGGCCCGAGAACGGTGAACTGGAAGAGCGCGGCTTACACGCCGGCAGGGGCGAACGGCACCGTACGCAGCGGCAGCCGCATCACTTACACCATGCACGTACGGAACCTCGGCAATGTGCCGGTGACCAACGTAGCGGTGAAAGACGTGATACCCACCGGCACCGAGTTCGTGAGCATCGATAACGGCGGCGTGCGGAACGGCGGAGACCTTTCGTGGAGCATCCCTGCCATACCGGTAGGCGCTACAGGCACTGTCAGCTTCACCGTAACGGTAGCGACCCAGCTCAACGGCATCACGGCCATTACCAACACCGCGATGGTCAACAACGGCAACGGGCAGGGCGACCAGCCCACCATCCCGGCCAGTCCGGACAATCCCAACGAGCCGCATCCTTCGCCGCAGGCAGGCGTACCGTCTACCAGCGTGCCGGTGGAAGTGAAAGACCTCAATTTCATCAACGTGATCACCCCCAACGGCGATGGCAAGAACGAAAGGTTCATCATCCAGGGACTGGAAAAATACCCGGGATCGAAAATCTTCATCTACAACCGCTGGGGCGGCATGGTATATCAGAGCAAAGATTACCGGAACGACTGGAACGGTTCAGGACTGAACGAAGGCACTTATTACTATATCCTGGAAGTGAGACGACCGGAAGGCAACAGCGTTCACAAAGGCTGGGTGGAAATATTGAGATAACAAACTGGCGCGATCGCCGGCGCTGCCCGAAGAGGGCGGCGCCGGGTCGGTCCGCAAAACAAAGTACATTATGCAGCGCAAACGTACGATTTACATGACCCTCCTGCTGCTCGCCGCAGCAGTGATACCTGGCAAAGCACAGCAGAACGTGCAGTTCAGCCAGTATGTTTTTAACGGACTCAGTGTAAACCCCGCTTATGCAGGGTATAAGGAGAGCTGGTACATGAATGCCATCTACCGGCATCAGTGGGCAGGTTTCCCCGGCGCGCCACGCACCGGCGGCGTGTCGATAGACGGCCTCACCAATGCCCGCGACAACAAAGTAGGCGTGGGGCTGCAGATCATGTCCGACCGCCTCGGGCCGCAGGAAGCACTGTCGCTGTACGGTTCTTACGCTTACCGCATTCCCCTCGACGATGAAGACACCCGCCGGCTTTGCATCGGCATCGGCGCGGGCGTTACCCAGTACGCCATCGACGGGGCGGCGCTGCAATACATAGACGATAACGACGAAGCCATTCCCACCGGCAAAGCCAGCAACTGGATACCGGATGCGCGTTTCGGGATATACTATTACACGTCGAAGTTTTACGCCGGCATTTCCGTGATGGACCTGTTCGCGCTGTATACCGACGCTACGCGGTACAGCTGGAAAGGCAACAACTACGCCACCATCCGCAAAACCCAGCACGTGTATTTCACGGCGGGCACGATGCTGAAGCTGTCCGACGTGTTGCAGCTGAAACCGTCCATCATGGTGAAGGAAGATTTCAAAGGCCCCACTTCCGTGGATTTGAACGCCTTCCTGCTCATCGGTGAGAGAATATGGATCGGCGGTTCGTACCGTACCAACGCCAGAATCTGGACGAAAGAAAACCTCGCCAACGATCTGCGGGCCATCAACGCGGCCAGCATCATGGCCGAGTTTTATGCCTCCGAGCGGCTGCGCGTGGGATATGCCTACGACCTGAACGTGAACAAACTGGCGGGTTACCAGGGCGGTTCCCATGAGATTTCACTGGGTTTCCTGTTCCCCTCCAAAAAATATTCCACCGCCAACCCGCGCTATTTTTAATTTAAAACATCCTGACCTTGATACATCCTTACTCATTTTACATGAAACGTTTGATAGGCTGCGCCCTGCTGACGCTGGGCAGTATGCAGCTGATGGCCCAGGAACAGAAATCGGAGCTCCGGCTTGCGGATGAAGCGTATGCAAGGCAGGAATACGCGCTCGCCGGTAATCTCTATGGCCGTGTGATCAAAGGGAAGCCTTCCCGCGCGCCGATGGCGCTGCTGATGAAACTGGCGCATTGCCGCCGCGAAACCGGCTATTTCGGGGAAGCGGCCAACTGGTATGCGGCTGCGGTGCAGCGGCCCGATTGCCCTGCCGCGGCGTATTTCGCCTACGGGGAAGTACTGCGCAACCTCGAAGCGTACGACTCCGCGAAAGTGCAGTATGCCCGTTTCAATACGGTGCAGGCGGATAGCCTCGCCCTCAAAGCCGCCGCCCTCAGGGGCTGCGACAGCGCGGTAGCCTGGCGGCAACAGAAAGTGACCCTCAATAACCTGGGGGTGCTCAAGGAACTGAACACACCGTATTCGGAGTGGATCAGCGGCGCGGTGAAAAAAGGATTGCTGCTCGTGTCGAACGGTTACCGTAAAATGATGCTGAACGATGGGGCGGAGGCCAACCCGGTTACGGATAAACGCACTTTCCAGCCGTATTACAAAGCCTACGTGTACCAGCAGTACGCGCAGGGTAATTCCACCATGTACCTCGAAGAAATGCTGCCGAAGGTACTGGATAAATACCGCTATCATATCGGCCCTTCGTGCTTCAACCGCGCGGAAGACACGCTGTATGTAACGGTGAACGAGCAGCAGCGGCCGGAGCTGCAGCAGCGAAAAGGCCCCATCCAGGGCCGCCGCAGGCTGATGCTGTATTATGCCGTCAAGAAAGATAATGTTTGGTCGCCCCTCGCGATATTGCCCGGCCTGAATATAGACGGGTTTTCCACCAGCCATCCCGTGATAAGCGGCGACGGTGGTGTGCTGTACTTCGTATCCGACCGGCCCGGAGGGTTTGGGCAGGCGGATATCTGGTACAGCGAAAAACAGGCGGACAGTACCTGGGGCAAGCCGGTGAACTGTGGCGCCCGGTTAAATACAGTAGCCGCGGAAACTTTTCCCACCATCAACGAAGAGGGGGCCTTATACTTTTCCAGCCAGGGCCACCCAGGCATGGGCGGCTACGATATTTTCCGTGCAACCGGCAGCAGGGATAACTGGGGTGCCCCGGTGAACCTCAAAGCGCCTTTCAATACCGGCGCAGACGATATGGGCCTCATACTGAAACCCAACGGCTACGAAGGTTACTTTTCGTCCAACCGCCCCGGCGGACAGGGCTCCGACGACATATACCACTTCACGGATGCCGCCTATTTCACCGGCGGCCGCCCCGGCGATGGCGGTACAACCGGCGGGCAACCGGGTACAGGCATCACACAGCCTGATCTCGCCGGCGGTAAACCCGGCCAACCGGGCACAACAGGTACTACCGGCACAACAGGCACAACAGGTACTACCGGCACAACCGGCACCACCGGGCAGAAGAGAACACCCACCACAGAAGAACTGGAGCTGATCAGGGAGCTGGAAAAACTGCGTTTCCTTTACGATTTCAACAGCGCCACGCTGCTGCCTGAATCGAAGAAAGTGCTGGATTACGTGACCGGCGTACTGAAACAGCACCCGGACTGGAAACTGATGGTACTGTCGTATGCGGACAGCCGCGGTTCGGAAGGTTATAACATCAACCTGTCGGCCCTGCGTTGTTTTGCCGTGATCGATTATCTCGGCGGCAAAGGCATCGACGTAAAAAGATTATACTACATGAACCTCGGCGAGCAGTTCCTGGTGAACGCCTGCAAGGACGGAACACCCTGCACCGAGGAACAACAGCGCCAGAACAGGCGTTCGGAGTTGAAGGTTATTTATTGATAGGAATAGTAGAATCAAATCCAAAGGCCGTGATTTTTCACGGCCTTTTTTATGCGGATCAGGGAAGCATCATCAGGATGCAGGAGCGTATAAAACATGCCCACGCCGCGCCCGGCAGGATCAATACCGTTTTGATTCAGTATTTGCCCGCCACGATGCCGTTATGGTATGATTATAGTTTTTGTCCATAAATGAATATCACGCTGCCTTTCATGTAGCTCTTCACTTCGAGCCGGTCGCTGTCGAACAGCGATAAGGTTTGCCCTGCGGAGAACAGCTGCCCGAATTCTTTGAAGGGCCGCAGCTGCGCCATAAAGAGCCGGGCGATCAGCTTTTCGGTGGTCATGGAGAGGAAGTAGAATTTGCCGCCGCTTTTTAATACGCGCAACAGCCCGTCCACGAATTCCTGCTTGTTGTCGAAGAGGTGAATGGTGCCGAAGCTGCAAACGGTGTCGAAGGTATTGTGGGGGAAGGGGAGATGGAAGGCGTCGGTTTGCAGCAACCGGATATTGGAAGGAATGGACCCGTCGTTATCCATCAGCCGGGAGCGCGCAATTTTCAGCATCTCCACCGACCTGTCTGCCAGCACGCATTCATTGGTGGTGGTTTTGTACAGCGAAGCGGTTTGTGTCAGCCCGCCGCAGCCTACGTCGAGCACGCTGCCCTTGGTGTCCACGATGGCGTTGCGCGCGAAGTTGGTGTAGTCGCTGGGCAGCGTGCCCCAGAAAAGCCGGTTGAATAATCTGGTGCCGACAACGCGCTCGTAATATTTCGCCTTGTTGTCGTATCTCGCGCCTTTCGGGTTTTCCAGGGAAGAATAGATGTCCCGGTCCACTGTTTTGAGAGCCTGTATGGAATGCATATAGTGGGTGTTAGATTCCGTGGTAAACAGGTTCCGGCGCCGGGAGCGGCGGTTACTTCGGCGTATGCCTGTCAAAAGTCAGCGTGTCGAAGAAAATGGTGAGCGAATCCAGCTTGCCGTTTTTCGCTTTCCAGATTTCGGCCACATCGCCGTTGACGGCGGTGCCGTCCGGGAACCTGAAGTCGTAATTCCCGGTTACATAGGCGTTTTCACCCTCCACGATCATCTCTTTCACCCGCATGGCCGTAAACGCCCGGGAGAACCTTTCAATGACGGAAAGGTAAGCCGGTTTGCCGACAATGGGGCTGACATTTGTCATGTCGCCGCCCCTGAATTTAAAATCGTCCGCAATCACGGATTCCCAGCCTTCTTTGCGGGCAAACCCCTTGTAATAAGTATCCAGCAGTTGTTTGGTGGAAGCGGTGTTGTCCATTTTATTTGTATTTAACGTGAAACAACTATTATCTTTGTAATTGCATTTTGCAAGTACTAAGTTAGTAAGTTATTTCAAAATGCAAGTACTTTTTTTCTAAAGCAGATCATATGGAAAAAACAAGATCGGATTGCCCCATCAGTTGTTCCCTGGACGTGTTCGGAGACAAGTGGTCGCTGCTGATCATCCGGGACATTATGCTCCGGGGGAAGCTGTCTTACAGCGAATTCCTGGAGTCGGAAGAGAAGATCGCCACCAATATTCTTGCCAACCGCCTCAGCGTGCTGGAAGCGGAGAACATCCTTGTCAAACGCGTTTCGCCGCTGAACAAATCGAAATACATCTACAGCCTTACCCCGAAAGGAATAGACCTGTTGCCGATCGTGATCGAGATCATGGATTGGGGAGCGAAATACAATGCGAATTGCCCGCGCAGGGAAGTGGGCAAGAAGATCAAAAAAGACAAGGCCGGCGTGATCAAAGAGTTTTATGCAAAGCTGAAGAAACAGTTTATTTGACCTGCCGCCCCTCCAGGTAGGCCAGGCCTCCCACAACGAGTACCTGCAATACGAGGAATATCACCCCGAATACGGTAGCGCCGGGCGCGTAAATAATTAAAAGCCCCACGCTGACGGCCGTCCACAGCCAGTTGCCGGCAATCAGTATCCTGAGCAGCGGGACAGGGGGGGCTTTTGCAGGGCCAGGCCGAGCGCCAGCAGGGCGTAAACAAGCGTAATGCCCGCGATGAAGATGATGATATTGACGGGCAATCCCAGGAAACCTTCCAGCAAGGAATACAGCAACAGGCCGATAATGGCCGTACCGCCGCCGAGGACAAAATCGGCCCAGAGGATTCTTTTCAGCAGCGGGAGATTGCGGATAGCGGGAATCATGCTATGAATGTAACGAATGTTGCCGTGTCTGGAAAAAAGTAATTAAGTTCAGGGTATGATGCAGATACTGGATAAAAATATCACGATCGAAGCGCCGGTAGGCAAAGTGTGGGCAGCCATTACAGACATACGGTCCATGCGGGAATGGATGGGAGGCGATGAACTGCAGCTGGAAGTGGCGACCAGCTGGGAGGTAGGCTCCCCGCTCGTGATCAGGGGTTTCCATCATGTCCGTTTCGAGAACAGGGGCGTTGTGCTGGAATATGTGCCGGAACGGGTGATGGCTTATAGTTTCCTCAGCTCCGTCTCCCGGTTGCCTGATGTAACCGAGAATTATTCGGTGGTCCGGTTCGAATTGAAGGAGGAGGGCGCGCACACCGCACTGTCATTGCAGTTATCCAATTTCCCGACCGAAACGATTTACCATCACCTTAATTTTTACTGGAATTCGACGCTGATGATGTTGAAAAGGAAGGTGGAGGGCTGAATGCATGCCTGGTTTCCATTTTTACAGCGCCTGCTTTACAAGGCTCATGATATATTCCAGGTTATCGGTATTGGTGATTTCCAGAACATAGTATCCGCTGCCCCATTTACTTTTGTTGTGAACCTTCTCTGATATTTTTTTGGGGTCGTCCAGTTTACCGTTTTTGTAGTTGATATAAAGTTTCAGGTTGTTCTTTTGGATGACAATATCTGCGATCAACTTGTTCTGCGTAAATGTGATGTACAGTTTTTTAGGCTCGGCGATGATACCGTCACCCAGGTTTTGGATGGCATTTTTGTAAGTTTCGTATAACTCGATGATATCGTCGCTTTTCCCTTGCAGGTGGTCTTCTTCCGTGTAAACCTTAAACTCTCTGGTAATCTTGCTGATTTCAGAATTGTCGTTGGGTTGCAGCTCTTTAATACTGGGAGAGGCCTTGGATTTTTTTATTGGGTTGATTGCCACCAGGGAGTTGTCGAATTGTTTGATTTCCCAGAGCTCAATTGCGAGATCCTTAAAATCGGAAGCTTGAATTTGAAAATCGGTAAACGATGGTGAAACAAAAATTACCTTGCTTTGGGTCCAGTCTATTTCTGCACGTTTGAGTTGTTTTTTTTGCGTTTCATTGAACTCGACCATAAAAGCGTCCCGGTATTCCAGCATCAATTTAAGGTAGGAGACGCCTTGATCTATAACGCTGTAATTTTTATCACGCTTATACTCAATTATTACAAAAGAGCTGCTTTCCTCGTTAAATGCCAGCGTATCGATACGGTAGTTTTTAATGCTGAATTGTGATCTGATCAACCTGAGATTGGTAATTAGTCCGAGATTGTTTTCAAAAAGCTGTTGCATTTCTTTTTCCAGCTTAAACGGGATTTCTTTAAGCGGGGAGAGGGTCAGTGTTGATCTTTTAAATAATTTCATGGCTTTTATGCTTTGATCATTTAACCTGTGATATCTCTTATGTACTTTATTTTAATTTTCCCGAAAGCCTCATGCACCGTTCCTCAAACACTTCTTTGTACGCATCCTTCAACGCCGGCGACAAAAAAGAAAGGTCGATCCATTCAAAGGCAACATCCTTTGCCTTCAGAAATCTTCTGAAAACGCCTTCGATCTGTTTGTCATTCAGTCCCAGCCCTTGCCCCAACCCGGTAAAATGTTCCCGTTTGATTTTTTTCTTTTTCCCGTCGAGCGTAAGAGCCAGTTCCTCCGTATCTGCCGGATTCACGATTGCGCCATTCAACAGATCGTATGCCGGTGCCAGTTGCCAGTTGCTTCCATCCGTGATCATGGAGAAATTTTTCAGGTGCATATCGTTATTGCCCGTAAGGAAGCAAAATACCGCGAGTTCAAAGAAGTATAGTTTATCCAGCAGCGTGTTGCCGGAGTATTCTCCCAACGCTTTCCCGATTTTTTCCATGGAACCTTTATACTTGTCAAACGCTTCCAGGATTTGAAACATATCCAGCATATGGATCTTTTCTCCTTCATCAGTGCGGTCGATGCGTTTGGTGATATAGGATAACTCTCCCGATTGCAGCCGTATGAGACTGGATTTTACCGTATTTATCCCGAAGGCTTCCGCGATCCGCATCGTAAGATGTTCGTTTTGCGGCAACTCCGGGTATTGTGCGGAGGGCGGTTTAAAGATGTAGTTACCGCCCAATGCGCCAACAACCGTCAACCGGTTTTTAGTGCCCGCTGCCAGCGACTCACTGACCAGGGTCAGCGACAGCTTGGGTTGTACGCCAGGCACGGTAATGCTACGCTCAATAACCTGCTGGGCCAATGCCGCCATCTCGCTGAGGGAATAAGATAGGAGCGGGGCTTTTTTGGTGCCGAAAAAAGCCTCGCTGCAGCGCTCATGAAAGTCGCCTTTCGGCAGTGGCTGGTAACAGTATAGGCATCGTTTATTCATCGGCAGAGGCGATTGCATGAACACTGACTGCCCCGATACAATTCCGGCAGCAAACCAATAGAAGACCCATCCGGTCGTTGGGGTTCAATTTCCAGCTGTGGCTAGCGATGTCCAACAGCCATCCCTCCGGGATGAGGCCTTCAAAAAAAGGGAACAGCCTTTTTTCGATGTACATTTCTCGCCGTACCGGCATGGTCAGCGTGATGGGTTGTTTAGGATGTGCGACAGCATATGCCCCGTCATACTGAAACGTATACTCGCCATCGTCCGTTTCGGTAAGAATGCCTGCCAGCAGATCCTTGTAGTATATTTCAGCACTGCGCATATTTATCCTTTGCTGATGTCTTTACTATTAACGGGAGCCAATTCATGGCCGAACATCTTCAGCACATGATTCACCTTTTCCAGCTGCAAATTGCCTTTGCCCTGTTCGATTTTCCGGATAACGGTAAGGGCCACACCAGCCCGTTCCGCGAATTCCTCCTGGGTAAGACGGGCGTCTTTCCGCCTGTTTTTTACAAATTCAGCTAATGTGAGCATTATATGCTTTTGGATATAATTTACTTAAAAATAACAATTTTATATGGAATTAGATATAATAAATGCTAAAATTAGGCCCTTATATGTTTTTGCATATAGCATTACCTGGCATGGTTGCCCGGGAATGTTTTTATGCATGAAAACAACATAACCCCGCTTGTTTGAATTCAGGCGTATAATCCGTCATTATCCCGGACGGTACCGGAGACTTCTAAAGCATTTCAATCCTTCCTTATCATTTGATTATCAATACATATCCACTACTGGCATAACCTTTGCCCGAGAACAGTGTTAATCAATAGTCAAGTATCTTTTCATGTAAAAAATTGAGCATATGAGAATACCTGCTTTATTATCATCGTTGGCGGTGATAGCGGTTTTAGGACAAGGATGTGTGAGTAACAAAAAATTCAGCCAGTTGCAGACGAGCTATAACGAACTGGAAAATCGCAACAGGGATTTGGATGGCAAGTACCAGGCTTCGCAGCGTGAACTGTCGGGCGCCAACACCCGCGTTAAAAGCCTGGAAGAACAGATTGCGGCGCAGCGTACGGGCCTCGCCGCACTGCAGGCTGCACTCGACAAATGCCTGAACTCCACGAGCCAGGGTAATGTCAATATCTCCAAACTGGTGGATGAGATCAACGCATCCAACAAATACATCCAGCACCTCGTGAACACCAAGAACAAGAGCGACTCGCTCAACCTGGTGCTGACCAACAACCTCACGCGCTCTTTGAGCCGCGAGGAAATGAGAGATGTGGATGTGCAGGTGCTGAAAGGCGTGGTGTACATCTCACTGTCTGATAAAATGCTGTACAAATCCGGCAGCTACGAGATTTCGCCGACCGCCGGCGCTACGCTGTCCAAGATCGCCAAGATCATCATGGATTATAAAGACTATGATGTGCTGATCGAAGGTAATACGGACAACGTGCCCATCTCGCAGACGAACATCCGCAACAACTGGGACCTGAGTGCGCTCAGAGGGTCGTCCGTGGTACAGGCATTGCAGAATACCTACGGGGTGGATCCCAAACGGCTTACGGCCGGCGGCAGGGGTGAATATAATCCCATTGCTTCCAATGCCGACGATGCCGGTAAAACACGGAACAGGCGCACACAGATCATCATCACCCCGAAACTGGACCAGTTCATGGAGCTGATCGACAAAGCGCCGGAAAGCGCCGAAGAAAAGAAATAAACCATATGGTTATGCAGCAAGAGCCCCCGGAAGCATTTCCGGGGGCTTTTTTATTGCTGGAAGTAACGGATATCATGGCCGAATGTTCCGCGGAGCCCACTGAGCCTTGGATGATGCCTGTTTGTTAATCTCGGAAATCTTTCCTACATTGGATGAATAGTAGTGCAAGAGACCCTGACCCGTACCGTACCCGACATCCGCCGCTTTTATCGAACTGAACCCAAAAACGCGAAACCGTATGCGATTTACCCCCTATGCTATCGCCTGTGCCTTGTTGTCTGTGGTGATATCCGCCGATGCGCAGCAACTCAAGCCCGAAAACATCGTAAGCCCTGAAGCCGCTTCCCTGGGCAAATTCGGCAACATTCCCGTGGGCAACTATACCGGTTCCCCTGAAATTTCCATTCCGCTTTATAGTGTCAAACTGGGTGGCGTGGAGGTCCCGATCGTGCTTCGTTACCATGCTTCCGGCATACAGGTGGAGCAGGAAGCGACCTGGGTGGGCCTCGGCTGGGACCTCACCGTTGGCGGCAGCGTTACTCAGGTGGTGAGCGGGCTGGCGGACCAGGAAACCAATCTCACCAGTCCGCTCGGTACCACTTACCAGGAACTGATGCGGCGGGGAACCGCCAACGACAATAACCCGGGGATGGACAATACCATCTTTGCCACGCAGTTCTGTGTAGATGCCTCCCAGCCGCTGCTGAACGACATGGGCACGGTATCGACACTCAAAGCCTACGATTGGGGAAAGCCGGACATCTTCCGGATCAGCGTGCCGGGCATATCGGAAGAGTTTATGCTTACGCCGGTGGGATTGACGCCTGTGCAGATCGGGAAAAAGAAAACGCCGGTGTTCATTACCAAGCACCTGTTTGGCAATAGCGGCAGCTACGCCCCGGAATGGACGGTGGAAGACATTGCCGGCAATAAATACTTTTTCGCGCGCACCGATCACGAATATTCTTATGCCGAAGCCAGCCAGCCATTGAGCGGCGCAGTCAGCAAACTCACCCGCATTACCACTGCAATCGGGCAGGTGATGAACTTCAGCTATATAAACGGGAAATACAGTCTTTCGGCTTACTCGGCTTCCAAATCTTTCGACAACCGGGATCTCCCGCCCAATCCCACTAATGATGTAACCCACACGACTTATTATGCCAAATACCTGACTGGTATGGAAACAGACCATGTGCGGGTTGTGTTTGAGCTGAGTAGCACTGCGCAGGAGAGAGACGATTTGCAGGGACTAACGATAGATGGCGGCTACGGAGCGCGCAGGCTGAATGCAGTGCATATCTGGGACAAAAGAACGAACAGGAAAGTGAAGTCGTTCGTATTTACATATGATTTTTTCTACGGCGATATCAATTCTTCCGGCAGGATAGCCACTTTCCCGCCGCCGGTGCACCTCACCAAACGCCTCAAGCTCCTGTCTGTACAGGAAGTCGGTTATACGGCCGGTGGCGCAGCCGTTCAAAACGTTCCGCCCTATGCTTTCGAATACAATGAGTCCGTCACGCTTCCCCGTAAGGATGGTTACGCCCGCGACCACTGGGGGCTTTTCAATGCACAGTCCAACAGTAGCTTCATACCGAGGCTGTATTGCGAGATCGTTACAGGGGTGCTGAAGATCCCCGGTGTGCCCATCACCGAAACGGATATCATGAGAAACATCCGCGATGCGGGTACGGCGAATAAGGGAATGGAGCCGGGGCCGGCTACTGCCGCCATCCTCAAAAAACTGACCCACCCCACCAAAGGATTTTCGGTATTCCATTACGAGCCGCATACCTATAAAAATTATCGCACCTATTCGGCGGATGAGGTCAGGCGGAATGTAGGGATCATCGCTACCAACGTAGACGACAAGAATTATAACACCAACGTCATTACCAGCGCTCCCCTATACCCGGACGCGGACGGTAATCTCAAGCTGACCCAGTTTAATTGCAGTTTCTCCAGTGTGGGAGCCAAAATTGATCATACCTACTTTCTCAGCTGTTATGTGAAGATCTGGCGGGTGAGCGCATCTGGCACACGCACACAGCTGCGGCAGTGGGTAGTGACCGCGCCAAGGGACATATTCAATCAGACCGGCTCACAGGCATATCCGCCGGAAGACATTATACTGAGCGGGGAGCCGACCGACTATTACGAAGTTGAAAGCCATCTCGCCAACATTCCCCAACTGACCCCGGTGGGCACCTCCATTCCGAAAGCCATTACACATGCCAACTGGTCCACGATCGATAAACAGATGGTGGAAAAGGAAAGCATCGGGGGAGGGCTGCGCATTGCAGCTATCGAACATTACACCGACGAAAACAAACTCGCCGGGAAAAAAGTATTCAAATACCTGAAGGAGGACGGCGTCACCACTTCCGGTAAACTTATGGCGCCGCCCCGCTACTTCTCACACACGCTCCGTACGCATGTGGTAAAAACCGTGATCGACGGGTCGATTACTTTTTCCGCCTATCCCTCCCATAGTTACAGCGTGGCATCTTACAGTTATGTGCCGCTTTCCGCAGACGCGGAAGGTTCTTATGTGGGATACGACAGGGTGGAGGTAACGGATATGGATGCGGCCGGCAATACCAACGGCAAAACGGTTTACAATTACAAAAATACCCAGTCCACTGCGTCCAGCAACGGTTTTCATACTTACAGCAAATCATTGCCGACTGTGGGGTATTACAGTAACGGGCTGGTCGATTCCGTGACTACGTACCGGAACGACGGGTTCTTGCTGAAGAAGCAGGCGTATGCCTATAAGCTGCTGGAGCGCAAAACGACGCGGGGGTTAATGCTGGCCGATATGTACTGCGACGCCTACATCAATAACTTTTCCTGTGTAGGGTTTGACCAGCCACCAAATATCAACTACAAATGGGTGGCCTATTTTTATCCCGTCAACACCAAATGGTACGTACCGGAAGTAGTGACGGAAACGGAGTTTTCGAACGTGCCGCTGACCATCACCACCACCAATACTTACAATGCATACGGCCAGCTGGTAAAAGAAGAAAAAACAGGCAGCAAAGGGGAAACTATCAGCAAAAATTTCACCTACCCGCTGGATGTAACCAGTCCCGGCGCTGTGGTAACAGAGATGAAATCCCTGAAGCTGTACGACCGGCTGTTACAGGAGGTGCTGGTAAAGAATGGTCAGCAACGCCTCAAAACATTTGACTACGCCAAAAATGAACACAATCACATACACGTAACAAAGTCCGCCGAATCCCTGGGTGGCCAGCCGTCGAACGATCTTGTTAAGAACATCCGGCACGACGGCAGGGGCAACATCATCCAGTTCGAGGAAAACGGTGTGGTCACGTCATTTGTTTACGGGTACCAGCAAAGCCTGCCGGTATTGAAGGTGGTTGGCGCCGACTATAATACGGTCGTCACCGGCCTCAACGACGCCGTGATCCAGCAACCTCCCGGCGAGGCGCAACTGGTGGCGGAAATAACGAACGTGCGCAACCGGTTCGCATCCTCCAACACGCAGGTGTCCGGCTACGTGTATTCACCGCTGACGGGAATGACCAGTGAAATTGACCCGTCGGGGAAAAGGATATTCTATGTGTACGACGAGCATGGCCGCCTGCAGCATACGAAGGACAAAGACGGAAAGATCCTTAAAGTATTCCAATACCAGTACCAACAATAACCCTTAGCCCCGCATATATGAAAAACGTTTTGTTCTATACCTGTTTGTTCAGCGGCCTTGGCGCCATGGCGCAAACTCCGCAGCCGGGCGCTGTGCCGGCGGCAACCACCGTTATTCCCGCACCGGGTGCCTATGCGGCCGGTACGAAAGTGAATCATGTCCGTACCTGGGAGCCCCGGTTTCATTATACCGACGCCGCTACTGCAAGCGACCCCGCCCGTACGGCACGCCAGGTGAAACAGACAACCGCTTACCTCGACGGCCTGGGCCGCCCGCTGCAGACCGTTACCAAACGGACCGGCCCGCAGCAACAGGATATGGTGGAAACGATGGTGTATGATGCGTTTGGTAGGAATGTGCAGCAGTATCTGCCGTATCCCTCCGCAACAGCCGGCGGAGAGTTCAAAACAGACCCTTTTACGGAGTTGCAAAGCGCACTGGGCGCTTTATTGCCGGGAGAACAGGTGTTTTACAACCGGAATGACTACGAGGCTTCGCCCCTCAACCGCGTCGTGAAAGCGTTGCCGGCAGGCAACAGCTGGGCAGGTAACGGGCGGGGAGTGGAAACGCGGTTTGAGGTAAATACAGCCAGTGATGGTGTGCGGATTTGGAACGTTGCCACGGCTGCGGGCAGTATACCCGTCAGCCCGGCCGCTTACAGCGAGGGTATGTTGTCAAGAACCGTTTCCCTCGATGAGCACGGCGGGCAAACCGTGGACTTTAAGAACAAGGAAGGGAAACTGGTGTTACGCAAGGTGGAAATAACATCCACTGCACCCGGCCATGCAGGATGGTTGTGTACATATTATGTGTACGACGACCTGGACTTCCTGCGCTGTGTGATTCCCCCGAAGGCCGTGGACGCGCTGGCTGCCAACGGTTGGGATCTGAATGCGGGTACGATTCTCGCGGAACTGTGTTTTTGCTATGACTATGACGGCAAAGGCCGCGTGACTGCCAAAAAAGTACCCGGTGCGGGTGTAGTGGAGATGGTATATGATGTCCGTGACCGCCAGGTGTTCATGCAGGACGGCAATCTGCGCACGGGGACCAACCCTAAATGGCTGGTGACTTTTTACGATGATATCAACCGGCCGGTGATGACGGCATTATACCCTTCTGCTGCTACGCGCCAGAGCCTGCAAACCATGATGGACGGTGCTGCGGGCGGGAATGTTGCGTTGCCGCCCACTCAATTGCCGGTTGCCGCGAATATGGAAGTGAGCTTCCGGGAAACGGGGCGCCCTGAATATAAAGCCGCGGAGAACATCGTATTCCTGGAAGGCTTTGAATCGGAGGCCGGGGCGGCATTCATTGCTGAAATCGGCGCAACCGGTGTATCGCAGTCCCTCACCGTTAATAATCCGCTGCCGGGCATCAGCGGATACGAACCGCTGACCTATACCTTCTACGATAATTACGGCTATACCGGCGCACATGCCCTGGCCGCTCCGGAACTTGCACTACCGGCGCCAATTGATGCCGATTACCAGGTAGAAAGGGCCGCCACGCAAAGCCTCCACACGAAAGGCCTTGTTACCGGCCGGAAAGTGAAACTGCTGGATACCGGTGAATGGCTTACTACTTCCCTGTATTATGATGACCGGGGAAGGGAAATTCAAAACATCAGCGATAATACGGTGGGAGGGAAGGATATACTTTCCAGTGTTTACAGTTTCGGCGGATGGCTGCTGGGGACTTATCTGCATCAGACAAATCCCAGAAGCAGCAAAACCTCCGACATGTGGGTGCGCACCAAAATGAAATACGATCACGACGGGCGCCTGTTGCAGGTGAACAATCAGGTGAAGGACGGTGTGGAAAAAACGGTTTCCCTCATTACCTATAATGCACTGGGCCAGGTAGCCACTAAAGTGCTCGGTAACAATCTCGAAACACTGGCTTATGCCTACAATATCCGGGGATGGCTCAAATCTGTCAACCAGCTGTATGTTACAGGGCAGGAAACAAATCATTATTTCGGACAGGAACTGAACTACGATTATGGTTTTACCATGGGTGGTACACCTTACGGTCAGTACAACGGCAATATTGCCGGTGTCCGCTGGCGGGGCAAAAACACGGGAACCGTCCCACGAGCCTACGGCTTCCGGTACGACAAGGCCGAACGCCTGCTGCACGCCGAATACAGTCAGCAGAACAACGGGGCAGGCGGCTGGGTGAAGAACGTGGCCGACTTCACGACAGCCAACATCAGTTACGACGCCAACGGGAACATTCTGACCATGCATCATGAAGGCGTGAGTACAGGCGGCATTGTGCCGGTAGACCGCCTGCAATATACCTATGGAGCGAA
Organism: Chitinophaga lutea; assembly: GCF_003813775.1. NCBI lineage: Bacteria > Pseudomonadati > Bacteroidota > Chitinophagia > Chitinophagales > Chitinophagaceae > Chitinophaga > Chitinophaga lutea. The sequence continues at coordinate 1,258,608 of NZ_RPDH01000002.1, read as the reverse complement.
CAGCAACAAGCTGCTGGCGGTGCAGGACGGGCAGGCTCCCGGCCTCGGCGATTTTACCAATGGCGCCAACAGCGGCAACGATTATGCCTATGATGCCAATGGCAACCTGACGCAGGATCTGAATAAAAATATCCAGGCGCAGGGTATCGAATATAATCATCTCAACCTGCCACGGAAAATCACCCTCGCCGGTAAAGGCACCATCGAGTTCAGTTACGATGCCGCCGGTGTCAAACGCCGCAAAAAAGTAACGGACCAGACGGTATCTCCTGCAAAGGTGACGGTGACCGATTATCTCAGCGGCGTTGTATATGAAAACAACCAGTTGCAGTACATCGGCCATGAAGAAGGCCGGGTGCGCGCCGTGCATCCGCCGTCGGGCCCCGTGCAGTTCCATTATGATTATTTCATTGAGGATCATCTCGGCAACGTGCGCGCCGTACTGACGGAACAGACTTCGTTCAATCTGTATCTTGCCAGCATGGAGATCAGCCGTGCGGCCACCGAGAATGCGTTGTTCTCCAACGTCGAATCCAGCCGCAGTGCGAAACCTGCCGGTTATCCGCAGGACCAGAGCGCCGGCCCCAACAGCCAGGTGGCAAAATTGAACGGCAGCAACCCGGATAGGCGTGTAGGCCCTTCACTGGTGCTGAAAGTCATGGCGGGCGATACAATTTCCATTGGCGCCAGGGCATTTTATAAAACAACTACGGCCCCGCAGGACAAATCCAGGCAACCCGTAGCCGATATGGCTACTGCGCTGGTGCGCGCATTTGGCGGCACAACAGGAAATCAGGGCAGTAAGGAAGTAGCGGGCGCCCCGGGACAGGCTTCCCCGTTCACCGACCGCTTTGTAAACGACCAGTATCAGCGGATGAAGGAAAAAGATCCGGGAAGGGGCAAAAACGACAATCGTCCGAAAGCATACCTGAATTTTGCCCTGTTCGACGATCAGTTTAACTTAGTGGAGGAGAATAGCGGCGTACGCCAGGTGCAGAACCAGCCGGACCAGTTGCAGACGCTCGCGAAAGATAAAATGGTGATGCAGAAAGGCGGTTTCCTGTATGTTTACACCAGCAACGAAACGCCACAGGATGTGTATTTCGATAATGTGACCGTCATGAACACACCTGGCCCGCTGCTGGAGGAAACGCATTATTATCCTTTCGGGCTCACCATGAGCGCCATATCCGCCGCGGCAGCCGGCAAGCTCGCCAACAGGCACCTGTATAACGGGAAAGAGCTGCAGCAGAAGGAATTCAGCACTGGCACCGGCCTGGACTGGTATGATTACGGGGCAAGGATGTATGACCAGCAAATAGGGCGCTGGCACGCGATCGACCCGATGGCGGATAAAATGCGTCGGCATTCACCCTACAATTATGGCTTCGACAATCCTTTGAGATTTATTGATCCTGACGGAATGGTCCCCGGAGACTTCTTCGCAAGAGATGGAGAATACCTGGGCAATGACGGAAAAGACGACGGGAAAGTATATGTGCTGAATGAAAAATTAAGAGCGGTAAAAGAGAATACTGCAGTCAACTGGGGCGGAGAATTGAGCGAGGCGCATGCAGGGATTGTCAAAGCGCGTTCTACGGAAATAACAATGGATAGCGAGGTAGGGGTCATGATAAGAGCCGTGTATGCGGAAATGAGAGGGGGCGACGACAAGGCAAAAAGCATCGTGGCAGAGTCCATCAGGAACAGAGGGGATTTGCCTGACGGTTCTTTCGAAAAGGCGGATGGGACATATAAAGGGATCGTGAACAAGTTTTACGACGTGTCCAAGTCCGGCGACAAGGCCAATGCGTCCTTTCAAACCCCTGAAAAGACCATTTATACGAATGAACAAGAAACAAAAGCATGGCAGGCAAGCGCCAGCGCATCCATCAAGGCAGAATACGGAAATAGCAACGTGGGGAAAGGGGTTATTTTTTACAACTCAGCCAGCAGCACGATTTACGACCGGAACAAATTGATGCAGAAAATACCGCTGACTGAAAAAATAAAAGGCATTAAAGGGTTATGGAAACTAAAATAAGTGTAATAATGGCTTGCATGGCGCTGTGGCTTTCGTGCAGTATGTGCAATACCCCGCCCGGTGGCGGCCACGACCGGCAGGATTCGGTAAAATACCTGTTTGACGGCGATGGCTTTTTTTGCGGGATAAAAATGGAAAACGCAGATTCGTCGGTGTACCGGGTGGTATGGGGAAGAGATGGGGCAACAAATGTAACGACCGCCACTTTTGATGTGCAGGGAAACGGAACACTGGAGCTGGTCGGTAAATCCCGCGATGCGTTCATCTTATCCCAGGGTTGCGGCACATCCTGTACCTATGATGTGATCCTGCCTTTGACCGGGGAAGCAAGAGAAAGCGTTTTTATGTTTGTAAAAGCCATCGATACCGCCCGAAATCTCATTGCATATATTCCCGAAACCGACAGCAGCTTTATCAGGGTTGAAAATTACCTGACCCGCAAAAAAATGGATATCCCCGGGGATGATTTATGCCCCGCGGCATTCAAAGGAGATTGTATCGACAGCTGTTTTTTCGAACAGGAGTTTTTCGTGTACAGCTGGAACGGCAAATCCTGGAGCACCGATAACGCCGATCTCAAACAGAAAAAAGTACCGCTGGAACTGAAGTGATTCTCGCAATCTACTTTGTGTGTATCCGCAATCATATTTGTGGATGTAGTAGTATTGCTGCTCAAAATCCCGTCTTTTCACAACTATGTTTGTGTAATCCTTCCTTTTTACTTCGTTTTGTATGATCACTTCCCGTGTTTATACCTGGTGTTTCGCCGGTGATTCATTGGTCCGAAACCGTTGTTCCTATTGTCTTTCATAGAGGATGTCCCACAGATGTCCCACTGATGTTCCAGAGATGCGCCACAGATGTCCCACATCTTATAAGATGTGGGACATCTGTGGGACACCACTATTGAACCAATGTTGAATCTGTATGTTATTATAATCTCCCGGTAAATGATTTACCGGTGTTTGCATAACTTAAAACCAAATACACCATGGCAATTCTTGACGGCGACTTAAGATTTACCGGCCCGCTCGGTATGTTTTCAGCTTACAAAATGGCGGGAACAGACAAGACTGTTATCCGGCGCAAGGCCGGGCCTTCCAAAGAGCAGATCAAAAAACTGCCCCAGTTTCAACGCACACGCGAGAACATCGCCGAGTTCGGCGCAAGTTCCATGGCGGGTACCAGTATCAGGGACGCGGTTTGTATGGTACGGCATCTCAGTGACTATAACTATTCAGGAACGCTGAACAGGCTGTGCAAAAAAGTACAGCTGGAAGATCCGGTCAGGAACCGGGGACAGCGACAGGTGGAATGGGCGCAGTGGCGCCATTGGCTGAACGGGTTTAATTTCAACAAAAAATATCAGTTCGATCATCTTATCCACCTGCCGGTCGCCTTTCAGGTCAACCGGGCGCAGGCCAGTGCGGTGGTGACCATCCCGCAGCTTCATCCCGGCTTCCATGTCGCTTTTCCATGGCAGCATCCGTATTTCCGTTTTACCCTGACGTTGGGGAGCGCTGTGGATGTGGTGTATGGGAAACATGGATTCAAGCTGGCCGACGGCGGCGCCATGGATGGATTTCGGGCTTACGTGGATACATCCTGGGCGCATTGCACGCACGTTTTCCCGGAAACATCCATAGAGCTGCAAATACCCGGCATCGAGGACGTGCCTGCGCACATCACCTTACTGCTTGCTATCGGCGTGGAAATGGGTACGCCCAACGGCGCCGGAACGAATATCAGCCCTGTGCGCCGCGCCGGGTCCGCCAAAATCCTGCAGGCATTCTGATCAACAAAAAAGCCGCAACGGGTGCGGCTTCTTCGATTATTTCTTTTCCAGTGAATTTATCCGCTCGGAGAGTTGTTCGATCTGTTTGTGCTGTTGGATAATATACAAGGTGAGCTCTTCGACTTTCTGTAACAGTTGCCTGTTCATGTCTCCCAGGTCTACGCCGTCACGGAGCACTTCCTGTTCGGATGGAATGTTGGGGAGGTGCCGGTGTTCTTTTACATAGGCTTCCAGCTCTTGCAGTGAAGGCAGCGCATAACCGGGCCGGAATACAAAATCGGGCCAGCCGGTCAGGGTTACTTTGACCCTCTGCGCTTTGATGCTGCCTTTTACCTGCAGTTTGTAGGCCGGGTCGTCGGTCAGCGTGCCGATGAGCACGTTGTGGGAAGGCGTCAGGCGCATCACCTCGTCGGTGCCGTCGCCCACCTCGAACCATTTATCGCCGGCGGCGCGTGCATTGGCCGTAGTGGCTTTTACATGGAACATCGTACCGAAATGGAACTGTTGTACGATGGCGTTGCTGCCGTCCGGGGAAGTGGTGCCATAATCGATCCTTTCGCGTATATCGGGGTTGACGATCGCATTGTTGCCGATCAGGGTGGCGGCGCCGGAAATCGTTTCACCGAACGTGGCATAGTTATTCGCTATATAACTTTGTCCCCTCGCCGTGAGGCGGGCATTGCCGTTGATGCGGATGGCGGATGACCCGTCGTCCGGCGCGCCGTTCACGAGGGTGCGGTTGAGGGTGGAAACCTGTGCGTTTAACTGGCAGGCAAATAAAGTACAGGTGATAAACAGCGGGATTTTTTTCATTGAGTAACAATTTTAGATGAATGTACCGTTCAAGATAATCAATCTTATTTGCTCCTGTATAGCACGCCGCCGCCGCCCCATTCTATCCAGTCGGCCGTAGCGCCTTTCAGCGTTTTTAATCCTACCTGCGCGAACGCGCGCCGGCTGATGTTGTAGCGCAACCCGATCCGCATGTACATTTTCCCTTTTTCGCCGTCGCGCTGCAGCACGTAAGCGCCCACGTGGGTGACGAGCTCGAGCCGCTGGATGTGCAGGTTGTGCCCGAGGTGGACGCCGGCCTGCATCTTGTCGGTAGCGCGCACCGTCGCATATTTACGGTACAGCTGGCCCAGCGAGGCATCGTAAAACCCGTCGACGCCCGCGCCGATGCTGCCGAGGTGGCCGTAGCGGTACGTATAGTCGAGCGCGGTGGACGCGGTGCCGTAAAAGGCGCTGATGCGTGGTTTGCCAGGATGTTGCACCACGCCGAAAGCCCCATACAGGCTTAGCTGGTGATAACGGTCGGGGCGGGGAACGGGCGACCGGTCGTACGTAGTACGGCGGGCCGGCTCAAAGCCGGGCTCGATCTGCTGCTTTGCGATGCGCCGCAGGGGATTGTAATGGTACCGGAGGCCCACATGCAGGCCGTACATATTCAGCCCGAGATTGGGCGTGTGGGTGCGGCCGTTGGAAAAGTGCGTGAGGTCGAGGCCGTAGGTAAGATCGAACAGCTCGTTCATCTTCCATACCCCGGTAACGGCCAGGTTGAAGTACACTGCTATTTTGGAGCTGATGGCATCGTTCAGCGGGTTTTTCACCGAATCATACGTATTGAGGTCGTATGTAAAACCCAGGGCCAGCCCGGCTTCGAGCTGATGGCGCTTCCTGCGCAGGAAAGGCGCGTTAAAAAAGCCGTACACCCCGCTGGGATTGCCGAGCACGGTAGCATCGCCGATGTTGCCGGTGTAAAAACCAATGCCGTAATTGGGATAGTTGAAGGCCCGCTGCCAGGTTTCGCGGCCGGTGGATTGCCAGGCCACCCGCACTTCCACACCGGTGTAACCGTGCTGGAGAAATTCGGAGAGGGCCTGCCCCGTGTAGAGGTGAGAGCCGCTGTGCAGCCGCAGTTCCGCGTATTTCTGCCGTCCGAGGTTCGGGTTCTGGCGCGCCTTGCGCCAAAGGTCCGTCGTGTCTTGCGCATGGGCCTGCATGGCGGCCATCATGCCGGTAATTATCCAGATCGTCTTTTTCAATGTCACTGCTTCGTTGTCAGGTAAAATGCTAAATTGCCGGGCGAAGTTAGCCCTTTAATTTTTTGTTATCTTTAAACAGACGGAACCAGCTCAATACACCACTATGAATACGCCATCTTTTTATACCTACTTCCTGGTATTTCTCGCCGTTGCCGGCATGTTAATCCTTTTGCGATACGTTTCCCGGAAAAAGGAAAAACGGCGGCAGGAAGCGGCCGATCAGCAATACCTGCAATCCGTGAAGGATAAAAAGGGAGGGGAAAATCCTTACCTGCCGGAAATGAAAGCGGATACGGGGCTCAGCGACGACGACCAGCAAAACATCGCGGCCGGGGCCAACCTCGCTTTTCTGAACTGCATCCCGCTCAATACCCTGGGCACGGGCACGGCTATGGCGGAAGTGAAGATCATCCTGGAGGAAGACTGGGGCATCGAAAGCCGCGACCATCTGCTGAATACCATTTCCTGGCTCGAAGGGAAAGGGCACCGGCATTATTTCGGGGTCATCTGGAAAGTGATGGGCGATGCGACCGCCATCGAAAAGCTGCACGGTGATGTGAAAAGCACGGGCGACAAAACGGATATTTCCTGGTATGCGGACAATATCGCCAGCGGTTACCGTTTTCTCCAGGAGGCGGGGTGTTTTGCCAACGGGAGTAAAACGGACGCGCTGACCTGGGACCTGGGCCGCGCCATTGCGCTCTGCCGCTGGGGATACGACCGGCAATACCTCAACGAAGGGGAGGCGCTCTATCACATCCGCCGGCTCGGCCGGCAGCTGCGGGGCCATTATACTTCCTGGGAGAACCTCAGCGAAAATTTCATGCTGGGGCATGTGATGTGGAGCGGCCGGCTCGACGACCTGGCCAACCTGCACCGGGAGCACCGCACGCTGCTCACGGCTCCTTCCAGTCCCTGGGTGCAATCCGCTATTTCATAAACGGGTACGTTAACATTTCCCATTCTTTTTATACTTTAGTTGCCTGTTCGCCAGGATCAATTTTAAAAAAGCCAGCCTCCACGGGAATGTACGCAGATATCCAAAACGAAGCGCATTTGTTGCAGCAGATGGCAATGGGCAGCCAGCCGGCGTTTAAAACGGTGGTGGCGGCTTATTGGCCCAATATATACGCGCACGCGCTGGCTTACCTGCGTTCTCCCGAAAAAGCGGAAGAAACCACGCAGGACGTGTTTGTGGCCCTGTGGGAAAAACGCGCCACGCTCCCCGCCATCGAAAATTTCCGGGGATACCTTTTTATCACCGCCCGCAACAAGATCGTATCGCGCCTCCGCGAAAAACTCGCATCGGAACCGGCGGATGGCGACGAGGATGTGGCGGAAACGCTGTACGTGCCCGATAGCCAGCTGGAACTGAAAGAACTGAACAGCCTGCTGCGCAGGGGAATGGACCAGCTGCCTGCCAAAAGAAAAAAGGTGTTCGAGATGAGCCGCCTCGAAGGGAAGTCGCACGCGGAAATCGCCGCCGAGCTCAACATCTCGAAAGACACGGTGAGCGAATACATCACCCTCGCCCTCAACTTCCTCCGCACTTACCTGAAAAACAACGGCAACCATTTGCATATCGCCATATTCTGCCTGTATTACCTATAGGGAATAAAAAAATGTGTTTTTTCTTTCGTCCGCATCCCCCGTACCTTTTTTGTTTTGCGTCTTTAATAGTAACAGCATACATTTTTTATGGACATGGCCCTGCTCGAAGAACTAACGGATAAATACGTCACCGGCGCCGCTACCGCTGCGGATAAACGGCAGCTGGAAAACCTCCTGCGCGACCCCGCGTACCTGGAGGCGTTCGGGCGTCTGGTGGAACGGAGCCTGCACCAGGAAAAGTATGGCAACGAAGGGGAGGAGGCCGTGTTCGCGCGCATCTATGCCGGCATCGAACAGCGCATCCGGCCCGCCGCGCCACTGCGCCGCATGTGGCCCTACCGCATCGCCGCGGCCGCGGTGCTGCTGATACTGGCGGGCAGCGCTTTCTGGCTGCTGAAAAAAGAAACGCCTTCCACGCCGCCGGCCGTAACGCAGGTGGCGGATGTATTGCCGGGCAGCAACAAGGCGGTGCTCACCCTGGGCAACGGCAGCGTGGTGACGCTCGACAGTTCGGCGCGCCGGATCGCGCAGGGCAACGGGGCCATTGTACAACGGAACGGCAAGCTTCATTATACGGAAACCAGCGCCGGCGCCGGTGTCTTTAATACGTTAACGACGCCGCGCGGCGGCCAGTTCCGCCTGCTGCTGCCAGACGGTACGGAGGTATGGCTCAACGCCGCTTCGTCCATCCGTTTCCCGGTCGCTTTCAGCGGCGGCGAACGTACGGTGGAGGTGAGCGGCGAAGCGTATTTCGAAGTGGCGCAGAACGCATCGGCGCCCTTTAAAGTGATCGTCAACAAAACCACGGAAGTGCTGGTGCTCGGCACCGCCTTCAACATTCACGCATACACGGACGAACGCCATATCAAAACCACGCTCCTCAGCGGCAGGGTCAAAGTCAATTCCGGCAACACCGGCGTAGTGCTCTCCCCGGGCCAGCAGGCGGTGCAAACGGACGGCAAGGTGGAAGTGGAAGAAAACGTCGATACAGACAAGGTGATGGCCTGGAAAAACGGGCTGTTCAACTTCCAGGACGCTTCCCTCGAAGAAGTGATGCGCCAGCTCTCGCGCTGGTACAATGTGGAAGTGGTATACGAAAACGGCATACCGGACATGGAATTCTACGGGAAAATGCAACGCAACATCCCGCTTTCGGGCATCCTCAAAATGCTGGAACGGGCGGACGTGAAATACAGGCTGGAAAATAACCGCCTGGTGATACTCACCGGCAAATAAATACGCCAAAAAAATACGCTCCGGATTAGGCCCCGGAGCGCATCGGCGATCTGGCGATCAACTGAAACGGACAGTCGTGGCAGACTGCTTATTAATCAACCAAATCAACGTAAATGTATGCAATTTAATGCCATTTGCAGCGGCCGTATTATGCCCGGCCCCTGCAGTCAAATGCTCCGGGTTATGAGATACACCGCTTACCTAATGCTGCTCTTTTTCCTGCACGTGTCGGGGAAAAACATGGCGCAGGCAGTGACCATTTCCGGCAATAACATGCCGTTGACGAAAGTATTCCACCTCATCGAAAAACAGACGGGTTACGTGATCTTCAGCAACAAAAAGGTGCTGGAAAACAGTCGCCCCGTTTCGCTCAACGCGGTGAACATGCCGCTGCCGCAGCTGCTCGACCTGGCATTGACGGGCCAGCCGCTGGGTTATGAGATCAACAACAAAACCATCCTCATCTACCGCAAAAAAGAAGACGGTATTCCCGCGCAAAACCCCGCCGCGGCGGGCAATGTGACGGGCATCGTGCTCGACAGCGCCAACGCCCCGGTGGAAAGGGCCACGGTGCGCCTGATGCCGGGCAACAAAGGCACCTCCACCAACCAGCGCGGCGCATTCCTGATCAGCGGCGTAGCGCCGGGCAGTTATGTGCTGGAGATCAGCTGCCTGGGTTACCAGTCGGTACGGCACCCGCTCACCGTTACCGGTTCGCAGGAACTGAACCTGGGTAACATCCGCCTCCGCCAGTCGTCGAACACCCTCGGCCAGGTGGAAGTGGTGGTGGCTTACGGCACCGTGAAAAAAACGGACCTCACGGGTTCGGTGGGCCAGGTGAACATGGCCGATCTCTCCAAAGCGCCGGTGGCCTCCTTTACGGAAGCGCTGGCAGGGCGCATCGCCGGGGTGCAGGTATCGTCGCAGGACGGCCAGCCGGGCAAAGGCATGGGCATCGTGATCAGGGGCGCCAACTCCCTCACACAGAGTAATTCTCCATTGTATGTGATAGACGGGTTCCCGATCGAAGACCCGGAAGACGGGATGCTGAACCCCGACGACATCGAAAGCATCAGCATCCTGAAAGACGCTTCCGCGACGGCCATTTACGGCTCCCGCGCGGCCAACGGGGTGATACTCGTGGAAACCAAAAAAGGAAAGATCGGCAAGCCGGTGGTGACGCTCAATCTGTCGCACGGCATCCAGCAAGCGCAGAAACAGATGGAGGTGATGGGCGCTTATGATTTTGTGAAATACCAGAACGAACTGAATAAAACTTCCGCGGCAGCCACCTATTTCCAGAACGGCAGAACGCTCGAATCGTACAAGGATGTGCAGGGGATCGACTGGCAGGACCAGGTGTTCCGCCAGTCGCCCATCTCCATCGGCAACATTGCGGTGAGAGGCGGCTCGGGGCAAACGCGCTATTCGATTTCCGGGTCGGTGTACGACCAGGAGGGCATCGTCATCAACTCCGGCTACAGCCGCTACCAGGGCCGTGTGTCGATCGACCAGAGTATCGGCCGCCAGTTCAAGGCGGGCCTCACGGCCAACTACAGCCGGCTCACCACCTTCGGCCAGCCGCTGGCGGAAGGCAACGGGCCGTCGTTCACCACCTACCTGTTATCGAGGGCCTGGGGGTACCGCCCCGTGGCCGGCGACCCGAACACGGACTTGCAGGACGACGACGGCGACATGGCTTTCCTCAACCAGTACGACATCCGGCTGAACCCCATTACGACCAACAACAACGAATACAATAAAAGCAGAACGTCCGACTTCCTGGCCAATGCCTACGTGACGTATTCACCCCTCAGCAACCTGGTGTTCCGTTTCGCCGGCTCCATGTCGAACCGCCAGCGAAGGGGCGACGTGTTCTATAATTCGAAAACCGTGCAGGGCAGCCCGCTCAACCCGCGGAACGTGCGCGGGGTGAACGGTTCCGTGATTTTTACGGAAACCAACATCTGGTCGAACGACAACACGGTGACCTACACCACGAACTTCAGCAAGGATCACAAGATCACGGCGTTGGGCGGCGTATCGTTCCAGGAATACAAAGCCGAAACGTACGGTTATGCCGCGCAGAACCTGCCCAACGAGCAGCTGGAGATGCCCGGGCTGGACGAAGGCATTCCGTATTCCAGCTTCGCCAGCGGCGGGGAGAATTTTATGGCGTCTTATTTCGGGCGGCTCACTTATAACTACCAATCGAAGTACCTGCTGGAATTTACGTTCCGGGGCGACGGGTCCTCCAAATTCGCGAAGGGTCACAAATGGGGTTATTTCCCCTCCGGATCTTTCGCCTGGAACATGCAGGAGGAAAATTTCATGCGCGGGCTGAAAGTGGTGTCCAATTCCAAACTGCGGTTCAGCTACGGCAGCACCGGCAACAACCGGGTGGGCAACTATGATGCGTTCGCCGGTTTGAGTTTCCCGGTCGCCAATTCTTATTCCTTCAACAACGGCGTGCCCGGCAAAGGCGCGATCATCGGCGGGCTGGGCAACGAAAACCTTCGCTGGGAAACCACCCGCCAGCTGAACATCGGTTACGACCTCGGGCTGTTCAACAACCGCATCGAGGTAACGGCGGACTGGTACCGGAAAATCACCAGCGACCTGCTGCTGAACGCCGACCTGCCCGCTACCATGGGCATGCTGAACGCGCAGCAGAACATCGGCAAGATCCGGAACCAGGGCATCGAACTGTCGCTCAAAACCGTCAACGTCAAAACGAAAGCGTTTGAATGGAGCAGCAGTTTCAACATCGCGTTCAACCAGAATAAAATACTCGAGCTGGTGAGAGGGCAGGATGCGCTGTATTCCACCGTCAACTTCGAAACGCAGTACAACAACAACCCGCCGTACATTTCGCAGGTAGGCCAGCCCGCGGGCATGTTCTACGGGTACATTTTCGACGGGGTGTACCAGCTGAGCGATTTCGACAAGTCCCCCGCCGGGAAGTACACGCTGAAAGCCGGCGTGCACAATAACGGCGCGGCCGCGCAGCCGGGGCACATCAAGTACCGCGACGTGAACGGTGATGGCGACATCACCACCGCGGACCTCGTGGTGATCGGCCGGGGGCAGCCCATTCACACCGGCGGGTTCTCCAACAACTTTTCTTACAAAGGGTTCGATCTCGGCATTTTCCTGCAATGGTCGTACGGCAACGACATCCTGAACGCCAACCGCTATATGTTCGAAGGCAACGGCAACATCCGCCTCAGCCTGAACCAGTTTGCCAGTTACCTCGACCGCTGGAGCGAAACCAACCCCACCAACCGGAACTTCAAACCCGGCGGGCAGGGCACCATCGGCAGCTATTCTTCGCGGGTGCTGGAAGACGGGTCGTACCTGCGCCTGAAGACCGTATCGCTGGGGTATAACATCCCCGACAGGCTGCTGCGGACGCTGCACCTGACGAGGCTCCGCCTCACGGTGGCCGCGCAGAACCTGCTCACGCTGACCAGTTATTCCGGCATGGATCCCGAAGTATCGGTGCGCAGTTCCGTGCTCACGCCGGGCTTCGACTTTTCCGCGTACCCGATTGCCAGAACGGTGGTGTTCGGCCTGAATGTTACTTTTTAATTCCTGACGCTCATACTTTACAACATGCAATACAGATATATTTTGTTATCCGCTTTGATGGTGATGGTTTTCGGCGGATGTGTGGAGAAACTGGATCGCAAACCGAAAGACTTTTTGCTGCCTTCGTCGTATTACCAGACGGCGGAACAGCTGAACATTGCGCTGACGGGGGTGTACGACAACCTGGGCGTACTCTATTCAAACCCCATTCATTTCCGTTTCGGTTTTGAGGGCGACGAGCACTGGTACGTCAAGAATGCGCCGCTCAGCGGGCTGCATGTGTACGATTACACCGCCGCGCATCCGGATTTCCAGAGTTTCTGGAGCAACCTCTACATCGGCATCGGCCGCGCCAATTACCTGCTGGCCAACCTGAACAACAATCCGTCCATCGACTCCGCCGTGCGGGCGAGAGTGAAGGGGGAAGCGCTGTTTCTGCGCGCGTACTATTATTTTATGCTGGTGCAGAGCTACGGCGGCGTGCCGCTGATACTGCAGCCGCCCAAATCCGTGAACGATGTGGATGCGCCGCGTGCAACGGCCAGGGAAGTGTATGAGCGCATCATCGCAGACATGAAGGAAGCCGAAGGATTGGTGGCGCCGATCACGCATTTCGGTTTCGGGGGGAGGGTGAACAAATCCGCCGTACGCGGCATCCTGGCCCGCGTATGCCTGCACATGGCCGGCCACCCGGTGAAAGACGTGAGCCGGTACGCGGAAGCGCGCGGCTGGGCGAAAAAAGTGATGGACGATGCGGAAGCAGGGCATGCATTGAACCCGTCTTACCATGGCGTGTTCATGAACCTGATCACCGACAAATACGATATTAAGGAATCGTTGTGGGAAGTGGAATATTGGGGCAACAGGTCCGACGCCTATACCGAAACCGGTTCGCTGGGCGACGTGAACGGTCCGGCCACACAGAATTCGCAGACAGGTTTTGCCTACGCCGGTATCAAAGCCACGGCGGACCTGTATTACCGTTACGAGGAAGGGGATGGGAGAAGGGACTGGTGCATCGCCACGTTCAACTACGGCACGGCAAGCCAGCCCGCGAACTTCAAAACATTCATCACCACGCCCGTTAACCGCAATAACGCTTATAACCGCTGGCCCGGCAAATACCGCCGCGAATACGAGCTGGTGCTGCCGAAGAACAATACCGCCACGCCGATCAACTGCCCGCTGATACGTTTTTCCGACGTGCTGCTGATGTTCGCCGAAGCGGAGAACGAAATATCCGGGCCCACGCCTGAGGCCATCGAAGCCGTCAATAAAGTGCGGCGGCGGGGCTGGAGCAGCGGCATCAAAACCGTGACCATCACCAACGGCGGCGCGGGTTATACCACTGCGCCAACCGTAACCTTCACCGGTGGCGGCGGTTCGGGCATTACCGCCACGGCTGTGATCGCCGGCGGCAAAGTAACCGGCGTCACGTTCGCCAACGATGCGATCTACGGGCTGGCGAAAGGTGTGGGATACAACTCGGCGCCCACCATCGCCTTCACCGGCGGTAACGGTTCCGGCGCTACGGCCACGGCTACCATCTACACACCGGCGGACGCGCTGGCCCCCGCCGCCGCAACGGCCGGGCAGGAGCCCTTCCGCCAGTTCATCCGCGACGAAAGGTCGAGGGAGCTGAACGGGGAAACCTTCCGTAAAGCGGACCTGCTGCGCTGGGGGATTTTCGTGGAAAGGATGCACCAGTTGTCCGAAACCATTGAAAAGGATCTCGGCAACCTCACCACGCCCGCATACCTCAACCTTTACATCAAAGGTTTCGGGCCGAACATCTCCGACCGTAACACCCTGTGGCCCATCCCTACACGGGAGCTCACGCTGAACAGGGCATTGACGCAAAACCCAGGCTGGTAATCCATCAACACCATCAACATGAAATATTTACTCATCATATGTTCCGTACTGCTGCTGGCCACCGGCGCCTGCAAAAAAGAAGTGATGCCCGATGCGCCCGCGTTTGCGCTGAAAGCCACGGCGATCACCTTTAAAGCGGGGGTGGAAGGCGCTTTTACATTCGAAGGGAACCCCGGCATCATCTCGTTCTATTCCGGTGAAGCGGGGCATGTATACAAGGGCGACGGCATCAACAAGTCCGTCGCCGTCAAAGGCAACTCGGAAGCAAGGCTTGAAAAATTCACATATACCTACGCAGAGAAAGGCACTTACAAGGCGTATTTCATTGCGCAGAACACCAACATATACGGAAGCCGGGAAGTGGTGCGGCAGATAGATGTGACGGTCACCGACTGATTTTTACGACGATACGGGAGGCATTCATACTCCGGGCGCATACCATTGCCCGGAGCGGGGAATGGTTTGTTTTGCTCAATTCACTCAACCAAACACAACAGCTATGAAAAAAATTTTACTGATGGCGTTCGTGGTGTTGGCAACAGGTGGCGAAGTGCTGTCGCAGCAACGTTTTGTATCGTTCGACGATACCCTGCCGTCGAACTGGCAAACCAGTTCAACCAGTGCGCTGGCTTTAAGTTCCCTGCATGTTAAAAACGGGCAGGCGCTGATCTGGCAGGCGGCAAGCGGGGATTACATTCATGCGGTCAACCTGGCGATCCCTTCTTCGGAAGTGAATGCCGCCGCGTCCGCTACCGCGCGCATTTTTATTCATTCCCCGGCAGTTTCCGAAGACACCCTCATTTTCCAGTTTGCCGACGGAACCGGCACGGTGCAGCGGCAGGGGAAGATGTTACTGAATTACAAAGGGTGGCGGGAATACCACCGTTCTTACTATTACGACTACACGGGCGGTATTGCGGCGGCGCAGTTCCAGCTCAACGAGATGAAGATCATCTTCAAACCGGTGAGCAGCAGTACCACCTGCACCATTCACATCGACGAGGCCACGCTGATCGGGAATACCGAGGTGCGCATACCGGGGCCGCATATGTGGCCGGACTATACCTATTTCCGGAAACACGTCACCAATGCGCCCTACCTGAACATACTGGAAAACTGGAAGAACGGGCCGGATATTCCCGTGACCGCCGCTTCCGCCACGGAGGTGGCAGACCTGGCCGTATTGCGGCCGCGTTTTCCGCGCGTGCGAACAACTCCCTCCGGCACGGAAGTGGATGCCGCCAAGAATTTTGTACTGGCCTGCAATATCTCCTATAACACCGACGGCAGCATCCGGGGCAACGGCATTCCCGATATCTATACCACGGCCACGCTGCTGAACCTGTCGAAGCACTGCGGCACGCTGGCCAGGGCGGCGGACAAACTGAACGATACCGATGCGGCGGCGAAGCTGGTGCTTTTTACCGAATACCTGCTGAGCCAGGGGCTGGCGGAGGGCGGCCGCATCATCACCCAGACCAACGACTATCCGCCCGCCCGTACATTCCCCGTCGGTTTCCTGGAGGCGTTGCCTTATTATCCGCCCGCCATGCGCGCGGAGGTGCTGGCCATGCTGAAGTGGGCGAACGAATTCAGCGTTACTTACGGCGCAACCTACACCGAAGGCTACAGTGTGGATTATCTCAATCTCCGGACGCCTTTCCTTTTCGAACTCGCGCTGGCGGAACCCGATTCCAACCAGGCCGTGCGCGATGTGAAACTCGCGAAACGGTTCATGGAGCGCAATACCGTGCCCGGTATCGGCGGCCGCGACGGCATCAAGCCGGACGGGGTGGGGTATCACCACGGTTCGCACCACACCAGTTACATGGGCGCCTGGGGCCGCTGGGCGGATGTCTGTTACCAGCTGAGAGGCACGGTGTACCGGGTCGATCTTTCCGCCTACAACAACATGAGCGCCGGGATAAAATACCTGCTGGCCGCCTCTTCCAAAGGCGTGATTTTCGCGCATGCCGAATCCGGCCGCAATCCCTTTCCCACGAATCTGCCTGTGAACCTCACCCAGTTCGAGCGGTTCGTGGAGATCGGCGGCGACATCAAAGGCACGACGGCCGACCCCGTGATGGGCGGCATTTACAACCATGTGACGGGCGTCAATAAATTCCCCGTGGCGCCGGTATCGATCGACGGGTTTCACCAGTATAACTACGGCGCGGTGGGCATCCAGCGGAAAAGAAACTGGGTGGCGGTGATGCGCGGGTTTACCAGCAAGATTTTCGGGGCGGAGATCTACACCAGCGAAAACCGGTATGGCCGCTACCAGAGCTACGGAACGCTGGAAGTGCTGTACGGCGGCACATTGGCGGCTACGGGATACGTCGCGGCCGGCAAGGGCTGGGACTGGAATGTAATGCCCGGCGCCACTACCGTGCACTTCCCGGACTTTCTGAAGTTGAAGCCATCCGTGACCGGCACTGCCATGGAATTCCAGAACAACAACTTTGCGGGCTCCTTGTCGCTGGGGCAGGAAGGCATCTTCGGTTTTAATTTCGACGAAAAGGCGAGCGTGAACTATAGCCCCTCGCGGCTGAAATCCAGGAAATCCGTGTTCGCCTTCGACACCATACTGGTATGCCTCGGCAGCGGTATCTCTGCCAGCAACGGTTTGGGCAATGTGGCCACCAACCTTTTCCAGACCGTTAACAGCACCACCATCAACCCCGCTCATCCATCCATCTATATCAATTCCACCACACCGGTATCCGATGCGGCGTACGATCAGACTTACGATACGGAAACGTCCGGCCTCTGGCTGCTGAACGCGCAATCCACCGGCTTTTACGTTCCCGCCGGCAACCATTCCGTGCAGGTGGTGCGGCTGAAACAGACCACGCCGAAAGAAAACGCCACGAACCTCAGCCTGCCCACTGCCTATGATTCCGCCTATGCCAGCAAAGCCTGGCTGAATCACGGCGTGAACCCCACAGACAGCCAGTATCATTATGTGACGGTGCCCGGCACCACGCCCGCCGCCATGGAAGCGCTGGTTCCCGTGCTGACCGGCGGCACCGTTTACCAGGTACTGAAACAGACCGGGGCAATGCACGTGGTGAAATACCTGCCCGGCTCGCTCACCGCGTATGTGTTCTTCGCCGCCAACACCGCCGTAAATACAGGGTATATCAAAAGCGTGTCGTCCGTGTGCATGGCCGGTGTTCGCGAAGAAGGCGACGAACTGACGCTGACCGTCAATTCCCCCGATATGAACATCAAAACCGAAACCGCGTACGATTATTACTGGCGCACGCAACCGCGACCGGTGACATTGGTGCTGGACGGGCAATGGGAAGTGATCGACAATCCCTTCAACGCTACGGTGACGAGCCAGGCCAGCACGCTGACCGCCAGCTTCGTGCTGGAGCATGGTTTTTCGCAGACCATCCGGCTGCGGAAAATAACACCGCTATCCGAACAGGCCGCCAGTAAACAGGCCGTGCCGGAAAAGGCAACCACCAGATCATTCAAAATATTCCCCAACCCGGCCAGTAAAAACATGGAACTGGAGTTTACCGCCGCCGGCGCCGGGAACGCGGAAATAAAAATCTTCAGCATGGGCGGGGCGCTGGTGCATACGAAACAGATCCCCCTCACCGCCGGCTTCAACCGCCATACCACCGATGTTTCGGGCCTTTTGCCCGGTACTTACGTGCTGGTGCTGCGGGGCGGCGGGCTGCATGAAAAAAGCATGTTTGTAAAACACTGAGTTAATGAATATCAACAAGCGAGAAAGCCTCACACGATGGCTGTTATGCATGGCGGTGGCCTCCCTGGCCGTAGCCTGCAACCGGCAAAGTAAAAAACATACCGGGGGCGACAGCACGGCTGCCGCTTCCGGCTTACCGGCCGTGGAGAATGAAGAAGTGGCGCGGTACATGGAATCATTCAAAGGCGTGGGTGCGCTCACCGATTCGTCGGAGCCCACCCCGCCCGATTCGGCATTGATGCATTTCAAATACCCCGCGGACCTGGCGCTCGATTTAGTGCTGTCCGAACCGCAGGTGGTGCAGCCGGTGGAAGTGAGCTTCGATCACCGGGGCCGCCTCTGGGTGGTGCAGTATCACCAGTACCCGTACCCGCAGGGGTTGAAAGTAGCGAGCGTGGATAATTTCCTGCGCGTGAAATTCGACAAGGTGCCCGCCGCACCGCCCGCCGGCGTGGCCGGGGCAGACAAGATCAGCGTGTTCGAGGATACCGACGGCGACGGCAAATACGACAAATCCACCGACGCCATCCGCGGGCTGAACATCGCCACCAGCGTGCTCACCGGCCGCGGTAAAATATGGGTGCTGAACCCGCCGTACCTGCTCGCTTATCCCGACGCCGATTACGACGGCGTGCCGGACGGCAACCCCGAAGTGCATTTGCAGGGATTCGGGCTGGAAGACACACATGCCGTGGCCAACAGTTTACGCTGGGGCCCGGACGGCTGGCTGTACGGCGCGCAGGGCAGCACCACCACCGCGAACGTGAGCTCGCTGGCCTCGAAGAACGTGGCCTTCCAGGGCCAGGCCGTATGGCGATATAACGTGGATACCCACGTGTTCGAAGTGTTTGCGGAAGGGGGCGGTAATACGTTCAACATCGAATTCGACAGCAAAGGCCGCCTGTTTTCCGGCGACAACGGCTACGGCCGCGGCCCGAACTTCAAACAGGGCGGGTATTATCCCAAAAGCCTGGGCAAACACGGCCCTTACACCAACGGTTACACGTTCGGCAACCTGCCCAGCATGAAACTAACCGGCGAAAAGAAACGTTTTACGCATTCCCTGATACGGTATGAAGAAACGAGCCTGCCTGATAAATACCAGGGCAAGATGATTGCCGTGAACCCGCTGCTGAACTACGTGCAGCTGACGCGGTTCGAGCCTTCCGGGTCTACGTTCGGGAATGTGGATGAAGAACAGATCCTGCAAACCGACGACCGCTGGTTCCGGCCGGTGAACGTCAAGGCCGGTCCCGACGGGGCCGTGTACATCGCCGACTGGTACGACAGCCGCCTTTCCCATGTTGACCCCCGCGACACCTGGCATAAAAGCTCCGGGCGTATTTACCGCCTGCGCAACAAAGCCGGCAGCGGCGCCCTGCCCCGGTTCGATATCAGCAAGTTTTCCGACCAGCAATTGATACAGTTGCTGAAGGGCGACAACAAATGGTACCGCCAGCAGGCGCAGCTGCAGTTCGCTAACCGTAAAAACAAAGCCGCGGTGCCCGCGCTGCTGCCGCTACTGAACGGCGGCAACGGCCAGTGGGCGCTGGAAGCGCTCTGGGCGATCAACGCCAGCGGCGGATGGACACCGGAAGTGGCGCGTATCGCACTGTCGCATACCGATCCGCATGTGAGAAGCTGGGCCGTGCGCCTCGCCGGCGATGGCGGGCCCGTGGCCCCTCCTGTGGCCAACCAGCTGGTGCAGCTGGCGCAGGCCGAAACGCATCCCGAAGTAAGGAGCCAGCTCGCCTGTACCGCCAAACGTTTACCGCCGCAGCTGGCGGTGCCCGTGATCGAAGGCCTGCTGAAAAGCGGCGCGGCCGATGCGGCCGATACCGATATGCCGCTGCTCACCTGGTGGGCGGTGGAAGCCAAGGCAGAAACCGGTCGTGATGCCTTGCTGGCCATGTTTAAAAACAAATCGTTGTGGACGAATAAGACCGTGCAGCAAACCATCCTCGAACGTCTGATGCAGCGGTACGTGATGGCCGGCGGGGAAGCGAATTTCGCCGCTGCCGCCGCTCTGCTGAACCAGGCGCCGGATAAAAAACTCGCCAAACCGCTGGTGGCAGGCCTGAGTGAAGGATTGCGCGGCAGGGACCTCATCGGTCTTTCGCCCGCGCTTACCAAAGCCATCCAGCCCTACCAGTCCGACCTCTTCGGCGGCCCGCTGGCGATGGGCATCCGGCAGGGCGATGCGAAGGCGGTGGAACAGGCCATCAAGGTGGTGGCCAACCCGAAAGCGGAGATCAGGGAACGGCTGTCGTACGTAAAAATGATGGGAGAGGCCGGTCAGGCAAAAGCCATCCCCGCGCTGTTGAAAACGGTGGAAAGCGCGTCCGCGCCCGCCTCATTAAAACAGGCGTCGCTACAGGCCCTGCAGTATTTCGACGAACCGGAGATCGGCGCGAAGGTAGTGGCGGCATACCCTCAGTACCGCGGGGATGAAGGCGTGCGGAACGCCGCGATAGAGCTTGTGTCCGGGCGGGAAGCCTGGGCCAACACTTTTCTTGCCGCCATCGAAAAAACGAAAGTGATCAACAAGGCCGACGTGAATGAGCAGGTGGCGCGCAAGCTGAAGCTGCTCAAGGATCCGCAGATCGCGGAGCGGGTCAATAAACTGTGGCCGAACGTCAAACTCGCCACTTCCGGGGAGAAAAATGAAAGCATCGCCAAATACCTG
This sequence comes from Chitinophaga lutea, assembly GCF_003813775.1. NCBI lineage: Bacteria > Pseudomonadati > Bacteroidota > Chitinophagia > Chitinophagales > Chitinophagaceae > Chitinophaga > Chitinophaga lutea. The sequence goes on along the minus strand of NZ_RPDH01000002.1, from coordinate 1,238,001 downwards.
CGGATCATCAAAGCAGGTGGCGGCGATGTGATCAAAGGGAAGGTGCTGTACCAGAACAACTGCGGCGCCTGCCACCGCCTGTTCGACGCCGGCGGCAACATCGGGCCCGACCTCACCGGGTACGACCGCGACAACCTCAACAGCATGCTGCTGAACATCGTGGACCCGAATGCCGACATCCGCGAGGGGTACGTCATCCACCGCATCGCCACTACCGACGGCCGCACGCTGGAGGGAAAGATCGTTTCCAGGAACGGGACGGCCATCACGGTGCAGCCGCTGGCGGGCAAGAACATGATCCTGCCCGCATCGCAGGTCAAGGAAATGAAAGCACAGCATATATCCATGATGCCGGAACGTATCCTCGACCGCCTGTCTGAACAGGAGGTGAAGGATATTTTTTCCTATATCATGAAACGATAGATTGGAATAGTCTGAACAGCCAATAGCCTTCGAAACGTCTGTTTTGAAGGCTTTTTTTATGCCTTTTCGTAGCACAGGCTGGTAACGCCGGCCGCGAACTGCAGGGTTTCCCGGAGCTTCAGCGGAATGGTCTGCCCGTTGTGCTCGAACATGGGAATGCCGCTGCCCAGTATCACCGGGTTCACGAACAGCCGGTATTCGTCGATGAGGCCGTGTTGGGTCAGCAAGTAAGCCGTGGAAGGGCTGCCGAAGATCAGGATGTTTTTGCCGGGCAGGGCTTTCAGCTGCGCAATGCGTTCGGGGATATTTTTACCGATGATGGTGACTTTGTCTGCACCGGTGTTTTTAAGGGTGGTGGAGATCACGTACTTCTCAACGCTGCGGTACCATTGCGCATGTTCTTTATCGTGTTTGGTGGGATTGGGCCCCTGGTCGGCCGTGGGCCAGTAGCTGTCCATCATGTGGAAGGTGTTTTTCCCGTAGATGGCCGCGTCCGCATCGTCCGTGAGCTGGCCCACGTGATCGAACATCGAATCATCGACCTTGATCCAGTCCATTTCCCCGTTGGGGCCACCCACGAACCCGTCGAGCGACACGTGCATGGAATAGATTATTTTCCTGCTCATAGTTTTCTTTTTTTGTTGATGTAAAAGTAGGGGATGCCCGCAACTCCGGCAGGGGTGGAACATGACATTTAGCGGGGGGAACGCGACAAAAGGGATTTTTCAGAAGATCTTGTTAAAAATGGGAGGCGTACGGTTGTGCAGCAGGGGATTCTCGCCCGAACTCCCTAAATTGCCGGTTCGATGCTGCGCAACGTATTCCATATTTTCCTGCTCATTGGGCTGAGCCTGCTGCTGATGGTACAACCGGACCACCAGTACCGCATGGTATGCCCCGAAGCCGACGGCGATGCCGCGGAAAAAACCGAATACCGGGTAGAGACTTCCGCCCGCGCAGCGCGCTACCTTGCAGCCGTTGCCGCCGTAACGGATACACAGGCGCCCGTATTCCGGGATGAATTCCATCCGCTGCCGGACTCCTGGTACCGGCCTGCCTATTACTCCTTCCTCCACAGGTTCAGCCTGTTTTGATCGCTCATTTGCCGACGCTTTGATGTGACGCACCCTTCAACAGGGTGCGTAAAAACGATTGTATTCAACAAACCGACACAGATATGAATTGCCCGAATTGCAACGAAACGCTGCTGATGACGCACCGCAACAACGTTGAGATCGATTATTGCCCCAAATGCCGCGGCATCTGGCTCGACAAGGGGGAACTGGACAAACTGCTGGAGCAGGAAGCCCGGCAGGACGATGATCAGCCTCATTACAAACACGACAACGACCATCGCCACCGTCCCTACAGCGACGACCGCCATCAATACGACGACCGGCATAAATACCCGAAGAAAAAGAAATCCTTTTTAGGTGATTTTTTTGATTTCGATTAAGGGGAAATGGAAAGCGGGGAGGCCGGGAGGTTTCCCCGCTTTTTTTATGCGTGTTTTCATCAATGCGATGAACGGATATTCGTTGTTTTTCAAGCCGCGTGTATCTCATCTCACCCGCCCGTTACCGGTGCATGTTTGGGATGCACCAGGCGGTGAATGTATTCCTGCAGGGTGGTTTCGCCGCGTATCGGGGCATCCGGCATCTCAAAGTCCTGTTTGAGGGTGATGTCCGTCATGGCAGCCATGGACGCGGCGGCTTCCGGTGAAAATCCCATCTTCTCCAGGGAGGGTATCCATTGATGCTGCGGGATGGTCACGGCTTTCACCGGCCGTTGCAGCGCGGCGGAGAATGCGTCCGCCACTTCGGCGCTGGAATACGGCTCGGGGCCTTCCACATAATACAGGCCACCTTTGGTGGGCGGTTCCAGTAAGAGTTTTGCGGCTACTTTGGCAATGTCTGCCGGGCTCACCATCGGGATTTTATATTCAGCAGGGTACAGGGTATGCACCACGCCCTCCTTGCGCGCCGTGTCCAGCGCATGGTCCCAGTTGCTCATGTAGTAGGCGCCCCGGATGATGGTGTGCGGCACGGACAGTGCGTCCAGCGCCTGTTCCATGTGATACAGCACGCCGAGATCGCCCAGGCGGTCCCCCGGCTGTGCGCCGTAAGTGGATTCCGCCACCACCTTTTCGATGCCGGAGCCTTCCAGCGCGCTGATGATGGCATCCACGGTTTTAAATTCTTCTTTGGCGGTATCGGTATCCGGCGGGGCGGGCGGATTGAGCAGGTACAGCCGTTTGCCCTGTTTGAAAGTACGGCGGAGTTTTTCCGTGTCGAGCACATTCACGACTGCAACATGTGCGCCCATCTGTCGTAATTTTTCCCCTTTTTGAGGATCACGGGTAACAGCGGTGACGGGCTCGCCCAGTTCGAGCAATATCTTCGTTAAGGCAGCACCGATGTGGCCGGTAGCGCCCAGGATAATATGCATGATGTATCTGTTTTGATGCAGGTAGTGGGGTTCAAATAACATGCCGCCGGTGGCAAGGCTGTTGTAGCGGAATTACGACAGCATTATCGAAGTTTTCTTATCCGGCGTCTCCACCATGGTTGTTACATTGTGCGGATGTTACATCGTTTTTGACATGACGATGTTTCAGGAGTTACTTATCATAGTTTGATAGGAAGCTTAAGACCATAGGATAGGACCAAACTAACAGGGCTGCCGTTTGCCGGCAGCCCATTTTTTTTCTTCATATAACGCCCTGCTGCAGCGCGGCCTTGATCAGCGCCGCCACATTCGGCACCTGGAATTTCTGTATCAGGTTTTTGCGGTGCGTTTCCACCGTGAGCGGGCTCAGATTCAGTTCCTGGGCGATCTGCGTGGTGGTTTTGCCTTCGGCGATGAGGTGCAGGATTTCCTTTTCACGTTTGGTGAGCTGCGTGGCGCCTTTGAGGTCGCTAACGGAAGGGCGGGCCATGATCTCCTTGACGGCTTTGCTGAAGGTGACCAGTCCTGCCCGGGCTTCCTCGATGCAGGTGATCAGTTCGCCCACCGCGATGTTTTTCAGGAGATAACCCGTGGCGCCGTTTTGCAGCATCTGAAGGATGAGGCTGCGCTCGGAGTGGTTGCTGAGCGCGAGCACGTGCGTGGTGGGGCTTAGCTGTTTGATTTCGCGGCACAGCTCTATACCGCCGATATCGGGCAGGGAAATGTCGAGCAGTACGATGTCCACTTTCTGTCCGCGTATGAAATCGATGAGTTCGGCGCCGGTGGTAAAACAGCCGGAGATTTCCATTCCTTCCGCGTTTTGCAGCAGGCGCTGCAGTCCTTCCAGTACAATCGGATGATCGTCCACGATGGCGATGGTGGTATTAGTTTTCAACATGCAATTCTATGTTTATGGCGGTGCCTGCGTTTTCGGAGGAATCGATGTCCATCCTGCCGTGAAGGTAACCTACCCGGTTTTTGATATTACTGAAGCCGATGCCTTTCGCCTTGGCTACGGTGTCGGTGTCGAAGCCGCGGCCATTGTCTTCCTGGGTGATGAAAAACGAATTGCCGTCCTGGCTGCATTGCAGCATGATGCGCGATGCGTGTGCGTGGCGGATGGCGTTGGTGAGCAGTTCCTGTATGATGCGGTAAATATGGATCTGCGCATCCTGGCGCAAGGTGTTCCGGATGTTGAGCGCCTGGAAATCGATGCTGGTGTGCTCGTTCATGAGTGATTCGCAGAGGTCTTTCAGCGCCGTTTGCAGGCCGAATTTCAGCAGGGCCACGGGCATCATGTTATGTGCGATGCGGCGCAGCTCGTGTACCGAATGATCGAGCTGTCTGGTGATTTTCTCCAGCTCCGTGCGCTGATGGTCGGTACAGCTGTCTTTCACCTGCGACGAAAGATTGATCCTGGCCACGGCGAGAATGCCGCCCAGTCCGTCGTGCAGCTCCTGCGCCATGCGTTTGCGTTCCTGTTCTTCGCCCTGCATGATGGCCTGGCTGAACTGTATCTGTTGCTGCCGGCGGATGTCGTTGAGCTGCTGTTCGTGCAGCTTTTTGCGGTTGCGGTATACGATGAGGGCGAAGACCAGTACTACGAGCAGGAACACGATGCCGCCGGCCAGGAGCCCGTTGAGAAGCCGGTTATTTTTGGCGGCCAGCGCATCCTGGATGGTTTTGGCTTTCAGGGCGTTGATCTCTTTCTGTTTTTCGGCGTTCTGGTATTTTACTTCCATCGCCTGTACATCTTTCTTCAGCTGGCTTTGCGTCACGCTGTCGCTCAGCTCGCTGTATTTTTTCATCCACTGGTAAGCCGGGCCCATCTGCTGCAGCCCTTCGTAGGTCGCGGCGAATCCGTAGTAGATCTGCAGGCGGTTGCTGGCGAAGGCCATCATTTCCGGCTGCTGCGTCAGGTACTCCAGTGTGGTTTTGGCTTTGGTGAAGTTTTTATCGTTATAATAAGCATAGAACTGTTGCATCACGAGGCGCTGTTCTTCATAGCGCAGCTGCTGGCGCTTCGCCATGGCGACGCCTTTTTCGAGGCTGGTGAGTGCATTTTTGAACTGGCCGGCCACGGTGAAATACATGCCTTCCGCGGCGTAATGATCGAGGTAATATTCCGAATCCGGGTAGGCGGGGAGCAGGGTGGCCGCGCTGTCGAGCGCGAGGCGGGCGCGGTCGTTTTTGCCGGAGAGGGAATAGTTTTCTGCAATGGTATGATAGGCCGTGATGAGCTCGTGCGTTTCCACGTCTTTGTTTTTGAACGCCGCGATGGCCTGCTGGATGTAGGGTTCCGCTTTGTCGTATTGCGCCGTATTTTTGAAAACGATCGCAACGGCGAGGTTGGCTTTGCCTACGAGGGTATTGTCGCCCGACTGTTTGGCCAGCGGAATGGCTTTATGCAGGAGAACGTCGGTAAATGTTTTCAGATCGTCTTTCCGCTGCGCCACGCGGCCATACTGGTACCAGGCCTGCGCGCGGAAACGGGTGGCATCGGCGTGTGTGTAACGGGCCAGCAGGCTGTCTGCTTTCAGGTAGCCGGCCTGCCTTTCTTCCAGTGCGCCGACGGGCATTACCTGGGCCGCACAGAGCCGGTACATCCCTTCGAGAAAAGCATTGTGCTGGATGTGGGGCATGCCCTGTTGCAGGTACTGTCTGGCTTTTATCGTATCGCCTTTAGCGATCCAGTAGCCGGAAAGGGCAAAGCCCGCGTAGGCTTTTGCACTGTCGGACGCGGCCTGGCGAAGGTCATTTTCTAGCTGCTGCAGTACTTTTTGCGGATCGCGGGTTGTTTGGGCATGGCTCCATATGGTGGCCGACACCAGCAGTGTCAGCAGGAATGGCGCTTTCATTCCGGAAAAATAGTTAATTATTTATGGATGGCGGCAGGCGGGGAGTAAAATACCCGGAAACAGGTAGTGGGGGCAGGTATGGTGGTGAAGGGCTTTTTTTGCGCGATAACATTGCGTTAACCTTCCGGTTTTACAAATTCACAGAAAATTTGTAAACTTTGCAGAGCAATGGAATTAGTCCGCTTTCCTGTATCTAAGATGTATGTGGCTTGTTTAAATCTGACTTCGAGATTGTAACCTCACTTTTCGACCTCCCGTTTTTGACCGTATTCCTGAATCCACGCTAACCAAGCGCCCGCGGCCCGCACGCGACGATCCTGCTATGTGCACAGGCGGTATCTGCTGCGTACGCTGATTTTTTTCCCATTCCTGATACTGCGTATAAACTACGCGGGATGATACCTATTGTTCATTTCAAAATCTGCGTTTATGAGCCAATTTGATTCAGATGTCAGTGATCGTTTTTCTCCTCATCTACAACATTATGTCAGATCTCTACTTTTTTCCGCCTTCATGTTTTTATTGTTCACCGTGGTTGCGCAGGCGCAATCCGCCAACCTCGACCAGGGCGCCAATGGGAAGGCCTCGGCCCCTACTACGCCGGTAGATTGGGTGAACGGTAACCTGAACGGCAACACCGCCCACTTTCTCGAGGGATACTCCGTGCCTTACCGCGCCGTTCTGAAAAGCCTGGTGGTGAATCAGACGTACACCCTGGTGGTGGCGCTCGACGTGCGGAACGGCAGTAAACATGCCCTCGATTACATTACGCAATTCCAGCGGTTGGAACCCCATATCACATTCGGGCATACCGCCGAAACTGTCAACCCCATTCTGAACGTAACCGGGTTCCCGGCGGCTTATTTTACGAGCACCGACACGGAACCCATTCCCGTGCCCTCCACTGCGGGCACGCCCGTTGCGGGCCAACCGGCTGCCAGCTTTAACGCCCTGCCGGCGGCTGAAAGGGTGATGACGGGGTACAATGCAGACCTGTTAAGCGTGACGTATGCTTCCGAAGGCAACCTCACGGCCGCGCAGTCTGAAACCGTGATCAACATTACGTTCAAAGCCCTGAAAGAAACGGTGGTGCTCGCCTGGGGCGGGCACATCGCCAGTGAAGCAGAATGGGGCAGCGACCCTGTTACCGGGGAATCCAATTCGGCTTCCGGTATCAACGGTTCTCCCTACCACATGCGTCTGAAGAACTGGATCATTAATGGGAACGTGGTCAGCATCGGTAATCAGGACAGGTCCTTGAAAACCGATGCTGTTCTTGTTCCGCCTGAGTGCGAAGTGGCCGGACCGGACAGGGTATGCGCCGAATTCTCGCCGCTGCTCTACACTTCCACGGTCGACGATGCGCAAGGCGTTACTTACCTCTGGAGCATCATCGGCGCCAATACCGCCGGGGCCCAGATCGTGAACGCCACCCTGGCCAACATCGAAGTGGTGCCCATCGGATCTACTTTCAATGCCGGTTCTTTTAACCTGCAGCTGATCGTGACCCGCAACGGATTGAAAGACACCTGCTACCTGGGCACACATGAAAGCCCGGGCACGCCCGTGGTGGTACAGAAAGCATCCGTTGACGCCGGAACGGACCAGGCGATCACGAACCTGGATACGGCTTATCTCAATGCCGTGCCCAGCGGCGGCACCGCACCCTACACATTCAGCTGGAGCCCCGCTACAGGGCTGTCAGCCACCAATATCGCCAATCCTTACTTCGTTCCTCCTTCCGCCGGTGTATACCAGTTCATTGTGACGATTACCGACAGCATCGGCTGTATGGATAAAGACACCGTCGTCATTACCGTTACCGAGCATGCGCATCCGCCGTGCGTGATTGACGGTCCTGACCCCGTGTGCCCCGGAACATCCAATGTTTATACCGGGCCGCCTCCTGCCGATGTCAGCTCTTACAGCTGGAGCGTAACGGGTAATGCTAGCATTCCCGGCGCTACCAACGGCAGCAGCGTTACCGTACTGGCCGGCAGCAGCTGCGGCGCTTATGTGCTGCAACTGATCACCGCAACGCCTGACGGTAAGGTGAAAGATACCTGTATGCGCACCATCCAGGTGAAAGATACCATTCCGCCCGTACTGGCCGGCACCGTAGCAGACGCTACCGTGGCCTGTGCGAAAGACGTACCGGCTGCACCGGCAGTGACCGCTTCCGATAATTGCCAGGCAGAAATGCAGGTACAGATGAGCCAGGAAACGACGGACAGCACCTGCGTGAACAAATTCAAGATCGTGCGCAAATGGTGGGCTGTGGACGCCTGCGGTAATACCTCAGATACGCTGCGGCAGACCATCACCGTCAACGACGACGTGAAGCCTGTGATCACGGCTGAATTTGAAAAGGAAATCTCCGTGCAGTGCGTCAACGACATACCCGCTCCGCCAACCCCGACGGCAACGGATAATTGCGACGGCGAACTGACACCGGTGTACAGTGCTATCGGTAGTGGTACCGCCTGCGACTCAACGATCGTACGCACCTGGGTATTCACCGATGCCTGCGGCAACGCAGACTCCGTGAAACAGACCATCCATGTGAAAGACGATACCGCACCCGTACTGAACGGCAACGTGAGCGATGCGACCGTGGCCTGTGCCAAAGACGTGCCTGCCGCGCCAACCGTGACCGCTACCGATAATTGCGGAGACGTAACGGTTCAGTACAGCCAGATGGTGACAGACAGCACCTGCGTAAATAAATTCAAGGTGGTACGGATGTGGTGGACGGAAGACGCTTGCGGTAACAAGTCCGACACCCTGCGCCAGACCATCACCGTAAATGACGACGTGAAGCCTGTGATCACCGCTGATTTCGAAAGAGAAATCACGGTACAGTGCGAAGACGGCATACCCGAACCGCCGACCCCGACGGCTACCGATAATTGCGACGGCGCCCTCACGCCGGTTTACAGCTCCATCAGCAATGGTACGGGTTGCGACCTCGGCATCGTGCGCAAATGGATATTCACCGACGCCTGCGGCAACAGTGATTCCGTAACGCAGATCATCCACGTGAAAGACAATACCAAACCGGTATTGAACGGTTCCGTGACCGATGCGACCGTGGCCTGTGCGAAAGACGTGCCTGCCGCTGCCAACATCACTGCTACCGATAATTGCGGCGAAGCAACCGTTCACTACAGTGAAGAGGTGACAGACAGCACCTGCGTGAACAGATTCAAGGTAGTGCGGATGTGGTGGGCAGAAGACGCCTGCGGCAACAAGTCCGACACCCTGCGCCAGACCATTACGGTTTACGATGACGTGAAACCTGTGATCACGGCCGATTTCGACAAAGAAATCTCCGTACAGTGCGAAAAGGATATTCCTGCGCCGCCATCACCGACGGCTACGGATAATTGCGATGGCAATCTCACACCGGTATGCAGTGCAACCCGCACCGGATCCGGCTGCGACCTCACCATCGTACGCACCTGGGTATTCACCGACGCGTGCGGTAACAGTGATTCCGTGAAACAGACCATTCACGTGAAAGACAATATTGCACCGGTACTCGACGGTAACGTGAGCGATGTGACCGTGGCCTGCGCGAAAGACGTGCCTGCGGCCGGAAACGTAACCGCTACCGATAATTGCGGCGACGCAACGGTTCACTACAGCCAGACGGTAACAGACAGCACCTGCGTGAACAGATTCAAGGTAGTACGGATGTGGTGGGCAGAAGATGCCTGCGGCAACAAGTCCGACACCCTGTATCAGACCGTGACGGTATTCGACGATGTAGCGCCGGTGGTAGTAACCAAGGCAGACAACAAACTGCTGGCCTGCGGCGTACAGGTAACCTTCGATCCTCCGACGTTTGAAGACAACTGCGGCGGTACCGTAACGGTAACCACCAGCGACAGGAGGGAAGGCTCCGCCTGTCCGTTCGTACACATCAGGCGGTGGACGGCCACCGACGAATGCGGTAACAGCACTTATGTAGAACAGGCTGTGACCGTGAGCTGCTGCGACAGCTACTGTACTTATACGCAGGGCTTCTACGGCAACAAGGGCGGCCTTGGCTGCACTCCGGGCGGCACCAGCGTTACCGCGAAAGTCATGATGACAACTGTGATGGATGCACAGGTAGGCGATTCCGCCGTATTCGGCCTGACATCTACCGGCAAGTTCTTCACGTTGTTCCTGGCCAACATCACCAGCGACGACATCTTCAAGATGCTGCCGGGCGGTGGTACACCAGCAGCGCTGAAAGGCTACGCTACCTTCACCAAAACCAATACCTGGGCCAATGTGCCGATCTCAACGGCGAAGAGCACTTATGGAAAGATCAACAACGTATTGTTGTCACAAACGATGGCGCTGTTCTTCAACATGGGTGTCACCACTTCACTGTCAGGACTGGCCATTCAGGGCGACTCCCTGTTCACCGCGAAGGTAACCGCGTGCGGCAGCACCACACCGGTATCAAAGATAGATACCTTCACACTGCCGAAGAACGTAGTGGCTTACCTGACTTCTACCGGCCAGGCTACCGTACAGGGCCTGTTCGATCTGGCGAATAAATACCTGGGCGGGCAGACCGTCAGCGGTATCACAGCGTCAGACGTGAATGCAGCGGTAGATGCCATCAACAGAGGATTCGACAAGTGCGCAGTACTGGTAGGATGGGCTTCATCCAGCAACAACATCAACCTGTCCGCCGGCAATATCACCACGCTCAGCGTGAGCCGCCAGGCAGCTGCTACAACAACGGCAGATGAAGCCAAGATGAAAGTGACGGTATTCCCGAACCCGTATTCCGACGTGCTCATATTCAAATATGTTGCACCGCAAACAGGCATGGCAGAGCTGACGCTCTACAACCTGATGGGCCAACGCATGGCAACGGTGCAAAAGGCGAATGTGATCAAGGGCAGTGCTCAGCACATCCAATACCAGGTGCCTGAATACATGCGCGTATTCCTGATCTACAAACTGACAGTAGGGAATGCCAGCGCATCCGGTAAAGTTGTCCCGATAAAATAAAATTGCTTTAGGGATAGAAAGGTGACAAAAAAAGAAAGTGCCTCCACATAGGTGGGGCACTTTCTTATATATGCATGTTTTGAAAATCAGTGTTCTTTTTTCTTCAGCTGCTCCACCGCGTAATCCACGGCCCTGGCGGCCAGCGCCATATACGTGAGCGAAGGGTTCTGTGTGCTGGTGGAAGTCATGCACGCGCCGTCCGTCACGAATACGTTCCGGCAGGCATGCAGCTGGTTCCATTTGTTGAGCATGCTGGTTTTGGGATCGTGGCCCATGCGGGCGCCGCCCATTTCATGGATATCGAGGCCGGGGGCCTGTTTGCTGTCGGTCACCTTGATGTCGGTAAAACCGGCTTTGGTGTACATCTCCGTCATCTGCTCGTGGAAGTCCTTCACCATTTTTTCATCGTTGTCGTCGTAGCTGATGTTCACTTTCAGCAAAGGCATGCCCCAGGCGTCTTTCTGGCTGGCGTCGAGCGCCACGAAGTTGGAGGCTTTGGGAATGGTTTCGCCCATCATATGGGATCCCACGTGCCAGTCGCCCAGCTGTTTTTTCATCAGTTCGTCTTTCAGGCCCTGCCCGAAACCGCTGGTGTCGCGACGGGTGTTTCTGCCCGCGGAGAAGCCTGCGGCATATCCGCGCAGGAAGTCGGTTTCCTGTTTGTATACGTTGCGGAAGCGCGGCAGGTAAGCGCTGGAAGGACGGCGGCCTTCCGTGTAGACATCCTTGTAATCATGGCATATGCCGCTGATGCGGGCGCGGTAGTTGTGGAAGGCCACGTATTTGCCGAGTGTGCCGCTGTCGTTCCCAAGGCCGTTGGGGAACCGGTTCGATACCGAGTTCAGCAGCAGCAGGTTGGTATTGAGCGCGCTGGCATTCACAAAGATAACGGACGCAAAATATTCGGTGACGGCTTTGGTGTTGGCGTCTATTACCCGCACGCCGCTGGCTTTGCCGAGTTTTTCGTCGTACATGATTTCCTGCACCACGCTGTCGGGTCGCAGGGTCAGGTTACCGGTTTTGGCGGCCCAGGGCAGGGTGGAGGCATTGCTGCTGAAGTACCCGCCGAAGGGGCAGCCCCGCTGGCACAGCACCCGGTTCTGGCACTGGGCGCGGTCCTGATCGAGGTGGATCTGTTTCGGTTCGGTGAGATGGGCGCAGCGGCCGAAAATCACATGCCGGTCTTTATAGTTTTTACCTACGAAGTCCTTGAAATATTTCTCTACATCGTTGAGCTCCAGCGGCGGCAAAAATTCACCGTCGGGGAGCTGCGGCAGGCCGTCTTTATTCCCGGAGATGCCCGCGAACTTTTCCACATGGCTGTACCAGGGCGCGAGATCCTTGTACCGGATGGGCCAGTCTACCGCAAACCCGTCGCGGGCGGGCCCTTCAAAATCGAAGTCGCTCCAGCGTTGCGTCTGCCGCGCCCAGAGCAGCGATTTGCCGCCTACCTGGTAACCGCGGATCCAGTCGAACGGTTTATCCTGTACGTAGGGATGTTCCTTGTCTTTTACGAAGAAGTGCATCGCATCTTCTTTAAACGCATAGCAGCGGCTGACCACCGGGTTTTCTTCCGTTACCGCCAGCGGCACCTGGCCGCGGTGGGGGAATTCCCAGGGCATCATGTTGGTAGTGGGATAATCTTTCAGATGCTGCACATTGCGGCCGCGTTCGAGCACGAGGGTTTTGAGCCCTTTTTCGGTCAGTTCCTTGGCCGCCCAGCCCCCGCTGATGCCGGAGCCGATCACAATCGCATCATAGGTGCGCTCCTTCACGGAATCGTTGATATTGAACATAGCTGATGAATAGTAGTGGTTATACTTTTACGCTGCTGATGAATTTGCCGGGCACGAGCTTGTAAGCGTCTACCTTGGTGAGATAGTATTCGGAGCTGGTGTATGCCTGGATGGTGAGGCGTTTGAAAGTGTTGTAGAAATAGGCCGCGTCGGTGCCGGCATCTTTCGAGGCGGTCGCTTTGGCGATGATGTTCTGTTTATCGGCGGCGGCGCAATCCTGGAACAGCTTGCCGTATTGCTGGCGCACATTATCGCTGAACTGCGTGAGGCCCTTTCGGAATTTCTCCTGGTCGTCTTTTTTGTAACAATCGCTGACCATGCGAAGGGCGAACAGGTGGGCTTCCACTTCCCGGGCGCCCGGCGTGTCGGTGGTAGGGATGAGCGTGGCGGAAATGTCCGCGAGCGTTTGCTCCTGCTCCGGCGTAAGGGCGAGCAGCCCGGACGCTTTGGTGGATTTTTTGTCGTTGACGCAGGCCGGTAAAACGGCTGCGCCGGCGGATATCACGAAAAGCTGCCGGAGGGCGGCGCGTCTGTTGATTTTCATGGAGACGTGGTTTACTGGTCGTAGCTCACAATATAGGAGAATGCCCCTGAAATTGCAACCCCGGGAAGATTTTTTAGTATCTTAAGCAGCCAAATTCCGGATTATGAAACGTCAGCTGTATCTGTTTTTTCTTGTATGCTGCCCTGTATGGCTTTTCGCGCAGGAGCCCGTTATCACCTTTAGCGCCGCCGGCGGGGCGGGGCAGCAGTTGCGCGTGTTGCCGCCGGTGCAGGGGGAATTCTTTATGGGCAATTTATCGGAGCGGCGGCTCGACAGCAGCGGCACGGCAGTGTTCCCGAATACGGAGAAGGTTCCCGGCGCTTATTATTTTTTCTACAAACGTTGTTATACGCTTTATGTCAAACCCGGTAAGAGTTACAGCCTGACGGTCAACGCTGCGGATACCGTGAACCCGGTGGCCGTTACCGGGCCGGATGCGGAGGGACAGCTGGAGCTGAACAACGTTTCCGCGGAGTTTTACCAGCAGCGGGGAATGCGGTACTATGCCGAAGACTCCGTGTTCGCGCACAATGCCAAACGGGTGCGGGCAGACCAGGCGGCGCAGTTGCAGCGCTTCACCAACCTGTTCCGGGAAAAGAAAACAGACCGGGCGTTTTTACAGCATGCGGAGAAACTGACCGCCGGTTATTATGCGTCCGTGCTGGGCGCTACCCTGTTGCGGCCTACCATGGCCGTGCAGGCCGACAAAAAGAAGCCCGGCTTTCAGCAAGCCGCGGTGCAGCAGCTGGTGGCCGCCTGGCAGTCGCTGCGCGGTGTCTGCAACATGATGGACCGTAGTAATGCCGGATCGATGGAGTTTTTCTATTTCGTGAACATGTACAACACCAACTATCTCGGTTACCTGTTGCCTTCCGCATCGGGCACTTTTACCAAAGCCGCCACCAGCGACGAGCGCGATCTGTTCCTGGGCAAGGTCATCCGGCAGCATTACCGGGGGCCGGTAAAGGAGTACCTGCTGGCATCGTGGCTGGGCGATCTGCTCACCTACAACCAGTTTCAGGCGTTCATCCCCGGCGAATACCGCGCCTTTGCCGCGATGTACCCCGGCAGCCGGTTTATCGCGCCGATGCAAAAGGGTGTACAGCGGGTGGTGGCGTATCATGATAAAATCAAAGCCGGCTTCACCGACGACCACCGGTTCGTGGAGGAGCAGCCCGCTTCCTTCAGGGCGCTGGCCGCCGCTTTCCCCGGCAAAACCGTGTACATCGACCTTTGGGCTACCTGGTGTACGCCCTGCAAAGCCCAGTTTGCGTATAACAGGGACCTGAAAGCCCTGCTGAAAAAACAGGGTGTGGAAGCGGTGTACATTTCCATCGACCGGCTGCAGGATGAGCCGCGCTGGAAAGAGATGATCAAATATTATGATTTGCAGGGTTACCATCTCCGTGCGTCCGAAGCGCTGATGAAAGACCTCCGCGATATTTTCGGCGAAAAGAACAAAACGCTGTACATCCCCCGTTACGCCATCCTCAAAAACTCGGAGCTGGTGGTATCTTCCGCCAAACAGCCCAGCGATCTCAAAGGGCTGGAGGAGCAGCTGAACGAACTGAAAACCGCGCCATAAACAAAAAAGCCGTGCCCGCGGTAGTTGCGGCACGGCCCAATGGAACGGCAAAGGTCACAGTTCCTTTTTTTCTTCTTCCGGCGCTTCTCTTTCTACGGTAATGGTACATTCGCCGATGAATGCCGCGGCGGCGCCTACGGCGGCCAGGATGGGCGCCAGCAGCACGCCTACCACGCCGATGGTGAGGGGGAAGCTCATCAGTTCTTTCCCTTCCTTGTTGGAAATGGAAATTTTCCTGACGTTGCCTTCTTCGATCAGTTCCTTTACTTTTTTGACGAGGTTTTCACCATGGAGGGTGAAGGATTCTTTAAAGCTCATAGCGGATATTTATTTAGATGATGATGAACGGTTCAGGTACATGTCCAGTTTAAGCCGAAGCCGGTCGAGGCGGCCTTTGGGGAAATTTTTGTGCTCATACGCGGCCGTTTTGCTGGTGATGCGCAGCAACTGGTGGTTGCGCATATAACTGTCTACCCGCTTTTCGAACAGCTCCCCGCCGTATGCGGGATACCGGGCCGATTCCGGGTGTGTTTCGTTGAATACCGGCTGCCTGAAGCGGGCGGTGGGGATGAGGTAACACTGGTCTGAGAACCCGTATCCCAGGTAAAAATTCCCGGTGCTGTCGAAGGACTCTTCTTCCGCATGTTCAAAACGATGATCCCAGGCAGGGTTGGCCACTACCACGTCTTCCCGCTGTTCAAAAATGCCGATCGCTTCCGCAATCCAGGGCGGGTTGCCGTACGCGGGCCGTGTATCGCTCGAAAAGTGGAGGAGGTATGGTGTTTCGCAAAGGAAGATGCCCACCAGCTCCGCGATCGAATAATAGTAGCCCCCGCGGAAGGAAGCCTTGTCAATCCTGAAAAATTCCAGCGCCGCGTCGGCGTAGTCGGCAGCGAAGTAATACCGGTCGATCACGCCCTGCTGTACTTTCTTGTCCGCATAGCGCCGTACGCGGGCGGGGTTGTCCACATTGTTGATGATGACCGTTTTCCGCGCAAAACCGAACCTGCAGCGCCCGATGGTTTCTTCGAGGCGGCGGCCTTTGAGGATGAATTCCCAGTCGTTTTCATAGCACTTTGTTTCGAACGTAACCATGGTTCCCCGGGTTTGTATCTTAAAGGTAGGTTTTTTTTTGCCGCGGGACCATAAAGAGAAGAGACACTAATCAAAGTGTTCGAATCGGAAATTTCGGTTATCAAAAAGGGCATACATTTGATTTTGAAGGCAGTTGCCAACTATTCAATGGCCGGATATTCCTGTTGAAATTCAGGTTTACATTTGTTAAAGATGATAATCCTGCATTCCATGCCTTAAGGAAGATGAATACGGATGGATATAAGGCATCTGAAAATATTCTTGTATGATAAAACACACTGCTCCATGAGTACCTGGCGGAGAAAAGCAATGGCATGCCTGCCCGGCCTGAAGAAGGAAATCGAGGTGAACGACTTTTCGATCTATGATTTTTTCATCGAGCTGCTTCCTGCTACTATCGCAGCACATCGTGTTAACGATACAGTGAGGCTTACAGCTTATTATGCATTCAGCGAGTGGTGCTTCCGGCAAAAGGCGAAAGACCTCTGGAATGCCGCCGCGGTTGCATTTTACGAACACCTGGGCGATCAGCCGGAAACGCTGGGGGCCATGCCGCAATGGGTACCGGCGTCTATCTATAACGATATACGCGGACTGCTGGCGCTGCGCCTCGATCATGCCGTTATGAAAGAGCTCGACAAAGCGTACAAATAAAAAAAGCCGGTCATTACGACCGGCCTTTTACCATATTGCAGGGTTTCCGTTTATTTATTGTATTTCACAGACACATGCACCAGCCTCGATGTGGCGGTAGCGCCCAGCGTGCCGCCGGTGGGGTTGGTGGTGGTGCCTGCCGTTCTGTTCGCCACTCGCACCCGGATGTAGAGCTGCGGCAGGCCGCTGGCTGCCTGCGGGAAGTTGAAGTTGACCACTTTGTTGCCAGCCACCTGCGTGAGCAGGGTATTGGACCAGTTGGCTACGTCTTCGAACGTGAAGGAGCCCACGCTGCTCCACACCGCCGTGCTTTCGTTGGAAGCAGCCCACTCCACCACGAAGTTCCGGGGCCCGCCGATATCGGAATTGCCCTCGAGCTGCAGTGAGATGGGCTTGCTGATGCCGGCGGTGGAAAGTTGTATCATCCAGCCTTCGCCTTTGTTGGCGGTGGTATTCCACCAGTTTTTGCAGGCCCAGCCACCAAAGCTGACGGCGCCTTTATTGGTGGCGGCTTCCTGTAACAGGGCGTTGTAGTCGGTGGCGCCGGAGATGCCGTTGGCGGTGAAGTCAAGACCTGTTTTCGTGGTCTGGAACAGCCGGCCGGTACCGGTTTCGGGCGTCAGCGGGTTTTGACTCTCCGTGGGTGTGGCGGCGAATTCGTTTTTAAAACGGCTCCACTCCACCAGCACGTTCGAGAAACCGTTTTCCCGCGCGGACTGCAAAACAATATCTTCTCTTTTCAAATGACGGATGGCGTATTTGCCGATGTTGCCGCCATAACGCTCAAGTGTTTCACTCACCAGCACACCGGCGATGGTGCCGGAGCCCTGGGGCACCTGCGTGCCGTCGCGGCGGTAAGGCACATCGAGGTTGGTGAGCATGTACAGCCCTGCGCCTTTGACGTCGCGGATATGCGTAGGGTAGCAGTCCATTCGGGCAATATACCCTTCGTTGATGTTGCTGAAGGAACCGGAGGGAACGGATATTTCCACGTCTTTCAGTTTCACGTAGGTATACAGGTCGTTGTCGGTCAGGTCGCCGATATACTTCTCGCGGGGCTGCAACGGGGTAGTGCGGCTTTCTTTCCCCATCACCTGCGGCGCTTCGATATTGGAAATCACCGTACGGCCGGGATTGGTGAGGGAAGTCAGCGTGGCGCCTTTAAGCCATATTTTCACATGGTCGTTGAACGCGAAGATATTGTCGCCGGCGGTTTTGGTTTTCAGGTAGAGGCCCGTTGTACCGTCCATGCTCTGCACGTATACGGCGATGGCGTTCTCTGTTTTGTCGAGCGTATGTTTGTTGGTGGCGGCGTTCAGGTTTTTGGCGATGTTGGGATGGCCTTTGTCGCTGATCACGATGCCCTCGATATAAATATTTTCCTGGATAACGCCGGCCGCCAGGCTTTGTTTGACGTAAGCAAAGTCTTTCAGCACGGCCCCTTCGAAACTCATGCCCGGATGCTGGCGTACGCGCACGGAATCGCGGGTGGTGGTGCCCAGGGCGTCGAGGTAGCTCAGGGTGAGCACGCCTGAGCGCGCTGCGGCGGCGCGGTTGGTGTCGGCTTTGAAGAACAGGTAACCGTTCTGGATGCTCACGCTGCCGAGCCAGCCGGCCTGCGCCGCATCGTCGTACCGGTAGCTGACGTTCATCTTTTCCAAAGGCACATTGGTGGCGATCACCGTTTTGAGCATGCCGCCGTTGGCGATGCTTTGCAGCGTGGTGTCTGCGATGGCGATCTGCGGGGTGAGGCCGCGCTGCTGCAGGGAGATGGTGTCGGTTTTGCCGCCGGCCCTTACCACGAGTTTGATGGCGCGGGGAAGGTTCCCGTCGTTGCTGGTCACTTCCGCGCGCACGCTGCCTTTACCGTCGCCGGAGGTGGATTGCAGTTTCATCCAGTCTGTTTCCTCAGCGGGCTCTACCGACCATTTACCGTCGGCATACACGATGATCTGCGTGGTGTCTGCATTGGCGTTCAGACGTATGATGCGGCTGTCGACGGCGAGCTCCGTGCTGAATTTATAATCTATTTCTTTGCGGCAGGCGGAAAAAAGCAGGGCCATCAAACCGCCGGCCAGGAGATATAAGAAATGTTGCTTCATCCGTTATTTTTTTAAGTCGAGTAAAATGGGCCGGTGATCGGAATGGGTGGCCGTAAAGTCGTCGTAAATAAAACTGCAGGCGGCGAGCTTCTTTGCGAGGTCGCTGCTGAGGTAGATATAATCTATCCGCGTATCGGTATTGATGATGCTTTTGCCGGTGCGGGCCTTTTCGCGGGCGTCGTAAGTGTGCCCGGCGTCGGTGAAACCGGCGTCCAGGATGTGCTGCTGCACCTGGTAATCCACCGCGTTGCCGTTGACGAGATTGTCCAGCATGGGGCGTTTGGCGGCAGCGGCCTGTTGGCGGGCGATGTAGCCCGATTTTTCGATGCGCTCCTTATCGAGGGGCGACACGGAATTAAAATCCCCCATCATGATCCAGTTTTTCCGGTCTTTCTGCAGCTCCACGTTTTTCAGCACCTGTGCGATCTCGGCTCTTCTTTTCAGGTGTTTATGCGGGTTGAGGTGCAGCACCACGATGTTGTACTGTTCGATGCGCGCCATGATAAAACCATGGGTCATGCTTTCGTTCACCTTGCGGATGTCTGCAATCGGATAACGCGAGGTAAGCCCGGTAGGGTAGCCGTTTTCCTTGACGATCACGGCATAGGGATGGCCGTAGCTCAGGGCGAGTTCTTCCAGCGTTTTCTGGGTGAAGCCGTTGCACTCCTGCAGGGCCACTACGTCCGGGTTGCGGGCTTTCACCCATTCCACGAAAACGGTTTTGCCTTTGGTGGTGTCTTTCACCATGCCTTCGAGGATGTTATAGCTCAATACCCGGAAGGTACCCTGGGCGCTGGCGGACAGCATGGCGCAGAGGGAGAGGAGGAACAGCGGGAAGCAGATTATTTTTTTCATATACGCTTATTGGTTATATGCAGGATTTGTTAATGCCCCTCCGGAACGGACAACTTCCTTGTCCGGGATAGGGTAAAATTCATGATAAGGGCGGATGTTGGTTTTGACGGTTTCGTATTCCAGTGCGATGGTTTCATTCACCACGCGGAAGAAATCGCCCCAGCGCACCAGGTCCCATTTGCGGCCGTATTCGCCCATCAGTTCGCGGGCCCGTTCTTTTTTCAGTTCGGCGAGGAATTCGGGTTTGCCGGGATAGGCCGGTAATTTGAAGTCTTCACCGGCCCTGCCTTTCACTTCGTTCAGGCATTGCATGGCCAGGTCGGTGTTGCCGGTTTCGTTGGCGGCCTCCGCCAGCATCAGCAGCGCATCGGCATAGCGGAATACTTTCTGGTTGTTGCCGTCCGCGATGTTGGTCATGCCGGGGCACCAGAATTTGGGGCCCATCCAGGGTTTGCCGGTACCATTGTTGGCCATGGGCCTTTTGAACCAGGTGCCGTTGTAACTGTAGGCGAGGATGATCTCTTTCCGCGGGTCGGCCAGGTCGTAGAGCGACATCAGGTATTCCGACGGCGTAATGGAATTGAAAGGATTGGCGGCATCGCCCAGTTCGGGAATGTTCACCCCGTCGTACGTACTCGTGCCGGAAGCTTTAACGGGTGTGAAGAAGGCCGCCACGGTAGAGGTCTTTTTCAGGCCGGTGGCAGACCAGGTGTATTGTATTTCAAAAATCGATTCAGCCGTGTTTTTGTTCCGGAAATAAGTGGCTTCCAGCGGGTACTGCACCAGCTGGCCGTAGATCTTCCTGATTTCCTCCATGGCCTGCGTGCAGGCGGCATAGTCTTTATTCCAGAGCGCCATCTTGCCGATCAGCATATACGCCATGGGCGCGGAAATGCGGTTGTCTTTCACCTCCGAGGTACGCATCTGTGGCAGTTTGGGCGCATATTCCTGTAGTTCTTTAATGAGCGTGGCCCTTGTTTCGTTGGCGCTCATACGGCCCAGTTTGGAGATGGTCTCGAGTACGCTGAGGCTGTTGATGTCTGTCGTGTAATACGGCACATCGCCGAAGGTGCTGGTGAGGATGTAATAATACAGCGCCCGCAGAGCAACGGCTTCTGCTTTCAGCGGCGGTTTTTTATCGGCGGGGATGGTGGCGTTCTCTATACCGCTGATGGCGGCATTACAATACATCACGCCTTTATAACAGGCCGTCCAGATATTATCGCCCATGCCGGGGTTGGCAGGAGAGATTTCCAGTTTGGCGTCGAGGTTGGAGGAACTGAGGAACGCGAGATCGGTCACCGCTTCCAGCGAAATCATCAGGTCGGCCGCGTAAATATTGGTCAGCTCCATGTAGCACCCGTTGAGTGCCGCGATGCACTGGCTTTCCGATTTAAAGAACGCATCGGGGCTCACGAAGCTGTTCGGGTCTTCTTCCAGCAGCTTGCCGCAGCTCCCCAGGGTGACCGCACCGCCGAGCAGCAGGAAAAAAAGTATGTTGTTCTTGGTCGTTTTCATGTTCGGTGTTTTTAGAATTTCAGTTCTGCACTAAAGGTGAGCGTTCGGCTGGTGGGATAGGCGCCGTTGTCCATCCTGCGGATGGTCGAGCCTGCGCTTTGGGTGGACACTTCCGGGTCGTAGCCGTTGTAGTATTTCCAGAGCACGAGGTTGTTGGCGCTCAGCGCCAGGTAAAGCGACTGCAGCTTTCTGCCGGTGATCTTCGTGAGATCGAGCGGGTAGGCGATCGACACGTTTTTGAGCCGCAGGAAGGTCGCATCGTGCAGGAAACGGTCGTTCGGGATATCGTCTTTCGAATCCGCGCGGGGATATTCGGATGTAGGGTTCCGCACCGGGTGCCAGGCATTTACCATGTAGCGGAACTGGTTGCTCAGGTAAGTACCGGTGCCCATAAAAAGTTCGGTGGGATTGTAGATTTTTCCGCCCAGCGAGTAGTTGACGTAAAACGACAGGCTTACTTTTTTCACCCGGAAGGTATTCTGGATACCGCCGTACACATAAGGGTCGGCATTGCCGAGGTACACGAGGTCGTTGTTGTCAAGAATGCCATCCTGATTCTGGTCCTTATACCGCTGGCGGCCCGGCTGGTAGAAGTTGACGGCGGATGAAGCGTACTGTTTGCTGGTTTTGTTCTTTTCGATCTCGGCCTGGCTTTTCCATACCCCGCCGTATTCCATACCCCAGAGGGCATTCAGCGGCCGGCCTTTCACATACCCGTACATCATGTATTGCGCGCCATAGGGATTGTCGTATACGGACACCTTGTCGAGCCCGCCGATATCGTCCACACGCTGCGAGTTGTGCGCGGCGGTGACGGTGGTGGACCAGGAGAAGTTCTTCCGGTGGATGTTCTCATGGTTCACCGTGAGCTCGATCCCCCGGTTGGAGGTTTTCCCGATGTTGGCGAGCCTGGAGCCATACCCGACGTGCGTGGGCAGCTGTACAGTGAGCAGGAGGTCAGCCGTAGCGCTGCGGTATACATCCAGCACAATGTCGAGCCGCTTGTTGAAAAACGACAGGTCGATGCCCGCATTGAAGGTGGTGGTTTTTTCCCAGGTCAGCCCTTCGTTCGAAATACGGGAGGGATAATACGCCACGGGCTGCGTGCCGTTGAACAGGTAACCGCCGGTAGTGGAGGAAAGCCGGGAAAGCGACTGGTACCGGGAAATCGCGTCGTTGCCCGAGGTGCCGCCGCTCAGGCGGAGCGAGAGCTCGCTGAGTTTATTGAAGCCCTGCATGAAAGCCTCGTTGCTGATATTCCATTTGAATGCGGCGGAAGGGAACATCGCCCATTTGTTGTTTTTCGCGAAGTTGGACGCCCCGTCGGCCCGCATGGTAGCGGTGAGATAGTAGCGGTTGCGGTAGTTGTAGTTCACCCTGGCGAGGTGCGACAGGCGGCCGAGGGTTTCGAGCGAGGAGCCCAGCGTCACCGTTTCTTTCGACGGCAAAGCGCCGAGGTCGTTGGTTTCGATGTCGTCTACAAAATACCCGCTGCCGCTGGCCGTGAGGTTGTCGTACTTCCGGCGCTGCACCGTAAAACCGTACATCGCGTCGAAATTGTGGCGTTTGTTCCAGCTGCGTTTATACGTGATGGTGTTTTCATTCAGCAGGTTGTTTTCCGCATAGCTGCTTTTGTACGCATAGGCGCCGGAATTGGCGTTCACGCGCGAAGGCATGGTGGAGGGCGTAAACTGGTCGTTCGTTCTCGAAAAGTCCGAATAAGAAATGGTGGAGCGCACCAGCACGTTCTTGAACGGCGTGATTTCGATATAAGCCATGGAACTGAGGCTTTTTTCAAGCCGGTCGTTCTTTTTCAGCAGCACGTTGGCCAGCGGGGAATCGAAGAGCGTGCCGGAGTACCATTGTGTGTTCCAGTCGTTGAAGCTGCCGTCCGGTTTATACGCCGGGATGGTGGGCGCCAGGAAGATGGTGGAGCGGTACCAGAGGGTGCTCGTGCCTACATCTGCATTGTTCAGTTGCCGGTCGAGGCTGGAATAGTTGAAACGTACACCCGCCTTTACGAACTGGCTGATGGTACGGTCGAGGTTGAGGCGCACCTGGTAGCGTTGCATGCCGCTGTTCTGTATGATGCCCTGATTGTTGTTGTAATTGGCGGAGAAAAAATACTGCGTGGCCTTGTCGCCGCCGGAAGCGGACAGCGTGATGTTGTGATAAGGCGCACGGCGGGTGATTTCCCTTGTCCAGTTGGTGCCTTCGCCCAGGGCCAGCGGGTCGGGATAGGGGTATTCTTCCAGTGGTTTGGTCTGGTTGGCGGTGGACGCAAAATAGTAGCGGTCATTTTGCAGCTGCGCGAATTCCGTGGCGTTCATCAGGTCGAGGTAGCGCGGCAGTTCGGAGAAGCCCATGTCGTTGCGGAGGGTGAAATTGGTCTTTCCGCGTTTGTCGCCGCCCGATTTGGTGGTGATGATGATAACGCCGTTGCTGCCGCGGGAACCGTAGATGGCCGTGGAAGACGCGTCTTTCAACACGTTGATGGTGGCGATGTCTGAAGGGTTCAATTCGTTGAGGCTGGTGATGGCGTCCATCAATCCATCCACGATGAACAGCGGTTCGTTGCTGGCGGAGATGGAACGGGTGCCCCTGATGCGCACGGAGGTACCGGCGCCGGGCTCGCCGTCGGTGGACACGATTTCCGCGCCGGCGATGCGGCCCTGCAACATCTGGTCCACACGGGGAGCGGGAATGTCCTGCAGGTCGGATACTTTTACGGTAGACACTGCTCCCGTGAGGTCCTTTTTCGCCACGCTGCCATAACCGATCACCACCACTTCGTCCATGTTTTTATTGGATGGCAGCAGCTTTACGGTGAGCGGGCCGTTGATATCTTTTACCGGCAATGCTTTTCGCTCGAAACCGATATAAGTAATGTAGATCACATCCTGTTTACCCGCTTCGATGGAAAACTCGCCTTTCTCGTTCGTCTGCACGCCGCGGCTGGTGCCGGCCACCGAAATGGTAGCGCCCGGCAGCGGGTTGCCTTCTTCGTCCGTCACCTTTCCTTTCACAGGCGGATCTTTCGCGGTTTTCTCCTGTTGCACGGCCGCGGGCGGCAACGTTTTTGCCTTGATGGTGATGGTTTTGCTGTTGATCTCAAAATCGATCGGCTGGCCGTTCATGATGGTGCTGAGGAACGTTTCCACCGGCATGTTCCGGGCAGACACGGAAACCGGCGTGGTTTTATCCAGCAGGGCGAGGTTGTAGAACACCACGTAGCCGGTCTGTTTTTCAAGGCGGGTAAAAATCTCCCTGAAAGAGAGGTCCTTACCTGTCATGGAAATGGTCTGGGCGGCTACCCGGGCCTGTACCTGGAGGGTCAGCACCGTTACCAGGGTAATGATCAGCTTCATGACTAAAAGTTTTGGTTTCTGTCGTGGTTTGCGATAATTAAAGTGCAACATGTTCCTGTTTAAAGATTTTAAAACATAGGTATCCCGTCCCTAACCTTCGGTTATGGTGTGCAGACGGGCGTGAGCCTGAATAACGGTTTATTGTGTGACGATCAGTTTTCTCCCTTCGAGCCGGCAGTGCACGTTTGAAATAGCCAGTATCCTGGTGATGTGCTGCAGGCTGAGGCCGCGTTCTATTTTTCCGCCGAAGCGCAGGGGCGGGATGCCGTTTTCGTACTGTACATCTATATCGTACCAGCGTTCCAGTTGTTTCATTACCTCGCGGATGTCGGCGTTGTCGAAGTTGAACATGCCGTTTTTCCACGCCATCACCTGGCTGGTATCTGCTTTCATGATTTTCAGCGTAGGGCTGCCGTTGGCCAGCTGCGCCTGTTCACCCGGCTGCAGCAGCTGCCTGTTCACGCTCACCTTGCCGTGCAGCAGGGTAGTGGCCACAAGCGCATCGTTCTGGTAGGCGGATACGTTGAAGCCGGTGCCGAGCACCAGTACTTCGGTATGGCTGCCGACTTTTACCTTAAACGGTTTGCCCGCCTGCGGCTGAATGTCGAAGTAAGCTTCGCCGCTCAGTTCCACTGTTCTGTCGTGCTGGTTGAAGCTGGTTGGATAGCGCAGGGTGCTGGCGGCGTTGAGCCACACCGTCGAGCCGTCGGGCAGCACCACGCGGAATACGCGGCCGCGCGGGGTATTGAGCGTGTTGTAGGTGACTTCAGCGGCATCGTGATCGTTATACGCCAGTGCGCCTTTCGCCAGTGTAACGGTGGCGCCGCCCTGCTGCGCAATGATGCCCTGGCCGAGACTGTCGAGCGGCACTTTGCGGCCGTCGCCAAGGGTGAGCACCGCGCCACTGACGGCAGCGGGAATGTCCTGTACGATGGCGCTGCGCTGCGGCTGTGCGGCAGGCGGTGCCGCGTTGAAATAATGGAAGGTGGCGAACGCCAGTCCCAGCACCGCAGCGGCAGCGGCTACCTTGCCCAGTGTGCGGAGCAGGGCCGGGCGTTTGCGGGGTGGTGCGCCGGCTTTGAGGATAATCGACAGGATTTCCTGCGCCCTGGCGGCGTCTACTTCCTTCTCTTCGTCCGTATCGGCGATCACTTCGTCCAGCAGGCGGTGCAGCGCCGCATCGTGCTCCGGCTTCGCGATCAGCGCGAAGAGCTCCTGCTTTTCCTGTTGCGTACAGGAACCCTGCATGAATTTGCGGAACAGTGTGTCTAACCTGGACATAGTATGATTTTACAAGTGCGTTCTACCAAAAGAGACAGTGAAAAAGGGGGAGTGGGTCAGCCGGCGGGAAAATAATTTGTATTCATAATATTGCCTTAACAATGACGAGGGCGGCGGAGGCGCCCAGGTGCGATACGCAGTACACGCGGATGAACTGCATGGCATCGGAGAGGTGGCGTTTCACGGTTTCGGGGGAAAGGTTCAGCTCCACGGCTGCTTCCTCGCGTTTGAGGCCGTGTTCCTTGATGAGGCGGTACACTTTTTTCTGCTGGGGCGGCAGCCGGTCCACCGCCTGCTGCAGTACTTTACGGTATTCTTTTTCCTGGAGTATCGCGGCCGGGTTGTCTGAATACGTCAGCGCATAATCTTCCTGCTCCGCCAGCGGGGCGGGGTGCATCTGCAGGGCAGCCTGCTTCAGCAGGTTGAAGATGTGGTTGCGGGTAACGGTGAAGAGCCAGGCGGTGAAATGTTCGATCTGCGGCAGTTGCTCCCTTTTCAGCCATACCTTCAGGAACACGTCGAGCAGTACTTCTTCGGCCATGGCCTCGGAAGCGGTTACTTTGAAAGCGATCGCATACACTTTGTTCCGGAACAGGTGAAACAGTTCACTGAAGGCCTTTTCATCCCCTCCAGCAACGGCTTGCAACAGGCCGGGCGCAATATGTACTTTCTGCACAGACATCACATGGATTTAGGTTGCAAATATAACGTGGCCGTTCAGATCACCCAGTGCCTGGCGTGGCGGTGAGGCATGTGCGCTATTGCCGCAGATACCTGTAAACCGGCCCGCGGCGGGTGATGCGCTGAAAAAGCGATCAGCCTGCCATGCGGTGAAATTAACGATAAGATAACCCTCTTCCCGATTTTGGTTGGATCATTTGCCGCGCAAAAAGTACAAAAATTAATTGTCTTCTTTTGCTTCTGCCAGAAAACTTACCACATCCCTGATTTCTTTCTTGGACAGTATGGTTTTCATGTCGGGCATGCTCGACGGTGCGTAGGTTTTTTTCGTTATCCGGGCCAGCGGGATGGTCTGCACCGGGTCGAGGCCCGCTTTGATGCTGAGGCCGGTTTTGTTTTCGCCCTGCAGCACCCCGGTGAGTTTTTGCCCGTCTTTCAGTTCCAGCGTTACCATGCCGAAGCCCGGCGCCAGGCGTTTGCCCGGGTCGATGAGCGCTTCGAGTATCTGGCTGCGGCTGATGCGGCCGGCAACGCCGTTGAGGCGCGGCCCGGCATTGCCGCCCCGGTCGTCGTACGCATGACATTTCATGCACTGGGCGCTCTGGTTGCGGTAAAAGATCTGCCGGCCCCGCTGCGGGTCGCCACCCTCGAGGCTGCCGGCATAGGCGGCCAGTTGCGCGTCCGGCGACAACCCGCTGCTGATGGTGGCGTAACGTGTTTTGAGTGCCTGCGAACCCGTGCTGTCGATAGCCTCGCCCAATTCGAGTATCACCCCTGCAGGCAGGCGGCCGCTCTCCATTTTAGCCAGCAGGGCTTCGATGCTGGGCTGCGAATGCTCCAGCGGGAGCCTGCCCAGCGTCAGTACGGCGGCCTGTTGCTCTTCGAGCGTTTTGGTATCGATCACACTGGTGAGCAAACTGACCATCACAGGTTGGGGGATGTTCATTTTTTCCAGCAGGTCGAGGCCGGCCACACGCACTTTCTTTTCTTTATCGGTGAGCGCATGCCGGATGGCAGGTTCCAGCCTTTCGTCCTGCAGCGTTACCAGCGCTTTGAGCGCCACCACGCGCATGAGGGCTTCTTTGTCGCCCTTCACCGCGGCCAGCAATGCGGGTGCGGCGGATTTGATATGCAGCCGGTCGATGGCTCCGGCGGCACTTAGCTTCACAGGCAGTGCTTTGTGTTGCAACAGGCCGGTAAGCGCGGTAGCGGAAAGTTCGGCGGCTTTGGAGTTTTTCTTCTCCGCGGGGCCTCTCAGCCGCCCGTCTACCCGGTCGAGCACGGAAGGTTGGGGCCATACGCTGATGACGTCGATGGCCTCGGCGCGCATGGCGGCAGGGGCGTTTTCGTTAAGGGCATAGCGGATAAGCTCCGGTAGTGTACCGTTTTCCGCGCCCACGCGCAGGCAGGCGCTGATCACGCGCCGCATCAACGGCTCGCCCCTGAAACGGGTGGTATTCAATAAACCTGCCAGCGCAGGCAATGCGGCGGGAATAGATAAGTCGTCGTTAATGGCCCGGGCCGCTTCGGTCACTACCAGCTCGCTGGTGTCGCTGAGGAAACGGGCAATGCCGGGGTGCGACATCCGGCGGAGCGCCACCACCGCCGCGAGCCGCACGGCACGGGAGGGATGAGCGGCTTGCGCCAGCACCGGATCGGCCTTGCCGATGCGCGCCAGAGCGAGGCTGCCGGCATGGCGCAGGTAAGCGTCTTCGTCGTTATTGGCGGCGAGCAAATCGATGATGGGCTGCACGGCGGCTTCGTGCCTTATCCTGCCCAGGGCTTCCGCCGCAAAAAAGCGGACCCTGCTCGCAGTGTCTTTCAACAAGGGAACCAGGGCGGCGCCTGCCTCGGCATACCGCACGTCGCCCAGCCATTTGGCGGCCTGCGCCCTGATCTCGGCATCGCTGTCCCGTAACACCGGCATCAGCGCAGCGGCATATTTTTTATCCTGCCGGGCCAGCTGGCTGAGCCCCCAGATGGCATGCACCCTCGACAGCTGATGGCTGCGCTGCTGCAGCGCGGCTTCGAATACTTCGGCGCCTTTCTTTTTGCGTTTGACCAGTTCGAACTGCGCCTTCAACCGCACCCGCATGTCGGCATTCTTCAGCAGGCCGGCCAGGGCACCGGTTTCATACCCGGAGAAGTCGGCGGCGAGGAGTTTTTTCACTTCCTTCCGTACCGCCATGGCCGCGGCGTTGGTATCGTCCAGCTTCCAGATGCGGCCGTAGTGATGAGTGTCCCACCCGTCTATCCAGTCGGCCAGGTACAGCGCTCCATCGGGACCGAAATCAAGCCCGGTGGGCAGTACGCCGCCAAGAATTTTTTCGTGTTCGCCCAGCTCGAAGGTGGCGCCTTTGGGTTTGAGTTTGAAAGCATGGATGCCGGAGCCGGAAGGGTTGCCGACGAACTCGGCAATGAAGAACGTTTTATGGTATTTCGGGCTGAGCGCGGTGCCGGGGTTGTACACCATGCCAGCCGGGCCGCTCACGAAGTTGCTGATGCAAGGTGTGATATAAGCCGCCTGCCCCTCGAAGCGCGGCAGGTACATTTTTTCGTCCATCCAGACTTTATAGCCGTTGTTGAGCGGGTCGCGGTATTTGCCGTATTGCCAGTTGCTGCGCCATCCAGCGTCCGAACCGTTGACGATATACACCAGGCGTTCCTTCTCGCCGGGATGGTCGCCGTCGTTGTCTTCACTGATGAGGTTGGCGTATTCGTCGAATACAAATTCATGGGTGTTGCGGATGCCGTAAGCGAATATCTCGAAGTCGCTGCCGTCCGGGTTGGAACGTGCAATAACGCCGCTGTTGGGGTGTTCCCATTTCCGGCCGTCGGGCCCGGTGCCGTTAAAACCGATGTCGCCGATCTGCCAGTAGATGCGGCCGTCTGGCCCCATTTCCACACCGGACATACCATGCCCGCTGAAGCCGATATGAATGCCGTAACCATGGGAGATGGACGTTTTTTCATCGGCGATGCCGTCGTTGTTTTTATCTTTCATCCGCCATAAATCCGGTGCCACAGCCACATAAAGGTCGTCGCCCTCGCTGAGCACACCGCCGGCCACGTCGGTCACTTCATCGTTAAAATCATCCACTACCAGCTGGGAGCGGTCTGCGATGCCGTCGTTGTTGATGTCGGTGAGGCGGAACACATTTTCTTTTTCGATGGTCAGGTCGCGCCAGTCGTGCGAACTGTCGCCGTTCAGGTCTTCGAGCCATTTGTTGCGGTGGCTGTTTTCGGGCGACAGTTCCTTGTGCAGGAAAGCGCGCCGGTCTTCCACCGTTTGCAGGCTGATGGAGGGGATTTCCCAGTCGCGGTGCCCGCGGATATCGAACTCCGAATGTTTCTGCCGGTTGGTGGTGGTGTAATAGAGGTCGCCCCGGTCGCTGATGTCGATGGCGATGGGAGAGATGACCAGTGAATCGATGCCCCATAGCGAGAGGCTGAGGCCCTGGGCCAGTTCCGGTTTGAGGGCGGCCTCCACCGAATCGGCAAAACGGGTGGTGAAAGCGGAATCGAATTCGCGGATACGCAGATCGGTGGCGGTTTGCCGGCCGCAGCCATGCAAAAGGGCGGCAAAAGGTAATGACAGCAGGACAAGGCTCCTGCGCTTAGCTGTGAACGTGGACATGTGGATAGTTATAACTGTTAAAACGTCTATCAAAATATATTAAAAAATAACTAAAAGCAAGTAGCCGCATTTTTTATTTTCTTTGTTACCATGAAACAGTTGCTTCTTTTCGCCCTGATCTGCTTTGTATTGCCCCTATCCGGCCAGGATAGCCTTACGTATTCCCGGCAAAACAACCTGCCGTATCGCAGCGGCCCGCAAACGGATTATATGAAAGAGCGCTGTGTGCTGGATGTGTATTACCCTGCCAAAAAGAAGGGGCTGCCCGTGATCGTATGGTTTCATGGCGGGGGCATTACCGGCGGCAGCAAAAGCATCCCGGCCGAGTTGCAACAGCAGCAGGTGATTGTAATGGCTGCCAACTACCGGCTCAGCCCGAAGGTGAGTTGTCCTGCTTATATCGAAGACGCCGCTGCTGCGGTGGCATGGGCATTCCGGCATGCCTCGGAATATGGCGGTGATACTTCCCGGATTTATGTGGCCGGCCACTCCGCCGGCGGTTATCTCGCTGCCATGGTGGGGCTCGACAAACAGTGGCTCGCCCGGCACAATATAGACGCTAACCGCATTGCCGGCCTGTTCCCCTTCAGTGCCCAGGCCATCACCCATTTTACCATCCGCAAAGAAAGAGGCATGGCCGAAACGCAGCCGCTGATCGATGCATTTGCACCGCTGTACCATGTACGGGCGGATGCGCCGCCCATGGTGCTTTTTACAGGCGACCGGGAAATGGAGATGCTGGGGCGGTATGAAGAAAATGCTTACTGGGCGAGGATGATGAAACTCACCGGGCACAAAAAAACACAGCTGTTCGAACTGGACGGTTACGGCCACGGGGATATGCCGAAACCTTCGTTTTACCTGATGCTGAAGGAGATCAGGGGAGGGAAGTAGCATGTGGATATAATTAGCGGTCGCCACGAGTGGATTCGGGCGCCGGGTGGATCAATGCTCCGGCCGCATTTGTTAGAACATTTCTGCAACTTATCGTTACCCTTTCACAACGTCTCCGTTGTGTATTTCAATGGTTCATCAAGGGGTGGATTCTGGCACCCGGTAGAGCAACAGAACTCAGCCTCCTGGAACTTCTTCGCAACATATGGCACCCTTTCACAACGTCTCCGTTATGTGTTTTCAATAGTTCATCAACGAGCGGATTCGGGCACCGGTAGAACGACGGACCTGAACCTCCTAGAACTTCTCCGCAACATACCGGTACACTTTCACAAAATCCCTGTTCGTATACTTCATGGGCTCGAACAGTTTAAGATCGGCCATGATCTTTTGTTTGTCTGCTTCGGGAATGTGGAGCTCCGGTTTTTTATCGAGGTACCGGCTCAATTCGTAGTCCCATTTGAAAGTTACCTTGTCGGCCGCGTACGCGAATTTCCGCAGGCGGAGCATCGCTCTTTCGTAGTTATACATTGGTTCCAGCGGTTCGAGGGCGATGCAGGTATCCATGTAGCGCAATGCTTCATCGAATTGTCCATCCTGCCGTTTATGAGCGGAGATGTACATATAGGTAGCCGGATCCGACGGGAACAATTCCCGCAGTTTCAGATAATCTTTTTGCTCCGCCAGTTTGCGGAGCAACTGCCTTTGCGGATCGTAGTACGTTTTGTTCGTTTTGAGGTGGCGGACGAGTGAGTCCGATAACAGGCCCGAAGAATAATAGGAAGTCTGGATCTCCTTGTTTTTTACGCGTTTCGTCCGGTGCTTCAGTTGCCCGTTGGGATAGTACAGTTCAAAAAGGAGCAGCCTTTCATCGGTGCGCACTACCCGGCTGGTCATGTTGCCGTTGGTGTCTGTACCGGTGTTGTGCTCGGCGCCGTCCTTGTCGTACGTGTAGCTATGCCGGCGCAGGCCTTCGGGATCGTGATAGAGATGAACGCCCGTATACTTCCCGTTTTCCAGCGTCCCTTCATGGTAAATACTGCCGTCGTAGTGGTAGTCGAGCACCTTGCCGCTGTATGGCTTTCCTTTGTAAAAATAAATATTGCCTTTGCGGGTGAGCTGGTCGGTGGAGGGGATGGCTTTCAGTTCGGCGGGCCGTGCGGCGTATGCTTTGGTGATAATGAACAGCACACTGTCGTACGGCCGGTATTTAGCATGCTGTAACGTTTCCGGGTACTTCAGGATGTTGACGGACGCGATGGCTTCACTTTTCAGTTCCTCGTATGGCAACTCCCGGCGCAGATCATGGCCTGTGCCCACAGGAACGGAGTCTACTACGTAGAGTACTTTGTTTTTCGGCACTACGGCCTGTGCCTGCAGCTGCAACGAGGCGGCAATGAGTGGTACGAGGACAAAATGGATTTTGCGGAACATAAGCATTGGGTATAAGGCGGCATGAATTTACGGATTGTGCGGGAAAGAAAGGCGGTTGTTTGCGCCAAGCTGGTGCAGTACCTGTGTGCCGAGGCCGCTAATGAACATCCGCTGGCTTTTATCGCTGAGCAGTTGTTGTGTCCAGTCCACCAGTCCGCCGTCGCCGATTTCAAACGGCTCTCCCTGAAGATCTGCGATGAGCTTGAACTGGATACCGGTGTAATAGTTTTTGGTTTCATCACGTTCCCGTACCGTAACGGCTATTGCCGGCCGGCTGCGCTGCAGCAGTTCCATGGCAGTGCCGACCAGCGCATGGTTAGCTCCATGGCCCTTTTGCGGCAGCAGGTGGACGCGTATGCTGTTCAGGCCGAATACCTGCCGGAGAATGGCTTCCTGGGCCATCACATGTTCGCACAGTGCTGTTGTTTCCACGATGTACCCGGCGCCCGCGCAGGTCATCGTTGCCAGGGCGCAAACCGCAAAATGGGGGGCGAAAGCAGGATTATCGAGCGCCTGTGCCCTCACGGTTCTGGTGATGGCGCAGTAGCGGTATGTTTGCGCCGGCAACCCGCCGGACTTTTTACCTTCTGTATACAACAGGGCCATCGCATTGGTGGGGTCAGACAGTACTTCGGTATTCCGCAGCGCGGAAATCACTTTTTTCTGGTTCACGGCGGCAACAACGGCGCAGGCGCCCAGTTGCGTAACGGGCGACAGTTCCAATGGCTCAAATCCTTCCTTTTGCAGCAGCCGGAGTATCTGCAATTCTTCTTCCTTCAGCCGTATAACATCCACGGCTGCCGGTTTTACGAATCGGTTGAGCATGTATTTCTGCAGCAGTGCTGCCGCATCCAGTCCGGCTACACGCT
This sequence comes from Chitinophaga lutea, assembly GCF_003813775.1. Classification (NCBI taxonomy): domain Bacteria; kingdom Pseudomonadati; phylum Bacteroidota; class Chitinophagia; order Chitinophagales; family Chitinophagaceae; genus Chitinophaga; species Chitinophaga lutea. The sequence continues at coordinate 1,204,943 of NZ_RPDH01000002.1, read as the reverse complement.
GGTTAAACACATCCAGTAAAACGGTATTGAGTTCCGAGGCACTGAGTTGTTTAACCAGCGCGTCAAAGAGGCCGGGTTGATGAATTTTTTCCAGCATTCGCCGGGTTACTTCATCCATATGAGAACTATTTGATGAGCTATTTCTTTGCCGCCACAACCGCCACGTAATGCGGGTTGTACATGATGCCCAGGATATTGCCGAAAGGGTCGAGCACCGATGCGGTGATGAAACCTTCGCCGCGTTCGGTGACGGGCTCGAATTCCGTGGCGCCCATCGTCAGCAATTTCTGCAGCGTGCCTTTGAGATCATCCGTATGCCAGTAGATCATCGCGCCGCCTGGGCCCGGCTGAGCGCCTTTAGGGGCATATTTCGCGTCGATAATGCCTATTTCGTGCTGATAATCGCCCACCCGGAACTCAATATAACCCGGTTTATCAAAATAAGGGGGTATGCCGAACAGCTCTGAATACCATTTTCTAGCTCCTTCATGGTCTGCCGCAAAGAAAGTTACCGTGGCGAATCCGCGTAATGTGTTTGTAGTTGCCATTTTATAGTTTTTTTAGGTTTATGGTTCAAAGCTAGTTCCGGTTATTGACAGCCTTATGTCAGCAGTGCATAAAGGTCCGGAAAATTATTTTCCCGGGGGCTATGGTTTCACTTTTACCGTAAAACCCTTGGCGCGGAGGCGATCAAAAAAGGAATGTTGGGATAATAATGCAGTTGAAGCGGTAGCTGAGCAATCAGGAAAGTTTAAGATAAGACAACTAATTCAGGACAAAATGACCCTACATAACTGGTGAGGTCTTTTTAAAGCCCCTCCAGCATACGCCGGATCGTACTTTTGTCGGCTTCCGTTTTTGCCAGCTGTGAAGCCGCTTCCAGGTGAATACGTGCTTTCCCGTTATCGATACCGGTGTAGAGTTCGCCCAGCAGCGTGTGATAATAGTGATTGTCCGTTAAGGCCAGTTTTTCCGCCTCGGCGATAGCGGCCGGTTTTCCTTTCGTTTTGGACAGTGCGAACGTTCGGTTCAGTGCAGCGATGGGAGAATAGGCAATGGTCAGGAGGCGGTTATAGAGCTGCAGGATGTTTTCCCATTTCTCCGCCGAATCTTCTTTTACGGTGTGCCAGTATGCGATGGTAGCTTCGATATGGTACTTTGATAACTGATCGCCACCGGAAGCCCTGTGCAGATAATATGCTCCTTTGCCGATCAGTTCCAAGTTCCATAGGTTTTCATCCTGATCGTGATACAATACGATTTCTCCATGATCGTTTTTCCTGGCAGGGAAACGGGATGCGTGAAAACACATGAGCGATAGTAGTGCGTTGACGGGTGGAAGGTTTGTGCTTTCATTGCCGGCCAGCAGGTAAGTGAGGCGCATGGCTTCGAGGCAAAGCTCTTCACGCAGTACGGCACCCTGGCTTTCGGAGTAGTACCCTTCGTTGAAAAGCAGGTAGAGGGTGGTAAGCACCGTTTCGAGGCGCCTGTTCACTTCGCCCGGAGCAGGGAAAGTGATCTCCACTTTTTCCTGCCGCAGTTTTTCCCGCGCCCGGTACAATCGTTTGTTGACGGTTTCTTTGTTCGTAAGCAGGGCGTTGGCGATTTCATCAATCCCGAAACCGCAGAGGATACGCAATGCCAGCCCGATCTGCGCTTCCGGTGGAATGGCCGGGTGGCAGATGGCGAATATCATTTGTAACTGGCTGTCTGTGATGTTCCGGTCAGACAGGTCGATATCGATTTCCCCACCCGAAGATGCCTGCTGCAGGGCAGGGGTGATTTTTGCACGAAAGGTTTGCAGGCGGGAGTAGTGATTGGCGGCTTTGTTTTTGGCCACCGTATACAACCAGGCTGCGGGGTTCTCCGGAATGCCTTTGTAGGGCCAGGTTTCGAGTGCGGCCAGGAAGGTTTCGCCGGCGATGTCTTCCGCCAGCTCGATGTGTTCCATGCCGAAATGTTTGCACAATACAGCCGTTATCCTGCTGAATTCGGTCCTGAACAAATGTGGTATGAGCTCCTGCTGCTGCATGTGATAAAGGCAGTCCCCGCCCGCGGGCAGGGACCGCAGCATTTAATGGATGCCGTCTCCTTTGATGATTTTTCTCACTTCCACGCTGTTGCCGTCGCCCTGCAAAACGGGACAACCTTTGGCAAATTCCACCGCTTCGTCCACGGATTCCGCTTTTACAATGATGTAACCGCCGATCGTTTCCTTGATATCGCCGAAGGGCCCGTTGGTCACCACGTTGTTGTGCCATACGACGCGCGCATCCTCGAACGGCAGGCCGTTGCCGTGTTTGAATTTGTTTTGCGCGGCAATCCCGCCAATCCAGTCCATAGTCTGTTTCATCCATACCTGCATCTGTTCCGGGGATGCTACTTTGGTGCCGTCTTCGTGGCGGAAGATTAAAATGAACTCGTCCATTGTGTAATTTTTTAAGTGTTACGGAAAATGTATTTACACTATAACAAATGGAATTCCCTTCTTTGGACAAGGTTAGGGAAAAAATATGGAATTACCGGTACAGCCGTAGGCGGGCAGGGCCGGGGAGAAGAAGTGGATGCGGGAATATTCCTTAACTTGGCCAGATGAATGAAACTTTACTGGATAACCCGGCCTGGAGCGCATTGAACAGCGAGCATGCGGATTTTGCCATGGGCAGCGCCCGTGCCAAAAGGTACCGGCCCGGTGTGGTGCCGTTTACGGCCTGCCGCAACGCCCAGGAAGGTATTGAGGAACTGATACCCTGGATGACCAAAGGAGAAACATTTTTTATCATCGGGCATTTGCCTGTATTGCCGCCGCACTGGTCGCTCGAGCATGAACTGCCCTGTGCGCAGATGGTGCTTGCCCAAACGCCGCCCGCGGTGGCCCGGCAGCACGATGCGGCAACAGTGGAGGAATTGCGGGCGGAAGATGCGCACGATATGTTTCAGCTCATCAATTTGGTGCAGCCCGGTTATTATCACGCAGATACGAGACTGCTGGGCACCTATTACGGTATCCGGCAAAACGGTATGCTGGTGGCCATGGCGGGTGAGCGCATGCGCATGACCGGCTTCGCGGAATTGAGCGCCATTGCCACGCATCCGGAGCATACCGGCCGCGGCTACGCGCAGCGGCTCATTGAACAATTATGCGGCATGCATGCCGCAAAGGGTATTACTTCTTTCCTGCATGTGGCAACAACGAACGAAAGGGCCATCCGGCTGTATGAGCATATGGGATTCCGGCAGCGGAGGGAGATCAGCTTCCATAAAGTCCGCGGCTGAGCATAGGGCTGGCATCATATTTGACGCCCAACAGGTATTCCTCATCCAAAAAAAGTGCTCATATGGACAAAAGAGAAAAAGCATTATTGATGGATAAAATCATCCGGGAACTGGAAGATCTGAAAAATACGCAGTCTTCCCTCGTGAAAAAGATCGGGCAGATAGAAACGGACAACATCAACCTGGGCGATAACGAGCTCGAAAAATCGCTGGGTGATATTTACGACAGCATTGTGGGCGGCACCGACAAAGTGGAGGGCCTGGTAGAGGCTTACAAGGCGAAACGCGACAAATTTGTGGAAGACAACGGGCTGGCGGAATCGCTGGCAGTTGAATAAAAAAGAGGGGGCAGCACGCTCCCTCTTTTTTTATGAAGGTGTTTATTTCCAGGGCAGCGTCATCCAGGGGCTTTTCGGGTCGGTGAGCAATACTTCCATGTTCTGCAGGAATTCCTCCGCTTCTTCTTCGTCCACGCCATTCCACACACAACGGGCAAACTGGTACGAAATCGAGAGATGTTTCCACGATGTGTACACGCGCTGGATGGCCGGTACGCAAAACATAATATGTTCCAGGGCCTGTTCCCGGGTTAAATACCCCGCATCGAAGCCGCCCCGGCTCAGATTGATGATACGGGCGAAGTCCCAGATGAGCATTTCGGGTTGAAGGCCCGGCTCCAGTAATTGTTTTTCGGCAAACAGTTCCAGTGCATCGCGGGTGTTGCGCATATGATCCAGCACCGTTTCCTCGTCCAGGCCGGCGTCTGCCACGTATTCCCGTAAAAAGGCCTTGCTTTCCTTGATAGACACGGTGTTCAGCGCCTGCCAGATGATGTCGTACTCCACGCGGGAGCCGCTTTCTTTGAGGATGGCGATCCTTTCCTGCAATTCTTCCGTGCCGTCGATGTCCCACCAATCCGACAGCAGCTGGCGGCAGGTGGATTTATCGAGGCCGGTGGCCAGGTCGTTGAGATATTGTCCGTTGGCAAACGCCACATCGGCGCCACAGGCAACGGCCCATTGCTCTCCGGTGGAGAGCGTGGCGGCCTCGTTCAGCCGTACGGCATTGACGGCATCGTGCAGGCCCTGCTGGCTGCCAAACATGCTTGCAAACTGGTTGAACTGGTTGCCTAAGTTGGCGGAGAACTGCATGGCCTGTTCCATCTGCTGGCGGTACATGGCGATGGCGTCTTCCGTGAGGCCCATACTGCGGAGTTGCTGGAGGTATTGTTCGAGTTGTTGCTGGTTCATAGTTCCGTGGTTTTTCGTTCACAAAATAAACGGTCTCCGCCGGCAAACAGGATGCCGATCGATTTTCGCGGGCTTTTTTTTGAAATCCGGGGAGAATGGGGGAGGATTCGCGGGGGGACTTAGAGACCGATAGCCGTGTTCCTGTGACTGCCGGCGTGTGGAAAGCAGGTTCATGGCGTCTTAACGATGTGTGGGCACGAAATTAATGGCAGTATAGAAATACAGGGGATGCTATTGCCCGTCGGTGTATGGAAAATAGATTCCTCTCATCTGAACGGTGTGCAGGCGCGAAGTTTAAAGCAGTATAGAAACAAGGGAATACCATTGACCGTCAGTGTATGGGAAATAAGGTTCCCCCATCCGAACGGTGGCAAGCACGAAATTAAAGGCAGTAGAGAACAGGGAATGCCATTGACCGTCAGTGTATGGGAAATAAGGGCCCCCATCAGAACGGTGGCCGGACACGAAGTTAATGGCAGTATAGAAATGCAGTGAATACCCTTGACCGTCAATGCGTGGAAAATAAGCACCGTTAAAGGCAGCATAAGCAATTCAGGCCCGCCATTACAAGGCGGTTCGAACCTCTACTGCTCCGATTTTTCCAGCAGCGCGATCTTTATCCGTTTGAACATGCTTCTTTCATCCAGCGATTTTTCAAGTTCTGAAAGAACCTGCAGAAGGTTGGCGGAGGCGGTGGCCAGCCACTTCCTGTTTTCTTCCCTGATCACGTCGAGAATGGGGCCGATCTGTTTATGCATTTGTTTGCCGGCCGGAGTGAGGGAAATGATGCGGCGGCGCGCGTCTTTTTCGTCGGCCGCGGCTTTGATGAGGCCGCGCGTCAGCAGCTGGTCGGTGAACTGCACTACGGCAGGGTGGCTGAGCTGCAGGGATTCAGATACTTCCGTAATACTCATCGCCTTTTGGCGGCTTAGCAACTCCAGCACCAGGTACCAGCGGGCCTCAAAATCGAGGCCTGATTCTTTGTATACCCTGCTTACATCCTGCGAAAGGCGCTCCGCCAGCCGTTTCAGGCGGGTGGCCAGTGCCAGTTCTTCTAATTCGGTCACCAGATTCATACGCTAAATTTATACAATTTTATCCGGCCCGGCGTTTCTCATCTTCCGCACCACCGGTTCTTCTTCTGGCGCCTGGCTGACTCCCCCCGAATTTATACGTAAAGCTCAGGGTGAGCACGCGGGTGTCCCTGAGCTGGAAAAAGCGTTCTCCATACCCGGTGAGGCGCGTCACCGCACGGGTTTTATTGGTAAAAAACACATCACTGACGTTCAGTTTCAGCGAGGCTTTCTTTTTCCACAACTGCCGCTGTGCGCCCACGTTCACGGCCCAATAACCGTCCACGTCGAGGAAGCCGTAATAGGAGCGGCTTTGATAGGTGCCGATCACTTCCATGGAGGTGTTGGGATTGAGGGTGACGGTGTTGCTGGAATTGATGTTGAACGCCACGCGGCTCACGTTCAGGTCGGTGTTCACCACGTTGCCTTTATAATGGCCGTAATACGCTACTACATTGTTGGTGCTGCTCAGCCATTTGCCAACGGTAACGGGCACACTGAGGCTGATGTTGTAATAATCGTAGAGCGCCAGGTTCCGGAAGGTCTGCAATACGCTGTTCGGTTCCGCATCGGGTGCCAGCACCATCAGGATGTTGTCTTTGGTACGACTGAACCCGACTTTCGTGGTGTACAGCTGCCGGAAAGTATGCGTCAGCTCCACGGATTGCGTGGTTTCGGCATTGATGAAAGGGTTGCCTGAAGACGAAGTCAGCGGGTCAAGGAATACCTTGAAAGGATTCAGCTGGCGATACGACGGGCGGTTGATGCGGCGGCTGAGCGACAGCCCGAGGTCGTGCTGTTCATTAAAGGCATACCCTACGTAGCCGCTCGGGAACAGTTGCGTATAATTCCGGTCGAAGGTTTCGTTGGTGGTCACCTGCAAGCCGCTGGCATTGGTGTTTTCCACCCGCAAGCCCAGTTGCAGGCTGAGTTTCTTCCATTTTTTAGAAGCATTCAGGTAAGCCGCGTTGATGTTTTCTTCGTAGATGAACTGGTTGCTTTTGCCCGGATCGAGCACATCGCCGCCGTTGCTGCGGTTATAGAACTTCACATCGTTATCCGACGTTACCCAGCTGCTTTTGAGGCCCGCTTCGAGCCTGGCGCCGATGCGACGCAATGGCTGGGTATAGTCCGCTTTAACGGATTTGATGCGCAGGTCGCCGTTCAGATCACCGAACAGCACATAAGGCTGCCTGGACGGTTGCATGTTCAGGTCGAAATAAGCGGTGTGGTAGTCCTGCAATTCACCGCTGGAAAAACGGGCATAATCAAGGTCCGCCGTCAGTTCGCGGCCGGTCGTATCCAGCGTATGTTTATAGTTGAGGTTCAGGCTGCCGTTGTTGCGCGCCGGGCTGTTGTTACCGAGGGTGGTAAAGGAACCGGTCTGCTGGTGCTGCGCGTCGTACGACTGCGCCACGCTGTTGGAGCCTACGTTGATATTGGTGAAGATGCCGTTTGCCGACACGCCCACCGTGATATCCCGGTTGATGTTATAATCGGCTCCCACGCGCGCGTTGTGGGAGGATACGCGTAACTTGAAATAGTTGTCGTAGTTGATGCTCCCCGTTATTTCATCTTTGTTGTTATAAAAATCGCGGTAGATGGTGAGATCGTTGAAATCCCGGCGATAGTTGTAGCTGTACGAGGCAAACACGTTCAGTTTTTTGTGTTTGCTGTTGAAGTTAAAGGAAGGGTTCAGTTTCGGATACACGCCCTGGCCGGCACTCAGGGTAATATTGCCATTGGTTCCCGTGCTTTTACCTTTTTTCAACCGTATGTCGATAATCCCTGAATTGCCGGCCGCATCGTATTTGGCGGAAGGATTGGTGATCAGATCGATGGTTTCTATCTGGCTGGCAGACATGCTGCGGAGCATATTCGCAAGGTCCTGTCCGCTCATGGGCACCAGTTTTCCGTCTATCATCACCTGCACGCCCTGCCTGCCGCGCATGGCGATGTTATCGTTCTGGTCGATGGTGATGCCCGGGGCTTTTTCCAGTACTTCCAGCGCAGAGCTGCCTGCCGCGGAGATGGAAGCCGATACGTTCAGCACCGTTTTATCGTAACGCTGCTGGATGAAAGGCCTGTTGGCCGTTACCGCGGCTTCCCTGAGGGTGGTGGTGAGGGGCTGCAGCGCGATGGTGCCCAGCTGTGTATGCTGCTGATGGCTGAAAGGAGCCGACTCGTAGCGTGCAAAGCCCATGCTCTGCGTGGTGATGATGTAATTGCCGGCTGGAATGCGGTCGAAGGTAAAATTGCCTGCGCTGTCTGCATATTCCACTTTCACCAGTTTTTTACCGGCCGGGTGCAGCAGCTGGATCACTACTTCCTGGAGTGCGCCCTGGCCGGAAAGACGCCCTTTGACGGCGTAATGCTGCACCGGGTTTTGAGCCTGCAGGTTATTTACGTAAGTAGTTACATACATCAACAAAAGAAATACGCGGATCTTGGTCGTCTTCATCTGGTCGGGGCTTTTTATGCGAAATTAGGCCGGTGGCGGACTATTTCTGCTACCGTTCATGTATTTAATGTAACTACTTACATAAAATTATCGAGCCGACGCCGGGAACATGCCATGGTTTTTTACTATATTTCTCGAAAGCTGATACGATATTATGATCAACCTGAACCTGAAGGCGAAACCCGCGAACACGTACGATGCCATCGTGATAGGCTCCGGCATCAGCGGGGGCTGGGCTGCCAAGGAGCTCTGCGAAAAGGGGCTGAAAGTATTGATGCTGGAACGCGGCCGGCAGCTGGAGCATATCAAGGATTATACGAATGCCGTGAAGGCGCCGTGGGAGGTGGAGCATCGCGGGAGGTTGACGACGGAACAGAAAAAATCTCATCCGTACCTCATCCGCGAGCGGGTATACAGCGAGTTCAATGAAAGTTACTGGATGAAGGACGCCGACAGTCCGTATACCGAAGAAAAACGTTTCGACTGGACGCGGCCCGACATCGTGGGTGGGCGTTCGATCATGTGGGGGAGAGGGTCTTTGCGGCTGAGTGAGATGGATTTTGAAGCCAATGCGAAAGACGGGATGGGGATCGACTGGCCCATCCGCTACAAAGACCTGGCGCCCTGGTACGATCATGTGGAAGCATTTGCGGGCATCAGCGGTCAGGCCGAAGGGTTGCCGCATCTGCCCGATGGGGTGTTTCAGCCGCCGATGGAGATGAACTGTTTTGAAAAGGAAACGAAAAAACGGATAGAAGCCACTTATCCCGGCCGGAAAATGACCATCTTCCGCACCGCCAATCTCACCGAAAGAATCGGTGACCGCGAAAAGTGCCAGTACCGGAACCGTTGTGCGATGGGATGCCCGTTCGGCGCGTATTTCAGCACGCAGTCGTCGACCCTTCCCGCAGCCGTCAAAACCGGCAATCTCTCCCTCCGGCCCGATTCGATCGTAAACTCCATTATCTACGACGAAGAAAAAGGTAAAGCTACCGGCGTGCGGGTGATCGACAAACACACCAAAGCCGTCACCGAATATTATGCCCGCATAATTTTCCTGAACGCATCCGCACTGGGGAGTACGTTTATATTGCTGAATTCCATTTCATCACGCTTCCCGCAAGGGCTGGGCAACGATCATGGCGTGCTGGGGCACTACCTGATGGACCATCATTTCCATGCAGGCGCCAGCGGTATTTCCGAAGAGTTTGCCGATAAATATTATTACGGCCAGCGTCCCGCCGGTTTTTATATTCCCCGTTTCAGGAATATCGGCACAGACAAACGGTCCTATCTCCGTGGTTTCGGTTATTCAGGCTCCAGCAGCCGCACCGGTTGGTCGCGGGGCATTGCGGAGCTTGGTATCGGCGCTTCCTACAAAGATTACCTGTCGGAGCCCGGGCCCTGGCAAATGGGCCTGATGGGCTTTGGCGAATGCCTGCCGTATTATGAAAACCAGGTAACGCTCGATCATTCGCTGAAAGACACCTGGGGCCAGCCGGTCCTGAAATTCAACTGCGAGTTTAAGGAGAATGAGCGGCAAATGCGGGTGGATATGGACGCGGATGCCGCGGAAATGCTGGAGGCGGCCGGATTAAAAGATGTAAAACCGTTCCAGCGTGATTCTTACCCCGGCGGCGCCATTCACGAAATGGGCACAGCCCGCATGGGCCGCGATCCCCGTACGTCGATGCTCAATGCCTGGAACCAGGTGCACAGCGCGAAGAATGTATTTGTAACCGACGGCGCATGTATGACTTCTTCCGCCTGCCAGAACCCTTCGCTGACGTATATGGCGCTCACGGCGCGCGCGGCGGATTATGCGGTGCAGGAGCTGAAGCGGCAGTCGTTGTAGAATGGAGAATAGCAGCATGGAAGACATGGAATTATTCCGGAGTTTAATAAATGGCGCACGGCAAACGCCGGCCACCGGCTCCCGTTCAGGCGGTGGTGGAAGCAGTTTGATAAAATATGGTGAAAGCGAGGCGCTGATATTGATAAGTATTGCAGAAAACGGTTATCTGCTGCATTTGAACACAGAAAAGGTAACCTATTTGGATTGGTTTTATGGAGATGCAACCTGTGGATTAATCAGCCACGACAGCAAATGGGCGGTGATGGGAGGCGATGATCGGTTCACAGTCTGGAAAGAAGATGTCTGCACTAAAATAGATATAAAAGGAGTTTTCGATGTCCGTCAGATCGGTGAAAAAACACTTCAAATCCTGATTGACCCATGGTGTGAAAACGCAGCAATCTGGGAATTGGATATCGACAGCCTCAAAATGAAACTGGGGAGGCCTTTCTCCGATTACTTCAATAAAGTTTATACGGACAACGTTGTTTGGTGAATCACGAGCGTTCCATCCTGCGGCCGGCGCCGGTTGGGATGTATCGAAAAGCGTCGAAGAGGAGACTGCCCTCCGGGTTGAATCCCGGGAGCATCGTGCAGGAAAATTCACCGGCAAACAGAACAAATGCCGGGAGGAGAGGGGAAACCCTGGTTGCTGACCGCCAACCGGGAACAGCTGGCGGCAGCAGGGGCATTTCTTGAGCGTATCCGCTTATTTAACGTGCTGGTTGATCAGTTTAGCCAGTTCAAACATCGAAATCTGGTCTTTGCCGAATACAGGCTTCAGTTTGCTGTCTGCATTGATCATACGCTTGTTCTTCTGGTCCTGCAGGCCGTGTGCCTTGATATAGTCCCAGATCGCTTTAACAATGGCGGTTCTAGCCAAAGGAGCATCGCCGATCACGGCAGCCAGTGCAGGGCTGGGGGTGAGGGGGGCCATGAACCCTGAATTGGATTTTTCCGCTGTTTTTTTAGTTGCCGTAGCTGCTTTTTTTACTGCTTTTGCCATTGTGAGGTAAATTTTAAGTTCGTTAACACTGCAATGTAATATATTGTTGCATAGGGCGGGTGCAAAATTTATGCCCCAATGCCATAAAAATGAAGGGAAAACAGGGAAACGAAGTGCAAACGTTTCCAAAATCCGGTCCTTTCCGGGCCGTTTGAATGCGGCCCGCAGGGAAATGTTCCCCGCCGGCCGCATGAGGATCACTGCCGCGGTTTTACCTTCCCGGTACTCCGATCGGCCCGCCAGGTGTGAAAAAAATACAAGTATTGGTGAATAAACGACAAGGAATTTCAGGCGAATTACCTGACTTTTACGCCATAATGTTGGTTCCACGAGTGAAAAAGTGCTAACTAACCAAAATCAACTTACGGACTTATCCGCGGAAATTGGAATTGGGGATAACTTTCAGATCTTACTTACAAATCACGTAAAATAAGGGCTGCCGCAGGCAGTACAACTGATCGTAGACAGAACGGACAATGCCGTTATTTTTTTGCCACAAAATGCAAACGATTGCATGAAACGGTATCAAAAGGACCGGATCTATGAATGTTTAAAAAAAAGAAAGAGTAACACGTTATGACTGGAGAACTATGCTGCAACTGCGGGGTGCTTGCCCTGCCCATCTTGCCAATTCCACCTGATCAATCGAATAAATAGTAATCAACAGCTCCTGTATCAATTTTCAAAATTTTAAAGTAATTCCCTTATGAGACAACGTATGAGCGCGAATCCCCGCCTCTTTTACGCCAGGAAGTGGCTGTTGCCGCTTTCGATGTTGCTGCTGCTGCTGGTGACGGTGAGTGCCGCCGCAGTTGCGCAAACCGTAAAAGTACAGGGTACCGTCAAGGATGAAAAGGGCAATTCCCTGCCCGGTGTAACGGTGACCGTAAAAGGCACCAAACAGGGTGTGGCCGCCAATATGGAAGGCCATTACACCATCTCGGTGCCTGCCGGCGCCACCCTCCAGTTTTCGATGACCGGCTTCACCACCAAAGAAGAACCGGTAGGCAACCGTACCACCATCAACATCACGCTGCTGGAAAGCATTTCCACGCTCAACGACGTAGTGGTGGTGGGCTACGGCACACAGAAAAAAAGAGACGTAACGGCGGCCATCACTTCCATCAGCGCGAAAGCGATTGAAGAGCGCCAGCCGGTAAGCGTGTTCGACGCCCTCCAGGGCGCAGCGCCCGGCGTCAGGGTCATGAGCAGCTCCGGAGCCCCCGGTTCGGAGCAGGACATTACCATCCGCGGCCTCTCCACCCTCTCGGACGCAGGCGTAAAACCGCTTTATATCGTAGACGGTGTGACGATGAACAATATCAATTCCATCAACCCGAAAGATATCCAGTCGATCGAAATCCTCAAAGACGCTGCCTCGGCTGCGATCTACGGTTCCCGCTCCGCCAACGGCGTGGTGCTCATCACCACCAAACGCGGGGAAGAAGGGAAACCGCAGGTGAGCTTTGATTATTTCCGCAGCTGGTCGAAACTGGCTAACAGGGTGCCGCAGTCCAACCGCCTCGAAAGGCAGATCTACGATCGCCGCGCCAATATCGGCCTGGATCCGAAACCGGACGATTCCACCGCATTCAACAGAAACGCCGACAACGATTACCAGGCCCTCATCACCCAGACCGCCATCAAAAACCAGTTCGACATCGGCGTGAAAGGCGGCACCAAAGTGCTGAACTATTACACCGGCCTGCAATACCTCTCGGAAGAGGGCATCATCCTCAATACCTACAACAAACGTTTCTCCTTCCGTACCAACGTGGAGTACAGGCCGAATAAAAAACTGACCATGGCCACGCGGCTGTTCGCAGGCTTCCAGGACAGAAGCAACACGGACGAAGGCAACGTGATCCGCCAGGCGCTGCAACGCCCGCCGCATCATGCGCTGTACACGCCCAGCGGGGAATATGTGTATAACAGCGGCGGCCGTAGAAACCCGATTGCGGAAGCTTACCTCCGTAAGGATATATCGAATATTTACCGCGGAACCGTATACCAGTCGTTCGACTACGCCATCACCTCTTTCCTGAACCTGCACGGCGACGCGTCTGCGGACTTCGAACTGGAGAAACGAAACCGCTTTACATCGAAGCTGGTGGACCTCACCAGCGACCCCGTAGCCACGGCTACCGAAAACACCTCGCTGCCGATCAGAACGCAGTCGAACGTTTTCCTGACCTACAAACAGACGTTCGATAAAGTGCACAACGTGAGCGCCACGGCAGGGATGAACTATGAAAAAAACACTTTCGAGGAAACCAATATCGCCGGCCGCCGGTTTGTAACGGAATCCGTGGAAACGTTCAACGCTGCGCAGGAATTTTCCCTGGCGGACCTGTACAGCTCCGGTACCAACTCCTCGCTGCTGGGCTTCTTCGGCAGGGTTGGATACGACTATAAAGGCCGCTACCTCGTGAACGCGCTCATCCGCCGCGACGGTTCGTCCCGCTTCGGCCGCGATACCCGCTGGGGCAGCTTCCCCTCCGTATCCGTGGGCTGGCGCTTCAGCGACGAGCCTTTCATGGCAGGCCTGTCTAAGATCCTGACCGACGGTAAAATCCGCGCCAGCTGGGGTGTTACAGGTAACCAGGCCATCGGCGACTATGATGCGCAAACCCAGTTCATTTTCGGGGAATACCGTTACAACGGCGTGAGCGGCATCAGAACCAATACCCGCCTCGGCAACCCGTCGCTGAAATGGGAAGAAACCATTCAGCCTGACCTGGGCATCGACCTGACTTTCCTGAACGGCCGCATCAACTTTGTTGCGGACTATTACGAAAAACATACTTCAGACCTGCTGTACGACGCGCCGCTACCCCTCGAAGCGGGTTATCCCGGCAAGGTGCGCACCAACGCCGGCAGCATCAAAAATACCGGTATCGAGCTGGGTGTGACGGCTTACCCCGTCCGCACGAAAGACTTCCAGTGGATGACCAACGTGAACTGGACCAAAATCCGGAACGAGATCACCCGCCTGCCCGGCGGCGACTACGTGGATGATATCTGGTATGTTGGCCAGGGCATGGAAGCCGGTAACTTCTTTGGTTATGAATACCAGGGAATTTACGAGTACGACCAGAGCAACGCCTGGTCATCCGATTACAAAACCCGCCTCATCCCGCAGTTCGAGCGCGATGCGCAGGGCAACGTGATCATCGGCAAAAACATGCAGCCCATCCTCACCGGCTACAACACGCCCGACGGACAGAAATATACCGGCGACGTGAAACAGATGACGGCGGCGGGCAAGGTATCCAAAGGCGGCGACGTGATCTGGACCAACCTGCCCGATGACAAAGGCGTGCTCAACGGCAACATCGGTAACGAAGACAGGAAGATCATCGGTTACGGGCAGCCCCGCTGGAGCATGGGCTGGAGCAATACCTTCACCTACAAAACCTTCACCCTGGCATTTTCTTTCTACGGCAACTTCGGCAACCACGTGTACAACGAGAACAGGCGGAACACGGCCTCATTCTCCAACTCGAACACAACGCCGGAACCGTATTATATCTACACCATGTGGAAGTATCCTGGCCAGATCACCGATTCTTACAGGGGCGGCGATAAAACGGCGGACAACTCCCGCCGCGGCAACAGCTCCTTCCTGGAAGACGCCTCCTTTATCCGCCTGCAGTCTGCCCGCCTGGGGTATTCCCTGCCGGGCGATATCAGCAGAAGACTACGGCTGCAGATGCTGAATGTGTATATCTACGGCAATAACCTGTTAACATGGACCAAGTACACCGGTTTTGATCCGGAAGTAAACCAGCGCAGCGTATTGAAACCCGGCGACGACCCGGGCAAATACCCCCGCAGGCGTGAATTGGGCATGGGTGTAAACGTTTCATTTTAATCAGTACAGTGTATGAAAAGAATCAAATTAACCGCGATATTTTTTGCAGGACTGATGATGATCGCCAGTGTGCAGTGTAACAAAACACTGGATGAAAGTCCTGTTTCCACCAGCGATCCGAAAGATTTCTGGAAAGACCAGAACGACGCCAAAGCCTGGATGGCCGGCGTATACAACCAGCTGCAGACCGTGCTGCGGTTGAACTGGTTCGACTGGGGCGAAGTGCGTTCCGATAACATGACGGTGGCCGGTACCGGTAACGCGCAGGTGAAAATGTTGTCGAATGCGCTCACCGCCAACGACGCCGACCTGAACGGCACTACCACCTGGACCGAGCTGTACGTGGGCATTTCCCTCTGCAATTTCGGTATCAAGTATTTTCCGGAGATGATCGCGGAGAACCGCGATGCAGGCATCAATGTGTACAAAGATTACCTGGGGCAGTGTTACGCGCTGCGTGCGATGTATTATTTCTACGGCCTGCGTGTTTGGGGCAAGATGCCGCTGCTCACGGTGCCCGTGGAAGACCTGAACCAGGAAGTGCAGTTTGCGCGCTCACCGATCGCCGACGTTAAAAAACGGATACTCGACGACATCGATGCGTCGCTGGCCATCATCGGCAACGACATCACCACCAAAGCGATGAAATACCGCATCCAGAAAGGCGGTGTGTACGCCCTGAAAACGGACGTGCACATGTGGTTCCAGGAGTATGATGCGGCATTGGAAGCTTCCCAGAACTGCATCACCGAAAGCAAATGCACCTGGGTTACCGACAATATGAAGTGGAAAGACATGTTCGTAAACCCTGAAAACTCTACCGAAACCATCTTCAACCTCTGGTGGAACGATGTGGAAAGAGGTAACCAGGGCGTAGGCATATGCCAGAAACTGGGCTCGGGCTCCAACACCCACCAGTACAAGCTGCGTCCGGATCTGTGGCAGGAACTGAAAAACCACCTCGAAGGCGGCAAAACCACCGACGGCCGTTTTTACCTCTGCTGGGATACCGTGAAATATAACTCCGTGGCCAAATACACCACCGATGTGGTGCAGTTCGGCAAGTTCTCCCTGTGGAAAGCCGCACCGGGTGGCGAATTTATTTTCGAAGGCAACAATACCTGCAACGTAAAGATCCCCATCTACCGCTTTGCGGACATCATGCTGCTGCGCGCAGAGGCGCTGGCGCATAAAAGCCGCTTTACGGAAGCGCTGGACATTGTGAATAAAGTAAGGGAAAGAGTAGGGTATAAGGTAAAAGCAACGGAAGCGGACGTACCGGCCGGCATGGATAAGATCAAAGGCATCGAGCGCATCATTCTCAAGGAAAGGCAGTTCGAGCTGCTGGGCGAAGGCAAACGCTGGTTCGACCTCTGCCGTATCGACAAGATGTACGACTTCACCAACACCGGTTACGAATACCTGCGTGAGATGATGAATCCCGTGCTGGCTACCCGCGAAGGCGCTACGCTGTTCGATAACAACGCCAATACGCCGAACGCGATGGGCCGGATCCTGTTCCCGATCAACTCCAACGCGTTTAATGCGAACCGCAAGCTGGTGGGCGACCAGAACCCGCCTTACGACGAATAATAACTTTCACGTTAATCAGAAATGTGTATGAAAAAGATATTTTTAATAATGCCCGCCCTGCTTGTGTGCGTTGCCTTTACAGCCTGTAAGAAGCTGCCGTTGCAGGAGGGATACGACTATACGCCGTCTCACTACGATAACAAACTCAACAAAAGCGTGGTGGACTTCATGAAATCGCGGCCCGACCTGTTTTCCGGCATGCTGGCGGCGATCGATTATGTAGATACCGACCCGGCTTACAAAGACATCAAGCCACTGTATGCCGGCACCGGCAATACCTTCCTGTTGCTTACCAACAATGCGCTCACCGAGCTGGAAACGGATACCACGAGTTTCTTCACCAGGAACAAAATCGCCAACCCGGCGGATCCGTCCAAACCGTTCAGCGGCACCAGCTGGGCGCAATACGACAAAAAGCTGGTGGCCGACCTGCTGCGGTATCACATCCTGAAAGGCCGGCAGGATTATTCCACCATCACCTCCAAACCGGTGTGGCTGGATACTTACCTCACCAGCGAAGCCAATCCGCTGGCGAAGATTTACGTGTATATGAAAGGCGACCGCGACGGGTTCTTTTACCTGAACAATTTTGCCCTTTTCCCGCATACCTGGTACCTGGAAACAAGGCCGCGCACGCCCAATCTGCAGGCCACCAACGCGCCGGTGCATGTAATGGACAAGTATCTGATTCCGCCCTCCAAGGCACAATTCGACAATAACAAATAATTAAACTGATCATGATGAAAAAGATATATTATCCGGTGTTGTTCCTGGCGATGTGCGCATCCATCGTGGCGTGCAAGAAAGATGAGCCGGTTGAGATCGTGTCATTGAGCAAACCCGGTCAGGAGTTTTATTACGGGGAAAAAGTGCCGGTGTGGGCAGCCACCTCCGGCGACCTGCATGATGTCACCTACAGCTGGACCGCCACCGGCGGCACATTCGACGGCTGGAGAACACAGAACCTTTTCGAAAATCTCTGGATTGCGCCTGTCACGCCCGGTGAATACACGATTACGGCTACCGCCAAAAACGGCAAGAACACTTCTTCCCGGTCTACCGTGATGAAAGTGGTGCGGTATTTCTTTGACGAGTTCCAGGATGCCTTTACCACTGCCGGCGGTGGCTGGGCGGAATCGAATATCAACCGTACCCTTGTGGCGAATACGGACCCGAAGAAGTCGATCATGGAGTTTGACGCGAAAGACACCAATATCCCCACTTTCCGCAGACCGCTCAACGTAGTGCCTTTGAAGATACCGTTTTCCGTCAGCGCTGAATTCGGCTGGAAAAAATCGTTCAGGGCCAACGAGCCCATCACTTTTTCCATGATTTTCGAACAGCCGGAAGCGAACCCTTCGTTTCCTTACCTGCGCGAAATCCGCTGGGAAATATACCCCACCGTGGGCGGTACCGGGAATAACTACCGCATTCGTTTCTCCACGGCCGTTCCGCAAATCGGCGGTTCTGAGCAGTTCAGCGAAAACGGCAACACCGCCGCCACACTGCCCAAACCGCTGCCGCTCCTCAACCCGGTTACCGGCAGGCTCCCGGCCTTCGCCATGGCCAGCGGCGCCGAACAGAAAATCACCTTTTCCGTAGACGCGAACCATGTGTTCCACGCTTATGTAGGCGGTCAGCTCTGGTTTACCAGCACGGGCATCAAAGATTGGCTGGCCTACGCGAAAGCAACGTATGCCGGTTTCCAGGACCCGGTGGCGAAAGAGTTCCGCCTTACCATCCCGGCGAAACAAAACACGAATGCGACCTCTTCCACTGTATTCCTCAACAGTGTATACATCGTGAACGACGGCAGCATCCTGAAATAATCCGGCATTACCGCCGTAACAAAAAAGCCTCCGGTTATACACCGGAGGCTTTTTTATGTTTGAACGGTTCGTTACTGTTTCGGGTTGGCGTCGTAGTTGATCATCCATTGCACCCCGAATTTGTCGGTGAGCATGCCGAAATACGCGCCCCAGGGAGCGTCGCCCATGGGCATGTCGGCTTTGCCCCCGCTGGAAAGGCCTTCAAAGAGCTTGTCCGCATGCTCGCGGCTGTCCGGATCGATGGCCAGGGAAAACACGTTGCCGAGCTCGGCGGGGCCGAAAGATTTGGGCCGGTCGCCGCCCATCAGCAATGAGTTTTTGCCGATCGGCAATGCCACGTGCATCACCAGGTTGTCGTCTGCCGGGTCCTGGTGATGGGGGCCGGGCATGTCTTTATAGCGCATTACCGTGAGGAATTCGCCGCCGAGTACGGATTTGTAATAATTGAATGCTTCCTCGCAGTTGCCGCCGAATGTCAGATAAGGATTAACGTGTGCCATGATGATTACTTTTTTGGTGGATAATTGAATACCCCAAACTTACGATACTCCGTTGAATCAGGCGAGGGCACTTGGGCCAAGATAAGGGGTGATTTACGACAGGGCACAAAAAAACCTGCACAAGAGTGCAGGTTTCGATATATCATTAACAAACGGTTATTTATTCTCCACCATTTTGCGGATGTTGTCGAGCGACTTTTCCATGTTGCCGCCCATCATACCGTCCATGAACAGGCCCATGTACTTGTACATCGGGTTGTTGCCCATGTTCCCCTTATCCGTCCATGTTACTTTCGTGCCTTCGGCCACGGGCTCGAAGCTCACAAAACCGTACATCGGCTCGTCGAATCCTTCAAAGGCGATGGTAAAATCCAGTTGCTTGCCGGGCTCGCTTTTCACGATCGTCATGACGCCCTTCTCGTTTTTGTTGGCCACCCAGCTTTGTTTGGCGCCCACACCGGAAGACGGGTCGGAGGTGGTGTAATTGATCTCCTTGTACATGTCGTCGAAAGTGTTCCACTGCCGCCAGTTGTTGAAATCGTTGAACTGGTTGAACACGGCTTCGGGCGGCGCCTTCATTACGGAGGTCCGGCTGACGCTGTAAGTGGAAGGGAGGAAGAAGGAAACGATCACCAGCAGTGCAACCAGCACCAGCAGGCCGATAAGGATCTTTTTCAGGACTTTCATGGTTGATAAATTTTATGCAATCTAACGGTTTCTGTTGTTAAATCGCAGGGATGGTGTCGCAATCAGCCCCGTAAAGTTCGAAATTTCCTTCTTCCGCCGTTAAATTTATTAATAGCGGTCCCAGAACGGGGGCGGTTCTACGCCGAGCGAGCGAAGGTACACGTAGCCCTGTCCGCGGTGGTGGATTTCATTATCGAAGAAATACTGCATCAGGGAAATCACGGTGCCTTCGTATTCACCGAAGGCTTTCTCGGTTTCGCGGAAGCGGGCAGGCGGCATTTTGGCCCACAGCAGATCGGCCTTTTCACTCACTTTATCCCAGAGGTCGAGCAGCTCGGCTTTGGTGGCGGGCTTCGCGCCGGTGTGCAGCTGGCCGGACGGGTCGAGGTTGCGATTGGCCATCTGCTCCATACCGGCTTCGGCTATACGTATCAGTTCCATGGCCATTTCCGAGAAGGGGCGCATGCCGCCGATGGAATAGCTGAACAGTTCTTTTTCGGGGAAGGCGTCGATCACCCTGCGGGTGAGGCCGCGGTGGCCCTGCCAGTGATGTTTCAATTCGTCGGTAGAATAGATGAAATTGTTTTCCATATGCTATTATTTTATTTGATAGCACAAAGAAAAAACGGGGCTGTGACAACGGTATGTCAGCAGCCCCGGAAATTTTTTTTCACTAATCTTTTAACCGTTGCAGCAGCTTGCGGCTTTCTTTGTTCACGAACGTGATGGGCACGAACTTGTCCGTAGGCGTGCCGATGTAATACACCGTCCATTCGGGGTCGTGGTGGGCCAGCATTTCGCTGATGCAATCGGCCCGGTGAGCGGTAGGGACACTGCAATCTTCCCAGTAAAACAGCTCCACCCGGTAGTGCAATTGCTGTTTCTGGTTGTTGATGGTCACCTCGATTTCAATCTCCTGTTTGCCGGAGTGAGGTGGGATGGGAATGACGATGTGGCTCATAAAGACCCGGTTGAATTAAAAGAAATAAAAACGATCCGGTGGTTCCTCCACAAGAAGGTTGCCAGCCTTGCAGCCCCAATTTGATCTGTTATTTATGTATGGATGAAATATGAATATGTTCACTTCCGCACGTCGTTGTGTCCGGAAAACGGATACCACGGTGGTGGTCACGGAATGGCCGGCGCCGTAAATAAAATCAGCCTGGATAGGCCGTATCGCCACGGGACAGGTGCTGATATATTGGAAAATATTTGCCTACTTTGCAAAACTATGTTGGAAACCAAAGTTTGCATCATCGGCGCAGGCCCCGCAGGGGCCACCGCGGCGCTTCAATTGGCTTATATGGGCATTCCGTGCCTGGTAGTGGACAAAGCTGTTTTCCCCCGGGATAAGGTCTGCGGCGACGGTCTCAGCGGCAAAGTGCTCACCCTGCTCAACCGCATCGATCCGGGTATCGGGGAAAGACTGCAGCAGGCCGCTTTTAAAGAAGACAGCTGGGGTGTTACCTTCACCGCGGCCAACCGCATGAGCATGGACATTCCCTATAAACCGGGCTACCGGAAACTGCCCGGCGAGCCCCGGGGATTTGTATGCAAGCGGCTCGACTTCGATAATTTCCTCGTGGAAGAACTGAAACGCTGTCCGCAGGTGCAACTGATCGAAGGGACATCCATCACCCGTTACGAACTGCAGAGCGACGGCTACCTGCTGTCTGACGCGGCAGGCAGCATCCGTATCAAAACGCAGCTGGTCATCGCGGCCAACGGCGCGCATTCCGGCTTCACCAAAGAAGTGGCGGGTATCCATATGGAGCCGCAGCATTATGTAGCCGGTATCCGCGCGTATTACAGCAACATCGATGGCATCCATCCGGATAAACTGATCGAGCTGCATTTCCTCAAAAACGTATTGCCGGGATACTTCTGGATCTTCCCGCTGCCCAACGGCGAGGCGAACGTGGGCATCGGCATGCTGAGCAAAGTGGTGCGCCGCAAAAAGGCCAACCTGAAGCAGATGCTGCTCGATGTTGTGGCGCACGACCCGGTGCTGAAGGAACGGTTTAAGAACGCCACCCTGAACGGCAGTATCGACGGCTACGGCCTGCCCCTCGGCAGCAAAAAAAGAAGGGTTTCCGGCGAACGCTACATGCTGGTGGGCGACGCGGGTTTCCTGATCGACCCATTCAGCGGCGAAGGCATCGGCAACGCCATGTACAGCGCCCGCCTCGCGGCGCAGCAGGCCGCCGCCTGCATCGAAGCGGATGATTATTCCGCTGAAACCCTGCTGGCGTACGACGATATGCTGTACCGCGCTCTCTGGCCTGAACTGAAACTGAGTGCCAAACTCCAGCAGCTCATCCGTTTCCCCTGGCTGCTCAACATGCTGGTGCGGATGAGCGCACGCAACAAACAGCTGCAGGAACTGGTGATGTCGATGTTCCATGAGGTGGATCTGCGGAAGAAGCTGGCAAGGCCCTCATTTTATATCAAACTGCTTCTCAACCGGTAACAGCTGCCCTCAATGTTGGCATTTTTACCCTCGTGCCCGCGTGGTACTTCCTGCTAACTTCGCAGTGAATTAAAACCATTGTATGAAAAACGAATTGCTGGCCGAACTGGACAAAAACAGTGAAGAACTGTTCCGCTTACTGTCTTCCTTCAGCCATGAAGCATTTAACGCCGTGCCTTTCCCCGGCAGCTGGACGCCGGGCCAGGTGGCGAAGCATCTGTCGATGTCGGAAACCGGCGTGGCGGAGGTGCTCTTCGGCAATACCCGCCCCACGGAACGGCCGGCCAACGAGCAGGTGCCGGCCATCCGCGCCACCTTCCTCGACTTCGATATCAAATTCAAGTCGCCTGATGTTATTGACCCGCGCATGCAGGAATACTTCCAGGAAAAACTGATCGCTTCCTTCCGGGATTCCCGGGAAAAGCTGCGGAAAGCCATCGGGGAACTGGACCTCACCGAAACGGTCGCCGACTTTGAATTCCCGGGATTCGGCTTCCTGACGAGGCAGGAAATGATCAACTTCGCCATCGTACATAGTATCCGCCATACCCGCCAGCTGAAAAACATCGCGGAAAAAGTACTGTCATGAACGTTCCTGCTTTACAGCAGCTGGATATAAAAAAGGCGCCGGTCATCCGGCGCCTTTTCTTTGTATGGTGATGGTAATTATCGTTGGGTGGAATCCTTCGCCTGCTGTGCGGCTTCCTTCGCTTCGCGTTTGTCCCTTTTCCTGAAAAAGCCGCGCAGGAGGAAGTTGTGCTGCAGGGCCTCCATGTTCTCGTCGAGCTTTTCGGTGCTGGTTTGCAGGTTCCGGATAGTGGCTTTCAAAGCCTGCGCCGTTTTCTCGTCGTGTAGCAATAAGCCTGCGGGTGTGGCGGGGTTCCGCAGGTCGCGCTGCAGCCCTTCCGTGGCGCCGCGCAGGTTTTGCATCACACTGTCTGCGTGCCCGGCTACGGCAGACAACTGAGTGGCCGTGCTGCGCAGGTTGGCGAACACCACGGTATCCGTTACGAGGTCGTTGGCCAGCGTGCCCTGCGTTTTCAGCCGGGCGGCATAGTCCGAGAGGCCCTGTGTGAGCCTTTCCGTATTGGAGGCCGTTTTGCGGAGCGTGGCCAAAGTACCTTCGAGGTTGTTGTACAGCGCATCGTCGTTGAGCAGCTTGCCCACGGTGCCTTCGCCGTCCATGATCTTTTTGGTGATCACCTTCAGGTTGCCGGTGATTTCCACAAGGCTTTTATTGTTGACCTGGAGCGTATTCATGATCTCGTCCGTACTGATGGAGGTTTCCACATGGATGGTGTCGCCGTCTTCCACTGCCGGCATGTTGGCCGAGCCGCCGGAGAGTGCGATGATCTTGTTGCCCACCAGCCCGTCCGAGCTTACGCGGGCCTTCACATCTTTATGGATGAACTCCCGGGATTTTTTATCGATGTCCATCTGCACCTCTATCTGATCGTAGCTGAGAAAGGTGATCTTTTTGATGGTGCCTACCTTTACGCCGGAGAACCACACATTGTCGCCTTTGGAAAGGCCGCCGATGTCGTGAAAGAGGGCGCTCACCCTCACGGCCCGCATGAAGGTCTTTTTCTGTCCGCCCAGCACCAGTACGCCGGTCGCGAAGATGACCAGGCCCAGCAATATAAAAATGCCTACGATGACGGTTCTTTTGGTACTCTTATCTTTCATCCGTTAATAGTTTATGGTCCGGTGACCGGAGCGAGCCCCGCATTTGTTCCCTGCGGGATAAATTTCGTTCACGCCCGGCTTCATGGTTTACTGAATAAAATTATAGTCGTAAAATTCCTTTATCAGTTCGTCGTTTTCTGCAAATACTTCGTCGAATTTTCCCTGTTTGATGAATTGGCCTTCTTTCATGACGGCGATGTTGTCGCCTGTCACTTTCGCGCAGGTAAGGTCGTGCGTAATGATGATGGAGCTGGTGTTGAACCGGCGCTGCACTTCGTTGATGAGGTTGTTGATCTCCGTGCAGGTGATGGGGTCGAGGCCCGCCGTCGGTTCGTCGTACAGCATGATTTCGGGGCGCAGGATGAGGGTTCGGCCGATGCCGATGCGTTTGCGCTGCCCGCCGCTCAGTTCCGCCGGCATCTGGTTGACAGTGTGAGAGAGACCCACGGCCTCGAGCACGATGTCTACCAGTTTTTCCCGCTGCGCTGCCGTCATTTTCGGCTCGTTACGCTGCAGGGGGAAGGAAAGGTTTTCGCCCACCGTCATGCTATCGTACAGCGCGCCATGCTGGAAACAGAAGCCCACTTTCAGGCGCAGGGCGCGGAGATCCGCCGGGCTCAGTTCGGCCACTTCCTGCCCCAGCACGTTCACCGTACCGGCATCCTGCTTCAGCAGCCCGGAAATGATCTTGATCAGCACCGATTTGCCCGTGCCGGAACGGCCCAGCACCACGATGTTTTCGCCTTTGTGCAGCTCCAGGTCCACGCCGCGCAGCACATGGTTGTTCCCGAAAGACTTGTACAGGTCTTTGATGGAGATCACCACATTGTTCCAGTCTATTTCAGGCGTAAATGTTTTCATCTGTCAATAACGATTTTTCAAAGGTCGGGCGGCGTTTCGTTACACGCCGTCACCGTATCGAGTTTACAATCTGAACGATCAGTATTTCTTCAATAAAAATCAGGAACATGGAAATCACCACCGACATGTTGGCGGCTTTGCCCACGCCCTGTGTGCCTTGTGTGGCGTTATATCCCTGGTACGCGCTCACGATGCCGATGGTGAACCCGAAAGTGAGGGCTTTGGCGAAGGAGGCGCCCAGGTCGAGAAAAGAGATGCTTTCGAACGCCTTCTGGAAAAAGGCCACGAGGCTCGTTTGTTCGTTGAGGTGAATGTCGAGGTAAGAGCCCATGAGCCCCACTACGGCCGTATACGCCATGAGCAGCGGCAGGCAGATGGTGCAGGCCAGCACGCGGGTCACCACCAGGTATTTGAAAGGGTTGATGGCCGATACCTCCATGGCGTCGACCTGTTCGGTTACTTTCATCGACGCCAGCTCCGCGCCGATGCCGGAACCCACTTTGCCCGCGCAGATGAGCGCCGTTACCAGCGGGGCCAGCGCCCTGATCACCGCGATGGAAATAAGGGAAGGCAGCCACGAGGTGGCGCCGAACTCCGCCAGCGAGGGCCGCGACTGTTTGGTAAACACCAGTCCCGTGATAAAACCGGTGAGACTGATGAGCGCGAGCGATTTATACCCGACCTGGAAGCACTGGCGGATTAACTCCTTGATTTCAAAAGGGGGGAGCAGCGCTTCCTTGAAAAAACGGCTGATAAATCTGAATATATCGTAAACACCAATGAAAAAAGCATCCGCGCCTTTGGAAATAAGTGGTTTCTCCGTTTGTTCGTTCGGGTCCATTTGCTGCATTTTGTCAAAATTATTACAATTTCGGCTGAATGGTTGTTATAATATCATGCCAATACATGAAGCAAACCACGTACCGTTATCGGATCGGGTATTGTTTTACCGGATGAATGAGTATCTTACCGGCCGAATTTTACACCCATGATCATCGATTCTTTAGACAACGCACATCGTTACCACGGCCTGGGGCCCAAATTTGTAAAGGCTTTCGACTACCTGCGGCAGACGGATTTTTCCAAACTGGAAAAAGGGAAATACGAAATAGACGGCACCTCCATTTTTGCCATCGTCAACGAATACCAGACGGTAGACCCTTCAGGGGAGCAGATGGAGTCGCATAAGAAATACATCGACGTGCAGTACATCGTGCAGGGAGAGGAGCAGATCGGGCACGATTTCCTCAACGGGCAGGCCCCTTCGAAGGCGTACGACGAAGAGGCGGACTACATGCTCTTCGCGGAAAAACCGTCTTTCTTCTCGAAGCTCGCGCAGCACGATTTCGCGGTTTTTTTCCCGTCTGACCTGCATATGCCCAACCTTACCGCCCACACGCCGAAACAGGTGAAAAAGGTGGTGATCAAGATCAGTGTGGCATAATTTCCCCGTTTATATACGGCAAAACCGGCCGGAAGGAGGATGATTCCCCGCTTCCCGGCCGGTTTTTCTGTGCCGGACGAGCCGGCCTTAACAAATATTTAACCGGCTTGTAATCAATATTTTGCCACCTTAGCGGCAACACTTTCTCCCGCAGCTGCAGACCATCTTCTTTTCACTGGGCTGTTTTATTTTCCCTCCCGGTAAGATGCATATAGTAGACATTACACACAATGCCCGCACCCGCACAGGGAACGGCATGAGAAAAAACGTTTTTGGTTTCGCTTAGTGCCCATGTCCATGGGCATTATTTTTTGGCTGTTTTTCGTTTTTTCAGGTGCGTCAGCATCACCTTCCGGAACTCCACCTCCGATCCTTCCGCCTGCAGCGCAATCTGGCCCCTGGAAGCCGTGGCGTTGTAACCATCGTTCACCAGCTGGCCGTTCACCCATACCTTCACCGTATTGCCGAGGCATTCGATGCGCATGGCGTTCCACTCGCCGAGCGGTTTTTCCGAACTGTCCGTGAGGTTCTGTATCCGGCGGTTCTTCCCGTCTACCGACCCCCATTTTTCTTTGGGGCCGCGGCGGGCTTCCATATCGGGCACCTCGATGTCTTCCCCGATACACCAGAAATCGCCGGCGTTTTTATGCATCATCTGCACTTCGATCGACTTCGGGAACATGTCGTACAGCACCCGTGGTGTGGAGGCGAATACGAGCACCCCGCAGTTGCCGGGCTTGCCGGGGAAGCGGTATTCCACGTCGAGGCGGAAGTTTTCGTATTGCGCGTCGGTGATGATGTGGCCCTGCGGTTTGGCGAGGCTCACCATCATGCCGTTGCGGATGATGAAGGGATTAGGCTGGGAACTGTCTTTTTCCAGCGCCGGCACGTCGATGTGCCAGCCCGTGAAATCTTTCCCGTTGAAAAGGCTTATGGATTGCTGAGCGGATGATAACGTGGCGCTGCCCAGCAGGGCAGCGGAAAGGAGTAACTTTTTCATGCTTACAAGATATTCAAAAAATGACTATTTTACCCCTTCCCGTATTCCAACGAACCATGAAACCATCTGCTTCCCGTGTACAGCATGCCGCAACGGCGCCATCTGCCGCGCCCCCGGGCGTTGTAGTAGCGCACAGCCCCAAATCAGAGGGACTTTACATCGGCTCGCCGTCCGTGTGCATCCTGCCCAACGGGGATTACATCGCCTCGCACGACCTGTTCGGGCCGGCTTCCAGGGAACATCAGTCCGCCACCGCCCGCATTTACCGCTCCGCCTCCCGCGGCCTCCGCTGGGAACTGGTTGCGGAACTGGAGGGGCAATTCTGGTCGGGGCTTTTCGTACACGGGGGAGCGTTATACCTCATGGGAACGGACAAACACTACGGCAACCTGGTGATCCGCCGCTCGACCGATGGCGGCCGCACCTGGGAAAAAGGCATCGTGCGCGAAGGGCGGTACCACACCGGCCCCGTGCCCGTACTGCACTACAACGGCCGCATCTGGCGCGCCGTGGAAAAAGCGGAAGGGGATCCGGAACTGTGGAGCAGGATGATGAGCGCACAGCTGCTCCACGCCCCCGAAGACGCAGACCTGCTCCAATCCGCCAGCTGGCAGGAAAACGAAGCGCTGCCGTACGACGCCTCACTGCTCCGCGGGCAGTTCCAGGGATGGCTCGAAGGCAACGCCGTGCCCGCCCCGGACGGCGATGTATGGAACCTGCTCCGGGTGCACCATCCGCAGGATACCGGCAAAGAACTGGCCGCCATCGTTCAGCCCGGCGGGAACATCGTTTTCACCGATTTTCCCGGCGGCGGTAAAAAGTTCAGCGTGCGGTACGATGCGGCATCGGCCCGGTACTGGACCATCGCCAACTACGTACCGGAAACCTACCGCCACAGTACCCCGCTCGATAAAGTGAGGAATACGCAGGCGCTCTGCTCGTCGGCGGACCTCCTGCACTGGGAGCTGCACAGCATCGTGCTGCATCACCCGGACCCGCTGCATCACGGGTTCAATTATGCCGACTGGCAGGTAGACGGCGACGACCTCATCTTCGTATGCCGCACGGCCTACGATGATGAAACCGGCGGAGCGGAGAGTTTCCACAACGCCAATTACCTCACCTTCCACCGCATCCCGCAATTCAGGAATATACAAGCACTAAATACCGGTTCATGAAAAAACTATTTGTATTACTGCTGGTGGCCAATATGGCCCAGGCACAGACCTGGCAGGCAGTTCCCGGGAGAATCAAAACGCCCTGGAGCGAGAAAGTAACGCCCGGCCAGGTGTTGCCGGAATACCCCCGTCCACAACTCGTACGGGGCAACTGGAAAAACCTCAACGGTTTGTGGAACTATGCCGTTACCCCCCGTAGCGCCGGTAACCCCGCCGCCTATACGGGGAAAATACTCGTGCCCTTCGCTATCGAGTCGGCTTTGTCCGGTGTGGGCAGAACGGTGGGGAAAGACAGCCTGCTCTGGTACCAGACCACCTTCACCCGGCCCGCCGGCGGCAAAAAGATATTGCTGCATTTCGGTGCGGTAGACTGGGAAACAGAAGTATATGTGAACGGCATGCTGGCAGGCAGCCACAAGGGCGGCTTCGACCCGTTTTCGTTCGACATCACCCCGCACCTGAAAAAGAAAGGCGAACAAACGCTGGTGGTGAAAGTATGGGACCCTACCGACCAGGGCCCGCAGCCGCGCGGCAAACAGGTGCGCAAGCCGGAGGGCATCTGGTACACCCCTGTAACCGGCATCTGGCAAACGGTATGGCTCGAAGCCCTGCCGGAAACCTACCTCGCCACCGTCAAACAAACGCCGGACATCGACCAGGAAACCCTCACGGTGAACACCACCGTGGTAAATCCCGTTCCGGGCGACCAGGTGCTGGTGAGCGCCTGGGACAACGGCAGCAAAGTGGCCGAAACCACCATCGAGCCCGGCGGCTCCGCCGTGCTGAAAATTCCGTCGCCCAAATTGTGGTCGCCTTCCAGCCCCTTCCTGTACGACCTGAAGCTGGAGATCACCCGCAAAGGCAAGGCGGTGGATACGGTGAAAAGTTATTTCGCGATGCGCAAATCGTCGATGGCCAAAGATGAGAAAGGCGTGTACCGCATGCTGCTCAACAATAAATTCCTCTTCCAGTACGGCCCGCTCGACCAGGGCTGGTGGCCAGACGGGTTGTACACCGCGCCCACCGACGAAGCGCTGCTCTTCGATGTGGAGCAGACCAAAGCCATGGGCTTTAACATGATCCGCAAACACATCAAGGTGGAACCCGCGCGCTGGTACTATCATTGCGACCGGCTGGGCATGCTCGTTTGGCAGGACATGCCGAGCGGCGACCTCGGCAACCGCTGGGAACCCCGCCCCGGCATCGTTGGCCGCGGCACCGATCAGCAACGCAGCGAGGCCTCCGAAAATGCTTACCGGCAGGAGTGGAGCGCCATCATGGACGCCCTGCACAACAGCCCCTCCATCGTGGTATGGGTGCCCTTTAACGAAGCATGGGGACAGTTCAAAACCAGAGAGATCACCGAATGGACGATGCAGAAAGACCCTTCAAGGCTGGTCAACAGCGCCAGCGGCGGCAACTTTTATCCCACCGGCCATATCATCGACCTGCATAATTATCCCGACCCCGCCATGCCCGACGCAGACATCTACGGCGGCAAGCAGGCCATCGTGCTGGGCGAGTTCGGCGGGCTGGGCCTCCCGGTAGACGGGCATGTGTGGCAGCAGAAGGATAACTGGGGCTACCAGACCTTCAAAACGGCCGGAGAGCTGTTCAGACGGTACCAGGAATACATGAAGAAACTGAAAGAATTAATCCCGCTGGGCCTTTCCGCCGCCGTGTACACTCAAACCACGGACGTGGAGGTGGAAACCAACGGGCTGATGACGTACGACCGCAGGGTGTTCAAAAACCCGGTAAAATCGTTCTGGGAAGTGCATCAGCAGCTGTATGACAATAAATGACAGGCGCCCTGTTTTCCCGGATAAACGGCCGGGCCCATTCGCAGGGTTTATAGTATATTTATGCCCGCCCCCGTCATGGGGGCGTTGGCATACTTGTTTGCCGCAATAAAATCTATAAACCAACACCGCTTTATGAAACGACGTTTTCTACTGCTGACGCTTGCCGCAACGAGCGTTTTCCAGGTAACATCCATCCAGGCCCAGGCGCAGCCGAAACCCAAACAGGCCGCCGTCAAAGCCGCCACGGATAAAATACCGGCCGACCCCGATGTCAAGATCGGCAAACTCTCCAACGGCCTTACGTATTACATCCGTAAAAACAGCGAGCCTAAAAACCGGGCCGTGCTGTATATGGCCCTCAAAGCCGGCTCGCTCATGGAAACAGACGCGCAGCAGGGGCTGGCCCACTTCACCGAGCACATGGCCTTTAACGGCACGAAGGATTTCCCCAAAAACGAACTGATCAACTACCTGCAGAAAGCAGGCGTGAAGTTCGGGGCCGATCTGAATGCCTATACCTCGTTCGACCAGACCGTGTACCAGCTGCCGATACCCACAGACAGTGCGGCGCTGTTCAAAAACGGTTTCAAGATCCTCGCCAACTGGGCCGGCCACATCCGCATGGAAGATGCCGACATCGATGAAGAAAGAGGCGTGATCGTGGAAGAAGACCGCCAACGCGGCAAGAACGCACAGTCGCGCATGCAGAAAGAACTGCTGCCGGTGCTGCTGGGCAATTCCCGCTACGCGGCGCGTATCCCCATCGGCAAGCTGGACATCATCCAGAATTTCAAGCACAACGAAATCAAACAGTTTTATAAAGACTGGTACCGTCCTAACCTGCAGGCGGTGATTGCCGTGGGCGATTTCGACGTGGCGCAGGTGGAAGCGCTGATCAAAGAGAACTTTGGTCCGCTCACCAACCCCGCCAAACCCCGCCCGCATGAAAAATACGATCTCCCCGACAATAAGGAGCCCATCGTGAAGCTCGTTACGGACAAGGAGTTCCCTTATAACGTGGTACTCACGTTCATCCGCCACCGCGCTAAAGTCACCAACGGCATTCCCGACATCAGGAAAGGGATCATCACCAGCATGATCAATTCCATGATGAGCAGCCGTTTACTGGAACTGAAGCAGAAAGGCACTGCGCCGTTCGTGGAAGGGCAGTTCAGCTACGGCGCCTACCAGGGCGGCCTGGTACCCGGCATCGACGCCGCTACCATCGTGGCGGTGACCAAAGACCCCGGCGAACTGGCCAAGGGCCTGAGCGGTGTGATGACCGAAGTGGAAAGGATGGCGCAGTTCGGCTTTATCGCCTCCGAGCTCGACGTGGTGAAAAAGAACATGGAAGCCGGCAATGAGAAGAACTACCGCGAAATGGACAAGATCCCGTCCAACTCCTTCGTGCAGGCTTACCTGAAAAACTTCATGTACAACGCCCCCATCGTGAGCCCGGAATTCCGTTATACACTTACCAAACAGCTGCTGGCCGATATCACGCTGGCGGAAGTGAACGAGTTCGCCAAAAAGATGGCGGCACCCGAAAACATCACCATCATTGCCCAGGCGCCGGATAAAGACAAAGCCAAACTGCCCACCGAGGCACAGCTGCTCGATGCGCTGCGCAATTCCGGCAAAGGCGTTACGGCGTATGTAGACAATGCCGTGAACAAACCGCTGCTCGAGAAAAAACCGGTGCCCGGCAAAATAACGGCGGAAGAAAAAATACAGGGTATCGATGTTACGAAACTCACCCTGTCGAACGGTGTGAAGGTATACCTGAAACCCACCACCTTCAAGAACGACCAGATCATCTTCTCTTCCTTTGCCGAAGGTGGCACCTCCCTCGCGGAAGATAAAGATTACATGGCCACCAACTACGCCGGCAACATCGGCGGCGACGGTATCGGCGAGTTCGAGAACACCCAGCTGCGCAAAATGCTGGCCGGCAGCACCGCCGGCGGTTCGGTGTATATCAGCAGCCTGCACCAGGGCTACAGCGGTAGTGCGTCGCCCAAAGACCTTGAAACAGCCCTGCAGCTGATCTACGCCCACGGCACCAATCCGCGGAAAGACCCCATCCTGTTCAAAAAGAACATGGACGAGTTCAAAGTGTATCTCCAGAATGCGGACGACAGTCCGGAAAATGTGTACGGCGATACGATCACTTCCGTAATGTCCGGCAACAACCTGCGGGAACGGAAACCCACGCTGGCGGAACTGGATCAGATCAGCCTCGACCGTTCCTTCGAGTTTTTCAAAGAACGTTTTGCCGATGCAAGCGGGCAGACTTTTGTGTTCGTTGGTAACTTCGACGTGGAAAAGATCAAACCCCTGCTCGAAACATACCTGGGCGGCCTGCCCGCCACCGGCCGTAAAGAAACGTTCGTGGACCGTGGCGGCAAACCGCTCACCGGCAACGTGACGCGCATCGTGAAAAAAGGCATTGAAGACAAGGCTCAGGTACGCCTGTTCTTCCATGGCGACTACCAGTACTCCGTGGAGAACAACCTCCAGCTGAGCGCGCTGAGCGACGTGCTGGAATTCAAGGTGCTGGAGCGCCTGCGTGAAAAAGAAAGCGGTGTGTACAGCCCCAATGTGGGCGTGAGCTACGAAAAACTGCCGCACCCGTATTACACCCTCACCATTTCCTTCAGCTGCGCTTCCGCGAATGTAGACAAGCTGGTAGCCGCCGCGCTCGACGAGATCGAGAAGATCAAGAAGGAAGGCGCTACCGCCGTGGACATCGAAAAATTCCGCGCGGAAAGCACCCGGGCCATGGAAGTAAGCCTGCGCGAAAACAACTTCTGGTTGTCGTACCTCTCTTCCAAATTCAAAAACAACGAAGACCCGACCACGGTGCTGCGCCAGGCCGAGCGCCTGAAACAGGTGACCGAGGCCAGCGTAAAAGCCGCTGCGGTGAAATACCTGGGCAACGCCAACTATTTCAAGGCCATCCTCGTGCCTGAGAAATAGGGAAGTGGATTAAATAACCGGAAAGGCTGTTGCTGAAAAGCAGCAGCCTTTTTTTGTGTAATTTCGCGGCCATGTTGCTGGAACTGTTGCTGCTTTGCCTGGCGGCCTTTTGCGCAGGTTTTATCGATGCGATCGTAGGTGGGGGAGGGCTGCTGCAAACGCCGGCCATCCTGGTAATCCTGCCGCAATATCCCGTGGCGACGCTGCTCGGCACGACCAAAATCCCTTCCATTTCCGGCACCGCTTTCGCGGCCTGGCGGTATTCCCGCCATGTGGCGATCGACTGGCGGCTGATGGCGTATGTGGCCGCCCTGGCTTTCGGCGGCGCCGTGCTGGGCGCCTATTGCGTTACCCTGATCGATAATGCCGTCATCAAGCCGGTCATTCTTTTTGTACTGATAGGCGTGGCCGCTTACAGTTATTTTAATAAAAGCTTCGGGCAGCCCGTGGCCGTAGAGCACAGCCGGTTGCAACAAATGGTGGTGGGCATGCTGGCCGGGCTCATCATCGGGTTTTACGACGGGCTGATCGGCCCGGGCACCGGCACTTTTTTCATACTCGTGTTCATTGCCTTGCTGGGGTATGATTTCCTGCACGCCAGCGCGAGCGCCAAACTGATCAACATGGCCACCAACCTCGCCGCCATCTGCTACTTCGCCGGCACCGGCCATATCCTGTACGAATTCGCCATACCGATGGCCGTTTGCAACATGGGCGGCGCCTACTTCGGCACCCGCCTCGCTTTACTGAAAGGCAACAAATTCATCCGGGTCTTTTTCCTGGTGGTCGTATTCGGAACCATTTTGCGGCTGGCCTGGGATGTTTTCGGGTGATGGGGAGGGCTATACGGCGCATGCGGCACTCACAGCACCACCTTCACCCGCAGCGCCTTCAATCCGCTGAGCCCCTGCAAATCTTCCAGCAGCAGGTCTTCCAGTTCGTTCTGCAATACGTTCTTTTCCTGTAAGTATTGGATGAAGGGGATGTAATCTTCTATTTCTTTCCGGTTGAAATAAATGAGCGCGATAGTGCCCGGCTGGGTGAGCCGTTCTTCCGTACCGCGGATGTGTACCTTGTCGATCCGTTTCTTGATCATCTGGTAACGGATGTTGTAGGCGCCTTCCACGTCGAACTTCCTTTCGTCGGGGCGGAAACTGATATCGATGGTCTGGTTGTGCACGAAGATCAGCTGCGTGGTATGCAGCGCCTTGGGCATCTGCGGCAGCAGGCTGTTGGTGAGCCGGGCAATTTCGGCCATGGACGACAGCTGCCACAACCGTACGTTTTTCAGGTGGAAGGGGGAGAATGGCTGATCGGGAACGATGGATTGCCCGATATAAATATCATATTCAATCCCGTCTGTCCGGAATTTTTCAAAATAGCAGGGGTAGGACAGCTGCAGCTGTTCTTTTTCCTTTTCGAGATAACTGTTGATGCGGTTGTTCAGCATCTGCATGCTCAGTTCCAGTGCGCTTTTATGGGTGTCGACCGCCGTGTCGCCGGCGAGGTACGCATCGAAATGGGGCTGCACGTCGGGGTGCTGGGTGACCATGTGTTGCAGGAAAGGCAGGGCTTCCTGTTGCAGGAAATGGTTGATGTTGCTTTCATCCATCGTGCCGAGCGCCTCCTGTTGCAGGCTCTGCTGCCAGTTGCGGCAGGCGAACTGCATGCCGTCGAGCAAGGAGGAATGGTGCTGCAGGCCGATGGCGGCCAGGGTATTGGACAACAGCTGCAACTGCTGCTCCATGTCGGCTTTGATGGCCAGGTTCCGTTCGGTGGTGGAATTCCGGATGTCGACCGCGCCGTATAGCGGGTACACGGCGTTGAAGATGATCGGGTCGGCTTCCGGCATCGGTTCGTTTTTCTTCCGCCGCAGCAGGTACTGCCAGGCGGCCTCGTTGAATTTCCATTGCACGGCGGGCTGTATGGAGGTGAACTTTTCCTTGATGATGGTGTCGATCTCCATGTTGAACTCGTCCACATAAATCTGCAGCAGCTGCGCAATGGCGCCGATGGCGGGTTCTATCAGGGCCAGCAGCCGTTCGTCGAACCGCTCCTTTCCCCAGGTATGCATACAAAGCACGCCCACCAGGGTATGGTCGTAAAAAACGGGACTGAGTGAGAGCGAGCCCACGCCGTGGTCGATGAATTTTTTTAACCAGGCATTCTGCACCAGGTCTTCCTTCGCCAGGTTGCGGGAGAAGAATGAATTCGGGCGCCGGGCATAACCTTCGGCCTGCGCCTGGAACTGTTCGGGGGTGAGGGCCTCTTCGCCCCATACTTTATAGAGGATGCCCGTGCCGCCTTTTTCATAGCCGTATACCAGCTTGCCGTTGACCCGCACGAACGTGAACAGGTCGAATTCCACGTTGGGATTGCCTACCAGCGTTTTCAGCGACTGGATGACATGGCGGTAGGTGGCCGTATTGTCGCCCGGCGTGCGGCTCAGGCGTATTTTCCGGATGTTCTCCACCGCCTGCAGCGCCGTAACATCCGTAACGGTCAGGATCGAAATGCCTTTAAACCGGAACATCCGGAGCGGGATCACGTTTTCGAGGATCTCATATCCCTCGCCGTTGTTCAGCCGGGAATGCAGGCTGGAAAAGTCCACGGCCGGCAGTTCGCCGATGGGCTCCACATCGATGAAATCCGGGTTGACGTTCACCGTGTAGTATTGCATCAGCCCCGTTTCGGGGTTGGAATAAGCGTGGTATTTGACCGACCGTACCGGCGGCTGGAAATTGTACAGCCGCCGCAGGATGAAGGCATAGATCTGTTGTAACCTTTCTTTCCGGAAATCTTCGGGCCGGCGCGAAAACAGTTCGTCTTTCCAGTTTTTGACCAGGAGCAGCAGGCCGTCTGTAGCAAACGTGATCACGGGCCGCAGCGGCGGGCAGATGCCCCAGATGCTTTCGTTCTTCGCCAGCAGCGAAGGGGAGAGGCAGGTATGCACCATCCGGGCCATCTCTTCCTCGGGCGGCTGCGCCTCGAAACGTTCGAGCACCTGCTGGTACAAGGTCTGTTTGATCGCATCTTTTTCTTCCGCAACACGTGCTTTCAGATACGTTACAAAAGGTGCGAATGACAAAGTGGAGTCTATCGGAAAAGTATCAGGCATGCCTTCAGTGACATCGAGCTGCAGTTTTTTCATGGGAAGATTCTTACCCCGAAGATACTCCGCTTTGTACATTTTTCAAGGCGCTCACTGCTGTGGCGGCAAACTGTTCACCCAGGCGGTGATGAGGGCCAGCCCTTCTTTATGCACCAGCGTGCGGGCCAGTTCAGGCATGGCCGTGCCGGGCTCGGTGCTGTTCATCCGGTGTATGAGGATGGACTTCGCCGCGCTGCCGGGCACAATATCGAAATCGAGCCCGCCCGCACCGTTGCCGGCAGATACGGGCTGCTTCAGCATGCCGAGATGGTTGGGCTGCTGCTGTTCATACTCCAGGAACAAACCGGTATTGTCGGCATCGCCGCCTTTGGTGTGGCAATGGGCGCAGTTCACATCAAGATAAGCGCGGGCGCGCTGGTCAAGGGTATAATGCCGGCTGTCGTTCCACACGGGCATGGCGGCCACCTGCGCAGGCTTGCCCTGCAATGCGCCACCGGCGGCCCACTTTTCGAGCTGGCCGTTGTAATGCACGTTGCGGGCCTTGGGGCCGATGGGTTGCAGCGAGCCGTTACTGGAATGGCAGCGCTTGCAGTCGTTCGTATTGGGCATCTGGTACACGGTAGACACAGCCCTGCGCTCGTCGTTCAGCAGGGTGATGGGAATGCGTTTGCCGGTGATCCATCTGCCGGCTTCGGTCTGTTCCGCATTCCAGAGATAGTTCATCACCTTCCACCCGTGATCGGCCGGGTCGCGGAACAGCAGCCGCGTTTCGATCATCACTTTCCGCCCTGCCGTGTCGGTGTAGGCGAAGTTTTTAATGATGAACGTGGAGTCGGGAAAATCCAGTACGCCGGAATCCCGGTATTGGATGGCCTTTCCTTTCGGCAATACGATGAACCGGTCTTTGAGCGCATAGTCGGTAAAGAGGGGCGTAGCCAGCTCGTACGGTAAAATGCCGGCCACGGGGCGCAGGTCTTTCAGCGCCCCGGTGAAAAAGCCGTAGTCGGATAATTTTTCCTTGAAACTGAATGCAACGGGCTGCTGCGGCTGGTTACAGGCGATGCAGAGCCCCATCACTGTTATGACGATCCATCTCATTGTTACTGGCAGTTAAAAGCGGTCATGTCTGTGGAAGGGCGCCAGTCTTTCGATTCCATCTGCAGCGCGTTCACATTGACGAATAGGTTCTGCCCGGCCTGGCGGATGCAGATGGAGTCCGGGTTCTGCAATTGCTGGTTGGTGAGCACGTTGGTGCTGATACCGTCGTACACGATCATGGGAATGCGCGCGCCGAGTTTCTGTTCGATGGCCACGAGGATTTTACCGGTATGGTGGGCATACACGGGCTCGGGGAATGCAGGCCCCATCTCCAGGGTATTGTCGTGTATCATGATGTTTTTGGACACCGGGAAATAATTGGCGTTGATCTTTTCACCGGCCTTGCCGTCCACAAAAAATCCCGACACCAGGATGATGGCGCTGGAATTATTGTTCAGGATCCTGTTGTTGTACAGCTCCACGTCGGAAGTGGCCTGGATGATCACGCCGCTGCCCGGCGCCGCGTTGCCTACGCCCCAGCTGGTGCCGAAGCTGCCGGCCTTGGCGAAGTTGCGCTCGTTATTGTCGTGGATGTGATTGTTGTACGCTTTCACATGGCCGCCGCGCTGCGACAGGTCAGGCAGATCGAACACGAGGAAACCGGCGGTATTGCCGTAAAACTCGTTGTCGTACACCTCGGCGTTCGTGGTGTTCTCGATCTCGCAGCCGGCCACGTTTTTATACGCCTTGCATTTGCGCACCACGGCCTTGTTGCTCTGGCCCACGTAAATACCCGCATCGGAAGCGCCCTGGGCGTAGCAGTTTTCCACCAGCACATTGCTGCACAGCACGGGGTATATGCCGTATCCGCCGCTGGTGGAATCGGATTTGGACCAGATGGTGTGCACGTCGGTAATGGTGACGTTCTCGCTTTTATTGATCTTCAGCAGATCGCCTTTGGAATCGCGGAGCGCCAGGCCGCTGATCACGAACCCTTTTACCTCGGCCACCCGGATGCCTTCACCGCCCTGGCTCTGGGCGCTGAAATCGAGGATGGTCTTCTCCGGCCCCGCGCCTTTGATGCGGATGTGTTTGAGCTGCACCAGGCTGAGGTTATCAAACCGGTACCGGCCTTCCTTCAGCTCGATGCTGCTGCTGTCTTTCAGCGACAGAAAAGCCTCGGTGATCTTTGTTTCTTCACCGGGCCCGAACGTGAGCACGGTTTTGTAATCTCCCTGGGTGGCGGGAGCGGTGTTGCAGGCTGCTATTGCCAACAGGGCCAGTGCGGCCACATAAGTTTTCATATTGCGGGTTTTTATTTTAGAATACGTTATACGCCAGCGTCACATAATACACCGCGCCGATGGCCGGGCTCCCGAAGCCGGTGTAATAATACCGGTTGGTGAGGTTGGTGGCCCCCAGCTTGATACGGGAATGGGCTTTCAGCAGTTTGTAGCTCACCTGCGCGTCGATCACGACGTTGGCGGGAATGGTGCCGCTGGCCAAACCGATGGCGTAAAAATAAGCGGGCTTGTAGCGCAGGCTGGTGTTGAACGACAGCTGCTGCTTTTTACCCAGGCCGTTGTTGCCGAACTCCACGTTGAATTTCCAGTTGGGCGTGTTGAAGTTGTTGATCTGGCTGTTGTTCCTGTTTTGGAGGAAGTCGGACGAAAAGTTGGCCTTGGCCATGAAGTTGTGCGACATGTCCACGCTCACACTCGCCGCATACCCGTAAGTATTCACGGTTTCGGCGCCGTTGTAGGCGATGTTGTACGCGATGTATTTGCTGCGTTCCTTGAACGCCGTCACGTCGGTAGTGCCGGGCGTATTGGCCACGTTCACATACCCGATGAAGTTTTTCCAGGTGGAATAATAACCCAGTACGTCTACCAGCACACAGTTGCCGAACAACGCGGAATAACCGAGCTCGAACGCGTCGACCGACTGCGGTTTGATGTCGCTCGGCGTGAACCGTTTGAGTTTGGAAGGGTCGTTGGTCTGCTGGTATTCCAGCACGCTGTTGAGCAGGTAGGGCGGGTATTGGTCGAATCCGTATTCGCCGTACAGCAGGCGCGCCGAACCGCCGGAGGCGTAGGTGTTGTAATCCATCAGGGTGCTTTGCAGCGACTGGATGTTCGACGGGAAACTATAGGCGTTCTGGTAAGAGAACCGGAGATAGTTTTCTTTCGCCACTTCCAAAACGGTCGACAGCCGGGAGGTGATGCGCGGTTTTTCGAAGAGGGTGTTTTTGTCGTACCGGAACGCCGCCCCCAACCGCAGTTTATTGTCGATCAGCTTTTTCGCCAGGTGGGCATAAGCGCTGTATTCCGCTACATGGATGGGCCCGTCGGTATCCGGGAACAGCGTGCCTTTCGAATCGAGTTTATACAACCGGTAGTTGAGCCCGGCGATGATTTCCGCGAAAGGAATGAGGCGGCTGAAATTATACTGGAATTCCGCGTTGTAGAGTTTGCTCCGGTCGAGGAACAGCGTGCCGCCCTGTGAGGTGGGCAGCCCCGAAATACTGTCTTTCAGCCGGTTGAACATTGCGCTGCCCGCTTCGGGGCGGCCCTGGTCGGCAAAGCTCCGGGCGGCGAGGTGGGCGTCCTGCAGGCTGCTGCCCGTGGCCAGCGCCTGAATCAATGCGCCGGTGTATTGCGGGTACCAGCCGTCCATCGTATTCGGGTTGAAGCTCGGTTTCCAGGCTTCGTTGAGCAGTTGTGCGGTAGGACTGGCGATGATGGTGTTGCCGGAGTTTTCGCTGGAGGTATACGCGCGGAAAAACCATTGTTCTCCCCGCAGCTCGGCGCGGTACAGGCCCAGTTTATAACCCGTCAGCGCATAACGGGTATCGTTGCTGTATACCGCATTGCCTTCGCCGTAGGTGCCGGAAACGATCGCTTCCAGTTTGGGTTTGATCTTATAGCGGACCTCTGCATTCAATTTGAGCAGTTTGGCTTCATTGCTAAGATAACCATATTCCGGGTAACCGGTGCGGGCCACATAGTTGGAAGGTTTGGCCAACAGGGGATCCACGATCGGCGCCAGCGAAGGGTCCATGGCTTTGGCGGCTTCGAGGAAGGGATTGATGTCGACCGACGTTTTGCTCCCGTACCCGTTCACCGCGTTGTAATTAGGGTCCGTAAAGCGGGTGCCGGAGCTGTTGGTGTTGCTCGTGTCGGTAGCCATCCAGTCTTTGGCGAGCGTATACTGTGCGTTGATCTTGAAAGCGAGGCGGTCGTTCACCTTTTTGCCCCAGCGCACCACCCAGTCGTAATAAGGCGACGGCCCCATCGGGTCGTTGCCATTTCCTTTTTTGAGGTGGTTGATGCCCTGGGTCACCTGGATGCTCAGGCCCTGGTATTTGAACGGGTCTTTCCCCGTCATCACCAGCGTGCCGTTGAGGCCGCGG
Organism: Chitinophaga lutea; assembly: GCF_003813775.1. Classification (NCBI taxonomy): domain Bacteria; kingdom Pseudomonadati; phylum Bacteroidota; class Chitinophagia; order Chitinophagales; family Chitinophagaceae; genus Chitinophaga; species Chitinophaga lutea. The sequence continues at coordinate 1,164,554 of NZ_RPDH01000002.1, read as the reverse complement.
GAGCCGTAGAGCGCCGAGGAGGCGCCGGAGAGCACTTCGAGGTTGTCCACATCCAGCTCCGTGAGGCCGATGGCCGCACCCAACGGAAAGTTAAGCCCGGGCGCCTGGTTGTCCATCCCGTCCACCACCTGCGTGAAATTGGTGTTGCCGCTGGTATTGAACCCGCGGGTGGTCACCGTGGTGAAGGTGAGGCTGGAAGTGGTGATATCGACCCCTTTGAGGCCCTGGAGCATGTTGTAATAACTGGTTTGGGGGGAGTTGATCACATCCTTGTTATCGATGCGCTCGATGGTCACCGGCGATTCGATTTTCCGCTGCACGTGACGGCTGGCGGACACCACCACTTCCGTGCCGAGCACCGTGGCCGGCTGCAGGCGTACCTGTACCGGGGCGTTGGTGGTGACGGTCACTTCCTGCGTGGCGAACCCCAGGGAAGAAAAGACCAGCGTAAGGGGCAGGGGCGCGCGGGTGTGGAACCGGAAGTTCCCCTGGTTGTTGGTGTAATCCCCGTTGGGGGTGTTCCGTGCTTTGACGGACACGGCGGGCACGGCTTCTCCTGTTTCACTGTTCCGGACGTTCCCCGAGATCACCTGTTGAGCCTCCAGCGCAGCGGGCCGGGCCAACAGGGAAAAGGCGAGCAGTAGCATCAGTTTGTACATGGGCGGGCATTGGTTGATGCAGCGATATTAAAAAAATACCGTCAGCCAACTGCCGCCTGCGGCTGCTTTGGGGTGAACGGGCGGGCCTGCGGGGTGAAAATTACACCGCCGGGGTGAACCGTTGCTGGAAGTCGGGAAGGTAAGAGCCGGATACCGGGATGGTCACATCCTCCATACCGTCGATCTGGATATAATGGCCGCGGCTGTTTTTCCGGAAAAGGATCACTCTCGACAGGTTGACCATGTACGACCGGTGCGCCCGCACAAAACCATGACCGGCCAGCTGGCCTTCCAGCTTTTTGAGGGAGTTGCGGATGAGCTCCTTGCGGATGGTCTGGCCATGCTGGTAAAATACCTGCACATAATTATCTTCCGCCTTCATCATGAGCAACTGACCGGGCTGGAGGCTGAGGGCCAGTTTGCCGTATTCGTCGCTGATATGCAGGCAGGTATCCGTTTCCGGCGCCGCGGTTTTGGTTTCGCCGCGGTAGCGGAGCTCCGCCACTTTTTCGCGGTTATAGAACCAGAGCAGGGCGATGGAATAGGGCAGCGCCATCACCCCGAAAGAAAACTTGAGGGTATCCGAATACTCCAGCCAGGAATATTGCAGGTAATCGTGCATGGAAACGTTCACGATGTTTACGATCAGCGCCACCAGCATCACCTCGCCCGCGAACCAGCCCATGAACTGCAGGCAGCTGAGCGGTTTGGGGCCTTTGAGCCGCATCAGCCCGAACTGGGAGATGCTTAACCCGGCCATCCCGCAGAGCGAAAAGATCCCGAACACGCCCGTAACCGATTGCGGGCCGCCCTGGTACCACTGGTTCATATTGAAGGGTGAAAAAATGTACATGAACAAAAAGCTGAACACGCCGCAGAACACGATCAGCAGGGCCCGGTTCTTTACCGGCTCCAGCAGCGCGAACGGGGCATGGAAGCCGGTGAGTTGCGGCAGCGGCGATGTTGGCAGGGTAAGGGTGTTTTTCATATCATATTCATTTTATGATAATGCCGTGGATGATGCAGTCAAGTTATTATAATTTTCCCGGACGGAAAAAGAATGCTTGTGGAAAATACGGCCCGCTGCATCTACACAGCATGCGTTGTTTCCTTCCATGGCTCACCCTCGTATTTACCGCGCTGCAAATGCAGGCGCAAACCGTGGCGGACGTTCCCGTACCCGCGGGTTTCACCCGGATGGCCCAGCCCCCTGAAAGTTTCGGGGCCTGGCTGCGAAAGGTGCCCCTGAAAAAAGACCGTACCGTATACCTGTTCAACGGGCAAAAGAAATATAACCAGCAGGCCCAGTTCGCCGTATTGGACATCTCCGTAGGGAGCAAAGACCTGCAGCAGTGCGCCGACGCCGTGATGCGGCTCTACGCGGAATACCGCTACGCGCACCGCCAGTTCGGCCGCATCGCCTTCCGCGCCACCGACGGCACCCTGATGGATTACGACAGCTGGCGCAACGGCACGCGCTATGTGCTGCAAAAGGGCAAACTGGTCAAACGCCGCAGCGCCGCCCCGGCTGAAAACCGGGAAAGTTTCCGGCAATTCCTCGAAACGGTGTTCTCCTACGCCGGCACCCTCTCGCTGAGCCGCGAGCTTCGCGCCGCGGCCGACATCCTCCCAGGTGATGTATTCATTCAGGGCGGTTCGCCCGGCCATGCCGTGATCGTGATGGACGTGGCCGTGAACAAAGCCGGCGAACGGCGCTTCCTCCTGGCGCAAAGTTATATGCCGGCCCAGAGCATCCACCTGCTCCGCAACCCGGCCGATGCCCGCAGCCCGTGGTACGGTACGCGGGTGGGTGAGGCGCTCATCACCCCGGAATGGGACTTCAAACCGGGCAGCCTGAAACGGTTCTGATTGGTTAAAACTGCACTTTTCCGGGCGAGATCCGTCATTGCTTGTAACACAACGTCCCCCTTAAACGGCTCTGATCAGGTTAAAACTGCACTTTGCCGGGTGAGATCCGTCATTGCTTGTAACACAACGTCCCCCTTAAACGGCTCTGATCAGGTTAAAACAGCACTTTGCCGGGTGAGATCCGTCATTGCTTGTAACACAACGTCCCCCTTAAACGGCTCTGATCAGGTTACAACTTCACTTTCCCGGGCGAGATCCGTCATTGCCGGTACCGTAATGTCCCCCTTAAACGGCTCTGATTAGATTAACACTGCAGTTTCCCGGGCGAAATCCGTCATAGCCGGTGCCTTAACGGCCTTCCTGAAATGATTCTGATTAGGCTAAAACGGTACTTTCCCTGGAGAAAACCGTCCCTATACCTGCTAAAACACTGGTTAATCCTTAATCCTCCGACACTATTCCGTCACGACTTCAACACAATTGTCCCACAGATGTCCCACATCTTATAAGATGTGGAACATCTGTGGCTCATTAGTGGGACATCAGTGGGATATCTGTGGGACATCCTAAGGAAATACAATGGTAGCAACAGTTTCAGGCTATTGAGGTACCGACCTGGAGGATAGTTACAGACCAGTTGCGAACATTATTCTTACGAACCGGGGCATACAATTGAGAGAGAAGCGGGCGCGAGGGGGTGAACCGGAACCATCAACGCGATTGTTCAAACGAGTTTGCATCACAAAAAAAAAGCCCGCCAGGCGGGCAAAAAAAAGGCCGGTCATAACGACCGGCCGGTAAAACATATTTTAAGCAAGCTTAATCAATACGTCTAACGTTTACAGCATTCATGCCTTTTCTTCCTTCCTGCAGTTCAAACTCTACGCGGTCATCCTGCTGGATCTCGTGAATGAGGCCATTTGCGTGTACAAAAGTTTCTTTAGCTGATTCATCATGTTTGATGAAGCCGAAACCTTTGGTTTCATTAAAGAACTTTACAGTTCCAGTGAATTTTTGTTCCATTGTGTAAAAAATTATAAAAAATATAAGGGCCCGAAGGTAGTGTTTATAATTGGTTACGCCTAATAATGTGTGTATCAACTATTCTGAACATATCCCTGAGCGGTTTATGAATACTTTATTTGTAGCATATGTACAATTCCGTACCGTTTTGCCAGAATTATTTTATTGTACCTTTGCGCTTCATACAGGAAAAATTATGATCAATATCGGCGCATACAATACGTTGAAAGTGAAAAAAGAAGCGGATTTCGGGGTGTACCTCGACGGAGGGGACCAGGAAATACTGCTGCCTAAAAGATATGTGCCGAAAGGGACCAAACCCGGCGACGAACTGGAAGTGTTCCTCTACCACGATTCCGAAAACCGCCTGATCGCCACGACGGACAAACCCTTCGGCGTGGTGGGCGACATCGTGAGCCTCAAAGCCGTTGACGCTACGGAACAGGGCGCTTTCCTCGACTGGGGGCTGATGAAAGACCTCTTCGTCCCCAAGTCGCAGCAACTCCTGAAAATGCGCAAGGGACAGGAGTACCTCGTGAAAATCTATATCGACAAACTCACCGGCCGCATCGCCGCCACCGAAAAAATCGACCAGTACCTGAGCAACGAAGAGCTGACGGTCCAGGAAAAAGATGTGGTGGACCTGGTGGTGTACCGCCGCACCGATATCGGCTTCGTCACCATCATCAATAACCGCCATACCGGCGTGCTCCATTTTGCGGACCAGTTCCGGCCCATGGACATCGGCGACCGCTTCCAGGGTTTTATCAAAGCCATCAAGGACGACAATAAAATAGACGTGGTGCCCGGCCGCTCCGGTTACAGCAAGGTGGAAGACGAAAGCGAAAAAGTGCTGCGCCTGCTCCGCGAAAACGACGGGTACCTGCCGTACCACGACAAATCCGATCCCGAAGAGATTTACGCCTTTTTCGGCATGAGCAAAAAGACGTTCAAAATGACCACGGGCGCTTTGTACAAACAACAGAAAATCACTTTTACCCAAACCGGCATCCAGTTACTGGAACAATAAAGCATGAAAGACTACAAAAAACATTTCGAGATACCCGCGCTGCCGGAAGACGTGTACCGCGCGCTCACCAACCCGGCCACCATCCAGTTATGGACGGGCGAAAAAGCGGAGATGAGTACCGAGCCCGGTTCCGAATTTTCACTCTGGGACGGCAGCATCGCCGGCCTGAACCTGGAGTTCACGGAAGATAAAAAGATCGTGCAGGAATGGTATTTCGGTGAACAGGAAGCGCCTTCCATCGTCACCATCATTTTGCATCCCCACAAAAAAGACACCTCGGCCGAACTGAAACATACCAACATCCCCGACGAAGCGTACCACGACATCGTGGAAGGCTGGAACGAAGCCTACTTCGGCGCGCTGATCGATTTTTACCAGGAATAACAGATGAAAGTAGCGTCCATCCACGAAATAAAACAGGAACTGAGCACCCTGCCGCCGGGCGAACTGGTGGAACTGTGCCTGCGCCTCGCCAAATTCAAAAAAGAAAGCAAGGAACTGCTGACCTACCTGCTGTTCGAAAGCCACAGCCTCGACGGGTATATGGCCTCGGTAAAGGAATTCATCGCCCTGGAGTTCGACGGCCTGGGCACCGGCAACCTCTACTTCGCCAAAAAAACGCTGCGTAAAATCCTGCGCATCACCAATAAACATATCCGCTTTACGGGCTCCAAACAGGCCGAGGTGGAACTGCTGCTGTTCTTCTGCGGGAAAATGAGGCGGTCGGGCATCAAAATGGAAAAAAGCGTGCAGCTCGTCAACCTGTATACCCAGCAGCTCCGTAAAATCGAGAAAGCGCTCGAAACGCTGCATGAAGACCTCCAGTACGATTACCGCCGGCAGCTGGATAACCTGACTTTCGTGTAAACGCAGGATTAAATCATACCGGCCGCTTTTGGCGATGCGGGAAATTATTTATCTTCATCCCATGCTCACACGCCGTAAATTCCTCGTCAATACCCTCAAAGGCATCGTACTCATCGGCGCCGGTAATACTTTACAGTCTTTCGCCGCCCCCGGTTTCCGGCTGCCCGCAGCGGGCAAGGTGGTGCTGCGTTTCGCGCTTGCGTCAGACGGGCACTTCGGGCAAAAGGATACCACCTGGGCCGATAACCATCAGCGTATGACCGGCTTCCTCAATAAAGAGAAAGCGGGCAGGGGGCTTGATTATTCGTTCATCAACGGGGATATTATCCACGACAACCCGGCCTTCCTCCCGGAAGCCAAAACCACCTGGGACCGCCTGGAGATGCCGTATTTCGTGTCGCACGGCAACCACGACAAAATCAATGAAGACGGCTGGGAGAAGACCTGGGGCACCCGCTGGCACCATGCATTTACCAAAGGCGATGCAGCCTTTCTGATACTCAACACCGCGGACGAAACAGGGAAATACATCTGCCCCGATGTTGACTGGACCCGTAGCCAGCTCCATAAATACCGCAACAAAAAACACCTCTTCGTCATCATGCATATCACACCGGTAAAATGGACCGAGCACGGTATCGACTGTCCCGAGCTGGTGGAACTGTTTTCCGCGCAGAAGAACCTGCGGGCCGTGTTCCATGGCCACGACCATGCGGAAGACGGCATGAAGGAAAAGAACGGCAAACATTATTTCTTCGACGGCCACCTGGGCGGCAGCTGGGGCACGCCTTATTTCGGCTACCGCATCGTGGAAGTGCTCAACAACGGCGAGGTGCTTTGTTACCAGGTGAACCCGGCGGTAACGGAGCCGGTGAACCGCAACGTGATTGTATAGCCGTAATCCCCACTATTTTACCGTTTCCTGCCAGTATATTGATCAAAAGGAGAATTCGTGGAATTTCTTGCTAACTTGATTGCAGAAGTTCCATCGAATTATGAAAACAATCCGTATTACATGCCTTTGCCTGCTCATGACCGCAGCCGCCATGGCACAACAAGTTCCTTTACAGTGGCAGGAAGTACAACCCGGCATATGGAAGGCCTCGGCCGGCACGCCTGAGAAAATCAGCCTGCTCAAAGCCGCCGGCGCTACGCCCGACAAAGCTTCCCTGCAAAAACTACCCGCCGCCAGATTTCCCTTGCCGCAGGCCGACATCACCATGCGCATCGCGGACGGCAAGGTGTACCTCAAGTTTCCCTTGGAAAAAGAAGAGCAGCTTTTCGGCCTCGGCCTCAATTTTAAGACTGTGAACCAGCGCGGCCGCGTAAGCCAGCTGCATATGGACCACTACGGCAGTGCCGACAACGGCCGCACGCATGCGCCAGTGCCTTTTTATGTGTCGTCGCGCGGCTACGGGGTACTGATCGACGCCGCCCGTTACATTACGGTATATGCCGGCACAGCGGTGCGCGTGGATACCAAAAATCCGCCTGAGCTGATCGACCGCAACGATAAAAATAAAAACTGGCAGAGCATGCCGTATTCCGACGGCGTGGAAGTCCTCGTGCCTGCCGGTGGTGTGGAGGTGTACGTGTTCGGCGGCCCCACGGCCATGAACGCCGTGCAACGTTATAACCTTTTCAGCGGCGGCGGTTACCTGCCGCCCAAGTGGGGCCTCGGTTTTACCCAGCGCGTGCCCACGTTGTACTCCCAGTCGGACATCCTGCGCGAAGCCACCGAGTTTGAAACGCATAACTTCCCCCTCGACTTCATCGGCGTGGAGCCAGGCTGGCATTCGATGAGTTATCCCTGCACGTTTGAGTGGGATACACAACGTTTTCCCAACCCGAAAGGTTTCATCGACGACCTGGCTAAAAAAGGCGTGCGGGCCAACCTGTGGATCAACCCCTATGTGTCGCCCAAAAGCAGCCTGTATGCCAAAGTGAAACCCTTTGCCGGCACGCATACCGTGTGGAACGGGCTGGTGACCGATTTCACCTTCCCCGAAGCGCGGCAGATCTGGAAGGAGCATTTTATCAAAAATCATATATCCCTCGGCGTGAGTGGTTATAAAATGGACGAGAACGACGGCTACGACAAATGGCTCTGGCCCGATGTGGCTACTTTCCCTTCCGGCACGGCCGCCGAACAGTTGCGGCAGGTGTACGGGGTGATGATGCAGAAGATGACCGACGAATGGTACCGTGAACAGAACCAGCGTACCTACGGACTGGTGCGTGCGTCCAACGCCGGCGCCAGCAATTTCCCGTACGTGATTTACAACGATTATTATTCCCACCAGGACTTCATCACCGCCCTCGTGAACAGCAGCTTCATCGGCGTGCTGTGGACGCCGGAAGTGCGCGCCTCCAAAACCGCGGAAGAGTGGGTGAGAAGGATGCAGAGCGTCTGTTTTTCGCCGATGGCCATGCTCAACGCCTGGGCCGACGGCACCAAACCCTGGTCGTTCCCCGAAGTGGAAAAAGCCGTGCAGGACGTAGCCATGCTGCGCATGCGCCTGCTGCCTTACATTTATTCCACCTTCGCCCAGTACCGTTTCGAAGGCAAGCCGCCTTTCCGTTCCATGAACCTCATCGACGGATTCGCTTATGCCGCGCAGGAAAGCGGTGGGAAGCTGGATGCCACGCATAACCCTTACGAAGCCAAAACACGCTCCGAAGTAAAAGACCAGTATATGATGGGCGACAACATCCTCGTAGCCCCCGTGTTCACCGGTGAAAAGAGCCGCAAGGTGTACCTGCCCGCCGGTAAATGGTACGATTTCTATACCGGCGCGCTGGCCGGTGAAAACCAGGCAATCACCGTCAAAGCCGAGCTCGAAAAAATCCCGCTGTTCGTTAAAGACGGCGCGATCATCCCCATGATACCCGCCCGCAGGCAGGCGCCGAAAGCAGGCGAGGTGCTGCCGCTGGAAGTAAGGCACTACGGCGCCGCACCCGGCAGCTTCACCCTGTACGACGACGACGGCACGACTTTCAATTACGAAAAAGGCGCCTATTCGCAGGTGACGCTGAAAGTGTCGAAAGACAAAAACGGCCGGCTGGCAGGAGAGATGAGCGCACCCGCGACGGGGAAGCCGTTTGGGTATGAACGAAAGGTGAACTGGGTGTTTATGACGAAATAAGATTATTTTAGGGAGATGAAAATGTCCCTGACCTTTGTAATGGTCCTTCTGGTATGCAACTGTTCGCAGCCGCAGCAGAAGGACCTTGGTTTTGAAAGAAAGATCATTTTTTTTTGCGCGTGATATTTATTTTTTTATTACCTTTGTAACGGAGGCTTTGCTGGGAAACTGGCATTGCCTTTTTTCTTTTATACGGGTGTCACGCTCCATATGATGTGGTTGTTGTTTTCTCCTATAACTCTGGTGGTTTTATATCGCATCGGCTTTAACATTTCAATATAGCTGTTCAGTTCCGTTCTACCTGGTTTCGTCAATTTAGGAACCCTGAAATTCCATGAAAACAGGTACGCAATAAAATCAACGATTTGTATACTGGTAGTCAGGTCGCTGTGAACAAAAAACGGTTCCGGGATAATCAGATTGCTTCTGGCTCTTCCCTTCATCGTGTTTTTGAAGTATTTTTCCATTTGATTCAATAAAATATGACTGCTGGACTTATCCAGTTCATCAAATACCACTATACCCTGTGAGGCTCCGGGAGCGTCTTCCAGGAAATAATAAAACCGCTCAAATAGATAAACGTAATCTTTCCTTAGCATGGAAGCATCTGCAAGCACTTTGTCAGGATTGGCAATGATGGCTGCAAAAATTCTGCATCGATATCCATAGCAAAGGCGGAATATCTGTTTGACGTATGACAGCTTGGCCTGTGCAAGGGCGGTTAATTGCTTTTTGTTGGTGCTTTCGCCGTTATCCAAAGCCAGCTTTGCCAGTGCTGTCCGTTCGGGCATGTTAATCGGGGCCATTTGGCCCGCCAACCGAAAAGTTTTTGTATTCAGGAATTTGGTGGCTTTGATTTCTCTTCCATCATGCCGGTATCTTCTGCCGAAACAATTTAGTTCGATGTCATGAACATCTTTTATCAACTGCCAGAGCAATGTATCCTGAATAGCAATGCCGGCCAGCACTTCGTATGGAGAATTTTTGTGATCCTGTCCGCTCTCATCGATAAAAAGAAAGTACGCCATGCAGTCGTTTGGGTTAACCGAAATCTTCAATCTACTACAATTGCGGTTTTCAAAAAAGAAATGCAAATCCGATTTCTTAACCTTTGCAGCTAGAGAACGGTTAATGGGGCAATCAACGACCTTTTAGCTTGGTTTGAGCCGGCGATAATCTATGGCCCAGGCATTAGCTCTCCAGGTTGAAAAGATTAAATTTCGCTCTGATGATGCTGTTTTCGTGGGGCGTTAAGTTGCGAAGGACAATAAAGTCACGCGATTCCTTCGTAATTGTAATCAATGCAATCCTTCCGCAGGGATATTCCAGATACGCCTCATTCGTTGGGAGGTCTTTGGAATTGATCATAAACGGTAGTCCATTCTTCAATTTATCCGCTCGAAGTTTCCGTATGGCAAAATTTCCGCTGTTTTCAATTTGAGTAACATCCATTTGTTGAAAATCGGTTAGAGATTCCAGTATTCAATAAATTTACGAAAATCGCGAATCCCTTATCTTTATCTACATGATCAAACCCTTACCCGCCGATAAACCCCTCATCATTTCCATGCTCACCCGTTCCTTCGACGGCAATGGCAGCGTTAATTACATCGTGCGCCAGGACGATAAAAGGGAGCAGCGTATCCGCGCCCTGATGGAATATTCCGTGGCCATGTGCGAGATATTCGGTGAAGTGTGGCTCTCCGACGACCGTAAAGCCTGTGCGCTGGTGCTGTACCCGGACCGGCAACGTGCTTCCTTCAGAACATTCCTGCTCGATCTCCGGCTGATGTTCCGGGCCATTGGTGTGGGTGGCGTAAAGAAGGTGAAGGCAAGGAAAGCCAAAGTGGCCGCCATCCGGCCGAAGGAAAAAATGGCTTACCTCTGGTTCATCGGCGTGGATCCGCAGCACCAGCACGCGGGGCATGGAAGCCGCATGCTGCAGGAGGTGCTGCGGCACAGTGCGGATTTACCGGTATATCTCGAAACCTCCATGCCGAAGAATCTTCCCTGGTACCAGCGGTTCGGGTTCGAGATCTATGACGAGCTTGATCTGGGGTATACGCTGTATTTCCTGCGGCGTCAATAACGGTCGTGTAGATTTTGCTCCTGCCATCACAAATTTTCCCGTATATTCAGATTATACGTTATGTTTATTTTATGAAACACATTCTTACAGCGGCCCTCCTGCTGGGCTGCAGCCAACTATTCGCACAGAAAGGCCCTGTTAAAGATTCCGCAGACGGTAAATTCTATAACGCCGCAAGCGCGGGCCGCACCCTCAAAATCGACGCCAGTGTGGTGACCAGCCATGAAGTGACCATCAAAGGGCAGCGTGTTCCCTACAAGGTAACGGCGGGCTCGCTGCCGGTATGGGACGAAGAAGGCAAGGCAATTGCCGGCGTGTTTTATACCTATTTCGAAAGAACCGGCGTTAGCAACCAGGGCGCACGGCCGCTGGTGTTTTCGTTCAACGGCGGGCCCGGAACGGCTTCCGTGTGGATGCAGATAGGATACACCGGGCCGCGTGTGCTGAAGATCGACGATGAAGGTTACCCGGTACAGCCTTATGGCCTGAAAGACAACCCGCATTCCGTCCTCGACGTGGCGGACATCGTGTATGTAGACCCGGTGAATACCGGCTTCTCCCGCACGGCGAACAAAGACGTGCCGGGCAGCAAATTCTTCGGCGTGAACCAGGATGTGAAATACCTCGCCGAATGGATCAATACCTTCATTACCCGCTATAACCGCTGGGCGTCGCCCAAATACCTCGTGGGCGAAAGCTATGGCACCACCCGCGTGTCCGGCCTGGCGCTGGAATTGCAAAACGCGCAATGGATTTATGTGAACGGCGTGGTGCTGGTGTCGCCGACGGAACTGGGCATCGAACGGTCCGGCCCTGCCGAGGCCGCGCTGCGCCTGCCGTATTACGCGGCCACCGCCTGGTACCACAAGGCGCTGGCGGCCGACCTGCAGCAGAAAGACCTGCCGCAGATGCTCCAGGAGGTAGAGACTTTCACCATCAGGGAATACATGCCGGCATTGGCGGAAGGCGGTTTTTTATCCGAGGCGCGTAAAAAGGAAATTGCCGCCAAAGTGGGCCGCTTCTCCGGGCTGTCTGAAAAAGCGGTATTGCAGAACAATCTCGACGTGCCGCTGAACTTTTTCTGGAAGGAACTGCTGCGTGAGCGCGGTTACACCGTGGGCCGCCTCGATTCCCGCTATCTCGGCCTCGACCGCCGCGATGCGGGCGACCGGGTGGATTTCAACGCGGAACTGACTTCCTGGCTGCACTCTTTCACCCCGGCCATCAACATGTACCTGCGAGAAGAGCTGAAGTATAAAACCGACCTGAAATATTACATGTTCGGCCCTGTGTTCCCCTGGGACAACAACGGCAACCGCACCGGCGAGAATCTCCGCCAGGCCATGGCGCAGAACCCGTTCCTGCATGTGTTCATCCAGAGCGGGTACTACGACGGCGCCTGTGATTATTTCAACGCCAAATACAGCATGTGGCAGCTCGACCCGAGCGGGCGCATGAAAGACCGCCTCTCCTGGGAAGGATACCGCAGCGGGCACATGATGTACCTCCGCAAAGACGACCTGGCCACCAGCAACGAGCACCTGCGCCAGTTCATCCTGAAAGCCATCCCGAAAAACGGGCAGGCCGCCAAATACTGAAAAAATGCAAGCTGATATAGCCGGTCCCGGTAGCCTCACGGTTACCGGGATTTTTTTCGGAACTTAGGTAGATGAAAACCTTGGTATCCACGTTCCTGCTGCTGATGACCGTTATAGCCGCGCCCGCGCAGCAGCGCACGTACTGTAACCCGGTGAACATCGATTACGGCTATTGTCCCATCCCGAACTTCACCACCTGGGGCAAACACAGGGCCACGGCGGACCCGGTGATCGTCAACTACAAAGGCGACTATTACCTCTTTTCCACCAACCAGTGGGGGTACTGGTGGAGCAGCGACCTGCTCGGCTGGCACTTCGTGCCCCGTAAATTCCTGAAACCTTACCATCATGTATACGACGAACTGTGCGCGCCCGCGGTGGGCGTGATGGGCGACACCATGCTGGTGTTCGGCTCCACCTACAGCGGTAACTTTCCCATCTGGATGAGCACCAACCCGAAAGGCAACGAGTGGAAGGAAGCGGTGGATTCATTTGAGATCGGCGGCTGGGACCCTGATTTTTTTGCGGACGACGACGGACGGCTGTACATGTACAACGGCAGCAGCAACCGCTACCCGGTTTACGGCGTGGAGCTCGACCGCAAAACCTTCCGGCCGCTGGGCACACGGAAGGAGCTGTACCTGCTGGAAGACTGGCGTTACGGCTGGCAGCGCTTCGGTGAGTACAACGACAATACCTTTCTCGATCCCTTCATCGAAGGCGCCACCATGACGAAACACCACAACAAATACTACCTGCAATACGGCGCGCCCGGCACCGAGTTCAGCGGTTATGCCGACGGGGTAGTGGTGGGCGATCATCCGCTGGGCCCCTTCACGCCGCAAAAACATAATCCATTCGCTTACAAACCCGGCGGCTTTGCCCGCGGAGCAGGCCATGGGGCCACATTTAAGGATAATGACGGCTACTACTGGCATGTATCCACGATGGTGGTGTCGGTGAAGAATAATTTCGAGCGCCGCATCGGCATATGGCCGGCCGGGTTTGATAAAGACGATGTGATGTGGTGCAGCACCGCGTTCGGGGATTACCCGCATTACCTGCGCCGCGGCGAGGGCAGCGCATTCACCGGCTGGATGCTGCTGAATTACCAGCGGCCGGTAGCGGTATCGTCCACGCTCGGCGGCCACCTGCCCAATTATGCGGTGGATGAAAACATCAAAACATATTGGAGCGCGGCTACAGGCAATAAAGGCGAATGGATCAGCACCGACCTTGGCGCGGTAAGCACCGTGAACGCCGTCCAGCTCAACTATGCCGACCACGATGCGGAATTCCTCGGCAAACAGCAGGGCATCTATCATCAGTATAAACTCTATCATTCGGAAGACGGCCGCCGGTGGAAGCTGCTCATCGATAAAAGCGATAACCGGCGCGATGTGCCGCACGATTATATCGAGTTGCCGCAGCCGGTGAAGGCCCGTTTCATCAAACTCGAAAACATCCACATGCCCACCGGTAAATTCGCGATCAGCGGTTTGCGGGTGTTCGGCAAAGGCGCCGGAACACCGCCAGACACCATCCGGGATTTTGTGGTGCTGCGCACGGAGAAGGATAAACGAAGCGCCTGGCTGAAATGGGCGCCGGTGGAAAATGCCTACGCCTACAACATTTACATGGGCATCGCGCCGGATAAACTCTACAACTGCATCATGGTGCACGGGCAGAACGATTATTATTTCAAAGGGATGGACAGTCAGCAACCCTATTATTTTTCCATCGAGGCCATCAATGAAAACGGTGTGTCCCGGAGAGGTGCCGTGATAAAAGCGGAGTAAGCGGGTGTTCAATTCCGGACAGCCCCTTGTTTGAAAGCGAACAAGTAATAAATATATTACATTTGTTTCGTGTTAATTTACAGCGGATGGCCAGGGTGGTATGGAGTTCGCAAAACAATGGCCATATCTCTTCCGTTATGCTGAAAAACTACTTCAAAGTCATCTGGCGCAGCCTTAAAAAAGACCGTCAATCTTCTTTTTTAAACCTCATCGGCCTGTCAACCGGCCTTGCCTGCGCATTGTTCATTTACCTGTGGGTGATGGACGAACTGCGGGTGGACAAGTTCAATACGAAAGACAGCCAGATTTTCAAGGTCATGGAGCACCGCATCAAAGCCGATGGCATCTGGACCGCGCCCAGCACCTCGGGCCCTATGGCGGAGGCGATGAAGGCGGACATGCCGGAGGTGGTGTATGCCATTACGGAAGGGTCGGCAGCCGATGTTACGCTGACGGTGCAGCAGCAGGATGTAAAGGCTTCCGGGAAATATACCGGGAAGGACTTTTTCAATATTTTTTCTTACCAGCTGCTGCAGGGCACGCCGGACCAGGTATTGGCCGGGAGTAATTCCATCGTGCTGTCTGACGTGCTGGCGCTTAAACTGTTCAACACCACGGAAAACCTGATCGGTAAAACCGTGGAGTTCGGGCATAAAGATCAATACACGGTATCCGGTGTATATAAAAGCCCGCCGCCGAATGCGACGGAACAGTTTGATTTCCTGTTGCCAATCAGCATACTGTTTGAGACCCGGGAAAATATCAGGAGCTGGGGCAACACCGGACCCCGTACGGTCGTGTTGTTGAAAGAGGGAACGGATGTGGCGCAGTTCAATAAAAAACTGGCAGGTTTTGTAACACTAAAAACCAACGGGGAAACGAAGCACCGCACGCCTTTCCTCAAACCCTATGCTGAAAATTATTTATACGGCACATATGAAAACGGGGTCAATACCGGCGGACGCATCAGTTATGTAAAACTGTTCGGTATCATCGCCATCTTCATCCTGATCATCGCCGCGATCAATTTCATGAACCTGTCAACCGCCAAAGCCGCCAGGAGAATGAAGGAGATCGGCATCAAAAAAGTGGCCGGCGCCAGCCGTGGCTCGCTGATGCTGCAATACATGGGAGAGTCGGTACTGATGACTTTTATAGCGCTCATTGCCGCCGTGGTACTGGTGGCGTTGCTGTTGCCTGCATTTAACGATATTACCGGCAAACAGCTTGTTTTGTCGCTCGACCCTGCAATGATCCTCTCTTTCCTGCTCATTACCCTGTTTACCGGGCTCATCGCCGGGAGTTACCCCGCATTGTACCTTTCCGGGTTCAAGCCCATTACCGTGTTGAAAGGCAGGCTGGTCAGCTCCGCCGGGGAATTGTGGATACGCAAGGGCCTCGTGGTTTTCCAGTTCACCATTTCCGCGGTATTGATCGTTTCGGTGATGGTGGTGTACAGACAGGTGGAGTACGTGCAAAACAAGAACCTTGGCTACGACAGGGATAACATCCTCAGCTTCCGGCGCGAGGGGAAACTGCAGGCGTCCCAAGACCACCTGGAATCGTTCATCCGGGAAGTAAAGGCGCTGCCGGGTGTAAAGAACGCCTCCTATATCGCCCATAACATGGCCGGGCATAACAGCGGGACTTCCGGGGTGGAATGGACCGGCAAAAATCCGGAAGACCGTACCGAGTTTGAGAATGTAGCCGTGTCTTACGACATGCTGGAAACGATGGATTTTAAATTGAAGGAAGGGCGCACCTTTTCCAGGAATTTTGCATCGGACAGTAATGCCATCATTTTTAATGAGGCGGGGATCAAATTCATGGGGATGAAGGATCCGCTGGGCAAGCAGGTGAAGCTGTGGGGAGAGACCCGGGAGATCATCGGCGTGGTAAAGGATTTTCATTTTGAATCGCTGCATGAAGACGTCAAGCCGCTCTTCTTCCGCCTGAACCCCGGTGCTACTTACTCCGTTGCCATCAAGATCATGCCAGGTAAAGAACAGGAAACCATCGCCGGGCTTGAAACTCTCTACCGGCAGTTTAATCCCGGTTTCCCGCTGGCATACAAATTCCTCGACGAGGATTATCAGCAAATGTACACCGCCGAAAAAAGGATAGGTGTTCTTTCCCGCTACTTCGCAGGGCTGGCCATCCTCATTTCCTGCCTCGGCCTGTTCGGCCTGGCGGCCTATACCGCGCAACGCCGGCAGAAAGAAATCGGCGTGCGCAAAGTGGTGGGCGCCACCACGGGCAATGTGGTGGTGATGCTGTCGCGCGACTTTCTGAAGCTGGTGCTGATAGCAATCCTGATCGCCTTCCCGCTGGCCTGGTGGGCCAGCCACCAATGGCTGCAGGGTTTTGCCTACCATATTACGCCGAATGCCGGCATGTTCGTGATAGCAGGCTTCGCCACGCTGGTCATTACCTGCCTGACCATCAGTTACCAGGCCATCAAAGCCGCAATGGCCAACCCGGCCATCAGTCTGAAAGCCGAATAATCAAAAAAGGCTGAGTTGCTGCGAGGGCGGGGGAGGCGCTTCGTCGCCGAAGTTGGAGAGCGTGATGCCCAGCAGCCTGATTTTTACATCAACGGGGTCGGTTTTGAGCAGCAATTGTTTGGCGGTGGCCGCAATGGTGGCCAGGTCGCCGATGGGGTGGAAGAACGACTGGTTGCGGGTGATCTGGCGGAAATCGCTGTACTTGATCTTGAGCGTTACCGTACGTCCTTTAAGCTGGTATTTTTCAAGGCGGCCCGCTACCGTCAGGGCGATTTTGTCGAGCTCGGTATTCATTTCCTCCACGGTGGTAAGGTCGTACGCAAAGGTATCTTCCGCGCCCAGCGATTTGGTTTCGCGGTGGGGCTGCACTTCGCGCCTGTCTATCCCTCTGACGATGTTGTAATAAAAATGCCCGGTTTTACCGAAGAGCTGCACCAGGTTGTTTTCCGACAGCTTTTTCAGGTCTGCGCCGGTATGCAGGCCCATGCGCTTCATCTTTTCCGCCGTTACCTTTCCCACGCCGAAGAATTTCTCCACGGGCAGTTTCTCCATAAATCCTTCCACCTGTTCAGGGGCGATGAACGTCAGCCCGTCGGGCTTCTGCATATCTGAAGCGATCTTGGCCACGAATTTATTGACGGACACGCCTGCCGAGGCGGTGAGCTGCAGCTCGTCGCGGATGGCCTGTTTGATTTCACGCGCGATGGCGATGGCGGATCCGATATGGCGTTTGTCTTCCGTAACGTCGAGGTAAGCTTCATCGAGCGAGAGGGGCTCTATCAGGTCCGTGTACCGCCGGAAAATATCCCGTACCTGCTGCGATACTTCTTTGTAAGCGGCGAAGCGGGGGCGTACGAAAATGAGGTCTGCGCACAGTTGCTGCGCTCTTTTGGAAGGCATGGCGGAGCGGATGCCGTATTTGCGTGCTTCATAACTGGCCGTTGCCACCACGCCGCCACGCCCTTCGGGTGAGCCGCCCACCACGATGGGTTTGCCCCGGTATTCCGGGAAATCGCGCTGCTCAACCGAGGCATAGAATGCGTCCATATCCACATGAATGATTTTGCGAACGGTCATACCGCAAGATACAGAAACATTCAGGCTGCCGAACTACCGGGCCTGGTAACGGGGCATTACCAGCAGCTTCACGATGGTGTGAGCGATGGCCGACAGGCCGAAAGCCACCACAATGATCAGCCAGCGTTTCACCGGGGTGTCAAATACGTCGACAATGGGGGATTCGCCGGTGCCGGCATACATCGAAGCCAGGGCAAACAGGATACCGCCGCAAATCCAGAGGGTAAGGTGCGACCAGAGATACTTTTTTTTGTTATAGGTACCACGGCCGAAGGAGGTGAACAATAAAAACACGTGCGCAACGAAAAACAGGGCAGCGGCAACCGCTAACAGCGTAAAGGGAGTCATAGTGTATGGTGTTTAAGGATATATATTGTTAAATATAATGAAAAAAACCTTTATGGTATACGTTTTGTTCTATATGCAAACGTAAAATTCCAGGCATATGAGAGTATTACGCACTATACCTGTTCTGTTGCTGGTTTTAGGGGGATTCCTGGGGGCATCCGCCCAGACCAAAGCCCAGGTGAAAACATCCAAGTCGGACAAAATCAGGCAGTTAGTCCAGAGCCGGAACTATGTGTTCCAGGCGCAGTCGGTTTTCCCCATGAGGGGCCGCACCCGCCAGATCGGGGGAGAAGGATACGACGTGAGCGTGTCGAAAGACACCGTGAATTCCTACCTGCCGTATTTCGGCCGGGCGTACACGGCGCCGCTGGACCCCTCCAAGGGCGGTATCCAGTTCCTTTCCAAAGACTTTGAATACACGGAAAAGCCGGGCAAACGCGGGGGCTGGGATATCACCATTTCCCCGAAAGACGTACGGGATGTGCAGCAACTGTTTCTGTCCGTATCGGAAGACGGTTATGCTTCCCTCCAGGTCACCAGCGTGAACCGGCAGCCGATCTCTTTTAACGGTATAATCACGGAGAAACGGAGCAGGAAGAAAAAGTAGGATGATATACGCGTTTTTTACAGGCAGGCGGTCTTTTGGCCGCCTGTTTTTTTATGCCTGATCAAGCCTCTTTCTTTGAACGGAATCAGGTGAGGGAATTTAAAAGCCGCTGTTTGGCGGCTTAAATCGTTTTAGTACCGGTTTCCGCTTCCCTGGGCATCTTCGTTGCGTCGCAACCCGTTCATCGTACGGCTCAGGGAGCAGTAACCTTCTGCAGTCAGCGATGATCTAAGCAACTAAGATCCAAGGTGTTATTTACAATAATTTACAAAGTTTACATTTAAAATTTACAATCCTGACCCTTCAAGCCGAAAAGATCAAAGTAGCTTCGCTGTATCAGACTTTAACGGGATACGAAAAATAAAAGAAATCCCTTAAACGGAACTGACTTATAAGGAATAGATCTATGTTCATTAAACCTGAAAAACATGAAAAAAGTTATTTATGCGCTGTTCTTACCGCTGGTTGTGGTAAGCGGATTCGTATTCGCCAATCGCGAAATCAAAAATGACACTTCTGAAAAATCGACCTCCAAGCCATTCTCTGCTGCTGAAAGGGAAGCCGCAGTGAAAAAATGGGAGGCTACCCCTGGTGGTATAATGTACAAAAAATGGAAAGCGTCTCCCGACGGTAAAAAAGTGCTGGCCGGTGCGGCTAAAATAAGGAAGCATATAAGTGCTTTTACCGATATGGAGGCTGTTGTCACCTCTCTTTCTCTTCCGCCGGGATCAAGATTGGGTTTCGGGGTGATGGCCAGGATTGATGGTGTCGATTATATTGTAAAATTCGAGCCGGAAAAGTCTCAATTGGAGCAATTGCAGAGCCTGAAAGTCAACGACAAAATAATTATAAGAAGCCATACCGTATCGCACGCTCCCAAGTATTCCTATCCAATCGTATCGGGCGACTATGTAGAACGGGATGGTAAAATAATTTTTAAACGCGCCCCTCGAAACGGCGGTTGCTGAGTACATAAATTATGAAATACATACGCCTAAATACTTTGTTCTGGATGTTTGTTTTTCACACTTCCTGTGGACAAAACCAAACAGCAATAAAGAAGAATGTTATCAAGTCCGAAACCAAAGACACAGTCACTTCCTACGGGCCTAACGCAATGGTTCGGAAGGTAAAGCAGGATGGAAACGGAAACATTTTGATTGCTGCATCATGGGATGGTGTTTTTCGCTACGATGGAAAATCGTTTACCAATCTCACCAGTAAAGTGGGTTCGCACAGATTTTGGGATGTTCTCGAAGATCGACGCGGAATCCTTTGGTTCGCTTCCACTGATTCAGGGGTGTATAATTACAATGGGAAAACCTTTCAACATTTTACAACGAGGGAGGGACTTGCCAATAACAGGGTTATGTCCGTTTATGAAGATAGAGCCGGCAATATCTGGTTCGGCACCGGAGGTGGAGTAAGCCGTTACGATGGGAGATCTTTTCGAAATTTTACAACCAGAGAAGGACTTTCCAATGATGATCTTACTACGATCATGGAAGACAAAACCGGGAAATTATGGTTTGGCACAAGGGGCGAGCCCTGTTTTTATGATGGAAAAACATTTACCGTTTTCAAAAACAAAGACGGTAAGGCCTTTAACAACGTGTGGTCGATAATGGAAGATAAAAAAGGCAATATTTGGCTTGCTGACAATGATGGACTTTGGCGCTATGACGGCAGAACCTTTACCAAGGTATCGCAGAAGGGGGCTTTTGCCATAATCGAAGATAAAAATGGAAACATCTGGACCACCGGTGCGGATGAACCTCCCCGTATCGGGCAGGCCTGGTCGCTTTCCCGTTATGATCAAAAATCCTTGTACGATAAAATGCCCGCTGTAACCGAAATTATGTCAAGAGGACCAGCTTTGTTGGGGATTTTGGAAGCCAACGATGGAAGTATCTGGTTTGGCGCAGTTGATGGAGTGTATCGTTATGATGGAAAGACCATCACGGACTTTAAAAGTAAAGAGAGTCAGAAATAATGTGTGTAGCCGGCCATTTTAAGATGGAATTATGCTTCAGGCTGTACATTTTTCAGCATCGACAAGTGGCGGCGGACTTTTAATCACTAATACATAATTGACTTCATCGAGCCTGAAGGCCTTCTCGGTCTTCAGGCTTTTTTATTCCTGCATTTTTCGGTTTCACACGACGTCGCATTTTTTCTGTCCAAATATATGTTTTTGACTTAGAATGTCCTTAGCGCTCCATCTGACCCTGGCATCAACCCTTCTTCTTTCATTTCCCTGACAAGTTCATGTAATTCATCTTTTTCCTGCCGTTCCTGCAGCATCGTGCCGTTCCTGTTCACGAGTATTCCACCGAGGCGTTGCTGGCAGTATTTGGCGGCGTCCAGCATGGCGTCGAAAATATGCTCCGGATCGGCACTGCGGGGCACAGAAAATCCGAAAATCAGATCTCCGGGGTGCATATTGCCGGCTTTGATTTCTTCCGGTAAGAAATATCCGGGTGCTGTGGAGGTCCAGACGCTGAAATGCTGATCATGGCCGTAACCGGAATCGTAGTTGCTCCAGTGAAACAGGTCACCATCGCCCCAGGATAAACCAACACTCAGGAGTGCGTCCCAGGCTGCCATGCCATTGAATGGCCTTTCACCGTGCAAAACAATGATGGCATCGATATTGAATCCATGATAACGCTGAACGAGTTTCCGGGCCTTTACTACTGCATCTGCAACGGGTTCCATTGGCTGGAGCCTTGCGGCGACGGGGTACGACTTCATGCGGCTCTCCAGTTCCGTCAGATATCCCTCCAGTTTGCGGGAGTCAATCTCCGGCTCATCATCCTTGTAAATTTCTTTCAGGTCAACGGCGATGCGGATTTTGCTGAAGAGATCCGGTGCGCCGCCTGCAAAGGCAAAAGTCCACCTGTTATCGCCCGGTATAAGACCATAGATCTCGGATTCAAATTCCGTATGCCATTTAGCGTCGAACATGTTTCGCAGGTATTCCTTTCTAAGAGGTGCATCACCCGCAGGCGCCAGTTCGATGATCCAGGCTGTTTCAGGGTCTGGTTCGAACTTCATTTCTTCACCAGGAGCTTTTTCATCAGGCACAGACAATCTTGTTTTGTCCAGTATATGAGCAGCGTTTTCAGATGGGACGTCAAGGCCGAGCGACGCCAGCCTTTCGTTGCTTTGTGTTTGGGACGAGATGAAATATCCGTCGGTGGCAGGCCGCTGCTTATTGCGTGAAATGCTCACTGCGCGGAAAATGAGGTAGGTAAGGAGGGCGGCAAAAAGGAGGCTGGTGAGAATGTAGGTCATCATAAGGGATATATTTTTCGTATTGCTGCAGGTTGCCTTAAGCTGGTCTTATCATTATTGTTGCTGCGTTTTCCCGAATTCCAGCAGCCGCTGCCCCTCGCGCTGGCTTTCGTAATCGAGTTTGATCCAGTGCTCATCCTTTGCCACCTGCAGCACCCTGGCCTCATCGAGCCAGCCATCCCAATAGCGGCCGCCCTTTTCGGGGAACTGGCTCTGGTTACCGATGCCCACGGGATGATCGTCCGTTTTCCATTTGCTGTCGAAGAGCTCGGTGGCATCCAGCACGCCGTTAACGTACAGGCGCACGTACGGATGATCGTGCACGCCGGTGAGCAGGAACCACTGGCCGGTGACCATGTCGGTTTTGCCTACCACACACAGGTCGCCTTTCGGGTCAAGGCGCTCCACGCAGATTTCGATGAGGTCGGCGGGCGGCTTGTGCCATCCCCGCACCCCGAACTTCTGCAGGCGCCAGGAGTTGTCGCCTTTGGCGAACATCGTTTCGTAACCTTCCAGCACCCGTTTGGCGGCATCGCCCTTGTTGGAATAACTCCGCGCTTTGGCCCAGATCGAAAAAGTCAGCCGGTTGGTGAGGTCGAAGAGCTTGCGTTTGTCACTGTCTACCTTTATCCATTGTTTGCTGTGATAGTCGAATTGCTGCGCTTTGCCGAGCACGCCCGGGACAAGGCTGGTGGGCACCATGTTCACGCCGGTGGCATCGGCGGCGTTGGCCGTGGCGTCTTTATATCCTTCCGGTAATGTATTGCCCGGTTCGTTGAGGTGCCATACGCCTACAAAACCATCGGCGGCGGCAAACACTTCGTGCGGGCGGTTTTCATCGGGGGCTTGGTCGTTGCCCCAATGCAGGGTAATATTTTGCACGTCATTGTTGCCTTTGATGAGAGGTACTTTCACCCATACCAGGGCTTCGCGGTGAACGGGATCCCACCACTCGATGCTGTGCGGGAGAAAGGTGTTGCCGGATTGGGAGAAACGGATGTCGGCCCCGTTGCCTTTGGCGGTAGTAAAGTCGAAATTCCGGGCGTTCAGTTTTACGGCCAGCGGGTAGTTCCGCACATCGCCTTTGATATGTGCGCCTGCGGGCGTGGTGACAATGCGGATTTCTTTGTGATATTTCCAGGAACGGGCGTCCTGCGCCGTTGCCCGCGCGGTGAGGATAAGTAACAAAGGGACGAGGTAACGTTTCATACATGGAATTTACTCCGGGAATTTGACAAAATCTAATGGCCTTTGAATGCTTTCATTACCGCCTCTTTATAAACCGGGCTGAGGGGGACGCTCACATCGCCCGTCAGCAGCAGGTTTTCGGCCTTCACCAGCCTGATATGCCGGAGGGCGGCGATGTACGATTTATGGGTGCGAACGAATAGCTGCCGGGGAAGGGTTTCTTCCAGTTTTTTCATTGTGAACCGCGCGAGGTAACTGCGTGTGGGCGTGTACACTTTCATGTAGTCCTTCGCGCCTTCGATATAGAGAATGTCTGCATACGGAATGCGCAGCCAGGCGTCCTTTTCGCGGATGGCGAGGAAGTCCTCGCCGTTTTCGGCGGGCTGCGCTGCTGTGGCCGGCACTTTGGCGACGGCCTTCGCGAAACGCTCGTAGGAAAAGGGTTTCAGCAGGTAGTCCACCGCGTTCAGCTCAAATCCTTCCAGGGCATGTTCCGCATAAGCCGTGGTGAAAATCACTTTGGGCGGATTCGCCAGCGATTTGAGGAAGGCGATGCCGTTCATGAGCGGCATTTCGATGTCGAGGAACAGGAGGTCTATTTCCAGCTGCCCCAGCCGGGCAAAGGCTTCCATCGCATTGCGGCTTTTGGCCACCAGCGTGAGGCCCCCGGTTTGGAGGATGTATTGCTCGAGTATCTGGTGCGCTATCGGTTCGTCGTCTACGATCATGCAGCGTATCATATCAGTCGTTTAGTTGTATGCGAAGGGTGACCGTGAAAATTCTGCCGTTGCCGCCGGCCTGCAACTCATAACGGCCGGGATAATACAGCTCCAGCCGTTTCCGGGCGTTTTCGAGGCCGATGCCGCCGTATGGATGAGAGGGCGGCCCGGCTTCGAGGATGTCGTTTTCCACTACAAAGGTAAGGGTATGCCCGGCCTGTGTGAGGGAGCCGCGTACAAACCCGTCCGGGTTGATGCGGTGCGCGCCATGCTTGAAACTGTTTTCCACGAAGCTGATGAACAGGAGCGGGGCGATGGGGATGCTACCGTCGTTTATACTTACCTGGAAGTCGATCTGTGCGTCGGGGTAGCGTTTCTTCTCCATATCGAGGTAGTTGAGCAGGAACTCCGCATCTTTTTCCAGCGGCACTTTATGCTGCTGGCAGTCGTACAGCACATACCGCAGCATATCGCTCAGTTTGAGAATGAACGCCGGTGTGTCGGGCGACTGTGTAAGGCTCATGCCGTACAGGCTGTTGAGCGTATTGAACAAAAAGTGCGGGTGCAGCTGCGCTTTCAGCGATTCGAGCTGCAATACGAGGTTATCGGTTTCGAGGAGGTGTTTTTTTTCTTCGTTCTCGAAAGCATACCGTACAAAGAACACCGAAGAGAACGTGACGAAGTCCGTGGCCAGGATGCGCAGGTCCCAGCCCGAAAGCAGGTGCCGCAGGCGCAGGGAATCGAGCCGCCTGAACGATTCGAAGGTGCCGTCGAGCAGCGGCTGGCCGTTCCAGGCGGCGAAGAGCTCGCTCATCGTCCAGTAATTCAGCTTCGACACATACCCGAAATACACGATCACCATCACCGCGAACAGCCAGTACCACCGGCGTTTGAACAGCATGGGCGCCAGCCAGCGGTAATAAAGGATCATATACAGGCTGGTAGCGATGGCATACAGGAGGATGTTGCGGAAAGGGAAAACGGTATGCCCCACGTCCATCGCGGGCACAAACCGGAGGTAATAGTCGTATTTGTAAAGCGCCACGTACATCAGCCAGATAAACGCCTCATACAGATAAGGGAACCGGGATGCGCGCAGGGACGGTCGTTTTTTCATGCCTGTAAATTAATCGCAGCCGCTTTTGGAGGAAAGCGCTCGTCGACGAAACGGGTTTTTCGTCGACGAAACGACCCGCGTCCCGTTTGGCCGAAAACCTGCCGGGTGTTGTCGAAACCCGCTTGAAGGGGCTTTCCTTCCTGCCTTTCTTTGCTGCATAAAACCGAAAATATGAAAAAGATAATTGTACCGTTCCTCTTATTCATCTCCATACAACTGCCGGCCCAACAGAAAGACACCCTTCAGCTCAAAGGGGTGACGGTGGAGGGCCGTAAACCCTTTATTACCATGAAAGCCGGCAAAATGGTGCTGGACGTGGCGGCAAGCCCGCTTTCGGCGGGACAGCACGTGCTGGAGATCCTGCAGCTGGCGCCCGGCGTGCAGGTGGATGCACAGGGAAAGATCAGCCTCAACGGCAAAAGCGTAACGGTGTATATCGACGACCGCCCTTCCTACCTCAGCGCCGACGCGCTGAAAGCGCTGCTCACGGGCAAGCAGGGGCACAGCATCGACAAGATAGAGCTCATCAGCAATCCTTCCGCCAGATACGATGCGTCCGGAGGCGCGCTCATCAACATCCGCCTGAAAAAAGAAAAGGGGATGGGCACAAACGGCACCCTTACATTGGGCGCCGGGATGGGCGCGCACTTACGGACCAGCAACGGGGTGTTCGTACAGCACCGCAGCAAAAAAACAACGGTGTACGGCGGCTACGATTTCAGCCGCCAGCAGCGGGCTATGGCCGCCCAAACATGGCGCACGGCAAAGGGTTTCCGCATCGGCGGGGACGAGAACGGCACTACCGTCACTCAAAACCACCAGCTGCGCGCGGGCATCGACCATATGCTGAATACGCGTACCACCGCGGGCATTGCCGTCAACGGCATGTATGCCGACCAGGACAGCCGCCGCACCAGCACCGCCGCATTTTTCAGCAAACAGGCCGCGGCCGATTCCGTACTGACGGCTTCCACGCGGGGGGACGGCGGGTTTTTCACGCCGGCCGTCAATGCGTACCTGAAAACACGCCTCGACAGTACGGGCCGCGAACTGTCTTTTAACGGCGACTATTACACGTTTTCCCGCCGCCGCAACAACCTGTTCGATACCCGCACGGAGAACGGCGAGGCTTATACGCTGGAAGAACATTCGCCGCAGCTTATCCGCATCGGCGCACTGTCTGCCGACTACAAGCACCCATCCCGCATCGGGCAATTTGATGCGGGCCTGAAAACGATCTTCATCAAAACAGATAACGATACCCGCTGGCAGCAGGCAACAGCCGGCGGCTGGGTGAATGATGCCGGCAAAACCAATCATTTCATCTACAAAGAATGGATCGCTGCCGGTTACCTGAACTATAGCCGCGACTGGCAGAAATGGAGCCTGCAGGGAGGCCTCCGGCTGGAGAACACCAGCACCAACGGACGTTCCCTCACCAGCGGCGAATCTTTCCGCAGGCAGTATGTACGGCTGTTCCCGAATGTAGCCATCAAACACAGCCTGAACGCCGGGAATGAATTGTCACTGTCGTACCGCAAAAGCATCAACCGGCCGTCTTACGCCTATGTGAACCCTTTCCTGACCTTCGAGAACAAATACGCCTATTTCCGCGGCAACCCCGATCTGGGGCCTGAAATGGCGCATAACGCGGAACTGACGCATTCGTTTAAGAACACCCTGTTCACGACGATATCTTACATGCGCTATAACGGGGTGGTATCGCAGATTTACGAGCAGGACGAAAAGAGCAGGATATTGTATTCCACCTACGCAAACCTCCGCTATTCGGAGTGGTATTTCCTCGGGGTGAGTTATAACAAACAGTTTACATCGTGGTGGTCGAACAACACCTCGCTGCAGGGCGGCTACATCCGCTACCGGTTCGACTCCACCGCATTGCAGCCCTCGGTGCCCGGTTTCTTTTTCAGTACGGTGAACGCTTTCAGCATTCCGGATGTTTGTAATGTACAGGCCGCGTTCAGCTATTCGTCGCGCGTAGCGTCCGGCCTGCAGGAGATGAAAAGTTACTGGGGCCTGAATATCGGCGTGCAGCGGAGCATCTGGCGGAAACGGGCGGATATCAAGCTCAACATGACCGACATATTCCGCACCATGCAGCAGGGCAATATTTCCGACTACAACGGTGTGCGGGTGAAAAGTGAATCGTACAACGACAACAGAACCGTAACGCTCACGTTCGTGTACCGGTTCGGGCATAAAGACGTGCGAAGCGTCAGGGCCCGCCGCAGCGGCATCGAGCAGGAGCAAAACCGGATCAGCCGCTGATACAATTAATTTGGGACGTGTGAGAAATAAATAATACTTTCGTGTAATACATAACCTCGAAATATCCTTTGAATGAAAAACAGAATCCTTCTCATCGTCGTGATGATGCTGGCCTGCAGCGTAGCTTCGCAGGCGCAATTAAAACGGTTCAGCCTCGGGCCTTATGTAGAAGCGGGTTTTCCGGTAGGTGATTTTGCAGATGCCAATAAAACAGGGTATGGTGTGGGCCTGGGCGCCGACATCAAACTGATCGCCGGTTTTGGCGTAACGGGCTCTGTGGGGTACATGCGTTTCGGCGGCAAGGAAGTGGGTAATACCACCTTTTCCACCGTACAGGCGGTACCGGTAAGGGTAGGGTTGAAATACCAGCTGATTTCGATCCTGTATGTGAAACTGGAAGGCGGCGCCGCCAACTTCGTAGGCGACCTCGACGGTTCAGCTTTCATCCTCGCGCCCGGCGTGGGCATCCGCGTACTGGGCCTGGATGTGCAGGCGAAGTACGAGAACTGGTTCCGCGAAGGCGGCCTCGGGTTCTTCGGCCTGAAAGCAGGGTTTAATTTTTAAGCGGCATTACCTCGCATAAAAAAGCCTTTTAGAAGAGTGAAGAGCTCTTTTAAAAGGCTTTTGTCTTTTTTATAAATCGATCTTACTCCGTTGTGCAGGTCCCATCTTCACAAACCGCCCCCGGCGCTACATCGGCCGGCCGGCTTTCTTCCCATACTTTCTGCAGTGTCTGTTCGAATGCGTTCACCGGTTGTGCGCCGGAAACGGCGTATTTGTAATCGAACACGAAAAACGGAACGCCCCGGATGCCCAGCTGCTGCGCCTGCGCTTCGTCCGCCCGCACGGCATCCGTGTAAGCGTCTGACGTGAACAGTCCGGTTGTGTCGAGCCCGGCGGCGGCGCCGATCGCTTCCAGCGTTTCGATGTGGCCGATATGTTTACCGTCGGTGAAATAGGCGGTGAAGAGCAGTTCTTCCACTTCGTTCTGCTTACCCTGCTGCGCCGCGAGCTGAATAAGGCGGTGGGCGTTAAAGGTATTGGTGGGGATCACCTTGTCGAAATCGAACCGGATGCCGGTGGCCGCGCCGGATGCCTCTACCCGTTCTGTGGTGGCTTTGGCCTGTTCGGGCGACATCCCGTATTTTTTCGCCAGCAGTTCGTACTGGTTTTCGTTATAGTCCTTTTGTGCGCCCGGGTCCAGCTCAAAACTATGCCAGGTCACTTCCACTTCATCGCGGTGGGGGAATTTTTCCAGTGCCGCCTCCAGGTGGCGTTTGCCGATAAAACAGAAGGGGCACGCCACATCTGACCAGATATCAATCTTCATACATTCCAGTTTAAGGGCACAAATTTACGCCTTTTATCCCTTAAAACGGTTGAACGAGAACAGGGCCGCGTCCGGGTGCTTTTTGCCCTGTACGAGGCTGCAAACGATGCCGGCGGCGATCTGGCTGAAGGTGATGCCGTTGCCGCCGAAGCCAAGCGCGAAATAGGTGTGCGGCATGCGGGGGTATTCGCCGATATAAGGAAGGCCGTCGCGCGTGCTGCCGAAGGTGCCGGTCCAGCTGAACTCCGGCAAGAATGATGTTTCCGGGAAGTGCCCCCGGAAATCCTCTGTCAGCTGGCGGGTTTTGTGGTGCAGCAGTTTGTCGCGCCGCGCGGGATTGTAGTACGGTTCATCGCGCCCGCCTACGAGGATGCGATGGTCCGGGGTGGTGCGCATGTAGAGGTAAGGATCTTTGGTTTCCTAGATGAGGCAGTTTTCGTACCAGGCCGTAGCGGTTTCGCGATGCTCGCTGGCCACGGCGTAAGTGGAACGGAGCTCCACCACTTTTTCCCGGATGTATTGCAGCGACTCGTAACCCGTTGCCACGATGATCTTTTTCGTTTGCACCGTATAACCGCCGGCGGTAGTGAGCACCGCGCCTTTTTTGTGGGTCCGGATATCGGTGACGAGGGTTCTGTCGTACACCTGTGCGCCTTTTTTCAGGTTGTAGCGGTGCAGGGCGTGGGTGAGGAGGTAGGCGTCCGTTTGTGCGCCGGCGCGGGAATAAATGGCGCCGGGGGCATCCAGGCCGATGGTGTGTTTCACCGTATCGGCATCCCACAACAGTACATCAAGCCCCATCCGGCGGCGGGCTTTGTGTTCCGCTTCGATCAGCGGCAGGTCTTTTTTGTAAGAGGCGAGGTAGAGGCTGGGTTTCATGTCGAAAGGCACGCCCGGCAGGCGCCGGCTGATGGCTTCCAGCTCCCCGATGCTGGCGGCGCACAGGCGGTAGGCCCGTTCGGCGCCGGAGCGGCCTATCTGTTTGATGAGGCGGGTGAGCGGCACGTCTATTTCATATTGCAGCAGCGATGTGCTGGCCACCGTGCTGCCCAGGCCGGCGGTGCGGGCATCGAGCACGATGCAGTCGATGCCTGCCTGCACAAGCGCATGGGCGGCGAGCGCACCGGAAATACCGCCCCCGATAACGGTCACGGTTGTACGGAGGTCGCTACCGAGCTTTGGATAATCATTGGGCAGGCCGTATTTTACCAATGAATAGGGGTAACCGGATTGCAGATGCATACGCGCTGTTTTGTTTGAACCAGGTTGTCCGGAAGCGGACGGCCATTGTACTGAAACGGACAACAGCCGGAAGTCAACTGATTGATTAATAGTGATTTGAAAGATGGTATGGTTTTTAATCCTCTCCAGTAATCAACACAAAATCTATACCCAATGTTTCGCAATCATTTCAAAATAGCGCTTCGCCAGCTGTGGAAACACCGGACTTACACGGCCATCAACCTGGTTGGCCTGGCGATCGGCCTGGCTGCATGCTGGGTGATTTTGTTGTATGTGGGGAACGAATGGAGTTACGACCGCTTCCACCGGCAAAGCAGCCGCATCTACCGCACCGCCGTACTGGCATCGTGGCCGGGCAGCGACCTGCGCCTGGCCACTTCCTCGGCGCCATTCGGGCCCGCCTTGAAGGAAAATTACCCCGAGGTGGAAAACTACACCCGGGTGCTGACGGAAGGCGGCGGTTTGCTGAAAGCGGGCGATAAGCGCCTGCAGACCGATGCGGTGATCCTGGCCGACAGTACTTTCTTCAGCATATTCACGTTCCCGCTGCTGGCCGGCGATCCTGCCAGGGCGCTGGCGGCGCCGGACGCCGTGGTGGTGTCCGAGTCGCTGGCCCGCCGGCTTTTCGGTAGCCCGGCCGCGGCCATGGGGCAGCAGGTGACCTGGGATTTACGCCAAACGAGCACCGTTACGGGCGTTATGCGGGACGTGCCGGCCAACTCGCATATGCGGTTTGAAGCGGTGCGTTCGCTGCCGGGGGATATGAGCTCCCGCTGGCAAACTTTCGACCTTTATACCTACATCCTGCTCAAACCGGGCGCCCATGTGGCCACCCTGCGAAACCGCCTCCCCGATTTCTACGACCGGTACATGCGGGCGGAAATGGGCGAGGGGGTGGATTTCCGGATGGAACTGCAGCCCGTCACCGATATACACCTGCACTCCACGCTCGATTATGAGCTGGGCCCCAATGGCAGCGCGCGGAATACCTATCTGTATACGCTGATCGCCGTATTGATCCTGCTGATCGCCTGCATCAATTACATGAACATATCCACGGCACGTTCGTCTGTCCGGCTCAAGGAAGTGGGCGTGCGTAAATCGCTGGGCTCCGTCAAACAACAGGTGGCGGGCCTGTTTCTCACCGAATCCGTACTGCTTACGTTGATGGCGGCGGTGCTGGCCATTGTGCTCACGTCGGTAGTGCTGCCTTATTTCAACGTACTGGCACAAACCGAACTTTCGCTCTGGCAATACGGGATGGGATATACGTTACTGGTACTGGGGCTGTTTGCCTTGCTGGCGGGGCTGCTGGCAGGCACTTACCCGGCCTTTTTCATGTCGGGTTTTAAAACGGTGAACGCCCTCAAAGGAAAACTCACCAGCCGTTTGGGCAATGCCTCGCTCAGAAAAGGCCTGGTGGCGTTCCAGTTTACCGTGGCCATTGTGCTGATCGCCGTGTCGATCGTATGCTGGCGGCAGATGCGGTATTTGCAGGAGAAAGACCTCGGGTTTCAGAAAGACCAGGTGGTGACGTTTCATTTGCACGACCGTGCCGTGCGCAACCAGATCGCGGCCATCAAAGCGGAACTGAAAAAAAGCCCCTATATCGAAAGTGTAGCGGCTACCAGCAATCCCATCGGCCGTAACAACATCAGTTCCAACGGGTTCAAAGCAGAGAAAGACGGGAAGTTTGAAGAAGCCTCCCTCATCACCCAAAACTTCAAGGCGGACGAAGACTTTGTGGCCACGATGGGACTGCAAATGGCCGAGGGGCGCAATTTCAGGGCAGATCAACCGGGCGACCGGTACAACGCCATCCTCGTGAATGAAACGATGGTGAAGGAACTGGGCCTGCAAAACCCGGTCGGCAAAAGGGTGCAGTTCACGGCCGATACCGTGCGCGAACGGCGGATCATCGGGGTGGTGAAAGACTTCCACATCTATTCCCTGCAACACAGGATCGCGCCGGTGGCGCTGATGATGGCGCCAGAGCCGTCATGGGAAGACAACCTGTACGTGCGCCTGCAGAAAGGCCATATCCCCGAAGCGCTGCAGCACATCCGGCAGGTGTACGACCAGTTTGAAAAAAACTATCCCCTAGAAATAAATTTCACCGACGATGATTTTGCCCGTCAGTATGCGGCCGAGCAAGCGCAGGGGCGGGTGTTCCTCATTTTTACAGCGCTGGCCATTTTTATCGCCTGCCTCGGCCTGTTTGGGTTGGCGGCCTTTACCGCCGAGCAGCGTACCCGCGAAATAGGTATCCGCAAGGTGCTGGGGGCGTCGGTGGGCGATATCACCGGCATGTTGTCGCGCGACTTCCTGCGGGTGGTGCTGCTGGCCTCCGTACTGGCGGTGCCGTTAGCCTGGTGGGCGATGCACCGCTGGCTGGAAGATTTTGCTTACCGTATTTCCCTCAGCTGGTGGATGTTTGCGCTGGCCGGGGTGCTGGCGCTGCTGGTGGCAGTGGGCACGGTGGGCTACCAGGCGTTGCGGGCCGCACTCAACAATCCTGTCAACAGCCTGCGGTCGGAATAATGCTTATTTTTACGCTGTTATGCTGATCAAGGAACATCATCTAAAAGGCATGGTGGAAGGGAAAATCAAACTCGCCTTCCGCAAATGGAACCGGCCCACCGTCAAAACCGGCGGGCGGCTGACTACTCAAATGGGAGTGCTGGGCATCGACGCGGTAGACGTGGTGAGCGCCCGCAGTATCACCGATGCCGAAGCCGTTCAGTCCGGCTTCCCTTCCAAAGCCGCACTGCTGGCTGAACTGAATAAACACCAGGGCGAAAAGCTCTACCGCATACAGCTCCACTACGAAGGAGAAGACCCCCGCATCGCCCTACGCGAAAACAGCGAGGTATCCGACACCGAAACGGCGGCCATCCTCCAGAAACTGCACAACATCGACGCCCGCAGCGAATACGGGCCGTGGACCAAAAAAGTGATGGGCCACATTCTCCGCCACCCGGAAATGAAAGCCGGTGATATGGCCATCGATCTCAACATGGACAAGGAATGGCTGAAGCTCAACATCCGCAAACTCAAAGCGTTGGGGCTCACCGAAAGCACGAGCCCCGGTTACCGGCTCAGCCCGCGGGGAGAGGTGCTGCTGGAGGCGTTCAAAAGGAAGGGCTAGGGAAGCAGTTTTGCCGGCATTCATCCGGCTGCAGGCAAGGGCGTTTTCGCAGCATATATCTGACCCTGTGGCGTGTTCCGGTTTATCCATGCAGCGTTGGCGGTATTGAGGGAGGATTCCCCTTTGGTCCGTGGCGCATACATTACTTTTCGGCCCGACCGGCAGGGTGGACGCCATCCTGCGCGCACCCGCAGCCGTACCGCAGTTCCGTCTCCGCTTGTCATTTCCCGCTTTTTAAAACGGAATATTATCCCTAGTTTAACGGCTTATAACAAAATCTTAATATGCCTGCACAACAGCAACACAAGCGCTGGCTGTCCGTCCTGATGGGATGTATATGCCTGCCGGCGGCATTATCGGCGCAGCAGAGCGCATCGAAATACAATGCCTACAAAGCCTTTGAGCCCTTATTTTATGAATCGGAAGGAAACGATATCCGCACCGCCAGCGGAAGGCCGGGTAACCAGTACTGGCAGAATTCGGCTGACTACAAGATCGACGTGACGTTTGACGAAACTAGCGAAAACATCAGCGGCACGGTTATCATCACTTACAAAAACAACAGTCCGGAAAACCTCCCGTTCCTCTGGCTGCAGCTCGATCAGAACATTTACCAGCCCGGTTCCCGGGGTATTGCCGTAACCCCTGTGGGCGGCGGCCGCTGGGCTAACCGGAACTTCAACGGCGGTTACACCATCAGCGGAGTGTCGTTCCTGAACGCCGGTAAAGAACAGGCTGCCAAACACGAGATCACCGACACCCGCATGCGTGTTGAAATGCCGCAGCCGCTCAAAGCGAACGGCGGCACGGTGCAACTGAAAGTAAAATTCGCCTTCAATATCCCGCAATACGGTACAGACCGGATGGGCATCCTGCCGACCAAAAACGGCAAGATCTACGAGATCGCCCAATGGTATCCCCGGATGTGCGTGTTCGATAACGTACTGGGCTGGAATACCCTGCCGTACCTCGGTCAGGGCGAGTTCTACCTCGAATACGGCAATATCGAATACAACATTACCGCGCCGGCCAGCCACATCGTGGTAGGGTCCGGGCAACTGCTCAACCCGGCCGAAGTGCTGACGCCCCAACAGCTGCAGCGCTACAAACAGGCCGAACAAAGCGATAAAACGGTGATGCTCCGCAATGTGGGCGAAGTAACGGATGCGGCTACACGGCCGCGGAAAGACCGCCTCACCTGGAAATTCAAATGCCTCAACACCCGCGACGTGGCCTGGGCTTCCTCCGCCGCATTCGTGTGGGATGCCGCCCGCATCAACCTGCCCGGCGGTAAAAAAGCGCTGGCGATGAGCGCCTATCCTGAAGAAAGCGCGGGCGACTCCGCCTGGCGCCGCTCTACCGAGTTCGTGAAAGGCTGCATCGAGCACTATTCAGAAAAATGGTATCCTTATACCTACCCCGTAGCCGTGAATGTGGCCGGTATCGTAGGCGGCATGGAATACCCCGGGATCGTGTTCTGCTCCGCCCGCTCGCAAAAGGCCGGCCTGTGGGGTGTAACGAACCACGAGTTCGGGCATAACTGGTTCCCCATGATCGTGGGCAGCAACGAACGCCGCTTCGCCTGGATGGACGAAGGGTTCAACACCTTCATCAACAGCCTGGCCGATCAGGCCTTCAACAAAGGAGAGTTTTACAACAAAGGCCGGGATCGCCACGCCGCCAGCCGCATGATGTTCTTCGATTCCGCCAGCGCCATCATGCACCGCGCCGACGTGATCCGGACCAGCAGCCTGGGCCTGCTCGCATATTACAAACCCGCCATGGGCCTCGAGCTGCTGCGTGAGGAAGTGCTCGGGGAAGAGCGGTTCGATAAGGCATTCAGGTATTACATCGATAACTGGGCTTTCAAACATCCCACGCAGTGGGACTTTTTCCGCGCCATGGAAAACAGCAGCGGAGAGAGCCTCGACTGGTTCTGGCGCGGCTGGATCATCCACAACTGGAAAGTGGATATGGGCGTGCAGGGCGTCACCTACGCCAACGATACCACCGCCATCGTGGCCGTGGAATGCCTGGAACAATGCCCCATGCCGCTGACCGTGGAAATCAAAACCGCCAACGGCAAAACAGAGCGCGTGAAATTACCTGTGGAAGTATGGCAGGGCGGCTCCATCTGGCGTTTCCGCCACCCGGTGCCCGCCGGCGTAAAAGTGGAGAGCGTAGTGGCCGACCCCGACAAACGCCTGCCTGATGTGAACAGTACCAATAACACCTGGAAACAGGGCGTTTAAGCACCGTATACCGCATTACAACGAGGCTGTTCCCGACGGGACAGCCTTTTTGTTTTAACCCATGCGGATGGCTTCGTAAAACTGTTTGACGTAAGTGTCGCCGATGGGCACCGTATGCGGGCCGGTGA
Organism: Chitinophaga lutea; assembly: GCF_003813775.1. Classification (NCBI taxonomy): domain Bacteria; kingdom Pseudomonadati; phylum Bacteroidota; class Chitinophagia; order Chitinophagales; family Chitinophagaceae; genus Chitinophaga; species Chitinophaga lutea. The sequence goes on along the minus strand of NZ_RPDH01000002.1, from coordinate 1,129,228 downwards.
AGATGCGCTGCCTTTCCACGCTGTCTATCTTGTCGATCGCCACGATGAACGATTTATGCACGCGCACGAAACGCTGCGGCGATAAGATCTCCTCGAAGCTGCGGAGGTTTTGCAGGGTGAGTATTTTCTGGGTGCGCGTCTGGATGGCCACGTAGTTGCGGAGGGCTTCCAGGTAGAGGATATCGCCGAGGTTGACCCGTACGATCCGTTTGTCTGTGCGGATGAAGATGAATTCGTTGTGTAAGGCCGCTGTGGGAGCGGCTTCTTTCTGTGTGTTTTTCTGCAGCACTTTCTGTACCGCTTTGGCGAAACGCTCGAAGGAAACAGGTTTGAGCAGGTAGTCGGTGGCATCGTACTGGAAACCGTCGAGGGCGTATTCGTCGTACGCGGATACGATGATGATATCGGCCGCGCCCTGCCTGATCTGCATGAATTCGATGCCGGTGAGCTCCGGCATCTGTATGTCGAGGAAAATGAGGCCTACCTGCGGTTCCTGCTTCAGGAACGCGAGCGCCTGCAAAGGGTTGGAAAAACTCTGCAGCAGTTCCAGTTCCGGCGTTTTGCGGATGAACTCCGTGATCACCTGGATGGACAGCGGCTCGTCGTCTACTACAATACATTGAATGGCCATAAGCACCCTATTTACCAGCGTATCTGCAAATTACAATAATAATCCTGTTCCGTCTCCTGCACGGCGAGGGCATAGCCGCCTTCGTAGATGAGGTCGAGACGCTTGCGCACGTTGTGCAGGCCGATGCCGCCTGTTTTGTCTTTCCGTTGCACCGCTTTGGCATTATGCACACTGAATTCCAGCAGTTCCGGGCCGCAATGCAGCGTGATGCGGACGGGTTTGGCGGGCTGGTTGGCGATGCCGTGCTTGAAGGCGTTTTCCACGAATGGCACCAGCAGCAGGGGCGCTATTTCATGGTCGCCCACCTCGCCGGACACCACTAGCTGCACGCAGTCGGCACAACCGGTGCGCAGGCGCTGCATGGCGATAAAGTCTTCCAGGTACCTGATCTCATCCGCCAGCTTGCTGCGGTAACTGGTCACGGCGGGCTGCGCCACCATGTATTCCAGGATGTCGGTAAGTGTGCGGGTGGCGTTCACCACTTCGGCGGAGCGCACCAGCGCCAGCGAGTAGATGCTGTTCAGGCTGTTCATGAGAAAGTGCGTGTTCAGCTGCATCTTCAGGAAAGCGAAATCGGCTTCCTGCTTTTGTTGCAACAGCTGCTGGCGGCGTTTGTCTTCCTGCAGCCAGCTGAAAAACAGCACATACGCGGCGGCGGCGATCAGCACAAATGCATTCGTCCAGGCCGTTCTTTCGGCATACCTGGGGAAGGTGCTGTATATCCGCACCACATTCCGTTTGCCCTGCAGCAGGATGTCTTCCGCGAAGAAAGTACCGGCAATGAAATATTTCACGCAGATGCCCGCAGCCATGAGCAGCAATAATCCGCCGATCAGCACCGGCCAGCGGCGATGTTGGAGGAACTGCGGAAGGGGCCACCGGGTGGCGGTGTAAAAAAGCAGGAAATTCAAAAAACCGAAAACGCCCTGGTGAATGTGCATGGAGCGCAGCACGGCCGGCGTCAGTTTCGCGGTGGTCGTTAACAGGCTCATCCCGTACATCAGCACCATCCATATCACCAGCAGCACAAAAAATTCAGTGAGGGTGCGCCGCATGTCAAACCGCTTCTGCATATAAAGGGGTTTTGAAACGGTACATCGCCTGGTAGCCTTTCCATGCGGCCCATATACGTTGCCACTGGCTGCTGCCCTGCCGGGGCAGGGAGAGGGCGAGATTGTCGGGTGCGATCTGCAGGCGGAGCGTTACGGGCGCCGCTTCGTTCTGCTCCTGCAGCAACTTTTCAGTAGCGGTTTGCAGCAGCAGGGGCTCGATGTACAAACCCTGCGGGTCGCCTTCAATATGAAGCTGTACGGTTTGTTGGGGGAACAGCTGGTTGTGCAGCTGCACGTACGTGGTATAGTATTGCAGTTCTTTTTCCAGGGGCGCCTTTTCCTGCTGGGCGGCTTTGTCGTACAGCATATACCGCAGCAGGTCCGACAGCTGGAGAATGGCGGCTACGCCTTCCTTGTCCCGTTTATTTTCATCCTGCAGCATGGTTTCCAGTGCGCGGAGCTTGCGCAGGAGCAGCACGGAAGAAAACCGCATGCGCTCGTACTGCCTGAAGGCGTCTGTGGCGGCCTTTTGCAGCAGGCGGCTTTTCTGGTCGCTGCTGCGCCAGCTGAGGAATATATAATACGCATAGGCCACGGCGGTAACCGCGAGGCCGGTTTGCAGGCATAGCCGGAAATAGCCGAAGAAAGTGAAATAGGTTTTCTTCAGGCCGATCAGCGCGACAGCCTTTTGCAGCACTTCATCGGGGAAGATATTCCCGACGCCGTATTTGATCAGGCAGAAGGCAATAACGAGGCCCGACACTGCGGCAACGGCTTTGCCGTGTTGTTTTCTCCGGTGCAGGGGCATCGCCGCGAACACCAGCAGGTAAAACAGGTGGAAGTTGATAAAACCGTAGACGGCATAGCGGATCAGTATCCATTTCATCCCGAACGCACTGTTCCAGTTCACCCGCAGGGAGGGGAAAATGTAGAGCATCACCAGGGCCATCCAGATGGCCAGGTGCGCACAATAACGGTATGGTCCGCGGTCTGTCATAACCGCCCTAAGATACAGCATCCGCGGGCATTTTGGGCCATTTTTTTTCGTCCTTCCGCACGGGCGGTACGTCCCTGCGGAATGCCGGTATGTCCAGTTTTCAGGTCGCGGTATTCGGCGCGCTGTATTTTGTGGTCATTCATGAGATCTGTTTTATATCACGGCAGCGAATTCATCCGGGGCGATAACCTAAATCAGGAACCAACCATCCAACAACCAACCAAATCTTAAAGTATGAGGCAACTTTTATTATTATCCCTGGCCTGTATGATGAGTGTGGGCGCCATGGCCCAACAGGTGATCAGGGGAACTGTACGCGACTCGGTTACACAGGCGCCCATTCCCGGCGCCACGATCAAAGTCATTAACGGCACGGGTGGCGTGATGACCAACGCCAAAGGGGAATTCGAACTGAGAGTGCCGGCCGGCGCGCAGGTGCGCATTTCCTCCATCGGGTTCGAGCCCATTGTAATGACGGCGGCCACCCTCGTCACGAAGCCCATCATGCTGAAAGTCAGCCCGCTGGCCCTTCAATCGACGGTGGTAGTGGGGTACGGCACACTGCAGCGCCGCAATGTGACCAACAGTATTTCCTCGGTGAGCAGTAAAAAACTGGCGCCGGAAAACAATATCGTGAGCGACATCGGCAAGGCACTCCAGGGCCGAGTAGCCGGTGTGATGGTGGCCAGCAGCTCCGGCAGCCCCGGCAACCAGCCGAACATCCTCATCCGCGGCGTACAATCCGCCCGCGCACAGGATGCGAACCCGCTGCTGGTGATCGATGGCCTGGTGGTAGAAGGCAACGCCATCGCCCTGAACGCCATCAACCCGCAGGACGTTGAATCGGTAGAAGTATTGAAAGACGCAGCGTCCGCCGCCATCTACGGCGCACGCGGCTCCACGGGGGTGATCATCATCACCACCAAAAAAGGCAAACAGAACAGCAAACCCGCTTTCGCGGTGAACGCCTACACCGGTTTCAACAACGCGCCTACCAGCCGCCGGATGCTTACCACGCCGGAATATGAAGAAGTGTTCAAAGAAGCGCGCAACAATCGCCTCAAAGACATCGAAACAACCCTGGCCAACCCGGGCAGTCTCACCCCCACGCAAATCAGCCAGCTGCAGAGCGAAGCCACCCGCCTGAAAAGCCAGGTAGACGCGCTTAAAATGGAGAACCGCAGCATCGACTGGATAGACAAGGTGAAAAACAAAAGAGCACCGGTGAACAACATTCAGGCCAGCATGAGCGGGGGTGGGGAGAAGAACAATTATTATATGTCGCTCGGCCGCTACCAGGAAGACGCCACCATCGGCACCGGCCGCTTCGAAAGATATACGGGGAAGGTAGACATCACCCAGCAGGTGAACCACTGGTTGAAACTCTCCGGCAACCTGAATATTTCCCAGGGGGTGAATAAAAACAATTCCTATCCCATCGTGAGCGCCTTCAACGCCCGGCCCGACACGCCGGAAGAACCCATCATCCTGCCCGACGGCTCTCTTGGGTATTACGTGGGCCGCCAGCAGAACCCGCTCGGGGATATGCGCGAAAACCGCAACAAACGCAAAACGCTCACTTACTTCGGCAACCTCGCCGCGGAGCTCCAGCTGCATCGTACCTTGCAGTTCAGGTCCGCGTTTTCGCTGAATAAATACAATACCAATAACACCGATTTCCAGTCGGCTTATGGTTACCTCGGCGCCTTCAACAAAGGTTACCTGAAAACCTCCGGCAGCGATAATCTTTCCTATAACTGGGACAACTATTTCACCTACAACAACCGCTGGAAAAAACTCGGTATCAACGCTACGGCGGGTTACGCTTTTTACAGCATCGATCAGTCGGCGTTCGGGTACGACCTGAACGGCTTCCCCAAAGTAGAAGGCATCACCGGCGGCGCTGCCGCTGCGGCATACGGGAGCGTAGCCGCCATCGCCTCACTGAACGGCAACTCCACCGAAACTTCCGAAGCGTATTTCGGGAGGATGGGGCTCGACTGGGACGGCAAATACATGCTCAATGCGAGCATCCGTACGGACGGTTCGTCCAAACTGGCGAGGGGCAACCGGTATAGCTGGTTCCCGTCGGTGTCTGCAGGCTGGGATATGTCGCGCGAAGATTTTCTGCAGGCGCTCAACTGGGTGCAGCAGCTGAAGCTCCGCGCCAGTTACGGCCTGAGCGGCAACATCCGCCCGCTGGCCACCTACGGCGCGTTCGACCTGATGCAGGCCACCTCTTACCTCGGCGAGCCGGCGCTCAAGCTCCGCGACATCGTCAGCAACCCCGCCGTGCGCTGGGAACAGACCCGCCAGGTAGATGCAGGGATTGATGTGGCGATGTTCGCCAACCGCCTGAACCTGACGGTGGATTATTACAACAAAATCTCCGAAGGCCTGCTCAGCAGCCGTTTCATTCCCTGGGAATTCGGGGCGCAGAGCATTCCTTTCAACGTCGGGGATATCCGCAACCGCGGGGTCGACATCGAGCTCAGTTACGGCAGCCGGTCCAATGCGGCGCTGCAGTGGAAGGTGGAAACCAACCTGAACTTCAACCGCAACAAGGTGATGTCGCTCTCCGATTCCGTGATCAACTTCGGCACCTTCATTTTCGGCGGGCCGGGCTCCAAGGTGAAAGTGGGCCAGCCGGTAGGTTCGGTGGAAGTGTACCAGTCGCTGGGCGTGGATCCGCAAACCGGCGATCTTGTGTACCAGGATATCAATAAAGACGGAGTGATCAACACCAGGGATTACGTGACCGTTCCCATTGCCCTGCCCACATTCGTAGGCGGTTTCAACTTCAACATCGGCTATAAGAATTTCACGCTCGAAGCGCTGTTCAATTTCAATGCCGGCTCGAAAGTGTACGACTACTACGAACAGACGCTCCGCAATTATGATATGGACTTCTTCGGGGTGATGCCCAACAAGTTCAACATCGTGACCAGCCGCTGGCGCAAGCCGGGCGACGTGACCGACGTGCCGAGGGCCGTGGTGGGCGCGCACGGTTCCGGTAAAACCACCGACTGGAACTACCGCCCCAGCACCCAATACATCTACGACGCCTCTTATTTCCGCCTCCGGAACCTGATGCTGGCGTATGATGTGCCCAGCAAGCTGGTGAAAAAGGCCGGGATGAACAAAGCCCGGCTCTACGCTTCCACGCAAAACGTATTTACGCTCACGAAATACATTGGCTTTGATCCCGAAGCGGCTGCGAACAGCGGCATCGTATCGAGCAACCTGCCCAATCCGCGTGCGATGGTATTAGGCATTGATGTATCATTCTAAACAACACCGACCATGAAAAAATATTTCATTTATCATATCGCCGCTTTTATCGCCCTGTCTGCCTGCAGCAACAAGCTGGACGTGTATCCGGACACACAGATCGCGCCGGACCAGGTGACCAAAAACAACCTGCCGCTGCTGGTGAACGGCGCCAAGCTGGGGCTGACCAACAATGCATTTTACGGGTACTTCGTGCTGCCGGACGTGATGTCTGACGACGTACAGACGCTCGGCCTGGCCGGTTACGAAGCCTGCAACATCCCCGTGACCGACAATACCCTCACATTTGCCTATCGATATCCCTATCAGTGCATCGCCAATGCCAACAGCGCCATCAATTTCGGCGAAAAGAACCTCGACGATGCCATACGTCCGGCAGTGGGAGAAGCTTACCTGCTGCGGGCGTATGCCTACATGCTGCTGAGCGATCAGTTCGGTGACGTAGGTATCATGCTCGGTGGCGAAAACCCCTTATCGCTGCCGGAACGCAAGCCGGTGGCGGAGGTGGAAGCGCTGATCATCGCCGACCTGAACAAGGCCATCGGTTACCTGCCCGACTTCGCCGGTAAAACGCTGGTGGCCAGCAAACAGGCCGCGCAGTTGCTGTTGGCGCGGCTGTACCTGAATACCGGCAAACACGCCGACGCGAAACAACTTGCCGAAGCCGTGATCGCCTCCGGGAAATTCACGCTGGAAGCGGGCAAGTATGCCGATATGTTCAAGTACAATACCAGTTCCAGGGAAATGGTCTATGCCATCGGGGAAACGTCTACCAGCGGCAGTAATGCCTATGGCCTGCCGAATGCGTATGGCCCCGGCGGTACCGGCCAGGCGGGCAGCGGCAATACCTGGATAGATTCCAACATGGTAAAGAGTTATGAAGATGGCGACGTCCGCAAAACCGCTTACCTGAAAAAGAAGGCGCCTAACCTCGTGAACGAGGTGTATTACCTGATGAAGTTCCCGATGGAAATCACGCCGGCCTATCCCGTTTGCCGGTACAGCGAGGCCTACCTGATCGTGGCGGAAGCAGCGGCCAGGGCAGGCGCGGTAGACGTCACCGCCTATAACGCCCTGCGCAGCAAACGCGGCGCCAGCACGCGGTTAAACAGCCAGTTCGCTACCCCGCAGGATTTCCTGAACGAGATCGAACAGGAGAGAAGAAGGGAGTTTACCGGGGAGCGCATGCGCTGGAACGACATGCGCCGCTTCGGAAAAGCGGTGCCTTATCTCACCGGGCTGCGCCAGCCCGCCGGCCATGTGCTGATGCCCGTGCCCGACAGAATGCTCACATTGAACCCGAATATTCGACAGAACAAAGACTATTAAAAATCTGAACCACAATGATGAATACGATTATGAAGCCGGCCCTGCTGCTGGCGCTGATGAGCCCGGTAGCGCTGCAGGCGCAGAAAACGGCTTTGCCAAAACAGATTACGGTACAGGGAAAGGTGAAATTCGCCGTACCCCCCGGTCAACCCAACAAGATCTGGCTGTCCCGCGACATGGGCACCGGCAAACCGGTAGTGGTGGATTCCACCGTGCTGGGTGACGATCTCACCTACACGTTCAAGATCAAACAGGACCATCCCGGTATTTACAAGCTGAACATCATGTATTGGGACCATATCTCTTTCTGGAGCGATGCCGATGTGAAAATCAGCTCACGCGGTTACGATACCGCTAAAATGAAGATGAAGATCCCGCATTTTTATTTCGTGGAAGGTTCTTCAGACAACAACTTCATTAACCAGATGGAACTGAATGGTACCAATGGTTACCTCCGGATGATAGAAGAGTACAATGAGGAATATTTCGCCAAACAGCACAAGGAAAAAGGCGGAGACTCTGCCTGGGCCAGCTATCTGGCTACCCGCAAGCGCTACAACCCTTTGCGCGAAGATGCCGCACAGCGGCAGGAGGTGCTGATGAAGATCTATGAAGACAGGCCGGTATTGATTTACGCGCTGCGTTCCATGGCCGGCACCGAGAGCAAGGAAAAATATGCCGAAGCGTTGACCAAGCTGGATAACCTGATTAAAAAGTATCCCTGGCTCACCGAGGCGAAAGACATGAAAGCCACCATTCTGAAAAATAAGGCACAGGCGATGAAGCTGCAACCCGGCCAGCCTGTGCCCACTATTTCTTATCCCGACGAGCTGGGCCAGGTACAGGGCCTCGAACAATACAAAGGCAAATACCTGCTGATCGACTTCTGGGCCAGCTGGTGCGGCCCCTGCCGCCAGGCCATCCCGAAAGTGAAGGAGCTGTATGCGCAGTATAAAGACAAGGGATTTGACGTGGTGAGCGTATCGATCGACACCGATAAAAAAGCCTGGAGAAAAGCCATGGAAGATGAAAAGATGCCATGGAAACAGCTGCTGAGCGACGACAAGGATAAAACCATGGAGCAGTTCCAGTTCAGCGGTATTCCCACCCTGTACGTGGTAGACCCGCAGGGTAAGATCGTGTCGAAGCACACCGGCTACGGCCCCGGAACGGAAGCTGAAATCAAGGCCATCATGGAAAAAGGCACCACGGCGAAACCTGCCGGTGAAAGAAAGGTGATTCCTGCCATGGCGATGTAAGCCGATAAACATTGATTGACCTGGAACAGGCGCCGGGAAAAAGATACGGGGCCTGTTCCTAAATAATTACGGATGAAAAAATTACTGGGTTTAGTTGCAGCCGCAGCATCGTGCATGCCGGCTTTTGCGCAACAGGGATATACGATAGACGCGCACATCAAAGGCCAGGGCAGCTATAAACTGACCGTGATGCACCAGACGCCCACCGGCCGCCAGTCGGATACGCCACAGGTGGTGAGTGCAGACCATTTCCGGTTCGCAGGGAAGGTCAGCGGTCCCGTGGTTGCCTATATGTATTCCAGCCATCCTTCCGCCAAACATGAGGTCGTAAAAGGAGGCATGTTCATACCGGGGCCGGGACTGGAGTTTGTGCTCACCAACGACGCGATTACCATTACCGGCGATGCGTCGGAAGGGTTCATGGCTTCGGTGAAAGGTGGCAAATTAAATGAAGAACTGGCGCGGCTGAAGGCCAAAGAAAACCCGCTGGTCAAAAAACGCTGGGAACTGCAGAAAACATCCGCAGGCATCAAACGGTCGGATACCGCCGCTATGCGCGCTATTCGCGGGCAACTTACAGCGATCGACCAGGAGCGTATGCAGTTACGGAAAGATTACATCAGCCGGCATCCCGGCTCTTTCATCAGCATGTACCTGCTCAGCCAGTTGTATGAAAACTACAGCCTTGCTGAGTATGAGCAGGCTTATCAAAAACTGGCCGCTACCTACAAAAGCTCCCAATACGGGAAAATAGTGGCAGGCAAGATTGAAAGCACAAAAGCCACCGCGCTGGGGCAAACGGCGATCAACTTCACTAAAAAAGACATCAACGGCAACAACTTCAGCCTCGCTTCCCTGAAAGGCAAATACGTATTGCTCGACTTCTGGGGCAGCTGGTGCGGGCCCTGCCGCCAAAGCCATCCGCACCTGAAAAAGGTGTACGAGAAATACGCCGCGAAGGGTCTCGAAATCGTGGGTATCTCGGAAGAAAAACAGGCTGATCTCGCCAAATGCGAAGCCGCCTGGAAAAAGGCCGTGCAGGACGATGGGATCAACTGGCTGCATGTGATGAACAACTACGGCAAAGAAGATTTCGACCTGGTGCAGAAATACGGGGTGACGGGTTTCCCCACCAAATTCCTGCTCGACAAGGAAGGTAAGATACTTTATAAGATCATAGGCGCCGGCGAGGACGGTGATAAATCGGTCGACGAAAAACTGAAGGAGATTTTCGGGGAATAATAATAAATGGTAAGGTTTAGACAAAGGTGCGGGTGCATGCCCGCGCCTTTTTTTATGTGACTGCGCTGTTTATTCGATCCACGACACGATCTCCTCCAGGAACCGCTGATCGGTCTCATCGAAGGTATCCAGGTCCACGCTATCTACATCCAGCACGCCGATCACTTCGCCGTTTTTAAACACCGGCACCACGATTTCGGAACGGGAGAGGCTGCTGCAGGCGATGTGGCCGGGGAAGGCCTCCACATCGGGCACGATGAGGGTTTTGGCCTGCTGCCAGGCTGTGCCGCACACGCCTTTGCCGTAACGGATGCGGGTACACGCTACCGGGCCCTGAAAGGGCGCCAGCACCAGTTCGTTGTTTTTAACGAGGTAAAAGCCTACCCACAGCCAGCCGAACTGTTCCTTGAGCGCGGCGGTGATGTTGGCGAGGTTGGCCGTCTGGTCGGGCTCGCCCGTGATGAGGGCTTTGATCTGCGGGAGCAGGGTGGTGTATTGTTCGGCTTTGGTGCCTTTTGCGATGGTTAAATCTTCTGCCATATCTGAAAAATAAAAGGCGCCGTTGAAGCGCCTTTGTGTATTAAAGAAATCCTAATTCGAGTTTAGCTTCTTCGCTCATCATGTCGCGCGTCCATGGCGGGTCGAAGGTGAGCCGTACGTCTGCGCCGCCCACGCCGGGGATGGCCAGTATCTTGTTGTTTACTTCTTCCATGATGCTGCCGGCTACGGGGCAACCGGGGGCGGTGAGGGTCATGATCACGAGCACGTTGTTGTTCTCGCCGATCTCGATCTTATATACCAGGCCCAGGTCGTAGATGTTCACCGGTATTTCCGGGTCGTGCACCGTGCGTAATGCTTCTTCCACCTGGTCTCTGAGTGTTGTTTCCATGTTCAGCTAGTTTTGTTGGATCGATTTGGCCTGGTACCCGATGGCATACAGCTTGATTTGTTTGAGCATGGAGAGCAGGCCGTTGGAACGGGTGGGGGATAGATGGCTGGTGAGGCCGATGGCGTCGATGAAATAGATGTCGGCGTTGGCGATGTCTTTCGGCGTCTGGTGGCTCAGCACCTGTATCACGAGGCCTACGAGGCCCTTGGTGATCACCGCGTCGCTGTCGGCCGTAAATACCAGTTTATCGCCCTGCATTTCCGCATGCAGCCATACCTTGCTCTGGCATCCGCGGATAAGATTGTCGTCCGTCTTATATTTCGGGTCGATGAGCGGCAGGTCTTTCCCCAGCTGAATGATGTACTCGTATTTCTCCATCCAGTCGCCAAACACCTCAAAATCAGCGATGATATTATCCTGTTGCTCTTTAATGGTCATTGTTCGCGTCGTTTGTTTATCCCAGCAAAGTTACGGCTTTTCGCACACCTTCCACGAGGCGGTCGATATCGGCCGTAGTGTTGTACAGCGCCAGGGAAGCTCTCACGGTGCCGGGGCACTCGAAGCGGTCCATCAGCGGCTGGGTACAGTGGTGGCCGGTTCGTACGGCAATGCCCTGCTGGTCGAGCAGCACGCCCACATCGGAGGGGTGATGCTGGCCTACCAGGAAAGAGATAGCGCCGGCGCGGTGTTTGGCCTCGCCGATCAGCCGCAGTTCCGGGATGGTTTTGAGCTGTGCGATGGCGTATTCGGTGAGCTGGTGCTCATACGCCTGTATTTTATGGATGCCCAGCTGCGTTACATAAGCAACGGCCGCACCGAAACCGATGGCCTCGCAAATGGCGGGGGTGCCGGCCTCGAACTTCAGCGGGGGCTCCGCATAGGTCGTTTTTTCGAAAGTGACATGTTTGATCATGTCGCCACCGCCCTGGTAAGGAGGCAGCTTCTGGAGCCAGCTTTCTTTGCCGTACAGGATGCCGATGCCGGTGGGGCCGTACACCTTGTGCGAAGAAAGGGCGAGGAAGTCGACATTCAGCTCATGCACCTTGATAGGCGTATGGGCGATGGCCTGCGCGGCGTCGAGCAGCACGGGGATGCCGGCGGCGTGGGCCATGTTGATGATGTCTTTCACCGGGTTGATGGTGCCCAGTGTATTGGATATCCAGGTAACGGACACAATTTTTACGCGGGGGCCGAGCATCGACGCATAGGCATTCATGTCCAGCTCACCGTTATCGGTCACGGGGATCACTTTCAGGTGCGCCTTTTTCTCTTCACAGGCCAGCTGCCAGGGCACGATGTTGGAGTGGTGCTCCATGCCCGAGATGATCACCTCGTCGCCTTCATGCAAAAACTCCTTGCGGAAACCGGCGGCCACCAGGTTGATGGCGTCGGTGGTGCCTTTGGTGAACACCACTTCGTGATGGTGCGCACCGATGAAAGCGGCCACCTGGTGGCGGGCTGCTTCGTAGGCCGACGTTGCTTTCTGGCTGAGGGTATGCACACCGCGGTGCACGTTGCTGTTATAGCCGGTGTAGTATTCCTGCATGGCGCGGATGACCTGCACGGGCTTCTGCGTGGTGGCCCCGTTGTCGAGGTACACCAGCGGGTTGCCGTTAATGGATTGCTGGAGAATCGGGAACTCGTTCCTGATCTTTTCCACATCCGGCCATATCGTATTCTTAGCGGTGGCGGTTTCCATGGTTATGCGGTTTAGTTGTTAACCGCGGCGCTCAGGTAGCGGGTAGCGATCTGCTCCACCTGTTTGCGCACGGCTGGAATTTTGACCTGTGCGGTAATATCGAAGGCGAATGCTTTCACCAGCATGCTGCGGGCCTGTGCATCGCCGATACCGCGGGCTTTCAGGTAGAACAGCGCGTCGTCGCTCACCTGGCCGATGGTGGTGCCGTGGCTGCATTTTACATCGTCCGCAAAAATCTCGAGCTGCGGTTTGGTGTAAATGTTCGCTTCGGGACTGATCACCAGGTTATTGTTCTGCTGGAAAGCGTTCGTTTTCTGCGCGTCTTCGTGCACGTATATTTTACCGTTGAAAACACCGGTGGCTTTGTCCATCAGTACACCCCGGTACAGCTCGTTGCTTTCGCAGTTGGGCATGCGGTGGTCTACGCTGGTATGATTGTCTACCAGCTGGTTGCCGGTAGCGATGTAGAAGCCGTAAAGGTGCGTTTCGGTGCGTTCATCGTCGAGCGAAATGTTGAGGTTGTTCCTCACCAGTTCGGATTCGGACAGGGTGAACGTGTAGTTGTTGTAAAGGCTTTTGCCCAGTTGCTGTACCAGCGTCTGGTTGATGAAACGCAGCTGGTTGCCGCCTGTTTGCAGCTGGTAGTGGCTCATCTGCGCGCGTTCAGCAGTAACCGCCTCAATCACACTGTTCACCACGATGGCGCCGGCCTGGCCGATGCCAGCGGCGGATTCGATGATCTGCACGGCAGCACCTTCCTGCGCTATCCAGAGATGGCGCGGGTTTAGCAGCAGGCTGCTGGTATTGTGGTACAGGTGGATGATGTGGATGGGCTTTTCGAGCTGTGCTTTGGCTTTTACTTCAATAAAGAGGCCGTTGGTGAAAAAGGCGGTATTGAGCTGGGCGAAGTGGTGTTCGTTCAGCTTTTTACTTTTATTGAAGTGTGCTGTAAAAGCGGGTTCGTTGCCGGCTTCGCTCAGTTTCAGGACAGTGGCCTGTTTGGCGGGCGGCAGGTCGGACAGCTGTGGTTGCAGTTCGCCGTTGAGCAGTACGATGCGGTAAGTGTCCGGCAGCAGCAGTTCGGTGGCTTCCAGCTCTTCCGCACTGATGGCGATGGGTTGGGGGAGCTCCAGGGTCTGCAGGTTACGGAAGAAGGGAATCACGTTGGTGTATTTCCAGTCTTCCGTTTTTACCGTCGGAAACCCGCCGAGGGCCTGGAACTGGGCGAACGCCGCCTTCCGGGCTTCGGGAAACTGCGCACCGTTAGCAAGGGTGCTGAACTGCGCGGGCAGCGAATCGTATAAAGATGTAGTATTGTTAGTGATAGTGGTCATGATCTATTGTACGGGTTCTTCTAAACGGATGTCTTCTTTCAGCCAGTCGTAGCCTTTTTCTTCGAGCTCCAGCGCCAGTTCTTTGGTACCTGATTTTACGATGCGGCCGTTATAGAGTACGTGTACAAAATCCGGAACGATGTATTCCAGCAAACGCTGGTAGTGGGTGATGATGACGAAAGCATTGTCTTTGCTGCGGAGTTTGTTGACGCCGGCGGAAACAATACGGAGGGCGTCGATGTCGAGCCCGGAATCGGTTTCATCCATGATGGCCAGTTTGGGTTCCAGCATGGCCATCTGGAAGATGTCGTTTCTTTTCTTTTCACCACCGGAGAAACCTTCGTTGAGGGAGCGGTTCATCAGGTTGGCGTCGAATTCCATCAGTTTCTGCTTGGACTTCAGCATATCGAGGAACGCTTTGGCCTGCATCGGCGGCTGGCCGTGGTAGGCGCGGATTTCGTTCACTGCGGTTTTGAGGAAGTTGATGTTCGAAACACCGGGTATTTCTACCGGGTACTGGAAGGCGAGGAATAAACCTTCGCGGGCGCGCACTTCGGGGCTCATATCGAGCAGGTCTTTACCTTCGAACTCTACAGAACCTTCAGTTACTTCATACGCTTCACGACCGGCCAGCACAGAGGCCAGGGAACTTTTACCGGAACCGTTGGGCCCCATGATGGCGTGTACTTCGCCCGCTTTTACATTCAGATTAATGCCTTTCAGAATAGCATTTCCTTCTACTGCTGCATGCAGGTTTTTAATATTGAGCATCTCTTTGGTATTAATTGTTATCCCACACTACCTTCCAGGGTAATGGACAATAATTTTTGCGCTTCCACGGCAAATTCCATGGGCAGCTGGTTTAAAACTTCTTTTGCGTATCCGTTCACGATCATGTTCACTGCCTGTTCGCTGTCTATACCTCTCTGGTTGAGATAAAACACCTGGTCTTCCCCGATTTTGGAGGTGGTGGCCTCGTGTTCTACCATCGCTGTATTGTTCCGGGACTCGATGTAAGGGAACGTATGCGCACCGCAACGGTCACCGATCAGCAACGAGTCGCACTGCGTAAAGTTACGGGCATTGGTGGCGTTTGGACCTACCTTCACCAGGCCACGGTAGGTATTCTGACCGTGCACGGCGGAAATACCCTTGGAAATGATGCGGCTGCGGGTGTTTTTACCGATGTGCACCATTTTGGTACCCGTATCCGCCACCTGCCTTTTGGAGGTCACGGCTACGGAATAGAACTCACCAATGGAATTGTCGCCCTGCAGAATAACGCCGGGGTATTTCCAGGTGATGGCGGAGCCGGTTTCCACCTGCGTCCATGATATTTTAGAGTTTTTGCCTTTACAGATCCCGCGTTTGGTCACGAAGTTGTAGATACCGCCTTTGCCGTCCTTGTCGCCGGGGTACCAGTTCTGAACGGTGGAGTATTTGATCTCCGCGTTGTCCAGCGCGATCAGTTCCACCACTGCTGCGTGGAGCTGGTTTTCGTCTCGCATGGGAGCGGTACAGCCTTCCAGGTAACTTACATAACTGCCTTCATCGGCCACGATGAGCGTGCGCTCGAACTGGCCGGTGTTTTTGGCGTTGATGCGGAAGTAGGTGGAAAGCTCCATCGGGCAGCGTACGCCCTTCGGAATGTATACAAAGGAGCCGTCTGAAAAAACTGCGCAGTTCAGGGCGGCATAAATGTTGTCTGATTGCGGTACCACGGTACCGAGGTATTTGCGGAGCAGCTCAGGATGTTCCTGTACCGCTTCGGAGAAGGAGCAGAAGATGATACCCAGGTCGTTCAGCTGCTTTTTGAAGGTGGTAGCCACCGATACGCTGTCGAATACCGCGTCTACCGCCACGCCGGAGAGCATTTTCTGCTCTTCCAGGGGGATACCCAGTTTTTCGAAGGTGCGGAGCAATTCCGGATCCACCTCGTCGAGGCTTTCGTACTTAACCTGGTTTTTCGGTGCGGCATAGTAGGAAACACCCTGGAAGTCCACTTCCGGCAGTTTGAAATTCTGCCAGGTAGGCATGCTCAGCTTCTGAAAAAGCTGGTAGCCCTTTAAACGCCACTCCAGGAGCCATTCCGGTTCGTTCTTTTTGGCGGAAATGAAACGGATAATACCTTCGTTCAACCCCGGAGGCGCGATATCCATTTCGATATCGGTCTCGAACCCGAACTCATAATCCCGGCCGGCCAGTTCCTGTAATATGTCTTGTTCTGCGCTCATAATATATTATACTTCTCTATCAAATTATTGGGTACCACTACGGGTAAAAGCAATCCACTCCATGGACTGCTGACCTTTTTATACCGTATTATATTGTGTAATTTTGTTACGCCGGTACAAAGATAGTGCCTTGGAAGCGGTAATTAATCACTGCCTACCGCGAATTTCAAACTGGTAAATAAATACTTTCTTTGAAATCCCCACAAAGTTACGATATTTGCGAATAAAGCAAGTAAAAACTTGGAAAATTATAAAGCATATCATACTACCTCTACAGACCGTATGTTGCTGCTGCTCAAAACAAAAGGGCCGCTGGCGACTACTGCTGTTGCGCAGGAGCTGGGTATTACCGGTGAGGGTGCCCGTCAGCAATTGCAGCGGCTGGCGGAGGAAGGCTGGGTGATATTTGAGTCGATTTCCAAGGGGGTGGGCCGGCCTTCGCTGGTTTGGAGCCTTTCCGAGCGGGGAAACCGCCGTTTTCCCGATACCCATGCCGAACTGACAGTACAGCTGATCAATACCATCCGCGACGTGCTGGGCGACGAGGCCCTGGGCCAGGTGATTTCTTCCCGGGAACACAAAGCTCTGCTGCGGTATTACGATATCCTGCGCCTGGAAGAAGGGCTGGAGGCCAAAGTGCGTAAATTCGCCGAATTACGGTCCGCCGACGGTTACCTGGCCGAATACCGCCCCGACGGTGAAGGATTTTTGATGATCGAGAACCATTGTCCCATTTGTGCGGCCGCCACGGCCTGCCACGACATCTGCAAGGTAGAACTGCAGACTTTCCAGCAAATCTTCAAAGAGTGGGGCACCATCGAGCGGCTCGACCATGCACTGGAAGGAGCGCGTCATTGCGCTTACCGGATTATGCCGGTTTAACGTTATATTAATCTGATTTTTATATGAGAGGGCGTATAGCCAACTGCTGCAGGCATTTTTGATGCCCCGGAGAATTGAGTTTCTTCCTATTCAAACGTTTCCTCCAAAACAGCCGTACCATCCAGGCGGGCCAGTTTAACGGCATTGACGGCCCCGGGCCCTTCGAAACGGTAACTTACCCCCACAATGTTGTTCGCCTCGCTCGTAAGCGCATCCGCATAAGCCGGCTTGCGGTTCACCCAGATCCGGACCTTTTTATCGCGGACCTCGCACCGCAGTTTCACCCATTCATTCATATTACATCCGAAAGCCGAAAGATCGGCGGTTTTGGCGCTAACGGCTTTGTCGTTCAGCATAAGGCCCATTTCCGCCACGCAGCCGGGTATGCTCAGCGGGAAGAGAAAGATCGAGTTTTCGCAGTGGATCAGCACGGCCGCCTTCTGGCAAATGGCCGAGCCTTGGCCGTATTCGCTTCTGAGCTCCGTTTCAAAAACAAAGTTGTCGCTCCGCAGGCCTTTCATGTCCCCGATATTATAAATACGGATTTCAGGCACCTGTGGCTGCACCGGGATATTTTTGTTTTGCAATAGTGCCGCCGTTACCCGGAGGGCGCTGTCCTTCCTCACTTCATCCCGCGTAAAATACACCGGCACGGGTTTTTGATCCGCAGCCGCCAGCCAGCCGTCGGAGGGGATGAGCAGGTCGTGCTCCTTTACGATTTCTTTGCCGACGATCAGTTTCGCCCTGAAATAACCGGGGTAATAGTACATGGACGTGTAGGTATGCCCGTTAGGGGGCACGGCAAACCTCCGCCGCGGGTCCCACGATTGCTGGATGAATACCGAATCACCACCGGCCGCCGCCGCATCGTACCGGAATATCACCGAATTGGGAATGCCGTTCGAGAGGGGCTCGCTGCTGAAACTGAAACTGCTTTTGGGCGCGGCAGGCCCTTTGTTATTGTACATCCAACCGGCGAGAATCAGTACGGCCAGTATGCCCGGGACAAGATACCAGGCGGGATGGGCTTTTTTTGTGCGGGGTGAGACAGCTTTATGTGTGTGTGCATTCGCTGCCTGGAAATCTGACGGAGGCCGCTTTTCGGAAACGGGGCGCGTGGCGGCACCGCTTTCCACTGACACATCAGGTGCCGGTTGGGATTCATCAATGGGCATGGCAGGCGCACCGGTTTCGGGTAGCCCCATGTCGTCACTGCCGGGTGCGTGGGAAAATTCTCCATCATCCTGATGCAACTGCCGCTGCCGGAATTCCCGCCAGCTTTCAAACCCGGCAAATACCGCGAGTGTGTTTAAAGTGGTGAGGGAAGGCAGGCTGTCGTATTTCACTTTACCCCAAACTCTTTTGAGCGTGCTGACGCTCAGCACCACCTGCGTTTCCTCAAAGATTTTCGCACTCAGCGTTTCGAAATCCTGATTCTGCCAGTCGTCACTATGTCCCCAGCCGAGTTTCCGCTCGATCAGCGCACAACAGGCCTGTTGCAGATCGTTCTTGTTCATGATTGATAATCAGTTAAATATGGCGTGAACAACTTTGAATAAACTTGAAGCCCTTCTGAACAACCGCCAACATGCAGGATGCTATAACTTTCGGTGGATGCCGCATCCAAAGTAATATTTTTCACGCATTTAAAATTCAATTCCGCATGTGTCGCTTTCTGATCATCCTGTTTTTTATATCCGCCCAGGCCACCGCTCAAACAGCCGTTCCGTTCGATTCCCCACGCTGGAAAATCGAGGGCGAAGAAGCGGTGAAAGAAACCCACCTCAACCGGCCGGCGCTCCGGCTGAAAAAAGGCCGGGCGCTGCTGACCGACGCCAATTTCCGCAACGGTATCCTTGAATTCGACATCGCGCTTAAAAAAGCGCGGTATTTCCCGGCCGTGCAGTTCCGGGTTCAGGACGACAAAAACTTCGAGGAGTATTACCTGCGCCCGCACCAGAGCGGCAATCCCGATGCCATGCAGTACACGCCGGTATATAACGGCCTCGGTGGCTGGCAGCTGTATTACGGCCCGGGCTATAACAACGCGGTGCAGCTGCCGTTCGACCGCTGGCTGCACGTCCGCCTCATGATCAAAGACAAACAGGCCGAAGTATATTTCGACAACGAAGAAAAACCCGTGCTTTTCATCCACGAACTGAAGCGGGAAGTGACCGGCGGCATGATCGCCCTGGCCAATCCGTACCCGGAAACAGTATGGTACAGTAATGTCGTATACACACCTTCCGATGCGGTGACCATCAAAAGTAAACCGGCTCCCGTGACGCCCCTGCCCGAGAGCGCCATTAA
The DNA here is from genome assembly GCF_003813775.1 of Chitinophaga lutea. Classification (NCBI taxonomy): domain Bacteria; kingdom Pseudomonadati; phylum Bacteroidota; class Chitinophagia; order Chitinophagales; family Chitinophagaceae; genus Chitinophaga; species Chitinophaga lutea. Next base: position 1,110,079 of record NZ_RPDH01000002.1, on the reverse strand, counting down.
AGAATGGGCCGTCAGCAGCCTGATCACAGAAAAAAGCCTGCAAAACAAAATGCAGCTCCGGCCGGAAGATACCACAGCGCTCAGTTGGAAACATTTATGGGCAGATGCCAACGGGATCACCGACCTGTCGGTGCTCACCGGCATCACGCAGGACAGTAACACCGTGTTTGTGCGGAAGGTGATTTACGCTGACCAACCGGGCGTCAAAAAACTGAGTTTCGGTTTTTCCGACCGGGCCAAAGTGTACCTCAATAACCGGTTGCTGTATTCGGGCGACGATGTGTTCATGTCGCGCGACTACCGCTTCCTGGGCACGGTGGGTTATTGGGACGCCCTCTATCTGGATCTGAAAAAGGGAAGGAACGAGCTCTGGATCGCCGTTTCCGAAACGTTCGGCGGCTGGGGCGTAAAGGCGAAACTGGAGTAAAATGCATTGTATAGCGTGTGACGGTTCACCCGGGGCCCCGCCACCCCGGGATGTGCCGCACATCACGCTTACGAACTGACGGACGTGCCAAAGTACCGTCTCAGGGATGCGGCTGATAATGCGCAGCGGTGTTATTACCATTCCGTTAATTATGGCGGCGGCAATAAGAAAAAATGGGAAGAAGGCAACGGTGGATACCGCGTGCCGGGCCTGCTGCCGCCGGCAGCAGCAGGAGGCCGGATGGTGGGGCAGAGCCGGGAATATATCGCCACAACCCCATGAACGGGAAGTTTTTATATCTTGGGAAGGTATAAATCATGTGTGCTATGTCCTTCCGGCAAATCCCCCTTGCTATCAAGAAAGAAATACGGCCTAACCTGGAAATAGCTGCGGTCATCCCGGTAGAAAACGGGAATATCCTGCTCAAATATGAAGGCAGCCCGATGCTGTCCAAACTGGACGAACAGCTGGAGGTGCTCTGGACGAAGGATTTCGGCCTTCGGTCGAAAAACTATGTATATGCCGATGTCAGCGCTCATCCCAACGGTACACTGTACGGCATCACCGAATCAGATAATTTCCGGCTGATGACGCCCTCCGGTGGAACGCTGTTCACCTATGAGCACGACGACTGGCCGCCGTTTATGGGTGCCAATTGTTTTTTCGCGGGCCGCTGGGTGCTGTTCATCATTCCCACGCCCACCGGCGATAAATTATTGCAGCTCGACCTGGAAACACTTGGCATCGCAGCCCGCTACGACCTGGAAGGCGACCAGGAATACCGCTATACGTTTACCGCCACGCCCGACCCCGGTATCATCTTTATCGACGCCGCTGCGGGTCAGGATGACGCGCATCTTTTCATCATCACCATTCAAAAAGACGGCAGGCTGGATATCGCCGAAGCCACACAGTGCCTTGACCGGATCGTCGGCAACTTTTCACCCGACGGGCAATCATTCGTAATGGCCCCGCATTATGACGAAGGCATTGAAATATATTCCTTTCCTGCCATAACGCGCATCGCCGGATTGCCGCAGGAAACATTATTCGCGGGCCGGAATGAATACCCCTGTGAAGATGAGGATACCATCGACTACACGGTTCTTTTCCTCAACGATCAGCTGCTCATTTCCCTGACCCGCTTCGGCCGCCTGTTGCTGATAGACCGGGCTACGATGGCCTGCACCGGCGAGTTGCTGCTGGAAGGAAACGAGATCATTGCATACGATCAGGGTGGAAAGCCGGTAACCGGTGATGCGGACATCCTGGATTACAGCGGTGAAGTGGGGGATGTGATCGTTGTACCGGCCGGCCTGCTGGCGGTACATAGCTCGGGGAGCCTGCGGTTGTACGGGATGGAGGGAATTGGAGGCTGATTTTTTGCGGCATTGGGCAGTTTTACCGCTGCCCCAAAAAAGTAACATGCGCACCCACCGCCACCCACCGGCCGTTGCGTTTTTCATACACGTCCATATAACTCGTGTGGCCGGTTGTTTCTTTCCCGCCGGTATTCGTCACAAAGCTGGCTTTGGCAATGACCAGGGCGGTATTGCCTAATAGCTTCACTTCAACGCTGTCTACCTTCGCTGACACATATGCACTTTTGGATACGTTGGCCAGTAGCGTCTGTTTGCCGATCCGCGACCCATTCGGTGTGATCATCACCAGGTCGTCCGCCACAATTTTGTTTAATGCAGCAGTATCTTTCTTAGAATAGGCGCCTATCCAGTTTTCATTGTGTTGTTTCAGTACGGCGATGTCTTCTGTCTGTGCATACGAAGCAGTGAACAGGCATGTGGCGAGCAGGGTAATAAGGAGGTGTTTCATGGCAAAATATATTTGGCATCATAAGATACACCTTTTTCTCCTATCCTGCATCGCGTGTTACCCGTTCACGATCTGCTTCACCTTACCGATCAGCTCAATGGATTCCATCAGCTTTTCGTGGCTCAGTGATGCGGTGTCCAGCTGGAAGGTGAGGCGGGAAATGCCACCCAGCGCCTCACTGTGCCGGAGTATCTTCTCTGCCACCTCGTCCACGCCACCTACGATCAATGCCCCGCGCGGGCCGGCCTGGCCCAGGAAGCGTTCTTCGGTCATGGGGGGCCAGCCGCGTTCTTCGCCCACTTTGGTCATGCTTTCGGCATAGCCGGGATAAAAGTCACGGACGGCAGCTTCCGTGGTGGGGCCTACGTAGCCCAGGGAATGTAAGCCCACCGACATCTTTTCCGCCGGATGGCCGGACTTTAGCCAGGCTTCGCGGTAAAGGTCTACCAATGGGCGGAAGCGATGTGTTTCCCCGCCGATGATGGCGACCATAAGGGGTAAACCCAGCACGCCCGCGCGTACGAATGATTGGGGCGTGCCGCCAACACCCAGCCAGATGGGAAGCGGTTGTTGCAGCGGCCTTGGATAAACGGGCTGGTTTCTCATGGCCGGCCGGAATTTTCCCGACCAGGTGACGAATTCGTTGTCCCGGATTTTCAGCAACAGGTCGAGCTTTTCGGTAAACAGCGCATCGTAGTCGGATAGGTTGTAGCCGAACAATGGAAATGCGTCCGTGAAAGAACCGCGCCCCACCACCATTTCCGTTCGTCCACCTGAAATCAGATCCAGCGTCGCGAATTCCTGGAACACCCGTACCGGGTCTGCCGCGCTCAATACCGTAACGGCGCTCGTGAGCCGGATGTTGCGGGTGCGCGATGCGGCGGCGGCCAGGATGAGGGCGGGAGCGGAGTCGAGGAAACCCTTGCGGTGGTGTTCGCCGATACCGAATACGTCGAGGCCGGTGCGGTCGGCGTGCCCGATTCTTTCCAGCAACTGGTGCATGGCCTGCCGGTCGTCTGCCGCGGTGCTGTTGCTTTCGCTGAACTTCGCCGCGAAGCTGTCTATACCTATTTCGATCATGTTAAGATTTGAGGAGTTGGATTTCGAGGTTCAGTTTTACTTCATCACTCAGCACAATGCCGCCGCCTTCCGTGAAGGCGTTCCAGCGAAGGCCATAATCGGCGCGGTGCAGCCGGCCGCGGAGGGCGAAGCCCACTTTTTCATTGCCGTAATGGTCCACAGCGCTGCCGTTGCGGGTTACGTCCAGCTCGATGGGGTGGGTCTGGCCCTTGATGGTCAGGTCGCCGAGCAGTTTGTACGCATCGTCTGTGATCTTCTTCACTTTTTTGGAAACGAAGTTGATTTTCGGGTATTGCACCGTATCGAAAAACTCGGCGGTTTTAAGGTGCTGGTCACGTTGATAGTTTTGGGTATTGATGCTGTCCGCAGCTACTTCAAACGTGATGTCCGCATCCTCGAAATCGTCGGTGGCGGTTTGTATGCTGCCGGTAAAGCGGGCGAAGTAGCCGCTTACGTTCGTGATCATCAGGTGTTTTACCTTGAAGCCTATTTCGCTGTGTGATTCATCGATTGTCCAGTTTGTCATGGCCTTTGTTTTATGGGGATAAAATTAAGCCGTGTTCTTTTGTCAGCGATTGGACAGATTACTGTAAATGGTGGACGATTTTTGAATTTTACCCAAAGGAATGTTAAAGCCGTCGCCGTATATCGGAGCGTGTGAGAAATGCGGAGGATTGCGCGCGGAAAGAATAAAGGCCCGCACATGCTGCAGGCCTTTATCCGGGTCAGAATTTCACCCCTAAGAATATATCCACTTCGGCATCGGGCTGTTGGGATTTTGGGCCGTATACTTCGAAATCGGCGATGAAAGTTCTCGGTATATCCGCACTCCAGATCTTCAGCCATTCATTGTATACGGAGCCTTTCATCGGATCCCCCTTGGCCACGAATTTTTCATATGCCGCACCTTCGATGCTTTTACCCGTCATGCCTTCGGGGATGTGCTCCAGGTTGGCCACCCGGCATCCGAGAAGGGTGGTGTAAGGCCGTGTGTGATCTTTTTCGTAGCCGGTGTACAGGCAGTAAATGGTATCGTCAATCCTGCCGGGGATTTGCTGCAGGATACCTTCTGCCATAAACCTTCCCCACAATGCGGGAATATCGGTGGCCGCCTGGCCGTTTTCGTTGGTAGTTCTGACAGCGATGCCGATGAGGTTAAATGCGGGGTGGTGTTGAATGCTCATTTTTATAATTTATTGATTGGCGGTAAAGGTGAGGAGGGAGCATGACAACCCTGTGTCAGGAGCCAGGATAACAGACAAAAAAAAGCCGGTTGCTCCTTTGGGCGGAACAACCGGCTCATTAATTATTTATGATCAATGTTTCACATCGTATAAAATCACGAACTCCACGCGGCGGTTCTTCGCTCGGCCTTCTTCGGTATCGTTGGAAGCGACGGGCACCCGCTGGCCGAAGCCCCAGGTAAACATCCGGTCTGCCGCCACGCCGTTTTCCACCAGGAGTGCTTTCCCGTTGACAGCGCGTTTTTCGGAGAGCGCATTGTTATACTGTTCATTGCCGGTGTTGTCGGTATAGCCGGTAACGATGATCTTCGTTTTATCGTATTTCTTCAGCACGTTCGCAAAGCGGCCGAAAGTGGGCTTGATTTCTTCTTTCAGCTGATCGGCGCCCGATGCAAACAGCACGTTGTTGGGGAAAATCACCTTCACACTGTCCGAAATAATACTAACCTCTGCTTCGTTCAGCACGTCTTTCAGTTCCTTGTACTGTTTGCTCATGTACTGCTGGGTAGACGTTGTTTTACGGGATGCTGCGCAGGAAGCCAGCAGGGTAACAGCTGCTGCCACCAGCAGCGAATTTCTCAGGTTAACTGCCTTGAATATCATAGCTTGAAAATTTCGGCAAAGCTAACGTAAAACAACCATTTTCAATACGTTATAACGAATAGATAACATATTAAAGCGATCTTCAATGCATATCGGATTACTCAGACAGGCCGTTCGGGTCCATTGTCAATGCATCGCTCATGTAGTCGAAGAAGGGACGCATGGCTTTGAATGTCAGGCCGGCCTCCTTTAAAAAGCTTGGGGAAAACACTTCCTTATCGGAGAACCGCCGGATGAGCAGGAACTGTTTATACCGAAGGAGGTCGATGGCTTCATGGCCGGCGTCGAATCCTTTTGGCGTGGTTTTTAGCTGTTCCCCCTGCAAAGCGCCGAACATGTTGATGAAGGCTTTGCTGTTGATGATCTTGCGCAGCGGTGCGGGGTCGAATGCAATATCGTCGCGCACGCGTTTGAGGTCTTCGGTGGACGGGCCCCAGAAACCGCCCGCGATAAAACTGTTGCCCGGTTCGAGGTGGAAATAATACCCACCGCGGCGGTATTTGGTGGCGCGGCGGAAGGCCCCGCTCCAGTTGCTTTTGTAAGGTGTTTTATCGTTCGAAAAGCGGATGTCGCGGTAAATGCGGTGCAGGCTCTTTTTGCCGGATTCCGTCTCTATCACATCGTGGGCGGAAAGGTTCTCGAGCAAAGCCTCCGCGAATATTTCAATGCGGGCGAGCTCCTGCTGGTATTCCGTTTTATGATCGTTGAACCACTCGCGGTTATTGTTCTTTTTAAGCCTGGTTAAAAAATCAAAGCCGGAAGGTTGTATCTGCGGTTGCGCGGTTTGTTTGCTGGCCATGAACACTCTTTGTTTAATTCAGGGTACGAAGGTATTGAAAAATGGAAAACTGTCCGGCTGTAATAAGGGCTCCTGTGCAGCAGTGGGTATGCTGCCCCTCAGACGAAATCGATACCGGGAAGAATGTCGCTTTTTTTCTATACCGTTTGTCAAAGGTTATCCAGCTTTACAGAAGTTTCAGATAAACCCGCATATATGAAAAATAACATGCGCAGCATACTGGTGATGTTCATCCTGATATTCAGTGCCACCGGCTGCAAGAAAAACGATAAACCTGTTTTTAACCCGGAAGGCACCATCTGGACAGGATCTTATACCGGAGGGCTGTACAGTTTCAAACTGGATGCCGGCGGGAAATTGGTCTGGCACGACATAGCCGGCGACCGCAACGGCACCTGGACTTATACATCAGGCAAACTGGCGCTGGTCATGAGCGGGATGAGTTTCAAGGCAGACTTCACGGCTGGAAAGGAGCTGTCCAATATCGAAAATTCCCCGGGTTTTACGCTCAATAGCGGGGCGCTTATACCGGAAGCGCTGGCGGTGGTGCCGGAGAAAGGCAGTAAATGGGTCAGTACAAAGGGAGGGCCGGTATTCGGAGGGGTATATGTCTGGTATTTCGACAGCCCATTTCTCGACATCTACGATACAGGCGGGATCATTAAAACGAGTGCCAATTTCTTTACCTGGAAAGACGGTGCGCTGTATTTTGGATATAAGGAAGCCAATGTGGCCAAGAGCGATATTGCTGTGCTGAATGCGAAGGGCAAATTGCTCTGGAGAGGGAACGGTTCGATAGAGCTGACCAAAGCGCAGCCATAAAGGATTGGCGAGATGAACGAGCGCAGGGAAAAACTCCTGATAATGAAACGGTCGGTCAATCTGACCGGCCGTTTGTATTGTTCCTTACAACTTAATCAGCTTCATCGTTTTTCGCAGGTTCCCCTGTCTTATTTCCGTGATGTACAATCCGGGTTTGTAAGATTGCCCGAAGCGTATCTGCTGGCCCGCCGGTGCGGTGATTTCATCCACCAGCTGGCCCTGCAGGTTATACACCCTGATCAGCAAGCTCGCCGTGCTGTGTGTTTTTACTTTCAGCACGAACTCGGTAGCGGTAGGGTTGGGTTGCACTTCCGCAGAGATCTCTTCTTTCGTTGAGGCTCCACCTTCGCATGCGCCGAGCTGGCAGCCATGTTCGAGGTGATTCGCCACTTCGGCGGAAGGTATGCACTGGGTTTTGGAGCCTTTGTGGCAAATGGTTACCCAGCCGTTACCACACCGTATGTCCGAAACCGTTACTACATGCGTTGCACTGATGGTACAGCCTTTGGCGTCTGTAACGGTTAAGGTGTAACTATGCTGCCCTGCGGTAGCGGGTTGTACGGTGGCCGTGGCCTGCGTGCTGCCGCTTGACCATGCATAGGTATACGGAGCGGTACCGCCGCTCACCTGGCCTGCCAGTGTGATGGAAGCGGGGCCATAACCCAGGTAAATGGTGTTCGGCGCGCCGCCGGGACTTACTGCAAACGCATGCGGGATGCTCAGCTGCAGCGGATTGTTCACCGTTATTACCGTGCGGCGGAGAGTAGCATTGCCGCTCTTATCCGTCACCACCCAGTCTATCAGCGATGTGCCGGCATTGAAAACGCCGCCTGCATTGGCACCGCTGCCTGCGCGGGCGGTGGCGCCTGAAATGGTGTAGCGGATAGAATCCACGCCGCAGTTGTCGCTGGCCTGCAAGGCGGGTAGACTGTAGCTGCCGGAGGCATCATAACAGCGGAAGAGGCTGTCTGCATACTGCACCGCCGGCGCCGTGCTGTCTTTGATGAAAATGGTCTGCTGCTGTGAAGAGCGGTGCCCCATGTTGTCGGTCGCCGTCCAGGTGCGGATAACCGCGGTGTCGATGACCATGTCTGCGAAGCTGATCTGTGGCGGCAGGCCGCTGTCGTCAGACACTGCTTTCGGTACGCCCGTTACGCTGGTATCCGCATTGTACCCGCAGGTATCGTTGCGGTATACGGTGAGATGGGCCGGCGCTGTGAATACCGGTGCATTGTTGGCCGTTACGGCAAACGCTACCTGGCTGTTGCGGATATCGGTAGCCGCGATGTTGAACGTGAGGCTATTGCCGGCCAGTCCCGCGCTCCAGGTACCGGTGGCGTTGAACGCACGTTTCTGCAGGCGTACGTTGCTGAGACTGTCGGCGTTTTGCAGTAGTTGCAGCGTGCTGATGGCATTGGCAGTGCTGTCGCCGTAGTTGCGCACCACCCAGTATTGTCTGGCGCCGTTCACGCCCGTTGCGGGGCTTTGCAGGCGGCTGATCACTACTTCACCTTTCGGATATACGCCGGTGTTGGCATACGTCAGGGCAAGGCCGGTTTGTTCGAAGGTGAGTGTACCGGCAGCGTTCACGGCCCGCGTTTCACTGATGCCGGCGGCTACCGGCGCGTTGGAAGTTACCCGTACGGTGTTGCCGAAGAGGCGGACGGGGTAAGCGTTCGCTGACAGGTCCGTCACGTCTCTGGCTGCATCCTGGAATTGCAGGTATACTTTCAGGCCCGGCTCGTCGCCGCGGGCGGTGAGGTGCATGTTCTCGCGGATTTCCTGCTGGGTCCTGGCTACAGACCACATCCTGAATTCTTCCAGTTCGCCGTGGAGCGTATTGCCGTCGGCTGTGCCGAGGCGGAAGGTATTCCACTGGGCCGGCAGGGAAGAAGCGGTGCGCGAATCGATCAGTTTACCATCGCGGTACACCTTTGCTTCGCCATTGCGGAACGTGAAGGCGTAGTGATGCCAGGTGTCGAGGTCGTTGTAAGCGCCGGGGATGGCAATGCGGGAATTGGCGTTGTTCGCCACACCGAAGCTGGCCCCTTTGTCGTTGCCGGCATGGGAGAGGAAGCTGCCCCACCCGTTACCGATCTGCTGGTTGTAATCCTTCGTGGATTTGGCTTTGAGCCACCATTCGAGCGTGAACTCGGTAGGTTTCCAGTTGAGGTTCTGTATTTCAAGATAATCGCCGGTGCCGTCGAAGCTCATCGCTTTGCCGGCGGTGGTGTCTACTGCAATGCCCTGCTGGCTCACCCGCACACTGTCGAGCAGTACGCCGCCGGACACCAGTCGTACGATGCCATTATAGGCCTGTGCTGCCGTGGGGGCAAAACGCACATACACTTTCAGGTCTTTCACCGCGCCGTTCGTAACGGGCACGCTCAGGGGAGCAGCCGTGAAGGCGAGGTTGTCGGCCGAAACTTCATAGCCGGCCGGTGCGGTTACCACCAGCGAATCAGGCAGGTTATAGCCGGATACACTGAAGGAGGCAGACGGTGTTACCGCACCGGGCCTTGCATCCGAGAGCAGCAGCGAATCCGCCGCGGCAAACACAAAGGCGTTCTCATCCTTCATGAACATGTACTGCTGGTACGCTGTGAGACCGTTGACACGGATGGAATCCCCTGCATCGTCCACGGACGATGCCGTGCCGCTGTACTGCCATGCTCCGTCTGTGTAAGGCTGGCGGGTAAAGAGATAGATCTTGCCAGGGTTGGCGGCATCTGTTGCGGTGAGATCCGCCGCTGACTTGAATGCGAGCTGCATGTTCAGTGCGCCGCCTGCTGTGGTGTAGCGGTGGCCTACCCAGAACTCGTCCGCCAGCTTCACCGCGGAAGTGGAAGTACCGGTGAACACGGCAGAGGTCAGGTCGATGCGGGAGAAAGATACCGCCCTGGCCGCCTGTGCTGCATAGTTCGCCGTTACGTTGGCGTTGTTGCCGAAAGTAACGGTACCGGCGGCTTCAGTGCCGTTCACCGTCGCACCCTGACCGAAGGGATAGTGTGCTTTTATTTTTTGCAGGTTGCCGGTGTAGCCGAGTACTTTTTTCGTGATCAGCTCATAGGTTTCGGGCACCATGTTATCGAAGTCCACATAATACACCAGCCCTGTTTCAGTGCCTTTCAGCGGGTGGTGCATGTTTTCACGGATTTGTGCCGCCGTGCGCACGGTGCTCCAGATGCGCACTTCGTCCATTTCACCGTTGTAATAGAAGTTGCCGCCGTTGGCGCGAACGCCCAGCCGGATATTGCCGGGCAGGGTAGTGAGGGCGCCGCCGGTGTTCCAGGTATCGAACAAAGTGCCGTCGTAATACAGTTCCGCCGTTGTGTTGGCGGGGTTGTAGGTCAGCGCCAGGTGATGCCATTCGCCTTTGTTGCCGGGCAGGGTATAAGTGCGGGTCACGTTCCAGAGGGAAAGTTTCCACTGGTTATCGGCGCCGTTGGTACCGAGCGTAAAATCACCACGGGTGGTACCACTACCGCCGGGCAGGGAAATAGCGCCGCCGTCCGCATTGTACACACTGGTTTTTACCCACAGCTCAATGGTGCGCGGTTTGTTACCGTTCACCGCATCGTTCGGTCCCAGCGTCATGGTACCGTCGCCGTTGAATTTCATGGAATTGCCTGGCGCGGGCTGGAAGGTTTGCGCATCGCTGTAAATGATTGTGCCGTTGAGGGTGGCTTTCAGGCGGTAGTACCAGGTCTGGTTCGACTGCATGGCGATGGGCACTTCCTGCGATACCTGCTGGAATACCGTGCCGCTGAAGCTTTGCGGCAGTACGAACGATGAACCGAACGCACTGGTGGGGCCGTATTCAAACGTGACGTCGGTGAGCGATTGACCCAGCGGGTTCACGCGACCGGTAAGGGTTGCTTTATCCCGCTGGATAAAAAATGCGGGGCCTGTCAGCAGGTTCTGGCAATCAAACGAGCCGGGTTCTTTTTTCAGGGCGTTGCATCTTAAACCGGTTACACCGCCGGCCGTGATGGCGCGCACGGCATACCATTCCGGCAGCGTGGAATCCGCCGCCGCAAAGATGAACAGGGTATCGGACGTGGTGCCGATGGGCTCCATATATTTTGCGCCAAGGCGGAATACTTCATATTGCGCGGCCTGCGGCATTTTGCGCCACACTAACTGCAGGTTGCTGCCGCATACCCAATCGAGTTTCAGGCCGGAGGGAATGTTCAGCACATGTACATCACCGGAGGTGCTGGTTTGCCCGCCCCTGGTGACGCGTATCAGCGCTTTGGCGTTCAGTTCGGGCACTGTCCATTTGTACTGGCGTTTGTCGGCCGCAATGCCGGTGGCGATGGTATTCCAGGTAGCGCCGTTATCGGTGGAATAGGAGAGGTCGAACGTACCGGGCGCACCATATGCGTCCCAGCGGATGTATTGCTGCTGGCCGGTGCCGAAGGCTTCACCGCCTGCCGGGTAGCTGATGGTGACGCCTTCCTGTACAAATTCATAGACAAGGAAAAATTCCTGCGGGCCCTGCGGGATGTTGAACCCGTCGAGGTGCAGGGTGTAGGTGCCGGCGGCGGGATTGTCGATGGTCACCTGTTCTGCGTTGTTGATGTGATCCGCGCCGCGTGTAGCCGGCAGGTTGAGGTTTACCGCGTTGGCCGTAGTGTCGAGTACCCAGGGGAGCGTGAAAGCGCCACCGGGGTCGGCCACACGCAGGTCTACATCGTTCACCAGCGCCTGTGCGGCGCCGGAAGCGGCTTCGTAATCGGCCCAGTAGAGCATTACGCGGAGTTGGGAGGTGCCGGCGGGCACGGCGATAGGAAACGATTGTTGTGTGCCGTTGGCAATGCTGCCGGACTGGTATTGCCCGTTATGGATCACCTGGTAGGCACGGCGCACATTGGGCCTGCCGTAGCCGGTTTTGAAGTCGATGCCGGGATTATATACATCGTCGGCGGTATTCATCAGCACAGCTTTTATGAGTGCGGAGGGTACCAGCGCGGCGTTCTTTTCGGTTTTATAGGCCTGGTGAAGGATGGTAAAGATGCCGGATACTTTGGGCGCGGCGAAGGAAGTGCCGCCCTGGCCTTCGATGGTCAGTTCCGGTTTCACGCGGCCGTCGTATGCGGGGCCTTTACAGGTCCAGTCGAGGAAATTGTCTTCGTAATCCGTACCGCTCACCACCAGCAGATTTTTGGCGTGCTTGGCGCGGCCGGTGATGTTGCCCCAGCCGGAGATGCCGTTGTATTTACCGCCAAATGCCGCTGTACCGCCATCGTTACCGGAGGAATAGACCAGCATGGCCTCGGGGCGGGTGCGGATGAAGTTGTCGTGCTCCCGGGAAAGCGAGCTGTAGCCGGCTACTTCATCGGGCCATCCGTACGACATGTTGGTGACCCTGATCCGTTTCACCGGGTCGTCGTACAAGGTGTAGGTATTCTGCCCGCTGAGGCCGAGGATATTGGCGCCCCAGGCATTGGAGCGGTCGCGGGGATTGACGTTGCCGCCTGCCCCGAGGTATCCCGCCACGCCGGAGGCGTGCGACGAAGGATCGCCCGGTTCATTGGAGCCGCTGATAACGCGGCCCTGCAGCTCCGGGCCTTTGTACATCCCGTTTTCGCGCACCATTACGTTGATGCCGTCGCCGTTGTACAGCAGGCCGTTAAAGCCGCTGTTGAGGTAGTTGGAACGGCCGTGCTCGTTGCTGAACACGTCTTCCGGGTCGGGTTTCGGCTCCGGCTCGCGTTCCGGTACCGGGTCGCTGCTCACTGGCTCGAGGTATTTCACCTGTTTGATGTTGGCCAGCTGCCGGAATTTGGCGGCCGGTACCGCGATGCGCCATTCCGCCGCTGCGGTTTTTTCCAGCAGGGTGACGCCGAGGCGGCTGAGTTCTTTTGCCACTGCCGTGGTGTCGGCGCCGGCAAAGAGGTGCAGCGTCAGTTCCGCCGTGGTGCCTTTAAGGGCATGCGGGGGAATTTGGTCGTGGTACAGCTCCGGCGACAGCTTGAGGCTCTCGTCGAGGGGCAGTACCGTGCGGATGCCGAGGACGGCCAGTTCATCCGAATTCAGTTCGCGGGCGAAATGGGCGAAGTAAGCGTAGTTCGGAAAATAGTCCAGCAGGGTGATGCCTGCGCTGCGGAGCCTGCCTTTGCGCGGCTCGTCCGGGATGGCCTCGAACTGGACAAGGAAATACTGGTCCTGGTTGTACCGGACCTTCGCGCCGGGTGCCGTCCGGCTGAAGCGGTTATCCGCCCGGAAACCTTTTTCAGGCGTGAATTTTTTGTTGAGGTGCAGGATGCGGTAATCCTTATGCGGCGATTGCTGCGCCGCAACGGACAAACACATACAGCACCCCAGGAAAAGGAGTACAATTTTCTGCATGTTGACAGGAATTTGGATGGTTGACAATAAAAACGAGTAGCGGAATCGAATATGTGGATCAGGCGCAGTCCTGCGCGGGATACGGTTTAAGATATCGGGTTCAGCATAACGATTTTGGTTTAGATGTAGTCTATGTGCTCTATAGGCTTTCGGGCCGTTTCAATGCTCTTTGTAAATATGCGGGAAATTCCCGAATCGGCAAACAAATTTGTTGGCCGGAAATAGCGTTTGCCCGTAAACGGATTTTCGTGACGGAAGTGGGACAATCGGGTGGTCGGGATGAGCGGGTTATGTCATTGGATTTGTGAAAAAGGGAGGTCAGCGGGATATCGTACTTTGATTTACAGGAATGCAGGCTTGCACGAACGCAAGTGATCTATTTTTTATAGAACCCGGTGTACATCCCTGCCCTCTCATCGAAGAAGGCTTTTTTTACCGCGGCATATCCTTCTACAGCTCTGATCCTGTCAAAAACCGGCCGGGTTTTATCGACGGATTGAAACAGTATTTGCCGGCTTTCAGGAAGGTCTTCCGCCAGGCGGAGAAAATATTCCGGTTTTTCTTTTGCCACCGCGTTGGCAACGGTCGTGAAATACTGGCTTTGATAGGCGTATTCAGCGGGCAGCGTCTGGATTTTCTCTTTCAGTGCGGGATAGTCGATTGTCCGGATATTTTTCAGCAGAAAATCCGTTGTAGCCGTGCGGCTGTCGTTCAGCCGGGTGAGGCTGTCGCGGAGGACGCTGATACGCCGGTCGGTCCATTCCCGGAACTGGACGTAATCTATTTCTTTATTCTCTGCAGTTTTCCAGGTACCATAAGCTTCCCTGAAACTGTAGTGATAAAGCGGGTAGGTTTTGTTCAGCTTGTCGGACAGTTCAAAATACCGGGAACAATGGTAGGCATTGTTGAGATCGTTGTTGGCGGCATGCATATCCGTTACGGTATGTAGTGCGTACCGGTTGACACCTTTCCTGGTGGTTAAAAGGAGTATGCTTTTTTCGTTTTCAGTGATGATGGTAGCAGGCCCTTTTTCATAGCGACCGTCTGTTTTTTTAGCGAGCGTATCGGTCGAGGCCAGGGCGTATCCTCTTCCTGCTACATCGAGGTGGTTGCTGAGATAGAAAACTTTCGCTTCCGTATCGTTCAGTTCCACGTAGATGGGAGTATGCGTCTTGCTTTTATATTTCAGCAGCCGGCTGCCGCTATTGTTTTGTGCAGATGCAGTGAAGCAGGTGGATGCCAGCAGGAGGGCTGCAAGTATAAGTTTCATGCTGTTGTCGTTATTGGTGAAGCATTGCCGGGCTACAGTTCGGACACGTTTGTTTGCCTTAATAAATATACCCCCAAAAGCGGACAACAGCAATGAAACCGGCGGTTATTTTGAGCTAGATAAAGACGGTTATTCCAGCTTGTTGGCGGCCCTGAATTTTTGCCGGGCAGCATATAATACTTCGCCCTGTTCACGGACGATGGCGTGCCTGTTGAGTTTTTCCCTGCTTAACTGCAGCAGCGAGTCCTGCGCCTGCCGTACCCTTGCAGTGTCGGTCAGGTAGCTGGCTTCGCGCTGGGTAACTTCCTCCCTGTCCAGCCCCTGCAGGTCTCTGACGGCTTTGTAGTAGCTGACGCTGGCGGCTTTCAGTTCATCACCCTGGGGGATGCCTGCTGTCGGTAACGCGGATATATCACCGATGATCTTGTTGAATGCCTGTTGTTCCCGGTCGATCGCGCGCAGCGCTCCCTTAAAATCTTTTTTGATCAGGCATGCCAGCTTCTCTTCCGCAGGTCCATCCTTGCCAACCAGGACGTTAGAGGCGTTGCGTTCCTGCTGGTCGAGTGCTTTCTGAAAATCTATCGCTTTCCTTGATTTGCATGAGGTGAGGCTGATCAATACAATGGCAGCCAGCATTAGTTTCCGTATCATTTCATCCGCATATTTAAACAGGTTAACCAATACCGTTATGGAACGGCTTATGCGAATTTAACCATTTTTTGCAGGTTTTCTTCCCACAAACCTGATCACCGAACCTGTGCCGATATGATACAATCCTTCATTCAGCTGAATTTCCCTTTCTTCCAGCAGCAGCTGTTCGTAGCCTGCAAAATCCGTCGCTATTTCCTTGATGCTGAACAGTTCGCCGATATCCTTCGGGCCGCCCACTTTCGGGTTTTGATGGGAGAAGTGGATGTGCCGCTTGCTGAACGCCTCAAATATAACGATGCCTCCCGGTTGGAGATATCCGTCCAGTTTACGGTGGAAGGACGATTTTTGTCCGGCCGGGAAATGCGCGTAGATCAGACCGACGGCGTCGAAGGATGCTGCTTCGAAGTCAAGGTGTTCAAAGTCGCCGGTGATATACCGGATGTGAACATCCCGCTCTTTGGCGAGTTGCAGCGCTTTGGCGCGGCCTTCGTCACTCAGATCGAAGGAGGTGACGTTCCATCCTTCCTGCGCCGCGTACACGCCGTTACGGCCTTCGCCGTCCGCCGGCATCAATATGGTACCGGGCCTGCATCGACCAAGCCATTCTTTGAAAAATACGTTCGGTTCTTTGCCGTAAGCGAAGGCTGGCGCCTTATATCGTTCGTCCCATTTCTGTTGCATGTTTTTTATTGCAAAGTTAGTGGGAGTGGTCGTATCCGGTATAGGACAAACGTATAGTCCGGCAGGATTTACCGGTAGTTTTCGCGGAATGCCTCGGGTGTAAAACCTGTCTGTTTCCGGAAGAAGCGGATGAAGTAGGATACATCTTCGAAGCCCAGGTGAAACGCAACCTGGCTTACCTGGGCGGTGGTGGCGAGGAGCAGTCTTTGGGCCTCCAGTACAATCTGCCCGTCAATGAGCGCGGAGCATGTTTTACCGGCGACGGATTTTGTGATGGCATTGAGCTGGTAAGGGGAGAGGTGCAGCATAGCCGCGTATGCGGATACCTGCTTATGGGTGGTGATGTGCGTTTCCAGCAGCGATGAGAATTCAGCGAAACGCTCCTGCCGGTAGTGGCCGGCCGTACCGGTGGGGCTGTCATCCTGCTGCCGTATAAGGTTAATGAGAAAGATACTCAGATTGGCTTTGATGACCTTCAGGTGTTCGTGGGGTTTGTTGATGTATTCACGGAACATGTCCGCTAACAGTGACAGCAGCCGCCCGAATTCGCCGGCATCGAAATAATAGGCGTTCTGCGCGGCCGTCCTGCGCAGCAATTCCCCATCTGAAATATCGGCCTTAAACGCCAGCAGGTAACCAGTGGAGTCTGTATGTAGCGTCAACTCGTGCACCTGTCCCGGTCGCATGAAAAACACCACATGGTCACGTATCGCATACGGTGTAAAATCGATAGCGTGTGTGCCCGCGCCCTTTTGCAAAGCGAGCAGGTAATAGAAGTCGTGGCGGTGCAGCTCCTGCACCATGTCTTTTCCCGCCAGCATATCCGCGACGTCCCGGATCGTGAAATCACCCGAAAAGCCCGCTTCGCCGGGCGGCGGAGCAATATGCCGTAACGGGATATGGGTGTTGGCGCTCATTTTCCGATGATGGTTTTGCGGTGAGCGAGGCCCCAGTAGTGCAGTTCCGCCAGTACTTTCTCGAGTGACCGGCCATGCGGGGTAATCGAATATTCAACGGTCGGCGGAAAGGTGCTGAACACCTCCCGCTTCACCAGCTGGTTGGCTTCGAGGGCCTTCAGTTCCTTCGACAGTATTTTATCCGTGATCCCTTCCACGTCTTTCGCTACCTGCCTGAACCGTTTTGGCCGCGATGACGGCGAGAACAGGATCAGGAGCTTCCACTTTCCTTCCAGCGCTTCCAGGGCATCTTTGATGGAAAGCATCGTAGCAGGGCATCCTTGTCCGGTGAGCATTGTTTGCTGATTTAACGTTACTATCTAATCCGAACAAAAATACGCACCCGGTAAAACAAAACAATTTTCCCCGTAGAGCCTTCGCATTCCCCGTCAAAAAAGTGACCTTTTGAACAAAGTAACTTCGGCCTTCTGAACAAAGCCGGTCGCTGAACGGCTACCTAATTTTGTTTCAACAAAAACAAACACTCATCATGAAACAAAACAACTACCAGGGCGCCCTGCAACAACCGCTTCAATCCGGCTTCAGCGCTACCTCCACCGCCAGTCAAGTTATCCGCGGCATCAACCTCAGCGGTAAAACAGCGATCGTAACGGGCGGCAACGCCGGCATTGGTCTGGAAACCGTCAAAACGCTGGCCGCCGCCGGGGCTGCGGTGATCGTTCCTGCCCGCGACATCGACAAAGCCCGTAAGCACCTCGGAGACATACCAAACGTAACACTCGAAGCGGTAGACTTCATGCAGCCGGCATCCATCGACGCGTTTGCTGAAAAATTCCTCGCCAGCGGCCAGCCGTTGCATATCCTTGTCAACAACGCCGGTATTATGTGGGTGCCCCTTCGACGCGACAGCCGGGGTATCGAATCCCAGCTCGCCACCAACTACCTCGGGCAATTCCATCTCACGGCACGGTTGTGGCCGGCACTGAAAAAAGCGCAGGGCGCCAGGGTGATCAACGTGTCTTCCTTCGGACACCAGATGGCGCCGTTCCACTTCGAAGACCCCAATTTCACGGAGCGGGCATATGAAACCCTGCAGGGATACGGCCAATCAAAAACCGCCAGCAACCTCTTTGCCGTTGAGCTCGACAACCGGGGAAAAACTTTCGGGGTAAGGGCCTATTCCCTCCATCCCGGCTCCATCAATGGTACGGAACTGGGCAGGGAGGCCAATGTGGAGATGTTTCATCAAATGGGCATGTGCGATGCGGAGGGGAATATTTATCCTGAGGTGGCCGCCAAACTGAAAACCATCCCGCAGGGCGCTGCAACCACTGTTTGGTGCGCTACCAGCCCATTGCTCAATCAGATCGGGGGCGTGTACTGCGAAAATGCCGACATCGCGGAGCTGGACCACGGCCAAATCAATCATCAATACGACGACCCTGCTACTATCCGCGGTGTACGCGAATATTCGCTCGACGAGACAAATGCCAAACGCCTGTGGAACTGGAGCGAGGAAGTAACGGGCATATCTTTTCACATCAGTTAAACGCACCATCATGTCAAATCTAACAGGAAAGATAGCAGTCATCACCGGCGGTAACAGCGGGATTGGGTATTCCTCCGCGAGGGCGCTGAAAGAGCAGGGAGCCACAGTGATCATTACCGGAAGAAGAAAGGACGCGGTGGAGAAAGCCGCGCTGGAGCTCGGCGTGAGCGGTCTGGTAGCGGATCAGGCCAGTCTTCCCGGTATCGACGCACTTGTCGACGGTATTTCCCGGCAATTCGGGAAGGTGGATATCCTGATGGTCAATGCCGGCATCTCCCGGTTTGCGCCGATTGAATCCATGGAGGAAACAATGTTCGACAGCATCATGAACGTGAACCTGAAAGGGGCGTTTTTCACCCTGGGGAGGTTTATACCCATCCTGAACGACCATGCTTCGGTGATCATGCTGTCTTCCACTTCCGCATCTACCTTTACGCCCGGTATTTCCGTTTATTCAGCCAGCAAAGCGGCCGTTAACGCCATCGTTAAGGTGGCCGCGCTGGAGCTGGCCCCACGCAAAATCCGTGTGAATGCCGTGAGCCCCGGCCCGGTGGCCACGGAAATCATGGGCAAATCCGGGCTGGAGGAGCAGGGAATGCAGGATCGCATCCTCAGCGGTATCCCCTTATCGCGGTTCGGCGCTCCGGAGGAGGTCGCGAAGCTCGTTGTTTATCTGTCCGGTCCGGATGCTGCTTTCATTACCGGCGCTGAATTCATGATAGACGGTGGACAGTCGATCTGATAGCACACTTTTTCCTAACTTTATCACGTAGCTCAATATGGAATACACTGCCAAATATATCACCCCTGACATCAAACTGTCCTGCTACGACGATAAGTTCTTCAAGTCCGACATTCTGTTCGAAGAACACATGCTCGTATGGTTCATCTCCGGTGAAACGAAAATCGTGCAGGCCGATGCGACTTATTTCCTGAAACAGGGAGACATCTTCCTGATTCCCCGGAACCAGCTCGCCACGATCATCAACTACCCGAAGAACGGGCAGCCGCATAAAACGGTGGTGATGCATTTGTCGGCCGACAGGCTGCGGGAATTTTATGCCCCGCTGTCTGTCAGGCCGCAGCTGCCGCAAGCGCAGCCCATCCGTACTTACAACAATCATCCTTTGCTTGAAAGCTGCCTGGCTTCGTTGATTCCTTACTTCGATATGAAAGCGCTGCCGGACAATATCGCCTCCCTGAAAATTACCGAAGCCATCAGCATTCTCCGGGCTATCGACCCGGAAGTAGACGACATCCTGGCCAATTTCGAGGAGCCCGGGAAAATAGACCTGATGACATATATGGAGAAAAACTTCATGTTCAACATGCCCGTCGAAAAATTCGGATACCTCACAGGAAGAAGCCTCACCACTTTCAAACGCGATTTCAAAAAAGCCTTTCAAACCACGCCGCAACGATGGCTTACAAAAAAACGGCTGGAGCTGGCGCATTACCACCTGGCGGAAAAGAAAATGAAACCGATCGATGTTTGTTATGAAGTAGGGTTTGAAAACCTTTCGCATTTTTCTTTTGCGTTCAAGAAGTATTATGGGTACTCGCCCACGGAGCTGGGGCTGAAGCGGAGTTGACGGCTGGTGATGGTGGAGACCCGCGCACGATACACGATTCCTGTATGAAACCACCACGGCGATTACAACACAACGGCTGCAAACTCCTGTGCAGCAAAAAAAATTTGGAAGATATTTTTAAATATTCTACTTTCATCTCCGAAGCGAAAGCTCCTTTTTTTATATCCATTTGCTTAAACGTTTAAGCGTTATGAAAAGAACCCGGCCCTCCAAAGGCCGGGAGGATGCTTTTTTGCGCTGTAACGAAGGATAGACAAGGCATTCCACGGGAGAAACAACTATGAAAAAGACGGGTAGACAATGCCGCTCCGCATTTACCAAAAAAACAATACGAACGAACTATTGCCATGAAGAAATCAAGTAAAAACCGCCGTCATTTTCTGAAGAATTTTACGTTGGGCTGGATAGGCGCGGCAGCGCTGCCCAATATCGTTACCGCGAAAGACACGGCGTCTGCCCATGAACAGAACACCGGCGCGTTAACGGGCAAAGCACCCGGTGCCCGTGGTTTCAACGAGCCCTACAAAGGAAAATACAACAACCGCATCGCTTTCCCGGTTGGCGGCATCGGGGCGGGCATGTTCTGCATCGAAGGCTCGGGCGCCATCTCACATATGTCTATCCGGCATAACCCTGAAATGTTTTTCGAACCGGCGATGTTTGCGGCCATCAGCATCAAAGGAATGCCCGGCGGCGCAAGAGTGCTGGAACAGCAGATTCCCGACTGGAAAAAGTTCGGCCAGCGCGATGCGGGCCTGGGTGGTACGGGCGGCGCTACCTGGGGCCTTCCGCGGTTTGAGGAAGCGGAGTTCAAGGCACGTTTTCCCTTTGCCGACATCTCGCTGAAAGACACCGCAATACCTTTAGCCGTAAAGATAAAAGGATGGAGCCCCTTCGTGCCCACCGATGAAGATAATTCCAGCCTGCCCGTGGGCGCAATCGAATACCAGTTCACCAACACCGGTAAATCCTCCCAGGAATACGTGTTTTCTTACAATACCCGGAACTTCATGCGGCAGGGAGAAGCGGGAAATCATATCAGCGCCTTGCAGCAGGGTTTTATCCTGTCGCAGGATGCCACGGCCAATGCACCGGAAAAGCAGGGCCACTTCGCCATCTTCACAACAGACAAAGCCACGGTAACGGACCATTGCTGGTTCCGGGGCGGCTGGTTCGACCCGTTGTCGATGGTATGGAACACCGTGCAGGCAGCGGAGGTCAAAAACAACCCGCCCGTGGGAAAAGACGCGCCGGGTGCTTCGCTCTTCGTGCCCTTCCGCCTGGGACCGGGAGAAAAAAAGACGATCCGCCTGCTGATGGCGTGGTACGTGCCGGATTCCAAATTGCGCATCGGCGACGATGCGAGCGGCGATCATCCGGACCAGCCGAAGTTTCACCGCCCCTGGTACAGCCACCGTTTTAAAAACATCAACGAAGTAGCGGATTACTGGAAAACCAATTACGACACCCTCCATCAAAAAACTTCGCTCTTCACAAGCACCTTCTACAAAAGCACCCTGCCTCCGGAAGTGATTGAAGCCGTGGCCGCGAATCTCACCATTCTCAAATCGGCGACAGTGATGCGCCAGTACGACGGCCGCTTCTGGTGCTGGGAGGGCAGCGGCGACAACTGGGGCAGTTGCCACGGTTCCTGTACGCACGTATGGAACTACGCGCAGGCCGTGCCGCACCTGTTTCCCAACCTGGAAAGAAGCCTGCGCAACACGGAGTTCAAAGAAAACCAGAATGCGGACGGGCACCAGGGATTCCGCGCCAATATTCCCATTTCCCCGCTGGTGCACAATTTCCACGCGGCGGCGGACGGGCAGCTCGGCGGCATCATGAAGGTATACCGCGAGTGGCGTATCAGCGGCGACAACGACTGGCTGAAAAACATCTTCCCCGCCGTCAAAACGAGCATGGATTATTGCATCCGTACTTGGGACCCGCGCAAGAAAGGAGTGGTGGAAGAACCGCACCACAACACCTACGACATCGAGTTCTGGGGCCCCACCGGCATGTGCACCAGCTTTTACCTCGGCGCACTGAAAGCCTTCACGCTCATGGGCAAACATCTGAACAGCGATGTGGCCGATTACCAGTCGCTCTACGAAAAAGGCAAACAATACCTTGAAACAACGCTCTTCAACGGCGAATACTTCATCCAGAAAATACAATGGACGGGGCTCAACGCACCCGACCCGGCCAAAGCACAATCGTTCCATACGCACTATTCGGAAGAGGCGCAGCGCCTGCTGAAAGCGGAAGGCCCCAAGTACCAGTATGGCGAGGGCTGTTTGTCCGACGGCATACTCGGCTCCTGGATAGCCCGCGTCTGCGGCATGGAAGAGCCGGTGGATGCCGCCAAAACAAAAAGCCACCTGCTCGCCGTACACCAATACAATCTTAAAAAAGACCTCAGCGCGCACGCCAACCCGCAGCGCCCCACCTTTGCGCTGGGTAATGAAGGGGGACTGCTGCTGTGCTCCTGGCCGAAAGGAGGGAAGCTCTCGCTGCCGTTCGTGTACAGCAACGAAGTGTGGACGGGCATCGAATACCAGGTAGCTTCCCACCTGATGTTCATGGGCGAAGTGGAAAAGGGCCTCGACATCGTACGCGCCTGCCGCGGCCGCTACGATGGCTCCGTGCGCAATCCCTTCAACGAATACGAATGCGGCCATTGGTACGCCAGGGCCATGAGCAGTTACGGCATGCTGCAGGGCCTCACCGGCGTGCGCTACGATGCGGTAGACGGTACGCTGTTCATCGACTCGAAAGTGGGGGACTTTTCCAGCTTCATTTCCACGGCGAAAGGTTTCGGTACCGTAAGTCTGCGGAACGGTAAACCCTCGCTGCAGGTAGCATTCGGCACCATCCCCGTAAAGCGGGCCATCGTATCAGGAAAAACAATGCAACTAGGATAATCAGCCAGGATCATACGGACAACAGCAAAATACAGGTTTTTTACGTTTCGTTTGCTTAAACGATTAAGCTTCATTTGCCTATCCACCTAAAAATCATCACGTTTATGAAAAGTTGTCGGCTTTCAATGCCTGCTCAACAAAAAAGACGCTCCGTTTTTTTTGTGTTCCTCCTCACCTGTATCACCGCGGCGCAAGCGCAGAAGGTCGTCACCGGTAAAGTGACTTCCGCTGCCGACGGCAAGCCGCTCTCGGAAGTGACCATCGTTGTACAGGGCTCGCCCGTGGGCACCACCACTTACCCGGACGGAACCTATGCCATCAAGGTTTCGGGGAACGACGCCATGCTGGTATTTACCTACATCGGTTTTGAAACGCAGGCCATCACCGTGGGTAATAACAGCGTATTGAATGTATCGCTCAAACAGCAGTCGAGTAACCTTGGCGATGTGGTGGTGGTGGGTTTCGGCAAGCAGAAAAAAGCGACGGTAACGGGGGCCATCTCCAGTGTACCGGTGAACAACCTGCAGCGGATCGCCACTCCTTCACTATCTAACGCCCTTGCGGGCAGCATGCCGGGCATCATCACACGGCAAAGCTCCGGAGAGCCGGGATACGACGGGGCTGCCATTTTCATCCGGGGCTTCGGCACCTGGGCGAACAGGAGCCCGCTGATACTGGTGGATGGGGTAGAGCGCGACATCAACAACATCAACACCCAGGAAATAGAAAGTTTCTCCATCCTGAAAGACGCGTCGGCCACCGCGGTATATGGTGTGAGAGGGGCGAACGGCGTGATATTGATCGCCACCAAAAGAGGCGTCACCGGCCGGCCGCGCGTGGTGTTCCGTACGGAAAACGCCACGCTGCAGGCCATGCGCTTGCCCCAGTACATCAACGGGCCTGAATATGCGGGCCTCATCAATGAGGCGCTGGTGAACGACAATCTGCCGGCCCGGTACACGGATGACGAGCTGCGCAAGTTCAGGGACCGGTCGGATCCTTACCTGTACCCGGATGTGGACTGGACAGACGCCGTGCTGAAACGGAACACCTTCCAGTCCATCAACAACCTCAGCGTGACCGGCGGTAATGAGATCATCAAGTATTATACGAACGTAGGGTATACGATACTGAACGGCATCTATAAGCAGGATCCGAAGAACGCCTACAAAACCAACGCACAGATGAAGCGGTATAACTTCCGCTCGAACGTAGATATCAACGTGTCACCCACCATCAGCCTCGAACTGGGCATCGGCGGGGTGATACAGCAGGGCAACTATCCCGGTACCCGCGCGCCGGATATTTTTAACGCGCTCCGCATCACGTCTCCCATCAACTATCCCAAAATAAACCCTGACGGCTCCATCGCCGGCGCTTCCACTTCCTACCTGCAAAATAACCCCTGGGGGCTCGTAACGCAGGCGGGGTATACGCGGCAAGACAGGAATACGCTGCAGGGCACATTCGGCGGGCGCTGGGACCTCTCTTCCCTCGTCACCAAAGGCCTTTCCGTACGCGGGCTTTTTTCGTACGATCACTGGTATTCCGCCTCCACGGATCGTATCAAACCATACGCCATCAAACAGTACCTGGGCAAAGACGCCAACGGCAACGACCGTTATTCATCCCCGCCCATCCGGGAAGAACAGCCCATGCGCTACGTGGTGAACAACGGCGCCAACCGTGCCTATTACACGGAAGTGGCCGTCAACTACAACCGCTCCTTCAACAAACATACCGTTACCGGCATGATATTAGGCAACCGCCGCGAGTACATCGACCTCACGGCCGGCTCTACCCTGAGCAACCTGCCGTACCGTCGTCAGGGGCTGGCAGGGCGTATCACCTACAACTACGACAACCGCTACCTCGCGGAAGTGAACGCGGGCTACAACGGTTCGGAGAATTTCCCGGAAGGCAAACAGTTCGGGTTCTTCCCGTCGGTGTCGGCAGGCTGGGTGCTCACCCGCGAAAAGTTCTGGAACTTTGATGCGGTATCGCATCTCAAGATCAGGGGCTCATTTGGCCAGGTGGGCAACGACCAGATCGGGGGGCGGCGTTACCTGTTCCTCACCACTATCAACCGGCAGGGGCAGTCGTACTTCTTTGGCGACAACCAGCGTTTTTACCAGGGCTTTGAAGAAGCGCAGATCGGGAACGATGACGTGACCTGGGAAGTGGCCACCAAGTCCAATATCGGCTTCGATCTTGAATTGCTGAGCGGCATCGTGAACCTGCAGGTGGATGCATTCAAGGAACAGCGCGATGGGATACTGATACAGCGTGGCGTGATTCCCCGTGTAACCGGCTATTACCCCTGGACGTTGCCCTACGCCAACCTCGGCAAGGCCAAAAACACCGGCATCGACGCCATGCTGGAAGTAAAACATACTACCCGCAAAGGCTTCTATTATAGCTTCCGCGGCACCATCACCTACGCCAAAAGCATCTGCACGCAAAACGACGATCCCATCCCGAAATACCCTTACCAGTCGTTCGTAGGCCTGCCCATCGATCAGCCCATGGGCCTCATCGCGCTGGGGTTCTTCAAAGATCAGGCGGACATCGAGCGCAGCCCGAAACAGAATTTTATGGACCAGGTAAAACCCGGCGACATCAAGTACCAGGATTACAACAACGACGGTGTGGTGGATGATTACGACCGCGTGCCCATCGGCTACCCGCGCACCCCTCAAATGGTGTACGGCGCCGGCGCCAGCGTTGCATACAAAGGGGTGGAGCTGAGCGTGTTCTTTACGGGAGCGGCCAGGGCCAGCCTGTTCGTGGACGGCCCTTCGATGTACGCCTTCCAGATGGGGCTGGGCACTTACAACATCCTGCGCGAATACTACGACAACCGCTGGACGCCGCAGCGCCAGGATGCCAAATATCCCCGCGTGTCGCCCTACCAGAACCCGAACAATAACAGAACGTCCACCATGTTTTTGCAGAACGCTGCTTACCTGCGCCTGAAGAGCGCGGAGGTGGCCTATACGTTCAAGGTGGCGGCGCTGAAGAAAATCGGCCTCGACAATACCCGCATTTTCATCAACGGGTATAATCTCGTTACCTGGGACAAGATCAAGGTGATAGACCCCGAGTCCGATTACGGCACCGGCGGATATCCTTTACAGCGCAGCATCAACTTCGGGGCGCAGCTTTCATTTTAATTCAATCTTCAAACCAACAAGATGAAAAAGTCACTTTTTCTGATCACCATACTGTTCTGCGTGGCATCCTGCACGAAAGACTACCTGAAGAAAGCTCCGGATGAAGACCTGGACATCAAGAAGGTATTCTCTGAAAGGAAATACGCCGAATCGTTCCTCTCCTCCGCCTACCACAATGTGCCCGTTATGCTGGGTGCGGCTGACTGGGATCAGCGCAATCCCTATACCGGCGCCAGCGATGAAATGGAAATCACTTTCCTCGGCGCGTACTCGCATCTGCTGAATTCCGGCGCCTGGAGCGCCAACGACTTTTTTCCGGACGTATGGGGCTTTATGTACGAAGGCATCCGGAAAACCAATATTTTCCTCGACAATGTGGGCGCCGTGCCTATGGACGAAGCAGAACGCAAAAGATGGATTGGGGAAGCCACCTTTCTCCGCGCGTTTTATCACTTTATGCTGGCCCGCATTTACGGCGCCATCCCCATCAGCGACCATGCGTTTACCCTGAGCGAAGACTATTCAAAAATCCGCCGGCAGCCGGTGAACAAGGTGATCGATTTTATCGTGGCCGAATGCGATAAGGCCATGCCGCTGCTCGACTGGCGGGTGGGGGCAGACCAGTACGGCCGGGTGACCAGGCCCGCGGCCCTGGCGCTCAAGGCGCAGGCATTGCTCTACATGGCCAGCCCGCTGTGGAACGGCAACCCGGATTATGTGAACGTGAAAGACGGGGAAGGGGTGCAGCTGTTCCCGGCATTTGACAAGGAAAGGTGGAGAAGAGCGGCGGTAGCGGCAAAAGAATGTATAGACGGGGTGGAGGCGAATGGTTACCGCCTGTACCGCTCGGCCAGCAACGACCCCGTGCGCAATTACCAGGAAGTGTTCATCGAACGGAACAACGTGGAAGTATTGTTTGCCCGCAATGCCGGAGAGCATTCGCATTTTGAGCGCTGCAGCAATCCCATCGGTTTCGGCGGGTTCTCGATATTTTGTCCTACCCAGGAGCTGGTAGACGATTATGAAATGGCGAACGGCGAGCGGCCCATCACGGGGTATGCCGCGGATGGCTCGCCTGTGGTGAATCCCGCTTCCGGTTACGTGGAAACGGGGTATGTAGCGGCCAAACACCCGAAGGATTATTATCCTGCCGGTGTACGGAACATGTACGTGGGCCGCGAACCGCGGTTCTACGCCAGCATCAACTTCAACGGCGCCATCTGGAAAGGGCGCGGCATCCAGTTCTGGTTCGAGGGGCTGGACGGGCGTAAACGCGCAGGTTCCGATTATTGCATCACCGGTTACCTGATGAAAAAAATGGTGAATCCCACGTCGGACATCTTCCAGAACAGGTTTTCATTGAATACCTTCATCTACTACCGGCTGGGCGAAAGTTACCTGAACTATGCGGAAGCGCTCAACGAGATGGACGGCCCGGTGGCCGACGTGTATAAATATGTGAACCTCATCCGCGACAGGTCAGGGCTGCCGTCTTTGCCGGCGGGGCTTTCGCAGGACCAGATGCGGATGCGTATCTGGCACGAAAGAAGGATTGAACTGGCTTTTGAAACACACCGCTATTTCGATACCCGCCGCTGGAAAATCGCCGCAGGTATCGACAGCAAGGAAATTCACGGCATGAACATCGGCGCGGGCACCAACCTCGGCGACAACAATTTTTACAAAAGGGTGGTGGTGGAGAAACGGGTGTTCGTTTCCCCGAAACACTATCTCTGGCCCCTTCAACAGGAAGAAATCAACAAAAACCGGAACCTGGTACAGAATCCGGGATGGTAGTATAAACTGGAAACTATGAGCAACAACAAACGCGCACGGATGGTTACATCCGTGCGCAGGTATTTACTGACAGCCGCCGCACTGACCGGCCTGCATCTCTGTGCCTCCGCGCAGGCAAACGACTGGATTCGCCGCGACAGCACGGTATGGGGCGCCCGTAACGGCATTGTGGTGGGTTTGTGGCCCGCCGCTATCGAAAACCTGAAGCAGGGCGCCAACGGCGGGCCGAGGGGATTGTTCCGCATCGGTTACGAATACATGGGCCTTGTTTACCACATCAACTACATGGCAGTGGAGCCGGTGGTGAACGGGCGTATTGAATTCAGTGAAATTTCTCCTTCCGCTTCGGACGGAAAGTGGGGCAAGCTGATGTGGGTCAGCGATACGTTCAATACCCCCGATGCGGTGGGCATGTACGTACAGATCGAACAATTCGCCAACGGCGCGCATCCTTACCTGAAACTGAGCATTTTCCGGAACAGGCCAGAGGAGGTGTGTATAGAAGTGTTCCATCACCCCGACAGCGCGCCGATGGAACGGTGCGGCATTACGGCCACCATGGGCAACTATTCCCGGCTCAGGAAATTGTACCTCAAAGATTCCGTGGTGAATGCAAGGGCGTTGTATGCGGGATTTGACGGGATCGATTTCATCGAGAAGAGCCCATATCCCGCCGATCGCATGAGAAGGGGAAAGAACGGCGATTGGATCGTAGCCGCCACGCCCGACGAGTCATTCGCCGAACTGGCTGCATGGCCGCAGCAGCCGGCGTATTTGATGCGGTGGAACTGGCGTTACCGGCCTTTCTATATGCTGACGCAATATTGGCGGAAAGAAAAGAAGGACGCCGATGCCTCGTTGCAGGTGCGGGTAAACGGCCGGGCGAAGTATTGGAACGGCGGAGGGAACGACCCGAAGCATTATATCGACATACCGGGCGGGCCTTCGTTCGAGAATTTTGAACTGCGTGAAAGGTATGTGCCCGGCCAGCGTTTTTATTTCGGCCTGAGCCGTAAAACAGCGGAAGAACTGCTTTCCCTTTAGAGGGAAGGCAGTTCTTTTACCGGCGCCGGCAGCGAATGCCGCCAGGCGTAATATAGTACCACCGCGAAACAAACGAGTGGTACCGCATAAGCCAGCTGCACGTCGTAATAATACGCCGTGGCGCCCAATCCCAGCGGCACCAGCGCACCGCCTACGATCGACATCACGAGGAATGCGGACGCGGTTTTTGTTTCGTTACCCAGGTCTTTGATGGCCATGGAAAAAATGGTGGGGAACATGATGGACATGAAGAATTCCACCGCCAGCAGGAAATACACACCCATCATGCCGCCGTGCAGCACGCAATACGCCAGCAGCAGCACACAGGCCCCGCTGTAGATCATCAGCAGCAGGCGTGGGGCGATCTTCCGCATCAGCAGCGTACCCGCATAACGCCCCAGCATAAAACAAAGCAGCAGCATGCCCAGGAAGGTGGTCGCCTCCGTTTCGGGCATACCGGCGCTGAAGCCCGCATACCGGATGAAAAAGCTGGATATGCATACCTGCGCGCCCACGTAAGCGAACTGCGCAATCACGCCCCAGCGGAAATGCGTATGGCGGAACACCCGGAGGTTCAGGCTGAATCCGCTGCCATGTTCTTCCTGCACTTTCGGGAAATGCGCCAGCCTGAAAATAAGCGCCACTACCAGCAGCGTACCGGCAATGACGAGGTAAGGCACCTGCACCGACCGCGCTTCACTCAGCAGATAGCTGTTCAGCGTTTCCGGGCTCATGGCGCTTAACTGCGCTTCGCTGTATTCCTTGCCGGATAAAATCACCTTGCTCAGGAAAAACGCCGCCACAAACGCGCCCAGCCCGTTGAAGGCCTGCGCGAAGTTGAGGCGCTGCACGGACGTTTCTTTCGGCCCGATGACGGTGATGTAAGGATTGGCCGCCGTTTCAAGAAAGGTCATGCCCGCCGCCACAAGGAACAGCGCGAAGAGGAATAATCCGAATGAACGCAGTTCCGCCGCGGGAAAAAACAGCACGGCCCCGGCAGCGGCGATCAGCAGCCCGGTGATGATGCCTGTTTTATAACTCCATTTCCGCATCACCCAGGCCGCGGGCAGCGCAAAAAAGAAATAACTCACCCAATACGCGGAATCGATGAAGGCGGACTGGAAATCGTTCAGCTGGCAGGCTTTCCGCAGGTGCGGGATGAGCACGGGAATGAGGTTGCCGGTGAGCGCCCATAAAAAGAAGAGGCTCACCACCAGCACGAAAGTCAGCTTCAGGGCGCTGTTGCGCGTGGGGGGCGACAGCGTTTCGTTTTTCATTTCAAGTGTGGAATTCATAACGGCGTTTTAATGCATGGTCTGTACTTCGTTGATCAGCGTGCCGATGTGGTCGATGCTGATCTCTACCCGGTCGTTGTCCTGCAGCGTGAAGCTGTTTTCCGGCACCAGGCAGGTGCCCGTCATCAGGTAACACCCCTCCGGGAAGGCGCAACCCCTGAACAGGTAGTCCACCAGTTCCTGGTGGCTGCGCTTCATCTGGCTGATGGTCACACTATCGGCATACTGCTGCGTACCGTTGCGGTAGATCGCCATTTTGATGAGCGTGTCCGGCGGGATGGGTACGTCCGTGACGGTGAGGCAGGGCCCCAGCCCGGCGCATTTTTCGTACACCTTCGCCTGCGGCAGGTAGAGCGGGTTTTCGCCTTCGATGCTGCGGGAGCTCATATCGTTCCCGACGGTGTAGCCTTCGATGGTGCCGTGGCTGCTCACGAACAGCGTCAGTTCCGGCTCGGGCACGTCCCACGAAGAATCATTGCGGATGTATACGGTTTGCAGGTGGCCGGATACGCGGTGGGGTGTGGCTTTGAAGAATATCTCGGGTCTTTCCGCCTCATATACCTTGTCGTAAAAGGTAGCGCCGCCGGAATCTTCTGATTCTTCCATGCGGGCGGTGCGGCTGCGGAAGTAAGTGACGCCGGCCGCCCATACTTCCTGCGTGGCGATGGGGGCTTCCAGGGTGCTGGCGATGATCTTTTCCGCGGCGGTTTTATCCATGGGCTGTTTACTGTTCAGTTCGGTCAGGATGGCCTGGTAGAGGCCTTTCCTGTTCACGAAGCTGTTCCAGTCGGTCAGGAAGGAATAATACTGCCCCTGGTGAAAGGCGAGGAGCGCGCCCGGTGTTTTATAAATGCGGATGGTATTCATACGGGATTATTTTGTTTGGAGGAATTGTTGCACATCACCCAGCGGCAGTTGCCACAGCTGCTGCGCGAGCGTTTGCAGGGCCTCGCGGCTGCCCTCGAAATGCATGGTCACCTGCCGGTAGGTCAGGGATTCGCCGGGTTTCAGGGCCCTGGCGTCTGACGATGATTCCACTTCGTAAAAAGGCCCCATCTGTGAGCCGTCTGCCAACGGGCCGTCGTTATAACAATTCACGGCATCGCCTTTAAACGGTTCTTTCTGCAGCTCCCATTTCGAGTTTACATAACGGCCATCGGGCACCACGTCGTAGAAGAGCACGGTGAGGGTGTTGTTCTCGAGGTCGATGCTGCCGGCCGCGGGTTTGGCCACCTGCGGGGAGAGGCCGAGTTTGCCGCGCGCCTTGCCGTCCGCACGGAAGAGCAGCAGGCTGTCTTTGACCTGCAGGTTCTGTGGCGGTATCTTGCCGAAATAATCGTCGGTGATGTGTTTCCGTGCGTCGGGGAGGTTTTTGAACGGCGCGATCACGGCGGTCTGCGGCGATGGTTTGAACATGCCGAGCAGCCAGATGCTCATGAGGCCGCGTTCTTCCTGCCAGGCGCTGTCGCCGGTATTGGTGAGCACGTTTTCCGTTTCGTAAGCCACGCTTTTAATGCCTTCGGGCAATGCGGCGCTGATGCGGGCGGCAATCGCCTGGCTGTTCAGCAGCCGGATGGTGCGGGTGATGCCGAGCCGGAAATTGGTGCCGGAATAGTTCTGCACGTTGCCGGCGTATTCGTAAGTGATTTCACCGGCGGATTGTGAACGGACGGTGTAATGCGCCGTGTCTATCAACCCCGGCGTTTGCCAGTTGTCGAAATCGAAAGGTTTGCCGGGCGGAAAGAACAGCGAGTACTGGCCGCCTTCGGGACCGAGCCAGAACCGCTCTTCCCCGCCGAATGCATTGATATGGGGGTTGAGCTTGCCGGAAGCGATCAGGCCGTAATTGAGCCAGCCGAAACTTTTGCCGGCATCGCCGCCGGCGGTGCTGGTCATCACACGGGCCTGGTAGTCGCCGGTCACCACAACGCGGCTGCTGTCGCCGCTGCTTTGCAGTACCACTACATTCTGCAGGTGTTTTTGCAGGAAGGCCACGTCTTCGCCGAAATTGCCGGGCGGGGCGTCTTTTTTCTCCGCCGCTTCGTTACAGCCGATGGTGACGGCCAGCAGGCTGCCTGCGAGGATGTTCAATTTCATAACTAAGGAATTAATGTGGTATAAAATGTTGTTGTGTTAAAGCGATACGCCTCTTTTCCATGGAATAAAATCGTCCTGCTCCAGCACCTGCGCTTTGGCGGTGTATTGTCCGCCCGCCGTGTCGATCACCAGATCCATGATACGGGCGGCCACTTCGTCGATAGACGCTTCGCCGCTGATGATGGGGCCGGTATCGAGGTCGATGATGTCCTGCATTTTAGTGGCCAGCCTGGTGTTGGTCGACAATTTGAGCACGGGCGTCACCGGGTTGCCGGTGGGCGTACCGAGGCCGGTGGTGAACAGTACGATGTTGGCGCCGGCGCCTACTTCGGCGGTGGTGGATTCCACGTCGCTGCCGGGTGTGCACAGCAGGGCCAGACCGGGTTTCGAAACGCGTCCGGGATAGTCGATCACATCGGTCACCGGCGAGGAACCGCCTTTTTTAGCGGCGCCCGCGGATTTGATGGCGTCGGTGATGAGCCCGTCGCGGATGTTGCCGGCGGAAGGGTTGGAGTCGAAGCCGGAGCCTACCGCTTCCGCGCGGGCGGCGTATTCCCGCATCAGCTGGGTATAACGGGCGGCAAGGGTGGTGTCTACACAACGGTCGCTCAGTTCCTGTTCCACGCCGCACAGCTCCGGGAATTCGGAGAGAATGACGGAACCGCCGAGCGCTACCACAATGTCCGCTACGCGCCCTACGGCGGGGTTGGCGGAGATGCCGGAGAAGCCGTCGGAGCCGCCGCATTCCATGCCGATGATCAGCTTGCTCAGCGGTGCGGGCGCGCGTTGCTGTTCGTTGGCTTTTGCAAGGCCTTCGAACGTGCGTTGCAGCGCCTGTTCCATCAGGTCTTTTTCGGAACCGATCTTTTGCTGCTCCAGGCAGATCACCGGCCTGTCGAAGCCGGGCACTCTTTTTTCGATTTCTTCCTGCAGCATTTCCAGCTGCGCGTTCTGGCAGCCCAGGCTCAGCACGGTGGCGCCCGCTACGTTGGGATGGGTGATGTACCCGGCCAGCAGCCCGCAGAGCGTGCGTGCGTCGTCTTTCGTGCCGCCGCAGCCCAGGGTATGGCTCAGCAGTTTGATGCCGTCGATATTGGCGAACCTGCGGCTCTGCGCCGGTAAAGGCTGCTCGGGCGCGGTGCTGTGAAGCAGCTGCCGCAGCATGGTTTCGTAAGGGTTGGCTTGGGTGTAGCCCAGCTCGTTCACCAGCACTTTGTGCAGCGTTTGTACGTTGCGGTTTTCGCAGAACACCATGGGGATGATCACCCAGTAGTTACCGGTGCCCACGCGCCCGTCGGAGCGGTGGTAACCCATGAACGTACGCTGCGCCCAGCGGGAAACGTCGGGGCGCTCCCATTCCGTGTGCCTTTCTTCTTTCACGGAGAAACTGCCGGAAGCATGGCGGATGTTTCTGGTGGTCACCAGTTCACCGGCGGGCAGGTCTTCGTTGGCAAGCCCCACCAGCACACCGTACATGATCACGGGCCCGTTTTTGGGAATGAATTCTTTCGTCAGTTTATGTTTCGCCGCCACGTCGCGCACGGCCGTCACGCCGTTGATGGCGGTACCGGCCGGTACGTCCTGGAGGGCGGCCCACACGTTGTCTTTAGGATGTATCTGAATGATCTGTTGGCGCATATGAATGGAGTTGGAAGGTTTATTTCAGGGCCCGGTCGAGGTGCACATACCCGCCGTCCACATGAATAAGCTGGCCCGTGGTGTGGCTGGATTTGGACGAGAGCAGAAAAGCCGCCGTCTGGGCGATTTCTTCAGGCGTCGTCATCCGTTTCTCGAGCGGGATGCCGGCGAGTATGCCGGCCAGTTTGCTTTCTTTATCGTTGAAGGTATTGATCCAGTTTTCGTAAAGCGGCGTCCATGATTCGGCCACCACGATGGCGTTCACGCGGATGGAGTAGGGCAGCAGCTCCACGGCCCATTCGCGGGTGAGGGCATTGCGCCCGCCATTCGCGGCGGCATAGGCGGAAGTGTTGCCCTGGCCGGTTTCCGCGGTTTTGGAACTGATGTTGACGATGGCGCCCTTGTTCTTTTTCAGGTAAGGCAGCGCATGGTGCGCGATGAGGTAATAGTGCACGAGGTTGCGGTGCAGCGACCGCATGAACTTTTCATACCCGCCGTGTTCCAGCCCCACACCATCGTTGATGCCCGCGTTGTTCACCAGCCCGTCTATCCTGCCGAACTTCGCCGCGATGGCTTTCACCGCTTCCCTGCATTCGTCGGGCTCGGTGAGCTCGGCCGTTACCTGCCAGCCTTGGCCGCCGGACCGTTCGATATGGGCCAGGTGCTGGAGGTTGTCTTCTTCATTCCTGCCGATGATCACGGGAATGGCGCCTTCTTCTGCGAGCACGGCTGAAATCGCCGCGCCGATGCCTTTGGCGCCTCCTGTCACGATGATGATCTTGTCTTTTAAACCCAGGTCCATAAATAAAGTATGTTTTAGGAAATAGAGATGAACAAATGTGTTACTGCAGCGCCTCTTTGGAGAACTGCCCGTTCAGCAGCCGCCAGATGCCCAGCGGGTTGCCGTCCTGGAGCTCCGGCGGCAGCAGGTAAGCAGGGAAGTCCTGGTAACACACCGGCCTGCAGAAGCGGTAAATGGCCGCCGTGCCCACGGAGGTGCCCGCCGCCGGTGTGGTGGCCGGCCAGGGACCGCCGTGCACCATGGCATGATTAACGGCCACGCCTGTAGGAAAACCGTTGATCACGAGCCGGCCGGCTTTTTCCCGGAGAATGTCCACCAGCCCGGCATGCTGCCGGAGGTCTTCTTCCGTGCCGTGAATGGTGGCGGTGAGTTGGCCTTCCAGCGCCGCGGCAAGACTGTACAGCTCCTGCGGACCGTTTGCACGGATGTGCAGGGACGAGGGACCGAACACTTCATGGCACAGCGCCGGGTTGGCGATGGCCTGCTGTACGCTGATCTGCAGAAGGGCAGGGGCGGCTTCGTGTGCGTTGCCTTCCGCTTTGCCCAGCACCTGTGCGCCGGCCTGCCGCAGTTGCCCGAGCCCTTTGTTGTACGCATCCAGGATGCCCGGCGTCAGCATGCAGCCCGCGGGCAATGCGGCGATGTTCTTTTGCAGCGTGTCCATGAACGCGCCGTTTTCCGCGTGTGTGATGAACAGCCCCGGGTTGGTGCAGAACTGCCCCACGCCCATGGTGAGCGATTGCAGGAACTGCGTGGCCAGGGTTTCCCCTTTTTCTTTCAGAATGCCCGGCAGGAAAAAAACCGGGTTCACGCTGCCCATTTCCGCGAACACGGGGATGGGCACGGCCCTGCGTGTAGCCGTGTCGTATAGCGCCTTGCCGCCTTTGAAGGAGCCCGTAAAGGCGATGGCGGACAATAATGGATGAACGGCCAGCTGCTGGCCTGTTGCGATGGTGGCGCCATGCAACAGGGAGAATACACCTTCGGGCATGCCGGTCTGGCCGGCGGCCTTGCGTATGGCTTCAGCCACAAGGTGCGAGGTATGCGGATGTGCGGGGTGTGCTTTACATACCACGGTGCAACCCGCGGCCAGTGCCGCGGCCGTATCGCCGCCCGCCACGGAAAAGGCCAGCGGGAAGTTGCTCGCGCCGAAAACGGCCACCACGCCCAGCGGTATCTGTATCTGCCGGACGTCCGGGGCGCCTTTGTCTATCCGCGCGTTTACCCACGAGCCTTCCGTGATGAGGTCCGCGAAAAGCCGGAGCTGGTTGGTGGTACGGTCGCGCTCACCCTGCAGGCGCATCAGGGGCAGCCCGCTTTCAGCGGAGGCAGTGTTGATGAGCTCGTCGCCGAGCGCAACGATGCCGTCCGCGATGGCGCGCAGGAAAGCCGCGCGTTGCGCGCCGTCCGTTTTTTTGTAAGTGCTGAATGCCGCCGCCGCCAGCATGACGGCGCGGTTGATTTCTTCCGCCGTCGCCTCGCGGAATGAAGGCGTGAGCCATTCCTGCCGCTGCGGGCTGAAGGCCTGAAAGGTCTGTTGCCCTTCGGCGCTGTCTGTATTGCCTATGAGTTGTGATCCGGGCTCGTGCATGATGTGATTTTTATTCGGCTGTTTAGTTTACTTCCATATCGTCTTTTGAAGGCAGTTTCGGGAACGGCGCATGCGGCTCGCGCTGGTACCAGAATACTACGCTGCTGATGTCCGACTGCTGGGGCAGGTACCTGCCGCCGCTGCGCCAGCCCAGGTCCTGGATGGTGACCTTCAGGTCTTTTTCGAAACGGATGGGGTCGGTGATATGCCAGCGGTACATACCGAAGCGCTGCTGCGATTTGTACAGCCCGTCCGGCCGTATCACCTGGTGCAGGCCGGCGTAGGGTGTCGAGAATTCCTGGTATTTGCCTTTGTTGTCGAAATTATAGGAGCCGCAGAAATAGTCTTCCGTGCCGGTGCCGCAGATGGTCGGGAATTTGGTGTCGCCGTCCATGAAGAACTTGATCTCGCCTTCTCCCCACCAGCCGTTGTTATTCACGCCCCAGGCGAGGTAGGTGCCCACATACTGCCCTTTGCCCTTGATGCCGTCGATCAGCGTGAAATCCGCTCCCTTTACCGGGTTGCTGCGGCGGAACTGCGCGTGGAAATACCCCGCATCTTCCGGCACTTCGGTAAGCGTGTAGTCCACCTGGTAGTAGAGCGTCATGCGTTCGGTGTTGATATTCTCCATCGTGATTTTGCACTTCTTGCGGAAGGGCATCGTCCAGTAGCAGTTGAATGCGCTGCCCGGGTTAACGGTCACCGCGAGGGAATTCATCTGCGCATATTCGCCCCAGCCCATGCCGAAGAAATCGCCCACGGGCACTTCCACGGAAGGCGTGGTTTCATCGTCCCAGTAGAAGCGGAGGATGGAATAACGCCAGTTGCCGGTAGGCGTCATCCAGATGTGCTGGATGGCCCCGGAGCCGTTGATTTCCGCGAGGGTGAAGGTCTTGCCCGGTTCGATATGGATGTAGGGATTGACTTTCCAGCCCTGACCGAGGTCGCGCGCGGCATTGCGGGCATTGCCCTGTTCGAGGGTGGCCATGCCGCCTTTGCCGGGCTCGCCGGTGAAGTTTTCCGGGCTGATAGACCGGGTTTTGGCGTCGGAGAGGCGGTACAGGTTGCCGATGTGGGTATCGAGCCCGTTGAAGGTTTTCTGGGCCTGTGCGGAACCGTAGATGCCGGCCGCCAGCGCGATCAGGAGCAGTTTTTTCATACGTTGTGACTTTATGGTATAATGTTGCTTTATCGTTTAAGCAGTGTTGACGATGTCTGTTTTCATGTGCACGTGGTCGTTCAGTTCCGTTCTATGCTGATGCTAAAGTTGTTGTATGTTCCTTACGTGGTCTGTGCGTGTCAGCGGCGGCTGCTGGATTGCCTGATCACCAGTTCCGTATCGATACAGATGTTCTCCGGTTTCTTCTCGCCGTTTTTGATATGTTCCAGCAACACGCGCACGGCGGCGTTTCCCATTTCCAGTATCGGCTGGCGGATGAAGGTGATCGGGGAATAATAGAGGTCGAAGGCCTCACTTTCGTCAAAACTCACTACGGCAAGTTCTTCGGGTACTTTTATGCCCAGTTCGTTGATGTATTTTAATCCTTCGATGGCAAGACTGTTGGTGGCGAAGAACACCGCGTCCGCCGGCTTGCGGCCCTGCAGCAGCTCGTCGATCGCCTGCCGGGTTTCTTCGCGGATGTGGGAGTACCGGGCCAGTTTCATCATGCTGGCCTGCTTGTTGTCCGCCAGGGCCTCGGTGTACCCGCGCTTGCGTTCGTTGATGTGGAACAGCGCCGTTTTATACGCGATCATGCCGATGCGTTGATGCCCTGTTTTAACCAGGTGGGTAATGGCGTTATACGACGCCTGGAAATTGTTGATGCCGATCTGGCTCACGGGGATCTGCGGAAAATACCGGTCGATCAATACAAACGGCACGGGCTGTTTCCGGAGCTGTTTGATCTGCTGTTCCGAGCCCTCGGTAGGGATGAGGATGAGCCCGTCCACCTGGCGGTTCAGCAGTACGTTGATGAGATCGCCGGATTTGTCGAGGTTCTCATCGGAGCTGCCGAAGATCACCGTATAATTATTCCGCTTGGCTTCATCTTCGATGGTGCGGGCGATGTTCCCGAAGAAGGGGTTGGAAATGTCCGCAACGATCAGCCCGATGGTATCCGACCGGCCGCTCTTGAGACTGCGGGCGATGTGATTGGGCTGATAGTTGAGCTTCTGGGCTATTTTCCGGATCTTTTTCGCCATTTCCTGGCCCACCCTCGCTTTCTCTTCCTTGTTGGTGAGAACGTAAGATACGAGCGCGGTAGACACGCCTGCCTCGAGGGCAATATCTTTCAGCGAGGTTTTTTTCTTCATAAGGATAAAAATATGCTTAAACGTTTAAGTAAACAAATTTTGGCTGGAAAAAATTTGCCGGTAAAGGGGCGTTGCAGGGTAGGGAACGGGTATGGGCGGATGGAAAAAGGGCACATCCTCCATCATGGGATGTGCCCGGGTGATCATGTATAGACTCGAAGCGGGTTGTTTATTCTCCGCCTGCCGACAGGCTGCCGGAAGTCCGGTAAACCATTTTATGAAGGGTCACCTTTTCGGCGGCAATGGTGAAGTGCAGGTAGGCGTACACCGGCGCGGCCTGCCCGTTGCCGGGCACTACCTTGAAGGGTATGTAATAACTGTTGTCGAAGCGCACGCCGTTCGTATTGACATAGTTGTAGCTGGTGGCATTGGGCTGTTTCGTCACAAAATACAAGGTGCCGCTGAACGACGGACTGCCGAACGCCGCCGCTGATATTTCAGTGCCGCCGGCCATGGTATTGATGTAAGCCGAACCGGGAACCAGGGCGAAAACGCCCGCATTGTTCGCCATCGCGAGGGAGCAATCCCTGCTTTCGACCCCGTTAACGGTTGTGCGGGAACTGACGATCTGCAGGGAAAGCGTTTGATGGTTGATGTTGAGGGTGATCGTTTTATTGGCGCCGGTGGCTATCTCGGCGTTGATGGTGGCGACCGAGGCTTTCGAAGCAATCAGGCCCTCAATCGGGGATTCCTCCGAACAGGAAGCGGTCAGTGCCGCACAAAAGATCATGATCGTATATAGATGCTTTTTCATGGTGCGCTGTTTTTACTGGATGATTAATATAACCTGCCCTGCCGGATGATTTTTACGCCGTATGAACTGACGTTTTTCTTTTCGAGCGTGGCCGGGTGCTGCAACTCGCCGGGTATGTACGTATTGTGCGTGTAAGTGAGGTCAAGCAGTATGGCGCTATAGATGTACAGTTGCAGGTTCATGCTCAATACCGGTTTGATTTCGGAGGTAAAGAACGAAGGCCGTTCGAAGAATACACCCGGCCTGATATAGGTTTCCTTACCCGCGTGGTCATTGATCCACCGCAGCATGAAACCTCCGCCATATACCAGCCTGGAAAACGACATATTGCCTTCCCGCACATCGTCCGTGGCGGTGTTGTTTTGCGCATCGGCGTCGTACTTGAAGGTGCCGCTGTGTTTGAACCATCCGCCTTCGCCGAATACATTGAATTTCGAATGCTTCCTGGTAGCGAGTTGCAGCACACCGGTGGCGCCGTAGCTGGCATACCCGCCGCTGATGCCGGGCATGAAGGCGCTCATGCCGATGTTAACCTGCGGCTTCATGTAGATTGAAACCGCGCGGTTGTTCAGCACGCCCAGGTTGAAGCCCAGGTGGATGGTGAGGAGATTGCGTTCTTCGATATACGATTTACCGGTGCCGTTGCTCAGGATGGGGGAATGCTCATATCCCAGGCCGAGCATGAACTTGGCTGCAAAGGGCCTGCTGCTGTACCCGTCTTTTATCAGGGCCATGGCCCCGACCGTTGCAACGGCGGCGGTGGTGTAGATGGCATCCTCTTCCTTGTCGCGCTCTTTGGCTTCCGCCACCCGTACCTGCCGGTCTGCGGTTTTTTTCGCTTCAAGGGCCTGGTTGTAGCTGCTCCTGGCCATGGCCTGGTCGTTGGCGTCGGTGGTGCTGTTGATGGCGGCCTGGTAGCTGCTCATGGCGCCGGCATAGTCTTTACTGTTCATGGCCTCGTTGCCCTTCTGCATATGGCCGTTGAAACTGTTTTTCTGTTTCTCTTTCGCCGCTTTTTCTTCAGCGGCTTTGGTGGTGGCCTTGCCGAGGTAGTTTTCCAGGTAGGCGACGTTCTCTTTTTTTCTTTGCAGGGTGAACGCCGCATTGTCGGTGGGCGCGCCTTCCCATGGCTTTACAGCCGCATTGGGCTCAACCGACCTGATTTCGTTGACCAGGTCGATCTCTTTTTGCGATATTTCACGGATGTCGGACGAGAGGTCTGCGGGTTTGCTGACGGGCTGATTGCCCAGGGCTTTGAGTCGCCTGATGGCATCGTTCACCGCGTTCAGTTTATACTGGTCGTCGTACCGGCCCATGATGGCATTGAGGGCGTTGTTGCAGATACTGGTTTTGGCGGGGCTGTTCGGGGTCTGGAGCGCGAGGGCGTCGTATTCGGCGATGGCTTCCTTCAGGCTTTCCCTGTCTTTGTCGGCCTGCGTTTTACCACCTTCCGCATCGTCGCAGGTGATAGCCTTCTTCGTGTTGGCGTTTTGCAGGTCTTTTATTCTTATCCGCGTGATGATGCTGGCTTTCATTTTATGGACAAACGCGATCTTTTCGCCCGGCTGCGCTTTGTGCAGGTCGCCGAAATGCACGCGCCCGTCTTTGTCGAGCAGCTCGAAAACAAACGTAACCGGTACCTTGAACTTTGATCGCACCTCGATGTAGGCATGTACCTGGTAGTTCCAGTCGTAGCCTTCG
The DNA here is from genome assembly GCF_003813775.1 of Chitinophaga lutea. Taxonomy (NCBI): domain Bacteria; kingdom Pseudomonadati; phylum Bacteroidota; class Chitinophagia; order Chitinophagales; family Chitinophagaceae; genus Chitinophaga; species Chitinophaga lutea. The sequence continues at coordinate 1,069,131 of NZ_RPDH01000002.1, read as the reverse complement.
AGGGTTTTGGTGCGGTATTCCAGGTATGGGCATGGGTCCGAATGCCATTCGCTCCATACCGGCTCCTGTTTGGCCGGCTTTTCGATGCATCCCGCGGCAAGTACGGAGAGGGTGCTTTCCACCGCGCCCGCGCCTCTGGCCATGGCTTTGGCCGCGCTGATGGCTTCTGCCTGCGTGGCGGCGCCTGCCGCCCAGCCGTTTGTTTTGACCCTGTTCACATCCACCCCCGCTACCACGGCATAACACCCGTAGCCATTCCTGCTGAATTCCATCACCGGGTTTTTGCCGCCCCGGACCTTACAATGCTTCCAGGCTTCCGAGTCCCGGATCCCGTCCGTGTTGTTTAATCCTTCCGCCCAGCCCACTTCACGCGTTTCATAGCAAAAATAGATGCTTAGCTGCCCGAAACATACGGGTGCATTCATTGCCAGCAGTGCTGCAATCAGTACGAACCTTATCATTTTTGGAAATTTTACATGAGCGTAACTACAGGAAAGTGCTCCTTTCCTTATCAGTACATTTCAGGTTGATGGATTTTCAGCGCTCCTGGCTGAAGTGTTTGTTTGTTTGGTCAGGTATATTCGTGAACGATGTTTGCTATCGACGGTTCATGTTTAAAAAGTATAGGACGGTCCGCCGCACTTGCGCGGGAGTTGCTGCTTTCCCGGTATGGCGGCCTTTACGATACAAAGTTATCGCGTTGGCATACACGGGAAAATAACCAGGACTAGCTATTTTTTTTCCGGGAGGGAATGGGGACCAGGGCGGGGTAAATTATACCCAGGCCTCTTTCAGGGCCACTCTCACCAGTTCAACAGGCGTTTTCACCCCGGCTTTCGACAGGAGGTTCTTCCGGTGGGCGTTCACCGTATGCAGGCTGATAAACAGCTCACCGGCGATTTCCTTGCTGCTTTTGCCTTCCACGATGCACTTCAGGATTTCCCGCTCCCTTCTGGTGAACTGGTCGTATGATTTGGTGAAGATGTTGGATTCCTGGATGTTGTAATAAGACGGTTCACCGTCGAGCCCGATCAGCGAAAAGCAGGGAGCGCCGTCCTGTTTGATATGGCTGATGTCCGTATGCAGGCTGAGGGTGCGGTAGTAGTTTTTTTCGTCGTAGTCGATCTGCACGGCCTGGTGCAGCAGCCGGACGTAGGTATTGTTCTTGGCCCTGATGCGGATATCGTATTGCACTTTGTATTTCGGTACTTTGTCAAAGGGCAGCGCTTTGAAAAATTCCACCACGCGGTATTCGAAGTTGAGAAAGTACGGCTTGTCGTCCGGGTGGATGTTCTCCATGAAAAATGCGATGTTCATCTCCTCCGGTTCATAGCCGAGCACACGGGTAATGTTGGCGTCCACGAAATCCAGCTCGCTTTTGTACATGTTGAATATGATGTAATAATAGCTGCCTGCCTGGAAAACGCTGAACAAACGTTTATGCGCCTCCAGTTGCAGCTGCAGCTGGGCGTCGGGAATTTTGATATCGCTGTCGGTAACGGTTTTCCAGAATTTCCTGGCGGTGAGGTAATAATCGGAATGAGCCATAGGGAGGTGATTGGTTGCAGGTATATAGGTTGATCGCTTTAAAGTAAAACAGCCGGTTCACGGCAGGGACTAATTTAGCGTAAAAAGTTGATAAATAGAACATTGTCAGGTCACCGGTCCCTGCATGGCTCCCGAATATCCCGTTGAAGGCCGTGGCATCCCGCCGGCATCCAATTTCAAACGGAGGCACCGCCGGCAGCCTGCAAATAAAACGGATAAAAATGCAAAGAAGGCATTAGTATACCGGGGGCGGGATGTGGAAATTTACGCTGTGCCGTGGGAAGGCACGCCTATACTCACTAAAATATCTCCATGAAAAAGAATGGTCTCATCAGGCAGCTGCTGCCCTTACTGGCAGTTTTAACCGGCGTTGCCGCGTTACCGGCTGCCGCGCAGGTGAATTTCAAAACGAAACAATGGAGCCTCCAGCTCGACAATTCCGGGAAGCTGACCAGCATGAAAAGCCTTGCGCTGCAAAAGGAATTCGTATTCGCAGACAAAGCCGGGGCGCTGATGAGCATAAAAAAAGACGGGCAGCTGCATGCTCCCCGCAGCTGCGCATGGAACGCAAAGAAATCGGAACTGCTGCTGACTTATCCCGAGGCCGGCATGGAAGCCAAAGTGAAAGTGCAGCGCAACGATCATTATATCAGCTTTGAACTGACGCAGCTGACCCAGCCCGACAAGGTTGACCTGGTACTGTGGGGGCCCTATCCCGTTACGCTCGCCGATACGGTAGGCGAAGTGGTAGGCGTGGTGCGCAGCAAGGATTTCGCTATCGGCATCCAGGCGCTGAACATCAAAACACTGGGTGGATACCCGAATGCTGAAAGCGATATCGAACCGTCGTACGATGTGTTTGAAGGCGGCAACAAGGTGGATGTGAAGGAAGACGATATGAACAAACAGTTGTTCCGGGGAGATGTGGCGCGCCCGACCGATTACGGGGCCGTGCTGCAGGCATTCTGCCGTAACCGGGGCAGGGACCGGGTGATCGAAAACTGGGGGCATTCCGCTTATCTCGCCCCCGCGTTCAACGACGGCGGCGTTGTCGGCAGCAAGATTGCGCTGTTCGGCGTAACGAACGCCGACGTGCTGCCCACCATCTCGCAGATAGAGCTCCGGGAGGGCCTGCCGCATCCGATGCTCGACGGCCAATGGGGAAAACAGGCCCGGCACGCTTCCGAATCGTACCTGATCATGGATTTCGGCACCGCCAACCTCGACGAAGCGATAGCCGCCACCAAACAGGCCGGCCTCCGTTACCTGTACCACGGCGATCCGTTTGAGAACTGGGGACAGTTCAAACTGCGCCCCCGGGAATTCCCGCAGAACTGGGCCAGCATGAAGCAGTGCGTTGAAACAGCCAAAACGAAGGGTGTACGGTTAGGCGTACACACGTTATCCAACTTTATCACCACCAATGATCCATATGTAACACCGGTGCCGGACACACGGCTGGCGAAAGTGGGCTACTCGCGGCTCAGCGCGGCCGTGGATGCCAATGCAAAGGAGCTGGCGATCGAAGACCCCGTTTTCTTCAACCAGTTCCAGAACAATACACTGAAGTCGGTGGTGGTAGGCAATGAAATCATCCGTTACGGGACCGTATCCACGTCCGCTCCCTGGAAGCTGCTCGATTGCGAGCGCGGCGCGTTCGGCACCAAAGCCGCGGCGCACCGCCAGCACGATACCGTGGGCAAGCTGATGGACCATCCTTATAAAGTATTCCTGACCAATTATGCGCTGCAGGAAGAAATGTCCACCACCATTGCGCGCCTTTTCAATGAAACCGGCCTGATGCAGATCTCGTTCGATGGCCTGGAGGGCTGTTTGTCCAGCGGCATGGGACAATACGCCCGGCAGCTGTTTGTCAAAAACTGGTACGATCATCTCAGCCCCGAACTGAAAGGCAGGGTGATCAACGACGCCAGCAACCCCGGTCACTACTTCTGGCATATCTATACCCGGATGAACTGGGGAGAGCCCTGGTACGCCGGCTTCCGGGAAAGCCAGCTGCAGTTGCGCCTGAAGAACCAGCAGTTTTTCCGCCGCAACCTGATGCCTTCCATGCTGGGCTGGTTCAGCCTGAAACCCGAAACCACGCCGGAAGACATCGAATGGATGCTGGCCCTCGGCGCCGGCTACGATGCCGGGTTCGCCCTCGCCACCAGCCTGCAGACGCTGCAAAGGCACGGCCTGAAAGACGAAGTGCTCGGCCTGATCAACACCTGGGAGCAGGCCCGCATGCAGAACATATTCAGCGAAGCCCAGAAAGAACAGATGCGGAGCCTTAAACATGAGTTTCACCTGGAGCTGACGGGCAACAGGGCGTATAAGCTGACGCCGGTGTACAATGCCTACTTCCGGCATGCCCAGCAGCTGAAGCAACCCGGCGAACCGGTTTTCTCCACCTTCCGGTTCAATAACCCGGCGCCCGCACAGCCGCTTTCCTTTATCATTACACTCGCGCCCGGCAAGGAGTCCGATCCGGACGTGACCTTCGACCAGGTATCCATTGCCGTTAACCGCCAGGATGCGCTGGTGCTGCCCGTGAGCCTGAAAAGGAACCAGTTCCTGAAATGCGACGGCAAAAGTGTACGGCTGTACAGCCGGCAATGGCAGTTGCTGCAAACGGTGGAGCTGAACAAGCCCCTGCCGGTGCTGGCCAACGGCGACAATGAAATCGTATTCGACGGAAAATACTCCGGTGAAAACGGGGCCGACGTGAAGCTGGAGATCCGCTCCAACGGCCAGCCGACGCTCATTCAAAAATAACATTCCGCACGGGCGCTACTGATGTGGCGCCCGCTTTGCTACAGCTGATACCGTAAAAGTGTGGAACGGGATCCTCATCTTATGCCTGCCGGCCATTGGCATGCCGGAATGGAATGATCCTTGCGCCTGGATCGGAAAACCCTGACTATATGACCAGGCAGATTTTAAACAAATCAGTTAAAGTCGACGGTATCGATATTTTCTACCGGGAGGCCGGAGACCCCAGGAATCCGGCGTTGCTACTTTTACATGGGTTTCCCACCTCGTCGATCATGTTCAAAAACCTGATGACCGCGCTGGCCGACAGGTATTACCTGGTGGCTCCCGATTTTCCGGGGTTCGGGTTCAGCGCTTTCCCGGACAAAAGCAGCTTTGCATATACTTTTGAAAACATCGCGGCGTGCATCGATAAATTGACCGATGCCATAGGCATGCGGCGCTTTTCGGTTTTCCTGCACGACTACGGATGCCCCATCGGCCTGCGGATATGCGTCAGGCATCCCGAAAAGATAGCAACGCTCATTTTCCAGAACGGCAATACATACGATGAAGGGATGGGCCCGGAATGGGACCCTTATAAAGATTACTGGGCGCATCCCACTCCTGAAAAGAAAGCGAAACTGACCGGCTTTTTGAGTGAGGAAGGGGTGAGGACGCAATACACCTCGGGATTACCGGAAGCATTGCTGCCCGCGGTCAGCCCTGAATTATGGATGATCGACTGGGACCTGATGAAAAGGCCGGGCAATATCGAGATGCAGTGGGAGCTGAATTGCGACTATGCCAGCAACGTCAGAATGTTCCCGGTTTTCCAGGAGTATTTCCGTGCCCATCAACCGCCGGCCCTGGTGATCTGGGGCAGGTACGACGTGTTTTTTGCGATAGAAGAAGTGGATTGTTATCAGCGGGACTTGCCCGATGTGGAAACCCATCTCGTTGACGGCGGCCATTGGGCGCTGGAGACGAATTTTGACGAGGTGTTAAGCCTTATGGAGAATTTTCTAAGCGCAAATACGGGCCGTTAAAGCGCCGTGCCCGTTCGCGGGGGCTGCGCACATTGATGTCCCCCGGAGCGGATGATGCGGGCCGCGTTAATTGAAATATTCAGGCGCGGATGGTACCGGCTGTTTTAGTGAAGCGTTCCGGAGCCGATGGAGCCGACCGTTTTAGTGAAGTATTCCGGATCGTCCGATGCCGGCCGCTTTATTTTTTCTCCGCCCAGATGTAGGCCCGCCTGCTGGGGTATTCCGCATCTTCGTACGGCCGCCGCTCTATGGCATCGATGATCGTAAAGCCCGTTTCATGCAGTAGTGTTATGATGTCCTCAGTTTTAAAGAAGAACAGGTCAACGTCAATTTCTTTGTCGTGCGCCTTGTCAAAATGAACGATCTCGTCGCCCACGTGAAAGGAGAACAAAAAATCCCCGCCGGTTTTCAACACCCTGTTTATTTCTTCGAAACACTTCCTGACCTGGTTGGTGTTAAAATGCACGATCGCATAGAATGCCACGGCGCTGCCCAGGTATCCCGGGGGATAGGCGATATCCAGCAGGTCGCCGGTTTCAAAGGCGATCTGTGGGGACAGCTTCCGGGCGGTATCGATCATCGCGGGAGCGAGGTCGATGCCGGTGATGTTTTTCAGGCCATGGTCGTACAGGAACCGGGTCGTTTGCCCGGGGCCGCAGCCAAAGTCGGCGCAGGGGCCTTCGTCTTTATTGGCAAAGGCGAATTCCTTCAACAGTAATCTGTCGAAATGCTTTTTGGAGAGCTCGTCCCAGCGGTCGGCCGCGTAGTCGCCGGCCACCAGGTTGTAACACTGTAATACTTTTTCCTGTGCGTTCATTTTATGCCTTGTTTTCCAATATTAACCGGATGTTGATCTTTCCTGTTCCGACCTTTTCGATCGCTTCATTCACTTCGCCGAATGTCATCACTTCCACCGCGCTTTCAATATGGTGCTTTGCCGCGAAATCCAGCATGTCCGTCATGTTTTGGCGGCTGCCCACGTAATTCCCGTAGATCGTCCGTTGCGCATAGTCGTACAGCAGGCCCAGGTTTACCGGCTGCTTTTCCAGGGGCGTAGCTACCACGCAGAACTTTCCCTGCGGTTTGAGGGTTTTCAGGAAATCATTCAGGTCGTACGGCACATTTAACGTGGAGAGGATAAAATCGAATTTTTTATCCATCGTTGCAAGGCTGCCGGCGTTCGAGGTGAGTATGCATTCGGCGCCCAGCCGGTTGATCATTTCTTTTTTATCCGGGGAATGGGAGAACGCATACACCTGGTGGCCCATTTTATGCATAAACCGGATGGCCAGTTGCCCCAGGCCGCCAACGCCCATCACACCAACCACGGCATTGGGCGGCAGCTGCGCTCTTGTAATGGCTGAATACACGGTGAGGCCGGATGAGAGCAAAGGGACGGATCCGGCCGTGTGAAGCGCCGGCGGGAGTTTGAATGCAAACCGGTGATCGACAACGATATGATCGGCCAGACCGCCATAACAATGCACACCGATCACTTTTTGCTGCGCACAGAACTGTTCGTTACCCGCTTTGCAAAACTCGCATTCGAAACAGGCGTCCAGCTGGTAGCCGATGCCAACGCGGTCGCCGGTTTTCAGGGTGGTGACGTTTGAGCCGGTTTCTTCGATGATGCCTGCAATTTCATGCCCCGGCACCAGCGGGAATTTCGTATCGCCCCAATCGTCGCTGATGAACTGGACGTCGCCTCTGGCCATAGAGCAATAAACAATTTTGACGCTTACCTCGTTGTCGCCCACGTTTCTTTCGTAATAAAAGGGCTCCGCTTTTCCACCTTTTTCCTGGATGCCGTATGCTTTGATTTTCATAAAATAGCCGGATGGGTTTTGTGGATGTTTGATGTCGTAAAAAAGGTACGACTATTTTTTGGGAAACCTTTTTGATGTCTTCGTCTCTGGGCTTGTTCCACTGTAGCCTGCTGATGGAGCGATGGTTTGTGTTATCCGCTCAACAGCAGCGGTACGGTGGCTAACCGTCCATTAGTTTCTGTTTGATTTCCTCGATATCCCAGTCGAAGTACTCGCATACTTCCCTGATCAATAACAGATCATACGGCCCTTTGCCGTACACGAAACGTACCGGTTCCAGTGCCTTCCTGGCACCGCGTTTGCTCTTACCGGTGAGCTCAGCCATGTCTTCCGTATAGAAGACGATTCTTTTCAGCTCTTTTTTCTTTTTGTTTTCATTCTTCTCCATAAGTGGTCAGTTGCGGTCAAAGTGACCATTTTCGGTAAAGTCGACTATTTCCGGCTGATGTGACCCCATGCGGTCCAGGTGACCCAATGCGGCCATGGCTCTATTTTTCCGCGCTTACATTCGTATCGTAATTACACTTTCTCTTACTGTCTGATCAGATGGAACGCCGGAAGGGCGAGGCGTTTTGTATTGCCCGTATTTTTTTACAAACAAAAACTTAAAAACATGAAAAAGATCAAAGTGGTGGAAAGCCATAACGGCATTTCCATACAACAAAGCAGTGGCATCACGGCCAAAAGGCTGGCCACGGATCCGGCGTTCGAACGGACGCGGAGGCACAACGAAGAGTTCGGCCGGGCCGGCAAGGCAGCGATTCTTTTCTGCGATGCCAACCGGATGCTGATGGCGCCAACGCTTACAAAGGGCGCTTACAACCGGCTTCAAGCCGTATTCGCAGAAGTCATCAAAGGCGATCCTGTCCATAACCGTGGCGACCGTACGGTTGCATTGGGCGATACAGGCCAGCTGAAGGGTTTCTGTTGCAACGACGGTGTGCGGCTGAAAAGCGCGATTCACGTGAAGCTCTCGCCGGCGATCGACCGCGCGTCGGGCACGCTGAAGCTCGACATCCCGGAGATCGTTCCGATCAGGCACATCGTGCCGCCGCGGGCCGCCTCTTACATGCGGTTCGTCATCTGCGCCGCGGAAATCGACTTCGGGAAGGATGACTTCAACAGTACTTACGCGTACAGTGAGTACATCCCGCTGAGGCCCGGTGAAAACCCGGTTGCACCCATCAGCCTGGTGGCCAATGTGCCGCCGGCCAGCGTGCACCCGCTGTTCCTGACGTTCGGGCTGGAGTTCTGCGAGAAGATCAACACCTTCATGAACGATGTGCGGCACAAGGCGCTCAACGTGATCGAGGTGGTGGCGGTATCCGCAAGGCCGTAAGTATCGTAACCGATTATTCACTTTTAAAATTTAAGATCATGGAAATTCTGAACAGGATCGTATCACCCACGCCGCCTTTCTTCCGTAAAGTCAGGAAGATCGGGGTAGTGCTGACGGCCATCGGCGCCGCAGTGATCAGTATCCCCGAACAGTTGCCGGAGGCTGTCGGCAACGCGGGAGGTATCCTCCTGCTGGTAGGCAGCGTCATGGCCGGCATCAGCCAGACCGCGGTGAAACGCGAGTAGCCGTTACACAACAGAGGCAGTGTTATCTAGCCACTGCATGCCGGGCGGGTTGCCGACCGGTCCACAAAGGCCCCCTGCGAATGCAGGGGGCTTTGTTTTGGTGCTATGGCTAACAAACAGGAGACAAACCCGTTCAAGATTATCCTGTGGTTTTAAAGAACTTTGTTTTGGTGTTTATTGCCCAACAAACTGGTGACAGCTTCGTCCCGGACTAACCTATGATTTTGAGTAGCTTGTTTGGGTGTTCATGACTCAACAAACAGATCACCCGATTACCCTACGGTTTTAAAGAACTTTTCCTGGTACTGTTGCCCCACGGGAATATGTGTTTTGTGGAGGATGATAATGTTTCCCTGTATCACTTCAATTTTGGCGATCGACACGATGTAGGATTTATGCACCCGCATGAACCGGCTGGCCGGCAGGGCATTTTCCAGTTCGGTGAGGGTGGTGGAAGTCGTGATCGTGTCTTTAGCGAGCATGACCTGTGTCTGGTGGCCGTTTCCCTGGATATACAGGATATCGTCGTGGCTGACCTTCTGCAACAGCTGCCGGTTGCCCGTCCCTTTTATGAAAATGTAATCCGTTTCAGGGGGCGGTACCGTTGCGCGCAGTACGTTCAGCGCCTTGCCGGCGGCTTTCAGGAAACGTTCATAACTCACCGGTTTTTTGATAAAATCCAGCACGTCCAGCTCGAAGCCCTGCAAGGCAAACGACTCATAGCCGGTAGTGACGATGAAACGGCACTTGCTGCCCGACATTTTAATGAAGTCGATGCCATGGAGCTCCGGCATGGTGAGGTCGAGGAACGCCAGTTCCGCCTTGCCCTGCTGTACCCAGCTGAGCGCTTCCAGCGGGTCGGTGCTGACGCCAACCAGTTCGAGGAATGCCGTTTTGCCGACCAGGCCGGCGATGTATTCGGCTGCTTTGTCTTCATCGTCTACTACGATGCAACGGATGGGGGGTGTTGCCATATATGTATCGTTTTAGAGGTTGATATGCAGTTGTGCGAGATAGACGTCCTGTTCGCTGCTGATATGCAGCGAATGCCTGCCGGGGTAGATCAGTTGCAGGCGTCTCCTGATGCCCGGTAGCCCGATGCCTCTCGTCGTGTCTTTGCAGTGATGGCCGATGCCGTTCCTGACGGAAAATTCCAGTTTGTTGCCCGTTACGTTAACCCTGATCGATACCGGGCTTTCCGGGTTATTGACCACGCCGTGCTTGAATGCGTTTTCCACGAAGGGGAGCAGCAGCAGGGGCGGGATGCGCATGTTGTCCATCTCGCCCGACACTTCCACGTTTACATGAAACTTCGGCTCAAAGCGCATCCTGAATAATTCCACGTAGTTGCCGATGTGCGCCAGTTCCGTTTCCAGTTCCACCAGTCCGTCGCGGCTCACCATGATCGAATAGCTCATGAGGTTGGCGATCCTTTCCACGTGTTCCGCCAGCGGCTCCGATACTTTCGCCGCGCTGTAATGCAGGTTGTTCAGCATGTTGAACAGGAAGTGCGGGTTGAACTGCATCCGAAGGAAATCCATTTCCACCTGCTGGTTTTCTTTCTGCAGGCGGCGGTTCTCGCGGAAGCGGCGGCGCGCCTCGCCCAATCCCCAGATGATGCCGCTGAACACGAGCGCGTGCAGCGGGCTGTCATTCGCCGCGGCCATGGCCTCGTCCAGGTTGCGGATGAGCGGCGGCCGGCCGGAGAGCCAGGTGAGCTGGTGCAGGCCCAGCAGCAGCACCCAGTACACGGTGAATGTGAAGAAGAGCAGCACGGGGCACTGCCAGCGTTTGCCCGGCACGTTGAAGCGCGGCCATGCCAGGATATAGCAATAGTAAAACGTGGCGGCCAGCGTGGTGAAGAAGAACACGTGGTCCCATATGTCGATCCATCTGCCGGCTTCGTACCAGCGGTAGAGCTTTGGCAGCGCCGGGATGAACAACAGGGCCCATACGCATACATGAATCGATATGTTGGTGGATCGTTTCATGACGTGAAGATATTGAGAGAGATACTCTCAAAATGCAAAAGTCGGGCGAAACCCTGTTTTCAGAGCGTGAAACCCGTTTTACGCGACGTAAGATTTAAAACACGGCCACGATTTTGGCAGCGCCGGTCTTTTTTACGGCCACGATTTTCCCGAAACGGTCGGGTGTGCCCATTTCGATGGCGACGCAGAGCAGGAGGTTAGCCGTAGGAGTGATGGGCTCGTTCAATTGCAGGTCTATGGCGGTTTCCGGGGAGTCATTGTCGACATGTTCCCAGGGCGTTTCCGTGTATTCGGCGCAACTTTCACAAAGAAGTTTGTAAGCCTGCCCGGTGTATTGAACATCGCCCGCGAGGCCGAGGCTGACGATGAAGCGGTAGTGCGGCTGCTCCCAGGGAAGGCGCAGGTTGAGGCCGGGCGTGAGCCGGGGAATGGTGATGCGTGCAGAGGAGGTGTCGCGTTGCAGTTCCATCGTCACGGGGTTGCGTACTACCTGGTCGAAGAGGTGTTCGCCGTTGAAGTTGAAGCCCGCGAGCATGTGGCGATGGCGGGAAAGGTGGATGTTCCGCTGGCCGCGGTTATTGGTGTCGCAAAGCAGCTGGAGTTTTTTGGCGAAGGCGTTGAGGTGACCGGTGAACCCGCCGTCGCCCAGGTGCGTGACAGGATACACCGCATCACGGATCGCCGCCGTGAGCATGGTGCAACCTTTGAATTCCGAATTATTCTGCCGGGTGCGTTCGTATTCCGGCGCGGTTTTGATACGCTTTCCGCTCACTCCGCCCTTCTTGCGTATCACAACCTTGTTTGTGCCTTTGATCTGATAAGCAGAAATGTCGCCGATTTTACCCGTAAATGCCAGCGGGCCTGTAAGAATTGCCATGGTGTATGGGTTTTAGGTAGTTAACAATTTTTGTCTTCAAGGAGCGAAGTTAGGGGAATTTCATACATACGCCAAGGTTCCGATACGGATACGTTACCCCTATAGGAGGTAACGCATAGGTGGCTAAAAGATGGCTAAGGGGTGACGCATGGGTAACGGAACTCCCATGGAATCCTTTATGGTGGCTTTGTTTGCCCATGTTTCAAACAAAGTCCTCCACGGGCTCATAAATTTCATGTAATGCCTGCTGTGCAAGCTCCACGAAGAGCATCATGTTGGCGCGTTCTTCTTTCGACCACATGTCGGCGTGTTCGCTTCCCATGGCTGCGATGAGGAGCTCCCAGGAAAGTTTGTTGACTTGTTCGGGAGAGGGGAACGCGGAGATGAATTCGTGGATGGGGGAGTTGTTGGAAAAATGGTTAGTTTTAGCATAATGGTGGTTGTTCATAATCGCCATTTTTAAGGTTAACTCAATAATATAAATTTACTAAAATAATTAGTAAATCAGGATCATCAGCCTGATTTTTTTAAACTATTTTTCAATGAGCCTGGATAACGAAGAATTCCTTAAACGTTTTGGCGCTAACCTCAAAAGAATCCGGAAGCTGAAAGGTTTGACACTTGTGGAGTTGGAAGAGCTTACCGGGATTCATAATGCCGTACTTTCGAAAATAGAGCTTGGGAAGAAGAATATATTGATTACGACGTTGGTTAGGCTGGGTGAGGGTTTGGGGGTGGAGGTGGGGGATTTGGTTTATTAAGATTATTTCACCAGTTCTGCACAGGTGTGTCTTTTATTTTTTAGAAATTAAATGGTTTCCCCTAATTTTATTGAATTATTCGATTTTGGATTATCAACCAAATCAATCTCCAATTTCTTCTGAATAATTAAATACATTGTTTGCTAAAAAAGTTGGTATTTTTGTATGGCTTTAAAAAGGAATTTAGTTGATGCAAAAGACGTCGTACTTCCCCATTCGCATGCCAAGCTGGAATTGTATAAATCGTACTTGGAAAACTATTTGAGGATCCTGGGCTTGTCTTCGTGGATTAGTAAGGTTAATATTTATGACATCTTCTGTGGTATTGGGCTTTATAAGGATGGGAACAAAGGTAGTCCTCTGTTGGCTGTCGAGTGCATCAAGGAAAATAACGCCCTTTTTGAATCGAGGGGATGGACTAAGAAACAGATCAAACTTTCGATAAATGACGGGATAAAAGAAAAGATTGAAAACGTAAAGTCAGTCCTCGAAAAAGAGACAATATCAAACTGTGTAATTGAGTATTACAATAAGGACGCCGATGCAATGCTTGACATTGTAATAGAAGAGGTTAATGCTTTTGATAAAAACAATAGGAACCTGGTTTTTATTGATCCCTACGGATACTCGCAAATAAGCAAACAAAAGATATCAGAGATATTAAAACGAAACTACTCGGAAATTCTTTTGTTTTTGCCGATTATGCAGATGTATCGATTTTCTGAAATCGCTTTATCTGACAACGAGCGGAAATGCTACGAAAATCTCAGGAATTTTATCTTTGACTTTTTTCCAATTGATCATAAAATTCATAAAGAGAAAATTGATAATGTTTTTGATTATATAAACGAAATCAAGCGAGCCCTTTCAATGGGGGATAGTTTCTATACTTGTTCATACTACATTGAAAGAGGGAAGGGGAATTATTATGCTTTGTTCTTTATTTCATCGAATATCTACGGCTTAGAAAAGATGCTGGAGGTAATTTGGAAAGCTGATCCCCGCAGTGGAAAGGGATTTAAGAAGCCTTCCACCAATATGTCCTTGTTTGCAGCATATGAAGAAGAAATGGACCGGAGAAGAAATATTGAATATTTGAAATCCCAGACTACTGAGTATTTAAAGTTTTCCGGAAAAAGGATTTCGAATGTAGATTTGTATGAGTTTGTTCTCAGAAATGAATTTTTGCCTAAGCACATCAATGCTGTGTTGAAGGAACTCAAATCGGAGGGTATGATAACCGCCACGGATAGTCATGGTGTCGAATTCGATACGAAAGGAGCGTTTTATATTGATAATGAACATTATAAGAAAAACGACATTAAAGTGTATTTTATCTTAAAAAAATGAAATATGGCATCTTCAAGAATAGAATGGACTGAAATGACGTGGAATCCTACAACGGGTTGCGATAAGATTTCAGCGGGATGTAAATATTGCTATGCGGAGGTTATGGCCAAAAGACTGCAAGCTATGGGGATTGATAAGTATAAGGATGCATTTAAACTGAGCCTCCATGAAGACGCTATCAATATCCCGTATTCCTGGAAGAGTCCTAAGATAGTTTTCGTTAATTCAATGAGTGACCTTTTTCATAAAGATGTACCATTAGAATTTATAAAGAAAGTTTTCCATGTGATGAATGATAACCCGCAACACGTTTTCCAGGTGCTGACAAAGCGGTCTGATATACTTCTTAAATATAGCAAAGAACTTAAATGGTCGCATAATATATGGATGGGGGTGTCTGTTGAAGATAGCAGGGTTGTTGAGCGGGTAAACGATCTTAGGAAGACCAAAGCCAGAATTAAATTTCTTTCCTGTGAGCCTTTAATTGGTCCAATTCCAAAAATCAATTTGAAAGGTATTGATTGGGTGATTGTCGGCGGAGAAAGTGGGAGAAAGGCCAGACCGATGGATGTTGAATGGGTCCTGGACATACAAGCTCAGTGTGAAAAGGCAGATGTTAAATTCTTTTTCAAACAATGGGGTGGCGTTAATAAGAAGAAATCTGGCAGAGTACTTAATGGGAGAACATATGATGATATGCCGGGTATTGAGTTGGTTGAGGATTTTTAATTTTTAGTATTACTAACTTTTCACCTCATTGAACATCTAAATTCACCCTCATGAAAATTGTCTATTTGGACTGGAATGTGTTCAACAAAATGGAAAAGGTGGGTGAGCAATCTTCCCCTTTAAAAGAACAGTTATCTGAATTAGAAGTATTAATTCAGGACAAGAGGATTGCTGCGGTTTATTCAAATGCTCATATTAGCGACCTGGTTAGAGGGTATCTAAAGAATCCAGGTTACATACCAGACCATTTGAATACTCTTAGACGCCTTACTAATAACTTGTGTATAACACAATATTGGGGAGAATCCAAAACGAGATGGCATTTTAGAGATCCCCAAGAATATTTTGATTCTGCATTAGAAGACAGAGATTCAACTGCCTTATCATTTTCTACATTATTTGAAGGCCTTGATGACCCGCTCATGAGGGCTTATGGGGAGATTCAGAATATTAGTCTAAAACTCAAAAAAATTGATCCTGGCTTTAGGAAAATATACACGAGTAACAAAATTGGATGATATTTTGGGTGAAATTCATTCCGCAGAAAACGACAGACATTCTACATGATCTAATATTGTTAACGACAATTCGGCGTCTTTGCAGTCTCATTTTCTTTTTGACAGGGAAGACGCAGATTAGGTTTTAAGTATTTCGTTGATTTTTAGTGTGTTATGTATAGTGTCTCTTGCGTCCGCAGAAAATGGTAATTTGGGCCGTCAAACCCGATGCTATGAAAAACTGGTTATTTCTTTTCCTCCTGATGCCGGCCACTGTATTTGCTCAAAACGGCAATGGCAAACTACCTATAAACAAAGAAGGGATAGTAGAATATTCCGAGGTTGTTACAACAGACTCAGTCAATGCAGGTACACTTTACTCACGCGCGAGACTTTTCGTCGCGAATGCGTTCAATTCAGCATCTGACGTCACCAAGCTAGAAGATGGAAACACTACCACTATTGTTACGAAAGCGCTCATGCCAAGGAACTTTATCAATCCCTTAAATAAAAGCCACGGCGGCCGGGTCGCGTTCAAATTTACGATCCAATGTAAAGACGGAAGGTATAGATATTCAGTTACTGATTTTGTCCACGAGGACCGTATAAATAGTTCATTTACCGGTGGAGCTCTTGAAAATGACAAACCTGCATGTGGCGGGCTGTACATGCCACGAAAGAGTTGGGAGAAAATAAAAACGGAGACTGCTGCACATGCTGAGCGCTTTATTGCTGAAATGAAAGCAACAATGAAGGGCTCCGCAGGGTTTTCATCCGAGAACTGGTAGCCACACTCATAAGATTTGTTTGAGTTTTGATAAATTATCTGGGTACATTTATGTTCAAGCAAAAATGTATCTTGTCGCTAAATAGTTTCATAGTGAAAAATGCCCTATTTGCATTGCTTCTGGTGTACAGTCTCAATGGCTATTCTCAGGAAAGACATCAAGCCGTTAAATCTTCTACGAGCGGCGGACGTTATGAAATCGTGCAGTCTGAAATTTCATCAATCTATACATTCAGACTTGACAAGTATGTTGGAAAAGTGGAAATCATTGTCACCTTGCCTAATGAACCCAAAACTGTATTTGTAGAAATTCCTGTAAACCATTCGGAGGAAAATAATACTGTGCCCGATAAGATAAACTACCAGCTCTGGCTAGGAGGCGGGACTTTGAGCGATTGTTATCTACTAAATATTCACACTGGAACTACCTGGGAGTTAGTACAAAAGAGTAACAGGAAGTTTTCCTTTGAAGTAATCGAATAGTATCATGCCCTTCGCATGGCAAATAGAACGCTCTAACTTTTACCATGCAGTGTTGATCAGTGTTTAGCTTTCTGCTTTTTAATAGTGCCAGCGGTACGATTTCTAACAGCAATACGTTTCTTACGACCAGTTGCCTTATAGTAGGCAATGATTTCGCTGATAATTCCTCTGTCTTTCTCTGTCAAAGGTTTAGGATCTACCACAAAATCAACCCCCTTCGGTTCTCTAATGTATCCCATGTCGTTATAGTTTGAAACGTCTATTAATAAGTTTGGCTGATGCCTACGGCCAGTTATGGTGTGGTAATTACACAATCAAACCAAAAAAGGCTTCAAAACAAACCTGTTCTGAAGCCTTTCGTATTCCTGTGACCCTGTAGGGACTCGAACCCTAGGCCCGCTGATTAAGAGTCAGCTGCTCTACCAACTGAGCTACAGAGTCATGGTAGCAACGAATCTACCAAATATTTTCAAAAAAATCGATTTCATCCTTAAAGTCCCAGTTACTTGCGTCAAATGCTGCAGCTTCGGCTTGTTTTTACCTCTGCCGTCCAGCAGAAGAACGCACTTCCCCGATGATTACCCGTCAGCAGAAGGCTTCACTACCCCGAATCACCCACCTTCCCCGAAAATTACCTACTTTCAGGCCAATAAAACACCTCATGTCCTCCATAGACCGCGCCAAAATGCCGAAAGGCACCTCCGTCATCCTCGATGCCCGCAGCCTCGAAAACAGCTACGCCACCATCATTCCCAGCATCAAACCCGGCATGCGCATCCTCGACGTAGGTTGCGGCACGGGCGCCATCACCGCGGGACTCGCCAAGGCCACAGGCCCCACCGGAACGGCGGTAGGCATCGACAGCAGCGACCACCTCATCGCAAAAGGACAATCGGACCATGCGGACATCACCAACCTGCAGCTCCTCCGGGCCGACCTGTTCCAGTACGAACCGGTGGAAAAATTCGATCTCATCGTATCGGCCCGCGTGCTGCAATGGCTCGGCAATCCCTACGAGGCGTTATTGAAATTCAAAAGCCTGCTGGCGCCGGGCGGAAAGGTGTCCGTGCTGGATTACAACCACGTAGCCCTGGAATGGCAGCCGTCACCACCGCAGAGCATGCGGCAATTCTACCAGGCTTTTCTCCAATGGCGCGCCGATGCGGGCATGGACAATGAAATCGCCCTCCACCTGCCGGAGCTCTTCCGCAAAGCAGGCTTCCGGGATGTGGTGAGCCTGCCGGCTGATGAGGTGTATACAAGGGGCGCGGAGAACTTCACAGCCAAGGTGCGCATCTGGTCGGTGGTAGCGGAATCGCGGGGGCAACAGATGGTGGAAAGCGGGTATGTAACAGAGGAGGAGCGCCTCACCGCCATCGACGAATACGATGCGTGGATAGCGGCCTCAGCGCAGCAGATGATTATGAAACTGACGGATGTGCAGGGTGTTCTCTGAGAACGACTTGTTACAATGTGAAAATTCCCAGCTTAACTGCTCCTGCCGGCCGGAACTTCGGGAGTGCCTCAAAGCGGCCTTTAACCTAAAATATCTTATCCCGGAATACTTCAGCACGAAATAACCGGAACACTCCACCATAAAAGAAACTACCACATACTAAAAGAACCTGAAATCACTCCAACATAAAAGAAACCTCCACATACCAAAAGGACCGGCAATAGGCGCCGGTCCTTTTTTGTTTTATCACACCTGTGCACTACACTCAATGAGAATTGGCTGCCGCTGTTTCATCCCACACTTCTTTGCCGGGTATGCGGTTGCCGAAAATAGCGGTGCCGATGCGCACCAGGGTGGCGCCTTCTTCGATCGCCATTTCCATATCGCCGCTCATGCCCATCGATAAACCCAGTTCACCGATACCCTCAATCCCTTCGCGCATGATTTTGTTGCGCACCAGGCGCAGCTGGCGTAAGGAAGGCCGCCGCCATTCGGGGTCGGCGTCCAGCAGGCCGATGGTCATCAGGCCCTTTAGGCGCAGCGACCGGAAGGGGCGCAGGGCTTTGATAAAATCGACGGCTTCGGCGGGCGCGATGCCGAATTTGCTGTCTTCGGCGGAGGTGTTCACCTGCACGTAGATGTCAAGCCCGCGGCCTTCGGCCTGCAAACGCCGGTCGAGCTGCTCGGCGATGCTGATGCGGTCTACGGACTGGATGCAGCCGGCGTATTTCAATACATCTTTTACCTTGTTGCTTTGCAGGTGGCCGATGAAATGGCGCTCGATGTCCAGCCCTTGCAGGGCGGCATCTTTGTCCCGCAGCTCCTGTACCTTGTTTTCCCCGATGAGCCTTGCGCCGGCGGCAATGGCGGCGCGGATGTTTTCGGGGGGCACGGTTTTGGTGGCCAGGAGCAGCTGCACTTCATCCGGCCGGCGCCCGCATCGGATGCAGGCGCGCCGGATCTTTTCCTGTATATGTATAGTTTGCTGCCTGATGGCTTCCGTTAATTCCATGTCAAAAAATAATCACTGAAGGTCAGCCACATAGAGGATAATCTGTTCATCCGTTTTTTACTGAAAATGGAAATTCTGGCCCATCCGGGCTATCGCAAGAACCGGGTTGGCGGTTCCCTTCTATCGCAGTTACTTTGCCGGGTTATGTATCATCACATCGAACTGGGCAACAATAATGAAAACCGCCACCGGAAGCTGTCTTCGCTGATCCGCGCCGGCGCTGTGACACTGGGCGGGTATAAAAAAGGCGGGATTTACGGCCTGCTGCACTGCCGTTCGGGCAAACGCATGAAGGTGGAGAACCGGGTGTTCTTTACGGACGAAAACGAAGCCCTGGCCCATGGCTACCGCCCCTGCGGCGCCTGCCTCCCGGAAAAATACCGGCAGTGGAAGGCAAGCAAGAAACGGGTTGAACGCGGGCATTGATCAACATAATTTTGTGGTATAAAATATTCATCACATGAAAACGAACGAAGCAACTTTACAACCGGCCGCCATGCTCCGCCGCATCCGCAACACGGTGCCGGATGCAGCTTTCAGCAGCGGGGTGGTGATCGAAAAAATGCGGCGGGAAGAAGAAGCGGGCCTGGCCATTCACTGCAGCACGCACAAAACGGCGCTGGGTGAAATACTGCTGGCCTCCACGTCCAAAGGCATCTGTTATGCGGGGTTTACCGACAATAATAGCGATATTGCCATAGCCGACCTGCGCCGCCGTTATCCGAAAGCGGTGCTCGACCGGCATACGGACGCATTCCAGCGCGAAGCGGTGCAATGGTTCAACAACCCCGGCACGCCGGGATTGCCGCTGCACCTGCACGTAAAAGGCACGGCGTTCCAATGGTCCGTCTGGGAGAAACTGCTGCACATCCCGCCCGGCGGGCTCACTACTTACAGCGCCCTCGGCGGCGGCTCAAAGATGGCCAGGGCGGCGGGCACAGCGGTAGGGGACAATCCTGTGGGTTACCTCATTCCCTGCCACCGCGCGGTACGCAGTAACGGGCAGTTTGAAGGGTACTTCTGGGGACCGGCGCGCAAACAGCAGCTGCTCTCCATGGAAGCAACACCGCAAGAAGCGGGTTTCCCGGCAAAACAGGCTGCGTTAATTTTGTAGTGCGTTAAAATCAGGCATCATGGAAACACAACAGGAACTGGATTATAAACGGATCGCATCGGCCATCGGCTTCTTTAAGGAAAACTTTAAAGCGCAGCCGCGGCTGGAAGAAGTGGCGGAGCACGTGCACCTGAGCCCTTTCCATTTTCAGCGGATGTTCCAGCAATGGGCCGGCGTTACGCCGAAGCAGTTTTTGCAATACCTCAGCGTGGAACATGCGAAGGAAATCCTCAAGAACACGGGCGCCTCGCTCTTCGATACGGCCTTTGAAACGGGCCTGTCGGGCACGGGCCGGCTGTACGACCTGTTCATCAAGATAGAGGGCATGACGCCGGGCGAATACAAAAACGGCGGCGCGTCGCTGCACATCAATTACTCTTTTGCCGATACGCCGTTCGGTGCGGTGATCGTGGCTTCCACGGATAAGGGCATCTGCCACATGGCGTTTGCGGACGAAGGGGAGGAGCCGGCTTTCGCACAGCTGAAGGCGGTGTTCCCGAATGCGCAGTATCACCAGCGGGTGGACATGATACAGCAGAACGCGCTGTTCGTATTCAGCCAGGACTGGAGCCGCCTCGACGAGATCAAGCTGCACCTCAAGGGCACGGATTTCCAGATCAAGGTATGGGACACGCTGCTGAAAGTACCGCCGGGCGGTCTCACCACGTATGCGGACCTCGCCCGCCGCGCGGGCCACGAAGGGGCCTTCCGCGCCGCCGGCACGGCCGTGGGCAACAACCCCGTCGCCTTTCTCATTCCCTGCCACCGCGTGATCAAAGCCAACGGCGAAATCGGCGAATACCACTGGGGCAGCATCCGGAAAAACGCCATCATCGGCTGGGAAGCAGCCCGGCAGCAAAAAGACAATGCATGAAAACGATCAAAGAAAGAATAACGGAACAGAATTGGCCGGAGATCAACAAAGCGCTGCACGACAACGGCTTTGCAATCATCAGGAAAATCCTCTACAAACACGAGTGCGAACAGCTGATCGCGGAATACGACGCGGACGACACCTACCGCAAAACCATCAACATGGAACGGTACCGCTTCGGCAGCGGGGAGTACAAATATTTCCGTTACCCCTTGCCGCATATCATCACCAGCCTCCGCGAAAACGTGTACCAGCACATTGCGCCGGTGGCCAACCAGTGGATGCAGGAACTGGGTATCGACACGCGCTTTCCGCCCACCCACGCGGCCATGAAACAGTTGTGCGAGGAAAAAGGACAAACCAAACCCACCGTGCTGATCCTCAAATACGGGGAAGGCGGTTTCAATACCCTGCACCAGGACCTCTACGGGGAAGTGTTTTTCCCCATGCAGATGGTGTTCATGCTCAACGAACCGGACGAAGACTTTACGGGCGGCGAGTTCGTGATCACGGAACAGATCCCCCGCGCGCAATCGAAAGCCAATGTGCTGAAACCCGCGCTGGGCGACATGGTGATCTTCACCACCAACTTCCGGGCGGCCAAAGGCAGCCGGGGATACTACCGGGTGAACATGAAACACGGCGTCAGCCCGCTGCACAGCGGCCGGCGCCACAGCATGGGCATAATTTTTCATGACGGATTAAGTTGATAACTTGCAGCCAAAGCAGGATACAATGGCAAAAAAGATCGCACTGGTGACCTACCAGGTACAGGAGAAATATTCGGCCGGCGTGAACGATAATGAAGACACGCAGCTGCAGGCATGGTTACAGGACAAAGGGCTGGCCGTGGAAATGGTGGTGTGGAACAACCCCGCCGCGGAATGGACGGCCTTCGACGCGGCCATCCTGAAATCGCCCTGGGATTACCACGAGCAGCCGGATGCATTTTATGCCTGGCTGCGGGCGATGGAACAACAGGGCGTGCGGGTGCTGAACAGTCCCGACCGCGTGATCTGGAACAGCAACAAAAAATACCTCGTTGAAATAGCCGGCAGCGGCCTGCCCGTGATACCCACGGTATTATTGCCGCGGGGCAGCCGCCCCGACCTGGCGGCGTTATACACGCAATGGAACACGGACAAGATCGTGGTGAAACCCTGCGTCAGCGCCGGCGCTAAAAACACGCTGCTGCTGCCGCAGGATGAAGTAACGGCCCGGCAAGCGGAAGTGTACGCCCTGATCGCAGAAGAAGACTATCTCGCGCAGCCTTACCTGCCCGAAGTGGAACAGGGCGAATGGTCTTTCCTGTTTTTCGGCGGGCAGTTCAGTCACAGTTTGCTGAAGGTGCCGAAGGACGGGGATTTCCGGGTACAGCACTATCACGGCGGTACCTTCCGGACGGCGGCATCCACCGCGGCGTTTGAAGAAAAAGCGGCGGAATACGTGCGCCGTTTCGGGGCGGATACGCTGTACGCCCGCGTGGACGGCCTCATCCGCGACGACGAGTTTTACCTGATGGAACTGGAGCTGATCGAGCCGTATCTCTATCTCAGCACCGCCCCGCAGGGATTCGAGAATTACTACAAAGCCTTACGGCATTTCCTGCAATGATAGACCTCTTTACGCCCTACGGCAGCAACCTGCTGCCGTACGACGGCGAAGTGAATTATTACGGTCCGCTGCTCAGCAATCCGGACGTTTACCTGAAGGCGCTGCTGGAAAAGATCCCCTGGCAGCACGACCAGGTGTTCGTGAACGGCGCACTGCGCAACACCAAACGCAAGGTGGCCTGGTACGGCAACGAACGCTACCGCTACACCTATTCCGGCGTAACGCGCGAGGCGCAACCCTGGACGGCGGAACTGCTCGAACTGAAAACACTGGTGGGAGAAAAACTGGGCACGGCCTTCAACTCCTGCCTGCTGAACCTGTACAGCGACGGGTCGGAAGGGATGTCGTGGCACAGCGACGACGAGGCCGCGCTGGGGAAAAACACCACCATCGCCTCGCTCAGCCTGGGCGCCGAAAGGAAATTCATGCTCAAACATAAAACCACGAAAGAAACCAGGGGCATCGTACTGCAGCATGGCAGCCTGCTGGTGATGCGTGGTGAAACGCAAACGCACTGGCTGCACAGTGTGCCTCCTTCCGCCGTTATCCTGAAACCCAGGGTCAACCTCACGTTCCGGACCATCGTGGAATAACCGGCGTGGGGTTTCCCCGCTTAATTCAGTTGTTTGTTAACGTTGGCCTTCTTTTCCTCCGCTTTTACCGTGGCGTTTTTCAGCCGGCTGAACTGTTCGAAGATCATTTTCCAGTCCTGGCCGAATGCGACAGGCAGCATTTTCCCGTCCGGCGAGATGATATACTTGGAAGGATAACCGCGGACCTTGAAGGTTTTTTCCACGGTTTGGTCGGACATGGCGACGGGGAAGACGTATTTTTCCGCCGTCATCAGCTTGTCCACTTTCTCCGGCGTATCGCCGCAGGCAATCGACACAAAAGCCTCTTCCGCGCTGTTTTGCACCCTTTGCGCGAATTTGTTGATCTCCGGCAGTTCCCTGCGGCAGGGCTGGCACCAGGTGCCCCAGAAATCGATCAGCACCCATTTCCCTTTCAGGTCGGACAGTTTGTAAGTGCCGCCTTTATACCCGGTGAGCGTGAAATCGGGCGCATCCTGCCAGCTGCGGGTGAGCGTGTTGTTGACGAAGTCTTTGAAGTCGACGTCGGGTAAATGCTCCGCGAAAGATTTTTGTACCGCCGGCAACAGGATAGGGTCTGCGTTGATTTCCTGGGCCAGCACTTTCATCGCTTCCTTGGAAGCGCCGGCCTTCAGCAGGGCCGACGCGTATTCTTCGCGGTAGCTGCTTTGCGATTGCAGCAGCACCTGGTCGTAGAAACTGTCGTGTGTTTGCTCAACGGCGGTGCGGGGCGACACGGCGGCTGCTTTGGCGAGCAGGGCCATGGCCTTCCGTTTATCGGTGGCTTGCAGGGCTTCGGACTGGAGGCGGTAGCCGTACGCCAGCATGTTCTTGTCGGTGAAGCGTTTACGGTTCAGACTATCCGCCGCGCTTTTTTCGAGGGCTGTTATGGTTTCCTGTAAAACGCCGGATGCTTCGGCCGTCATGCCTTTTTGCAGCAGCGCCTTGTACAGCATCAGCCCGTACCGGCCGGCATTGCCGCTTGCCCGTTCCGCCGGCGACAGCGCCCGGAACTGTGAAACGATCGCGCGCAGTGAATCCGGTGACACGGCCTGTTCGGCAAGGTAGGTGAGGTACATCGGGCGGGCGGCGTTACGGACGGCGGTATCCGGGTGGGCGCTCAGGCGGCCTACGATCGAGGCGGACCTTTCGACCCGTGCCTTTGCTTCCCTGCGTTGTTTCTCCAGCTCGGCGGGCGGGATTTCCTCGTCCCCGAACCTTTTTTTCATCCACGCGAGGGTGGCTGAATCAAGTTTTACAAAGAGGCCCTGGGCCATGCTGTGCTGCATCCATTCTTCGTACGAATCCAGCCGGGCCGCGGCCAGGTAGCCGGCCAGCACAACGGCGTCGTCTGCGTTTGTTTCCCGTTCATCCTGCAACCGGTTATGGAGGTGGATGGCGTCGCCTTTCAACGCCTCCAGCGGCGCATCCTGCAACGCTTTATTGTAAACATTGTAATCGCGCTTCGACAGGGCCTGCTGCACCAGGTGCAGTTTTTTGAGGGCGTATCCTTTCTGCGTGCCTAACAGCGGATCTGTTTTCTGCAGCAGGGCGGCGACTTTGGCACTGTCGTATTCAATGCCCACGGCATCTTTGAGAGCCTCGCTCCAGTGCGATGTTTTTACCAGCCATTCCACCTGTTCGGGCGTAACGGCCGGGTAGGCGGGCGGGGCATCCAGCAATTCCAGGTGCATCGTGTCTGTGATCCGGAAAGGAATGGTTTTACCTTCCGTCACATAGGTGCCGGTGGCGCCGTAAATGATTTTTGCATCAACGATATGGCCGGACTTTTCATCCAGCCTGTAAACGTTATCATATTGCGACCTGACGTCGCCGGGTTCTGCTTTGGCCGGGTTCTTGACGGCGCTGATGACGCGGATGCCGTTTGCCGGTGGCCGCGAGGTATACAGCAACAGGGAGTCTTCGCTTTGCCATCCCGTAGCGCCGGCCGGCGCCTGGAAAAACGCGGCGCGCATTTCCCGGAAGAGGTAAACCGTCTGGTTGCCGGCCATGGTTTTAATGTGCTCCGGTTTCACGCCGAGCGCCAGTGCCCGCTCCGTCAGCAGTTTTTCAAAGCCGGGCTGGGGGATCATCGGTTTCGAAGGGTCGTACAGTAATTCAACCGGCTGTTGCAATAACAGCAGGTTGAGCAGCACCTCGGTGTCCGGCACGCTGGTTTCCAGGATGCTGGCCGTATTGATGGCCTGTGTGCCCGCTTTCAGCTCGTAGGTGAGGCGGGTAGCCGTTATGCGCAGCTTGCCGCCTTCCAGTTTCTCCAGCACCCTGAATTGCACGATGGAAGAGGCCGCCGTTTTGCGGAACTGGTCGGCGGAACTGGTCACTTTATAGTTGAGCGCCGGGCCCTTTTGCTGGCTAAAGGCGGCGGCAGCGAGGCAAAGCACGGGCAGGGTCAGCAGAATTTGTTTAAGTTTCATGGTACACGATTAGGTTGACTGGTGGTTAACTGAAGAATTGGCTATGCTACGGTTCCGTGCGGGACTTCAGTGCCCTAATGTAATAAAAACTTCCGGTCGGTCATAGCGGGTACAGGCCGGTTTCGTCATATGCAGGGGCAACCCCGCGTTCCGGGCCGTTATGGAATAACCGGAAGGTGGGGTTGCGCCCCCTGTTAATTCATCCGCTTGTTGACGCCGGCATTTTTATCTGCGGGTTTGACCGCCGTGTTTTGCAGGTTACTGAATTGTTCGAATATACTTTTCCAGTCCTGTGAAAAAGCAACGGGCAGCATCTTGCCATCCGGTGAAATGATGAATTTCGTGGGGTATCCTGTTACGTTGAATGCCAGCTGCACTTTATTGTCCGACATGGCCACGGGGAACGTATATCCTTCCCCGGTGAGCAGCCTGTTTACTTTTTCCGGGGTGTCGAAGCAGGCAATGGACAGAAAGGCCTCGTTCGGGCTGTTTTGGAGGCTTTTGGCAACCTGGTCGATCTGCGGCAGTTCTTTGCGGCAGGGGTTGCACCAGGTGCCCCAGAAGTCGAGCAGCACCCATTTTCCCCGGAAGTCGGAGAGTTTGTAGGTGCCGCCGTTATAGCCGGCGAGCGTAAAATCAGGCGCCTCTTTCCAGGAACGGGTGAGCGTGTTGGTGATGAAGTCCTTGAAATCCAGGTTGGGTAAATATTTCGCGAACGATTGCTGTACCATCGGCAGAATACCCGGCTCGGCGTTGATTTCCTGCGCCAGCACCTTCATGGCTTCCTTTGTATCGCCTTCTTTCACGAGGGCGGCCGCAAATTCCTCGCGGTAGCTTTCTTTCGATTTCAGCATGACCCGGTCGTAAAAACTGTCGTTCGTCAATTCCGTGGAGGAGCGCGGTGAAATGGCGGAGGCTTTGGACAGGTAGGTCATGGCGAGCCGTTTGTCGGTCGGTTTCAGCGCTTCGTATTGCAGGTAATAGGCGTAAGCGAGCATGTTCTGATCGGTGAAGCGCCTTTTGCTCAGGGTGTCCGTGGCGCCTTTTTCAAGCGCTGCAATGGCCTCCTTCAGGATAATGTCCGCATCGGCCCGCTGTCCTTTTTCTTCGAGCGTTTTATACAACATCAGCGCGTACCGGCCGGCATTGCCCGATTTCTTTTCTATGGGGGAAAGCGACCGGAATTGCTGCGCGATGGCATGCAGGGAATCCGGGTGGCCCTGCAATTCCGCCTGGTGGCTGAGATACATGGGGCGGGAGGCGTTTCGCACAACAGGATGGCCGCTTTGGGTAGCCCGGCCAATGAGCGTGGATGCCTGTCCCGCCTGTATGCTCACCTGATGCCGCAACGCCGCAATTTTTTCCTCGCTTTCGCCGGCGGCCTTCCAGGATGCTGTTGCTTCGGCAAGCATGGCGCTGTCGTATTTTACAAAAAGCCCCTGCGCCAGGCTATACTGCAACCAGTCTTCCGCGGATTTCGGACGGGCTTCGGCGAGGTATTCCAGCAGTTGCATGGCGCTATCAGTATTCTCATACCATACATTCTGCAACTTGTTATGCAGGTGGGAGGCACTGCCTTGCATGGCCTCGTTGGGAGTGTTCCGCAACACTGCTGCGTAATCATCGTAGTGCTTCCTCATCAGGATGCCCTGCACCAGGTCGAGCCTGTTCGCGATATAACCCTTTTCCCCGCTGAAAAGCGGATCCATTTTCTGCAGAAAGGCGATCACTTTCAGGGAGTCGTAATCAAACCCTTTTGCATCATTCAGCGCATAGCTCCACCGGGAGGTTTTTATCAGCCACTCTACGTGTTCCGGCGTAACGGCGGGATAGTTGACCGGGGTATCGAGCAGTTCCATGCGCATGGTGTCCGCATAACGAAAGGGGGCGTTGTTGCCGCCCTGGGAATTGCCGCTGGCCCGGTAGGTTAAATAGGCCTCCAGCAATTTGCCGCCCGCCGCATCCCATTTATATGTATTGTTGCTGACGTGCCGGATATTGCCCGGGCCTTGTTTGGCCGGGTTCCTGGTGGCGCTGAAGAGACGGATGCCGTTCGCTCCGCCGGTAGCGGAATACAGCAATGTCGAATCCGCGCTTTGCCAGCTGGATGCGTTGGCGGGCGCCTGCAAAAAAGCGGCGTGCATTTCCCTGGAAAGGTAGGCGGGAAGATTACCCGCCAGTGTCTTGACAATCTCCGGTTTCAGGCTATACTCCGCAGCCTTTTGCTCCAGCAGTTTTTCGAGCGCCGGTTGCGGCAGAAATGTACGGGCGGGATCGAAGATCAGTTCTACAGGCTGTTGCAATAAAAGCAGGTTGAAGAGGATCTCCGTGTCTGTGATCCCTGTTTCCATGAGGCTGGCGGTATTCGGCGGCTGAAGGCTTTTCAGTTGCCGGCAGTTCAGCCGGGTGGCCTCCATACGGAGTTTTCCCTCCGGCAACTTTTCCAGTATCCTGAACCGGCAAATGGACGTAAACGCCGATTTGCCAATCTGGTCTTTGATGTAATCGACCTTGTAGGTTAAAACAGGCACGGGTTGTTGACCGGAAGCGGCGGCGGCCAAACAAAGCGCCGGGAGGGCGAGTAGCAACTTCTTTACGTTCATGGGTATGCGTATTAGGGTG
This sequence comes from Chitinophaga lutea, assembly GCF_003813775.1. Classification (NCBI taxonomy): domain Bacteria; kingdom Pseudomonadati; phylum Bacteroidota; class Chitinophagia; order Chitinophagales; family Chitinophagaceae; genus Chitinophaga; species Chitinophaga lutea. The sequence goes on along the minus strand of NZ_RPDH01000002.1, from coordinate 1,041,178 downwards.
AATGGCGGTTAACTGAAGCATGCTTTCCTGCGGGTTCTGTATGGGTACTTCAGCTGGAATTGATCACCCTAATGTAATCAAAACTTTTAACGGGGTATTACGCCGCCGTAGCCCCGGCAGCGAGTTTAGCATTATTTTAACGTATACCGCGGGTACGTTCCGTCAGGGGAGACTGTCTGCCCGGATAAACTCCAGCAACTCCGCGCCGCTCCCGTTAAATACATCGTAATCCGTTGTCTCCGCATCAATGACGTACGACGCGCTTTTCTGCCAGAACGTATGCCCCGTTTTCTGCCAGGCTACCGGCAGCACGGGCTTGGGTTTGCCGGAGTATTCCGCCAGCCAGAGCGGGAAAGCGGCAAACACCTCGTTGCGCAGGTAAACGTTGGCAAAACTGAGGTTGGTGTACAGGATAGGTTTGCGCCCATGTTGCCGCTCCAGGTAACTGAGGCAGGCCAGCAGGCGGCGTTGCAGGCTGTCGGCCGGGATGCTGTCTTTCAGGCTGCCGGCTTCCACGTCGATGATCAGCGGGATGTCCGTTTGGCCGGCGCCCATCGCCGTCTGCAGGAAAAATGCGGCCTGCCGCTCCGGGTCGTCGGAACTGATGAAAAAATGATAAGCGCCGCGCAGCACGTTCGTCCGCCCCAGCATTTCCCAATTGGCGGCGAAGGTGCCGTCGCGCATGGTGAGCCCTTCGGTGGCCTTGCAGATCACAAAATAAATACTGTCGAAGTCCGTGATTTTCTCCAGCAGGTTACCCTGGTACTTCGATACGTCGAGGCCATACACCACCGGCGCGGCATGCAGTCTGGCCAGTTTGGGATCCGGCTGGGGCGGTACCGTATCCGCTTCCACTACGGGCAATTGGGCAGGGGTGGGCCGGTTGCAAAAATACAGCGCAAAGGGCGTCGCCAGCAGCACGAACATAAGCGCATACACAAAAATCGGCTGGCGGTTTTCCCGCAGCAGCGGCATTTCCATATGCGGGGCCAGCACTTTCAGGAAACGCAGGGCTTTCCGGTACAGCCGGGTGTAATGTTGCAGCCTGTTGCGGAATTGCGTGTCGAGCGTATGCATGCTGCTGTAGGCGCTGCTGCATTGCAGGGCGTTCTCCGTGGTAAGATGGATGAATGGTGTACCGGGACTGTTTTTATTCAGCGCCAGCAGTGGGGTGATGACGGCCTGTTGCAATACGTCCGCCGCTTTGTCAGCGCCCTTGCGCATCCAGTCCGCGAATATTTTAAAGTAACCGTCCACCCATTTGCCGGCGGCCTCATTGAGATGTTTGCCTTTCACGTAACCGTTCAGCTCGTCGTGCAGCCGCACCAGCTCGTACAGGTGGGTGTAATAATCGTTTTTGTAAGTTTTGTACCGCTCCCGGAATTCGGTCAGCATCATTTCCATTTCTTCGTTGGCGTACTGCAGGCTGTAGAGGGACGAGAGCAGCAGGCCGGCGTCGTGCGTGGCGGTGGGGCCTTTCATCAGGTCCCGGATATCCGGCAGGCGGCTGCCTGTACCGGTATAGGTATTGATGGCGGGCATGTGTTCGGTGAGAGCGGCTTCGTTGATGTTATCCCCCTTCAGGGGGATGTATTCTTCATTCGCCTGGACGGCCCGCCGGTACTGCGTCTCACAGAGGTCGCGGAAATTCCTGAACGCGCCCGCCCATTGCAGGCAGCTCCGGCGTTTTTTAAAGATGCGCATACGTTTATGTTTGAGGATTGTCCGTCGGGGTGTCGTTACCGCCGGCGTCGGGATAATATTTGGCGAGCCATAACCGGATGAGGTCGCTGCGGCTCACTGTTTTGACCTGGAAGCTGATGGGCACGCCGGCATCGCCTTTCTTCACTTCTTCGAGGTAATCTTCGAATGCGTTCATCAGGGTATTGATGTCCATCACCTGGTTGCCGGCCTGGTCTATTTTGCCGAGGCCCGTCATCACGCTCTGGATGGCGGCGCCCTGCATGCTGATGACGCGCGCGCCGGTTTTGGCGGTGGCGGCGGCCTGGTCTACCGTGCTCTCGGCGGCCGTGGTGCTGTTGCTGATGGCGGAGAGGCCGGCCGTTATTTTGGCCGGGTCAACGTCCGCGAAAGTCTTTACGCCCATCTCCACGAGGTTGGAGCGGATGGAAGGCACCACGCCCATCACGATGAGGTTGATGTGCGAGGTGATGCGTTGCGTGCTGAGCAGGTTTTTGATGTCTGAAGAGAAAGAAGGGTCCACGCCAAAGCCGCCGGAAGATTCTTCGAACCAGCTGCCGATCTTGAAACGTTCCTGGAGCCCGGCCGCCACGGCGGACATGGAGGGACCGCTGTTGCCCGTGGCGTCCTGCTTCAGCACATGCACCATGCCTACGAAGCTGGAGCCGCAGGTGGAACCGGAAAGTATGGACATACCTGTTCCGGGAGCATCTTTGTCCTGCGCCGCTGCCCGGCGCAGGCCTGTCGGGTCCGTGGTCTCTATCAGATTGTTTTTATTCGTGCCGAGATTGTTCCATACGCTCACTGCCTTGTCTACATCCAGTACAAAAGGGGAGAGCAGCACCGCCTGCCTGTGTGTGCAGCTGGCCGTGATCACGAGCGTGCCTGCCAGGTCGTGATTTTTGCGTTGCAGGCCGATCTGTGCCGCGGCTTTCCCGCTGATATTCGATGCGGTGCGCTCTCCCAGGTTTGCCGTGGATTCACGGATATAGTTTTCGATGCTGGCCTGTGTGCCCAGGGGATTGTCTTCCTCGTTTTCGTCGTACGAAAAATACTGGGCGTCGAGCTGCAGCGAATCCGCGGCCAAAGGCATTTTCCGGATGCCGGTACGGTCGAAGTCGACGGGGCTTTCCGCCACTTCCTCCACCGTTGTTTCACTGATCTGTTCTTTGAGCGCCTGCAGTTCCGTTTCCGCCGAAAGGCGGGCGCCGGTGTAATCGGCGGCGGACTGCGCGATCTCGCGGTCGAGCTCTTCCACCCGCGCCGTCAATGCTGAAATGTCCACATTCATGCCGAGGAGCTCGTTCACCGTCATCGTGAGGCTTCGTTTCATGGAGATGTACGCGTTCATTTTATCCTGCGCCGCATCGATGCGTGCCTGTATAACGCCGATCTGCCGGAGTTTCGCCAGTATGTCGGGATTCACAATATTGCCGAGCACCAGCGACGGGTGGTTATATGGAATGGATGAAGGCATTGTTGCAGCATTATCCGGTTATGCAAGGGTGGAGATCACGCGCAGGTACTCTTTCTGCGATACGGTAACGGCATCGAGAATGAGGTTGGCGAAATCGTACGCCTTGTCGGGCGTGTTCCTGTTGGCGAGGTAGGCTTTCAGGGCGGCGAAACTTCCCTCGTGATCCTGGTTCAGCAGGTTGGCCTTGGTGGTCACCATGCAGGCCATGCCTTTGTTGAGGATCTGCTGGCAATACGCGGCCCATTTGTCGTTGGAGGCCTGCCGCGCCTTGTCCTGCGGCGTTACTGCCGGCGTGGCGGTGGGGTGCAGCACGCACCACGATTCTCCTTTGCCCAGGTGGGTAGACGAAGCGGGGTGGCCGGTGGCCTCCATAAAAATGGAACAGGTGAAGCAGGAGGCCAGCTTGCTGGTTTTGGAGCCCACGGCTATTTCGTAGGGCGTACCGCCTGATTTCGCGCCGGGCTGGCTTTTACGCCATTCCACATCGTAGATGGCCTGTATCATGCCGTGCACATACCCGGCAATGTCCGCCTCGGTCAGCGGGCTCTGGCCGCGCGCGGTATCCTGGTCCTGGAAATACATGCCTTCCTGTTGTATCCCGGGCTGGTCGGAGTTTTTGCCGATGATGCCCCAGGCGGCGCGCTGGTCGGGTGCGTTGCCGATCTGTGCGCCGAGTTTGGGATTGGGGAACGATTTATCGGAAGGTATCCAGCGGTTGGCGGCATCGGGCACCTTGAAGCGGTAGGTGCTCATCAGGCCGGTTTGCCCGCCCTGGCGCCCGTCCACAAAACCGGTGTAAGCGCCGAAACCCTGGTAACCTACTTTGATGGGGTGGCCGTTGGTATCCTTCAGGGTGCCCAGCGCCACGTTGTACAATTCCTTCGCCATGTCGCTGCTCCAGTTGCCGGGGTCATAGCGGTCCGCATCCTGTACGGCCATGTTGCCCGTACCGCCGATGATCACTTTCTGGCCGGCGAGGTCGTAAAAAGGCGTGATGCCCAGCTGCGCCACCTTGCCGGCCGGCAGGCCGCCGTTGGCCAGCGCCTTGTTGATTTTGGCGAGGGCGTTGTGGTGATCGGCTATCTGCTGCTGCACATCCGCCGGCTCCAGATCCAGTTCCGGCAGGTAGGTGGGCTGGCCGGGTTTGAGTTGTACTTCCAGGTCGAAGCGGCAGTTCTTGCCGGTGTTGAGCCTTTGGAACGCATGCCCGATGATGGCAGCGGTCATGATCACGTCTGCATCCAGTGCAGCGTCTGTGGCATCGGAAAGGATGCCCTTTTGTACTTTGGCCATGATGGAAATTTTTAGGGTGAATGAGGTGCCCTGTCCGCCGGTAAAGCAGCAGAGCGGGTAAAAAAAATAAGGGTAGAAGCAGAAAGAGAAGGGCGGTTATGAAGTAGCGCCACCGCCTGAAGAACCTGAATTATCAGTGCCACCGCCACCGGACGGAGTACTGTCGTCGCCGGAAACGCTGGTGTACTTGTTGGGATAATACTTGCTCACCCACATTTCGGCCAGCTGTGATTTGGTGATGGGTTTGAGGTAATAATTGATCGGCACGCCGATGTTGCCGGCCAGGGCTTTCTGGATGTAATCGTCCATCGCGTCCATCATGGAGTTGATGTCGAGCATCTTGTTCGCCCCGTCGTCGATGTCCGCCAGGCCGGTGAGCACGCCCTGGATTTTCGCGTTCTGCATGGAAAGCATCTGTTGCCCCGTTCTGGCTGCGGTAGCGGAGGAATCTACCGTATCCATATCGCCGGCCGTGGCGTTTTGCAACGCCGCCAGTTGCTGCATGGCGGTGGCCCCGTCGAACGACGCGAACTGTTTTACGCCGAGCGCCACCTGGTTGCTTTTGATGGAGGGAATGGAGCCCATGGTCACCAGGGAAACATGCGAGGTGATGTTCTGCGTGCTGAGCAGGTTCTTCGCGTCCGCGGAAAAGGTGCTGTCCACGCCGAACCCGCCGCTGAGGTGCTCGATGAGCCCGCCGATGGCGAACTGGCTCTGGAGGCTTTCCGCTGCGGAATAGGCCGTTTCGGTGGAAGTGGTGGTAGTGGTGTTGAGGATGTGCACCATGCCGATGAAGCACGAGCCGTAGGTGGCACCACTCAAAAGGGTGAGTGATTTTTCGTTCTGTGTGTCGGTCTGCGCCATGGCTTTGGCGATGCTGGCGGGGTCGTTGATCTTCAGCATGTCGCCGGGATAGATTTTGTTCCATACCCTGATGGCCTTGTCTACGTCCATGATGAACGGCGCCAGCAGCAGCGCGTCTTTATGCGTACAGGTAATGCTGATGACGAGCGTGCCCGAAATGCTGTGTTTCTGGTACTGGCTGTTCATCTGGTCCTGCGCCGCGCTGCTGGCCTGCTCCTTGAATGAGTCGCCGAGAATGTCCAGTTCGCTGCTCACGAAACTCTTTACGGTAGCGGCCTGTGTGAAGGCGTCCTGCTGGTTTTCGTCGAATGAGAAGTACTGCACGTTCATCTTCAGGGAGTCGGCAGCCAGCGGCATCGTTTTGATCTGGGTTTTGTTGTAGTCGATGGGGCTTTCCACTTCTTCGTGCACCGTGGCCACTTTCTGCATGAGCGCGTAGATCTTGGAAGCGCCGTCCACTTTCTGTTTGGCGTAATCCACCGCGGCGGTCTGTATCGACTTCCCGGCCTCGGCGCTTTCTTTCACGAGGTCGGTAGTGTCGATGCCCATGTTGATCAGCTCCTGGATGGTCATGTCGATGCTGCGTTTCAGGGCAATGAGCGCGTTGAGATTATCTTCCGCCGCATCGATGGGCGCCTGGATGGCGCTCACGGCCACAAGGTTGTCGAGCGCGGCCTGGTTCACGAGGTTGCCCAGCACCAGGGAAGGGTCGTAAGGAATAACTGAAGGCATTTGTAATAGTTTTCAGGATAGAAAAAAGGTGAATCTTGCGGGTTAACTCCGGCGGGCACACGATGGCCTGCCTGCGGGGCTTGTAGGTGGTTGCATACGATACGGGTTTTGAAGGGTTAAAGAAAATCGATTGATGTCCCGAAACTATTTTGCAGCGGGGACACCGTCAAATTTATTATCCCAAATCGTTCTGCGGCAAGATGAACACCGCCCGTTGCCGTACGTAAATCTCCGGAGCGCTGCTAGTTGATAATACCGTAATTTGGAGAGGCATTACCCAAAAGACCGTTATCCAGATCCGATGAAACACCTACGAAAATTGACCAGTTGCTATATCATCAGCAACGGAACATCTGCTGATACCCTCATGCGATTCATCCAAAAAACGGCGCCCCTGTACATTGCAGGCCAAAGCGGCGACATAGCGGCGGCCACGCGCGAGATTGCAGGTATGCGGCCGGACATCACCTTTTTCGACATGGATGCCGATGTGCCGCAATGGATGGAGCTGATGGACATTATCTGCCGTAATTCCTACCTCATATTCATTTCCGACCGTGGCGAAACAGCCCTGTCGCTTTACAAAAAGTTCACGACCGATTTTATGATGGCCCCGCTTACTTACCTGAACTTCATCCGCGTCGTCACGAAGTCACAACTCATCATCAGCCACCATGGCACCCCTGAAGCCGCGCCCGACCCGTATTCCTTCTACATCACCGAAGAAAAAGGCCGGCTGGTCAGGATCCTGTACGACGATATCCTGTACGTGCAGGCCGCCCATAATTACATCCGTATACAGCTGGAAAGGGGCCAGTACCTCGTATACCTGTCGCTGAAGGAAATGGAAAAAGAGCTGCCCCCGAGGCAGTTCGTGCGCGTGCATAAATCTTTCATCGTGAACATCCAGCAAATCAAATCCATCGAATGGAACAAGATCATTTTGCCGAACGATGAGGCGGTGACGATCGGGGATACGTATAAACAGCCGTTTATGGAGCTCATCGCCCAACGGCTGATCAGCATTAAAAAAGGAGAATAAAAAAGGCGCTGCCTTTTTACAGACAGCGCCGGGTTAGCAAACGTTATTGCTAAATATACCTGTGATTATTGTTGTGCGTTCCTTTTCTTCACCTGCTGGTCTACGATCGCACCCGTACCAGCCCCGACGCCGGCGCCGATAATGGTGCCGATGGCAGCGCCTTTCAGGCGGTCTTTATTCACGATGGCCCCGGTGATGGCGCCAGCGCCGGCACCTACAACGGCGCCTTTAGCGGTATGGCTCCATTTCTTTTTGGCGGGAGCGGCCGGTGCCGGTGCTGCCGCGGCAGTTTCCTGGCTGTTGCCGCTGTTATTGCTTACAGCGGGCGCTGCGGCGGCCCGGGAGGCGCGGTTGGCCTTTATTGCGTTCATGGAGTCGATCGTACGCTGTTTAACGGTGGCGATCGCGTTCATGGAATCGATCGTGTTTTGCCTTGCAGCTTCGATAGCCGCCGTGTCGGGGTTGCCGCCACATGAGGCTAATACCGTTGTTGCTGCCAATACTGCTAATAACTGTTTCATGGTTAAAATTTTAAAGATTTATCACATCCGGCCCTGAAATTGCAGAAACCATGCCAGTTTTAGCATATACGCTGTGGGAGAGGGTTTTATGGTTGTTTTAAAAACTGAATCCGTCCTTTTTACAGTAGCGTTGCCCGGAGGAAACGCTACAGCCGCCCAGCTGGAATTTGCCTCTCCGGGCCTGCCGGAACATTTTGGGGGTGGGGAAGCTGTATACGATGGGAACAACCGTTTTGCGCGACAGGCAAATGGGGCAGGTGTTGTTTTTAACGAAAGGGGTGTACCAGGCTTCCTCCTGGGCGGGGATGGCGACCAGCGTATCGGCCGAAAGGCGTCAGGATGCTGAAGGAAGCGATGGAGGAAAAGGGTGTTCAGTTCGGAAAATAAGTATATGGGTCCCCGAAAGGCGTCAGAGGATGCTGAAGGAGCGTTGCAGAAAAGGGCGTTCTGTTCAGGAAACAGGTATATGCGTGCCCGAAAGGCGTAATGATGCTGAAGGAGGTGATAAGAAAAAGGCGCGCAGTTCAGCAAACAAGTAGATGCGTCCCCGTATCCCTGCACGAATGCATCGCATGGCGCGGTTTGAATTACCTTCCTCCGGGTAAATGTTTCGTGCTGATCCACCGCACGTCGAAATTGCTGCTGAAGAAATAATACAGCCCGTCGGGCGTGAGGTACGAGCAGTATTCGTACGAGGGTGTATTGATTTTGGGGCCGGCGTTCTGCGCGGTAGCCCATCGTTGCCCATTCTCTTTTTTTGCATAATAGATATCGCCGGAACCGTAACCGCCCGGCCGGTCCACGGAAGTGAACAGCAGCAGGGTTTCATCCGCCGTGGGGAAGGGATCATGTTCCATCGCGGCGGAATTCACCGCCCCGCCAAGGTTTTCCGGCAGGGCGTACTGCCCGTTCCGCGGACGGCTGCAATAAATATCAAATGACCCGTAACCGCCCGGCCGGTTGGACGCGAAATAGATATTCCCGTTGGGCGCAAACGAAACGTAATATTCCGTGCTGTCTGAATTGACGGCGTGAAGGTTTTCCGGTGCGCTCCATTTACCGCCCGCCAACGGGCGAACGAACCAGATGTCGTAGTCCGGCAGCGTATCCGCCGCATCGCGCGGCCGGTTCGAAATATAATAGAGCGCCCCGTCCGGGCCGAAGCAGGGATCGGCCTGGGAATACGCGGTGTCCGCAAAAGACGCCGTTACAGGCATTTCCCAGCGTTCTCCGTCGTAGCTGCTTTGCAGCATCCGCCAGCGGCCCTTTTCGGAGCGGCAGAAATAGAACGTCCGGCCGTCAGGTGAAAAGGCCGCATTAAAATCGAGTGAATCGCCGGAAACGATGCCCGGCAAAAAGGCGAGGGCCGTTGAATCGGGAAGGGGCCGCGGGTAGGGGATGCCGCCGCGCTCCGGTGTACCGCACCGTACGATACTGAAAATGCATGCTGCTGCCGCGAACCGGTATAACTGGCGTTTCATAAGGGTTTGTGTTTTTGGATGATAGATTCTTCCCGCCCTGGATCCTTGCGGGCGCCTCCTTCCCAAGTTACTGAAAAACCATGCGGAAAATGCAGCGTGTTCTTTTTGTATTGATATCCGGAAAACCGATCCCCCGATGAAAATGCAAAGATGGTTCCCTGTTGCATTCACCGAACCGGGTAAACAATACTTCCGCGAGTCCGCCCCCGGCGCCATCCGCATTGAACCGGACGGGAAAAGCGCCTTCACGCCTGCGTCCGCCGGCCGCCATCGCATCATGCTGCTGGATGAAGCGAAGATCAAACCGGTGCTGCGGAGGTTGGAGGAAACGGTGGGCGGAACGTACTAAAAAAAACTGCCCGGCGATGGCCGGGCAGCTGCGATTATTTTTTCTTCACCTGGAACAGCGTGTCCTTCTCATTCCCCCCGGCCTTCAGGTAGGCCATCAGGTCCCTCAGTTCTTCCGCGTTCAGGCGGTTGATCAGGCCCGGCAGCATCACGGACACTTTGGAGATCTTCGTGCCGGTTACTTCCTCTTTCTTCAGTTCCCGCAACGTCTGCGGTGAAAACGGGTTCTGGGAGATCTGGTATTTTTCATCGTCCTGGTTCACGAGCCGCCCCAGTACGGAGTTGCCGTCTTTCATGGTGAACACGGTAGCGGCGTATTGATCCGATACGGTTTTGCTCGGGTCGATGATGGCTTCGAGAATGTCTTTCGTGGAGAAGCGGGTGCCCAGCTGCGTGAGGTCCGGACCGGCGGTGCCGCCTTCCCCGCGCATGTTGTGGCACGAACTGCAAAGCGTAACGGCAAACATGGCTTTGCCCTGTGCGTAGCTGCGGTTATGCAGCCCGCTGTCGATCACTTTCACGGCTTCCTCCAGTTTCCATTTCCTGCCGGGGCCTTTGGGCTGCGGATAGCCGGCCGTGAGGCTGTTGCGGCCGTTGCTCACGAGGGAGTCGCCGGAGAGGGTGTTGAAGCGCGCGAAATCTGCTTTCGGCAGCAATTCGAGGGCGTTTTTACGGGCTTTGTCGATGAACCCGATGAAACTGCGGCCGCCTTTAAAATCAAATGCCCTGGCGAACCATTTGAAATAGGTTTCCTGTAGCGCGGGCGTCCAGCCGTTGCGGGCCTGGCTCAATACGGTGGCGTAATAGGTTTGCTGCATGGGTGGCACCTTGGCCAGCATGTCGGCAATGTCGAGCCCGTATTGCGGGTTGCGCATGATCAGGTCTTCGGAGGAAGTGGCGGTTTTCTGTTCTTCGGGATCGTCCACGGCGGATGCCATCAGCGCCATGGTTTTGGACACGGCGTCCGGCGCGTTGAGATACACGAGCAGTTTGCTCAGCGAGCGGTTGAGGGTATTCTGTTTGGCGGGGTAATGCGGGTTGAGGTACGCGATGAGCTGTGCCTGCTGCGCGGTATCGGGTTTGCCCATGCGGGTGATCAGGAGCTCTATGGCCCGCAGCAGGTCGTTTTGCTGCGTGGCGTCGAGTTTGCCGTAATCCACACTCAGCAGCTGCTGGCAGATGGCGGGTTGCAGCGTGGAATCGCCGCGCCGTGCCAATGCAATGCCCAGCTGGATGATGGTGGCGGGATCTTTTTCCGCGAACGCACGTTGCCGCCATTCCTGCACGGGCTGGTTTTCCAGCGCCACCCTTGCGGCGAAACGGATGAAGCGGTCTTTGTCTTTCAAATACGGCCACGCGGCATCCACGGCGCCTGCTTTCGGGCCGCCGTGATAAGCCTCGAGCTGCCGGCGCGTTTGCTGCGCTTCCGTGAGGACCGGGGCTTTGACGGGATCGTTATCTTCCGTGTTGTCTTTATAATACACGCGGTATAAATCGGATTCCAGCCTGCGGCCGCCCGTCAGGAAATACATCGCCCCATCAGGCCCGATGACACCGTCGGTTAAGGGGAGCGGCGCGCCGGAAAGGAATTCTTCAGCGGTGGCTTTATAAGAGGCGCCATCGGCTTCCAGGTGCACGGCGTAAATGATGCCGAAGCTCCAGTCGAACGCATAAATGGCCCGGCGGTATTTATCCGGGAAGCGCGCGTCGGCGCCGGACACCACGTTGGTAGGGGAGCCCTGGCCGATGTTGAGAATGCCGGGCAGGTTGTCCGGGTAGGCGGGCGACAGCTTCGCCGTACCATGTTTCCAGCCGAACTCGCTGCCGCTGGTAACATGGCAGATGCGGGTGGGGCGGTACCAGGGTGTGCCGAAGTCCCACTCCATATCCGAATCGTAGGTAAACAGGTCGCCGGCATCGTTGAATGCCATATCGAACGAGTTGCGGAAGCCGGAGCCGATCAGTTCCCAGTTGGCGCCGGTCGAATCCACATGGGCTATCCAGCCGCCGTGGGCGTACACACCGCTATTGTCATGACCGCCGGGGTCTTTGATCATGGGCAACAGGTTGTCGATACTGTCGTTGGGCCGGTTGCGGTACCGGTTCATTTCCGGGATGCGGGTGAAGTTGCCGGCTACCACGTACAGCGATTTTTTATCGGGGCTGAGGATGATGCTGTGCGGGCCGTGCTCGCCTTCGCCGTCGAGCTCCTTCAGCAGCGTGATTTTATCAAGCTGGTCGTCGCCGTCGGTGTCCTGCAGCCGGTACAGGCCGCTGCCTTTATTGAAACGGTCGTCTTTCCGGTGGTTCACCATCACATACAGGCTGTTGAACGCCCAGAGGAGGCCCTGCGCATATCCCATCGTTACTTTCGAAGCGGTGTCGGTGCCGATCTTCAGCAGCTCGGTTTTCAGTTTCGTGGTGGTATCTCCGATGGCGGGCAGCTGCAGGCGGTAGAGGTAACCGAACTGGTCGGACACGATCATGCGGCCCTTCGGGTCGAACGTCATGGCCACCCAGGAGCCCTGGCCGCTGTCGCCCGGACTGTACAGATGCTCCGCGGTAAAACGATCGGGCAGTTTGAGCTTTTCCACCTTCGGGTGAAGGGGCTTCGGATTTTTCGGTTGTGTGGTACAGGCGGAAACGGTAATGATAACAAGTGCCAGTACAGAGAGTGTTCTTAGCATAGTCTCGTATTAAAGGTGAGGGTGTTTGACGTGGATAAAACGAAAAATACGCATTACAGTTTATTTTTTATAGCGGGCGGCGTAAATATCTTTCTTCCCTGAACTGTTTGGGGGAAGTGCCCATCACGAGTTTGAAGGAACGGGAAAAACTGTACTGGTCGGTATACCCCATATCCTGCGCGATCTGTTTGATGCTCAGCTTGCTTTCCTTGAGCAGCTGGCTGGCCTTTTGTATTTTGAGGGAGTTGTAGAGCTGGATGGGGGAGTACTTTGTTTTTTCCTTGAAAAGGGCGGACAGGTAGGAGGCGGATAGTTGTGTTTCGCGCGCAAGGTCTGCGAGGGTGAGCTGGCCGTGGAGGTGCTGTTTCATGATGTTGATGCTGCGCTCGATAATATTGTCCGCGCCCTTCTTCATATAATTGAACACCGTCAGCCGGAAGGTGCCCAGGAAACTGTAAAAGCGGAAGTTGGCGTAGAGCAGGTTTTCGATATTGTTCATGAGGTCGAGGTGATGATGGATATCGTCGAACTGCGCGATACGCCCTACGAGCGGCGGTACGGTACGGGGCGCGCCTTTTTTGCCGGGGGCGAGGTAAGCAAAGATCTCGTCGGCCAGCAGGCCGTTGAATTGAATGGTGTAAAGCCGCCAGGGATGTTTGGTGTCGGAGCCGGCGGAAAAGGGCGTTTTTTTTGGTATCAGTACAAACTGGTTGGCCTTGATGGGAATGCGGTGGCCGGCATCGTACCAGCCTTTGCCGTGCGCGCAGTACAACAGGCTGTAGTGCGGGCTTCCTTTCGGCCGCGACCAGCTACGGGGGCTGTTTTCAGGGGAGAAGCCCATTTCGGTGATATAGAGGTTCCGGGCCAGCGGATGTTTCTCCAGTTTCTTTTGCAGCTGCGGCGGTAATATCCAGTTGGTCTGCTGAATAACGGGAGTATTTGTCATCATCACAGTAATTTAAGCTATTCTTTTCATAACAATCAACATTGCGCGGGTGAATATTTTTGTGAAACTTCGCCATCATATTCCACGCGATACGCCAAACAACTATGAACCATCTGCCTTTTGTCGACTTACTGGTAATTTTTATTTATCTCCTCAGCATGGTTTTGGTGGGGGTGTACTTTTCGAGGAAGAATAAAAGCACGGCGCAATTCACCACGGCCTCGGGCAGCATCCCGGGCTGGGCGCTGGGCCTGTCTTTATACGCCACGTTTTTGAGCAGCAATACTTTCCTGGGAGTGCCCGGCAAAGCATTCGGCGGTAACTGGAACGCCTTTGTTTTCAGTTTGTCCATGCCGCTGGCCGCCATTATCGCGGCGCGTTATTTTGTACCGTTTTACCGCAGCAGCGGCGAGGTGAGCGCGTACACGCACCTGGAGCACCGCTTCGGCGCCTGGGCCAGGACATACGCCATGGTCTGTTTCATCCTCACGCAACTGGCGCGGATGGGCTCCATCTTTTTCGGGGTGGCGCTGGCCTTACAGGCGCTCACCGGCCTCGACATGAAAACCATCATGCTCGTCACCGGCGCCTGCATCATCGTATACACGGTGCTGGGCGGCATGGAAGCGGTGATCTGGACGGAAGTGATACAGGGCCTCGTCAAAACGGCAGGCGCCCTCATCATACTCGGCATCATCATATTCGAAATGAAAGACGGCGCGGCGGACATATTCAGGATAGGCGCGGCAGACAACAAGTTTGCGCTCGGCAGCTTCGCGCTCACCGACCTCAGCACGTCTACCTTCTGGGTGGTGTTCCTGTACGGCTTTTTCATCAACCTCAACAACTTCGGGATGGACCAGAACTACGTGCAGCGTTACCACGCCGCCCGCAGCGAAAAGGAAGCCTCCCGCAGCATCTGGCTCTGCGTGTACTGGTACGTGCCGGTTTCGCTGGCTTTCTTTTTCATCGGCACGGCGCTGTACGCCTATTTCCAGCAGCAGCCGGAATTGCTGATGGCCGTCAAACAGCAGGTGGCCACGGAAAGGAATGTGCCGGTAAGCTCGCTCGCACCGGCGGATTACGGGGACAAGATACTGCCGTATTTTATGGTGACGAAAGTACCGAAAGGGCTGGTGGGGCTGATCATCGCCGCTATCCTGTCGGCCGCCATGAGCACCGTTTCCAGCGGCATGAACAGTTCCGCCACGGTATTCCTGAAAGACATTTACCAGCGGTATTTCAATCCCAATCCCGGGCCTAAAAAAGAGATGCGGATACTTTATATCACCACCACCCTTACCGGCGTGCTCGCCATTGTTTTCGGCATGGCGATGATCGGGGTGAAAAGCGTTCTCGACATCTGGTGGGAGCTCTCCGGCATTTTCGCCGGCGGCATGCTGGGCCTCTTTTTGCTGGGCATCGTGTCCAAAGCAAACAACACGGAAGCGGTTACCGCCACGCTGATCGGCATCGTGGTCATCCTCTGGATGTCGTTGTCCAAATATTTCCCTGCCGGCTGGGAGCGCCTTAAAAGCCCGATGCATGTGAACATGATCATCGTGGTGGGCACCCTGTCCATCTTCCTGGCGGGCATGATGCTCACGCGGCTGAAACGCCTCGTGGTCAGAACCTGAATTCGTTCAATCATTTATAAAATTGCTTTTTATGCAAAAGAAGTTCGTTCCTGTGATGATAACCCCTTACGACCTGAAAGCGAAAATCGATTTCGGGGTGGTGGAAAACCTTATCGACTTCTACCTGGCGGCCGGTGTGAAAGGTTTTTTCGCCAATTGTCTGTCGTCTGAAATGTACAGCATCAGCGAAGACGAGCGCCTGGAGCTGACGCGCCACGTGGTGCGTTACGTCAACGGCCGGGTGCCCATCGTGGCCACCGGGTCTTTCGGGCTGACGATAGAAGACAAAGCGGAGTTCGTTAAAAAAATAGCAGACACGGGCATCGATTCCGTGATACTCATTACCGGCCATTTTGCGCATGTGGATGAAGATGATGATATTCTCTGGCAGCGCTTTGAAAAGATACTCACCCTTACGGGGGATATCCTGCTGGGCCTGTATGAATGTCCCGCCCCGTACAAACGCATCATTTCCCCGGCCATTTTAAAAAGGCTGCTCGATACCAACCGGCTGAATTACCACAAGGATACTTCGTGCAATGTGGACAATGTGCGGGAGAAACTGGCCGTGGCGGCGGGCAGCAGGCTGGAGTTTTACGATGCGCATACGCCCAATGCCGTGGCCTCGCTGAAGATGGGCGCGGCGGGCATGTCGTCCATCTCCGGGAACTTTTACCCGGAAATACTGGTATGGTTGTGCGATCATGCCAACGACCCGGACAAACAGGAAGACGTGGCCTGGATACAGTCCGAATTGCAGCGGGTGGATCCGCTCATCCACATCGCTTACCCCATGAGCGCCAAATATTTCCTGCAGCTGCGGGGCTTGCCGGTGCGTACCATCAGCCGTGCCCATGCATTGGAGCTGACGCCCGAACAGAAGCAGGTATTAAACGATATTCACCGGGATTTTTCACAGTGGTGTAAAAGGCTTGGTATCCGGGAAGTGGCAACGGAGGGAGTGGCGTCGCATTAAATCCTCGTTATTCCTGCCGGGAATGTATGTGCCGGATGCTTTTTTGTTGTAGCTTGGAACGCCGTTCGATATTCCCTAATCCTTACTGCATATGACCAATCTGCACATTCCGCTACAAGATGAACGCACCCTCTGGAGCCGCCTCCGGGAAGGTGACCGGGAGGCTTTCAGCGAAATTTACCGGCGGTTTTTCCCGCTGTTGTTCCGGTATTGCATCCGGTTCACAGACGACCGCGACCTGGTAAAGGATGTGCTCCAGGATTTTTTCACGCAGCTTTACCTGAAACGGCATTCCCTCACCATTCCCGACAAACTGAAAAGCTACCTGCTGGTGGCCGCGCGCCGCGAACTGGTGCGGCGCCTGGGCAAAGAAAACCGCCGCGCGGGAGAAACCCTGCACGAAGAAGGATACGATTTCAGCCTGGAACTGTCCGCCGAACACCTGCTCATCAACCGGCAGCACGAAGAAAAAACGGCGCGCCAGCTGCAACGCAGTATGTACCTGCTCACCGACCGCCAGAAAGAGGCCATTTACCTCCGTTTTTATGAAAGCATGGGATACGACGAAATTGCCGGCATCATGCAGCTGAAAGAGGTGAAATACGCCAGAACGCTCGTGTACCGGGCTATCACCGAACTGAAGGTGGTGCTCGAAAATGAGCGGCATTTACTGTCGAATCAATAGTGTTTTTTACTGTAGCGGCCGTTCGTTGTAACAAGCATACCGATGGGTGGTTTGCGGCATTCTTTTCCTGTGCGGATGTCCGGCCGTACTGTAATGGTCGTCCGTTATAACAAGCTGACTGAGATATTCTTTTCCCGTACGGATATTCCGGCCGGATGGTGCGACATTCATTCCTGTGTGGGCGGACATGATACCTTATCCGGTCAGCTATTTTACCGTTACAGCATCCGGAAAAATAAATCGGACTTTTTCAAAAATAATCCGTTTTCCGTGAGGGTATTTCGCAGCGCCACCGCCTCCTGTTTATAGATACCGACTTTATATGATGAATTACAGGCAATACGAAGCCGAGGATTTTGTGGCGGACGCCTCTTTCCAGGCCTGGGTGCAGTACGGCAGCGACGATGATTTCTGGCGGGGCTGGCAGGCCGCGAACCCCGACCGGGTAGCGGTGGTAGAGGCCGCAAAGGAGTTGGTGGAGGCCCTTCGTTTTCATTCAACGGAAGTTGACCCGGCTGAAATGGAAGCAGTCATGCAAAACATCACCCGTACATTAGACCCGGTTAAAAAAAATAGTACCTCCGCACTGCGGCGGTTGCTCTATGCCGCGTCTGCCGTGGCGGCGGCCATTATCATAAGCCTCGTGTTCCTCTGGCCGCAACCGGCCACCGTGACCATTACCACCGCCTTCGGCGAAACGCGCGACGTATTGCTGCCCGATGGTTCCCTTGTAACGCTCAACGCCAATTCATCCCTCGAATACCGCAAAAGCTGGCATGAAAAACAGGAGCGGGAAGTGACGCTCACCGGCGAAGCCTTCTTTAAAGTAACGTCCCGCCCCAACGGCTTTCATCCAAAATTCAAAGTACATACCCCGCTGGCCGGCGTGCAGGTGCTGGGCACCGCTTTCAACATGCGCAATCGCCGGAACGAAGTGACCGTGGTGCTGGAAGAAGGAAAAGTACAGATCAACGACATGGAGATGGCGCCCGGAGACCTGGTGACGGTATCGGGGAAGGGGAGCGCCCGCCGCAAGGTGGAACCCGCCCGGTTCAGTGCCTGGAAAGAACACCGCCTTGTGTTTGACAACGAAACGCTGGCGGGCATTACACAAGTACTCGAAGATACATATGGTTACCACGTCACGTTCCGCAAAACAGGCGCACAAAGCCTGCGGCTGACGGGCTCTTATCCAACGGACCGCCTCAACCTGCTGTTTGCCGCCATTCGTGAAGTGCATCGTGTGAAAGTGCAGCAACAGGGCGCAGCAATAATTATCGAATAAGATTAAAACTTACAGTTATGCAAAAGAGCTTTACAAAGTTTATCGCTCCATTACTGACGATGTTGATACTGTGCAGTGCCCTGCCGTCGTCCGCGCAGGAAACACTGGTGCGCGGCACCGCGAGAGCCGCGGGTAAAACTTCGCTGCACAACGTGCTGTCTTCGCTGGAAGCGCGTTTCAAAGTGCATTTCAGTTACAACTACGAGCAGATTGCAGACAAGTATGTGAGCGGTAGCCAGCATGGCGACCTGGAGCAGCAGCTGGGCCGCATGCTCCCGCCGCTGGGCCTCACCGCGGTGAAACTCGGTGAAACGGATTATGCCATCCGCCCGAAAGCGGCCGCGGAAAATAAAACCACCGCGGCCAAACCGTTCGACCTCACCGTAAAGGGTGTGGTGACCGACACGGAAGGGCGCGGGCTGCCGGGCGTGACCGTCAAAGAAAAAGGCACCGGCAATGGTACGGCCACCGATATGAACGGCCGTTTCTCCATTAAAGTGGCCGGGGCGGGCTCCATTCTCCAGTTCAGCTCACTGGGTTTTGTAACCCGGGAAGAAGCCGCCGGCGACGGTAACCTCACCATCCAGCTGGCTGCCGACGTGCGCAACCTGAACAGCGTGGTGGTGACCGCACTGGGCATCAAACGCCAGGAAAAAGCGCTGGGTTATTCCATCGCCACCCTGAGCGCCGATAAAGTAGCCACCGTAAAAGAAGTGAACATCGCCAACGCGCTCTCCGGCAAGGTGGCGGGCGTGAACGTAAGAAGCACCAGTTCCGACCCGGGCGCCACCTCGCTGGTGACCATCCGCGGGCAGAGCAGCTTCACCGGTTATAACCAGCCGCTGTACGTGGTAGACGGCGTGCCCATCGCGGGCGCGGTACGCAACCCGAAACAGCCGGTAGGCCAGGTAGTGGTGGACTACGGCAGCACCATTTCAGATATCAACCCCGACGATATTGCGTCCGTGACCGTGCTGAAAGGCGCCAGCGCTTCCGCGCTCTATGGCAGCCGCGCACTCAACGGCGTTATCCTCATCACCACCAAATCAGGCAGCGGTGCTAAAAAAGGACTGGGCGTGAGCGTGAACTCCAGCACCATGTTCGACCGCGCCTGGCTGTTCCCGAAATTCCAGAACCAGTTCGGCGCAGGCGACAGGGCGGGCAGTGAGGAAACCATTTCCGACGCCACCTGGGGCCCGCGCCTCGACATCGGCACGAAGCACGCCCAATGGGACAGCCCGCTCGATGCGAACGGCGACCCGATCCCCACCGACTGGGTGTCGTATCCCGACCGCCACAAAGACTTTTTCCAGACGGGCATCACCCTCACCAACAACATCGCGGTGACGGGGAATAATAAAGACGGCAGTTTCCGCCTCTCTTTCACCAACCTCACCAACGAAGGCATCGTGCCCAATACCGACCTGAGCAGGAACACCATCAACCTCGCGGCCGGCTACAACCTCAGCCCCAAGGTAAAGGTGAGCACCAACATCGGCTATACGAAAAACAGCAGCGGCAACCGGCCCACCTACAACCGTGGCAGCGTGAGCAACATCGTATATACCACCACGCCGAACGTGAACATGAAAAAACTGCGCAACTACTGGAAGCCGGGCAAAGAAGGCATCGAGCAGTTTTCGCACCTGCCGGGAAATGCGGACAATCCTTATTTTGTGGCGTACCAGTTCATCAACTCCTACGACCGCGACCGCCTCACCGGCAACGTGGAAATCAATATCAACCTGACCAAGGACCTTACCCTGATGGGCAGAACGGGCATGGACATGTTTTCCGAAAACAGGGAAAGCAAACGCCCCTTCGGTTCGGTGCGTAACCCCTCCGGCGCCTACGGCATCGAAACGGAAAACTTCCGCGAACAGAACACGGACTTCCTGCTGACGTATAAAAAAGACCTGTCGAGAGACTGGAACATTTCCCTGTCCGCCGGCGCCAACCGCATGGACCAAACTGGGCGCGGCACCAGCCAGTCGTCCGAAAGCCTCGTCATCCGCGGTTTCTACAATATCTCCAATGCGGCGGCCGGTACGGTGCGTAACTTTTCCAGCCGCTTCCACAAACGCATCAACAGCGTGTACGGCATGGGCCAGGTATCGTTCCGGAACTATGCGTTCCTCGACCTGACCGCGCGTAACGACTGGAGCAGCACGCTGCCCGAAGCCAACAACTCTTATTTCTATCCCTCCGCGTCTTTCAGCCTGGTGCTGACAGACATGCTGAAGGTGACCTCCGGCCCGGTGAGCTTCGCCAAGCTGAGAGCGAACTATGCCCAGGTAGGCGGCGACCCTGGCCCGTATGAGCTGACCAATACCTATGGTTTCGGCCAGGACTGGGGTGATGTGAAAAGAGCGAACATGGCTTACACGCTGAAGAATAACAACCTGAAGCCCCTCATTGCTACTTCCTATGAGTTCGGCGCCGACCTGCGGTTCTTCAACGGCAGGTTAGGCCTCGACCTGACGTATTATAACACGGTGAACAAAAACCAGATCCTCACCATTCCCACCACGATGGCGTCCGGCTACAGCAGCAAGCTGATCAACGCCGGCAAGATCAGGAACAAGGGGCTTGAGATCACTTTGAGCGGGACGCCGGTGAAGGGGGACTTTACCTGGGATATCAGCGGCGTGTTTACCCGCAACCGCAACAAGGTGATTACCCTCACCGAAGGCGTGTCCAACTTCCTGCTGGGCTCCGCGGAAGGTGTAAGGTATGAAGTGCGGGAAGGCGCTGAGATGGGCGACTTTTATGCACAGAGCTGGAAAACCGTGCCGGACGGGGAGTTTAAAGGACAGCCCCTGCTCGACAGCGACGGCAGCTACCAGCGCGTGAATGAATACGTGAAGATCGGCAACTACAATCCCGACTTCATGGTGGGCTTTAACAACACCTTCACCTATAAAGGCTTTACGCTGAACGTGCTGATCGACTGGCGCCAGGGAGGTGAGTTCTACAGCTACGTGGCGAAAAACCTGCTGAGCGACGGCCGTACCGAAACCACGGTGCCCGGGCGCGACCCGCAGACGGGCGGCCTCGCCTGGACCGACGATGCCGGCCGCCAGCGCACGGATGGTATGATACTGCACGGTTACATCGACGATGGCACCGGCAAATATGTGAAGAACACCAAAATCACCGATCCCGAAAACTATTACGGCGAATACTACTGGAGCTTCAACGGCCGCTCTACTTTCGATGCCAGCTACGTGAAGCTGCGTGAGGCATCGCTCACCTATGTGCTGAACAATAAAGCGCTCGGCAGGTGGCCTATTTCCAACGTATCGCTGGCGCTCATCGCCCGCAACCTGTTTAGCTGGACGGCGGCAGAGCAGGGATATGATTCCGAAACGGCGATGACGATTTCCAACGGCAGCTTCTCACCCGGCGTTGCCAGCTGGTCGCTGCCTTACACCCGTTCTTTCGGTTTCAAGGTTGGATTTAATTTTTAATCATTAACTACCACCGCTTATGCAACGCATATATAAAACACTCCCGATATTGACGCTGGCCTTTGGTATGATGGCCTGCACCAAAGGTTTTGAGGATATGAACGTGAACCCGAACGAGTCGGAAAACATCAACCCGCAGTTCCTGCTCTCGACCACGCTCATCGCCACCGCGTACGATTACCAGAAGGATGCCTACTATGACAAGCCTGCTTCCGCAGGGCGTTACATCACCCTGGTGCGCAACGAGGGCAACGATAAATTCGACTGGGGGCCGCAGAACTGGGACGGTTTTTATTCCAAACTGTCAACCAACAAAAACATGATGGACCTCGCCACGGCCAGCGGCGAAAAACAATACATAGCGCTCGGCAAGATCCTGAAGGCGTTCAACTTTGCTTACACCAGCGATCTGTATGGCGATATCCCTTATTCCGAAGCGTTGATGTCCAAAGAAAGCAACATCGTGCACCCGAAGTACGACGAGCAGAAGAACCTGTATCCCGACCTGCTGAAGGAACTGCGGGAAGCCAACGATCTGCTGGGAGGCGAGCTGTCCGCCATCGATAAAAAATCCGACGCCATGTACGGCGGCGTGGCGCTGAAGTGGCGCAAGTTCGCCAATTCGCTCCGGCTCCGTTTGCTGCTGCGCATGTCCAAAGGATACCCGCAGGCGTTCACCGAAATGCAGGAAATCGTAGGCAACAAAACGAAGTATCCCATTTTCGAATCCAACGCGGACAATGCTGAAATCAAATATCTCGGCGATATCGGCGCCAACAGCTGGCCCGGCGGCCCGAAGGCCAATGCGTTTACCGAGTTCGACAAACGCAAGCCCAGTAAAGAGATCGTGGATGCATTGCGCCTGCGCAACGATCCCCGTTTACAGGTATGGATTGCGCCCGTGGATCAGCCCGTCGGTGGCCTCGTGGACCCGAACCTGTACGTAGGTGTGCCCAATGCCGTTCCCGCGCCGTATGATTACAACGGCGGCACACCGCATATTTCCCGGTTGACGGCCCTGTTTAACAGTAATTCGGACCCGATGCTGTCTGCTTCGATGATGACGTATGCCGAAGTGTGCTTCATTCTCGCGGAAGCCCTCCAGGCCGGTAAAATCACTGTGGCCGGCGAAACGGCGGAATCGCTGTACCTCAAAGGCATCGGCGCCAATATGAAATACTATGGCGTGGATCAGAAAGCCATCAACGATCACTACTATGACCAGGCCAGCGTGAAATACAACGGCACGCTGAAACAGCTGATCGAACAGAAATGGATCGCCATGTTCCTGAAAGGAGCGGAGGGCTGGTTCGATTACCGCCGCACCGGTTTCCCGCAGTTCGTGCCCGGCCCGCTGGCGCCCGGCGGCATTCCCAAACGCTACATTTATCCCGATGCGGAAAGAGCGTATAACGAAGCTGCGTACCAGAAAGCATTAACCGTATTCGGAGAAGACAAACAAACCACCCTCATGTGGTACCTGAAATAATTATGATGAAATCAGTCGTAAGAAAAGCTTTTTCCCTGATGGCGCTGGCCGGGTGGATGCACGCTGCATCCGCCCAAACCAGCCGGCCTGACCGCATTGTACTGAACGTAACGGAAAACATGGCCACCTCTGCTGCCGCTACCTGGCGCACCGCCACGGGCGTGACGGAGAGTTTCGCGGAAATCATGCCGGCCGATGCCGACCCGCGCACCACCAGTAAAGCAGTGCGCAGCAAAGCCGTCACCACGCCCTTGTTATCCGACACGTTGTCGGTACACTACCACAGCGCCGTATTCCATGGGTTACAGCCCAACACCCTGTATGCGTACCGCGTGGGGCAGGGCGACAACTGGAGCGAATGGTTCCAGTTCCGCACGGCGGCGGCCACCCCGCAGCCTTTTACATTTATCTACCTCGGCGATGCGCAAGCCAACCTGTTTTCGCTCTGGTCGCGCACCATCCGCAAAGCCTATGAAATGGCGCCCGATGCGCGGCTGATACTGCATGCCGGCGACCTCGTGAACCGGGGCAACCGCAACGCGGAATGGCAGGAGTGGTTCGAAGCAGGCGGGTATATTCACAGCACCGTGCCGGGTTTGATGTCGCCGGGGAACCATGAGTATTATTACACGCCGGCCGACAGCGGGATGGTATCCGCGTTCTGGCGCCCGCAGTTCACCCTGCCCGAAAACGGGCCGGAGGGTTTGGAGGAAACCTGTTATTACACCGATGTGCAGGGCGTTCGTTTTATTTCTTTGAACTCGCAGGAGATCGAGATCAACAAAAACCTGATGGCCAGACAACGCGTGTGGCTGGAGAAAGTGTTGAAAGATAACCCGAACCAGTGGACCTGCATCGTATTCCACCACCCGGTGCTCTCTACCAAGAGCACCCGCGACAATAAAATGGTGCGCGAAAATTTCAAACCGCTTTTCGATACATACAAAGTTGACCTGGTGATGCAGGGGCACGATCATACTTATGCGCGCGGGCTGGTAGACGGAACGATGTACGTGGTATCGGTGAGCGGCCCGAAGATGTATCCCCTCGACCCGCAGCCCTGGATGCAGCGCACGGGCTCGTATACCCAGCTGTTCCAGCTTGTGCATGTGAACGGCGGGAAACTTCGTTTCGAATCTTACACCACCACCGGGCAGCTGTTCGACGCATTCGAACTGCAGAAGAAAAAAGGCGCCCGTAACACCTTTACCAGCAAAGCGCCGGCAGGCACGGTTGGCAGATAACAGATTTTCCGGCATGCGAATCAGATATTGTTTACAACGTTTATTGTTTTGTGTGCTCGCCGCAGGCTTTTGCCAGTCTGCCGCGGGTGCGGACATACGCCTGCAGCAGGTGGCCATCTGCGCGCCCGGTCATCCGCAGGCCGCACGCGTATTGCAGGAAGAAGTGGCTAAACGGACCGGCCTGCGATGGCAGGTAGTGACGAAGCTGCCGGCAAGCGGTGATGTGATCGTATTGAAAACGCGGCAGCAGGCTCTGCCGGTTGGCCTGAAAGACATGCCTGCCTTGCCCTTGCAGCCGGAGGCATTCCGCCTGGGAGAACAGACGGCAAACGGCCGGCGCCTCATCGTGGTGGAAGGATACGATGCCCGTGGGGTGATGTTCGGGGCGGGGCGGCTGTTGCGGTTGTTCCGCTATGCGAAGAGCGGCGTGACGATACCTGCGGACGTCCGCATCGCCGAAGCGCCGCAGAAAAAGATGCGCGGCCACCAGATCGGTTACCGCAACCTGGCCAATTCTTACGACGGCTGGAGCGTGGCGCAATATGAACAGTACATCCGCGAGCTGGTGATATTCGGGACCAACAGTATCGAAGGCATTCCTTTCCAGCCGTGGGGCCCTCATTTCAGCATCCCTTCGATGGACATGAACCTGCGCGTCAGCGAAATCTGCCAACGATACGGCATCGACTTCTGGGTATGGACGCCCGCTACCTTCGACCTGGCGGATACGGCCAAACGCGCTTATTTCCTCCGGCAGTTCGATACCCTGTTCCGTAAAGCGCCCCGGCTGGATGCGGTGTTTTTTCCCGGCGGCGACCCGGGGCATAACGCGCCGGAGCTGGTTATCCCTTTCCTCGAAACATTATCAGTGCCGTTGCGGCAGCATCATCCGAAAGCGAGGATATGGCTGTCGCTGCAAGGTTTTACACCGGAGGCCTGCAATTTTACATATGACTACATCCGCCGCCGGCGGCCGCAATGGCTGGCAGGCCTCGTAACAGGGCCGGGCAGTCCGCCGATGGAAGAAACGCGTGCGGCATTGCCGGCGCCGTACAAGCTCCGGCATTACCCGGATATCACGCACAACGTGCGCTGCGATTTTCCTGTGCCCTGGATGGACCCGGTGTTCGCATTCACGCTGGGGCGGGAGGCGGTGAATCCGCGGCCTGTGTATCATACCGCCGCCTTCCGGTATACCGCGCCGCAGAACGACGGTTTCATCAGTTACTCCGACGGCGCGCACGACGATGTGAATAAGATGGTCTGGAGCATGCTCGGCTGGAATGCCGCGCAGTCGCCCCGCGACATGCTGCTGCAATACACGAATTTCTTTTTCGACAGCGAAACCGCTGCTGCGGCCGCCGATGGCATACTGGCGCTGGAACAGAACTGGGTGGGGGCCGCCTGTGAAAATACCGGTATCCTCAAAACCCTTGAGCTGTGGCGGCAGATGGAAGACCGTCATACCGGCAACTGGCGCTGGCAGATGTTTTTGCTGCGCGCTTATTACGATGCTTATGTGCGGGAACGTGGTGAGCGCGAACAGGCTATTGACAAGGCCGCCTGCGCAGCACTCGCGCAGGCACGCACAACCGGTGCGGACGCTGCGATGCAGCGGGCGGAAAAAATTCTGCGGCAGGCGGATGAGATCGCGCAACCCGCATGGCGCGCGAAAATCACGGCGCTTTGCGATTCCCTGTTCCGCTCCATCGCCCTGCAAACCAGCGTGCCCAAATACAAAGCCTCCGGCAACGAAAGAGGCGTCGTGCTTGATTTTATTGACCGTCCCCTCAATAACCGCTGGTTTTATGAAGATGCGTTTGCGCGCATCCGTCAATTGCCCGCCGCGCAGCAGCTGGCCGCGCTGGATACGCTCGCCTTCTGGGAAGAGCCGGGGGATGGGGGATTTTATGACGACGTGGGCAACGTGAGCCGTTCCCCGCATGTGGTGCGGCCGGAAACGCTGGCTACCGACCCGCTGATGCTGCGCAGCGACAACCCGGGATTCGACTGGTGGGACGGTGGTTTCAGCCGCAAGCGCCTTGCCTGGATGGTGAGCATGCGCTGGCCGCACAGTTTGTTATATACAAGTCTCGATACAACCGCACAATACACCGTGAGGGTGACCGGCAACGGCGAATGCCTGCTGCGCGCCAACGGGGAAAAACTAACGCCTTCCCGCTACGGGAAAGGCATCGGGGAGATCAAGGAATTCCCCGTACCGCCGGCATTGACGAAGCAGGGCCGCCTGCAGCTCACGTTCGACGCCATCAACGAAGATCATCTGAACTGGCGCCAGCATTCCCGCCTGACGGAAGTGTGGCTCATTAAAAAATAAATCATGACAGCGAAAATGTTTGCAGGCCTGGGGCTGTGCATGTGCTCCTATGCCATGGCGGCCGCACAGGCTACGGATTATCCCTTTCAGCAGCCGGTATCCCGGCAATATGCCACGCCGCCCGAACTGGCGCAGCAAAGCGTGCTGGCCAGGGTGGTGACGGACTACAACGATAATGCCCATGTGATCACTGACAAAGGGTTTTACCGGGTGAGTGACGGGGCGCTGGTGCGCGACCGGCGTTTCCGGCCGCTCGCGGATAAGATCCCGCTTGATGTTACGGCACAGGAAGGCAGCGGGCACCTGTACTACCTGTATGCCGACAAATGGCTCACCAACGGGTACGCCGGCGTACCGTACGGCACGCTGCCTGAGAAAGGCCGCTATAACAGGATGGCTGTAGCGGCGGATGGCAGGGTAATGCTGGCGGGCGATGCTGGTTTGGCGCTCCCGGAAAAAGGCCGGCTCCGCGCTTGCGGCCAGTTGCCCGAACCGCTGTTGCAATTGAAGGTGCATAACGGCGTGTTTTACGCGCTGACGGGGAAGGGAGTGTACCAACAGGCAGGAGCACAGTTCACGCGCTTGCATGCGGCGGAAAATGCCCGTGCCATGGATTTCCGTGGGGAGGAGATCATCATCGGAACGTCCAACGGTTATTACGGCATCAGCAGCAAAACCGGCGATACGAGCCTGTCGTTGAAACGGCGTGTGCCCGTACCCGGTATCAACGATATACTGGTAGTGAACGGCCGCATCTGGGCCGGCACCGATGAAGGAGCGTTCATGGAAGATTCCGCCGGGCTTTACCGGTATTTCGCGTCACGTCGCTGGCTGAACGACAACCGGGTAAAAAGCATGTCGGCGGATGCGGAGGGGAATGTGTACCTGCTCACGCCCGCCGGGCTGAACCGCATCAGTTCCCCCGCCCATACGCTGGCGGACAAAGCGGCTTATTTCGAAAGAAAGATCCGGGAGCGGCACATCCGCTACGGTTTTATCGCCAACCTGCACCTGCGCCCCGGCGGCGACGCCGGTTCGTCGCAGATGGCGGATACGGACAACGACGGGCTGTGGAGTGCCTTCTATCTCGGCAGCCAGGCATTCCGCTATGCGGTGACGCATGAGCCCAAAGCCAAACGGTATGCCTGGGAAGGGTTCGAAGCATTCGAGCGTATCCTGTCGGTGAACCAGCTGAAAGGTTTCCCCAGCCGCACGTTCGAGCGGAAAGGCTATAAAAATTCCGACCCTGAAAGATGGCGCGATTCCCCAGACCCGGAATGGGAATGGAAAGGCCATACCAGCAGCGACGAATTTGTGGCCTACATCTGGATTGCGGCGGTGCTGCACGAAATGGTGGCTGAAACAGCGGATGAAAAACAGCGCGTGGCCGCCTTCATCGACAAGATCATGACGCACATCATCGACAATAAATATTATTTCGTGGACATCGACGGCAAGCCCACGCTCTGGGGCCGCTGGAACCCGGAGTACATCAACTGGTACCCCGAAACCATCGGCGACCGCAAGCTGGGCAGCACCACGATCATCGCGGGCCTGCAACTGGGCTATGCGCTGACGGGGAAAAAGAAGTATAAAGACGAAGCGATGCGCCTGATGAATAAACACGGTTATCTCAAAAACATCCTTACCGACTACCGCAAGATCACCTACACGCCCGGCTACAAACACATGGGCATCGATATGGGCACCGGCGGCTGGAACCACAGCGACGACGAGATGGCGTTTCTCACCTACTGGGTACTGTACCGCTACGCTTTCACCGATGAGCTGAAAAAACAATACGCCGGCGTTATCCGCAACCACTGGGAACTGGAGCGGCCGGAGAAAAACGCCGTATGGAACCTCATCACCCTGGCCACCGCCGGCGATTACGATGCCGACGCCACGCTCTGGTGGATGCGCACGTTCCCGATGGACCTGGTGACCTGGCAAATAAAAAACTCCCACAGGAAAGATATTACGCTTTTACCTGCTAACTTCAGGGACCAGGCCACCGAGCGGCTGATCCCTCTGGATGAGCAGCCGGTGCACCGCCACAATGCCAACGCCTTCGACCTCGACGGCGGCGGCAAAGGCACCTCCGAACTGGCGGGCGACGAGTATTTATTGCCATACTGGATGGCGCGATATTTAAAAGCTTTGAACTGATGCACACAAAAAAGATGATCGCCCTGCTGGGCTGTTGCCTGCTGCTGCAGGCCGCTTATGCCCAGAAAACGGCGGAGCGCCCGAAGATCGTGATCGGCATGATGGTAGACCAGATGCGCTGGGATTTCCTGTACCGCTACGGGCAGCGTTATACACAGGGCGGTTTTAAACGCATGCTCCGCGAAGGCTTCAGTTGCGAGAACACGCTCATCAACTATGCGCCCACCGTTACGGCCTGCGGCCATAGCTCCGTGTACACGGGCTCCGTGCCCGCCGTGCACGGCATTATCGACAACGGCTGGTACAGCCGCGAACTGAAAAGGGAAGTGTACTGCGCGGAAGACACCACGGTGCAGCCCGTAGGTATACCGGGCACAAAAGGCGGCATGTCGCCGCGTAACATGCAGGTCACCACCATCACCGATGAATTAAGGGTGGCCACCGGCTTCGAAAGCAAAGTGGTGGGCTTTGCGCTGAAAGACCGCGGCGCCATTTTTCCTGCGGGGCACAGCGCCAATGCGGCCTTCTGGTACGATGGCGGCTCCGGGAAAGTAGTGACGAGCTCCTATTACATGAAAGAACTGCCGGCCTGGGTGCAGCAGTTCAACGATAAAAAACTGCCGGAAAAATTACTGGCCAACGGCTGGAACACGATGTACCCCGTTGCTTCCTACAAACTCAGCGAAGCCGACAACAAGGACTACGAAAACAAATTCGGGCACGAAGCCGCGCCTGTTTTCCCGCACCAGTTCAAAGGCAAGGAAAACAGCTCCGTACGCTCCACGCCTTACGGCAATACGCTCACGTTCGAATTCGCGAAAGCAGCCATCGAAGGGTACAATTTAGGCGGTGGGCAGGTCACCGATTTCCTGGCCGTGAGTTTTTCTTCGCCCGATGCGGTGGGCCACCAGTTCGGTCCCAATTCGATAGAAGTGGAAGATGTGTACCTGCGCATGGATAAAGAGCTGGAAGCATTTTTCTCCTGGCTCGACCAGCGCTTCGGCAAAAACAATTATCTCTTTTTCATCACGGCGGATCACGGCGTATCGCACTCGCCCGGTTACCTCGAAGAGAAAAAACTGCCCACCGGCCTCATCAATGGCAAAGCCGCCGTGGCAGCGGTAAACAAAACCGTTGAAGCCCGATTCGGCGTGCCCGATGCGGTGCTGGATATTTCGGCGTACCAGGTTTACCTGAACCGGAAAGCGTTTGCGGAGAAGGGGATCGACATGAGCCTGGTAGAGAAAACCGTGGTGCAGGTATTGAAGGAGCAGCCCGGCGTAGCCGCGGCCATCCCGCTTTCTTCCTTAGGCAGCGCCGCCATCCCGGAGCCGGCCAAAACGATGTTCATCAACGGGTATAACGAAGAGCGCGGCGGCGATGTGCTGGTGGTGTATAAATCCGGCTGGAAAGACGGCAGCCGCAACGGCGCCACCCATGGCCTCTGGTATCCTTACGATGCGCACATCCCGCTGGTGTGGATGGGCTGGGGCATCAAACCCGGTAAAACGCACCGCACCACCGGCATGACGGATATTGCGCCTACGCTGGCGGCCCTGCTGCACATCCAGATGCCCAGCGGCAACGTGGGGCAGGTTGTGACGGAACTATTCAGATAACGAGCATAAAGAGACTGCAGCGTCTTGAAGCGCCGCGGCAAATCCATCTTCCAGACATTCAACCAACAAGGGCTGGCCCGTTAAAGGCCAGCCCTTGTCATATGCGTTCGCATCCGTTTGTCAGAACCGCACGCGCACCCCGAGGTTCACGCCCAGCCCGCCGATGTTGATGTAAGAGATCAGGTCGTTGGCAGGCGCGTTATCGTTTTTGTAATTCGTTTTGGAGCCGGAAGAACCGGTGGGCGTATTGGAATTCTGGTCGAGCGTGGTCACATAATCGGTGTTTTTCTCGGCCGTGCTCAGATCGTTCAGGCCGCGCCGCTGGGTGGTGATCACCTGCCCGTTGGTGGTGTTGACCACATTGGTGACTTCGCTGTATGCCGTTACTTCTTTGGTATCGCCTTTCACCGGTACGTTGCGGTATTCGGTTTCGAGGAACAGGTCAAACCGCTGGCCGAGCGGATATGCTACGCCCAGCGCGCCCTGGAAGCCGATGGTAGGGTGAGGCTTGATCTCTTCTTTCCGGTGGATGGCGGTTTGCGCTACCACGGTGGCCGGCTGGCCGGGCACGGCGCTGGTCCTGCTTGCCTCGGTTTCGATGAAGAGGCGGCCCCAGAGCGGCACCACCACGCCAAACCTTACGTACGGGTTCAGTTTTTCAAAGCCCGGACTGATCACGAGGCTGGGCGCAAAGTCCACGGCATTCACGTGCCCGTGCGATTCAATGCCGCCCACTTTGGTGCTGGTGCCCTGTATGGTGGTGAGGTTACGCGTCATCAGGTTTTTCTTGCTGTGGAAATAATTGAAGGTCCCTTCCACGGCGATGTACCGGTTGAAGTTGTACCCGAACGACAAGCCGCCGCGGACACCCGCGCCGTAAGAGCCGGTAAGTACTTTCTCGGACAAGGTGGTGGATGCGCCCGTTGCCGGGTTTACGGCATGGTGCTCATCTCTTGGAGGATATGGGCCAACATCGGGGAACTGCCCGTGTGAAACGCTGAAAAAATATCCGCCGGCTGCTTTCATGTAAAATTTTCCTGACTGTGCCTGGGTTGCATGGGTACCTGCCATTATCAGCAATGCTGAGAATATCAGTTGTTTCCGTTTCATATTATCGTCGTTTTGGTGATCAGAATATGGTTAATACGGAAGTTACTGATTTTAAAGCGCTTGCTCAAATCATAATGCCAGCGTTACCGTCGGGATGCCTTCACATTTTACCGCTGCCACGTTCACGCCGCCCAAGCCGGTATCCGCTTTGATGATGGCGCGGCCGTTGTACAATTGCACATACCTCGCACCGGAAGAAGTGCCCAGATTGTCGATCAGGCGGCCGTCTCCGGCCAGCGAGAAGCGCACGAAATCCGCCGCATCGAGGCATTGCACGCCTTTCGCATCGAACAGTTTTACCTGCAGCGTAACGATATTGCCTTCAACGGCCGTTTTCTCCAGCGTCATTTTTGCGGGTTTGCCCCAGGTGTCGGTCTGGTATTGAAAAGTTATCTTGTCTTCTGTTTTGATCTTTCCTTTGACGGCCACCACGCGTACATCGTTATGCCCTTTGTTGAACGTGGTGTTCCAGCGGAGGCCGGCGGCAGGGAAGTCGGCGCTGCTGCGTTTTTTCCTGCCCAGGCTTTTCCCGTTCACGAACAGTTCCGCTTCATCGCAGTTGGAATAGACTTTCACCATTTTTTCTTCGCCCTCCTGGCCCCAGCGTACGGGTTGTGAGTGGCCGTAAATGTGGGCCATCGGCTTTTCCGCCCAGTACGACTGGAACACGTAGTAGGCTTCTTTTTTGGTGAGATCCCTTTCCACCAGCCCTTTCTGGTTCATATAGGGTACCGGGTTATCGGGCCGGATAGGCGTGGAGAAGTCCTTGAACACCCATTGCGCCGTACCGGTGAGCCACGGCATGGTTTCCTGTTCTTTCAGGTGCCAGTCCATCAGGTTGCAGATATAACTTTCGCTCCAGTCGCCGTCTTTCGACACACGTGCGGCGCCGCCGTAGAGCGATGCATCGCCCGCGCGCTCGTCCGTTCCGCCGCCCGTTTTGATCGATTGCAGGGCTTTATCCGGCGCTTCGGAGTGGCGGCTGGCGTGGCTGTCGCCGCCCCATTCCACATGCAGGAAGTGGTTCACGCGTTTCATCTCGGCTTCGGAGGTGGCTTTGTATTCCGTGTAAATGCCGCGGTACCAGCCGGCCCAGATGGAGGGCGAGTATACGTCCACGATGTCTTTACAGAAATCGCAGCGGCGGATGGCGGTTTTACGGGAAGGATCGAGCTGGTGGGAAAGATCGTGCAGCTCTTTCATGAACGCGCGGATCTTGTCTTTATCGAACTCCGCGAAGTCGCCGGGCCAGTCGTTTTCATTGCCCAGGCCCCAGATGATCACGGAGGGATGGTTGTAGTGCTGCGCGATCATGTTGGTCAGCATCCGTTTCGCCTGTTCCTTGTACACCGGGCCGCCGAGGCCGCCGCGGCACCAGGGGATTTCTTCCCATACCACCATGCCCAGGCTGTCGCACAGGTTCAGGATGATGCGCGATTGCTGGTAGTGGCCCAGGCGGATGAAGTTGACGCCCATTTCTTTCATCACGATCATTTCCTCGCGCATCATCTCTTCCGTCATCGCCGCCGCTACGCCCGCATGATCTTCGTGGCGGTGCGTGCCTTTCAGGAGCAGGCGCTGGCCGTTGAGCAGGAAGGGCCCGTTTTTCACGAACTCAAAAGTGCGGAAGCCGGTTTTAGCGGCGAGGGTATGCGTGGCGTTATTGCTGGCGACCGTGGTTTCCACCGTGTACAGCAACGGAGCATCCGTATGCCAGCGTTTTGGTTTTTTGATATCGAAAATGGCCGCAGGGAGGTTGCCCGACAGGCTGCTGAGTGCAGTGCTCTTTTCACCGATCACCTTACCGGACGGGTCTTTCAGCACGGTTTTGAGCTGCGCGCCGGTTAATCCGCCGGGATTGTATAGCTGCACCGCCACCGCGAGCTTCGCCGTTTTACCGTCGCTGCTCACTTCGGGTGTGGCGTGTAATTGCCGGATCGAAACAGGTGGAACGTACACCAGGTTAAGGTAACGGTAAATGCCGCCGTATACATTGAAGTCGGAGAGGCTGGAAGGTATCATCTCCAGGTCGCGGCTGTTATCGGTACGGATGGATACCGGCACCGTTCCTTTGAACTGCGCTGATTTTTTGAAGGCTTCCACCGCCTCGGTGATGTCCGCCGTCCATTCGTCGTAGCCGCCGGTGTGCGATGCTACTTTGGTCGTGTAGATATATACATCCGTTTTCTGCCCGGCACCTTCAAAATGGAGAATGGTTCTGCCGCCGGCGTACGGGTTGTCGATTTTAAGCCGGGTGCGGTACCAGGCGGGGCCCTGGTAATAGTTGACGTCCGGATCCACGGCGTCGGATGCATTGACGCAATGGGGGAGCGTTACTTTTTCCCATATGGGAGACGCTTCCGGGTTGCCTTTACCCACGGGGCGAACGGCTTCCCAGATGCCGCCGAGATCGGAGCGGAGAAACTCCCAGCCGGTATTGAGCCTTTGCTGCTGTTGGGCTTTGGCGGATAATGAAAACAGGAACAATGCTGCGGACAGCAGGTATTTTGTAATGGTCATAACGTTGGAACTTTAACCGGAAATACGATCGTACCGGCAAAATAGCAAACGTTTGCATAAAAAGGGAAAAAAAATTGGGGGAACGGTGGTTCCCCCAGGTGACAGGCTGCCGGCAAGAGCAGCCTGTCGTTCTAAAATCCGCCAATAAAAAGCGTTTATATAGGGATATTTTGGTTAAGCTGGCCGCCGGTGAAGGCAGCCAGCTGTTGTTTTAGTCACTGATCACTCGCTCATTCATGGATTGGTTCAAAAACTTCTGAGGCCGTGTTATGCTTTGCCGTTTCCGCGGTTGCCATGCCCGCCTTTATTATCATTGCCACGTCCTTTGTTTCCTTTATCCTTACCGCCATTTCCGCGGTTGTTATTCCAGCCTTCATTCCCGCGGCGGTCGTTGCCGCGGTTGTTGTCCCAGCGGTCGTTGTCGCGGCGGTCATTTCCGCGGTTATTGTCCCACCGGTCATTATCCCGGCGGTCGTTACCGCGGTTATTGTCCCATCTGTCGTTGTCGCGGCGGTCGTTGTTCCATCCGTTGTTTTCACGGCGGGGGGCGCCGTGGTTATTCCATCCGTTGTGGTCGCGGCGGTTGTCGCGCACGTCACGCAGCACGGGCTGGTCATAACGGTAACGGTAGGCCGCATAGCGGGTCCTGTACCGGTCGTGATAACGGAACGGGTCGCGGTCGTTGATCACTACCTTGTAAGTGCGGTAGAAGTCGTAGTGACGGTAATGCACGGGCACGTACCTGGTGCGCACCCAGCGTCCGCGGTGGAAGTAGATATATTCGCGGGCAGGAATGTAATAATACATGTCCATTTCCGGCAGGTAATAGTATTCTGCATAATCGTAGCCAGACGGGCCCCAGGCCGGCTGCATGCCGATATTGACACTCACTCTCACCTGCGCGGCGGCCGGTTTGAAGGCGGCTGCCACTGCAATCAATGAAACCAGGATTAAGAATCGTTTCATACACAATCGTTTTAGTCTGAAATATTAGACGGATTGTGTTAATCGTGGTTTAATGTGTTAAAAGAGTTTAACATATTAACAAAAAGAACCTGAGGGAGTTACCAGCCTCCGCCGCCTCCGCCACCACCGCCGCCGCCCGAAGAACCGCCGCCGCTGCTGCCGGAGCTCCAGCTGCTGCTGCCGCTGGAACCGGAGCTGGAGGATGAAGGGGGCGTAGGATCGACCTGCGCCCGCATTAATGAAGAGGTGAAACCGGACCCGAAAGAGTTGGAGAAATTCCGGTAATTGATCGTGTCGCCGTCATACCATTCGGGCGAGTACCCCGCCTGGGCCAGCACGTTTTCAAACTTGCTGCCCCATTCGTTTTCGAGGCCGAGCGCGATGGCGTAGGGTAGTAGTCTTTCGAATAAAGCCGGGGTGTGCTCTGGTGGCGTGAGCATATTGAGCCGGTGCTCTTCCGCGGTTTTGAGGTACATCATAAAACCTTCGATCTTCGAGGCTTTTTCCGCGCCCAGCGGGGTGGGCGCCTTGATGAGATAGATGTACCAGAAATAGGCCGCCAGCAGCGCCAGGACAAAAATGAGGGCAACGCCCGGCACATCGTCCATCACCAGGAACAGCACCCCCAGCGGCGCCAGGGTAAATGCGCCGCCCACCAGGGTGAGGATCACGCCGGTGCAGCCCTGCTTCAGATTCCTGATGCCCGTCACCAGCAGGCTGCCGCCCACGCCGAGGAAGGGCAGCAAAAACAGGAGAAAGAAAAACTGCCCGATGTTGACGGCCATCAGGTAGCCGATCAGGATGGCGCCCGCTATCAGGCCGCCGATGGCGATCTGGCGGGAGTTGCTGAGGAAATATTTTTTAAGGTCGTGCTGGGCGGTCATTGAATCTTTGAAAGCCGACTGCGCTTTTGAAAATGTGCCGTGGTATGCATCGTCGACCCTGATTTTGTTCCGGCCGCTGAACAGTCTGGCGTAGATGGCCTTTTCTTCCGGCAGCAGGTTCGGCGGTTGCTCCCCGGTTTTCTCCAGCACATACTCCGCGTCGTCCTTTTTGATATGGATGGCCTTTTTGATGGCCATGTTCACGATGGTGGCGGTGAAGCCGGTATTGTCTGCGCTCCGGGTATGCAGGTAGCGGATACTGCCGGGGGAAAGCCCGTCCGGCGGCTCGAAGGCTGGCACCGGGATGGGTTGCTCCGGGTCTTTTCCGTGTTTGCGCCAGGTGAAAAAGCTGTAGCCGAACATGATGAGGCCGCCCAAGACCGCCAGCCAGTATTCCCGGTAGCGCATCAGCCGGCTGATGAGTTTTTCCATAGCCGTGGGCGGTGGAGGGCGGGTAATCAGGCCCGGTGAGAACCCCACTGCAATGGTAAAACCGCTGCCGCTTTCGAGGCGGTTATTGGTATGGAATACCTGCGTGCCGCTGCTGTCGCGGCTGGTACGGCAATCGGTTGCCGTGGAGCCATCCGGACCGGTGTAACAGGCCGTTTGCAGCACCTGGGCGCCGTAGGGCACGGTGATGGCGGCGCTCGCTTTTTCGATGGGAAACGACCAGTTGCTGCCCGTTACGTTCCAGTACAGTTCGTCGTATCCGTCGAAAAAGCCGATTTGTCCACCGGTTTCGTAGGTGATGTCGTATTCGTATATCCCTTCCTGCAAGAGCACATCCGCGTCCCCGATGCGGACGGTGAGTTCGCCGTGCTCTTCCAGTTCGCTGTAAGGCTCCGGCTGCCCGTTTTTCAGCACACCGCCTACATGGATGCCCGTATGCACGTTGCGGCCGTACACATCTTTCCGGTACACCGGGATGGTGCGGAAAATCCCTTTCCGGATACTTGCGCCGGCGGCATAGACCTTGATTTTTTCCCGTACATGCAGCATGCCGCTCGGGTAAATGACAATATCGGCATGGAATTGCAGGATGCCTTCCGAATGAGGGTAAACAGGCTGTTCCGAGGGGTAGGGCGCCTGTACGGGCACGGCGTCGGCCGCCGCGTTTTGCGCCACTGCGAGGCGGCCTGCGAATAGCAGGATGGCCAGCAGGAAAAATTGCTTCGTCATAGGCTTACTGAAAAGACACGTCAGGCCGCTCGCGGTGAGCTGCGTTATCGATTTCAAAAAATTCGCTGGTCCGGAAACCGAACATACCCGCGATGATGTTGGAGGGAAAACTTTCCACGAGGTTGTTGTTTTCACGCACGGTGCCGTTGTAGTACCGCCGGGCCGATTCGAGGTTGTTCTCGATGGCGCTCAGTTCGTTTTGCAGCTCCACGAAATTGGTGCTGGCCTTCAGGTCCGGGTAATTTTCCGCTACCGCGAACAGTGAGCCGAGCGCCCGGGTGAGGTTGCCTTCCGCCTGTATTTTGTCGTGCGGGGTGCTGGCCTGCATGGAGGCCGTGCGGTAACGCGTCACTTCCTCCAGCGTGTTTTTTTCGTGTGCCGCGTATCCTTTCACGGTTTCCACAAGGTTGGGGATGAGGTCGTACCGTTTTTTGAGGCTAACGTCGATGCCGCTCCAGGCTTCCTTTACGAGGTTGCGCCGGTTGATCAGCCGGTTATAGAGCGATACGGCCCATAGTGCGGCGATGGCAACAACGGCAAGGATGACAATGGTGGTGATACCCATAAGGATAAATTTGGTTTATGGGCAGAAAAATAACGAAAAAAAGCACAAGTCCGCTTATTCCTTCCATTGCCGGAGCGTAAAATAAGCGATGGAGAACAGCGCGGCGAACAGGAAAGTGAAGCCCCACACGGTGACGTGCATGGCCGGCTGCAGCCAGTGCCCGCCGAGCACGGCCAGCAGGCCCAGCGGATCCGTCACCACGTCCCAGCTGTTAAAACGAAGAAACCGGCCGATGTATACCCCGTAGCCGCAAAGTAATATCAATGCCGCCAGCAGTACATGGACGGCCCGTTGACTGAAATGGAAAACCAGGAAACGTTCCACGTGCATGAGCGACAGAATGCCCAGCAGCAGCCCGTTCCAGGCTGCAGAGATCACCAGTATCAGGTCGAACCACTTTGGCATGGCCGATGCTTTCGCGAAGTGGAATACATCGGTGACCAGGTAAGGCGCATTCGGAAAAAACACCAGCCATCCTGCAAACAAAAGCAGCGTATGCCAGCGCAGCCGGCCGGCCACCGCCAGCTTTCTGCTGAAAGCCAGCGGCACCAGGGCCAGCACCATATTCCAGATGTAGAACCCGTACATGATGCTGCCGGTATAACACATCCGCACTACCGTCAACAAAAGGCAGAACGAAACGGATACCAGCAGCATTTTTCCGGCGGAGGAGAGGGGCGTTTTCATATCAGTGCGGGTTCCGGTTTGGTTTTCGGTGCAGTGAGGCGATGGAAGGTTCTCATGTATTTGTAGTGCATTTTGCGCATGTAACTGTGATAGGTATTGCCGCCCGCTTCGAACAGCCGCCGGTGTGCGAACCACACGGTGAGCGCCGTTCCGAAGAAAAACAGTTTATACAGGGGAGCGCAGATCATTTTCCCGGCAGGGGATTTCTGATCGTAGAGGATGGTCATTCTTTCTACCTGGAACGTAATGTGATATGCCTCGTCGATCAGGATGTCGCGACAGATCTGTTTGAGCAACACGCAATACGTGGCATCTTTGAGCGCCTGGTAATAGATCTGCGCCGCACTTTCCACCGTCAGCACCGCAACCGTCCACATTTCCATGCTGGTGTTAAAACCGCGGAACCAGCGGAAGAGGGAGTCGCCCCAGTCTTTTTTAATCCTCGGCTGCCCGATGGCATCGAGATAACGGCCGAGATTCTCGCCATGCTTCTGCTCTTCTTTGATGAAGAGTTTCATCGCTTCGATGTAATCCGGATCGTCGTGTTTTTCTGCATACCTGGTCACCGCCCGTATGAGGTTATGCCCGTCCGACGTTTCACCCAGCTGCCATGCCTGCATGGAACGGAGGATGGTGGCGGTTTCGCGGGAGGAGATGGAGGGCTGGATGTCCCAGTTGATACGGTAATACCGGAGGTTGTTGCGGAAATGTTCGATCCATTGCCGGGAGGTGTGCATGCGAATGAATTTAATCCACTTTGTATTGCAAAGTGTAAAGGTGAAAAAATAGTCCGTGTACCGGACGATGTTCTAACTAGGAAAGTGCTTTGAATTACAAAGTAAGTATGTGCTCGGCATTCCTCCAAATTTTATTTGTTAAAGGAAACTGAAAAGAAAAGGGCGTGTGCAGGAGAGGAGTGAGGCCGGGAGAACCACGGGGGATTCAGGCCCTCTCCGGGAAAGGTGATAAAGCGGGCTTGCCCATGCGGATGGGATTAAAGCGAATGCAGGGTGCAGGAGTGCGGTGTTGATGCTTTTCCGATGTGTTTCCTGGAGTTTTCGCTATGGTTATGTTTTGTAATAAGGGCCTGGCAGACGGTAAGGAACCTGGTTAAAGTACGTTTGAGGCATATATATAGTACCTATAAGGTACCTATATAGTACCTCTATAAAGGGGTACTATATACGTACTATATACGTACTTTAAAGGTACCTTATAGGTACTATATATACCAGGTTTTATGACCGTCTCCTGCTGAAAAACCGTACAGGGATGGATGTCAGTACAGGATCGTTGCGGTTTATACGGCCATCACTATACGGTATTGGTAGCCGTTACAGGTTTTGGCTTTACAGCGCCAAAACAGTACTTGTGAAGTTCCCAGTGTAAATAGATTTGCGCCGATACCATGAAAAACACCTGGTGATAATTACCGCTCTCGATATTGTCGGGGAAAAGTGCCATGATGAAGAAGCTCCGCTTCGCAATGCATGGGCGCGCTTATTTCATGCTATGAATTATCCGCGAAGGGGATTTAAAAATAATTCCGTATGTTTGTTGTATGTCAGGTACACGTACACAAATATATAATGGCGCTATCCGCACGGTCGCTGCGGATGCAATGCCGCTGTATGGCTGTACCGGTCAGCAATTCCGCACGTTCTGCAAGAAGTTGTACTACTTCTCAAATTTTAAGGACTTCAATAATTCAACCCTGGCCTGCTAAAACAGTATCCCAGGCTCAGGGTACCCTTTCCTGTTAAAATTTATTCCAACTGAATGCTTTGATGTGAAATCAACGGATTTCCATTACAGCATGATTTTTTTATTTCCTGGAAAGGGAAATCATCAGCGCATTCATTCATTTTTAAATTAACTGCTATGCAAAAAGTAAACCATCAACTGGTATTCAGGGAAGATGATTATGAGATGTTAACGGCATGTCTCAACGACGGGCAGCGCGCAAGTACGTTCGGCCCGCAGGTAGTGGAAGCATTACAGGCCGATTTCAGGAAGGCGAAACTCGTGAGCAAGGAACAATTCCCGGCCGATGTTGTGCGCCTCAATTCCAAAGTGATCGTCAAAGACCTGCATAACGATAAAACCATGGAAATCATCGTGGTGATGCCGGATAGCGCCGACATCAAACAACGGAAAATTTCCGTGATGAACCCTGTAGGCGCGGCGCTTATCGGTTTCCGCCAAGGGCAGCAAGTGATGTGGCAGGTGCCTACCGGCCAGAAAAAATTCACCATTATGGAGGTGATCAACCAGGAATAATGGTGACCAAAAGCCCGGCGCGGTCTCCGCGCCGGCACTAAAACGGTAAAAAGTGCCATAAAACCCCTGAATCGTCATTGGCCGGCCCCACCTTCCATCGTACCTTTGTGCTGTTAGCAAGCCGCGCACCGGAAAAGCCCTCTCACAGGGAATATTTGTGCAAGGCCATTGAAAAATAAAAGCAATAACGGATGAAACCATCCATCCCGGTGTACGACATCTGCAGCATCAGCACAGGCCACAAGCAGGAAGACCTGCTCGCCGAAAGGATGAGCCACTATCTCAAAAAGAACTACCAGCGGGTGCATCAGCAACACGGGCACTCCTTTTTTCATATGGTGTTTTTTACGGAGGGCAGCGGCTCGCAGACGATCGACTTCTCCCGCTACGCCGTTACGCCCCACCAGATTTATTTTATGGTGCCGGGCCAGGTGCACAGCTGGCATTTTAACCCGGATGTGGATGGATACGTGATCCATTTCTCGGAAGCCTTCTTCCGCACTTTTCTGCTCGATCATGATTACCTCGACCGGTTCACCTTCTTCTCCGGCAACAGCAAAGACCAGGTAATGACCGTGCCGGCCGGGTCGCGGAAAGACGTTACCGCGCTGCTCGAAAAAATCCTCGACGAAACCGCCCAGCAGGAATACGATATGGTACGGGTGCTGCTCCTGCAGTTGTTCCTCACCATCGAAAAGTGCTGCGGGAAAGACGGGACTAAAATCATTCCCCAGCAGAAACAGCTGGTGCTGCGCAATTTCCAGCAGCTGATCAACAAACATTACCGCAACATCAAACTGCCGAAAGAATACGCGGAGCTGCTCTACATTACGCCCAACCATCTGAACGCGCTTTGCCAGGACTTACTGGGCAAAACCGCCGGGGAGCTGATCCGCGACCGCATCCTGCTCGAAGCCAAACGCATGCTCACCAACGCGGGCATGACAGTAACGCAGATCGCGCGGGAGCTGAATTTCGAGGACAACTCTTATTTCTCCCGGTTCTTCAAAAAATATGAAGGCATTACGCCGGATGAGTTCAGGAAAAATTTAAACTGATTGATATATGGAACGTAAACCGAACCTGGTGCTGAGCGTTTTGCAGAATAAATGTCCACGCTGCCGGCACGGCAAGTTATACGAGGATGCGAATCCCTATCACCTCAAAAAATTCATGAAAATGAACGAGCACTGCCCGGCATGCGGTCAGCCATCGGAACCGGAAACCGGCTTTTATTTCGGCACCGGCTACGTGAGTTATGCGCTGTCTGTTGCCCTGAGCGTATCAACGTTTGTGGCGTGGTGGGTATTGCTGGGTTTTTCCCTGTACGACAACCGTATTTTCTGGTGGCTGGGCGTGAACGCCGTGCTGCTGATCGTGTTGCAGCCCGTATTGATGCGGCTTTCGCGCAGCATCTGGCTCGCCTTTTTTGTGTATTATGACCAGAACTGGCGGCAGGACAGGATTTTGAAAGTATAAACGGGAAAACCGGGTCTGTGGAATCAACAGGGAAGGGACAGCGGCCGCGGGCGCAGCGAGGAAGGGGAGGATGACGACGGAACCCGCCCCGGCCGGAGATAAAAAGTATTGGAGCAGGCCCGGTTTTTTCTTTCACCCCAAATAGTTAATTTTAACGCGGTAATCAGGCCACGTTGCGTATGACTTTACACCTGGGGGGAATTAAACGTTTCAGTTTTATCGCGGTACTCTTTATTGTATTATTCCATACCGTCGGAACTGCACAGGTCAACAACCTGCGCTTTTCGCATCTTGGGATTGCAGAAGGATTGTCGCAAAGCTCCGTGTACAGCCTCTTCCAGGATTCGCGTGGTTTTATCTGGGTGGCCACCACCGACGGCCTGAACCGGTACGATGGTTACGGTTTCCGCCATTTCCGGTACGACCCCACCAACCCTTACAGCATTATCAGCAATGAATTACTGAACCTGGAAGAAGACGGCCAGGGTAACCTGCTGGTGGGCTCCGCCTTCGGTCTCGACCTCTTCGACCCCCGGCTCGAACGTTTTCACCGCGTACTGCCGCCTAAAGATTATAACTTCAAACACGTCAACGCCATAAAAAAGGACGCCCGCGGCAACATCTGGGTGGGCACCGCCCGTGGCCTGATGTGGTACGACCAGGAATACCGCCGCCTGCGGCCCGTGAACCTGGGGCAGGAGATCGGGGTGCCGTACGTGCGCACCATCGCCATCGATGCCGAGGGCATCCTCTGGCTGGCCGGCGGTCAGCGGGTGATCTGTTACAATCCCGTGAGCCGCCGTGTGTTGCCCACGCCCGAGGCCCTGCTGAAAAACGAGCGCTACGGCAAAAGTTCCTTCCAGCACGCCAGCATCGACAGTGCCGGGAATGTGTGGCTGGGCACGGAAAAAGACGGCCTCATCGTGTGGGACCGCAATACCCGCCAGTGCGCCAACTTTAATTCCGATACCCGGGTACAGATCGGGAGCGACATGGTGCGCGCCATTTATTTTCAGCATGGCGAAGCCTGGATAGGCACCCGTAACGGCCTGTACATCCTCAACAACACCCGCACGGCGGTCC
The DNA here is from genome assembly GCF_003813775.1 of Chitinophaga lutea. Taxonomy (NCBI): domain Bacteria; kingdom Pseudomonadati; phylum Bacteroidota; class Chitinophagia; order Chitinophagales; family Chitinophagaceae; genus Chitinophaga; species Chitinophaga lutea. The sequence continues at coordinate 998,421 of NZ_RPDH01000002.1, read as the reverse complement.
GCAATTACGTGGTCGACAAGTACGACCCGTATTCCATTTCCGGCAACAGCATCCTGTGCATGATGAAGGACCGGGCCGGGAGCATGTGGGTGGGCTCCTTTGCCGGCGGCATCAGCGTGGAGCACCCGGGCAACGAAAATTTCAGTTATATAAACGAACAGATGGGCCGCCAGCCGGGCCTTACGTACCGGGTGGTGAGCAGCATCAAGGAAGATAAACAGCAGAACCTCTGGATTGCCACCGAAGGCGGCGGCGTGAATTATTACGACCGGAAAAACAACACCTTCCGTCACGTCCGCGTAAATCCCGGCTCGCCGCACCATATCAACCCTGAAATGGTGAAAGCCATTCATCTCGACCAGCGCAACAACCTGTTCATCGGTACGCTGGAAGGGCTTTTCCGTCATAATATCTCCTCCGGCGGCATGCAGCCCATCCCGCTGAAGGAAACGCCCGCCCGCGCCATGGACGATGTGGTGTACGGCCTGGCAGGCGATGACCAGGACCTGTGGATCGGGACCAAAGGAGGGCTTTTCCGGATAAATGCGGCGGGCGATACGTTCCGCTACCGCAATAACAAAAAGGACCCCGGCAGCATCATTTCCAACGACATCAACGCCCTGATTCTCGACAGCCAGGGCGGCGTATGGATAGGCACGGAGGTTGGCCTGAGCTGGCTGCCCAAAGGCCGGCAGCATTTCCGGAACTACCTCGCCGAATACGACAGCGTATTTAACAAGAACGCCATCCTGTGTATATATGAAGACGACCGCCGCAACATCTGGATTGGCACGCGGGGAGGCGGGCTCAAGCTCCTGAACCGGGAAAGGAACCAGTTCTTCACGTTGGATACGGCTTTCGGGCTTTCCAGCAACATCGTGCACGGCATCATCCAGGACCAGAAAGGGGACATGTGGGTGAGCTTCGACCAGAGCATCGCCAAAATCGTGATCCGCAAGGCCCATGCGCCGTTTTCCAAAGAAGACGTGCAGGTGGTGAACTATTCGGTGAACAATGGCCTCGGTTCCAACGAGTTCCTGGCCGCCGCCTGCCGCACGGCCGCCGGGGAGGTGATGTTCGGGGGGAACAACGGCATCGTGTCGTTCAACCCCGAAAAACTGATCATCAACCGCACCAAACCGCCGGTCGCATTCACGTCGTTCCTGATCAAAAACAAGCTGGTGCCCATCGGCGACGATTCTCCGCTCCGCCAGAGCATCACCTACACCGATCACATCACCTTAAAACATAACCAGGCCTTTTTTACCATCGGTTTCGCCGCGCTGAATTATATCAACTCCGGCACCAACCAGTATGCTTACATGCTGGAAGGTATGCAGGGCGACCCGCAGTGGAACTACGTGGGCAGCCAGCAGCAGGCCACCTATACCAACCTCGACGCGGGCGAATATGTGTTCAAAGTGAAAGCCGCCAATAACGACGGGCTGTGGAATGAGGAATACACCAGCCTGCGCATCACCGTGCTGCCGCCGATCTGGAAAACCTGGTACGCCTACCTCTTTTATCTTGTTACCGCCGCCGCCATTTTGTATTTCTTCTGGTCGCACTCCCTCAAAACCGCGCACCTCCGCCACGAACTGGCCATGCAGCAGCGCAGCCGGGAGAAAGACCGCGAACTGGCGCAGCGGAAGCTGTCGTTTTTCACCAACATCTCACACGAAATCAAAACCCCGCTCACCCTCATCCTGGCGCCGCTGGAAAAACTGGTGAACGAGGAACAGGGCAATCATAAAGTGCTCCAGCAGCTGCTGCTCATGCAGCGCAACGGGGAGCGCCTGATGCGGCTGACCGACCAGCTGCTCGATTTCCGGAAGTTCGAAGCGGGCCATATGCAGCTGCAGGTGGTGCAGGACGATATGGTGCGCTTCGTGCGGGACGTGCTGCAATCGTTCGACGCATACGCCCGGCAGCGGAACCTCCGCCTCAACCTCGACGCCGAATCCCCGGAAATGCAGCTTTGGTTCGACCACGACAAACTGGAGAAAATCCTCTTCAACCTGCTCTCCAACGCGGTGAAATTCACCCCGGCCGGCGGCAAAATCAAGGTTTCCATCCGCACCAGCACCGAACGGAAGGTGGTGATCACCGTGGAAGACAATGGCGCCGGCATTGCGCCCGAGCACCTCGGCAAGATTTTTAATCCTTTCCATCATTATAATAATACCGGCCTGCCGATTTCAGGTACCGGCATCGGGCTGGCGTTCACCAAAGGGCTCGTGGGCCTGCACCGGGGGCAGATCAGCGTGGAAAGCGTACAGTCTGCACCTGACAAACCCGGTCATACCTGCTTCACCGTTACGCTGCCGCTGTATCGCGAGCAGTATGCCGAAAGCGAAGTACAGCACGATGTGCCGGTGATCCCGGTGGAATCGGAGCTGCCCGTTCTGCAACGTGAGGAAGAAGGAGAGCAGCCCGTGATGCTGATCGTGGAAGACAACGAGGAGATGCTGGCGTTTATCGCTTCCCATTTCCGTGGGCAGTACACGGTGCACGAGGCGGCAGACGGGAAGGAGGCGCTCAAAATCGCCACGGAGGTATTGCCTGATATCGTCATCACCGACGTGGCCATGCCCGGCATGAACGGCACCGACCTCTGCCGTAAACTGAAAAAAGACGAACGCACCAGCCATATTCCCATTATCCTGCTCACGGCCCGCAGCCCGCTGGTGTTCCAGATGGAGGGCCTCGAGACCGGCGCGGACGATTATGTAACGAAACCTTTTAATATGGGGCTGCTCCAGCTGCGGGTCAACAACCTGCTGCAATCACGCGCCCTGCTGCGCGAGCGGTACAGCAAAGACATCATGCTGCAACCCCGCAACATCTCCATCACATCGGCCGACGAGGTGTTTCTCGATAAGGTGATGCATTTTATCGACGGCAACATCCTGGAACCCACGCTCAATGTGGAGCAGCTGGCCAAAGAAGTGAACATGAGCCGTATCACCCTTTACCGGAAAATCAAGGCGCTCACCAACCAGAGCACCATCGAATTCATCCGGGGTTATCGCCTGAAACGGGCGGCCCAGTACCTCGAGCGGAACGAATTCACCGTTACCGAGGTGGCATATATGGTAGGTTTTTCTGATGTGGACTACTTCCGCAAATGGTTCAAAACCGAGTTTGGCCGCACCCCCAAAGAATACGCGGCCGCCCATGCCGGAAATGCCGGTGCTGCCGGTGAATAAGCCATGGTGGCCTTTCTTTCTCTTTTACCCCCTCTTTTTGATCCGGAAACCTGATGGATTTCACCTGTATTTAAGCAAGAAATGACGGGTAGCTTCCATTTTATACCCACCTATTTTTGAAGCATTGAGGCTTACAGATCAACCAATGAGTTACAGCTAATCAACCAATTTGATCTTTCGCTGGTCCTTTTAAACTATTACGTTATATGATGACACCGATGAAAAGGTTCGCTATGCCCTTTTTCTTTGGGATGACGGCGATGGCGCTTTGTGCCCGTCCTGCTGCAGCGCAGGATACCATGGCCCGGAAATCGCCTTCATACCCGAACATCCCTGTGCGCGCCGGCCAGGTGCTGCCTTTGAAAGACACGGTTCCGGTACTGTTCGGACAGCAGGCAGGGGCCAATCTGTTGCAGTCGTACGGCATCGTTTATGGCGACGAGCTGCGGAACATTCCCGTTACCACGCTGGAAAACACGCTCTACGGCAAACTCGCGGGTCTTTACCTCGAGCAGTTCAGCCTGAAGCCGGGCGATGATGCGGCGGACATGAACATCCGCAGCGCCGCGCCCCTGATCGTCATCGACGGGGTACCCCGCAGCGGCACGTCGATCGACCCCGAGCAGGTGGCTTCCATCACCATCCTGAAGGACGCGCTCGGCGCCGCCATGTACGGCATGCGGGGGCAGAACGGGGTGATTCTCGTGACCACCCGGCATGGCTACGCCGGCAAAAAAAGGATTTCATTTACCGCGCAGACCGCCGTGCAGCAGATGGTCAAAACGCCGAAGTTCCTCGGTGCGCACGACTACGCCAGCCTGTATAACGAAGCGCTGATCAACGACGGGCGGCAACCGGTTTATACCGCGGCCGACCTGGAAGCATGGCGCACGGGCAGCGACCCCCTGGGCCATCCGGACGTGGACTGGTACAACACCGTGCTGAAAGACCAGGCGGGCATGCAGCGTTACAACCTGAACATCGCAGGCGGCAACAAAATTTCCCGCTACTTCGTGGACCTCGATTACCTGAATCAGCAGGGTTATTTCGTAACCGAGCCGAAGAACACCTATCCCACCAATAACTTTTACAAACGATATATTTTCCGCACGAATGTGGATGTGGACCTGACGCGCACCACGCTGATGAGCCTCAGCGTGTTCGGGCGCATCCGCAACGGCAACGAGCCGGGTTCCCGCACGGACAGTATTTTCAGAAACATTCTCAGTACACCAAACAACGCTTATCCGGTTTTCAATTATAACGGCAGCCTGGCCGGCAATAACCAGTACACCAACAACGTGTACGGCCAGGTAACGCGCTCCGGCTACCGGCCCACCTATAACCGCAACCTGGCGGTGGACCTGAGCCTGAAACAGCGCCTCGATGCCGTGCTGCACGGCCTGTACGTAAAGGGCCTCGTGTCGTTCAACAGTTATTACGACGAAGCGCTGAACCGCTCCAAATCCTTTGCCGTGTACAACGTAGCGATGCGGCCGGGGGTGGATACCGTGATCGGCAAGATCGGCACCGACGGGGAGCAGTCCAACAGCTCGTCCATTACTTCGCAGAACCGCCAGGCATACACCGAGCTGCAGCTGGGCTACGATTCCACTTTCGGCAAACACCAGGTTGGCATCGCCGGGTTGTATTACCGCGACAGCTACACGGATGGTTCCCAGCTGCCGCTGATCAACTCATCGTTCTCCGCCCGCGCCGCTTACAACTACGACCAGAGGTACCTGCTGGAGCTGGCGATGGCTTATTCCTATAATAATATGTTTGCCGACGGCAAGCGCTGGGGGTATTTCCCTGCCGTGGGCCTTGGCTGGAACATCGCCCGGGAAGCCTGGTTCAGCGATGCCGTACCGTCGGTGGGCACCCTGAAGCTGCGCGGCAGCTACGGGCTGGTGGGCAACAACCTGCGGGCGGGTTATTATCCGTACCTGCAGTTTTACAACACCAGCGGCAGTTACAATATGGGTAACCCGGCTACCAGCGCCTCGGCCATTTATGAGGCATCGCTCGCCAATCCTTTCCTGACCTGGGAAAAGGCCCGGAAGATGAACATCGGGTTGGATGTGGCTACCGGCAATAACAAGCTGCAATTCTCGGCTGAATACTACCTGCATAAACTGGACGACCTCATGATGCGCCGCGGCACCAATGCCGGTGGCATGCTCGGCGCCAACCTGCCGCTGGAAAACATCGGGAAACAAACGGCGCGCGGCCTGGAACTGTCTGCCGGTTACCGGGAGCAACTCGGCGAGCTGGGATATTACGCAAAAGGCAACGTGAATTTCGCCAGAACCCGGATAGACTATATGGACGAGGTGATCCGCCGCTATGGCTGGAACCAGCGCACCGGTCAGACCGTGGGCCAGATATTCGGCCTCGTGGCGGATGGATTTTACCAGTCGAAAGAAGATGCGGAGAATAGTCCCGCTCTCGACGGGTACACCCCGGTGCCGGGCGACATCAAATACAAAGATCTCAACGGCGACGGTACGATCAACGTATTCGACGAGCGGGCCATCGGTTCCGACAAACCGCTGATCTACTACGGCCTCACCGCCGGCATCAGCTGGAAGGGCATCGACCTGAACATGGTATGGCAAGGTGTGGCCAACCGTTCCATCAATATGCGCGGCAACAACACCTGGGAGTTCCTGAGCAACGCCAACGGCGGTCCGGGCCAGGCGATGGAACATCATCTCGGCCGCTGGACGCCCGCCACCGCCGCAAGCGCCACGTATCCGCGCCTTTCCGTGAACGGCAACATCAACAACCAGCGTACCTCCACCTTCTGGGTGAAAGACGCCGGTTATCTCCGCCTCAAATCACTGGAAGTAGGGTACACCCTGCCGCAACGCTGGGTGAGCTACCTGCACCTCGCATCGGTACGGGCTTTCGCCAGTGGTTACAACCTGCTCACTTTCACCCCGCTGGACCGTGTAGACCCCGAGTCGTATCTCGGCGGTTATCCCAACCAGCGCATTGTCAACTTCGGCGTGAACATACAGCTCTAAATCTATCAGCATGCAAAGAAAATATCTCCTTTATATAATCGCCGGCTTATGCACCGTGCAGACGGCCTGCCAACGCACTTTGGAATCGGAGCCGCAGGACCGGCTGACGGAGGAACTGGTGTTCGACCAGATCGATAAAAACGCGGACAATGCGAAGTCGTTCCTGCTGGGCAACTACGCGCTGCTGCCGTCTATTTCCAACCGCATCGGCAACACCTATCTCGACGCCACCACCGACGACGGCATGGCCTCCAACGATAACGACCGCAGCGGCGACTACCGCCTCGGGCGCATCAGTCCGCTCAATGTGCCCGACAATTCCTGGGACAACTGTTACAAAGGCATCCGCCAGGCCAACGTGTTCCTGTCCAAGATCGACGGCGTACCCACCACCGACGAGCTGAAAAAACAATGGAAAGCAGAAGCCCGTTTCCTGCGCGCTTTCTTTTATTTCGAACTGATGAAACGCTGGGGCGGCGTGCCGCTTGTAGGCGACAAAGTGTTCGGCTTCCAGGAAAACATCAACCTGAGCCGCAACACGCTCGAGGAAACGAAAAACTACATCATCGCCGAACTGGATGCCATCAAGGATCAGCTGCAGCCCAATATCATGAGCGACGGTGAAGTGGGCCGCGCCAACAAGGGCGCCGCGCTCGCCCTCAAATCGAGAGTGCTGCTGTATTGGGCCAGTCCCCAGTATAACACCGCAGGTGATGCGCAGCGCTGGACCGATGCGGCCAATGCCGCCAAAGAGGTGATGGACCTCAATGTGTACAGCCTCGCGCCCGCCTACATCGATATGTTCATCGCCGGCAAAAGCACCGAGATGATCTTCGCCAAAATGCAGGCTCCCTCGCAAACGGTGGAGCAGCAGAACGGCCCCGTTGGTTACCTGAACGCCGCCGCAGGAAAGGGTTTAACCAGTCCTTCCCAGAACCTGGTAGACGCTTTCCCGATGGACAACGGCCTGGCCATCACCGATCCCCTTTCCGGATACGACCCGACCAAACCCTATGATAAACGCGACCCGCGGTTAGATGCTACTATTTTATATAACGGAAAAAAATGGCTGAACAGGCCCGTGGAAACCTTCGAAGGCGGAAAGGACAAACCCGGCGGCATTGTGGTGCAAACCAAAACAGGTTATTACATGCGCAAGTTCATGGGCAAGTTCGAAAGCACTGCCGCTTACGCCAACACCACCCGCCACATGATCCACTTCCGGTACGCCGAAACCCTGCTGAACTACGCTGAAGCGCTGAATGAAGCAAGTGGGCCGGTGAAAGCGGTGTACGACAACCTGGTGCTGATCCGCAAACGGGCGGGCATCAAGGCCGGAACCAACAACCTGTACGGCATTCCTGCCGGCGTCACCGATAAAAACGTGATGCGGAAAATCATCCAGAACGAAAGGCGGATTGAAATGGCGTTCGAAGAACAGCGTTTCTGGGACATCCGCCGCTGGAAGATCGCGGAAGACGTGATGAACAAACCGTTGGAAGGCATGAAGATCGAAAAGAAAACCGACGGCAGCTTTGCCTATACCCGCTTTACCGCGGCCACGTCCACTTTCGACGCATCGCGGATGTACTGGTATCCCGTTCCGTATTCGGAAATAGAAACCAATCCCAACATGCGCCAGAACGCAGGGTGGGAGTACTAGGCACCGCCTTTTACTGATAAAGACAACACGGATGCGAACGCACAAGGCGCCATCCGATCGCTGAAAACACAAATACGAAGTGATGAAACAAATTATATCGATCATACTGTTTTCAATCCTTGCCATCAACGCGATGGCGCAGGGGAGAAAAGTGACGGGTACCGTAACGGACAAAGACGGGCCGGTGCCGTACGCCACCATCAAGGAAGCCGCCGACCCCAAAAACGGGGTGCTGACGGACGACAAGGGGCAATTCGCCATCGTGCTCAAAAGCGGCAACGAACTGGTGATTTCGTCTGTGGGGTATGCCAGCAAAACGGTGAACGTAAAAGGCAAAAACAGTATCGAGGTGCTGATGGACAATGCCGTAACCGGATTGGGTGAGGTAGTGACCGTGGGTTTTGCCAAACAGAAGAAAATGACGAGCACCGGTGCCGTGAGCATGATCACCGGCAAGGAGCTTCGCCAGAGCCCGGCGGCCAGTATCCAGAACTCGCTGGTGGGCCGTTTGCCCGGCTTTTTCCAGCAGCAGCAAAGCGGCCAGCCCGGCCGCGACGGCGCCAACTTCTTCATCCGCGGCGTGAGCTCTTACAACGACGGTACGAGCCAGCCGCTGATCATCGTAGATGATATCGAATATTCTTATGACGCCGTGAGCCAGATCGACCCGAACGAAGTGGAAAGCATCGCCATCCTGAAAGATGCGTCCACCACCGCGATCTATGGTATCAAAGGTGCCAACGGCGTACTGGTGATCACCACCCGCCGCGGTAAACAGGGCCCGCCGAAAATCACGTTCCGTTCCGAAACCGGTTTTCAGCAGCCCACCGTGTACCGCAAACCCCTGCCTTCCCACGAAGCGATTCCTTTGCTGATGGAGCAGGCGACCAATTCCAACACCGCACTGCCGCCCATTTTGCCGCAGGCGTATACCACACCGGAAGCACTCGAACATTTCCGCCTCGGCGACGAGCCTTACAAATACCCGAACGTGAACTGGTACGATGAAGTGATGAAAAACAACACCGTGCAGCAGCGTAACAACCTCGACATCAGCGGGGGCACCGAAGCGGTGCGTTATTTTGTATCGCTCGGTTACATTTTCCAGAACGGTATCATGAAAGACCTGCCGAAGGACGAAGATTTCAACAGCAACTATTACCTGAAACGTTACAACTTCCGCTCCAACCTCGATGTGGACGTGACGAAAGATCTGAGCCTGCGGCTCGATCTTTCCGCGCGCCTCTCCGAGATCAACGAGCCCAACTTCCCCGACGTGATGGCCGGCGGCGCATGGCCTTTCTGGCGCAGGATCACTTCCGGCCTGCTGGCGCCCTGGGTGTATCCCGTATACAACCCGGACGGTTCTTTCGGCGGCAGGAAAGACTTTACGCTCAACCCGGTGGGCATCCTCAAGTATGCCGGCTATCTGAGAGAGTATAACAACGACCTCAATCTGAACCTGACCGCCAACCATAAACTGGACTTCATCACCAAGGGCCTCGCCGTTCGCGGTACGCTGGCGTATACGAACGATTACCAGTCGCGCAGAAGCCAGACCCGCGGCAGGTTCCCGGTGTATGAATACGTTGCCGGCGCCGACCGTTACGATGCCGTATTCCCCACGCTGTCGCGCATCCCCGTTCTGGCGGAGGATGCGGGCTGGCAGAGTGGCCGCGAGAAACCGCAGCGTATTCTCAATACCCAGCTGATGCTCGATTACCGCAGGGCTTTTGGCAAACATACCCTGTACAGCCTCGCGCTCTTTAACCAACGCACCAGGATAGATGCCGCCGACGTGCCGGAAAACTTCCGGGGGTATTCGTTCAGACTTGGATATGACTACCATTCCAAATACCTGCTGGAGTTCAACATGGGTTACAATGGCACCGACCGCTTTAAAGCCAGCAAACGGTACGGCTATTTCCCCGCCGTGTCTGCCGGCTGGAACATCAGCGAGGAGCCGTTTTTCAAGGATAATGTACGGTTCGTGGATCAGCTGAAACTGCGTGGTTCATATGGGGAAGTGGGCAGTGACCGCTTTGGCAACTCTTTCCAGTACCTGTATGAAGAAATCTATTCCAAACCTTCGCAGGACTATAACTTCGGCGAAAGCCCCAACACATACCCGGTAGTAACGCCTGGCGCGCTGGCCAACGACGACGTGCGCTGGGAGCGTGAGCGCAAGCTCGACCTCGGTATCGAGCTGCGCCTGTTCAAAGGCAAGCTGGAAGTGATCGCCGATTATTTTGATAACCTGCGGTACGACATCCTCACCACCCGGGGCACCGTACCGGCTTTTGCCGGCCTTTCCCTGCCGCCGGTGAATGTAGGCAGGGTGAGCAACAAAGGATATGAGCTCGACATCAGCCACAACAACAAGATTGGCAATGTAGGCTATTTTGTAAAAGGCAATTTCTCATTCGCCAAAAACCTCGTGCTGTACCGCGACGAGCCGAAGAATGCCGCCAACCCGCTGCTGGCGCAAACCGGCCGCCCCATCGGGCAGATCTACGGGTATACTTTCGACGGTTTTTACTATGATGACGCCGATGTGGCCAAAAGCCCGCAGGTGGTGGGTAAAACCGTACAGCCCGGCGATATCAAGTTCAAAGACATCAACGGCGACGGCCTGATCAATGCCAACGACATCGGCCCGATCGGTTTCCCGAACCTGCCGCAGGTGACTTATGGTTTCAGCACCGGTTTCTCTTACAAAGACCTCGACTTTTCCGTGATGTTCCAGGGCGCCGCCCGCGGCAGCATGGATGCGTCCACACTACTGCAGATCGGCAACTCCAACGGTCTTCCTTCCGAGATCCACAAAAAACGCTGGACGCCTGAAACCCGCGACGTGGCGGAGTATCCGAGGCTGGGCGGTGTGAACTTCGACCTGTCTACTTTCTGGTTAAGGCCGGTGGATTATCTGCGCCTCAAAAACCTGGAGATCGGGTATCACATTCCCAAATCCTTCAGCCGCAGGGTAGGCGTGCAGGACATCCGCTTCTACGCCAACGGCCTCAACCTGATGACCTGGTACAACCTGAAGATCTACGACGTGGATCCCGAGTCGCAGCGCGGCGGCGGCCAGGTAGAGGCATACAGCAAATACCCGCAACAAAAAATCTACAATTTCGGCCTGCAGGTTTCATTTAAATAATCGCGATCATGAGAAAAAAGAATTTGCATACTTTATTTTTCGGAACGGCGGCAGCGATGATGCTGTTTGCAGCCTGCACCAAGAAAGGCGACGGTTTCCTGGACAAGACCGATACCGGCACCATCAACGAGGAAAAAACCTTCGCGGACAGTGCGCTGACCATGCAGTTCCTCAACGGCATTTACCGTAACCTGTCTTACACCTACTTTCTCGACAACGGTTTGTTCGGCGGCGGCCTCTGGTCGTTCTCCGATGCCACCGACGACTCTGAAATCCGCTGGGGCGGCGCCGTGGCGCAAACCGCGCAGGCTTACAACTCCTCTACTTTCTCGGGTGTGGCGGAGTTCGCCAGGATGCGCAACGATCACTGGAACACGCCTTATACCAACATACGCCGGGTCAACATTTTCCTGGGGAACGTAGACAAGGGGCCGTTGTCTGAAGCCAGGAAACAGCTCGCCAAAGCCGAAGCCCGCTTCCTGCGCGCCTATTATTATTTCCACCTGGTGCGTACGCACGGCGGCGTACCCCTGATCGGCGACAAGCTGTATACGCTGACGGACGACTTCACCCAACCGCGTGCTTCCTTCGAAGAATGTGTGGCTTACGTGGTGAAAGAAATGGAAGAAGCAGCGGCCGTACTGCCCACCGAACAACTGGGCGGCGAATACGGCCGGCCCACCAAAGGCGCGGCGCTGGCTGTGAAAGCCAAAATGCTGCTGCTGGCCGCCAGCCCGCTGTTCAACGGGGGCAACCTCGGCCAGACCGCGGAGCAGAAAAAAGTGCTGGGTTATGAAAGCGCCTCCAACGACCGCTGGAAACTGGCGGCCGATGCTTTCAAAGCAGTGATGAACCTGAACATGTACGAGCTCATTGAAGACAATGTCACCCGGCCCGGTAACGGTTTTTACAGCACCTTCATCCAGCGTAAGAATAAGGAGCACGTGTTCCAGATCATGCAGGGCAATAACCGTTTTATGGAAAATATGCTGCTGCCCAGTACGCGCGGCGGACAAACGTACAGTTTCCCGACGCAGCAGCTGGTAGACGCGTTTCCCATGGCCAACGGCAAAAGGATCGCCGATGCAAGCAGCGGGTACAATGCCGCCAGGCCGTACGAAGGCCGCGATCCGAGGTTTTATTTGTCCATCCTGTATAACGGCGCCCCCTGGCTGCTGAGCACCAACAACCGGAAAGATCCGGTATGGCTCTACCTGCTGGCGCCGCAGGACGGGCTGAATACCAATTCCAACTCCACCCGCACCGGTTACCTGTGGCGGAAAATGATGGACGAAAATGCCGGCGGTTCCTATGGTGTAACGCCCACCCGCTGTCTCACGCCGATCCGTTACGCGGAGATCCTGCTGGATTATGCCGAAGCATTGAACGAGCACAGCGGCCCTGTTGCCGACGTGTATACCGCGGTGGAAGCCATCCGCCGCCGTGCCGGCCTGAACCCGTACCAGCTGCCCGCAGGCCTCACCAAAGAAACGATGCGCGACGCCATCCGGAACGAAAGAAGGGTAGAGCTGGCCTTTGAGGAAGGTCATCGCTTCTTCGACCTGCTTCGCTGGAAAACTTTCGACCAGGCAGGCGCCGGGGATATGTTCGGGATGCGTATCACAAAAAATGGTGATAATTTTACCTATGAGCGGTTCGCTTTCGAGAAAAGAACGTTCAGCAGCCCTCAGATGTATTTTATGCCCGTACCACAGTCCGAAATCAATAAAATGCCGGAACTGGTGCAGAACCCGGGATGGTAAAACAAACAATTCATGAAGATAAAAACAGGCATTTTAGCGCTGGCACTGACCTTCAGTGCCGGCGTTTCAGCACAGGAAGTTCCGTTGAAGTATGGCGCCCAGTACACGGGCAAACGTACCGACGAAGCCATGAACAAATGGCGCGGCAACCGCTTCGGGCAATTCATCCACTGGGGATTGTACGCCATCCCCGGCGGGGTGTGGAACGGTAAAACGTATAACTATGCGGCGGAGTTCCTGAAGTCGAGCGCCAAAATACCCACCTCCACCTGGGATTCGCTGATGTACCAGTTCAACCCGGTGAAATTCAACGCCCGCCAATGGGCGAAGATGGCCAAACAGATGGGCGCGCGGTATATGACCATCACTACCAAACACCACGAAGGGTTTTGCCTCTGGCCTAGCCAATACACCGATTTTAATATCGGCAACACACCGTATAAAAAAGACATTCTCAAAGAACTGGTGGAAGCGTACAATGCCGAAGGCATCGATGTGAATTTTTATTATTCGGTGCTCGACTGGCATCACCCGGACTGGCGGTACGATATCAAATCGCCGGAAGACAGTGTGGCCTTCCGCCGTTTCCTGCAGTTCGCCTCCGGCCAGTTGCGCGAGCTGGCCACCAATTACCCGACCGTTAAAGCGTTCTGGTTCGACGGTACCTGGGACAATTCCATCAAAAAGAACGGCTGGTGGACGCTGGAGGTGGAGCAGATGCTGAAAAAGATCCGGCCCGGCGCGGTGGTGAACAGCCGTCTGCGCGCCGATGATTTCGGCAAACGACACATCGATTCCAACGGTAAGCTGATGGGGGATTATGAATCCGGTTACGAACGCCGCCTGCCGAACCCGGTTAAAGACGTACAGGTCACCAGGTGGGATTGGGAAGCCTGTATGACGGTGCCCGAAAACCAGTGGGGGTACCATAAAGACTGGTCGGTGAGCCACGTGAAAAGCCCGCTTGAACTGCTGGAAATGCTGGTGCATACCACTTCCATGGGCGGCAACTTTCTGCTGAATTTCGGGCCTGCCGGCGACGGCAGCATCCGTGCGGAAGAACAGCACATCGCGCGTACCATCGGGGCGTGGATGCAGCAGAACGGGCAGGTGATCTATGATTGTGATTACGCCGGCTGGGAGAAGCAGGACTGGGGATATTTCACCAAACCCCGCACCGGCAACATCGTCAACATGGTGGTGTTCAACATCCCGGTGAACGGTTTGCTGAAAGTGAAAGTGCCCGCCGGCACAAAAATTTCCAAAGCCACGCTGGCGGGAAAAAATGTGAAGGTCGAAGAAATCGCGAAAGACCAGTTTTTTATTCACCTGCCGCAACAGGCGTACAAAATGCCGCCTGTGATTGTGCTGGAGGCGGTGGGTGGCGCCAAAACCAACGCGCAGTACCAGGAAGCAAAAACCTAAATACCTACGCTCGATCCTGAATTATAGATAAGGGGCATTGCGCAAGCAGTGCCCTTTTTTACACTTCCTCGGTTTGCCGGAAGATACGGTTGCATTTTTCCGCCACCACATGTAGCATGCTGTCCATCTCGTGCGCTACTTTTTCTACAAGCCCCAGCAGGGGCGCATTGTCCGGGTGGGCGAAGTCTTCCTTATTAAGCAGATCCACGATGCCGAGCATGGAAGCCACTGGCCTGCGCAGGCTGTGGGAGCTCAGTTGAGCTACTTTTTTCAGTTCTTCGATGTACTGCTTTTTGTCTTCTACATCCTGTATGGCGCCGATCATGCGAACAGCCTTTCCTTCTTCATTGTACATGGCAAATCCCCGGTCTTTTACATGCCGGTAAGTGCCGTTGTGATGGCGGAACCGGTATTCCATTTTCCAGGCGCTCAATTTGGACGCTATTCTCTCATACAGGCTTTTCAATACTTCATCCACATCGTCCGGATGTATTCTTTGTTCCCACCAGCCTACTTCGTCAGGGACCTCTTCGTAGCCGAACTGCAGCTGCATGTTCTGGTTCCAGACGACGGTATTGTTGACAAGGTCCCAGTCCCAGATGACGTCATTGGTGGCCATGTTCACGATGTCGTATCGCTCCAGCACCTTCGTCAGCGCTAATTCCTGTTCTTTTCTTTTCGTGATGTTGTGGGCAAAACAAGCCACCCCTATAACATGGTCGTCTACGATGATGGGATCCATGGTAATTTCCGCGTATACTACACCATTATCCATTTCACGTACTTCTTCCAGTATCTGTTTCTTGCCGGCAAGGCTGTCTTCGTAATACTGCTGCCATTTTTTGTATTCCGCTTCTCCTTCCGCATCCCTCACGCGGACGCCAGGTTTTGCTTCGATACCTGTCAGCTGTTGGATGGTGTTTTTAAAGGCATTGTTAAACGCAACCAAACGGGTGTTGTTGTCGACCGCCCAGATCAGGTCGTCGGTACTGTTGATGATGGTGCTGAGTAGCTGCTGCTGCTCACTTAATGCCTGGTCTGCCAGGTACTTGTCGGTGATGTTACGGCTGCTGACCACCACCACATGTTTCTCTTTGTATTCCGTATGAAACGCCTGGATGTCTACATAGATGATGGAACCGTCTTTTTTCAGATGGCGCCATGCCGTACCGGGAATAAAACCTGAACCGGCCGGGTGGTTGCCGCTCATGAACTTTTCGATATCTTCCGCCGGGCGGATATCGAGGATGGTCATTCGCCGGAATTCTTCCCGGCTGTAGCCGTATGTGGTGATGGCAGCATCGTTGACTTCAATAAAGTGAAAGGTTTCCGCATCGTACAGCCACATCGGGTTGGGACTGGTTTTAAAAATGCTCATATAGGCCATTTCCGAACTCTGCAGCGATTTAAGGTATTTTTGCAATAGCCAGTACAGGATGGAGGCTGATATGGTTACAAAAATAATCCCTTTCACTTTTTGGCTCTGCCAGAAAAAAGAAGGCATATTTTCGGATATCCAGCGCAGCAGGGAATCTGTCGTCAATATCCAAACGACGCCGAAAAGGAAATACATCAATACGGTCCGTAGGGGGGAGAATAGGTTGATCATGGAATTTTTGTTTCAGTCGTAGGTGTGGATTGAAAATAGCAAAAAATATGCAAAGATAGCGGCGAAACATCATGCGCAACAAAAGCGGTATCCCGTTTGTAATCCATTATAAACCAAAGCCGGCAGCATGGAATCTTATTTTACTTCTTTAACAGCATTGCAACAGCAGTCAGGTACGGACCTGCAACAGGGGTTGTCGCCTGAAACAGCAGCAGAACGGTTACAGCAGTACGGACCCAATGCGATTACGGGTAAACGCAGCCGTTCGCCCTGGATGATCTGGCTGCACCAGTTCAAAAGCCCCGTCGTGTACCTGTTGCTGGTGGCCGCGGGTATGTCCATTTTTTTTAAGGAATGGCTGGATGCGATCGCTATCGGCATTGTGATACTGCTGAATGCGGTGGTGGGTTTTGTGATGGAATTCCAGGCGGAACGGTCGATGGAAGCCCTGCAGAAACTGGCGACGCAGATGGCCAAGGTCATTCGCGGCGGCAAGCTGCAGGAAGTACCGTCGGAAGAACTGGTGCCGGGTGATATTATGGTGCTCGAAGCAGGGGATATGGTGCTGGCGGACGGGCGCCTTCTGTCGGCCACCAATCTACAGGCCGACGAATCCGCCCTCACCGGGGAATCCGTACCGGTAGAAAAAGAACCCGGCGAGCTGGAGGAGAATACCCCGCTGGCCGAGCGGACCAACATGGTCTACAAAGGGACCTTTATCCGGAAGGGCAACGCTCATGTGCTGTGCACCGCTACCGGCATGCAGACCGAACTGGGGCATATCGCCACCATGGTGGCCGGTGCGGTGAAATCCGCCACGCCGTTGGAGAAAAAACTGGAGAGTTTCAGCAAACGGCTGATCGGCATCACGGTAATTATCGTGCTGCTGATTTTTGGCGCAGGGCTCCTGAATAAAGTGCCGGTGCTGGAAATGCTCAAAACAGCCATCGCGCTCGCGGTGGCGGCCATCCCCGAAGGGCTGCCCATTGTGGCGACGCTGGCGCTGGCCAGAGGGATGATCCGCATGGCGCGGCACCAGGTGATCGTGAAAAAACTGTCTGCGGTGGAAACACTCGGCGCTACTACTGTGATCTGCACCGATAAAACCGGTACGCTCACCGAAAACCAGATGGAGGTAACGGCCGCATCGGTGCCTTCGGGGGAAGTTGATCTCGCCTCACCGCCCGATGCGCCGGATTTTAAACAGCTGCAGCTGGTGGCGGTGTTATGCAATAACGCATCGCTCGACGATAAAAAGGGGATTGGCGACCCGCTGGAGGTGAGCCTTCTCGAATTCGCCCGCGACACCGGGGCGGATGTTGCCCGTCTTGCGGCGGATTTTCCCAGGGAAAAAGAGTTTCCCTTTGATTCCGATACCAAGGTAATGGGCACCCTCCACCGTTCCGGCAACGGGTACCTGGTAGCCGCCAAAGGCGCGATCGAAAACCTGATGCCGCTGTGCACGCAGGTGTTCAAGGACGGCGGCCCGCAGCCGCTGGAAGAGGGCGACAAAAAAACATGGCTGGCGCAAACCGACAAACTGGCCGCTTCCGGGCTGAAAACGCTGGGTTATGCGTATGCCGAAAGAAGCACGGCGGACGGTGAGTTCATGCAGGAGCTGGTGTTTACCGGCGTCACCGGTTTCCTCGACCCGCCGCGCAAAGACGTACAGCAGGTGATCCGGGAAACCCATACCGCCGGTATCCGCGTCATCATGCTGACCGGCGACCATCCCGCCACCGCCGCCAACATCGCGCAGCAGCTGGGTATCAGCAAAGACGACAAGGTGATGAACGGCAAGGACATGGGGAAAGACCCGGAGCAGTGGCTGGGCATACCCGTATTTGCGAGGGTAAGCCCAGCGCAGAAACTTGACCTGGTGCAGGCGCTGCAGGAGCGCCGTGAAATTGTGGCGATGACCGGCGACGGCGTGAACGACGCGCCGGCGCTGAAAAAAGCCGACATCGGCATCGCGATGGGCATCCGCGGTACGCAGGTATCGCAGGAGGTGGCCGACATGGTGCTGAAAGACGACGCCTTTTCTTCCATCGTACATGCCGTGCGGCAGGGGCGCGTCATCTTCGAGAACATCCGCCGCTTCATCATATTCCTGCTTTCCTGCAATCTGAGCGAGCTGCTGGTGATCGGCCTCATTGCCACGTTCAACTTTCCCTTCCAGCTGTTTGCCCTGCAAATCCTGTTCATCAACCTGATCACCGACGTATTCCCCGCCATGGCGCTGGGCTTTACGGAGGGCGACGATACGGTGATGCAGAAACAGCCGAAAGATCCCAAACTGCCCATCATCAGTAAAAAGAACTGGGCCGTGATCTGGGGCTACGCCGCCATCATCTGCGCCGCAGCGCTGGGTGCGGCTTTTATGGCCGACTCCCTGCGTGGCACATCCGACCCCGGGGCCGCCAACAACGTTTTGTTTTTTACGCTGATTATCTCGCAATTACTGCATTCGCTGAACATGACCACGGGCAGGGAAAGATTTTTCCGCGGCCCGGTGATACGCAATCCTTACCTCTGGGGAGCGCTCGGCCTGAGCCTCGGCGTAACGCTGCTTTGCCGCGTGGTGCCGCCGGTGGCGGAAGCGCTGCGGCTGCAGGATATGAGCGGGGAAGACTGGCTGGTGATCGCAGGGTGCAGCATCGCCTCGCTGCTGCTCATCCGTTTGATGGCCCTGTTTGTAAACCGGTAAATACGCCGTATCTTATCCAGACCTAAAAACCCTGGATATGATACACAACCGCCGCGACTTCCTGCAACTTTCCGCCCTGGCAGGGGCAGCCGCTCTCACAACGCCCCTGGCCGGCTTTGCATGGCCCGGGCAGCAAAAGAAACTCGGTATCGCGCTCATCGGCCTGGGCGGTTACGCCACCAACCAGCTGGCGCCCGCGCTGCTGCAAACGCAGCATATCGAGTTAAGAGGCATCGTTACCGGCACACCGTCTAAAATACCGGTGTGGGTGGAGAAATACAAAATCCCGGAAAAGAACATTTACAATTACGACAACTTCGACAAGATCGCCGATAATAAAGACATCGATGTGGTATACGTGGTGCTGCCCAACTCCATGCATGCCGAATTCACTATCCGCGCCGCAAAGGCGGGCAAACACGTGATCTGTGAAAAGCCGATGTCGGTAAGCGTCAAAGAGGGTGAAGCGATGATCGCCGCGTGTAAAAAAGCCGGCAGGCAGCTGGCCATCGGCTACCGCCTGCATTATGATCCGTTCCACCTTGAAATGATGCGCCTGAGCCGTGAGAAAGTGTTCGGTGAGGTGAAGCTGGTGGAAGCAAGCGACGGTTTTCGCGCCGGCGACCCCGCCCAATGGCGGCTGCATCATGCCCTTTCCGGCGGCGGGCCGCTGATGGATGTGGGCATCTATGCCATACAGGGCGCGCGTTACACCATCGGGCTGGAGCCTACGTATGTAACGGCGCAGGCATTCCCCAAAACCGATCCGCAAAAGTTCAAAGACATCGAGGAGTCGCTGGCCTGGCAACTGTATTTTCCCAACGGGGCCATCGCCAATTCCTTCTCCACCTATATCACCAACGTCAACCGCCTTTATGCCGCGGCGGAAAAAGGATGGTTCGAACTGAACCGCGCCTATGGGTATAAGGGCCAGGAAGGGCGCACCAGCCAGGGGCCCATGCAGATCACACCCATCAATCAGCAGGCCGCGCACATGGACGGCGTGGCCAAAGCGATCCTCGAAAACCGCCCGAACAATGTGCCGGGAGAAGAAGGCCTGCGCGATATGAAAATCATCGAGGCGATTTATGCGTCGATGGCCGCCGCCGGGAAAAAACTGAAGATCGGGTAGCGGATGTGCCGATCGCGTTTGCTGATGCTACGACCATGGCGGAAGAACCTGGTGTTTCAGCCTGCGTGCATAAACAAGGTTGTAAAAC
This sequence comes from Chitinophaga lutea, assembly GCF_003813775.1. Taxonomy (NCBI): domain Bacteria; kingdom Pseudomonadati; phylum Bacteroidota; class Chitinophagia; order Chitinophagales; family Chitinophagaceae; genus Chitinophaga; species Chitinophaga lutea. The sequence continues at coordinate 978,636 of NZ_RPDH01000002.1, read as the reverse complement.
AGTGGGAAGCGAACGGCGCGTCGTCAATTCAAGGTATAATCCAGTTCCACTTTACCGGTGCAATAAAATTCCGCATCGGCGCCCTGCAACAGGTATCCTTCCACCGGCACCTGCTGGTTGAAAAGGAGCGGGGCGAACAGCTGTTCGTTTTCCAGCGGGTGAAGCTCCAGCAGGTTGCTGGTGAGCAGTTGGCCGCTCACGCTGCGGTGCAGGCGGATGGTGAGCACCGAAACGTTCAGCTCGGATACGATGACGCCTGCGATGGGCGGGTCGTAATCGTTTAATTTGATGCGGATATGCCGTCCTTTCAGATGCCTGGGCGGAATTGCCCGCGGAGGCGCCGGGTAAGGGTAAAACAGCATCGACAGGATAAAGACCGCGGCATAGGGCCATGCGTATTCAAGGAATGAATAATGCATGCTGTTTTCTTCCAGTACGAGGTTGATCACACACAGCATCACCAGGGCCAGGCCTACCAGCAGGATGTACAGCCTTTGCAATAGCGGATGTTCCGTTTTTTTCTGGATCCAGACGGTGAACTTGTACAGCACGAACCATACAGGGAATGAAAAAAGCAGGCCGATGGCCACCTGGAGAATATACAATGAAAAAGCCCATTGGGTGTTCTGATAGAGCGGGTAACAAACGAGGAACAATACCGGCGCCAGCACCACCGGCGTCAGCCAGATGCACAAGGTATAATAGAACACATTCCTGTTACGCATGAGAACCTACAATTGCTCAAATAAATAATATAATGGGGATTCTTCCAAGACTTTTCTTTCCCCATCCTCCCATTTGATGAGCCGTATGAACCCTTCGGAGATTTCGATGCCGGTAATATCCCCATCGCTGAAACAGCAGCAGCCGGTATTAAAATAAGCGGGCCGCGCCATGGTCTTGACGATCTGTTTGCCGGCATATTCGGCCTGGCGTTTGGCCAGCGCCTGCCGCAGACTGTCCGCCAGCGCCTGGTTGTTTTCTTTCATGGCCTTTTCCAGCTGCCGCGTGAGGCGGTCGATGTGATCGAGCGAGGCGAATACGGGTTTGTGGGTATGGCCGGTCACCAGTACGGTGCCGGGTTGCTGCAGCGTCCATTCGTAGAGCACTACGTTATGCAGGTCTACGAGGTCGAACGAGTCGGACACGGTGTTGATGCGGATGTCGAGAAAACGCTGGATGGGCGTCCAGATGGCGGCTACGAACCATTTGGAGAACGCGTTGCCGTCGCTGTGCTGATCGCCCTGGTGACCGTGCGTGAAAAGAATACGGTAGGTTTTGTTGTTGTACGGCACTTCCAGCACCAGGCCTTCGTAAATCTTCAGCGTGTCGCCGAAGATCGGCTTCAGGAACTGGTTACGGGGGATGAGATAGTTCCATTCCAGGTCGTGATTGCCGAAGATGCGGTAGTAACGTTGTTTTTGCAGGAACTTGGCTTCTTCGAGCAGGGAGAGGCGGTTATGTTCGATCACGGCCGTGGGGGTGCTTTCCCATAACTCTTCGCAATCGCCGAGATTGATATAGGTAAATCCTTCGTTGTAATACCAGTCAAGCGCCTTCAGGTAGTTGTCTGCCGCCGGCACAAAATCATCCGCCGCATCGCCGCCGCCTTTGTGTTGATCGGAAAATATAATGAAGCGGGCCTCTTCCGGCAGGCAGGAAATCAGCGGGCCTTTATCTTTTTTGCCCTTCAGGATGCCTTCCTGCAACTGGGTCAGCGAATTGAATACCAGCCGGCTCTGGGGCTTGGAGGAAAATTTGTTCGCCAGCCAGATGACGGGCCTGCGGAAGAGATATTGCAACAGGCGTTTCATCCCGGGAAGATAATAAAAAAGGGGAGATCACTCCTGGAAACAGATGCGGATGGGAATCGTCATGTGTACCGCCACCTTTTTCCCTTTATGCCTGGCGGGTTCCCATGCCGGCATTTTCTCTACGAGGTGAATGGCGACCCTCTCGATATAGGTGTTTCGCGGGTTAACCGGCTTCACCCCGGTAATGGAACCATTCTTTTCAACGATGAACGATAAAAACACCGAATGTAATTCGGCGTCTTTGAGGGAATCCTGTGACAAACGGAGATTGCTGGTCAGATAATTCGCCAAGGCTTCTTCCCCTCCGGGGAAGCCGGGCATTGTTTCCACAGCGGTGTACACCCTGCGCTGTGCCGTGGCGGGAGCAATGAAGCACATAAACAATAAAATTATCCGGAAGCTTTTCATGGCAGGGATATTTATACCTGCCATGAAAATACACTATTTATTCGCTACCTCAAACTCCGTGCGCCGGTTGTGCTGGTGCTGTGGGCAATTGTATGAAAGAAGGCAGGGACGTGTTACTACTTTCTGAAACAATCAGCGCATTTGCGCTGCCCTGATACGGGCATGTGCCAACGCAGGGAGGGTTTGGAGTAATTTTTGTAGATTTAGGCATATGCTGAAACGCCTATTCATTTACGCCGCAGCGGTATCGCTGGCGGCCTGCGCGCCGCAGCCTTACAAGGCGACGAACAAAGTGTACCGCCAGCAGGCAAAACACTGGTCGAACGTACTGAAGCTGCAGCCGGATAATATCCGCACGGATTCAGCCGCAACGCCGGCATGGTGGGCCGGTACGGTCAATTTTAATCTCCGCAAGCCCAATTATGTCATCATTCATCATACGGCACAACAGTCGTGCGAACAGACGCTGCGCACTTTTACGCTGGAGCGCACGCAGGTGAGTGCGCATTATGTGATTTGTGAAGACGGCACCATTCATCATATGCTGAACGATTACCTGCGCGCCTGGCACGGCGGCGCATCGCGGTGGGGGAGCAGTACGGATATCAATTCCGCTTCCATCGGCATTGAACTGGATAACGACGGCCGCGAGCCGTTCGCCGGCCCGCAGATACACAGCCTCCTCACGTTGCTGGACACACTGAAAAACCGGTATAACATTCCCGCCGCCAACTTCATCGGTCACGGCGACATCGCCCCCAAACGGAAAGTGGACCCGAGTGTGCTGTTCCCCTGGGACCGGCTGGCGGCAAAAGGTTTTGGCCTGTGGTACGGCGATACGGCCAACATACAGGTGCCGGACGCCTTTAATACCGTCCAGGCACTGCGCGTGGTAGGGTACGATATGAAAGATACCGCCGCTTCCATTGCAGCGTTCAAACGGCACTTCATCCCGTCCGATTCCCTGAGCCCCGCGGGCGTACTCAACGATCAGGGTAAAAAAATACTCATCAGCATACTGGAAAAAAATCCCTGATCAGGATGGTTTGTCTTTCGTATTCCTGATCAGCCCTATGCCGGCAAAGAAGAAGATGGCGCCCAATACGCCGTAGATAATAATGGACTTGACGTTGCGGGTGCCCTCGCCGCCATTCATGAAATTCACGCCTGCCAGAATAAGCCCGGCGATGCCCAGTAAGCTCAGTATGATACCCAATACGCGTTTTTCCATAACAGTGATTTCAGGCAGGAGTACAAATTACATGCCCGCATACCAAAAAGAAAGCGGAAAGAGACCTTCCCGCTCGTTTTTTCCACGTTATCTATTCTATACAATCATAGAACGGATGCCTTTCAAGTCCGCTGAAAATGTCTTATAAGGGTTATCAGGGAATTTAATTTTCTTTCATTTTTGAAATATTTATATGCAATTATAAATAAAAATAAATAATTTAAAACGAAATTATACAAGCATCCGTAAGCGGCCCGGGCCCGGCGGCAGCTTGTTTTGAAATCAGCGTTGTTATGGGTAAATGATTGTAAATGAGTTGGTTAATTATGGGGAATCTTTCTTAAAACGGCGGCCGTTACGAATTCATAACAAGGATTTTATAAAAATCCTGCGTAAATTAGGATCCGGCTTTGCAGCCCCATATTATAATACAGTGATTTTCAATATGCTTTATCCTGAATTCCGACGTTAAAACCGAATTAATCTATACTATATGTCAATGATCAACATCGCGGAGCGGCACAAGTTTATATTAAGCAGATTATACGAAAAAGGCTATGTCAACGTGGTCGAATTGTGTAAAGAGCTGGACGTTTCGGGTGTAACAATCCGAAAGGATTTGAAGCTGCTGGAAGACAAGTCGTTATTATACCGCTCCCACGGTGGCGCTACGGTGCAGAACCCCTATACCAACGATAAACCGGTCAACGAAAAAGAAAAGATCCGCCGGGAAGAAAAGAATGCCATCGGCAAAGCCGCCGCCTCCCTGATCATGCCGGGCGATGCGATCATTATCGCCTCGGGTACCACCGTGCTGGCGCTGGCCAAACATATCCAGCCGCGCGGCCCGCTGATGATCATCACCTCCGCCCTCAACGTGGCCCTGGAACTGAACCGCTTCCACGAAATAGAAGTCATCCAGCTGGGCGGCGTTATCCGCAATAATTCCTCTTCCGTGGCCGGCCCTTACGCGGAAAAAATCCTGAGCGACTTCTCCTGCAGCAAACTGTTCCTGGGGGTAGACGGCATCGATGTGGAATTCGGCCTCACCACCACCAGCATCGCAGAAGCGCACCTCAACCAGCAAATGATCGCCGCGGCGCAGAAAACCATCGTGCTGGCGGACTCGTCCAAGTTCGGCAAACGCGGTTTCGGCAGAATCTGCCGGCTGGAAGAAGTGGATCAGATCATTACCGACAAAGGCATTTCGGAACACATGGTGAAACTGCTGGAAGATATGGGAATTGAAGTGGTGATTGTGTGACTTGCCGCCATCTTAATGCCTGTACCATGAACAACCATCCTGAAGCACAACCCGATATGCTCGACGATGAAATCCCCGTCCATGCCCGCTTTACCCTGCTACCCTGGTGGATCAAAGTATTTATGTGGATATTCCTTGTTTGCGGCGGACTGGTGCCGGTGGTGTTCGTATTGAGCCTGTCCGGCGTAGACGTATCCCTCGCGCTGATGGGGCTTAATGTGGAAGAGCCTTTTACATGGGAATATTTCCTGGTGCTGGGTCTTTTTTTGCTGAAAGGGCTCGTATCTGCGGCCCTGCTGCTGGAAAAGCGCCAGGCCGTTTTGCTGGGCATGATCGATTGTTTTATCACCATCCCCGTTTGTATATACACAGGATACCGCAGTTATCTATCCGCCAATAACTCCGGTGTGAGCGTCAATTTCAACATTGAGATCGTATTGGCCATCCTCTTTTTATGGAAGCTGTACAAAATCAGGTACGATTGGGAGAACGGTCTTCCCGGGAACCAGGTTGCTGCCTGATACCGCCTACTTTTCCTCCGGCTTCAGCGGCTCGTTGATTTTGGATTGTTCGATCCGCAATATCACATACCGGATATTCTTACGGTCTGCCGTATACGTAATATGGATGCGTTCGTCTTCGCCCTGTACGATGGCAGGATAGCTGTATTCGCCTTTTGTTTCATTCTCCAGTGAAAACACGGGTTTCCATTGCTGCCCGTCGCTCGAAATGGCGACAAACAGTTTGGAGCGGCCTTCGCCTTTGCGCAACGGGTTGTACACGATCGCCTGCAGCCCGTTTTTGAGGGTAACCGCATCAGTGCCTGAATTGGGGTTGGGCAGCGTCGTCACGCTCAGCGGGCCCCAGGTGGCGCCTTTGTCGGTGGACCAGGTTTGCACCACATAATTCTGCCGGCTTCTGCTCAGCAGTTGCATCGAATCGTTGGGATATTCCAGGATGCTCGGCTGTATCACCTGGAAGGTGTCGTTATTGATCGGGATGCGCGTCCAGTTGCGGGCGTCTTTATCCGACTTTTCGAGATGGATGTGCCAGATGTTGCCGGTAGTGCTTTCCGTGCTGGTGGGATAAAGGATATCGCCGTTCTTCAGCTGCACGGGTTTGTTTTTGATAGGCCCCAGCATACCGTCGGGCAGTTTTTCGGGTTTGCTCCAGGTTTTGCCGTTATTGGCGGATTGCATCATCATACCCCACCATTCCCGCGGGTTGGGGCCTACTTTGTAATATAAAAACAGCTTGCCGGCTTTGGTCCTGAACAGTACCGGGTTCCAGCAGGGATACCGCAATGTTTCGTCGATCACGCCGTTGGCAACTTCTTTCGGCGCGCTCCATTTACCGTCTTCACAGGTCGCGACCCAGATGCCTACGTCTTTATGCCCTTCTTCCGTTCCGCCGAACCAGGCGGCTATCTGCCGGTTTTTCGGCAGCAGCACGATGGTGGAAGCATGGCATTCGGGGAAAGGAGGATTGTCCATGATCATCACCCGTTTGTCCAGCTGGGCTACATAAGTTTGCGCACTGGTGTCGATACACGTGCCAAGGAGCAATAACAGGAATATTTTTTTCATGCGGGCTTGTTTTTTAGGCTCCTCAAAATATAAAAAAGCCCCGCCATTTGCAGGGCTTTTTTTATGCTATGTTATCTTTCTTGTATGGTCAATTATCCCCGTCAGCAGGCGCAGTCGGCGATACGGAAGAACCGGGCCGCTGTTGAGGGGAATCTGCCGTCGTTTGTGGTGTATCATCCGTTTTCACCAGGCTGCTGTAGGCCATTTTGCCGGTGTAATAAAACAGGGCCGCCATCATCAGCATCATCAACAGGCCGGCGATAACGGACAGCAGCAGGGTCAGCCAGGGAGCAAAGCGGCTGCTGATACTGGCCAGTCCGGCCCATCCCGCCACGGTGAAAAAACCGAACAGGTTGCGCAGGGTAAAAAAACGGAAGCCGGCTACTTCATCCGGCATATCCATCACATCGCCGGTGGCGTCGTCGAGCGCTCCGCCGAAAAGGCTGAGGGTATTCTGAACAAGAAACAAGAGGGAGAAAAAAATGGCGATACACCAGTAGACTTTCTCAAAAACGGGGAGCGGACCAAACCAGTCCATCATGTTTAACAAACGGAACATACGAGGGATAGTACAAATTGAACCGTTAAGTTAACAAAAGTTTTGGAATGATGTTTCGCCGGTACTCGAAAAGCGTATCCAGTTTGCGCCGGACGAACATCGCATTGGCGAGGTCGCCCAGCATGCCCAGCGGAATGCGGTAATGCACGATGTCTGTCATTTCCACGCCGCCGGCCACCGGGTTGAAATGGTGCTGATGGTGCCAGAGGCTGTACGGGCCGTAACGCTGCTCGTCCACGAAAAATTCAAACGGCCGCACGTGTGTGATTTCCGTCATCCAGTACACGGGAATGCCCAGCACGGGTTTGATGCGGTATTCGATGATGAGGCCGGGGTAAATACGCCCTTCATCGGTTTCACTGGTCACGGTAAAGCCCATGGAAGGCGGGGTGATATGCTGGAGGTTGTTGGGATTGCTGAAATAATCCCAGGCCTGCTGCTGGCTCACAGGCAGTACCTGCGTGGCTTTGATGCGATAGGTGCGCGACATACATAAAAATAGTCAATTTCGGGAGATGCCGCGCTGCCGCTACAAAATTGGACCGGGCATCATCCATGTTACTCATACACAGCAGACGGACGGATACACCAGTTGGCAGCACATTATCGTAACCAGTCGGCCTTTAACATAGAAAACGCCCCGAACTGCCGAAGCAGCCGGGGCGTAACATTTACATTGTTCACTACAATACGGCGGATGTACGTTTCGACGGAAGGAGAGCGGCTGACCGGCGGTGTTCCGGTGCGGTTGCCTGGTTAAAAGCCGTTTTGCCATTGACCTTGAACAAACCCACCAGCTGCCCTTTCGGCAATTCTTTGGCGGAATAGAAAAATTGCAGGTCGCTTTGCTGCAGGTCCAGGATGTCCTTTACGGCGATGGTCATGCCGGACTGCCTGCTGCCCGGGGCATCGGGGAATTTCCATTCTTTGACGGCATTCCCTTTGGCATCTTTGACGGTGATCTTCCGGTCGTTGCCCAGCTTGCCGCAGTGGCTGAAGTGGAAAGTCAGTTTGTCGTTGACGTTCGCTTTGCCGAGCTGCAGATGTTCCAGGTTCAGCGGGTCCCATAGATTTTTCTCCAGGATGAGCTTGTTGTTCAGGTATACTTTAAAGTAGTCCCCGCCGGCATGCGCCCGGAAGGACAGTAGCGTGATGCAGAGCATCATGAAAACGGCAGATGTGATATGTTTCATATAAGTACGGTTTGTTGTCCGGTACAAAGCAAGGCAAAACCCTTCATGCGGAAGGTGCCTCCTTGATCAAACGCAGCCTTTTCTTGATGTTCCGCAGTTTTTATTTTGGAATGCTAAAAAGTCTAGTTATTTTGTAGACTAATATTCTAAAAATCATCATCATGCCAGACAAATCCTTACGTTTCGAAACACTGCAGGTGCATGCAGGTTATCAGCCGGATCCCACCACCAAAGCGGCCGCAGTGCCCATTTACCAGACCACTTCTTATACCTTTGACGATGCTTCACATGCCGCCGATCTTTTTCAGCTGAAGCAGTTCGGCAATATCTACACACGCATCATGAATCCCACCACCGACGTGTTCGAAAAACGGGTGGCGGCCCTGGAAGGCGGTGTGGGCGGCCTCGCCGTTGCATCCGGCCAGGCGGCGCAGTTCATCGCCCTGCACAACATTTTGCTGCCCGGCGATAATTTCGTCACGTCATCATACCTCTACGGGGGCACCTATAACCAGTTCAAGGTATCGTTCAAACGAATCGGGGTGGAGGCGCGGTTTGCGGACCTCGACAACCCGGCGAGCTTTGAAGAAAAGATCGATGACCGGACCAAAGCCATTTACGTGGAAACGATCGGCAACCCCGGTTTCGCCATCCCGGATTTTGAAAAGATCGCGGCGATCGCCAGAAAACACGACCTGCCGTTGGTGGTGGATAATACGTTCGGTGCGGCCGGTTACCTGTTCCGCCCCATCGAGCATGGCGCCAACATCGTGGTGCAGGCGGCCACCAAGTGGATCGGCGGGCACGGCAACAGCATCGGCGGTATGATCGTCGATGGGGGCAATTACAATTGGGGCAACGGCAAGTTCCCGCAGTTCTCCGAGCCGGACGAAGCCTATCACGGCATGAAATTCTGGGAGGTGTTCGGCGCGGCCAGTCCGTTCGGCAATATTGCCTACATCATCCGTGCAAGGGTAACCGGTTTGCGCAGCTGGGGGCCCGCACTGGCGCCGCAGAATTCATTCCTGTTCTTACAGGGACTGGAAACGCTGTCGCTGCGGGTGCAGCGCACGGTAGAGAATGCGCTGGCGCTCGCGCAATGGCTGCAGCAGCATCCCAAGGTGGAATCGGTGAACTATCCCGGCCTGCCCGGTAACAAATACCACGAGCTCGGTAAAAAGTACCTCAAACATGGTTTCGGCGGCGTATTGTCGTTCAAGATCAAGGGAGGAAAAGAGGCGGCCGACCAGCTCGTGCAGTCGTTGACGTTAATCTATCACCTGGCGAACGTGGGCGATTCGAAAACGCTGATCATTCACCCGGCCACTACCACGCACCAGCAACTGAGCGAGGAAGAGCAGAAGAAAGCAGGCGTGGAGCCCGGGCTGCTGCGGATTTCCCTGGGTATCGAGCACATCGACGATATCAAGGGCGACCTGGAACAGGCCTTCGGAAAAATATAAACTAAAAAGCCTGCGGGATGCCGCAGGCTTTTTAATATCTTCTTCGGGACGGGCACATTGTATTGTTCCCGCTTTGGAATCACCCCTTCATCCACACCACCTTCTGCTCCGGCGTATTCGCCTGCCCGATGATATCCCTGTACAGCGCAGGGTTCCTCGCTTTTTTATAGCGGTAGCCACCTGCCAGTGTCAGCTTTTCGGGCGTGATGGTGGCGATGGCATAATCGTTATCCAGTTTCCTGCATTCGGCAATGATGTCTCCGAAGGGATCCAGTATCATGGAGCAGCCGTTTTTGAGCTGGTCATCGTCCATGCCGATGGGGTTGGAGAACACGGCGTAGATCGCGTTGTCGTACGCCCGTGCGGGCAGCCACTTCATCAGCCACGCACGGCCCTTGAGACCGTCGAATTCCTGGCGCAGCGTGGTAGGGTCGGCATGCCTGTTTTCCCAGAGGGCCGGGTCTACAAAACCTGCGCCGGGGCGTGTGGACGGGGTGCACATGGTGACATGCGGCATAAAGATAATGTCCGCGCCCAGCAGGGTAGTGGCTCTTACGTTTTCGATGATATTGTTGTCGTAGCAGATGAGGATGCCGCATTTCCAGCCCAGCAGGTCGAATACCACGTACCGGTCGCCCGGCGTAAGGTATGGATTGATGAACGGGTGCAGTTTGCGGTATTTGGCGATGAGGCCGTTCCCGTCCACGCACACATAGGCTTTGTATAACCCGCCGGCGGCGTCTTTCTCAAACAGTCCCGCCAGTATCACGATGCCGGCTTCCCGGGCGATGGCGATCAGGGCCTGAATGCTCGGGCCGTCCGGGATTTCTTCTGCGAGGTCGAGCATCTGCGCTTTGTCGAGGTGCCGGGCAAATGTGTACCCGGTAATGGAACATTCATGGAAGGCGATTACGTCTGCGCCGTCCGCGGCGGCTTTTGTGGCGAGCTGGCGGATAACGGATAAATTATATGCTTTATCACCGCTGCTATTCTCAAATTGAGCGGTGGCGATCTGTAGTGTTTTCATCCCTGCAAGCTAAGAATTTTACCGTATTCGGCGAAGACGGGCCGGTGGGGCATACGGTTACTTTTTCCGTGCCGGCACGGAGCAGGCGTATCCCATCAGGGCCCGCTGAAAACAACCCGCCGGCGACCCGTCTTTTTCCCCCTTGCAATGCTCAAAAAAATTGTAATTTGGAAGGAGTTCCACAAAAATGAAAACATGAAACAATTATTTGCCCTTCTTATGTTCAGTTCCCTTTTTAATGTGGCCGCCGCCCAGTCGAAAGACGAAGCCGCCGTGGCCAAAGCCGTGGATGCGCTCCGCAAGGCGATGATAGATGCCGATAAAACGGGCCTCGAAAAAGTCACCGGCGCCACTCTCACGTATGGTCACTCCAACGGCCGCGTCGAAGACCGCGCTTCTTTCATCGGCAACTTTGTGAGCGGGCATTCCGATTTTGTGACGATGGACCTTTCCGCGCAAACCATCATCATCACCGGGCATACGGCGATCGTGCGGCATACGCTCAGCGCACAGACCAACGACGGCGGCAAGCCCGGCAACGTGAACCTGTACGTAATGCTCGTTTGGGGCAAAGAAAACGGACAGTGGAAACTGATCGGCCGCCAGGCTGTAAAAGTGCCGGTGCCTGCACCGTAACTTTTTTTTTGTCCTGGCATTGCAAACGTTTGCAAATCAAATTCCCGTATATGAAAACATGGATGATCTGTATGTTGTGCAGCGCGGCATCCTATGCGCAGGACACAACGGCCCCCAAACCTCCGCCCAAACCGCGCCCTGCCGCAAGAGCGGCGGTCCCTGATCATTTGCCGGGGAAAGGTATGGCGCAACACGACTTTCTTTTCAGCGGCCAGTGGGACACCCGGAAGGACTCCCAAACCGTCTATCTCATCAAAAAAGGAAAAATAGCCTGGCAATACGCCATTCCCATCAAAGACGAAGCTGGTCAGCTTAACGAGTACAGCGACATTCACCTGCTGCCCAACGGAAACGTAGTGTACGCCTATAAAACCGGAGCGGCGGAAGTGACGCCCGCCAAAAAAATCGTATGGGATTATAAATGTCCCGCCGGTACGGAATGCCATTCTGCACAACCTGTGGGTGCAGACAAAGTGCTCCTTTGCGTCAACGGTACGCCGGCCAAAGTATTGCTGGTAAACCGCCGCACGGGGAAAACAGAAATGGAGCAGGTAGTACCCACCGCGCGGCCGGACGATCCGAAGAGCGTGCACGGCCAGTTCCGGAACATCCGCATGACGAAGGCCGGCACTTACCTGCTGGCGCATCTGAACATGGGCAAAGTGGTGGAATACGACCGCAACTGGCAGCCTGTCTTTTCGGTAAACGCGCCCTCCGCCTGGGCCGCCCTGCGGCTCAGCAACGGTAATACGCTGATCAGCGGCAACCAGCACGGTTATGTGAAAGAAGTGAATGCAAAAGGAGAAACGGTATGGGAAGTGAATAAAGACGACCTGCCCGGGTTTCCGCTTTACACGGTGCACCAGGTCAGCCGGCTGAAGAACGGCAACACCGTGATCTGTAACTGGGGCGGTTTTCTGCGGAAAGAAGACTGGGATAAGGTGGTGCAGCTGATTGAAATAACGCCCGACAAAAAAGTGGTGTGGGCCCTGCATCAGTGGAAAGATCCCGACCTGGGGCCATCATCCTGCGTGCAGATACTCGACGTGCCGGAAGACCCACCGAGGTTCTGACGGCGCCGAACCGGCCCGTGCAGAACCGTTACTTTCATCTTCCCCTCGCCGCTGCCCGGAAAATGTATTATCTTTTCCCCGGAAAGGACAGCGGCCGTCATCTCCAAACAGCCGCCGCAACAACATCACTATATTCGTTTTGTTATGAAATGGGTCACCCGTCAGCGGCCTAAAATAGACAGGATTGCCTGTCCATGGCTTATTCTTCGCTTTATCGACGCACAGGCGGAAATACTGTTCGTGCCGGACAACGAAGTAACCGCCACCGCCCAGAAAGAAAACGCCATCCCGTTCGACGTCAGCGGCGTGGAATACAGTCATTACGACGATCGCTGCACCTTCGACTATTTCCTCAAAAAACACCAGCTCAAAGAGCCTGCCCTGCAAACGATGGCCGATATCGTGCGCGGCGCCGACACGGACCGGCACGATTTTGCACCTGAAGCTGCCGGTCTCTGGGCCATTGCGGCGGGCATGGCGTATAATATCCACGACGATCAGGCGCTGCTCACGCAGGGGCTCGTGATCTACGATGCGCTTTACAGCTGGGCCAAACACCTGCAGCACGAAAAACACACCCGCCAGTATTCGGAACAGGTGCTGATGGAAGTGTTCCACGATTTTATTTCACGGCGGTACAGCGACCGGCAGAAGCGGCCGGAATGGGTGAAAGAAATTGCCGCCATCATACAGGACCAGGTGGATACCAACCTCGCAATGAGCCTGAAAGAGATATCGGCGATGCTCGAAGTGAACCCCTCTTACCTGTCGCGCGAATTTTCCCGTTATTTCGACGACCTCACTTTCGGCGAATACATCCGCAAACAACGGATTGAAAAAGCGCAGAAGCTGATGGAAGCAGGCAAGTATACGCTTACTGAAATCGCTTACATGACTGGTTTTTCGGACCAGAGCCATTTTTCGCGGGTGTTCGGAAAGTTTACCGGCCAAACACCGACGGGCTACCTGAAAACCATCCAGGCGCGCAAACGGAGGGAGGGCGGGAACGGCTGAGCAGGTGCTGGTCGGCTATCTGCAGCTGGCCGTTGTATGTCAGCGTACCCGCGCAGCGCTGAACTGCGTATGCCCGTTACCGGGATATGAAATTTTCCCGCCCGGTTTCTTTTCCTGATTTTTTTGCCCTATCTTCCAATAACAAGACGTAACAGCCAGTCATTCCACTTTCAGCACGGTATTTCCCCATCGGCACAATCATCGAAAACCTGACGCAGCGCAATCCCACCCGGGCCAAAATTTCCACGGAATGATAAAGATTAACGAAGCATTACAGCCTCAGCAACTGGCGGCATCGCTGCAGCAATTCTGGCAACTGTCTGCCGCCAAGATCCACCACATCGAACAGCACTGCAATACGGCCAACGGCGCGCCCGTTTTCACACGCGAAGGGAAATACACCACCCGCGGCTGGACGGAGTGGACGCAGGGTTTTCAGTACGGCTCGGCGATCCTGCAGTTCGACGCCACCGACGACGGGGAATTCCTGCAGGCCGGCCGGAGCAAAACCACGGCCTTCATGGCGCCGCACCTCAGCCATACCGGCGTGCACGATCATGGTTTCAACAACGTGAGTACTTACGGCAACCTGCTGCGCCTCATGAAAGAGGGACGCATCCCGCACAGCGAATGGGAGCAGCGGTATTACGAACTGGCGCTGAAAGTGTCCGGCGCGGTGCAGGCCGCACGGTGGACGCCCGTTAAAGACGGCGGTTACATCTATTCTTTCAACGGCCCGCATTCGCTGTTTGTAGATACCATCCGTTCGTGCCGCATCCTGATGCTCAGCGATGCCCTCGGCCATGTGCTGCAGGGCGAGAACGACGTGCGCATCAACCTGAAAGCCCGTGCGCTGCAGCACATGCAGTCCACCGCCCGTTTTAATATCTACTATGGCGAAAGCCGCGACGCTTATGATACATTGCCGGGCAGAACGGCGCATGAATGCATCTTCAATACCAACGACGGTCAATTCCGCGCGCCCAATGCGCAACAGGGTTATTCCGGTTTCAGCACCTGGACGCGCGGCCTCGCCTGGGCCATGCTGGGCTTTGCCGAAGAGCTGGAGTTTCTGTCGGGCAGGGCGGAGCAGGCGGAACTGGCCTGGATGGAAAAAGCGGCCCGCGCCACCTGCGAGTTTTATATGCAGCAAACACCCACCGACGGTGTGCCTTATTGGGATACCGGTGCGCCGGGCCTGGCGCATCTGGGGGATTATCTCGACCGTCCTGCCGATCCTTTCAACGCCTTTGAGCCGGTGGACAGTTCGGCAGCCGCCATCGCGGCGCAGGGCCTCATCCGCTTCGGCAAATATCTCGGCGGGGAGAGCGGGCGGCGGTATATGCAGGCTGGCCTCACCGTACTGCAAACGCTTTTAGAGCCCCCGTATCTCAGTACGGACCCGAACCATGAAGGACTGCTGCTGCATACCATCTATCACCGGCCTAACGGCTGGGACTATACGCCGCCGGGCAGCAAGGTGCCCTGCGGGGAATCCTGCATGTGGGGCGATTATCACATCCGCGAGCTGGCCCTGCTGGTGCAGCGGATGATCACCGGCGAACCTTATTACACCTTCTTCAACTGTGTGTTATGAGTGGTACTGATTTGTCCAGGTTATGCGTGCATACCATCACCACCAAACCGTTATCTATCGAAGAAGCGGCGGTGGCCTACAACGGCGAGGGCATCAGCGGCATCACCGTCTGGCGCGATGCACTGGCCGGCCGCGACATCCGGGCCACGGGGCGGATGCTGCGGGATGAAGGGCTCGAGATCGTATCGTTGTGCCGCGGCGGTTTTTTCCCTCATGCCGCCTCCGCCGGCAGGGCGGAGGCGGTGGAAGACAATCTCCGCGCGATTGCCGAAGCGGCCGCATTGGGCGCTCCCTTGTTGGTACTTGTGTGCGGCGCGGCGGCGGGCCTGCCGCTGGAAACCTCGCGCAAACAGATACTCGACGGCATAGCCGCCATAGAGCCCGCCGCCAGGGCGGCGGGCGTGCAACTGGCCATTGAGCCGCTGCACCCGATGTATGCCGATACACGCTCGGCGATCAACACCCTGGCGCAGGCCAACGATATGGCTGAAGCGCTGAACTCGCCATGGGTGGGCGTGGCGGTGGACGTGTATCATCTCTGGTGGGATCCCATGCTCGAACAGGAGATCATGCGCTGCGGGCGCAACGGGCATTTGCTGGCTTTTCACATTTGCGACTGGCGCGTGCCTACGCGCGACCTGCTGCTCGACCGCGGCCTGATGGGAGAGGGCTGCATTCCCGTGCGGCAGATACGCGAATGGGTGGAAGCAGCCGGGTTTAAAGGGTTCCACGAAGTGGAGATCTTTTCCACCGAATATTGGGCCGGCAACCAGCAGCAGTTCCTGCAAAAAATCAAACAGGCATATCTACATCATTCCTGAAAAACAACAAGATGGCAGACGAACAAAAAAAGGTACACCGTATCGGTATCATCATGAACGGCGTAACGGGCAGAATGGGCACCAACCAGCACCTGCTGCGATCCATCGTGCCTATCATCCAGCAGGGCGGGGTGAAGATCAGCGACACGGAATATATCATGCCCGAGCCCGTACTGGTAGGCCGCAACCATACCCGCCTGCAGCAGCTGGCGGAAAAGAGCGGCATCGGCGCTTTTACGACCGATCTTAAAGGCGTGCTGAGCGACCCGGCTTACACGATCTATTTCGACGCGCAGACCACCGGCCGCCGCGCCCAGAGCATCCGGCAGGCCGTAGCAGTGGGCAAACATATTTACTGCGAGAAACCGGTAGCCTCGGAAACGGCCGTGGCGCTGGAGCTGCACCGGCTCTGCGAACAGGCGGGCGTCAAACACGGCGTGGTGCAGGACAAACTCTGGCTGCCGGGCCTCATGAAATTAAAACGGTTGATGCAGCAGGGCTTTTTCGGCCGCATCCTGTCTGTCAAAGGCGAATTCGGTTACTGGGTGTTCGAAGGCCATTCCATTCCCGCGCAACGTCCGTCGTGGAATTACCGGAAAGAAGACGAAGGCGGCATCATCCTCGATATGCTTTGCCACTGGCGGTACGTGCTCGATAACCTGTTCGGCGCCGTGAAGGCGGTGAGCTGCCTCGGCGCCACGCACATCCCCGAACGGATCGACGAACAGGGTAACCCATATGCCTGCACGGCGGACGATGCGGCGTACGCCACGTTTGAACTGGAGGGCGGCATTATCGCGCATTTCAATTCATCATGGACCACCCGCGTGCGCCGCGACGACCTGCTCACCCTGCAGGTAGACGGCACGCACGGCTCCGCGGTGGCGGGTTTGCGGGAGTGTTACACCCAGCATTACGGCAACACGCCCAAACCCGTCTGGAACCCGGATATCGAACAACCCGTCAGATTCTTCGACGGCTGGGCGAAGGTGCCCGACCAGGAAACATACGACAATGCTTTCAAGGCCCAGTGGGAACTGTTCCTGCGGCATGTCGTGAAAAACGATCCCTTTCCCTGGGACCTCAAAGAAGGCGCGAAGGGCGTACAGCTGGCCGAAAAAGGCCTTGAAAGCTGGGCCAAACGTTGCTGGATAAACGTAGACCCGTTATGAAAAAAGTAGCACTTATCACCGGCGGCAGCCGCGGCATCGGCCTGGGCATCGCTGAAATGCTGGCGCAGAGAGGATTCCGGCTGGCCATCAACGGCGTGCGCGAACCCGCGGAAGTGATGGATACCATCGCCATGCTGCAGCGCTACGGCACGGATGTGATCTATTGCCAGGCCGACGTATCCGATGCGCGCCAGCGGGAACGCATGCTGGAACAGGTGCAGGCGCACTACGGCGCGTTGCACGTGCTCGTCAACAACGCCGGTGTGGCGCCGAAAGAACGGAAAGACGTGCTGGAAATGCCCGAAGAAAGTTACGACCGCGTGATGGGCATGAACCTGAAAGGCCCGTTTTTCCTCGCGCAGGCGGTGGCCAACTGGATGCTCCGCCAGCAGCAGGCCGCCCCGGATTTCAGCGGCTGCATCATCAACGTATCTTCCATCTCCGCCACCGTAGCTTCCGTGAACCGCGGGGAATACTGCATATCGAAAGCGGGCCTCAGCATGGTGACGCAGCTGCTGGCCGTGCGCCTCGGCGCATACGGCATCCCCGTGTACGAAGTGCGCCCCGGCATCATCGCTACGGATATGACCACCGGCGTGAAAGAAAAATACGATCAGCTCATCAGCCAGGGGCTGCTCGTACAGGCCAGGTGGGGCACGCCCGAAGACGTGGGCAAAGCGGTGGCCCTGCTGGCAGCCGGCGAGCTGGCCTATTCCACCGGCCAGGTGATCATGGTCGACGGCGGTTTCTCCATTCCGAGATTATAACCCTTAACAGCACATCATGCCCGACAACAATTCCACGATGAAAGAACTGCTCCGCCTCCCTGTACTGGTAGCCGCTTTCGGGTACCTGGTGGACATGTACGACCTTTTCCTGTTCAGTGTGGTGAGAGTGCCCAGCCTGCAATCGCTCGGCCTCAAAGACGATGCGCTGCTGCACGAAGGTGCGCTGCTGCTTAATATGCAGATGGCGGGCCTGCTCATCGGCGGCATCATCTGGGGCGTGCTGGGCGACAAGAAAGGACGCCTCTCCGTGCTGTTCGGCTCCATCCTCATTTATTCCCTCGCCAACATCGCCAACGGGTTCGTGCAAACCGTGCCGCAATACGCCGTGATGCGTTTCATTGCCGGCATCGGGCTGGCGGGCGAACTGGGCGCAGGCGTTACGCTGGTAACGGAAGTGCTGCCCAAACGCATCCGCGGCTACGGCACCACCCTGGTGGCCACGCTGGGCGTAGTCGGGGCCATCATGGCGTATTTCATGGCCGACCTCTTCCAGTGGCGCATTTCCTATTTTATCGGCGGCGGGCTCGGCCTGTTGCTGCTTGTGCTGCGCATGAAGGTGATGGAATCCGGCATCTATGAAAAAACAAAACTGCAGCAGGTGCGGCGCGGCAACTTCCTTTCGCTTTTCTCGGGCCGGCGCTTGTTCCGTTACCTGCAATGCATCGCCATCGGCTTACCTATCTGGTTCGTGGTGGGCATCCTCATTACCTTTTCCCCGGAATTCGGGAAGGCGATGCAGCTCAACGCCCCGGTGGTGGCGGGTAAAGCGGTGATGCTGGCATTTGCGGGGCAGGTGTTCGGCGATATTGCCAGCGGCCTGCTCAGCCAGTGGGTACAGAGCCGGAAGAAGATCATCTTCCTGTTCATCCTGCTGTCGCTGACCATGATCCTGATTTATCTGCTGCTGCCGTTCAGGGAGGTGCAGACCTTCTACATCGTCTGCGTGCTGCTGGGATTTGCGAACGGTTACTGGGCATTGTTCGTTACGGTGGCGGCGGAACTGTTCGGCACCAACCTGCGCGCCACGGTGGCCACCACCGTGCCCAATTTCGTGCGGGGCGCGGTGATTCCCCTGACCATGCTGTTCCTTTATCTCAAACCGCACTGGGGCGTGCTGCACAGCGCGGGCGCGGTGGGCGCGCTGACGATCGCCATCGCATTGCTGGCGCTGCGCCGGCTCGATGAAACCTTTTCAAAAGATATGGACTATACGGAGTAGGCTTTGTCCGCAACCGGACAAACCTGTGCAAAAGCGGACAATATCGGGAGTTTGACGACATTGATAATGAGTGTGTTATGCGCCTTAAACGCTGTGGCATCAAACTTGCCCTGGCTGCTGCATCATTGTTAGCGAAATTTAACAGCCCTTCCGGTACCCCTAAGATTGCTACCACATCCGGAAGGAACGAATTGTAACCACGCTTCGCGCGTGGTTTTTTCTTTTGCGGCTACTCCTGCTTCGACAGTTTCCCGTTTTTGCGGGTGGCGTTGATTTTCTCCACCACTTCCGTTTCGCGGAAGGGTTTGAGGATGTAGCTGGTGAAACCGGAGCGCATGTAGAGGTCGAGCTCTTCTTTCACGGCATTGCCGGTAATGGCGATAATGGGCGTGCCGGCTTTGATGGTATCGGGGAGGCGGCGGATGTGCCGCACCATTTCGAGGCCGTCCATTTCGGGCATGGCAATGTCTGTGAACACGATATCGAAATGCTGTTCTTTCATCATTTGCAGCCCTTCTATGCCATTGGTGGCGGTGGCGTAGGCGATGTTGAGGCGTTCGAGAATGATCTCCAGCAGCCGCCTGTTAAGCAGGTTGTCTTCCACGATGAGCGCCCTTGAAATGTGTGGTGGCGCGGCAGGTACGGTGGGAGCAGGGATGGTTGCCTGAACGGGCGTTAAAACGGCGGTTTTGTAAGGCAGCGTTACACGGAAGGTGGAGCCTTCGCCGGGCTTGCTGTCTACCTGTACCGTTCCGTGATGCAGGTCCACAATTTTTTTCACGATGGCCAGGCCCAGGCCCGAGCCTTTCGGCGCGCCGGGCTCCGCGTTCACCACCGGCAACTGGGTGTATTCCTCGAAAATTTGTTTCAGTTGCTGGCCGGACATGCCGATGCCGGAATCTTTTACCGCCACTTCCAGTATGCGGCGGCCGTTCTGTGAAAACAACACGGCGTCGATCAGCACCGAACCGCCGACAGGGGTGAATTTCACGGCGTTGCTCACCAGGTTCACCAGCACCTGCTTCAGGCGGAAAGCGTCGCCTTCCACCATTTCGCCGCCGGCAAACCCGAACCGTTCGCGCAGTTCGATGTTTTTCTGTTCCGCCTGCACCTGCATGCCTTTGGACACTTCTTCCACCACCTGCCGCGGGGAAAAAGGAACGGCTTCGAGCTGGAGTTTGCCTTCCTCGAGTTTCGAAAAATCAAGCACGTTGTTCACCACGCTCAGCAGCATGCTCGATGAAAGCTGGATGGCGTCTACCATCTCTTCCTGCTCGCCCTGCAGCGCCGTGTTTTTCAGCTGCTCCGTAAACCCGATCACCGAGCTGAGCGGGGTGCGTATTTCGTGGCTCATGTTGGATACGAAATCGCTTTTCAGTTTGGAGAAACGCAGCGCTTCGAGGCGCGCTACGTTCAGCCGCGCACTGATCCGGTAGCTGCTATAAATCAATGCCAGTACGAGCGCCAGCAGCAGCACGATGAGCACGGTGCCGCCCAGCGTGTCGCGGTTCCATCTTGCCAGCAGAATGCCGATATCGGCGGCCTGTGCCTGCTGGCGCTGGGCGAGGGCTTCGGTTTCGTCGTGTTTCAGCGCCTGCAGGTCGGTCTGCAATGTTTTCAGCATGCGGTCGTTGGCCGCCACCATTTCATATTCGTGGCGGTTGAGGTTGGCCTGCCCGGCGCTGACTTTCCGGAACAAATCCGTGTAATAGGCATGGATCTTCTGCAGTTGCTGTTCGTTGTATTGTTTGCTGCGCGCATCGCTGACGGTGGTTTTGACGATGCTGGTGCTGGCCGCCGAATCCGTGGCGGCATTGTTTTTATTCGCCACCGCGTCGGCGATGCGGCCGAAGAGTTTCTTCTTTTTACCGGCCCTGGTAGCCGTGTAGCTGTTCCGGATCGTATCTACCTGCACGTGGTGTTTGAAGGGCATGGCGGTAAGGGGCCGCAGGAGGTTCCGCTCCCGCGTGGTGTCCCAGCCGGCAGTCATGGCAATGAGCGAATCGGTGGAGCGTTTGATGCGGATGAAGATGTCGCTCCGGGCTCTTTTCGTGGCGAGCAGCTTGCCCAGTCCCGCTTCCCTTTGCTGATGCTGCTCCAGCGAATCGAGGTCGGCGGACACGTTGCGCAGCGCATCGCTGTAACGGGCAAAATAAGCGTTCTGGTAGGTAAGGGTAAAAAAACGGAAGTGATTTTCCGCGGCGTACATGTTCTGGATGGCGTCGCCTATCCAGTCTTTCTGCTGGCGTGTTTCAGCCAGTTCTTCAACGGCTGCGTGCAGTTTTTTGTATTGCTGCTGCTGGAAAAAACGGATAAGCAATATCGCGGTAAGTGCGGTGATCAACAAAGCAAGCAAAGCATAACGGAAGAGGAGCGCACGGTTTCCTTTTCTCTTGTTTCCGGGAGTTTGCGGTGAATGCTGCATAAGCTGGGTATAGATGAAGGTCTGCTTAGATATCAACTACAGACGGTGTAAAAAATGTTAACGGCAGACGGTCGGTTATTAACAACTGGTATAAAAAAAGAGTGCAGGAGCGGGGCCCCTGCACTGGAAGATTATTTTCCTTTCCGTTCCGACTGAAGCCGGTAGTTCTGGATGTCCCGGTCAAACAGGTAGAGGCCGCTTTTGTCTTCCCCGATCAGCTCCAGCTTCTCGTTGAGCGTGCGGGCCAGCCTTTCTTCTTCGATCTGCTCGGATACGTACCATTGCAGGAAGTTGTGGGTGGCGTAATCCTTTTCCTGCAGCGCCATGTGCACCAGGTCGTTAATGCTTTCAGACACTTTTATTTCGTGGGCGAGGAATTCCTCGAACACTCTTTTCAGCGATACGAAAGTGATGATGGGTTGCCCCAGGTGCGGCACTATGCCGAAACCGCCGCGTTCGTTCACAAACTTGATCAGCTTGAGCATATGTACCCTTTCCTCGTCGGACTGCACATAAAAGAACTCGGATACCCCCTGCAAGCCGGGTTGGATATCGGCCCAGGATGCCATGGCGAGGTAAGCCTGGGAAGAGGCTGCTTCGAGGGCAACCTGTGCGTTCAGCGCTTCTTGGATTGTTTTACTTAGCATAGTAGGAATATCTTGTTGATTAAATATACAAATTATAAGGCAAGATGCCTGCTGGTAATGGAGTCCCCGAAAAAAATACCGGCCTGGCGGTCGAACGTTTCCGTATCGTCGGTGGTATAAAACGTTCTGCCGCCGCCCGTGCTGCATTTCGCCTGCATTTCGGGGTGGCGCCGCAGGTAACCGGCCAGGCTTTTGGCCAGCAGTTCGCCCTGGGATAGCAGGGTGATGCCGGGGGGAAGATGTTCCTGTATCTTGTCCGCCAGCAGGGGATAGTGCGTACAGCCCAGCACGATGGTATCGATATCGCCCGACTGCACGAGCAACTGGCGGATGTATTTGTTAATGAAATAATCCGCGCCCTCGCTGTTGTATTCATTGTTTTCCACCAGGGGCACCCACATGGGGCAGGCCTGCTGGAATACCTGTACGTCGGGGAAAAACTTTTCTATTTCGATCGGGTAACTCTGTGAATTGACGGTGCCGCTGGTGCCGAAGATGCCTACCTGCCGGCTGCGGGTATGGTTGCCCACGATTTCAGTGGTAGGCCGGATGATGCCGAGCACGCGCCGCTCGGGGTCGATCTTCGGCAGGTCGTTTTGCTGGATGGTGCGCAGCGCCTTGGCCGATGCCGTGTTGCAGGCCAGCACCACCAGGTGGCAGCCCATCCGGAAAAGGTGCTGCACACATTCAAGCGTGTAATGGTAAACGGTTTCGAACGACCGGATGCCGTAAGGAGCACGGCCATTGTCTCCAAGGTAGATGTAGTCGTACTGCGGTAATTCCTTGACAATTTCTTTCAGTACTGTTAACCCGCCATAGCCCGAATCGAATACGCCTATTGGTCCCTGTTGCCTGTTCATGGCCCGCAAATTACGCAATTTTCAGGCAACGGCTGCCGGGGATTTGGCCGCCGCCACGCTCTTTATCTTCCACAAACAGATGAGCGTATAAAAGCAGGAGAGGAAGCAAAGATGGTACAGCGCGGGCAACCGGTCGGTGATATGCGCGCCCTGCTGTACGATGCCCTGGTAGAGCTGCAGGAAGGGCGTGATGGGCAACAGTGCGCCCGCGGCCTTCAACCCGTCTGGCAACTGCTGGATGGGCCAGGTATAACCCGTAATGAGGAAAATAGGATAGGTGCTGAACGCCAGCAATTGGGTGCAGAGCAACTGGGAACGGAACAGCAGGCCGGTAAAGATGCCCATCGGTATTAACGAAAACAGGAAGAGGGCCGTTACCAGCGCCAGTTCCCAGGCGTTGCCGAGCAGCTGCAGGTCGAGCACACCGAAATTCACGGTGAGGAAAAAGAACGCATAACAACAGAAGAGGATAAAATAAAAAAGGCCTTTGCCCCAGAGGGCGGTAGAAAGATTGTCGCCCGCCAGCCGCATCCATTCGCCCACGCGGTGATGCTGCCGCTCAGCGGCCGTGCCGCCGGCCAGCCCGAGCAGCAATGTTTGCTGGAGTATCATGGCCAGCAGGCCGGGCAATAAAAACGTGCCGTAGTCCACGCGGTTGTTGAAAAGCGGCCGCGCATCCGGTTTCACGGCCATCACTTCGCGCCCGGATATTTCGGTGTTCATGCCTTCCGATTTCTGCAGGTATTGCAAGCGTACCCCCGCGCCCACGGTGAGCCCCACCTGCGTGATGGTGCCCAGCACATCGCTCGACGGCAGGAAACGCGCGGCGTTGAGCGCCAGCACCATGTTGGCCTGTTGCAGCGACAGCACCTTTTTTTCAAGGCCCTTCTGCAGGTAAAGGAAACCCTGCGTATGGCCGTGGTACATCTGTTCTTTCGCGGCTTCGAGGGTGGTGACGGCGATGACCTGCACCATCTGCGTGTTGTTGATCTGTTCGATAAGGGTGCGCGACAAACCGGTACGGTCTTCGTCCACCACGCAAATCGGCACTTCTTCCTCCGTTTTGTATGAATAGATGCTGCCGTAGAAAAACGCATAGAGCAGCGGCGCAATCAGCAGCGTGAGCAGCAGGCTGTGGTCTTTGGCCACCAGCGCCGTTTCCCGCAGCAGCAGGCGGAATGGTTTATATCCTGGCTGTTGCGGCATACCTGTTGAGTTTAACCTGTAAAAACAATACGGACACGAAAAAAGTACACCCGATAAAAAGCAGCAGCTTCGTGATTTCCGGCATCGCATACCGCAGCGGCAGTTCCATGAAATACACTTTAAAGAACGCGTCGAGGAAAGGGGTGTAAGGCATCAGGCTCGCGTAATACTGGTCGAACCAGGGCATGGCCCAGCGGGGGAAGGTAAACCCGCTGAACACAAAGGCCGGCGAGGTATAAAACAGTCCCGCGTCGAGCGCCAGCATCACATCGGTGGCGATCACCGAGATCATCAGCCCGATGCCGGTGCAGGCCAGTGTGAGCAGGTTGAACAGTACGAACAGCTGCCAGTTGGTGCCGGGGTGCTGTAAGGAAAAGAACGGGAAAATGATGCCGGCCACCAGCACGAAGTTCACCCAGCCCACACTCAGGTGCGCCAGGGTTTTGCCGGTGATGATCACGCCGGCATGGTTGCCGGCCATGAGCCGCAAGGCGTCCATCGTACCTTCTTTCCATTCCATATTGATCATCAGCACGGCCACCATGATGATCATCATTTGCAGCGCCACGGTAATGAGGCCGGGCACGAGGTAATGCTGGTAGTTGTAGGTAGGGTTGTACATCGGGTACACGGTGAGGTTCACCGGCATAATGAGGCTCATGGCCTTTCCCGCGGGCATGCCGGTTTTCATGAACTTCTGCAGGTTCACGCCCGATGCGGCGGTAATGAGCACGGTGGTGGCGTCTTTATTGATGAGCTTGCCGGGCACGAGGGAGGCGGCGTTGGTGTAGATGGGCACTTTCACGGGGTGCCTGCTTTTGATGTCGCGCTCCATGCCCTTGGGGAAATGAATGGCGCCGATGATCTTCTGCTGCTGCATGAGCGACTCGAGTTCGTCCTGGCTGCCGACGCTTTCGGTGATGTGGATGCTGGCCGTTTGTTCGAGCAGAAACGTGATCTGCCGCGATACGGCGGTGCGGTCTTCGTCCCAGATAGCCACGGGCAGGTCTTCGGCCTGCTGCCTGTCGTAGATGTACGCATAAAAGAAAAAGAGCAGCGGCGGCAATACGAGCAGCACCAGGCAATGGTCCGGGCGGGTGAGAATGCGTTGCCATTCCCTGAGGGCGATCTGGAAGATTGCTTTGATCATGGCATTATCAGCGCGGCGGTCATGCCCGGCCGCAACCCGTTTATGGCGGCCACGTCGGCCGGTTTACATTCTATCGTGAAAGTGCGCAGCTCGAATTTCCCTTTTTCTTTCACCGGCACCCAGTTGGCGAATTCGAGAGAAGGGGCCACGGACGATACATACACCTCGAAGGTTTCCGGTTGGCAACCCGGCACGCGCACTTTGGTTTTGGTACCGAGCGGCAAAGCCCCGGCCGCATCCTGCCGGATGTTGAACCGGATGAAATACGACAGCGGTTTTTGCAGCGTCATCATAGGGTAGCCGATGCTCACGATCTCGCCCTGGTGGATCACCAGCGAAGAAATGATGCCGGCGGCAGGGGAGTGGATGCGGGTATTATCTGTCAGTGCCTTCGTGAGGGCATAGCCTTCTTCAGCCTGTTTCAGGATGGCGGTGGCGGTCTGTATGATCTCGGGCTGCGTGCCCTTCTCCAGCATTTCCTGGTTGAGGCGGGCGATTTCCATTTCTTTCCGGGCGGCCTGGAATTTAAAATAGATCAGGTCTTTTTCCGTTCCGGAAATCACACTGTCGTTATACAACCGCTCCATGCGCTGGTAGGTTTTCTGCGCGAGGTTGTACTGCTCCTGCGCGATGCTGTAGAGGTTGCCGGCGTTTTTGATGATCTCCGGCCGCGCGCCTTTTTCCAGCAGCTTCACCTGCGAGGAGGCGGCTTCAATGGCGGCTTCGGCCTGGCGGCGGATGGCGTTGATCTCGGTGGTGCGCAGCACGCCCAGCAGCTGTCCTTCTTTCACCGTATCGCCCTGCGATACCAGCAGCGAATCGAGGCGGCCGGGGAATTCGGCGGCCACGTCCACATACTCCGCGTCCACCATACCGATCACGGTATTGTCCGCCGCACCCGTTCCCCGCATGAGGAAAAGCAGCGCAATCAGCAAAATGATCACCGGGATCAGCAGCGCCCAGTATTGTGTAAAGAATCTTTTCATTGTAGGAGGGTCGTGATTTGCCGGGGCGTGCCCAGGATGTTATAATATTCCGCCGCTGCCAGCATGTAGCCGAACAGCGCGGCGTAATAAGCCTTGCCGATTTCTTCTTCGAGCAGCAGCGATTCGTTCACGTCTTTGACGGACGACAGCTGGTTGGCCAGCCTTTCCTGCACCTGCGCGGTGGTGAGCGTCGCCTGGTCGCGCGCCTGTGCGAGCGACTGCAGGTCCCGTTCCAGCACCGTCACTTTATTGCGCACCACGGTGGCGCCGGCTTCGAGCAGGGAGCGCGTATTGTCCGACGCGAGCTTCACTTCTTCCACGAGCAGTTTGCTGGCCCGTACGCGCTTCTGGTTGGAGAAGCCGCTGAAGAGCGTCCATTGCATTTCAACGCCCACCATCCACGGCGGCGTGATCACCGGCAGGTCGCGCTGATAGAGATTGAGGGTGGCGATGCCGAATATGTTGGGCAGGTTGAGCGAGCGGGTAGCCTTCACCGTAGTTTCGGCCAGCGCGGTTTTACTGTCCACCGCCTTCCAGGCGGGGTTGCCTTTCCAGAATTCCACGGGCGTGGCCGTATTGGGCAGGGAGCGGTACCGCAGCGTATCGGTGATGGTGAGCACGGTATCCTGCGGCAATTGCAGCAGGCGCTTCAGTTCCACGAGCGCGTTTTCTTTTTCGAGCGCCATGTTCTGCTGGCGGCTGCGGGCGTAGGTGAGCGCCACGGTGGCCCAGTTGCGCTGGTACGGCGGGATGATCTCGTTGCTCACCAGCGAAGCCGCATACCGCTCGTTGCGCTCCATGGCGGTAACGATGCGGCCCTGCGACTGCAGCACGGCATTGTAGTACAGGATACGGATGTACGCCGCCGCCAGCGCGAAGTCGGTTTGTTTTTCCACCAGCTCCACGTTCACGATGCCGCTCTGGTATTCCGCGGATGCGATGTTACGGGCCGTGGCGAGCTTGCCGCCGAGGTAAATCGGCTGCCGCAGCCCCAGCGCGGCCGTGAAATAACTTTGTTTGCTCAGCGGCGGGTTGTAATTGGGATACACCGTTCCGATGATGTTTTTCGAGGTGTTGTAAATGCCGTCCTGCACCGGTTGCGGCAGGTTGTTGCCGGTGATTTCCTTATACACCGTGTTGGCGCTGGATACGGCCTGCTGCGAAGAACCTTCCACGATACCGTCTTTCACCTGCTGCAGGTTTATTTCGAGCGGCTGGCCCAGGTAGTTGTAGCCCGCCAGTAAATCGATTTTCGGGAAGTACGTGGCTTCTTCGGCTTTGAGGTGCTGCTGCCGCGCATCGAGCGAACGGCGGGCCTGCTCCACGGCGATGTTCTGCTGGCGGGCCAGCCGGAAACACTCTTCCAGTGTGAGCTCGCGCTGCTGCGCGGTCACCATGCCGGGTGACGCGGACAATATGCACAGGAGGGCCGTAATAATACTTGCGGATGGATTCATACTCTGGATATTAACACCCGCGCCCTTTTTTTGTTCGTGGCAAATCACATATTTATGTGGGCGAAAGCACCATACGAAATGGATAATTTTGCAGATAACCCCAAGGATATGAGAAATGTATTATGCTGGCTGGCATTCGCCACCATGATGGGCGGCACCGCCTGTAAAAAAGACAACAAAACGGTATGCCCACCCGCAACCGAGCCGCTTACCGGCATATGGGTAGGGAAGTACGGCATCCGCTCCATTAACGAGCCCGGCGACACGGGTTTTCTCACGCCCATGCACACCTACACGATGATATTTCATCCCAACGGCACAATGGTCGTGTACGACGGTGATGAAAGTTCGCCATTGCTGGCCAATGGTGTTTACAGTTTGAAAAAAGGAAAGTTCTACGGTCAGTATGCGTACTTCCGCGGCGGCAGCGGTGAATACTCTTTAAATGCGCAGTTGCTGAAGCCGGACAGTCTTGCCGGTACATGGCATATCGGTTATGGCGGGCCAACCGGTGGCAGCTTCTGGTTGAAGAAGAAGTGAGGGAGTTACCCTTGCCATGACCTTCAATAATTTTATGCGTGTTAGATGTAATTTCCGTCGTTCATGCTGTCACCAATACGCTATCGTGCCGGAGGCGCTGATGATCATCGGCTATCCGGTCTTTATTCTCCCGCCGGTTCGTGCCCACCAACATTCCGCCTGCAATAACATAATACGTCCGTCCATCCACCAGAAGCTCGAATACTTTTTCATCGTATTGGAGCAGCCTTTTGTCGGTGTTCTCGGGAAGCAAATCCGCTGAAACCTCCCTGATGGCGATATCCGGTAAAGAAGCAGGAACATTTATATAGCTGACGGACAGGAATTCAATGTCGATGTTAAACGACGTATCTTCCGAATAACCATTGAGATCAGGAAACAACATGTTGCTGCGTATCAGCAGGGTATTATGGCTTACCGTATAAGACCATATTCTGAAGTTTCTTCGGGAAGGCTAGAGCATAGGAACAATTTAAACGGGAAATTTAATAAAAAAGGGGCCAACCATCATTACAATCGGTTCGGCCCCTTTTTCTATCTCAGAAAAAACTCATCACACCAACGCCTCATACAAAATCTCCACCGGATGTTTCGCATGCACGCCCGTACCGTCTTTGATCTGGTGCCTGCAACTGGTGCCCGGCGCGGCGATCAGCGTGCCGGCTTCGGCACTGCGCACGGCCGGGAACAGCACCAGTTCGCCGATCTTCTGCGATACGTCGTAGTGTTCTTTTTCGTAGCCGAATGAGCCGGCCATGCCGCAACAGCCCGAGGGAATCACTTCCACGGAATAACCCTCCGGCAGGCTCAGTATTTTTTTCGAATGCAATACGCTGGAAAGGGCTTTCTGCTGGCAGTGCCCGTGCAGCTTGATGTGCTGTTTGGCCGGTTTGAAGCTGGCGGAGGTGATATGCCCGAGATCTGCCTCCAGTGAAATGAATTCATCCACCATGTACACGTGTTTGGCCAGTTCTTTCGCGGTTTGGCGGAGCGAATCGCCCACCAGGTCCGGGTACTCGTCCCGGAAACCGAGTATGGCCGAAGGTTCCACGCCGATCAGCGGGGTCTTTTCCGTGATGATGCGGCTGAACAGTTCCACGTTTTGTTCGGCTATTTTCTGCGCTTTCCGTAAAAAGCCTTTCGATAAAAGGGCGCGGGCGCTTTCAGGGTGTTCGACGGGGATCACTTCGTACCCGAGTTTCCGTAACAGCTGCACGGCTTTGACGCCGATGGAGGTATCGTTGTAATTGGTGAACTCGTCGCAGAAGAGATATACTTTCCGCTGCGCGTTACCGGTGTGCGGGTTCGCTTTCAGCCAGCTGCGCAGCGTGCGGCGCTCGAGCGTGGGCATGGAACGGTCCGGCGCAAAACCGGAGAAACGTTTGATGAGTCTGGACGGGCCGGGTGTTTTGACAAGCCAGTTGTAAATGCCGGGCGCTATCGCGGCCAGGCTCGTCAGCATCCGGAAGTTCCCGATCATCCAGGTGCGCAGGGGCACGCCGTTGGCATCGTAATAATGCTGGAGGAACTCCATCTTCAGTTTGGCCACGTCCACGTTGCTCGGGCATTCCGACTTGCAGCCCTTGCAGGCCAGGCAGAGGTCGAGCACCTCGTAGATTTCTTTATGATCGAACTTGTTCTCCTTGGTGGAATGCGTCAGGAACTCGCGCAGGATGTTGGCCCTGGCGCGGGTGGTATCCTTTTCGTTGCGGGTGGCCATGTAGCTGGGGCACATGGTGCCGCCGCTGAGGTGCGTTTTGCGGCAGTCGCCGGAACCGTTGCACTGCTCCGCGTGCTGCAGGATGGTCTGCTCGGGGAAGTGGAACACGGTTTTCAGGTCGGGCGCTTTTTTGCCGGGCTCGTACCGCAGCATGCTGTTCATCGACGGCGTGTCTACGATCTTGTGGGGATTGAAAATGTTTTCCGGGTCCCAGGTGTATTTGACCTGGCGGAGCAGTTCGTAGTTACGCGGGCCGATCATCTGTGCGATGAACTCGCCGCGCAGGCGCCCGTCGCCATGCTCGCCGCTGAGGGAGCCGTTGAATTTTTTTACCAGCGTGGCGATCTCTTCCGCGATGGTGCGGAACAGCTGGTTGCCTTCCACCGTTTTCAGGTTGATGATCGGGCGGAGGTGTATTTCGCCGCTGCCCGCGTGGGCGTAATGCACGGCGAAGAGATTGTATTTTTTCAGTATCAGGTTGAACTCGGCGATGAAGTCGGGAAGGTCTTCCACCGCCACGGCCGTGTCTTCGATCACCGGCACGGCTTTTTCGTCGCCTGGCAGGTTGCTCAGCAAACCGAGGCCCGCTTTGCGGAGCGTCCAGATCTTTTTGGTGTCGTCGCCGAAGAGGAGCGGGAAGTGGTAACCCAGGCCCGTGGCTTCGAGCTCACGTTGCAGCTGGCCGGCGATGGCGGTGATTTCTTCACGGGTATCGCGGCAGAATTCCACCACGAGGATGGCGCCGGGGTCGCCCTGCACGAAGAAGCGGTTCTTGCGCTGCTCGATATTGTCTTTCGTGCATTCGAGGATGAAGTGGTCGATCAGCTCGCTGGCGCTGGGTTTGTAGCGCATGGCGACGATGTTGGCGCGCAGCGACTCGTCGACGTTGTTGAAGTGAATGCACAGCAGCCCCGTTTCGCGGGGCGGCAGGGGATCGATATGGAGCTTGATCTCGGTGAGAAAGGCGAGGGTGCCTTCGGAGCCGGCGATCAGTTTGCAGAAGTTGAAGTCTTCCTTGCCGGCCGTGAACGGTGCGGTTTCCAGCAGGAGGTCTACCGCATACCCCGTATTCCTCCGCATGATGGAAGGTTTCGGGAATTCGCGGCGTATCTCTTCCTGGTTCGACGCGTTGCCCAGGATGCTGCGCATCTGTTTGTACACGGCGGTTTCGAGGCTGCCGTCGGTGGCCTCGCATTTGGCGTGGAACTCGTCGGGCGAAAGGGTTTTGAACGTGGCTTCCGAGCCGTCGCTCAACAGGGCTTTCACTTCCAGCAGGTGCTCGCGGGTACTGCCGTACACCACGGAGTTGGAGCCGCAGGAGTTATTGCCTACCATGCCACCGATCATCGCGCGGTTGGCGGTGGAGGTTTCGGGGCCGAAATAGAAGCCATGGGGCCTGAGGAAAAGGTTCAGCTCGTCGCGGATAACGCCGGGCTGTACGCGCACCCATTTTTCGGCGGTGTTGATTTCCAGGATGCGGGTGAACGTTCTCGACACGTCCACCACAATCCCGCTGCCCACCACCTGCCCGGCCAGCGAGGTGCCCGCGGTACGGGGGATGAGCGAGGTTTTGTGTTCACGGGCAAAGCGGATAAGAGTCCTGATATCTTCTTCGTTCTCCGGTATGGCCACTGCCAGGGGCATTTCGCGATAGGCGGAAGCATCCGTGGCATAGAGTGTTCGCATTGTATCATCGAAATACAACTCTCCCTGCAATTGCCGGCCGAGTTGCATCAGCATTTCACGCTTGATCATGAGGGCGAAAATAATATATAAACCGGAAGCTTAAAAGAGGGTATTGTGATTTACGAACGCCGGTTTCCCCAATTGCAGCCCGCAGCGGGCATTCAGCTGGTCCGCAAAATATACGCCCAGCTCGGGGGTATGCGCCTCGTCGGGCATATGAAGGAAAAAATACAATTCTTCCAGCCCCTGTTCCAGCCAGTAGGCGATGCGGTTCACCCAGTCGTCGATGCGGGTATAGTCGGTGGGATGGAGGCTGTTGCCCACGAACCGGATAAAAGCGCGCGGAGCGGGGAGGTGCATATGGGCGCAGTCGCGCCGGCCGGCCGTATCGGTGATCACGGCGCCCATGCCCAGGTTGCGGAGGGTATGAAAGAGGTCGTGGCTATGGCCGGGGTCGCTGAACCAGTCGGGGTGCCGCACCTCCAGGAAAAAAGCAAGGTCGGTGGGAAGGGTGGCCAGGTAGTTGAACAGGCTGCTTTTGCGCCCGGGCGCGAATTTATCGCTCATCTGCATGAAAATGGGCCCGAGCTGCCCTTCCAGTGCCCGTACGCCCTCCAGGAAGGCGGCGGTGGGCAATATGGCATCGGCGCCGAGGGCGCTGTAATGGCTGATCTGCCGGGGCACCTTCGGGCAGAACCTGAAATTCCGGCCGGCTGCTACGGCGGCCCATTTCCGGATGGTCTCGGGGCCATAGATCTGGTAATGGGTGGCGTTCAGCTCCACCGTGCCGAAGTGTTTCACGTATTCTTTCGGGAAATCCTTCTCTTTGGTGCCCTTCGGGTAAATCTTGCCGACCCATTCCTTTTGCCCCCATTTGGGGCAGCCCATGTACACGGCCGGGGCCGGCACACGCTTCCCGCTGAGCACCTCCTTGTTAAAAAGCGGTTCCGCAGGCAGTTTGAAATCGATATCGTTCAGCTGGGCTGTTTCTATGCGTCCGAAATGCATACCGTAAAATTAATGAATGCGGGGAGACATTCTCCCTGTTGAATACTCATTCCCCGGTGCGCACCTATCCCATTCCCGTTTCTGCTTTAGGTGAATTTTTATGCCTTCTCACAAACAAAACAGTACTATTACACTGCTGTCCCACAGATGTTCCACATCTTTTAAGATGTGGAACATCTGTGGCTCACAAGTGGGTCATCAGTGGGATATCTGTGGGACATCCTAAGGAAAAACAATAGCAGCAACGATTTCAGGCCAATTGCGCACAATATGAAGGCCAATCGCCATACCGGGCCCCAAAAAAGGAAACGATGCCGGGCCTGCCGGTTCCCCGTCCCGAAAGGGGAGAGGATTTGTATCCTGTTTGACGCAGGCCGCCCCGTTGACATTGATGGTGCCGGAATTTACCGCAGGGCTGTTTTTGCCGTTGTCACTGACCGGCAGCAGGTATTTTCCGTGCATCAAGCGGGAAAAAGCGGGAGGATGCTGTCATCAGTGGCCGGCCAATCGATAGCGGACGCCCGGTAATGCCCACCGGAAAATCAGGCAGGATGTTTTGCCGTGACAGGGGTTATCGGGAAAGAACAACGGCAATTCGGGCGTGTATGCGTGGTTTTTATAACATGTAAATTATCCAGATGTATTTGCCGGTTTTTTTCAGCGAAAAAAAAATAACTTTTTCGCACTTTCGTTTCCTTTTCTCAATTTTCCGGGTTAAATTATAATCGAATAGGACAGTATGGAGATTTTACACGTAAGCGCGGAATGCTACCCCGCGGCAAAGGTCGGAGGCTTGGGAGATGTGGCGGGCGCGTTGCCCAAATACCAGCGCGAGGCAGGCGCCATCGCCAAAGTAGTGATGCCGGCATATAGTACCCCATTCCGGGAAAAACACACTTTCGACCTGGTGCATCAGGGCGGCCTGTGGGTGGGGCACGAATGGTATCATTTCAATATCTGGAAAGAAAGCACCAATGCGCTGGGGTTTGACCTCTACCAGGTGGATATTCCCGGCCTGCTCGACACCAAAGGCGTATACGGTTACCCCAACGATACGGAACGTTTCCTGGGGTTCCAGATCGCGGTGCTCGACTGGCTCAACGAATGGCAGCACCAGCCCGACGTGATCCATTGCCACGATCATCACACCGGGATGATACCCTTCCTGGTCAAATACGGTTACAAATAC
Source organism: Chitinophaga lutea (assembly GCF_003813775.1). NCBI lineage: Bacteria > Pseudomonadati > Bacteroidota > Chitinophagia > Chitinophagales > Chitinophagaceae > Chitinophaga > Chitinophaga lutea. Next base: position 944,897 of record NZ_RPDH01000002.1, on the reverse strand, counting down.
GCACGGCTGCAGCACATCGCCACCGTGCTCACCATTCATAACGCCCAATACCAGGGGCAGTTCGGCTGGGACAAGTTATACCTCATCCCGTCGTTCGACCTCTGGAAAAGCGGCATACTCGACTGGAACGGCGCCATTAACCCGCTGGCCGCGGCCATCAAAAGCGCCTGGCGTGTCAATACCGTGTCGCCGAGTTATATGGAAGAGCTGTTCGGCAACGCCAACGGCCTCGAAGCCCTCCTGAACATGGAGCGGCACAAAGCCACCGGCATCCTCAACGGCATCGACGACGAAGTGTGGAACCCTGCGGCCGACGAAATGATCGAAGCGCGCTTCGCCGTCAAGGACGTCACGAAAGGGAAAAAAGCGAACAAACTTCGTTTATGCGAAACATTTAGTCTCAACCCGGACCTGCCGCTGTTTGTTTTTATCGGCAGGCTGGTGGGCGACAAAGGGGCCGACCTGCTGCCCGAAGTGATCGGCCGTTCGCTGGCGGAACATCCCGGCGGCCTCAACTTCCTGGTGCTGGGCAGCGGCGACGCACATACGGAATGGATGCTGCAGCAGGCGAAACAGTATGCCGGCGCGAATTTCAATGTGTTCATCGGTTATAACGAAACTTTATCGCATCAGCTGTACGCCGGGGCAGACTTTTTGCTGATGCCTTCGCGGGTGGAGCCCTGCGGGCTGAACCAGATGTACGCCATGCGCTACGGCACCATTCCCGTGGTGCGCACCACCGGCGGACTGATCGATACGGTGCGCGACTTCGGTGACGAAGGGGGCTTCGGCATCCGCTTTTTCCATGCCACTGCGGGCGACATCGTGCATGCCATCGGCAGGGGCCTCGAACTGTACGGCAACAAAACCAAATTCTCGAAAATCAGGAAAACAGTGATGCAGCTTGACCACTCCTGGAATAAAGCGGCGCGTGAGTACCTGAATATGTATACCAGCCTAAAATAAATGATAACGTTATGTCTAATGCAGTGATCTCAATCATTCTCGGAGGAGGTGCCGGAACGCGGCTGTATCCCTTAACCCGCAGCCGTTCCAAGCCTGCAGTGCCCGTTGCCGGTAAGTACCGGCTGGTGGATATTCCTATATCCAATTGTCTTAATGCCGACCTGCACCGGATTTTTGTACTGACGCAGTTCAATTCCGCGTCGCTCAACAAACACATCAAAAACACCTATCACTTCAGTCATTTCAGCAAGGCTTTCGTAGACATACTGGCGGCGGAACAGACGCCGGACAACCCCACCTGGTTCCAGGGCACGGCCGATGCCGTGCGGCAGATCATGCGGCACCTTGAAAACTTCGAGTTCGAGTACGCCCTCATTTTGTCCGGCGACCAGCTCTACCAGATGGATTTCCGGGAAATGATCCAGAACCACATCGACAAAGGGGCCGATATCTCGATCGCCACCATTCCCGTGCACGGCCGGGAGGCGACGGAGTTCGGCATCCTGAAAACGGACGAGAACAGTTTCATCTCCGCTTTCATCGAAAAGCCGAAAAAGGAACTGCTGCCCGACTGGTCGAGCGAAGTGAGCCCTGAAATGCAGCGCGAAGGCCGTATTTACCTGGCTTCCATGGGGATTTACATCTTCAACCGCCAGCTGTTGTTCGACCTGCTCACCGGCCAGCCGGAATCGACGGACTTCGGGAAGGAAATCATCCCCAACTCCATCTCCGAGCGGAAAGTATTGAGTTTCCAGTACGAAGGGTACTGGACGGACATCGGGAACATTTCTTCGTTCTTCGAAGCCAACCTCGGCCTCACGGACGACATCCCGCAGTTCAACCTCTTCGACGACCACAAAACGATCTTCTCCCGTGCGCGCATGCTGCCGCCGGCCAAGATATCGGGCACCACGCTGGAAAAAACGGTGATCGCAGACGGCTGCATCATCAACGCCAGCCGCCTCGAGCGCTGCGTGGTGGGCATCCGCACCCGGATAGGGAAGGGCACCACCATCAGCAACAGCTACCTGATGGGCAACGACATTTACCAGACGCTCGACGAGATCAACAATGCCCGCAGCAAGGGCCGCCCGCCCATCGGCATCGGTGATCGCTGTTACATCAACAATGCGATCATCGACAAAAACGCCTGTATCGGCAATGATGTGCGCATCAACGGCGGCAAGCACCTGGAAGACGGCGACTTTGAAAAATACACCGTCAAGGATGGCATTGTTGTTGTGAAGAAAGGAGCTATACTCCCTGATGGCTTCCAGTGCCTCGGGTAACAACGGTTAACAAAAATTACGGGATATGCGGTTATCTATTGAAAGGCAAAAGATCAAGGTAGTGCCCGACCTGAAACGCGTGGTAGCAAGGTTTTTCTACAACGGCGATGCGCGGGCGAAAGGCATTATCCTCAGGGTGATGGAAATGACGGACGAGGAAGTGAATATCAGTATCACCCCTATTCTGCGCGACTTTTCAAAGCGGCATCGCAATATTACCCGCATCTTCGAGCGCCATGCAGACAAACTGCGGAATCTTTTCACGGCGCTCAAGATCGACTTCGAAGAGCTCGATTTCCGGAGGAAACTCCTCATCGGTTCTTTTCATACCAACGAATTCTCCATCGAGTCCGCCGCCTTTTTCAATCCTTCCATGGTGGAAGACATTGACCAGAGCGGCCTCGAAGAAGGAGAAAAACGTGTGATCATGAGTTTCCGGGCGGTAGGCGAGGGGCATATATCGTCCATCGTTTTCCGCCGGGGAACCATCGACAAAAACAACGAGATCACCATTGTGCCGGCGGGGAATTATGTGGACGAACCGGACATTATCCGCAACACCGTTTATCACAAAAACGTGTTCTTCCAGAATGCCGTTTCCATCAAACTGCCGGATTCCGTTATCCGCGAGGTGAGCAACGGCCTGCCGGACACCTTCGAATACACGCAGCTGAAAAAAGTGATCCGCGAAATGCAACAGCGCTACCAGGTGGACCACCTGCTGAAGCGTAACCTGGAGCGCATGCTCTGGCTGGCGGATTCTTACTACGAGATCAATTTTTCTCTCGATACCGATATTTCCGACCGGGTGATATTCCCGTACTCCGAAGCGGAAAGCAGGGGGATCGAAGATGCCCGTTTCGTGCGCTATACGGGCGATACGAGCGGCGTTACGTATTACGCCACCTACACCGCATTCGACGGTATCACCATCCAGCCCAAATTGCTGCAGACGAAGGATTTCTACCATTTCAAGATCATGCCGCTGTACGGCGAGGGCGCGCAGAACAAGAACCTGGCGCTGTTTCCCCGCAAGATCAACGGCCGTTACGCCATGATGAGCCGCATCGACGGTATCAACAACTACATCATGTATTCGGACAAGATCAACATCTGGGAGAATCCTGAAATACTGCAAACCCCCAAATATCCCTGGGAGTTCGTGCAGATCGGCAATTGCGGCTCACCGATCGAAACGCCGGAAGGCTGGCTGGTGATCACGCACGGCGTAGGGCCCATGCGCACCTATTGCCTCGGCGCCACCCTGCTCGACCTCGAGGATCCCAAAATAGAGATCGGCCGCCTGAAAGAACCGCTCGTGATCCCCAATAAAGACGAGCGCGAAGGGTACGTGCCCAATGTGCTGTACTCCTGCGGCTCGATGATACACGGCAACGAGCTGATCATCCCGTACGGGCTGTCAGACTATGCGTCTACCTTCGCCACGGTGCACCTGGATCAACTGCTGGAAAAAGTGAAGGAGGGATAAGGCTAGGGAAGGCTGACCGTTTTCATCAGCACCTGTTCATACACTTTAATGTAATCGTCCACCATTTTCTGTACGCTGAACTGCGCCATGCTCCAATCGTGGCATGCCTTGCGGCTGATTTGCGGCAGGGCGGAAACGAACGTTGCCGCTTCGTCCAATGCGCCGGAAAGGAAGCCTGTCTCCCCATGTCTGATCAGTTCGGGCATGGAACCGCGTTTGTAAGCGATCACTGGCGTGCCGCACATCATGGCTTCCGCCACGCTTAATCCGAAAGGCTCCTCGAAGTAAATCGGGTGCAGCAGCGCCTTGGCGCGCCCCAGCAGTTTATTGCGCGCATCGCCGCCTACCGGGCCGATGTAGGAAATCTGTTCCCCGTCGATGTGTGGCTTTACCTGTTCGTTGAAGTATGCTTCGTCCTGCACGATGCCCGCGATGATCAGCCGGTGGCCGGTTTTGCGGGCAATGGCAATTGCGTCAGCCGCGCCTTTGTGCGGATGGATGCGGCCGAAAAACAGGAGATAGTCTTCCGGCTGGTCGTTAAAGCTGAAGTCTGCGGAATGGATGCCGTTGTATACCGTAGCCGCATAACGCAGCCGGCTGCTGCGGTCGGAATTGCTGATGGACACATAGTGCCCTACGTCGTTGTAACGCTCGTACACCGGGATGATTTTCGGGGAGGAGAAACCGTGAATGGTGGTGACGATGGGTGTTGATATCAGCCGTGAATAAGTGAGGGGCAGGAAGTCGAAGTGATTATGGATAAGGGCGTATTCTTGCGCCTGTTCCATCAGCAGGCTGATATGCATGCATTCCATCACCTTCGCGTCGAGCTCCCTGTTTTCTTCGTACCCTTCCGGGCAAATGGCCTGTAATGTACCGGCGGTGAGGGAGTTGGCGGTGGCGAACAGCGTTACGTTCCAGCCGCGCTTCACCAGGCCCTCCGCTACATTCGAGGCCATTTGTTCCCAGGGCCCGTAGTGCACCGGCGGCGTGCGCCAGGCTACGGGAGAGAGTATTGCGATCTTCATGATTACCTAACTGATTTTGCTCACGGCGGATGTGGAAATAATGGCGGTCTTCACCGGTTTTTCCACGCGCGGGATGGCCTCGCAGCTCTGCAGCACGGCCAGGTGCGAAATAAAGTACGCCAGCGTGCTTTCCGCGCCCTGGTTACGGTTCAGGCCATGCGGGGAGATGCCGTCGCAGCAGCCGTGCGTTTCATTGTCGTACAGTGATACGCGCAGCACGTTTTCGCCCGTGAACCATTTATAGCAGGTGAACATCTTTTTCAGGTACGCGGCTTCGCCGGTGACCGCATGTGCCTGCTGGTACAGCAATACCATGGCCATGGTTTCGAGGGCTTGCTGGTCGAATATCGGGCAATCGCCGCCTTCACAGAGCCAGCCTTCGTTGCCCACCGGGCAGAAGTAACCCTGCGTCATGGTGGTGCTTTCGAGGAAACGGAGGGCTTGCAGGCCCGTTGTTTTCAACTCTTCCTTTCCGGTGATCTCCGCTACGTGCAGGATGGCCAGCGGCAGGATGCCGTTGTCGTAGGTCATCGACTTTTCGAACCACTGCCAGTCTTCCGTCCCGTTCTGTTCCCAGGCTGTTATCAGCGGCTGCACCAGCGTCAGCAGGCGGGCCAGTATCCCTTCGTCTGACGGGCAGGCTTTCAGGTAATGGCAAAGGCCGATGGCTGCATTGGCGCGGCCGCGCAGGTGCTCCAGGGCCTCGAGGTGGTGGAGCGAATGATGGAACAGTTCCAGCGCGAATTCGCGGTAGGAATTGTTGGGGGCGAAACGGATGAGATAACCCAGCGCCCATACCGTACGGCCGAAGGAGTCTTCGGAACCCACTTCGTCGAGGTACTGGCGGCTGAAGCTCAGGAAGTTCCTGAAATTACCGTCGGGCGTTTGCATGTAATGGATGAAGCTGAGGTATACCGGCAGCAGTTCCGGCGCCGGCGCGTCTTTTGACTTGCGGTGCTGGTGGGCCATTACGGTCATCATCAGTGCGCGGGCGTTATCGTCCACGCAATAACCTTCCTTCAGGTTGGGGATACCGTATTTCGCATGCTGTACGATGCCGGTATCGTCTGTAAGGCGGCGTATATGCGACAGGTTGAGCGGCGGTAAAAAAGAGGGGTCGGGCAGGGTGCGCGGATGGTTCACCGAAGCAGGCCTCGGTGTGTTGCGCACTTTTTTGGCCAGCTGGTAATAGCGGGCGCCCATACGGCTCCATTGCAGTTCGCGGCCGTATTCGAGCGAGCGGCTGCGCAGGGCGAGCAGGGCTTCGGGATTGTCCAGCAATTCGTTGAGGATGTTTCCCAGCTCGTCGAATTTCGCGAAGCCGAAGAGGCGGCCGCGGCCTTCGTCGAGCAGTTCCTGGGCGTACCAGTAGGGAGTGGATATAACGGCCGCCCCGGCGCCCATGGCGTAGGTAAGCGTGCCGCTGGTGATCTGTGCTTCGCTCAGGTACGGCGTGATGTACACGTCGCTGTGGCGGAGGTAGGCGAACAGGTCGTTCTCCGTCAGAAATTTATCGACAAATAAAACATGATTGTCCAGGCCGGCTTCGGTGATCATTTCCCGCAGGCTGTTGCGATATTCCTCACCGGCGTGGCGTAATACCGCAGGATGTGTTTTTCCCGCCACAACGTACAGCACATCGGGATGGCGGCTGATGACCTGCGGCAATGCACGGATGACGGTTTCTATGCCTTTGTTCCGGCTTAGCAAACCGAACGTGAAAATCACCTTGCGGTTCCGCAGGGTCTCAGGCAGCACGTCCGCCTGTATCGATAGCTTTTCAAAGTCGGGAACGCCGTGGGGGATGAGCATCACTTTATCTTCCGGCACGTCGTAAATCTCATCGAGGAAACGAGTGGCCAGGCGGCTCATCACCACTACGCGCGAAGCATGGCGCGAGATCTCCTTGACGATCGTTTTCTGCAGGAAGGAAGGCTCTTTCAATACCGTATGGAATGTAACGATATAGGGTACTTTCAGCTTACCCAGCAACGATAAAATAAAGATGCCGCTTTCGCCGCCGAAAATGCCGAATTCATGCTGCAGTACCACCATATCGGTACCGCTGCTATTGATGTGTTCCGCGGCGGCAAGATAGTCGCGCATGTGCTGCTGCCGGATGGTGAAGGAAACCTCGGGGGGATACTCATACGTCTGTCCATCGTCGTTCATGGCTATAACGCTCACTTCAGGCGCTTCTTCCACAAGACCGACGGCACTGATCAGGTGTTCGGTGAAAGTAGCAATACCGCATTCACGCGGATAGTAAGATGAAATGTACGCAATCTTCATAAGAGTAACTGTTTTTAAAAATTTAGCAATAAGGGTACAAACAGGGGAGTTCACATGCACTCACAGGATATTTAATATTTGCAAATTAGCTGCCAATTAATCCGGCACGCTTCGGCCCAAACACGCTACGAATTGTGATAAATGGTAATATCGGTTTGTTTGAAATATGTAAATTCATCCCTTCATCCTTTATTCGTTTTCCCGATTCGTATTTGATTTATCTTCGTGCATTCAAATTTTGCATTAGTGACCAACAATATAACCGCTAACATCACCGCGCCGCTCAGTTGTTACCATGTGCCGATCGCCGACACGGGCTATTTCAGCCCGCTGATTGCCGACTTCCTGACAGGCCGGGAACCGCTCCGTTCGTTCTACGAATACAATCCCCTGCAGCCGGACTTCAAAAGGGCCATGCTGCTCAAGGCGGAACAGCCGCTGCGCCGCGACATACTGGCAGACGCCCTCTATCATCAATATAAAGGCATAGAGATCAGGGAGGAGGTAAGGGCCAATATCGGGCTCCTGCAGGCCACCAATACCTTTACCGTCTGTACCGCCCATCAGCCCAATATCTTTACCGGGTACCTCTACTTCGTCTATAAAATCCTCCAGACGATCAAGCTGGCACAGGACCTGCAGCGACAATACCCTGACAAACATTTCGTGCCGGTTTATTACATGGGCAGCGAAGACGCCGATCTCGACGAACTGGGCTCCATTTTCCTGGACGGCGGCAAGCTGACCTGGAATACGGAACAGACCGGGGCGGTGGGCCGGATGGAAACGAAAGGGCTTGAAACCCTGATTGAACAGATCGGCAACAGTATCGGGTATGCCCCGCACGCGCCGGAATTACTGGAAATGCTGAAGAAAGCCTATCTGGGGCATTCGAACATTCAGGAAGCGACATTGAGCCTCGTAAACGATCTTTTCGGCTGTTACGGACTGGTTGTGCTGATACCGGACAATCCTGCCTTCAAGCAGCAGTTGATACCGGTGATGGAAGAGGAGCTTTGGCGGCAAAGTTCCGAGGCGATCGTCAGCAAAACCATCGCAAACTTGTCTGAGCATTATAAAGTGCAGGCTAACCCGAGGGAAATAAATCTTTTCTATCTGGACCGCAATATACGACAAAGAATCGTGAAGGATGGGGAACTGTGGAGAATATTGCACACTTCGTTGTCGTTTACCGGGGAGGAATTAAAAAAAGAATTATATGAGCATCCGGAGCGTTTCAGCCCGAATGTGATCCTCCGCGGCATCCTCCAGGAAACCATCCTGCCCAATATCGCCTTTATCGGCGGCGGCGGGGAAGTGGCGTACTGGCTCGAACTGAAAGACCTCTTCCGTCATCACAAGGTGCCGTACCCGGTAATTTTGCTCCGGAATTCGTTTCTCTGGATCAATAAGGACCAGCACGACCGCCAGCAGAAACTGGGCATCAAAACCGACGGGCTTTTCGAAGACACGGGGCTGCTCATCAACCGGTACGTGCATGAGCATACGAACGCGGCGCTGGTGCTGCGGGAAGAATACGCCGCCATTGAAAAACTGTTCAGCGCGATTGAAGAAAAGGCGAAGTCGATCGACATCACCCTGGTAGCCACCACCAATGCGGAAAAGAGCCGGGCCATCAAATCCATCGGCAAGCTGGAGCACAAGTTCCTGCGGGCGGAAAAAAAGAAATTCGAATGGCAGGCGGAGCAGATCAACCAGCTGAAAGCGCGGCTGTTCCCCGGTAACTCGTTGCAGGAAAGGAAGGAAAACTTCCTCCCTTATTATGCGCAGTACGGGCCGGCGTTTTTCGATCACCTGCTGCGGTTCCTCAACCCGGTAACCGACCAGTTCTGTATCATCGCGGAAGAATAAGCCCTGCTTTAACTTTCTGTAATAGCCGCACCATGCACTGCGGCTTTTTTCATGTCTTTCATCACCGTATGCAGCGCGTGGAACTGGTCGCGCACGTGTTTGATCTCCAGCATCTCTTCCCGTTCCTGCGTGTGGCCCTGCCCGTTATTGATCTGTTCCTGCCGCACGTGGAGCAGGTGCTCGAGGCGTTCTTCCAGGGCATTGAAAGCCGCCGGCAGCGGGTGTTCCGGGATAAACCCGCCCACGCTCACGAACTGTTCGATCTGGTCCATCACGGTGAGCAGGTACAGCAGGATGTCTTTATACTCCGGGCGTTTGTATTTCAGCTGGTGCTGCAGGGCGTACGCGGAAAGCTGCGCGATGTGCGACGACAGGGAATGGCTCAGCACCACGAAGTGATACAGCTCCGACCCGAATTTCTGTTTGCTCTTGGGCTCCGACAACATGCGCTGGAAGGCCGCGGTGAGGTTGGCGGTGGTCACATGCACGTCTTTCCGCGCCAGTTTGTAAGCGAACAGGCTGAAGGGCTTATCGGTGTACAGGTTCATCACCTGCGTGAGGTATTGTTTGTTGGCCGCGATGTTTTTCAGGATGTACTCCGGTAAAAAGCGGTATTCCCAGCTGGGCCAGAAAATGTAGTTGAACCCGAAAGCGATCACGCCGCCCAGCACGGTATCGAGCACCCTTTGTTTGACGTTGTCGAAGTCGGAGGGATGGAGAAAGTGCAGCAGGAAGATGATGAAAGGCGTCATGAACACCACGCTGGTGACGTAGTGGTACGTCTGGAAACTGTAGGCGCCCAGGATGCAGACGAGCATCACAAAAAAGATGACCGTATCGTCTTTCGTGAGGTATAAAATGCCCGCCGCGAAGAACGCGCCGATGATGGTGCCGAGGATGCGCTGGTAGCTCCTCGTTTTGGTGAGGCTGAAGCCCGGCTTCATGATCACCACGATGGTGAGCAGTATCCAGTAGGTTTTGCTCAGCTGGAGGGCGTGCCCCAGCAACAAGCCCGCTACCATGGCCAGCCCGGTGCGTACCGCATGCCGGAAGATGTGCGACTTGAAGGTGAGGTTGTTGCGGAAGGTGGTGATGTCGTACTGCTGGCGGGTGGTGAACTTCGACAGCTCCAGCTGGTGGTCGAACGTCGTATCCTTGACGCGCTCCAGCCGGGTGAGGCGGTGCATGTTGTAGATACGCTGGGTGATGTGCTGCAGGTTGTCGAAGATGCTTTCGAAAGCGATGAGGTCCGCGCGCTCCTTGAGGGTGGGCAGCGTGGCCTGGTAATCCTTGAACTCCCGGCGCGACCGTTCCAGTTCCAGCTTCAGGTTCACCTTGGGCATGGAGCGCTGGCCGGCGGACACGGCGATGCCGATATTGTCGAGCTCCTCGGCGAACTGCTGGATGGTATGATGGAGCGTGGAGATCACCTTTGTGCCGGCGAAACGTTGCTGCAGGGAGGTGTAATCGATCTGGGACGCGGTGATCTGCTCGTACATGTCTACCAGGTCGAGGAAAATCAGCACCATGCTTTTGCTGATGCTGGTGGTGCCCTGCTGGGCGCTGCGCATCTTGAGCAGCAGCTCGCGCACGGCTTCCTGTTTTTCGTTCACCACTACCTGCTGCGCCAGCACGTCGCGGTAACTATCGGTGATATCGAGGGCCGGGTTATAAAAATCGGCGCGTTGCCGGAGGTACCGGGCCGTTTGCTGGATACAGTCGCCCAGTGTTTGCTGCACCGTGAGGTAGGGCCGTATCTGCCAGAGCAGGAGGGCCAGCAGGGAATACCAGATGCTGCCGCTGAGGGTGAGCAGCGCCACATGCACGGCCATCTGCCACGACACATAACTCTCCGCCATGATGCTGACCATCACCAGCAGGCCGCCGATGCCGATGTTGCCCCCGCGGTTGCCGTAAATGAGCAGCATGCTGTAAAACATGCTGCAGAGGGCTACCCAGACGGTGAGCAGCACGGTATGGGGCAGCAGCAGGCCGGTGCCGAGCGCGGTAAGGAAAATGAGAACGGTGCTGATGAGCAGGCCGTTCCGTTTATGCAGGATGGTGCCTGGCACATCGGCCAGAGCGGTGCACAATGCCCCCATCGATATGGCGATACCTGTGGTCAGGTGGCCGATGGCGGCAAAAATAACGGAGGGGACAACAACACTCAGGGTGGTACGAAGTCCGTTGCTGAAATGATAACTGAAAATAAAGGCTTTCGCTTCTTTGAACCAACGATCTTGCATTAGGAGCAAAATTAAGACATACCGGGCATGATTCTGACAATCAAGCGATGGTTAAAGTAAAACTTTTTATTTGTTGATTATCAGATTTTTACCGTATGAAAGTGAATAAATTATCCCCAAGTGTGTATAAGTAAATACTAAATATTATACGTTCTCTTTTAATTTACCGTAGAATGCAGTGTGTTGCCATATCTGAGAGCCTGCCTGCCTCACCTGACGGCGGCGACCCCGGCATACTGATATCAACTTATTTCGTTTATCTTTGGCGGCCGGAAAAAGAAAGCAGTTGCCTGTTTTTGCCAACCGGGCGTTTAGAATTCAATAAAATCGTAATTCGAAGCTGTGCGTTTAAAAACACTGGAAATTAAAGGGTTCAAAAGTTTCGCGGATAAAACCGTGCTCCACTTCGACGAAGGGGTGACAGGGGTGATTGGGCCCAATGGCTGCGGAAAAAGTAACATCATCGACTCCATCCGCTGGGTGATCGGCGAGCACAAGATCAGCAACCTGCGTTCGGAGAACCAGGCCGGCCTCGTGTTCAACGGTTCCCGTACCCGCTCCGCCAGCGGTATGGCCGAAGTGAGCCTTACATTCGAAAACACCAAGAATGTACTGCCCACCGAGTTTACCACGGTTACGATTACACGCAAGTTCTTCAAAAACGGCGACAGCGAATACCGCCTCAACGACGTGGCCTGCCGCCTCAAGGATATCCACAACCTCTTCATGGATACGGGCGTGAGCACGGACTCCTACGCCATTATCGAACTGGGGATGGTGGACGACATCATCAAAGACAAGGAAAACAGCCGCCGCCGCATGCTTGAGCAGGCCGCCGGCATTTCCATCTACAAAACCCGTAAGAAGGAAGCCAAGTCGAAGCTCGACGCCACCGAGGGCGACCTCAACAGGATAGAAGACCTCCTGTTCGAGATCAATAACAACCTCAAAACCCTCGAAAGCCAGGCCAGGAAAGCGGAACGTTACTACGAAATCAAGAAGGAATATAAAGAAGCCAGCATCGAGCTGGCCAAAGCCGCGCTGGAAGGATTTAACATCACTTTCCGCGACCTCACCGAACAGCAGCAGCAGGAAACAGACCGGAAAGCCGCCATCGAAGCGGAAATCTCTACGGACGAAGCGGCGGTGGAGCAGGACAAACTGCACTTCGTGGCCAAGGAAAGGGAACTGCAGGTGCTGCAGCGCTCTTTCAACGAGCTCGTATCCACCATCCGCACCAAGGAAAACGACAAGAACCTCGCTACCCAGCAGCTGACCTATCTCCGCGAAAGGGAAAAAAGCCTCAGCGATTTCCTCAACAACGCGGAAGGGCAGCTCAAAGGGCTGACGGACTCCATCGCCTTCACCGAAACGCAGGTGGGCGACGAACAGGAAGTGTTCGAATCCATGCAGGACGAACTGGAAACCCTGCAGGAGATGACCGACGAAAAGAAAGTACTCTTCAACGATAAGAAGCTGGCCCTCGAAAACCTCCGGAAAGACCAGCAGCAATGGCAGCGCCAGCAGTTCGAAGCGGAGAAAAAAGTGGCTGTGGCCGATACCTCCGTACAGAACCTGCAGCGTAGCATCCAGCAGCTCCAGGAAGAGAAGGCCAACCGCCAGACGCAGATCGCACAGCTGGAAGAAGAAAAGAGCGGTCTCCAGGACACCCTCGAACAGAACAAGGAAGAGCTGGCCGAAATGATCCGCTTCCAGGAAGAAACCAAAGGCAAGATCCTCGCTACGCAGGGAGAGATCGAAGGCCTGCGCGACCGCCTGGTGGACGAGAACAGGAAGCTCGATTCGAAAAAGAACGAGTACGACCTGCTCAAATCGCTCGTGGACAGCCTGGAGGGTTACCCCGAAAGCATCAAGTTCCTCAAGAAAAACAACGAATGGAATAACAAGGCGCCCATCCTCAGCGACATCTTTTTCTGCCGCGAGGATTACCGCACCTGTATAGAAAACCTGCTGGAGCCTTACCTGAACTATTACGTGGTGAACAACGCGGAAGAGGCCATCCAGGCCATCCGCCTGCTCGACCTGCATAAGAAAGGCAAGGCCAATTTCTTCATCCTCGACCAGTTCAACCACCAGGCCGGCGCCCTGTTTACGCCGCCCGGCACGGTGCCTGCGCTCGAAGTGGTGGAGATCGAAGACAAATACAAAGGCCTCGGCAATTACCTGCTGGGCAAAGTGTTTGTGGCAGAAGACCTCACCGCGCTCAACTTTACCGAGCTGCCCGACCAGGATGTGCTGATCACTGAAAAGAGCGGCCGCATCCACCGGGGCAAATACAGCATGAACGGCGGTTCCGTGGGCCTCTTCGAAGGCAAGAAACTCGGCCGCGCCAAGAACCTCGAAAAACTCGAAGCCGAGATCCGCGGGCTGGAAAGCGTGTGCAGCAGCCTCAAAGCCGATTTGCAGGCCAAACACGACGAGGTGCTGGGCTACAACAGCCAGCTCAACGAAAACAAGATCAACGCAATGCGCGAAAAGGTGAACCAGCTCAACAACCAGCTGTTCGGCCTGCAGAACCGCATCGAGAACTTTCACCACCTCATCGAAACGGGCAGCAAACGCCTCGCCGAAATGGAAGCCTCCCTGCAGGCCAACGAACAAAGCATTTCGAGCGTAAGGGATGAGCTGGATACACTGAACGACCGCGTACATGCCCTGCACGACAGCATCGTGGCCGCCGACCGCGCCGCACAGGAAGCGGAGCAGCAGTTCAACCAGGCCAGCGTGCAGTTCAACAACCAGAACCTCCAGCATACCCGCCAGCAAAGCAAGGTGCAGGGGCTGAAACAGGAGCTGGACTTCAAACGCAAACAACTCAGTGACCTGCACGTGCAGATCACCAGCAATAAAACCCAGCTGGAAGACACGGCCGGCAACATCGCCGCCGCCGAAGACCGGCTGCTGGCGTCGGAAGACGGGCTCGTGGAACTGTTCCGCCGCCGCGAAGAAGAAGAAAAAGCGGTGAACGAAAAGGACCAGGAATACTACAACTTCCGCAACCACCTCCAGGAACTCGAAAGCGCCCTGCGCTCCAAGCAGAAAACGCGCGACATGCTGGAACAGCAGCTCAACCAGATCAAAGACAAGGTGAACGAACTGAAACTGCAGCTCGCCTCCATGAAAGAAAGGCTGAGCGTGGAATTCAAAGTAAACCTCGACGAGATCCTCGATGAAGAGCGCACCGGCTCGCAAAGCGTGGAGGACCTCCAGGGCAACGCCGAGCGCCTCAAGAAACGCCTCGAGAACATGGGTGAGATCAACCCTACGGCCATTGAGGCGTATACCGAAATGAAAAAACGCTACGAGTTCATCCTCGAACAGAAGAACGACCTGGTAACGGCCAAGGAATCCCTGCTGGCCACCATCCAGGAAGTGGAGTCCACCGCCAACCAGAAATTCCTCGATACGTTCAACCAGGTGAAGGAAAACTTCATCCGGGTGTTCAAGGCGCTCTTTACCGAAGAAGACCAGTGCGACATGATCCTCAACGACCCGTCGAACCTGGCCGATACCGGCATCGAGATCATCGCCAAACCGAAAGGAAAGCGCCCTGCGGCCATTACGCAGTTGTCCGGCGGGGAGAAAACCCTCACCGCTACCGCGCTGCTGTTTGCCATTTACCTCATCAAACCCGCGCCGTTCTGTATCCTCGATGAGGTGGACGCGCCGCTGGACGATGCGAACGTGGGCAAATTCACCAATATGATCCGCAAATTCTCCGATAATTCACAGTTCATCATCGTGACCCACAACAAACAGACGATGGCGGCGGTAGACGTAATTTATGGCGTTACCATGCAGGAGCCCGGCGTGAGCAAACTGGTGCCGGTAGACTTCCGGAGCCTGAATTAAACAGAATGAAATAATTGTAAAAAAAGCCTTCCAACCGGAAGGCTTTTTTTGTTGTTATACAAGCTGGTACAAAGATTGCCCCATCCTACAAAACCTGAAAAATGAATCTGAAGCCCAGCGAAATATTGACGGAACAGGATGTAAAACGAGGGCTGAAGCTGGTGATAGGAGACGGGCTGGCTTCGGAAACCATGACGACCCTTACCGGAGGGGCCTTCATCATGGCCATGGCCATCCTGCTGGGCGCCAATAACCTGCAGTTGGGTTTGATTGCCGCATTGCCCACGATGGTCAATATGTTCCAGCTGATCGCCATCTGGCTGGTGCGCCGTTTTAACAACCGGCGGGCGATCACCGTGATCTGCGCCGTGCTGGCCCGCCTGCCCCTGCTGTTCATAGGGCTGTTGCCGCTGCTGGCGCCGGGTGTGATGACTATCGAACTGGTGATCCCCATCCTCTTTTTTTATTACCTCTCTGGCGCTGTGGCCGGCGCCAGCTGGAATTCCTGGATGAAGGACCTTGTGCCTGAAAAAACACTGGGCGCTTATTTCGCCCTGCGCAGCAGTTATATGCAAACGCTCAATGCGGTATTGAGCCTGATGCTGGCATTGGGGCTCGACTATATCCGCCACTATTACCCCGCGCTTGAAATGAATGCGTATGGATATATGTTTATTGTGGCCGGCGTGGTGGGACTGACAGGCACCACTTTTCTTGCTAAAACGCCGGAACCGCAGCGGTTCATGCCGAAGGAGAACATCTTTAAAATGCTGGCGCGGCCGTTGAAAGACGGGAACTTCCGGCGCCTGCTGTTCTTCAATTCCGCCTGGGTGTTCGCCGTCAATATTGCCGCCCCCTTTTTTACCGTGTTCATGATGAAAAGCATGGGGCTCGGTCTTTCCTACATCATCGGCCTGACCATCGTGAGCCAGGTGAGCAGTATTTTTACCATCCGCATCTGGGGCCTTTTTGCGGACCGCTACAGTAACAAAACCATCATCGCCATCGGGGCCCCGCTATATATACTGTGCCTGGTGGCCTGGTGTTTTGTGGGCATCTATTCCCAACTGTGGCCCAATCTGCTGCTGCTTTCGCTGATCCACCTGCTGATGGGCATCGCCAATGCGGGGATCAACCTGTCGCTAACCAACATCGGCCTCAAGCTGGCGCCCACGGCCGACGCCATTGTTTACCTCAGCACCAAGAACATCGTTACGGCCGTGTTTTCAGCCCTGGCGCCACTGGCGGGCGGCATACTGGCGGATTATTTTACCGGGCGGCACCTTAAAATAGACGCGGAATGGGCGAGCCCCCGCTGGACCAAAACCCTGCACATCGTGGAGCTGCACGAATGGAACTTCCTCTTTTTGTTCGGGGCGCTGCTGGGCCTGGTGGCCATCGAATTGCTGCGGCGGGTCAAGGAAACGGGCGAAGTGGAAAAAGATACGGTCGTACGCATCCTTCGCAGCACGCTTCGCAACAACCTCAAGGACAATTTCCTCACCGGCAACCTCATGAACGGGTATACCCAACTGAAGAGCGTATTCAGAAGAAGATTTTTCTGAATAGGATTCCCGCCGCCTGTCATAAAACCCGGAAAAATGCAGCCGGGCGCTTTATTTTAGCCGCTTCAAATTTGAAAATTCGCATTAGGGGTAGTATTTTAATGCGATTCAATCGATTTTACATAATTGCATGCTACGGCTATGAACACGGGCAGAATATTGACAGTATGGGGGTTGACAGGCTTAATATTGAGCGCCTGCAACAACCGGCAGCACAACGGCACAACAGACTCTCTCGCAATACGGCAGCAGTACGCGGAATCGCCCGTGCTGACGGCTGCGCAATCACTCGAAAAAATAGAGGTGGAAGACGGCTTTACCGTACAGCTGGTAGCGGCCGAACCGATGGTGGTGGTGCCCGTGGCGATGACCTTCGATGAGCGTGGCCGCCTCTGGGTGGCGGAAATGACCGGTTATATGCCAGACACGGTGGGAACCGGTGAAGACGCCCGCAACGGCCGGATCGTGATACTGGAAGATACCACCGGCGACGGGGCGATGGACAAACGCACCGTATTCGTGGATTCCCTGGTGCTGCCCAGGGCGCTGAGCATCGCAGGCAACGGCCTGCTGGTAGCGGAGCCGCCCAAACTCTGGCATTACGAGATAAGCGGCGACCACGCTGGAAAAAAGACACTCGTTGATTCGCTCTTTACCACCGGCGGCAACGTGGAGCATCAGCCCAACGGCCTGCTGCGCGCCATGGATAACTGGATATACAATGCGAAGTCGGACAAACGCTACCGCTACGACGGTGGCCGCTGGCTGAAGGAAGAGACCCACTTCCGCGGGCAGTGGGGGATTTCGCAGGACAGTTACGGCCGCCTCTTCTATAACAATAACTCAGAGAACCTGCTCGGCGATTATTTCAGTCCGGGTTTGGGTGCCGGCAACCCCAACCAGCGCAAGGTAGACGGCTACGACGAAAACATCGTGCCCGATAACAAGGTATACCCGCTCCGCCCCAATACCGGCGTGAACCGGGGTTATATGAAAGGCGTGCTCGACGACAGCCTGCGCCTCGTGAATTTCACGGCCGCCTGCGGCCCGCTGGTATATCGCGGTGGTCTGTATGGTGCGGCGTTCGAAGGCAACGCTTTTGTGGCGGAACCTTCGGCCAACCTCATCAAAAGGAACATTCTCGACAACGGCGGATATGCCGTCAAAGGTCGCCAGGCTTATAAAGGCAAAGAATTCCTCGCCAGCACCGACGAACGCTTCCGTCCTGTGAACCTGCACCTGGGGCCAGATGGAACGATGTATGTGCTCGACATGTACCGCGGCATCATCCAGCACAAAACCTATCTCACGCCTTATCTCAAGGGTGAAATAGGCGCCCGCTCGCTGACGCAGCCGCTCAACTGCGGGCGCATTTACCGCGTGGTGCCCGCCAAAAGCAACCCGCAACCCGTGAAGATAACAGGTAACCTGGTGGCCTTCCTCGACGATGCGAACGGCTGGGTGCGCGACAAAGCGCAGCAGCTGATCGCGGACGGGCAGGATAAACAATGGGTGCCCGCCTTACAGGCCCGCCTGCGCGACTTGTCGAAGCCCATTGGCGCCATGCATGCCCTCTGGGCGCTGGAAGGCCTGCATGCGCTGACCCTGGCCGATGTGCAGCCGCTGCTCGAGCAGACCACCGATGCGTTGCTCCGCAGCCAGGCTATTGCCGTGCTGCCCGCTGTGATCAATAGCGGAAACAGGGCTGTGGTGGCCCAAACACTTGAAAAGCTGATGGCCGACTCCGTACAGGCGCCGACGGCCACGCTGGTGCTGCCCGCCCTCCGGAAAACAGACGCCGCTGCGGCCGCCCGCCTGCTGCAACAGGCCTGGCAGACCTATCCCAACAGCAAAGTGATGGCCGGGGCCGTGATCAGCAACGTCAAAGACAAAGAAGCGCAATTGCTGGCCGCCGTGGAAGCCTGGAACCCCGATACCACGCTCATTATCCGCCGCCAGCTGAAAAAGGTACTGACCGATATCGCCAACCGTCGCAAATCCAATATGGACGAGGCCCTGCTCAAAGAATACCCCCGCGGCAACCTCATTTTTAAAACCGTTTGCCAGACCTGCCATGGGGCAGACGGGGAGGGGATTCAATCCCTGGCGCCACCGCTCAACCACTCGGAACTGGTTACCGGGAAAAAGGAAAGGCTCATCGCCATTGTCCTGTACGGGCTTACCGGGCCGGTGCAGGTAAACGGAAAGTTGTACAAGGCCCCGGAGATCAATGGCGATATGCCCGGCCTCATCAGCAACGACGAGTTTTCCGATGCGGACATTGCGCAGTTGCTGAGTTTTATCCGGAATGCGTGGGGGAATAAATCCGATAAAGTTATCGAGAAAGAAATTCAGCAGGTGAAAGAAAAATACAAGGGGAGGGTGAAATCCTTTACCATGGAGGAATTGAAATAATTGTTTGCCGCCAAACGGGGTATATAACACGCACGTGTAGTTCGTTATATTTGTGTTAAACGTATATTAGCGCCCTGAAATTAACCTTTTGAATTACTAACAAAAAATCTAAATCGTGCGTATGAGAAGACTACTACTCGTAGGAGTATGTCTGCTATTGTGCCTTTCCACCGCGCTCGCCCAGAGCCGGACTATCAAGGGAATGGTCTCCGATCAGACAGACAACTCACCCCTCCCCGGCGTAACAATCGGCATTAAAGGCACCAACTTAGGCACCATTTCCGGAGCCGACGGTTCATTTACCCTCAATGTGCCCGACCACGCCAAAATCCTGACATTCTCATTTTTAGGCTATGAAACGAAGGACATCGCCGTTCCGGCCGGTAACCAGCTGCTGGTAAAGCTGCTGAGCGACCAGAAAAGCCTCGACGAGTTTGTGGTAACGGGTTACAGCGTAAAACGCAAACGTGATGTGAGCGGCGCCGTATCTTCCGTACAAAGCAAAGACATCCAGAACCTGCCCGTACAGAGCTTCGACCGTGCCATGCAGGGTAAAATGTCCGGCGTACAGGTAATCGCCAACAACGGTATTCCCGGCGGCGCACTGAGCGTACGCGTACGTGGTCTCGGTTCCATCAATGCCGGTAACGACCCGTTGTACATCATCGACGGGGTGCAGGTAAACTCCGGCGACAACACCCGTAACTTCCCCTCCGCCAATGCCCTTTCCGCACTGAACCCGGACGATATCGAGTCCATCGACGTGTTGAAAGACCCTGCCAGCGCCTCTATCTACGGTGCGCAGGCGGCCAACGGCGTTGTGATCGTGACCACCAAAAAAGGCCGTGCCGGTAAAACCAACCTGAGCGTTGGCGCTTACGGCGGTTTCAACGGTCCGATCAAAGAGCTCGACCTGCTGACTACGCCCCAACTGGTACAGCTGGGTTATGAATCGCAGGTGAACCGCTATGGTAAAGCCACGGCGGACAACTGGCTGCAGAGCACCTTCGGCACCTCCAAATTCGACACGCTGCCTACATACGATTGGCAGGATGTGCTGATGCGCAAGGGCCAGATCCAGAACTATGAGCTGGCGCTGAGCGGTGGTAACGAAAAAACGACGTTCTATCTCTCCGGTTCCATGCACAAGTTCGAGGGCCAGGTAATTGCCTCCGACTTCACCCGTGGTACCATGAAGCTGAACCTCAGCCACAAGGTGAGCAACAAACTGGAAGTATCCACCGGCATCCTCGCGGCGGTGAGCAAACAGAACGGCGTATCCGGCGCGGGTGGTTTCTCCAACCCGAACCGCGGCGCTATCCTGCTGTGGCCCGGCACCGGACCCTACACCAAAGACGGCGACTTTAACGAGCCCCTGTTCGGCGCTTATTACATCAACCCGCTGAAACAGTTTACGTTCGACGATTACAACGCGCGTAACCTGAAGATGCTCGGTAACCTGAACCTGATTTATTCCATTACGCCTACCCTCACTTACCGCGGTACTGTCAATATTGAGTACGGCGACGTGAAAGAGCACCGTTACCAGGATCCCCGTACGATCGACGGTGCGCCTTCCGGCAGCGTAAGCGATTTTAATACCGAAATCCTGAACTGGCAGACCAACCATACCCTGAACTTCAACAAGATTTTCAACGGTGTGCATAAAGTGTCTGCTTTGATCGGCGGTGAATACCGTTACAACGTACAGCGCGGCCTGAATGCCGGTGGTAGCGGTGTTCCCAGCTTTGAGTTCGCCACGCTCGGCGCTACGGCGGTGCCTGATAATCCGGGCTCCATCTTTACCGACTGGAAAATGCTGAGCGGATTCGGTCAGGCTTCTTATACCTACGACGACCGCTATACCGTAACCGGTACCCTTCGCCGCGACGGTTCTTCCCGTTTCGGCAAAAACAACCGCTATGGTATGTTCCCCTCTGTGGCATTGATGTGGAGAGCTTCCCGTGAATCTTTCCTCAGCAACGTGAAAGCGATCTCCGACCTGAAACTGCGTGCATCTTATGGTGTAACCGGTAACAGCCTCATCGGTAACTATCCCAGCCGCCAGCTCTTCGGCCTCGGCGGTACCTACGAAGGTTTGCCCGGCGCCGCGCCCACTGCGCTGGCCGTGCCGGACCTGACCTGGGAAAGCAACCACTCTTACAACTTCGGCCTCGACATTGCGTTGTTGAAAAACCGCATCATGTTCACCACCGAATACTTTATCGCAGACCGTAAAAACCTGCTGCTGACCAAACCCCTGCCGATCACCAGCGGTTTCGCCTCCATCCAGCAGAACGTAGGCAGCCTTCGTAACAAAGGGTATGAGTTCGAACTGAAAACCGTGAACCTCGATATCAACGATTTCCGCTGGGAAACCCGCTTCAACTTCACGAAAGTGAAAAACGAAGTGACCAAGCTGTTGCCCGGTCAGAACAACATCGGTACCGCTATCGTCGTGGGCCGCCCCATCAACTCGATCCTGACCCAGCAATGGGCCGGTATCAACCCCGGTGACGGCCGCCCCATGTGGTATGATACCCTGGGTAATATCACCTACCAGCCTGTTGCCCGCGACCGTAAGTACCTCGATGCTACGCTCGACCCTACCTGGTTTGGCGGTCTCACCAACGAGTTCACTTATAAAGGTCTTACGCTCCGCATCTTCCTCCAGTACTCCGGCGGCAACTACCTGCTGAACCAGGACGAGCTGTTCTCTTCCCGTGCAGGCAGCACCGTAGACAGGAACCAGTATGCTTCCCAGTGGAGAAGGTGGCGTAAACCCGGTGATATCACCGACGTATTCAAACCTTACTACGGCGGCACCATCCCTGGCACTACCTCGGCTTATTCGATTTCTGACCGGTATTATGAAAAAGGAGATTATCTCCGTATCAAAGACATCACCCTGTCTTACAGCCTGCCGAAACGCGTATTGTCCAGGTTCCATGCTGCTTCTGCAAGGGTTTACGTAACCGCGCAGAACTTCCACACCTGGTCTAACTATGGTGGTTTTGACCCTGAACTGCTGAACGGCACAACCGGCGACTTCGGTGTGTATCCGCAAAGCAAACAGTACACTGCAGGCCTTCAAGTAACATTTTAATCGGAACCGACATGAAGAAATTATCAGTATATATTTTATCCATTTGCGCGGCAGCGAGCGTGGCATCATGCAACAAGCTGCTGGAAACCAATCCGCGTGAGTCCATCGACCTGGAAAAGGCGAGCAAAAGTAAAGACGCCATCAAGGCGACCGTTATTTCCGCTTATGCCAGCATGCGCGCGGTAGGGTATTATGGCCGCGATTTTATCGTGCAGAGCGAGGTGTTGTCCGACAACGGCGAGATCACTACCTCGAACTCCAACCGCTTCGTGAATGAGTCCAACAACTCTCCGCGTGCGCAGGTGGCGATCTGGAATACCTGCTATACCAACATTTTCCGCAGCAACTTCATCATGAAGTACGGCCCGCGGGCCAGCGGTTTCAGCGAAGAAGAACTGGATCAGCTGATGGGTGAGGCGTTTTTCATCCGTGCTTACAACTACTTCGACCTGGTGCGGTCTTTTGCCCGCAACCCCAGGTTCCTGAACGGCTTCGACTACGGTGTGCCCATCGTTACCGATGCGTTGCTGGATGTGACCAACCCGGAGTTCCCCGGTTATCCGTCCCGCCCGAAAGTAGATGCCGTATATGCACAGATCGTCAAAGATCTTGACTCTGCAGTTGCCCGCCTCGGCAAATCCGAAGTAACCGCAGGCATCGTTGGTCCTTTTCGTGCGTCCAAACTGGCCGCCATCGCCCTCAACAGCCGCGTGAAATTATACCGTGGCGACTGGGCCGGCTCCGAAGCAGATGCGACAACCGCCATCGGCATGATCGCAACAGGGTTCAACACCCCGAAGCTGAAAGTGGAATTCGTATCAGACAGCGCCACCTATATGTCCAAATGGGGCAACCTCCACCCGGAAATGATTTTCGGGCTGAGCTTCGAAGCATATGAAGCATTTGGTTCCGACGCTATCCAGTCGATTTTTTACAAGCATCCCATCCTGGGCGGGTACGGCGACATCACGCCCCGTGCCGGTTTACGGGCTGATTATTATACCGATAATGATCCCCGCTGGAAATCCTTGCTGAGACCCGTGACCAAGAGCGGCCAGGCGATATTTTCCTGCCTGAAATGGCCCGGCGCCAAACCTTTCCAGGGCGGCGACGACATCATGCTCATCCGCGCCAGCGAACTGTACCTCAACCGCGCAGAAGCGAGAGCGATGCAGGGCGGTAAAGATGTGGAAGCGCTCGATGACCTGAATAAAGTACATACCCGTGTTAAACTGGCCCCCCTGGCCGGCCTGACCGGTGATGCACTGACTGCTGCCATCCTCCGCGAAAGAAGGATAGAACTGGCTTTCGAGGGCCACCGCCTGTTCGATCTGATGCGTACCGGCCGCGACATTGTAAAATCGGCTGCCACGACCATTCCGAACACCGACTATAAACTGGTGGCACCTATTCCGCAGGCAGAAGTGGACGTGAACAAAAACCTGCTGCAGAATCCTAACTATTAATCATCCGGAAAAAGCATGAATATGAAGTCTAAAATTATTACTGGCGGTGTGATGGTGTTGCTCACCATGGCTTTCGGCTGCAAGAAAGAGGATTACACCTATAAGGGCCCCTCTGTGATAGAGTTTTCAAACCCGCCCGGCAACGTGAATACAAGAACCATTTATACGGCCAACGCTCCGGTGGTAGACAGTGCGCTGATCCAGCTGATCGGCGCGCAGGTAAGCACCGAAACAAAAATCGGCTGGGATACCACCACCACCACGGCGGTATTGCCCACGGACGTGCAGCCTGTTGGCACATATGGACAAGCCAGCATCCCGGCTAATTCCAGCCACGGCAAAATCGCTTTCACCCTTCAGCCCACCGCAGCCGGTAAAAAGCTGGTGCTGGTGCTGAAAGACGGCGACGTTAAAGCCAGCGTAAATGCCAAAACCATGACCTTCAACGTAACGGCTGTGCCTGTAGACTGGTTCCTGACCGGCACTACGCTCACAAAAACGGTTAAACCCACCGCCACTACCGGTAACGACACCATCCGCGTGCGGATTACCGCTGCCGCGGCGAGGTTCAAACAGGCCGTTACTTTCGATTACACCATTAAAGCCGGTTCTACCGCAGTGGAAGGCACCGACTTTACGTTTGTAACACCGAAAGGCAAAGCGACCATCCCTGCAGGTGGCGGCGATGCCGTGGTTGTGGTTAAATTCAACCCGGTAACAGCCAGCAAAAAGCTTGACCTGCTGCTGTCTTCCGCACCCGGCATTTCAGTGCCCGCAGCGAGAAATACATTCAGCTTTACGGTGAACCCGTAAATCTGGGGAATAATCTGTTCAGAAGAAAGGGCTGCCCAACCGGGCGGCCCTTTTACATGTATGCTGAAACCGGGTGTTTAACATCGCATTTCAGTTTCCGTCATTTAGCCATCGTTGCATGCACGATACCGGATACAGGGATGCCTTCTTTTCGGCCGTGCTACGGCACAAGGTGCCAATAGCCATCCGGCCTGCTGCAACTGCACATAAAAAAGCCGCTTCGTATATGGAAGCGGCGCTCTGTGTATATCGTTTCGGGATCAGTCCTTTTTAAAGGCGATCTTATCCCCGTATTTAATCTTCTTCTTATCGGTATACCCCGCGTTCACTTCCACCACATACTGCGCTTTCTTGAACGAAGGAAGGCTTTCCTCGGAGAGCGGCGTGGCGTACTTCTGGATCGATACAATTTCCAGGTTGCTGTCTACATACAGAATATCCAGGGAAATATAGGTATTCTTCATCCAGAAGCTTTGTTCTTCGGCAGCGGGGAAAATAAACAGCATCCCCACGGAATCGGGCATGCTTTTACGGTCCATCAGGCCGCGGGCGCGCTCTTCGTCAGTTTCCGCAATTTCAATGGAGATGGTGCTGATCGTGTCTCCTTTCTCTTTGCTGATGAAGGATAACACGCCTTCTTTCTTAAAAGCCGGCCCGCTGTCTGCCGGAGGAGGGGCAGGAGTGGTGCTCACCGTGGCCGCCGTATCGCCGGTGCCCTGGTTGCCCGTGCCGGGCTGGTTCTGGCACGATGCGAAGTACAGGCTGGAGATGATCAGAAGGGGCGCCATCATTTTACAATTCATCATTTGTTTTGCTTTTGAGCATTGAAGATAGGAAAAACTGAAAAGAGGAAAAGCAACGCCTTTCCTCTTTTAACAAATATTCTGAACGGCCGTTATCAGCCTGCGAGTTCTTCTTCTGAAAATACCACGCCGGAATAATCCTTCACTTCGTTGTACACCGTATCCCTTTCCACCGGCGTTCTGCCAGCCTGTTTGATGAGCATGGCCAGCTGTGCGGTGTTCATGGAGGGGGATTGTTCTTCGGAGCCGGCCATGGAGTAAATCTTCGTGGTATCGTCGATGGTGCCGTCGAGGTCGTTGACGCCGAACGACAGCGTAAGCTGCGCGGTATTGCGGCCCAGCATCGGCCAGTAAGCCTTGATGTGGGGGAAGTTGTCCATATACAGGCGGCCAACGGCATACATTTTCAAATCCTCGATGATCGTGGATTCGGGGATGTGCGCCATCTCGTTGTCTTTATTCCTGAATTTGAGGGGGATGAAGGTGTTGAAACCGTGTGTTTCATCCTGCAATTGCCGCAACCTTTCCATGTGATCCACGCGGTGCCAGTACTGTTCGATGTGGCCGTACAGCATGGTGGCGTTGGTGACCATGCCCATGCTGTGCGCGGTTTTGTGAATGTGCAGCCATCCTTCGGCATCCACCTTGTCGTGGCAGATCTGCGTGCGGATGTCCGGGTGGAAAATTTCCGCGCCGCCGCCGGGCAGCGACTGCAGGCCGGCTTCATGCATCATGCGCATGCCTTCTTCCACGCTGACCTTCGCCTTGCGGAACATGTAATCCAGTTCCACGGGCGTAAACCCTTTGATGTGCAGGTCGGGGCGGTGAGCCTTGATCCGGCGCATCAGGTCCATGAAGAAATCGAGATTCATTTTGGGATGCACGCCGCCTACGATGTGCACTTCCGTGACGGGCTGGCCGTCGTATTTCTTGACGATGTCGAGCATCTCGTCGATGCTGAGCTCCCAGCCTTCCTCGCGGTTTTTATAGAGCCTGGAGTACGAGCAGAATTTGCAGGTAAATACACAAACGTTCGTAGGCTCAATATGGAAATTGCGGTTGAAGTAAGTTTTGTTGCCGTGCTTGCGCTCACGGACGTGGTTGGCCAATGCGCCCAGCAGCCCGATATCTCCCTTCTCGAAGAGCGTGATGCCGTCTTCCTGCGTGAGCCTTTCTTCCTGTAATATCTTGTCAGCTATCCTGCGGATGTCCGTGTCGAGAGAAGGTGCTGCCAATAATGTCTGAAGTCCGGGCGTTGCGTTAGTCGTCGTCATTTTGCTTTCACTATTTTATAAGTCCTCACCTGTTGGCTGTAAAATAACTTCACAAAGTAAACACCATTTAGGGCATTTACCAAATCAATTGTCGTGCGGTTACCGTTGCGCACAACAGGTTGCACGGTGTAATACAGCCTGCCCGCCGCGTCATATACCGAGATGCCTTTCAGGTCTTCCGGCCAGGTTTTGAACTCGATAAAGAACTGCCGTGTGAAAGCATTCGGCCAGATGAGGATACCTTTTTCGTTGAGTATCCGGTTGATATCCTTCTTTACAATATTGATATCGTCGATGTAAACATTGTTCTCGTAGTTGGAGGTA
Organism: Chitinophaga lutea; assembly: GCF_003813775.1. Taxonomy (NCBI): domain Bacteria; kingdom Pseudomonadati; phylum Bacteroidota; class Chitinophagia; order Chitinophagales; family Chitinophagaceae; genus Chitinophaga; species Chitinophaga lutea. The sequence goes on along the minus strand of NZ_RPDH01000002.1, from coordinate 918,076 downwards.
TTGCGGAACACCACCCTGAATTCCTGGTTGCCGGCCACGAAGGGGGTAAGGTCCACCGAATCGGTGCGCCATTCCGCCGCCGTGGGCACAAATTCCTGGCCGGTGGGCGTTTGCCGGGTAATGAGTTTGGCGCCCCATTTTTTATAGCCGGTGGGGATGAAAGTAGCCCCGCAGTCTTTCGTAATCAGCACTTCCAGCGTATCCCAGGGATTGGTGGGCGTAGTGGTGGAAGTAGTGGTGGCGGCCGCCACGTCGAAGCGGAGCCATACCGAGTCCGCACCCGAGGCATTCACCACGGGCCCGATCAGATCGTCCACCTGGTCGTTCACCGCGTATCCCAGGTTGCGCATCATGGCCGAAGTGCCGCTGCCTTTGCTGCCGGTGGTGGCTTTTTCCCAGGTGAAACTGCGGTCGGGGTTCCGGAGGCTGAACGCTACGGGCGGGAACACGCCGGCTTCAAACGTTTCCCGGAAAGGAAGGTTTTTGGCCGCGTAATAGCTGAATTCCACCGTACTGGTATCGTTTTCCGGCTGTTCGTCGGCCGCGCCGTTGGGCAGGTGTGTATAAGCTTTCAGAACAGACACGCCTTCCGCCGCCTGCAACCCGGGCAGGTTCACCCCCGTTTCAGCGAGGGAAGCGAGGTTGCCCGTCCAGCTGAAGCTCACGGGCGCGCCGTTGTTGACGGTATAGCGGATGGTGACCTGCGTAAGGGCGCTGGTGCCGCGGTTTTTAAGGGTCACTACGGGCGACTGGTTGGCGCCGCAGCGGTATCCTTCCGGCTGTTGTATTGATGAGATGCCGGCATCGCGCGCCTTGAGGTTCACCGCCTGGCAGCCGTTGGAGCTCAGCAGCGAAAGACGCTGTGCGTCCAGCGCGTTGCGCATGCGGTCGGTTTGCCCGGTGGTAAAGAGGAACATGCAGGCATCGTTCACATAATCCATGTAGTTCATGAACATCACGCCGGGGGCCGCGGCGGTACAGGCGTCCGTCAGCGGGAAATTGGGGCAGCCGTAGTTCTGGTCGCCCTGGCGAGGGGTATCGTCCACGCCGTCGTCCTGGTTGCAGGTGCCGCCGTCATCACCCCAGATGTGCCGTAAACCGAAATAGTGGCCGATCTCATGGGTGAGGGTACGGCCGAGGTTAAAAGGCGTGCGCGCCGAGCCGGTGCTGCCGAATGCGGTGTGCAGCACCACCACGCCGTCTTCATCCGCCGGGTACACGTTGCCCGGAGGGGTGGCCACACCGAGGTAATTGTCGGTGAGGGAGCATACCCAGATGTTCAGGTATTTGGTGGGATCCCAGGCGTCCGCGCCGCCGGTGGAGCTATGCTTCACGTCGCGGGCGGCTCCTTCGATCGAAAAGGAGGAGCGGGTGGTGGTGGTACGGGTGATGCCGGTGGTAGGGTCGCCGTCCGGGGAGCGTACCGCGAGGCAGAACTGGATTTCGGGATTGCCGATGATGGCCTGCCAGGCGGCGGGCACTTTATTGATATCGGAATTCTGGGCAATGTAATCGAGGTTCACGCTGGCCAGCTGGTTCATGATCTGCTGGTCGGTCACCTGGGTGGGGTTCTGCAGCACGATGTGCACCACTACGGGGATGGTGACCCTGGGGTTGACCCGGAAAAGCCGGTTGTCCGGCCGGGCTTTCCGCAGCTGCGTTTCCACGGACTCCACTTTCCGGGCGAGGGAAGGGTGTTTGCCGAGCAACTGCTGCAGCGCCACATCGGTACCGCATTTCCTTTGCGCCGACGCGCTCAGGCAGGCCACCACAAAGAAAAGGATCAGGGTATAGCTACGCAAATTCAGGATATTTCAGGTGATAGTGATTTCAAAGCACAGTCCGCACTTATTCTCCCGTAAATGTACTGACCGCCGGTGAATTCTGATAAAAATTTCGATCAGCGGCCTGTTTTTCAGGATAAGTTAACTTAAAGCTCCGGCAATACAGCCGCACATCAAACAGGCGATGGTGCCCCCGATGAGCGCCTTCACGCCCAGTTCGGTGAGGTTCCTGCGCTGGTTGGGCGCCAGCTGGCTGATACCGCCAATCTGGATGCCGATAGACGCGAAGTTGGCGAACCCGCACAAAGCATACGTGGCGATCAGCAGGGACTTCGGGTCCTGGATGACGTTGTTGTGCTTCATTTTGCCGAGCGACTGGTAAGCGATGAACTCGTTGAGCACGGTCTTTTCGCCGAGCAGCTGCCCGACGGCCAGCATATCCTGCTTCGACACGCCGATGAGCCAGGCCACGGGGGAGAAAATGTAGCCCAGTATCATTTCGAGCGACAGTTCCTTATACACGCCACCGCTCATGGCGGCGATCTGCGGGTTGAGGTTCGTCTGGTTACCCGCCCAGCCCAGCATGGCATTGGCCACGTACATGAGGGCCGTAAACACGATGAGCATGGCGCCCACGTTCACGGCCAGCTTCAGGCCGTCGGTGGTGCCCAGGGAAAGGGCGTCGAGGAAGTTATCACCCAGCTTTTCGCGGGGCACGTAGAGGTCTTTCGAAATGAGGTGGTCCTGTGTTTCCGGGAACAGTATTTTCGAGCATACGATGGCCGCCGGGGCGCTCATGATGCTCTGGCTCAGCATGTGCAGGGCGAAGTATTCCTTCTGGGTGGGATCGCTGCCGCCCAGCATGCCCACATAAGCCGCCAGCACGCTGCCGGCGGTATTGGCGAAACCGCCCACCATGATACAGAGTATTTCGGAGCGGGTCATCTTTTCGAGGTAAGGCCGGATCATCAGCGGGGCCTCCGTTTGGCCCAGGAAGATATTGGCGGCGGTAGACACGCTTTCCGCACCGGAAATTTTCAGTTTATTCAGCAGGTAGGCAAAAACGTACACGATTTTTTGCAGGATGCCGAGGTAGTAGAGGATCGAGGAAAGGGCCGCGAAGAAGATGATATTGGGCAATACCTGCACGGCGAAAATATACCCCCAGCTGAGGCTGCCGTCGGCCAGGCTGCCGAACATGAATTCGGTGCCTTTATGGCTGATGTTGATGAGTTCCACGAATGAGCCGGACACGGCCGAAAGGGTGTCTCGGAAAACGCTGGGCGAGCACCACTGCATGTAGACGGACAGGGTGAGCAGTATGCAGGCGGCCAGTATCGTCCACTTCAGCAGTTCGAGGTTCCTTTTCTGCAGTATTTTGATCATCGCTACGATGGGTATCAACCCGGCTGCGAAGGCCACGGCAGGGAAGGGGAAGGTTTTCATCCGGATGATGCCGAAGAAGAACCCCGCCAATCCGGCAATCGCCAGCGCCCAGCTCAACACATCGGTGGGAAGCTGAAATCCTTCCACGGTTTTCCGCCGTACCCGGTTCACGATGAATACCACGATCACCACACCGAACATGAGCCAGAAAGCCGGCTGCCCGCCCACCTGGGTGTTCAGCACACCCAATGCGAACATCACCTGGGCACACACCCCGATCAATACGAGCTTCCAGCTGATAGCCCGCCGGTTGTTGCTGAGCAGGTAACAAACCATAATAAGAAAGAACATGCCCAGTGCCCCGCGGACAATATTTTCCCAATGTAACATGAGGTTGATTTGGGGGGCAAAATAAGGGAATATGTTCATATGAAAAGCGGGGCGCGCAAAAAAAGCGTGTGCGGGTCAACGTTTGGGGCAAGGGGGAAGGGCTGCATCCACGACAAAAGCGGGCGCTGAGCATCGCTTGATGACTACCTGCCGGAGGCAGGTGCCCGGATAAAAAAAGGGCTGTATCAAAATGATACAGCCCTCGAATTTCTATGTAGACCGGAACCTGTTAGAGGTTCGCCTGAATTTTCTTGTCAAGCACCGCTTTCGGCACTGCGCCTACCTGCTTGTCTACTACCTGGCCATTTTTGATGAACAGGATAGCGGGAATGCTCGTAATACCGTAGTTCATGGAGATCTGCGGGTTGTTGTCCACATTCACTTTGCCGATGTTCACTTTACCATCGTAGTCTTTAGACAGTTCCTCGATCACGGGACCGATCGCACGGCAGGGACCGCACCATTCTGCCCAAAAATCCACCACGGTCAGTTTGTCCGAGTTCAGCACGGTGGTTTGAAAGTTCGCATCTGTGAATTCTAAAGCCATTTTTATAGATTTAAAAGTTTAAAATTATTTATTAAATGATTGGTTCTTAATGGTTTCGTTTCGGTTGGCGTTCCGAATCGCTCTGCAATATATACAAAAACTAAACCGGTGTAAAACTACTGCTTTTTTGACATGGCTACTTATTGATTGTGTCGATATAGACATCGATATCCGGTTGTACATCCAGGAAATGCGCCAACTCGTCATTCATTTCGATATGCCGGTTGAAGGTATGCAGTTTTACCTGCAGTTCTTCCTGCTGATCGATCAGCTGCATCGAAATCTCGCATTTGCCGGGGTATTTTGCGGCATTGTCCACCAGGAAGTCCACGATTTCAGCCGTAATGAACTGCGCCTGTGTAATGAGGAATAATTTCCTCGTGTGGGTGCGTTTTACCTCCTGCAGCAGCTGCATGCTCTGTACCTTGAACTCGTATTCGTTCTCGTTGAAACGTTTGGGTTTGAAAGCGCCGTTCACATACAGGCAGATACCCTGCTTGAAGTGGGTGGTGAACCGCAGGTAATCCTCGCTCCAGAGGGCGAACTCGAACTTGCCGGTATAATCCTCCAGCGTCATGATGCCGAATTGTTTGTTGTTCCGCGAAATCCTTTCCACGGCGCCGGTCACATACACCGCCATCCGGAACGAACGTTCCTTGCCTTTGTTGTTGTCGGAAGGTGTGCTGATCTGGGTCTGGTATTCGAGCACCTCGGCGATGGTGGACATGTTGTAATATTTCAGCTCGAACTTGTAATCGTCGAGCGGGTGGCCGGAAATATAAATGCCGGTTACATCCCTTTCGTTGTTGAGTTTGATGCTCAGCGGCCAGGGGTCGCAGTTCGGTATTTTGGGTACCTGTATCTCCGGCATCAGCGCGTCTCCGAACAACCCGCCGGACGACTGGCTGCCGGCCTGCGCCTGCTGCCCGAATTTGATGATTTTTTCCAGGCCGTTGCTGTTGTCGCCGTCTGCCTTGAAGAAATACTGGGCGCGGTGCAGCTCGGGGAAGCAGTCGAGCGCGCCGGACATCGCCAGCGCCTCCATGGATTTTTTATTCACGGCACGCTGGTTCACCCGTTTGATCATATCAAACACGGTGGTATACGGGCCGTTCTTTTCCCTTTCTTCGATGATGTTCTCGATGGCCGCTTCGCCCACGCCTTTCAGGCCCGCCAGGCCGAAGCGCACCTGGCCCTTTTTGTTCACCGCAAAACCTTTGTACGATTCGTTCACGTCGGGCGGCAATACGTCGAGGCCCATCCGTTTACACTCTTCCATGAAGAAGGTGATCTTTTCCAGGTTGCTGGCGTTGTTCAGCACGGCGGCCATGTATTCGGGCGGGTAGTGGGCCTTCAGGTAAGCGGTCTGGTAAGCCACGAAGGCATAACAGGTGGAGTGGGATTTGTTGAACGCGTAAGACGCGAACGCTTCCCAGTCGGTCCACACCTTGTCGCACATTTTCAGGTCGTGGCCGTTGGCTTTACAGCCTTCCATGAACTGGGCCTTCATTTTGTCCAGTACGGCCTTTTGTTTTTTACCCATCGCCTTACGGAGAATGTCCGCATCCCCTTTGGAGAAGTTGGCCATTTTCTGGCTGAGGAGCATTACCTGTTCCTGGTATACGTTAATGCCGTAGGTTTCCGCCAGGTATTCCTCCATCACCGGTACGTCGTACGTAACGGGCTCGAGCCCGTGCTTACGGCGGATGAAGGTGGGGATATACTCGAGCGGGCCCGGACGGTACAGGGCGTTCATGGCGATAAGGTCGGCGAATTTATCGGGCTTCAGCTCGCGGAGGTACTTCTGCATACCCGGACTTTCAAACTGGAAGGTAGCGTTGGTTTCCGCTTTCTGGTAGAGTTCGAAGGTCTTTTCATCGTCGAGCGGAATGTCGTCGATCACGATGTCCACACCGTGGTTCTTTTTGATCATTGCCAGCGCGCCTTTGATGATGGTGAGGGTTTTCAGCCCCAGGAAGTCCATCTTGATAACGCCGGCGCTCTCGATCACGTTTCCTTCGAACTGGGTCACCAGCAGGTCCGAGTCTTTGGCGGTGGTAACGGGTATCAGTTCCGAGAGATCTTTGGGGGCGATGATGATGCCCGCCGCGTGAATGCCCGTGTTGCGCACGGAACCTTCCAGCACGCAGGCTTCGCGGAGCACTTCCGCCTGCAGGTCGTTGCCCTTGATCAGCTCGCGGAGTTTTTTCACGTTCTCGATATCCTCGCCGGCGAGGCCTTCCTTGTCGGCAAGACTCTTATCGCCTTCGAGCGGCGCATTGAAGATGCGGCTCAGCTGGATGCCGGGTTTGTCGGGCACCAGCTTGGCCAGGCCGTTGGAGTCCTGCAGCGGCAGGTCCATTACGCGAGCCACGTCCTTGATACTCATTTTGGCGGCCATGGTACCGTAGGTGATGATCTGCGCTACCTGTTGTTTGCCGTATTTCTGAACTACGTAGTCGATTACTTTCTGACGGCCTTCGTCGTCGAAGTCCGTATCGATATCGGGCATGCTCTTACGTTCCGGGTTGAGGAACCTTTCGAACAGGAGATCGTATTTGATGGGGTCGATGTTGGTGATGCCGATGCAGTAGGCTACGGCCGAGCCCGCTGCGGAACCACGACCGGGACCGATGAATACGCCGAGGTCGCGGCCGGCCTTGATGAAGTCGGACACGATGAGGAAGTAACCCGCAAACCCCATGTTCTCGATTACATTCAGCTCGAAGTTGAGGCGCTCCTCGATCTCCGGTGTCATTTCAGCGTACCGTTTGTGTGCGCCTTCCATGGTGAGGTGGCGCAGGTACTGGTCCTGCGTGAAAAACTCCGGCGGAATGGGGAAGTTGGGCAGCAGGATGTCGCGCTTCAGGTCGAGCAACTGCACCTTGTCGACGATTTCATTGGTATTGTCGATCGACTCCGGCAGGTCGTGAAACAGCTGCGTCATTTCCTGCGTCGTCTTGAAATAAAACTGGTCGTTGTAGAACGCGAAGCGTTTGTTTTTTACGCTCACGTCATCGTCCGAAAACTCTTTATTGGTAGGCGTGCTTTTCTTTTCGCCGGTGTTGATGCAGAGCAGGATGTCGTGCGCGTTGGCGTCTTCCTGGTCTACGTAATGCGAATCGTTGGAGGCGATGATTTTCACGTTGTATTTCCGTGCGAACTTCACCAGCGACTCGTTTACTTTGATCTGTTCGGGGATACCGTGGCGTTGCATTTCCACGTAAAAGTCCTCCCCGAAAATATCGAGCCACCATTTGAATTCCTTTTCACCTTCTTCTTCTCCTTTTTTGAGGATGGTTTTGGGTACGGAAGCGCCGAGGCAGCAGGTGGTGGCGATGAGGCCTTTGTGGTACTGGAGGATGAGCTCTTTGTCGATACGGGGATATTTGCCGTAGAGGCCTTCCATATATCCGAGCGAGCAGAGTTTGATGAGGTTGCGGTATCCTTCGTCGTCTTTGGCCAGCAGTACCTGGTGATAGCGGATGTCTTTTTCTTCCCTTGTAAATTGCCTTTTATGCCGGTTTTCCACCAGATAAAATTCACAACCCACAATAGGCTTCACTTTCAGGCGTTTATCTTTTGGATCTTCCGGATTCAGCTTGTGATTGTACGCTTCCGCTACGAACTGGAACGCGCCGAACATGTTGCCATGGTCGGTGATAGCCAGGGCCGGCATGCCGTCGGCCATTGACTTTTTGTAGAGCCCCTTGATATCGGCAGCCCCGTCCAGCAGCGAAAACTGCGTGTGTACGTGCAGGTGGGAAAATTTCATCTTCGGTTCTTAAAAGCGGTTAAATACATCGTGTAGCAAGCAACAAAAATCGGCATTTTTTTTATATTGCAGGCATTTTAAAAATGTGCAAATGACGGGAAGAACGGGAAAAACATATCTTACCTTACCACTGGCGGCGCTCCTGTTTACCGGCTGCGCCTTGTTGAAGCCGAAGCAGCAAACGGTAGCAAAGGAGGAGAAAGAGGCGGCGCCGGCGGATATTGAGTTTATTGACGGCATCGCCATCGCCCGTGACGGAAAAACCTCCAAACACGAATACAAGGGCCGGAACACGCCCGTGAAGAATGTGCCGTATGCCGTAGGCGGCATAGAAGAGGCGAGGCCCTGGCAATTCAAATATGCCCAGCTGCTCGATCTGCCGGTGGAAAACGTGGTGAATGAAAAGCTCTATTCTTTTATCGAGGAATGGTGGGGCACGCCTTACCGCCTCGGGGGCGCCACCAAATCGGGGATCGACTGCTCCAATTTTGTGAATACCCTCATGGGCACGGTTTTCCAGATTTCCCTGGCCGGCAATTCCATCCAGTTATACAACCAGGTGCAACGCCTGAGCAAACGCAAGGAGCTCCAGCTGGGCGACCTCGTGTTTTTTGCGATCAACCGCAAGAAGCGCATTTCCCATGTGGGCATCTACCTTGAAAACGACCGTTTTGTGCATGCCTCTTCCAGCGCGGGCGTGATCATCAGCGATCTCCGCGAGCCTTACTGGGTAAGGTATTACGCGGGGGCGGGGAGGATTAATTAGGAAACGGCTTCCACCGCCGAGTCGGCCCTCACTGCAAAAATATTGAGCTGTTGCTCGAACCCTTCGCGCCGCCTGTTGTTCAGGTAGGGGTAGTCCACATTGTCCGCCGCTTCGCGGATGTAATAGTCGAACCCGTTTTCGCGCAGCAGCTCCAGCATTTCGGTGAGCTCGTTGCTGTGGTTGATCTGGCCGTGATACTCCAGGAAGAGATGTTTCACGTTCCGCAGCAGGTGGGCGCAGTCTTTCAGCACGGCGTATTCCGCGCCTTCGATGTCTATCTTCAGGAAATCCACCGGTTCCCGCAGCAGGTCGGCCAGCCGGGTGCAGCGAACGGCCGTTCCGCCGTCATCCGCGATTTTACTGCCTTCACCGCCGCGCGAGTCGAACGAGATGTGCCCGTTATGCACCCACACGGCTTTGGGCCGGAGGTCGAGCTGCGCTTCGTTATAAGGGCGCAGGTTTTTTTGCAGCAAATCGAAGTTGCGCGCGTCCGGCTCGAATGCGGTGATGCGGCTCTGCGGATAGAGCTTCAGGAAATACAGCACGCTCAGGCCGATGTTGGCCCCGCAGTCGATAATACGCGGAGCCGGATTGGCGGCCTCGAAGCGGTAGATTTCCCGGCCCATGATCTCGTCGAGGGCATGCATGAGCTCCCAGGAGCGGAAGAACCATAGTTTGTTCCTGTCCCAGCGGATACAGCTGAGCTTTTCCTGTGGTAAATGTTTCAGGTACTTGACGGTCCAGTAAGATAGCGCGCGGCCCTTTCCGGATGAAGGTTTCAGGTTTTTCAATATTCCTCTCGTCAGGTTACCTATGAAGGAGGATGATAATGGCATATGAATTAAAGAATAATATCTTTGTTGATCATAACGGCACAATGACTACACCCGCAATATCGATCTGCATTCCTGCCTACCGCCAGCCGCGGCTCCTGCAGCGATGCCTCGAAAGCATCCAGCAGCAGCACTTTAAAGATGTTGAAGTCGTGATTACGGACGATTCACCCGACGATTCGGTGAAGCAGGTGGCAGCCGCATTCGGTGGTGTGTTCCCCCTCACATATCAACATCACGCTGTGGCACTGGGTTCCCCCGAAAACTGGAATGCCGGGTTAATGCTGGCTAAAGGCCGTTACGTTAAAATTATGCACCAAGACGATTGGCTGGCGCATCCCGATTCTCTCAACAAGTATTATGCCGCGTTGGAAAATAACCCCGCCGCGCAGTTCGTTTTTTCCGCCTGCACCAATGTGGACGAACAGGGGTATCAAACCCCGCACGCCGCCACAGCCGGGCAACTGGCGCAACTGGAGCGGGAGCCGGAATGCCTCCTCCTGGGAAATTTCATCGGCGCCCCGAGCACCGGTATGTTCAGACGGGAACCTTTGATCGCTTACGACGGACGAATGACATGGCTCGTGGATATCGACCAATACATCCAATTAATGTATTATAAAAATAAGGTCGCATACATCCCCGAACCGCTGGTGAATATCGGCATCCACGGCGGCCAGGTGACGCAGGCCGTGCAGCACGACCCGGCAGTGGTTATCCGGGAACATTTACTGCTGTTATCGAAACTCAAAACCCCGGTACTGCGCCGGTTGCCGTACTTCGATTTCTGCTGGCGCCTGCTGCGCAACCACCGCGTGCGCCCGGTGGACATGCTGGAGCAGCTGGCCGGCGGCCTCCCCATCCCGAAACCGCTCCGGATCATGACCGGCTTCCAGGTTCGGGTTCCGTACGCGGTACTGCAAAACGGCCTGGTATCTAAAAGTATGATGTTGCTGGCTTACTGTTGTTCGAGAATGAATAAGAGATAGCTGCCTTCCTGAAAAAGTCCGGGCCCCCGGAAAATGGAGGCCCGCATCTACCCCGTCATCAGCTTCAATTGAAGCCGGTTCCCTTTATATGAAGTTTCTTTAGTATGTAATAAAGCTATTGATAAGCAATGCTTTAGGGGAGCATCTCCGAAGCCCCTCCGGGGATGCGCCGGGGATGCGCCGTAGATGGAGCATAGATGAAGCGTAGATACCCCTACCTGCAATTGTGTTGCAATTTCGGTGAAAGTGCCGACGGCGACTTAAAGAGTAACCCGGGTATAAGCCCGCCTTTAACGGTTAATGAAGGAGAAACCCGGCTCGTCATGGCTTATCCCCGGTCTCTCTCACGGATGATCACAAAAATGACCTCCGGTCGAATGCACAGCACGCCGGCAATAGCGGCATGATCACTTCCGCTGCAACCGCTTCATCACGATTTCGGTCGCTTCGGTGACGTCTTTGGACAAATTGAAGTACAGCACCGTTCCGAGAAACACGCCGGTAAATATGACGCTTCTCACGATGATGCTGAGATAATCGTTCGAGATGCGGATATACCGGCAGAGAAAGTAGGTCACCGCGGCCACAAGCAGGATCAGAAAGAGGTTTTTATTGAATGGGGTGAGTTTGAATTTGTAGTACAGGAAGCCCACGCGGATGGAGTTGAATATGACGATGCCCGCGAAGTTGGCGATGGCCGAACCTTCCAGCCCCAGCCATTTCAGGAACAGGATGTTCATCGGGATGGCCACACAAAACTGCGCCACGCTCGAGAAAAAGTCGACCCGCCAGTAGTTGGACGTGCCCAGTATCTGCGAATTCACGCCGAAACTCATTTCCACCACCCGCATCAGCCCGAGGATCATCAATACGAGCCCGCCTTCGTAATAGATAGGCGGCAGTTCCAGGATATCGAATGCGGCGTCCGCATTCAGGGTGACCACGGCGAAAATCAGCGTGGCATAGGTAAACATGGCGTTGGCCGACCGGGCGTAAATGCTCTGGATGGCGGGAATATTTTTGTCTTTCCACGACTTGGCCAGCACCGGGATGGAAATGGCTACGATGCTCCGTTGCGGGATGATGATGAGGGTGCTGATATAGGTGAAGAATTCGAACACAAAGCCGTAGTCAAGCCCCTTTACGCTGGAAATGGCAAGATTGTCGATGTTGCCCGCGATCACCCCGAAAATGGCGGCCAGATACAGCATGCCGTTGAAAGTAACGATGTGTCGCGATAATTTCCGGGTCACGTTGCTGATGCGGAAAGAAAAGATCAGGTCGCGCTGCCGGTACAGGTAGATCACCAGCACGGTCAGCAAAATGCCATATGTCAGGCTGTATCCCCATACATAGGATGGCAGGCTCAGCACGCCGGTGATGAGCAGTATCCCCAGCACGAGGTTCAGTATCCGGAGGGCGACTTCCTTGAGAAAGATCGGGAAGATGGATTTATACTGGTTATAGGAGAAGTTTTCGAAGGCGGTGAAAAAAAGATAAAACATGCTGAAAGGCAGCAGCAGGTAGTAGTAGTCCACCACGAAAACGCTTTTGGTGCCGAACTTCCGCACCACCAGGTCGTGCAGGAAAAACGTGCCGGCGGCGGAAAGCAGGAAACCGATGCTGCAAAGCATCAGCACGAGCCCGAACACATCGCGTTTCGGCGCGGGCAGCAGATCGCGGTAATAAGGGTAGAACCGGTTCATCATGGTCACGGAGCCCAGGTTGGATACGGCGTACACGATGGCGGCGATACTGATGAAGAAGCGGGTGAGCCCGAGGATGTTGGGATCTACCAGTTTGGCAACCAGCAAAACATAGATGCCTCCGATACCAAAACCAATATATGTGATGAGAGTGGACTTGATGCTTTGATTACGGATAATGCCCATAGATATACCTGCCGGCTGCTTTATTTGCGCAAGTTTAATAATTTATGGCGGATAAAAACGGAATTCACGGCAATATTCCCGGTAATTATGTGGGTGTGCCGCTTTCCGCTACTTTTGACGCGCCGTACCTTTGCTCGGTTAAAATGAATATTTTTGCGGCTTAAAATCTGTAGCCATTGATTATTGTTCAACTGAAGGGCGGGCTGGGTAACCAGATGTTCCAATATGCCGCGGGCCGCGCGGTATCGTTGCGCACGGCCGCCACGCTGCTGCTCGACCATGCGGGTTACGAGCCCAAACAGGCGGGCATGTACGGCCTGGATGGCTTGCGGATACAGGCGGGGCTCGCCACTGCGCGCGATCTTCAACAGTTTGAACAGGGCACGGCGGGAAGAATCCTGAACCGGCTGATCCCGCTCGGCATGCGGCGGATATACAAAGAGCCGCATTTTCATTACGATCCCGCATTTCCTGAAGCAAAGCCGCCGCTGTATATGAAAGGCTACTGGCAAAGCTGGAAGTACTTTCACGACATTGAGCCGCAGATCCGGAGCGACTTCCGGTTTGCGGGCACTTTTTCCCCCGGGATCATGCAGAAAGCCGGGCAGCTGGAAAATACCGAGAGCGTAGCCATGCACTTCCGCCGCGGCGATTACACCCACCAGCAGGCCGTGCAATATCACGGCATTTGCGGTCCAGAGTATTACGAAAAAGCGGTGCAGCAACTGCCGGCGGGATTACAATACTATATTTTCACCAACGATCCGGCCTGGGTGCGCGACAATCTGCCGGCGGGCATTTCCGCGGAGATCCTCAGCGGCAGCCTGAGCCATACGCAATACGAAGATCTTTTTCTCATGAGCCGCTGCCGCCACCAGATCATCGCCAACAGCAGCTTCAGCTGGTGGGCCGCCTGGCTGAACGCCTATGGCGGCAAAAAAGTGGTCGCGCCCAAACGCTGGTTCAATGAAGCGCAACTCAATACCCGGGATTTATTCCCGCAAAACTGGCTCACGATCTGATGGCAGCAACTCCCTACATATCCGTCATTCTCCCGGTGTACAACAGCGCCGCCTGGGTGGCTGCCACTATCCACAGCATATTGGGACAGACGTTCGGTGATTTTGAACTGATCGTGATCAACGACGGTTCTACGGATAACAGCGAAACCGTGATCCGGTCGTTTCCAGACAGCCGCATCCGTTACCTCGACCAGCCTAACCGCGGGCTGGTGGCTACCCTCAACCGCGGCATCGCCGAAGCGCGCGGGCGATACCTCGCCCGGATAGACGCCGATGATATCTGCCTGCCCGAACGGTTCGCCAAACAGGCGGCCTGGCTCGATGCCCATCCCGGAACCGCCCTGGTGGGAAGTTTCGTTGTTTTTATCAACGAGCGGGGAGAGGAAACCGGCAGCTGGGCGGGCGACCGCGACCACCATACCGCCGCACAGATCCGGCAGGCGCTGCCATACCTCAATTGTATGACGCACCCCAGCGTGATGGCGCGTACCGTCGTGATGCGGGAGTATGGTTATAACCCGCTGCAGCAGCACATCGAAGATTACGATCTCTGGCTGCGCATGCAGGCAGACGGCGTGGTGATGGAAAAAGTGCCTGAAGTGTTGTTGCAATACCGCGTGCACAGCGCTTCCGTGACGAGCCTTAACCTGAAGAATAAAAATGTATTTTACAAAAACTTCCGTTGCAAGCGGCGCTTCCTGAAAGCCCGCCTCGCCAAAGGGAAGCTGAACGGTTTTGACAGGGCCGTATTGATGGGCATGCTCAAAGACCTGGCCATCGGCATTGTCAAATCCATAAAACCCAAACCGTAAATGTATCCGTGGCTGATATTGAAACGAAAGCTGGAGGGAATCGCCATATTCCCCTTTGCGCTGCTGGGCAGGCTGATAGCCCGTTTCAGGCCGCTGCGGGGAGAATACGACATCTTTTTCTTTTTCCCATTCTACCATGTGGGCGGCGCGGAAAAAGTGCACAGTGAAATCGCGAAGCTGTTCCCGGAAAAACGGGTGGTGATCTTCTTTACCAAAAAGTCGGTGAACGATGCCATGCTGCCGCAATTCACCGCACCGAACATCACCGTTCATAACATTGGCGCCTATACGGACAACAAGTGGCTGTATTTTCTCAACCTGATCTGGCGGGGAAGGGCGGCCGCATATATCCGACGGCAGCGCGCCACGCCGGTGGTATTTAACGGGCAGTGTAATTTTGCCTACAAGCTGAGCCCGCACCTGCGGCCGGAAGTACGGCAGATAGAACTGATACATGCTTTTACCGGCTTTTCATATATCCGTTTGCCTTTCCTGCCGTTCTACGCAGCTACGGTGATGATCAGCCGCGAAAGCATTCAACGGCACCTCGACCTGTACAAGCGCTGGAAGGTGCCCGCACATTTCGAACAGCGCATCCACCTCATCATGAACGGCATCCCGCTGCCGGAGGCCACCGGCCATTCATTGCCGCGGGAATTGTCGCTTCTGTACGTGGGCCGGGGCACGTCCGAAAAACGCCCGCACCTCGTTGCGGAAATCGCCCGGGCGGCCGGTCTGCCCGCGGCTTTCCTGGGCCCCGTGGAAGACGCCATCCCGGCGGGCCTGCGCCCGTCTGTTCATTTTTACGGGGAACAGACGGATGCGGCCGCCATCGACCGTATTTACCGGCAGCACCGGGTGATAACGATCACTTCGGAGCGCGAGGGTTTCCCGATGGTCATCATGGAAGCGATGGCCCGCGGCCTTGCCGTACTGGCCACGGATGTGGGGGATATTCCCTATCATGTGAAAAGCGGGGAAAACGGTTTCCTGCTCAATCATCAACAGCCCGAAGCGGCCATCGTGCAGGAAGCGGCGCAATGCCTCGCTTACTGGAAGCAGCACCCCGGACAGCTGGATGCCATCGCCGCCGCCAATATCCGTTATGCGCGGGAGCATTTTGGAATGGAAGCGTTTGCACAGGCTTACCGTTCGCTTTTGCTGAAAGATAAGGCATGAATGGCTGACGCCGTGGTGGAGCATCCCTTTAGAATAGGGAATGTTCGGGCGGGAGACGTACCGTTCGCTTCTGCCGAAAGATATGAACCAACCGGGCATTCATTTAAATCACAACATGTTCGGGCGGGAGCGGATAAAATCAATTACAACGGATGATAACGGGCGGGAGCGTTTCTTTCAGATGACGGAACCGGCCGGTGAATATCAAACTATGAAACAACTATCGGTCATCATCATCACTTACAACCGGCCGGACGACCTGCTGGCCCTGGTGCGGAACCTCGCCTCGCAGCAGCGGGCGGCGGATCTGCTGCAGGAAGTGATCATCATCAATAACGCCTCCACCGCGGACTACAGCGCGGTACAGGCCTTCATCGCATCCACACCCGGTATTCCTTTCCGCTATCATTATTCAGCTGAAAACCTCGGGGTGGCGCGCGGCCGCAACCTCGGCATCTCCATGGCCACGGCGCCCATACTGGTCACCATCGACGATGATGCCGCTTTCCGCGATAACACCGCCTTGCAGCAGATCGTGGCGGCGTTCGAATCGCCCTTCCTCCGGGATAACCACACGGGCATCCTGTGCTTTAAAGTGCTGTACGCCAGCACCGGGCAAATGCAGGTCAACGCCTTCCCGCATAAGCAGTTTGAAAAATATCAGCATAAAATATCCTTCCTGGCCCCGTATTTCATCGGCTGCGGGCATGCCATCCTCAAAGCCGTGTACGATAAAGCCGGTATTTACCCCGTTGATTTTTTCTACGGCATGGAAGAATATGATCTTACCTACCGCGCCATCGAGCAGGGGTACAGTATCGCATACGACGCTTCCATCGTGGTGCTGCACAACGAATCGCCCCTCGGCCGCACACCGCATATGACCAAAATGAAAATGCTCTGGATCAACAAAAGCAAGGTGGCTTACCGCTACCTGCCCAAACCGTTTTTCTACAGCACGGCTTTCATGTGGTCGCTGGAATTCCTCCAAAAAACGGCGTGGAACTGGAAAGAATGGTTCAGCGGCTGGCGCGAAATACGGCGCATTCCCGGAAAGGAAAGCCGTACGCCGCTGGGTGCGGCGGCAAAGACCTATCTGAAGCGGGTAGAGGCCAGGTTGTGGTATTAGCTTCCGGCACCTTTTTTGGGGGATGACGCCTGTACAAATAAAGGTACCATGCGGAACATTTTATTCACGCTTTGTATGGCTGCAATCATCCTTCCTGCTTGTAATAAAGACGATAACAACGAAGGCGACGGCGTCACCCTCATACCGAACGTTGCCTACGGCGCCGATGCCCGCCAGCAAATGGACGTATACCTGCCGCCGGGCCGCACGGCCCAGACGCCGGTGGTGGTATTCCTGCATGGCGGCGGTTTCGTGGCGGGCGATAAGGCGGACGTGCACCCGCATATGCAGCGGTTCTCCGGGAAGGGATATGCCGTCGTCAACGTCAATTACCGCCTGGTAGACACGACGGGCCTCTTCCAGACACCGCTCGTTCACAAACCCAGCAGCATCCGCATCACCGAGCAGCTGCACGACGTGCACACTGCCATACAGGCTGCCCTGGCCAAAACAGGGGAATGGAACGTCAGCAACACCCGCTGGGCCATTGCCGGGCATAGTGCCGGCGCCACGCTGGCCATGCTGTACGCATACAACGGCATGAACGAAGGTGGACTGGTGAAAGCGGCCGCCAACTGGGCGGGTGCAACGGACTTCAGCTTCCAGGACGAATCCCAGTTCAGCCAGATGGACCCGCGCCTCGTGGAA
The DNA here is from genome assembly GCF_003813775.1 of Chitinophaga lutea. NCBI lineage: Bacteria > Pseudomonadati > Bacteroidota > Chitinophagia > Chitinophagales > Chitinophagaceae > Chitinophaga > Chitinophaga lutea. The sequence continues at coordinate 900,924 of NZ_RPDH01000002.1, read as the reverse complement.
GTGTATTACCGCGCCATCGGCCACGAACCTAAAAACGCCAACAAACTCGCCTACATGGCCGTAAGCCCGTACTGGATTGTGGCCAGCGGAGGGAGCATCAAACCCACGCTCAATGTCCGCCCCGAAAACAACGAATTGTTCAACATGCCCGACGTCAGCAAGATATTGTACGAAGCCTTCACCAACGCGCTCAACACGAAGAAGATACCGAACCGGCATGTAGAAATCGCCGGCGCCGACCACGGTTTCAGTAAACCCGGCAACTGGGAACAGGTGCTTAATGAAACCGATGCATTTTTCCGGCAATATGTGCCATAAAGAAGGCGTTGAGAATCGCTTGAAATAATTGTCTGGCTCCGTCAGGTACCCGGATAAAAAAGGGGCTGTATTTTTGATACAGCCCCTTTTTTATGATGTCAACCGCACTTATGCGGCTACTTTCCGTTGTTTCCTTGCTTCGTTGGCCAATGCGCCGGCCAGCAGCAGCAAAATCAGCACAGACGACCAGCGGGAGATGGTATTGCCCAGCTGGTAGGAGCGGGGCTCGAATTTCATTTCGATCTTGTGCTCGCCCGCGGGAATTTTCACACCGCGCAGAAGGTAGTTCACCCGTGCAATTTCTCCTTTCTTGCCGTCGATATACACATTCCAGCCGGCAGGGTAATACACGTCGGAGAATACAGCCAGGCCTTCTTTGGCGTTGGAACTGGTGTAGTTGAGCTGGTTCAGCCCGTATTGCGTGAGCTGTATGCGGCTGGAGGAATCTTTGGCGGGTTTGAAATCGCCCAGTACCGTCTTGAAGCGCTCATCGGCCACGGCGGCGTGTGCCGTCGGGAGGCTGTCGAGCGTTTTCATTTCCTGGTCGGCATTCCTGGCCCACACGAGGCTGTCTACGAACCAGGCATTGCCCAGCGCACCGGGGTTTTGCTGGTAGGCCAGCTGACCCTGCTGGTCTGCGAAGATCACATATTTGGTATTCAGCATGTTCAGCACGTTGGGGTTGCCTTTTGAAATCTGGCGGTCGATCAGATCCTGGTACAGCGCCAGTTTCACCGGGCTGTAGCCGCCAACGGCTTTGTGGTGGTAGGAGTTCAGAGCATCCTGGAAATTAACAGTATTGAATACACGATAATAGGGGTCTTTGTCCTGCTTGATCGCCAGGTCCACCTGGCTGGGTGCAAAGATACCGCTGTAATCGCGCGGCGTTACATAGTTGTCTTTATTCAGGTAACGATGCGCCACCGGTATCTGGTCGATGGCAACGAGCGCGGCCATCGCGGCGAAGAACAATGCGGGTTTCACTTTTTGCTGCAGCAGCGCCCAGAGGAGCACAAAAGCCACGGCAATGATCGCCAGGCTGCGCAGGGCGTCTATGCGGAGCAGGGACGCACGGTCCTCGATCATCGCCTTCATCAGCGTGTCCACCACCTCTTTGTTGTTGCCGGTCATCTGTTCGTAGTTCATCCTGGCAACGTCCTGGGCGGATGTGAATTCGAACATGCCGAAAGAGCCCAGCACAAACAGCAGGCAGAGGCCGCCGGTGATATAGAACGATAATTTGAGTTTTTTGAGCAGTTCCGCTTTGTCCACTTTCCCGGTCACCACATCGTTGAGCGCCCAGCAGGCGAGGAAGGGCACCAGTACCTGCGGTATGATCAATGCCTGCGACGGTGCGCGGAACTTGTTATACATGGGCAGGTAATCGAACAGGAAGTAGTTGAACATGCTGAAGTTGTCACCCCAGGCCAGGAACACGCCCAGCACGCAGGCCGCCACTATCCACCATTTATTGAAATCCCGGACGATGAATAATGCGAGCACGAACAGGAAGATGATCACGGCCCCCCAATAGATGCCGCCGTCTACCATCGGCTGGTCGCCCCAGTAGCGGAGCGAATTGGCGGCGATCTGGTCGGCCTGGTTGGCCGGTACGCCGAGATTGGTCAGTGCTTTATAAGTGTGACTGGAGCTGGACAGCGGGCCGCGGGAAGGGCCGCCATACAGGTTCGGGGCCAGGATGGTGAAGGTTTCGGTGATGCCCTGGCTCCAGTTGAAAGCATAACTTTTATCGAGGCCGCCGGCGCTTTTATCGCCTTCTTTTCCCGGTTCCGGCGTCAGCTCCGAATGGCCGCCGCGCATGGTGTATTTGGAATATTCGGAGGTGGTCCAGATGTTGACGGTGGACGGTAATACGGACAAGGCGCCGGCAACGATCAATACGGCCGTGGCGCTTACGACGTTTTTTACCTGTTTGGTGCGAACGGCATGCACCACGTAAACGATGCCGATGATCAGGCACACCAGCAACATGTAATACAGTATCTGGTAATGGCCCGAAGTGGTCATCAGCGCGAGGGTGATACACGTAATTACGCCGCCTATCCAGTATTTACCCCGGTAGGTCAGCAGGATGCCGGCCAGCATGGGTGCGATGTAGGCGATGGTGAACATCTTGGTATCGTGCCCCGCCGATATGATGATAGGGGTATACGATGCGAACCCGAACGCAATGGCGCCGATCACATTCACCCAGTGGCGGAAACCCATTACAGACAGCAGGATGTAAAAGCCTACCATCGCCAGGAAAAAGAAATTCACCGGTTTGGGCAGCCCCAGCGTCAGTATCTGGTGCAGGAAATACGTGTAGTTGTCCTGCGCCATAAAGATCTGGTACGTGGGCATCCCCCCGAACATGGCATTGGTCCACAGCGGATCGATACCGGTCGCTTCCTTGTATGCACGGGCCTCCTGCGACATGGCCTGCCATTGTACCGTATCGTTCTGCCTCAGCTCCAGCCCCTCCAGTACAGGGCTGCAGAATAGAAATGCAAGCCCCAGGAAGATGAGGATGGCATACACATGCGGGAGAATGGCTTTTTGCCAGTTTTGCTTCATCGGGTAAAACAGATTTAGTTTTAAAGAATCCAAAATAACTGTATTTTATCCGAAATTTCAATATGAGTTGGCTTCGGTTCCTGATAAAGTTGAGCTTTATCTGTAATTGCTGTTATTTGGTCGGCTTTGTGATCAGGATGCTGGATTATAGCGATACCTGGGAACAGGTGGTGAAACACATCATGGTACTTGGCGGCGTGGTGGCGGCGCCCCTCAATATCATCACCATCCTGCTGACCGCCATCCTGCTGCTGGCCCGCAAGGTACAATGGGCTAACGTACATCCGTATATATTTATTTTGAATGTTATTATCTTGCTCCTTCAACTGGAACTCTTCATATCATGATCATCAATATCCTGAAAGATAAACCGACCAAACTGTTCATCATCCTGAGCGGTTTTTTTGTGGCCAATGCGCTCATCGCCGAAATCATCGGCGTCAAGATATTTTCGCTGGAAGCTACCCTCGGTTTTGCTCCCGCCAACCTGATGATTCTCGGCGACCCCTACAGCTTCAATATGACAGCCGGGGTGCTGCTCTGGCCGGTGGTGTTCATCATGACCGACATCATCAATGAATATTACGGCATGAAAGGCGTGCGCTTTTTATCCTATCTCACCGTGATACTGATCATTTTCGCCTTTCTCGTTTTCTATTTCGCGATCCAGCTCTCGCCCGCCAGCTTTTTTGTGACCATGAAAGTGAAGTCGGGCGTGCCGGATATGGATGCCGCATACGGACAGATACTCGGGCAAAGCTCCTACATCATCATCGCTTCCGTGATCGCTTTCCTGATCGGGCAACTGGTGGACGTGTTCACGTTTCACCGCATCAAGGAGGTGACTGGCGAAAAAAAGATCTGGCTGCGCGCCACAGGCTCCACGCTCATTTCACAGCTGATCGACAGTTTTGTGGTGCTGTTCGTGGCCTTCCGCCTCGCGCCCAGCATCTATAACCCGGACGGGAACGAAGTCTGGAGCATGGGCCTGGTGCTCAGCGTATGCGTCATCAATTATATCTATAAATTTACGGTGGCCATCCTGTTAACGCCCGTCATCTATTGGGTGCACGGTATGATCGAACGGTACCTCGGCCCCGAAAAGGCGGGAGAAATGCGGCTGGCCGCCATGAAACGATAAACAGCAAATATTACTATGTCAAAATTTACCGTAAGGGTTTACGGCATCATGTTCAACGAGCAGAAGCAGGTGCTGGTAAGCGATGAATATATCCGGGGCGGGTATTATACCAAATTTCCCGGGGGAGGACTGGAGTTCGGCGAAGGCACCCTGGAATGTATGGTGCGGGAATGGAAGGAAGAACTGAACCAGGACATTGAAGTGGTGGAGCACATCTACACCACTGATTTTTTCCAGATATCGGCATTCGACGACGTGAACCAGATCATCTCCATATATTATCTCGTCCGGCCGCTGTCGCCCTTTACCGCCACTGTACTGGAAAAGCCGTTCGGTTTCGAAATACCCGAAGGGGCCACGCAGGTGGAAGGCGTGCGGTGGGTGGATTGGGATGCCTTTTCCGCTGAGGCGGTGACCCTGCCGATCGATAAAGTACTCGCGGATATCGTGAAAAGGAAATATTGAGGGTGTTGCCTGCGTCCGGGCTGATTTGAAATGTGGAGGGCTGCTTTCATGAAAAAGAAATACTGAGGGTGTCGTCTGCATCCGGGGCCGTTTCGGAATAAGGATAGCTGCTCCGGCGCGGGTTATTGAAACAGCAATGCATATGGCTGGCGGATAAAGCAGCGGCAACATGGAAAACTGCCATGGATAAAAGGTATGCGATGGGAGGCTTCAGAAAATTACCCTGGAATCAAAACCACTTCTTCTTCATAAAATACCAGCTCATTACTACGGCGGTCACGATTGCGATCGTAACGGGGATATAAAACGCGTACCGCGAGTGCGCGTATGGTATTTCCACGTTCATGCCGTAAATGCTGGCCACGAGTACGGGCAGGGTGAGTACGATGGTGATGGAGGTGAGGCGCTTCATCACGAAGTTGAGGTTATTGGAAATGATGCTGGCGAAAGCATCCATGGTGCTGCTGAGGATGTTGGTGTAGATGTTGGCCATCTCGAGAGCCTGTGAGGTATCTACGATCAGGTCGTGCAGGAATTCCTTCTCATCGTCGTTGAGGCCCATGAAGTTGGTGCGTTCCAGTTTCATGAGCAGCAGTTCGTTGCTGCGCAGGGCCGTTACGAAATACACCAGGCTTTTCTGGATGCGCATCAGGTACAGCAGTTCCTCGTTCCGGTTGGAGTCGTACAGCTTTTGTTCCAGCAGGTTGCGGCGCTGATTGATCTCTTTGAGGTAATCGAGGAAGTTCATGACCACTTTTTCGAATACTTTCAGCACCATCATGTTCCGCTTTTCGGGGTGGCGGTTGTGGAAGGTGTTGAGGAATTTTTTGATGGCGGCGTTGTCGAAGGAGTTAACGGTAACGATCTGGTTGTGGGTGAGGATGATTACGATGGGGATGGTAATGTAGTAGGCATCGCTTTCGTTGATGGAGTTGTTTTCCGTGGGGGTCTTGATAACGATGAGCTTTACATTGTCCTCCAGTTCAAAACGGCTTTTTTCATCGATGTCGAGGGAGTCTGTCAGGAAGTCCAGGGGAATATCCAGCTCCTCCGCCAGCTGTTCGAATTCGGCCTGTTTGAGAGGCGGGGTAATATTCACCCATGCGCCGTTTTCCGGCTGTTCGATGGCTACCGTGCGGGCATCTATATTTTTGAAGTACTGGATCATCCGGGCGCAAAGGTAGTGGAATTAATGAAAGCAAGTCACAACCAACAGCCGGCGGACTAAATTTTAATATTTCCTTCAAATACGAGGGTGGCGGGGCCGCATAACCAGATGTCCGAGAAACTGCGTTCGCCCGTGCGGGTGAAGGTGATTTCCAGGTGGCCGCCGAGGGTTTCGACGGGGATGTTATACTCGCCCGGTTCGGCCGGGGCGGCGGTGAGTGCGGCGGCCGTAACGCCGGTACCGCAGGAATAGGTCTCGTCTTCCACGCCGCGTTCGTAAGTGCGTACGAAAATGCCGTTGTCGACCTCCTGTACGAAGTTCACATTGGTGCCTTCCGCCGCAAACCTTTCATTATAACGGATTTCGCGGCCCTGTTGGTATACGTCCACTTCCTGCACGTCAGACACGAATTTCACGAAGTGGGGGGAGCCCGTATTGAGATAAAAATACATGTTTCCGATCTCTACGGTGTTGACGTCCTGCATTTTGAGGTTGACCCAGCCGTTATCGCGGAAGCTGGCTTCATGGGGGCCGTCTACAGCGATGAACCGGAGATCTTTTTTATCGATACCCATCTGGCGGGCAAAAGCGGTGAGGCAGCGGCCGCCGTTGCCGCACATGCTGCCTTCGCGGCCGTCTGCGTTGTAGTATTTCATGCGGAAATCGTACGCGGGGTCGTTTTCCAGCATCATCAGCCCGTCTGCCCCGATGCCGAAGCGGCGGTCGCACAAATGGGCGATCTGCGCGGTGGTCAGCTGGCTGTATTCGCCGTTACGGTTGTCTACTATTACAAAATCGTTGCCGGTGCCCTGGTATTTATAAAAATGAATGTTCATGCTGATGCAAAGTTAAAAATGTTTTTCCAGCGGGCAATGCCCTGGTGCGGCGTATGGGTGATTGCCCTGAAATAACGCGGGCGCCGCGCTAAAAGCCACTGGCATGGATGTAGAAACTCCTCGGCCAACGATCATACAACGAAGCTCCCATCCAATGGGCTGCCGGGTTGCATATCTGCTCGCTGGACTGATAGGATAGTATGCAGTTTGGAAGCTCCTGACGGCCAACAACCATACAACAAAGCTCCCATCCGGCGAGGTTACCGGGGCGCATATCTGATCGCTCGGCTGGTAGTATCCGGATCGAAAACTGACCGCCTGATCGCTATTGCGCAATAATCCCCACTGCTTTCTCTATCAGCGCCATCACGGCGGCATTCCCGTCTTTGCTGAATTCCTGGCGGATGCGGTTGGCGACGATCGCGCTGATGGACAGGCACTGATGCCCCAACACACGGCCCAGGCCGTAAATACCGGCCGTTTCCATCTCGAAATTCGTGATGTGCCTGTTTTCAAAGCTGAAATGGCTGAGTTGCTCGATCAGTTCGGGATGGGAAAGATTGCCGCGCAGTACCCGGCCCTGGGGGGCGTAAAAACCCGGGCAGGTCACCGTGATGCCCTGGTGAAAACCTTCGTTGAAGCGCTCCAGCAGGGCAGGGGCAGCTTCGATCAGGTATGGGCGGGCCGCACTGGGCTGCAGGCGTATCTGGCCACGGAAGGCCTCCAGCAGCTGCAGTTCCTCCGGGGTGTTGTGATAGGTGTAAAACGGCAGCAGGTTGTCGAGCCCCAGGCCGTGAGACGATACCACGAAACTGTCGACCGGGATGGATTCCTGCAGGGAGCCCGCGGTGCCGAGGCGGATAATCTGGAGGGAAACGGGCTCTTCTTTCACCATCCTCGTATCAAAATCGATATTGGCCAGCGCATCGAGCTCGTTGAGCACGATGTCGATATTATCGGTGCCGATGCCGGTTGAGACCACTGAAAGCCGCTTCTGGCCGATATAACCCGTATGCGTCACGAATTCCCGGTGCTGGTAAGTGCCTTCCACCCGGTCAAAATGCCGGCTGACCGCCTTTACCCGGTCGGGATCGCCTACGGTGATGATCGTTTCGGCCAGTTCTTCCGGTCGCACGTCCAGGTGGTAGACGGCTCCGCGTGTATTGAGTATCAATTCGGATTCAGCTATTCTGGTCATATATCTTGCATTTTTTTTAATCCATAAATGAATATCTTGTAATCAGATTTGGCAAATATCGAAAATTTACTACTTTTGCAGTCCAACAAAATTGATGGTTTCGTGGCCGAGTGGCTAGGCAGAGGTCTGCAAAACCTTTTACAGCGGTTCGAATCCGCTCGAAACCTCGGAATAAAGGCCTTCTCTCCGGAGAGGGCTTTTTTTATTGTGAGATAAACGGGAAACAGTCTTATCGGGTTTACCGCTACAACCGATCAGTTTCATCAGCATATCTACCTTTCGGATTCCGCTTGCGATGATAAACATTCGTAATTGAAACCGATTTCGACGACTCATGTACTTCATAAACGATAGTATAGGGATATCTTTTCAAATAGATGTCCCTGTAAGTTTTATAAGTCGTCCGATAGCTGTCGGGCATTTTGCGAAGAATATCAAGTTTTTCGTGAAACTCGTTAACAAACGCTGTTGCCGCAGATTCGCTGCTTTTCTTAAATCATCCAATCGCTGCTTCGTATTCCTTCATTGCCTTACTGTGAATGGATAACGAATAACTCACAGGCCTTTTCCCTGTTTAAGCAATTTACGTTCCCGGATTTTCATCTCTTGCTCACTGATGACATTTGATACCCAGGCGGATTTCCTCCCCACGCTTACCTAATTCACGTTTGAACGCCCCATCATACTCCGCATCCGCCTGTTCTTCCACAAAACTCTTCACAAAAGACAATACTGCCAGTTTTTGCCGCGTGCTCAGTTTCGGGAGATATTGCTGGATTTGTTTTTCCAAAGATAGAACTGCCATAATACTGCGCATTTTCATCAAATTTAAGGGTTAAAAAATTGGGTGTTACCGTAAAATTTTTCAGGATTTCAAATCTATTTTATTTCCTCCACCCAATTTCCCCAACTGCTCACACCTGTGTGATTTTGTTCGCAAAAAAAAGCCGGCCACAGGGGCCGGCTGCTGTTATTTATAATTTCCTGATCCAGATATTCCGGTAACTCACCAAATCCCCATGATCCTGCAGCATGATCGGCAATGCGCCGTGCTTCTCGTAAAACGGTTTGCCGATGTAAAGCGTTTTGCCGAGCAGTTCGGTATTGTTCTGCACCAGCACGCCGTTGTGCAGCACCGTAATGCGGGCGGGCGATTTCACGCTGCCGTCGTCGTTGAAGCGGGGCGCCGTCCAGATCACATCATACGCCTGCCACTCACCGGGCTTTTTGCAGGCATTCACCAGCGGGATGGTCTGTTTGTAGAGGCTCGCGGCCTGTCCGTTCGAATAGGTCCTGTTATCGTAATTGTCGAGCACCTGCAGCTCGTAGTTGCTCTGCAGGAAAATGCCGCTGTTGCCGCGGCCCTGGCCTTCGCCTTTCACCACCGACGGCGTACGCCATTCGATGTGCAGCTGGAAGTCTTCGAAGGAAGCTTTCGTTTTGATGCCGCCTTTTTTCGGGGCCACGGTCATCGCGCCGCCGCTCACCGTCCAGGGGGCCGCGCCGCCTTTTTCGCCTTCCCATTGGCTGAGGTCTTTGCCGTCAAACAGCACGATGGCATCGGAAGGAGCGCTGGTGCCGCTACCGGGCGTTATCTTGGCGGGTACGGGTTCCCAAACTTCGGTGGCTTTCGGGTCGCCCTGCTGTGCGCTCGCGCTAAGGGCGGGTATCAGCAGTGCGGCCGATACGCATACAAATGAAAAACGGTACATGTTCATTATCGAGGCAGTTTATAATTGTTATGGTAAACGGGTGTGATGAGGCGGTTGGCAGCGGCGTCGGTGAACTGCTGCTTTTCCTTGTTCCAGTACACTTTCTGGCCGGTCTTGAACGCAATGTTGCCCATCTGTGAATTGATGGCCACGTTGGCGCCCGTCTGGATGTCGCAATGCAGGTCGGAGAGCTTGCGCGATTTGATGACTTCGAGGAAGTTCTTGGTATGTTTCACCAGTCCGTTGTCGGAGGCTTTTACGCGGGCTACGGCTTCCATTTTGTCTTTTTCGGGAATCACTTCCCAGCCGCCGCGGTCGAGCACCAGGGTGCCGTTGTTGCCGATGAAGGCGATGCCGTGGTTGCGGCCGTAAGGCCCGCCATCGATGCCGGTAGCGTGTTCCCACTGCATGTTGAAGCCGTCGAACTCGTAAATGGCCGTGAGGGTATCGGGTGTTTCGGCCGCATCGTCCGGGTAGGCGAATTTACCGCCGGAGGCCACTACCGATTTGGGATTGGAGGCTTTCATGCCGTAGAGCGCATAGTCGATCAGGTGCACGCCCCAGTCGGTCATCAGCCCGCCTGCATAATCCCAGTACCAGCGGAAATTAAAGTGGAAGCGGTTGGGGTCGAAGGGCCGCGTTTGGGCGGGACCGAGCCATGCGGCATAATCCACGCCTGCGGGTGGTGCGGAATTGGGCTGTTTGGGCACGGGTTTCATCCAACCCATGTAGGCCCAGGCCTTGACGAGCCGCACATTCCCGAGCTTGCCGGAATGCACGAAAGCGATGGCGTCGTTGAAATGCTGCATGCTGCGCTGCCACTGGCCCACCTGCACCACGCGGTTGTAGCGCTGCTGGGCGGCTACCATGGCACGGCATTCGGCGATGGAGTTACCGATGGGTTTTTCGACATACACATCCTTGCCGGCGGCGCAGGCATCGGCCATCTGCAGACAGTGCCAGTGGTCGGGCGTGCCGATTACCACGGCGTCGATGTCTTTGTTTTCCAGCAGCTTCCGGTAATCGCCGTAAAGCTTGACGTCGGTGATGTTTTTCTTCGCCAGTTCCGCAACGCGTTTGTCGAGCACGTTTTTATCGACGTCGCAAAGGGCCACACAACGGGCTTCAGGGTGGTTGAGCAGTCCGTTGAGGTTGCTCCATCCCATACCGTTGACGCCGATCACGGCGAAATTAACGCGGTCGCTGGGGGCCATAGCACGCAAGGCACTTGGGAAGAGGGCTGAACCGGCCAGGATAGTGGATGAGTTCAGCAGAAAATTCCTTCTGTTCATAAGTTTTCATGATTAGACGTGGAGTAATTATTTAGACAAGATATAAAAAGCGCGTTAAATTTCTTCCTCCTCCTGTTCTTCGCCAGTACTAAAATTCATCATGGTACCCAGCAGGTCTGAAAAACGGGTTTCTTTCTCCAGTGTTTTTTTGCTGAGCAGGGAGTAGGCGGAAAGTCCATGCAGCACCATTTCCATCATCAGCAACTGCTCCGGTTTATTGGCCTGCGGGAAGAGCTGTTTTACCAGCTCCGGCAGCCCGGTTACCTGTGTCAGGGCGGCTTCGTACTGTTTATCGGTAGTGTCCTGCAGCAGCTGGAGGGCATTGCCCTTGTCGAACCACTGGATGATGCTGCGGTACGGGTTCACGTCCGCCGCGCCGGCTTTGCGTTTTTTGAACGCGTCGGGGTTGGGGAAATATTGGGCGAAAGTGGTGCGCAGACTTTTCTCCAGCAGGTTCACGGCCACCTGCAGCGGGCCTTCCTGTTCGCCCTCGTACACCAGTTCTATTTTGCCGGTGATGGCGGGGATGATGCCCTGGAGGTCGTTAATGCGAACATGGGTGCTTTTTTCCTTATTGATGATGGCCCGGCGCTCGGCGGCGCTCACGGCGTTCTCGAAGGCGGCGATGGTCAGGCGGGCGGATACGCCGCTTTTTTTATCGACCCATTCGCTGGTGCGCGCTTCAAAGGCCACCTGCTCGATGAGCCGTTTCACCATGTCCGGCATGTGCACGGTGCCTTGCTGCTCTTCGTGAATGGCGGCTTCCTGTTCGGTGATGAGCAGGGAGTTCTCGAGCGTTTTGGGATAGTGCGTGATGATCTGGCTTTCGATACGGTCTTTAAGCGGAGTGACGATGGCGCCGCGGTTCGTGTAGTCTTCCGGGTTGGCCGTGAACACGAACAGCATGTCGAGCGGCATGCGCACTTTAAACCCGCGTATCTGGATGTCGCCTTCCTGCAGGATGTTAAACAGGGCCACCTGGATGCGGGCCTGCAGGTCGGGCAGTTCGTTGATCACGAAGATGCCGCGGTTGGAGCGGGGGATGATGCCGAAATGGATCACCCGCTCGTCGGCATAACTGAGTTTTTCGTTGGCGGCCTTGATGGGATCCACGTCGCCGATGAGATCAGCCACGGATACATCGGGCGTTGCGAGTTTTTCGCCGTAGCGGGCCTCGCGGGGTAGCCATTCAATGGGCGTTTTGTCGCCGAGGGAATCTACGACGTCACGACCATGGCGGCTGAGCGGGTTGAACGGGTTGTCGTTCACTTCGGAGCCGGCAATGACAGGAATGAATTCATCGAGCAGATCGGTCATCTGCCGCGCCATGCGCGTTTTGGCCTGTCCGCGCAGGCCGAGGAACAGAATGTTATGCCGGGAAAGCAGGGCCCTTTCGGTATCGGGGATCACCGTATCGTCGTACCCGATGATACCGGGAAAGGTGCTTTCTTTTCTTTTCAGTTTCAGTATCAGGTTCTGCCTGATCTCTTCTTTTACCGTACGGTACTGGTAACCACTTTTTTTAAGCTCGCCGAGCGTTTTGATCTTTTCCATGTCTGTTTGTTTCTTTTATAGCTTCTTTCTTTTCCCGCTTTCGAAATCGTAAAAAAGGAACTGGCCCAGTTTATCTGTCCCGGAGAAGAAAGCCTTGCCGTTATTGGTTTCCGTAAATTCTTTTACAAATTGCTGCAGCCAGGGATCGGTGGCTACCATGAATGTGGTGATGGGAATTTTCAGCTTTTTGCATTGGGCCGCCAGGTTCAGCGTACGGTTGAGTATCTTCCTGTCGAGCCCGAAGCTGTTTTTATAATATTGTTTGCCCTGTTTGAGGCAGGTCGGTTTCCCGTCGGTGATCATGAAGATCTGTTTGTTGGGATTGCGCCGCCGCCGGAGGATGTCCATCGCCAGTTCCAGCCCGGCCACGGTATTGGTGTGATAAGGGCCCACCTGCAGATAGGGGAGGTCTTTGATCTCGATCTGCCAGGCGTCGTTGCCGAACACGATGATGTCGAGCGTGTCTTTCTGGTAACGGGTAGTGATCAGCTCGCTCAATGCCATGGCCACTTTCTTGGCCGGGGTGATCCGGTCTTCCCCGTATAAAATCATGGAATGGGAAATGTCGATCATCAGGGCGGTGGACGTCTGGGTTTTGAAGTCCGTTTCCCTGATCTCCAGGTCGTCCTGCTGCATTGAAAACGCTTCGATGCCGTGGTTGATCTGGGCGTTCCGGATGGAAGCGGTCATGTCGATCTGCTCCAGCGCGTCGCCGAAGGCGTACGGGCGGGTTTCGGCATTGAGTTCGTCGCCCATACCGGATTTACGGATGTTATGATCGCCGATACTGGATTTTTTGAGTTTGCCGAATATCTCCTCCAGGGCGCGTTTCCGGATGGTCTGCTCGGTTTTGCCGGTGATGTTCAGCCCGCCGGTTTCCTCGTTTTCACGGAGGTATCCCTTGTCCTTCAGGTCCTGGATGAAATCCCCGATACCATATTCGTTATTGGAAAGCTGGTACTCCTTGTCCAGCTCCGTCAGCCATTGTAGTGCCTCTGCCACGTCCCCGCTGGTGTAAGTGAGCAATTGCGTGAAAATGTCCAGCAACTTCTCAAACGGGGATTGTTTGTTCTCCGACGGGTCGAACCGGGAGAAAATGAATCCTTTCATCCGCTATAGTTTATTGTTCATCTGCCGGATGTTACCTCGCCCGAACGCTTCGGCCCCGGTGCCATCCGCTAAATCTTGTTTTGCACAGCATGGTCCTTAATGGTGTCAATCTGACATTCATTCGCGGCAGGCAGTCCCGCCCGAAGGCTCCTCATTACCAAAGAAGGCCTCATGTCCGGTTTCTCCCGCAGAATTTAACTGATTGAGTACCTGCACTGTACCTGATATCGCCCCTCCGGAGAACCGGGTAGCGGGGCCGGTATATCACATCTAATTTACGCAAAAAAGCCCGGGGGTGAAAAAAGTAAAAAAAGCGGCCCCGAAAATTAAGAAAATGGGTTTTTATTCACTTATTTTACCACTTCATGTAAAATCTACACGTCTATGATTTCATTACGTAAAGGCCTGCTGAGCTTAGGCATGGCCGCGATGCTATTCACCACGGCCGTTGCGCAGAAGCAGGAAGCCAAACTGGGCTGGAAACTGGGCGCACAGGCCTATTCATTCCGGCTTTTTAGCCTCGACCAGGCGCTGGATAAACTGGATTCCTGCGGTCTGCAGTATGTAGAGTGCTACCCGGGCCAGACCATCGGCGGCAATATCGAGGGCAAAATGGACTATAAAATGGACGCCGCCAAACAAAAACAGGTGCTGGACCTGCTGAAAAGCAAAAAGAAAACCCTGTACGCCTTCGGCGTTGTGTCTCCCAACAACGAGGCCGACTGGAAACAGCTGTTCTCCTTCGCCAAAGCGATGGGCATCCAGATCATCACTTCCGAGCCCCGCCTGCAGGACCTTGATGTGGTGTCGAAGCTGTGCGACGAATACAAGATCAAGGTGGCCATTCACGACCACCCGAAACCGAGCCATTACTGGTCGCCCGACAGTGTGCTGGCCGCCATCAACGGCCGCAGCAAGTATATGGGTGCCTGTGCCGACATCGGTCACTGGGTGCGTTCCGGCCTCGACCCTGTTGAAAGCCTGCAGAAGCTCAACGGCCGCGTGTTCAGCCTGCACGTGAAAGACCTGCACGAGAAGTCACCCAAAGGGCACGATGTGATCTGGGGCACCGGCGTTTGCAACGTGGAAGGCGTGCTGAAAGAACTGAAGAAGCAGAAATTCAAAGGCCTGTTCTCCGCCGAATACGAGTACAACTGGCAGAACAGTGTGCCGGACATCACGGAAAGCGTGAAAAATATAAGAGGAATGATCTCCAAATTATAGTAAATTGAAAAACCGGGCGCTCCCCGGTTTTTTCTTTTCCATCCATCCATTTGTTATGAAAAAACTTCTCACCGTATTGATGTTGGCTGGCTGCATCGCCGGCGCTTCCGCACAGGAATACACTATCCGGGGCAAAGTATCCCCGGCGTTGAACGGCAACACCATTCACCTCGACAAAAGAACGGCCGCCGGCGCTTTCCGGGTAGCCAGCACAACCATCTCCAACGGCGCCTTCACCTTCAAAGGAAAAACCGCAGAGCCGTTCGCGGCGGCATTGTCTTTCCGTTCAAAACAAAAGAACGGTGCGGGGTACCGGCTCTTTTTTATCGACAAAGGAGAGCAGATCGTTTTTGAGCAGCGGGAAAACAACACGTCACGGAACATGTTCGGCGATGCGTTGATCTCCGGATCGGCCGTTTCCAAACAGTGGGACGAACTGGCAGCGCTCCGGCAGCCGGTTGAAGACTCGATGAAGATCATAGACGGTCAATTGGTGAAGCTATTCGGCATCAAGAATGAGGTTACGGACGAGCTCTGGCGGAAACAGGCTGCATTACAGCAGAAAATGAAAAGAGTGACCGATGAATTCATCAGCCGGCACCCCGATTATTTCGTCAGCCTGTACGAATTCCGCGCCGGGCTCAACAAACCGGAAGACCCTGCGGCAGCGCTCGGGTTGTTCAAGCGTTTCAGCCCGGAGCTCCAGGCATCGTCGCTCGGGAAAGCCACGCTAGGCGCTATCGGCAACGCCACGAAACTGGTAAAAGGAGTGCCCGCCCCGGTATTTTCCGCCGTTAACCCGCAAGGCCAGCAGGTAAACCTCGGTTCATTCAAAGGGAAATATGTACTGGTCGATTTCTGGGCCAGCTGGTGTCATCCCTGCAGGAAAGAATTTCCCCACCTCATCAAAGCTTATAGCCGCTTCAAAAACCGGAATTTCGAGATACTGGGCGTTTCATTGGATAAAGATCTCGCCGCCTGGAAAGCAGCTATCGCGAAAGACAAAATATCGTGGCCGCAGGTTGTGGACCCCGGCGGACTGAAAATAGGGAAACCGATCTACCTGATCACGAGCATCCCGCAGAATTACCTGCTCGACCCGTCGGGAAATATCATCGGGATCAATCTGCGGGGCGAAGCGGTGGAGAAAGAACTGGAGAAGGTGCTGTAAACCCCTGGTGATACAGAGGATGAAATGTTTTCCCGGCAGGAGCTTCAATGACGGCGCCGTTCGACCTTATTGCACCGGCAGTACACTTTTCCTGACCGGCATATACCACCAAAAACGCCGGGAACTTTCCCGGCGTTTTTGGTGGTATCGCTTAATCGTGTTTCCATGTTTTTTCTCCCTTCTTCATTTTGTCCAGCGTAGCCTGGAATGCTTTCTTTTCCTGTGGGCTCGTACTATAAGCTACAGCCTTTTCCTGCCAGCTGATCGCTTCGTCTTTTTTCCCCATCTTGTACAGGATATTGGCGTAGGTATCGATGTGGTTGGGATTTTCCCTGTCTTTGAACGACCGGCGGCTCCACTCCAGTGCTTCCGTTACACAGGTCATGTCTTTGCAGTGTTCGAACACCGTCCATGCAAACTCGTTCAGGTCAAAAGCGCTGGTGGTGGCGCCGTATTTTTTCATGTACGATACTACTGCAGGGGCAAACTTGTCCCAGTCTTTTTGGCTCTGGTAATAGGTAACTTTCCCCATCGCCACCGCCTCATCCGCGTATGCTGGATATTTTTTCTTCAGCGAATCGGTGATGGCTTTCCAGTTGACGTCAGGATTGCTTTTCCCCTTTATCCAGAAATGACGGTACACTTCCTCCCGTAATACGATCTGTTTCACCGCCTGCTGCGCTTTTCCTTCTCCCAGTACCGCATTCACCTTTTCGGGCTCCTGCAGCATGATTTTAAACCCGGGGTCTTTGGAGGAGCGGGTGAACTTTGCGGCAAATTCGATATTTTCTTTGGCGCTCCAGTCTTTCACTGTGGTGATATACGCTTTGGATGCGGCATCGGCGGTTTTTTGGTCGAACGCATCCATGGCGGCGGCAGCTACTGCCCTGAGCGTTGCCGGGTCCCGGTCGCCGCTCTCGTATTTTTTCATGAGCGCGTAATACTGCTGCCCCGGTTCGAATACTTTGGCGGTCCTTTTAAGCCAGGTAGCGCCGTCCGGCGAGCTGCCCACAATACGATGCACAGGCTGGCCGTCGGGGTCGAGGAACAGGAAGGTGGGGTAGCCGGTTACCTTGTATTCCCTGGCCAGCGCCTGGCCGGTGGCGTACCAGCTTTTCACTTCCTCGCTGTCCTGCTTCGTGGTATCGAGCTGCAGCTTGACGCTGAGGAACCGGCTGTTGTAATACTCGCCCACTTCTTCGAGCGGGAAGATGCTGCTGCTCATAAACTTGCAGGGGCCGCACCAGGTCGTGAAACAGTCCAGGAAAATGTATTTGTTTTCTTGTTTCGCCTTGGCTTTGATCTGCTCCCAGGTGAGGCCGTGCTCGAAACGGATGCCTTTTTCCTGGGCAAAAACAATGGCAGGCAGGATGGTCATGAAGAGAAGTAGTAGCTTTTTCATACGCATGATGGATTGGGTGAACTAAAAACTTAGGTGATATGATAAATGTAGGTAATTATTGGAAACTGTGCATACCGGGGAAGTTAAAAAATTGCCAAAATGCATCCGGCGTTGGGGCATAAAAAAAACTCCCGGCGGGTGGCCGGGAGTTGTATATCCGAAGAAGGGAATTATTTACTGCTGTCCTTTTTCGCACTGTCGGGCACAGTGTTGAACTGTCCGCCGGGCTCATGGGTGCGGGCGGAATCTTTCCCGAAGTCTATTTTCCATTGCTTCAGCATGAGGATGAAGCGCTCGGCGCGCTGGGCATCGTCCTGCAGGTCGTTGGTGAACAGGCGGGGAGAAAGACTGCGGTAGTAGCGCATCTGCTGCTCCAGGTCTTTGGTCAGTTCGTCGGAGATCTCACCGGCGCGTTTGGCGTTGCCGGCAATGTAGTACGCATATACGATCTCCATGCTCCAGAGGTTATGCATGTTGCCCGGAGAAGTCAGGGCATACGGCATGTTGCCGGGCAGGAACACGGAATCCTGGCGGTCGAGCACCTTCAGCGCCTTGTCTTTCTTGCCTTCTTTGGTGAGGGCTACGCTGAGTTTGGTGTACGAGTTGCGGATGCTTTGCAGCATACGGCGGTTGGGCTCGTCGAAGTACACGCCTTCGATGTTCACGCTGCCGTACACGAATTTATCCATCAGGTTTTCGTACATCTTGCGGGTGTTCACCTGGTCGTTCAGGCCGGGCAGCATTTCATCCGAAACCGGTCTGCGTGTAGGCACAAGGCGGTAGGTGAGGCCTTCCACCTGCAGGAACTCATTGAAACCGAGGTCTACGGGAGAAGTAAAGTATATCGGGCGTTTCCAGGCGTTGGTGGCGATGATGTCGTATACCGCCAGGTCGTTTTTGTACACTACCTGTTTCGGGATCACGAAGGGCACCTGCGGGGAGATGCGGCCGCTGTCCTGGATGTCTACCGTACCATTCTGCACCACTTCTTTCACATCCACGGGAATGAACATTTTGGTGGTGGGCAGATAATTCACTTTTTCGCCGGTGTTCAGGGGGACCTTCGCCTGGTCGCGGTCGTCGCCGATGAAGTTGATCACTTCCTTCAGGTTGAAGTAACGATCCTGCGGCACCTGGCCGTTATCGTACAGCATCACGTAGTTCCTGTTTTCACCGCGGTATTTGTCGGCGCCCAGGGTCATGGCGATGGCCGGGCTCTGGTTCGTGGCTTTCGTCTGCTGGTCGATGTACCAGTCCACACCCAGCAGGCTGAGGTTGATCACCCGGATGTCCGGGCGGATGCCTTCCACTTCCTGTGCATACCAGAGCGGGTACGTATCGTTGT
The DNA here is from genome assembly GCF_003813775.1 of Chitinophaga lutea. Lineage (NCBI taxonomy): Bacteria > Pseudomonadati > Bacteroidota > Chitinophagia > Chitinophagales > Chitinophagaceae > Chitinophaga > Chitinophaga lutea. The sequence goes on along the minus strand of NZ_RPDH01000002.1, from coordinate 882,411 downwards.
CGCCCACGGTAAACAGGATGGCGTTGGGTGCGCAGGACTCGAGGTAATCACGGGCTACATCACGGGCGAGCACTTTTTCGGAACGGTCGTGATCGTCCCAGCCCTGTTGCGCCATTAATAAAGGCACGGCTACGAAGCACAGAATGATCGCGAGCGGCGCGGCCATTTTGGCCACGGCGTTTTTCTTGATGAAGAAGTTATAGATGCTGAGCACACCCAAACCGATCCAGATGGCGAAGGCATAGAACGAGCCCACGTAGGCGTAATCACGCTCACGCGGCTGGTTACCGGCCTGGTTGAGGTACAGCACAATGGCGAAACCGGTGAAGAAGAAGAGCAGGCCCACGATGAGTGCGTCTCTCTTGTGACGGTTGTAATGGAAGAAGAAACCGATCAGGCCGAGTATCAGCGGCAGGAAGAAATAGGTATTCCGTGCCTTGTTGTTTTTCAGGCTGTCGGGCATTTCGCTCTGGTCGCCATACAGGGCGTTATCGAGCGGGGAGATGCCGGAAATCCAGTTACCGTCACGGGGATTGCCGAAGCCCTGTACGTCGTTCTGTTTGCCGGCAAAGTTCCACATGAAGTAACGGATGTACATGAAGTTCAGCTGGTAACCCATGAAGAACTTGATGTTGTCGCCGAAGGAAGGCGCTTCGCCGTCTTTCAGGCCGAGGAAGGCCTTGTAGTAGTCGGCGTGCCCCTGGTCGTTGCTGGCGTCCCATACGCGGGGAAACAGCATTTTATCTTTGCTGGCGTAAACAGGCACCTGTTTTTTACCCACGGGGATGTATTCTTTATTACCGCGTGCGTAAATGGTGCCTTTTTCTTCGTAGGTCTCGGGGCGGGCGGTGAACACCTGGCCGTACAGCAGGGGGAAGTCGCCGTACTGTTCACGGCCGAGGTAACCTACCAGCGATACCGGGTTATCTACGTTATACATGTCTACCGAGGGGTTGGCGGACGAGCGCACCATAGTGGTCACGTACGTGGAATAACCCATCAGCAGGAACAGGATACAGGAGTTGGCGAGCTGCACCACGTGTTTGAGTTTCGCTGCGTTCAGCTCCACGCCGAATAATTTGATGAAGTACGGCACGGCCAGTACGGCGGCGGCCAGTATGAAACGCAGCACGCGGATGCCGGCGCCGTCGCCATCGGCGAAAGCGGGGATGGCGATCACGGATGCGATGATGATCAGCGGTACGTACAAACCGAACTTCGGTTTGAAGTAACCGTATACCAGCAGCGCGATGATGGCTACGAAATAGAAGGTAAAGCCGGAGAAGAACGGCATGTGCAGGCTGTTCACGAAAAACACGTCCATCATGCCGGAGGCCTTGATGGTATCCTGGATGATGAATTTCTGCACCAGGCCGGTGAGCACGCAACCGAGCACAAAAGCCCAGAAGGCGCCTGCGGTGGTTACTTTATTGCTGCGTTTGAAGTAATAGATGAGCACCATGGCGGGGATGGTGAGCAGGTTGAGCAGATGCACCCCGATGGAAAGCCCCATCAGGTAAGCGATCAGTACAATCCAGCGGTCGCCGTACTGGGTGTCCGCTTCGTGCTCCCATTTCAGCATGGCCCAGAAAACGATGGCCGTGAACAGGGAGCTCATGGCGTACACTTCGCCTTCCACGGCGGAGAACCAGAATGAATCGGAAAAAGTATAGGCAAGCGCGCCAATGGCGCCGGCGCCCATTACGGCCATCAGTTGCTGGCTGGTAAGGGGTTCCCCATTTTTGGAGAGGATGCGGCGGGCAAAGTGCGTGATGGTCCAGAATAAAAACAGGATGGTGAATCCGCTGGCCAGGGCGCTCATGATGTTTACGCCGAGAGAAGCTTTGGAAGCATCGAAAGGAAGGGTAAAGATCCGGCCGAGCAGCACGAAGAGAGGGGCGCCGGGCGGGTGGGGCACCTGTACTTTGTAAGCTGCCGAAATGAACTCCCCGCAATCCCAAAGGCTGCCGGTGGCTTCCATCGTTGCCAAATACACCGTGCAGGCGATTATACACACTATCCAGCCTACAATGTTATTAATCCGGTTAAAATTCATAAGGTTGTTTTAGATAATTCCGACAAAAATAGAAAAAGTAACCAATTAAGCTAATGTGAACAATAGTTTTAACTTTTTATAAATATTTTAACAGTTTCAGGTGTCGTCAGGCTTTGCGGTCGAGGCTCCAGGCTTCGGGTTTGCCTGTAAACCAGCCTTTTATGGCGGCCCATACTTCGTTGAAGAGCGGGGAGTGGCGGTAAGCGTTCAGCGAATCGGGGCCGTCCCAGATGCTGTAGGTGAAATAAACGCCCAGGTGCACTTTGTCTTTCCAGAGCTCCAGGTGGCTGCAGCCGGGGAAATGGCGGATGGCGTGCTGCCGTTCCGCGAAAAGGGCTTCAAATTCGGCGCACCGGGTCGGGTCGAAGGTTAATTTGACAATCCTGATCATCCTTCAAACAGGATTCGCACGGTTTGATAATAAGACAGTTGCTGGAAGGAAGCCTGCTGCAACTGGTCGCGGCGGAACCCCTGAAGGCCGAACAGCCCGGCGGCATTGCCTTTGTTCACGGCGATCTCGAGGTAACCGGCGGCGTTGAAAAGGGCCAGTTTCTGACCTTCCGCTACATCTGCATACGTTTCGCTGATCTGGGTGATCATCTCATCGCGCCGGAAGAAGATGGCGAATTTGCGGTTCTGCCGCTGTTCGATAAACTGTTCGCGGGTAATGTTCACCACCACGTTCTCGAAGTTGTCGATATGGATGATCTGGCCTTCTATATAGTCGGCGCCGGTGAGGGGCTGCAGGTTGTTCTTCACAACGACCTCCGGGGCCGGCGTGCCGATAGCGCCCGGCGTTTCGCCCTGTATCAGCCGGGAAATGGCGGCGGCCATCGTCCGCACGATGTTGAGCGTATTCCTCGTTTCACCCGCCGGTAACGGCACCCGGTACACTTCCGCGGGTTTTTCCCCGGCTATCATGGTGAGCAGCCCGTTGTCTGCACAGCAGATCAGCTGGTTATTGTGCAGGCCGATCAGGACGTAATCCGCCTTGCGGTCGAACAGGTTGTTGAGCACGAGGTGGAAAGTGCCGTCCGGGAAATGACGGAACGCGCTGCGGCAGATGTAGGTGGCCTGCGGCAGGTTGAAGGGCGAAATGTGATGGGAGATGTCCACCACCTGGGCACCGGCACAGTGTTGCAGCAGCAGCCCCTTGATGGCGCCTGCGAGGTAATCCTGCAAACCGATGTCTGATGTCAGTGTGATGATGGGCATATGATCGTATGCGTACTAAGCGTACAGGGGGAAAATCCCTGCAAAGAAAGGCATTTTATCAAAGTAATACTGCAAAGCCGTGCATTTCTTTTATACACATAAAGATATACACATAGCGGCGGCAAATGTTCAGAGCGGTGAGCCGGGCTCTTTCCGGAAGTGATTGAATACCAGCTGATCGGCCCAGCGGGGGATCACATGGCTCAGCAGTACGGTCAGTTTTCCCTGTATGGTGAGCACCACGGTGCGTTTGCGCCTGGCGATGGCTTTGAGGGTATGCTGGGCCACTTCTTCGGCGCTCATCAGCCGCGATTCGTCGAGCGGCGTTTCTTTCTGCGAGTGCCCGGTTTGATCGAGCGCGGTATTGCGGATATTGGAGGAGGTGAAGCCGGGGCACACCCACATCACGTTTACGCCTGTATGTAAATTTTCGGTACGGAGCGTTTCCAGGAAACCCTGCATGGCGAACTTGGAAGCGGAGTAACCCGTTCTGCCCGGCAGGCCGCGGTAACCGGCGATAGACGACACGCCGGCGATGGTGCCTTTGTTGGCCGTAATGGACGGCAGTGCAAACTTGGTGCAGTACACGGTGCCCCAGAAATTGATGTCCATCAGCGTTTTCAGCACGTCCACCTCCACATCCCGGAACAGGGCGCGCATGCTCACGCCGGCGTTGTTGATCAGGATGTCGATGCCGCCGTATTTCTCCAGCACGCTATCTATGAACGCCTTGCAATCCGATTCCCGGCCTACGTCCGCCACAAAGGTGTGCAACAATGGATTGTTGACTTCCTCCCGGAGGGCGTTCAGCGCCGCTTCCCTGCGGCCACATACGGATACTTTGGCCCCTGCCTGCAAAAAAGCAACGGCCAATGCTCTCCCTATGCCTGAAGTTCCCCCTGTTATGACCACGGATTTATGCTGAAAATTGGTTTGCATTGCGCAAAAATAACGGAGCGGGGCACAATAGAAAAATTATTTGAAGAAAGGGCGGCGGGAAAGACGGGAAATAAGGCCGCCGGGCAATGAAAAAGGGGCCGGCTTTCGCGGTATTGCCGCCTGGCCGTGCCCCGGAGTTCAATCACTTACCACCCTGTACATCAACATGTTTGCCGCTAATGGGCGTGCCCGCCTTCCTCTTCGCCGTTGAGCATCTTGGCCTGGAGGTCGTGCGCGCCTTTTGTCACGAACTGCGTGCCTTCGGGCAATTCCCCGGGCAGTATCACTTCTGTATACCCGCCGGCCTGCACGCCGGTTTTGACCTGCACCCGGCGGTAGTGGCGGGCTTCCGGCGTGGTCACAAACACGTATTCATTGCCGGCGTCCATCACCACGGCGGCGGAGGGCAGGGCGGGCACTTTGGCGGCGCCGGTTTCCACCCAGGCCTTGAGGTAGGTGCCGGGCAGCATTTCCTTGTCTTCCCGGTCGAGGTGGCAATGTACGCGCACGGTGCGGTCGTTGTCGATCTCACGGCCGATGAGATGCACGGTTGCCGTTCTTTCCTTCGATTCGTTGGAGAGGATGAACCGCACCTTGCTGCCGATCTTCAAACGGGGGATGTCTTTCTCGAACACCGTAAGCTCCGCGTGCAGGTGCTCCGTGTCTACGATCTCGAACAGGGGCTCGTTGGGGCTTACGTATTTGCCGACGTTGGCGTTCACCTTGGTCACATACCCGCTGATGGGAGCCAGCACGGGGATGGAACGGAGGATGGTGCCGCCTTCGAGCCGGCTCACCTGGATGTTCATCAGCAGCAGTTTCTGTTTGAGGGCTTCGAGCCTTACCCTGAGCGTGTTGCGCTCGGATTCGGTCTTCTGGAACGTCTTTTTGGCGGTCACGTTTTCGGCGCTCAGTTCTTTCTGCCGCTCGAATTCCTGTTCGAGGAAAACCAGCTGCGCTTTGGTTTCGAGGTAATCCTGCTGCAGCTGGATGTAATCCGGATGTTCCATCTGCGCGATCACCTGGCCTTTTTTTACCCAAAATCCTTCGAGCAGGTCGGTGTTGCGGAGGATGCCGCCGATGGGCATGGAGATGCTCAGCATCTGCTGGGGCGGCACGTCGAGCAGGCCGTTGACGCGGATGGTGCCGCTCAGCTCGCGCTGCTCCAGGCCACCGGTTTGCAGCCCGGTTGTTTTCATCTGCGCTTCGGTGAGCTCCACCACAGCTTCTTCGGCGGGCCCATGGGCTTCCGCCTGCACACTGTCTGTGGCCGGCGCCTTGCCGGTGTTGCTGCCGCAGGCGGTGAATGCGAATGCCGCTATCATGAGAATGATACTTCCTTTCATGTGTCGTTATTTATAAGATTCGGCGTTGTTGCCCAGCAGGTACTGCAGCTGTAACACGCTTTGATTGTAATTGTTAAGGGTTTGCAGGTGAGTGTTCTGCACATCCATGGCGGTGCGCAGGCTCTGGAGGTATTCCACGTAACCGATTTCCCCGCTGCGATAGGCCTTCCCGGCATGTTCGGTCATCAGCGTGGTTTGCGGCAACAGCGCATTGTCGTAGTATTGCAGCGATTCGGAGAACTTCAGCACTTCCTGCATCTTTTCATGATAAAGGCCCTGGTAATTTTGCTGCTGCTGCTGGTAGCGGAAATCGGCGGCCTCTCGCTGTTTGGCGGCGGCTTTGATGCGTGCGGCCTGCGGCTTGAACCACAGCGGCACGGCGAGGCCGGCGGTGAACCCGCTGAAGCGGTCGCTGCCGGTAGCCAGCGGCGTGCCGGATGCGTTTTTGGGCGAGCCGATGAACGTTTGCGAGAAAAAGCCCACGGAAATATCGGGCAGCATTTTCTGTTTTTCCACCTGCTGCTGTTTGCCGGCAATCACCGCCTGCTGCTGAAACCATTGCAGCCCGGGATTGGCGGCCAGCGCGCTGCTGTCGGCCACGCGCAGGGGCAGGGCGGCCAGCGGCTCCATTACTACCTGCACGGGTTGTTCGGCGTGCAGCAGGGTTTGCAGGCGCACGCTGTACAAACGGATGTCGGCCTTTACCTGCTGCTGCAGTGTTTTGAGCTGCTGCTGTTGTGTGGAGGCGGCCGTTTTTTCGAGCAGGGTGCTTTCGCCGGTGCGCAGCTTCACATCGGCCGCGCGCACAAACCGGCTGTATACGGAATCCTGCTCTTCGAGGCGTTGCTGCCAGCTGTGCAGATATTGTAGTTCATACCAGGCGGCCTGCACCCGGTACACGAGATCATTCCTGTCGGCGGCGAGTTTCAGTTCGCTGCTCCTGATGCCGGCATCGGCGAGGCGGCTCTGTGCGCCGAACAGGGTAGGGAAGGGAATGGTTTGCGATACGGAAATATTGTTATCTGTTCCCACGTAACTATTGTTATGCCCGTATTGCAGCCCGAGGTCGGTTTTGCCGATATCGGACGCCGCACCGCGTAACTGGCGGCTGCCCTGCACATCGGCCGTCGCGGCGCTGATGCCTTTGTTCTGCGCCAGCGCGGTTTGAATGCATTCCTCCAGCGTGTAATGTTTTTGCTGGGCATTGGCATTCAATCCCAGCCCCAATAAAGGCAAAAGAAGCAGCTTGTTCATATGCTTTGGCTTTTGTTGGATCTTGTCGAAATAGATGTACAGCACGGGCAGCACGATGAGGGTGAGCAGGGTGGACGTGAGGAGCCCGCCGATCACCACCGTGGCGAGCGGCCGCTGCACTTCGGCGCCGGCCGAGCCGGAAAGGGCCATCGGCAGGAAACCCAGCGAGGCCACGGCGGCCGTCATCAGCACGGGCCGCAGACGCAGGCGCGTGCCCTGCAGCACAATCTCCCGCAGGTCTGTCATGCCGCTTTTCTTCAACCGGTTGAATTCGGCGATCAACACGATGCCGTTCAGCACGGCCACCCCGAACAGCGCGATGAAACCCACACCGGCTGAAATGCTGAACGGCATGCCGCGCAGCACGAGCGCAAACACCCCGCCGATGGCGGCCATGGGAATAGCGGTGAAAATCAGCACGGACTGTTTGACGGATCGGAAAGTGAAGAACAGTAATAAAAATATCAGCGCCAGCGCAATGGGCACGGCCACGGATAAACGGCTCTGTGCCTCCTGCAGGTTCTCGAACTGCCCGCCGTATGTGATGAAGTAGCCGGTGGGGAGTTTGACCTGTTTTTCGATGTTGGCGGACACTTCCTCCACCACGCTGGCAATATCCCTGCCGCGCACGTTAAAGCCTACGATAATGCGGCGCTTGGCCCATTCGCGCTGTATCTGGTTGGGACCGAGCTTGTACGAAATATCGGCCAGCTGGTCGAGCGGCACCTGGTTGCCGTTGGGCGCGGTGATGAATATGTTTTTGACATCGTCGATGCTCTCGCGGTTCACCTGCTGGAAACGCACCACCATGTCGTACCGCTTTTCGCCTTCATACACGAGCCCGGCGCTTTGCCCGGCGAATGCGGCGTTCACGGCCTGGTTCACGGTCGACACGTCGATGCCGTAACGGGCCAGCAGGTCGCGGTTGAGGGTGATCATGATCTGCGGGAGACCGGTGATTTTTTCTTCATACAGGTCTTCCGCGCCGGGTGTGGCGGAAACGATCCTGCCCACTTCCTTGCTCAGGCGGGTGAGCGTTTCGAGGTTTTCCCCGAAAATCTTGATGCCCACATCCTGTCGCACGCCGGAAATGAGTTCGTTGAAGCGCAGCTGGATGGGTTGAGAGAACCCGAACTGCACGCCGGGAATGGCGTCGAGGGTCTGCTGCATTTTGCCGACCAGCTCGTCTTTGGTGCCGGCGGAAGTCCATTCTTTTTTCGGTTTGAGCATGATCATCACGTCAACCGCCTCCATGGGCATGGGGTCTGTCGGGATTTCGGCGGAGCCGATCTTGCCCACCACTTCCCGCACTTCCGGGTATTGTTCCAGCAGCAGTTTCGACGCGAGGTTGATCTTGTCGATCGACTCGGACAATGAACTACCGGTATTGAGCCGCATTTCGATGGCGAGGTCGCCTTCCTCGAGCGTGGGAATGAATTCCCCGCCGAGGCGCAAAAAGGTGATGAGGCTGGCGATGAAAAGCAGCACGGCCACAGCGGTCACCATCAGCTTGTGTTTTAGTGCGCCGTTGATCAGCGGCTGGTACATCCGCTGGAAGAAGTCCATCATGCGGTCGGAAAAATTCCGTTTATGCACCACGTTCTTGCTGAGAAATAAAGCGCTCATCATCGGCACGTAGGTGAGCGAGAGCAGGAACGCGCCGAGTATCGCAAAGCTCACGGTTTGCGCCATGGGCCCGAACATCCGGCCTTCGATGCCGGTCAGCGCCAGGATGGGCAGGTATACGATGAGAATGATGATTTCGCCGAAAGCCGCGGCGCTGCGTATTTTGCTGGCGGAGGTGTAAACCTCTTCGTCCATTTGCTGCTGGTTGAGCCGCGTCAGTTTGCTGAGGCCGAGGTGGTGCATGGTGGCTTCCACGATGATCACCGCCCCGTCCACGATCAGCCCGAAGTCGATGGCGCCGAGGCTCATCAGGTTACCGGATACGCCGAACAGCCGCATGAGGATGATGGCAAACAGCATGGCCAATGGTATCACGGACGCTACGATCAGCCCGGCGCGCAGGTTGCCGAGGAACAGCACCAGCACGAATATCACGATGAGCGCGCCTTCGATAAGGTTTTTGCTGACCGTGCCCACCGCGCGTTCCACGAGGTCACTGCGGTTGAGGTATACTTCCAGTTCCACGCCTTCAGGCAGCGTTTTACGGATCTGCTCCACGCGTGTTTCCACGTTTTTCACCACTTTGCTGGCATTTTCGCCTTTCAGCATCATCACGATGCCGCCCACGGCCTCGCCGGATTTTTTCCCGGAAGCATGGGTGAGGGCGCCGTACCGCACCGCCGCGCCGAGCTGCACCACGGCAATGTCGCGCACCAGTACGGGAATGCCCTGCGAGGTGTGCGACACCACGATCTTTTCAATATCGCCCAGCGAATTGACGAGGCCCTCGGTGCGGATGAAATAAGCGTTGGGCTTTTTGTCGATGTAAGCGCCGCCGGTGTTCTGGTTGTTTTTCTCCAGCGCGGTGAATACATCGTTGATGCCCAGGTGGAAGCTCCGCAGTTTATCGGGGTCGAGGGCGATTTCGTATTGTTTGAGGAACCCGCCGAAGCTGTTCACTTCCGCCACGCCGGGCGTGCCGAGCAGCTGCTGGCGGATGAGCCAGTCCTGGATGGAGCGCAGCTCGGACGGTGGGAATTTGTCTTCGTAACCGGGTCGGGGATGCACCACATATTGGAATATTTCCCCGAGCCCGGTGGAGATGGGCGTCATTTCAGGGGAGCCGATGCCGGGTGGAATGCGCCCCAGCGCTTCCCCGAGCTTTTCGTTCACCTGTTGCCGCGCCCAGTATATATCTACGTCGTCGTGGAACACGATGGTGACCACCGAGAGCCCGAACCGCGATGTGGAGCGGATTTCCGTGAGCTCCGGAATGGTGGCCATGGTCTGTTCCACGGGGAAAGTAATGAGCCGCTCTACTTCCTGCGGCGCCAGCGAAGGGCTTTGCGTGATCACCTGCACCTGGTTGTTGGTGATGTCGGGAACGGCATCTACCGGCAGGCGGGTGAGCGAATACACGCCCGCCGCCACCAGGGCCAGTGTAAGCAGCCCGATGATCAATTTATTTTGAATCGAGAATCTTATTATCCTGTCCAGCATATAAAGCCTGATTTTTCACGTACGCGGCTGCGCGATGGCATGCACCATCAGGCCGCGCACGGCATGAGTCTGTATGTGTTCAATCGTTCGGTAAAATCAGGCGTGCCGGGGCGGTTGCCAGAAGGAATCGGTAAGCTCTTCAGCGGGCGGACAAAGGTACCTGCTGACCGGAGCGGCCAGTAAAACAGGTTTGCTGAAATAGTTGACGGGTTTGGGCAGTACGGTGGTTACCGCGCAGCAGTAGCAGCTGCAGAAAGGCGAGCAGGTGTCGGCCGACTGGTCGGCGGGCTCATGGGGCGCCGCGTGAACGGTTTCGTTGGTCGGGCCATGGCTATGCATACTATCCAGGTGATCCGTGCAGGGCATGCCCGCGCAGACCAGGATCCAGATACTGAAGAGAAACAGCCATGCTTTCATGCCGTAAAAGTATAAAAATATGGGGAGGATACATCCGGAATTTTTACAAGATGGTTGCAAAATGCGGCGGCTGACGTACATGTGCAACGTCGTATCAAAGAAAAGCGAGTTTTTTGCGGATGAAGGCATCTTCCTGCGGCGAAAGCCTGCATTGCAGCGCCTGCCGGTAATATGCGGCGGCCCGTTCGGGCTCCGCCCGGTCAGTATAGATGCGCGCCATGGTGCAGTGATAGAGGTGGTGCTGCTGCATAAAGTCATGCTCCGATAAGGGGGCCAGCAGGGCGAGTGCTTCCGGGGTGCGCCCGGCGAAATGCAGGGCGATGCCGTGATTGAGCTGAACGAAAGGCGAGGGGTTCACCTGCTGCAGCCGGCTGTAGAGCGCGGCGATCCGGTCCCAGGGCGTTGCTGTGTATGATGGGGCGTTGGCGTGCAGCCAGGCGATGGTGGCTTCGAGCAAAAAAGGAAGGTGTGCGGCGTCCTTTGCTTCCAGCAGGTAATGCGTGGCTACCGTCATCATATCCCTATTCCATCGCCCTCGGTCCTGGAATTCCAGTTCCAGCAGCTCGCCGCTTTCCGTAGTGCGGGTTTCGCAACGCGAAAGCTGGAACAGCATCAGGGAATACAGGGCTTTGGCATCGGCCACGCCTACACGGGCATGCGTGATCACGGTTCGGGTAAGGCTCAGCGCATCTTCGCACAACTGTTCGTCGGTGTTTTTCCAGCCTTCGGTAAACACGAGGTAGAGCACTTTCAACGCCATCGGCACTTTCCGTTCGCTCCACCAGACGAAGCCGCTGCTGAAAGATATATCGCGCTCCTTGGGCTGCTGCTTCTGCCGGTACAGCATTTTGGAAACGGAATCGGGGGCGGTGCCCAACAGGGCCGCCACTTGCTGTACCTGTAAGCCGTGCACATAGCGCAGGGCCATCACGAGCTGAAGTTTGGGCGAAAATTCCGGGCGCATACAGGCAAAGAGCAGCCGCAGCAATTGCAGGTCGCCGTCTTCCTGCATGGCCGCAACATCGGGCAGCTGGCCGGCGCTGTCGAGCGCGAGCATCGTTTTTTGACGGCTCTGCTGTTTGGCGGCGATGTTGCGGATGGTGGCATAGAGCCAGGCCTCGGGTTTGTCGGGAAGCTGATGCGGCCAGCGGGCGGCCGCCGCCGCAAAAGCTTCCTGCACAATGTCTTCCGCATCGGCCACACGGCTGATGCCGCTGTAGTACAGCAGGGCGCTCACCATTTTACCGAACTGCGCGCGGTAGATCTGTTGCAGTAACAATTCCATATCAATACGCCATCAGCGGCCTCACTTCGATGGGAGCGTTGTAACGGGCCACATGCGGGCAGCCGGATGCGATTTCGGCGGCATGTTCGATATCCCGGGCCTGTATCAGCACATACCCGCTGATGCTTTCGCGGGCCTCGGCAAAAGGCCCGTCGGTGCTCACGTGGCCATTGGGGCGCACATAACGGGTTTCGGCCTCCAGAGGTTCTCCGCCGAGGAGAATGCCTTCTGCAGCAAGGCCTTCGGCCCATTGGGTCATCACCGTGATACATTCCTGCATTTCCTTTTCGGAGAGCTGCTTCATTTTCTCCAGGTCTTCCCGGATCAACAAGAGATACTTTTTCATACAAGTGGTTTTATCAGTATAGTACCCTCCATTAAAAAAATCAGGACAGGGGCCGCATAAAATTATCACAATTCATGGTATGCCCCTTGCGCCAGTAACCCGGGCAACCGCCACCAGCCGAACATTGCGGCAAGGAACGCCATGTCATTTAGTTTCATTTACTTACGCAGAATTTTTTTGCAATCCATTGTTAACGTAAACTTAATCGGCCAGTGTAATAAAAGTGAAAGGTATTTTAATAATTTTAAATGTCGGAAACTTCATGGAGCAATGGTTTATTAGCCTGTGCGAAAGGTTTTTTTGCAATTGCTGATTATTTTATACGTAAAAGGAGCCGAAGTGTTGCGTTTTATGCATCCGCAGTGTATCTTCCCAACCGTATATACCTCTGATTACAAGGTATGAGAATGAAAGTTGATTCCACGGCGTTATTTGATTGAAAAAATTAACCACGTAAACTAGATGATCGAAACAAAAACAGCCTAACAACCAAACAGTATCCGTCTAATGCGCTTTTACTGTCAATCCCAATCGTGAAATTAAATGGCAGCAATGCAGGGAGCCATGTGTGGAAGAAACGTTTAATCTCCATCGTTTTTACTTTTTGACAGTCATTTTCATTAATGCTGCTGATGCAGTGTGAATAATACATGCACCGGCATGATTCGCTGTGCGTCCGCCACAGCGGATGAAGAGTTCTTTTACACGAAAATTCCGTCTTATGACATATTTCTACCCAAGTTCAGGTAAAGGCGCCACGTTATTACTGGGCCTCTTGATGCTGGGAGCAGGCGCTACGGCGCAACAAAAGCTATATAAAAAATCAGATTCCACCGCTTCCGCCGGCAACAGCGAAGCGGATCAGCGATTGCGCGGCATAGCTGTGCAGGCGAGGGACACGATCGGGTATATCCCGCATAGCGAGCTCCTACTACGTACAGGCGGCGCAGTTAGCCGCGTACATATGGATGAAGTGAGAAAACTTCCCTACACAAGTGTTAACCAGATGCTCCTCGGAAGGGCCACGGGCGTGGATGTCCGCATCCCCACCAACGAACCGGGTAAACGCAGCGCCGCCTTCGTCAGAGGAGCGTCGGGCCTGCTGCTCAAAAACGGCGACCTCTTCGGCGCACAGCCGGTTTATATGGTAGACGGCATGCCGCTCATCACCGATCACTCCTTTGCCTACGACGTACAGCGCTTCGATTTCAACCGCATGGGCACCGAAATCGATCCCCTGGTTTTCCTGAATGTAAACGACATCCAGCGTATTGAAGTACTCAAAGACTTCGGCGCCGCCGCCAAATACGGGCCCCTCGCTTCCAACGGCGTGATCAATATCGTCACCCGCGGCCCCCGCAGCGGTGAGCTGCAGGTGGAAGTAAACGGCTACGCCGGCATGTCCCTGAAACCGGCCGTGAACGTTATCAACGGCAGATGGGAGCGCGATTTTCGCCTGCCCTTCTACGACCGATACGCCTCCCGCGAGCAATACCGCAGCTTCCCGTCTTATCTCGCAGATTCCACCAACTCGACCTATTATGGCCGGGCAGACTGGGATGAATCATACTACCGCAACGGCTGGAACACCGGCCTGCAGGCTGCCGTAAGCGGCGGGAACAGGCTCGCCAGTTTCCGTTTCAGCGTGGGCCAGGCTTCGGAACAGGGCGTAGCCGAAAAAACCGGGCTCCGCCGTTACAACGTCAACTTCGGCATTAACGTGATGCCGATGCGCAACCTGCTCTGGAGCACATTCATCAGCGCTGCCGTGGCCAACCGCGACAGGGCGCAGACCATTCGCGACAGGATGGGCGACGAAGATTATATCTTCAACCTCGAAAAACCGCCGTCATCCAACAAAGCCGGCGTAGACCAGTATTTCCGGTACCTCGAAAAAGGCATCGACAAAAACAGGAACGCCAGCATCAGGGTATTGAACACCCTGCAATACACCGTTGGCCGGTACGTGAAAATAAACTCCCGCTTCGGCATCGACCACGGGCAGAATTACCGCGACCTGTTCATTCCCACCACCGTGAGCGACGGCAACAACTTCGTGTCCAACTACGACGGGCTGCACCGGCGGCTGGTTTTCGACAATTCCGTGGAAATAACCCCGCTGCAGGCAAAAGGCCATCAGCTCTCCGTAACGCTCGGGCAAAATAACCAGTGGGATATGTGGAAGTACAACTACGGCCGCGCCTACAAAGGTAAAAGCGACTATATCCAGATCTACCAGCCGGGCAATAACGACAACAAACCGGGCGCTTCGCATAACCTGCGGCTCACGGCCAATTACCGTGACCGTGTGAAAAACAATCTCGCTTCTTTCTATGCGGACATCGACTACAGCCTCGCCGGCAAATATTTCTTTGAGCTCTATCTCCGGCAGGACGGTTCTTCCAACGTCAGCGAGGCCGAACGCTGGAAACTGTTCCCGACCCTGGCCGCTGCCTGGAAAATATCGGGCGAAGATTTCATGAAAGACAGCCGTGTTTTCAGCAACCTCCGGCTCCGCGCCAGCGCAGGCCGCGTGGGCAAGATGTTCCAGGACGACTATTATAAAGGAGGGCCGGTATACAATGTGGAAGCCGGTTGGGAAGGCTCTCCGAACATGCCTACCTACGACGCCTTTCCCGTGCTCAACGCCGCTTATGAACTGGGTTACATTTCTGAAGGTATCGGCTGGGCGTATACCGACCAGCTGAACGGCGGCCTCGACATAGGACTGTTGAACGATCGCCTGCAGGTTTCGCTGGACGTGTATACCCGGCAGGACAAGCAGCTGCTCATCAAAATGCCGGCCGTAGCGGAAAGCGGGTACTCGGGCATTTGGAAGAACGGGATGGACATCGCCAACTATGGCGGCGAACTGGGCATAGAGGCCAATATCCTCAACGGTAAAAAATTCAGCTGGACGACCATGCTGAGTGCTTCCGCCAATAAAACGAAACTGCTGCGCCTGCCCGACGGAAAAACGGACGTAAGGCTCGGCAACCGCCGTTTTGTGGTGGGTAAACCGGTCGATAAATACTGGCTGCTTATCAACGACGGCATATACCAGACAGACAGTGAAGTGCCCGCCGGCATGACCTATCAGGGCCTGCCGATGAAAGCCGGCGACCCCAAATGGCGCGATGTGAATGGCGACAACGATATCAACGACAACGACCGCGTGATCACCGGCACCCACAATCCGGCCGTACAGGGCGGTTGGGGCAACACGCTCCGTTACGGCAAGCTGGAACTGAACATGTTGTTCAGCTACGCCTTCGGCAGGAAACTGCTCAACAAGGCGCTGGCGGACCGGTTTGATTTCGCCAACAACGAAGGGGTGGACGAAATCGACGGCGCCAAGGAATTTACCTACTGGACCCGGCCGGACGGTGACCTCGAGGCAATGCCCCGCTACAATCCATGGAGCCCCGTTAGGGCTTACCAGGTAGAACAAACGCTGTTCCTTGAAAAGGCCTCGTATGTAAAACTGCGCTCGCTCTCATTGACTTATAATTTCGCCGGTCCCTGGATGGAGAGGAACGGGCTTCGGCAATTACGTGTATTCGTGACCGGTAATAACCTGTTTACCCTGACCGACTACAGCGGCGGCGATCCGGAAGCATTCGACTACTTCGGGTATGACCAGGGCATGTATAACTGGGCGCAGCCGAAGAGCTTTACCCTGGGCTTCAATTTACTGTTCAAATAATTAAAACCGACTTTATGCGACATATATGGATGGGCAGCCTGATGTGCCTGTTGGCAACCGGATGGCTCTCCTGTAAAAAGATGCTCGACGTGGATTCCACCCGTGCCGTGACGGAAGAAAACATGTGGAAGACGAGGACCGACGCCTGGGCCGGCAGTTTTGCCGCTTATGGCCTGCTGCGTGCGGCGCTGGCGAACGAAAACGCCTATTGGGTGTACGGGGAAATGCGCGCGGGCGATTTTACGGCCACCAAACGGGGCGACCTCAAGGCGCTCCGTTCCGCGGAGCTTACCTCCAACTACCAGACGATGGACGTTTGGCGCGACTGGCGAAGGTTCTATGCCGTCATCGCGCAATGTAACCTGGCGTTGGCCAAACTGCCCGGCATTCCCGAGCTCGACGACCGGTATCCCCGCTCGGAAATGAAACTGGATGTGGCGCAGGTGCGTTTTTTACGGGCCTTTACATATTTCTACATGGTCCGTATCTGGGGCGACGTGCCGCTGGTGACCGACGCCGTTAACGGCGACTTCACCGCCAAAGCGCGCGAGGACTGGAAAAAGGTGCTCGACTTTGCCACGGCGGAAGCGCTCCTGGCGGCCAAAGACCTGCCCTGGAACTACGATGGCAAGGATCCCGAACAGCAAGGCAACTACCGCGGCCAGGGCCTTTCGCACTGGAAAAGCATTCTCGCCACGCGTGGCGCCTGCTATACGCTGCTGGCCCACATTGCCGCCTGGAAGAAAGACTATGCCACCGCGTTGCAGTACATCGACTTCGTGATGAACAACAAAACCAGGACGCTGTATGAGTACGTGCCGGACAACAACTATCTCGTACTGAGCAGCACCGGGAACGCCACCTTCCGCGGCCGTGTGAACTGGAATATTTTCCAGGTCGACTTCAACCTCGACCATGCGGAGATCTCCACTACCGGCCAGCTGGAAAACTGGACGCTCCGCTATCCCGATGTGCCGAAAAACGAAGCCGAAATCTATGTGACGAAAGACAGCATCCTCAATATTTACAGCAATCCTTCGGACGTGCGGATCTCGCTCTTCTTCACCGACATGTCCAGCATGCAGCCCATGTTCTACAAGCTGCGCATGCTGGATGCGGCTGTAAGGAATCCCACGCTCCGCCTGTTTAATTCGGCCATCGTCATCTTCCGTTATGAAGAGCTGACACTGCTGCGTGCCGAGTGCAACGCACGGCTTAACAAGGAGGCGGACGCGCGTACGGAGCTGAACGTGCTGCGCAACCGGCGGTATGTTGCGTCCGTTACCGACCAGGTAAAGGGAGAAGAGCTGCTCGATCTCATCCTCGAAGAACGGCGCCGTGAGCTGATCGGAGAGGGCTGGCGCTGGTACGACCTGGTCAGCTTCGGCAAGGTGCCCGCCTATTCCAACCTGACGCAGGCCGATGTGGACAATGGCGCCGCTTACTGGCCCCTGTCGAAATCGGCCCTCAGCCTCAATCCGCAACTCACGAATTATTCATTCTGGAAATAACCTGTATCATGACGAAAAGACTATTTTCCACCAGGCATATATTGGCAGCGCTCATCTGTAGTGCGGCTGCCGCCGGTTGTCAGAAAGACAATCCCTACCGGGATATGGCCCCGGTGCAGGAAGTGAATATGAGCTCCTACGATTTTATCAGGCAAGCCAATAAAAGCGGATTGTACGATACGCTGTTGCACCTGCTCGATAAAACCGGTGTTGCTGAAAAACTCAAGAGCGGCCGGTATACCTTTTTTGCGCCGCAGGATTTCAGCATCAACTCCGCCATGGAGAATCTCAACTTTACGCGCAAGAAGCGCGGCGAGCTGCCCAACTGGACGGTAGACAGTGTGAGCACCGGCGTATGGGATACGCTGCTGCACCGCTACCTCGTGGAAGGGATTTACAACCTCGATTCGCTGCGGTTCGGAGACGGGGTGACGCTGATGACGCCCTATGGCTATGAAATGAGCGGAAAGGCGGTGGGCACGGCGGCGGCCGGTATCCAAAACGGCAGCTCCATGATCATCGAGTTCAGCGACAAGAATAATTCGCGCCTCACCAAATTCTGGGTGTCCACCACCACGGAATCCACCAACCTGAAAACCACCAACGGCATGGTGCACATGCTCACGCCCAAACATGTTTTCGGATTTACCTCTTTCCTCCCGCAGGCATATCCGGCGCAGATGATGCCGTTCTTCGGCAATCCCTTTCTGGTGCCGGGAGCAGGTAGCATCGACATCGCCTATTTCGACAAAGGGGGCGAAGGTGTGGCCTACCACGATTTTGAGCCGGCCAACCGCGGCAACGGCAAATACCGCTTCGAAGAAGGCGTGGACATGGACAACTGTACGGAAGGGCCCTATAACGTTGGGTTTACTTTCCCCGGCGAATGGCTGAATTATACCGTGAAGGTGGAGCATAGCGGCCTGTACCGCTCTTACGGACGCGTAGCTACGCCCAACTCCAACTGCATTTTTCACCTCGAAGTAGACGGCAAAAACGTGACCGGCTTGCTGAACATACCGAAAGGTACCGGCTACCAGGATTGGGTGACCATACAGGGCGCGGACGTTTTCCTGACCGAAGGAGAGCATGTAGCCACCTTCTTTGTGGACGCGGCGGGCTTTAATATGGCGCGCCTGGGTTTTGTGCCCAAGTTCCGGAAACCCTTCAACGCACTGCCGCTGAACATCCCCGGCGTGGTGCCCATTGCGGAATTCGACTGGGGCGGCGAAGGCATCGGCTACAAAGACGTGGACGCACAGAACAGGGGCAATGCCAAACAGATGATGCGCGCCTTCGAAGGCCCGGACGTGGAACAGGCGCCGTCTCCGGAAAAAGGGTTTAACCTGGGTTATACCGCTGCGGGAGAATGGACACTGTACACGGTGAACGTGCAGAAAACAGGCAAATACGACATCGTTTTCCGCGTCAGCTCACCGAATACGACCGGCAAGGTGCACGCCGAAATAGACGGCGCGAACGTGACGGGCGTGCTCACGGTGCCGAGAACCGGCGCCTATGGCACGTATACGGACCTCATCAAAAAAGACGTGACCCTCACCGCCGGCACGCACGATCTCAAAGTATTCATGGACGCGGCCGGTTTCAACATTGCCAAACTGACTTTCGTCGCTAAATAAATTCAACCATGCAACCAGTTATCCAATATATAAAAACACCCCGGCGCACGAAGCGGATGGCCTGCGCGGCAGGCTTGCTGGCGGTTGCGCTGGCCGGCTGTTATAAAGACACCCTGCCGGTGGAAACCGACTACCTGAGCAAAGACATGAACTTCAAGAAAGATGTTTTTGTGTCCAACCTGGGTCGCACGAATATGTTTATCAATGTCTTCAACGCCGACTACTCCACGCAACCGCTGGAGTTCACGCTGATGTCTCCCCGGGTGGAAGGAAAAGTACCTGCCCCTGTATTGCAGGAATTGGTGGATACCCGGCAGTGGAAAGACTATTACACCGGTACGGAAAAATCCATCGCCGAAATCGAAGCGAAGCGCATCACGGTGCGCCGGCCCATCGTGGACATGAACAGCCAGAACGGCCAGCTGGTGGTTTGGCCGGTGGATTCGAACAAAGTGCGGTACGGCAAATATTATTTCGACGTGAAAGTGAAGAACGGCGCCGGAGAACGCCTGTTTACCGGTCTGACGATCGATCTCCGCCGGCCCAGGCCCTACGACCCTTACGAGTTCGACGACATCACCGGTTTGCGGAAACCGGATAATTCCGGCGGCATCATCCGCCCCACCACCCTTACCGGCCATGTGGACGCGCAGCAACGCGAAATCAAAGCGGAAAACGTGCAGGTATACTTCGTGAAAACGGGGAACGCAGCCAACACGATCACCTTCAAATTCGTGGACAAAGACAGCATCGGCATCCCCCTCACGGTCTTTAACTACCAGCGCTGGGACAGCCTGTTCTATTACAGCAAAATGGCCGACCGCAACGTGAAATTCGGCTTTAACGGCCGCATCCCGAAAGACAGCATGTCGGTGACCTACGATATCACCAACCCGTTTCCCATTCTCTCTGAGGTATTTCCCGGCGACGAGGAAGCGGAATATAATTTCCGCTTTACCAGGGTGTCTTTCGGTTCCCGCAGGATAGGGACGATCGGCCTGAAACTCAGTATTCATGAGCCCGGGGAATGGACGGTGATATTCCGTTACCGGATCAATCCCAAATTCAGTGACGATTAATGCTCAACTTTTAAACCAGCAAATCATGCATAAATTATACACTGGCATCATACGGCTCTGTCTTGTGCTGGCGCTTCTGGCCGGCGGCGAGGCGTATGCCCAGCAAAAAATAACGGTAACGGGCAAGGTGACCGAAGGCGGTACGTCCGGCGCCGGCATACCGGGGGTGAGCATCATGGATGTCGCCGCCAGGAAAGGGATTGCGGTGACGGACCAAAACGGCAATTTCACCCTTACCATCGAAGAAGGAAAATCCCTGCTGTTCCGGTTCATCGGGTACCAGGATAAAACGGTAAAGGCGGGCAGCGCGCCGCTGCGCATCGTACTGGTGCCGGCGGAAACGGGCCTCAAAGAACAGGTGGTGGTGGGTTACCAGAAACGTTCTAAAGAAACGATGACCGGGGCCTCCAGCTCCATCAGCGGAAAAGACATACAGAACGTGCCGGTGCCTAACCTGGAGCAGCTGCTCCAGGGCAAGGTGGCGGGCATGAACATCCAGGTCAACACCGGCGCGCCCGGTTTTGGCGGCACCATTTCCATCCGCGGCATTTCCCAGCTGAACATTTCGGGCAGCGGCGACCAGGCCTTCCTGGCCAGTTCCAACCCGCTGCTGGTGATAGACAACGTGCCGGTGGAATATGACGGCGGCGTAGACCAGTCGATGCTGCAGCCCGGCGCCGCAACAGGCCCGCTGTCGCTCATCCCGCCGGAAGACGTGGAGTCCATCGAAATCTACAAGGACGCGCAGGCGGCTTCGCTGTACGGTTCCCGCGGCGCCAACGGGGTGATCGTGATCACCACCAAACGTGGTAATTCCGCCGTGCCCATCATCAGCACCAACAACTCCCTGTTCGTGAACGTACCACCTGCGCTGCGCAGCGTATGGGGCGGCAATAAGGAGAGAGACTACCGTATCAAGGCCATCATGGACTACAACCGGAGCGAACGCAAGGCCAGGGATGATATGGATGGGGCCATCTTCCTGTCAGACAGTCTTAACGGGTTTTTCAATAACAGCACCGACTGGCAGGGGCTTTTTTACCAGACCACCCTCAACACGAATAACAACCTCCAGATCACCGGCGGTAATTCCAAGATGAACTACAAGGCGAACCTCGCCTACCAGATGAACCAGGGTGTGATCAAAAACACCGGCTTCAACAAATACAGCCTCAACCTCCAGCTGAACATGCAGCCGAATACGCGGCTCCGCGTAAGCGGCCAGCTCTTTGGCGGCTATGGCCAGAAGAAGCGCGGCAACGGCGGCGGCCTTACCGGCAACGGCGCGGGCAACGCCTTTACCTCTTCACTGCTGCCCGGCCCTTCGCACTTCCTCGAGTTCCCGGAACTGAGGGCTTACCTCGAGAATGTGGATGATAACAACACCGTGAACATCCGCAGCTTCCTGAGCGTGGATTATGAAGTGCTCCGCGGGCTGCGCCTCACGTCAACCACTTCGTACGACTATTACACCGATACCCGCGACCGGTTTAACCGCGGGTTCTCCAACAATAACCAGACGCTTTCATACGGCTTCGTGGGCCGCAGGGGAGAGCTCAATACGCGTAACGGCCTGGCCTATAATTTCAGCACGCGCCCGGACGATTCCGAGGCAGGGCACAACATCCTGGTGAGCGCGTTCACGGAGGCCAATATCATGGAAAATGAACAGCACATCCGCGAAATGCGCAACGGGCCGAGCGATTTTTACTGGGGCCCCCGCGGGTACTCTCCGCGTTTTTACCCGGGTAACCCCTGGAATGACGCCGGCAACATCAACACCAATGGCACGCCGGTCAGCCGTACGTATCACGCCATGTCTTACGCCGGTTTCATCTCCTACAACTTCAGAACGAAGTATGTGCTGGACCTCTCGTACCGCGCAGACGGTAACTCCAGTTCCGGGCTGGCCAGCCGCTATTCGGTGAACCCCGCGCTGGGCGTAAGGTGGAACTTCAACAAAGAACCGCTGTTCCAGGATCTCAATTTCCTCGATTACGGGTCCATACGCGGCAGCTACGGTATCAACAGCCGCCCGGTGGCCAACCAGGTGAACGCCCTCGGCATCTACCAGGTATTCGCGGATTACAATAACCAGACCGCTATCGGCCCCGAATTCGGGCTGATGCCGAACCCGTTCCTGGAATCCGAAAAATCACGCCAGTACGATGTGGGTTTGGATGTGAGCCTCTTTAAAGGCCGCTTCAGCTTCAATTACGATACCTACTACAAACGCTCGTATAACCTCGTTATGGAAGTGCCGCTCACGGACGTTACGGGTTATAACAGGATACAGATGAACGGTGGCGCCATCGTCAATTACGGCCATGAATTGTCCGTTACGGTGCGGCCCATCGCTTCCAAGAAACCTGCGGGCTTCCAGTGGATGATCTCCGCCAATGGCGCGATCGCCCGCGGCGTGCTGACGGAACTGCCCGGTGGCCTGAAATCGATGCGCTATAACGACGGTGCTCCTTATTACCAGGACCTGGCGCGGAAAGTAGGCCGCAACCCGATCTCCAACTACCTGTATTACACGCAGGGCTTTTATGACAGAAACGGAGATGTGCCGGTAGATCCGATCCGCGGTATCCGGTATAAAACCGGCAAAGGCAACACACCGTCATATTTCCTGGCAGGCGACCCCATCTGGAAAGACGTGAACGGAGACTACATGCTCGACGATGAGGAAGACAACATGATCGTCGGCAACCCCGAGCCGCGTGCCACCGGTGGTATCTCCAACACCGTCAGCTATAAGAATTTTTCGCTGAACGTTTTCTGTTCCTTCACCTGGAAGCGCGATATCCTGAACAATGCAGTGGCCGGCCGCCTGATGCGCCTCACCCAGCCGAACAATATCATCTACGATGGCGGTATCGGCGGTTCGGTGAACATCTATGACCTCGACCAGCTCAATTACTGGAAAGGAGAGGGAGACGCAGGTGCAAAGTATCCCAACGTGTACTACTTCTACCGCAACGGCCAGATACAGCCCTTCAGGCTGGATCAGACCATGTTCATGGAAGACGGTTCGTATTTCAAGATCAACCAGGTAACGCTCAATTACCAGTTCAGGGATTTCGACTTCATGAGAAGGGCCAAAATACGTACGCTCAGGGTGTACACCACGCTGTACAACCTGGCCATCATCTCGAAATATTCCGGGCCTAACCCTGAAACCGTGAGCCAGCTCGGCCGCGACGATATCAACGGTTACCCGGCGGCGAGGAGCTTCACCATCGGCTTTAACGCGGAGTTCTAAATTAACACGAATATCAGCGGCGCCCGATGAGCCGGTGCCGCCGATCATCAAAATTTTGACAGATGAAACACTATTGCAGAATAATACTGGTGTGTATGGTGCTGGCAGCGGCCTCCGGGCTGTCCGCCTGTAAAAAGTTCCTGGAACTGGAGCCTACCGACAAATTTACGGGGGCGGATTTCTGGAAAAATGCGGCGGATGCGGAAGCCGGGGTCAACACCGGGTACAGCATCTTGAGAGGCCGCCTGGGCAACGCTTCTATCTACACCAACAACGACTTCAGGCCGGGCAACTGGAACTTCTGGCTGAAGAGGAATTTCGAGGCACTGTCCAGGAATCTCCTGCAAAGCTCGGATTTGTCCGCATCGGATAACACGCATGCGCTGCGCGAAAGCTGGGCTGCCTTTTACCAGGCTGTTGCGATGGCGAACCTTTGCCTCGACAAGATCCCGGCCATCCAGGATAACACGATGAGCACGGCTTACAGGGCGAGCCTGCTCGGCGAGGCCCGCTTTATCCGCGCGTTCAGCTATTACCTGCTCGTTACGCATTATGGCGATGTGCCCCTGCAGCTGGACCCGTACGACTCAAAGCTGAAAGCACGTACCAACATGCTGCAGGTGCTGGACACGGCCATCGCCGACCTCCAGCTGGCGGCGAGGGATTTGCCAGATGGTTACAGCGACCCCACCAACAAAGCCGTAAAGGCCACTAAGGGCGCTGCTTTCGGCCTGATGGCCAATATGTACGCCTGGAAAGCGGGCTTCGACAAACCCCGCGCCGCGGAATGGTGGCAGAAATGCGCCGAGTCGTGCAAGGCAGTGATGGACCTGGGGATGTACCGCCTCCTGCCTTACACACGCGAGGCCTTCAAGGAAATTTTCAAGGGCCGCTCGGATGAAGGTGTTTGGGAAATCAGCATGGACGCCAACTACGGCAACTCCAACGGCGCCTTTATGGCGCAGTGGGTGCTCCATCAGCCTATCCTGGCTACGAGCACCACGCTCTTCGGCGGCCTCGCCAGCGAAGTGACCATCAAACGCCAGTTCATCGATTATCTCTACCCGCCCGGCAAACAGGACGCACGGTTTATGCTCTGGTTCGACGATCCGTACTCCACCATCAACCCGCAGTCGTCCATGTTCCTCAAATATTCAGATATTCCGGACCCGGCCAACCGGTCGTTCGACTTCAACATGATCTACATCCGGTACGCCGGCGTGCTGCTGCTCCGTGCGGAGGCACTGGCTGAACTGGGCGGTCACGATGCGGAGGCCATCGACCTGCTGAACGAGATCAGACGCCGCGCCGAAACGGAAGAATATACCGGCGCCGGTGGCGACGAACTGAAAGACGCCATCTTCCGCGAACGCACGAAAGAACTGATGGGAGAAGGACAGCGGTGGACAGACCTCGTAAGAACGGGCCGCGTGATGGAAATGGGCGAATGCGATAATTACCTGAGCCCCGACCAGTTTGAGCGCCGCGCCTGGACGTGGCCCATACCGGCATCCGCCATGCGCACCAACCCGCTCCTTGTTCAAACGGCCTATTGGGTTCAATAGACTTTTAAAAAACTGATTGTATGAAGAAAATATTTCAATGGCCGCTGGCGCTTTGCTGCCTGGTACTGTTCTCACAGTCCTGCAAAAAGGATTATTACGTGGACGGGGGGAAGGCCAACCCCATCTATAACGGCACCATCTATGATTACCTCACCGAAAAAACCATGTACTTCGATACCATCAAGGCGATCGTAGACCTGGCGGGGATGAAAGACATGATGACCAAGGACACGATCACCTTTTTCGCGCCTTCGGACGACGTGATCCGCGACGCCATGAACCTGGTGAATTTAAACCGCTTCATTGCCGGGAAAGATTCCGTGAAAATATCCGATATCGGGCAGGAAGTATGGCGCAAGTTTCTCGGCATGTACGTCATGAAGGGCAAACATACCGCGGGTACTTTCCCCCGCGTGAGCTACAATAACATCAACGCTTTCCCCGGCATCAACTACGTGATGCTCGACGGGTATATCCTCAACATCGGGCTGGAATACACCACCTACAATGGAGTGGAGGCCGTGGGGCCGCGTATCCTGTATGTGACGGATATTACCTTCGACCCCACCAACTTCCGCAACAACCCCAGGGTACGCGTCGTATCATCCGACATACAGCCGAAAAACGGCGTGGTGCATGTGTTGAGCATACAGCACAATTTCGGTTTCCGGACAGACGATTTCCTGCGCATCGCCCTCGATTACTTAAATTCTAAAGACTAATGCAAATGATGAGAAGAACGATCCACAAAGGTTTTATAGGAAGCATCGCCGCTGTGGCGCTGCTGGCCGCCTGCCAGAAGGAATCGGTGAACAGCGACGGCGGAAGCCCCTACGGGGAGCCCGTACTGCCTGCCATCAGCTTTGCAGAAGAACGCGCGCTCACGCCGGGGAAAGGTTTCGCCAACGATGAAATTACCATCAAGGGAAAAGGTTTCCTGGCGGTGAAAGACAGGCTGGTTATTCAGTTCGGCGGCACGGCAGGCACCATCGTGTCTGTAACCGACAGCACGGTGAAAGTGCGTATACCGGAACTGGGCAGCACCGGCGCGGTGTCCGCACAGGTAGGGCAGGAATTCTATTACGGGCCCTTTTTCCCGGTGCTCGGCCCCTTGCAGATGGATACGGTGTACCCCGGTTTCAGGGGAGCCAATGGGCAAATCCTGAACGTGATGCCCGTGCCGGGAGACAAGTACATGATCGCCGGCAGCTTCACCGAATACGACAACTCCGCAATCAAAGGCGGCGTGAACCGCCTTGCGCGCATCAATGCAGACGGTACGCTGGACCGTACCTATACTTACGGGGAGAATCTCGGGCCCACCGGCGGGTACATCCGGCCGATGGTTTATCTGCCCGACGAAAAAAAGTACCTGATAGGCGGCAGCTTCTCCGGCTACGACCAGGTGACGAACGTGCACTGCATCGCCAAGGTGAACACCAACGGGGGAGTGGACAACGTGTCTGTACTCCGGCCTTCCGGCGCCACGGTAGCCACGTCTGCCCTGGCAGGCGGTTTCAGGGGTGGCGTTCGCGAGATATTTTTACAGAAAGACGGAAAAATAATGGTCGTGGGCGATTTCAAGTTCTACGTGAAGCCGAACTACAAACTGCAGACGGTTGAACTGAAAACCGATTCGATGCATCTCGACTCCACGGCGGTGTTCCAGATTGCCCGCCTGCATCCGGACGGGGAACTGGACTCGTCGTACCACTACGACCTGGCCAATCACCAGGGCAAAGTGACTGTCAATGCGCCCATCAGCAGTGCCGTACTGTTGCCGGACGACAAGTTGCTGATCGCGGGTAACTTCACCACCTATGGCGGCCAGCCGGCGCCGCATATCGCCCGCCTCAACCCGGACGGTACGCTGGATCAATCCTTTAATCCCGGCTCGGGCGCGGACCTGGTGATTTTTGACATGCTGGTGCAGCCGGACGGCAAGATCATCTGCGCAGGCCGGTTTACCCGCTTTAACGGCGCAAAGGCGATCGGCCTGGTGCGGCTGGAAGCCAACGGCGCGATCGATCCCACTTTTAATGTAGGGGATGGCGCCGACGGGTATGCCCTGAAAATCAACCGGCTGCCGGGCGGAGAGCTCCTGGTGGCAGGTATTTTCCGCAAGTTTGCCGGCGTGAGCCGCAACAACTTCGTGGTATTGACGGCGGAAGGCGCCGTGCATAAGTCTTACAACTCCAATGGGGGCATCACCAACGGTTTTGTGGAACAGGTGATACCCATGGTAGGCCAGAAAGCCGCGCTGATGGTGGGCAGTTTCACACAGTTCGATTTCCGCTCGGCGAACCGGATCGTGAAGATGAAATATCAATAAGCCGCACAAGCGGCATACATAAAAAAACAAGCCGTAAGCAATGCTTACGGCTTGTTTTTTCGTTCCGGGCGGTTCGTTCTTTCCGGGTGATGATTTCTTTTTTTACCGCCGCCGGGTTTGTGGCGTTTGCCGCCACCTCCGCCGTGCTGGCCACCGCCACCGCCTCCTCCGCCTTTGCGGGTTTTGGGCTGGTATGCGGGGGCAGGCCCCAGTTCTTCGGGTACGGGCGCTTTGGTCACTTCATGGCCCAGCAGCTGCTCGATACGGGCGAAGCGGTGCTGCTCCTTGGGAGCGATGAAGGTGTAGGCCGTGCCGTCTGAAGCGGCCCTGGCGGTACGCCCGATGCGGTGTACGTAATCTTCCCCGTCGTTGGGTACGTCGAAGTTGATCACCAGGTCAATGTCTTCTATGTCGATGCCGCGGCTCAGAATGTCTGTGGCCACCAGCACGTTCAGTTTGTGGTTGCGGAAGTCGAGCAGCGCCTGCTCTCGTTTGTCCTGCTCCAGGTCGGAATGGATTTCCTCCACGGAGAATTTGGCGCGTTTCAGCACGGCGGTGAGCTGCTTCACACTTTGTTTGCGGGAGCAGAACACGATCACGCTTTCCGTTTTACGGCTGCTGAGGATGTGTTTCACCAGCGGCACCTTCTGGTCTTCATTCACCACAAACGCTTCCTGCTTGATTTTCTCAGGCGGTTTGGAAATGGCGATGTTGACCTGCGCGGGATCTTTCAGGATCTTCATGGCGAGTTTACGCATCTTGTCCGGCATGGTAGCCGAGAACAGGAGGGTTTGCCGCTCTTTGGGCAGGAACGAAATGATCTTTTCAATATCGTCATGAAAACCCATGTCGAGCATCCGGTCGGCCTCATCCAGCACCAGGTATTTGAGCCCCTGGAGCTTCACATAACCCATGTTGAGATGGGCGATCATGCGGCCGGGAGTGCAAATCACAATGTCCGCCCCTGTCGAGAGGGCTTTTTTCTCCACGGCGAAAGACGCGCCGTCGCCCCCGCCGTAAACGGCAATGGAGCTGATATTGGTAAAATAGCTCATCCCTTCGAGCGTTTGTGCAATCTGCACGGCAAGCTCGCGGGTGGGCACAATTATCATGGAGTTGATCTGGTGTGCGTCGTGGGTATGGGTGAGCAGGTTCTGCATCGTGGGCAGCAAAAAAGCGGCTGTTTTGCCTGTGCCCGTTTGTGCGGATGCTATCAAATCCCTGCCGGATAAAATGATGGGGATCACCTGTTCCTGAACCGGGGTGGCGGTAGTATACCCCATTGCGTCTATACCATCCAGCAGATCGTCGTCGAAATCAAATTCATCAAAATACAAGGTAAATATACTTTTTTTTAATATAGGTAATGTGTAAAGATAACGGTTTTAGGTCAGAATGTCTGCCCTTATTATAATTGATCGATCAGGTGCCAGTTCTGGTTCAGGATATTCCTGACGGAATTGCGGAGCTCGGCCATACGGCTGGGTTTGCTCAGGAAATGCACGTTCCCGGGGCCGGCCAGCTCCCCGGAAGGGCCGGGGTGGAGGGAGGTGGTGTAGATCACGACGGGGGTGCCGCTGAGGTGCTGCATGTCGCGAAGGCACTGCAGGCACTGCCTGCCGTTCATCAGGGGCATGTTCAGATCGAGAAAAATGACATCGGGTATTGCTGTAGCCTGATTCTCCAGGGCGGCAACGGCTTCCGCGCCGTTTTTAAATTCCTGAAAGATGATATGCCGGTCATACTCGGAGATGGCTTCTTTCAGAAACTCCCTGTCGTCGTTATCGTCATCAATAATGAGTATAACTCTGGGTTTCATGGCAGATATGATTTGAATTTTGATTAGAAAACCGGGGTTTTAAAGTTAAAAAATTTCCCGTAACCAGCCAACAGCCGTAAGGGAGAAAACGCCTATTTGTGATTTTCTTAACATGGAAAAGCGTACCTTTCCAGTGTAATAAGAAGTCGATACTACTTTATTCTGCTGTTAGTTGCTGCCACGGCACCTCTTCCGGTTCTACAATCTGGTCTCCCCTTTGCCGATTTATTACCCGTTTCGATTTTTCACCTGATCACTTGCACATGTTTATCATCATTTTTTTTATTGCCTTATGGTATCTGTCTTTATTTTCTCAAACCTTTCTGCAACACAGATATGCTTCTCACGGGGCTTTTGAAATGAACCGTTTCTGGGAAAGATTTTTCTATATAGTGGCATACATCACACAGGGCTCTTCTTATATGAGCCCGCGCGCCTACGCGATCATGCACCGCATGCACCATGCTTATACAGATACCGAGCTGGATCCGCATTCTCCTTCTTACTCAAAAAACGTATTTGCGATGATGTGGCGCACCAGCCTCTTCTATCGCAGCATATTCCATAACAAGATGGCCGTGGAGGAAAAATTCACCAAAAACCTGCCCGACTGGCGGTCGTTCGACCGGTTTGCCAGCTCCGGCTACAGCCGCCTCCTCTGGGTGGCAGCCTACGCACTGCTGTTCGTGTTTTTCGCGTCGGCATGGTACCTGTGGATTCTCCTGCCCATCGTTATCGCCATGGGCGCAGTGCACGGGGCCATCATCAACTGGTTCGCGCACAAATACGGTTACGTGAATTTCCGGCTGAAAAATACTTCCGTTAACCTGTTGTGCACCGACGTGCTCATGCTGGGCGAGTCGTATCATAACAATCACCATAAACACCCCTCGTCCCCGAATTTCGGTATCCGGAAATACGAAATAGACCCGGTGTATTATGCCATCAAATTCCTGAGCTGGCTGCGGATCGTCAGGATCCCGCGGGTTGCGCAGGCCAATTAGTTTTCTCACACTTAAATCATACAAGATGAACATTTATGTATCTAACCTCATGAATTATATGAAAGACGAAGATCTGCAGACCCTGTTTGCACCTTTCGGAGCAGTGACTTCATGCAAAGTAATTATCGATCGATATACCGGCGCATCACGCGGGTTCGCATTCGTTGAAATGTCCAGCGACACCGAAGGCAAAGCAGCCATCGACGAACTGAACGGTAAAATCATTGACGGGAGGGCGCTTAGCGTAGCCATCGCAAAGGAGCGTTCTGAAAAGCCGTTCACGAACAACCGGAACTTCAGATATTAAACGGCCGTGTTTATAATTGCTGCATAGTGCTTAAATTTGCACTATGCAGTTTTTTCGTTTATACCTGCCCGTATGCGCCCTGTTAATCCTCCCGTTCCGGGAAACCCACGCGCAGCAGGCCTCATTAACCCTCGAATCCGCCGGCCGCTTCGACGGGGCGTTTGCCCCCGCAGTACTCCAGGGCCGGAAAATATTCCTGCACAGCTCAGGCAACATCGTGGTGGATAAACCGCTCAGCCGCCTCCGCAACGGCGGCAACATCGCGCGCAAAGCAGGCTTCGCCGGCGCCATCGATGCCGGCGGTAAAGTGATGCTCCCGTTTGAATACGATGAAGTGGACGAGGACTACGACTTTCACTTTCTGATCCTGAAAAAGAACGGCAAAACCGGCGTTGCCGACAGCACCGGACAGGTGCGGGCAAAACCGGTATATGACGAGATCACCGCGCTCAGCGCCGGCGCCGTGGCATTTAAACGCGGCAGCCAGTACGGCTGGATAAGCCTGGCGGACGGGAGCGTGCATCCTTCACCCGGCCGCCTCTCCCGGAGTTACGTAAGCCCCGAGGTGTTCTACATCGAACAGGGCGAACGGAAAGGCCTGCTCCACCAAAACGGCCACCTCATTGTCCCTGCCAGGTACGATATGATCTTCGCCGCCTACCCGGGCACCGTCATTTATGAAGGGAACGGCAAGGCGGGCATGATGGATTTGCAGGGCAATGCGCTCGGTAAACAGGTGTATGAATCCCTCGTGTATGCTTACGACGACAGCGTGGTGCGCGCCAAACTGGGCGGCAAAACCGGCCTCCTCGGCCCGGCGGGCGAACTGTCGATCCCTGCAAAATATACCGACATCGGCCGGTTCACCAACGGTCAGGCAGTGGTGTCGCTCAACGGCAGGTATGGTGTAACGGATAAGAGCGGCCGCGAGATCGTTCCCCTGGAATACGACGGGATAAAAACTACCGACGCCCTCGGCCGCGAAATACTCAACTATGCTGAGAAAGTCATACTGAAAGACACCTTCCGCGCGTACGTGGTGACAAAACAGGGGAAGTACGGTCTCCTGGCCTGGAACGGGAAACCTTTGCTGCCGCTGAATTACACCGCGGTGGGAGTGGAAACGCTCAACGGCCGCGCGTATGTGTTCGCCCAAAAGGGCGGTAAAACCGCGCTGTTCAGCCAGGAAGGGAAGGAGTTGATCCCGGCGCTGTACGATGAGCTGATACCGGCCACCGACGCCAACAGGGGATTCACCTATTACGCCACGGATGCGGCGCGGCCGGCCGCTTCCGCCATGGTACGCGCTATCAACGGCGATCGCAACGGCCTGATCGGCCTCGATGGCGAAACCATCGTGCCCGTGCGCTATGAAAGCCTGCGCTGGGAATCCAACGGCCTGCTGGAACTGAAGAACGGCGACACCACCACCATCGCGGCGGCGGACGGGAAAATCATCCGTCCACCCGCCTACCGCCGGTACTATTACATGGTGGCGCCCGATCGCATCGTGGAAGCCGGCGAAAACGGCACGCGCCTGACCGATCTGGACGGTAAAGTGCTGTATGATCTGAAAAACTGGGAATACAACAAAGCGAAGAACAACATCGGCGATTCGTCGTTTTTTTACGCCGGCCTCATGAAAGCCGGCGATTACCGGGAAACGAACCTGTTCATCACCCGCGACGGGCAGGAAGTGCGCTTCGAAGGATACACGGACGTAAGCCCGTTTTACAATGGCCTGGCCGTTGCCTACAAAGGCAGAAAAATCGGGTTTATCGACAGCACGGGAAAAGAAATCATCCCGGTACAGTGGGACGATGTGCGGCATGCCGGCTCCCCGCCCAAGCCATACAAAATAGTAACCCTCGACGATAAAACCGGCCTGATGGACCGTCGCGGCCAACTGTTGCTGCCGGTGGAATACGACCGCATCACGGAAAGCAGCCCGGGTTATTTCCTGATCGTGAAAGAAAAACTGACCGGCCTCGCAGACAGTACCGGCCGCATCGTGCTGCAGCCGGTGTATGCATACATCGCCCCGAATCTTTCCATCAATGGGCTTATGCTGGTGAAAGGCGCCAAAAAGGGCCTCGCCACGCGTACAGGAAAAATACTTATCCCCGCCGAATACGACGATCTTGAACTGAATTACGGCTATGATGCCAAAGGCTGGCCGGTCATGGTGAAGCAGGGCAACACCGTGCGCTACTTTAACGAAAACGGGCAACTGCTGCCGGTTACCGCTCAAAAAATGCTGGAACGATGAAACGATTTTCTCTCTTTTCTTTTTTGTTGATACCCATGACCGTCGCTGCACAGCAGGACAACAGCGGGACCGTATTTGTGAACGGTTACGCCCGCATTACGCAGGGCGCGCAAAGCTGGTACATGGATACGCTGGGGAATAAGGCATTTGATGCGGCCACCCCGCTCACCGGTAACAACGCCGGTAAACAGCTGGTGCAGAAAGGAGCCCGCTATGGTATCACGGGCCGCCGCGGCGAATGGCTGCTGCAGGCGGAATACGACACGATCGATATCCAGTGGGGCGACATCTGGAAAGTCTCGAAAGACGGCCGGCAAAGCTGGGCCGACTCTACCGGCAAACTCCTCCTGCCGCTCAGCTTCCAGGAAGCGGGGTATCTCGACGGCCGGTATTTCGACGTGAAACAGAACGGCCGCTGGGGCATCTATGATTCGGAGTCCGAACAATTTGCGATACCCGCGGAGTACGAAGGATTCGACTACTGCGGCGGCTGCGGCCGTAAAGGGGATTACGTGCTGGCGAAGAAGAACGGCAAATGGGGCGTGATCGGTTTTAACCGGCAACAACTGGCGCCGTTCGTGTACGACCATGATCATTACCGCATGCGCAGCGACGAATGGGTGACCGCCTTCACGCGCAATAAAAAAAACGTAGTGCTGCATCTCGGCACCGGCAAGGAATACCCGGCCGGCGAAGTGCTGGGTAACGGCATGATGGTGTACCGCGGTGATCAAAAGGGCATGGGCATGATCAATGGGGCGGGCGTGGAAGTGCTGCCGCCCGTGTACGAAGATATTGCCAGCCCCGACCCGGATTTCGCCGCCGTTACCGGTTATGTGAGCATTCAGCGGAACGGCCGCTGGGGCCTGGCGGATACAACCGGCCGCATTCTCATCCAGCCAACGTATACGGAGTTTTTTACGACGGTGTTCGACAGCCTGTTCCGCACCCAGAAGGACGGCCTCGATGTACTCCTGAGCGCAACCGGTAAAAGCCAGTTGCCGCAGGGCTGCACCGACCTGCGAATCCTCCGCGATGCCGGGGCGGCCGCGTTCCGGAAAAACGGCCGGTATGGCGTTTATTACGCCGCCACGGGCCGCGTGGTGCCGCCCGCATACGAGGAAGTGAACGAAGTGTTTTATGGCAGCGACTGGCTGAAAAGCTGCCTGAAAGTGGTGAAAGACGGCTGGAACGGGTTGCTGGATCCGGACGGCCGGGAGATCGTGCCGCCGCAGTTCGACGAAGAATTCACCGGCCTCGCCGGCAACGACGGCGCCCGCCTTGTGGTGGTACGCAAAGGCTCATTATACGGGCTGTTTAATGGGGCCGGCCGGCGCGTCACACCGGCGGAATACCATTCCATCAGCAGGGGGCCGGCCAATACCGCCCTGCTGCGGGTGTCGAAAGAATCGGACGACGATATCCGCTACGGCATCATCGATACCGCCGGGGCCGTGGTGCTGCCGGTTGCCTACGACGATATGCGGGTGATCAGCGATTCGCTCCTGCTGCTAGGTAAAGGCGATCAGCGCGCTGTGATGAACATTTTCACCAAAAACATTTTCTCCCTGCCGGATACGGCGTCCGTCATTATCGTGGACGCCCATACGCTGCAAATCGGCCAAACGGAAGGCAACTACCTGTACGACCTCCGCACCCGGTCCGCCATCACCCCGGTGTACGGTTACATCGGGGGATTCGACGGCGGCGCCGCGCTGGTGACAAAAAACCACAAAGCCGGCATGATCGGCGCGGGCGGCAAGGTGCTGCTTCCGCTGGAATACGATTTTGCGGTGGACCTGCAGCACGGCCTGTGCCTGCTCGGCAAAGGGGACAAATATGGCGTTGCCGACAGCACCGGCAAACTGATCGTTCCCCTGCAATACGACTACAGCGGATCCGCTTACGACATCGACTACCAGCGCGGCCGCTACCTGCTGCTGCGGCGCAACAATGCCGAAGGCGAAGTGCGTCTCGGCGTGGCCGACCTGCGCGGCCGGGTGCTGCTGGAGCCGGTGTATGACAACGTGCTGTTTGATGAGGCCGGGCAAGGTTTCATCGTCAGCCAGAACCGCCGCTTCGGCATGGCGCTGGCAGACGGCCGGCTGGCGGTGCCCTGTGAGTACGACGATATCGTGCCGGCTTCCATCAACCGGTACGCCGGCACCTTCACATTCAGCTGGCCGCTGCTGTGCAAAAAAGACGGTACGTTTGAGTACATCCGCGCCAACGGGCAGCCGCTGCCAGTCAAGGTCACCACCATCGGTGATACGGGTGCGTACGCATGGTAAGAAGCGAAAATCGGATTACAGAAAGGTAATTTGCTATAACGAAATGTGGGGAAAAGGTGGTTAATTAGGTAGAACAAAATTCCACTTATGAAAGCTAAATCTACCCCCTTTCTACTGGCACTCTTATGCCTGTTCGTATTTCATGCCCGTGCCCAGATGGTGTCTGTCCAGAACGGGCAGCTGGTGTATCTGAAATACGCCAACCAGGGCCAGACCAATGCAGACAACCAGGTGCCCGATTT
Source organism: Chitinophaga lutea (assembly GCF_003813775.1). Taxonomy (NCBI): domain Bacteria; kingdom Pseudomonadati; phylum Bacteroidota; class Chitinophagia; order Chitinophagales; family Chitinophagaceae; genus Chitinophaga; species Chitinophaga lutea. The sequence continues at coordinate 847,397 of NZ_RPDH01000002.1, read as the reverse complement.
CTCCAACGCCGGTTACCGCGGCGGCGGTGTGTCGCTGCCCTTCATTCCGGTGGTGGACAGCATTGCGCCCGTTGAAGGCAACAACCAGGCCCACATCCAGGCGGCCATCGACCGGGTGAGCGCCCTTCCGCCCGATGCCAGCGGTTTCCGCGGCGCCCTGCTGCTGAAAGCAGGCGTGTACCCGGTAGACGGGCAGCTGCGCATCCGCGCCAACGGCGTGGTGTTACGCGGTGAAGGCAATGGCCGCGAAGGCACCGTGCTCATCGCCACACAGAAAACGAATCACAACTTCCTGTACGTACAGGGCACCGGTAGCGGTTACGGTGAAGTGGCGGGCAGCAAAGTGCGCATCACCACCCCGTTTGTAGGCACCGGCGCCAAAACGTTCGCCGTGGCTGCCGGTCACACCTTCCAGCCCGGTAACAAAATCGTGGTGCAGAAAACGCCCAACGATCTCTGGATCGATACGCTGCAAATGCGCCAGTACGGCTGGACGGCCAGCGGTTACAAAACTACCTACGAGCGCGAAGTAGTGGCGGTCAGCGGCAACAGCATCACCATCGACATCCCGGTTGTAGACCCTATCGAAACGGCCTTCGGCGGCGGCGAGGTGTTCAAATCCAACATAACCGGCCGCATACAGGAAAGCGGCGTGGAGAACCTGCGCATCGAATCGTATTTTCTCAACAACGACGACGAGAGCCATGGCTGGATTGCCGTGGTATTCACCCGCGCCGAAAACTGCTGGATGCGCGATGTGATCGCCAAGTACTTCGGTTACGGCGCCGCGAGCATTTCCGGGCAGAGCCGCTTCATCACCGTGCAGGATTGCGCGATGATCGATCCGAAATCGCAAACCACCGGCGGCCGGAAATATTCCTTCAACCTCGAAGGCAATTCCACCAGCAACCTCTACCAGCGCTGTAAAACCTGGGGCGGCCGCCACGATCTTGTGAGCGGTTCCAAAGTGCCCGGTCCCAACGTGTTCCTCGATTGTTTGTCGGACAATACCCGCGCGGACATCGGGCCTCACCACCGCTGGTCTACCGGCCAGCTGTACGACAACGTGTACGGCGGGCAGATCCGCGTGCAGAACCGCGGCGCTTCCGGCAGCGGCCATGGCTGGGCGGGCGTGCAAACGATGTTCTGGAACGTGTATTCCTATACGAGCGATGTGAAGGTGGAAAGCCCCATCGGCGGCCTCAACTGGGGCATCGGCGCGGTGGGCAAAGCCCGGAACGGGGCAGGGTACTGGGAGAGCTGGGGCGCGCATGTGCTCCCGCGCAGCCTTTACCTGGCGCAGCTGCAGGAACGGCTCGGCGAAGCGGCGGTGAATAACATCACCACGCCGGAACAGCGCGCCGGGCGCATCTGGGACAGCCTGCTGGCGCAAACGCGCCGTATCGCAGCGGAACCGAAGGTGCCTTATTTCGATACCGATACGCTGAATTCCTTCGATATCACCGATAACGGCGGCATCATCAACGGGCAGTATCCCAACACCGCCAAACCGTCTGAAAATTTCACGAGCCTGATCGATAACCTCATCACCACAAAATATTACGCCAGCGGCCGCAAGGCGCTCTGGGTGGAGTATATAGCGCCCCGCAAGGCTATCCTCAGCCGGTACACCATCACCTCCGGAAACGATGTGCCGGAGCGCGATCCCAAAAACTGGAAACTGCTCGGCTCTAACGACGGCAGCACCTGGGCGGTGCTCGACAGCCAGCTGAACCAGGCTTTCGACAGCCGGCGGCTCACGCGCTCGTTCCCGCTCGATACCAATACCACGGCATTCCAGTATTACCGCCTGCAAATCACCGCCAACAACGGGCATTCCGGCACGCAGTTTTCCGAATGGGAACTGTGGGAGCGGCGTTTGCAAAGCATCACCTTCAACGAAGTGCCGCCCATTACTTACGGCGACGAGCCTTTTGAACTGCTGGCCGGCAGCAACGCGGGTTTGCCCGTTACCATGGAAGTGATCAGCGGGCCGGCCGCATTCGTGGATTCCACGCTCGTGTTCAGCGGTGCGGGAGATGTAGTGGTGCGCGCTTCGCAGGCTGGCAACGAACAGTATTTTCCCGCTACCGCGGAGATTACCATTCACGTCAGCAAAGCCGCGCAAACGGTGACTTTCCCCGTGATCGCGCCGCGGCTGAAACATCAAACGGCGACCCTGAGCGCTACCGCATCCACAGGATGGCCAGTCACGTATTCGGTCGTGTCCGGCGGCGGGATCATTACGGACAACCAGATCAAACTCACCGAAGAAGGGCTGGTGATGGTGCGCGCCACGCAGGCAGGAAATGAAAACTATGATACGGCTTCTGCGGATCAGAGCATCCTTGTGCTGGGCCCGGGCGTCATCAAAGATCCCATCGATATCAAAGTATATCCCAATCCCACGCGCGGCCCGTTAACGGTGCAGCTGCAAAGCAAAAAGGAGGCGACCTATACCTTCCGGGTATTCGACCGGGCGGGCAACCAGGTGGCCTACGCCATTATCCCGCAGGGGCAGGCGGATACCTACGTTTCACTGAACCTCTCGGCGTTGCGGCACGATCTGTATCTCCTGCACGTCACGGATGGAACGGACAAAACGGTGAGGGGTATCCTGAAACTTTAAAACGAAAAGGGCGTCTCAAAAACAAATACCGGCCCCGGGAGCTGCATGAACGGATAATTGACTCCGTCGGGCAGCCTGAAAAAAAGAGGCTGTATCAGATTTTGATACAGCCTCTTTTTATGCCGGTATTTTGTTGTTTTGTTGCACGGCAGCCTGCTGCCAGCAGTCGAACACCTTCTCGAAAGCATCGAACACGCGGTGGATGATATGCACCGCCGTGCGTGATTCGTGCTCGCTGGGGTGATAGTTGTTGTAAGCCGCGCTTTCGTGGTCCTCGCTGGTTTTTTCCATGGCGTGATTGGCCTCCGAATGGGCGTGCAGCTGTCCGAAATATTCCAGCTCGTCGGCTTTGCCCATGTCGTGCACCAGCTGGAACACCGGTTCGTTAAAACATTCGAAAGTGGCTTCCAGCGCCTCGATCATCACCAGTTTATAAAACGGCGTGAAGTAAAGCCGTGCGAGATGGATGCTTTCATACACCACGTTGCGCACGGGGCGGTATTCGTCCGTCCATACCAGTTCGAACGCTTTTGCCCGCGGGAGGTTCAGGAAATTTTTACCGTGGCTGAGGCGCTCGAGGTCTTTGAGGTACCATTGCCAGTGAAAGGAATCTTCTTCACAATGGATGTTAACGCTTTGCTGCATGGGGTCGGTGCTTTTTTCATCCTGGAGGGTGTGGAGGATGTCTTTGAAACCCATTACAAAAAACAGCATCACAGGGGTAAAGCTCAGGCGTGATTCGGGGGGCAGGGAGTTGTCGGCGATCATAGCGCACAGGGCGGAACGGCGCAGCTGTTCCTTGCGCATTTCGAGTGTCTGGATAATCTGTTGCATATTTTCAGGATTAGCCTGCAATACTATATGCCGCGGCCGTCTTTTTCTGCCCGTTTGCCGCTGAAATGCCTGCAACGGCTGCTGAACACGCAAATTTAGTTGCCGGGTGGTGCAAAGTGATTAAATTTGAAGTGTAACCGTTAATGTTATCGAACCCGACATGACCATCAAGGATATTGAAAGTTTACTGGAGCAGGGCGCCTACGAAGCCGCCCTCCGTGCTGCCGAGACCTACCTGGAAACTCACCCGGCCGACGCCGATGCCCTGTACCTGAAAGCAAGAAGTTTATTTGAATGCTCCCTGCGTCCAGACAGCGAAGAACAGGCCGCCGAGCTCATCAACAAGGCCTACGAAGGGTTCAGCGAGGCGCTGGCCGCCAACAGCGGGCACCGCGAGGCGCTGGAATACCGCGCCTACACCGGGGCCTGCAGCCAATATATCACCGGCCGCGAAGACGCCGTAATGGCCGATCTCGAGCGGCTCCTCGAAAGCGGCGACGACGTTTCCCGGCTGCGTTACATGCAATGGCGCAGCACCGCTTACCTGCGCGACGGGCTGCACGATGCGGCCATCGCCGATCTCCGCACCATCATCGACATGGCGGGTCAGACCTTTCCCGATGAACCGGCACAACGCAACGAAATAGCTGCCGGCATGTGGTACAATATCGGTGAAATTCAACAGCAGCACCTCGCCGAGCCCGAAGCCGCGCTCGACAGCTACCGCGAAGCATTCCGCCATTCGCCCTATAAACGTGAATACATTACGGCCGCCGCGCTTGCCCTCGAAATGGGCGCCTATGAGTTGGCGGAACAGCTGATGGACGTGCTGCCGGTAGTGCTGGGCCAGGTGGACGACGCCTTCGGCAGCCTCCTGCAACAGGTGAAAGAAGCCTATGCCGCCCATCCGGACAATCCGGATGTGGCCGTCATGTATTGTAAAGCCACCGCCGGCGTGCCTTCCGTGATGTTCGACGTGGAGGAGGAAGATGTGGTGCTGGAACAGATTTCGCTCGGCAAAAAAATGATGCAGCAATTCCCGGAAGAAAAATATTTCGCGCAATATACCGGCAAGACTTTTTTCGAAGTACAGCAGTTTGCAGAAGCCATGCCTTACCTCGAAAAAGCCATCGCCACCGACAACCCTCATCCCATGGCGATTGCGCGCTGGTGTTATGCCAAATACAAACTGGAAGGCGCCTTCCCGGACAACTGGCCGGATTCGGAATATTATTTCCCGTACGACTGGTACCTGTCTGCCGCTGTTTCTTCCGAATGGGAAACGGCTTCTCCCGCCGCCAGGGAACAGCACCTGGTGCTGAATAAATTCCTGTACGCCAAAGCCATCGCGCAATACAAGGCCTATTGGTTCGAAAACGGCGGTAACGGCACCGCCCATCACATGCTGCATTTTTCCATGTGCTGCATGAACTACGGGCTGACCCTGCACGACCTCGGCGCGTATGATGCGGCCATCGACATATATACCACCGGATACAACCTGGTGCCGTTCTGGGAACAGCTCAACGCCAGGGCCATGGCGCATTGCGAGGCAGGGCAGTTTGAGCCCGCAGTGACCGACCTGGGCGAAGTGCTGGAAAAATTCGGCGACGGGCTCGACCCGTACCAGGCCGCCAGCATCTACAACCGCCTGATCTACATCTGCGGCGGCAACCTGCACGACCATCAGCGGGCGCTGCATTGGTACGAGCGTTTTATGGAGGTGTACGACAGCGGTATGGAAGCAGCCATCGAACAGCTGCCGGACGATGAGCGCGAACGCGTAACGGCCGTGGTGAACAGCATCAAAACATCACGCGGCCTGATGAAAGGCGAAACCGACGACCTGGCGGCGCGCATCGGCATGATGGAAAAACACCTCGAAGAATTCCCGGACGACGCCAATGCCTATTTCAACCTGATGCAGCTCTATTTCCAGAACGGGCAATACGAGCACTGCGCCGGCAGCGCCACCAGCCGCCTCTCTATCGGCGAGCCCGGCCCGCTCGATATAGAAGATTATGTCAAAACCTATTTCTTCCGCGCGAAAGCCAACCGTGCGCTGGGGCATCTGCAGAAAACCTGGGACGACCTGCTGCAATGCGAGCAGTTCACCGAGCGCAACCCTGCGAGCGTGGATTATGATTTTCATTTCCTCCACGGTTATATGGGCGATGTGGCGATGGAGCGCGGCGATTATCCGACCGCCGTTGAGCGCCTGTCCAAAAGCATGCACATCGCCACCCGCAATAACTGGATCTGGAACGAATCCATCGCCGGTTACTGTTACCTGCTGGCGCATGCCTATAAGCAGGAGGGCCGGCTGAAAGAGGCGATGCAGCAACTGAAACTGATCATCCGCAAATATCCCGCACACCCCATGGCGGCGGAGAAGCTGAAGGAATGGAAGCCATGGTGGAACCTGTTTTAAGGAACAGGTACAAAAAAGGGGTGATGCAGTCACCCCTTTTTTATTAATAGCCGATATTCTTTAAAGCCTGCTTCCCCAGCCGCTCCGAGAGCTGCGCCAGGTAGAGGCTGCCCGGCGTAACCGGCGTGCCGTGGGCATCATAAATACCTTCTTTTACATAAGGGATCGTATCGAACGGTACGGCCCTGCGGGCTTTTTCCCCTTCGCAGCCGATCACCCAGTTGGCCGCACCTGGCGGCATCTGGTTGAGGTATGATCTGGCTTTGCAGTTCCAGGCCACGGCAAACCCGACCGACCAGCCGTGCCCCGAGCCCATGATGCCGCGGTTCATAAAATCGATACCGCCGTCGGGCACATGGCAATTATCGACCAGCACGCCGGTAGCCCAGCGCTGATGCGGCTGAATCCAGCCGTTGCCGCGAAAGGTGCAGTGGAGTAATACCACGGGGCCGGATACTTTCGCACCGGTCGCAAAGAAAAAGACATTATCGCCCTGTATGGTACAGCGGTTGAAGAGGAGCTGCGAACCGCTGCCGTTAAAGTCCGCCGGCTTCGCCGCGCCGATGGTCGGCACTTCGTGCATGATGCTTACCTGATCGATCGTTACGCGCGATGCGTCAGACACGCTGATGCTGTTGACGGTATTGAATACGGCGATGTCCGAAGCCCATCCGTCCGTCAGCCCCCGCATCGAAAAAGCCTTGTGGTGCCCTTCGTTGATGGTCACACTTTGTGATGCGCAGGTAATGCGGAAATGTTCGATGCCTACGTTGGCGATGATGCCGCTGTTGCTGACTTTCTGTACTTCCACGCCGGGAGGGCGCAGGTAGTGCGCGTCATAGTTGTCGGTAAGGGGAAGGTCGACGGTGATCCGGTTGCCGTCGATTTTTTTGATGGCGCGCGTAACGGGAATCACGCCTGTCATCCAGGTCTGTTTTTTACCGTCGCGCGTCAGTGCCGCCATATCCATCAACTTTATCCAGGCCGGCGTCACCGGCTTGGAAATAACGATGGTGTCGCCGGGAGCAAGGCCGGTGGCCGACTCTACCTGAAAAGTGAAAGTTCCGGCAGCCACATAGGCATCTGCGATTTTCGCCGGTGTGCCGGTCCCTGAGCTGCGTACGGCGCCGCCTGCCAGGATGCAGGCATGCGGTTTGCCCGTCAGCTGCAGTATGGTGCCGTTTTCGCCGGAACCGCTGCCGCGCAGCACCACACCGCCGGTCCGGATGGTGATGGCGCGCTCGAGCGCGTAGGTGCCCGGTTTGAGCAGCAATGCTCCCCTGAAACCGTTTACCGGCGGCAGGGCGGAAATTTCGTCAATGGCGCGCTGGATGGCATCGGTATTGTCGCCGGCAACAGGGCTGAGTGTGATTTTAACGGGAGGGGAAGGAAGGCTGACGCCGCCGCCGCCATAACCGGCATAGGAAAAATCCATGATGCGGTCGCCGCGTTCGAGTGTTTTGTAGACAAGTTTATTGCGGGCGCCTGTGCGCACCCATTCGCTTTGCGGCAACGGAGCCTGTGCCTGCGCGCCGGCTGCAAGCAGCAGGGCGGCCAGGAGTACTGAATTCCTTTTCATAACGTGGTGATGGTAAGATCGCCAAATTAGGCGTTCGGCCGGAGAAATTCAAACCACCGGTCACAATTCATATCAGCGGAATTTCCTATCTTTACACTGCTTCACAAACGTTTTTCCACAGATTTATTGCAACCCGTTCGAATTTGACGGGCATACTGCATCCAATCCATTTCACATGTTGCAAACAAACTATTACATCCTGACCGGGGGCCCCGGTATGGGTAAGACGGTTATTATCGACGCGCTGCGGCATTCGGGGTATACCTGTGTGCCGGAAACAGGGAGAGCGGTTATCCGGGAGCAGGTGGCCGCCGGTGGCGATGCGCTGCCCTGGGGCAACCGGTCCGCCTTTGCCCGCCGGATGTTCCGGCAATCGGTAACGGACTATGACGCGCACCTCGGCATCCAGGCTCCCGTGTTTTTCGACCGGGGCATTCCCGACATAACGGGCTATTTGCAGCTCTGCGGGCTGACGGTACCTCCGGACATGGCGGCCGCGAATCACACCTTGCGGTACAATCCGCTGGTATTCATCGCGCCGCCATGGGAGGACATTTTCCGCAACGACAGGGAGCGGAAACAATCTTTTGAAGAAGCAGTGGCCACCTTCGATATGATGGCCGGTACGTACCGCAGTCTGGGCTACCGGCTCAGTTACCTGCCGGAAACCAGCGTGGAAGAAAGGGTAGCGTTCATCCTGCGATCGATGCTGCCTGGTTAACTCATTCTGCGGTGATAGTTCACCTGCCCCAGGTGATAACTGACATGCGTGAGGATGTGGGACAGGAACCAGAACGTCTGCACGTCTTTGCTCTGAAATTTTACCGGGAATGTTTCGAACAGATCCGCATCCTGCAAACCCGCCAGCGTGGTGGCCACCGTTACCCTGGTTTGCTCCAGGTCGGCCAGCATTTTTGCTTTCGGGATGTTCCTGAGGCTGAACTCGCTTTCGCGGTCGCGCACAAACCCCGTTTTGCCGAGCACCGCGCCGATGAAGTGATTCAGCGAGCCGGTGAGGTGCAGGCAGAGCGTGCCCGCCGAATTGGCGACGGTGCCGCTTAACTGCCAGAGTTTGGTTTCATCTTCGTAGGCGTTGATTTCTTCCTTTAACTTTTCGATGTCCCTGTTCAACAGGTCCGCAATACCATTTACAAGATTCGTTGCCATAAAGCCATTAATTTTTGCTGAAATTATCGAATATTTTTCGACAGAAACCCATCGATCAGTTGCGCGATGTCTGCACCATGGTCTTCGAGCGCGAAGTGCCCAGCGTTGAGCAGGTGGAATTCCACGTTTTTCAGATCCCTTTGGTAAGGATACGCGCCGTCTGCGGGGAAGATGTAGTCGTGCTCGCCCCAGGTGATGAGCGCCGGCGGCTGGTGCTCCCGGAAATACGCCTGCCAGCCGGGATACAGGGCAGGATTGGTGCCGTAGGAGAGGAAGAGCCGCAGCTGGATGTCTTTATTGCCGGGGCGGTCGAGCAGGGCCTGGTCGTGCGTCCAGGTATCGGGACTGATCCGTTCCGGATCCTGCACGCCATGTGTGTATTGCCACTGCGTAGCCTCGATGGTCAGCAGTTTCGACACGCCTTCGATGGCGTCTTTGTCGCCCGGATTTCTCCAGTACGCCCGGATAGGCTCCCAGAATTCCTTCAGGCCTTCTTCGTAAGCATTGCCATTCTGGATGAGCAGGGCCTGTATCCGTTCGGGGTGCTGCTGCGCGATGCGGAAGCCTACCGGGGCGCCGTAATCCATCAGGTAAAGACTGAATTTTTTGAGCCCCACCGCATCGATGAATTTTTCCACAACAGCCGCGAGGTTGTCGAAACTGTATTCGAACTCATCTACCGACGGCATGCTGCTTTGCCCGAACCCCGGGTAGTCCGGCGCGATGAGGTAATATTTATCCTCGAGGCTCGTGAGGAGGTTCCGGAACATGTGCGATGAAGTGGGAAAGCCATGCAGCAGCAGGATGGCCGGTTTGGCGGGGGAGCCGGCTTCGCGGTAAAATATATCCAGCCCGTCGATCTTTACTTTTTTGTACCTGGTCATGATGTTTGTTTTTTTAAGTGATTGTATTTTATACCAATTGGTCAAATATTGTACAAAAAAAAGCCGTTAGCTTTTTTCGAAGATTTTTAAGTGCATGGTGACGATTGTTTCCAGGTCTTTGCGTGTGTACATCCGCCGGGTGATGTGGAGGCCGCACCAGCAGTTGATGAGATACCGGGCCGTGTCTGCCGGCACGAGGGAGGCGGGCAGGAACCCGTCGCTGGTACCTTGCCGGATGTATTTTTCGTAAATGGCCGCCACTTCCCTGAATTGCTGTGCGGCGATTTTGGCCAGTTCTTCGTCCACGCCGCTCATTTCCGTCAGTACGTTGGAATAGAAGCAGCCCCTGTTACGGGCTTCGGGATCCTTGCTGCGGGCTACGCCGTAGAAAATCTCTTCAATGGCGTTGAGCGGGTTGTGGTGTTTGCCGAAGACGGCCTGGATATCCTGCACGATGCGTGCGGCGACGAACTGAAACACTTTCAGGAACAGTTCCCGTTTATTGCCGAAGGCATTGTACATGCTGCCCTTGTTGAGCGCCATGGCCTGGAGGAGGTCTTCGGTGGAAGCGCCTTCATAGCCTTTTATCCAGAAAACGCCGGCAGCGCTTTCAAGGGCTTTGTCTTCATCAAATTCTCGGTTTCTTCCGGCCATGTTTGTTCGTTTGATGGAACAAAACTAGTAATTTATACCAAACGGTCAAAATTATTTTTTTGCATCGAAGATTCCCGGTTGCGGGAAATAATATGCAGGAAAACGAAGGTGATGAACCGGCCGGCGGCGGCGTCTTAAAATGCCAGCAGGATTTTGGCCGTGCCCGCGTCGCGGGCAGTTGTTATTTCCTTGAAACGATCCGGGGTGCCCATTTCTATGCCAACGCAAAGCAGCAGGGTCATTGATGCCGGTATATCGCCCTGGATGCGGAGATCATCGATGATCGTCTCCGGCATCGGCTCGGTGACATGATACCATGCAGTAAAACAAAACTGCACGTCCGTCATAGCGGGCTCACTGTATTTCCCATTTTCAAAAACGACATCACCCATTGTTCCGAGCGACAGCACAAAGCGGTAAAATTGTTGCTCCCATGGAAGATGAAGTTGTACGCCGGGGAGCAGCGGCGGAATGGTAACCTGTGCCCGTCCTTCTTTGCGGTTGGCGGATACGGCCACAGGATTGCAAACCACTGTGTCGAAAGCATGCACCGTGTTGAAGCTGAAGCCGGTGATCTTCCCTGCGTGCTTGGACAGGAAAATGCTTCTTTCACCGCGCAGGCCTTCTGCATCCAGCACCTGTATTTTTTTGCCGAGGCTGTTAAGCGATCCGGTGAACTTGGTATCGCCGAGGTGCCTGATGGGAAAAGTGGCACGGCGGAGAGCAGCGGTGAATGTGGTACAGGCTGCGAATTCCCTGTAGTTCTCCCTGGTGCGCTGGAAACTTTGCCCCTCTTTTACCTGGGCTGCGGAGGGGCCGCCTTTGGAGCGAATGATCGTTTTGTCGGAGTCTTTTCGTTTATAGGCCGAGAATGGGCCGAACTTGCCGGAGAATTCCGGCATACCGTTAAAAATTGCCATTGGTGTATTGGTTTAGGTGTTAACAATCGGGTTTCAGTGAAACGAATGTAGGGGAAAATCCGTTTTTCACCAAGAGGGAAGGTACCTTCATGGCAGGTATATAGTACCTATAAGGTACCTATATAGTATCTCTATAAAGGGGTACTATATAGGTACTATATACGTACTTTAAAGGTACCTTACAGGTACTATACCTACCATTAAATCTCCACTCTTTGCCCTGTTTCCATCGCCTTGTAAATCGCCTGGAGGATTTTTACGTCCTGCCGTCCCATTTCACCGGGCACGGGCGTCGGGCGGTCGGAGCGTACGGCAATGGCGAAATCGTCCATCTGGCGGGCCTGCTGGTTCACCTGCGGCAGTTTCATCGGGCCATCGGAAGTTTTGCCCCGGATGCCGGAATAGGGGTAGGCGGGCGATAATTCAAACCAGCCTCTTTCGGCCTCGGCCCGCAGCAGGTTCATTTCTTCGGAGTAGGAGGTACGGCATTCGGCGATCATGCCGTCGGCAAATTCCATCTGCCAGGTGAGGGACTGTTCCACGCTGGCAAATTTCACCGGATCGGTTTTGGGGCCTTCTTTGGCGGTGACGGCAATGGGCTCGCGGCCGCTGGTATAACGCACGCCCTGCACGCAATAGATGCCCACGTCCATCAGCGGGCCGCCGCCGGCGAGTTTTTTATCGAGGCGCCAGCCCTGCGCATCACCCATGCCGTTATAGGCTTTGATTTTTTTGATCTCGCCATATACCTTGTTCTGGCCGAGTTGTTTCATCTGCAGGTTATGCGGCTCAAAGTGCAGGCGGTAACCAATGGAAAGCATCTTGCCGGCTTCCTTGCAGGCGGCGATCATCCGGTCGCATTCTTCCACGGTGATGGCCATGGGTTTTTCGCAGATCACGTGTTTGCCCGCCTTTGCGGCGCGCACCACATATTCGGCGTGTAGCGCGTTGGGCAGCACCACGTACACGATGTCGATATCGGGATTGTCTTTGATCGAATCGAAATTATCGTAGTTGTAAATATTGCCGTCCGGGATGTTGTATTGCCGTTTCCATTGCCGGGCTTTATTGGGCGAGCCGGTTACGATGCCGGCCAGGTAACAGGCTTCCGTTTCTTTCAGGGCCGGCGCCAGCTGTCCGCCCGCATACTGCCCGAGGCCCACCAGCGCAATGCCGAGTTTACGGGGCACTTCAGCGGCAAGCGCTTGCGGAGCGGACTCAATGATACCGGCGGGTTCGGCGGCCTCCGCCATTTCAAGGGTGGAAAACATCGAGATGCCTTCCATGCCGATGATGGTAATACCTGCGTTCACAGACAGCTGTTGCAGGAACTGCCTTCTTGAATAAAATCCGGGTTCCATCATGTACGGTTTGGGTGTAGGGGTATGGAGGGAAAGAATCATGCCAGCCGGAACAGCCATGGGAGAGAAGAAAATCGCTGTGGAATTTATTACCCGGCTGGCCAAAAAAAACTCCCCGGTGGCCCGGGGAGTGTTCGAAAATCAGGGATTAAGCTGTGCAACAGCTTCGGCCAGCCGTCCCCGCATTTTGCTGATCCGTCGCCCCCTGAAAAAGAGATACAGGTTAAAAAACAACATCACGCCGAGGTATACGCAGAAACCGCCGATCTTGGTGCTGAGTTTTTCCAGCATGGTGCGCGTTTCCACGATCTCGGAGCTGATCTGCATGATGTACAGGGCGCATCCGAGGTTCAGCAGATAAAACCCCGTCTCGAACAGTTTATTGGTGGCAAGGGCGATGTCCGCTTTGCCGGAAAAGATATCCATCATAAACACCTTGCTGTTTTTGAACAGGGTGTGCGCTACGAACCATGTCAATACGATCACAACGGGCAAATAAATCAGATAGGCGAGGAAGTTGTAAGAGGGTTGCATCATGTTATATCAATTTATATGTGAGTAACCGGGTGTTTTTTACTGATGAACCAGATAACGAGCATATTACAGCAATGTATCAGGGCCAGCGTCAGCATGATACGCGCTGTCATGGCGGTGATGCTCTCCAGCAGCGCCGTCCAGCTGGTAATGGTGTCCCAGGTGCTGATCATCAGCGCGGCATATCCCAGGTTGAGCAGGTAATAACCGGTGAGCAGGATGCGGTTGATGGCGTCTGTGAGGCTTACATTGTTGTGCAGCAACCCCAGTATGAATACCCGCCCGTTGCGGTAGAAGAGAAAACCCACCCGTACGGTGATCAGGTAAGTGAGGCAGAGATAAATGATGTAGGCCAGCGTGTTCATGGTAATATCGCTTTGCTGATACAAAGATATCTGTAATTTCGGAAATTTCAAATAAAAATGAAAGATATTTTCTCGCTTGCATGAATCATAACCTGTCAGGGAACCTGAAAGCAATAAAACTACAGGCAGGAGGGATTTTGCAGGTGATGACGTTCGACGGAATACGGCAGCCGTAAAAACGGCGGGCGCTAACCGGCTCCCTACATAAGCCGTTAAACGCTATCTTTGGTTATATGCAATCATACACCATTCACCGCCGGCCCGGAGAGGAGCCGCTGGCGGAGTGCAGGGCTATCAACAATCAAACATCCTGGGAACGGAGACCGATGTACACGCTGATCAGTGTGCCGGAGGGCGTTTACCAGTGTACGACAGACCTTTCCGCATATACATTTGAAGGCCCTGCATTGCTTTTTTTTACGCCATTCCAGCAATACGCACTGCAATCCGAAGCGCCTTTCGAAGGCCGGCAATTATATTTCCACAGCGACTTTTACTGTATCGAAAAACACCGGCACGAGGTAGCCTGCAACGGCGTCCTGTTCAATAACGTGTATGCGCCACCGTTCGTGCTGCTCGATCCGGAGAACGCGGCGGCGGCGGACAATTACCTGCGTTTGCTCCGGGAGGACATGCAGCGTGCGCAGGACGTGGCGCGGAACGATATGGTGATCGCCCACCTGAAAATCCTGCTGATCATCGCCACGCGCCTCAAGCTCAAACAGACGGGCGAAGCAGGCGAGGGGCTGCCGGGAAAAGCCGCCCCGCAATTGCAGCAGCTCCACCACCTGATCGAGTCCAACTTCTCGCGGTGGCACAAGCCGGCGGATTATGCGGAGGCGCTCCACCTCTCCGTCAAAGCCCTTTCCCGCCTCACCGGCAAATACCTGTTCAAAACGCCGTCGGCCCTCATCGCCGAGCGCATCGTGCAGGAAGCGAAGCGGGCATTGCATTTCTCGCATCTCAGCGTGAAGGAAATCGCCGTCAACACCGGTTTTTCGGACCCTTTTTATTTCAGCCGCCTGTTTAAAAAACACACGGGCGTATCGCCCAAAGAGTTCCGGGAGCAGGTGGGCGTGGTCATTCTGGCGTAGCGATATTTGTCCGGGTATTGGCGAAGTTTATCCATTCTCCCGCAGCGGCGGGGCGGGTAAATTTGTTCCATGAAAATGTTACAGGCCATCAGCCGGCTGGACAAAGCCGGCGTAAAATTTCTCCGTATGGCGATTGCCGTTATCCTCATCTGGATAGGCGCGCTGAAGGCGGCGCCTTATGAAGCGGAAGGCATCGCGCATTTTGTATCCAACAGTCCGTTCATGCGCTTCTTTTACCATCACCCGGACGAATACAAACAACACAGGAACAAAGAAGGCGAGCTGGTGCCAGAAAACCGTGCCTGGCACAAAACGAACAATACCTACGGGTACGCGTACGGCCTGGGCGCCCTGCTGACGGGCATGGGCCTCCTGCTGCTGCTCAATGGCGTGAATCCCTTGCTGGGCGTGGCTGGCGGGGTGCTGACGTTTATCATGGCTATCGGCACTTTGTCGTTCCTGGTCACCACGCCCGAAACATGGGTGCCGGCCCTCGGCGATGCGCAGCATGGTTTTCCGTACCTCTCCGGGCCGGGGCGAATGGTGCTGAAAGACCTGGTGATGATGGGCGGCGCCGTGGTGGTGGCCGCGGATTCGGCGAGGCAATACCTGCAAAAAAAATAGTCGCATCACCACGTACCGAAAGGGCTCCGGAAACGGGGCCTTTTTTATTTTTGAATGGTTAATGATATGTCATCGTTTTGGCCAATACAAAAAAAAATTCTAGCTTTTCCGCATCATCTTCGCTACTATCGGTTTGAAACGAACCCTGTTAACCGAATTTTATGAACGAGCAGTATCACCTGTTTATCCCGTAAGCATGACGGGGCCTGTTTTGTAAAGAACACGCCCGGGGAGGTAATAGCATTAAATTAACATTCCAGTAACGAAACGTACAACTGTATGAATGAGCAGCATGTCAGGGAAGTGCTTGATCAGGCTCCGATGGGAGCTTTTCTGGGCAATTTGGACGGCAATTGTCTTTATGTCAACAAAGAATGGGAACGGATGTCGGGCAACAGTTATGACGACTCCATAGGCTGGGGCTGGTTCAACATGCTGGTGGAAGAAGATCAGGCCGCCGTGAAGGACGTCATGGAAAAATGCCTCCGGCCTCCTTTCATCGTGCCGGATCAACGTTTCCGGATCAAACATCCGAAGATAGGGATCCGTTACATGCTGGTGAAAGCACGCGTGACGATGGACGACGCCGGGCAACCGGAGCATGTCATCGGGTATATACAGGACATTACGGAAGAACGGCAGAACACGATGCAGCTGCAGGCATTGGCGCTTAGCCTCGAGCGCCTGAACCACCTGCTCGACGAAAGCCAGGGCATCAGTAAAACCGGCGGTTGGGAATACAACGTGGTGACCGGGGAAGTATACTGGACGCCGCAGACGTACCTGATCATGGTCAACGAAACCCCATCCGGCTTCACGCCCACCTACGATCATTTGGTTACCTTTTGCGAGCCCGCCTATGCCGCCATCCTGGCTGGCTGCGCGGAAAGAGCCATCAGCCGGGCGGAGCCTTACGATTGTGAAATACGGCACGTGCAGGGAAAATGGCTCCGCGTGATCGGTGTGCCCGTGGTGAAAGACGATAAAGTGGTGAAGCTCCGCGGCGCGGTGATGGATATTACCGACCGGAAGGAATATGAACTGATGCTGAAGGAAACGGAAGAAGCATTCACCCTCAACAAACAATTGCTTGATATCAGCCAGGAGCTCAATAAGACCGGCGGCTGGGAATTTAATCCCAATACCGGTGAAGTATTCTGGACCAAACAGACATATGCCATTTTCGGCGTCCCGGAAGACCAGACGCCCACCTTCGACCTGAGCATGCTGATGCTCAGCGATGCCGACCAGTTGCGGGTGGCTTCCATACTCGAAGAATCGGCCCGCGAAAAAACCGAGTTCGTGGTGGAGCTGTTCACCACCAACGTGCTCAACGAACGAAAGTGGGTACAGGTGATCGGTGTGCCGTTCGAGAAGGAAAATGGCGACGTGGTGCTGAGGGGCGCCATCATGGACATTACGGAGAAAAAAGAAAACGAGCTCACGTTGATCCGGGCGAAGGAAAAGGCGGAGGAAGCGTCGCACGCGAAATCCGAATTCCTGTCGGTGATGAGCCACGAGATCAGAACGCCGCTCAACGGCATCATCGGCACAACTTCATTGCTCCAGCTCGATCATACGCCGCAGCAGGAAGAATATATCCGCAACCTCGCCTTTTCCGCCAATCACCTCCTTGAGCTGATCAACGACATTCTCGACCTGCACAAGGCCGAAAGCGGCAACATGAAACTGGAAACCACCACCGTGTTTTTATCAGAGCTGGTGCGCGACATCGTCAACCAGTTCAGGCCGGTGGCCGCGGCGAGGAACATCCGCCTCGTGAGCGAGATAGACCCCGGCGTACCCCTGATCGTGCTGGGCGACGCGTTGCGGCTGAGCCAGGTGTTGAACAACCTCGTGAGCAATGCCATCACCTATACCAACGAAGGAGAGGTGGTCATTTCCCTGCGGCCGGTATCGGCCGGGAAGGAAACGGCCGTGATCCATTTTTCGGTCAAAGATACCGGCATCGGCATCCCCCGCGAGCTGCACGAAACGGTGTTCGAGAGTTTCAGGCAGGTGCAGCCGGCCTCCACGCGGAAACATTCCGGCACCGGCCTCGGCCTGGCCATTACCAAACGGCTGGTGGGGCTGCACAACAGTGAGATTTTCCTGAAAAGTACACCGGGTGAAGGCTCGGAGTTTTATTTCGACATCACCTTCAACCTGCCGGTACAGAAAAGACTGCCTGTGCCGGGCAAGGATGCAACCCTGGCCGGATATGAAAAAAAATTCGCCGGCCTGAAGATGCTCTTCGTGGAAGATAACTACATCAACGTGGTGGTGGCGAAGGGGCAGCTGGAATATTTCGGTATTCAGCCGGACTGTGCGCAGAACGCCCATGAGGCCATGGCGCTGCTCCGGCAAAACCATTACGATGTTGCGCTGCTCGACCTTCATATGCCCGAAATAGACGGGTATACGCTGGCCGAAACGATCATGGCGCAGTACCCCGATACCCATATCATTATTTTTACGGCCGACATCATGAGCGATGTGCGGGTGCGGCTGGCTAAAATGAACATTCATGACGTACTGAACAAACCCTTCATGCCGCGGGAGATGCTGGACATCCTGCTGAAGGTCGCCCGCGAGGGGGCATTTAAACCGGCCGGGTAAAGGGCAGGAAATTTTTTCCGGGGGAATAACGGTTGAAGGGGGGCAGTTGCTCTTATTATATACAAAACCATTATCAACCAAAATCCCCGGAAAATGCCTAAACTTCTACGTATCCTGCTGCTCTGCAGCCTTATACCGATTGTTTCCAACGCCCAGAAAGCCCCCAAAAGGGAATTGCGCGGCGCGTGGGTCGCTTCCTACTTCGGCATCGACTGGCCGAACAAAACGCAGACGCCGGCGCAGCAAAGGGCGGCCTTCATCGCCCTGGCCGATCACCATAAAGCAACCGGCATCAATGTGTTGTATGTACAGATGCGCAGCCAGTGCGACGCCCTGTACCCCAGCAGCATCGAGCCCTGGAGCAACGACCTTACCGGCACGCAGGGCGTTCCGCCTTCCACGCCCTGGGACCCGATGGCTTTTGCCATCGAGGAATGCCATAAACGGGGCATGGAGTTCCATGCCTGGCTGAACCCTTACCGCGCTGTGGGCAACACCAATAACCTGCCCAACTTCGCCGCCAGCCACGTCGCCAAACAGCACCCTGAATGGCTGCTGACCCAGGGCACCCTGCAGGTGCTCGACCCGGGACTGCCGCAGGTGCGCGACCATATCATGAGCGTGGTGGAAGACATCGTGAAACGGTATGATGTGGACGGCATTCACTTCGACGATTATTTTTACCCGCCCTCGGCACCGGCCGGCACCACGCCGTATAACGACGATGCCACCTTTGCCGCTTATCCCCGCGGGTTTACGGTGAAGGCCGACTGGCGGAGGGATAATGTCAACCTGCTCATTCAGCGGGTGTACGACAGTGTGCGCACCATCAAACCCTGGGTGAAGTTCGGGGTATCGCCTTCCGGCATTTACCGCAACAGCACCGACCCCAACATCGGCACGCCCACTACCGGCCTTCAGCACTACAGCGTGCTGTTTGCCGACACGCGCCGCTGGCTGCAGGAAGGCTGGGTGGATTACATCATGCCGCAGGTGTACTGGTGGATAGGCCAGCCCGGCGCCAACTATGCGGCCATCGTACCCTGGTGGAACAACCAGGCCGCCGGAAGGCACATCTACATCGGCATGGCCGGTTACAAGGTGTTCGACGATGCGAACGACAACTGGAAAAAAGATTCCACCCAGATACCGCGGCAGGTAAGGATGAACCGCGACAGCCTGTACCCGAACATCTACGGGCAGTCGATTTACAACACCACCAGCCTGCGCAACAACAAGAACCGCTTCCGCGATTCGCTGCGCCTCGTGTTTTATAACAAACCGGCGCTGCAGCCCGCCATGCCCTGGCGCGACAACGTGGCGCCTTCAGCCCCCGTGTCGCTGAATGCCGCTCAGGGAACGGATTCCGTACTCCTGAGCTGGACGAACACGGCCGGTACCGATGAAATGAACCGCGCCCGCCAGTTCGTGATTTACCGCTCCACCTCACCCTACATCGACACCACCACCGCGGATAACATCCTCGCCATCACCACCGGCAGCGAAACCTCCTTCACCGATAAAAACATCGTTGCCAATACGACCTATTACTATGCTGTAACGGCCCTCGACCGTTACCACAACGAAAGCGGCCTCACCAACCTGAGCGCCAACCTGGCCCCGGATATTATTTGTCCGGGTGCCCAGGAGCTGAACGGGAACGCGGATTGCACCGCCAGCCTGCCGGACTACCGCCAGCTCGCCCTGGTGAACGACACCACGGGCATCACGATTACCCAGCTGCCGGCGCCGGGGGCCCTGGTAGCGCATAACGACCTGGTGCGCCTCATCGCCACCAACCTGGGTGGCCGGTCAGACACCTGCACCTTCGCCGTTCACCTGCGCGATACCGTGCCGCCGCAGATCGCCGGCCTGGGCACCAGCCCGTCGCTCATCGCCATCCCGAACAACAAGATGGTGCCTGTAACCGTGAACTACACGGTGAGCGATTGCAGCCCCGTTACGAGCGTGATCACCGTTACCAGCAACGAACCGGTATACGGCGCGCCTGATTGGGAGGTGGTGGATGGCCATACGGTGAAACTGAGAGCGCAGCGTTTGCCGCTGGGTAACGGCCGCGTCTACACGATCACGGTGACCGGCACAGACAGTGCCGGGCATGTGAGCACGGCCAGCACCAACGTACTGGTTCCGGGCAGCAAACCATGGACGCACAGCGACGGCCTCACCGTCACCGCGCTGCCCAACCCGACGTTCACACAGTTCGCCCTGCTGATGAGAAGTACCGACGCGCTGCCGATCAGCATCAACGTGTACGGCAGCAACGGCCAGCTGGTGGAAAGCCGCAGCGGCATTACGCCGAACAGCACCCTGTATATCGGCAACGGGTATGAGGGCGGCATCTATTACATCGAGATCATCCAGGGCACCAAACGTCAGATACTCAGGGTGATCAAAATAAAACACTGATCATTCATTCATCCGCTCACACATAGAACGGGCCGCCTGTGAAAGCAGGCGGCCTTGTTTTTATTACCGGATTAACAATGTATCTTCCGTAACATATGGCAGCAGTCCGTTTTACCAGGCGCGAAATATGGGTGGCCATACTGGCCGCCATCACCGGCTTTTCGGCATACACCGCGATATTCGCTTACCGCAAGGCTTTTAACGTGGCGCCTTTCAGCGGCCATACGCTGCTGGGAGCCGATTATAAAGTAGTGCTGGTGGTGACCCAGATACTCGGTTACATGGCGAGCAAATTCTACGGCATCCGCTTCATCGCCGCTTTGCCGCGCGTGCGCCGTCACTGGCTGATCTTTATGCTGGTGGGCATCGCCTGGATGGCCTGGCTGCTGTTTGCCCTGCTGCCGCCGCCGTATAATTTCTGGTGCCTGCTGCTCAACGGTTTTCCGCTGGGGCTGATCTGGGGCATCGTGTTTTCTTACGTGGAAGGGCGGCGCACCACCGATCTCATCAGCGCCGCGCTGGCCGTGAGTTTCATTTTCGCGTCCGGGCTCGCCAAAACAACGGCGCAATGGGTGATGAACGCCTGGCAGGTGAGCGAATACTGGATGCCCTTCACCGTGGGCGCCATTTTCGCCCCCGCGCTGATTTTGTTCGTGCTGCTGCTGGAAAAGATCCCGCCGCCGGATGCGGAAGACAGGCTGCAGCGGATGGAACGGCAGCCGATGTCGGAAGAAGACCGGAAAGCCCTGCTGCGGGGCTTTCTCCCGGGTATCGTGATGCTCACGGTGATTTATATCCTGGTGACGGTTTTACGCGAGGTACGCGACAGTTTTATGGCCGACATGTGGCGCGCGTCCGGGGAAACCTTCATGCCCGGCGTATTCGCCAAAACGGAAACTTCCATCTCGCTGATCATACTCGTGCTGATTGCCGTGATGATCTGGCTGCGGGATAATTTTAAAGCCTTCATGCTGGCGCACTGGATGATGCTGGCCGGTTTCTGCATGGCCCTGCTGACCACGTTGCTGTTCCGCCAGCACCAGCTGCCGATGTACAACTGGATGCTGCTGGTAGGGCTGGGGCTGTACATGGTGTACATCCCGTTCAACAGCATCCTGTTCGACCGCTTCATTGCCGCTTTCCGTTTTTCCGGCAACGCCGGTTTCCTGATTTACATCGCGGACGCCTATGGCTATCTCGGCAGCATTGCCGTGATGGTGGGAGCGGGGCTGATGGCGGAGAAAGTGAACTGGCTGGCGTTTTATATGCAGCTGGTGATGATCGCCGGGGTGGTGGGCATTGTAGGAACGGTGGCGGCGATGGTATATTTCAGGCGGAAGAAATTACAACAACGCGATTAACGCCAACGTCAGCAGTGCGGGCAGCGCCTGTACGAAAAATATTCTCCGGCTGGCGGTGGCCGCGCCATAGATACCCGCAATCGCTACGCATGCCAGGAAAAAAATCGCCACATTCCCCGCCCATTCCGGTTGACGGATGAATAAACTCCAGATGAGGCCCGCGGCGAGGAAACCGTTGTACAGCCCCTGGTTGCCCGCCAGTACTTTGGTGGGCCCGAATAATTCCTTCGGAATCTGCGTGAAGACCTTCGGCGCACGGGTGGTCCAGGCAAACATTTCCAGCCATAAGATGTAACAATGCAGCAGGGCGATGAGGCCGACGAAGATCATGATGACAGGTGTCATGGAGTGATTTTTTCCGAATATAGGGGCTTTTTTTCAGAACGGCTGCCGTGCCGCAAAAAGTTTGTCTTGTTCAAAAGCGGACATAGGCTGGTTGTAAACGGACAAACAGGTGTCTTCCCGGATCGGTTATTTTATTGAAAATTAATCACTTGTATTTTTGACCTGTTTTTTGCGGTATGCCGTTGCATTAAAATCCGCCAAATGTTCTACAACCATCTCAAAATCGCCTTCCGTTCCCTCTGGAGGAAAAAGTCTTTTACCTTCCTCAACATGCTGGGGCTGGCCATCGGTATCGCCGCCGGCCTGCTGATTTTTGTGGTGATCCGGCATGAATTGAGTTACGACGACTATCATACGAAGAAAGACCGTATTTACCGGGTTACGACTACTTATCTCACCCGCGGCAACGGGCAGGTGGAGGAGCGGAAGGCGGCCGTGCCGCCTGCGTTTCCGGACGCGCTGCGCCGCGACTATCCGCAACTGGAGGCAGCCGGTGTGATGTTGCCGACCGGCAAGGGCCAGATTTATGTGCCGCAGGGCAATGGGTCTGAAAAGCGGTTTATGGAAACCCGTGGCATGATGTGGTCGGAGCCGGAAGTTTTCAGGATCCTGGATTTCCGCTGGCTGCAGGGCAACGCGAACGACCTCGCCTTGCCGAACCAGGTTGTGCTGGATAAAAGTACGGCGATCGCTTATTTCGGGAGCCCGGAGAACGCCATGGGGAAAACTATCGAGCTCTTTTCGTTCCGCATTCCGCTGAAAGTGACCGGGGTATTCGACGACTTACCCGGTAATACCGACTATCCCATACGCATTGCTGCTTCTTACATGACGCTGCGCCATGCCGTCGGCATCCAGCCCGGGGGGAGAGAGGTATGGGACGGTGTGAACAGCGGGCTCAACTGCCTTGTAGCGCTCGGTAAAAACCAGGACGCCGCGGCATTCGAGCGGCAGTTAAAGGGTTTTGTAAAACGCTACTATAAAGAAGACGAGCGGAAAACCAGCAATGTGTCTGTGCTGGGGTTGCAGCCGCTGGCGGACATCCACCTCAACGATGATTTCGGCCTGGTGTTCACGTCACGGCTGGAGAAAAGGGTGTTGTGGTCGATGGCCCTGATCGGTTGTTTTCTGATACTGGTGGCCTGCATCAATTTCATCAATTTATCGACCGCCCAGTCGTCCGGCCGCGCCCGTGAAATCGGTGTGCGCAAGGTGTTGGGCAGCAACCGTGGTCAGTTGCGGATGCAGTTCATGTACGAAACCGCGGTGGTCACCTTTTTATCCCTGTGCCTTGCTTTGCTGCTCGCTGCGCTCTGTTGCCCCTGGCTGGCGCGGCTGACCGGCAGGGAGCTGGTATTTTTCCATCCGTCCTTAATGCTCTTCTTACTGCTCACCGGTTTGGCCGTCACTTTCCTGGCGGGTTTTTATCCCGCGGTGGTGGTTTCGGGATTTAATCCGCTGGCCGCGCTCAAAAACAGGATCACGGTCCGCTCCACTGCCGGCATTTCGCTGCGGCGGGCCCTGGTCGTATTCCAGTTCGTGATCGCCCAGCTGCTCGTGATCTGTACATTGGTGGTGCTGCAGCAGATGAAATTTTTCCGCGAAAAACCGATGGGCTTTGAAAAAGAATCCGCCGTGCTGATCAACCTGCCGAGCGACAGCGCACTGGCGTTGCGGTATGGCCATCTTAAAACCAGGCTGGGCGCGATACATGGGGTGGAGGCCACGAGCTTGTGCCTCGACGGCCCGTCCAGCGGCGGGATGTGGACGAGCAACTTCGCCTTCGACAACCGGCCGGAAAACGAATCATTTGTGGTGACCCGGCAGTATGCCGATACCGGGTATTACAATACCTTCCGCATCGGGCTGGTGGCGGGCCGCAAACATCTGCAGACGGATACGCTGTATGAACTGGTCGTAAATGAAACGCTGGTAAAAAAACTGGGGCTCGCCGCACCGGCTGACGCACTCGGCCGCGAGATCCGGTACGAGAATGGGGAGCATGGCCGGATTGTAGGGGTGGTCAGGGATTACAGCAACCAGTCGCTCCGCGACGAAACGGCCCCGCTCACGATTTCCACCCGCCGGCGCTCCTATGAGCACATCGCGCTGCGCATGAAGCCCGCTGAAATGAAATCCGCGCTGGCGCAGGTGGAAAAGGTGTTCGCCGAAGTATATCCCACGTACATGTACGATCTCACCTACATGGATAAACGCATCGAGAATTATTATACTTCCGAAGCGCTGACGAGCCAGCTGTTCAGGATATTCGCGGCGCTGGCCATCTTTATTTCCTGCCTCGGCCTGTATGGCCTGGTATCGTTCATGGCTTTGCAGAAAACAAAAGAAGTGGGCATCCGCAAGGTGCTAGGCGCTTCCGTGCAAAGCATCGTGTTGCTCTTTTCCCGAGAGTTCACCATCCTGATCGCGGTGGCGTTCGTGATCGCCGCACCGCTGGCGTACTTCTTCATGAACCGCTGGCTCGACGGGTTCCGGTTCCACATACAGATCGGGTGGATGGTGTTTGTGCTGGCCATCGTGTTTTCTGTGGTCATCGGCTGGGTCACCGTGGGTTATAAGGCTTTGCAGGCCGCGCTGGTAAACCCGGTAAAGAGCCTGAAAGCAGATTGATAAAATACGAAAGCCTCCATTGACGGAGGCTTTCGTGTTACGACGATATGACAATTACAGGTATAGGGTATTATTTTTTTGCCAGCTTAAAGAATTTCGACTTCGCGCTGCTTTTCGGCAGCAGGGGTTTGATAGCTTCCGCTGCTTCGATGGAGCGGTCGGCTTCGATGAGGCTGGCGCCTTTTTCGATAATGGACCGGTACGCTTTTGTACGCTCCGCCGCATCCGGCAGTTTGTCGTAAGTGGGCGCCGTGGAAATCATGCACATCACGCCGCGTTTGTTCAGGTTTTCGTAAAGCGGTTTCAGCTCGGGTTTGTTATCCGGCCCTACATAAGCCATGATGTGGCTCCAGGGGATTTTCTCCGCTTCATATTCTTCCAGGGCCTTCTGCGTTTTGACGAACGCCTCGAACACGATTTCCCTGTTCCGCTCGTGGTACCATTTCGCTTCTTTGGCGGAATGCACGGTCACCATCACATGTCCTTCGGCTTTGTTGCGCCGGATGATGTCGGCCGTCATCTGGAAGGGCACGTCTTTTTTATCGAGGATGAGCACGGTTTTGCCTTTCGCCCAGCGGATCATTTCTTCGAGCGTGGGGATGCGGTATTCGGTGACGTTGCCGTCGATATCCTTCAGCTTCAGTTGTTTCAGTTCGGCCAGGGTGTAGTCGCCTACTTTACCTTTGCCGGTGGTGGTACGGTCGAGCGTGGCGTCGTGCATGAGCACGATGACGCTGTCTTTCGTCAGGCGCGGGTCGATCTCGAAAGTGGCATGGGTGTGGCGGAGCGTGTTGTCGAGCGCCTCGATGCTGTTTTCCGGGAACCCTTTGTTGATGCCGCCGCGGTGGCCGCTGATGAAGGGAATGTCTTTGCCGGTGTAATGGAAAAACTCCCTTAGCGCGGCGGCGTTTTTAATGTCGAGCACGTGCAGGGGGCCGGACTGTGCGCCGGCGGTCAGGAAGCTGCAAATGGCCAGGCTGGCGGCCAGTATCTTTTTATGCATCATCAGAATTTTGAGTTCAGGTGTTCCAAGGTAAATGCGCCGTCTGCCGCGAGGGTGAACATGGTGATGGACGCATTGTCCTGCACCAGCATGCGGTAATTACGCAGGGGCATGCCCAGCTTGTAGGCCAGGTACAACCGGTTGACGCCGTTGTGGGCTGCCACCAGGATGTTGCCGGACGTATGTTTGCGGCGGAGCTCGTTAAAGAAGTCGTCTACGCGGGTCACGATTTCCATGCCGGTTTCACCGGTGCCGCCGGCGCGGTGCGATGCGGGGTCGGCCATCCAGTTATGCCAGAGCGAAGGGTCTTCGGCGATGAATTCTTCTTTTGTTTTTTGTTCCCATTCCCCGAAATCCGCCTCGATGAGCCGGTTGTCTTTTTTCACGTGTACGCCCGTAGCGATGTTGGCCGTCATGAAAGCCCGCTCTAACGGGGAGGAGTACACGCCATCGAAGGTGATGTGCCGCAGCTGCGCTTTCACGGCTTCGGCCTGCTGGATGCCCCTGGCGGTCAGCGATATGTCTGACCGGCCGCAGTAGCGGTTGTTGTCTGCGTTCCAGGCCGTCTGGCCGTGGCGGAGTAAAAATATATTAAGCATATGTCTGTTCCGGGATATATCCTTTTTCTGTGAGTTGCTGTTTGAACCGGTGGTACGTGGCGGTATACAGGTCGGTAATACCGGCCTGCGGCCGCACGATCCTTTCGGTATGCGCCATGGCTGCCGCGGCTTCCATCACGGAGCGGTAGCGGGTTTTAGAGGCCGCCAGTATGGCCGCCCCGGCTGCGCCGCTCACCTGCTGCATTTTATACAGCGGCAGATTGAGCACGTTGCTGCGGATGTGCAGCCATACGTTGCTGTTGCTGGCTCCGCCGGCGGTGTATACGGCCTTCACTTTTTCGCCCGATAACTTTTCGATCATCTCGTACGCCAGTTTTTCAATATAGGCCACACCTTCCATGGCGGCGGTGAAATGTTCTTCGTCGCTGAGGCCGGGAGTGGCGAAACCTTCCGCCTGCGGCGCCACGAACGGGAAACGTTCGCCGCGCTGCAGGAGCGGGTATACCAGGTACGGAGTAGGGCAAAGTTGCGCCGCGGCTTCATTGAGCGCATCGATGCGGCCGGCGAACAGTTTGGTGACCCAGTCGGCTCCCGTATTGCTGGCGCCGCCGGGCATCCAGTATCCTTCGGGATGGCGGTGGCTGTACAGCCGGTCTTCCGGGTCTTTCACGGCAGCCAGGGTAACGCCCTTCACAACGAGGGTGGTGCCGATGGTGGTGTTCCAGTCGCCCGGGTTCACCGCGCCGGAGGCTACCTGCGAGGCGCAGCCGTCCGTCATGCCGGCTACCACCATTACATTATCCGGCAGCCCTTTGATGCGGGCGGTAACGGGGCCCAGCGGCGTACCGGAGGGCACCGCCTCCTGGAGCCACTCCCTGCGGAGCGGCAATTTTTCCCAAATATATTCCGGCCAGCGTTGCCCTTCAACATCGTAACCGGATTTTAACACATTGGTAAAGTCACTGCGGTCGAACCGCCCGCAAAGTTTGCCGGTGATGTAATCGGCGGCATGGATGAACTTGTACAGCTGCTCCGTTTTGTGGGGGTACTGTTCGATGAACCAGAGCATTTTCGGGAGGCCGCTGCTGGTGTTGAAACCCGTATAGCCGTCCGGGTGATGCGCCAGCGCCAGTTGCCGGCAGCGGGCGCCCTGTTCGGCCTGCCTGCCGTCGCTGTACATGATCGCGTTGTGCAGCGGCAGCCCGTTGCGGCCCAGGGGAATGATGGTGCCGGAGGTGGAGGTAACGGCGATGGCTTTGACGTTATATCCGGTTGGCAATTGTTCGAGGCAGCGCAGGCAGGCCGCCCACCAGTGCTCGGGATCCTGTTCCTCGCGGTGCAGCGGGAACTGTTCTTCGAATGCCGCCACCGGCCGGCCCGTTTCGTCGGCCAGGAGCACGCGCGCGCCCTGTGTGCCTACATCTATGCCTATAAAATAATCCATATCAATTCATGTTCCTGAAATGGTTCCTTGTTTTTTCCCATTCCGCGTACAGTGTTGCATAATGCGCTTCGTCCTGCGGGTATACCGTTTCCGTGCGCCCTTCCATTTCCACGTCCAGCTGCAGCGCTTCATTGCAGAGCAGCGCGCCGCCTACGGCCGACGATTGCTGGAACTCATGCCGCATCTGCACTTTTTTACCGGTGAGGTTGGCGATGAGCTGGCGCAGCACCCTGCTCTGCAAACCGCCGCCGCAGCCCCAGATGTAGTCGGGCTCGTGGCCGGCCACTTCCGCGAGGATGCGGTAGTTGCGGACAATGGAACAGGCAATGTCGAGAATGGTGGCCCATACGAAGGAACCGCGGGTAAGCAGGTGGCTGACCGGGGTGGGGAAGATGAAACCGCCGCGGGTGAGCGACACTTCTTCATCCGCCAGCAGCGAACCGAGGGAGGCCATGCAGAAAGTGTGCGTATTGGCCGCCAGTTCCTGCTCGATTACATCGTAACCTTCGTTCGGGTAAAAAATTTCTTTCAGCCGCTGGTAGTTCAGGCCCGTAACGCCGGCGTTGGCTTCGAACACAAAACGGCCGTTCTCGATGTCGCGGCTCGTCCAGGTCCTTTCGTCTTCATCGAGTGTATATGTTCCCGTTAGTTTCACGATGGGTGTGGTGGTGCCCGATACGATCACCATATCGTCCACCGCCGGCCGGGTGCTTTTGATGGCCAGCTGCGTATCGCCGCCGCCCACCACGATCTGTACGGTTTTATCCAGTTGCAGCGCGTCCGCTACTTCCGGGAGTATGTTACCCAGGATGGATGCAGAGGCGGCGATAGGCGGGAGCAGGGATTCGCTCAGCCCGAACACCTGGCAGAGCTCGGGGCTCCATTGCTGCCGCGCCACGTCGTAGAGCAGCGTTTCGGAAGCCTGCGAATGCTCGTACCGGCTGACGCCGCCGAGCTGGTATTCTATCCAGTTGCTGATGCTGAGGAAGGAGGCGGTTTGCGCCCAGACGTCCGGCCGCCGCTCCCGGATGCCCACCAGTTTCATGGCGGAAAACAGGGAGGTGGGGTAGCGGCCCGTGAGTTGGTACACCCGGCTTTTATCGGCCATGATGTGCTCCCATTCCCGGCCGCGGTGGTCGATGTTGGGGAGGCCGATCAGCGGCTGCCCGGAAGCCGACAGGAGCACGATGCCTTCGCGCTGGCTGGTGGCGGTGATGGCTTTGACTATCTTCTCTTTGGGGATCACCTGTGCGGCGAGGCGCAATACCTGCTGCCAGAGCTGTTGCGGGTCGAAGTACAGTGCATCGGGATACAGTTCGTCGTTGACATACACGATGTCTTCCCGCGCCACGCCGAGCACTTCGCCTTTTTGTGTGGCGGCGGCCACGCGCACGTTCCCCGTGCCGATATCTACAATAATATATGCGTGATCGTTAGCCATTGACGTGAATTGAGCGTATTTCTTTATTGGCAAGCTCCGCGATGGATTTATTGCCGTTGCCGAACCACTGATGCAGCGCCCTGTTGAGGATTTCCACGTGGTGGTCTTCCACTTCGAAGGTGGCGCCGGCAATGTGCGGGGTAGCGATCACGTGCGGCATATCGATGATGCGGTAGTCGAGCGCATCGGGCGGCTCGTTGTCGAACACATCGAGTATGGCGCCGCGGATGGCGTTTTTTTCCAGCACATCCAGCAGGGCTTCCCGTTTCACAACGGCCGCCCTGGCGGTATTTACAAAAATGGCGTCTTTTTTCATCTTTGTCAACAAACTCGCGTTGATCATGCCTTTGGTTTCCGCGGTCACCGGCAGGTGAATGGACACGATATCGCTCGTAGCGAACAGTTCTTCGATGCCCAGCTGGCGGTAAGCCGGGTCGTGTTCCTTCACATAGGGATCAAAGAACTGGATGTTGCAGGGATAATCCCGCACCATCCGGGCGATGAGCTGGCCGATGGCGCCGAAGCCCACCATGCCGATGGTTTTGCCCGCCAGTTCGTTGCCTTTGAAGTGCAGGTACGAATCGTGCGCCCCTTCCTGCCACTGCCGGCCTTTCAGCCAGTTGATGCCGGGGATGGTGTTGCGCAGCAGCATGATCACGTTGGAGATGAACATTTCCGCCACGGCCTGCGCGTTGCGGGCCGGCGTGAAAAATACGGGAATGCCCATTTCGGTGGCCTTCGGTACCGCCACGTTCGACGGTGTGCCGCGGCATACGCCGATGAACTGCAGTTGCGGGTTGGCGGCGATCACCCGTTCGGTGACATGATCGTGTTCCGTGATGAGTGCGTCCGCATTCGTTTCCTCCAGCAGCGCCAGCAGTTCTTCTTCGTTCCAGGCGCGGCCGTTGGGTTTCCACGACCGGTACGCCACATCTCCGAACTGTTGTGCTATCTCTTTCAGGCCCTTATCGTGATACGGGGCTGTGATCAAAATTCTCATGCGTATTGTTCTGTTTTAATCGTATGATGATGAAGCGTTTTAGCATTGTCCGGCAGGGTGATGAAGCGGGCCAGGATGGCGCTGATCACATACAGCACCGCCAGTATCCAGATCACGCCTTCTTCTCCCGCCACGCCGATGAAAAGCCCCACGATGGCGGGCCCCACGAACACCGGCAGGCCGGCGCCCAGGTTGAGGATAGCCATGGCGGCGCCTTTGTCTTTTTGTACGAGCGAGGGCACCAGTGCCGTTAAAGGCACATAGCCTGCAAGGAACGCGCCCCAGAGTACGCCGGCCGTCATTACCATCCAGAAACTGCCTTCCCAGATCTGCGGGGAATAATAGAACAGCAGGGTGGTGGCCGCGCAGCCTGCGCCGCCGAACCACATGATGGTGTTGCGCCAGCCGAGGCGGTCGCCCACGAACCCGAAAATCAGGTTAAAGATGATGTTGGCCGTGAAGATGGTGCCCCAGATCTGGAGCCACTGCGTGGTATCGAAACCATGGCGCGCCATGTACATGGGAAGGAACACCGGGAAGGCGAACTGCGCCGTGGTGTTGATCACGCGCACGATGCCGCCCAGCAATACTTTCGGTTCTTCCCTGACGATGGTAAGCCCCTTGATCAGTTCCTGGGCGCGGTTGC
The DNA here is from genome assembly GCF_003813775.1 of Chitinophaga lutea. Taxonomy (NCBI): domain Bacteria; kingdom Pseudomonadati; phylum Bacteroidota; class Chitinophagia; order Chitinophagales; family Chitinophagaceae; genus Chitinophaga; species Chitinophaga lutea. The sequence goes on along the minus strand of NZ_RPDH01000002.1, from coordinate 816,841 downwards.
CCGGTGCCGCCGCCGTTTTCTGCGCGCTGTTCCTGTTGAGCACGAGGGCGAAGAAAGCGCCGAGCAATGCCCAGAACAACGAGGTCCATAAAGTATTGAGATGGCCGAATTGAGTGATGGCCCAGCTGGAATAATAAGCGCCAAGCACGTTCAACCCGCCGGTGAATACGAACCAGAACCAGCCCACCGCGCGGCCCAGCTGTTTCTGCGGGCTGCTGTAAGCGATCCAGACGAGGAAAGAATAGGCGAACAGGGGATAGCCGAAACCGCGGAGCGCATAGGTGAGCAGCATCACGGGGAAATTCAGCTCCGGCATGCCGAAGCCCACAAAACCGACCGTACCCAGGCAATAGAGCAACAAACCCGCCGCCATGGTACGCTTGACGCCGAAGCCTTCCGCCAGTACGCCCGAAAACCAGGCGGAAATGGCGATGGTGATGCCGTACACGGTAAAAAGGGTGGCGCTTTGCTGCACGCTCATGCCGTGATCTACCAGGTACGGGCTTAGCCAGCCCTGCTCGATACCATCGCCCATCATGAAGATCATGATGCCGATATACCCCCATAATAATTGTTTAGGAATTCCTGTTTTTTCATAAAACGTTGACATGTGGTATCAGTTGTGTGGTGAAAATGGATCGTGGAAATCTTGTTCCTGCAAAGTAGAAATTAAACTTAATTTAACAAAATTTAAATAAAATAAACCGAGTGAAAGCAAACAAAACAGCCATTCGAACGCCTTTGTAAGCACGGGAATGCCGGTTAACAACGGGTTAAGCCAGACAGGTCGCCCGGGTTTTTTGGTAGAAAAGTGTAATTTTGGTGAAAGGAATTTTAACAAAAAGAAGATCGTCCGTATATGAATATTACCGACAGGCACCAGCTGATCCTCCAGAAACTGCAGGAGAACGGCCGGGTGGATATCCAGGAATTGAGTGAATCATTGCAGGTTTCAGGGGTGACCATCCGGAAAGACCTGAAGCTGCTGGAAGAAAAAAAGCTGTTGTACCGTACCAAGGGCGGCGGTTCCACCCAGAACCCCTATACTATCGAGCGCCCCATCAACGAAAAGGAATTCATCAAGTCGGAGGAAAAGAAAAAGATCGCCAAGGCGGCTTTGAGCCTCATCGGCCAGAACGATTCGATCATTATCGGCTCGGGCACCACGGTGTTTGAGCTGGCCCGTGCGCTGCATCCGGCCAAACATCTCACCGTGATCACGCCGGCGCTGAAAGTGGCGCTGGAATTGTGCAACCGCCCGCATGTAGACGTGCTCCAGATCGGCGGCCTGATCCACCAGAGCTCTTCCGCCGCCGCGGGCTCGTTCGCCGAGCGGCTGCTCGACGATATTTCCTGCGGGGTATTGTTTGTGGGGGTAGACGGCATCGACCCGGAATTCGGGCTGTCCATCACGAACCTCTCCGAAGCGAGCCTCAACATGAAAATGATCGGCCTGTCGCAAACCGTTGTAGTGATGGCCGACAGCTCCAAGTTCGACCGCCGCGGCATCGGCCGCATCTGCAGCCTCGAGCAGGTGGATTATATCATCACCGACAACCTGGTGCCGCACGAAACCGTGCGGATGCTGACGGAGCGCGGGGTGAAGGTGATCATCGCGGAATAAGGAAAAGCATTGTCTCCAAATAACAAGGGGGTTGTATCGAAATGTGATACAGCCCCCTTTTTCATTCGGGCACCTGATGGAGACAGGTAGCTGTTTATATGATGGATGGAATCCGTTTGTGTCAATCCGTCCGCAGGCTTTTGGTGGGATTGGCCAGTGCGGTTTTGACCGTTTGCGTAACGATCAGCAACGCCGTTAACGCACCGAGCAGCCCGATGGTGATGATAAACGGCTGGGCGGTGATGCCGATGCGGTACACATATCCGTTCAGCCAGTTGTTCATGAACCAGTATGCCACGGGGCAGGCGCTCACCACGGCGGCCACCATCACCACGGCGAACTCTTTCATAAAGAGGGCGATGATCCCCTGTACCGAAGCGCCCAGCACTTTCCGGATACCGATTTCACGGGTGCGTTTCTGCACGCTCAGCGAAATCAGCCCCAGTACGCCGAGCAGCACGATGATCAGTGAAATGCCCGTAGCGGTATAAAAAGCTTTTTTCATTTGCAGCTCCGTGCGATAGAGTTTTTTCAGCGCATCATCGATGAACACATATTCAAACGGCGCGCCCGGCATGAGGGCGGCCCATTTTTTTTCAATGGCGCCGATGGTGTGGCCGATATTGCCAGGTTTCATTTTGAGGGCGAGGAAGCGGTAGGTGGAGGTGCGTTTCACGTGCAGGAACGAGATGGGCGAAATGGCCTCCTGCATGGAACTGAAATGGAAATCTTCGGTTACGCCGGAAACGGTGTATACGAAGGGATCGCCGGGCACACGTACCTGCCGGCCTACGGCTTCGGCGGGATCTTTCCAGCCCAGCGCCGCCGCCTGTGTGCGGTTGATCACGGTCTTCATCGAATCGTTCTCCCCGAAGAAACGCCCGGCCGCCATGGGGATGGCGTAGGTGGCCGCGTAACGTTCATCCGTCATCAGGATCTTGCTCGGCACCGCGGTAGTGGAATCGGTACCGGCGCGGTACATGGAGAAGCTGCCGGAGTTGTTGCCGTTGGGCAATTCAAAGGCGAGCGTTACGGACTGTACTTCGGGCATAGCAGCGAGCTGGTTGCGCACATTTTCCATGCGCCGTACGCCCTGCGGCGTCCAGTCGCGCGGCACCTGCGCGGCCACGATCATATCCTTGTCGTACCCCAGGTGGTCGCTGAAAAACAGGTCGGTTTGTTTGGATACGAGGATGGCGGACACGAGCACCACGATGGCGGTGCCGAACTGGAAAGCCACCAGCGACTTCCGTAGCAGAACATGGTCTTTGACCCCGGTGAGTTTGCCTTTCAGGGAGTCTACCGACCGCAGGGACGTGAGCACCAGCGCCGGGTAAAGGCCCGCGATCACGCCTGTTAAGACGGCGAGCACAAAGGGCAGCACAAAAAAGTAGAGCGGAAGCGTACCGGCCGCCGGCAATTTGGAACCGACGATGCTGCCGAAGAAGCTACCCAGCGGTATACAGATCGCTAAGGCGAGCACTGTGGCGAAAAACACCAGCAGTACGGATTCGGTAAGGAACTGTATGATCAGCTGCCGCTTCAGCCCGCCCATCACTTTACGAATGCCGATTTCTTTCATGCGGGATGCGGAGCGGCTTATGGACATGTTCACGAAGTTGATCATCGCCATGAGCAGGATAAAGAGGGCAATGAGGGAAAGCGCGTACAGCATCTTTTTAACCATGCCGTTGTTGTACACAAGGTAATATTCTTTCAGTCCCACCATGTACGGCTGCAGCGCGCTGACGATCGCCGGCGATGCATGCGCCCGGAGGATGTCCCGCAGGGGTTTATCGAGCGCGGACGGCTGTACGCCGGGCTGAAGCTCTATAAAGCCGAGCGTATACTGGTTGTTCCAGTCATCGAGCGGCATCCTGTTGAAATAAGGCTGGTTGGCCAGGGGAATAAACAGTTGCTGCGGCGCATCGGCCCAATGGGTGACGGTATTTTTGGCGGTGGGCGCCATTACGCCGGTGATCTGGAATTCCTGCCGCGTGCCCGAAAAGCTTTCCACCGTCAGGGATTCTCCGATGACATCGGTTTTGCCGAAATATTTCTGCGCGCATTCCGCCGTGACCACCGTGGAGAACGGCGCGGAAAAAGCGGTGGCGGGATGGCCGTGCAGCAGTTTGAAGCCATACATGTCGAGCAGCGTGGTGTCGCAGATGGCCACCTCCTGCCGGAAGCTCTTTTCGCCTTTGGATACATTCGTGGTGACCCCGTCGATCCGGAAGTAATTTTTCACGAGGTGGGGGTACTGTTCTTTCAGCATCCTGGGCAATGGCCCCATGGTGGCTTCTTTGTAACCCTGGCTGGCGTCTTTCCATTTGCTTTGCAGGATGTACTGCTGGCCAGCCTCCCGAAGGCCGCCGTTCACTTTCGTTTCACTCCAGATATAAACCGCGATCAGCAGGGTGAAGGCGATACCGATGGAAAGGCCGGTGATGTTCACGACGGAATACAAACCGTTTTTGCGGATGTTGCGCCAGGCTATACTGAAGTAGTTTTTAAGCATGCGGAGGGTTTTGACGGGTTGATGCCGCCCAAAAATATGCCATTCCTGAAAGCGTTTGTGATTCAGCTCGTTATGAATGTTTCGTGGCCTTGTAATGTCCGGTTTTATGTAAGGACGTGTCCGGAAATGAACATTTATGAAAAGCCGGCGGCCCGGTTGCTTCGTATGGAAAGTCCGCCCGTTTTCAGCTGTCGATGTGCGAAATGCCCGGAATGAATGTATGCCGGTCCGGCAGAAGCGGCATCGGCGGCATAAGTCGTATATTTAATCCCGTATTCGATACCCGTCAGCAGATATTTGCGTGAAAATATAACCCGCACAACATGAAAAGACCCGGCAGAAAACCCGGAGAGCCCGATGTAAGTTTCCGGGAGAGGATGGTGGCGCTGCGTAACCTGCCCGCTTTTTTTAAACTGGTATGGCAAACGAGCCCGGCGCTGACCATCAGCAACATCGTTTTGAGGGGCCTGCAATCCGCCATCCCGCTGGCCCTGCTGTATGTGGGCAAGCTGATCATCGACGAGGTGGTGCGGATGACGCAGCTGAAGGGCGATCTGAGTTACCAGTACCTCTGGGAACTGGTGGCGCTGGAGTTTGCGCTGGTGATCGCCAGCGGCGCCCTGGGCCGGGCCATTTCGCTGCTCGACGGCATGCTGGGCGAACAGGTGGCCAACTATACCTCCGTGCGCATCATGCAGCATGCCGCCACGCTCGACCTCGACCAGTTCGAGGATTCCACCTTTTACGACAAGCTGGAGCGCGCCCGTCAGCAGACGATGGGCCGCACCATTTTATTGTCGCAGGTGCTTTCACAGGTGCAGGACGTCATTACCATGGTGTTTCTTGCCGCGGGGCTGGTCAGCTTCAGCCCCTGGCTGATCTTGTTGCTGCTGATCTCCGTGCTGCCCGCATTCCTTGCCGAAACCCATTTCAACGACCGCTTCTATGCGCTGGCCTGGGGGCAGACGTCCGACCGCCGGGAGCTCGACTATATCCGTTTCCTCGGCGCGAGCGACGAATCGGTGAAGGAGGTGAAAATCTTCAACCTGTCCGATTATCTCGTGCAGCGCTTCCGCACACTGTCCGACAAATTTTACAACGATAAAAAACAGCTCTCGATCCGCTACAACATCTGGGCGGTGCTGTTCGCCATCATCGGCAGCGCGGGGTACTACACGGCGTACGTCATCATCATCCTGCAAACCGTCAAAGGCCAGCTCACCATCGGCGACCTGGCGTTTCTCGGCGGATCGTTCCGCCAGTTGCGCGGTTTGCTGGAGGGGGTGCTGATGCGTTTTACCAGCGTGACGCAAGGCGCCATTTACCTGCGCGACCTGTTCGAGTTTTTTGAAATTGCGCCGCGCATTACCGAGCAGCCCAATGCCCGGCCGTTTCCCAATCCCATCCGCGAAGGTTTTGTGTTCGAGAACGTCGGGTTCCGTTACCTGCATTCGGAACGCTGGGCCAACCGCCACCTGAATTTTACGCTGCATGCCGGCGAAAAGCTGGCGCTGGTAGGGGAGAACGGGGCCGGGAAAACCACGCTGGTGAAATTGCTGGCAAGGCTGTACGACCCCACGGAAGGCCGCATCCTGCTCGACGGGCACGACCTGCGGGAGTATAACCTGAAGGAACTGCGGAAACAGGTAGGCGTTATTTTCCAGGACTTCCAGCGTTACCAGATGACGCTTCAGCAAAACATCGCCGTGGGCAATATCGAGGAACTGAACAACCAGGTGATGATCGAAAACGCCGCCTACAAGAGCATGGCCAACGAGCTCACGGAACGATTGCCCGGCCGGTACGGCCAGATGCTCGGCCGCCGCTTCAACAACGGCATAGAGCTTTCTGGCGGCGAGTGGCAGAAGATCGCCCTGGCCCGCGCGTACATGAAAAACGCCCAGTTGCTCATCCTCGACGAACCTACCGCCGCGCTCGACGCCCGGGCGGAATACGAGGTGTTCCTCCGTTTTGCGGACCTCACCAAAGGCAAATCCGCCGTACTGATATCGCACCGGTTTTCCACGGTGCGGATGGCCGACCGTATCCTGGTGCTGGAGCAGGGTCAGCTGATCGAGATCGGCAGCCACGAGGAGCTGCTGGCAAAAGGAGGGCGTTATGCTGAACTGTTCCATCTCCAGGCGCAGGGCTACCGCTAAAACTGCTTTTGCTCGCCGCAAGAGGGGTGGGAAGCCGGGGTTTCCTGACGAGGATCATTGTCTGTTTCTTTTTTGAGGTGTAGTATTGCCGCATGAACGCAACTAAAAGATTACGGATCGTTGCCTGGCTGGAAGGCATTTCCTTTCTTGTTTTGTTATTTATCGCCATGCCGATGAAGTATTTCGCGGACGAGCCGTGGCTGAACAAACAGGTGGGCATGGCGCATGGCGTGCTGTTTGTGCTGTATGTGATCCTCGTGATAGAAGTGAAGATCGCGCTGAACTGGAGCATCAGAAAGACGGCCATCGCCCTGGGGGCTTCCATCCTGCCTTTCGGCACGTTTTTTATCAATAACAGGTGGATTCACCGCCCGGAATAAATTCTCCTGCCAGGGATTGCTGATTGCGCAGCTGACCAACGGCGTATCTTTCTACAACATCAGCCAGCCGCTGCAACCGCAGTATTTATCTACCCCGGGCAATCCTTAATTCCCCATTTCATCCGCGCTCGGCCCGTAGCTGCCGGGGATGGGGATGTTGAGCAGGCGCAGGTAAACGCCCAGCTGCGCGCGGTGGTGCACGATCTGGCAGAAACACATGCGCAGCACTTCGGACTTGGGCTGGTCGCTGTAAATCTCTTCGCCGGAACGCATCACCCAATGGTCGGCCAGGATGGCTTCGTCCGCTTTTTCCAGTTCGGAACGGCCTTCTTCATATGATTTTTCGAACAACGCCATCAGATCATCCGTGGTATTGAGCACAGGGGCTTTGTAGGGTTCCTTGGCGAAATCCAGTTCGGCCGTATTGCATACGAGGCTGACCCAGGAAGGAATTTCGGCAATATGGCCGGTGAGCGCCCGCAGCGTCATGCTTTTGGGGTGCGGTTGCCAGTCGAATTGATCGGCCGGAACGATCGCCAGCATTTTGCGGGTGGTTTGCGCTTCTTGCGCCATTTCTTTGAGCAGGGTGGGAATGATAGCCATGATGGTAAGTTTTTTGGTTTGTTGCATCAAAGTTCCACCCGGGGTATGACAGCCCTATGTCAGCAGCATTCAGATTTTTTTTAGTAGATTTAGTTCATGATGAAAACTGCCTTACTATCCACGTGTGTATTAGCAGGCGTATTGCTGTCCTGCAATTCGGCCCCTTCCAAAAAAGAAAGGGATTCGGCCGTTACCAATCCCGAACTCACCAATACCAGCGCATCCTGTTTTATGAAAACCGTGGGGAAAGATACCTTCCTGCTGCAGATACTGGTAGACGACAGGAAGGTGAACGGCGTGCTGGATTATAATTTCTTCGAAAAAGACCAGAGCAGCGGCATCCTGGAAGGCCGGCTGACCGATAATATCCTGCGGGCTTCTTACAGTTATACTTCCGAAGGCACCAAAAGCACGCGGAACGTGGTGTTCAAGCTGATGGGCGACCAGGCGTACGAGGGGCTGGCAGACAGTGCGGACGCCGACGGAAATCCCATCTTCACCCCGAGTGACGCGGCGTTGAAATTCGACCCGGTCCCTTATAAAAAACAGGCCTGCCAGTAAGGAGTTTTACAACTGGCAATTGGTGTGATAGTCTATCAGCTGGATAGGCGTTTTTTCCATTTCAAATCCTTCATACGTCCGTAACACCTCATCGAGCACGGCATTGATTTCCTCGGGCTCATTGAGCGTTACCAGGCGCGTACGGAATTCTTTGATGCCCGGCAACCCTTTCAGGTAGCTGAGGTAGTGGCGGCGCATGGCGTAAATGCCGGCCACGGGGCCTTTCCATTGCAGGGATTTGTGGAGGTGCCGGCGGCACACGTCTACCCGTTCCGCCACGGTGGGCGCGGGCAGTTCTTCGCCGGTTTGCAGGAAATGGCGGATTTCCCGGAATATCCAGGGGTAACCGATGGCCGCGCGACCGATCATGATACCGTCTACGCCGTAGCGGTTTTTGTATTCGAGCGCTTTTTGCGGGCTGTCGATATCGCCGTTCCCGAAAATGGGGATATGGATGCGGGGATTGTTCTTCACTTTGGCGATCAGGCTCCAGTCGGCCTCGCCCTTGTACATCTGGCAGCGGGTGCGGCCGTGGATGGTAAGGGCTTTTACGCCCACGTCCTGGAGGCGTTCAGCCACTTCTTCGATGTTTTTGGTAGCATCGTCCCAGCCCAGGCGGGTTTTCACCGTTACGGGCAGGTGGGTGGATTTGACGCAGGCTTCCGTGAGGCGCACCATCAGGGGCACGTCTTTCAGCACGCCGGAACCGGCGCCTTTGGCTACAATGCCTTTCACGGGGCAGCCGAAATTGATGTCGAGCAGCTCCGGCTGGGTCACGTCCACGATCTTCGCGGCCATCGCCATGCGTTCTTCGTCGCCCCCGAATATCTGGATGCCGGTGGGCCTTTCCTCGTCGAAAATATCGAGCTTTTTGCGGCATTTGATGGCGTCGCGGATGAGGCCCTCGCTGGAAATGAACTCGGTGTACACGAGGTCGACCCCGTTGGCTTTACATACCACACGGAACGGCGGGTCGCTCACATCTTCCATGGGCGCCAGCAGCAGCGGGAAATCCGGCAGCGTTATCTGATCAATCTTTACCATTTGCGGCTGCAAAAATACGGTAAAAAATAAAGCAGGATGCCCGTTTTGACGGACACCCTGCAGTTTTTGGGGGTAAGGGGCGCTTATTTGGCCCAGATGGCGCTGAAACGGCCATTATTATCGTAGTTCTGTACTTTGATGAGGCGCAGCCCTTCGGAGCTGAACTGATTGAATTTGCTCTGGTACCCGGCGGAGGTCATGCCGTAATAGGCGGCATAATTGCTCTTTTTCGGGCGCCATACGCCGCCTACGGTGCTGCCGTTGACGTTGATGCTGCGCAGTTCCCAGTTGGGGTACAGTTCGTCGAACTTTTTGTCGAAATCGGCTCCCTTCATGCCATAGTAGAGGTAAAAACCGTTGTCGTTCGGCTTGTTCACGAACACGGCGGCATGGTAGCGCTTGCCGTTCACGGTATAGTCCACGTGTTCCTGCACATGCCATTTTTTGTTGACCACATAGTCTTTCCAGAGAGCGTCGAAATTGGCGTCGTCGCGGTTATGCACCGATGCGGCGCTCTGGCCGGCGGGTTTCTTTTCCCAGATGGCGGAGAAGCGCGGGTTGCCGCCGGCGTCTTTCGTGACGGACAGCTGCCGGGGGCGGTAGCCCTGCTGGTCGTAGCTGTTGAAGTAACTCTGGTAGGTGCTGCCGGTCATGTAAAAACGGGCGTACCAGGCGCCGGGCAGGCCCCACTGGAAAGAGCCGGCCGCGTACAGGGTGCCGCCGTTCCTGTCTACGCTCACCGTTTGCAGGGCCATGCCCATGCCGGTGTAGTAACCCCAGAATTTGTTCACGAGGTCGAGCGGCACGTTATGGAAGCTGGGGTAGAAGGGGGCAAACAATCTTGCGTACGGGGTGGTGGCTTCGAGATCGTAGCAATCCACGCCCGCATGATTGTACGAGCCGTAAGGGTCGATGCGCACCCATTCGCCACTGTGCCCTGCTCTGGTGTCCTGCACGCGTACTTCGAAATGCAGGTGCACGTTGAATGAGCGTGTATCGGGGTTTTTGAGGGTGCCGTCGTCGTTCAGGATCACGCCGATGCCGCCGGAGCCGGTGTTGCCGGCATACGCCAGGAACTGCCCGGCCTTCACCAGGTCGTTCACCTTCACGGCGATCTTCTGGCTGTTGGTGCCCCAGCAAAGCGCGCTGGTGGTGCCGTTGGTGGCAAACGCCTTGTATTTGCCGCTGGTGGCTTTTGCTTTGGCGCGGTCGTTATCGTAGCCGTTGCGAAGATGGAGGTAGGTGCTCCGGTACTTGTAACCGTCGGGGGCCGTGTGCTCCACCGTTATGATGTTGCCGCCGCCGTCGGACCATTTCACGTCGATCACCTTGCCGGGCGCAATGGCATACACGCCGAAAGTGGGATCTTCTCCGGCCGCCACCGAAGTTTTGCCGTAGTCAACGGCGCGGTGCGCGTCGTTCGCGCCATCGTTATCATTGTCCCAGCTGTAATAAAAGCCCTGCCACACGCCGGTACTGCTGTTTTTATACGGCAGGTACAGCGGCATATGCGCTTTCACGGAGCTGTACACGGGCTCCAGGTCGGCTTCCACAACGGGCGCCGCGCATACGGCGGCACGCATCATTTTGGCCACACCGGGCGCATCGGCTTCGGTGAATACCTGTTGCTGCACGGGCTGGATGCTGCGGGTAGCTGTGATTTTCTTCAATGCGCCTACCTTCGGGCGATTGGTGGCTTCATCGCCATCGGGGCCCTGCGGCTGCGGCGTCTGCAATTTTTTTACACGTTGATACAGGACTTCCTGTGCATTCTCTTCTTCCTGCGGAATCTGCTGTGCGCCGGCGTATGAGCAGCAGAGCGCTGCCACCACGGCGAGAAAAATGGATTTCATAAAACTCGGTTTGGGGTGTTAACAATTAAATCGGGCCGCAAACTAGGCCCATTTAAGTTCATGAGAAAGGCATATCTGGTATCTGGTATGAATGAGCGTATAACTGGCGGGAAAAATTGCATGCCCTGCAAAATCATCCGCCGTTCCGGCCTCTTTCGAAAGGATACAGCCGTTGCACTACATCCGATTGCAGTACCTTTTTGGTATCGGCGTCCATGGCGGAGAGCCGGCCGGTGAAGGCGGCGCCGGTATCTACGTTCCATACGTTGCAGCCGTTCATCGGCACATCCTGGTCGTAGTTGATGGTAGGCGTGTGGCCGATGTAGATTTCCCTGAACAGCTTCAGGCGCTTGGGATAGAGGAGTGAATTTTTTGAAAGCCGTTTATTCATGCTGAGGGCCATTTCCCAGAGGGTGCGGTCCCACATGAAGTCCGTTTTATCGCGCTCCTTGCCGGGCCCGTGCATCGATGTGAAGCCGGCGTGAATGTAGAGGCGGTTCTGCTCGTCTTCGTAATAATTGCGGAGTTTATAAAAGAAGCGGAGATGTGTTTGCCTTTCTTCCCGTGTGATGGCTGCATAGCTTTCTACGGTCGACTGCCCGCCATGAAACAACCATGCCGGGTCGGCCTCGCGGCCGCTGAGCCATGTTTCGCACCAGTCGTCGTGATTGCCGCGCAGGAAAATGCAGTCGTGTTGTTTTTCGAATTCGATGAGATAGGCGATGACCTGGGCAGACTGTGACCATCCGTCCACATAGTCGCCCACAAAAATGAAGCGGTCGTCTTCACGCGGGCCGATTTTGCCGAGCAGTTGTTCCAGCGCCCTGAGCGCGCCGTGTATATCGCCGATCACGATGGTTCTGGGCATGCGGTGAATTTAATTAAATTCTATGTATTGCGGCGGCACATGGTCTGTAAGCCAAACATTGTTTTCAGAGAGGAAGAACGTAGTGCCGGCCGCATGCATCCGGCCTGCCAGTATCGTCAATATTACCGCGTCGCCTTTTCGCCTGCCTACCTGCAGCGCTGTTTCCTGCGCGATGCTCAGGTGTACGTGTTGGCGTTCCATTTTGAGGAGGCCCTGTTCGCGGATGAGCGGGAGCAGTTGCCTGCCGGTGCCGTGATATAATACATCCGGCGGGATGGCGGGTGTAAGCGCCAGGTCGACGTGAACGGAGTGCCCCTGGCTGGCGCGGATGCGGGTATGTGTATCGTCAAACGCGAATCGCTGTTTGTCATTCGTTGTCACCACTTCATCCAGTTCCTCTTTTGTAAAACGGACACCATGGAGCGCAGCTTGGTGAATGAGCGTTTCCACATCGGTCCAGCCGTTTTCGTCCAGGTGAATTGAAATGGTTTCGGGTTGATGGCGCAGCACCAGGCTGAGGAATTTACTGATGTGTTTTTTTTCTTTTTCGTTCATGGTATCTCTTTTCGTTGGGGGGATCGTTTCTCCGCGCCATAATGCTTTATCGGAACCGCCGCAGCAGTGCGGCGGTTGCGGGATGTTCCGGCATTTTGAAGCGGTCGCCGAAAAACACTTTCACGACCCTGATACCTCCGGATATCTGTTGGTTGAATTCGCTGAGTTCTTCCGCGGGTACCCACAATTCGTTATGTATTTCGCCACCTACATTCTGAACGTCGTAGCGGCTAAGGAACCCGGAAGGCAGATCAAAAGCGGTAACAGCGCCGCAGTAGCCGGAAAATTCATCCCGGGTGTTCCATTCCAGGGCAATCTGTTCTGCATACGGCTGGTTCATAACCGGGTAGAAGATCGGTTGCCAATGTAATCGTGGCGGGAATGCTGTTGCGCCGGTGTCCAGGATCAATTCCAGTTCCTTCAGGCCAACCGGCCGGTATAATGTGATGGGATCCATTTTTGGCCAATCTTTATTACAGTTCAAAGGAATACTTCAGCTTCGAATAAATCACCGAATCCCAGAACCGCCCCAGCAGGAATTCGTGTTCTCTTAAGTGCCCTTCTTTCATGAAGCCCGATTTTTCGAGGAGCATGGCGGAAGCGGTGTTGGCGGGGTCGACGATGGCTGCTATGGAGTGCAGTTTCATTTCCCGGAAACCGTAATCGATAACGGTGGCCAGCGCTTCTTTCATGATGCCCTTGCCCTGCATGGCGGGGTGGAGGATATAGCCCACTTCGGCGCGGAAATGTTCTTTTTGGATTTTCACGAAACCGATAGTGCCGATGAGCACGTCTTTCCCTTTTTCCGTGACGGCCCAGCTGATGCCATCGTTTTTATCGGCCGTATCGTTACAAAGGTCGATCAGCGCCAGGGAGTCCGCTTCGGTCTGGTGCAGCGGGCGGGGAATGAACTGCATCATTTCCGGGTCGGAACGGAGCACAAAAAGTTGCGGGGCGTCCGCGGGCCGCATCCTGCGCAGCACGAGGCGCTCGGTGGCCAGTTCCGGGAAGGGGGTGAATTGGATGTTCAGCATTTTGTGAAAATAAGATAATGTTTCTGTATTATTTTAGTGCGATTCCTGACGGGCGTATTCGCCTAAAATGTTTGTATGAAAAAAGCTATTCTGTTCAGTTGCGGGCTCTTGTTAGCCGCTTCGGCGGCATTTGCGCAAAAACGCGCGCCCAATATCATTTTTATTTATGCAGACGATTTAGGGGTAGGGGAGCTGGGCGCTTACGGCCAGCAGAAAATCAAAACCCCGTACCTCGACCGGCTGGCGAAGGAAGGTGTCCGGTTCACGAATTTTTATACCAGCACGCCGGTATGCGCTCCCGCCCGGTGTATGCTGCTGACGGGCCGCCATGGCGGGCATTCTTACATCCGCGGCAACTATGAGCTGGGTGGTTTCGCCGATTCGCTGGAAGGCGGGCAGATGCCCCTCCCCGAAGGCACCCTCACCGTCGCAAAAATGCTGCAGGAGGCGGGCTACCATACCGCCGCCGTAGGCAAGTGGGGCCTGGGCATGCACAACACCACCGGCAGCCCCAACGCGCAGGGCTTCGATTATTTTTACGGCTACCTCTGCCAGAAGCAGTCGCATAATTTCTACCCCAGCCATCTCTGGGAAAACGGGCGCTGGGATTCGTTGCGGAACCCGCCGATGGACGTGCACAAACGGCTCGACCCCGGCAAGGCCACCGACGCGGATTTTGCAGCGTACAACGGGCAGGAATACGCGATCGATGTGATGACCGGCAAGGCGCTGCGTTTTATGCAGCAGCAGGGTAAAACCCCGTTTTTCCTCTACCTGCCTTACACCCTCCCGCACGTATCGCTGCAGGCGCCGGGTGCGGCGGTGCAGGCCTATGTCGGACAGTTTGACGAAAAACCGTATTACGGCCAGGACGGTTATGCGCCCGCCAGGTATCCGCTCAGCACGTACGCGGCCATGATCACCTATCTCGATGCGCAGGTGGGCATCATCATGGAACAGGTTAAAAAACTCGGGCTGGACGACAATACGGTGATCATGTTTTCGAGCGATAACGGCGCTACTTTCAACGGCGGGGTGAACGCAAAATTCTTCAACAGCGTCAGCGGCCTGCGGGGCCTGAAAATGGACCTCTACGAAGGCGGCATCCGCGAACCGCTGATCGCCCGCTGGCCGGGGAAGATCCCCGCCGGCACCACCACGTCGCTGTTATCGGTGCAGTATGATATGATGGCGACTATCGCCGCGATAGCGGGTATCAAGGCGCCTCCGAACGACGGTATTTCGCTGCTGCCGGCGATGACGGGCAACACCCGGCAACAGGCGCAGCGGCCGTACGTATATTTCGAATACCCCGAAAAAGGCGGGCAGGTGGCCATCCGCATGGGCAACTGGAAGGCGATCAAAACCGGGCTGAAAGCGAACCGCAACAGCCCCTGGGAACTGTACGACCTGGCGGCCGATCCGGCGGAAGAAAAAAACATCGCGGCGCAACACCCGGCGTTGTTGCAGCAGTTCGACGCAATCGTGAAAAAAGAGCACCGGCCGGCCCATATCAGGGAATGGGAATTCCTCGAGCCGAAAGTGGCCGCAAAGCCATGATGCCGCTCATCCCGCAGGTGCTGAAATAACATGCATCCCTGATGGAAAATTATTATATTGGGGATTTTCATCTCCACGTCTTATTATGAAAAAGGTATTTGTATTCTTTTTATTACTGGCACAGGCTTCGTTCGCACAACAGGCCGATGTGATCATCTACGGCGGCACTTCCGCCGCCATTACCGCCGCCGTACAGGTGAAGCAGATGGGTAAATCCGTGATCGTGGTATCGCCCGATACGCACCTGGGCGGCTTGTCGGCCGGGGGCCTGGGTTTCACGGACACGGGCGACAAATCCGTGATCGGCGGGCTGGCCCGGGAGTTTTACCACCGTGTATACATGCATTACCAGCAGCCCGGCGCCTGGCAATGGCAGAAACAGACGGAGTACGGCAACAAGGGGCAGGGCACGCCGGCCATGGACGGCTCCGAGCGCACCATGTGGATATTCGAACCGCATGTGGCCGAAAAGGTGTTCGAGGATTTTGTGAAAGAACATAACATTACCGTACTGCGCAACGAATGGCTGAACCGGGACAACGGCGTGGTGAAAAAGAACGGCGCCGTGGTTTCCATTACTACCCTCAGCGGAAAAACCTTCACAGGCAAAATGTTCATCGACGCCACGTATGAGGGCGACCTGATGGCCGCCGCCGGCGTGAAATATCACGTGGGCCGTGAAGCCAACAGCGTATACAACGAAACTTTCAACGGTATCCAGACGGGCGTATTCCATCACGGCCATCACTTCGCCATGAAGATCAGCCCCTATAAAGTGCCCGGCGACCCGAAAAGCGGACTGCTGCCGAAGATCTCCAACCAGCCGCCCGGCGTGAAAGGCGAAGGCGACAAACGCATCCAGGCCTATTGTTTCCGGATGTGCCTGAGCAATCACCCTGACAACCGCATACCTTTCCCCAAACCCGCAGGCTACGACCCGGCGCAGTACGAACTGCTGCTGCGGGTGTTCGACAGCGGCTGGCGCGAAACCTTTTCCAAGTACGATCCCATTCCCAACCGGAAAACGGATACCAATAACCACGGCCCTTTCAGCACGGACAATATCGGCATGAACTACGATTATCCCGAAGCGTCGTACGCCCGCCGCAAAGAGATTATCGCCGAGCACGAGCGTTACCAGAAAGGGCTGCTGTATTTCATGAGCAACGACCCGCGCATGCCGGCCGATGTGCAACAGAAAATGCGGCAGTGGGGCCTGCCGAAAGACGAGTTCAAAGACAACGGCGGCTGGCCGCACCAGCTCTACATCCGCGAAGCCCGGCGCATGATCGGCCAGGCGGTGATGACGGAGCATGAAACGCTCAGCAAAAAACCGGTGCTGCAGCCGGTAGGTATGGGTTCCTACACGCTCGACGCCCACCATGCCCAACGTTACGTGACGCCCGAAGGATTCGTACAGAACGAAGGAGACATCGGCGTGCATGCCGAAGAGCCTTATAAAATCGAATACGGCGCCATCATCCCGAAGAAAGAGGATTGCAGCAACCTGCTGGTGCCCGTTTGCGTATCGAGCTCCCACATCGCGTACGGTTCCATCCGCATGGAGCCTGTGTTTATGATACTGGGGCAAAGCGCGGCCACGGCGGCGGTGCAGGCGATCGACAGCCGGAAGGCCGTGCAGGACATCGATTACGAAAAACTGAAAGCACAATTACTGAAAGATAAACAACGCCTGAGCAAACCCATTTAAAACAAAAGAACAATGAGATTCCTGACAGTGTTGCTGTTGCTGGCCGCTACCAGCGGTTTCGCGCAGACCCGCAAACCGAACGTGATTTTTATTTTTTCCGACGACCATGCCTTCCAGGCCATCAGCGCCTATGGCGGCAAACTGGCGAAAACGCCCAACATCGACCGCATCGCGCGGGAAGGGGCGATATTCAAAAACGCCCTCGTCACCAATTCCATCTGCGGGCCGAGCAGGGCAACACTGCTCACGGGCAAATACAGCCACAAGAACGGCTACACGCTGAACGAGAAGAAATTCGACGTGACGCAGATGCTGTTTCCCAAGGTGTTGCGGCAGAACCAGTACCAGACCGCCTGGATAGGGAAGTGGCACCTGGGCAGCATGCCGGAAGGCTTCGATTACTGGCGCATCCTGCCGGGCCAGGGGCATTATTTCAATCCCGACTTTATCGAGATCGGCGAGAAAAAAGAACAGGTGCCGGGCTATGTGACCAACCTCGTGACCGATTTTTCCATCAACTGGCTCGAAAAGCGCGATACCTCCAAACCCTTCATGCTGGTGGTGGGCCACAAAGCCACGCACCGCGAGTGGCTGCCCGATTTGCAGGACCTCGGTGCATATGATAACGTAACGTTCCCGCTGCCCCCGAACTTCCACGACAATTACGCCAACCGGAAAGCGGCCCAGAACCAGGATATGAGCATCGAAAAAACGATGCGCCTCAAAGAAGACCTGAAGGTGCATGCCGATTACGACCGCTTCGTCTACAACCGCTTCACGCCTAAAGAAAAAGAAACCTTCCGTGGTTATTACGACAAGGTGAGCAGGGAGTTCGACGAAAAGAAACTCAGCGGCAAAGCCCTCACGGAATGGAAATACCAGCGTTATCTGAAAGATTACCTGTCCACCGCTAACTCCCTCGACCGTAACATCGGCCGTTTACTCGAATACCTCGACAAGTCGGGGCTGGCTGAAAATACCGTTGTGGTGTATGCCTCCGACCAGGGTTTTTACCTGGGCGAGCACGGCTGGTTCGATAAACGTTTCATTTACGAGGAGTCGCTCAAAACGCCCTTCGTGGTGCGTTACCCCGGCGTGATCAAACCCGGTACGGTGGTGAACGAGCTGATGACGAACGTCGACTGGGCGCCGACCATCCTCGACATTGCAGGCGTAGCCGCGCCGGCGGAGATGCAGGGCACGTCGTTCATGCCGCTGGTGAAACAGGGCGGCAACAAGGCCAACTGGCGCAAAGGCGCTTATTACCACTATTATGAGTTCCCCGAGCCGCATCATGTATACCCGCATTTCGGGCTGCGTACGGCGCGGTACACGCTCGTGCGGTTTTACGGCCAGGCGGAAACCTGGGAGCTGTATGATCTGCAGAAAGACCCGCAGCAGGTGAAAAACCTCTACGGTGCAAAAGGATATGAAAAAATTACGGCCGGGCTGAAGCAGCAATTGCGCGAACTGATCAAAACATACGACGATAAAGAGGCCGAGGCCATCATGGAAAAAGGCTGATATGCAGCCGCTATCGCAGCCGCACCGTTTTGCCGGTTTTAGCGGATGTTCTGGCGGCTTCCAGGATGCGCACTACGGTGACGTTGTTGGATAAGGCATACAGGCCGTCGTCCGCCACTTTTATTTTTCCTCTCACCACATCGAACAGGTAACGGAAAGGATCCTCATACACGGGGATGTCTGCAGCCGTTACCTGTTTTTTTATGGCCGGGAGTTTTTCATGGTTGCGCAGCAGCAGGGTGTTTTTATCCGGTGCGAACACGTAGCCTTTGTTGCCGTACACTTCCATGTCCTTTCTCGAAAAAGGCCAGTTCCACGACGCCTGGATGATGCATTGCGCATCGCCGTAATCCACCACGATGGTGGCATCGTCGTCTACTTTCGGGTATACCTGCGGTTTGAATTGCCGGGTGACGGCGGTGACCGCAAGGGGCTGCCGGCCGCGCATCAGGCGGGTCATGAGGTTGGCGCCGTAGCAGCCGAAGTCTATCAGCGCGCCGCCGCCATTGCCTACCGGGTCTGTCAGCCAGGCGAGGAATTCCGGGCTGCAGCCGATCTCTTTCGGTCCCTGGTGGCCATCGTGTATCACCACTTTGCGGATGGCGCCGGTATAGTTACTGTCGAGGCACAGCTGGAACGTTTTTTCGACGGACGGGTACCAGCTGGTTTCGAAGTTGGTGAGCAGGTGGATGCGGTGTTTACTCGCCAGCGCCTGCATTTTGAGCGCATGATCGAGGCTCACGGCCAGCGGTTTTTCCACCATGACGTGAATGCCGCGCGGCGCGCAGGCTTCTACCACGGAGAGGTGGCTGAATACCGAGCCGAAACCCAATACGGCTTCGGGTTTCACTGCGTCGAGCATGGCGGAGAGGCTGGTATGGAACAGCTTGTCGGGGAAACCGTAACGCCGGGCCGTTTGGCGGGCCAGTGCCGTATCTGGCTCATAAATGCCGCACAGTTCCAGGTCGCCTTTATCGCCCCGGCCCAATATCCAGCCGGTGTGCCCGTGACTGATACCGGCCACGGCTACACGGAGTTTTTGCGCGTGGGCGAAAGAAGAAATCAGCAGGAGCAGGAAGAAGCATGTTTTTCGCATAGATACAATATAAGGCGTTCGGGGTATAAATTGATGATCTACCCGGGTAAAACCTCCGGGTAATAAGCGGCGCTTTTTGTAGATTTGGGCATGGAACAGACACCTGACCCCCAAAAGATCGCTGCGCAGCTGAAATGCCCTTCCGGCGACGACGGCCTGCTGACAGCTAAAAAAATGAATGAAAACAATGCCGGCATTATCCGTGAAACGCTGCAGCGCCTGCAGCCGGCAAAACACGCCCAGGTACTGGAGATCGGCCCGGGCAATGCCTCGCACCTGAAACAGGTGCTGGCGCTCGCCGGCGGCATCACCTATACCGGCATCGATATTTCCGAAACGATGATAGAGCAGGCGCATGCCCTGAATGCCTCCCTTCTCAAGCAGGCTTCCTTTCGTTTAGGCGATGGCGTAACCCTGCCTTTTGAAGACGGGCGGTTTCATAACATTTTCACCGTCAATACTTTTTATTTCTGGGCGGATCCCTCGCAGCAGCTGGCGGAAATCAAAAGGGTGCTGCGCCCCGGCGGCCGTTTCATACTGTCGATGGGCAGCAAAAGATTCATGGAAAACCTGCCTTTTACGGCGTTCGAATTCAGGCTTTACAATGAGCCGGAGGTAGAGGCGCTGATTCGGGCGCAGGGCCTCACGGTGGAAAAAACGGAGTTTTATTTCGAGCCGGGGCCGGAAGGGATGCAGAAGGAGTTTATGATTTTTACGATTACGAAGTAACAAGGCTATTTGATCATGTACCGTTTTTTAAAAGCAGTGGGGTTTTCCCCGTTCAGCTTTTTGAATACTTTGTTGAAGTAGGAGAGCTGGTCGAAACCCGTGCTGAAGCAGGCTTCGCCCACCGTTTTGTCTTGCAGCAGCAGGTTTTTGGCCTGGTTGATGCGGCAATGGTTCACAAAATCGGTGAAGGTCATGCCCGTCTGTTTTTTGAAATACCGGCAGAATGCGGCCGTGGTCATATGCACCTGTGCGGCGATGTAGTTCACGTCGGGCTTCAGGTGGTAATGCGCGTCCACATAATCGTAAATCACCGACATCCGGTCTTTGTCTTTATCCTTCTGCTGCTGGTTGTAACTGTTCACCTCGTCGTTGAGGCGCATCACTTCCTTGCTGGTGGCCATCAGCTGAAAAATCTCCAGCAGGCAGATGAGCTGGGCGAAATGTTCCATCGCCGGCATCTGCTTCAGTTTTTCCGCTACCAGCCGTTTCGTTTCCCCGCTGAAACAGAGCCCGTACCGCGCCTGCCGGAACAAGTTGTGGATGGCCGACATTTCGGGCGCCTGCAGGAACTGCGCGCCGAGGAAATCTTCCCGCAGCTGTATGACGATCTGGTTCACCTCGTGGCTCAGCCCGTAGTCGAAATTCAGGTGCGGCACATCGGGCCCGATGAAAATCAGGTCGCTGTCGTGGTACGTGCTTAAATGCTGCCCCACGTGGCGGGTGCCCGAGCCTCCTTCCACGTACACGATCTCGTACTCCGGGTGAAAGTGCCAGTAGAAGCTTTTTTTGGTGCAGGACGTGTTCAGCCGGAAGGATTTGCCCGTGTCTGGCCGGATTTCTTCCAGTTCTATTTTATGCATGATTTTACCAGTATCCTGCGAAATTAAGACTTTTTGAAATCAATACAGTGCAAATAATGGTCATTACAGGCGTAGGCGGGAGGCGGCGGCTGAAATAATTTTGCATCATGCATTTCGCTTATTCACTTCCCATACGGATTACCAGGGTTTACCGCATTGCACTGAGCATTTTCTTTTTTGTACAGGGCATCGTATTTGCCAGCTGGGCAAGCCGTATTCCCGATATCAAGACCAGCCTTGGTCTGAGCGACGCCGCACTGGGCGGCCTGCTGCTCGCTTTGCCCGCCGGCCAGCTGGCCGGGATGGGGCTGTCGGGCTACCTGGTGGCCCGTTTCGGGAGCCGGAACATCATGCTGATCGCTGCATTCCTCTATCCCGGGTCGCTGCTGCTGTTGGGGGCGGCGCCTTCCGTGATGCTGCTGGCTGCGGCGCTTGTGGTTTTCGGCCTTTGCGCCAACCTGATGAACATCGCGGCCAATACCCAGGCCGTGGGGGTGGAAATGTTGTACCGCCGCAGTATCCTCGCCAGTTTTCACGGGCTGTGGAGCCTCGCGGGTTTTACCGGCGGTCTCGTCGGTGGCCTGATGGTGGCGCATCACCAGACGCCTTTTGTGCATTACCTGATCATCTTCAGCGTGTCTATCGTACTGGCCATTGTTGCCGGCGCCTATCTGCTGCCGAGGGACGTATCGAAAAAAGATAAAACGGGGCGGATTTTTGTGAAGCCCGATAAAAACATCGTGGTGCTGGGCCTGATCACTTTTGCCTGTATGATCTGCGAGGGCACGATGTTCGACTGGAGCGGCGTGTATTTCGAGCAGGTGGTGCATGCGCCTGTGACCTGGAGCCGGCTGGGATTCATCGCTTTCATGAGCACCATGGCCGGCGGGCGTTTTGTGGCCGACTATTTTATCACCAGGTTCGGGACGCAGCGCATTTTGCAGTGCAGCGGGCTGATCATCCTGACCGGTTTGCTGCTGGCCGTTATTTTCCCGTATATGGTGACCAGTACCATCGGTTTCCTGCTGGTGGGAATGGGCGTGGCCTCGGTGGTGCCGATGAGCTACAGCCTGGCCGGGCGTTCCAAAACCATCCAGCCCGGCGTGGCGCTGGCGATGGTATCGTCCATCGGCTTCCTGGGATTTTTGCTGGGCCCGCCGCTGATCGGTTTTGTGGCGGAAGGGTATGGCCTGCGCTGGTCGTTTACGCTCATCGCCGTGCTGGGGTTAGGTACCACCTTGCTGGCCGGCAGCCTGAAGAAGTTTGAAGAGCCATAGCATTGTATGGCTGCGGTGCGCCTGACAGTGGGCGCGTCAAATCCATCATGCCGGCCGCATAACGGCCGGCAATCGCATTGACATGAATAAAGCCAGAAGGGGCGTATCGCAATAACATTCTTTTTTTTCATCTCGGGTTTCGGGTTTTCCACCTGGGCCTCCCGTATTCCCGATATCCAGCACAGCCTCGGTTTGAATGAGGCGCAGCTGGGCAGCGTATTGTTTGCATTGCCGTTGGGCCTGATGTTTACCATGCCGGTAACCGGGATGTTGTTGCAGCGCTTCAGCAGTAACGTGATCATGTTCGCCGGTTCCCTCGCCTTTAACGCCATGCTGAGCTGCCTGGGATTTGCCGGCGCGGCGTGGCAGCTGGTAGCGGGCCTTTTCCTTTTCGGCGCGTCGCGCAACCTCCTGAATATTTCCATGAACGCACAATCGGTGGGCATACAGGCGCTGTACGACCGTTCCATCATCACCACCTTTCACGGCATCTGGAGCGTGGCCGGTTTCAGCGGCGCTGCAGTAGGCGGCGTGATGGTGTATTTCCATATTTCGCCCGCCATCCATTTTCTCGTAGTGGGCGTATTACTTGTGATACTCGGTTTCTTCGCCTATCCCGGCGTACTGGAGCAGCCCGCTGCGGGCACGGGAAAGCGCCGGTTCGCCTGGCCCGATAAACACCTGCTGAAATACGGCCTCATCTGTTTTGCGGTGATGAGCTGCGAAGGCACGATGTACGACTGGAGCGGGATTTATTTCCAGAAAGCCGTACAGGCATCCAAAGAAGTAGTGACGGCCGGTTTTGTGGCGTATATGATCGCCATGGCCGCGGGCCGTTTCAGCGGCGATAAACTGGTGAACAGACTCGGTGTGGTGACGATGATCAAATACAGCGGCCTGCTGGTATTCACGGGGTTGATGCTGGCCGCGCTGCTGCCTTATCCGCTCATCGCGGGCTTGGGTTTTATGATGACCGGCGTGGGTGTTTCGTGTGTGGTGCCGCTGGTGTTCAGCATGGCGGGAAAGTCTGCCACCATGGCTAACGGACCGGCTATTGCCGCAGTATCTACCGTAGGATATCTCGGATTTCTGCTTGTACCGCCGATGATCGGTTTCCTGGCCGAAGCGGCAGGGCTCAGGTGGGCCTTTGGTTTGATGGCTTTTTTCGGGCTGGCGATTACTTTGCTGGTATTGGCGAGTGCGAAAAAACGGATGATTGCCACGGAGAGAAGTGCGTAGTTTTTAGATCACCAGCCATGCGAGCGCTATCAGCGCCACATCGTTCCCCAGCGATGCCCGCAGGATGCGCAAGGCCTTGCGCATATGCTGCTCCACGGTATTGACGGAAATGTTCAGCCGCTCCGCCACTTCTTTGTTCGACAGCTGGTCTTCCCGGCTCAGCAGAAACACCGCCCTGCATTGCGGCGGCAGTTCCTGTATCCGCGCTTTTACATAGGCCTGCAGTTCTTTCAGCTCCAGCTGCACATTTACTTCACGCGGCTGCATCGACGCCTGTTTCCACAACGCCGCATCTTTCCGCAGTTGCGCCAGTAACTGCCGGTGATAATTGAATACACGGTTTTTCAGTGCAATGAAAAGGTAACTTTCAGGAAGGGTATCGTCGCGCAACTGGTGCTTCTGCCGGTAAAAAGACAGGAATACATCCTGCACCAGTTCTTCTGCGGCCGCGGAATCACCGGTCTTTTTATAGGCCAGGTTGACCAGGCGGATGAAGTGCCGTTCGTACAGGGTGTTAAAGGCCTTCTCGTCTCCCAGCCGCCATAACGCGAAAAGTTCAGGGTCAGTATGGTCTGCAAACTGTATGATACCGATAAAGTTTGTTCAAATTTAATAATATTCCGTACTTTTTTCCTGCTTTGCTGAATCGATTCAGCAAAAAATTAATTTTCCTTATACTGTATACAGAATCAATTAGTTAGAAAACAAAGCGACGGAAACTTTAAAAAAAATACCCCGGACACTAACGGCAACACGTGAAAACCGTGTTTTTATCATTGTAACACTTATGGAAGCATTGGCTTTATATGAACTCCTGGAAAAGTACCGTCTCGGCAAATGTACGCCTGAAGAGCTGGAACAGCTTAAT
Source organism: Chitinophaga lutea (assembly GCF_003813775.1). Classification (NCBI taxonomy): domain Bacteria; kingdom Pseudomonadati; phylum Bacteroidota; class Chitinophagia; order Chitinophagales; family Chitinophagaceae; genus Chitinophaga; species Chitinophaga lutea. The sequence goes on along the minus strand of NZ_RPDH01000002.1, from coordinate 792,778 downwards.
CAATGGTACGCGTCGCTCGGCGGAGGGCGCACCGGTCAGCTGCTGGAAGAAGGCAGCGAAGCGGCCGCCGCGCTCACACGCCTGAAACTCGACGAACTGAGAAGCCGGCTGCCGCAGAAACAGACACCGGTTGTGCGGATGCCGCTCTGGAAGCGGGCCGGGCGCTGGGCGGCGGTGGTAGCCGGGATGGCTGCGCTCGCAGGAGGCATCTACTATTTTACACGCCCCCTGCCCAGGCAGGAAATGCTGGCCCGGGAGCACCGTGAACCGGCGACGTTCAGCCGCTATATCACCCTGCCCGACGGCAGTACCGTGGTGTTGCATGCCGGCAGCAGGCTGGAGTATCCCGCTTTGTTCGAAAACGGCACCCGGGAAGTGACGCTGGTGGGTGAAGCTTATTTCGATATCCGCCGCGATACGGCCAAACCCTTCATCATCCACAGCGGCAGCCTCCGCACCACCGTGCTCGGCACCGCCTTCAATATCAAAGCCTATGAAAATTCGCCTGAAATAACGGTGTCGGTTACACGGGGGAAAGTAAAAGTGGAAACGGAACAGGAAGGCAAACTGCTGGCAGTGCTCACCCCTGACCAGCAGGTGGTGTACACGAGCACGGCCGCTGCGGCGGTCAAGCAGCCGGTAGCGGCAGAAGCTGCGGCCGACTGGATTCGGAACGATATGGTATTCGATAACCAGACGTTCGGGGACGTCGCCAAAATACTGGGCAGCCGCTACCGCGTCAATATCCGGTTTGAGAACCCGGAACTGGAAAACTGCCCCATCAGGGCCTCCTTCAGCGGAACGGAGCCGCTCGACGTTGTATTATCCGTGGTATGTACTATTCGCAATGCGTCGTATACGATCGATGACGACTTCAATGTCGTCATCACTGGAAATGGATGTCAACAGTAACTGTAACATAAACAACCAGATTTAATAGAGAACCAGAAAGTCAAGTCAGCAACACTATTCATTCACCTAAAACTGCGTGTCGAACATGAAATGGGCTATTGTTTTGCCTGTATAGGATCCTCTTTGCGCATACACACGCAAAGCTGAACTGAACCCATGATGCAAACATGAAACGGGCAATGGTATTGCCCTAGCAGGCCATCCTATGCCTGGCGCTCAACCAGAATTATTTGTAACAAACTAAACTTAATCTAGTTATGAAAAAAAACGTAGCTGTCCAGAAACAGCTGAGGGGCTTCCTGTTGCCTGTACTGATCTCCGCTTTTTTAGTGCTGCCCCTGTTCCTCTCTGCTTCCGGCAATGCGCAGGACATGTCCACTAAAAAAATCACGCTCTCCCTGGCGAAGGAAAGCCTGCGCAATGCGCTCGACAAAGTGGAGGCGCTCTCGGGCTTCCGCATTGCCTATCCTCCCGAGCAGGTGGCGCGGTACAAAAACATCAGTCTTCCCAAAGGCACCCGCACCGTCAAAGAAACCATCAACCTGCTGTTGTTGAGAACGCCTTTGCAGTTCCGGCAGCAGGACGATATCATCGTCATTTTCCGGCAGGAAGATGAAAAAGCGGTAACGGACACCACTGCCGCGCCGGCCGCGCCGCCGCAGCAGGCGAAGCAGCGAACCATCATCGGGTCGGTTACGGAAGCGCGCACCAACGTGTCGCTGCCGGGTGTGACCGTGATGATCAAAGGCACCAATAAAGGCACGCAAAGCCAGGCCGACGGTACTTACAGCCTGCAGGTGCCGGCCGGTTCCACCGCTTTGCTGTTCAGTTATATCGGGTACGCGCAGAAGGAAGTGGAGCTTACTTCCTCCAACCAGCTGCATGTGGCGCTCGATCCTTCCAACACCGGGCTGGATGAGGTAGTGGTGGTGGCGTACGGCGAACAGAAAAAACAAACGGTGACCGGTGCGGTGGCTTCGCTGTCTACAAAAGAACTGCAGCAGAGCCCGGTGTCGAACCTTACCAATGCGCTGGCCGGCCGTCTGCCGGGCCTGATCACCACGCAAAGAAGCGGCGAGCCCGGCGTGGACGCCAGCACGCTGTATATCCGCGGCATCGGCACGCTCAACGGCGCCACGCCGATTTTTATGGTGGATGGTGTGGAGCGTAGTATCGATTACGTGGATCCCAACGATATTGAAAGCCTCACCATCCTGAAAGATGCCGCGGCCACCGCCGTGCTCGGTATGCGCGGCGCCAACGGCGCGGTGCTCATCACCACCCGCCGCGGTAAATCGGGCGCTCCGTCCGTTAACTTCCGCGCCTCCACTGGGATGCAGGAAGCCACCAGGCTCCCCAAATACCTCGGTTCCTACGACTATGCCCGCCTGCTGAACGAGGCGCTGGTGAACGACGGCGCACAGCCTGCTTTTACCCAGCAGCAGCTCGATAATTACAAAAACGGCATCGGCCCCAACACCGACTATTACAAGTTCATCATGAAAACCTCCCACGTTGGCCAGGCCAATCTCAATGTGAGCGGCGGCGGCAACGTGGCGCGCTATTTCATTTCCGCGGGGTACAACATCGCCGAAGGCAACTACCGCCACACCAAAACCAACAAGGAAGGCTACAACGGCAACAACATCATGAAGCGGTACAACCTGCGCGCAAACGTAGATGTGGACATAACGCCCACGTTAACGGCCCGCCTCGACCTGGCCGGTATCCTTACCGACCGGCGCGATGGCAACAACTCCGCCAGCACCATCATGAACCTCGCCAACCGCATGGCGCCCATCTACCCGATTTTTAACGAAGACGGCAGCATGTGGGGCAACGGCACCTTCCAGAGCAATATCTACGGGGAACTGTCGCAGAAAGGCTACCGCCGCTGGTACAACAATACCACGCAGGGTACCTTTTCACTCACGCGCAAACTTGATTTCCTCACCAAGAACCTGAGCGCCAAACTTTCATTTTCCTATGACAACACCAATACGCCCAACGCCAGTTATGGCCGCAACTACGCGGTATTCGAGCCGCTGCGGAATGCGCAGGGCCAAATCACCGGCTACAAACAATTCGGCAACGATACCCGCATAGATCCCAACGGCGGCTTCAGCGGCGGCGGCGCAACGCGGCAGACCTACGTGGAAGCAACCGCCAACTGGAACCGCACCTTCAAGAAACACGCCGCCACCGCCATTCTGCTGTGGAACAGGCGTTTGCTCGAAAGCGGTTCTTCCATTCCCAATGCTTACCAGTCGCTGTTATTCCGCAGCACGTATAACTATAACCAGAAGTATCTGCTGGAACTGAGCGCTTCTTACCAGGGGTCCGAAAACTTCCCCAAAGAAAGCCGCTTCGGTTTTTTTCCCTCCGTATCTGGTGGATGGGTACTGTCTGAAGAGCCCTTTATCAAAGACAACGTGTCTTTCATCCGTTTCCTCAAACTGCGTGCTTCCTATGGAGAGGTGGGGAACGACCGGGGCGGCTCCGACCGCTTTCTCTGGTTCACTTCCTGGGGCGGCGCGGACCCTTATTACTTCGGTACCGCCGCCAACCAGGCCAACGGCTGGGGACAGGGCGCCATCGGCAACCCCGGTGTTACCTGGGAGCGCGGCAAACAGATCGACCTCGGCATCGACCTGCAATTGTGGAACGGGTTATTTGACCTGACCCTCGATGTGTTCTCACAGCAAAGGCGGCAGATCCTCATTTCGCGCAGCACCCTTTCAGACGTGTTCGGGCAGAACATCAAGGCGCAGAACATCGGCGCCGTTGACAACAAAGGCATCGAATTCGAGATTTCGCACCGCAACACCATCGGCGAATTCCGCTACCAGTTCAAACCTAACTTTACCTTTGCCCGCAACAAAATCATTTACCGCGACGAAGTGGCCCGCCGTTATCCCTGGATGCGCCGCACCGGTCATCCCATCGACACCAAGTTCGGCCTGATCGCGGAAGGTTTCTTCAAAGATGCGAACGACGTGGCCAGCAGCCCATTCCAGAACTTTTCCGCGTACGGCCCCGGCGATATCAAATACAAAAAACTCACCGGCAAGGAGTACGACTACATACAGGAAGCCTTCGACGAAACCCGCATCGGGTATTCCCGCACGCCGGAAATCATGTATGGCGCCACGCTGTCGATGGGTTTCCGCAACATCGATTTCAGCGTGCTCTTCCAGGGCGCCGCGCATGCGGATGTGATGCTGAACAACGAGGCCGTGTACGAATTTTTCCAGAGCGGTAAAGTGAAACCTTTCCACCTCGGCCGCTGGACGCCCGAAACGGCTGCCACCGCCACGTACCCGAGGCTGCACAGCAATACCCATAACAACAACCACCGCGCGTCCACTTTCTGGATCCGCAGCGCCGACTACCTGCGCCTGAAAAACGCAGAAGTGGGGTATACGCTTCCCAAACGCTGGATCGCCCCGCTGGCGCTGTCTTATTTCCGCGTGTATTTCAACGGCATGAACCTTTATACCTGGGACAAACTGGGCGACTACCAGGTTGACCCGGAAATCGGGGACGGCAACGGCGCCATGTATCCCATTCAGCGTATCTGGAACTTCGGGATAGACGTGAAATTTTAACCACTAACAATTAAGCTGAATCAGATGAAACGGAATATTCAAACCATCATACTCCTGTCGCTCTGCATCGCCCTGCTGCCGCATTGCAAAAAGGGCTTTCTCGACAGGGCGGCCACCACGCAGCAGCAGGACGTGGATATCTTCACCAGTTTCGCCATGACGGACCAGGTGGTGAACAACCTGTACAGCAGGATGCGCGGCACTTACACCTATCTCAGCGGGTACAACATGGGATCTGCCACCGATGAGGCGAAGGACGCTTCCAACTGGATGGCGTCCATGCGCTTCAACAACGGATCCTGGTCGGGCAACTCGAACCCCATCGGCAATACGTGGCGCGACAATTACGTGGCGATACGCCAGGCCAACACCATCCTTGAAAACGTGGCGAAGTTCAAAACGCCCGACGACCCGAACAATCCCGGCACGCTGGAAAACAGGCTGGGGGAGGTGTACTTCCTGCGCGCGTACTTTTTATGGGAGCAGATGCGGCAGTTCGGCGGTGTGATCATCGTCACCAAATCCATCGATCAGACCGATGAGGCCGCGCTCAACAAACCCCGCAATACCTACGACGAATGTGTGGCGCAGGTGGTGGCCGATTGCGACGAGGCTTTCAAGCGCGTGCAATATGCCTACGATCCCAATACCCATGTGGGCCGTGTGACGAAAGGCGCCTGCCTGGCGCTCAAAGCGCGCGTGCTGCTGTTTTCCGCCAGCCCGTTGTGGGCCAATGCCGGGAAAACGGGATTCCTGGCCGATATCACGGCGGGCAGCAAACCTTCCGACCCCGCCAAATGGAAAAAGGCGGCCGATGCGGCCAAGGCCGTGATCGATCTTAAAGACGGCGGCAACCCCGTGTACGCACTGGAGCCTACGCTGGCGGCCCGGGGCGAAATGTTCAAGAACAGGACCCTGCAAAGCAAGGAGGTGATCTTTGTGCGGATGCGCGAAGCCAACCAGGATTACGACCGGTACATTTTTCCCAAAGGGTACGGCGGCTGGAGCGGTTGTGCGCCTGCGCAGAACCTGGTGGACGATTATGAAATGAACAACGGCCTGCCCATTAAAGACCCGCTTTCCGGCTACGACGAAAAGCGTCCTTACCTGAACCGCGACCCGCGTTTTTATTCGGACATTCTCTATAACGGCGCCAACTGGAAAGGCCGGAAAGTGGAAACCTACGCCACCGGCCGCGACCGCCAGAGCACGGAAACCGATTATACACGCACCGGCTATTTTACCCGCAAGCTGGCCGATGAGGCCATTACGCCCGGCCAGAGCGGCAGCCGCTTCATTCACGGCATCAATTACCGGCTGGCGGAAATGTACCTGAGCTATGCGGAAGCGCTTAACGAGTGCGAGCCAGCCAACGCCGATGTGCTCAAATATGTGAACCTGATTCGCACCCGCGCAGGCCAGCAGCCGCTGCCCGGAGGGCTTTCCCAGGCCGATATGCGCACGCGCATCCAGAACGAGCGGCGGATAGAACTTTGTTTCGAGAACCACCGCTTCTGGGACGTACGCCGCTGGAAAATCGCGGAAGAAACGCAGAAAGAGCTCTGGGGCATGCGGCCCATCATCGACGCAGCCGCGCCTGATGGTTTCCGGTACGAACGCTTCAAGGTGGAAGACCGCCTGTGGAGAAATGCCATGTACGTGATCCCTATCACAACCGACGAAACGCTGCGGAATCCCAACCTGAAACAAAACGAAGGGTGGTAGAGAGGCGTTTTTAAGCCTTTTGGCGGCCCTGGCGGGTAAATCCCCCGGCAAGGGTAGCGCCGGCCTCCCGGAGGGCCTGTAAACTGGATTTTGCAGGTAATGCCGGGAACAGCAGGCCAAGGGCTTACCTGAACCATGGATAAGCTACCCATAAAGTACCTCCCTTGTCAGGTACCTTATGGGTACTTCATACGTACTTAACAGGTACTTCATAGGTACTTTATCTATGCTGAAAGATAGGCTGGATAAGAGAAACGACTGATTTTCCCTCGGGGGAGGCCTTGCCCTGCCATAGGTTTAAAGTCCTTTTCTGCTCCAGATGCCGGAAAATCGTGTTATCGGTTGACGGTTTGGCTCAACGTTCAGATGCGTGTTTAGGGTGGGCTTTTTGTCCTGTTACAGGCTTAAAGGCCTTTCCACACCAGATGCCGGAAAATCCTGTTACCGGTTGACGGTTTGGCCCAACGTTCAGATGCGTGTTCACGGGGGCTTTTTCGTTCTGTTGCGGGTATAAAGTCTTTCCTTCTTTGAACTGTTTCCAGACTGGTTAACAAACAGCACTTTTTATTCCTTGGATCGTCAGACGCAATCACCTGCGTTTGTCCTGGCGGCAAAAGAAACCCGAAAAGCGTATTTCCTACCTTTAAAGGAATATGAAACAAAACGGAAGCCATTGTAAAAAATCTGATCACAGAATGGAAGCCGTGGAAACCCTGAACGGCATGCAGCAAATCGGGCTGCATGCCGTTCTTCGCTGAAACCCGCGTCTAAATCCTTTTAGCAGGCCATTTACCGCTCAACAAAAAAATCAAAAACACGTCAAAAGTTTTCTATTTTAGCGACACTATGGTACTACAATCGAACAATTCTTTACGGAGCCGGTCGTGGATCGGCTTTTTATGTGTGTGCGGTGCCGGCCTGGTACTCGGCCGCCCGGCGTTTGCCCAGCAAGGGCCGCTGCCGCTGCACGACCTGTCCGCTTTCAAGAACGCGGGCAGCACCTGGCAGGTGGCCGGCGATGTAAGCGCCGTACTGGGCAAACCCAACACGCTCAGGACCACCAAAGGCACCGGCGTACTGGTGAACCTGCCGGGTAAAAAACATCACGGCGCCGATCTCTTTTCCGGGATGGAACACGGGGATATCGACCTCGAGCTGGACTACATGATGGCCGAAGGTTCCAACTCCGGCATTTACCTCCAGGGGAGTTATGAGCTGCAGCTGCTCGACAGCTGGGGGGTGACTGCCCCGCGCTCCGGCGACAACGGCGGTATTTATGAACGCTGGAACGATGACATGCCCGAAGGCCAGAAAGGTTACCAGGGCTACGCTCCGCGGCAGAACGCCAGCAAGGCGCCCGGCCTGTGGCAGCACCTGAAAGTTTCTTTCCAGGCGCCCCGTTTCGATGCCGCCGGCAAGAAAATCGAAAATGCCCGGATCATCCGTGCCGAACTGAATGGCGTGATGATTCATGAAAACGTAGAGCTGATGGGCCCCACCCGTGGCGGCGCAGCTGAAAAACCGCTGGGCCCCCTCCGTATCCAGGGCGACCATGGCGCCGTAGCTTTTAAAAATATCAGTATCCGCGAATTCTCACAACCACGTCCTCAACTTACTGGTCTTCAATACAACGTATTCAAATTGAAAGACGGCTTTAAACCGGGTACTGATTTTTCAAAAGAAAAAGCGGAAGCCAGCGGCAACGCTGCTCAGCTCACGGCCAATGCAGGCCCGCTGTCGAAAGAATATGCCATCCTGTACAAAGGCACCCTGCGCGTGCAGCAGGCCGGTGAGTACAACCTGGCGCTGAATACGCCCGGTGGCGGCGGCCGGCTGAAAGTGAACAACCAGTCTGTCGGCAACGGCGGCAACAACGTGCGCGGCAAACTCCAGCTGCCCGCGGGCGACCTGCCGGTGGAAATCCTCTATGCCAGAACCGGCGACTGGGGCTCTCCGGCGCTTGGGCTGGCCATTGCAGGCCCCGGTATCCGCGAGTTTTACCTGGGCGATGCGGTAACGCCGGACCAGACGGATCCCATCCTCGTGGATGCCGCGGCCAATACCATCCTGCGCAGTTTCATGGATGTGCCCGGCCAGCCGAAGGTGACCCATGCGGTATCCGTTGGCAGCCCCGAAAAGGTGCATTACACGTACGATCTCGATAAAGGGATGCTGGTGCAGGTATGGCGCGGCAACTTCCTGGAAACGACGCCTATGTGGCACGAAAGAGGCAACGGCACCGCCCGGCCCCTCGGCGCATTGCAGCGTTTCGGCACCCCGTTCTTCACGCTGGGCAAACTCAGTGGCGAAGCGGCGGCCTGGGTGGCCGATTCGGCCGGTACCGGTTACCGCCCCAAAGGGTATGTGCTCGATGCGCAGGACAGGCCCACCTTCCGCTACCAGATCTACGGCAGCGCCGTGACCGATGTGATCCGCGTAACCGACAACGGGCACGGCATCTATCGTGAGATCACGGTGGCTTCACCGGCGGTGGACCTCTACGCCAAACTGGCGGAAGGGGAGCAGATCGAAATGATCGAAAAGGATTTTTATGTGATCGACGGCAAGGCCTGGTACCTGCAGCTGCAGGATGCCGGCGGCGCCAAACCGGTGGTGCGCAACGGCGCCAAAGGTAAAGAGCTGGTGGTGCCCGTGCGCGGCAAACTGACTTATTCCATCCTTTTCTAAACGACCAATGACAATACTGATGAAAAATATATTAAAGAAGGCGGCGCTTTACCTGTTGCCGCTGGTTGCGCAACTGCCTGCCGCCGCGCAGGAAACGCCCAAGGAAGAAGACTACTTCCGCATCATGAAAATGAGCGCGCCGGAAGGTACGCTGCTGGAGGTAGGTGGCCTGGCCGTGTTGCCCAATGGTGACCTCGGCGTGGCTACCCGCCGCGGCGATGTGTTTATCGTGGAGAACCCTTCCGGCAGAAGGCCTTTCTTCCGCAAATTCGCGAGCGGCCTGCATGAAATTCTCGGCCTCGCGTATAAAGACGGTTCGCTCTACTGCGCACAGCGCGGGGAACTGACCAAACTCACCGACACCAACATGGACGGCAAGGCCGACGTATACGAAACGGTATACGCATGGCCGATCAGCGGGCACTATCATGAATATTCCTTCGGCCCCAAACTGGCGCCCGACGGTTCATTTTTCGTGTCAGGCAACGTAGCCTTCGGTGATGAGGAATGGTGGCGCGGTGAAAGCCGCGTGCCCTGGCGCGGATGGATGATGCACATCTCGGCAGACGGCTCCACGCTTGAGCCCTGGGCTACCGGCATGCGCTCTCCCTGCGGTTTGGGCATGATCAACGGCGAACTGTTCTATTCCGAGAACCAGGGCGACTGGATGGGCTCCGGCGGTATCTGGCAGGTGAAAAAAGGGGACTTCGTAGGCCATCCTGCAGGGCTGCGCTGGGCACAGGAACCGAATTCCCCGGTGAAGCTCACCAATGCGCAGTTCGTTGCCAGCATGGACGAACGCCGCGTGAAAAACGCCAACGGCCGCTTCATCAAACCGGAGAACGTCGTGAACGAACAGTTCAAAACCATGTTTGAAATGAAACAGACGCTGCCTTCCCTGCGTACACCCGCCGTTTGGCTGCCGCACGGGGTGCTGGGTATTTCCAACTCGGAAATCGTGCCCATCCCCGAAGGTACCTTCGGGCCGTTTGCCGGCCAGGTACTGATCGGCGACCAGGGCCAGAGTAAAATCATGCGCGTGGTGATGGAAAAAGTGAAAGGCGAATACCAGGGCGTTGCGTTCGACTTCCGCGGTGGCTTCCAGAGCGGCGTACTGCGCCTGGCCTGGGGGAAAGACGGTTCCCTCTTCGTAGGTGAAACCAACCGCGGCTGGGGCTCGGCCGGCGATGCCAACGAAGGCCTGCAACGCCTCGTCTGGAACAACCGCATCCCCTTCGAAATGCAGACCGTGAAAGCCATGCCCGACGGTTTTGAAATCGAGTTCACCCTGCCGGTAGATAAAAAATCCGCGGAAGACATCGCGTCTTATTCCGTGGAGAGTTTCATCTACAAATACCACCCGGTGTACGGCAGTCCAACCGTGAACAACGGCCCCTGTGAAGTGAAAGGCGTGAAAGTGTCTGACGACGGCCTTAAAGTGCGCCTGATCGTCGACAATCTCCGTCAATACTATATTCACAACATCACCCTGGAAGGCGTGCGTTCCCGCGATCATTTTTATTCGCTGGTGCACCCTACCGGTTATTACACGCTCAACAACATTCCTGAAGGCGCCAAACTGGCCATGAGCGAGGTGAGCACTAAAAACTCCGCCAAAGCCGCCGCCGCTGCGAAGGCCGCGGAAGAAAAAGCGGCCGCCAAAACGGCTGCGGTGAAGAAAACGGATGCCGCCAAAACCGCTGCTGCCGCTACGAAGCCGGCCGCTCCCAAAGTGGCGACGTATGAAGAAGTAAAACCGCTGCTCGCCAAATACACCTGCAATGCCTGCCACAATGCAGACAAAAAACAGGTTGGGCCTGCGTTCAGGGATATTGCCAAAAAGAACTATTCCAACGAGATCATGGTGAAACTGATCTACAACCCCAATCCGGAAAACTGGCCGGGCTACGCGACAGAAATGCCGCCCATGCCGCAGGTTCCGAAAAGCGATGCTTTGAAGATTGCCGGCTGGATCAATTCACTGAAATAATGATATCCAGACAAAAAGCCGCTCCTGCTATCCGCGGGAGCGGCTTTTTCATGCCCATACCGTTTTAATGGAAGCATTCAATCACGGATTGAATCCTGCTCGAATATACCCTGCAATTCGTCGTATCACGTTCTCCCGGAGTTGCACCCACGCTCAATGCGTACATGAATACCGCCAGCCAGCTCGTCGTGAACAATGTTGGCCGGACGCTCCGCGCAGGATCAGGGTGGCGGTATACAGGATAACTTCAGGAACATATGGCAGCCAATCGTTCCTGAACACCCTGATCGTAGAGGAACAATCATGACCGGTAAAACGATCGTTCATACAACGGCCCGCGATTTTGCGGGCTGTTGCATGGATAACGGGACCCATTCCCGTATGTTGCCTGAAACGCGAACAAAAGAATGGCTCTGGAGCCGGGCGCAAATTGCCGGCTGACGTTTTGTTTTGATGGAAAGGGAGCGCTGCACCCAAATATTAAATCTTTCTACAACCGATTGCATTTTCCGTAGCTATTGTTATATTTGATACCGACAGTCAATCAGAATCTTCTCACCAAAAAAATCCTGACAACTCAACACGACAAAAAAAGTAAACGAAAAACCGCTCATCATCGGACCTAACGCTAAATCGATTTAGTATTACATCTTATTGATCAACTTAATTCGCACATTATGAAAAGATGCTTTCAATGGAGGCGGGCCTTCCTGTTCCTCTTCCTTTGCCTGTCTGCCATCACTGCCACGGCGCAGCAGGCCGTTAAAGGCAAGGTAACGGACGCCGCAGACGGCGCCGCACTTCCCGGGGTGAACGTAACCGTGCCGGGCACGCAGGCCGGCGCCGCCACGGACGCAAACGGCAATTTCTCCATCACCTTACCCGCCGGCGCCGCTTCGCTGCGCTTTTCCTTTGTAGGGTACGACGCGCAGACGGTGGCCGTCGGCGCACAAACCACCATTAACGTACGGCTGCAGGCGGCCTCCAAAGGCCTGGGCGAAGTGGTAGTGGTTGGTTACGGCACGCAAACGCGCCGCGATCTGACGGGCACCGTATCGCAGGTAAAAGGAGCCGATATCCGCAACCTGCCGGTGAGCGACCCGGCACAGGCCATCCAGGGCCGCGTAACGGGCGTGAACATCGTCCGGTCGGACGCATCGCCCGGCACCACGCCCAGCATCCGCATACGCGGTACGGGCACCATCAACGACGCGGAGCCGCTCATCGTGATCGACGGTGTACCCGCGGGCGGCCTCAGCGATGTGAACCCGAACGACATCGCCTCCATGGAAATCCTCAAAGACGCATCGGCTTCGGCCATCTACGGTACGCGCGCGGCCAACGGCGTGGTGCTCATCACCACCCGCAAGGGCAACTTCGGGGAGAAGCTGCGCGCCAGCGTGAACGTGTACCGCGGCGTGAGCGATGCGCTCAGATATGTAGACCTGCTGACGGCGCCCGACCTGGTGATGCTGAAAAAAGAGCGGTATGCCAACGACGGCATCGCGCCCAACCCGGTATGGAATGACCCGTATTACAGCGTGCAGCGCACCGACTGGCAGAAAGCCGTGCTGGGCACAGGGCACGTGACGAATGCGGACGCGCAGATCCGTGGTGGCAATGCAGCATCCAATTACCTGTTCAGTCTTGGTTACTATGATGAAAAAGGGATCATCGAGAACAGTTACTTCAAACGGTACACGGCCCGCATCAACTCGGAGCACAAACTGGGTAAACGGGTGAAGATAGGAGAGAACCTCCAGTTATCGCTCCGCCAGAACCAGGGCTTCGATACATATTCTTCCCAGACGGGCCTGCTGTTCAGTACGCTGCGTTTCAACCCGGCCATCCCGGTGCGGAATGAAGACGGCTCTTACGGCACCGGCAAAGCCAGCAGCGAACTGGGAGACATCAACAATCCCGTGTTCACGCTGGAAACGTCCGACAGCCGGAATAAATACTACCGTATGCTGGCCAACATCTATGGTGAACTGGAAATCATCAATGGCCTGAAGCTGCGCGCCAATGGCGCTTTCGACGGCGGGCTCACCGATAATTATTATTTCAACCCCCAGGTGCTCGACCAGACGCGTGTGCGCGACCGGGCGGAGTTATCCCGCGAAAGCAGATCGAACAGTTCGCTGCTGGGAGAGATCTTCCTGAACTTCAAACGCACGTTTGCCGCGGCGCATGATATCGATGTGACCGGCGGTTATTCCGTACAGACCTTCAAAGGCGATTATTACCGCGCGGAACGCAGGGGGTATAATGATGAGAGCCCCGACCAGCGCGTGCTCGACAACGGCGACATCCTCGCCAACATCAACGGTAACTTCGACCCCGACCGGGCGCTGGCCTCCGGCTTCGTGCGCGCCTTTTACGGGTATAAAGGAAAATACCTGCTGACGCTGACGTTCCGGGCGGACGGTTCATCCAGGTTTTCGCCAGACAACCGCTGGGGTTATTTCCCCGCTTTCTCCGCCGGCTGGCGCATATCGGAAGAAAAGTTCATGAAGGATAACCTGGCCTTCATCAGTAATCTGAAGCTCACCGGCGGCTGGGGCGTGCTGGGGAACTCGAATGTGGCCGACTTCCAGTACCTGGCGCCCATCAACAAAGACCGGCGTTACAGCTTCGGCGGCACAGCCGTTACGGGCATCTGGAATTCCCGCCTCGCCAACCCGGACATTACCTGGGAAAAGGCGAAGATGACCAACGTAAGCCTCGAAGCAGGTTTCCTCGAGAATCGCCTCACCACCACCGTTACCTGGTTCGTTAAAAATACCACCGACATGCTCGTACCTGCCCCCGAAATGGACGTGCACGGCCGCGCGGGCATTCCCGACCGTAACATCGGCGAACTGAAGAATACGGGCTGGGAAGTGGAAGCCGGTTACCGCGGCAATGCGGGCGCCTTTACCTACAATATCAGCGCCAACGCCTCTTTCATCAAAAACACTGTCACCAGGCTGTACGAACCGGGCACCTACATCGGCTCCGCCTCTTACGGCCGTCAGCAGCAGGAGATTTCGCGTACCTACGAAGGGCAGCCGATCGCCTCGTTCTTCGGCTGGAGGACCAACGGCATTTACCAGACGCAGGACGAGATCAACCGCGACCCGGCGCTGGCCAATGATTCCCGCAAAACCAACATCGCGCCGGGCGACGTGCGGTTCGTGGATCAGAACAACGACGGCAAAATAGACGAAGGCGACCGTGTGTACCTGGGCAGCCCTAACCCCGATGTGGTGTATGGATTGCAGCTGGGTGCGGAGTACAAAGGTTTCGATTTCAGCGCCTCATTTTCCGGCGTTGCAGGCGTGAAGCTGTACAATGCAGACAAAATGCAGGGCCTCGATCCCACTTTCCCTTTCAATTATTATGCAGAAGCGCTCAACCGCTGGCACGGCCCGGGTACGAGCAACACCATGCCGCGCATGACCACGCTGAACAACAACGGCAATTACCGTACGTCCGACCGCTTCGTGGAGAACGGGAATTATCTCTCGCTCCGCAATGTGGCGCTGGGATATACCATCCCGCCATCGCTCTGGGGGAATTCGGGCATTACCGGCATCCGCGTGTACGTAGCCTGCCAGAACCTGTTCATCCTCACCGATTACTCCGGCCTGAACCCCGAGCTGGGATATACCGACGGCAACCGGCAGCGCGGTGTGGATGTGGCCACTTACCCGGCTGCGCGCACCTTTACATTCGGCGCTTCGCTTAATTTCTGATTCTAAAAAAGTAACGACATGAAAAAGATCAATATATGGTTCGCCGCCACCCTGCTGCTGGGTTTCACCGCCTGTAACAGCGTGCTCGACGTAAAACCGAAAGGCAGTTATACCACGGGCAACTACTGGCGTAACCAGGCCGATGTGATAGACGGTATCAGCGGTATCTACAATATCCTGCTCGAAGAGGATTTCACCGGGCATGCCGAATTCACTTTCGACATCTGTTCCGACGACGAGTTCCGCGCCGGCGACCACGCCGAGGATGCGGCCATCGAAACATTCACGTACGACGCCGGCAACCCGCAGGTGAACTTTTCCTGGAAGTGGAAATATGAAATGATCAACCGTGCCAACAACGCGCTGACGTACATTCCCAACGTGCCGGGCATGGATGCCGCCATCCGCGACCGCAGCCTCGGTGAAGCGCACTTCCTCCGCGCATTCGCCTACTGGCGCCTGACGCTCATTTATGGCGAAGTACCGATGGTGACGGAAGAAGATGTGAAGAAAGGGGCGTACAACCATCCCAAAGCCACCGTGGAAGCGCTCCGCACGCAGATCGAGGCGGACCTGCTGAAGGCCGCCGAACTGCTGCCCGCCAAATACGATGAATCCCAGGCCGGGAGGGTGCATAAAGGCTCCGCATGGGGCCTGCTGACCAAGTTGTATCTCTATTGGGACAAACTCGACAAAGCGATTGAATTCGGTTCGAAAGTAGTGGGCAACAACGATTACCGGCTGGCGGCGAACTACGCGGACAACTTCACCACCGCCACCAGCAACAACCCGGAGATGCTGTTCAATATCCAGACGATGGACGGCTGGGGGTATTCCGACTTCACCACCTACCATACGCCGCGTGAATGGGGCGGCTGGAATTTCCACCAGCCTTTGAAGGAACTGGTGAATGAGTTTGAGCCGAACGATCCGCGGAAAGCGGTATCCGTGATGCAGGACGGCGACATGATCAACGTGGGCAACGACGTAAAAAGATATAATGCCTCCATGTCCAACACCGGGTACCATTTCAGGAAATTCACCAACTGGAAAAGCAACGGCGGCCTGGATTATTCCTTAAAAACGCCGCTGCTGCGCACGGCCGACATATACCTGCTGCTGGCGGAAGCCAAGATCAGGAAAAACGGCGCAGGCGCCGGCGATGCGGAAATCAACGCGGTGAGGCGCAGGGCATCCGTGTTGTTACCGCCGGTTGTTGGTGGCGGCATGGCGGCGGTGATTCATGAAAGAAGGGTGGAGCTGAGCGGCGAAAACGAACGCCACCAGGATTTGATGCGCTGGGACAAAGCCGGCATCGTGAACATCGCGGCGATGTACAGCAAACCGAAAACGGGCCCGGCCGGTGTACTGGTACCTGCGCGCACCTTCCAGAAGCCGAAGCATTACTATTTCCCGCTGCCGCAGGCGGAGGTAGACAGGAGCCGTGGCGTGCTGGAGCAGAACCCGAATTACAAATAACCGGCAGGCTGTAAAAAGCACCGGCTGTTTGAATGCTGCCGGACAACCGGCAACGCATCCGTCAATCCGGATATTTCGAATAAAAGCATAACACCCAAAAGGGGAACCATCCACGGTTCCCCTTTTTCATTTTTCCGTTCAACAAAAATCAGGGCGGATTGCTGGCGTGTTTTTGTATATTTCTTGTCACGAAATTCCACCGATTATGAAACTACCGTTATGGTTAATGGCCTTGTTATGTGTTCACGCAGCCACCGCGCAACAGGTGGCCCATCCTTCACCCGCGCCGCCGGAACCGTTTGTGCTCACGGCGCCGCCCGCTCAAACGCCCACCGCCAAAGTGCCGGATGCCGCGCTGGCCGGTAACGGCGATATCGGGCTGACCTTCGGCGGCTCACCCGGACAGTTTAAACTCTATTTCGGCAAAAACGATTTCTGGCGGGCATATCCTGTGTATCCCGGCGGCGGCATTGCATTGCCGGGCGGGCTGGATGTGACGATCGGCGAACTGGACGGCGCGGATTACAAAGTAACGCAGTCGCCCACGGAAGCCGTGATCCGGGGCTCCTTTTCCAAACCGGGCATCAGCGTGGCCACCGAGGCCTGGGTAGCGGCGATGCACAACACGGTGGTGCTGCGGCTTACCTCCACCAAAAGCTGCACCGCACAGCTGCGGCTCTGGGCGCCGGACGGCAATACCGGTGTGGTGAAGCAGGGCACGAGCGGCAACGTCAGCTGGGTGACGCGCTCTTTTGAAAACACACCGCTGCTGGAGTGGCCGAGCCATGTGGCGCTGGCCATGAATGCCCCGCAGGGCGCCATCCGGCTGGAGCCGGGTAAGCCTGTAACGGTCACGGTTACACTCTATACCAATCACGACCGGCCCGACTGGAAGGAAGCGGCTGTTAATGAGGCCGCGGGGATGAACGAAAGCGGCTTACAGGCGATATATGCGGCACATGCGAAATGGTGGAAGGATTTCTGGGACCGCTCTTCCATCAGCATCAGCGACCCCATGCTGGAGAAATACTATTTCACCTCACAATACCTTTTCGCCTCGTCGTCCCGCCCGGGCAAGTTCGCGCCGGGCATCTGGGGGCCTTTCATCACGAAAGACTCTACGGCCTGGGGCGGCGACTATCACCTCAACTACAATTACCAGGCGCCTTATTGGGCGGCCTTTTCCTCCAACTACACCGACCTCACCGATAACTACGACCAGCCGCTGCTGGATTATATGGACCGGGGAAGGGTACACGCCCGCACGCTGCTCAATATGCGCGGTATCTATTACCCCGTAGGCATCGGCCCGAAAGGCCTCTGCACCACCCGCTGGCCGCTTACGCCCGACGAAATGGAAAAACGCTACGCCACCCGCGAAAACACGATCGACAGCGGGTACAAATTCCTCGGGCAGAAAATCAACGCGGTGTTTGGGGCGGCCAACATGCTGATGCGTTTCTATAGCACCTACGATGAAACGTACGCCCGCCGCGTTTATCCTTTCCTGCTGGCCTGCGCCGATTTCTGGGAAGACTACCTGAAGCTGGAAAACGGGCGGTACGTGATCGAGAACGATCACTACGGCGAAGTGATGCCCAACCTGCGCAATAAAGGCCAGTGGCGGCATATGCTCGGGGATTACAATTCCACGCTGTCCCTGGGCCTCGTTAAAATGCTGTTCAAAGGCATGCTGGAAGTGAGCGCCGTTTTACAAACGGATGCGGCGCGCCGCGAGAAGTGGCGGCATATCGTCACCCACCTCGCGCCATTCCCTACGCAGGAGATAGACGGCCGGGTGCGGCTGAAAAGCGTGGAAAGGAGTCCTGCCGAATGGCACAGCCGCGCCATGGGCCTGGCGCGTGTTTCCATTCACGGGCTCATATTGCCGGGTGAAGTATGCGGCCCTGTAACGGATCCGGCGTTTAATGCGATTTTACTGAGCGATGTGCGCCACTGGAAAGACAGGATGCAGCAGCCGGGGGAGTGGGGCAATACGCTCGGCAACGGCATCGAGACCTGTTTCCCCGGCGCGGTGCGGGTTGGGTATGATGCGGACGACATCCTGCAGCAGCTCAAAGACCGCATCAGGGCGTCGTCATTACCCAACGGCTGGATTACCCAATCAGGCGGAGGCACCGAAACACTGGCCGCCGTTCCTTTAACGGTCAACGAAATGCTGCTGCAAAGCTACGAAGGCCGCGTGCGGGTATTCCCGAACTGGAACCGCAAACGCAACGCATCTTTTCACCAGTTGCGGGCATACGGCGCGTTTGTGGTGAGCAGTGTATTATCCGGCGGAACAGTGCGGCAGGTCGATATCGTCAGTGAAAAAGGCCGCAACCTTGAAATGGAAAACCCCTGGAACGGAAACCCCGTCAAAGTTATAAGGAATGGAAAAAAGGCGGAAACGGTGAGCGGACATGTGTTTACGCTCAAAACAAAAGCCGGGGAAAAGCTGCGGCTGGTGAAGGGATAATCGCATGAAAGCATGAACGGAAATCGATCATTCAATACAATCCCGCATTACTGAAGTTCATGCACTGCCATGTGCCGTTTTCACTAACGGCTGTGACCAGATAAAAAAGCTTGAGCCCGGTACTTTACCGGGCTCAAGCCGTTGAATTGCATGATTGATCCTTCCGGACTTCCGGGGCGCATCAATATACCTGCATTTTTGTCTGCGTCGTTTTCTTCGGCGCCCACTTTCTGTTGTACTTTCTGTATAACACCCAGCCGATGATCGAGATGATCCACTTTGTCGCCTACAAAGCCTGCGTCGTTTTTTTCGTCGCCCACTTCCTGCTGTACTTCCGGTACAATACCCAGCCGATGATCGCGATGATCCACAACGGCCAGATCTGCAGAATGAACAGCGCGAGGCCCCTGAACACTTCCACGCCGGTGCGCAGCGCATTCACGGAGGCCGTGCCGAAGCCCGCCCTGGATAAGTGTTCCGGGTTGGCGATCACCTGCACGTCCGCCACTTCGGGCTGGAACAGTTGCACGGTGATGGTGCTGAACGCGGTGTTTTCGAGGATGCTGAGATTGTTGATCGCACGGTCTACATACTCATTGGTTTTGTTGTGCTGGTACTGCGTCACTTCCAGTTCCTTGTTCATTTTGGTGTGCGTGGTTTCCCGCGTTTCCTGCTGCTGTGCGAGCACTTCATTTTTCATCGCGTTGCGCTCGTACTCCAGCGAAACGTCCTGGTCTTTCAACCGCCGGTGCTCGATGAACGCCGCCATCGACGTGAGGGTGGTCACCACGGAATCGAGGTGTGCGGAGGGCACGCGCAACGTAAGACTGGCCACGGGTGTGTAGCGTTTCACCTGTTTGACCGAGTCAGCGGAGTAGGGAAGGGTGTGCTGCGCCAGCACTTCGTTTTCCAGCGTGCTTTCCGTTACCACGCCTTCAACGCCATACACCATTTTTTCAAGGGCGGCGGTGGCTTTGAACACGTCGGTGACGCGGCAACGCAGGTCCGCGGTTTTGATTCTTTTTCTGGCTTCGGATTGAAGGGGCGTAACTTCCTGCACGGTGGTCGCCTCCCGGTTGTATTGTTGCCCACAGGCAAAAAGGGTCACAAGGGGTATTGCTACCCAATAGATAGAAGGTCTGCGCATAAAGGTGGATTTCCTGTTTATACGCAACGCCCGTAAAAGGTAACCTTATCAAAATGTTAAAGTCCGAATTCCCGGGCCAGCAACCGGAAAGAATTGAAGCGGTGCTCCGCGTTTTCGGCGATGGTGCACAGCACGATTTCGTCCACATCATACGCCGCCGTCAGCCTTTCGATTTGTTGCCGCATCTGTTCCGGCGTGCCGCAGATCATCCGGCCGCGGTTGAAGTTGATGCGAAGCTGTTCGTCGGGCATGTATTCCATTTCCGCGATTTCTTCGTAAGAAGGCAGGGGCATGTCGCGGCCTCTTTCGATGTGGAGCAACCGGTAATCGAATTCCGCCTGCCACCTGAACACTTCATTTTCATCTTCATGGCAAAAGGCGAAAATGCCGAAGTTGGCCATGGGCTTTTTCAGTTGCGCGGAGGGTTTGAAATCCGCGCGGTATTGCGCTACGGTTTCCGGGCCGCCCTTCGGGTTGATGAAGTGGGCGAAAGACAGCGCCGTTCCGAAATGCGCGGCGATGTTGGCGCTGCCGCCGCTCGACGTGAGCAGCCAGATGGGCGGGATGGTTTCCGCCTGCGGCATGGCTTTCACTTTTTCGTAGATGCTGCCTTCGGGCGCATCGTCGGCCATAAAATGCTGCAGGTCCACGATCTGCTGGATAAAGTCTTTTTCGCTGAAGGTATTCTGCGGGTTCAGCAATCGTGCCGTCAACCGGTCGCCGCCGGGTGCGCGCCCCACGCCGAGGTCTATCCGGCCGGGCTGGAGGGCTTCCAGCATGCGGAAATTCTCCGCCACTTTCAGCGCGCTGTGATTGGGCAGCATGATGCCCGCCGCGCCCAGCCTGATGCGCTGCGTGTGTGCGCCGAGGTTAGCCAGCAGTACTTCCGGCGTGGAGCCGGCAATGCTCGTAATGTTATGATGTTCGGATACCCAGAAGCGGTAATATCCCAGTTGATCGGCGAGTTGTGCAAGGGCTTGTGTTTCCAGCAGGGCTTCCCGTGTGGTACTCCCCAGCCGTACGTGCGACTGGTCGAGTATGCTCAGTTTAATGTTTGTCATCCGCTACGCTTTTCCTCTTGAAAAATGAGGTATAAAGGTAAGGGATTTTAGTTCAGACTCTGGTGTTCAGCCGGGTTAAACGCCTTCTCCGTGAGCCCGAGCAGTACAATCGCCAGCACGCCCAGGATGATGAGCAGGGTGAGCTCCAGTTTGGAGCTGAGGGTAGAGCCGCTCACGATGCTTTTGGAATCGGTTTGCAGCAGCTTGCCTTCGCCGATCTGGATGCTGCTGAGGGCGTTCAGGTTGTTGATGGTGAGCTGGAACTCCCGCATCATGGCCAGCGTATCGCCGGCGGCGGCAGTGGCGCGGTACCGGGCAAGGTGATCTTTGAACGATACCCACTGTTTCTTTTCATCGGGTGTGAGGTACGTTCTTTCATAGACGGTAACGAGGCTGTCGATGGCCGCAGGATGCCCGTCGCTGCCCATCAGGCGCTGTTCGTACAGGTGGTTGGCTATACCGTAGAGGTAAGTGGCCGGCAGCAACCGGTCCTGGTAAATGGCGGAGATGGAATGGTCGAGCCGGTTGATGCTTTTCCGCTCCCGCAGGTTGTTGAGCAGCACCAGTACTATAATCACAATAAACAGACAACACACCTTGAACTTGGTCTTTATCCGGAAAAAGCTTTTCATGGCGGGGAATTTACTATAATATAGGGTTTTTACGGGAGAAACCGTTCATCAGCCTGTATTTTCAGCGGTATGGCCCATCCTGCAAACCGCTATGCGGATGAATGACAACGATGTAAACCTTCGTCCGGACTGTTTCTCCGGACGTAAACCCGTTACGCAACGATACGCCCCACCCGGGAGTTCAACGAAGCTTCAACGAAGGATGAACGAACCTCCAACGAACGATCAACTCCGGGGTATTCCTTCGTTACTCCTCCAGGGAAGCTTCGTTCATCCTTCGTTGAAGGCCGACTTTGCGGAATGACGGGGCGGACATGCACCCGGTCAACTGGGCGTTCCAGTTTAAATATTCAGCCAGTACACGAGCTTCACCACCAATGCCCGGTTCTTGACATAAAAAGGCTCGGGCAGGTAGTTGTCTGTATACACGATGAACAGGTCGGAGGCGGGCCTGTAACGCCACTGAAAACGGGTGTTCAGGTTCATGTTCTTCATCTGTTCGTTGTACTGCATGAACCCGGTGAAAAAAAGCGTGTTGGTCATGGTCACGTCGAGCCGGGGGCCTACCAGCCAGAAGTCGTTGCGGCCCCAGGGCTGTGGCAGATCCAGTTTGTTGTAGTTGGCGCTGAGGGCGATGCTCACGAAAGGCTGAAAACGGTACCCGAATTCGCCGGTAAACGTCAGCCGCTTCCCGTCTGCATAATAACCACCGTACCGCGCGCTGAGCGAATAAGTGAACAAACTCTGCGGTTTGGAAACATAGTCTGCGCCCACCGTGTTCCAGTTGTGCTGCGTACCGGCGGCCAGGCTGTCTTTCCGGATGTTCACAGGGTCGAAAGGCTGCAGCAGCTTGATGTAGGTATTGGAGCCCCAGAGCGTCAGCGTGTTCCGGTTCCTGAACACGAGGCCGTAGGAGGTCAGCAGTTCGTTATCCGTCCGCCGCATTTTTTCGTCGAAGAAGCTGGTGGAGGTGATCTGCGGGCCGTGGCTCAGCACCGGCCCGTTTTTCGGGAAAAAGAGGCGGGTGATCTGCGGCACCAGTTTGATGTAGCCGGTACGCGGCACGTAGCCCACTTCGGCGGTATAGTTTTTCCCGACGTATTCGTGCTGCCAGCTGATGTTCCACTGGCGGCTGGTGTATTGCAGGTTGGCGGCGTGGGCCCAGTCGGCGCCGGATTTACCCGGACTGAACGACTTCAGCATCATGGCCTTGCCGGTCCAGAAGTTATTGGCGGAGGCAAGGTTGTATTCCAGGCCGAAGTTGCGGTTATAGCGGGAATACACCGGCGCGCCGGGCGCGGCCTTATCGGGATTGTAATTGATCGATTCCTTGTTGATGGCGAGGAACCCCACGTTCGAGCGCGCGAACACCCTGCGTTGCAACGCGGCTACGGTGAAGTTCTGGGCCGGCAGCGACGTGGCGGACTGGCTGCCGGTTTGCATGTTCATCACCCCCAGCCGCCAGTCTTTATTCAGTTTACCGCTTAACCTCGCACCGAAATGAATGGGCACGCCCAGGCCTATACGCCGCGAAAAGAAAGGGCGGATGCCGGCGTAGCCGAAGTTGGTGAACTGGTCGCCGTTTTCGAGGAAAAACTGGCGCCGCTCGGGGAAAAACAGCTCGAAACGGTCGAGGTTGGTCACCTGTTTATCCACGTCCACCTGCGAAAAATCGGGATTCACCGTCAGGTCGAGATTGAGGGACGAGGTAACGGCGATCTTGGCGTCGAGCCCGGCGTCTCCGCGCCACTTTTCCGGCTTGCCGCTTTGGTAGTCTTTGTTGATGCCACCCAGCAGGTAAGGAATCAGCGAGATGTTGGCGCCGGGGTCGGGCGGCGGCACATCCCACACCAGTACGCCGGTATAGGCCAGCGATGCGGACGGGAACTGCCGCGGCACGGGCGCCCAGCTGCTTTTTTCGGTGGTTTTGAGATCGTTGCGGCCGAAGTTGATGCCCCACTGCGTAATCCCTTTTTTGTACCGGATGGATTTAAAAGGGATGACGGCTTCGAACACCCATTTGTCGGGATAGTTCTTCACCACGGAATGCCATTTGTTGTCCCAGCTGAGATCCACCTTGCCGCCGTCGTACATCAGCCCGTCCCACTGCGCGCCGGCGGCATTGGCGCCGAAGGAGAAACCGTTGGTCTGGTCGTCGAAGGGATCCATAAACAGGAGGAAGTTGTCGTTTTTGAGGAAGGCGAAGTCGCGGCGGAGGGATTCCACCATGTACGGGCCCGGCGCACCGTTGAAGTTTTCCACCAGCAGGTAGATGTTCTGCTGGTCGTACGCCATCCGCACGTCGGTGCGTACTTTGGCGAAACTCGTGTCCATGGGCAGGATCATGAAAAAGTCGGAGGCCGCTTCCGCATCGCGCCAGGCCTGCTCATCGGCAACGCCGTCGATTTTGATGGGGGAGCTGGCCTTTCGGATGTGAAGCTGGTAAGCGCCGTTCTTTTTCTGGGCCTGCAGCTGGAGGCAGCACAGGCAGATGAGTAAACATGGAATGAGTCGCACAGTCGTTAGTTTCCGGGTGAAGCGTACAAAATATAAAAAAAAGACCGCCCGTGCAATAAAAAACGGGCGCCTGTACAGGCGCCCGCATCGACTGATAACCTTAAAAACAACTAGATCGCTTGTGTATAGATGGATTTCACTTTGTAAACTTTCGAAAAGTCGTCGTACCACACCAGTTCCTGGTCGTGGCGGAACTGCAGGTCGAGCAACTGGTGGAAACGGTCATTGTCCGGGAACGCTCTTTTCAGGTTCGCGATGGTGAGCGGCTGCAGTTCGCTGCCGGGCGCCGCACTGAAAAAATACTGCGTTTCGGAAATACGGCCTTTGCCTTTGGAGGTTTCCACAACGCGGCTGTAAATCGGGAAGTGGGCGGCGTCCATCACTTTATAGGAATGGTTGCCGATGATGCGGTAATCCTGGTTTCCCTGGCGGTAGCCGTACACGTCTTTTTTGTCGAGCAGCAGCGTCCGGTTGCCGTCGTTCACTTTCACTTTGCCATAACGGAAAGGAATGTGGGCATTCACGTCGTTGTAGCTTAATTTTTTACTGGCGAAATCGGCTGCGGTGAGGTATACGCCGTTTTGGGCAAACGCCGCAGTGCTGAACAGGCCCATACCAACTACGGATAGTGAGAGGATTAATCTTTTCATCGCTTTTCGTTTTGGTGTAGGGCAAATTTACTGAATCCCGTGGGGCTGGGGATGATATTTATCATGAACGCCGCCCGCCCGTTTAACTTTAACAATTCTTTAGGCAGGGGCTACGGGGAGGGGCATATGCAATTTTAACTAATATTGCATCCTTACCCTAAAAACAGCGTTTTTTATGAAGTACTTACTGTTATCTGCTGCCGTTTTGTGCGCTTCGGGCGCCGCCGCACAGGCCCCTGCGGTGTTCAATGCCGGCCTCGAATCCGCCACTGTTTTCAGGGTGGGCGCGGAACTGACCCACAAGGCCCGGGTAACCCTGCCCAAAGGCACCAGCCAGGTGGTGATCAACAACGTCGCCAATGCGCTGGACGAAAACAGCGTACAGATCGCTACCGGACCGGGCATCACCATCATGTCCGCGACCTTTGCGCGCAACTTTCTGAACAATGAGGCCAAAAGCCCGGCGTACCTGAAGCTGGAAGACAGCCTGAAGGCCGCGCAGCGGGACCTGACCAGAACACGGAACCTGCGTACCTCGGAAGAAGGGACGATGGCGCTGCTCGATAAAAACCAGGAACTCAAAAGCGGCACGGCCGGCACCTCCGTGTCGGAACTGATGAAGCTGGCCGAATATTATAAAAACAAACAGGTGGAACTGAAAAACAGCGTGGCGCTGCTGCTGGAAAAAGAAGCCGGGCAGCAGAAGCAGGTCGACCGCCTGGCGCAGCAGCTCAAGGAACTGGCCGATAACCCGGATGCTTCCGGTGGACAGCTGCTTCTGCAGGTGCTGGCGAACAATGCGGTAACGACCGACTTTGCCATCAATTACCTCACGCCGAACGCGCACTGGACGGTTTATTACGACCTCCGTGCAGACAATGCCGCCGACCCGCTGAAGATCGTGTACAAGGCCAATGTGATGCAGGGCACGGGCATCGACTGGAAGAAAGTAAAGCTCACCCTGTCTACCGGCAATCCTTCCCAGAACGGCACCGCGCCGGTGATGTCCGCCTGGTTCCTGCGTTACGCGCTGCCGGTGCAGATGGCGATGGCCAAACGCCAGGCTTACCAGAACACCATCCAGAGCCTGGAAAGCCGCGCCCCCATGATGGCGCCCCCGCCGCCGCCAGTGGCTGCCGATGCGGCGGGCGGAGTGGATGCGTACACCACCCAGAACGAAAACCAGCTGAGCGCTACGTTCGACATCGATATCCCGTACGACATCGCGTCCAACAACAAACAGCACAGCGTAACGCTGAAGGAATTCACCCAACCCGCGAAATACAAATATTACGCAGTGCCCAAACTCGATCCCGATGCGTTTCTCATGGCGGAGATCACGGAGTATGAAAGGCTGAACCTGCTGCCGGGTGAGGCGAACATCATCTTCGAAAACATGTACGCCGGCAAATCGTACATCGACCCGAACGCCACCGGCGACACCCTCAACCTGAGCGTGGGCCGCGATAAAAAGGTGATCGTAAAACGGGAAAAAATCACCGACGTGGCGGGTGTGAAATTCTTCGGCAACCAGAAGCGCCAGGTGTTCACTTACGAAATACGGGTGCGGAACGCCAAAAAAGAAGCGATCAATATGCTGCTCAAAGACCAGTACCCGATCTCCACCGACAAAAACATGGAAGTGGAACTGCTGGAGTCGTCCGATGCCGCGGTGAACACCGAAAACGGCGTACTGACCTGGAAACTGAGCATTGCGCCCGGCGAAACGAAAAAAGTGCGGCTGAGTTATTCGGTGAAGTATCCGAAGGATAAGGTGATTGCGAACCTGTAAACATCTTTCCCCGTTGCCTGAAAAGAAGGGCCGGGAAATGCTGCTATAATAATGAAAGGCCGTGCCGCAAGGTGCGGCCTTTTTTATACGCCGTTTATGGGTCATGGCAGTGAGCCCTGACAATCCTTTACGGCTCGTCGGCATACCACGTTCTGTGTATGAACAAGCCGTCAAATATCCCTATTTTGCCTGTATGAAATTGTTGATACGTCCCGAAAAGGCGGCGGATAAAGCCGCCGTGTACGCTCTCCACGCCGCTGCTTTTGAGCAGGAGAACGAAAGCAGGCTGGTAGACCTGCTGCGGGAAAGTGAGCATTACATCCCGGAGCTTTCGCTGGTAGCGGAGCTGAACGGTGATATCGTAGGACATATCCTGTTCACGAAACTGAAAATTGCGGCGGATAACGGCCAGGTGTTCGGCAGTCTCGCCCTCGCACCGATGGCCGCGCTGCCGGTACTGCAATATTCCGGCATCGGCAGCCAGCTGATGCACGACGGGTTAAAGGCCGCAAAGGAACTGGGATATGGCTCGGTGATCGTGCTCGGCCATGCGCAATACTACCCGAAATTCGGTTTCGCGCCGGCCTCCCGGTGGGGCATCACAACCGCCTACGAGGTGCCGGACGAGAATTTTATGGCGCTGGAACTGCAGCCCGGTGCACTGGAGGGCGTTTCCGGCAGGGTGATCTACCCGGCCGGGTTCGACCAGGTGTAACGTCAATTACCTTTTACTTCCAGGCAGATCAGCCGGCCGTCCATCGAAGAGGCGATCACTGTGGTGGCATTGACCGGCTGCACGGTATTGACAAGACAATTGGAAAATTTATGCTGCCATACCCGGCTGCCGTCTTTGGCGGACAGTGCGGTCACCACTCCGGATTGCCCGGCGATGTACACGATGCCGTTTAGTTCGTTGATGGGCGAAGGGCAGATTTCATAGCCCAGCTCCAGCGGCGATTTCCACAGCAACTCCCTTTGTCCGCTGCGGGCGTTCAGCGCAATCACGCGGCCCTGCATGGTTTTGGCATAGATGCGGCTGCTGTCCGCCGAAATGCCCATCGATTCCCGCACATTGTTCGCCGTGTCCTGCACGCGCCAGATCTCGCGGCCGCTGTCGGTATCGAGCACCGTCATGTACCGGTCGGGGCTGACGAGGAACGCCTTGCCGTCCGCCGCTACCGGCCAGCAGGCCGCCGGGGAGAACATCCGGCTGGAGGCGCCGTTGGTCCAGCGCCAGCTGAGAGCGCCGGTATTGGCATCCAGCGCATAAAAATAATTGCCCCAGGAGCCGAAATATATTTTGTCGCGATACACCATGGGCCGTGTTTCCACGAAACCTTTCACGCTGTCGAAATCCCACCGGAGGCGGCCGGTGGGAATGTCCCAGGCCCTGCAATGCCCGTCGGACCCGGCCACGATGGCGGCGCCGTTGTACAGGGTGGCAGACGATACCATGGCTTTGCCGGTAGGCTGCTTCCAGGCCAGGCGGCCGTTACGCGTTTGCAGGCAGTACACGTAGCCGTCGGTGGAAGGCACTACCACATATTGCCCGTGCACTAACGGCGTGGCATATATTTTCCCGCCGGTGGCGAACGTCCATTGTTTTTTGCCGGTAGACAGCTGCACCGCGCTGATGCCGCCATTGGTGTTGGTATAGATCACCTGGTTGCCGTTAACGGCCACGGCGCTGCCCATATCACCGGCTTCCTGCACCATCCACTTCACCTTCACCTGCGGGAAGGTATCGTTCACGGCGTAGGAGGGGCGCGGCGGATTTTTCATCCAGGCATGGCCCTGCTGCGCTACACGGTGCCAGGCGGGCAACGTGCGGACGCCGGGCCGGCGTTCGTTGAAGTAGATAGAATCCGCCGTCAGCGACACGATGTTGTACCCGCCGATGTCCGCTTTCGCGCGCAGGTTGGAGCGGCACATCACACCGGGTTTACCTTCCCAGTTATAAGCTTTGTTCGCATGGCCGTGCCCGCAGAGCATCACTTTCACGTCGCGGCCGCGCAGGCGGTCGAGCACATCGAACCAGTTGTTCAGTCCTTCGTCCTGCGGGTAGTGGTTCACATAGATCACCGGCAATTGTCTGTACTGCGGTTTTTTCAGCTGTTCGTCGAGCCACACGAGGTTTTCGCGCGGCACCTGCCCGGGGCCCATCCGCATGTTGGGGCCGCAGTTGGTGCCGATGAACCAGTATCCTTTGTGCACAAAGCTGAAGGTTTCGTCGCCGAAGACGGTACGGAACGAATTGCAGCCGCTTTCGGACCATTTGGTGTCGTGGTTGCCGGGAATGATGTACCAGGGTTTCTGCAGCCGGCTGATGATGCTTTTGGCCAGTTGTAGTTCCTGGTCGGTGCCGAACTCGGTCACATCGCCGGAGAAAATCACGAAGTCGAGCTGCGGCTGGTTGTTGAGATCGGCAACCGTGCGTTCGAGGTCTTCCTGGCCCGTCTGCACGCCTACGTGCGTGTCGGTGACCAGGGCGAAGCGGAATAGGGTGTCCTGCGCCGCGGCCAGTACCGGCAGGCAGCAAAAAAGCAGACAGTGGAGTAAAGTGCGCATAGTTTATTTGTAATCTTCCCTCACGGGGGCGAATGAATCGATCAGCCTGCACGCCGTAACGGCATAGCCGCCATGCGGCGTGTGGGGCGGTATCACCACCACATCGTGCGCCTGCAGCGTATGTTTGACGCCGTTCAGTTCCATTTCCAGCGTGCCGGACAGTACATAGGTCATCTGTTCGTGCGGGTGCTGGTGCACCGGCAGTACCGTGCCGGCTTCCGCTTCCCAGTAAGCCAGCGTATGCTGTTCGCCATGGATAAAACGGCCGGTCATGCCCGGTACGGTCTGCCTCGACGGCAACTCCTGGAAAGATATCGGTGTTGTATTACTCATCTCTTTAACGGTTACTTTGTTTGATCATCATGGCGTTGGCCACCCACTGGTAAATGAATAAGGCCACCATGTACACGCCCGTGTACGCATTGAACAGCGTGCCGCTGATGAAGGCCGTGGCGATCGCCGCCACGCCGATCAGCGCCATCCCGATCGTGTAGGCCACCAGTACCGCCGCGCGGCGCTCCGGCAGCAGCATGGTGCCCAGCGGTATCATCATGGTAAGGCCGAAGAAAAACACGGCCTGCCAGGGCTCCGACTGCGTCGCCAGCCATGCGGCGCCACCGGTGAGGGCGATCAGCACGCTGATGCCGACGAAGTTCGACGACAGCCGGGCTTTGCCGTCGAGGAGGTGTTTGCCGTATCTGTTCAGCCGCAGGAAAAGGTTGCTCACCGGCGTGATGATCCAGGTGGAGAAGGCAAATACCAGCAACAGTATCAACACGGGGAAGGCGAACGGTTCGGCTGAAGGATAGGATGCAATAACCGACCGTAATCCTCTGATTGCCAGGTATAAACCGATTAGTACGCCCCATTGGTATTTGGCGGTGAGGTTGCCCAGCCAGAAGTTGAATTTCATGAAAATGCGGTACAGGAAATACCGCGCTTTCAGGGCTTCGAGCATGCCTGATTGCGCCAGCTCCATGTTCGGATCGATGCGCAGCGCCTCACTGAAATGATGCAGCGCTTCCCTGGCCGAGCCTTTTTCGAGGAGGCCCCAGCCGTGGTTGGCATGGGTGAACGCGTTCTGCGGGTCGTGACGGAAGGCGCCCTCGATGGTATCGAAAGATTCTTCCTTGCGGCCCTGTTTCAGCAAGGCCATGCTGCGGGCATTGAGGGCCATGATGTTTTCGGGGTCCACTTCCAGGGCGGATTCCGCCAGTTCCTGCGCTTTGGCGAACTGCTTGCGGTCCATCTTCACCAATGCGTACATGGCGAAATAATCCGCCTCCAGCGGGTCGAGGGCGATGGCCTGTTCGAGGTCCTGTTCGATGCCTTCGTAAGGCTCCTGGTTGTGCATGCGGATGCGGGCGCGCTGGTAGTACAGGTGCCCGAAATCCGGGCGCAGCCCCATGGCGGTGTGCACCAGTTTCATCGCTTTTTCGTGCTGATCCATGATGATCAGCGCATCCACATAAAACGCCATCACTTCTACGTCATCGGGCCGCTCTGTCATCAGCCGGCCCAGTATCGCTTCGGCCTCCTTGTATTTATGCTGGCGCAAAAGCAGCGCGGCGCGTTGCAGCATCGGGTCCATCTATTTCTTGATTTTCAGGTAATGAAGGATGTCGTCGTACAAACCGGCATCGTTGGCGTACAGGGCGAAGTTTTTGGCGATGGCGAACCATTCCCGGGTGCTTGCCTTGTGCTTTTTGGCGGCGTTCACCAGGTCTTTCGTCCTGATCGGTTGCGGCACGCCTTCCTTGAGGGCGGCTTCAAGTTTTTCTTCAATGGCGATGTCGATCACCGCTTCGATATCCGCACCGGAGAACTCCGGCGTAATTTTACTAAGCTGCTCAAAATCAATATTTTCCGTTGGGCGGTCTTTTAATTTACTTTGGAACATGGCCGTTCTGGCCGGCTGGTCCGGCGGGGGCACGAATATCATACGGTCGAAGCGCCCGGGCCGGCGGAAAGCCGGGTCGAGGTGCCAGGGAAGATTGGTGGCGCCGAGGATGAGGATGCCGGTGTTGTCGTTTTCCACCCCGTCGAGCTCCTGCAAAAACTGGTTGATGAGATTGCGGCCGGCGCTTTGTTTCATATCGCTGCGGCTGGCGCCCAGGGCGTCGATCTCGTCAAAAAACAGTACACAGGGCGTATGCTGGCGGGCGTATTCGAATATGCCGTGCAGGTTCTTTTCGCTGTTGCCCATCCACATATCCAGTATCTCGCTCAGCCCCACGTTGATGAAAGGCGCGTTCACCTGGCCGGCCGTAGCCCTGGCGATCATGGTTTTACCGCATCCGGGAGGACCGTACAGCAGAATGCTGCCGCCGGTTTTTTTGCCGTAGGCTTTATAGAGCTCCGGGTGTTTGAGCGGTTGTATGATTTTGAAGTCGATTTCCTTTTTCACCTGCTCCATTCCGCTCACATGCGAAAAATCCACACCGGGCTTTTGCATGAAGTAGGAGATTTCTTCTTCGTCCGCTTCTTCGGCGGGGCCGGCCTGTCCTCTCACACGCAGCTTGCCGTCGAGCTCCTCGTCGGTGAAGCCGGGCTGCAGCTGCAGGATGTGCTGGTAGGTTTCCCGGGCATTGTCCCAGGCGTTTTCGCGCAGCGACGAGCGGGTGTAGAGCACCAGCACGTCGAGATTGTCAGGGTCCTGGCGGAGCACGTCTTCGAGTATCACGTTGCAGGTGGCGTAGGCCGCCTTTTTGAAATATACATGAGCGAGACCGGCGAGGGCTTTTACCTGTTGTTCCCTGGCCAGTACTTCCCTGAATTCTTTTTCCGCTTCTTCCAGCCGGTCGAGGTGCAGCAGTGTTTCCGCAAGGTGAAGGCGCAAAGGCACGTTATCCGGCGAGAACCGGAGGGCTTCCCTTAAGCTGTCGATTGTACTTTGTGTCATATCTGTGCCTAAGATAGAGAATAAAATTATTCCGGTTGCGGGAAACAGGGGCGGGAATGATGGGCGGCAAGGCTGTTTTGGAGTGGCATTTTCCGGCTACGTGATGATTTCATCCGGGTAGCCCCTCAGCCGGCAGGTGCGATGCCCCAAAAACTTTCTTCCCGGCAGCTGTAAGTTTTTTACATTTCGTGCAACTAACGTTTCCGTATGCATGAATCGGAATTTTTACAGCTGATCGACCGGCACCAGGGTATCATCTACAAGATATGCCGCCTGTACCGCGATTCGAAGGAAGACCGGGAAGACCTGTTTCAGGAAATCGTTTACCAGCTGTGGAAGTCGCTGCCGGGTTTTTCCGGGCAGGCGGCGTTCACCACCTGGATGTACCGGGTGGCGCTCACCACGGCCATTGCGGCCTACCGCAAAAAACAGCCCCGCATTGTGTACCCGGAGGTACTGCCGGAACAAAGCGCGGGCCCGCCGGACAACCTGGGGCCCGAGGTGCTGATGCTGGCGCTGAAACGGCTGAACGACGGGGAAAAGGCGCTCATTGCCCTGTATCTCGAAGACCTCAGTTACCGTGAAATCGCGGAGATCACCGGCATCAGCGAAAACAACGTAGGTGTCAAACTCAATCGTATCAAACAAAAAATTGCCAAATTATGGATCCATTAAAATCAGCCTGGCAGGCGATGTCGGCTACTCCCAAAAAGCAGGAAGAGCTGAAGGGAATGCTGCTCGAAGGCCGGCACCCGGTGCTCAGACAATTGCGCAGGCAGGTAGTGATCGAGGTGTCGCTTTTTACGGCTTTCCTGCTGATGTATTACAGCATATTCGATGGCGACAGAAAGCCGGTGCTGTTCAATGTATTGCTGGTGGTGGGCGTGCTGTTCGTCATCGGGCACAGCATATTCGGGTATTTCAATAGCCGTCGGGCTATCCGTACGGGTAACCTTCGGGAAGCGCTGAACGTCCGCCTGAAGGAATTAAAAACCTATGCCTGGATGTCCGTCCTGTTCCGGAGCGTCAGCACTGTCTTTATTCTGCTGTACTTCAGCATGGGTATCGGCGTTAGTGATTTCACGATGGAAAAGCAGGTGATCTTGCTGGGTGCGATATTGATCCTGGTCATTCAGTTGGGCGTGAAGACCAATATGTGGCTGCGGCGCATCCGGCGGCTGGGCAGGGTTGCCGGAGAACTGGGAGGAGATTGACAGATGCGACCCGGCGGCGGCTCAATAGTGCGAACAGGGACGAGTATTTGCATTCGATATTGCTGCGGCGCCCGCAAGGGCGCCGTAATGCTTTTTAGCTGCCGTCGGCAGGTACCGCGGCCATCAACACGTTTGGCTGATAGCAGCGGCCCATCCCTAAATCAGCAGGATATCGATCCGGTGCGCAATGATCAGCTGCCGGGGCTTGGACCAGGAGAACACGGTGAAATACCCGTCCTGTGAAGCTACCAGCGCCAGCGCGTCTTTCTGGTCGTGTACGAACTGGGCGGCAGACAAATGCCGGGTGCCGCCGATGCGGGAAGGGTGGAGCAGGGCAGGGCTGCCGCCGATCACCGGTTCCGTCAGCAATACTTCTTCCACGGCGGTGGAGTTGAACGAGCGGGTGATTTTGGCGCCGAAAGCCAGCAGTTCGTGCTGGTTGTTGATGATGGTGGCGCCGTCTACCGCGGTGAGGCCGGTGATGTTGTCGACTTCGCGGCGAAGGGCGTTCTGCCAGTATATTTCGCTGACGATATTGCTGTCTTTGCGGATGAGATCGGCCACTCCCGAAAACACCGGAGAAACGAGGTACTGCATCGGGTGGATGATGGATTCCTTCCATCCGTCGCCGCCCGCCGGCACTACCAGCAGGATGCCGCCCCGCCGGTGCGCGCGCATCGACACGGCGATCTGTATCAGCACATTCACGGGATGATTCCATAAAGGAGAGGCATTGATGCCCAGCAGCGATGTCAGGATGCCGGGGCAGTCCATGTTCACACCGATGGTTTCGTCCACCACCTTCACCTGGTCGCCCCGCAGCACCGCCACATTGGTGAATTTTCCCAACCCCGCCGCACGGCGGTGTTTGACTACCAGCAGCCCCGGTTCGGATACGTCCAGCACAAAACAGAAATTGGGCAGTTTGATGGTGGTGCCCCAGATGTACAATCCTTCCTCATCGTACCAGATACCCACGTGCACGCCCGCCCGCTCCACACCGGGCGCCAGTTTGGTAAGCGCTTTGGGCGACAGCGGGATGCGGTATTCGAACAGCAGCGGTTTCCCCGCCTGCGACGGATGTAAAAAAGCCATGGAGATACGCGTGGGCAATCCTTCTTCACGCCGCAGGCTCGCCCAGAAAGCCACATCGATCATCAATTCGATGTGCAGCTTTCCCGGGGCCGTCGCCAGTTCTTCTTCTCCCTGTTCACGGGCGGATTCGAGATGCCGCAGGAAATGCGCCTCGATGTCGCCCGATACTTTCTGTGCTGCCTGATAGGTAGATGCGTTCGTCCACTCCATAAATTTTATTTCGCTGGTATATTTTTTAAATCGTAATGGAGGTGCTTCCCATGATATACAGGATATTCATTCAAGTACCATTTGTATGTAAGGGCTGCAGATGAAATACTCATTTGAGTATTATTTGCGACAGCCTGCAAAAAAACGGCAGGAAAGCCTTCCATCGCGAATTTATACTTTTTAAAATCATAACCCGAATTCAGGGAAAGATGTTTTATCTTGTCCGTACGCCCTGCACGACGGATCATGAAAAAAGTTTTATGCGCGTTCATCTGCATCCTGCTCCTTTCCGGAACCGCGACCGCCCAGGTGCAGCAGCCATACATTCTGAATGGCGCTGCCACTCAGCGGACGTGTAACTGTTATGTGCTCACCCAGGACGTGCAGAACGCCAGCGGCACCGTCTGGAACAAAAACAAGATCGACCTCACCCAATCCTTTAATTATGTATTCGACGTCAACCTCGGTTGTAAAGACGGATCGGGGGCAGACGGCATCGGGTTCATCCTGCAAACCAAAGGCACCAATCTGGGTGCAACGGGGCAGGGGCTGGGCTTTGCCGGTATATCGCCATCGCTGGGCATCCTGATCGATACCTACCAGAACAGCAGCGAGAGTGATCCGCCCTATGACCATCTTGCCATTCAGATGAACGGCATTTCCGATCACAGCAAACCTGAAAACCTCGCCGGGCCCGTTACGGTTACCGCCAGCAGCGAGAATATCGAAGACTGCACCTGGCACCTCTTCCGCGTCAAATGGGACGCGGTCACCCAAACACTGGAAGTAAGCGTGGACGGGGAGTTACGGTTGTCCGTCACAAAAGATCTGGTGAACGACATCTTCGGCGGCGACCCGTTGGTATACTGGGGGTTTGCCGGTTCTACCGGCGGCTCGTCCAACGTGCAGCAGTTCTGTGCGGCATTGCGGCCCGACTATGCGTTCGACGGCGGGCAAGTGCTGTGCGACGGCACGCCGGTGAAGTTCCTCGACAATTCCAGTTCATTCGGCACCATCACCCGCCGCCGCTGGGACCTGGGCGACGGCACCATTTTTACCGGCATCCAGCCGCCGCCGCACCTGTATGCCGCGCCGGGGATATACGATGTAAAACTGGTGATAGAAGATAACAGCGGCTGTATTTCCGATACCCTCAAAAGCAGCGTCACCATCGGTTCCTACCCGGAGGCCGATTTCAGCCCGGACAAACTGTGCCTGGGCGAGCCGCTGCAAATGAAAGACGGCTCCAAACTGGCGGTGGGCACACTCGAAACCTGGAAATGGAACTGGGGCAACGGGCAAACCGGCAGCGGCCAGCAGCCCATAGCGCCGTATACAACGCCCGGTACCTACCAGGTAGAACTGGAAGTGGTGAGCAAGGAAGGTTGCGGCGATAAGGTGAGCAAACCCGTGAACGTCTTTACCACGCCGGTGATCAGCGCCACGGCGAAAAACGTGTGCATCGGCGAGCCAGTTGAATTCAAAGGAACGAACGAAACGCCGACAGTCAACATGGGGCAGTGGTATTGGACGTTCGAGGCCAATGATACCCTGCGCAATCAGAACGTGTCATATACTTATACCGCCGGCGGCAAACACACCGCGAAACTCCATGCAGTAAGCAGCGATGGCTGCGTGGCCACAGCAGTCCCGGTTACGGCCGCTGTGGTAGACCTGCAATTGTTTGCCGGCCGCGATACGGTGATCGCGCGCAATCAGCCGTTACAGCTGAACGCCACCGCCACCGGGGAAGACCTGTATTACACATGGACGCCTTCCACCGGCCTCAGCGACCTGCACATTCCCAATCCGCAGGCCATCCTGCAGAAAGACCAGCAGTACCACCTGGTGGTGACTTCACCGGAAGGCTGCCGCGATGAAGACGACCTGGCCGTTAAAGTGTACGAGGGCCCGGAGTTTTATGTGCCCAACGCCTTTACTCCCAATAACGACGGCGTGAACGACCGCTTCAGGGTGAACGCGCCGGGCGTGCCGCAACTGGAATTTTTCAGGATATGGGATCGCTGGGGTCAGGAAATATTCAGCGCCCGTTCGCTGGAACAGTATTGGGATGGCACGCTCAAAGGCCGGCCGGCGGATGCGGGCACCTATGTGTGGATGGTGCAGGGCGTGGATTACAAAGGCCGGCGCTTTTCCCGGAAGGGAACGGTAACGCTTATACGTTAACGCCGTCCGTACATCTGCGGGGAATTTCAGGACCTTATTCACCATTTTCTTCAATGGTACACCCTGCTGGCATTGACTTTTTACCGCTACATTTGAACATGCTTACGCTCAAAAAAGTGCATCATATCGCCATCATCTGCAGCCACTACGAAACCTCGAAACGGTTCTACACGGAAGTGCTGGGATTTAAGATCGTCAGGGAAGTATACCGGCAGGAACGGGATTCCTACAAGCTCGACCTGGCATTGCAGGATAATTACATCATAGAACTGTTCTCCTTTCCCCATCCGCCGCCGCGCCCCAGCCGCCCGGAAGCCTGTGGCCTGCGCCATCTTGCATTCGAGGTGGACGATGTGGAAGCGGCCGCGGCAGCGCTCCGGCAAAAGGATGTCATCACCGAACCGGTGCGCATCGACGAGTTTACCGGCAGGAAATTCACGTTCTTCAGCGACCCGGACGGGCTGCCGCTGGAGTTGTACGAAAGGTGAGCTGGAATACACGCCTGCAACCGATCGGTCATTCATGCGCTTCAACCACCGGCGTTGTATCAAAGGTGAACGGGAACTTCATGTCAGCAACGGGCATTGCCAGGCCAATTACATGCCTGAACCACGGGAAGGGTAGCGTAAAACGGGTGGGTTTACTGGTAACAGGTGCCGTCCCTTCAGGCTGCGTTGGAAATTCCTCAAAGCGTCAGCGAAGGATGTTTCCACGGCTGGCGGTAGGGCCGCTTCAGCAAGGCAGTCGCTTCCTGGTCGCCCACGATGATCCGCTGTGCCGGATCGTAGACCAGCGGACGGCCCGTTTGCATCGACAGGTTGGCGATGATACAGCTGGCGGTTGAAATGTGCCCTTCTTCAATATCTGCTACAGGCCTGGCATTGGCGCCGATCGCCGCAAGGAAGTCGAGCATATGCAGGCGCGTGGCGGGTGCGGCGTTGAGCTCTATGCGGGGCTCGTTCACATCTTCGGGGTACTTTTCTTTTTCGTACACCACATCCTTATGGATCTTTTCTCCCTGGCCCTGCGGAACAAAATCGTAGCGCATGGTGCTGGCCATGAGGGTGCCTTTGTCGCCGAAGATCTTGAAGGCCCAGGGATAATCCGGGTCAACGGGCGTGCCCCAGGTGCGGTGCTGCCACACGCAGTTGAGCCCGTCGTATTCGAAGATGGCGGTTTGCGTGTCCGCTATATTGGATTTGCCTTCTTTCTGCACATAAATGCCGCCGGTGGAGCTGATGCGCTTAGGCCAGCCCAGCTGCAGCATCCAGCGCACGGTGTCGAGCATGTGGATGCACATGTCGCCCATGATGCCGTTGCCGTATTCGGAAAACGTGCGCCACCAGCGGGTGTGCGGCAATCCGTCGTAAGGCCGCAGGGGAGCGGGCCCTGTCCACATTTCATAATCCAGGAAGTCCGGCACGGCCTGTACCGGCGGGTTGCCGTTGGCGCGCATGTGATAATAGCAGCACATTTCCACGTGCGATACCTTGCCCAGCAGGCCCGCATCCACGATGTTCTTTTTCGCGTCGATGAGGTGGGGCGTGCTTTTGCGCTGCGTGCCTACCTGCACCACCCGCTTGTATTTACGCGCTGCCGCTACCATGGCTTCCCCTTCCAGCACATCCACACTGATCGGTTTCTGCACATATACGTGCGCGCCCGCTTTCATGGCTTCGATGGCCTGGAGGGCATGCCAGTGGTCGGGGCTGCCGATCAGCACAATGTCGAGCTGGTTTTCCGCCAGCATCTTGCGATAGTCGCCGTAGAGCTTCGGTATTTTGCGGGAGGGCTGGCGCTGGCTCACCATGTTGCCGGCTTCCGTCAGCATGTTTTTGTCCACGTCGCAGAGGGCGATCACCTCCACCGGCGCTACCTGTATGAGCCGGAACAGGTCGCTTTTGCCGTACCAGCCGGCGCCGATCAGCCCTACACGGTAAGGTTTGGCGGGATGGACAAGCGCGAGCGCATCGGCGCCCAAAGCAGATAAAACAAGGGAAGCGGTGGCGCCTTTCAGAAAGTGGCGGCGGTTGATGTTGAACTGTGTCATGACATGGAATTGGTTCCCTAAAATACAAATCAAAAATCAATGTTTCACCTGAAAAAAAGACCGCCCCCGTTGTCTGGAAAAGACTGGGGGCGGTGACGTTAGCGCTCATGTATCAATCATTCAGGTATTTTATCCAGCGGGGGCCTGTTGGCTTCATAACCGACATATCCTTTGTTCTGGTTGATGACGCCGTACGAATTGGCCTGTATCGATCTGGTGGGCACCGGCCACAGTACGTGGAAGGGGCTCATCGTGTATTTGTCGCCGTGATTGGTCACAATGCCTTCACGGTAGAAGTTGTTTTTTTCTTTCACGCGGTCGTAAAAGAAGTTGTTGTCCGAAAAGTTCTCGAGCGTGTACACTTTGCCGTTGTACGCCGGTTTGCCGGTGCGGGCGAAAATGTAGGCGATGCGGGTCAGCTCGGTTTTACGCGGTTCTTCGAAAAACAGTTCCCGTGCGCGCTCGTCGAGAATGGTGCCGATATTTACATCGCCAGCGGTGATGGGCGCGCATTGTGCGCGCTGCCGCACCTGGTTGACGTCTGCCGCGGCAAGACCCATCTCGCCTTTCCAGTAATACGCCTCGGCCCGGAGCAGGTATGTTTCGGCGAGGCGGAACATATACCAGTCGGTGTGGCCGCCCTGCATGGGCGAGTTTTCGGTGTCCGGCACGAAGATCTTGTAGTGCGGCCAGCCGTACCAGCAGCGGATGGTATCGGTGCACAACAGGCCGCCGCTGTTGTTTTTCAGCTGGAGCGGCTTGAGATAATAAGGGTCGTTGTTCTTTTTCAGGTTCGGCTCATTGTACAGCAGCTCTTCCATGGTCATCCAGTTGCCTTTGGCATGCCGGAGGTCGTTGGGGTCGGTCCAGATTTCGTACTGGCTGTAATTGCTGGGCCTGCACCGCCCGATGCCGCGGCCGTAGAGGTTCGATTGCACGAACTCGGGGTTCACGTTATCGTTGGTGCCTTTTACACCGGAAGGGGTGTTGATGTTGGAGCCCCAGTACGGCACGGCCTGGCGCATGATGCGCATCCCGGTTTCATAACCGCCGTCGCCGAACCGGTCGATGATCATGAACACACCTTCTTTATTTTCACCGAGCGATTTGTTCTCGGGCCGGTGCAAATCCCAGATCACGTTCTTTTTGGTGGCGCCGAACGGCTGTTTCATCAGGGCGTAAGGGCCGCTGTTGATCAGTGCGGTAGAGGAAGCGATGGCTTCGTCGAATTTGCCCAGCGCCAGGTTCACCTTGGTGAGCAGGTGCAGCACGGCGCCTTTGGTCACTTCGCCCCGGCTTACGTTGTCGGACACCCAGTTTTTGGCGGAATCGAGATCCTTTTTGATGTATTCCAGTATCACGTCGCGTTTGGTGCTGTAGAATTCCAGTTGCGGTTCGTTTATTTCTTTCATGATGGCCGGTACGTCGCCGAACTGGTGCGTGAGCCGGTAGTAGCGCAGCGCGCGGTGGAAATAAGCGGACCCGAGGATGGCATTGCGTTCCGCAGGGGATGCGTACGTTGCGTCGTCGATACGCTGTATCACCGTGTTGGCGTATTTGATGCCCTTGTAGCCCTCGCTCCAGTAATAATAGATACGGGCGCGGTCGGCGCTGTTTTCGTTCGCGCCGTCGGGCGTGATGAGCAGGTTCAGATCCTGCGGCGGGCCTGATTTATCGGTCACGCCGTCTACGATCACCTCGGAAAAAAGCATCTCGGTGAGGATCGGCGGATTGTCGCCGTAGTACTCCAGCCGCGCGTTGCGGGCGCATGCCACAAGGGCGGCGCGCATGGAAGCGGGATCGGTGTAGGTCAGATCGGGTACGTAGAAAGATAAAGGTTCGGGCTTCAGCCAGTCCTTGTTACAGGCGGATGCTCCGCATATGGTCACTGCCAGCAGGGCAGATTTGAATATCAATTTCATAACAGCATCAGTTTTGACGATTAGAACGTAACATTTAAGCCCAGGGAATAATTCCGCGCCGGCGGGTTATTGGCCGTGTAGGCGTACTCGGCGTCCCAGA
Organism: Chitinophaga lutea; assembly: GCF_003813775.1. NCBI lineage: Bacteria > Pseudomonadati > Bacteroidota > Chitinophagia > Chitinophagales > Chitinophagaceae > Chitinophaga > Chitinophaga lutea. The sequence goes on along the minus strand of NZ_RPDH01000002.1, from coordinate 752,113 downwards.
AATGCCAGTCGGGCTGGTACATGGCCACATTGCTCACGTTGCCGTACAGTTTGAACGACTCGATGCCGAAGCGTTCGAGCAGTTTCCGCGGCACGGTGTAAGCCAGCGCCACGGTGCTCAGGCGCACGAACGAAGCTTTGCGGTACACGTTGAAGGCAATGCTGCCGTTGTTGGAAAACAGCCGGGCATGGTCGTTGATCGGGTTCTCGGGCGTCCAGTAAGGCGTGATGTAAGAGTTCTGACGGTCGATGAAACCGGAGTTGTTTTTGGCGACGTTGTAAATCTCTTTCTGTCCCCAGGCGGAGTAGAGCATGAACGAGAGCTCGAAGTTGCGGTACGAGAAGTCGTTGCGCAGCGTCCAGCGGAAGCGGGGAGAACGGTAGCCCTGGAATATCTTGTCTTTATCCGAAAACTTGCCGTCGCCATCGGTATCCTGGAGTTTGAAGTCGCCCGGCTTCACGCCGAATTTGGCGGCTTCGGCGGCTTCGCTCTGCTGCCAGATGCCGAGGATCTTCATGTCCCAGATCTCATCCATATCGTGCCCGATAAAGAGGCGGTTAGCCACATCGTCGCGCTCCTCGCGGCCGATCACCTTGCCGTCGGCATCCTTGATGTCTACAGGGCCGTACAGGTGGTTGATCTTGTTGCGGTTGAGGGTGAAGTTGAAGCCGGTGCGCCACTGGAAGCCGCTTTTGGTTTCCACGTTCACGCTGTTGAGGGTGATCTCGACGCCCTTGTTCTGTATCTCGCCGAGGTTGTCCATCACGTTCGTGAAACCGGTCACATCGGGGATGGTGCGGAGGATCAGGAGGTCTTTGGTGATTTTGTTATACACCTCGATGGAGCCGCTCAAACGGTCGCGCAGCGCCGAGAAGTCGAGGCCGAGGTTGTAGGAATTGGCTTTTTCCCATTTGAGGTTGGGGTTGGCCATCCTGTTTACGTACAGTTGCGATACCAGCACCACGGTGCCGTTGGGCATTACGTACTGGTACTTGCCCGTGCTGAGGTCGGAGAGGGCCAGGTATCGGCCGATGTCGCGGTTGCCGTTCACGCCGTAAGAAGCGCGCAGCTTACCGAAGTTGAGCCAGGGCAGGTTCACGAAACTTTCTTTGGTAAACACCCAGCCGAGGCCGATGGCCGGAAAGCTGGCGCGCGGGTTGCGCTGCCCGAACGCGGAGTAGCCGTCGCGGCGGATGGAGGCGGTGAGCAGGTATTTCTGCCGGAAACCATAGTTCAAACGGGCCATCAGCGCGTCGCCGGTGCTGATGGAGTCGAAGCTGGAGATCACGGGTTTGATGCCGGAGCCGATGTTGTGCCAGCTCAGGTTATCGTTCGGGTCGAAACCTTCGTTTTCCATCTGGTTGCGCCACGACTGGAACTTCTCCGCATTCATCAGCAGTGTTACATCGAAGTCGTGATCGCCGAAGGTTTTGTTCCAGCGCAGCAGGTTATCGATCTGCCAGTTGTAGGTGTTCATCTCCCTTCTCACGGCATACCCCTTGCGGGCCGCATACCGGAAGTCTTTCGCGGAGTTGGCGTTGAAATAACGCTCGAACTCGAAGTTGGGCGTAAAGTTCACCTGGTAAGAGAAACCCGCCGGCAGGTCGCCTTTCAGGTACAGTGAGCCGAAGAGGGTATTGTATTTCTGGAGGCGGTTGGTGTAGGCGTTGTTGAGAAAAGGGTTGGTGTTGTTGCCCACGTCGTCGTTCGGGCTGTCGCGCAGCGTCACGCCGTCGTCTTTGTATTTTTCTCCCCAGGGCGAGGCGTTCACCATCTGGCCCCAGTCCACCGGCACCTGGCTTTCATCCCTGTCCGCAAACTGCATGTTGACGCCTACCACGGCCCATTTGGCGGCCTTGGCCTCCACGTTGATGCGGGTCCGGAATGTCTTGAATTTATCGCCTACTATAAATCCTTCGTTGTTGACATAGCCGGCGCTGATGTAGTAGGAGATGTCTTCCTTCCGGCCGGAGATGCTCACGGTATAGTCCTGCCGCAGGCCGCTCTGCCACATCTGGCTGTACCAGTCGGTTTGTTTGCCCGCTTTGTAATTCCGCACTTCCACGGGGAATATTTTCAGGCGCGTCATCCAGATGTCGATCGGGTCGCCCTGTGAGTTGTCGTACGCCTTCCACTGGTCGATGGTGATGTTGGACGGCAGCGTGCGCGGGTCGTCGAAGCGGTAAGGCTGCGCACTGGCGTTGATGCTTTTCATCACATCGGTGCGCCAGCGCACGAAACCGGGCCCGTCGTACAGCGGCTGGTCCATCGCGAGGGTGGAAATGCCGGTGTTGGCGTTCAGGGTGATGGTGGGTTTGCTTTTGCTGCCTTTTTTAGTGGTGATGAGCACCACGCCTTTCGCCGATTTGGCGCCGTATACGGCGGCGGAGCTCGCGTCTTTCAATACGTCGATGGTCTGAATGTCGTTGGGGTTAATGTCGCTCAGCGCGCCGGGATAGATCACCCCGTCGAGCACGATCAGCGGGGAAGGATTGGCGTGAATGGACGAACGGCCGCGCACCACCAGGTCGCCGCCGCCTTTGGCGGAATTGCTGGTGCTCACGCTGAGGCCGGAAATATTGCCGCGCAGCGCATCCTGCACGCTGGCCGGATTTTCATTTTCAAGTTTGCTCACCTGCACCTGCGAAACGGCGCCGGTCACATCGCTTTTTTTCCGCGTACCGTAACCCACTACCACCAGTTGATCGAGCTCGGTGGCGTTCTCCCTGATGGTGATGGTCATCGGCCCCGAACCGGCTTTGACTTTCTGCGTCTGGTAACCGATAAAAGAAAAAGATAACGTGGCCCCGGGCGCTACATCGTTGAGCGTAAACGTTCCGTCCGCGCCGGTGGCGGTGCCTTTGTTGGTGCCTTCGATCACCACCGTTACGCCGGGTACGGGTTTGCCGCCCAGGTCAACGACGGTGCCGCTGACTTTGCGGTTCTGCGCCTGTGCCGCGGAACCCGCCAGGAGCATGAAGATCAGCGTAAAACAGGCCGTATACATCAACAGCAGCCTGTTCCTGATAAGAGTAGTCATTGTGAGATCAGTTTTACGATTGATAAATGGAATTTAAGCGCATAGCCCGGTCATTACCGGAAAAAAAGCCGTTGGCGGATCAGTTTTTACGATTCATCATTTTGAAATACAGCATTGATATGAGCGTGTGTCAGCCCGGGCCGGGCACAGGATGCCCGCAACCGGAAATAGTCGTCATTTGCAGAACAGTTTTACGGTTTGAGAATAGATTGCTACGTATGGATTGTGTTAAACAGCGGAAAGCATATCATTCATGCTCTCCGGATGAACGTGGTCATGCGGTGATTTTTTTCGATTTAGAAATGGTGAAACACTTGCGCTGTCTATATTTCACTGTTGCCCGGGTTCACGGCGCCGGTTTTTTTAAAGAATGGTTACGGTTAAAAAATGACGTGAAATTTATCGGGAGCAATATATGAATTGCAATCGATTTAAATAACTAAAATCCATTTACAACGTTTGAAATAGTTTTTGTAATATGAAGCCATGAAAAAGGGGGTAACGATCAAGGATATAGCGAAGAAACTGCATATGTCGGTTTCTACGGTGTCGAAGGCCTTGAACAACGATCCGTCGATCAGTGCATTGACGAGCGAGCGGGTGAAGGCGCTGGCGCAGGAGCTGAACTACGTGCCCAATGAGGCGGCGCGGCATTTCAAGCTGAGCAGGACGTTCACGCTGGGGCTCATCATCCCTGACATCCTGGATCAATATTATGCCTTCGCGATCAACGGCGTGGAGGCGGTGGCGGAGCAGCGGGGATATCATGTGATCCTTTCGCAGTCGCACGAAGACGTGGCCACGGAGCAGAAGATCGTGGATGTGATGGTGCGCCACCGGGTAGACGGGGTGATCGTATCGGTCACCAAAAACACGGTAGACATGCAGCCGTTCCGCAAGCTGCTGCAGATGGGCATTCCCGTGGTATGCATCGGTCGCGAGCCGAAAGGGGGGATGTTCGATTTTGTGACGTCGGATAACCATGAAGGCGGTTTCGCCGCCACGGATTTCCTCATCAAAAAAGGCCACCGGCATATTGCGCACCTGATGGGGCCGGAAGGCATGCGCACCAGCCACGCGCGTTATGAAGGGTACAAAGCGGCGCTGGAGGCCAACGGCATCCCGTTCCGGGAAGAGCTGGTGAAGGCGGTGGACCTTACGCCCGAAGGCACCTACCGGGCGATGGAAGAGCTGCTGCAGTTGGCTGAACCACCTACGGGCATTTTTACTTTCAAGAATTATATTACGCTGGAAGCGCTGCATTACCTGAAAACGCAGCGGCCGGAACTGCTGGAAAAGATCGGGTTTACCGGTTTCGGCAACCTGCCCATCCTGCATTACCTCGATCATAAACCGCTGGCCTCGATCGAAGAAAGTTCGTTCGAGATCGGGGAGGAAGCGGCGCGCATTTTGTTTGAGCGGATGTCGGAAAAGGACGAGGAAGAGCCCACACAATACCACAGCAGGCAATTACCCTGCCGCCTGGTAGTGCACGATCACCTGTAAATCCACAGCAGCATGGGCCTGGCGCTCCTGTCGAGGTAAGGCTGTATGGTGGAGAAATAGGCCGGGTTGAGCGTGGGGCAACCGTCGCTGCGGCAGATGCCGTGGCTGACTTCCACAGAGGGCACACAGTCGTGCCCGTGCAACACCACGAATCTTTTATACGCCTGGTTATTGCTGGCATCGAGCCCGTGCAGTTTGTAAGCGGTGCCGAAGCGCCCGCTGTATTTGGCGCCGATGGCGTATTTGCCGGGCGACGAGCAGCGGCTGCCGGGCTCATTGGAGAACGCGACTGCTTCGGTACGGAAATCCGGCCCCTGGCCATGCGCCACCAGCGAGCGGGAAATGATGCTGTCGCGCTGCAGGTCGTACAGCACAAAGCGGCGCCTGCCGGAAAATACACTGAAGTCGATGAAACATGCGTAACGTGTGTTGTAGCGGCCGGTGGCGGCGAACCTTTTCAGTTCCACCGCTTTTTTGCGCAGCCGCGTTTCGTTGAGGGGCGGCGGCGCGGTAACGGCGGGCGGGCCGCTGCGGGGCTCCTTGCGGGCGCCGGGTTTTTTGTCGTTGCAGGCGAGGCATACGATGGATATCAGGATGGCGGTTCTGATGTGCATGCTGTAAAGATGTGAATATTTCTTTTTTCCATAAACAACTTTTGCGGGCCGGCGGCTTCGGTGGTCCCATACCCGCGCACCCGCCGCATTGAAAAGCCGTTTCATTACGCGTCCGGCCACCGGCCTGCTCGATGTTACTCCCCCGATCATGTTCTGGCGGCGGTGCGCCCGCAATTTTTTACCGCCCCGCTTTTTGTTACATTTGCCCTTGCGATCAATCGGACATGAAAGTATGCATTGCTGAAAAGCCAAGCGTGGCAAGGGATATAGCCGAAATTCTGGGTGCGAAGCAACGGAAAGACGGGTATTATGAAGGGAACGGGTACCAGGTGACCTGGACCTTCGGGCATTTCTGCACCCTCAAGGAGCCGCACGATTATGTGGCCGGCTGGAAAACCTGGAGCCTGGGCGACCTGCCCATCATCCCGAACCATTTCGGCATCAAGCTGATCGAAAATTCGGGTGTGCAGAAACAGTTTAAAGTGATCGAAACCCTGGTGCACCAGTGCGAAGAAGTGATCAACTGCGGTGACGCCGGGCAGGAGGGGGAACTGATCCAGCGCTGGGTGCTGCTGAAAGCAAAATGCCCGGCCCCGGTGAAACGGCTCTGGATTTCCTCGCTAACGGAAGAGGCTATACGGGAAGGATTCAATAAACTGAAAGATGCGGCGCAGTACGATAACCTTTATGCCGCCGGCAGCGCCCGCGCCATCGGCGACTGGCTGCTGGGCATGAACGCCACCCGCCTGTTCACCAAGAAGTTCGGCGACGGCAAGGCCGTGCTGTCCATCGGCAGGGTGCAAACGCCCACGCTCGCCATGATCGTGGCCCGCCAGAAAGAGATCAACGCCTTCGTGTCGGAAGAATACTGGGAGCTGAAAACCATCTACCGGAAAACGGAGTTCACGGCCACCATCGACCGCATCAAACAGATCGACCGCGCCAACAAAGGGCTGGCGTACCTGAAGGAACATCCCTTCGAGATCACCAGCTTCGAGCGCAAGGAAGGAAAGGAAGGTAACCCGCGCCTGTTCGACCTGACGGCCCTCCAGGTGGAAGCAAATAAAAAATACGCGTTCTCGGCCGACGAAACGCTGAAACATATCCAGAACCTGTACGAAAAAAAACTGGTGACCTACCCCAGGGTAGACACCACGTACCTGTCCGAAGACCTGCATCCGAAAATAGCCGGCATTTTGCAGGACATGACGCCCTACAAGGCGCTCATCGCCCCGCTGCTGCAGCAGCCCATTCCCAAGCTCAAAACCGTGTTCGACGATAAAAAGGTGACGGATCACCACGCCATCATTCCCACCGGTATGTACCCGGAAAACCTGCCGCTCGACGAGAAGCGGGTGTACGACCTGGTGGCCCGCCGTTTTATTGCGGCCTTTTATCCCGAATGTAAAATCGCCAACACCACGGTACTGGGCAAGGTAGGCCAGGTGGAATTCAAAGCCACGGGTAAACAGATACTGGAGCCGGGCTGGAAGGAAGTGTACGCCAACGACGCCCCGGCGCAGAAAGAAGGCGAGGAGGAAGAAGAGAAGGAGAAGATCCTGCCCGTGTTCGAGGTGGGCGAAAGCGGCCCGCACGAGCCGCGCGTCCACAAGGGCAAAACGACGCCGCCCAAACCCTTCACCGAAGCCACTTTACTGCGCGCGATGGAAACCGCCGGCAAGCAGGTGGAGGACGAAGAGATGCGCGAACTGTTGAAAGACAACGGCATCGGCCGCCCGTCTACCCGCGCCAACATCATCGAAACGCTGTTCCGCAGAAAATATATAGAAAAGAAAAAGAAGAACATTTTCGCCACCCAAACCGGCATCGACCTGATCGACACCATCCACAACGAGCTGCTGAAAAGCCCCGAACTGACGGGTAACTGGGAACGCAAGCTGCGCCTCATCGAAAAAGGGGAGTACCAGATGGAAACGTTCAAGCAGGAACTGGTGCAGATGGTGGTGGAGCTCACCCACGAGGTGAAAAACAATGCCGGCAGAACCATTTCCATTGCGGCGGAGAAGCCCGCCGCCCCGGCAAAGGAAGAAAAGGAAAAAGCGCCGAAGAAAACCGTGGAGGAACTGCAATGCCCCAAGTGCAAGACCCGGCTGCTCAAAAAAGGGAACACGGCCTATGGCTGCGCCAATTTCTCGGTATGCGGGTTCAAGGTCCCGTTTGAGGTGTTCGGTAAAAAGCTGAGTGAAAAACAGGTGACCGACCTGGTGACCAAGGGTAAAACCGGCAAGATCAAAGGCCTGAAAGCCGGGGAAGGTGAGGTGGAAGGGAAGCTGGCGCTCGATGGCGGGTTTAATCTCATCGTGGAACAGTAGCGGCCGGGCGTATAAATGAACCGTATCATCTGTGATGGGAATACAAAGAGCAATGGAATTGTGCTTATCTGCACGGGAGGCATACTAATACCGAAGCAAGAAAACACCAACTGATTTGTTGTTATACAGCCTGTCCGAAAGAACCTACTCCGGAAATCCCAACATCCCCTGAATACTGCCTGGCACGTGCCGTTTTTTTACTTTCCGCGCCGGCGCCAGTACAGAGAGTACTTCCTTGCGCAGCGTCATATTAACGGAGGAAGGAACCACACCCGCTTTCACTTCATACACTTTCGTTTCCTCATACCGCGATGCCACTACGATTTCCACGCCGTTCGCGTGGCGGGTGAAGAGCTCGTGCACCAGTTCGGGCGAGTTGTTGTCGCGCGAAAGGTGGGCCAGCAGCAGCAACTGCAGCGTCTCCGGCCGGCAGGTGTTGAACAGTTCCAGCGCCTGGATATTGGAAAGATGGCCGTGCCCGCCGCGGATGCGGTTTTTCAGGTAGATGGGGTACCGGCCGGTATCGAGCATATGCGGGTCGTAATTGGCTTCCAGGAAAGCGGCGTGGCATTTCCCGAAATGGTGCACCAGCTGATCGCAGGGTGCGCCGATGTCCGTAAACACCCCAATGCGCACGCCGTTACAACTGATGAGAAAACTATGCGGGTCGGCCGCATCGTGGTATTTGGTGAAGGGCACTACCTCCAGGTTGCCGACCGTCACCGGTTCCAGCGCCCTGAACGGAAGGCCCGTCAGCGCCATACCGCTGTGCCGGAGGGTGGTGTTGGTGATATACACGGGCAGCTGGTATTTTTTGGCCAGCTGCGGCACGCCCCGGATGTGGTCGATGTGCTCGTGCGATACGAACAGGGCTTTCACTTTCCCCATATCGAGACCGATCCGCTGCATGCGGCGCTCCGTTTCGCGGCACGAAATGCCGGCGTCGATCAGCACCGCCTCGGTGGCGTTGCCTACGTAATAACAGTTTCCGTTGCTGCCGGAATTAAGTGATGCGATGAATAATGACATGGATACGCAAAGTAACCGGATTTCCGCGATGAGGCAAAATTAATTGAAGGCGGCAGGGCGCGGTTAAGAACTGTGGAATCTATTTATCTTTGCATTAATATTTTATTTAATGCAGAAGTATGTCTTGTTGGATATCGATGGGGTGATGGTGCCGGCCTCCGGCTGGAAGCCGGTTGAATTGCATCCGGACGGCTTTTATATGTTTAATCGGCTGGCACAGAAAAATCTGGGCAGGATTCTCATGGAAACCGGGGCCAGTGTCATCTTAACGACTACCCACCGGGGCAGATATAAAAATGATGAGTGGAGGGAGGTATTCAGGAGACGCTTTCAGTTTGCCGTCAACGTGCAAACAATTGACGATGTATATCCAAAGGTAATCGCCCGTAAGAGCTTCATACCTCAACCGGGCACGGTGACATGCATCGACTCCGGATCAAAAAAACGGGAGCATTCGAGGTTTTGTGACGTCGTTGGCTGGTTAGCCATGTATGGAGAGAACAGGTACGTCATCATCGATGACGATACTTCGCTGGATGCGTTGCCGGCTGCTGTAAAGCGGCGTTGGGTAAAGACTTCTCCAGCAATCGGGCTGAACGATGAAGCCGCAGAAAAGGCGCTTACAATATTAAATGAGTTTTGATGGGGCTTGGTTGATATGCCCGACATCCATGTAGTTGGCCGGTGCTGAAGCAGTACGGGGCTTCCGGGCTCATTAATCCGAACAGGGCGCCGCACTCGGAGCCCGTCATCCCATACCGCGGCATGGGAAGCAAAGATGTTCAGCGGAACCGTCAATTCACATCGTACGGAATGGTCACCAGCATTTCGATTTTGCCGTCGGGAAGGGCGGTGATGTCGAAACGCCCGTCGTGCAGCTCGGCCACGTAGGCGATGAGGCTGCAGATGCGCTGGTCGAGGTAGGCCTGGAGGCTGTCTGAATGGAACGTTTTAATGGAAGAGGAAAGGGAGTGGTCGTTGGCATTGGCGGTATAAATGCCTTTGAGCTCCACGAGATCTTTTTCAAAGGTGATGGAGAGCTGCGGCCGGTCCTGCGCCACGCTGTTGCGCTGCATGCGGAACAGCATGTTCAGCAGCAGCTGTTTGACCAGGAACTCATCCACATACGCCACCTCGCGGTTATCTTTCACGTTATAGCTCACCCAGTCCGCAAAAAGCGGGGCATACCGGTCGTCGTCCACCACGTTTTTCAGCAGCAGCGCAATTTTCGTCGGCGCCCTTTTCGAAGTGAGGGAGTTATTCAGGATGTGCTGTATGATGCGCACATTCTGTAAAAGAAATTCCAGTTCAATCACCTGCGACTTGATCGCACCGGCCTGCCGGTTGATCTTTTCACCGTTTTTTTCCGTGCTGGCCTGCCCCGAACCATATAGTTCGATCAGCTCAACACTGGATAAAATCCCGGAGAGAATGGACCTGATTTCATGGAAAACATCTTCAATTAACCCCTTGTTTTCAGGAAATTTACTTGCTCCCGTTGAAGAAGAAATCATTATGCAACCCTTGTTTATGTATTCAGTTTTAAATAGGACACGGCTATGCCGGTGTTAACGTGTTTTTTAAAATTACAATTTTTTAATTATAACAGTTCATTTTTTATAACGCCGCCGGCAAGTTTTGCACGGAGCCCGGCATCGAGCGGCTTGCCGCCGAGCACGTCCATATGGCGCTGGTGGTGCAGGTCGGTGCCGGTAAAGGCCACCAGCCCGGCATCCAGCAGCTGCAGGGCCATCTTCTGCACCCGGCTGCCGTAATAGCCGTAAAGCGACAGAATGTTCACCTGCAGCTGCACGCCCGCCTCATGCAGCTCGTGGTAAAAGTCGAGGTCGTGGTGCAGGTACATGTACCGCTCCGGGTGGGCGAGTATCGGCTCGTAGCCGGCCATTTTCAGGTTGAAGAAAATGGTGCGGTAGTTGAACGGCAGCGCCACAAACGAAAACTCCACCAGGATGTACTGCCCGTTGATGGTGAGCAGCTGCTCCCGCCCGTTGAGGAGCGATTCGAAATAATCGTCCATCAGGTATTCGGCCGCCGCGTCCAGTTCCGTGGTGATGCCGGCCTCCAGGGCGGCGGCCCGCAGCCGGTCGAGCGCGGGCAGAATCGTGTCCGGGCCGTTATTGTATAAGCCGGACATGATGTGCGGCGTGGTGATCAGTTTGGTATAACCCAGCGCGCCCAGCTGCCGGATGAACGAGAGGGCGTCTTCGGTGGTCTTCACCCCGTCGTCGAGCCCGGGGAGCAGGTGCGAATGCATATCCTGCCGGTAGATCTCAAAATTGTCAGAACGCATTTTTTTCTCCTCTTATGGTGTTAGCCACCGTTAAAAATATGATACGAAGGTCGAGGTAAACCGACCAGTGCTCCATGTACCAGATGTCGTATTCCACTCTTTTGCGCAGGTGGCTTTCTTCGGTGATCTCGCCGCGGTAGCCGTTTACCTGCGCCCATCCGCTGATACCCGGTTTCAGGTAGTGGCGGATCATATACTGCTGAATGATGCGGGAGTATTCCTCGGTATGTTTCAGCATGTGGGGGCGCGGGCCGATCACGGACATGTCGCCCGCCAGCACGTTGAGGAACTGGGGGATCTCGTCGAGGTTCGTTTTACGGAGGATGCGCCCGATGCGGGTGAACCGTTTGTCGTTCCGCGTGGCCTGCTTTTCGTTCGCGTCCCTGTTCACATACATGCTGCGCAGCTTCAGGCAGCGGAACGTTTTATTGTCGCGGCCGGTGCGGTGCTGTACGAAAAACACGGGCCCGCGGGATTCGAGTTTGATCAGCAGCGCGAGCAGCGGAATGAGCCAGCTCAGGAGGAATACCGTCACCAGCGAGCTGAACAGCAGGTCGAACAGCCTTTTGCGGATGCGGTTGGCGATGTCGTCGAGCGGTTCGGAACGCAGGGAAATGATGGGGATGTCGTTATGATAATCCACGTAGATCTGCCGGTTCACGAACATCTTGAAGTCCGGCACAAACCGGAAGTGAATGAAATGCTGCTCCGCCTCATACGCGAGCGTGTACAGGTACGGATGCTGCTCGGGCGACAGGGTGGAATAGATCTCCCGGATGTTGTTGGACTTGGCGTACGGCACACAGTCGCGGAGGTTGCCGATTACCGGGTAATACGACAGCTCCTGTACTTTATGGTATTCTTCGAAGTACCCTTCGAACTTCAGGTTGCTTTTTTCGGCCAGCAGGTTGTCCGCCAGTTTTTTCGACATGTCGTTATATCCCAGTATCACCATCTTCCGCTCGATGTTCTTGCTTTTGAGCAGGGAATTGGTGATCCAGGAAAATACGAGCCTGCTGAGGATGACCGCGATAATGAACAGGGCGCAGTACATCATCACAAAAAAACGGGAATACAAATGGCCGTAGAGGAACAGGAAGCCGAGCAGGACGAGCAGGTACAGCACGATGGCCTGCACGGTTTTTCGGGCCATCCTTTCATAGGAAAGCCCCTGGCTCACGGCAAAGATGCCGGTGGTATACAGGGAAACGGCCCACGCGATGTTCGATACGAGCAGGAAAGCGTCTGCGCCGGTATGCTCCTGGAGGTCGTACTGCCTTACCTGGAAGCCGGCTATAAAGAAGATGGCGTTCAGGAAAACGAAATCCGCCACAATGATCTGGATGAGGCAGATCTTAAGATATCGGTTCAGCATAGTGTGTTAAATTGGATTGAACAACGGTTTCTTCGAACCTGGCCATCACGCCGCCGATGGCCAGGTTGCTGGCGGCGTAGGCCCTGGCGTTGCGCACCAGCGCTTCTACGTTGCCTTCTGCGGCCCGGCGGACGCCTTCGTTGAGGGCCTGCTGGTTTTCGGCATCCACGAGGATACCCATCTGGTGCCGGTGCACGAGCTCGTACAGGCCGGAACCAGGGTTGGCCGTGATGAGGGCCAGGCCGCCCACGGCCAGGATGGTGGTGAGCTTCGAGGGCATCACCAGGTCGCTGGCGCCGGCCTTCTGTATCACCAGGTGCACATCGGCCATATTGAGAAAACGGTTGAATGTTTCGAAAGGCTGCAGGGGCATGAAATACACGTTGGCCAATTGCAGTTCTTCCGCCTTCGCCTGCAGGTTCGTTTTATACGGCCCGGAGCCGCAGATCAGGAACTGCACGCCGGTATTGGCCTGCGCCGCATACAGGATGGCTTCGAGCCCCTGTTTTTCCCCGATGGCGCCGGAATACAGGAAGATAGTATCCGTGGGGGCGAAGCCGTATTCCTGTTTCAGCGCGGCCCTGCCGTCGAGGGGATGGAACAGGCCGGTGTCTACCCAGTTGGGGAAAAACAGCACGTCTTTGCCGGTTTTTTCCTGTATCCTTTTCATCATGCCGTCTGAAATACTGCTCACCACGTCGGCCCTTTTCAGGATGTATTTTTCGAGGCCCAGCAGCATGTTGATCACGCGGCCTGATTTGATCATCTGCAGGTCGCGGGCGGCCTCTATCTGCAAATCCTGGATGTGGTAGAGGAAGCGGGCGCCCCGCAGTTTTTTGTACAGCACGGCCAGCAGGCCGAGGTGGAAGGCGGGCACCACGGAGATGACGATGTCGTACTTTTTGCCGGGCAGCAGCTGCACCAGCTTGAAGAACGCCGACAGCCAGAAAGAGGCGTCGAGCAGGATCCGCTTTTTACCGGAAGGCTCGGCGGGCACGTATTGCGGGCAGCGGAAGATGGTGAGCCTGCCGCCGAAGGCTTTTTCGGTGGTGTACCATTTGCTGCCTTTGCGGTACGGCTCCTGCACCTGCCATTGCGGGTAATAAGGGTAGGAGGTGATCACCGTGCAGTCGTACCCGTTATTGACCAGCCATTGCATCATTTCACCGTTGTATTTGCCGATACCGGTTTGCTCCGGGGCGTAGTTACCGCCAATCAGTAAGACTCTTTTATTATGCATGGGCATGAATGGTTCTAGTTCTAACAACAGCCGCCGGGTTGCCGGCGTATATCTGCCAGGGCTCCAGGTTGCGCGAAGCCACGGAGCTGACGGTCAGGATGGCGTGGGTGCCGCAGTGCACACCGGGGCAAACGACCGACTGCGCGCCGATCCACACGCCGTCGTCGAGCGTGATCCTGCCCAGGCGGTACGGGAAGTCGCGGCGGGTGTAGTCGTGGTTGCCGGTGAGCAGCAGCGCGCCCTGCGAGATGCATACGTGGTTGCCGATGGTCACGTCCTCGAGGTTGTCGATCCAGACGGACTCACCAATCCAGCAATGCTCCCCGATCTCCAGCCGCCAGGGATTCTTGATCCGTACCTTGGTTTTGATGACCAGCCCTTTGCCGACCTTCGCGCCGAAGAGCCGTAGCAGCCCGCGCTTGAAGCCGTACGGCCAGGGCAGGGCGCTGTTGAAAATGTAATAGTTCACAAAATACCAGGCCAGCACCTTCCAGCGCGGGCCGGGCGAATAATTGCCGGTGTTGAATGCAGATAGATCGGTACGCATATCAGATGGCGATGTTGTAATCTTTTCTTAATAATTCGATCAGCCTTTCGCGGCTGGTGTCTCCCTGGAGCTTGTCTTCAAACTCCTTCAGGTTCACGTCCACCAGCAGGCGGTACCAGTACCCCTGCATGAAGTGGAAAACAAAACCGCGGTACCCGTCCATAAAGCCGAACCGCAGGAAATAGCGGAAACAGAAATAGAGGGAGGCGCGCGCGCCGGGGGAAAGGGCGGAATACACCTTTTCTTTCAGGAACCGTTTCCGCCGGGCCTGCGAGCTTTCGGAGCCGAGCAGGCGTTTGTCCTCCTCCAGGAAGCGGTACTTGATATTAAGCAGGTCCACCATTTCGCGGATGGCGTAGTTGTTATGTTTGTTCACCCACCAGTGGATGGAATTGAGGTTGTGGTCCACGATGTGCTCTTTGAGCTGCATTGTTTCACCGCCGGAAATCACTACATGTTCGTCCATCCACCGCTGCTCGATGCTGCCGGCGGCGTTGCGCCAGATGCGGAGCAGGGTGTGCGGGTAGAAACCGCCGTAGCGGATCCATTTTTCCTTGAACAGCACCTTGCGGCGGATATAGATGCCGGTTACTTTGGCGGGTATTTCGATGCTGTTGATCTCTTTGACCAGCGCCGGTTCAAGGTATTCGTCGGCGTCCATGCGCATCACCCAGGGCGTGCGGATGTCGCAGTTGTCGAGCGCCCACTGGAACTGGTCGGCGTAGTTGATCCATTTCCGCTGGTGGACTTTCGCATTGTACCGCGCGGCGATCTCCAGCGTATCGTCTGTTGAAAAGGCGTCGATGACGTAGATTTCTTCCGCCACCTGCCGCATGCTTTCGAGGCAGCGGGCCAGGTGTTTGGATTCGTTATAGGTCAGTATGATCACTGAGATTTTCATGGCTTAATTGCTTTGGGCGCGGCTGGCCTGCAGGTGCTGGTACATGCCCAGGTAGCCGTTGGCCAGGGTGGTTTCGTTAAAGTCGTTGCGGATAATGGCGGCGGCCGACTGGTGGATGCGGTTCCTTTCTTCCCAGTCCGCATGCGCCGCGTTGAGTTTGTTTTTTACTTCGTCGATGCTTCCGATGCCGGTCACCCAGCCCAGCCGGTTGTCGTTCACATACCGCGAAAGGCCTACGTGCTCGCTCACCAGCACCGGCGTACCTACCGCCAGGCTTTCGATCACCACGATGGCGAAATTTTCGTTGTGGGAGGTGAGGGCGAAGAGGTCGGAGCCGGCGAGGAAGGAGAATTTTTCTTCGTTGTTCTTCCAGCCCACCCAGTCCACTTTTTCAGTCAGCCCCAGCGCACCGGCCTTTTGTTTCATCTGCTCCACGTAGCTCTCTTCGCCCGAGCCCGCCACCTGCAGGCGGAAAGGGAAATCGACCTTCGCCAGCGCGGCCAGCAGGATGTCGAGGCCCTTTTTGGGGTCGATGCGCGAGAGGAAACTGATGGTGAATTCCTGGTTCTGGCTTTTGGGATAGCCTTCGCCGGGCAGGTCCACCAGGTTATAGATCATGGCGCCGTTCCAGCCGCTGTTCACCCGCAGGCATTCGTCCCATTCCATATGAGAGCTCACGTGCAGGTGGGTTTTGCTCAGCAGGAATTTGCCCACGGTATTGTGCAGTATTTTTTTCTTCAGCTGGTTCCTGCTGTCGAACACGTAGTCGCAGAGCATGCCGTGGGGGCTGAGTACGGGTTTCACCCCGCGCAGGGTGCACATCAGGGACGCGCCCATGATGAGCAGGTTCCACCACGAGTGCATGTGTACGGCGTCGTATTGCCGCACCGTTCGCCAGGTAGCTTTCCAGAGCCGGGGCGATACGTGGGTATGGTCGCCGGTGATGCGTTTGAAGTACAGGATCTTCACCCCGTTCATCATCACGGGTTTTTCCAGCGGCACGTCCAGCTCCGATTTGCCGTTGGCGGTGGTGGTGTAGACGGTCACGGAATGCCCCAGCTGCACCAGCCTTTCGGCCAGCTTCGCGATGCACACCACCGGCCCGCCGTATACATATGCCGGTTTGTAAGACGGCACTATAAAAAGAATATTCATGTCAGAACTTATGGCCTTTGTAAGTAAGCTTTTGATAGATCCCTTTCAGGTTTTTGAGTTTGGTGAACAGTTCGATAAAAAAGGTGCCCACCGACCGTTCGTGCAGCTGCAGCTCGTCGATCATCCGGAAATGTTCCATTCGCATCTTTTCTGTCATTGACACGGAAAACGAGCTGCCGTGGAGGCGGTATTCGCCGAGGGGCAGCGGTACGTAGGCCTTGCGCACGGAAGGGTCGAGGCAAACGGACAGCAGGAATTTCGAGTCCGCCACGTATTTGAGTGTTTTGTCGAAACCGCCCGTACGGTCGTACACTTCCCTCGTCCAGAAAGAACTTTGCTGCGCGAACGGCACCCGCCGCAGTTTGCGGATGGCGCCGTGGGGCAGGTTGATGCCTTTGTACCGGAAAATGATGCCGCCCGTTTCGGAGATGTAGTTGACGTCGCCGAACACGAGGTCGCACTGTTTATTTTCGAACTGCTCCACTACTTTCTCCAGCGCGTAGGGCAGCAGCCGGTCGTCCGCGTTGATGTAACAGAGAATGTCGCCCGTTGCCCGGTCGAAGCCTTTGCGCAGCGCGTCGTACATGCCTTCGTCCTTTTCGGAGAAGACCACGTCGATGAGCCCGCGGTATTCGTTCACGATGGCCAGCGTATGGTCTGTCGACGCGCCGTCGGCCACGATGATCTCGAAGTGCTGATAGGTCTGCCCGAAAATGCTCTCCAGCGTTTCACGGATGAATTCCTGGCCGTTGTATACGGGAATGACGATTGAAACAAGTTTTGACATATCGTTATCTGCTGGTGATGGTTCTGTATTTTTTGATCACGGCGGGGTTACCCGCCACGATGGCGTATTCGGGCACGTCTTTGGTCACCACCGCGCCGGCGGCGAGGATGGAATGCGCGCCGATGCGCACGCCGGGAAGGATGATCACGCGGGTGCCTATCCACACGTCGTTGCCGATCACCACCGGTTTGCGTGGCGTGGCGCCCTGCTCGCGCATGGGAATGTCCGTACGGTCGAAATTGTGCCCGCCGGACAGGATGGTCACTTCCGGCCCGAACATCACATCGTCCCCGATGATGGTGTCGTTGCCGATCCAGCAGTTGTGGTTGATGCCGGTGTAGTTGCCGATCACCACGTTTTTACCGCTGCCGAAGTGGACGTTGCGGCCGATCTTGATGTGTTTGCCGGCGCTCTGGAAAATCCGGGAGGCCAGCCAGGTACGGAAACTTATGGCCAGGCTGCCGATCGGCCTCGGCGGGTCGGGCAGCCAGTTGGCGATGCTGTAGTAGAGGTACAGCAGAAATGATTTGTACAGCGAAATGTTGGAGCGCTTCAGGAAGTACAGGGGATTGTCCCGGTACATTTTTACACGGCCCGTCTGGGCGTCTGTCTTTTCTTCAAACAGGTGATCTGGTACCATTTTATTGCATTTGTAGTTCATAGTGCTCATCTTCCTCTTCCGCCGTTTCGGCCACGAGGCCGTAATAGGAGTTGAGGAGGATGGCGCTGATGCCCGGGATATACAGGCGCAGCTGCTGAAAGGGTGAAAACAGGAATATCCAGATGAGCCCGATGGTCATCAGCACCAGCACGGGGTAGAGCGCAAGCTCCTGGCCGTTGCGGATGATGTAGAAGCCCATCTTCATCAATACGAGGAAGAGGTAGAGCACGGCGATGAAACCGCCCAGGCCCCAGTTGACCCAGGCGCCCAGCAGCACGGAGTGGCTGGGTACGAGGTGCTCGGTTTCTTTGGCAGCCTGGAAGTTCATGTCCTCGTCGTGGTACATGAGGAGTATCATGTAATACTTCAGGGTTTTGTCCTGCGCCCATGAACCGTGCCCGAACAGGGGCTGGTCCATGATGGCGGTGCCGGCGGCGAAGGTTTCGGCGCGGCCCGTCATGAGCAGCTCCAGCGGATTGTATGGATTGGCCAGCCTGGATATCTGCGTATGGGAGTGCTCGCCGCCTATTTCATGGTTCAGTACGGATTTTACGTAAAACATATATCCCACCTGGAAGATGATGGCGGCCAGTACGGCAAACACGATGATCTTCTGGCGCGAGATCTGCACCCGGTTGTTCATGAAGTGGATGATGGTAGCCCCCAGGAAGAAGATCACCCCAGTGGAGCGGCTGTCGAACGCGAAACAGAGGAGGCTGCAGCCGATGAGCACCATCATCATCAGTTTGGTTTCCCCTTTTTTATAGAGGTAATACAGCACCAGGTACAGCGCCATGGTGATGATGGGTACGATCTTGAACTTGAAGAAGCTCATGTCCGAATCCACGATATCGTCCGTATAAATGATGTTCTTGATCATGGTCATGAACAGGAACAGCAGGATGGCCTGCGTTTCGTTCAGCATTTTGAACAGCACGATGAATGACAGCATGGCGATGATGGTGCCGGCCCATCCTCGGAGGTAGTTCTGCGGTGAGTTGTGGACGATCAGCAGGTCGGTCACCACCTGGAAGAGCAGCAGCACTACCAGCGCCGCCAGTATCTTTTTCAGGTAGGGGTAGGCCTTCAGGTCGTCCGGTTTGAACGCGAAGGGCGCCGATGCCAATACCAGCAGCTCGTTCAGCCAAAGCTGCCCGATGAGGTTCACCTTGATGGTGCTCAGCATGGTATATAGAACGACGCCTGCTTTTTTGATATTCATTCCGTTACCAATTGAGGAGTGACAACCGGCGCCTGCTGCAGCGCGTAGCGGAGGATGTGCTCCAGCCGCTCCGCGTTTACGCCGGCGCTGTATTCTTTCATGAAATCGTCGTGCAGCAGCTGCCCCAGCTGCCCTTTACCGTTGAAGGTGAGCAGGGCATGGCGGAACGCCGCGGGGGTATTGGCCACAATGAAGTGGTCGCTGAGCACGCCTTCCACGCCTTTGGCCGTGGCGATCACGGGGGTGCGCAGGGCCATGGCCTCCAGGCACTTGAGCCGGGTGCCGCTGCCGTGCAGCAGCGGGATCAGCACGCCGCTGGCCATAGAAATGTAGGGTTTGATATGCTGCACTTTCCCGATCGCTTTAATGTTTTTATAGTGCTCCGCCCCGGTGATCTGCTGCAGCGACTCGCGGGAGTGGCGGCCCACCAGCCACAGCTCGAAACGGCCGGCCAGTTCGTCGTTCCATACCTGTTCCACCAGCCACTTCAGGCCTTCGTGGTTCATGTACATGGAAAAATTGGCGGTCATCACCAGCAGGTTCGGCACCCGTTCTTCCCGGAGCGTATATTCCTGCTCGTCGAGGAAGTTGGGGATGGTGAATATCTTTTCGGGGGCCACAAACTCCGCATGGTATTGCCGGTCGGGCTCGCTCACCACCATCACCGCGGCGGCCTGCGGGAAATACCGCCGTTCGTGCGTTTTTTCGAGGTTCACGAGCTGGGAGCGGCGCAGCTTCTGTACGAGGCCGGCGGCGGGTTTCTGCAGGGTGTGCAGGGCCTGCGAGTTGTGGGAGCCCAGCACCACGGGAATGCGCATGGCGCTGAACCAGGGAATGTACTGGCCGATGAAACCGTAATCGAGCACGGCCACGTCGATATGATGACTGCCGCAGATGTCGCGGAACAGTTTCAGCACGGCCGGGTTCTGGCGGAAATAAAAATTGCCGGTGAGCCGGTCGGCCAGGCTGAGCGGTTTTTCGTGGTGGGTATAAAATTCCACACCGGGAATGAGGTATTCCGACAGGTTTTCATCTTCCTCGTTGCCGATAATGGCGAACACCCGGTGGCCGAGGCCCGCCAGTGCCTTGAGCAGGTAGGCGCTCCGGATTTTTTCGCCGCCGTTTTGCGGGAAGGGAGAGATATGGGTAAAGAATAAAATATTCATGTTCACATGTTCTTTATGGCTGGGTTTTCCATTCCGGCCGTTTGCGGTTTATCCGGGCGAGGGCCTTGCCGGCCATTTCCCCGAGTTTTTGCTGTTCGTAAGGCGTAAGTCCCATTCCGCGCACCAGCAGCGAAACGGACACAACAGACACTGCGCCGGTAGCCAGTAAACGGAGAAACCCTTCTTCCATGGTGAAATAGGGGATTAGTGAGATGGCCGTGGCCAGCGTTACGGGCAGCAGCGACTGCCATACCACGTTTTTCATAAAACTGCCGGCCGCGATGCCCGTCAGCTGATGGGCCGCCAGCAGGCGGTACAGGCCGATGAGGCATTCTATCGCTACACTCAGCACCAGTACGGAAGCGGGCGGCATACCGGCCTGCAGCAGCAGCCACGCGCCGGGAATGTTGAGCAGCAGCAGGGCGCACAGCACCGTCTGGAACGTGCCGATGCGGCCAACCGCCTGCACGGCCATCTGGAGGCCGGCAGACAGTTGGTACACCAGTGAAGCGGCAACAATCAGCCGGCAAAAAGCAACGGTATGCTCCGGCGTGTTTTTGAGCCAGAGCTGTAAGATGTAAGGCATTTCAATCATCGCCGGTATGGCGAAAAAAGCCAGCAGGAAAAACGAAAATTTGCAGGCCATCAGGCTCAGCATCTGCATCCGCGCGCGGTTGCCGCCGCCTTCGCTTTTCACCAGCTGCGGGTTCAGGGCCTGCAGCATGGTTACGGCGAAATAGCTGAGCTGTGCGCTCACCTGGTTGGCGATGGCGAACGCGGCATTGATCACCGCCCCGAAAAATACGTTCAGGATCACGGCGATGCCCTGCGTTTTGGCGATCACCCCGGAAGCGCCCACCATCGCCCAGCCGGAATAAGCCAGCATCTCCCGGAGGAGTTTGCCGTCGTAATACCGGGTGTTGATGCTGCTCTCGGAATAACGCGCGGCGCAGTACAGCATCTTGAACACGAGCATCATCACCATCAGCAGGGCGAGGCCTGCGCCGTAATACACCAGTTTGTCGCCGCTCATGTAACTGAGGCCGATGGCCAGCGCGAGCTTGAGCACGGCCTCCACGATGCCCGTGACGGCTACCAGCAGCATGTTCTCCCGGGTGTTGATGAGCGCGTCGTACGGAACGGACACGATCGTGAAAAAGGCGCTGGCCGTCATGCAGTGAAAAATGATCTTCGCCGCGGGCAGGCGCTCCGCGGGAATGTTCAGCACATGGCCGAACAAATAGATACCTGATAACTCCAGCAATCCGACCACGAGTACGCTGATGAAGAGGT
The DNA here is from genome assembly GCF_003813775.1 of Chitinophaga lutea. Classification (NCBI taxonomy): domain Bacteria; kingdom Pseudomonadati; phylum Bacteroidota; class Chitinophagia; order Chitinophagales; family Chitinophagaceae; genus Chitinophaga; species Chitinophaga lutea. Next base: position 730,933 of record NZ_RPDH01000002.1, on the reverse strand, counting down.
GCAGCCAGATGCCGGAGTTAAAAGCTTTTTTTAATTGCAGCAGATCGCCTGAGCCGAGGAAAAAGGACATATAACGCTGGGTAGACAGGGTCATGGAACTATTGAGGAAAGACAGCATGGCCACAATCCCCGCTACCAGGTTAAATATCCCGTAATCCTCGGCGCCCAGTCCGTTCAATACAAGCCTCGTGGCGTACAATGCGATAAACATCGTCACCAGCATCTTGCCGTACAGAAAACCTGTATTGATCACTACTTTATTGGCTGCCTGCATATTATCCGATAAGGTGTTCTAATTGTGCCACGTCTTTTTTGCGGAACAGCTCCACATCGGCCGCCACCATTTCTTTCACGAGCTCCGCCAGGTCGTACTTCGGTTCCCAGCCCAGTTTGGTTTTGGACTTGGTGGGGTCTCCGATGAGCAGTTCCACCTCGGTGGGGCGGAAATACCGCGGGTCTACCGCCACCACTTCCTTGCCCACGGGCAGGATGTATTCCTTGTTGCGGCAGGCGGCTACCACGGCGGTTTCGTTCACGCCCTCGCCGGTGAATTCAAGTTCCACGCCCAGTTCGTCGAAGGCCATTCTCACAAAGTCGCGCACGCGGGTGGTGATGCCGGTGGCGATCACATAATCGTCCGGCGTATCCTGTTGCAGGATGCGCCACATGGCTTCCACATAGTCCTTGGCGTGGCCCCAGTCGCGCTGCGCGTCGAGGTTGCCGAGGAACAGTTTGTCCTGCAGGCCCAGCACGATGGCCGCGGCGGCGCGGGTGATCTTGCGGGTCACGAAGGTTTCACCGCGCAGCGGGCTTTCGTGGTTGAAGAGGATGCCGTTGCAGGCGAACATGTTGTACGCCTCGCGGTAGTTCACGGTAATCCAGTAAGCGTATAATTTGGCCACCGCATAAGGGCTGCGGGGATAAAACGGCGTGGTTTCGCGCTGGGGCACTTCCTGCACCAGCCCGTACAGTTCGGACGTGCTGGCCTGGTACACGCGGGTTTTCTGCTCCAGTTTCAGGATGCGCAGGGCTTCCAGGATGCGGAGAGTGCCGATGCCGTCCGCATTGGCGGTGTACTCGGGCGTATCGAAGCTCACGCGCACATGGCTCATGGCGGCGAGGTTGTAGATTTCGTCGGGCTGCGTTTCCTGGATGATGCGGATAAGGTTGGTGCTGTCCGTCATGTCGCCGTACAGGAGGCGGAAACGCACGTCTTCGGAATGCGGGTCCTGGTACAGGTGATCGATCCTTTCCGTGTTGATGAGGGAGGCGCGGCGTTTTACGCCGTATACCATGTATCCTTTCTCCAGCAGCAGTTCTGCCAGGTAGGCTCCGTCCTGTCCGTTTACGCCGGTAATTAAAGCTACTTTCATTTGTTATGTTTGTTTTTTAAGTGGTCAAATGGAACGCCGCATTGCATGCTACGTTTCATGTTGCTGTGTCTTTAGTGTCGGGTGAAGCGCTTCGGCTTCAAAGGTTTCAAGGTTATCCGGGTTGCCCGGTTATATCGCGTTGATCATGGAAAACTGTTTTTTCACAAAGTCGCTGTACGCCATGTGAATGCCGGTGCGCAGGTCCATGCTGTGCTGCCAGCCCAGGGCGTGCAGTTTGGACACGTCCATCAGTTTGCGGGGCGTGCCGTCCGGTTTGCTGCTGTCGAAAATGATATCGCCTTCATAGTTCACCACCTCTTTCACGGTTTCCGCCAGCTCGCGGATGCTCAGGTCTTCGCCGGTGCCGATGTTCACCAGTTCTTCGCCGTCGTAGTGATGCATGAGGTACACGCAGGCGTCGGCGAGGTCGTCGGCGAAGAGGAACTCGCGTTTGGGCGTGCCGGTGCCCCACACGGTCACGGATGGTTGCCGGTTGGTGCGCGCTTCGTGGAAGCGGCGGATGAGCGCGGGCAGCACATGCGAGTTCTCGGGATGGTAATTGTCGCCGATGCCGTACAGGTTGGTCGGCATCACGCTGATGAAGTTGCAGCCGTACTGCTGGCGGTACGCTTCGCAGAGCTTGATGCCCGCGATTTTGGCGATGGCGTACGGTTCGTTGGTGGCCTCGAGGGGACCGGTGAGCAGGCTGCTTTCCGTGATGGGCTGCGGCGCCATGCGCGGGTAAATGCAGGAGCTGCCGAGGAACATCAGTTTCGTTACCTGGTTCACATAGGCGGCATGAATGATGTTGGCGGCAATCACCAGGTTGTCGTACAGGAAATCGGCCCGGTACGTATTGTTGGCATGGATGCCGCCTACTTTGGCGGCGGCGAGGAATACGTAGTCGGGTTTTTCCGCCGCGAAAAATTCGTTGACGGCCTGCTGGTTGCGGAGGTCCAGCTCCGCGGAGGTGCGCAGCAGGAGGTTCTGATACCCCAGGGAGATCAGTTTCCGTTTAATGGCGCCGCCCACCATTCCACGGTGGCCGGCGATGTAAATTTTATCGGTGAGTTTCATATGCTGTGTTTTGCGGAGGATTAAAGCAGTTCGGGGCGGTTTTCTTTCACCCACTGGTGCAGTTGTTTGATTTCCTGGCCTTTGCCTTTCTGCATCACGAGCAGGGCGCCGGGGGTATCTACCACCACCATGTTTTCCACGCCCACCAGGGCCACCAGTTTCTCCTTGCCGATCACCATGCTGGTCTGCGGGTCGCTGTTGATGAACACGGCCTGCTGGTTCTGGTACTGGTAATGCTGCATGAGGGCTTCGGTGAGGGCTTCGTAGCTGCCCACATCGCTCCACTGCATGCGGGTGGGCACCACTTTCACGCGGTCGCTTTTTTCCATCACGGCATAGTCGATACTGTCTGCCGGGATTTGCTCCATGCTTTCCATGCTGAGCACGCCGGTGCGCAGCCATTCGTTGGCGGCGAGCGCGGCGGCATCGTAGATGGCGGGGGCGTATTGTTTCAGCTCGTCGAGCACCACGGCGGCGCGGCAGCAGAAGATGCCGCTGTTCCAGAGGTAGCCGCCGCTTTCCATCATTTTCACGGCGTTGGTGTGATCGGGTTTTTCCACGAAACGCACCACATCGTGCTGATCGCGGTACTGGATGTAACCGTATCCCGTTTCCGGGTAGGTGGGCTGCAGGCCGATGGTGACGAGGTAATTCTCGCTGGCCAGCCGGTGCGCCGTTTCGATGGTTTGTGCGTAGATATCCGGCGTGCCGATCAGGTGGTCGGCCGGCGTGATGAGCAGTATTTCGTTGGGGTCGCTGACGAACGCCGCCAGGGCAATGGCTGCAGCGGTGTTACGACCTACAGGCTCGGCAAGCAGGGTGGGAGAGTCGGCACCCGCTTCGTCCAGTTGTGTTTGTATGACGGAGGCCTGCTGTTCGTTCACAATGGCCATAACATCCGTGCAGGCAAATGTGTTGCGCAGGTAGGTGATCTGTAACAGGCTTTTACCTTCGAAGAGGGGCAGCAGCTGTTTGGGCGTCTGGCGGTTCGAGAGGGGCCACAAGCGGGTGCCCGCCCCGCCGCATAGCAGGATATGATACATTCGGTAAATCGGTTATGTTTAGAAATCAGGATGCGGTGACCATCATTACTTCGTCTGCATTGACGGTGGCGAGCATGGCATAGCCGAGGCTGTTGAGCACGGCTTTCACCCTGTTTTTGCCCAGCTCTATAATGCGGCCGCGCTGATGCATCAGGGGCCCGGCGGTGATCTCCACCAGGTCGTTATGGCGCAGCGGGAACTTTTCGAGCGATACTTCCCTGTAGTGACGGAGGAAGCGCTGTATCAGCTCGATCTCATGGTCGGGTATCATGGCGGGCTTGCCCAGCCAGTACACAAAATTGACGATGCCTTCCACTTCACGCACCAGCTGTTTTTTACTCTCGGGAACACGCACGAATACGTAGGAAGTGAACAGCGGTTCGTACACCACCTTGCGGCGGTCGCTCCACTGGCGGCTTACCTGGTTGAGCGGGCAGTAACATTCGATCTGCCTGCGTTCCAGGGTGGCCGCTACTTTTTTCTCCCATCTGGATTTGGTATACACGGCATACCAAGCATGTGATTCCTGTTGCATACGGTTTTAATTTTACGGTTAACGGGTTTTCATAATGTGGAATAAATACCGGCAGTCAGGAAGGGGTAAATCGGCACAGCTTCGCCCTCTCAGTCACAAAAAGTGAGTTGGCACAGGCTATGGTTTTCAGGTTTTCCAATAGTTATGTTAGATGTTGAAGATGTTCTTGATGAACCTCTTGCTTTTTCCGTTTTTGTTTTCTTCCACATACCCATAACCGTAGCCATAGGAATGTGCCGCCACACCGCGGGGTTTCACGCCGTTGAACACGAGGTTCAGCTTGCCTACTTCCCGGTTGCGGTACAGCTCGTCGATCATTTTCAGGTGCAGCCTCGGCGTTACGTCCTGGCGAACCACATACAGGCAGGCGTCGGTCATCGGCGCGAGCAGGCGTGCATCCGTCACCAGGCCCACAGGCGCGGTATCGATGATCACATAATCGAACATGGTTTTCAGCTTGGCCAGCATCCCGTCGAGGCGGCCGTTCAGGATCAGCTCCGTCGGGTTCGGCGGAATCACGCCGGCCGGCAGGATGAACAGGTGGTCGTTCCCGGGCACGGGGCGGAGCATGTCCGACAGGGATGTACCGCCCACGAGGTAATTGGTGATGCCCGGTTCGCGGGCCACATGCAGCATCTTGCTGATCATGGGCTTGCGGAGGTCGAACTCCAGCAATACCACTTTTTTACGTATCAGCGAAAGGCTGATGGCCAGGTTGATGGAAATGAAACTCTTGCCTTCCCCGGAAATGGAGGAGGTGACGAGGAGCGTTTTATTGTCGCCGTTGAGGCCGATGTACGACAGGGAGGTCCGCAGCGACCGGAACTGTTCTGCCACCATGCTTCGTTTGCCGTCGGCGATCACTACGGACTCCTTATTGTCATCAAACATGATCTCTGCCACTACCGGCGCATCGGTCGCTTTCTCGATGTCCGATTTCTCTGCTATTTCGCGGTTCATGATGTCTTTGAGGGTGATCAGGGCAGCCACGAACGCAATGCCGAGGGCAATGGCGATGGCGATCACGGTGAGGCGGCGCGGGCTGAAAGGCACGGCGGCGCTCTGGGCCGGGTCTACCACGCGGCTGTCCGATATGGCGGCGGCATAGGCCAGCGCCGTTTCTTCCCGCTTCTGCAGCAGGAAAGTGTAAATTTCGTTCTTGATGATCTGCTGGCGGCTTACTTCCAGCAAAGCGCGTTCCTTGCCGGGCACGGTGCGGAGCATGCCCATAAAGCGGCCGTTGGCGCTTTCCAGCCGGTTTTTACCGGCCGTGAGGTTGCTGCGGAGGCTTTTGATGTTCTCCAGGATGCTCGGGCGCAGTTTGGCGATCTGGCGGTCGAGCGCCTGTAGAACAGGGCTGTTCTCCGCCGTGGTTTTGGCCAGCTTCTCGCGCTCCATATCGGCCTCGTAGAGCTTGCTCACCAGTTCCAGCAGCACCGGGTCCGTCAGGCCCAGGGTAGCGGGCACGATGTTCTCGCTGCTGTGTTTGCCGGTCACGTAGTTCTCGATGGATTCCAGCACGGACAGCTGCATATTCGCCTCGCTCATCTTGGAATCGTTTTCCTGTACGCTTTCGAGGAACAGTTTGCTCTGTTCGCTGATATCCACGATGCCTTCGGCCGTTTTGAAACGTTCCACTTCTTTCTCCACCTGGTTCAGTTCCCTGGTCACGATGCGCAGGCGCTCTTCCACGAAACTCATGGTGCTGGCGGCCACGCGGTTCTTGTCCTCGATGGCCGCATCGTTGTACACGCGTATCAGTTCGTTGAGGATAGCTTCGCCACGGGAGGGCGCCACGTCGGCATAGTCCAGTTTAATGACCGTGGCCATTTTCGACACGGGCGATACCTGCAGGCGGCTCAGCAGCGTTTGCGCCGTTTGCTGTGCGTCGGTGATCTGCAGGTAACAGGGCATATGCGGAACGGCTATACCGGTCCGGGGTTTGATCACCATCTTGCCCCATGGGGTGGCCACGGTATCGAACAGGGGATAAGCCTTGTTGTACAGGAACACCCGGCGGTGCGTGGAGTCATACACCATCGGCACCTTCTCGGGATAGCCTCTCTTTATCTTTTCCGGCTGGAGAAACACGAACTCCAGCGGGGCATAGTCGTATGCCAGCAAATCCCTCACCTGGCCCTTCTGGTATATTTCGCCGTAGAGGTGCAGGTTTTTGGCGACAGACTCCGCGAGGGTACGGGAGCTGAGGATTTGCATTTCGTTCTCGATATTCTTGTCGGAACCGAACAGGTCGAGGGTCGACAGCAGGTCGGATTCGCCGATTTTTTTGGACTCTTCCTTGACGAGCAGGGTAGCGGACACCTTGTAGGTGGGCGTTGCATACCGCAGGTACACGAACGCGCCGGCTACGGCCAGGATGGTGATGAGCACAAATAAAGGCCAGTGCGACAGATAACGATACCTGATCAGCGCCAGCAGGTCTGTTTGATCCTGCGATTGCGTACGCTTCTGCGCGTTCGGTTGCTGCCCGTTGGGACGGGAAATGTGTACGTTGTTCATGTCTTAACCTTTAATTGTTCACAACCAGCCTGTCTACCAGAATCACCACCAGGCTCAGTGCGCTCAGCACGATCGGAACCACGGTGTTGGCTTTACTGGTGGTGGCCACTTTCGATTTGGTGGGCTCCACGTATACGATATCGTTCGGCTTCAGGTAGAAGTAGGGGGAGCTGAGGCTGGCCTTGTCGTTCAGATTCAGCCGCCGGGTGGTGCGCACGCCGTCTTCTTCCCTGATGAGCAGCACGTTCTCTTTTTTACCGTAGATGGTGATATCGCCCGCCATGCCCAATGCTTCGAGCACGGATATTTTTTCACTGCTGACGTTCACGACGGCGGGATGCGCCACTTCGCCCAATACCGTTACCCTGTAATTGAGGAAGCGGATGCTCACCACGGGGTCTACCAGCAGTTTGCGGTTGAGCAGCTGGTTGGTGATCGTGTCCGTGAGGGCCTTTTTCGTCAGGCCGGCCGCTTTCAGCTGCCCCAGTACGGGGTACTGGATATTGCCCTGCTGGTTCACCAGGAAACCCGCTGCCGGGTTGGCGGCGCCTGCCGTTACGACCTGCGCGGAATTGTTGCCCGTGGGCATGCCGCCGGCAGAATACGTGTTGGGCAGGTTGAACAGGGCGGCCTCTGTCGGGTTGGCCGCGGTCACATTGATCTGCAACATGTCGTTCTTTTGGATGACGGGCTCAAAGTCCACTTTCACGGACGCCAGCGTTGTGTCGTTCAGGTTGTTAAAGTAGGCGGCTTTTTTGGTATTGACACATGAGGCGAACAGGCAACCGCACACGGCCAGTAAAAAGGTTTGTCTTCTAAAGAATGGTTTTCGGTTCAATGACATCTAATCGTATTTGATGATAAAGCCCTATGAAGAATCATAAGAATTACAATGCAATATTAAACTACACGCATCTTTATGGAACTACTCACAAGAGTATAAATCGGGCCGCGTGATGAAATGTACCTACTCATTAAAGTAGTGGATCAGTGTGGCATGTTAACGCAATGTTACGCGATGCATTTTTTATCGCTGCGGAGCTGCTTTTTTATGCGGGAACAGGGTATTTGTTTCCGGGCGGAATGCTTATGGGTACAAGGTTTCATCGTTCCACAACATTGCATGTGCATGCACGGCATGCAGCCAGTACAACGGTATGACACGGATCAACCATATCGCAGCATCACGGATGTTTTCTCCGGCTTTTGTATTACATGCGTCACCCTGCCGGATACGTGATACAATGGCAGTCAGTAAAGGTTGTTCGACCAGATTTTCGAGATCAGCTCCGACTTGGAAGTGACATTCAGTTTCTGGTAAATTTTTTTCAGGTGCTGGTTAACGGTGAATACGGTCACGAACAGCTTTTCGGCCATTTCCTTGTAGGTGTGTCCGTCTTTGAGGAGGTGCAGCAATTCGTACTCGCGTTTGGTGAGTTTGTCTTTCACGCTTTCGAGCGGGTCTTTGCTTACATGATCGATGAGGAGGTGAGCGGCGCGGGGAGATAAAGTGCCGCCCTGGTTGATGGCGTCGATGATGGAATGATAGATTTCCATCAGGCGGCTGGTTTTGATGATATAGCCGCTGGCGCCTTTCATGATGGATTCAATCACATACTGTTTGCCGTCGTGCCCGGAAAGGATGATGATCTTCGCTTCCGGGTACACGCGCTTGAGTTCATCCATGCCGCTGATACCGGATTCGCCCGGCAGCGAGATGTCGAGTAATATGGCTTTTACATCCGGATCTTTGTATGGCAATGTCTTGAATTCTTCCATGGAACGGCATGCAAAAACGACTTTGCATTCCTGGAAATCTTCTAGAAACTCCTTGTAATTATTCAGCTGGAAATGGTTATCCTCAATAATTCCGATCGATATCATATTACGGGTGACGTTAATACAGTTGTCATAGCGATATGGTCCAAGGCTGCATGTATATCAAATTTAATTCCAATTTTTTTCAAAAGCTCTAACAGCTGTTTAATTTAATTGATAAGTAACGAAACCGGGGCTACTGCTGTTTTACTTACTTGAGTAAGTAATATGAGAAAAACATATTAGTTGTAGAATTATATCTCATTTTATCCACAATCTACAATAAAAATTCAAGTTTCCTGTTAAAGTGCGGAATACAATTGCTATCTTACTTATCCATTATACACCGTGAAAACCCGGAACCATATCAGATCAGGCGACCTTATCGCAAGAAGAGACCTGTAAAACCTGAGGAAAACCATTAAGACAAGCATGAAGCCAATGCACTATATCAAGGTGAACCATTTGCTCAATGGCATCAAGTCGCCCGTATTGATCATTAACCCCTCGGCGATGATAGTAGAAAAAGCCAACGACGCAGCGATCGCACAACTGGGCGATCAGCTCACCGGTAACCCGTTAGCGGCAACTCCCCTGAACGATTCGTTCATCCTTACGGCAGTAGCCAACGGCCGTAAACAGCACATCGATTTTAAATCGAGCCGGATACACATTAACCGGAAAGCCTATCTGCTGGCCATCGGGCAGCCCATCGAAAAAGAACAGAAACTGAAGCTGAAACTCCTGCACCTGGAAAAGGAACGGTCTTTGCAGGAGATGAAAGCCAACTTTATTTCCATGACCTCCCACGAGTTCAGAACGCCGCTGACGGCTATTGCTTCGGCGGTAGACCTGCTGGAGGCGCGCCTGCAGCGCGAGGGGAGAATGGATGAGTTCTACACGCGCAACATCGGGAAAATATCGCACGAGGTTTTCAACCTCAACACGATGCTCGATGAGATCCTGACGCTGAGCAAAATCGTATCGAATAATTATGAAGTCGACAGAAAGCCTGTAGATGTCCGCAAGGTGATCGAGTACCTGAAATACCAGTATTTTTCCGAAAGAAAAGATGAAAGATCGCTGGAGGTGGACATTTCGGGAGAACCACGGAAAGTCTTGCTGGACAAGGACCAACTGTCGAAGATTCTGACCAACCTGATTGGTAATGCCTTTAAATATTCCGTTAAGAAAAACCCTGCTATCAAACTCCGGTACCACAAGCACAAATGTGTGATCAAAGTATTCGATTACGGCATCGGCATACCGGCCAGAGACATCCCGCATTTGTTCAATTCCTTCTTCCGCGGCAGCAACGTGGACGGTATTGAAGGAACGGGCCTCGGGCTGGCCATCGTCAAAACGTTCGTGGAAATGAACCAGGGGGAAATAGCAGTGAGCAGCGAAGAAAACAAAGGAACAACATTCACCATCACATTCAGATACAAACATGAATAACACCATACTCCTGATCGAAGATAAGACCAGTTTGTCGGACACTTTGAAAACACTGCTGGAGCTGCACGAATACAATGTGCTGCTGGCCGAGAACGGGGAAGACGGTGTGCGCCAGGCACGCCAGAGCCTTCCGCAGCTGGTGATCAGCGACATTTACATGCCGGTGATGAACGGCTACGAACTGCTGGATATTTTCCGGAAAGACCAGCTGTTGCGCAACATCCCGGTGCTCATGCTCACCGCGAAAACGGGCATCGACGAAGTGAACAGGGCCATGAAGAACGGCGCGGCAGGGTACGTGACCAAACCTTTTCTGTTCAGGAACCTGCACGCCACCATCCGCAAAATATTACTCTGAGCCCAGGCTCCATTGTGCGCCGAGCATAAAGCCGGTGTTGTTGCCCAGGTTGCCCCAGTCAAACGCCAGCCCGCCTTTGACCGTAAAACCTTTTACCGGCGTCAGCCATTGTACTTCCTGTAATGTGTACCATTGGGTGAGCGCTTCGGAGAAATTTTTATCGTTATAATTCCCGTGATTCTTCGTGTAGGTGATCAGCGTTTTCGCTTTCAGCGCCTGGCCGATGGTGTACAGCCCGCCCACATGCAGGCCGGTGACGCGGTTGTTGATGATGTTCCAGCCGCGGTTTACGGTGGAGTCGCGGTGCTGGTTCCAGTCGAACGGTTTCATATCGCTGAAATAATGCTGCCCGCGCTGGCGGTTGATGAACAGCGGTGTACCCACTATGCGGTCGTGGTACTCCCAGCCGGTGAGGTACACCCCGTTGTTGTAATAACTTTCGCGCTGGTTCAGCGGATGCCAGCTGTTCATCTTTTTCGTGTTGATGAATTCCAGCGTGAGTTTGTTGAGGATACCGTCGGGGTTTTTGTTGGCGTAACCGATGCCCAGCAGGCGGTCGGTGTTTTTGAGGGAAATGTTCTGTCCCGTTTCGAACATCGATTGATTATACAGTAACAGGCGGAGTTTGTCGTTTTCCCAGCTGATGCCGCCTTCCACCACGCCGCGGTGGTCGCCGGGGCGGTTGGGCGCTATTTCGTCGCTGTTCACCGTGCCGTCGTCGCCTTCCTTGCCGATCACGATGTTCCAGTAATCGGCAAACGAGTTTTTGATCTTCGGCAGGTCGGGCCGGTTGCCGCCCCATACCGCGAAGTGCTGGATGCCGCCGTACACACGCAGCCGCTCTTTACCGATGCGGAGGTAAAATGTTTTTTCGTGGAGATAGGCGTCTTTAATGAACTGCCGGTTGCCCATCCACCCGTGACTGAACTGGCCTTTCACCTGCAGCCAGCCGTTGGTGAAAGGCACGTCCGCATACTCCGTCAGCGCGATGCCCACTTTGGGAATGGGCAGCGCGTTGCCGCTAATGCCCCAGGAGCCGGAGGATAGTTCGTGGTCCATATCGCCGGTCAGTTCTTCGTAGCGGCCCGCCCTGATTTCCCATTTGCGGTAGCCTGCCTTTACGAAGGCTTCTTCAAAAAACACGTCTTTGAAGTGATTGTTATTGTAGAGGCTGGCGCCGTAACGCAGGTAGAAGTCTTCCTGCTGCCCGAAGCGGTGTGTATTGCGCAGGCGCAGGTAGGTGGACAAATCGGAGCGGCGGTCGCTGATGGTGCCGAACCGTTTGGAAACGAGCCATAGCGGCAGATAGTCTTTAGTGGCAATGGTACCCATGGTGCCGGCCTGCAGCTGCAGGGAATCCGCGAAGCCGCCTTGCTGGGCAAAAACGGGCATACAGGTCCCTGCGATGGATATGGTTATGAGCAGGTGTTTCAACATACGTGCAAATTACTGGCTGGGGGCCAGGGGGAGAATACTTAAATGAGTATTTATCGGCCCCTGGCGCCATTAAAAGCTACTGAAACCGGTATGGCGCCGTACGGTTGTTTTGCTCCCTGAATTTTAACATTTTCTTTAAGGTGAAATGGTGTAGATTTAATCTTCATCAAAAAAAAGGAGGTATTCATGCAATCTACAGGATATTCATGGAAGCCTTCGGTTAGTATCGCCTAACCGGGCTGTTCCATATAAGAAAACTGTGACGCGGACGCGTCTGAAGCCTTCCGGTGTAATGCCGGGAGGCTTTTTGTTTGGGGGGTTACCTGTTAGAGGGTATTAGAATTTCTTTTCATTTAAATATTTTGTTTTAAATTTGAGCGAGTTGTAACTACCGGCAGCTGAATTGATTTGTTGTTTGTGTGATTGTTCCCCGGCTGACGCCCATAGTTAACCTATACTGAATTGCAGGGCTGTTCGATTTTTCTAGTAGCATACCTGCAATATATTTAAGCAGAATCACCCATACCAATGAATTCAGCTATTATGAAGCACCGGTTATTTGTTTTGCCCTTTCTGTTTTTTTCCGTTGGCGCATTCGCGCAAAATAAGCCTAAAGATGAGAGTGTCCGGACGGCGGTACCTGTGGCTGTTCCCGGAGCGTACACCAACCCGGTGATCAATTATGTCCGTACCTGGGAGCCCAACAAACCGTTGACCGATCCGGCCGCCGTTTCAGCCTCCGGAAGCTCTCCTGTTGATATCCGGCAGGCTACCCAGTACGTCGACGGATTGGGCCGGCCGATACAAACGGTACAGCGGGGCATGGCCCCGGGGCAGAAGGATTTGGTGGCGCCGGTGATCTATGATGCTTTCGGGCGGGAGGTGCTGAAGTATCTCCCATACGCCGATCAGGGGAGCGGGACGGGCAATTTTAAAACCGATCCTTTCAATACACAAAAGGCGTTTTATGAAAACGGTACCCTGAACCCCGGCACAGTGGGGGAATCCGTGTTTTATTCGAAGACGGATTATGAAGCCTCGCCCCTGAACCGCCTACTGCGTGCTTACGCGCCGGGCAACAGCTGGGCGAAGGAGGATTTGTCCACCGTGGAGCGGGGCGGTAATAAACCCGTGGCGCAGCAATACCTGGTGAATACCAGTGCGGACGCTGTTCGTATCTGGGATGTTCCGGCTAACGGCATCCCGGTGACGTCCGCGATTTACGGCGATGGTCAGCTCTTTAAAAATGTCACCACCGATGAGGCAGGCAACAGCGTGGTGGAATACAAGGATAAGGAAGGGCAGGTGGTGCTGAAGAAAGTACAGATTGCTGCCACGCCGGGTAACGACCATACGGGCTGGCTGTGCACCTACTATATTTACGACGATCTGAACAACCTCCGGTTTGTGATACCCCCCAAAGCCGTGGAGCTACTGCCTGGCCGGGGCTGGTCACTGGCGGATGACGAGCTGCGTAATGAGCTTTGTTTCCGCTACGAGTACGACGGGCGCAAGCGGATGATCGTCAAACAGGTACCGGGCGCCGCCGCGGTGGACATGGTATATGATGCCCGCGACCGGCTGGTGTTTACCCGCGACGGCAACCTGCGAGGCCAGGGGAAGTGGCTGGTGACGCTCTACGATGAACTGAACCGCCCCATCATGACGGGCCTCTATACGAGTTCGGAAACACCTTCCCAGTTACAGGACGCCTTAAAGGTGCCTTCGGGCGCCGTACCGGTCAGCTATGTGATCAAACCGCCGATGAAGCTGACGGTCAACAGCCACGACGGCCGCGCGGAATACAAAGCAGGCGAGACGATCGAATTTACCGACGGCTTCGACACGGGCGGGGGCAATACCGATGCCTTCATCGACCCTAACGGCACGCTGTATACCGAAACCACAACGGCCAACAACCCGCTGCCCGGCCTGAACACCGCGCAGCTGGAACCGCTGACCTATACCTACTACGACAACTATGAGTTTGCCGGCAAAAGAAACGCCGAAGACCTGACGGTGGAATCCATCAGCCATGCGGGGCTTTACCTGGACGCCTTGCCCATCAGTTTGCAGGTGAAAGGCATGGTGACGGGCGGTAAGGTGAAGCTGCTCGACGGCAGCAACCAATGGCTGACCACCACTACTTACTACGACGACAAAGGCCGGGTACGGCAGGTGCTGACCGACAATGCGTCTGACGGTGTGGACGTGATGACCTCGCTCTACGACTTCACCAACCGGGTGGTGTCCACCAAACTGGTGCACCGCAATCCCCGCAGCACGCAAACGCCCACCACCACCGTGCAGACGATGATGCAGTACGACCATGGCGGACGGGTGGTGCTGGTGCGTAAAAGGCTGAACAACCGGCCGCATGTGGACATCGCCACCAATGAGTACGATGCCCTGGGCCAGCTGAAACAGAAGGCCTTCAAAAGAACATCAGGCTCGTCTCCGGAAGTTCTGGAAACGCTCGATTACGAATACAACATCCGTGGCTGGCTGCGGGGGATTAATAAACCCTATGCCAACGGCACTGCCACTGCCAACTTTTTCGGGCAGGAGCTGAACTACGACAATGGCTTCGACAGCCCGCAGTATAACGGCAACATCGCCGGCATCCGCTGGCGCGGTACCAACAATGCCACCTACAAACATGCCTACGGCTACGGCTACGATGCGGCCAACCGCTTGCTGAAGGCGGAGTTCACCCAAGGCTCCGGCACGTCGTATAACTGGGCCACCAATGCCCAGGCACTATACAATGTGACAATGGGCAACGGCACCCAGGCCAGCGAGGCTTACGATGCCAACGGCAACATCCTGCGGATGCAGCAGGCCGGCGGCACCGGGCCGATGGATGATTTGCGGTATGAATACCTCGGCATCGGCAACAAGCTGAAAGGGGTGAAGGATGACGTGAACAGCACCGGTTCCGTTTTGGGGGACTTCAAGGAAGTTACCGTGGGGGGCGTCAACGACTACCTGTACGACGTTAACGGCAACCTGACCAAAGACGACAACAAAGGCATCACAGGTATCACGTACAACCACCTGAACCTTCCAAATGAAATTACGATTCCCGGGAAGGGCACGATACGGTATGTGTACGACGCCGGGGGCACCAAACACCGCAAAACGGTGACCGATCAAACGGGCGCTACGGTCAAAACCACCCGTACCGACTACATCGGCAGCACTGTTTACCAGAACGACACGATGCAGTTCATCGGCCATGAAGAAGGCCGCTTCCGGGTGAATGCTGCACAGAGCGGCCAGCCGGTGCAATACACAGTGGATTACTTTGTCAAAGACCACCTGGGCAACGTGCGGATGGTGCTGACGGAAGGCACCGAGCAGCAGCTGTACCTGGCGAGCATGGAACCGGAGCGCTCGGCTACGGAGAATGCGCTGTTCAGCAACATCGAATCGAGCCGGAGCGTCAAACCAGCCGGTTATCCGCAGGATGCTACCGCCGGTTCGGAAAACAAGCAGGTAGCCAAACTCAACGGCCAGCACCCTGACAAAAGGATAGGCCCTTCACTGGTGCTAAAGGTGATGGCGGGTGACACGATCTCCATCGGGGCCAAAGCATTTTACAAATCCATCGGCGGTAAACAGGATAAATCGCTGATACCCGCCGCCGACATGGCCGCCTCCCTTATCCGTGCCTTCGGCAGCGGCCAGCCGGGCAGCAGCCAGAAGGAGATGGCCACGGAAGGCGCCGGCCGCACCCCGTTTAACGACCAGTTCATCAACGACGGCTATCAGCGAATGAAGGAAAAAGAACCGGTCGACCCGGCGCAGGCCAACCGCCCGAAAGCCTACCTGAATTTTGCGCTGTTTGACGATAAGTTTAACTTAGTAGAGGAAAATAGCGGGGTGAAGCAGGTGAAAGCGGAGCCCGACCAGTTGCAGACGCTGGCGCAGGATAAGATGGTGATGAAGAGCGGCGGGTTCCTGTATGTGTATACCAGTAATGAGACGCCGCAGGATGTGTTCTTTGATAATTTGACCGTGCTGAATAACCCGGGGCCGGTGCTGGAGGAGACGCATTATTATCCGTTTGGGTTGACGATGGCGGGGTTGTCGACCAAGGCCATGAATAAGCTGGAGCAGAATAAGTACGGGTATAACGGGAAGGAATTGCAGAATGGGGAGTTCGGAGACAACAGTGGGCTGGAATGGTATGATTACGTGGCGAGGATGTATGATCAGCAGATTGGGCGGTGGCATGTGATTGATCCGTTATCAGAAAAGATGCGCAGGCACTCACCTTACAATTATGTGTTTGACAATCCGATCCGGTTTATAGACCCGGATGGCATGGGGCCAGATGACATAATTATAAGAGGAAGTGCTGAATTCCAGAGGAAAGCGTTTAACGATTTACAAAGCTTATCTAATGTAAAGCTTGCCATGCTTTCCAATGGGACAGTTGTAGAAGCAAGATCTGTTCAACAACCATTCACTGTTGCATTGACAGGTGTCGTTGAAATGACAAATAGTGTTGAAGCTCGACCGTCTCCAGCGCCAAAACCTGTAGGAACAGCGACGGTTATTGAACTAATAAATTCTGATCGTGTCACAACGATTGTTGAAACTTCTGATGGAAATAGTGCTGCTCCGTCGAGCGCGGAAGCCAATTTGCGCCAAGACGGCAGCAGAGGTAGGGGTTCAGATGTGACGGTTGAATTTAATCCAGACAGAACTGCTGGAGGCGTTGATGTAAATGGAAGTAGAAATAGACCAACTAAAATAGGGTTAGGGCATGAGTTGCTGCATGCCAGGCATATGGTTCGGGGAGAAAGAAGTACCCGTCAGTCAAATAGCGTAGACCCGGATGGTAGTGGTACTGTACTAAGACAGGAGGAACTAAATACAAGAAGGGAGGAAAACAGACTACGTGCGGAACATCATTTGCCGGCAAGAAGATTGCCATAAAAAAGAATAGAAGATGAAATTTCTTTGTTTTATAGTATTATGCTTAGCCAGTTGTGGCAGTGTGAAAAATGACAGGATGAAAGAATTGCGATATACAATAGATATCTGGGATAGGGATTATTCACTGGCCCAAACAACCAAATATCACATCGATAACGATAGTTTGGTGATAACACTGATTTCGGGCTTAAAAGGAGAGTCAGATAAACGGCTGGTTGGAAGGGGCTTAGAAGACAGCGAAAAGGAGCGAATTCAGCTTTTTTTGGGCAAGCTTGATCTTGGTAAATTGAATGATAGGTATATTAATGATTTAATTGAGGATGGAGATCGTAAACACCTGGTCATTCAACTTAATAACGACATTAAAAAAATTGAAATCGCCAACTATTATCAGAAAAATATAGCTGAATTATTTCAAACAATTAACCTTACCATAGGTGACGGCCCGAAAATTAAGTATAAACAAAGGTAGCTTACTCCGGCAGGATCAATCATTACTTTTTTAGACAAATGATACTTTAATGACGATAATTCAGACTAGTATGATCGCGAGCTGACTGAGACTATACATAAATTGAGTTCTTTTAAAAGTTCGTGCCTGGTTGCGGTTAAGGTTGGCCGGCATAGAGAGGCGAGATTAAAAATAGCGCTATTTGTAAGTATGGAAGACGCTGAAATTGTATTGGGGCAAATTAGTAGGAGGACTTGGGATGCGGCAGGATAAAATTAACACAGGAGAAGTACGAAGAAAGACAATTCCAGGAAGTAAATAGTATTTGACATGGGAGGATCAGAAAAAGCTATGTTAAAAGAGCTTGAGGTCATTGGTTACAAGTACCGTGACATAAACGAAATGTTCAAGCAAAAGATAATCTCGTCTGAAGCGGTTGCAATTATTTTGAAATGGCTTCCGTCCGTTTATGCAGACCATTTGGGAGCGGGAGATCAGTTAGTACGGTCCTTGATTGCTGCGGGAGAACCTTTTGACTCAACCCTTTTAATTGATCTAATCGAGAGACCGGAGTTTAATTTTTCTATTAAGGGTGGGATGGCTATCGTGTTATCATACGCGAAAACAAATGATATTTCCGATTGGCTCAGAGATCAACTCCTTAATAAGCCCTATGCTTTAGAACGAATAGGGCTTATTCCTGGCCTGGAAAAAAAGGTGGCTTTAAAACATCGCATGAGTTGATGGAATTTCTGCAATTGATCTTTGAGAAGTATCCGATGAATTGGATGTTTGATCTATATAAAAAGTACGCTAACGAGGAGGATATTGTTTTCTTGCAGAATAAATTAGAGGCGGTAGATAGTAAATTAAAGAAGGAGATCACGAAATTGATAGAAGCAATCCGAAAGAGAAAAAAAATATATAAGTTTCCGTAGAATAAAGGCCGCATAGAGCCCCTTGATTAGCTTGATTTAGATTTGCCCAGATAGAATTACAGCTGAGGGATTTTATCAAGTATGGGATGAAAGAAACTAAAGTAAAATGTCAGTTTTTTACCGAGGGGGGGGATATGTTTAATTATCCCGGACTTTTATCGTATGCACATGGTTGTAATTGTGCTGGGGTTATGGGCAAGGGATGGTACTCGATTAATTTAGGAATACAAGAGTCTTGGCGCTCAAAAGCTACTTTATTAGCAATAAATAAGGGCTCTTATACAATGCTTGAGATTGCTAATGGCCTAGGTATTATTGAAATAGGGGTGCTGAAAATTAATGCCGGATTAGGTAGGTCAGATTGGAGAGATATAAAGGAAACAAGCATTAATGTCTTTGGCTAATCAAGTCTTTGGGCCATAGTGCTTGAGAAGTCTTCGGAATTATGGAAGTAAGGAAATAAAGAAAATGACGGCTTGTCCTTCAAAGTTATTTAAGCTAAATGACTGGCGAATAACGCGTATTTCGTCGGAACAGAGCTCATGATTGATGATCACTTTTTTTGTTTAACATTATTAGGCAACGATAGCCCATACCAAAATGAAAAAGATATTCAGTTTTATCCCGTTTGTGCTGATTGCAATTCAATCAATGGCCCAACAAACAGAAACCTTGATTCTCTCTTCTCCGGATGCCGCCGCATTAAGTAAATACGGGAATGTTCCGGTTAGCCTGTATTCCGGAGTGCCGCAAATCAAAGTGCCTCCTTTTAATGGTGCCTGCCGCGATATCGTTATCCCGCTTGAGCTAAGCTATCATGGGGCGCACATTGAATGTCAGTCGGGCAACACCCTTAAATAAAAAAAATACTCGATAATAGTTAGTTATGTTGAGAAAAGTACTTACCTGTTTAGCACTCATTTCTGCTAATTTCTCGTTCGGCCAGGAGAAGCCAATTATCCCTCCAGCCCCTAATGCAGTTAACCTGGCATACAATACCGAAATATCGATGGGTCTCTATACCGGTACCCCGCAAATATCCATTCCTGTGTGGACGGTAAATGCCGGGGCATTGCAATTGCCCATCTCGCTCAGTTACACGTCTGGCGGCGTAAAGGTCGCCGATATGGCATCCTGGTGTGGATTGGGGTGGAATTTGAATGCCGGCGGCGTTGTGACAAGGTCTGTGCTGGGATTGCCGGATGAAACGCCAACATTTGGTTATATAGAATACAATGTACCTCCAATGACGAATGAGAATCAGCCGGCCTATGTAGCTATGGCAGATGGTGGAATTGATTCCCAGCAGGATCTGTTTTTCTTTAACATGCCTGGCGGTTCAGGCCGGTTTGTGTTCGATAAAACCGGGACGCCACAGTTAATTCCTAAAAAGAACTACAAGATCACCAAGGGGAGCATTGCCGGCTATCAGTTTTCGGAACCATCCGGCAATGCTTATTGTATTTCAGAATGGGAGATCGTGGATGATAAGGGCATCATTTACCGGTTTAAAGATTACGAGAAGACAGGAGCATCTTCCAGGAATATTGGCGGTTCTGCCGGTGGCTTTTCCAGCCGCAACATTAACAGCTGGTATCTTACGGAAATGGAAGCACCTACAGGAGAAAAGATAGTGTTTAATTATGCAACTGTCGACTTGTCCTACGATCTTGCACCGGGTAAAACATTCAATATTAGATTGAGTGGTACTTGTGATTATCCAGCTAATACCTCCATTCAACGACAATTTATTAACACAAAGAGGCTGACATCAATTGAGTTTCCGGACGGTAAAATAAGATTTGTCCCAACGGCGATGGGGCGGGCTGATTTCGTTGGCGATCATGCGCTGGATAAGATAATAATTGAGAACAAGCAGGGGCATATTAAGAAGCAGTTCAAGCTGGACTATAAATACCTGGTTGGCAACAGTCTGATGGATTATACGAGTATTAATCCTGCAGGTGAGAATAATTTTTTCGTTGCTTCAACACTCACGCCGTCTCCTTCCTTTAACCGGAGGTTGATGTTAATGAAATGTACAGAACAGGATGCGAACGGAGTTGCGTTAAATAATGGCCAGAGCTTTGACTACCACACTTCTATAGGACTGCCCAACAGGGCATCTGAATTTGCAGACCACTGGGGATTTGCCAACAAAGCAGATGAGCCTCTGTCTGAAGCACCGTATGTGTTAATCAATCCCAGCCAGATGGGAAGCCCGAGCCCGGAAGTATATATTGGCGGGAAGAATGTCGATTTTCAATATGCGAAAGAAGGAAGTCTTTATAAGATCAACCATTCTACCGGAGGATCTACCGAATATGAATTTGAATCAAACGATGCCGGCCCGAGTCCTTTTATTCCCCGTAAGGTTACTAAGAGCCCGGCAATCCATTCAGTCGGAATCAGCCATTATAATTATAATGTAGATGGCTGGTATGACCAGTATAATTACGTAATGAGACCAGATGGTAATGGAAATACGGTACGGAACTACTATGTAGAGTTTTCTGTCGCTACGAATAGCACAAGTACGGCGCAGGTGCAGCTTGCGGATATTCCTTATTACCCTTCCAGTGGCTTGAATTTCTATATTGAGAATGTTGTCAGTAATAGTGTATTATGGAGAGGGTATAGTGATGGGACCTATAACGTGAACCTCCCGGCAGGAGTTTACCGGCTCTATCATTGTCCGTCTTATGCTTTATTGAATAGCCCTCAGAATCCGGATCAGCAGAAGCAACATACTGCTACGATAACAGGCCTGTACGAAATTACATCGGAGGAAGGAACACAAGGCCAACCGCCTAAAGTGGGTGGGATCAGGGTGAAAAAGGAGAAACAATATGATCCGGTATCCCAACAGACATTATACAAAACATATAAATACGTGCTGGATGGCAGTTCGGGTCAATTGTTATCTGCACCTGTTTATAAGTATGAATTCGATGTCAAGGACAACAATAATTTGGGTAACCCTTGTAAGTATATTGGCGTGTCGTTTAATTCTGTGAACTCATTGAGTACTACACATAATTCATATGTCGGGTATCAGTTTGTTGAAGAACAGGCTGTTTCCGCTTCGGGAGAGCCCCTGGGGAAAACTGAATATTCATTCACGGGGCCCAATGAATCGCCGGATTTGCTTTTCCGGAATACGGGAGAGGCTTCCGGGTTTACTTATTACGATGCGGCTAATCCGCCGGCGGATCGCCGGGACTGGCTGCGGGGATTTTTAGTGCAGCGGCAGGATTATGAATATAAAAACCTGGCTTACACGCCCGTTCGGAAAATAGTGAACGTTTACAACAAGACGTTGGCACCGGCCAGTAACGGCATACAAGTGAATGTTCAAACCAGGAACCTTAGCAATGGTTTACATGATCTTACTGTGATACAATACAGTCATTACTCCGGAACCATCTTCCTGGAGCAGACCGAAGAAACGCTTTATAATGGTAGTGCCAGTATAAAAACCACCACCACAATAGAGAACAGTGTCAAAAGTCTCTTGCCAGTCAGCAAAACCTTTGCGAAAAGCGATGGCTCCCTGTCAAAGGAACAGTATACATACCCGAAGGAGTATGCCGCAGGGAATGCCGCTATTGACAATCTGGTGAACAGGAATATCGTTTCAGTGCCAATTGAAACGGTAAAATTAAAAGTACAGCCGGCAGGAAGTGTTTCCATAACAGGGGGTACTTTAACCAATTATTATCCTACAGGTGGAGGCAAGATCCAGTCAGTTAGCCTGCTGGAGACCAATACCGCCATCCCCCTTTCGTCCTTTAAGTTTTCGAATGCGCCTTCCGGTCAATTGCCCACATCGCTGAATGCTTCCGTCTTTGCCGCAGATACACGTTATCAGCCCAGCGCACTATTTAATAGCTATGATGCGAATGGTAACGTTACTGAAATGCAGAAAGTCAATCATCCCAAGGAGGTATATTTATGGGGGTATAATGGAGTATATCCTGTTGCTAAAGTTATCGGAAGTGATTATACAACAGTGTCCGGTATTATTAATCAAAGTATTTTGGATAATGCGAACGGCCAGTACAACGACCAGCAAATCCGGGATGAGTTAAATAAGATACGCACCTGGTTTAGCGGCAATCAGCATGTAAGTGTAACTACCTATACTTATTCTCCATTGCTTGGAATGACGAGTCAGTCGGATGCCAATAACCGCACTACCTACTATGAGTATGACAGCTTTGGGAGGTTGATACTGGTGCGGGATCAGAATAATATGATTCTGAAAAAGATCTGTTACAACTATGCTGGTCAGCCGGGGAACTGTTTGCCTTGATCCTGCGTTGTGAAGCTATAAGAACGAAAAGTAATTTCACTATTACAGGGTTTTTAGTAAAGCTTGAATTGCATTGAAAAGTCAACCATGGCCTGCCGGTTTCTTAGTTTATTTTCTCTCCTCTTAGGAGGATGCGCGATAAGTTGTAGAGAATATGGCGATACTATTTTTCGCCATAAGCATTGTGATTTCATAATAACGGAAAAATTTAGATCTGAAGGGCGGTATATCAATCTTGCCGGAGTTAGCGCGGCAAATCGATCGGACACATTTATGGAAATTGGGTACTATGACCTGTATGACAGTGCAATGATTGGGGATCGCCTTGTTAAGGACTCGGGGAAAACTGAGGTTATATTGATCAGGGTGGATTCTTTTAAAATTGCATTTCAGTATACTTGCGATGGAAAGCTGATCGAGTGATTTGTAAAGCGGCCTACCGTTTGCAACGAGATTGAATGTAGATTCTGCAAGGAATTAGTGGAGTATGCATTCCTGTTAAAAGATTAACCTGATATTATGGGTATTCATTTTTATAGATCAAGAACGAAAGAAGGTTCTTTGTTTCACTTATCTACAGCCACTTATGAGCTTATTGAACCTGCTGTCGACCTTTTGGAAAGGAAGACCGGCCTAAGCCTGGACTTGTTGGGGATACTAAATTAACGGATAATAACGCGACAATGCTGCTTGACTTGTTGAATGAGTGTGTATATTCAAATAGAATTGAACCGAATAAGTCAGTGAAAGAATTTATGGCCTTTTTAGAAAAGGTTGTTCTTGAGAAGATGGCTGTAGATGCGATTGGGGATTAGTTTTGTTACGATGTCAAAGCATGTTGACGGTGTAATTTAAGGACATGACAGGACGAGGCTGGAAATGCCGTTGCCGGGTTAATGATCTGCACAAATGGCGCGAAATGCTCATTGAGCATCTATCACCTGCATTACATTAGCTTATAGGGAATTGAGAAAGACGGGCTGACGATGCTGGTTACCGGAGCCGGTATCGCTTGATCAATTTCCTTTGCAGTTCCCCCAGCGCTTTATCGGACAGTGCCCTGTCAAACAAAATAAACCTCGCGATTTCCCCTGTGAACGATTCCACGCCTGGATGTTCGATGGCGTCCCGTTCCTGCCCGATGGCCATCCTGGACGCATCGGAGCCGGGATTGACGGGGAATTTCCCGGTGGCTGCCGGCGTGAGCATGCCGCCGATATAGAGGCGAATGGCGACCGTATCGGTTCCGGCGTCCATCCTTCCGGCCAGCAGGTAGTACCGGCCGGTATCCAGCCTTTGGGCAGTCACGATATAGGGATTATTCTCATCCCAACGCCCGAAGGTGCGGCCGTTCCGGCTGCCCGCCCAGAACGCGTTGTCGTCCGACAGGCCCGCCCAGAGGCCTTCATAATGCCCGCCGTTTTTCAGGTTCCCGAAAAAGGAATGCACGTCTTTCAGCTCGCCGTATTGCCGGCCGGGTTTGATGACGCACAGCCAGGTGTAGCCGCTGCCCCTGATAAGGTGGTCGAACGCATCCTCGTGGTGGGCCACCAGTTCCTGCTTGTGGAATACGATGGTGTGATGGCCGTTCAGGGCGGCCACGTTTTTTACCAGCAGCGGCCTGCCGGCTCCTTTTTCTTTCCGGCCTTTGTCCTGCTTTATAAATTCCCGCACGGGGGCAAAGGGCGCACTGTTGCCCCATTTCTCCACGCGCCCCGCATCGTCGGCCGTTATCAGCCGGTCTGCATCGAGGTCAACGAGCGGCGCAACGGTAGTGTCTGTTCCCGGCGTTCCGGCAAGGCTATAGGTGGATGCCAGGAGCAATACCGCCAATCCTGTTATTCTGAGCATATGAAGCGGGTGGTTTGATATCCTTAAACTTAAACATATTGGGGCGTATTTTCAAACGCCCGAGGGGCCTGGGAGGAGTAAGGAATCCGGGGCTGTTCCGAAGCCTCCTGCTAAAATTGCTCCGCTCATGCAGCAAACCAAAGCACCCTCCCAGGAAAAAACATCGAAAAATAAAAACATTTACATGTTTCGATGTATTTCCCTACCTTTGTTCCCGTTATAATGCCATCACATGGATAACAGGAAAATTGAAAAAATATCAAAAGCGCTGAGCGATACGAACAGGATTAACATCCTGCGGAAATTCAAGAAGCGCAAAGACTGTCTGTACTGCTCGGAAGTAACTGAAATGCTGAACAACCTTACGCAGCCTTCCGTTTCGCACCACCTGAAACAGCTGGTGGACGCCGATCTCCTGATTTCGGAAAAAGAAGGACGGGAAACCAAATACACCTTGAATGAGAAGGTCCTGAACGATTATCTCAAGTTCCTCGAAACTTTGATGGACTAAGCACCACACCGGATGGCCGGCCGATTCCGGCTCTAAATAATTGATACATTTAAATATTCAAATCTATTGAACGATGAAAACTTGGATTTACGCATTGGCTTTCGGAGCATTCGGCATTATCACAACCGAATTCGGCGTTATCGGTATTCTGCCCGTGCTGGCAAATGAGTTTAATGTTTCCGTTGATACCGCAGGGTGGCTGCTGAGTGCGTTCGCATTAACGGTGGCGGTATCCTCGCCCTTCATCACCGCCTTCACGGCCCGCATCAACCGTAAGCTGCTGATGTGCCTGGTGTTGGGCGTATTTGTACTGTCCAATCTGCTGTCTGCTTTTTCGCCCAACTTTACAATGCTGATGATCGCACGGGTGCTGCCCGCATTCCTGCATCCCCTGTTCTGGAACATCTCGCTGGCGATAGCGTTCAAGGAAGGGGGCGCAAAGGCGGTGTCTACGGTCATGACGGGGCTCAGCATCGCTACGGTACTGGGAGTTCCCATTACCACCTACGCGGCGGATTTCTTCGGGAACTGGCAGGCCTCGTTTTTCCTGTCGAGCGCCATCAGTCTGATTGCCTTCCTGGGATTGTTTTTCTTCGTTCCCTCCCTGCCTGCCGAAAAGGGGGGCGCATCGCAGAACCATTCCTACGTGCTGAAGAACCCGCAATTGTGGCTCAATCTCGTTTCAACCATCCTCACGCTGGCGGCCATGTTCTCCAGCTACGGGTACCTGGCGGCTTTTCTTGAAAACATCACCCGCATGAACGGCGCCCAGATCAGCATCATGCTGCTGTTGTTCGGCGGCATGGGTATTTTGGGTAACTGGATTGCGGGCATTGCACTGAGCAGAAATGTAATGCTTTCCTCCAGGTTTTTCTTTGTCCTGCTGATCGGCGTACAGCTGCTGGCGTATTTCTTCGGGGCCATTTTTGTTCCGATGATCATTGTGCTGTCACTATGGGGACTGATACACACCGGTGGTTTCCTGGTGCCCAATATCCGTACCACCGGTTCCGTTCCGCACAGCGCACTGGAATTTGTAAACAGTCTTCTGACTTCCAGCTATAACATCGGCATATCGCTGGGCGCTACATTGGGCGGCTTTGTAATAGCCCGCTACGGTGTGCACCATGTGGTTTGGATGAGTATAGCATTGCTTGCGGTAACATGGGCGATCAGCTTTGTGTCACTGGAGAAGAAAGAGCCGGTGGAAGCAACTGCAGGGGAGAAAATAGAGCCCCTGGTGATGGCGGAATGATGGCCAATCCCCGGTCATCAAAAGCGAGGCGGCCACTGATAAAAGAAACGAGAAGGGCGACTGTGAACATCCGGTATTTATCCAAAGGGGTTGATCGGGTACAATCCGCGGGGATGCCGGCGGGCGTTCCGCAGAGGGAAGCCGCAAGAAAGCCAGCAGGAACAGACATGCCATATCGAGGAAAATATGTTCCATGCGTGAATGTCAGCAGGGCGCTCACAGAGGGAAGCCGCAAGGATGCCAACAGGAATAAACAAGCCACACCAAGGAAGATATGTTCCGCGCGGGAATGTCGGCAGGTGTTCAACAAAGGGAATCTTCAAGCAAGCCGGCAGGAACAAACAAGCCACACCGCGGCGGATGTGTGCCGTGCGTGGATGTTTCCAGGTGTTTCATACAGGGAACCCCGAAGGAACACTAAAGGAACACACAGGGAACAACGGGGGAATAATACGGGTTAGGTGGACTTGCTGCGGAGATGGTGTGGAAAGGGGCTGGAGATGACGTTAAATTGAGGGCGGCCCGGTTTATCGGCGCGGTGGCGGTAAAATGAGGCGTCGGTGAACGAGATTTTTAGCGGGGAAGTGAGGCTGTAACAGCAAAACAGAGGTGGTCAGGCGCATTTTTGATACCGGTGGACATAGCGGGATGACCGGCAGGGGTGGCGGAGGGGGATAGCCGGCATGCTGTAACGACGATGGATGCGCTGTCTATTCCCGTTGCGGCGAATGAATGATCAGGCCAGGCACGTAAGGCACCAACGCCTCATCACGCCGCATGCTTTCAGAATGCCGGGTATGATGCCCAGCGTGCGGCGTTGCGAGAGGCGGCAATACGGCGATCACTTCGGCAGCGGTGTACTTCCTGTTCTGCAGCAGGTGGATGCGCCCGTTTTCCATCACCAGGGAGGTCACCTCCAGCATCACGCAGCAGAGGGCGTCAGGCGCCGCGGGTACCACGAGGGTGAAGGCTTCCGACGGCTTGCGTACCGGCAGCAATACCGGTTCCGATTGCGCGCCGGTGGCGGATGTGAAATGTTTGCCTACGGATACCGCCACCGCTTTGATACACACGTGTGTGGCCCTCGGGTTGCCTTTCACCCTGTCCATGGGGGGAACGGTCACTTCGATGGAACCGTCGGCCCTGCGTGTAACGTCGGGCGTAACCGGGAGCAGGTTCTCCAGCGAGGCATGCGGGTTGAAACTGAAACCTTTCAGCGTCTGGAAATGCCGGGGGATGAAGCGTTTGGTGCGATGGAGATCGTCCGCCCGCAATACGGCCAGCAGGGTTTTGTTCAGCTGGTTCACCGTGGCGCTTTCGCGGCCGGAGTCCATCAGGCCCTGCAGGGCATGCCGCATCGCCGCGCCCAGTCTGCTGGCCTTCCCGAACTGGCGGCCGCTGATTTTACTGCGGGGGCTCTGGCGCACCTGTTCCGGCATGGAACGCAGGTGGTATTTGTCGCCCACCCGGTAGCCGATAACGTTGCCCAGCCGCCCCGTGAAATTGATAATACCTGTTTGTGTTGCCATAATAATGACGTTTTCCGGAAGTTAACTCAAATTCAATACCAGTTCCGCGAGAGGGATTAGACAATTGCGCATACCGGCAGGGCGGGATTTGAAGATTGTCGAATGTCACTTCGATCCGGGTTAGCGGATGACGAAGGGGCACAGTCGCTTTTTTGAATGTTTTCTAAAAATGAAGGAGGATAGCGTTTTTTGTAAACCCGGGAACTATGGCATAGTTAGTGTATATTTCACATCATGATGCACGAGCAGCGCATGCGCGCGGAACTGGAAATATGGCGATACAAAATGCAGAAGCGCCCGTCGATCACCGACCGGCTCTCCAAAGCCGTGCAGGGCCGCATCAACCGCATCATCCCGGATAAAGTGCACAGTGCCGTAACGGCTACGATCAAACAGATGGTGCGGGGCGTGCTGTACGGCTCGCAATACACGGTGCCGAAAAAGCCTGAATTCGCTTCCCTTTTCGACCTGGAGGAAGCGGTGCTCCGGCGCATCGATTTTTACCGTAAAACGGCGGCGGCGGAAGGCGGCATCACAGGCGCGGGCGGGATTCTCCTGGGCCTCGCGGATTTTCCCATCCTGCTGGGCATGAAACTGAAGCTCCTGTTCGATATCGCCACCTATTACGGCTTCGATGTGAAAGATTACAAAGAGCGCATTTACATCCTCCATATTTTCCAGCTGGCCTTCAGCAGCCAGCAGCACCGGCGCAAGGTGTTCGAACAGATCGACGGCTGGGAAGAAAAGAGCAAACTGCTGCCGGACGATATCCATGCGTTCGACTGGCAGAGCTTCCAGATCGAGTACCGCGACCATATCGACCTCGCCAAGATCGGCCAGTTGCTGCCCATCGTGGGCGCGGCCGTCGGGCTGGTGGTGAACTACCGCCTCGTGACGCGACTGGGCGATACGGCCATGAACGCCTACCGCATGCGGATTCTGGACTGAAAAACGTAATTTTGCGGCCGTAGAAAACGTACAGCATGAACGGCAGAACCAGAAGCGATATTTACCCGGGCCTCGAAGTGGCCATCATTCTCAAAAAAGACCAGCGCAGCGGGAAACTTACCTACGGCGTTGTGAAAGATATTCTCACCTCGGCGCCGTATCACTCACGCGGCATCAAAGTAAGGCTGGAAGACGGCCAGATCGGCCGCGTGGCGCAGATCGAAGGGTAATGAAAAACGCCCTCCATGCGGAAGGCGTTTGTATTATTTTAGCCGGAAGGGCATCTTCATCGGAGTATCATGTACCGCATCTGTTCGTCCCCGTTAACCAGAGGTGTCTTTTCATCGGAGTACCATGCTACCGAATTTGGTCGTCTCAGTCAACCTGAGACTTTTTTATTCAAAACATGCATGCCACCATATCTGCCGTCTTCGTTAACCTGAAGTATCTTTTCATCGAAGCGCATCTGATCATGTCTGTCAGCCTGTGGTATTCTTATTCAAAGCCTGCATCCTACCGCACCTGCCCGTCTCCATACACCACCCATTTCTCCGTCACCAGTTTTTCCAGCGCAAAGGGGCCGCGCGCATGCAGTTTTTGCGTGGAGATGCCGATTTCCGCACCGAGGCCGAACACGCCGCCGTCGGTGAAACGGGTGGAGGCATTCACATATACGGCCGCGGCATCCACTTCGTTGAGGAAACGTTCGCTGGCCACGGCGTTGTTCGATACGATGGCTTCGGAATGTTTGGAAGAATATACGCGGATATGTTCGAGCGCCTCATCCAATCCGCCTACTACTTTCACGGAACATTTAAAATCCAGGAACTCGCGCCCGAAATCTTCGGCGCTGGCCTTTTGCAGCTGCGGGTAGGCCGCCTGCTGCAGGATATCGTACGCTTCCCCGTCGGCGAATATCTCCACGTTGTAAGCCGCCAGCGAGGGGGCCAGCAGTGGCAGGAATTTACCGGCCACGGCACGGTCCACCAGCACGGTGTCGAGCGCGTTGCAGACGGACGGGCGGGACACTTTGGCGTTGGTAACGATCTGCCCGGCTTTTTCGAGATCGGCGGTCTGTTCCACATACGTGTGGCATACGCCCGCCCCGGTTTCGATCACCGGCACCCGCGATTGTGCGCGTACATAGTCGATCAGCTGCTGTGAGCCGCGGGGGATGAGAATGTCGATGTACTTCACCGCCGTCAGCAGCTCACCTACGTGGGCGCGGTCTACCGGCAGCAGCTGCACGGCCGCGGGGTCCACACCGGCGCCGAGCAGGGCCTGTTTGATGAGCGCCACCAGGCACGTATTGGTGTAAAAGGCATCTGTGCCGCCGCGCAGTACGCAGGCGTTGCCGGAGCGGAGGCAGAGGGCGGCCACGTCCACCGTTACGTTGGGGCGCGATTCGTAGATGACGCCCACCACGCCCAGGGGCACGGTGAGTTTGCGCACCAGCAGGCCGTTGTCGAGTTTTTTTTCAGACAGCACCTGGTTGGCGGGGTCGGGGAGGGCGGCAATGTCGCGGAGGCTTTCCGCCAGGCCGCGGATACGGTCGGCATTTAGCAGCAGCCGGTCTTTTTTGGGATCGGCGTCCGGCATCTGGTCCAGGTCCTTTTTGTTTTCCCGGATGATGTCATTGGCGTTTTCCTCCAGGCTGGCGGCCAGCGTATGCAGCAGGGCCTGTTTTTCAGCGTCCGGGAGGGCTTTTATGGAGCGGCTGGCGAGCTGTGCGGCTTCCAGCAGCGGTACGATTGATTCCATGTGCTTCAGTTATAACAGTACGATTTCATCGGCGTGCGCCACTTCGAGTTTTTTTGCGCGGTCGGGCCCGCTGAGCATATCAGACGATACTTTGGCGCGGCCTACGGCGATCACCTGGCCGTTTTCATCTGCAATTTCCACCACTTCACCGCGCTCGAATTTCTCCTGCACGGCGGTAACGCCAACTGCCAGGAGGCTGTGGCGTTTGAGCAGGGCCTGCTGCGCGCCGGCGTCCACAAGCACGCGGCCGGTTACGAGGCTGCCGCTGGCGAGCCATTTTTTGCGGGCGGGCATGCTGCAGGGCTGCGGCAGGCACAAGGTACCGGTTTTGCCCGCTACGGCCAGCGGAATACCGTCCGGCGTGCTGATCCCGAATATCACCACCTTGATGCCCATCCGGGTGGCCAGGCGGGCGAACGTGAGCTTCGATACCATGCCGCCCAGGCCGAGCGACGATTTCTTTTTATCCGCCAGGCCCAGTGCGGCCTCGTCGATCACATCGATCTGCGGTACGATCTTCCCATCTTTATCCAGCACACCGGCTACGGAAGTGCTGAAAAGCAGGAGGGAAGCGCCGAAACCCACGGCAATGAGAGTGGCCAGTTCGTCGTTGTCCGAAAACTTCAGCTCCAGGTCGCTCACCACGTCGTTTTCATTGGCGATGGGGATGATGCCGGAAGCCCAGAGTTCCTCGTAGGTTTTTTTCAGCTGGAGGAACTGGTTGCGGTTCGAAAAGTGGGTGCGCTCGCAGAGGCTTTGCGCAATGGGAATGCCGTATTGGGCGAAATAATGCGAATAACGGTTGAGCAGTACCGGGTTGCCGATGGCGGCGGCGGCCTTGCGCTCGCTGATGGTGCCGTTGTAGGCTTTCAGGTGTTTTTTGCCGGCGGCTACGGCCCCGCTCGAAACGAGCACTACGTTATAGTCGTGGTGGACGGCGGCTACCTGCGCCGCGATGGCCGAGATCACATTTTCGTCCAGCTCCCCGTTCGGCTGCGTGATAGACGCCGTGCCGAACTTGATTACAAGAATGGGTTTGTTCATTTGGGCCTAAAAATATAAAATTGGCTTTGCATTTTCCGCATGGCGGCCAATTCCGGACGGGAACTGTCCGTTTCCGGACAAAAGCGGCCTTCCCGGATTTACGGTCCCCTTGCCTGTAGCGGGTTCCGGGAAATGGCAGCCTTCTTGTAATGCAACAGCTTAAAATATCGCGCGCCATGTTGACGAACTACCTGAAAATAGCCTGGAGGAACCTCCGCAAGAACAAGGTCTTTTCCCTGGTGAATATTGCCGGGCTCACCCTGAGCATGATCTGTTCCATGCTGATTTTCCTCTGGATCATGGACGAGCGCAGCTATGATGATTTCCTTCCCGGGGCCGACCGGGCGTACCGCCTCGTGCAACACCAGGACCTCGAAAACGGCTCGTACTTCAAATCTTCCGCCTCGCCCGCGCCGATGCCGGCCTACCTGAAGGAAAACTTCAGCGGTATCGAGGAATTCACCCGCGTGCGGCCGGATGGTTCGAAGCATATGTTTTCGTACGAAGAAGTGAAGTTATATGAAAACGCCACCTACGTGGATTCCACCTTTTTCAGCGTGTTCCCTTTCCCCATGGTGGCGGGTAATGCGGCCACGGCGCTGAACGAGCCCAATTCGGTGGTGCTGACCAAAACTACCGCGGAAAAATACTTCGGGAAGGAAGACCCTGTCGGCAAAACGCTGCTGTACGACGGGCGGGAGGCTTACAAGGTCACCGGCGTGCTGGCCGACCTGCCTTCCAATACCCACTTCAAATTCAATATCCTGTTGCCTTTCCGGAACCTGTACATCAAAAACTGGGGAATGGACTGGGGCAATAATTTTTATTACGGCTACTTCAGGCTGGCGCCGAATGCCGATGTGGCGGGGCTTTCCGCGCGCATCGGGGAATACGCCAAAAAGAACGACGACATCGCGGACATCTTTTTCCTGCAGGCCGTGAAAGACATTCACCTGCATTCCGCCCTCGACATAGACCTTTACGGCAGCTCCACGGAAAGGGCGCCATACGTGCGCGTTTTCTGGATAGTGGGCATCCTGATCGTTTTTATCGCCTGCATCAACTTCATGAACCTGTCTACCGCCCGATCCGAAAAGCGGGCCAAGGAAATCGGGCTGCGCAAAACCATCGGCGCCAACCGCGGCAGCATCGTGGGCCAGCTGCTCATGGAATCCGTGCTGTTCGCGTTGCTGGCGTATGTACTGGCTTTATGCGCGCTGTACCTGATACTGCCTTCGTTCAACAGGGTGGTGGATAAGCAGCTGGTACTGGGGCCCCAGCAATGGCCCATCCTGCTGGCATTCCTCGGCGGGGCGGTGGCCATCGGCCTGCTGGCGGGCAGTTACCCCGCACTGGTGCTGAGCAGCTTCCAGCCCATCAGGGTGCTGAAGGGCACCTTCAATCCCGCCAAAGGCGGCGCTTATTTCCGGCGCACGCTGGTGGTGGTGCAGTTCGCGGTGACGGTGATACTGATACTCGGCACACTGGTCGTGTACCAGCAGTTCCGGTATTTTATGAACAAGAACCTGGGTTACGCGAAAGACCAGCTCGTTTATATGCCGCGCCAGGGAGACATCAGCAAACATGCCAACGCTTTCAGGCAGGAACTGATGCAGCACCCGGGCATTGCGGGCGTCACCACCTCGTCGGACATACCGACGTACACCGTGCATAACTGGGGCGGCATGAGCTGGGAGGGTGCGCCGAAAGACAACAACGTCCAGCTCTACTGCTACACCACCGGTTTCGATTTCGTGGAAACGATGGGCTTCACCGTGAAGGAAGGGCGCAGTTTTTCCGTGCAGCACCCGGCAGACAGTTTCAATTACATGCTGAACGAAGCCGCGGTGAAACTGATCGGGCTGAAAGACCCGGTGGGCAAGCAGTTTTCCGTATGGGACAACAAGGGCACCATTATCGGGGTGCTGAAGGACTTTAATTTCAAATCGCTGCACCAGCGCATCGAACCGCTGGTGATACGGATCAATCCCAATTGGGACAACTATTATTTCGTGCGCCTGAAAGGCGGCGATACCGAAGCTTCGCTCAAACTGATAGAACGCACCTGGAACAAATACAACCCCGGTTACCCGTTCGCCTATCATTTCGTGAACAACGATTACGCCAACCTGTATGAATCCGAAAAAAGGATGGGCGTGATCTTCAACTGGTTCAGCGCCTTTGCGCTCTTTATCGCGTGCCTGGGGCTGTTCGGGCTCGTATCGTTCCTCGCGGAAAAGAAAAGCCGGGAGATCGGTATCCGCAAGGTGCACGGCGCGTCGGTGGCCAACATCCTCCTGCTGCTCTCGAGCGAATATATGCGTTTGCTGCTGCTGGCCTTCTGCATCAGCCTGCCGCTGGGCAGTTACCTGCTGCGGAACTGGCTCAGCGGGTTCGCTTTTCACGTGGGCATGACCTGGTGGCTCTATGTGCTGCCGGGCGCGGCGGTGATGCTGGTGGCGCTTTTAACGGTGAGCGGGCAGGTGCTGAAGGCCGCCCGGCAAAACCCGGTCAAAAGCCTGAAGGCAGACTAAAGATTTTTTCGGATGGATCGTTATACCGGGCCGCCTTGCAGAAGGCGGCCCTTTTTGCAAGTGGTCTGGCGGGCAGGATATCGCCGTATTGTATGGCCGTTACCGGGAAAAAACGTATATTTAACTGGTTGTTAATTTATTACCACGGCCCCGGAGAGTTGGTAAATTTCCCGGAAAAGCCTTAATTTTGAGTTATCATGACGATCAGGCCACTTGATAAAAGCTTTAAAGTTAAAAACAGGACGCTCGTACCGGTCAACCGGAAGAAGGGCGTTGCTGTGGAGATTAACGGCAGAAAGTACCGCATTTTCAACCCTGCCGCCGTTGAGTCGCTTCGCGCCACTATCAAATGGCCCTGATATATCTTCCCCTTCTTTACCCATAATTCTTATTTGATTTGACGCCCGGTGCATATTTCCATTCCCTGCACATCAACAAAGTGTGCTGCTTCGGGAAAAACTCCCTGTTGCGGCTGAGCGACGGGAAGGGAAACTGGAAACAATGGACCGTTATCCTGGGCGACAACGGCACCGGTAAAACCACGCTGCTGCAATTGCTGGCCGCCTTTGAAATGACGGCCGACGAGCTGCAGAACCAGTCCGGCTATTCGCCGGTGGGCATGCCGCAGAAAGATTTCGTATCGTCGAAATTCCGGGAAACCGCCACGCTGGTGACCGCCCGCTTCCTGTTCAATCACAACGCGTATGTGCAGGACGATGCCGTGATGCTGATGAAAGGTTTTGTGCAGATGGGCATGAGCTGGCACGACGACCCTTGCTACAAAACCATCAGATGTTTCGGTTACGGCGCCAGCCGCATGATAGGCCAGGCCGCCCTTTCTGAAACGATCCCCGGCAACGCCGATTCCCTGTTCAACGAATACGTACAGCTGGTCAATGCCGAAGAGTGGCTGCTGCAGCTCGATTATGCCGCCAGCCGCCCCTCGGAGATACAGGCCGTCAGCGCCGTGCGCCGCGAAAAGGTGCGGCAGATCCTGATCAGCCTGCTGCCCGATGTGGAAGACATCCGCTTCACCGAACCGACACTCGAAAAGCTGCTGCCGGGCGTTGAATTTTTAACCCATACGGGCTGGGTGACGCTGCACCAGCTGAGCCTGGGATACCGCTGCATGGTGGCCTGGATGGCGGATTTCGCCTTCCGCATGTTCGAACGCTACCCGGATTCGCCCAACCCGCTGGAAGAGCCGGCCATCGTGCTCATCGATGAAATAGACCTCCACCTGCACCCCAAATGGCAGCGGAGCATTTTCGACTTCCTCGGCAAAACATTCCCCGCCACCCAGTTCATCGTCACCGCGCATTCACCGCTGATCGTACAGTCGGCCCCCTATAACGCCAACCTCGTGCTGCTGAAAAAACAGGGCAACGAGGTGGTGATCGACCAGAATACAGACAACGTGCGCAACTGGCGCATCGACCAGATACTCTCCAGCGAATTGTTCGAACTGCCTGCCCGCAACCAGGAGGTGGAAGACAAGCTGGAAAGAAGAAGGCAGCTGATCGGGCAAAAAAAACTGACCGACACCGAGCAGCAGGAGCTGGACCACCTCAACGCATTCGCGGAAAGCCTGCCGTATGCCGAATCGGAGCTCGACATCAGGGCCCGCAACATCGTGAGGGAAGCCGCCGCCATCCTGCAGGCCAGGCAGGCAAAAAAATGATCCTATGATCCGTATTTCGAAAGCTTTGTTCCCCGTTCCCGACACCCTGCAAACCGCCGGCCTTACCGAAAAGCAGGCGATGGAAGCCGCGTACGACGAAGGCTGCCGCAGTTTCACCTTCCGGAAAAATATTTATGCGGACGCTGAAGTGAAACAGACGCTTATCAGCATCCAGCATTACAAATGCTGCTTCTGCGAATCCAAGATCGGTCATATCGACGACGGGGATGTGGAGCACTTCCGGCCGAAAGCCGCTTCGCGGCAGGCCGCCGGCGCGCCTTTCATACAGCCCGGTTATTACTGGCTGGCTTATCACTGGGATAACCTGTTCCTGGCCTGCACCAAGTGCAACCAGCGGCATAAGGGCAACCTGTTCCCCCTGCAAACGCCCGGTAGCAGGGCCTTGTCGCATCTGCACGATGTAGCAGGGGAAGACCCGCTGTTCATCCATCCCGAGCACGATGACCCGGCGCAGCACCTGACGTTCGATCATGAAAACATCGTACCCGCCGGCAACAGCGAGCGGGGAAGGGCCACCATCGAAGGTTTGCGGCTCGACAGAACAGAACTCACCCAGCACCGCGCGGAGATGCTCAGCGTAGTGAAGGCGTTGTACGATGTAGTGGCGTTATTCCCGGAAGAAGAACCGGTTTTGCGGGAAGAAGCTTTACGGATATTGCGGCTGCAGCAGCTCGATCATACGGCCGGCAAACACCAGTATGCCGGTATGTTCCGCGCCTGGTTCCGGCGCCATCCCGTGCCTCAGGCCGGCAGCGGCAACTGAATATAGAAGGTGGTGCCCAGCCCCGGGGTGCTTTCCGCGCGGATGCTGCCGTTGTGGTTTTCCACGATCTTTTTGCACAGCGCAAGGCCCACGCCCGTGCCGTTGTATTTTCCCCTGTTGTTGAGGCGGTTGAAAATGTGGAAGATCTTGTCCGCATACACCTGCTCAAACCCGATCCCGTTATCCCTGAACTGTATCAGCGCCTGACCGTTGTTCGTATGGGCCTGTACGTTAATAACGGGCGGCCCCTCGCAGAACTTCAGCGAGTTGCTGAGCAGGTTGCGGAACAGTTGTTTCATTTGCGCCGGGATGCCGTGAATGGTCGGCAGCGCATCGTGGTGCACCTTCGCTTTTTTCTGTTCTGTCATCAGGTCGAATTCCGACAGCACTTCCCTGAACAGCCCGTCGAGCTCTACCGGTACATGTTCTTCGTGGAGCGACGAGAGGCGGGAGTAGTGCAGCACGTCTTTGATGAGGCTCGTCATCTGCAGGGCAGACGTCCGCACCTTGCCGAGGTAGCGCAACTGTTCCCCGGACATGCCGTTGGGGTTGTCCTGGATCATTTCCGAAAAGGTGAGGATTTTCCGCAGCGGCTCCTGGAGGTCGTGGCTGGCGATGTAGGCGAACTGTTCCAGGTCGTGATTGGACTTTTCCAGCCGTTTGTTCAGTTGCACCAGCTCATGCGTGCGTTCCTGGAGGATTTCTTCCAGCATGTACCGGAACTGATCGTCGCGCTCCCGTATTATTTTTTCCGCTTCCCGCTGGATAGTGACGTCCCGCGCGATTTTGGACGCGCCTATGATCTTGCCCGCCGAATTGAAAATGGGGGAGATGGTGACTGAAATATCACGCAGTTCCCCGTATTTGGTGAGGCGTTTCGTTTCGAAGTGATCCACGCGCTTGCCCTGCTTCAGTTGCGCGAGGATATTGGGCTCTTCGTTGTGCCGGTCCGGGGGAATGATGCGGGTAATGTGCTGCCCGATCATTTCGGCGGCGGTATATCCGAAAATGCGTTCCGCGCTGGTGTTCCAGCTGATCACGATACCGTCGAGCGTTTTGCTGATAATGGCGTCGTCCGACGAATTGACGATGGCCGCCAGGTAGGCGCTTTGTTCCTCGGCGTTTTTATGGTCGGTTACGTCGATCAGCAGGTTGGTAGCGCCGTTGAAATGCCCCTTGCCGTCGAAAGTGGGTTGCGGAAACGGTTTCACGAAACGGCGGGTGCCGTCGGGTTTCTCCACAATGATTTCAGCGCCGGAGACCGCCTTTCTGTCGCGGAGGGTAACCGCCATGGGGCATTCCTCCAGTGGCATGGGCGTGCCGTCCGTATGAAAGATTTTCCAGGAACCGCACCAGCGGTCTACCCCGATCACGGGCTCTCGGCCCCACAAACGCGCGGCGGCGCTATTGTAAAAAGTAATGACGCCATCGGCATCGCAGAAATAAATGGCGGCAGGCAGCGTCTTCACCAGTTGCTGGTAAAGGCTATCGCTGTCGGTGATGGATTCCCTGATAGCTTTGATCGATCGGCTGATGTCTTCTGGAGTAGCGTTCGTGTCTATCGGAAACTGTTCAGGCATAACATGGTTTTAGTGCACAGCGGCGGCAAGCGCATAATGGATTTCCCGTCGGCACTAAAGTAACGAAAAAAGGGTTATCACCACTGTAGCCCGATCTGGAAATTTAACTTAACAACAGTAGTGTAACCGCCGTCCAGAACAGCAATGGGCGCGATGCCTCCGCAAAGGCCCCAATGCCCGTGCCGCCCGAAGCCCCGCTGCATGCCGTAACTGAGGAGCAGGCCCGCGTCCGGATAGATGGGCGGCAGGTATTCGAGGTAGTTGCCGAATTTGCTTTGCGCCGCTTTGACGAACGGTTCCACGGAGAAAAAGTTACCCGAAAAACGGTCGATGGACTTGCCTCGCTCCAGCCGCCGGTTGACGTTGTAATACCAGCGCAGCTCCGCGGAAGGCGCGTAGGCGACGCTGCCGGTGGTGCCCAGTGCGGAGGAGAAGCCGAACAGTGTCAGCGCCTCGGCTTTGGCGACCAGCGAGAACTGGCTGCCCAGCCGGTTTTCCAGCTGCACGTTCAGCGCCGGAACGATTGGGACTCCTAACTGAATACGGAATGTTCTTTTCGGGAAGGTCTGGGCGCGGAGAGAGGATGCCGCCACACTGCAAAGCAGCAGTACAAGGAAAGGGACACGTTGCATGGGCCGCAAATTAATACAGGGGAATGATATGTTCATATTCCCATATCTGAAATGTTGTTTCCGGTACCCGGAATGCCGGACGTGCCCGCCCCGGATTAATTGCTAAAGTCAATTAAAATAGTTGACAAAATCAACTATTTATTATCTTTACGGCAAATCCGGTATATGACCAACGAATCGCAGCTGATCGCCAACATCCGCCAGTTCAACCGTTTTTACACGATGC
Source organism: Chitinophaga lutea (assembly GCF_003813775.1). NCBI lineage: Bacteria > Pseudomonadati > Bacteroidota > Chitinophagia > Chitinophagales > Chitinophagaceae > Chitinophaga > Chitinophaga lutea. The sequence goes on along the minus strand of NZ_RPDH01000002.1, from coordinate 692,327 downwards.
AGCTGGGCCTGTTGCAGCAGCATATTTTCGACAGTGAGTTTTCGCTCACGGAAGTAAGGGTGCTGTACGAAATCAACTTCAACCAGCAGACCACGGCCACGGGCATACGCGAAGCCCTCAACATCGACGCGGGTTACCTGAGCCGCCTGTTGCGGAACTTCGAGAAGAAGGGGCTCGTCATCAAACATCCCCTGCCGGAAGACGGCCGTTCGAATTACCTGCAGCTCACGGCGCGCGGCAAAAAGATCATGACAACGTTCAATGAATTGTCTGACGGGCAGATCAGCCGCATGCTGGAAGACCTCGACCCGGAGCAGCGCTGTAAAATAGCGCATGCCATGAGCACGGTGCGGCACCTGCTCAAGGCTCCGGGCAGCGCGCTGAGCCTGGCCGACGTTCATATCCGGCACGGCCTGCAGCCGGGGGACGTGGGCGAGATCATCAGCCTCCATGGCCGGTTGTATGCGGCGGAATATAATTACGACCTGCGGTTCGAGCAATACGTTACGCAAACGCTGCATGAATTCCTGCCCACGTACGACCCGGTGAAAGACCGGGTATGGCTGGCGTCGTGTTTCGGGGAACTCGTGGGCATGATCGCCATCATCCACAAGGGCCGGGGCCGGGCGCAATTGCGCTGGTTCCTGATCAAACCCGAATGCAGGGGCATTGGCCTGGGCCGCGCCCTGATGAAAGAGGCGATGGATTTCTGCCGGCAGCAGCGGTTCAGGGAAGTGTACCTGCTCACCACCAACCAGCAGCAAACGGCCGCCGGTATTTACCTGAAGGCGGGTTTCGTGAAAACGGGCTCGGAACCGGTGCACCTCTGGGGGCAGGATCTGTACGAAGAACGGTACGAACTGAAGCTGGCTACAGGTAACTGAGCCACCAGTGTTTGTGCGTCTGCTTATACTGCGAGTACCATTTGCAGGGCCGGTACAATACCGCCACCACGGCGATCCAGATCAGGTACGCCGCCCAGAGCGGGTAGCCGAAATCCTGCGGCCTGAACAGGAAGGGCACATTGGGATCCACGATCTCGTGCGTGCCGCGCCCGCTGATAAAAAAGGCCGCCACGCAGAGCAGGTGAATGAGATAAAAATGAAGGATATAATAGAAGAACGGCACGCTGCCGTATACTTTCGCGATTTCGGTGACGCGGTTGCGCACATGCTCCAGGGCCGCCAGCATCAATAACCCCGGGCCGATGGTGGCGCAGGAATAGAGCAGCGACGGCGGGTATTTCTCCACGTCCATGAATGAATAGAACGAGCCTGCCCAGGGCTGCGGGTCACCATAGATATTCCATCCCCGCAGGACCCCGAACAGCACGAGCATCCCCAGGCCTGTGCCCACCAGCACTTTGCGCCGCTGCGCTGGCGCCACGTCTGCCTGGAGCAACCTGCCCAAGCCGTAACCCATCAGCATAATGCCCACCCATGGCAGAAAGGGGTAGAATACGATCACCCCGTGCCCGCCGAACAGCGGATAATAGGTGTACCGCGTCTGGTGCGCGAATTCCCAGAGCACGCCAGGCTTGAAATCCGGTTGCGCCTGTGTATAGTCGAGCAGGTTATGTCCGCAGGTGATGAGGATGCCGATCGCCAGCACCGCCTGCCAGGGCAGGAACACGAGCAATGCCAGGAAGAGGAAACTGACGCCGATGGCCCATATCACCTGGAGGATCATCAGGTTCAGGTGGGGGTTGAACGTGAGCCCGAACGAGACGATGGTGACTTCCATGACGATCAGCCAGAGGCCCCGCGTGAACAGGAAACGGCTGATCTCCGCCGTGCTTTTGCGCTGGTGCATCAGGCGTACGGAAAGGCCCGAAAGCAGTACGAACAACGGGGCGCAGAAGTGGGTGATCCAGCGGGTGAAGTACAGGGCTGGCGTGGTGGTGGCCGGGTTGAGGGGATCTTCCGTCATCGCGGGCTGGTGAAAAAAATCACGGACGTGATCTAACGCCATGATGATCATGATGAGGCCTCTTAACACATCCACACTATACACACGCGCACGGGCCAGTGGGGCTGTTGCCGGCATATGGAACTGTTGATTATTGAATGACATGCTTCCTGATCAGCACGATCTGACCAAGATGATAGGCTGCATGCTGCAAAATCCCCTGTATATAGTAATAGGCGTTGTGTTGCGTTTCGGGGACCGGCGTAAACAGCTTCTCTTCAGGGAAGTTACGAATTGTTTCCACCATTTGCGTAATGGAATGTTCGAGGCGCTGCAGGGTGGCCTGCCAGTTGTTTTCGCCGTGGTTCTCCGGCATGTAGAAGTCGGGGAGGTCGCCGTCCTGCTCCGGTTTTTCGCCTTTCAGCTTGCGGATAACGTTCTGGTGCCAGAAAATGAGGTGGTTCACCAGTTCCCATATGTTATGCGAGGCCCCCACGCGGCGGGTGGCCTGTTCTGCGTCCGTTTCCTGCAGATGTTCGAGAAGGGTTACATCCAGCCAGGGATCACCATGATAAATGTGCTGGAGCGATTCGGATAAAACAACGAGTGTGGACATGCGCTATCGGTTTAGTGTCTTGTTGTTCATTTCACAATTAGCAGGCCATTCCCCCATTTTCCCTTATTTTTAGTCAAATTAAATACCACTTTATGGAGCAACAGCAACTGGAATTTAACAAAAATGAAGATACCATGCGCAGGCTGATCAGTACAATGAAGCAGCGGTTGGCCGTAATCGAGCAGGGTGGCGGGAAAAAAAGCCTGGAAAAACTCAGGCAGCGGGGTAAACTGAGCGCCCGGGAAAGAATCAGTTACCTGATAGACAAAAACAGCACTTTTACTGAAATAGGGGCCTTTACGGCCTATGAAATGTACACCGAGCACGGCGGCTGCCCCGCGGGCGGCACCGTGGCGGGCATTGGTTATGTAAGCGGCCGCCAGTGCATCATCGTGGCCAACGATATGACCGTAAAAGCCGGGGCCTGGTTCCCGCTCACAGGGAAAAAGAACCTGCGCCTGCAGGAAATGGCCATGGAAAACCGGCTGCCGGTGATTTACCTGGTAGACAGTGCGGGGGTGTACCTGCCGATGCAGGACGAGATTTTCCCCGACAAGGAGCACTTCGGCCGCATTTTCCGGAACAACGCCCGCATGAGCGCCATGGGCATCACGCAGATCGCCGCCGTAATGGGCAGCTGCGTGGCCGGCGGCGCCTACCTGCCCATCATGAGCGATGAAGTGCTGATGGTGGAAGGCAACGGCTCCATTTTCCTCGCCGGGCCATACCTGGTGAAAGCGGCGATCGGGGAAGACGTGGATGCCGACACGCTCGGCGGCGCCGTTACCCACACGGAAATTTCCGGTATCGCGGATTATAAATTCAAAACCGACCAGGCATGCCTCGACCGCATCCGGGACATCGTGGCCCGGCTGGGACGCCCGGCGGATGCGGGTTTTGACCATATCGACCCGGTGGCGCCGCTGAAACCGGCGGACGACCTTTACGGCATCGTGCCGGCAGACGGCAGCAAGTCGTACGACGTGCATGAGGTTATTGCCCGCCTTGCGGACGGCAGCGTGTTCGACGAATACAAACCCGATTACGGCAAAACCATCCTTTGCGGCTACGCCCGCATCGAAGGCTGGGCCGTGGGCATCGTGGCCAACCAGCGCAAGATCGTCAAAAGCAAAAAAGGCGAGATGCAGATGGGCGGCGTGATCTACAACGACAGTGCGGACAAGGCCGCCCGTTTCATCATGAACTGCAACCAGAAAAAGATACCCCTGCTGTTTTTGCAGGACGTGACCGGTTTTATGGTCGGCAGCCGCAGCGAGCACGCCGGCATCATTAAAGACGGCGCCAAACTGGTGAATGCCGTCGCCAATTCCGTGGTGCCCAAAATCACTGTGATCATCGGCAACTCCTACGGCGCCGGCAATTACGCCATGTGCGGCAAGGCGTACGACCCGCGTTTCATTTTCGCCTGGCCCAATGCGAAGATCGCGGTGATGGGCGGCGAGCAGGCCGCCAAAACCCTGTTGCAGATACAGGTCGCGTCGCTGAAGGCGAAAGGCGAAACCATCTTGCCCGAAGATGAAACAAAACTCCTGAAAGACATCACCGACAAATACAACGCGCAAACCACGCCTTACTATGCCGCGGCGCGGTTGTGGGTAGACGCCATCATCGATCCCGTGCAAACGCGGCAGATCGTGGCGGAATGCCTCAAAGCCGCCAACCAGGCGCCCGTGGATGAAGTATTCCGCACCGGCGTGATACAGGTATAGTTTTCCTGCTTTATTCCCTTATTTTTGCAGCCTTAAAATCGACAGCATTGGCAGCAAATCAGCAATTGATCATTTATACGGACGGTTCGGCAAGAGGAAATCCCGGAAGAGGCGGTTACGGTGTGGTATTGATATGGGGGCCGGTGCGCAAGGAACTGTCGCAGGGCTACCGCATGACCACCAACAACCGGATGGAGCTGCTGGCCGTGATCGTTGCGCTCGAGGCGCTGACCAAAGAAGGGCTTACCATCACCATTTATACAGACAGCCAGTACGTGGTGAACTCCGTTGAAAAAGGCTGGTTGTGGAACTGGGTGAAAACCGGGTTCAAAGACAAAAAGAACCGCGACCTGTGGGAGCGTTTCATTCCCCTGTTCAAACGTCACCGCATCCGTTTCCAGTGGGTGAAGGGGCATGCCACCAACCCCGAGAACAACCGCTGCGACCAGCTGGCCACGGAAGCGGCCGACGGCGGCCACCTGTTGCAGGATGTGGGCTACGAACAAAATGCCGGTAGCTGAAAAATTCCATATGGTATTATTGAATAATAAGTTGTAAATTGCTGTACGTCTTTAAGCAATTTGATTGTTAACCATTTGAACCGTTAAGCATCATTTTTCATTTTTGAAATTTGTTCATGCCTCAGCTATTTCCAGTAGAGGTCATCGAGCAATCTGCATTCACGTGGCTGCCACGGGTGCGGGTGCGCACACAGGTGATCTACACAACGGTTCTTGTAGCAGTGCTGCTCAGCCTCATCGCACTGCCTTTCATTAAAGTGGATGTTTCGGTAAAATCGGCCGGCATCGTTCGCCCTGTTACGGAAAAGAACGAGCTGCGCAGCTTCGTGGCCGGTACCATCGCGGAAGTGACGGCCACCGAAGGCCAGCACGTGGAAAAAGGCCAGCTCATCATGCGCCTGCAGGAAGATATCAGCAACAGCAAACTGATGCAGACATCCTTCGAGCTTCGGCAGCGCGAAGCCTATGTGAGCGACCTGGCCCGGCTCGCATCCGGCGGCGGGGGCGGCGGCCTGCAATCGGCTCTTTACCAGCAGCAATACAGCCGCTTCGTGTCTACCCTCAACGAACAGCAGGCCACCATGCGCAAGCTGGAAAGCGACCTGGAGATGTATAAAAAACTATTCGCCGATAAAGTCATTGCCGAAAAAGAACTGCGCGACAAACAATATGAATACGACAAAGCCAAAGCCTCTTACAGCCTCGCCGTACAGCAGCAGCGCAGCGCATGGGCCGAAGAGCTGAGCCGCTACCGCCTCGAAAGCAACCGCCTCCAGGCAGACGCCGACCAGCTGGAAAAACAGAAGGAATGGAACCTCATCAAGGCGCCCGTGAGCGGCACCCTGCAGCAGTTCAGCGGCCGTTACGCCGGCAGCTACATCCAGGTAGGGGAGATGATCGGGATCATTTCGCCGGATTCCAACCTGGTGGCCGAATGCCTCGTATCGCCCAAAGACATCGGCTACCTGCGTGCAGGCATGCCCGTTAAGTTCCAGGTGGACGCGTTCAACTATAACGAATGGGGCACGGTAGACGGGGTGGTGCAGAGCGTGGACAACGATTTCACCCTGGTGGAGAACCAGCCGGTGTTCAAGGTGAAATGCCGGTTTGATGCGACGGAACTGCATACCGCCGGTGGCGTGAAAGGCACGCTGAAAAAGGGCATGACGCTGCAGGCCCGCTTTATCCTGACCAAACGCAGCCTCTTTCAGCTGCTCTATGATAAAACAGACGATTGGATGAACCCTAATACCGCCGGAAAAAAATAAACCATGTCCACTCACACCGCCAGATTGAAAAAGAGCGCCCGCATCCGCCAGCGGGACATCAGCGATTGCGGGGCCGCCTGCCTGGCATCCGTGGCCGCCTATTACAACCTGCAGCTGCCTGTTGCCCGCATCCGGCAGCTGGCCGCTACCGACAGCAAAGGCACCAACGTGCTGGGCGTGGTGGAAGCCGCGGGCAAGATCGGTTTCCAGGCCAAAGGCGTGAAAGGTCCGTTCGAAGCGCTTTTCAACATTCCCAAGCCCGCCATCGCCCACGTCATCATCCAGGAAAAACTCCATCACTTCGTGGTGATCTACCGCGTGACCAAAACGCATGTAGTGGTAATGGACCCGGCCGACGGGCAGTTCCATCACCTCACGCACGCCGCCTTCAAATCCATCTGGACCAACGTGCTGGTGCTGCTGATGCCCGGCGATGAATTCCGCGCCGGCAACGAAAAAGTATCCCACCTGCAGCGTTTCTGGTACCTGCTGCGCCCGCACCGGAGCGTGGTATTGCAGGCGCTTTTCGGCGCGATCATCTATACCGTGCTGGGCCTTTCCACTTCCATTTATGTGCAGAAAATCGTCGATAACGTACTGGTGGAAGGCAACAAAAACCTCCTCAACCTACTGGGCATCATCATGCTGCTCATCCTCGTTTTACAGATGTTCATCGGCCAGCTGAAAAGCGTGTTTGCCCTTAAAACCGGCCAGCAGATAGACGCGCAGCTGATACTCGGGTATTACAAACATCTCCTGCGCCTGCCGCAGCAGTTTTTCGATACCATGCGCGTAGGGGAGATCACCTCCCGCATCAACGACGCCGTCAAGATCCGGATATTCATCAACGATGTGGCCATCGGGCTGGTGGTGAACGTATTCATCGTGCTGTTTTCTTTCTGCCTGATGTTCACCTATTACTGGAAACTCGCGCTGATCGTGCTGAGCATATTGCCCATCTACGCGCTGATTTACTGGGTCAGCAACCAGGTGAACAAAAAGATGCAGCGCAAACTGATGGAGGATAATGCGGAACTGGGCAGCCAGCTGGTGGAATCACTGAACTCCGTGGCCACCATCAAACGTTTCGGGCTGGAAGAATACGCCAACCTGAAAACCGAGACCCGTTTCATCCGCCTGCTGAAATCCATTTTTTCGGCATCCATCAGCAATCTCTACATCGGCACTGCCGGCAGCTTTTTTACCAGCGCGTTCGTGGTGATTTTACTCTGGGCGGGCTCCTATTTTGTGATGGACCGGCAGCTGAGCCCGGGCGAACTGCTGAGTTTTTACGCGCTGATCGGTTATTTCACCGGCCCGGCCATGTCGCTGATCGGGGCCAACCGCAGCATGCAGGACGCGCTCATCGCGGCCGACCGTCTTTTTGAAATCATGGACCTCGAACAGGAGGAAACCGGCAATAAAGTGAAGCTGGAAGCGGAGCAGGTGGGGGATATACAATTCACCAACGTGTCGTTCCGTTACGGCACACGCGTGGAAGTGTTCAGGAATTTCACCCTGCGCATACCCAAGGGCCGCATTACGGCCGTGGTAGGAGAAAGCGGCTCGGGCAAAACAACGCTCATGGCGCTGCTGCAGAATATTTACCCGTTGCAGGCCGGCAGCATACAGATCGGGAATGTAGACATCCGGTATATCGATCACGAAAGCCTGCGCCGCCGCGTGAGCGTGGTGCCCCAGCAGATCGACCTGTTTGCCGCTACGGTGCTGGAAAACATCGCGGTCGGCGAGTTTGAGCCGGACATGCAGAAAATACTCCGCATCTCCGCACAGCTCGGCATTCTGCATTTCATCGAAAAACTGCCGGAAGGATTCAATACCCTGCTCGGCGAGCACGGCGTAAACCTCTCCGGTGGCCAGCGCCAGCGTATCGCCATCGCGAGGGCACTGTACCGCAACCCGGACATTCTCATTCTCGACGAGGCTACTTCCTCGCTCGACTCCGTGTCCGACCAGTATGTGCAGGAAACCATGCAGCAGCTCCGCGACGATGGTAAAACGATCATCGTGATCGCCCACCGCCTCAGCACGGTGATGCATGCAGACAAGATCGTAGTGCTGCAGGACGGTCTGATCGTCGAAGAAGGCACTCACCCGGAACTGCTGGGCAACAACGCCGTATATTCCAAACTCTGGCAACACCACCAGGCGATGCCGTTATAAACTTCGTGCAGCATCAGTTACAGGGGATGCTGCTTTTATTCAGACTACACGGGCAGAAAAAAGGTGTAACATATTGTTACACCTTTTTCATTCGAATCATATGAGGAGTGAGCCTATTTCGCGATAAACTTCGCCAGGGCCGTGCCGTCCTGGCTCAATACCAGAAATCCTTCCGTTACTTTCCAGTTGTTCACCTTGTCTGTGATCGACAGGAACTTTGATTCCACGCTCATATCCTGGCAGGCCATTTTGGTGGCGGCGAGGGGCGAGAAGGTGAGTTTGTCGGCCGCTACGGTGAACTTGCCGAAAATGTTGTTACAGCCGGCGGAACCGCTGATGCGCTGCTCCGTTTTGTCGAAGGTGAATTCGGCGGGGCGTTGCAGTTTGGTGGTATCTACCGCTTGGCCCTGCACTTCCACGAGCCGCCAGGTTTTGTACAGGTCGGCTTCGTTGCTGCTGGCGGCCTGTTTGGGGGCATTACAGGCGGCTGCGAATGCAAGGGCGGTAAAAAAGGCCAGGTATTTTTTCATGTTCATTGTTTTAGTTCCATTATAACAATATGGATGCCGGAATGTTAATACTGGCTGTAAAAACTTCTGAGGTCGCTGGCGAACCGGTCGTAAATGGGGCGTGTAAGCTCCATGAACAGGTCCTGCGGCGGGGGCGGAGGGATGTCGCGGCCGCCGAGCAGCGCCCGGTCCGCATCGCTCAGCGCGCGTTCGTCGCCGCGGAATGTGCCGTACTGGTTCTGCCAGGTGAAGGAGCCCGGCACCCTGTCCTGCCGCAGCACCCGGCTATCGTTCACGTCGGTGATGCGATAATCGAGCAGGCCGCTGGAGGCGACCGTTTTTTTGGTGATGAAGAGGGTGGCCCGCACGGTGATGTCGACCATGATGACTTTACCGGTGGAGTCTTTCTGGTTGCCCGGTACGGAAATCACTTTCGATACATCGCGCTGGTAGCGGTCTACGTACGTCTGGCCCACCATGAAGTCCATAAACCGGAGTTCCATGTACTGGTCCGGGCGGAAATCCCGTTCGCCGCGCACCCTGCGTTCGTCGTAAAACTTCACGAAGGTGTTGATCTGGCGGTTTTCGAGGTTGCGGACGAGGGCGTCCCGGAACTGGTCGGCCGAAAACTGGAAGTAGGGTGAGCGTACGTCTATTTCGCTGACAACCACGTTGATCAGTCCGATCTGGTAGGCCTGATCGCGGAGCCGGGCGGCGTCTTTATAATTCGGTGTGAGGCGGAGGGCGGCGTCGAATTCCTCGAAGGCCGCGCGGGCTGCCTGTTTGTTGCCTTCTTCGAGCAATTGCACCCCTCTGGCATAGCGGGCTTCCGAGGCGTTTTCCTGGGCGCCGGTGATGGCGGCGGAATAGTCTTTCGGTTTCACCACGCCCAGGGCGGCGGGGGAGCTGCGGATGGTGTTGTAGAGCGACTGCATGGCGCGGTATTCGAGCCGCACGGATTCCCATTTCAGATCGTTGTTACTTGCGAGGGCCTGTTTGGCCCGGCCCTCGTGGTACTCCATGGCGGCTTCGTATGCCCGTGGGAGTAGTTGCAGCGCGGTGGCGTCTGACGGGCGGCGTTGCAGTTTCTTCACGAAAGCTTCCACGGCTTCGCCATAGCGGCCTTTGTTGTAGAGTTTTTCTCCTGACTTGCAGGAAAAGAGCACAAGCATGAGCAGGAGGGGCAGGTATCGGAACATATTCATAGATTGTAATATGGTACAGGCAAATGTAGGGCCAGAAATATAAATAAAATGCAAAGGCGGCCGGAGGCCGCCTTTGCAGGGCTTATAATTTGAAATTCCTTCTCAGTTCGCGGTCGGCTTCGCGCTGTTTGATACTGTCGCGTTTGTCGTGCAGTTTTTTACCCTTGCCGAGGCCTACTTCCATTTTGGCGAGGCCTTTTTCGTTGATGAATATACGCAGCGGCACGATGGTGTACCCTCTTTCCTGGAGCTTTTTCTCCATTTTGCGGAGCTCTTTTTTCTGCAGCAGGAGCTTGCGTTCGCGGAGGGGATCATGATTGGCGTAGGTGCCGTGGGAGTATTCGGAGATGTGCAGGCTTTTCACGTACAGTTCGCCTTTCGAGAAATAACAGAAACTATCGTTAAAGCTCACTTTACCGCCACGGATGGATTTGATTTCCGTACCTGTCAATACCATGCCGGCGATATATTTATCTTCTATCGCAAATTCGTAATAAGCCGATCTGTTTTTTAATTCTGCCATTTCGCACAAATATAAGGGGCTGACCAAAATCCGGGAGGCGGGGCCTGCGTGAAGCGGCCGGTACCTCCTTTTTCAGTCAGCCCCGGAAGAGGTTCTTTATTTCTTGAAAAGTTCCAGCAGTGTGCTCAGCCTGTTTTTCAGCTCTTTACGGTCCAGGATGAAATCGAGGAAGCCGTGCTCGAGCAGGAACTCAGCGCTCTGGAAACCTTCCGGAAGGTCTTTTTTAATGGTTTCCTTGATCACGCGCGGGCCGGCAAACCCGATGAGGGCACCCGGTTCGGCGGTGTTGATATCGCCCAGCATGGCATACGACGCGGTAACGCCGCCCGTGGTGGGGTCAGTCATCAAAGAAATATAGGGAAGGCCGGCATCGGCCAGCTGGGTGAGCTTGGCGGACGTTTTGGCCATCTGCATCAGTGAGAAGGCGCTTTCCATCATACGTGCGCCGCCGGATTTGGAAATGATCAGCAGGGGCACCTTGTTGGCGATGCAATGATCGATGCTCCGCGCGATTTTTTCACCCACCACGGAACCCATGGAACCGCCGATGAAGTTAAAATCCATACAGGCCACCACAAGGCCGTTGCCGTTCACTTCACCGAAGCCTACCCGCATCGCGTCGGTCAGACCTGATTTCTTTTGCGCTTCCTTCAGCCTGGCATCGTAAGGTTTCAGATCGCTGAAACCCAGGAGGTCCTTCGGGTAGATGTTGGAAAACAGTTCTTCGAATTGGTTATTATCAAAGATGATCTCAAAATACTCAGGTGAATTGATGCGGTTATGAAAGTTACACTTGTCGCATACGTACAAATGTTCTTTCAGGTCTTTCATGGTGGTCGTTTTCTTACAATTCGGGCATTTGTGCCATAAACCGTCCGGCGCCTCTTTCTTCTCACTGGTAGTGGTGGAAATACCCTGTTTAATTCGCTTAAACCAGCTCATACTAGATTTTGTACTAAAATTAGATTAAAGAATAGTGGTGCAAGATACGATAAAATTAAACTTTTCCGTAAATCAAAAGCCCCGGCGTTGCGGCCGGGGCTTTTAACATTTTTTTAGGATCAGGCGTTTCGGTTGATGCAATTCAGGTCCGTAAAGGCTTCTTCAAGGCGTTTCACGAAGGTTTCTTCGCCTTTCCGCAGCCATACGCGCGGATCGTAGTATTTTTTGTTCGGCTTGTCCGCCCCGTCGGGGTTGCCCAGCTGGGCCTGCAGATAGCCTTCTTTGGCTTTGTAGTAATCCAGTACGCCTTCCCAGAAAGCCCACTGCATATCGGTATCGATGTTCATTTTGATCACACCGTAGCCGAGGGTTTCGTTGATCTGGTGTTTGGGAGAGCCGGAACCGCCGTGGAACACGTAGTAAACGGGTTTGGTGCCGGTATTATGTTTTTTCTGAATGAAATCCTGGCTGTTTTTCAGGATTTCGGGGCGGAGCTCCACGTTGCCCGGGCTGTAAACGCCGTGCACGTTGCCGAAGGCAGCGGCTACGGTGAAGCGGGGGCCTACTTCGCTCAGCTGTTCGTAGGCATAGGCTACGTCTTCAGGCTGGGTGTAGAGCAGGGAGTTTTCCACGCCGGAGTTGTCTACGCCGTCTTCCTCGCCGCCTGTTACGCCGAGCTCGATTTCGATAGACATCCCCAGTTTATTCATACGCTGGAAATAAGCTTTGGAGATTTCGATGTTTTCGTGGATGGGCTCCTCGGACAGGTCGAGCATATGCGAGCTGTAGAGGGGCTGGCCGTTCTCTTTCATGAATTTTTCGCCGGCAGTGAGCAGGCCGTCGATCCAGGGCAGCCATTTTTTGGCGGCATGGTCGGTGTGCAACACCACGGGTACACCGTAGTACTGGGCCACCTCATGTACGTGTTTGGCGCCGGAGATACCGCCTGCGATGTTCGCCTGCAGTTTATCGTTGGGCATACCTTTACCGGCAAAGAATTGGGCGCCGCCGTTAGAAAACTGGATGATCACCGGTGAATTCACCTTGGCAGCCGTTTCCAGTACCGCGTTCACTGAGTTCGTGCCTACCACGTTTACAGCGGGCATGGCAAATTCATTTTCCTTGGCATCTTTATAGAGCGCTTCCAGCTCTTCACCGAATAATACGCCGGCTTTGTACTTTCCCATAGACGTTAAAATGTTTTATTTTTAAAGGAAAGCAAATATAGGCATTAATAAATTTGCTTTTTTGCAAGATTTCGGGTTGTTTTTATAATATTTTAATTATTTAACCTGCGTTCCGCCGCCGGGTTTGTGCGGCCGGGGGGCCGCCGGCAACGGAAAAACGCCCTGTGCCCCGCGGCCCGGTTGTCCCGCCGCCTTCGGTGCCGGGTAACATTTGCAGGGCGCTACCGCATCCCGTTCACCGCATAAAAAAACCGCCCGGCATGGTTGCCGCGGCGGTTTTGTCCATTCAAACGCTTATTTCACTGTTAACGTTGTGCCGCTGATCTCTACGGTGTATTTGGTTAATGCTGAAGTGGCCGGGCCGTTGCTGACCGTGCCGTCGAAATTGAACTTACTGCCGTGCCCGCATGCGCTGGCGCATTCGATTTTACCGCCCGACACCCCGGAAAGGGTGCAGCCCTGGTGGGTACAGGTGCTGGTGACAGCCGAAAACGAAGCGGGCACATTGCCTGTGGCGATACGGATCAGTACTACACCGCCGCTGATTATGGAATCGCCCACGTTCGGGATCTGGGTGGAGAGGTTCGCCGTAAGCCTGGCGCCACCGCCCGGGTTCGGGTTCGGATTGGGGTTCGGCGCCGGGTCGTCTCCTTTTCCGCCGCAGGCTGCCAACCCGCCCGTACAGGCAATAGCAATCGTAATGCCCATGCTGGACAAAAAGTTTCTTCTTTCCATAATTGAGTGGTTTAGTTTTTAACTCAGATTTGACAGGAAACCCGTTTTTCAGAATAGGGTACGGGGCATATGGCGGGCGGGTTGCTTTTTTGGAAAAAAAATTGAAGAATTTCGGTTGTTTCAGCCAGTGACGTACGGAGCTTTACGTTATTTTTATAAGGGAACTGTGGTCTTATAAAATCATGAAAAGAGCTAACAACGATTTCACCACGCCGGACCAGTTTAAAGACAGGTTTGCCGGTAACCCGGAACGGCAAAACGCAGGAAGTTCGAAGCCGGTTATGAAGCCTTTAAACGGCGTTTTCAGTGCAAACCGGGGCCGGATACTGCTAAATCCAGTCATTGACCATCCTGCCTGATCAGCGCCTCAAAATACGCCGGCGCATGCATCAGCCGGCTGCCATACCAGGAGAACATCTCACCGTCCACCAACCTCACATCGGCATCGGGAACGTATTCCCGTATTTCGGCGATGTGTTTTTCCTTAAAGGGGTAGGGCTCGCTGGATAACAGCACGAGTTTACAGGCGCTGGCCGCCAGCTGCGGCAGGGAAATGGAGGGGTAACGGGGCAGGTCCTCAAACACGTTCCTGAAACCGCAGCGCGCCATCATTTCGTGGATGAACGTATCGCCTCCGGCCACCATCCAGGGATCGCGCCAGATGAAATAGGCCGTGGGCACCGCTACGGGAAGCGGCGTCAACGCCTCGAAGCCTTCTTCGATTCGCTGGCGGATGAGCTGTGCGGAGTGCCGGCGCTCAAGTATCTCACCGAGGCTGGTGATCATCGCGCAGGCATCCGCGAGGTGACGGATGTCGCTCGTCCATACCGGGAAACGGGCCGCCAGGGCCTCGATCTGGGCCTTTTCGTTTTCTTCCTTGTTGGCAATGATGAGATCGGGCTGCAGGGAGGCGATCAGCTCCAGGTTGAGCTGTTTGGTGCCGCCCACGCGGGTGATGCTGCGGAACCAGGCGTCGGGATGCACGCAGAATTTGGTGATGCCCAGCACCTGCGCGCCGAGGTCGTACAGCAGCTCCGTTTGCGACGGTACCACCGAAATGATGCGTTGGGGAGGAGAGGGGATCTCCACCTCCCGGCCTAATTGGTCTTTGTACAACATATTAGCTGCCCAGCGCCTGGATGATGTCGTATTTGGTGACGATGTGATAGTTGCCGCTTTCGTCGTGCGTGAGCACGGCGCCGTTTTCTTTGTTGATATACACGGAGAGTTTTTCGATCGGCGTTTCCATGCTGACTACCGGGAATGCCTTGTGCATCACGGTTTCAACGGCCGCTTCCTTCAGGTCGGGCTGGTCGATCAGTTTGCTGAACAGGCCGCCTTCGGAGATGGCGCCCACGAATTTATCGTCCTTGATCACCGGCAGGTGCTCGATGTCGAATTTTTTCATTTTGGCGATGGCACCGGTCACTTTTTCGTCGGGCGCAATGGTCACCAGCGGGAGGTTGCGGCGGCTGTTCACGATGTCTTTCACCGTTTTTACATCCAGGAACCCGCGTTCCATCATCCACTGGTCGTTATACACTTTGCCCACATAACGGCTGCCGTGGTCGTGGAAAATCACCACCACCACGGCATCGGGCTTCAGGCGGCTTTTCAGCTGTACAAGCCCTGCGATGGCGGAGCCGGCGGAGTAGCCCACAAAAATGCCTTCTTCCTTGGCGATGCGGCGGGCCATCACGGCGCCGTCTTTATCGGTCACCTTTTCGAAGTGATCGATCACGCTCATATCGTAGTTCTGCGGCACAAAATCTTCGCCGATGCCTTCGGTGATGTAAGGATATACTTCATTCATGTCCAGCTCGCCGGTTTCGAAAAACTTCTTCAGCAGCGAACCGTAGCTGTCGATTGCCCACACCTGGATGTCGGGGTTCTTTTCTTTGAGGAACTTGCCCGTGCCGGTGATGGTGCCGCCGGTGCCGGTGGCCACAACGAGGTGGGTGATCTTCCCGCCGGTCTGTTCCCAGATCTCCGGGCCGGTCTGCTCGTAATGCGCGTCGCGGTTGGCGAGATTGTCGTACTGGTTCACATAAAACGAATTGGGCACTTCGGTGCTCAGCCGCCGTGATACGGAGTAATATGATTTCGGATCGTCCGGCAGCACGTTGGTGGGGCACACGATCACTTCGGCGCCAACGGCTTTGAGGATGTCCACTTTTTCTTTCGACTGTTTATCGGTGGTGGTGAAAATACATTTGTACCCTTTGATCACGGCCGCCAGCGCGAGGCCCATCCCGGTATTGCCGGACGTGCCTTCGATGATGGTGCCGCCGGGTTTGAGGTAGCCTTTCTTTTCCGCTTCTTCCACCATTTTCAGCGCCATACGGTCTTTGATGGAGTTGCCGGGGTTGAAGAATTCCACTTTGGCCAGCACGGTACAGGGCAGTTCGGCCGTTACACGATGCAACTTCACGAGGGGCGTGTGGCCGATCGTTTCCAGTATATTTTCACAGTACTTCATAATCTTGATGCTTATGAACGAAATTAAGGTAATTGGTTGAATGATGGTTTATATTTGCTTTTATGAACAACATCTTCATCACCGGTATAGGTACCGGCGTGGGCAAAACGGTGGCGGCCGCCTGTGTGGCCGAAGCCCTGGGCGCGCAGTACTGGAAACCCGTACAGGCGGGCCTTCAGGACACTACCGATACGCAAACCGTGCGGGCATTGCTGAGCAATCCTTCCCTGGTGCGGGATGAACTGTACCGGCTGCGGATGCCTGCTTCCCCGCACCTGGCGGCGCGGCGCGAAGGCATCACCATTTTTGAAGACCGGATCGCGGAGCAGGCCCGCAAGCTCCAGGACCCCGCCCATCCGCTGGTGGTGGAAGGGGCCGGCGGCCTGATGGTGCCGCTGAACGGCGAAGTGTTTATGCTCGACCTGATCAAAAAGCTGGAAGCCAAAGTGATCGTGGTGGCGCAGAACTACCTGGGCAGCATCAACCATTGCCTGCTCACGGCCATGGCGCTCAAACAGGCCGGGATACCGGTCGTAGGATGGATTTTTAACGGCGATCATCATACCAACGAAGACGATGTGGTGGAATGGAGCCATTACCCCCGCATCACCCGCATTCCGCGCGCGCGCAAGCTCAACCGGGATTTTGTACAGGTACAGGCGGAGTTGATGAGGCCGCATCTGCAAACACTGCTCACGGCATGACGTTCACCAAAAAGGATATACGAAAGGCGTATCTTGCACGCCGGCTGGAACTGGCGGACGAAGAAGCGGCCCGCCTCAACGCCGCACTGCTGCGGCATTGCAGGGAACTACACCTGGGCAGCCCGGTGTACGTGCATCTCTTTCTGCCCATCACGGCCAAAAAGGAAGTGGACACTTACCCGCTGGCCGAATGGCTGCGCAGCACCTATCCCGGCGTACAGCTGGTGCTTTCACGGTCGTACCTCGCCACCGGCAACATGCAGCATTACCTGTGGGACGAACGGACGCGCCTGGTGCATAACGCCTACGGCATCCCGGAGCCGGAGAGCGGCCGCATCGTGGCGCCGAAAGAAATAGATGTGGTGTTTGTGCCGATGCTGGCGTTTGATGAGGCCGGCCACCGCGTCGGGTACGGCAAAGGCATGTATGACGAATTTTTGCAGCAGTGCCGGAAAGACGTGAAGGCCATCGGCCTGAGCCTGTTCCCGCCGCTGCCGGAGCTGATAGAAGACGCCTACGAAGGGGACGTGCCGATGAACATCGTGGTGACCCCGACGCAGGTATATTATTTCCAGGATTAACAACAAAAGACAAACCCTGTGTGGCAATATCTCAGTTATCTTTTATACCCTTTTTCCCTCCTGTACGGCCTGGTGTTGTGGATACGGAACCGCCTGTACGATAACGGGGTGCTGACGTCGGTGGAATTCGACCTCCCCGTGATCGCCGTCGGCAACCTGTCGGTAGGCGGCACCGGTAAAACCCCCCACGTGGAATATCTTATCCGCCTGCTGAAAGACCACTATAAAACGGCCACCCTCAGCCGCGGGTACAACCGTAAAACGAAAGGTTATCTGCTGGCCGGGCCGCAAAGCACGGCGGCCGACATCGGCGACGAGCCCATGCAGTTCCACCGGAAGTTCCCGGACGTGAAGGTGTGCGTGGGGGAAGAGCGCATGCTGGCCGTGCCGCAACTGCTGGGCGACGAGCCCGAAACGGCCGTTATATTGCTCGACGACGCCTTTCAGCACCGCTCCATCAAACCCGGCCTGAACATTATGGTCACCGATTACAGCCGCCTGTTCACCCGCGATCATGTGGTGCCCGTCGGGCGCCTGCGCGAGGGCAGGAAGGGCTATCACCGGGCCGATATCATCATCGTATCCAAATGCCCGGCCACACTGGCCCGGGCCGAAAAAGAAACGATAGAACGCGAAATAGCCCCGCTGCCACACCAGCAGGTCTATTTCACCACTTTGCAGTACGGCGAACCGTACCCCCTGCTGCCCGGCGGCCCGGTGCAGCCGGCGCGGGATACAGCCATGCTCGTGGCCTGCGGCATCGCCCGGCCGGAGCCGATGGTACAGCATTTGCTGCAAAAGCATTCAAACGTGCACCTGCTCGCATTCCCGGATCATTATTACTATACCCAGAAAGACCTGGATAAAATGAAACTGGAGCTGGAGCAACTGGACGGCGCACGGAAAGTGATCATCACCACGGAAAAAGACGCCGTTCGCCTGCAGCTGTTGCAGGAACGGATAACGGCGATGCAGCTGCCTTTTATGGTGCTGCCCGTGGAGGTCGGCTTCCTGTTCGACGCGGCCGGTTCGTTTAATAGTCATATTTTTGATTATGTAGCGGAAGCAATTGCGGCTGGTGCAGCACCCTAAAATCATATCAATGACAAAGAAGAAAAAACCGAAGAAAGACAGCAGCCAGAAAAAAACATATAAAGGCATTGTAGACGTAACCCGCTCCGGGATGGCGTTTGTGGCCGTCGAAGGGCTCACCAGCGACATCCTGGTAAAACAGAAAAATCTCAACACGGCGCTGGACGGCGACGAGGTGCTGGTGGACGTTATCCACCAGGGCAGAAACGTCGGCCGCATGGAAGGATTTGTGACAGACGTGCTGAAACGCAAAAAAACGGAATTCACCGGCACCATCCAGCTCAGCAAAACCTTTGCTTTCCTGGTGCCTGAAAAAGGGGCCTTCCTGCCCGATATCTATATCCCAGAAAACTCCCTTAAAGGCGCCAAAGACGGCGATAAAGCCGTGGTCCGCATCGTGGCCTGGGGCGAAAAAACACGCAAGCCGGTGGGCGAGATCGTGGAAATCCTCGACGCCAGCGATACGAACGACCTGGCCATGAAGGAAATCCTCATCGAAAGCGGATTCCCGCTCCAATTCCCCGACGAAGTGCTGGAAGAACTGGCCGCCATCAAGGAGGAGATCACCGAGAAGGAAATCAGCCAGCGGAAAGATTTCCGCAAAATCCTCACCTTCACCATCGACCCGGTAGACGCCAAAGACTTCGACGATGCCCTTTCTATCCGCAAACTCAAAAACGGTTTGTACGAAATAGGGGTGCACATCGCCGATGTAAGCCAGTACGTGCTGCCCGGCACCGCGCTCGACAAGGAAGCGGACCGCCGCGCTACCTCCGTGTACCTGCCGGACAGGGTGTTGCCCATGCTCCCCGAAAAAATATCGAACGAGCTTTGTTCGCTCCGCCCGCATGAAGACAAACTCACTTTCTCCGCCGTGTTCCAGATGGACGAAAAGGCGGTGGTGAAACAGTTCTGGCTCGGCCGCACCGTGATCCATTCCGCGCACCGCTTCACTTATGAAGAGGTGCAGGACATCATCGAAAGCGGCGAAGGCCCGTACGACGGCGAGGTGCTGCTGCTCAACAACCTGGCGCAGACCATGCGCAAAAAACGCTTCAAGGAAGGGGCCATCAACTTTTCGTCGCAGGAAGTACGCTTCCGCCTCGACGAACACGGCAAGCCCATCGGCGTTGTGGTGAAGGAAAGCAAGGAAGCGCATCAACTGATCGAGGAATTCATGCTGCTGGCCAACCGCACCGTTGCGGAGTATGTCAGCAAACAGAAAGTCAATAAACAGCCCGTGCCGTTCCCGTACCGCGTGCATGATACGCCGGACGAAGAAAAGATGCACGTGTTCGCCGTGTTCGCCAACAAGTTCGGGTACAAGTTCGATGTGAACACGCCCGAGAGCATTGCGACCTCTTTCAATAAAATGCTGCAGCTGGTGCAGGGCAAGCCCGAACAGCACGTGCTGGAAACGCTGGGCATCCGCACCATGGCCAAGGCCGTATACACCACCGAAAATATCGGGCACTATGGTTTGGGTTTTACGTATTATTGCCACTTTACATCGCCCATCCGCCGGTACCCTGACGTACTGGTGCATCGCATCCTGGAACAGTGCCTTGCCGGTGAGGTGAAGCCGGACAAGCTGCTCGAGAAACGCTGCAAACACTCGTCAGACATGGAACGCAAGGCCATGGAAGCCGAACGGGCGGGCAACAAATACAAGCAGGTGGAATACATGCAGCAGTTCATCGGCGATACGTTCGACGGTGTGGTGAGCGGCGTGGCGCATTTCGGGTTCTGGGTGGAAACCGTGGATACCAAGTGCGAAGGCCTGGTGAGCATCCATAACATGAACGAAGAGTTCCGGCATTCGGAGACCGACTATGCGCTCGTGGGCCAGCAGACCGGCCGCAAGATCCGTATCGGCGACAAGGTGACCATCCGCGTGGTAGCCGGCAACCTGGCCAAACGCCAGCTCGATTACGACCTGATAGAAGATCTCGATGATACCACCACCGTCCGTAAACCGGCCGCGCGGCCCAAAACAAAAGCCCGCGGCGAGGACCGCAGGGGCGGGGCCGCGAAAAAGGGAAGCCGCAAACCGGCCGGCAGCCGCGAAGGGGCGAAAACAGACAAATCAAAAGGGAAGAAGAAAAAGAAGTAAACCATAAGCCGCTATCATGCATTCATTTAAAGAGTTACTGGAAAAGTTCGAACAACAATTTGGAAAAAGACAATTCCCGGAAAAACCTGCCAACTTATACGACCCGGCGCAATACATCCTGGGCATCGGTGGTAAAAGGGTGAGACCCGTATTGTGCCTGCTGGGCAATGAACTGTTTGATGAGCTGCATCCCGACGCTTACAATGCCGCCAACGCCATCGAGCTGTTCCATAATTTTACCTTGATACACGACGATATCATGGACAAGGCGCCCCTCCGCAGGGGCATGCCTACCGTGCATACCAAATATAATGATGCCGCCGCCATCCTGGCCGGCGACGTGATGCTGATCCACTGCTACGAATACCTGAACAAAATCAACAGCAAAACCCGCCAGAAACTCGTGAACGTATTCAACAAAGCCGCCCGCGAAGTATGCGAAGGGCAGCAGCTGGATATGGACCTGGAGCAGATGCTGCCGGAGCAGGTGAACTATGCGGACTATGTGAACATGATCGCCCTGAAAACCTCCGTGCTGCTGGCCGCCAGTCTCCAGCTCGGCGCCATCATCGGCGGGGGCAGCGAAGGCAACCAGCATCATCTGTACGAGTTCGGTAAAAACGTCGGTATCGCTTTCCAGATACAGGACGATTACCTCGACGCCTTCGGCGACCCGGAGAAATTCGGCAAACAGCAGGGCGGCGACATCCTCATCAACAAAAAAACATTCCTGCTGCTCAAGGCGCTGGAACTGTGCTCCCCCGCACAGAAAGCGCACCTGCACCAGCTGATGGATACCAACCCGGACAATAAAGTGGCGGAAGTGCTGCAGGTGTTCCACGACTGCCGTGTGGACGAATGGGCTGAAAAAGAAAAAGAACGTTTCAGCCAGGCCGCCTACGAGCACCTCGACGCCATCGCCGTATTGTCCGCCCGCAAGGAACCGCTCAAGGATCTCGCCGGTTTTCTTTTAACCCGGCAGCATTGATCCGATAGAAGTCTTATATTTAATTGCAATATCAACCTGTTTAATATCAACCTATAACTACGACTGATGTCTAATTCGCTTTTCAGGAAAAAGTCACTGGCCGCTATCATGAACGACGCCCGGGAGGGTGCTTCCGACGCGCACGGCGGCGGGCTGAGAAAGGTGCTGAACGTGCGCGACCTCACGTTAATGGGGGTGGCGGCCGTGATCGGCGCCGGTATCTTTTCGACGATCGGCCAGGCTGCTTACAACGGCGGCCCAGGGGTGATTTTCCTCTTTATTCTGACCGCCGTCACCTGCGGCTTTACCGCGCTCTGTTATGCCGAGTTCGCTTCGCGGGTGCCCGTAGCCGGCAGCGCCTATACGTATTCGTACGTGACCTTCGGGGAGCTGGCCGCCTGGATCATCGGCTGGGCGCTCATCCTCGAATATTCCATCGGCAACATCGTGGTGGCTATTTCCTGGAGCAGTTATTTTAACAACGTGCTGGAGGGGATGAACGTGCATCTGCCCGCCTGGCTCACTACGGACTACCAGACCGCCAAAGCCGCCTACGAACTGGCGGTGAAAAACAATACGGCCGTGGATCAGATGGCCTACGCCACCGCGCCCATGCTCGGTAACTGGCGTGTGATCCTGAACGTGCCCGCATTCCTCATCGTGGTGCTCATCACCATCGTGGCGTACGTGGGCATCAGCGAAAGCAAGCGCAGCGCCAACGCCATGGTGGGCCTGAAGATCGTGGTGCTGCTGGTGGTGATACTCATCGGCGTGTTTTATATCAATACCGATAACTGGACGCCCTTCATGCCCAATAAATTCGAAGGCGTGCTCAAAGGCGTATCGTCGGTGTTTTTTGCGTATATCGGGTTTGATGCGATTTCCACCACCGCGGAGGAAAGCGCCAACCCGCAGCGCGACATGCCCCGCGCCATGATCTACTCCCTGATCATCTGTACCGTGATCTATGTTGTGGTGACGCTCGTGATCACGGGCATGGTGAACTATTCCGAGTTCAATCACATTTCCGATCCGCTGGCATACGTATTCGATAAGCTGCAGATGGAAAAGATAGGCTATGTGATCTCCATCAGCGCCGTGGTAGCCGCTACCAGCGTGATCCTCGTGTTCCAGATCGGGCAGCCCCGCATCTGGATGAGCATGAGCCGCGACGGGCTGCTGCCGAAGAAGTTCGCCAAAGTGCATCCCAAATACCACACGCCCGGATTTTCCACCATCGTGACCGGTTTCATCGTGGCCATTCCCTCGCTGTTCGTGGAAAGCGGCATTGTGACCGACCTCACCAGCATCGGCACCCTGTTCGCCTTTGTGCTGGTATGCGGCGGCGTATTGCTGCTGCCGAAGGCAGAGCCCGGCACCAAGAAGTTCAACCTCCCGTACGTCGACGGGCGTTTCATCGTACCGGCGCTGTTCCTGATATTCTGCTTTTTTTTCCGCGACAAGATCAGCGATACCTTCGTCAACATCTCTACCATCGCCCATGAGCGCGTCCTGTTCCTCATCTTTTTGATACTGACGGCCCTCATTACCGTGGCTACGGCGGTGAAGCGGTATTCCCTCATTCCCGTGCTGGGCATGCTCTGCTGTTTGTACCTGATGATCGAAATTCCCGTGCGCAGCTGGGTGGTGTTCTTCGGATGGATGGGAGCGGGGCTGATCGTTTATTTCCTCTACGGTTACTGGAAGAGCAAACTCGCGAAACAATCCTGACCAGATACACGAAAATCCCGGGCAACCGGGATTTTTTGTTGGGGGAAAATCTTCGTAACTTACAGTAACACCGCTCTTTGATAACTTAAAAACTACCGTTATGAACCTCGTGAATCGTATAGAACGCTGGGGTGATACGCATCATCCTAAATGGATCGATGGCTTGAGAATCTTGCTGGGCCTCGTTCTTATATGGAAAGGTGTACAGTTCGTCAATAACATTGACCTGCTGACGGCGCAAATCGACCGGTATCCCTTCCTCACGGCAATGTCTTTCTGGCTGGCTCATATCATCGTTTTCGCCCACTTCGTAGGCGGTCTTTTTATCACCCTGGGGCTGCTCACCCGTGTAGGCGTGATCGCCAACCTGCCCATCCTGATCGGGGCGGTATTTTTTGTAGGTTCTTCCACCAATCTTTTTGCCGTACATTCCGAAATGATACTATCGCTGGTCGTATTGTTCCTGCTGTGTTTCTTCCTCGTGGAAGGCAGCGGGCCCATTTCCGTGGATGAATACATGCGGCGGCACCCGGAGAAAAAAGAAGCATAGCCGCTTCCGTTCCCAAAATTCCCGGCGGCGCGCCGGTATAACATACTCCAATTAATACTAATTTTGCCTGCTATGAAATATACAGTAGGCGATAAGATCCTGATGCTCCATTCCAAGGAAGAAGGAACGGTGGTGGATATCATCAACGATAAAATGGTGATGGTGGAAGTGGGCGGCACCAGCTTCCCGGTGTACCTCGACCAGATTGATTTCCCTTATTTTCACCGCTTTACCCAGAAAAAGGCCCCTTTGCCCAAACAAAGGACGCCGGGTGAGGAAATACGCCGGGAACGACCTTCCGGTCCGCAAAGGCCCGAAAAAGGCATGTTCCTGACCATGCTGCCGGTTTTCGAATCGGACGGCTACGACGAAGTGGTGTCTACCCTCAAATTCCACCTGCTCAACGAAACCAACAAAATATTCGGCTTCCATTTCGAAATCTGGCTGAACAACACCCTGTTCCTGGAGCTGAAACAGGAAATCCATCCTTTCCAGCATACCTACCTGGCCGACCTGGATTTTGACCAGCTGAACGACAACCCCCGGTTCGAGTTCACGTTCACGCCCAAAGACGGCGACCTTACCCTGGCCGCCACCTACCAGAAAACCTGGAAGGTGAAGGCGAAACAGCTGTTCCAGCAGCTGGGGGAATTGCAGCAGAAACAGCAGGCCACGATCAATTACACCCTGTTCGACAAATACCCGCTGCGCGCGGAAACCGACGCCTATGGCTTCAGCCCGGTGGAGAAGAAAAAACTCAGCACCCTTACCTCCGTACAGTCGGTGAAAAACACCACGCCCGTAACGGCCAAACTGGAAGTAGACCTTCATATCGACAAACTTACCAGCGAATGGAAGGGCCTCAGCAACCTCGAAATGCTGGCCATCCAGCTGAACGAGTTCCAGCACCAGCTGGACCTGGCGATTACACAACGGCAGGACAAACTCATCGTCATCCACGGCATCGGTACGGGCAAACTCCGCGATGAGGTGCATGAAATCCTCAAAACCACGCCGGAAGTGAAGTTTTTCGTGAACCAGTACCATCCTTTCTATGGTTACGGGGCTACTGAAATTTATTTTAAGTAATTTTGCCATCCGGTAAAGCCACCTGGTACAGCGGTGCTATCGACTGCTTCCGGCAACGGAGGCGGTAGGAAAGTCCGGACAGCACAGGGCAACGCACCACCTAACGGGTGGGGCCTCCGCGCAGGCGGGGGAACAGACAGTGCCACAGAAAATAACCACCCGGGCGCAAGCCGGGGAAAGGGTGAAAATGTGGGGTAAGAGCCCACGGTAAGGCCGGGTAACCGGCATTACGGGTAAACCTTGCGTGCTGAAATGCCATGTATACGGTCGTTCGAGGGCTGCCCGCCCGAGACCGAGGGTAGGCAGATACAGGCGCTCAGTGATGGGCGCCGCAGATAAATGATAGCGGTTCGTTGCAAAACGTTCACAGAATCCGGCTTACAGGCTGTACCAGGTGGTTTTACCGTTTTTGACAGGCAACATACCCGGCCGATGGTTGTTCGCCTTGAAGGCGGACAGGGCAGGTGAAGCAATAAAATTCGTATCAGTCAAAAAAGGCTGCATCCATTTAGAGGATGCAGCCTTTTTTTGTGGCACCGGTGCGCCTATTTCAACGTCACCGTGTCTGAATACGTTACCCTGAAGGTATCGATGGCCCGGTGAACGGGCACATAAGAGGAGCGCAGCGCCACTTTCGTGCCTGCCTTTGCAAGCTCCAGCTGTACGGAATCGGTTTTCGCAGTCACCCATAACGTTTGCGGCTGCTGGAGGCTGTCGAGATAGCTGATCTGCGTATTGATGTTCAGAACGGTATCCGCTTTGGCGAGGTACAGCCGGTAGGTGTATTTATTCAGCGCCTTCGGCGGCCTGGAAGCGTCGATCTGCCGGTTTACCAGCGAGGAAATGAATAAAGGCCCGAAAACCCTTACGCCGGAAATGGACTGGCCGATCGACCTGTTTCCCTTATCGTCGAGCGTATACAGTATGAAGTTCTGTACGTATTCCCCCAAACCGGTCAATACGGTATTCACGGAATCCGCGGTATTGCGGTTGGATACGTCGAGCAACAGAGAGTCGTCGTTGTTGTTCCAGTAGATGAGATATTTTGTGATGCTGGGATCGGGGCTGGGCTGCCATTGCAGCCGTACCCGCAGGTTTCCCGGGAATGCGCGGAATTTGTTGACCGTACCCGGGTAAACAATTTCCTTGTTATGCAACAGGTCTTTGTATTTGGTGGCGTCTTTCATGCAGGCGGTGCACAGGCACGACATGCATAGCAGCAGGATGATAGTTTGTTTCATCTGTTTGGTTTTGTGGTGGGGCCTTTGAGGGCCTGCAGATAGCGGCAGGCCTTAAAGGCACCGTGTTTTCGGATGTGCCGGGGGCATTTATTTCGTGTTGCCGAATAGCGTGATTTCCATGGCATGCGCAAATGTGGCGCCCGACCAGGATTCGGAAACCGACAGCCGCAGGAACCTTACTCTTGGCGCGGTAAAAGGGAAATTGAATTCCATGCCCCTCTTAAACACGTCCCGGTCTGTAGCCGTGGGCGCGCTGGCGAGGGCGCCTGACGGCGGGCCGGGCCATACATAATTGCCCATATTCACCCAATCGCCCAGTTGTGCGCCTTCTTCCGCAGAGAGTGGCAGCACGGCGTCCGCGGGTGCAGCTTTATCGGAGCCCCATATGGAAAACACTTTCGGGTTGCCGTGCGCGAATTCGTAGCCGGCGCGGCCATCGAGCTTGAACCGGCTCAGCTTGGCGGATACGCCGAGGCCGAAGGTGCAACTGATTGGCATCGGCATGTTTTGCTGCACGGTGTGCCAGCCGCTGCCGTCTGTTCTGCCGTTCCACAAATTGCTCAACACCCAGCCGAAACCGATTTTACCATCGCTGGGCAACAGGTTCTCGAAAAACTTGCTTTTGCTCAGCTGTTCTTCAAACAACGGCTTGATGGTCTGAAAAAGGGTGTCGGAATTATTGCCCCATTGATCCGTGATGTATACCGCGAAATTTTTGGGGAGGGTATCGAAACCACGGGAAGAAAAACTGTTAAAAGCAAAATCGCTGAACTTCTGCTCGTAGATCGAATACTTGTCCGCACCAGCCGGTTTGTACAGCAGGATGGCGCCCACCGGTTTTTTATTGACGTTGCTGGTTTGTACGTTGACGCCACCGAAGTCCGGCTGCATGCGGATGGTTTTCGAAACTACCCTGTACACCGGCGTGTCGGGGAACACCTTGACGGTCACAGCGTCGGATTCCACGTTGGAGCGGCTGACCGTCCGCAGGCTCACTTCGTACTCACTTTTTTCTGCAAATCCTTCCACCGTAATCGTATCGCTGTAATAGCTGGATTTGGTCTGCCTTTTTTTACCCGTTTTCGTGTCGATCAGGTAGTCTGCCTTGACGTAGAGAATATTGGCCGACTGGGGGAGATTATACGTGATGTACGCGCCGCCGTTGAAGTTCGTCACCTTGATATTGGAAATAACGCCGGGCTTTGTAAAATCGTTCGATACCGGCTCGCGGTAGTCTACCACTTTGCTGCAGGCAAAGAGCATGCATACGGCCACTACCAATAACGGGAGGGGCTGCCGGAAAATATGATTGCTATGCATAACCATTCAGGTTTAATGTTAAGATTTGAAGTTACCAGTACAGGGTTTGAACAAGGTTCGGGTTGTTCGACAGCGCTCCGTCCGAGAGCGGCCAGAAATAATCCCTTACTGTCATGGCCGGAATGAATAGTGTTTGCAGCGAATAGAAGTTCTCGCTGGTTTTCTGGAAGATGCTCCAGCCCTGTATGGGGGTTGCCAGTACCGTCAGCATTTCTTTCCAGCGGCGGAGGTCCCATCCGGCTTTTGCTTCAAAACATAATTCGATGCGGCGCTCTCGGTGGATGATTTCGCGGAGGCCGTCCTTGGTGGTTGGTTTGGCTGGTGCGAAGCTATATTGCGCCCAGGATTCCACCACGCCCTTGAGGCCGGCTCTTTGCCGCACCAGGTCGATGTATTGATACACCTCCGGGCCGGGGCCGGATGCCTCGTTGAGGCATTCCGCGTACAGAAGGTATAGATCCGCCAGGCGCATGCGGGGCAGGCGGTAGGCGTTCTGCTGCACGCCTTCGTTGAAAACGGTCTGGTAGCTCACCAGTTTTTTGGGCCAGATGGCCAGCATGTTGATACGCACCCGGTCTTTAGGGCCGGCCTTTGAATCCGGGCCTTTGGCCTCGATGTAGAGGGGATTGTTCTGATCGGTTACGCCGTTGCCGAACCATACGCCGCCGTCGAACCCGATGTTGGCATAATAACGCGGTTCCCTGGAAAAGTTGTTTTTGATGGTGGTGTAACCGCTCTTGACATAGTACCTGTTGGCGTTGTCGCCCGTCCGTAATTCGAACCGATGGGCGTAATCCCAGACTTTATCTTCGTTGATGGGCACGCCGTTGTCTGAATAGAACAGATCGGTGGTGAACATCGGGACGGTGAAGCTGCCTGCCGCTGCGGTGGAGTTTTCCACTGCTTTGGTGGTCAGCCGCGGAATGCAGTAACTCTGGTAACCGAAGGTGGGATTGAGCGCCCAGATCAGTTCTGCGTTGAGGTCCCACTTTTCCGTAACGGCATTCTGAATGGTCAGCACCTTCCTGATAGAATCGTTGACGGCCGGCAGATTGGCGGGCGGAATGAATGTGTACAGTTTCATGTTCAGGCCGGCAGCTTCGTCGATAGCGGCTTTGCAGGCTGCCGCCGCGCGTTGCCACTTGGCGGGGTCGGCTGTTTGGGAAAAGAGCGCCTGTCCGTCCTTGTTTTTAAACCTTGCATAGTCCGGGTTGCCGTTGAACAGGGGACTGGCCTGTGTGGCCAGGATTTCCGCCTTCACGGAAAGAGCGATCAACCGGGTGACCCTGCCGAGCTCCTGCTGTATGTTCCCGATTTGCGTGGGAAGGTTGGGGATGGCCTCGTCCAGCAGCTGTACCGCATAATCAAAAACGGAATCCACCGGTTGTCTTTTCACCCTGATCTCTTCTATGGGCGCTGTTACCGGCTGGTTGACCCTGTAGATGGGAATGGGCCCGTACATTTTTGCCAGTGAAAAATGATAATAAGCTTTCAGGAATTTGGTTTCGGCAATCCATTGCGCTTTTTCGCCTTCGCTCAGGTCGATGGGCTTGTCGATGTTCTCGAGCATGATGTTGCAGCGCCTGATGGCCTGGAAATAGCCGCCGTCCCACACGTTCAGTGCCGGGCTGGAAACGTTCTGCACCGTGCCCCTGATCAGCTGGAAGCCGATGTCGTTGATGGGCCTTTCGCTGAGGTCGTTGGGATAAACGATTTCCGCGGACGTTGTAAAGCCGGGGTCGTTCAGCACATTGCTCATTCCCTGCAGGGTATTATAACACGTAAACAGGTAGTTTTCCGCTTCATTGCGGTTGCGGAAAGCGTAGTCGATCGTGCCGACGTTTTCCGGTGTAACATCCAGGTATTTTTTGCAACTGTAAAGCGTTGCGGAACCAAGGCACAGCATCAATGCGCATATGGCCTTAGCGGTCGTATATTTTTTGGATATCTTCATTTTTCCCGGTTTATAAGTTGACATTAATACCAATATTGTAAGCCCGCTGGATAGGGTAGCTGAAGCCGTTGCCGCCCAGTTCCGGATCCCAGAGATCGAATTTGGTGATATTAAAGAGGTTCATACCATTGACGTATACGCGCGTATAACCGAGCCCCAGCCGTTTGGTCAGCTTTACGGGCAGCGCGTAACCGATCTCCGCCGTTTTCAGCCGCAGAAAGCTGCCATCGCGCATCCACCAGGTGCTCGACTGCAGGTTGTTTTCTATGGCCTGCGCGCTCACGCCCATCCGGGGATAGAGGGCGTACAGATCCTGGTTGTCTTCGGACCAGTGGTTATCCGCAAAGGCCTGCAACACCTGCGACTGGCTCTGGATTTGCGGTGAGGGCGGAACCACGAAAGGGCTTACCGAGCGGGGATCCATGAAGAGCGATACCCTCGACTGGCCCTGGAAACGCGCGTTCAGCTCAATTCCCTTGTAATTAAGGGAAATACCGAAACCGTACATGACCTGTGGAACGGTGGGCAGCCCGATGGGCGCCATGTCAGCTACCGTGATGCGGCCGTCTCCATTCAGGTCGCGGTACTTGATGTCGCCACCCCGTACGGCATTACCGCCAAATTGCTGGGTGGGAGAGGATTGGGCCTCCTTGTCGTCCACAAACAATCGCTCGGCGATGTAGCCGAACCGCTGCCGCAGCATGGTACCCGAAACATAACGCCAGGGTTCAGCATATGCGGGTTCTTCATAGGTGCCGAATGTTCCCTTCGAATAGGTGAAGTTGGACATGAACTCAACCCTGAAGTCGCGGGAAAAACTCCGGTTGTAGTTGGCCGTCAGGTCGAGCCCGTTGACTTTCACGGTGCCCACATTGGTGAGAATGCTTGCTTCCAGGCCCATGCTGGACGGGATATTCCTGGCCATCAGGATGTTGCGCCGGTCTTGCTGCCAGTACTCGGCGATGAGCTGAATGTCCTTGAACAGATCCATTTCGATACCGGTGTTCAGGATGCGGGCGGTTTCCCAGGTCACGCTTTTGTTTTCATAGTTGCGTATTCTCACGCCGCTTCTGCTATACTCGTTGTTGACACCGAAAGAAGCGCCGTTACCGCCGGTGAGGTTCACGTCTGACAGGTAAAAGAACCGTTGCTGGCCAATGTCGTCGTTGCCGCTAAGGCCATAACTGGCCCTTAATTTCAGGGAACTGATCACGTTGGCGAGGCCGCCGGTCCAGAACTTTTCACGCGAAACCATCCACGAAGCCCCGATGGTGGGGAAGAAACCGAAACGATGGTTTTCATCGAAACGTTCGGAGCCGTTGTACCCGAAGTTAAACTCGGCGAAGTAGCGGCTCTTGTAGTTATAGCCCGCCCTGCCTGCGAGGTTGAGGTTGCGGTATGGCAGCGAATACTGCAGGCTGGCCTCGCGCGTTACCGGATCTATGCCATTGGCCACCAGCCTTTGCTGCCGTACACCGATCAGCGAGGCCTGGATGCTGTGATCGCCGAGTTGTTTGTTGTAATCCAGCATGGCCTGGAGATGGATAAACGTATTGGCGTCTTTGCCGCCCGGCGAATACACGAGGTATTCGGTGGC
Source organism: Chitinophaga lutea (assembly GCF_003813775.1). Taxonomy (NCBI): domain Bacteria; kingdom Pseudomonadati; phylum Bacteroidota; class Chitinophagia; order Chitinophagales; family Chitinophagaceae; genus Chitinophaga; species Chitinophaga lutea. The sequence goes on along the minus strand of NZ_RPDH01000002.1, from coordinate 661,560 downwards.
CGCGCCGCTGTTGCCGGAGCCGGGACCGCCCTGGAATACGCCGCCGGGCAGCGAATTCAGCCAGGTGAGCCGGTATGTGTTGGTGGCGCGGTTATAATCCTGCGGCGATACCGTATAATAAAACGGGTTGTAGGCCATGGTGTTGTCGAAGTACGAATAGCGGTTCGTGCTGAAGAAACCGTTGAACTTCAACCCCGGAATGATGGATTCAAAGTCCTGGTTCAGCTCCACAGTAGCGGACATGCGGGACTCGGAAAACCGTTTGTATCCCCTCAGCATCTGTGCATAGGGGTTTGCATACCCGACGCCGGAAGAGGGGCCTGTACTGCCGCCCTGGCTGGAGTTGCCGAACAGGATGTGCTGCACCAGCCGGTTAGCCGTATCGGGCGCATAATATGCCGGGAACAGCACCGGGCTGGTATGTACGGCTGCACTGTACAGGTCGGAAGAAAAAGAAGCATCGTTCGTAAGGGGGCCGCTGTAATCGTTGAAGTTCCCCCAAAGGCGCAATACCAGTTCGGTGGATTTCGTCAGTTTCACGTTCACATTGGAGCGAAGCTGGTAGTTGCGGAATTTTACGTTGTTGTTGAAATTATTGGCCGGGCTTTTCTTGAGCATCCCGTTGTCGTTGCTGAAAGAGCCGGATACTGAATAGCGGGCCACGTCGCCGCCGCCGCTGATATTGAGGTGCCCTCTTTGTGTGTTGGTGTTTTTCTTGAACAGCATGTCCAGCCAATCCACCGCCGGATACACATACGGGTTGCTGCCGGGCGCATTTTTGAGGGTTTGTTCCGTGTTGTATATTTTATCCGCATCAAATACGATGGGAGAAAGCGGATCGCGGGTAGTGCTGGCCTCGTTGTATAATTTCATGTACGTGATGGGGTCGGCCAGCTTGAGGGTTTTGGTGGGCTGCGAGATGGCGGTTTCCAGTACCAGGTTCAGCTTTGTTTTCCCGGCCTTGCCCTCCTTGGTGGTTACGAGGATTACGCCGTTTGCCCCCCTGGCGCCGTACAGCGCGGTGGCGCTGGCGTCTTTCAGGATAGAGAAACTGGCGATGTCGTTTACCTGCAGACGGGCGAGGTCGTTGGCCGTGAGCTCCACGTTGTCTATCAGGATGAGCGGGTTCTGCCGGTATCCGAACGTCGTGACGCCGCGGATAAAAAAGTTGGAGTTGTCCAACCCCGGCTGCCCGCTTTGCTGATAACCGATAATGCCCGCCACCTGGCCTGCGAGCGCGTTGGTGAGGTTACTGGCGGACGTGCGCAGATTGTCCGGCGTAATGGTGGCTACAGAGCCTACCACAGCCTCCTTCACCTGCTTTTTACCGAAGGCCGTCACCACAAAATCCTTCAGCACTGTTTCGCTCGACAGCAGTACAACGCTGATGACTTTTTTCGGATCGGAAACGGTCACGGACTGGTCTTTGAACCCTACGTACCGGAAAATCAATACTGCGCCGGCTGGTACTTCCAGCACAAATTTACCGTTCACATCGGTGGCGGTGCCTACCGATTTGTTCGTGCTCAGCATCACACTTACGCCTGGTAACGGCATGCCCGCGGAGTCTGTAACGTTACCGATCACAGCAGTTTTATTCTGTGCACGGGCTAACGAAGACACGAGGCATAAAGAAAGGAGCATACAGGAGAATGCAAAGCCGAAGCATAGCTTTTTTAGCATACTACAACGTGTTAGGAGTTAGAAATTGGTTTGTTAAAGATGAGCGATGACTGCAGGGCATACGGGGGACTGCTCGTGGATGCAGTGAGCCACGGCCATACAGCAAAGGTGATCTGGTTGAACTGTTTACTTTGGTTTTAACGATGGCTCCGCCATGCCGGCCATGCATGCGCAGGGCAGGTGTATTACTTTACAGCAATACAGCAACAGCCTTTTGAAAAGGATTTGGAATTTGGTGAACAATAAAAAATTCAGTGAAACAAATGTTCTTCGTTCAGCTAGTGTCTGTTAAACGTCGGAATTCAAAAAAGAGTTAATGGTGAAACAAATATGATTTTGGTCAGACGGTGCTTCTATAGACGCGCTTCAATCCAATGCCTCGGGACAATAATCTGCACTTAATAACGACGGAATTTCAACAACAATCAATAACAATAAAGACGCTTCAACTAAAGTAGATATATTCTCAAAAAGATCAAAGAAATCTTACCCGAAGGATAAAAAAGTACCAGCAATAGAGATTATTATATGAAGAGTGCCATCAAAAAAGCCTGCATCCTTGGCGGGACGCAGGCTTTGCGGGTATGCAGGCGTTGATTTTATTTTGCCAGCTTCCATTTTTCAACCATCGTTGCGTTGAAGCCTTCTGTTTCCAGCGGGTTGGGTTCGCCTTTGCCGGTGGTGATCAGGCTGCGCAGGCTGTCCTGTATATAATGTGTCCATGCTTCGTTACATACATTGTAACATTCATATTGCGGCACGAGGCCCCGGTGGGTGAAGCACACTTCCGTTTTGCCGTTTTTCTTGCTGATGTCGAATATCACGTTGGTACCTTTCCATTCGTGTTTGTCTTCCGTGAAATTGAAGTAGTTGTCCAGCACGAGCCACACCACCCGTTTGCCGGGCACCAGTTCGATGATTTCGAATTTGGTGAGGTGCACGTCTTTGTAATTATAGTTGAAAACACTGTGAAGCCGGTCCGTACTGCCGTCGATGCTTTCAGACCACCAGCCGCGCACGTTGTTGATGGCGTCGAATGCCTGTCGGGGCGTTTGGTCAACCAGTATGGTTGTAGTGAAGTCCTGTGGTGTCATATGGCTTGTTTTACTGTAAAGGTACCGTGCTGCCGGATAGCAGGGCGGGCGTTATGTGGACATTCAGGCGGGGGGATTTGGACAGCGGAGGAGGCAGCTTACCTGGCCTCAGCACCGGCCCTGTTGTCTGATTCGATAACGACCAGCAGCACCACTACACTGATGATGGTGGCAAAATAGCACCAGACCGATATGAGGTATTCTCCGAAAAAGAGGCGTGAGATCAGGTAGGTTAACAGGATGAGCGCCCCGATCACGCGTATTTTCCAGTGTGTGGAAGCCAGCGGCGCCAGTACGGTCGGCAACAGGTAAAGCAGCCCGCTGTACCACTTCTGCGTATAGGGGTATGAAAAGTCGTACCGGATATGCTGGCCAGCTACCGATGCGGTGATATCATATGCGAACATGCTGTAGAGCAGGTAGGCAGCCAATAAAACACCCGCGCCCAGTATGATGCGGAGGAGCCTTTTCCGGTATGGCGAGGTTTCGATCTGCAGGATGCTGAAAGGCAGGAAAACAGGCCAGATCACCTGTGCGAACAGCAGGAATATGAAGATGGCGTATGGTTGCCATCGGGAGAATGCGGCGTCCGCAAACGACAGCCAGATGATGCCTTCATCGAATTGTTGTATGGAAAACAGCAGGGGGATACATGCCAGTACTTTGTATGGAATGGATTTCGCTTTTACAAGGGAAATAATACCAATTCCCAGGAGAACGGCTCCGGCGCCAAAACTGGCTTCTGCAGAAAAACACATAATCGCTCCTCCTTAAATCTTCAACGGCATTATCAAAGATCAACCGCCGGGAACACCGGCATCTTGTAAGGTAAGCTTTAATATCCGGAACGCCCGTAATAATAAAAAAGCCGCATCGAACAGATGCGGCTTTCCGGTTATATCGTTCCATCAAACATCAATCCTTCGTCAAAGGCATCATCTTCATCTTCTCTTTATTTTTCTTCGCGTTCTCGCCTTTGGTTTTTGCCGCCAGTTTGATCGCTTCGTATGCATTCACCAGGCCGCCGGATTTTGACAGTTCGGCGAAGTTGATGGTTTCATCTTTTGCGCCGGGTTTGTTCACTTCCATATCGGGCAGGGGGCTGGCTGTTTTTTCGATGATGGCTTTCAGCTGGCGGGCGCTCAGGTCGGGGTAGTAGGAGAGGATCATCGCTGCTACGCCGGCTACTACTGGCGATGCCATGCTGGTGCCGCTGGCGCTCTGGTATTTGTTGCCGCCGGGGGCGGTAGAGTAGATCTGCACGCCGGGGGCGAACACGTCCACTTCTTTTTTACCGAAGTTGGAGAAGCCGGCTACTTTGGAACCGGTACGGCCGTTGCCGAGCGCCCCTACGGTGATCATGTTGTCGGCTTCGGAGCCGTCGTTATACGTGTCTTTCGGGTAGTTTTCGGTTTCGTCGTTATTGGCGCCGTCGTTGCCGGCTGCGTGTATGAGCAGTACGCCTTTGGACTGTGCGTAACGGATGGCGTCGTCGACCCATTGTTTCTGCGGGGAGAAACCCTTGCCGAAGCTCATGTTGATGATCTGGGCGCCGTTGTCTACCGCGTAGCGGATGCCGAGGGCCACGTCTTTATCGCGCTCATCGCCTTCAGGCACCACTTTTACGGCCATAATGCGCACGTTGTCGGCCACACCGTCCATGCCGGTGCTGTTGCCGCGAATGGCGCCGATAATGCCCGCCACGTGGGTGCCGTGGAAGGCGAACTGGCCCATCACGTCGCCGTTGCCGTAATATTTATCGTTGATATCGTCGAGGTTGTCGCCGACGATGGTGTTACGCGCATCTTTGGGCTCACCGCCGGTGTTTTCGGCTTTCTTTTTCAGCTCTTTCACATACTCGTTCAGGTCTTCCTTGAGCCCCTGGTACGTCATGGTTTCATCACCGGCGCTGCTGAGCAGGCGCAGGGCGAAACTGCGGGCCAGCATCAGGTCCTGGTCGGCGCTGCGCAGGGTATCGAGCTGCTGTTTGCTGAAGTCGGTGGTTTTGAAGTATTCGGAGAGGATGTTTTCGCAACGCAGGAGGTTTTCCTGTACTTTGAGCATCATTTTGTAATCCGTTTTGGCCTGGGTGGAAGGGCGCTGGGTACGGTCTTTCAGCCGTTTCCAGTACGCGAATTCCTTGCTGTCGGGTTTGAGGGCCGAATCAGGATTGCTGTATAATTTCAGGTAACGGTAGTACTCGCGGGTGGCTTCATCGGAATCCTCTTTTACGGAGCCGCCATCTTTGGCGCCCAGGAAGTTCCAGCCATACACATCGTCCACATAACCGTTGCCGTCGTCGTCGATATTATTACCGGGAATTTCTTTGGGGTTGCGCCAGAGGATGGGCTTCAGGTCTTCGTGGGTGGTGTCGATCCCGGAATCCACCACGGCTACGATCACTGTTTTGCTTTTTCTGTCTTTCAGCAGTTCTTTATATGCTTTTTCAGCGCCTATGCCGTATACACTGTCGGTTGCATAATCCAGTAATTGCCAGTTTTTCGGAACAGCGGGTCTTTTTTGTTGGCTAAAACCCTGTGCAGACATCAACAAAATGACACTTGCTACCATTGCCAGCTCTCTGCAGATAGATCTCATTTTATACAATTTTCCTATAGATTACAATTCAAATACCACAATTGGTTAAAGATATGATAAATGCGTTATAACAAGGGTTGGGATGTGGTGAGTGGTGAACCCGCCTGACTATTGGTCCCTTTTTTACTTGAAAAATTCAGCCCCTTAGTTATCCTGTTCTGCCGTTTTATCGCAAATTCAGGCCCTTTCGTCACATTTGGCCTTTTCCTGCCTGCCTTTTGGTCTAATTTTAATCGTCAACCCTGCTACCCATTTCCTTGATAAAAGGGGCAAATATCTGCCAATAATCCGGATGCCGGATTGACATTAACATTTGTTTTACCAATTAAATTTTCCGCCATGTTACGAATTTCTTTATGCCTGATGCTGCTCTGGGGCATCGTATGCTCCATGCAGCCGCCCGGTGGCGCAGCCACAACGGTCGTATTTGTGAATTGCGCCGAAACGGTGCACGGAACGGCCGGCCAGGTGCTGACCCGTACCGGGCACGACCAGGCCGATCAGCTCGTTCAGTTCCTGCGCGACCAGCCGGTGGAGGCGGTCTATACCCCGTTCATGGGCTGCCTCAAACAAACGGTAGCGCCGCTGGCGGCTTCCAAAAACACCGAAGTGCGGTATTTCAGGGATGCCTGCGAAAGCGATCCGGCCGTGATGGAACACATATTATCGGAAATGTTGAAGAAACATACGGGCAAAACCATCGTGATTTGCGCCCCGCCAAAAAGTATTTTAAAAATGGCAAACTTGCTTGGAATTAAGGAAAAAGAGCTGAAACCCGGTCTGGGCTTGTTTGAGGAGCTTCTGATCGTAAATGTTTTTTACGGAGGTGAAGCAGTAGCACAAAAGTTGAATATGAATTTTCAAAAAAAAGTATAATATTTATACCTGGAGAGAATAGTCAGTACTTCTCTGTACGTATTCTTTCTCATAAGCATGGTTTCCGTTTAACGAAAAAGCGGGGTTCTCCAACCCCGCTACTTTCAAAATATCCTTCCTTCTTTTTTCCTTACAAATCGAACTTAATACCCTGTGCCAGCGGCAGTTTGTCGGTATAATTGATCGTATTGGTCTGCCTGCGCATATAGGCTTTCCAGGCATCGGAACCGCTTTCGCGGCCACCGCCGGTTTCTTTTTCGCCGCCGAACGCGCCGCCGATCTCGGCGCCGGATGTGCCGATATTGACGTTCGCGATACCGCAGTCGGAGCCTGCCTGCGAGAGGAACTGTTCGGCCTCGCGGAGGTTCAGCGTCATGATGGCGGACGAAAGCCCCTGCGGCACGCCGTTTTGCAAGGCGATGGCTTCTTCGATGTGGCTGTATTTGATGAGGTACAGGATGGGGGCGAAGGTTTCGTGCTGCACGATGCTGAAGCCGTTTTCCACCTCTGCGATGGCGGGTTTCACGTAGCAGCCGGACTCATATCCTTTCCCTTCGAGCACGCCACCTTCCACCACGAATTTGCCGCCTTCGGCCTTGCATTTTTCGATGGCCTGCAGGTACATATCTACCGCCTGGCGGTCGATAAGCGGGCCTACATGGTGTTGTTCGTCGAGCGGGTCGCCGATGCGGAGCTGTTTGTAAGCGTTCACCAGCTTGGTTTTGAAGGTCTCGTACACACTTTCGTGGATGATGAGGCGGCGGGTGGAAGTGCAGCGTTGGCCGGCGGTGCCCACGGCGCCGAATACGCAGCCGATGAGGCTCATATCGAGGTCGGCGTCTTTGGAGATGATGATGGCATTGTTGCCGCCCAGTTCGAGCAGGGCCCTGCCCAAACGTGCGCCTACAGCGGCGCCCACGGCTTTGCCCATGCGGGTGGAGCCGGTGGCGGATACCAGCGGTATGCGGGTGTCGGCGGCCAGCCATTCGCCCACTTCGCGGCCGCCGGTCACCAGGCAGCATACGCCTTCGGGCACACCGTTGGCGGCGAATACTGTTGCGGCAATATGCTGGCAGGCGAGGGCCGTAAGCGGTGTTTTTTCGGAAGGCTTCCAGATGCACACGTCACCGCAAACCCATGCCAGCATGGAGTTCCAGCTCCACACCGCTACCGGGAAATTAAACGCGGAAATAATGCCGGCGATGCCGAGGGGGTGCCATTGTTCGTACATCCGGTGGCCGGGCCTTTCGGAGTGCATAGTGAGGCCGTGCAGCTGGCGGGAAAGACCTACGGCAAAATCACAGATGTCGATCATTTCCTGTACCTCGCCATAACCTTCCTGCAGGCTTTTGCCCATTTCATAGCTCACAAGGCGGCCGAGGGCCTCTTTGTGGGTGCGGAGCGCCTCGCCGATCTGCCGTACCACTTCGCCCCGGCGCGGTGCCGGCCACTGGCGCCAGGCCCCGAAGGCTTCCGCCGCTTTCTGTACCACGGCGTCGTAATCGGCCCTGGTGGCGGAGGTTACAGTGGCGATGTCTTTGCCGTCTACCGGCGAAGAAGACACGATGGGCTCTCCGGCGGCAGGCAGCCAGGTAGTGCCGGTGGATACGCCGCTGTTCACGGCCTGAATATTAAATCCGGTTAAGATCTTTTGCATAAATTTATCGTTTGCTTCGCATTTTGTAATTTCAATATATGAGTATGTTCCAACAACCCTGGCCCTGGTATGTGGCTGGCCCGCTGATCGGGCTAACGGTGCCCCTGCTGCTGATCATCGGCAACAAGGCGCTGGGTATTTCATCGTCGCTACGGCACATCTGCGCCGCCTGCTTTCCCGGCAAAATTCCTTTTTTTCAGTATGACTGGCAAAAAGAAAGCTGGAATTTATTTTTCGTGGGCGGCATCGCACTGGGCGCGCTGTTCACCCTGCTTTTTCTGCACAACGGCGAGCCGGTGCAGCTGAACCCCGATACGATCGCCGCACTACAGCAGCAGGGCGTCCAGGAGTTCGACGAACTTATGCCGGGCGATATTTTTAACTGGGGCAACATCGCCAGCCCGGTAGGGCTGATCTTCTTCATCTGCGGCGGATTCCTCGTAGGTTTCGGCACCCGTTATGCGAACGGCTGCACGAGCGGGCATTCCATCATGGGCCTGTCTACCCTGCAATGGCCGTCGTTAGTGGCCACCATTTGTTTCATGGCGGGCGGTTTTACTATGATCAATCTCATCCTGCCGCCGCTCATGCGCTGGCTGCTGCTTTAATCATCATCCTCAACAACGAACATGAAAAATCTGAAATACCTTTTCATCGGCATGCTCTTCGGCATCATCCTCGTCAAATCCGAAGTGATTTCGTGGTTCCGCATCCAGGAAATGTTCCGCCTCGAATCGTTCCACATGTACGGGGTGATCGGCAGTGCCGTGATAACGGGCATCCTGGGCGTGCTGCTCATCCGCAAGCTGGGCATCCGCACGCTCTCCGGCGAAACCATCGTGATACCGAAAAAACCTTTCACGAAGGGCAACATCTTCGGCGGTCTCATCTTCGGGCTGGGCTGGGCCATCACCGGCGCGTGCCCGGGCCCGCTGTTCGCCCAGGTCGGGAGCGGATTCACCGTGGTGATCGTGACCCTGCTCAGCGCGATTGCCGGCACCTGGGTGTACGGACTGATCCGGGAGAAACTCCCGCATTAATGCGGCGCTCCGGTAGGCAATTATAACGTATATTTAGACAGTGGTGGCCGGCAAACCCGGCGCCAGGTATGAATACTTTTTAATATGATGAAGTGGAAGAATATCCGTCGCCCCGATGAACAATACCTTTGAAACTGTATATAAAAAATATGGTTTGCATCCGCTGCAAGTTGGTGGTGAAAGAGGAACTGACGAAGCTGGGATTGCACTATACCTCGGTGGAACTGGGAGAAGCGGATATTGTGGAAGAACTGTCTGCCGCGCAATACGCCGCCATCCGGCAGGGCCTGCTGAAATGGGGCCTTGAGGTGATGGACGATAAAAAGAGCATCCTCATTCAGCGAATAAAGAATGTCATCGTTGAAGTGGTGCATTATACGGAAGAGCCGTTAAACATCAATTTTTCGGATTTTTTAAGCGAGAAACTGAACCACGACTATACCTATCTTGCCAACCTCTTCTCGGAGGTGCAGGGAATTACCATTGAAAAATTCATTATCAGCCACAAAATCGAACGTGTAAAGGAATTGCTCGTGTATAACGAGCTGAATCTCACCGAAATCGCGTTCCTGATGCACTACAGCAGTGTGGCGCACCTTTCCAATCAATTCAAGAAAGTGACGGGCCTCACACCTTCCCATTTCAAACAGCTGAAGGTGAAAAGACGGTCCATGCTCGACGATGTGTGAATGATGTAACTTTTTGCCGGAGAGATGTAATGCCGGTCTGCTAAAAGAGCGGCATCTTTGTGTTATTCCCATCAGCCGCACTAAACCGAAAGATCATGGATAACGGGCATACAACAACAGGCGCAGGCAACACTGACCTTGAAAAAGCCAAAACGCACATTATCGTTGAAATCATCGAATACATGGCCAATGCGGTAGTGATCAAAACCATTATCCGGAAGTCGACCGGGAATATCAGCATCATGTCGTTCGACAGTGGGGAAGGGCTCACGGAGAAAACCTCCCCGTTCGACACCTTCGCCCAGATTATCGAAGGCCGGGCAGAAATTGTCATCGACAATGTATCCAACTACCTGGAGTCCGGTCAGGGAATCATCATACCGGCACACTCACCCAATTTCATCCGGCCGAACGGTCGTTTCAAAATGATCCAGACCGTCATTAAAAGCGGATATGAGTAATATCTCCTTCGTGAATGATACATACTTCGTATGGACCATACCCGCACAAAAATCTTACAATGAAAGCACTTGCAGTTTACAGCGGCACCCGCCGTATTCCTTGTCATGAATCCTTTATTGATTTTGCTTCGCAGGTCAGTTCCGCAGTAAACAACAATAACTATTACCCGGCCCCGGCGCCGGCGGCACCACGCGTATCAAACGACCAGACCGGCCGGTTGACCGCTCTCGCGCATGAGCTCCGGAACCCCCTGACCGATATCAATCTATCGGTCGGTATGATGGAAGGGGCAGTTGACAAGGGAGATATTAAGATGTACCTGGATATCATTATGCGCAGCTCAGCCCGGATCAGCGACCTGGTCACCGAGATCCTCCGGCAGGGCCGGCATGCAATAAAACAGGAAGCGCAGTACTCCGTTCACCAGTTGCTGGAGGAGGTGCTTAAAATATCGGACGACCGGCTTACCCTTAAAAACATTACCGTCAGCAGGCAATATTCACCGGATGATTTCAAGATGAATGCAGACCGGCTGCGAATGAAAATAGCGATGACGAACATCGTGATCAATGCCGTTGAAGCGATGGGGACAAAAAAAGGGGAATTGAAGCTCATTACGAAATCAGCGGGCGATCAATTCATTGTCCAGTTCATAGATAACGGCTGCGGGATCAGCAAAGCAATCCAGTCTTACATATTCGAGCCCTACTTCACGAATAAACCTGGAGGGTTGGGCATCGGCCTGTCCACCACCTGCGAAATCCTGAGGGAGAACAACGTGGGCATCAACGTGAAATCCATTGAGGGCCGGGGAACGAGCTTCATCCTTTCATTCCACAAAAGCCAGGGGGCATAACCCTTCCGGATCATACCCCCTTTCTGAAAACCGCTATCCCGTACGGGGTTATTGTTTGCCCGTTTGGGCCGCGTACGTGCTCTCAAATATCTTGTCGGCGTTATTGGCCTCGAACCCTTCGCGCCGGTGCTCCCGGCGGATCTCGGAAGGCGGCAGCTGCGCGAACTGCGGCAATACACGCCTTTCGGCAAATTCCACGTAAGAACCCGCAATTGCATGTTTTTCATCGCCGGCGAAGGTGGCCTCGATCATGCGGGCCACGGTGGAACTTTGCAGCAAACCTTTATCGGGACTGGTTTTGATCTTGCCTCCTGAATCATTCAGGCGGAAGCCCCGCTTTTCCAGGAACGCGTTAAAATCCGCTACCGTATTATATCCCGGTTTCAGATTATGCACGCTGATGGTGAAGTGGTTCAGGTAATACCGGTTGTAAATCACCCAGGCCGCGTACTCGCTTTCGGCCGCCAGCACCTGGTAGTCGCTCAACGTAGGCGTACGCCAGAGCGCGCTGTGCAGGAAGTGATCCACGGCCGTGCCGTCGTTGAGGTCAAGCGCATTCACCGGGTCGCTTTTCACTTCCCCCGTATAACTTTTAATGATGGTCTGCGCCGGTTCGCTCAAGTCTTTCACGCGCAGCTCGCTGATGAAAATACGCGGGTATTTTTCGGCGGGAGGCGCGTACCAGTATGCGTCGAGTTTCTTTTCAGGGAAGTGGTAATAGTCTTTTTTCGTATATCCGTAGTGAAGGAATATTTTTTCGAGCGACTGGATGCCGAGGTGCTCCACACCCAATGTGCGGAACGCGATGTGATCGTTCTCTATGTCGGACGCCCGGAGGATGATGCCTTCGGCGATCATGGCGTCGATAATGGCGCTCACGTCGGGCACACGCTCCTGGTAGCGGCTCATTAATCCATCCAATACTGTTTCCAGTGTTGTCATGTTTATAGCGGAGTTTTAGATGTTGTAAATCATGCAAAGGGGGCAACGGCGGGTGCAACCGTCATGGCACATGCGAGCAGGTGCTGCGCAGGAAGGAGAGAAGGGCCAGTTGTATGTTCAACAATGCGTTCACAGGACGAATATAAGAAATTTACGGGTTACCGCCGACAGGCCGGTGGTAACCCGTAACGCTTAATATTGTTCCTGGTCGTTGGGAAAACTTTTGGTTTTGATATCGCTGATGTACTGCTGGGTAGCATTGAAGATATCGTCGTAGAGGTTGAGGTAGCGGCGGAGGAAGCGGGGCTTGAACTCTTTGTTGATGCCGAGCATGTCGTGCATCACGAGCACCTGCCCGTCTACATACTTGCCCGCCCCGATGCCGATCACGGGGATGGTGAGTTGTTCCGCCACCTGTTTGGCCAGCAGGGCGGGGATTTTTTCAAGCACGATGGCGAAGGCGCCGGCTTCCTGCAGCAGGAGGGCGTCTTTGAGTAGCTTCTGCGCTTCGGCGTCTTCCGTGGCGCGTACGGCGTAGGTGCCGAATTTGTAGATGCTCTGGGGGGTGAGGCCCAGGTGGCCCATGACGGGCACGCCCGCACTGATGATCCTTTTCACCGATTCGATGATTTCTTCGCCGCCTTCGATCTTTACGCCGTGGGCGCCGGTTTCCTTCATGATGCGGATGGTGGAAATGAGCGCTTCCTTGGAGTTGCCCTGGTAGGAGCCGAAAGGCAGGTCTACCACCACAAAGGCGCGGCGGATGGCCCGCACCACGGAAGAGGCGTGGTAGATCATCTGGTCGAGCGTGATGGGCAGGGTAGTTTCGTGCCCGGCCATCACGTTGGAGGCGGAATCGCCCACCAGCAATATATCTATGCCGGCATCGTCCAGTATCCTGGCCATGGAAAAGTCGTAGGCGGTGAGCATGGAAATCTTCTCGCCATCTGCTTTCATCTTCTGCAGGATGTGGGTGGTGATGCGCTTGATCTCTTTGTTTACAGCTGACATTACTAATCGGTTATACGTATTCAAATCCGGCCGTTGAGAACCGGCAAACCACAAAGTTTGGAATATAAATCGGATTTCTGAAGTATTTTTTAAGGGCGGGGGCTAGACGCGGGTGATCTCGTTATACAGGGAGCGCACGAGGCCGTCGGCCAGGCCGATCTTGGGCACGAAGATTTCCTCGATGTCTGCCCAGCGCATCACGTTCACATAAATCTGGAGGGCGGGCACAATCACGTCCGCACGGTCTTCCCGCAGGTTATAGAGGTGGATCCTTTCTTCCACGGTGAAGTTGCCGAATTCCTTGTAATAATCCTTCAGCAGGTCGAGGGAGAGGGGCTTGCCTTCCTTGCGCTTGGACAGGGAGAATATTTTGTTGATGTTGCCGCCGGACCCGATGGCGATCACGCTGCCGGACGTACGGATTTGCTGGCGGACGAAGTCTTTCATCTGCTGCCAGTGGGCGTCCGTCACCTGGTTCTGGAGCAGGCGGATGGTGCCGATGTTGAAAGATTCCTTGAAAATAAGGCGGTTGCCGCTGAAGAAGGTAAGCTCGGTGCTGCCGCCGCCTACGTCGATGTACAGGTAACTCTTGGTTTTATCGAGGTTCTCGGCGATGTGGTTCTCGTAAATATAGGACGCTTCTTCCTGGCCGGTGATCAGCCGTATGTCCATGCCCGTTTCCTGGCGCACGCGCTCCAGTATCTGCGGGCCGTTGGAGGCATCGCGCATGGCCGAGGTGGCCGCGGTTTTGAGGTATTTCACCTCGTATACGTCGAGCAGCAGCTTGTATGCCTTGATGGTATTGACGAGGCTGTCTGCCCGCTTTTCGGAGATCGTGCCGCCTGAAAATACGTCTATCCCTAAACGCAGCGGTACCCGCACCAGGTTCACCTTGGTAAAATCCATCTCGCCGTTTGCCTTCGGAGAGGCCTCCGATATCAACAAACGTGCGGCGTTTGAGCCTATGTCGATTGCTGCCAGCTTCATATCCCGTTAATAGCTTCCTAACGGCTCAAAGGTATGTTTTTTCGTGGAGGTATTTGAATATTTCGACCTGTGCGCGGATCTTCTTGCCGCTGTTATGTTTGTAGGCGTTCTGCTGTTCGTTGTCGAGGATGCGTACCTTCACGTTGCTGTTGAGCTGGATGTTGAGGATCTCGCTCAGTTCCTGCTGAATGACTTTGTTTTCGATGGGCACTGCGGTTTCCACGCGGTGGTCGAGGTTGCGCACCATCCAGTCGGACGAGGCGATGAAGGTCTTCTCATGGCCGTTGTTATGGAAAATGAATACCCGGGCATGTTCGAGATACTCGTCCACGATGCTCACGGCCTCGATATTTTTTTTCCACTTTTTATTTTCCGTATAGGCGCAGCAGATACCGCGGATCACCATCCTGACTTCCACGCCGGCTTTGGCGGCGTCGTACAGTTTGGCGATGAGCTCGTCGTCCGACAAAGAGTTCATTTTTATGATCACGCCCGCGGGCTTTTTGCGGCGCGCGTTGCGGATCTCGCGGTCGAGCATGCGGAGGAAAAACCGGCGCATGTTGAAGGGGCTCACAATGAGTGTTTTGCAGGCCATCAGCAGCTTTTCGTCGTGGCTCTGTTTTTCGAGGTAGGCGAAAATACGGTTGATATCGGCCATGATGCCGCGGTTGGCCGTCAGCAGGCAATGGTCGCCATATACCCGCGCGGTTTTTTCGTTGAGGTTGCCGGTGCTCACAAAACCGCACTGCACGGTTTTGGCACCGATACGTTTTTTGATCACGCAGAGTTTGGCGTGCACCTTCATACCGGGGATGCCGTACAGCACTTTCACGCCTTCTTCTTCCAGCCGCTCTTTCCACTGCAGGTTAGCCTCTTCGTCGAAGCGGGCGCGCAGCTCCAGCACTACCACCACCTGTTTGCCGTTGCGCACGGCGTTGATGAGGGCGTTGATGATGCGGCTGTTGCGGGCGAGGCGGTAGGCGGTGATTTTGATGGTGGTCACGTTCGGGTCCATCGCGGCCTCGCGCAGGAGGTCGATGATGGTATCGAAGGAATGATAGGGGAAGTGCAGCATCACATCCTGCATGGCGATCACCTGCATCACGCTGGGGGCATTCTGGAACAGGGGGTGGATGAAGGTTTTGCGGCGCGTGCGTTCGCGGGTGAACACCTTTTCGGGGAAGTCCATAAAGTCCTTGAAATTATGGATCCGCCCGCCGGGTATCAGGTTATCTTTTTTAGACAAACCGAGGCGGCGCATCAGGTATTCGAGAATGATGGGGTCGATCTGCTGGTCGTAGATAAATCTTACGGGTTTGCCTTTCCGCCGGGCCTTGATGCCTTTTTCGATCTGGTGGATGAGGCTGGTGGCAATGTCGTTATCGATATCCAGTTCGGCGTCGCGGGTCACCTTGATGATCCAGGACGAGAACTTGTCGTACCCGAAGAATGAAAAGATATGCGGCAGGTTGAAGCGGATCACGTCCTCCAGCAGAATGATGCTGTGCTCGCCTTCTTTGGACGGCAGGATGAGGAAACGCGGCAGCACGGTGGTGGGGATTTCGATCAGCGCGAATTTCTGGCGGATGGAATTGTCTTCCCTCGCCAGCAGCACGGCCAGGTAGATGGACTTATCCCGCAGGAAAGGCATTTGCGGAATGCCTTCGATCATGAGGGGGATGATGTTGGTGCGCACCTCCTCGTTGAAATAATTGGTCACGAACTTCTGCTGGTCGCGGTTCAGCTGCTTATCGGTATGGAGGCTGATCTTTTCCTTTTTCAGTTCTTCCTCGATCTCTTTCCAGATGCGGTTAAATTCCTGCTGCTGGCTGATCACGGTGCGCTGGATCTCGTCCAGTATCTGGTCGGGATTTTCTTCGAGGTGCATCTTGGCGCTGCGGCCCACCACGCCCATGCGCTTGAGGGTAGCCACGCGCACGCGGAAAAACTCGTCGAGGTTATTGGAAAAAATACCGAGGAAACGGATGCGTTCCAGGAGGGGCACCGTGGTGTCGGCGGCTTCCTGTAATACACGGGCGTTGAATGAGAGCCAGCTGATATCGCGGACGATCGTTTTCCTTTTCTTGAATGTAGTAGTGCCTGTTTTGTCTGTTTTCTCTGTCTTTTTCACCGGGACTTTTTTATGTTTAACCGGCAACATAGGGATGGCGTTCATATCCATACTCATAAACACATGATTTAAACCGGAACGCGACAACGCGCCCACGCTAACTGCAAAAGTTAGCATAAACAACTTGCCAGCCTATAGCGGTAGTATTAACTTTCCATTAAATTACGACTTTCCGGCCGATTTCTTGTTGTGAATGGGCAGCCAGATAAAGGAAACGAGGCCCAGGATGCAGATCAGCACGGTCTGCGCGCCCCATATGATCCAGCCGAACGCCATGCCGATGGGGCCGGCAACATTGTACAGCAGAAGGGTTTTCTGTACGAGGAAGGGGTATACGCCGATGCCGCCGGGGCTAACGATCATGGCTACACTGCCCAGCGCCAGTACGGTCAGCGCGGCGGTGAGGCCGAGCTCCTGCGTAGCGGGCAGGCAAAGAAAACCGACGTACAGCATGGCCAGGTATTGCGCCCAGATCATCAGGGTATGGAACAGGAACCAGCCGAGTTTTCTGCCGTCCATTTTCCCGATCGACAAAAAACCGTCCATCACGCCGCGCAGCAGCGCCCGGAGTTTGATAGCGGCTTTGGAGGCGGCGAAACGCTTCAGCAGGTAGATGACCACACCGATAACGACCAGTACGATGCCCAGCAGCACCAGCAGCTGGGTGACGTTGGCATTGGCGATCTTCTGTTCGAGGGCGGGCCATACTTCGGCGGAGAGGTAGGCGGACACGATGTCGAGCTGGAGCAAAAAACACAGCAGGAATACAATGGCCAGGCACACCAGGTCCAGCGCCCGTTCGGCGATCATGGTGCCGATGAGTTTGTCGGCCGGGATTTTTTCGTAATTGGCCAGTACCCCGCACCGGGCGATTTCTCCCAGCCTGGGCACCCCCATATTCACGAGATAACCCACCATGACGGCAAAAAAAGTATTGAGCACGCCTGGTTTGTAGTGCTGGGTGTCGATAAGGATCCGCCAGCGCAGGGCGCGGGAAAGATGGCTGCCGATGCCGATGATGAAGGCAGGGACCACCAGCCAGTAGTTACCGCTCAGGAAGGCGTCCTTCACGTCCGCATAGTCCTTCGGCGTCATGTCCTTCAGGGCCAGCCATATCATGAGCAAGCCGATGCTTAAAAAGGCCAGGAATTTGAGAACGTTTTTAAGCGCTTTGGGCATGTGGACTGTTGACAGAATTACAATTTATTGCCTTCCTTCGGGAAGATGGCGATGGGCGTGAATTTTTTAGCTTCTTCGAAATCCATGGTGGCGTAGGAGATGATAATCACCACATCGCCGACTGCCACGAGGCGGGCAGCGGGACCGTTCATGCAGATGACGCCGGAGCCGCGCTTGCCTTTGATTACGTAGGTTTCAAGACGTTCGCCGTTGTTTACGTTCACCACCTGCACTTTTTCGTTTGTGATGAGGTTGGCGGCGTCCATCAGGTCCTCATCGATGGTGATGCTCCCTACGTAATTCAGATTGGCTTCCGTAATAACCGCTCTGTGAATCTTGGATTTGAGTACTTCGATCAGCATATTTCTGGTGTAGTCCGCAAAGGTAGAGGAATTTTATATATTAGAAAGAAGACCGGGCCAGTTTTATGAATTTGTTATGACGAAATGGTTGTTACCTTGCCATGACCTTGGGATGAGCCAGGTTTTAATGCATAAACAGGCTGAAGGTTGTCCTAATTACCGACCGGGACAATTCGCCCGGCAACTGAGGGTATCTATGCTCCTGGTATGCTCTTGGTATGCTTCATCTATGCTTTTGGTATGCTTTTGCTACCGGGAGGCCATGCATCAGATCAGCATATTGTCGATCAGCCGTATTTCCCCCAGTTTGGCGGCGGTCAGCGCCACCATCTGCCCGGGAATGGCTGTTTCAAGCAATTTCAGGTTGCCTGCATCGGCTATTTCCACATAATCCACCTGGAAACCAGCGTTTTGGAGTTGGTTGCGGGCGTTCTCCTTCAACGCGGGGAAGGGTAATAGCCGGGCCTTTTCTTTGATTTCCGTGAGGGTGCGGCTGATCTGTATGGCGGTTTGCCTTTGTTCCGGGCTGAGGCGCATGTTCCGGCTGCTCATGGCCAGTCCGCCGGTTTCCCGGAGGGTGGGGCAGATGTGCAGGGCGGTAGGGATGCCGGTGATTTCGAGGAGGCGCTTGATAATCATGCATTGCTGAAAATCCTTTTGTCCCATAAACAGGGAGTCCGGCTGTACAATATCGAGCAGTTTGTGGACGATGATGCCTACACCCTGAAAGTGGTTCGGGCGGTGGGCGCCTTCGAGCACCGTTTCCACATACCCGAAGTCGTAATGAGGATGTTGCCCGTTCACCCCTTCGGGGTACATTTCCGACACGGAGGGTAAAAAAAGAATATCCGTACCGGCGGCCGTCAGTTTGATGATATCATCGTTTATTGTAATGGGATACTTTTCGAAGTCTTTCGGGTCGTTGAACTGGGTAGGGTTGACAAAAATGCTGCATACCACCACATCCGCCGCCGCTCTGGCAGTCTCTATCAGTGAAATATGCCCTTCATGAAGGGCGCCCATCGTGGGTACAAATCCAACCCGTTTCCCTGCCTTTTTTACCTGCTCCAGGTGGTCCTGAAGCGCCACACGCTGTTTGAATAGATACATAAACCTTTGCTTAAAAGGATGTTAAAAGTGACAAATTGGCCCTTTTTACCTAAAAATTTCGTAGTTTTGCAAGCCAAATTAAAAATAACTGCATTAATAATCAGCTTTAAATGTCCACAAAGAAAAGAATTCTTTTTATTGCCCAAGAGATGTCGCCGTACCTGGAGTTGAGTGATTATGCGGCAATGGTGAATAAAATGGCGATCAAATCTAACGAGGCCGGTCTTGAAGTAAGGGTTATCATGCCGAGGTTTGGCAATATCAATGAAAGAAGGCACCGCCTTCATGAAGTGGTCCGCCTTTCGGGTATCAATATTGTGATTGACGGGGACGATTACCCGCTGATCATCAAAGTGGCATCGCTGCCGAATGCAAGGCTGCAGGTTTATTTCCTGGACAATGAAGATTATTTCAAGCGCAAGGCCGTGTTTGCGGACGACGACGGCAAGTTTTACGAGGATAATGCAGCCCGTGAGATATTTTTCTGCAAAGGTGCGCTGGAGACCGTCAAGAAATTCGGCTGGCCTCCGGACATTATTCATTGCAGCGGCTGGATGACTTCCCTCATCCCCGTATACCTCAAAACGGCTTATAAGAAAGAACCCGTTTTCGCCCATTCAAAAACGGTATTTTCACTGGAACCCAATTCTTTCAAAGAGAAACTGGGCGCCTCCTTCCTGAAAAAAGCCATTATCAGCAACCAGATTAAGGAAAAAGACCTGGAATTATATAAAGAAGGCACCAACACCGCCCTTAACAGGGGCGCTGCCAAATACGCCGATGCGGTGGTACTGGGCAGCGACAAGGTAGACAAAAAGCTGGTGGAAGAACTGAAAGCCGAGAAAGGCAAGGTGATCATTCCTTATAAAAAGGATAACGACGACCTGGCCGATTACCTTCAACTGTATCACCAGTTACTCGGCGCCAAATAACCGGGAGCGTTAAAAATGAAAAGTTAAAATTGTCAGTAACTGCGGGAATTGGCCATTAACTTTTTATTTTTAACTTTTTCTTTTTGGGAACAGTGCTTTCATCGCAACAACAAAACCGATTCAAATCAAACACGTGAAGATCAATTTCAGGAACCTGGGTTATTTCGCAGCAGCCGTTTTTACGGGATTATATGCTTTTACGGGTTGTAACGAGGCCACCATTTTGGGGAAGGACCTTATTCCCGGCCCGGACAAAGTGAATGTTAAGGATACCACCATCAACAGCCTGATCACCCACAACATTGCCAAAGCGGATTCGGGCCTTCGTACCGGCGCCGATATCTATTCCAAAGCGCTGGGCAGCATCACCAACGACCCCATTTTCGGTAAATCATCCGGCCTTGTGTACCTGCAGGTGGGCCTTCCCGAAGAAAAGTTCACGTTCGCCGGCACCGGCCACATCCTCGATTCCGTGGTGCTTTACGTGGGTACCGATACCACCTGGTTCGGCGAGAACAAGCTGATGAACCTGAAGGTGTACCAGATGAACGAGCCCAACTTCAAAATCGACTCTTATTATACTTATACTAGACCGCTTTCTTACGATCAGACCAAGATGATCGGGAATTTTTCCACCTACCCGGTGTACCCGAAAGATTCGATGGATATTTACGGGGAGCGGAAACCGCCGGTGCTGCGCATTCCGCTCAGCAACGCGTTCGGTAATACCCTGCTGCAACAGCGGGCGGATGCGGCTTTCCTGAACGACTCCGCGTTCAAGGTATTTCTCAACGGCCTGGCCATCGTGCCAGATACAACGATCAGCACCACCATGCTGTATCCCATCCTCAACAATGGCCAGACCCGCCTGACGGTTTATTACAAGAACAGCGAAAACGACTCCCTGAAGGCGGAATTCCCCTTCAAGGCGTCCAGCAGCGCGCACGGCAACTACTTCGTGCGGAACTGGTACCACAACAACGCCGAGATTTCCAAATACCTCAATACCAACAAACCCGAAGGCGACAGCCTCATCTTCCTGCAGGAAGCCCCCGGTACTTACACCAATGTACAGCTGCCGGGCCTGGAGAACTTCCCCAAAGCCGTGATCAATACGGCTGA
Source organism: Chitinophaga lutea (assembly GCF_003813775.1). Taxonomy (NCBI): domain Bacteria; kingdom Pseudomonadati; phylum Bacteroidota; class Chitinophagia; order Chitinophagales; family Chitinophagaceae; genus Chitinophaga; species Chitinophaga lutea. The sequence continues at coordinate 640,829 of NZ_RPDH01000002.1, read as the reverse complement.
GCTGATCATTACGGAAGTATCGAGCGGGTTGCAGGGGAAAGACGATCTGTTCGGAGAACCGACCCAGCTGATGCTGTACCGGTATGTGACGCACGACAGTCTTGGTTTCATTGCCGACTACGGTAACCCGCAAAGGCCCGACCTGGCTCACTTCGGTGGTAATAGAACCGTCATTTCTGACGTAGGCGGCATAAAAGTTGTTCAATATAAGATTAATATTGCACGGCATTTACAGTTCATCGTGGATAAGAAGCTGGAGAATTCGGTGCTGAAACTGGAGCCGCTCTCTAACAGGTACAACATAGACATGCGGAGAGTTAAAGCGGGTGGAGGCAATGCAGTGCCGCCGGCCAACCTGAAATTAAGAATCATTTACACTCAACTATAATCATCAGAATTCTCTACTTATGCCGTATTTATTTACGTCCGAGTCCGTTTCAGAAGGACACCCCGACAAAGTTGCCGACCAGATTTCCGACGCGCTGATTGATAACTTCCTGGCATACGATACGACTTCGAAAGTTGCCTGCGAAACGCTGGTAACGACCGGCCAGGTAGTACTGGCAGGTGAGGTGAAATCAGATGCTTACCTTGATGTGCAGGACATTGCCCGCGAAGTAATCCGTAAAATCGGTTACACCAAGAGCGAATACATGTTTGAAGCGAATTCCTGCGGTATCCTCTCCGCCATCCACGAGCAATCGCCCGACATCAACCAGGGTGTTGACCGTAAGAACCCGGAAGAACAGGGTGCCGGCGACCAGGGGATGATGTTCGGTTACGCTACCAAAGAAACCGAGAACTACATGCCTTTGGCGCTCGACCTGGCGCACAAGCTGCTCATTGAGCTGGCCGCACTCCGCCGCGAGAACAAAGAGATCACTTACTTGCGCCCCGACGCGAAATCTCAGGTAACCATCGAATATTCTGACGACAACCAGCCGATCCGCATCGATACCATCGTTATTTCCACCCAGCACGATGATTTCGCAGCCGACCAGCAGATGCTCGACAAAATCAAACAGGACATGATCAACATCCTGATCCCCCGCGTGAAAGCTTCCCTGAAGCCCGAACTGCAGGCCCTGTTCACCGATAAAATCACTTACCACATCAACCCCACCGGCAAATTCGTGATCGGTGGCCCGCACGGCGACACCGGCCTCACCGGCCGCAAGATCATCGTAGATACCTACGGTGGTAAAGGCGCTCACGGCGGTGGTGCATTTTCCGGTAAAGATCCTTCCAAAGTAGACCGCTCTGCGGCATACGCTACCCGGCACATTGCCAAAAACCTGGTAGCTGCCGGTGTTTGCGATGAAGTGCTGGTACAGGTATCTTACGCCATCGGCGTTGCGAAACCCTGCGGCGTGTTCGTGGATACCTACGGTACTGCCAAGGTGAAACTGAACGACGGTGAGATCGCACGCAAAGTGGAAGCGATTTTCGACCTCCGCCCGTACGCCATCGAACAGCGCCTGAAACTGCGCAACCCGATGTATGCTGAAACGGCCGCTTACGGTCACATGGGCCGCGAAAACAAGGTGATCACCAAAGTATTCAACGCGGGTAAAAAATCAGAGAAGAAAGTGGAAGTGGAACTGTTTACCTGGGAGAAACTCGACTACGTAGAAAAAGTGAAACAGGCTTTCGGTCTGTAAGCCCGGCAAGATATAACGCATAAAAGGCCCCGGAGTTGCTCCGGGGCCTTTTTAATTATTTTTAGTCAGGTTGCTGACGTTAGGTTATAATGCTACTGCGCCACACTGTCCCGGCCGTTCCGGAGGTACCGGTACACCATCGGATTAATGAGGGCCGGTTGCTCGTAATGCGGCATATGGCCGGCCCGGTCTACCGTCTGCACCAGCAAGCTGGGGTAATGCTGCTGGTAGCGCGGCACATTTTCGTCCGGGAAAAAGGGATCCTGCCTGCCGTAAATAAGGAGAATATTATCCGGCCTTATCTTGTCCAGCAGAAATAACTGGTCCTGGTTCAGCATATGCTGCCAGGTGGAGAGGGTGATATATTTGTAACCTTCAAAGTTCATGAAATAACGCAGCCGTTCGGCATACTTATCGAAGGCGGACTGGTCTACGAATTCTTTGCGCTGGTTCTCGACCGAGCGGGGATACCAGTAGCCTGTCATCAGCAGCGGCGCGAGCACGGGCACTTCGAGCGCTTTACTGGGCCGCAGGTCACCGCTGGCGGCGGGCGCCAGCAACGCCATTCTTTTTACCTTACCAGGGTGGAGATTCGCATAATCCAGTGCAATGGAGCCCCCCATAGACATGGCCACCACATCGAAGGGGGTGTTAATGTGCAGGGTGTCGATCAATTGCTCCAGCTGGCGGCGGAAGAGGGCCGGGTTATAGGTCACGCGCGGCCGGTCGGAATAACCCCTGCCATACAGGTCGTAAAGAAGGATGCGGTAGCCTCTCTCGAGGAAATAGGGCGCGGTGTACTTCCATACTTCCATCCCGGTGGTGCCGCCGCCATGAACGAAGATGATGAGCTGGCCCGTGTCCGGCCCCATCAGGCGGTAGTGCACCATACCTTCGGCCAGCTGTAAAAAGCTGCCTGGGGCGTTTTTCCGCGTTTCGGCATTCAGCTCCTCGGTTTCCTGCCCACGGGCAATATACCAGTAAACAGCCGCGCCGGTGAGGGCAGCGCCGAGGCATATGTAAAGAAGAAGCCTGAGCAAACGTTTCATCGTTTATATTGAAGCATCCATTCGTAAATACTGGTCCCGTTCTCGCGGAAGGCCGGGTTGAAATACTTTTCCCAGCAACAATGCGCGTGGTCGCCAACGCTCAGCCTTGTAAGGCCGCGTTTGTATTTGTTGGTGCTGTCGATGTACATTTTAGTACGGTCGTAAAAAAATGATTCCTGGGCGCCGGCAAAGTACCAGGTAGGCAAATTGGCTTTGGCCGTGTTGCGGAAACTGCTCATGTTGGGCTCTTCAATTGCGGCAGGGGACATATTCACTGCCGCTGCCAGGCGTTTGGACAGCCTGGCGTCTGTTACGGCCATCGCTACAGCCCATCCGCCGGCGCTGTAACCGGTAATATATATGCGGGTGGAGTCGATAGGGTACCGTTTCAGCACATCATCGAGCACATTGTTCACCTGGTCTGGTGATAACCCCCAGCTGTCGGAGAGCGGCGCCAGTATGATGAACTTGTACCGCTTCCCGTCTTTCGGGTTCACCGCTTCGATCTTTTTCCCTTCATGCACCTGGCGGGTAACGCCCTGGCGGAATACTTTGCTGACGTCGTCGCCGGCAATACTCTTGCCGTGCATGCAAAGGATGAGGGGTAACCTTTCGCCCTTCGCTGCCTCCGGCAGATAAATCACGGCCGGGCGTTTGTGCCAGGGCGTCGTTTTTACCTCGATCCGCTGAAAAGGCGCCAGGGTAACCGGAGCGGCCTGTTTGGCCGCTTTTGCTTTGGATTGTGCCATTGTTCCCTGCGCTGCCAGTAGCAGGAGGGCAGTTGTGAAATGCTTCATTTTTGTCCGGCTTATAATTTCATCAGAACGTCTTCCATAGTGGTGCCTATGATGCCTTCCAGCGTCAGTTTGGATTCGCGCAGGTCGCGTTCCAGCGTGATCTTGCGCACCATTTCGGTGTTGTAAATGCGGTAAGAAGCATTGAGGGCTTCCACGGTGGCCTCTGTTTCGCCTTTGGAGAATTTGGCCTCCGTTGTTTTGTAATTGGTGTAAGCATCTTCCAGCAAGGGGAGGTGCAGTTCCAGCATCTGCTTGTTGGCGGAATACTCTTCGTAAGCGCGCAGTACGGCAGCTTTGATTTCCAGTCCTTCACGCTCTTTCTGTTTGGCAAAGATCTTTTTGTTGGTCTTGGCGATCTTCACCTCTGCGGGAACTGAAACGAAACGGCCCAGCGGTACCAGTATACCGAAGTTGTAACGGGGGTACAGCAGGTTGTTGTTGCCGGTGTTGGTGCCGTTTCTGTTAATCGTGAACTCATTCAGGTTGCCTGCGGCGGTCACCATGTCGAGCAAAGCGGCCTTGGCCCTGTTGGCTTCGTATTTGGTCAGTTCCTGCCGGAGATCGAGCTCCTGCAGGGCAGGGTTGGCAAGCGCCAGTTCTACAAGACGGACTTTCAATCTGGCTACATTAGGTGCATCGGCGGGAAGCGCCAGCAGAATGCTGGTGTCCTTTTTTTGTTGTGCGTGTGCGAGGCTGCCAACGCAAACGCTGAGCAGCAGAACGAAACATACTTTTTTCATGTTGCTTTCGTATTTGTGGATAATAAATATTTGGTTTTTATTGAAATGCCGGCAAAGGCATATACCATGATGGCGGATTCGAACAGCCCGGTGGTTTCCTGGGCGTATTGCCCTACCACACCGGCAAACAGCGCACCTGCCACACCGATGAGCAGCAATTTGTCTATCTGTTCCCTGGCCCTGAAATAGTTCTTGACGGCGTAGCAGAGCATCATATACAAATAGAGGCATGTCAGGATGAGGCCTATCCAGCCTTGTTCGAGGGCTGTGCGGAGGTACCCGCTGTCTGGCGGAAAGCCGGCCAGCACGTGCCCCGGGTTGTATTTTTCACCCTCCACACCTGCGGTCATCAGGCCGCCACCGATGGGGTGCTGGTAGATGTAAGGTTGTATGCGGTGCCGGTTCACATCCCGCACGTTCAACGACTCGTCGGAATTGGAACCGACAAATGCGGTGCGCACCCGCACAATGGTGGGGTTGCTGTGGAAGGGCCCGAAAAGGATAGCCAGGAAGGCAAGCCCGAACACCATTGCACCGATGATCGTATTACGGTTATGAAGGTTGGCCAGGAAAAAGATCAGCAGCCCCATGGGCACCATCACGTACCCCGTTCGTGTTCCGGAATAACCGAGCGCCAGGATCTGTAATACCAGCGCCACAAAAAGCAATAGTTTTTTGCCGGCCGAAATGGTTTTGGCGGAAGCCGTGAGCAGTGGCGCTATAATAGCTGTGCAGCAGGCCAGTATGATACCGAGCACAGCGGGGTCCGACAAAAAGGAGAACACACGCGTGCCCGTTAAAAGGACCACGGTCTTGAATTTGTCCGGGTAGAGGGATATATACCTTCTTTCAAACGGAAGCAGTCCCACCCATTCCTGGATACATGCATAAACGGCAGCCAGCGTACACATGGTGATCCAATACTTAAAGAAGGTGCGCAGGTCCTGCATCGAATTGATCATTTTGATGGAAAGCAGCACCAGGATCATATTGCGCAGGTAAACCCTCGTAAAGAGCCGGGTACCACCCGTGGTGATAGCGTTCGGGTTAAGGAACTGCAGCAACAGGTAGGCGCCGTAAATGGTGAATACGATGATCAGCGGATCACGCAGCAGGGGAACTTTCACCAGTTCGTCGCGGCGCCTGCTGAAGATGCTGCCCAACAGGGTACATCCCAGCAGCACGTCCTGTATAACCCCCACCGGAAATTCAGCGCCGGCCATGCGTTCCAGCAGCCGGATGGTGAAGCAGACCGTGATGACGATGTAATATCCCAGGCGGTAATTGGTCAGGCATACCACGCAGGTGGCGGCGCCCATGATGCCCCCCAGTACCATGAAGCTGTACTTCAGTTCCATGGAACCGACCCAGGTCAATGCCGGTATCAGCAGTGCCAGCAAGGAAAAGATCAGTACGGGTAATATGTTTTTTTTACTCAGTTGCATGCCCGGAATATTACAGGAATACGATTTTTACAGCCAGAAAAATCATCACCATCCCGATGAACAGGAGAATGAGAAACTGGTGCAATGATTCGCTGACTACTTTTTTTTCTTTTTTCATCATCAATCGGCTTTATTACTGGCTGGATTTGCTGAACGGCGTTCCGGCAGGCTCCCCTTGAAGAGGAAGCCGAACTTCAGACGTATCAGCAAACGGTAAGCGACAATGGACAAATAAATGGACAAACCTATCAGCAACACCAGCAACAGCGTGTTGGTGGTCAGGCTTCCAAAAGCCCCGGTGCGGTACAGGATATGCCTGAGCAAAGAGGAAATGGAAACATGCAGGAGGTAGATATAAAGCGAATACTTACCGATGGTCTGAAGGAACTTCAGGTAACCGTGCTTCACCAGGAAAAGGGAGAGCACGGTCACGAAGAGACTTCCGAAAACCGCCACTATCAAAAACAAATAGAGGTTCATGTCCTGGTGCAGCAGAAAATAATACTGCAACGCTGCAAATACGGGCAGCAGCATCAGCAGCAACCGGCCCTGCGACAACTTTTCCTGGACATCGGCATTCAGCAGCCAGGCTGAGCTGACCTGGCCGATGGCAAAGAAAATATAGTGCAACGCGATATCGTAAAAAGTGCTATAGTCTTTCACCAATGGAGCAAGTCCCAGCAATATCAGCCCAATCAGCAGTTGCCATTTCGTGTGCCCTTTCAGCAGCATGGAAATGCACAGGTACAGCACCGACACATTGAACAGCAGGAACAGGTACCACAGCTGATCAAGCGCCCGCGGCTGCAGCAGGATGTTGAAATAATCCGCGGCCGTGCGTTGTGAGTTGGTATATTCTGCGAACGATATCTGCAAGCTGATCTGTATTATGGCCCAAAGCAGGTAGGGGTAGAGCAGGGTGTTCATTTTGTTGATCACAAACTGGCCCGCACCATACCGCAGAAGGCTTCTGCTGAAAAAAACGCCTGAGAGTGCTACAAACAACGGAATACGGAAACTGTACAACATGTCGTTACAATCTTTTACCCACATTGGCAATTCCACGGTAGACATGAACAGGCCGTGGGCAATGTGGCGGTATACAACCAGGATGATGGCGATGCCTTTGGCGCAATCAATCCAGTCGTACCGCCCTTTACCAGTGGCAGTTATATGGGGTGTTACATGCATTACACTTCTTTAAATTTACAGCTCCAGGAAGTCTTCATTCACATTGTTCAGTACGGCGCCGACAAATTTGTCGCCAAGCTGGTGAAGGAAGTCGATGGAGTCTTTATCTATTTGTTTAACAGTTGCTTTGGAGGAGAAGATGGCGATGACGCCATCGGCATATGCCGCAAGCTCCTTGCTGTCTGTGTAATCGTTCAGCGGCGCGCCTTCCATGAGAATAAAATCGTAGTGCAGCTTCAGTTGCGGCAGATAATTGAGCAGGTGATTTTTGGGAAGGATCTCAGACGGGGTATAGTCGCCGCCTTTACATCCGATCACCTCGATGTTATCGACAGAATACGTGGTCACTATTTCTTTCACTTTGTCTATACTGAATTCGTTTGGAGGAACATTAAACGTTTCGAGCATGGGGCGTGCTTCCATCTGCAGGGTAATGTCGTTGTTGCAGAAGTTGGTATCGATCACCAGTACTTTTCGGTTGCTGAGGCTGAGGCTGTAGGCTACTGCCTGTGTCAGGGTCGTTTTACCCTGCTGGGGTTCTGTGCTGGTGAACAAAAACACCTGTTTGCCGCTGCTTTCAAGCGCATACCGCAATTTACGAAGCATTTCGCGGAAAATGTTCTCCCGCTTCATAATGGTTTCGTCTTTGCGGTTGCCCTGCAATACATCCAGTACGGCATGTTTGCGGAGGTTGGCGTGGTTCACGGTGCTGATCAGCTTCAGGTCTACCGAGCGGCCGAAAACGGACGGCGATTTAATAGATGAATCAAGGAACTCCACCAGCAGTATGCACATGGCCACCAGCATGAAAGCAGACACGCCGGAGAGGCCCATGATGATCAGGCGGTGGGAGGGTTCCGGTTTGAAGGCGGGCTGGCCTTTGAGGGTCTGCCGGAAGCCGTCTTGCGGTACTGTGCGGTTATCCAGCGCGGAGTTGAGCCGTTCCTTCAGTTTGGTATATTCTTCCTGCGCAAGGGTCACCTCCTGCGTCAGGGACGACACCGTGGCTTCCTTATTGGCAAATGAGCCGACAGATGAGCGAAGGCGGGATATTTTGCTTTCGAGGTTGGAAATATTCAGGTTGGAAGCGCTAAGCTCGGCCTGTAAGTTCTGTTTGCGGGCAATCAACTCTTCTTTGGAAGTGCTCTTGCTGGTAGTGCCGGTGCCTTCGGCCAGCGCTTTCTGCAGCTGCCCGCGCAGGGTTTTGATCTTGTCTGCCAGCGCCTGGTCGCTTGAGCCGCCGCGGAGGTACTGATCGTTGAGGTCGTTCAGCTGGTTGCGGAGGGTCACCACGTTGTTGTTGGAACTATACACGGTTTTCCCGCTGTTCAGTTCTACGAGTTGTGCGTTCACGTTGGCGAGCGAAGATTGCAGCGTGTTATTATTGGACTTTTCGTCGAAGAGCGATTTTTCGAATTGTTTGATCAGATCCCATTCGTTGCCGCTGGCTACGTCTACATTCAATACCCCCTGGGAGGATTTGTACATCCGCAGCGCTTCAAGTTTGGTATCCAGCTCCATTTTTTTCTGGTTGACGAGCGCTTCGAAGGTTTCCACGTTTTCGATCGATCTTTCGGAACGGGAGCTTCTGTAATACCGGAGGAATTCCTTGAACAGGGTGTTCACCACATAGGCAGAAAGCTCCGGATTTTCGGAACGGTAAATGATGTCGATATAATCCGTTTTTTGGAGACGGCCCACATACAGCATTTTGCGGATGGACTCAACGTCGTATTTATAGAGCTTGAGGAATTCCATGATCTTCCTTTCTTCCGGATGATAAGAGGAAAGGATGGTAAGGGAGTCCAGCTTTTCTTTACAGATCCGGAGGGCGGCCTCACGGTTGAATTCACGGAAGGCTTTGGATTCCCTGTCCGCATTTTTCAGGTGGATAAAAGGTTTGTTGCTGGTCAGATCATGCAGCAGCAGGTTGCATGAAAGAAAGCTGATCACCAGCGGGGAATTGATGGTCTGAACAACGTTATCGAACTTCACATCGGCCTCCATCAGGTTCAGGTTCTCCTCACGCAGCCTTACCTGGTCGCTGGTGGTGAATCCGGTGGAAATCTGAGACACGGATACATATAGCCGGGGCTTAAGCATAGTCAGTACGAAGGCTATGCAAACGGCTGCCACTGCACTCAGGACGAGCCACCATTTTTTCTTTAATAGTGCCTTTAAGAAATATGTAATATCCATAAATTTTATTTTCTATTTTAATATGTTCGAAAACAAAGCAGGCATAAAATGCGGTTTTAAACAGCAGTATTATGCTTAACGTTTTTTCAGAAATTCAAAGGAATGGCAGTACTTTAATTCACTGATTGAAAGTGAAGGCTTTTGGGAGGATAAGGTTATCGTCGGGTGCAAAATTAAAACAAATGTCCGATTTCAAATGGGAAATACCAAGGGGGAGATGATAACAAATCCTGGGTTATGCATATGCCGCTGACTGGCAGGCATAGCTGCGTCCTGGTATATCCGGTTCTAGCAACGAAATTAGAACAGAAAATAAATTGTTTGAAATTTATTGCGCGAAGTGTCAGAAATAGTTAGGGAACGCACAGTTTAGGGGGATGAAGTAAAAAACAAAGGCCTGGTATTTACCAGGCCTTTGTTTTTTACTTAAAGTGTTGATTCTTTATCTTTTAAGTAGTTTGATCACTTTGGATTCACCCGTTGATGCGGATACTTTCAGCAGGTAGAAACCTTTGACATGGAGGTAATTGGCTGTGTGCAGTCTGAAGGTGGATTTGCCTGCAGGCACATTGCTTCTTGCCTCCCTGTGGCTGATGCGGCCGGTGATATCGAAGAACTCGAACTGCACATGGGCTTCTTTCCGGAGCTCTACGTCCACAGACAGTTCATCCTGAACAGGGTTCGGGTAGGCCGCCAGGGTCAGTTCTGTCGCCTGGGCCGTAGCGTTATTGTTCTTGTCGGCATCGCGGGCAAATGCCAGCTGGCCACCACCGCCGCCGCCTTGTGCGGCAACGTCCACCTCGATAGCATTGAGATAGCCTACCTGTCCGCCGGAAGGCACTGACAGGGTGAAGACGATCTCACCGGCTGCGTTCGGGGTGAGGTTTTCGAAGCTCACGACATTGGCCGTGTTGTTGTGCACGTACAGCGTCTTGGTCACAGTGCCTACCGTGTATTCGGTGGACCCATTGTCCGGTTGCGGAGCCCACCATTTGCTGCTGCCGAAGAATTTCAGCGAGTAGGTGCGGGTGGGGTCGAGACCGGCCAGTTTGGCGTTGATGGTGCTAGGCCCGTTGAATACGCCTGGCAGGTTGCCGAAGTACAGGAACTCGCTCATCACTGCATCCGGGTATACACCGGAGTTGTTACCGGTAACAGCGCCTTCGGTATATGTTGCCCACCACCAGGTGTCGAACACGAGCCGTGCTGAAGTGGTTTCACCTCTGTCATTTACCAGGTTGTTGGTGGTCTGGCTGGTGGCGTTATTCCACGGCGCCGGAGCAGAGGTTACGGACTTGATGTTGATCAGGAACTTGTAGCCCGGGTTAGCGCCGGGAGGTGTCACTTCAAGGTTGAAACGAACGGTATCTGCCGCGTTCTGCGGGTCGGTCACGATCGCGCCGATGTTATTGTAGGTACCTGCGCTGCCAACAGGGGGGGTAAACCGGAGTTGTGTGCCAACAATGGTCACGAAGGCCGGCGCATTCACCAGGCTGTAGCTGAGCACATCACCGTCGGCATCCGTAGCCGAGAGGTTCACATTCGTCGTGCTGCCTACGGCAACGCTCTGGTTGGCAACTGCTGCCAGTTCCGGTGCATGGTTCACCGGCGGCACACCGCCCTCGGCGCCTGCGTTGATTTCGATCGCACTGAGGAAACCTACCTGTCCGCCGGCTGGTACAGCCAGGTTGAAGGCGATCTCTCCGGCAGCGTTCGGCGTCAGGTTGGCGAATACGGCCAGGTTGCTGGTATTGTTATGGGTGTACAGCGGTTTGGTCACGCCACCGATGGTGAAGTTGGTGGTACCATTGTCCGGCTGCGGTGCTCCCCACTGGCTGCCTGCCATGAATTTCACCGTGTAGGCACGGTTGGTTTCGAGGCCGGTGATTTTGCCGTTGATGGAGCTGGGAGAACTGAATACGCCGGGCAGTGAGCCGAAGTACAGATATTCAGCCAGTACCGCATCGGGATACACACCGGAGTTGTTGCCGGTCACAGCGCCCTGGTTGTGGGTTGCCCACCACCAGGTATCGAAAGTGAGGCCAGCCGTGGTGGTTTCACCGTTGTCGTTCACGAGGCTGCCAGTAGTCAGGCCGGTCACGTTGTTCCACGGTGCGGGAGCGGTATTGCTGCCTTTGATATTGATAAAGATCTTGTAGCCGGTAGCCGCACCTGCCGGTGTTACGGTCAGGTTGAAGCGGGTGGTGTCGGCGTTGTTATGCGAGTCTTTCGCTATTACGCCGATGTTGTTATAGCTGCCGGCGTTGCCAGCCAGCGGAGCAAAGCGGAGTTGTGTGCCGGTAATGGTCACAAAGGCCGGTGCATCCACCACGCTATAAGTGATGTTGTCTCCTTCCGGATCAACAGCGGAAACGGTCACATTTGAAATCGCTCCTTCCTGCACGCTCTTGTTTGTGATGGCGGTCATGACGGGCGCCTGGTTAACAGGCGGTTCGCCCGCACCACCGGCATTCACTTCAATCGCGCTGAGGAAACCTACCTGTCCGCCGGCCGGTACAGCCAGGTTGAAGGCGATCTCACCGGCAGCGTTCGGTGTCAGGTTGGCGAATATGGCCAGGTTGCTGGTGTTGTTATGGGTGTACAGCGGTTTGGTGATACCATTGATGGTGAAGTTGGTGGTACCATTGTCCGGCTGCGGTGCTCCCCACTGGCTGCCTGCCATGAATTTCACCGTGTAGGCACGGTTGGTTTCAAGACCGGTGAGTTTGCCGTTGATGGAGCTGGGAGAACTGAATACGCCGGGCAGTGAGCCGAAGTACAGGTATTCGCCCAGTACTACGTCAGGATACACACCGGAGTTATTGCCGGTCACAGCACCCTGGTTGTGGGTTGCCCACCAGTAGGTATCGAAGGTGAGGCCCGCGGTGGTGGTTTCACCGTTGTCGTTGACGAGGCTGCCGGTCGTCAGGCCGGTTACGTTGTTCCACGGCGTCGGAGCGGTATTATTGCCCTTGATATTGATAAAGATCTTGTAGCCGGTAGCTGCGCCTGCCGGTGTTACGGTCAGGTTGAAGCGGGTGGTGTCGGCGTTGTTATGCGAGTCTTTCGCTATTACGCCGATGTTGTTATAGCTGCCGGCGTTGCCAGCCAGCGGAGCAAAGCGGAGTTGTGTGCCGGTAATGGTCACAAAGGCCGGTGCATCCACCACGCTATAAGTGATGTTGTCTCCTTCCGGATCAACAGCGGAAACGGTCACATTTGAAATCGCTCCTTCCTGCACGCTCTTGTTTGTGATGGCGGTCATGACGGGCGCCTGGTTAACAGGCGGTTCGCCCGCACCACCGGCATTCACTTCAATCGCGCTGAGGAAACCTACCTGTCCGCCGGCCGGTACAGCCAGGTTGAAGGCGATCTCACCGGCAGCGTTCGGTGTCAGGTTGGCGAATATGGCCAGGTTGCTGGTGTTGTTATGGGTGTACAGCGGTTTGGTGATACCATTGATGGTGAAGTTGGTGGTACCATTGTCCGGCTGCGGTGCTCCCCACTGGCTGCCTGCCATGAATTTCACCGTGTAGGCACGGTTGGTTTCAAGACCGGTGAGTTTGCCGTTGATGGAGCTGGGAGAACTGAATACGCCGGGCAGTGAGCCGAAGTACAGGTATTCGCCCAGTACTACGTCAGGATACACACCGGAGTTATTGCCGGTCACAGCACCCTGGTTGTGGGTTGCCCACCAGTAGGTATCGAAGGTGAGGCCCGCAGTGGTGGTTTCACCCCTGTCGTTCACAAGGTTGACAGTCGTCAGGCCGGTCACGTTGTTCCACGGTGCGGGAGCGGTATTGTTGCCTTTGATATTGATGAACAGATTGTAGTTCGGGGTAGGCTTATCGTTCACCGTGAGGGTGAATGATTTGGTGTCGATAGCGCCCTGGCTGTCGGTCACTTTCACTTCTACCGTGTAAGTGCCTGCATCTGCATAACCCGCGCTCACCAGCAGCCGCAAAGTATCGCCGGATCCTGTAACGGTAACAAAGGCCGGTTTCTGCAGTACGGACCAGGTGAAATGATCGGCAGCATTCGCATCTGTGGCAGTCACCGCAATGGTGGTGTCTTTACCCTCGTTGGCGGTTACGGCGCCAATAGCGGTAATGACAGGTGCAAAGTTGTCGTTCACCGTCAGGTTGAAATAAGTGGTGTCGGACGCGTTATGGCTGTCTTTCGCAATTACGCCGATGTTGTTATATACGCCCATGTCTGCGGCCAGGGGAGCGGCTGCCAGGTGCACATTGCCCGGGTCGGCCACTACCGTAATGAATGCAGGTGCGTTTAACAGGCTGTAAGTGATCGGATCGCTGTCCGGATCGCTCGCCTGTATAGCAATGTTAGTGGTTGTGCCGTAGCGGATGCTCTGGCTGGGAATGTTGCTGATCACCGGCGGGTTGCTCAGTGTCTTCGCTGAGTCCGCAGTGGCGTACGCAGACGCACCGCCCTCACCGATGGACCGTACCCTGTACCATGCAATGGTATTGGCGGCCAGGGTAGAATCATTCACGGTCACAACATTAGCGGCCGTTGTTTTCAGCAGCGAGTAGTTGTTCTGATCGTTCAGTGAACGGTATATTTCAAAGTTGCTTTCGTTGTTGGAAGCATCCGTCCACTGCAGTTTTACGACGGTTGTCGAAAGTGCAGTGGCGAGGAAAGCAGTGGGTGCTGCCGGCGGGAGCGGTTTAGCTCCTGTGGTGGCAGTGGCGGTACCGCTCATGGCGGATTCGCCATAAGTGCCGATCGCTCTTACGCGGTAGTAATATGCAGTGGTCTGGTTCAGGGCCGTATCCGTATACACCTTGATATTGGCCGCAACGGTGCCGACAATCTGGTAGGTACCGCCGCTGGTGGCACTTCTATATACTTCAAAACCGGTTTCGTTACTGCTGTTGTCGGTCCAGGCGAGGTTGATCTTGCTCCAGCCATTAGCGGTGGCAGTCAGGGCAGAAGGCGCTGCCGGTGCGGCGGTGCCGCCACTGGTAGAAACGGTGTCCATGAAATAGCCGCCAGGTATCAGCTGTTGCGTTACACCCAGCGTCGTATTGGTCCAGTATACTTTCATCGCCGAACCTCCGCCTTGCTGGAAGAAGGTGATGGCGATCGGGTATACACCAGCTGTCAGATTGTTGACGGTGCCTGATACGATCGATTCTCCATGTAGCCCGTCGTTGTTCACGGTTGCGGTGGCGGTATGGCTGTAGGTTCTATTGAAGTACAGCTTGCTGCCGTCGTCCGATCCGGTGGCGAAGGTATAGTTACCATCCACCGGGATGTGGATGTACCCGGTCCACAGGAAACCGAAGTTGGTGGTCCGGTTGCTGGGCACCGGCGTCAGGTCCGGAATAACGGTTTTGCCGGTTTTGTTCGCGGTGAGGTTGGCAAAATTCGGCAGTGTGCTCCAGGTACCCTGGTAATATTTGTAAGTGAGGTTCGCTTTCAGCGTTTTGGTGGTTACCTGGTTGCTGGCGCCGGACAGTTTGCCGGAGGCGTCTTTCGCTTTCACGTAAATATTATAGAATGTGCCTTCGTTGAGGCCGGTCAGTTGTGTTTTAGTAGTGGTGCCGCTAACGGTGGTTTGGAGTACGCCGTTTGCATAAATTTCATACCCGGTGATGCCGGCATCGTCTGTAGCAGCGTTCCATTGCAGGTATACAAAAGTATTACCGGTGCTCAGGAGCGTGAGGCTGGTGGGGATGGTGGGCGGAGTGGCATCGCCGGTGGTGGTGCCTTTTACTTCCACGGAAACCGCCGCTGCCGCGTTATCGTTCACGGGGCGTACGATGTAGAAGTAATTGGTGCCGGGCGTCAGGTTGTTATCCGTATAGGTCAGCACATCCGCCGCATTTTTAGCTACGAGCGTGTACGGGCCGCCTGCTGTGGCGGAGCGGTAGATCTCGAAATATTTTTCGTTGAACGGAGCAGAAACGTTCTGCGCCCAGTTCAGGGTGAGCGAGGTTTTGGTAAAGGCAGACACGATCAGGCCGCTGATGGGGTCAGGTCCGTTTGCGCCGTTGGCGTTTACGATCCTGAAAGTATCAGAATATGCACTTACACAAAGATTGGCAGCCTTCGCACGTACAACATAACCGCCAACCGCGGAAGCAGTGAGCGTGTTAGTGGTGCTCAGTACGGTGGTAGTGCCGGTTTTGATCCACTCGTATGTTTCCATACCTGCGGGTACCTGCAGGGCCACATTCGTAGCACCATTGGGAGCCGGGAATACATTAGTGGCCAATACGGCAGGAGAGATAATGGGCGGTGTGGTGGAGGGGCTGGCAGTAATCACCAACGGGGTGGGCGACCATTCCGTCCATCCTTCCGCCGTTTGGGCGCGCACACTGTAGGAACCGGTGCTGTTCACAACGATGGAGTTGCCGGTACCGGCAATGTCCACGCCGTCTTTACGCCACTGGTACGCCAAAAATCCTGGAGAAATACCAATGGTGGTGGATTCTCCTGGACAGAGCGCTGTTTTTTGGAAGAGGGCCTGCGGCAGCAAACGGTTGGCGCGTTTCAGATAACTGAAAAAGTCCGGTTCGGCCCAGGCGCTGTACCATACACTATGCGCTTCGTTGGGGTAAAAGGAGTAGGTCAACGTGCCGCCTGCGTTACGGATGGCATCGCGTACCAGACCGGCCGTATAAGGGGCCGGGTTATTATCGAGACCGCCCTGGAACATCCAGACGGGCATGAATTTTACTTTGTCTACATAAGACTGGCCGGTGTAGATGGTGGATGCCGCACACATGGGCAGTGAGCCGGCAGTCATCCAGGGGTAGCGGAACGTCCAGTCCCAGGTACCGAGGCCGCCGTGCGAAAGTCCATTGACACACACTCTGTTCAGGTCGGCCTTCACACTTAATGCCATGGAATCCAGCAGTACTTTGATATTGTCAAACAACGGATTGCCCCAGGTACCGTCCTGGCTTTGGGCGTAGAGCAGGAAACCATCGTAGGTACCGTTTTCCACTGCATTTTTCATCAGTTCGCCGCCATGAAGCAGTTGGAATTCGTTATCGTAAATAGTGCCGGCCTCACCCACACCGTGGAAAAACACCAGTACTGGATATTTCTTGCCGTCGCTTACGCCATGCTGATAAGTTTTAGGGAACTTCAGGCGGAAAGCCATGTTACGGAAAATATATGCTTTGTAGAGATCGGTGTTCCAGCCCATCCGCACGGTCCGAACCCATTTGGTGATTTTGTTGAAGTCTGGGGTAGGAGGGGGATTGCCGGAATTGTACGTAACGACGGGGTCAGCGGGATTAAGCTGTGCCACTGCCTGTACGGAGAATAACAGGATTACCTGTATGAACAGTAAGTGTAAAATTCTCTTCATAGAGATGTGTATTTGAGTGTATGTGTCAATCGGTTGAAAATGTCCATGGTAAAGAGAACACAGCTATAGCAACGCCATAGCGCACTTGTCACATGCTGCCGGGAGATTGATCACGAGGAGATGGTAAAAACTATTAAAATCAGCTGGAGGTTAATCCACATTGACTTTTGTGGTCTTTTCGGAGGATACGGGGTTAAAAAAATTGACTATTTCAGGCTGCTAATTTAGCGCATTAGGCCGGATTATTTACAAATATTTGGTGAATGACCGTTTTTAGCGGGTAAATGGTGGCTTTTAACCGGGTGTGTGCATGTTGCGTATGTGAAGCGTTAACAATTACACCCCCGGGGTGGAAAGACGTCTTTGTGAACGTTCCCAAACGGCAGACTGTTTCTTGCCCAGGAAGCGGAAAAAGCCATGGAATACCGCCCAGTTCATAAACACGAAATAGAACGGCACATACAGGTATTTTACCTTAACGTTTTTACGCGCCAGCAGGTAGCCCGAAAACGCAGCGCCATAAAAAAGCAGCTGAGCCGCCAGCAGACCGGTGAAAAATGTGCCGGCGCCTTGCACCACCAGGACAATGTTGGCAAGAAGCGCAAGTAACAGGCAAAGTGGGGCCAGCGTCCACCGCAGTACGCGGTGGGAAATGTACTGGAAGGTGATCTTCGGGAACCGGAATGGATTCAGCAGGGGCAGCAGCATGCCGATGGACTGGAAGCCGCCGGCACTGATGCGCACTTTGCGTTTGTATTCATCTGCCAGTGAAGCAGAGGCGGTTTCGGTGGCAAAGGCCCCCGGTTCGTACATAACCGTATAACCGCGCATATTGATGCGGAAGGATATTATAAAATCATCGAGGATGCAATGGGAGGGAATGGGCTCGTACAGTTCCGTACGCACGGCAAACAATTCCCCGGCCGCCCCCATTACACTGTACAGGCTGGCGTCCCACTGTTTCAGCTTGGACTCGTATTTCCAGTACAGCCCTTCGCCCGCGCCCTCGGCGCCGCTATCTGCCGTAGCCATAACTTTCTTTTCGCCCGCTACCGCACCCACCTGCGCGTCGCTGAAGTGTGCGGCCAGTTTCCGGATGGCGCCCGGGTTCAGCAGGGTATTGGCGTCGCAGAAAACGGTAACGGGATGGCTCACATAAGCCATCGCCCGGTTAATAGCAGCTGATTTTCCGCTGCGCTGCGCATCATGAAGCAGGCGGATACGGGAATGCTGCGCCAGTATCGCGGGCGTGGCGTCCGTGCTGCCATCGGTCACAAAAATGATCTCCAGCTTTTCTTCCGGGTAATCCAGCGCCAGCGTATTAGCCACCTTGGCGGCGATAAAATCGGCCTCATTATACGCGGCTATCAGCAGGGTAACCGGCGGTTCCCCCGCAGGAGCGGGGCGTTTGCCAAACAGCAGTTCCTTCAGCTTTACCAGTATATATAATAGAACGCCGTATCCCGCGTATGTATAGCAGACGATAAACAGACTGATGAATAAAAGCAGGGACCAGAAGTACATAGATATGACTGATAAAGCTTTATAAAATGAATACGGGGTTTTTGAACGGGCGTAAAATTAGCTATTCTTCCGAAATTTATGCGGGAATATTCCCCGCGTCTACCACTTACATGAAATTTTTTGGCGTTCACAGGCCGAAAGTTACATTTCACCAAAAAAATATCTTCCGGTAAAAATATGTCCCTATTTTTGACTCCAGTTAAGAGAATATCGCGAGAATGTCGCACAGTTTAAAAAAAACAGGTTCGAATCCTGCATATTAATTTAAATTGTATCTTAGCTCACGAATTTTAACCCGACCTCAATTACCATCTCCTCCTGAAGAACTGAAAAGTTTTTTTAGTATTTCAACCTTATCCATTTAAAGCCTTGAACACCCATCGGCATAACGTTTTGTTATGCAGCATGGATTTTAACAAAACCAGGAAAAAGATAAGGTAATGAAAAAAAAGATATTGCTCATTGATGATAGCTTGCCAATAAGGTTCTTACTGGAAGCAATGTTAGACAAAAAATACAGCACTATTTCCGCACAGGATGGATTAGGAGCAATCATGTGGCTGATGAAGGGAAATACGCCGGACGCGATCATTACAGATCTGGCCATGCCCAATGTGAACGGATGGGAATTGCTCGATTACCTTTCTGACAGCGAGCTGTATAAAGATATCCCCGTGGTGGTGCTGAGTGGTAGTATTGGTTCCGACACCGCGGCTATTACCGCCCGTTACAGCAATGTAGTGGAAGTAATGGAGAAACCCTTTGATCCCGTACAACTGCTGGGTAAAGTAGAAACGGTGTTCAACAGGAAAAAAGAATATGCGACGCCGTGAGAACGATGTTCCTGGCACCGACCCCAAAGGTTTTGTACTAATCTATAACATATGGAAACGACTGCACCTATTACATCATTGGCCCCTACACTTCCACTGCACCAGGCAACCGTCCGGGCAGAAAGGATTGCACTGTTTATCGGTAAGGCTTTCCCCGAGGTTGCCTTCTCGGCTTTTTTCCACCGCGTGATGGAAGGCCACACGGCAAAAGACGGACAGGCACTGATTTCCGACCTGCTGTCGATGGAAAGGAAAGCTCCTGCTGCCATTTTCCTGGATTACAGTACGGTAAGCCGCCGCGACAGTGAAAGCTGGGCAGCTTATTTTAAAAGCTACCAGGCCCTCCGCACCATACCCTTCTTCCTGCTCGCCGGGGAGATTACCGACGAGGTGAAGGTATTTACGAAACAGTGCGGTTTTATCGACGAAGTGGTAACACCTGCCTGCACTGAACAACAGTTGAAGGCCAAGGTGGAGTTCATCAGCAAGATCAAACGCATGCAAAGTGTGCAGGGTGAAAAAATGGCGATGCCCAGGGCTCATTACAAAGGGAAAGGCGTAAGCAACTTCCTGAAACGTTCCCTGGATATCACCGCCGCGAGCTTCGGCCTCATTTGCGCTGCGCCTATAATGCTGGTGATTGCCGCGGCCATCCGCATGGAATCCAAAGGCCCCATCTTTTACGCAGCTAAAAGAGCCGGCAGGAACTATAAAGTGTTCAAATTCTACAAATTCAGGACCATGGTGCCCGATGCGGACAAAAAACTCCAGCAGCTGCAGCACCTGAACCAGTATGCTACAGACGGAAAAGGCCCTGTTTTCTATAAGGTGTCTAACGACCCCAGGATCACCAAACTCGGCAATTTCCTCCGCAACAGCAGTCTCGATGAGCTGCCCCAGCTTTTCAACGTGCTGAAAGGAGATATGTCGCTCGTTGGTAACCGTCCGTTACCTTTGTATGAAGCCACCACCCTCACTACAGACGAATGGGTGGAGCGCTTTCTGGCCCCGGCCGGCATCACCGGCCTCTGGCAGATCAGCAAACGCGGCAAAGCAGAGATGTCTGTGGAAGAACGGATTCAGCTCGATATCAACTATGCGAACAAAAACACCTTCGCGTATGATATGTGGCTGATGGTGAACACGCCGTTTGCCCTTATTCAAAAAGATAATGTATAATGTTACTGATTATTGAGATAATAATTTTTACCTACTTAGCCGGATGCGTCTTTTTTAACTTTTTCTTCTCCGTGGCCGGAAAACTGGCCCGCAGGAAAAAAAACATTGTGCAGCCCCCCCCGTCTTATCAGCGCATAGCCATTCTGGTGCCTGCGTATAAGGAAGACGAAGTTATTCTCTCAGCAGCCGAAAGCTACAGTCACCTCAATTACCCGAAAGCGTATTACGACACCGTGGTGATTGCGGACTCCCTGCGACCGGAAACACTGGAGGCCCTCCGTGGCCCCGGCGTACGTGTGATCCCGGTTTCTTTCGATGTGAGCACCAAAGCCAAATCGCTCAATACAGCTTTTGAACAGCTGGAAGACCGCTACGACCTGGCGCTGATCTGTGACGCGGATAATGTGCTGGAAAAAGATTTTCTCCTCAAAGTGAATCAGGCCTGGCTGGAAGGCAAAGAAGTGCTCCAGGCGCAACGCGTGGCCAAAAACATGGATACACCGTTTGCTATCCTCGATGCGGCCAACGAAATCGTTGCCAATCATATTCACCGTAAAGGCGCCAACGCGGTTGGCCTGTCCGCTCCCGTGATCGGCTCCGGTATGGTGTTTCCTTTCGCATTCGTAAAATCGGTACTGAAAGACATACAGGCTATCGGCGGGTTCGATAAAGTATTACAGCTGTTAGTGGTAGCCCACGGTAAAAAGATACACTACCTCGAAAACGCGCTGGTGTTCGATGAGAAGGTCGAAAACCCGAATGCGTTCCGCAATCAGCGCCGCCGCTGGATATCAGCCCAGATCGTTTACCTCCGGAAATTCTTTGCCCCGGGTATGAAAGCACTTTTCCGCGGTCAGATCGATTATTTCAACCTGGCCGTAATACAGAACATGCTGATGCCGCGTATGCTGCTGCTGGTGGCAGTCGGGTTTTTTACACTGGTATATCTGCTCTTTTCCCCGTATCTTGGTATACCGGCCGCTGCCTGGCTTATAATCATGGCGATGTTTATCATCAGCCTGCTGCTGCCGCTGCCCAAGAAGTTTTACACCACGTATTTCTTTACGGCCATGATGGCGCTGCCCCGTGTGCTGGGTATTATGGTGGCGCTGATGTTCAGGCTGAAAGGCGCAAACAAAACATTCATTCACACTAAACATACCAAAACCGGTATCGACAATCCCCTGTTAGATGGCAACGCAAACTGAGTCATACGGCCCGCTTGTTTCCATCATCACCGTCAACTACAACAATGCCGCGGTGACGTGCGATCTGCTGCGGTCTATTACGCGCAATACCTACAGGAATGTGGAAGTGATCGTGGTGGACAATGCTTCGGCTGAAGACCCCACCACCGCATTGAAAGCGGTGGACCCGGCCGTAAAGGTGATCAGGAGCGAAAAAAACCTCGGCTTCTCTGGCGGCAATAACCTGGGCCTGCGCGCAGCCCTCGGGGAATACCTGTTTCTCGTCAACAACGATACGGAATTTACAGACGGCCTCATCGAAGGCCTGCTGGAACTGTTTGCACAATATCCGGATGCCGGCATCGCGAGCCCTAAATTCCACTACTACTTCCACAAAGGCACCATCGAATACGCCGGTTACCAGGCGGTCGACATCTTTACGGGGCGCAACGGCATGGTGGGCTGCAAGGAACCGGACAACGGACAGTACGACAAGGTTACCGAAACCAATTACGCGCACGGCGGCGGCATGATGATTCCCGCCCGGGTATTGCAGGAGGTGGGCCTGATGCCGGAAATTTTTTTCCTCTACTACGAAGAGTTCGACTGGTGCGAACAGATCAAACGGAAAGGATACAAGGTTTACTATCAGTACAAATCACTGATTTACCATAAAGAGTCGATGACTACCGGGAAGAACAGCCCGCTCAAGACATATTACATCACACGTAACCGCATCCTCTTTATGCGCCGGAATGTGAAGCTGCTTCACCGCGCAGTGTTTATGTGTTACCTGGCCCTGTTCACCATCCCGAAAAACACGCTCACGTTCCTGCTGAAGCGGGAACATGCGCATCTGAAAGCATTCTGGAACGGATTGTTCTGGAATATTAAAAACATCAAAAAAGTTGTCTAATGTGTGGTATTGCCGGTTTTATTGATTTCAGCCGACGCTCCGGGGAAGAAATTCTGCGGGGTATGACTGACGTGCTGCAGCACAGGGGGCCTAATGATGCCGGGTACAAGACGGTAGAGCATCCGTCGTGCACCATCGGGCTGGGCCACCGGCGCCTGTCCATCCTGGACCTCTCCAGCTCGGGGCATCAGCCCATGGAGTTTGGCGCACTCACCATTATTTTCAATGGAGAAGTATACAACTATAAAGAAATCCGGAAAGAACTGGAACAGCATGGCTATACCTTTTCTTCCGGCTCCGATACCGAAGTGCTGCTGAAAGGTTACGACCTCTGGCAGGAGAAAGTGGTGGACAAATGCATCGGCATGTTCGCCTTCGCCATCCTCGACCAGGCGCGCGAAGAACTGGTGCTGGTGCGCGACCGTGCGGGTGTGAAACCTTTATATTATTACTGGCAGAACAATACGCTCCTTTTTGCTTCCGAACTGAAAAGCTTTCACCAGCATCCGCGTTTCCGCAAAGAGATAGATGTCAACAGCCTTTCGCTGTTCCTTCAATACAGCTATATCCCGGCTCCGTATTCCATCTTCAAGGACACCTGGAAATTAAAACCCGGGCATCTTTTGCGTGTTTCACTGAAGCACGGCAACCCCTCCCTTGAATGTTACTGGAGCGTACTGAACGCGTACAGCCAGCCCCTGGTGAAAGACAACGAGGAAGAAGTGCTCCGGAAAACGGAAGCCTTGCTGCAAAGCGCTTACAAGTACCGCATGGTATCAGACGTGCCGGTGGGTGTGTTCCTCAGCGGTGGATACGACAGCACAAGTGTGGCCGCCATTCTGCAGGCCGGCACTGCATCGCGTATCAAAACCTTTACCATCGGTTATAAAGAACAGCAGTTCGACGAATCCGCAGAGGCGAAAAAAATTGCCATGCACCTGGGAACAGACCACCATGAGTGGATCGTAGGCCCGGCAGACGCACTGTCTGTACTGCATAAACTGCCGGAGATTTACGATGAGCCCTTTGCCGACAATTCCACCGTGCCCACCACGCTCGTGAGTTTACTGGCAAGCAAGGAAGTGAAAGTGGCCCTGGGTGGCGATGGAGGAGACGAAATCTTTGCCGGTTACAACAAATTCAACCAGTCGATCGGCTACACAAGCCGCATGCCACGCGCCGTACAGGTGATGGCCAGCGCAGCGATGGGCCTCGTCAACCCGGAACATATCCCGTACTTCAACAAAAAGTACAACTTTGCTACCCGCTTCGAAAAAATGAAACTGATCTGGCATTCCGGCAAACCCGAGATGGCCATGAAATATATCAGCCAGTACGTAACGGAAAGTGAGGCAGACCATTACATGGGTGTGCCGGTAGAACGGTATAAAACCAACTTCGACCTCAATGGCAATCTCACCGCAGTGAATGGAAAGCTGAATCGCCTGCTGGCGGTGGATTATATGACCTTCCTGGTCGATAACAACCTGGTGAAGATGGACCGCGCCACCATGAGCGTGAGCATCGAAGGCCGTGAGCCCATGCTGGACCACCGTTTGGTGGAATACCTCGCCAAAGTGCCGGACGCACTGAAAACAAAAAACAACATCAACAAATATCTCCTTAAAACGATCGTTCACAAATATGTGCCGCGATCCATCATGGAGCGTCCCAAAAAACCGTTCATTGCGCCACTGACGGAATGGTTCAAGGATGAACTGAAATCGCAGATGGATCATTACCTGTCGGCAGACAACCTCAACAGCACCGGGCTGATCAACGGCGCAAACGTGCAGGCACTGCTGCAACGTTACCAGCAAGGTGGCAAAGTAAGCCATCAGAAGCTGTGGAACCTGCTCGTGTTCCAGCTCTGGTACGAACGGTGGATGAAAAAATAGATAACCTCAAAAATCAAATGATAAATTTAAGATCGGGCAATATGAAAATCAGGAATCCGCGATCGCGTTTCGATATCAAAGTAAAGCCGGGCGATAAAGTACTCGAGGTAGGCGGAGGGCACAATCCGCACCCCAGATCCAATGTGGTGGTTGATAAATATGACGATAACAATTATCATCGGAGCGGCGACATTCTCGTGCGTAAAAACCAGCAGTTTATGGTGGCTGACGGTGAGCGGCTGCCTTTCAGGGACCATGAGTTCGACTATGTGATCTGCAACCAGGTGCTGGAACATGTGCCGGACCCCGCGGCCTTCTTACGTGAACAGTTCCGTGTGGCAAAACGCGGTTATATAGAAACCCCTTCATTGATCGGTGAGTTCCTCTTCCCGAAAGCCTCACACAAATGGGTACTGCTGGAAGTAGACAACAAGCTGGTACTCGTTGAAAAAGCGAAGCTGCACTTCAGTCAGCCGCATTTCGACTTCGGAGAACTGTTCCTTACCCAGCTGCCTAAAAGCTCCATCGGGTACAGGATACTGGAGTACACGCACCCGGATTTGCATACCGTGCGCATAGAATGGGAGGGAGGTTTTGATTTTGTCATCGATCCGGAAGATCAGCAGATACGCCAGTACTTCGAAGAGCCCTGGACGGAAGAAATGGTGTTGCGGCATTTTCCCCGCCGTTCCCTGGGAGCGGAGTTATGGGAAGCCACCAGTGCATTTGGCCACTTATGTAAAAGCATTATCAAGTCACGCGTGCTGAAAAAGAAATAGAAATGTTTCTTTGTAAACAGCTGCCTTAAAATAGCGTAATTTTTTTCTGAGTAAAATCAGACAGGAAACTGGTACCGGTTGACGATCGCCGCGTACCAGTTCCTTTTTTTATTGGGCCTGTTCGTAGATGTCACACATCTTTTGCGCGGCAGCTTCCCATGAATACAGGCGGGCATTGTTGATTCCTTTTTCGTAGAGCCCGGCCACCGCGTCTTTGTTATGCAATGCCTCCGTAATCGCTTCACCAATCGAAACCGGGTTGTATGGATCCACAAAGATGGCCGCTTCTCCGGCTATTTCAGGCATGCATGAAATATTGGAGGTAATCACCGGCGTTCCACACGCCTGGGCTTCCAGCAGTGGCAGCCCGAAGCTTTCGCGAAGGGAAGGGTAGAGGTAGAGTGTAGCCAGTGAATATACAAACGGCAGATCATTGTAGGCGATGTAGTCCATGATCTGTAAACGGGGCAGGATATCCTCCGCCTTCAGTTCGCTGATCTGCTGGCGTATATATGTTTTGCTGGAATCGGTAATGACCAGTTTGATGGACGAATCCGGGTGATTGCGGCAGTACCATGCAAATGCGGCCAGCACATTCGGGGTGTTTTTCTTCGGCGCGGGATTGGCAAAGAACAACACGAATTTTTCCGGAAGCGCGTACTTGTCCCTGATCTGCGCCAGCTGCCGGGGATCCGTGCGGGGGGCGAACATGCCGCTCACCCCGTTATGCACTACTTTTACTGCCGAAGCCGGGATGTTCAGCGCCTTGGCGATGTTATGCTGTTCGTACCCTGAAACGGTCACCAGCTCCCGGCCCCTGGCGGCCCTTGGCACAACCGCGCGCCGGTAAAGGTTGCCGAAGTTCTGGTAAGCAGTGCCTTTGAAACTCACGGATTCCAGAAATATGACGTCGTGGAGGGTAATCACCGTGCGCACCCCCGGAAACAGCGGAGCGGTATTGGCTGTACAGTGCAGTACATCCAGCTTGTATTTTTTTATGGCCCGGGGCAACAACCATTGCTCCCATATGGGATATGGGGCCGAGGGCAGCTTAATAATGCGGAAGTTCTCCGTTTCCCGGATACAGGCATCATCAGCATCCTGCTTTACAAAAATGAAATACTCATTTTTTTTGTCTGTTTGCTGCAGATGTTTAATCAGTTCCAGGGCAACAATTTCTACTCCATGTTTCTTAGTTCTGAACAGGCGTTGCGCTTCAATACCAATTCTCATGTAGTTTCAGGGATTTTGAATGAAAAAAAACTATCGCAAGGTAGTCAACTATTGGCAATCATCGGGGAATCCGTGGTCATAAATTCCCCTTCGGGGATTTTAAACAAAGCGCGGCCGTGCAGCTACAGGGTGCCGGAGTTTTGGGCGTATCCGAGTTTGGTCAACACCTTGCGGAAGATGTTCCGGCATTCCCATACACCCAGCCGCATAATATCGCGCCAGCTGAAATGCAGATATTTCTGCAGGCAGAAATAGCCGAATGCCACGCCGACAACAAGATGCAATACCGAAACGGCCGCCACGGCCCTGATGTCCATAAACCACCAGATGAACAGGATATCGCCCAGGACATTGATCGCCAGTTTGAGCACGCTTTTATAAAAACTCAAGTGCGGTTTGTTAATCATGTCCAGCGTTACACCCAGGAAACGGTCTATCGGATACAGGATCGCGGACAGCAGGAAAATGCGGACCACGTCGGTGGCCGGCAGGTAAGTACTGTCTGCAAGGATGAGAATAAACGGTTTGGTGAGCAGTACCGCAATGAAAATGAAAGGGATGATGATGATGGTCACCACGCCAGTATACCGGCAAAAGGCCCTTGCCACGCCGGGCCAGTCGTTCCTGTTTACCGCTGCTGAAATTGCGGGCTGCGCTGTGGCAACAAAACTCCGGAGAATAATCTCGATCACTTCCATGAATTTCTGCGGAATACTGTACATAGCCACAGCGGCAGGATTGAGCATCGTCCGGATAATAAAGCTGTCTGAATAATTGAGCGCCGAGCTGGTGAGCATACTACCCACGATCAGCCGGCCGTACACTACCAGTTCGCGTACTCTCGACCGGGTACGAAAAAAGATCGTGCGTACCTGCGTCCAGCGGAAAAACAGGCTGTAAATGCTGGTGATGGCCAGCGCCAGCGCATAAGCATACAGCACGTTAGGCAGGGTAAAATAGTCTGTCAGGTAAAGCGCACACAGCAATATGAGAAATGAGCCATTCTGCACTACCCGCAGCTGCAATATTTTGTCGAATTTATGCGATGCCTGTAACAGCCAAGAGGCAAAGTTGAAGGGGAGTGAAAACAGGAGCATAGGGCCCAGCCAGCGCATGAACTGCTGCCACACGGGGCTGAGGAACGACGGCGCCAAAAATCCGAGGATACCGCAGGCCAGCAGGTAAACCAGTGTAAGCGTGATGGCGATGTACCAGGCGGCGCCTACCACCTTGCGGCCGCGGTACTCCGGTACGCCTGCGTAAAATTTGATGAGGCCGGATTGCAGCAATGCCGTCCGCATCAGGTCAAGCATCGTATAGGTGGCCAGAAATAATACCCATTCTCCGAAAGCGCCGGGGGCTAACATCCGTACAAGGATCGCGAACGATAAAAGATTGAAAAAAGCCGACACAACATTTCCCATCAATGAGTACAAATGTTGGTTTTTTAGGGCCGAAAGGAGTTTGAAAGCCATTTACTGCAATAAAGTTTGTGATCTAATGAACGCCTTTCAAGTGGATACGATTAATGGGGAGCCGCATAAACGAAACCCTGCGGCCAAAATGCGGGTAAAGGTAGTTTCTTTTTATTAGAATATTAAATGTTATAACGTCAGTTTCTTATACAAAAATGGCAGTCTATCGCTTATAATATGCATTTTTTAATAATTTATAATCAGACTTAATGTATATAAGAAAATTTTATTATTTATTTCGTGGAAATAGTTATTTTCGACGGAATTTTGATGATTTTTATTGTTGTTGTCGTGTTTTTTTGAGATTACTGCAAAGTAACTGTATTCTATAACCATAGTTTTTGATGAAGAACCTTTATACCAATCCTAATTCCAAACCAACAGGCAGGAAAGAACGGAGAAGATGTGTACTAGTGTGGATGATGTTTTTGCTGTTTGCGATGGCTGCCGATGTGCAGGCATCCGGAACGTTGGCCCCGCCGAGGCGGGTGCGGTTGACGGTGAATACACCGGACAACGGTTTTAATTACCCGAATGCGATGACCTCCCTAGGTCTTCTGCCCGGCGACATCATTGAAGTACCGGCGGGAGACTATGCATTCCTGTACCTTGGTAACATCAAGGGCACTGCGGAGAGTCCTGTTCAGGTGATAAACGTCGGAGGGCAGGTGCGCCTCGGCGTCAACAATAAAGCATCTGCCGGTGGTACAGTACTGGCGGTCTCCACATGCTCCAATCTCGAAATTTCCGGTTCCGGCACACCTGGTGTCGAGTACGGTTTTGATATCAATGGCCGAAACACTACGGGTGGTACGCTGACCGGCATTTACCTGGGCCAGGGCTCCACCGATGTTGATGTGCACCATATCAATATTCATGATGTCAGCAGTTTTATTGTAGCCAAAACAACACAAAGCTGCAACAACCCGCAGTGGCTGGATGGCGCATTTACAATGAGGAACGTGAAGATCCACAAGATCAGGGGGCGTAATGCCGCTTACGAAGGTTTCTACATCGGGAATACTAACTATTTATATACGCCGGGCGGCTGTCCCGAAATGCGTTCTCACTGGTTGGAAAACCTGCTGGTGTATGACAACGATCTTGAAACCATGGGGCAGGACGGGATACAGATTTCACTGGCCCGTGGCCCGAACAACAAAGTGTACGGCAACCGCCTGGTGGGGTACGGGAAACTGCGCAATGACGCCCACGGGTACGGGATCCTGTGCGGGGGTGGCAGTTCACTCGAGATATACAACAACAACATTTACGACGGCTATTTTGCCGCCGTAACTATTTTTGGGAGTGGCCTGAGTAAAGTGTATAATAACCTCATCCGAAATATCGAAGTGGAGGAGGGTGTAAGTGCATACGACAAGATTCCTTCCGGCGTGGAGCCCGGCCTGTTTGGGCCAGCGCTCGCTTATGTCTACAACAACACCATCATCAATACGAACCGGAACCAGGACGCGATCAAAATATACGCGTCCCTTACTACCGTGCCGCACCAGGTGTATAACAACCTGATGATAGTCAACGGCACGGCTTACGATACTCCCGAAAAGGGAATTTACGCCCGAGGCGCGCAACCGGTGCTGATTCAAAACGGCAACAACCTCCAGATGGCGGATATCAACGCCGCCGGGTTTGTTAATGTAGCGGGGAGCGACTTTCACCTGACCGCCACTTCCACCTCAGTAGACAAAGGCCGGGACATGCCTGAGCTTACTTTTGACCTCGACAACTACGCACGTCCCAGCAATGGCAAATACGACATTGGGGCATACGAATACAGGAGTACGCCCCCAAACGTAGCGCCCGCGGCAAACGCGGGCGGAGACCAGACAGTACTGTTGCCGGCGACGACCGCGACACTCGATGGTTCCGCTTCCCGCGATTCAGACGGCACAATCGCAAGCTATAACTGGGCGAAGGTTTCCGGCCCCGCAGGCGGCAACCTGAGCGATGCGGCTGCCATAAAACCCACACTGTCCGCTTTACAGGCAGGAACCTACGTGTTTGAGCTGACGGTAACCGATAACCTCGGCGCCAGTGGGAAAGACCAGGTGAGCATCACCGTGAACGACGCGCCTAACCAGGCGCCCATTGCCAATGCCGGCTTAGACCAGACGGTAGCGCTGCCTCTGTCTTCCACTACACTGGATGGTTCCGGTTCCAGGGACAATGACGGTACGATCACCTATGCATGGACCAAAATATCCGGCCCGGCGGGTGGCAATTTCACCGATGTTGCAGCAATCAAACCCATCGTAACATCCCTACAGGCCGGCACTTACGTGTTCCAGCTCACGGTGACTGATAACAAGGGCGCTACCGCTTCAGACCAGATAACCGTCAACGTAACGTCGGCATCCAACCAGGCGCCTATCGCCAATGCCGGCTTGGACCAGACGGTGGCACTGCCTTTGTCTTCGACGACACTGGATGGTTCCGGTTCCAGGGATAACGACGGTACGATCACTTACGCATGGACCAAAATATCCGGTCCCGCCGGCGGCAATTTCACCGATGCCGCAGCGATCAAACCCATTGTAACATCGCTGCAGGCGGGTTCTTACGTGTTCCAGCTCACCGTGACTGACGACAAGGGCGCGATTGCTTCAGACCAGATGACCGTCAACGTAACGTCGGCTGCTAATGTGCCGCCCACAGCTAACGCCGGTCCCGACCAGACATTATCCCAGCCTGTTTCCAGCGCTACTTTAGATGGCTCCGCCTCTTCAGACAGCGATGGAACGCTTACATACAACTGGACCAAAACTTCCGGCCCGTCCGGCGGTACGTTCAATGATGCCACTGCCGTACGGCCCGTTGTTTCCGGGTTGCAGGCGGGCACTTACGTGTTCCAGCTGACTGTTATCGATAACAATGGCGCTACCGCCGCTGACCAGGTCAGCATTACCGTACTGGCTGCTGCCGGCAAACCTGTTGCCAATGCAGGCCCCGACCAGCAGTTCAACCTGCCGCGGAATACCGCCACGCTGGATGGTTCCGCTTCCAGCGATGCACAGTCGCGTATTACCGGTTATCGCTGGGTGAAAATGTCAGGTCCGGATGTAAAATTCTCAGACCCGAATGCTGCCGTACAGCAGGTGTCGCAACTGGCAGAGGGGCCATACGTGTTCCAGCTCACTGTAACGAATGAAGCCGGCCAGTCCGCCACCGCCACCACGAAAGTAACGGTGCTCCCTGCCCCGAATAAAGCCCCCGTAGCGGTACAGGGCAACTTTACGCTGGAGCTGCCGAAGAGTATGGTGGAAGTGGACGGAAGCGCTTCGTATGATGAGGACGGTAAAGTGACCGGTTATGCCTGGGAGCAATTATCCGGCCCCAGAACGGCGCTGATCTGGAATAAACAAGACGCTAAAACGGCCATCAGCAACCTGCTGTTGCCCGGGGATTATATTTTCCGCCTTTCCGTAACGGACAACCTGGGAGCGAAGGGCTTCAAAGACTTCAGTATCCTGGTGTTGAAGGACAAAAACGAACAGGGAGAAGCGCCCATCGTTATTTTCCCCAACCCTGTGGTGAATATGCTGCACCTGAGCATCCAGATGCCTGCCGGTGAAACCAAATTGCAATTGCAGTTCTTCAATACGCAGGGTATGCTGGTGGGTACAGATCAGATTTCCGGCGAGGGAAGGGTTCGTAAAGACATCAATGTCAGCGGGCTTACGGCGGGAATTTACCTGCTGAAAATCACTGGCAGCCAGGGTTACACCTACACCCACCGGTTCGCGAAAGTGACCAGTGCGGGGAACTAGGGTTTTTCCCAGGTATTGGTGGCCTGGTTATACTGTTTCAGTATGCGCGCCGGGTTGCCGCCTACGATGGTGAAAGGAGGTACGTCTTTGGTAACAACACTGCCTCCTGCCACCACCGAATGCCGGCCTATCCGTACGCCCGCCGTCAATACGGCGTTAGCGCCTATCCAGCAGTCGTCTTCCACGATGATTTCGGCCGTTGTTACGGGCTGTAATGATATGGGAAGGTTAATATCCTCATAATTATGGTTCAGGCCTGACATCACCACGTTCTGCGCGATGATGACATTATTCCCGATGCGTACCGGCCCGATCAATACATTGCCGATGCCGATGCGCACATGTTCTCCGATGTGCACGGCGCCCACCCCGTTATTGACGGTTGCAAAATCCTCGATAGTAGAATGTGCACCCAGTGTAAACGGGTTAAATGGTAGCACATCCATCCGTGTTCTGCGCCGCACCAGCGCACCCTTCCCTTTTTTGTGGAAGAACGGGTTTACCAGCCATTTTACCCAGGTGCGGGGCCTCGCCTGACCACGGGGTATCAGCATCAGCAGTACAAACTGCTTCAATTTCTCGTTCTGTTTTATTTTTTCTTTGAAGCTCATAGGCCTTTGGAAAGGATTGCGTTATAAATAGCATCTACCGAATTTTCCCAGGTATGGGAACGGGCAAAATCCATCCGTTGACGGGCAACGGCAGGCGTGTTTTCAGCGAGGGCCTTTTCTGTCAGCGCCACATAATCTCCGGGCTGCTGTGCAAGGTAAACATGATCCCGGAACAGGCTCATGGTTTGCGTGGCGGTAGCTACTACCGGCTTGCCCATCGCAAGATATTCATCGATTTTAAGCGGATAATTACCGATCGTCACCGGGTTCACCAGCTGGGGATTGAGGCAAACATCAAAATGCCTGATGTATGCTGCCAGCTCGGGCAGTTCTTTCCGGCCGAGGAAGTGCACGTTTGGCATACTGTGCAGGCGGCTGGACCGGAATGTATCGTCTTCCGGGCCCACCAGCACGATCTGCCAGTCCGGGCGTGCATCGCCCATCTGCTCCAGAATGCCGATGTCGAGGCGGATCGAGTTTAATGCGCCTACGTACCCGATCCTGGTGCCGGAAATGGCGGCCAGGTCGGCAGGGACCGGGTGGTCTTCTGCGGCGTTGAACAGGCTGAAGTCGCAGCCCTGGCCTACGTAATGACTGTTGGTATTGTACTGCTTCAACATATCGGCCAGGTACAACGAATTGGCCACGGCTACGTCCGCCTTGGCAATGTGCTGCGGTTCCAGCGTGGTGCCGTGCTTTTTCCAGTAATCGACACCCAGCAGGTAGTCGCGGCTGTAATAAATATAGGTCTTGGGCTGAAGATATTCTTTCATGTAAAAGCCACGGAACATGTCGTTATCGTTAAACACGATCAGGTCCCTGAAACCCAGCTGATCTGCCGCTGCTTTGATATCCGCGGCGAATTTCCGGTTGTTCCGCCGGTTGAACCAGGAAAACACGGGGGTGAAAGGTATCCAGTTGATGGATTCCACAGTGGTGGGAGGGTACAGGTTCCACATGTTGTCGCCGATAGGAACGATGGCTTCTTTTTCGCCACGGGTCGCTTGCAGGTGATAGCCGATATTGGGGTCTTCCTTTGCGTGGAGGATCGTCCGCCTGTCGAGCGGGGAATTTACGTAGAGTACCCTGTTATCTTTTGCCAGCTGGCGGGCGATGTTTTTACAATTGCTTCCGATGGGGGTATACCATTGTTGCAGGCCGATTATAACAAAATCTCTGTTTTGTATGCGCATGAGCTAGGAATAAATACCAAATTTTTGAGACAAATCCATGCCGGATAAGCTATTGCGAAGGTAGGGCACTATTATTAAATTTAGGAAGAATTTACAATTTTTATAATCAGCTTCCCGCTATCAAAATCAACACATAAGCCCGCGTTTCATACTTTTTCTTTAACTTTTGCCAGTGTAAAACCCACCGATATGGCAGAAGAAACAATAGAGATCCGCCAGCTTACAGCGGAAGACTACCGTGATTTAAAGGAATCCATGGTGAGCGCCTACGCCGACATGCCGGGCTCGTACTGGCGCGAGGGCACCATTCAGCGGCTGACCTCCCTGTTCCCGGAAGGGCAGATAGGCGTGACCGTAAACGGGAAAGTCGTGGGATGCGCGCTGTCCATCATCGTGGACTATGAGAAGTTCGGCGATGATCACACTTACGAGCAGATTACCGGCTTTTATACCTTCAATACCCATAACCCGAAAGGCGACACGCTGTACGGCATCGAGGTGTTCGTAAACCCCGATTACCGCGGCAGACGCTTGGCGCGCCGCCTTTATGATGCGCGCAAAACGCTCTGCGAGCACCTGAACCTCGAAGGCATTGTGGCCGGTGGGCGTATCCCCAACTACGAAAAATATGCGCAGCAGCTGAGCCCGCGCGAATACATCGAAAAGGTGCGGGACAAGGAAATCTACGATCCCACGCTTACCTTCCAGTTTTCGAACGATTTCATCGTCAAAAAAATACTCCGGAACTACCTGCCCAACGATGCCGCCTCCAAAGGTTTCGCGACGCTGCTGCAGTGGTTCAATATCTATTACGAGAAAGACAGGGATACCATCCGCTATAACAAGTCCACCGTACGCATCGGCCTGGTGCAATGGCAGATGCGGGCCTATCCTGGCATGGCGGGCCTCCTGCAGCAGGTGGAGTTTTTTGTGGATGCGGTAAGCGATTACGAAGCCGACTTCGTGGTGTTCCCCGAATTCTTCAACGCCCCGCTGATGATGGAGTTCAACCAGCTCGACCCGGCAGCCGCCATCCGCGGCCTCGCCAAATACACGGAGGAGCTTCGCGAAGCGTTTTCCCAGATGGCTGTATCTTACAACGTCAACATCATTACCGGCAGCATGCCCATCGTGGAAGACGACCTGCTGTTCAATATTTCCTACCTCTGCCGCCGCGACGGCACGCATGAATCGTTTAAAAAGATACATCCCACGCCCAGCGAAGTATATTCCTGGGGCATGAAGGGCGGTAACGAGATCCGGGTGTTCGATACCGATTGCGGGAAGGTGGGCATCCTGATCTGCTACGATGTGGAATTCCCCGAACTGTCGCGCATCCTCGCACAGCAGGGTTTACAGATACTGTTCGTGCCTTTCCTCACCGATACCCAGAACGGCTACAACCGCGTGCGTTTCTGCGCACAGGCCCGCGCCATCGAAAATGAATGTTACGTAGCCATTGCAGGCTGTGTGGGTAACCTTCCGCAGGTAAACAACATGGATCTGCAATATGCACAGTCAGCCGTGCTAACCCCGTCCGACTTCGCGTTCCCCGTCACCGGCGTAAAGGCGGATGCTACCCCCAACACGGAAATGATCGTGGTAGCGGACGTAGACCTGGTACTGCTCAAAGAACTGCATGCATTTGGAAGTGTGCAGAACCTGAAAGATCTTCGCAGCGATTTGTACCAGGTACAACTGAGGAAAAAATAAAACCATGCATAAACGTACCATCAATCTGGCCCTGCAAATTTTACCGCAGGTGGCCTCCGATAAAGTATACGCCGTTGTAGACGAAGCCATCGCCGTGATCCAGCAATCCGGCGTCAAATACAGGGTGTGCCCGTTCGAAACCGTGATGGAGGGCACATACGACCAGCTCATGGATATCGTGAAACGTACGCAGGAAGTGTGTTTCAAGGCAGGAGCGGGGCAACTGCTGGTGTACATCAAAATCCAGAACAACCAGGATGCCGACGTGTCGATCGAAGACAAGACCGGCAAATACGACGGGTGATTTGCAACTGCATTACAAAAGCGGCCGGCTCAGATAGATGAGCCGGCCGCTGTGTTTTGGGGAACAATTTGGCAAAACAATTTGGCAAAACAATTATTTATACTGGTAGGTCGTCTTCGTTACATCGTCGCTGTCTTCTTCCTTCGTCTGCGATGAAGTGGGGAACCCGGCTGCATCATATTCGTAGGTAGTGGTGCTGGTGAGGGTATTGCCGAGGAACTTCATGGTCAGCGTTTTGATCTCGTTGGCGGAGTAGGCCTCTATCGCAAGTTCCGACGTGAGGGCGTATTTCAGCTGCATGGCCGCTGCCGGGTTTCTTTTGGAACCGTGGGTGAGGGTGATCACCGCCTTGGTAACCGGGTCCTGTGTGCCGTTATTGCCTGCCACCGCGGTAACCGTTGCCAGGTTGTTAGCTGCATAGCCGAATTCTACGTATGTTTCGTGCCCGCTTTCCGGGTCCGTGTCCTTTTCGAAGATCTTGCTCACCTTGCCGTCCGTGATCGTGTAAACGCCGTTAAACACCCCTTCGTCGCCATTTCCGTCCACGCTCCGGCGTACATATTTTTCGGGAAGGCCTGCGGCGGTGTAGGTGAAGGTGTATTCCTCGCTTTCGTCGCCGTTTTCCATTTTCTGTTTAATGAGCCGCCCGGCGCCGTCGTATGTGAACGTGCGGGTGGGGCCGTCGCTGTCGGTCAGGGTGACGAGCTGGTTCTTTGCGTTCCAGGTAAAGTCGATCGTCGTTTCCAGTCCTTCTGCATCTTTTTCTGTCATCTTCGTGATGTACTTCGTGATGTTGGGTTGGCCGCCGTTGTTTTTGTCTTTTTT
Organism: Chitinophaga lutea; assembly: GCF_003813775.1. Taxonomy (NCBI): domain Bacteria; kingdom Pseudomonadati; phylum Bacteroidota; class Chitinophagia; order Chitinophagales; family Chitinophagaceae; genus Chitinophaga; species Chitinophaga lutea. The sequence continues at coordinate 604,944 of NZ_RPDH01000002.1, read as the reverse complement.
GCAGGCCGTGAATGCTGCGCCTGCGATCAATAGCAGGAATACTGTCTTTTTCATGAGCTGTTTGATAAAAGGGGTTACGATTAATGTGTCGCAAAGGTGGGGTGAAATGCGCTGCCGGCGGGCATGGCCGGCGCTGAAATGACGGAAATGCCCGTTGAAGTGACATAAAAAAGCCGCTGCACCGGAAGGCAGCGGCTTGCGTTACTTGTTGTGAAATATCATAGTTTGCCGAACAGTATCCCGCCGAATACGAGATACGCCATGGCAAGCGTGATCAGGATATTGAACACCTGCGCGATGATGAAGGCCATGGCAGGGCGGCCATTTTCCATTCTGAAGATGTCGGTGAATTTTGTTTCAAGGCCGATGCAGGCAAAGGCGAGGGCAAAGTAACAGGTCTGCAGGTCTTTGATGCTGCCTTTCACTTCCTTCACGAGGCCCGGGGTGAGCAGGAAAGAAAACACCAGCGACACCACGATGAAACCCAGCACGAATTTCGGGAAACGCTCCCAGATGGTGCCCAGTCCCGGTTTGGCCTGGTTGCCTTCTTTTTTGGAGTATGTCCACCAAACGGAAATGAGAAATGCCGCGATGCCGAGCAGTACGTTCTGCGAAAATTTCACCAGTGTGGCGTACTTCAGCGCTTCTTCGCCAAGCAGCGTGCCCGCCGCCACTACGGCGCCGGACGTATCGATGGTGCCGCCGAGCCAGGCGCCCGCTACTTCGGGCGGCATATTCATCCACCGGGCTACATACGGCATAAAAATCATCATGGGAATGGCCACGATCAGCACCAGGGAAATCACGTGGCTGAGTTTTTTGTTGTCACCTTCGATGGCCCCGGAAGTGGCGATGGCCGCCGATACGCCGCAGATGCTCACGGCGCTGGATATCATCATCCGGAACTCGTCGTCGAGGCGGAATTTTTTACAGAGCCAGAACGTAAAATACCATACGGTGAACACCACCACCACGGACTGCAATACGCCGAGCCCGCCGCCTTTCACCAGTTCCTGGAAAATAATGCCCGTGCCGAGCAGCACCAGGCCGGTTTTGATGAACAGTTCGGTTTGCAACGCGGGTTTGATGAAACCCGGCAGGCCGGTGACGTTGCTGATAAAAAGGCCCAGCAGCAGGCTGAACAGCACGATTTCGATGCCGAGGTCTTTCACGCCGGCCTGGCCGGTGATCACCTGTGCGAACATCGAAATGAGCATGATGGCCAGCAGGCCGGTGGCCAGCTGTGCAGTGATTTTTTTCCCGCCGAGCACAAAGGCGATCAGGAGGCTCCCAAGCATCCAGAGGTACAGCACGCCCATACGGCCAAGGTTGGCGGTGCTGGTGAGCTTTTCGCCAAGCTCGCTCACGTGGTTCCAGTCGAATTTAGGCATAGCCGGGCGCAGGCCCAGCAAAATGAGCAGGATGCCGGCAAAGGCCAGTATCACTGCAATCCAGTCTTCATGTAATGGTTTCTGTTTTGGCATCATTTAATGGTTAGTGAAAAAAGAAATATCCGATGGCGATCGCCGCGATGATACCCACCACATCCGCAATGAGCCCGCAGGCGAGGGCATATTTTGTTTTTTTGATATTGACCGAACCGAAGTACACGGCCAGTATATAAAACGTGGTTTCAGTGGAACCCTGCAGTATACAGGCCATGCGGCCCTGGAAAGAATCGGCACCGTAGGTTTTCATGATATCCACCATCAGCGCCCGCGCACCGCCGCCACTGAAGGGTTTCATGATACCTACCGGCAGGGCGGGCACAAAGTCAGTGTTCAGCCCCAGCGCGGCCACCGCCATGCCGATGCCGTTGGTGATAAAATCGAGGCAGCCCGTTACCCTGAATACGCCGATGGCCACGAGGATGCCCACGAGGTAGGGAATGATCATCACTGCCGTGGTAAACCCTTCTTTGGCCCCGTCGATGAACGTTTCGTACACGTTGATCTTTTTCTTCACGCCCATCAGGATAAAAGAGAGGATAATGCCGAAGATGATGATGCCGCCGGCGGTAGCCGTTACGGATGCGATTTTATCGGTGGGCATATTGTGCATGAGGGCATAGATGCCGTAGATCGCCAGTATAAAACCACCCACGAAAACGAGGATGGGCAGGCGGAAGAGGTTGATGCGCTGTACGGCGGCCACCGCAATGATACCGGCAATAAAAGAAATGAACGTACCGATCATGGTGGGGATGAAAATATCCGCCGGGTTGGCGGCGCCCATGGAAAGGCGCATGGCCATCACGGAAGTTGGGATGATGGCGATGCCGGCTGTATTCAGCACCAGGAACATGATCTGCGCGTTGCTGGCGGTTTCTTTATCAGGGTTGATTTGCTGCAGCTCCTTCATAGCCTTCAGCCCGATGGGGGTGGCCGCATTGTCGAGCCCCAGGGCGTTGGCCGAAAAGTTCATTACAATGGAGCCCATGGCCGGGTTCTTCGGCGGAATGTCCGGAAAAAGCCTGGAAAACAGCGGGTTCACCCATTTGGCCAGCAGTTCGATCATGCCCGCCTTTTCGCCCACCCGCATGATGCCCAGCCAGAAAGTCATCACCCCGGTGAGGCCGATGGCTATTTCAGCCGCCGTTCTGCCGTTTTCGAAAGTGCCGGTCATCATTTTCCCGAAAATCTCGGTATCCCCGAGGAAAATGAGTTTGCACAGCGCCACGATAAACCCGATCACAAAAAAGGCGATCCAAACATAATTTAATGCCATAATGTATAATTTGGTAGTATCCGGGCATGTCTGTCGGACAATTCTCCCGGACGGGGGACAAAATAGTAAATTTTAACACGCTATTACTCGGTGATATGCACTATCTTTGCGCAAATTTTTGAAGAAATGGCTTTACAAGCAGGAATTGTAGGATTACCGAATGTGGGAAAATCTACTTTATTTAATGCAGTTTCCAACTCCGCCAAAGCGCAGGCCAGCAATTACCGCTTCTGCACCATTGAGCCGAACGTTGGCCTGGTAGACGTTCCGGACGAGCGGATCGCCAAACTGGAAGAACTGGTGAAGCCCAATCGCACCGTGCCGACCACTATCGAGTTCGTAGACATTGCGGGCCTCGTGAAGGGCGCCAGCAAAGGAGAGGGCCTGGGTAACAAGTTCCTGGCCAACATCCGTGAGGTAGACGCCATCGTGCATGTTATCCGCTGTTTTGAAGACGAAAACATCCTCCGCGACGAAGGACCCATCAACCCTGTAGGCGACAAGGAGATCATCGATACCGAGCTGCAGCTCAAGGACCTGGAAAGCGTGGAGAAAAAAATCGCACGCACCGAGAAAATGGCTAAAACCGGCGGCGACCCCAAAGCCAAAGCCGAGTTTGAAGTGCTGAAACGCTGCAAGGAACATCTCGAGCAAGGTAAAAACATCCGTGAGCTGAGCCTCGGCAAAGAAGAGCGTGCAGCCATCGCCGACCTTTTCCTGCTCACCGAAAAACCCGTTCTGTACGTGGCAAACGTAGACGAAGGCTCGCTGCTCACCGGCAACAAGTTTTCCGAAACCCTGAAAGAAGCCGTAAAAGCGGAAAAGGCGGAGGTGATCGTGATGAACAACTCCATTGAGGCACAGATCACCGAAATGGAAGATCCCGCGGATAAAGAACTGTTCTTCTCAGAATACGGCTTGACCGAACCGGGCCTGAACCGCCTGATCCGTTCCACTTATAAACTGCTGGACCTCATCACTTACTTCACCGCCGGCGTGCAGGAAGTAAGGGCCTGGACCATTCATCAGGGCTGGAAAGCACCGCAGGCGGCCAGCGTGATCCACACCGATTTCGAAAAAGGCTTTATCAAGGCGGAAGTGATTTCTTATGAGGATTTCGTGAAATTCGGCTCAGAGGCCGCAGCCCGCGATAACGGCCGTTTACGCATTGAAGGCAAAGAGTACGTTGTGAGCGACGGGGATGTGATGCATTTCCGCTTCAACGTATAGACCAAAGATACCCATGAGCAATCATGAGGGTTACAACAAAATCAGAAGGCCTTCCGGAAATCCGGGAGGCCTTCGCTATTATGGCAAAGTAAGAAGTAGTCAGGTTAGAGATTGTATCCGATGGCTGCATACAGCTGCATACCCACGGTGGGGTTCCCCCACGACTGAACATAAGTGTTCTGTGTGATGTTGGCACCGCCGATTTTCACCGTGATGCGGGGTTTCGGGAACAGTTTGCTTACCTGCGCATCTAACGTGCCGTAGGCGGGTATTTCGCCCTGGTTGCTCACCCGCACGGCCGGGCCTACGAAAGAAGATGACCAGATGAACGCTTCCTGCCAGCGCCAGGTAACATTGAACCCGAAGTTGGAGTTGGCGATGTTGCGGTTGCCCACGTAGATATTGTACCGGTACCGCGGCGTATTGTACATGGCCTGGAAACTGCCAAGCTCATCTTCGTCGCGCAGTTTGTTGAACGATACGTTACCACCCGCAACGAAGTTGGCGGGCAGGCTGTAATCGAGCCCCAGCGCCCAGCCCCACGATTTCAGGTCTTTTTCGTAGTTCACGGGGATGGAGTAGATCTCCCTGCCACCGGAAGCGAGCGGTTTCACCAGTACCTGTGAGCCGTTGAAGTTTTTGAAGGTGTTGGAATACACGTAAGCGTCTATCAGCAACTTGCCGGCAATGAGGCCTTTATACCCCAGCTCGAATGCAATGATCTTTTCAGGTTTGAACTCCCGGAAAGTATACTGTTTGGGCGCACCGGCCTGTACGGATTCCAGTGTGAATACAGGCGATTTGTCGAGCCCGTATCGTTCGCGCAGGAAAGGCAGACCACCCAGCAGGCGGGCTTGCGGCGTGAGCAGGTCGATGTACTGATCCTGTGTATGGGGGATGCGGAAACCGGTTTGATAGGAGGCCCGCAGGTTCTGTGTTTTCAGGAATGTATACACCGCGGAAACACGGGGGCTGAACTGCCCTTCGAAGTTTTCATTTTTGTCGTAACGCAACGCTGCGGAGAGTTTCAGGTTGTCTTCAAGGAGTTTTTTACCAACCTGTACATAGCCGCCGTATTCGTTGATCCGGAATTCCTTCCCGTTGTCGTCGAGCGCGAAGATGGTTTTTTCGGAGTTGAGCGCATATACACGGTAGTTACCGCCGACCATCAGCTCCATGAAGTCGATCTGGTTCTTGAAGTTGTACATGAACTCGGCCTGGTAAAGGTTGGTTTTGTCCATGAACTTGGCTCCGATGCCGGTGGCGAGGTCGCCGGGAATGGGTTTGTCTTTCACCTTGTTGGCAGCGGCGTCGAATTCAGGGGTGCCGGGGAGGAGGCGGCCCTGGTCGGCCGCTTTACGGGCGGCATCATGGTAACCGGCAGCGTTGCCTTTAATGGCGGCAGAGGCGGTGCCGAATGCCTGCTGCGGCGATTGCCCCCCGGCCCTGGCCTGCTGGAAGGCCGTCACGAATGCCGGGAAAGCGGCGCCTGCATAAGTGCCGAAATACTGCTGGAACCAGGTGGTGCTGGGCTTCCAGGCTTCGTTGATGCCCGAGCCCAGCGTACCCACGGCGTATGAATCGCCGGAACGTTCCTGTGTGGTATACAGGCGTACATAAAAGTTATCGCTTCGCAATTCCAGTTTGTACTGGCCCATGCGAAAGTTTTTGATAGAGTAGCGGTCTGCGCCGGTGTATACGGTAGTACCGGTACCGTAGCTGCCCTGGGCAATGGCCTCCAGGTTGCCTTGTATCCGGTAGTGCAGGGCCACGTTGGCTTTCAGGTTTTTGGTATCGTAGTCGGCCAGATCGCGTTCGTCATAGCCGGTGCGGGAAACAAAGGTGTTGGCACTGTCGGGCATGAATGCGCTGAATATGGTGGCGGCAGGCAGGCCTGCCTGTGCGGCGAACTGTGCGATGCCGTTGCCCAGGGCATTGCCGGGACCGGGCGTAGTAGCTACAGGCCGGAGGCTGCCGTACATGTTCACGTTGGTTTCATCACCATAAATATTCACGCCGTTATAACCTGGGTTGGAACGGTCGCCTGTTTTGAGGTTGCGGCCGTTGAGCAGGCTCTGGTCGCGCTTATCATATGCCTGCCAGTCGTCTGCCTTGATATAACCGAGATTCACCTTGAAGGCGAATTTATTATTGAATGCTTTGGCGTAACGTACGGACACATCATAATATCCGGTGGTGGCGCTGCTTCTGCCGGACTCGTTCAGCAGCCCGGTTTTTATATTGGCGCTGAGGCCTTCATACTGGAAGGGGCTTTTACTGTTCAGTAGCACAATACCGTTGAGGGCGTTGGGGCCGTACAGCGCGGAGGCCGCACCAGGGAGGATTTCCACGTTATCCATGTCCAGCTCGGTAATGCCTACGATGTTGCCCACGGAGAAGTTCAGACCGGGCGCCTGGTTATCCATACCGTCGATCAGCTGCAGCATACGGGTGTTACCGTTGCTGTTGAAACCACGGGTATTCACGGATTTGAAGGTGAGGCTCTGAGTGCTCATTTCTACACCTTTCATATTGGCCATGGCGTCGTAGAAAGTGGGAGCGGGCGTGGATTTGATGGCCCGCGTATCCAGCTTTTCGATCGATACCGGCGATTGCAGGATGCTTTCTGCAACACGGCTGGCAGATACCACTACTTCCTGCCCGAGTATTTCGGTGGAAACGAGCTGCACGTTTACGGCCTGCCCTGCATCCGTAACGGTCACTTCCTGTGATGAAAAACCTACATAGGAGAAAATAAGGGTCAATGGCAGGGAGCGGGTAGTGGTGACGCGGAACTCGCCGCTGCTGTTGGTCACTGCCCCTGTAGCGGCCCCTTTTACGCTGACACTCACCCCGGGCAGGCCCTGACTGTTGGAGGAGTTAACAACTGTGCCCGTTATAACGTGCTGGGTTTGTGCGCCCGATATTTGCCGGGAGGCCGGCAATATGATAACAAGCAGGCACAGCATACGTAAAATGCATTTCATAAAGTGAGAATTTAATGAGAGGATATTGGCTGATACAGTATTTAGATAATGCTTAAATTAAATATAAGGAAAATATACACGTGGCCGTTTACTGGTGCATTTGGTATTATAAAATTTAATCAGAAGTTAACGCTTTTTTGGAAAAACGAAAAGTTTTCCATTAAAGCTTTGATTAATAGCTAATTAAAAGGGCAAATAAATCTGATATTATTATTCCTGCTCCAGAAACCTGCTCAGGATGCGGCCTATTTTTTCGAATTCAATCAGGAACCCGTCGTGGCCATAGGGAGAGTCGATCTCATGGTAAATGGTATTGTACATGTGAGTGGCGAGCAATACCTGTTCTTCGGGCGGACAAAGGATATCACTGGTAATACCGATCAGCAGGGTCCGTTGGGTGATCTGCCGCAGGGTGGTGGTAATATCGTCGTGGCGGCCGCGGGCGATGTTGTGGCTGTCCATCGCCTTGGTGAGCAGCCAGTAGCTCTGGGCATTGAAGCGTTTCACCAGTTTGTCGCCCTGGTATTGGATGTAGGACGATGCCCGGAAATGGTCCGTCTTTTCTTTGTCGGGATCGCTCTGTGTGCGGACAAAGGTCTGGTAGTTCCGGTAGGTGAGCATACCGATGGCCCTGGCCGCTTTGAGGCCTTTGGCGCCGGCCTGGGGCTGTGCTTCTTCCCAGGAACCGTCCGCCTCGATGGCGAGGCGCTGGGCGGTATGAACGGCGATGCCCCAGGGGCTTTCGGCCGCACCGGTGCAGAGCAGGAACAGTTTGCCGATGCGCTCCGGTTCTATCAGTGCCCATTCCATCACCTGGTAGCCGCCCATGGAACCGCCTACCAGCAGGTGAATGTGTTCGATGCCGAGGTGTTTGCGCAGCAGGATGTGCGCATGTACGATGTCGCGGATGGTGACCTGCGGAAAGCTGCGGTAGTAGGGTGCTCCCGTGGCGGGATTGGTGCTGAGCGGGCCCGAGGTGCCATAGCAGCTCCCGAGGATGTTGGCGCATACGATGAAGTGGCGCGCCGGGTCGATGACGCGGCCGTCGCCGATGAGCCCCTGCCACCAGTCGGCCACGTCCGAATTGGCCGTGAGGGCATGGCATACCCATACCACGTTATCCGCATGACGGTTGAGCGTTCCGTATGTATGATAGGCAATCTCCAGGCCGGGCAATACTTCGCCGGATTCGAGCGTAAATGGTTGATGGCTATGGAAGGTTTGCAACGACAACTTTCAACAAAATTTGCGCAAACCTACAAAAGTCAGCTTCTAATTACAAATTACAGGTCACATATTCCGGCTTATGAATGCGGCTTGTCATATAATCTCCGCCGTTATTTAGTATTTTACCGGTTTACCAGTATTTTTGTAGTCAAATACCAGCAAACACATATGAAGATCGCTTTACAAAGAATAGACGACGGCTTTAACATGGAAGCGGTGGACGAACAGGGCCACAAGGTTTTAATGGATTCCTCCGTGGAGAACGGCGGCAAGAACAACGGCGTACGCCCCATGCAGATGCTGATCATGGGCCTGGGAGGCTGTTCCGCCATCGACGTGGTGATGATCCTCAAAAAACAGCGCCAGGAAATTAAAGACTTCCGTATCGAAATCGAAGCCGAGCGGGAAAAGGGCAAAGAGCCGTCCCTCTGGGAAAAAGCGCATATCGTGTTTCACCTCAGCGGTAATATTGACGCGGACAAAGCGGCGCGCGCCGTGGAACTTTCCATGAACAAATACTGCTCTGTTGCGGAAACCCTCCGCCAGGGCAAAACCAGCCTGACATGGGAAGTAAAGCTCAATAGCTGATTTTAAAGTAAAGAACTGATGAAGAAAAAGAACAAGCCAACCTATCATCCGGAAACCCAGGCTATCAGGATACAATCCGAACGCACCTCGCACATGGAGCACAGCGGCCCGCTGTACCTCACTTCCAGCTTCTGTTATGAAGATGCGGAGGCGATGCGCGCTGCTTTCGCCGATGAAACGGATGCTTATATCTATACCCGTTTCAGCAACCCCTCCGTACAGGAGTTCATCGACCGCATGTGTGCGCTGGAAGGCGCGGAGTCAGGCTTTGCCACCGCTTCGGGCATGAGCGCCGTATTCGGCAGCTTTATGGCCTTCCTGAAAACGGGCGACCACCTGCTGTCTTCCGCCTCGGTGTTCGGTTCCACCCACACCGTGATCACGAAATTCCTGCCCAAATGGGGCATTGAGCATACGTACTTCGACCTCACCAAACCGGAAAGTGTCGAAGCGCTGATCAAACCCAATACCAAAATGATTTTCGTGGAAACGCCCTCCAACCCCGGCCTCGACCTGGTGGACCTGGAAGCGCTGGTCAGCATCGCGAAGCGGCACAACGTCATCATCAACGTCGATAACTGTTTTGCCACACCGGTATTGCAAAAGCCGCTTTCACTGGGCGTAGACCTCGTAACGCATTCCGCCACCAAGTGGATCGACGGGCAGGGGCGCGTACTGGGCGGCATCGTACTGGGCCGCAAAGAACTGGTGAATGAAGTGTATGCCTTCTGCCGCAGCACCGGCCCGGCTTTATCGCCCTTCAATGCCTGGGTACTGAGCCGTGCGCTGGAAACTTTGCACGTGCGTATGGAGCGCCACTCCGGTAGCGCATTGGCGCTGGCGACCGCACTGGAAGGCAACCCCCACCTCGAATGGGTGAAATACCCCTTCCTGCCAAGCCATCCCCAACATGCCATCGCGAAGAAACAGATGAGCGGCGGCGGCGGTATCGTTTGTTTTGAACTGAAAGGCGGCCTCGAGAGAGGGCGGCGCTTCCTCGACAAACTCGAACTGCTGAGCCTCACGGCCAACCTGGGCGACAGCCGCAGCATCGCTTCACATCCCGCTTCCACCACCCACGCCAAACTCAGCGAGGCGGAACGGCTGAACGTGGGCATCACCCCGGGTCTTATCCGTATCTCCGTAGGGCTCGAGCACATCGGCGACATCCTCCAGGATGTGCAGCAGGCGCTCGAAGCCAGCAAATAAATTTTTATGCCGTTGCAGGGCGCTACAACAGGCACCCGCAACGGCTTTTTTTATAACCCGGCCATCGCCCCCAAAATGACAGCCCGCATATTTGCCGGATTCCTTAAATTGAGTACTGTTTAATATTGTCTGTTCTATGCGTTTTATCCTCTCCCTATTATTAACGGCGGCGACCGGTTATATCCTTGGTATTTTTCTGGATTGGTGGAGTGTGGCCCTCGCTGCGTTTTTAATAGCCCTGTTATACCCGCAATCTCCCGGTAAAGCATTCATCAGCGGATTCCTGGCCGTGTTCCTCCTGTGGGGCATCCTGGCCACGATGATGGACGCCCGCAACGATCACATCCTGGCCACCCGTATGGCCAATCTCATCCTGAAATCTTCTTCCCCCGGCATGATGGTGGTGATTACCGCCGTGCTTGGCGGCATCGTCGGCGCACTCAGCGCACTATCGGCGTCCGTGCTGCGGTACAAAAAGACGGCATAGCCGGCACCTGAACTTATCCAGGCGGTATTGGGAAAGACATGTTAAAGTTGCTTTAAAACAGCAACTGGCGCATATATCGTGTAAGGCCATCCGTTATTTTTGATATATGATGAAATATTTACTCCTTACCCTGTTTTTGTTTGTTGCCGCTCAAGCCCATGCCTCACTTATCCGCGGTACCGTCACCAATCAGAAAGGGGACCGGCTGCCGTTCGCTACCGTCATGATCAAAGGCACCACCAACGGCGTTACCACCAACGCCGACGGCCTGTACCAGCTGGAAGTTGCCGCGGGCGCCTACACCATCATTTGCCAGTATATGGGCTACCGCAAAATGGAGAAGCCGGTGCAGGCAGGCGAAGCGCCGGTGCAGCTCGACTTTGTGCTGGAGCCGCTCAGCATGCAGATCAAGGAAGTGGTGATCAAATCCGGTGGCGAAGATCCCGCCTATGCCATCATCCGCCAGGCGATCAAAAAACGCTCTTTCTACCAAAGCCAGCTCAAAAAATACACGGTCGATACCTACATGAAATTGCTGGCGAAAATGCGCAGGATGCCCAAAAAGGTTTTCGGCCAGAAAATAGATACGGACGAAATCGGTGTGGATTCCACGGGGAAGGGGATCTTCGGTTTGTCGGAATCCGTTACCCGTGTGAATTACGACGCGCCCAACACCAAACTGGATGTGCTCTCCAGCCGGCAAAGCGGCGGGGGCCTGGGTTTCAGCATTCCCGCCACCATCAGTTTTTACGACAACAACGTGGAAGCCATCACATCCCAGCTGGGCCCGCGGGGATTCATTTCGCCCATTTCGCAGAACGCGCTGCTGTATTACAAGTACAGGCTGGAAGGTACTTTTCTGGACGACAATAAACTCGTGAACAAAATCAAAGTCATTCCCCGCCGCAAATACGAACCGCTCTTTGCCGGGTATATTTATATTACGGAAGACGACTGGCGCATTCACAGCACCGACCTGATGCTCACCAAGGAATACCAGCTGGAGCTGATCGATACACTCATTATCCGCCAGACGCATGTGCCCGTAACGCCGGAAGTATGGCGTACGAAAGACCAGGTGGTGTACATCGCGCTGAAGATGTTCGGGTTCGACCTCGTGGCCAATTCCGTGCAGGTATATTCGAACTACAACCTGCATCCCGTGTTCCCGAAAGGATTTTTCAATAAAGTGATCATGCGGTACGAAAAAGATGCGGGCGACCGGAATGTGAAGTATTGGGACAGTATCCGGCCCGTGCCGCTGGAAGCGGACGAAGCGAAGGATTTCCGGGTGAAAGACAGCACCGCCCGCGCGCGGCGTGATTCCGCCCGGTCAAAGTACCACCTCGATTCCCTGCGCAAAAAGCCGCAGCCGGTGAAGCTGGACGATATCGCACTGAACGGCTGGGGGCACACCTGGTATTTCAAAAGCGACACCACCATCCGGACGCACCGGTTTCACATGCGGTCGCTGCTGAGCGGCCTGAGTTACAATACGGTGGAAGGTTTGTCGGTGGCCGTTGAGCCTGGCGTGACCTTCAGCCTGCGTAACCGCCGTGTGCTGAACTGGACAAACAACATCCGGTACGGCTTCAGCAATTCGCACCTCAATGCATACACCAGCCTGCGCCTGTTCGGCAACAACGAAGACGGTTTCGGATCGCGTAACGTGTGGACGCTTTCCGGCGGTAAAAAAGTGCAGCAGTTCAACCGCGAAAACCCTATCGGCCCGGTCATGAACTCGTTGTACACACTGCTCCTGAAAGAGAATTACATGAAACTGTACGAAGCCTGGTTCGGGAAAGCACAGTTTTCGCGGAACTTCCAGAACGCCATGCAGCTCAGCGCCGATGTGACGTACGAGGATCGCATTCCGCTGGAAAATACCACCGACTTCGTACTGTTTAAAGACGGCAAAAAAACTTTTACACCCAACCATCCGCAGGAGCTGGCCCACCTGCCTTTTGTGCGGGAGCAGGTATTGGCGGCATCGGTAGGGCTGCGTTACCAGCCGGGGCAGCGTTTTATAGAATACCCGCGCTACCGGCAGGCCATCGGCTCCGATTATCCCACGTTCTCATTCCAGTACACCAAAGGTTTCCTGGATGCGGATTTCGATAAGTGGAAATTCGGCGTGCGCGGCGATAAGAACTTTAAATTGTTCGGGGCGGTGCAGTACAATGTGTCGGCAGGCGGTTTCCTGAACAGCAAAAAGGTCAGCATCCCCGATCTGCAGCATTTTAACGGCAACCAGACTTTTTACAACATCAAATACGTCAATAGTTTCCAGCTGGCGCCGTATTACCAGTACAGCACATCTGCGGGTTTGTATGCGACCTACAACATTGAACATCATTTCAACGGTTTACTGACCAATAAAATCCCGTTGTTCAACCGGCTGAAATGGAACCTGGTAGCCGGTTCGAACGCATTCTATGTAAACCGCGCCAATAATTATGTGGAAGTATTCGCAGGACTGGAAAATATTTTCAAAGTGATCAGGGTAGACGTGGTGGCCGGCTATCAGAGCCAGGCCGATACGCGTGTAGGTGTTCGCATTGGCTTCGGTGGTATCCTTGGCAGCGCCTTTAAATTCGAATAGTGATAACCCGCAGTGGCCGACGCAAGGGTGGAAACGCAGCAGCTATGTCAGAGATGTGCTGCATGGTTTACTCAACAGGCGGCATCAGGTACAACTGAAAGGGAATCGGAAGCTGGCTGGAAATCAAGCGCCCTCAACGCGGTGCAAACATATCGTGGAATAGTTACCTGAACTAAAAATAGAAAAAGGGATTTACAAATCCAATAGAAAAAATCCGGGGCTGACAGAAAAGCCTTGCCTGCTTTTCCATCAGCCCCATGTTTTTTGCTTGCCTGAATATTTTGTCAGGAACGTTGTATCCTCCTCCGGTAATTTCTTGCCGAAGAATTTTTTGGCGTTTTCTCACCACCGAAAAAATAAACTGCCAGCCGGTATGCCCAAAGGCCTAAAACCACTGCGAAAAAGTAGTACGCATAAATATTCATATAGGTTTGCGTTTAGGGTTAAATAATTGTACTGTCCTCACGGGGGCGATCTCATGCGTTACCAGACAATTTTCGAATATCGTGCCATACTTTTGGGGGATAACTTGCATGACGATTCTCTATAAATGAATGATTTAGATAATTTGTTGTGGTTTTCAATATTTTATCTTGTGAGGCTACTGTTGTACCGGATGTGGAAAAGATTTTTCATAACTTTGCGGCGCTGCCAGCAGAGTATTGTCTGGCAGTCCGATTTTCCGTCCGGCATGTTCCGGGGAAGTAAAATTCCCTACTGCCGTTGGGAATCAAGGCGATAACAGAATTTTGTTCGACCGGCGTTCGTCCTTAAAATTCAAAGATGGTATTACATAACAGATTGTCTGCCACGGAGCTGAAGCAAAAGCTCGCGGCAGAAACATTTAGGCGCGTGACTGTTTCTTTCTACCAGTACGCCAAAATTGCAGACCCGCAGGCGTTCAGAGACAGCCTGTATCTTTCCCTCTCACAAATTGGTGTGTTTGGCCGCGTTTACGTGGCGCACGAAGGCATCAATGCACAGGTGAGTATTCCCGAGCATCATTTTGAGGCGTTTAAGCAACAACTGTACGCGATTCCTTTCCTCAATGGCATCCGCCTGAACATTGCGGTGGATGATAATGGGAAATCGTTCTGGGTATTAAAGATCAAAGTGCGCGATAAAATCGTGGCCGACGGTATCACCGATCCTTCGTTCGACATGGACAACCGGGGCCGGTACGTCAATGCCGCGGAGTTCAATCGGCTGACCGAGGACCCGGATACGGTGATCATCGACATGCGCAACCACTACGAATATGAGGTGGGGCATTTTGACAAGGCGCTGGAGGTACCTTCCGCCACTTTCCGGGAACAATTGCCGATGGCGGTGGAGATGATGCAGGAGCATAAAGAAAAAAACATCATCATGTACTGCACCGGCGGCATCCGTTGCGAAAAGGCTTCCGCCTATATGTTGCACCAGGGCTTTAAAAACGTGTTCCACCTCGAGGGCGGTATTATCGAATACACCAACAAGGCAAGGGAACAAGGCCTGCCCAATAAATTCAAGGGTAAAAACTTCGTGTTCGACGAGCGGCTCGGCGAGCGCATCAGCGACGACGTCATCAGCCAGTGCCACCAGTGCGGCGAGCCCTGCGATACTCATACCAATTGCGCCAATGAAGGCTGCCACCTTCTGTTTATTCAATGCGAAAAATGCGCGGCTAAATATAACGGCTGCTGCAGCCAGGAATGTACGGACGTACTGGCATTGCCGGAAGAAGAACAGGCGCAGCTGCGGAAAGGGATCGATAAAGGGCTGATGCTGTTTAATAAGCGCAGGAAGCGGTAAGCGCTACCGCCGGAGGTACCGTTTGTTCAGGATTTTTTCCATTACTTCGTCTTTCAGGTTGCGGCTGATGGGGATATGATGCTGGCCGATGACCAGCTCGTTCCCGTCAATGCTGTCTATTTTGTCGACGGCCACAATGAACGACTTGTGGACTTTGATAAACCGCTCCGCCGGCAGGTATTCTTCCACGCCTTTGAAGGTGAGGTAGGTCGTGAATTTGCGCTGGGTGGTATGAACGGCCACATAGTTCTGCAGCGCCTCCACAAACAGCACATCCTGGAAATTTATTTTTTCGAGTTTGTTATCGCATTTGATGAAAAAATAGTCCGCATCTTTTTTCTGATGCACGTCCATGTACGCCCTTGCTTTCATGACGGCTTTCATGAATCGTTCGAACGATATCGGCTTCAGCAGGTAGTCCAGCGCGTTGAGCTCAAAGCTTTCCACGGCATAGTCCGGGTGCGCGGTCGTGAAAATGACCAGCGGCGGCTGGGGTAGGGAACGGAGGAATTCGATGCCGGTCATCCGCGGCATCTGGACGTCGAGGAAGAGCAGCTGCACCGGCTGCGTCTGCAGGATGGCGGCGGCTTTCACGGGAGAGTCACATTCCCCGGCCAGTTCCAGGAAAGGGACATCTTCTATATATTCTTTCAGGCCTTTACGGGCAAGCGGTTCATCGTCCACGATGAGGCAACGGATAGTCATGTTACTTGCAGATTGAGGGTCACGGAATAAAGATCGCCGCCGTTTTGTATATGCAGGTCGTATTTCTCCGGGTACAGCAGTTCCAGTCTTCTTTTGACGTTGGCCAGGCCGATGCCGCCGGCAGCACCGGTATTTTTTTCTTCCCGGGTATTCCGTACGCGGAGGCAAAACCGGCCCCCCGTCATGTCCATGCTGATGTGGATGGAATTCGGGGACAAGTGCGACGATACATGTTTGAATGCGTTTTCAACAAAGGGGATCAGCAGGAGCGGGGCGATGTTGAAATCGCGTACGCTCGCAGCACTGTCGAATTGTATGTCGTATTGCTCGTCGTGCCGCAGCCGCTGTATGGCTACATAGTTACGGAGATATTGCACCTCCCGTTCGATGCCGATGCTTTCCGTATTGCAGTCGTACAGCTGGTAGCGGAGCAATTCCGAAAATTTCATCAGCGTTTCGCGGGCCGGTTTGTTTTCTTTATCGATCAGGAAATAGATGGTATTGAGAGAATTGAAAAGCGAATGCGGGTTGATCTGGGAACGAAGGTATTGCAACTCCTGTTCCGCGCCGGCCCGCAGGGCGCTCTGGAGGCGGTGGAGGGTGCGCAGCTGGTCGATATAGAATTTGATGCCTGCCGCGGCGCCTACCATAAAGAACAACGGGATGTACACGTCGTACAGCTGGCTGTTGAGGGTGGCGTTGGGCCAGTGGGTGATGCTGGAGGCGTAGGGCAGCAGGATGAGGTCGAGCAGTTTGATGACGAGAAAGCCGGTGACAAAAACGAGGGCGGTGAAGGAGAGGAGGAACGCGATGTATTTTTTGGTGTAAAGAAACTTCGGGATGAGAACATAGTTGGTGAAATAGACGGCGCCGGCGAGGGAAAGGACTTTGAGGAGGCCTGCCAGGATCGTGGGCAGGAGGTCCGGGTAATCATCTATCCGCAATGTGATCCACACCACAAAGAATGCCAGCCAGAAAAGCACGTGATGGAGGCGCCAGTCGATGATCTTTTTGAGAATGTTCATATGGCAATTTAAATGTAAGCTTTTTTAGGGACAGCGGCGCTACACGAAGGGGAGAAATGGCTTGACGAAAGGGTTGAACAAAATCGCCCAGGTGTGATTTAAAGCAGGACGTATTGTATGGAATGCGGTTCGATGCACGTTGAACATACATTGGGCCGGCAACCCGGGCGTAAAAGAAACATCCCGCATAGCGGAGCCATGAGGGACGTTTAGTAGACGAAAAACAGTTTTGTTAAGCCTGCATTTTTTCTTCCAGTTCCATGACTTTTTCAAATACGGTTTCGTATTCCTTATTGGCTTTTTCCAGTTCGGCGGTGGCCTTTTTATAGGCGGTTTCGGCGTTGAGGAATTTTTGTTTGTCACCGTAAATGTCCGGGTTGGCGAGGTCCGCCTCCAGCAGTTGCATTTTGTCTTTCAGGCCGGCGATCTGTTGCTCCAGTTGCTGAAACTGGCGCTGTTGTTTTTGCAGTTCCTTTTTCAGGTCCTTGTCGATCGGCTTGTTGGCTGATGGTGTATTGGCAGGCGCCTGGACGGGTTGCGCCGGTGCAGGAGCGGATACGCTGGCCGCAGCGGACGCCGATTTTTTATCGGGTTTGGGAGGCTGGGCTGCCAGCGCCTGGCGTTTCTTCCATTCTTCCCATTCCGTATAGGTGCCTTTGAATTCCTTGATTTCCCCGTCTACGATTTCCCAGATTTTGTTGGCGGTTTTGCTCACAAAATAACGGTCGTGCGAAACGAGCACCAGGCTTCCCTCATATTTACCGAGGGCGTCGATGAGCATTTCCACGGAGTTCATGTCCAGGTGGTTGGTCGGTTCGTCAAGCATCAGGAAATTCGCCTGGCTGATGATTACCTTGGCGAGCGCCACACGGGCTTTCTCACCACCGGAGAGGATGCGGATCTTTTTGAACACATCGTCTCCCTGGAACAGGAAACAACCGAGCAGGGAACGCAGTTCCATTTCGGTTTTGCCACTGCCGCAGCTTTTCAGTTCCTCGAGTATTTCATTGTCGAGGTGCAGGTCTTCCAGCTGGTGTTGCGCATAGAAGCTGGTCACCACGTTATGACCGGGGGTACGGTTGCCCTGGATGGGCTCCGTGCCGGCGATTACGCGCAGGAGGGTGGACTTCCCCTTACCGTTGGCCCCGATAAGGCCTATTTTATCGCCGCGGTTGATCTCCGCTTTGGCATGTTTCAGAATATGAAGGTCGCCAAACGATTTGCTGACATTGTCGAGGGTGCAGAGGATTTTACCGGGCATTTTGTCTACGGAAAAGTTCATCCGGATTTTGGACGGGCCGCCGTCTACCTGTTCCACGCGTTCAAGTTTATCGAGCCTTTTGGCGATACTCTGGGCCTGCGCGGCTTTGGATGCTTTGGCTTTAAACCGCTCGATAAACCTTTCCTGCTGACGGATATAGTCCTGCTGGTTTTCGTAAGCCCTTTGCTGCAGCTCGCGGCGGAGCACCTTTTCTTTTTCGTAGTCGCTGTAGTTGCCGGCGTAATGGTGCAGCTGTTCCTGGTACACTTCCACGATCTTGTTGACCATCCGGTCGAGGAAATACCGGTCGTGCGAAACGATGATCACCGCGCCGCTATAGTTGGACAGGTACTTTTCCAGCCACTCGATCGACGGAAGGTCAAGGTGGTTGGTCGGTTCGTCAAGCATCAGCACGTCGGGCTGCTGCAGGATGAGGCGGGCCAGGAGCACACGCATGCGCCAGCCGCCGGAGAACTGGTTGTAGGGCCGTTCCAGGTCGGCCGTGCTGAAGCCGAGGCCTTCCAGCACGGTGGCCGTTTTGTGGCGGATATTGTAGCCGTCAAGGGTGTCGAACTCGTGGAGTTTGTCGCTATACTCATGCAACAGGGCTTCGTCCTGCGAATGTTCCAGTTTGGCGGTCAGTTCTTCCAGCTCCTTTTCCACTTTGAGGGCCTGCTCGAAGGCCGTCATGCCTACATTGAGGATGGAGTCGTCGGTTTCGAAGCTCAGCAGGTCCTGGTTGAAGAAACCGATGCTCAGGTTGCGTATTTTATTTATACTGCCTTTCGAAATGGTATATTCTCCGTTGATAATGCGGAGCAGGGTGGATTTACCGGTCCCGTTCAGGCCGATCAGCCCGATGCGGTCGCCCGGAATAATGTGCAAGGAAGAATCCTCTATAATGGTTCTTGCGCCGAATTCAAATGTGATGTCCTGCAGTGCGATGAGCATACGTAAATTGCTATTAAACCCGCAAAGATAGTATATTTTTTGGTGCTATATTTGCTGCAATGAGTTGCGCTCGTTTCAGGGCGGTTTGTTCCGCAATCACTGTAAATCCGTCATTCACATATCATGATTATTCGTCGTTTTTCAGGAATCATTTTATTAGCCGCCTCCCTGGCCGCCTGCAACCAGCCACAGGGCGCGGATGATGCCGCCGGTAAAGCAGCGGCGGAGCAGCCCCTTACTGCTGTAACCGCCACCTTGCCTGCAGTGTACTATGATTCCCTGCAAGTGACTATGTCCGCCTATTACCAGCTGTCGGCCGCGCTCGTCAAGGCAGACACAATGGGAGCGGATATGGCGGCTGCGGCATTGAAATATCACCTCGACAGTCTGCCGGTGGCACGTACAGGGCTCGACTCCTCCCGGGTGGCGCAATTGGCCGGCCAGGCATCGGGGATTTCCGCAGAACTGGAGGGTATGCTGATCGACAAAAACGGGCTGGACGGCCGGCGCCTCGCTTTTCAGATGGTTTCCGACCAGCTATACGACCTGCTGAGGGTAACGCCGCTGAAAAACACCGCCATTTTCCGCCAATACTGCCCGATGGCCTTCGATAACCGCGGTGCTCACTGGCTCAGTGATAAAACGGAAATTGTCAATCCATATTTCGGGGATGAAATGTTGCACTGCGGCTCCGTGACGGATACGCTGAGGTTTTGAGCGTCAGTTTGTTCGACATACCGAGTACCTTTGAATAACCAGCTGTATCGTTTCGTCCTATACTCCCATATCCTTGATGACCGGTTTCCGATTTAGTCCTATACTCCTTAATAAACGTTTCCTGTATTGTCCAGTGTTCCCGTATCTTTCGATGACCGGATTCCGATTTAGTCCTATACTCCTGAATAAGCGTTTCCTGTTTCGTCCTGTATTCCTTTGACAAGTATCCTGTTTCGCCCGGTATCCTTTGAATCACCAACTTCCTGTTTTCCCGCATACCCATCATTAAAACCATATCAATCTGTTCGGGATGAAAATCGCCTGCCGCCTCTTTCTTTTATTATCCTGTTTTTTCTCCACGCTATCGTATGCGCAGCAGCGGTTCGTCATCAGCGGTTATGTGCGCGACAGTACATCCGGCGAATCCCTGATGGGCGCCAGCATCGGCATCAAAGGCACCAGCAGCGGCGTGCAGGCCAATACGTACGGTTTTTACGCGATCACGCTGCCGGCGGGCGAATACACTCTCGCGTTTTCTTTCATGGGATATGAAGCGCAGGAAAGAACCGTCCAGGTAAAAGCTTCCCAGAACCTGAACACTTCCCTGGTGCCAAAATCCTTCCAGGCCCGCGAAATCGTCATCACGGAAAAACGCAAAGACGAAAATGTCAAAAACACCGAGATGGGCAAAGTGGAGCTGGCTACGGAACAAATGAAGAAACTGCCGGCACTGATGGGGGAAGTGGACCCGCTGAAAGCCATACAGCTGATGCCGGGCGTACAGGCTGCCGGGGAAGGTAACGCGGGCTTTTATGTGCGGGGCGGCGGACCGGACCAGAACCTCATTCTGCTGGATGAAGCGCCGGTATACAACACGGGGCACCTTTTCGGATTCTTTTCCGTGTTTAATGCAGACGCCATCCGCGATGTGACCCTGATCAAGGGCGGAATGCCCGCCAGCTATGGGGGACGCCTGTCGTCTGTGCTCGATGTGGTCATGAAAGACGGCAACAACCAGGTGTTCCAGGTAGAAGGCGGCATCGGCGCAATCGCCTCCCGGCTTAGCATCCAGGGGCCCATCCAGAAAGACAAATCGAGCTTTATCATCTCCGGCAGAAGAACGTACGCGGACCTGCTGGCCAAACCCTTTGTCAAAAAGACGAGTTCTTTTTACGGTTCGGGCTACCACTTCCACGATCTGAACGCCAAAATCAACTACCGCTTTTCGGATAAAGACCGCCTTTTCCTGAGCGGTTACGTGGGGCGGGATGTTTTCCGCTACCGTAACGCGGGGCGCAGCTTTGAAACGGATATCCCCTGGGGGAACAATACAGCTACACTCCGGTGGAATCATGTGTTCAGCAAAAAACTCTTTATGAACACCTCGCTGATCTACAACGATTACAAATTCCAGTTCAGCGCTACCCAGCAAACCTTCCACATGAACCTGCAATCCGGCATCCGGGATTACAACGGGAAGCTGGACTTCGATTATTTCATCAACTTCAGGCATCACCTCAAATTCGGCGGCAACTATATCTATCACCGCTTCACGCCGTCGTCCATCAGCGGGCGACAGGATACCACGACCTTCAAACCGGACAACGCCTTCCGCAAATATGCGCATGAGGCGGCGTTGTATATCCAGGACGACTGGGAAATAAGCCCCCAGCTGAAAGTTAACCTGGGATTGCGTTACAGCGGTTTCCGCCAGATCGGCCCGTACACGCGCTATATCCGGGACGGAGACGGTAACAAAATCGATAGCGTTACCTATAAATGGAACGAAGAAGTGCGCAGCTACGGCGGGTTTGAACCGCGCATCATCGTACGGTATGCCTGGAACGAGCGGAACTCGATCAAAGCGGCGGTTACCCGCAACAACCAGTTCATTCACCTGGTGACCAATGCCGGCAGCACTTTACCGACAGACATCTGGGTGCCCAGCACCCTCAACGTAAAACCGCAATATGCCTGGCAATATGCCATCGGCTATTACCGCAACTTCAATGAAAATGCCTGGGAAGCCTCCGGGGAAGCCTATTACAAGGATATGCAAAACCAGATAGAGTACCGCTCCGGGTACACGCCCACGCTGAAAGATCCGGAAGAGGAATTCGTATTCGGCAGGGGGTATGCCTATGGACTGGAGCTGTTCCTGCGTAAAATCAAAGGGAAATTCACGGGTTGGGTGGGTTACACGCTGGCCTGGACCTGGCGCCAGTTTCCCGATCTCAACGGCGGCAAAAGGTTCCCCGCGAAATACGACCGGCGGCACGACCTGGCGATTGTGGCCATGTATGATCTCAACCCACGCTGGAGCTTTTCCGGCGTGTTCATTTTCGGTTCCGGCAATACCACCACCTTGCCGGAGAAATTCTATTTCGTGGAAGGCGTGCTGATGCAGGAATACGGAGACATGAACGGTTACCGGATGAAGCCCTATCACCGCCTCGACCTGTCGGCCGTTTACACGCCCGGAAAGAAGAAAAAGAAAAACAGGAAATTCACCAGCAGCTGGGCTTTTTCCATCTACAACACTTACAGCCGCCTCAACCCGTATTTCATCTACTTCGATCAGACAGGGGCGGTGCTGAACGGCGATCTGGAGATCAAAGCGAAGCAGGTGTCACTGTTCCCGATTATCCCGGCCATTACGTGGAATTTTAAGTTCTGACCCCGGCGGTATTGTGGAAACCCGATTCCCGGAACACTATATTTCAATCAGAACGGGCGGGTAAAAATTGTGTATCCGAATGTTTCCGGTATGTTCCCGTGAAAATCCATCCTGCAATCGTATTTGCCCGAATGCTATTTATACCGGTACACACCGGCATCTGATATTAGGAAATCAGCATCAGCAGGGATTCCGACTTCTGATTGAGACCGAACTTCACTTGACGCCGGCATCAACAGGTCGGATATGCTCACGCACGCATTCAAAGATGGAACGCCTCGAGGTATTTATTGATGTATTCCTCCTTCCGTTTCAGCCGGTATTGCATCACGAACCGCGGATGCTCCAGCGGCTCGATGCGTTCGAAGAAACGGTATTGCTCATTAAGTTTTTGGATAAAGGCGGCGTTTTTGCCGGTGCCCAGCACATAGGCCACCCGTGTGTCGAGGCCGAAGGCCAGCTGTTTCCGGAGACTGTCGAGCATAAATTCCAATACGGCATCGGTGAGCGCCTTGCTGTCGTAATAATTGTAGTTGACTTCTTTACCGCCGGGCTTTTGGGAGGTAAACCCGAGCGGGCAGATGGCGCCGATGTAAAAGTCGTGGTAGAACGCCTTGGGCCCGCCATAGGCTGCAATTACATCATACACAAAGACCGATGAGGGCTCGTAGGTTTTGATGCCGGGAATAATAATGCCACAGGGATCGGCCAGCCGGTGCGAGTCCGTGAACGGAATGCCTGTAACACCCGCGCCGAAGCGACCGGGATTGATGCCCAGTATCAGTTTGCGGGTATGGGTGTCGTTATAGAACTTCTTGTAAAAGGTGGTCATGATGTCCACCACGCCCGGCTGCTCCCGGAAAGGGTTCATGATACGGATACCGGGTGGCAGTGTGCCTTTGTAAACAAGGTGGGTGTTGAAGTGGATGATCTTGTCGGCCATTGTTTTCATGGCGCAAAAATAGGGGAATCTGCCGGACGCAGCGATCCGGCAGTATACGGTTATTTGCAGATCTCCGCGGGCAGCCCCAGTTGCTCAAACAGCCGGATAACCCTGTCGGCGTCCGCGGTGTATACGGCGAAAAACATATAGCTGTCGCCGCCGGTATCGTAGGAGAGCAGCGTCCAGCCGTTGCCGGCCATGGCCTGCTGGGCGTAAGGGAACAGATCGGACGAGAGTATGTCGGGCCGGGGAAGGTCCAGTTTCATTTCCTGGCCGGTGATTTCTTCCAGGTAGCTTTCCATGTCCGCGGCGCTGAATTTCCAGTCGGCATGCGCTACCGGTACGTGCTGCAGTAACGTGAGGCCGCGGATGGCGCGGCTGTTTTCGCCATCGTTGTCGTCTTCATCGTCGCCGGAACCGGTGCGGAGTTCGGCCACGGCTTCTGCGGTAATCGTTTTCAGCTCTTTGGCGGTTTTGGCATCGGGCTTCAGCAGGAGAGCCGTCAATTCCTTGATGAGTTTTTCTTCGCTGGGCGCTTTTTTCGGTGCGCTGCCGGCGGCGAAGGGGAGGCGCAGCCGCCTGCCCAGGCTGAGCAAGGCATCGGCCAGTTGTTGCGTGGCCTTTGCCTGGTCGGCTTCCGGCACGTTCTCCAGTGGGCGTAGCGCCTTCATTTCCTCGATAATGTCGATATAGCTATGCCGTGTGCTTTGCAGGATGTGCATGCCTTTGTCCGTAAAAGCGAAATAAAACGGGATGGTCAGCCATTTGAGGTGCTTCGATAATTCGCCGGTGGTGTTTTCAGGATAATACACTACCAGCAGGTGTTCCCGGGCGAAGGTGGTCGCTCCGCACTGGCCCAGCAGCCAGGTCAGGAAGGCGTCGGCGCTGTCGAATCCGTGTTTTTTGAAATCGAGGCTTTCTTCGGTGTGGTAGGCATCCAGATAGGAACTGCCTGCGATCACGGAGCCTTTCAGGCCGGGAATGCGCGATTCGGTGGAAAAGGTCTGGGTATCCAACAGTTTGTCCAGTATCCGGGTAACATTTTCTTCAGTGACGATCTCCGCTGTCATGTCTTTTCTGGGTTGTTCGGGCTGCAAATATAAGGGCTGCACGCACACTACAGTCAATTTATCGTAATTCGCAATAATTTGTACGGGCCGGGGAAGCAGGCCGATGGCGGCATAGCCATGCCATCGCCCAGGGTTTGACCGGCACCGTTGATTGTCCGTATCATATGCGGATTTTCACAGATGTGGACGGTTTGTTGCCCTGCCGGCGTCATCATATTTGTCATTTTTTACAGATGCGAATGATTGCTTCGCAATCTGTAATTGATTTCGTAATTTCGCATGCATTTTATTTGAGAAAAGGATATATGATCAACATTACATTCCCGGACGGCGCAGTAAGACAGTATGAACAAGGCGTATCAGCACTGGACATTGCAAAATCCATCAGCGAAGGTTTAGCCCGCAAGGTTTTAGCGGCGAAAGTAAACGGACAGGTGATTGACGCAACCCGCCCCATTACGAAAGATGGTACCCTGCAGTTGCTCACGTGGACGGATACGGACGGCAAAGCGACTATGTGGCATTCTTCCGCCCACCTCATGGCGGAAGCGCTGGAGAGCCTGTACCCGGGAGTGAAATTCGGTTACGGTCCCCCGCTGGAAAACGGCGGTTTCTTCTACGACGTAGACCTCGACGGCCGCGCCATTTCCGATGAGGAACTGCGCCAGCTGGAAGCAAAAATGACCGAACTGGCCAAACAGAACAACGCCTACGTCCGCAAAGACGTTTCCAAGGCGGATGCCATCCAGTACTTTACAGACAAAAACGACCCTTATAAACTTGACCTGCTGCAAAAGCTGGAAGACGGTTCGATTACATTCTACACCCAGGGGGCGTTCACCGACCTCTGCCGTGGCCCGCACATTCCCAGCACCGGCTTCATCAAAGCCGTAAAGCTGACCAATATTGCCGGCGCGTACTGGCTGGGGAACGAAAACAACAAGATGCTCACCCGCATCTACGGTATCACTTTCCCGTCCCAAAAGGAGCTCGACGAGTACCTGACCCTGCTGGAAGAAGCGAAAAAACGCGATCACCGCAAGCTGGGCAAGGAACTGGAACTGTTTGCCTTCTCCGAGCGGGTAGGCCTGGGCCTGCCGCTGTGGCTGCCCAAAGGCGCCATGCTCCGCGAACGGCTGCAGAACTTTTTGCAGAAAGCACAGGTGGAAAGCGGCTACCTGCCTGTGGTTACACCACATATCGGCAGTAAAAACCTGTATGTGACCTCCGGGCACTACGAAAAATACGGGAAAGACAGCTTCCAGCCCATCCATACGCCGGAAGAGGGAGAGGAGTTCCTGCTCAAACCCATGAACTGCCCGCACCACTGCGAGATTTACAAAACTTCGCCCAAATCGTATAAAGACCTGCCCGTGCGTTTTGCCGAATTCGGCACCGTTTACCGTTACGAACAACACGGTGAACTGCACGGTTTGACAAGGGTGAGGGGCTTTACCCAGGACGATGCCCACCTTTTCTGCCGGCCCGACCAGGTGAAAGAGGAATTCTGCAAGGTGATCGACCTGGTGCTGTATGTGTTCAACAGTCTCAGTTTCACTGATTTTACCGCCCAGATCTCCCTGCGCGACCAGGAAGACCGCAGCAAATACATCGGTTCCGACGAAAACTGGAACCTCGCGGAGCAGGCCATTATCGAGTCTGCCGCCGAAAAAGGGCTGCGCACCGTCGTGGAATACGGCGAAGCGGCGTTCTACGGCCCGAAACTCGACTTTATGGTGAAAGACGCCCTGGGCCGCAAGTGGCAGCTGGGTACCATCCAGGTGGACTACAACCTGCCGGAACGTTTTGAGCTGGAATATATCGGTGCCGACAACAAGCCCCACCGGCCGGTCATGATCCACCGGGCGCCCTTCGGTTCCCTGGAACGTTTCATTGCCGTGCTGATCGAGCACTGCGCAGGTAAGTTCCCGCTGTGGCTGACGCCCACCCAGGTGAAAATCCTGCCCATCAGCGACAAGTTCGTGCCGTATTCAGAAAAAGTGGCAGAATTGCTAAAAAATGCGGAAATTCGCGCTGAAATTGATGATAGGAGCGAAAAGATCGGTAAGAAGATACGTGAGGCGGAACTGGCAAAAGTACCTTACATGCTCGTGGTAGGTGAAAAAGAAGAGGCAGACGGCAAGGTAGCGGTACGCAGGCAGGCCAAAGGCGATCTCGGAACAATGGAAATAGCAGCGTTTATGAAACTGGTGGAAGATGAAGTCATCAACCGCAAACCTTTCGAATAAGCCTTTGTTTTTTTCGTTTGCTCATATTTATTTATCTTTTCAGTGGTCAGGCGGATTATTCATATGGTTCAGTGGTAAATTGACATGAATATTCCCTTAAACGATTTTAACCAGTAGTATGCTACTGTTGGTTTTGAAAAGTCCACCGGCAGTATCATCATTATTATTTAACAATTCAACATTTTAATGCAACAAGGACCAAGACCAAACTTTAACAACCGGGGAAGAAACCCAAATTTCAGAAGAGAACAACAACAGGAGCATCGTACCAACAGGATGATCCGTGTTCCGGAAATCAGGTTGGTAGGCGAAAATGTGGAGCCGGGCATTTACAGAACGGACGAAGCATTGCGCATGGCGGAAGACCAGGGGCTTGACCTCGTAGAAATATCCCCCAATGCAGCCCCCCCTGTTTGCCGTATCATCGATTATAATAAATTCCTTTACGAGAAGAAGAAGAAGGAAAAGGAAATGAAGGCGAACGCTCACAAGAGCGAGGTGAAGGAAATCCGCTTTACGCCGAATACCGATGATCACGACTTTGATTTTAAAGCCAAACATGCCGAGAAATTCCTCAAGGAAGGCAATAAGGTTAAAACATACGTGCAGTTTAAAGGCCGCGCCATCATGTTCAAGGAACGTGGTGAGTTGATTCTGCTGAAGTTCGCGGAACGCCTGGCGGAAGTAGGCGCCCTGGAAGGGATGCCGCTGATGGAAGGCAAACGCATGATCGCGATTTTCGCACCGAAGTCTGCCAAGAAAAAACCGGCCGGCGAAAAACCGCCGAAAGAGGCAAGAGAACCCAGGGAACCGAGAGAGCCCAGGGAAGGCGGCGAATCACAGTCCCAGCCCGTTCAGCCCGCTCAACCGCAGCCTGCCCCGGCACGCCGCCCGATTGAGATCAAGTATGCCAACAGGCCGCCTGCTGATAAACCGGCAGAAGACAAGCCTGCAGGTAACAACTAGTTTTTAAGTGTTATCGAAATAGATTCAATAGCCCGGAGTGCCATGCTCCGGGTTTTTTTATGCCTTGTCATCGGCGGAAGATACTGCGTTTGAGATTCGAAGGGGCTTCACGCCGGGCATCCTGCCGTATTTTTTCATACTACAACAGCCCATACTGCAGTATCACCCAAAAGTGCTTTCCTGCAATTACCTGTTTTGCATCCTGCCGCATCTTTTTCATATTACAACAGCTCTCATACTGCACATCACCCGAGAGAGTTCTCCTGCAATTCCCTGTTTTACATCCTGCCGTGCCGTTCTACACATCACAACAACGCCATCAGTTCTTATGCCCCTTCGCCAGCCGTGCCAGCGTTTTTTTACCACGGCTTTTAAAGCCGGGTGTGGCGCCTTCCCGAAGCTGGTCTTCGATCAGCAGAACAATCTCGTTCCTGATCTCCGGATACTGCTCGGCGAGGTTCGCCAGTACCGTCATCGAAAACGCGCGTACGGCCACCGTTTCCTGCGGGTCTTCCAGGAAACGGAAACAATAGTCCATCACCGGCCCCTGCAGGTTTTCAGGCACAGGCAGGAACTGCAAAATCCGTACTACATTTCGTTTAACCGCTACCGGTATACCCGGATGTCCCATACGGTCCACCATCTGATGCAGGTGAGGCTCTACCAGGGCAGGATGTTTCTCCGCCACATGGCTCAGTATCCAGGCGGCGCGCTGCACCACGCGGTATTCGTCGTGCAGGAAAAGTTCCATCAGGGCGGTGACACGGTCGGGTTTGTTACCGATCCATTTGGCGATGCGCAGGGTGTTTTCGCGGGAATGTTCTTTGAGGATGTCGTTACGCAGGTGCATATACAAAAATACGCCGCCCGGTGAAACGGGCGGCGTATGCCATGATTTTTTTATGCGTAGCAGGCCTGAATGTTTCCATCTGTGAAGAACGCATCGTTCTGAACAGGAGGTGCATCCTCTTTGCCATGCTGCCGCAACGTTACTGCACAATCAAGGCAGATACGTTCGGAGCACGGGTACCGGTGGCGGTCCTGTAACCCCTCGAGAAAAACGTATAGATGCGTTGCCTGGCCGTGGCGATCACCCGTGTGGCGATCACCGTGCCGGTGGGGCCGCTGCCTGCCGCGCGGATCAGGAACGTATCGCTGCCGAACGGAATGTTTTTGTATTCGGTTACGCTTTTGTACGCCACGTTGCCGAATACCAGCGTTGTACGCTGATAAAAGTCCACTGCCGGCACGTTGGGCATCAGGTTGATGAACTTGATACGGGCATCGGTGTTCGTGGGCGCCTCGGTATCGTCCGGCACCAGTATGCCGGTTACGTTCGGCATCGTGTCGGTGGTGAACAATGTGTACCGTTTACCGGCTTCCAGGGGAGCCGCGAAGTTGAATATCTTCACGGAATCTTCGTCTGTCCTGGCTTTGGGCACGGAGATGTCGACGTTGGTCTCACCCGGTGTCAGGTACAGGTAGTCGCTGTTGCTGGAACCTCCGGTATTGAGGCCGCCGCCGGGAAAGGCGATGGGATAGATGAGGTTGTTGCTCTGGCGCACGCCGTTGATCTTGACCTGCACGCCCTGGTTGTTGACGGATGCACTGAAGTAACCGACTTTCAGGCGGGCCACCGTCGAATTGGTGATGATGTCGCGCTCGGTGATATGGAATGAATTCTTTTTACAGGCCGCCAGCACCGATATACATATGATGATGAAAATTACTCTCATGATGATTGAATTTAGGGTAAAATAAACCAGACGGGTTTGGTATGGTAATCGCCCGCGAGTGCGCCGATACGGCTCAGTTCATCCCTGTTCCACACATACTCCGAGTTAAAACGCGGGCGCGCACGGTACACGAGCTTGCCCTGGTTGTCGGCGGAAATGGTGGCAGGCAGGGTGAAACCCTGGTACACCGGTTGCCCGGTACGTTCGTCGGGCACCTGGTTATAGGCAAACCGCCGGAGGTCGGCCCAGGTTTCCACGAATCCCCAGCCCCACAGCGCGATGTACTTTTGCATCATAATATCCCGCAGTGTAAGGGTAGCGGCGCTTCTCTTCACATTCGCGCCGCCGAGGTACTCATTGCGCTGCTGTACGGAAATCGGATCGCCCTTGTACAGTTTATCGTTGCCGCGCGGCATGGTGCCCCGGTTGATGAAATCAAAGTGCGCATTGATGCCCTTGGTATATGCGTCGAGCGCGGTGGCATAGTCTTTTTTCCGGTAGGCCGCCTCCGCTTTAATGAACAGTATTTCGGCATACGTCATCACGGGTGACACGGCTTTATCCCTGAACAGGTATTTGCCCGCATTGGGAGTAAACACGTTGGAGCTGGGATTGTCGTACAGGCTGTCGCCAAACGGCGCCGCCACCCTTTGCCGCTTACGGAGGGAATCGGTGGTGGAAAAATTAGGGTCGCCTGCGCCGGGTGATACACCGCGGTAACCGCCATTACCGTTGGTGGTATCCTGCGAAACAGACAGCATGTGACGGATGCGCGGGTCGCGGTTCACGTAAGATCTGGCGCCGGCCAGCAATGTGCCATCCATCAGCTGTACTATAAAATTGCTCTGCCTGAAGTTTGTCAGGTTGTTACGGTACGGCCCGAAGAAATTGGAGTCGTCGTTCTTGGATGCGTCGAAGGGAATGAGGAAATCATCGTCGATTGACTGGAAAGATTTATCACAGAATTCGATCACCTTGTTCGGGTCATAAAAACTCTTGTTGGACAGGTGGTTGTAGTTGTGGGCGAGTATCGCATACACAAAGCGGATCCACCTGGCGGTATTGCCGCCGTAGACAAAGTCGCCGCGTGAAAGCTTGTTGGAAGACGGGTTCAGATCCGTGCGCTGCAGGTACAGCAACGCGGAATCGCAGTAGTTGCGCACGCCCTGGTACACGGTATCCTGCCCGTCGAACCGGAAGATCGCCGTGTTTTCCTTAAATGCTTCTGTGAAGATGATCTCCCCATGCTGGTCGGTACAGATCTGGAACATATACGCTTTCAGGGCGTAGGCGGCCCCCACGTAATCCCACTGGCCTTTGGCTCGGCCCACGTCGATGATATAGTTCAGGTTTTGTCCCAGCCCGAAATATACCTGCCGCCAGATGTCGCCGTTGGTGTCGCTGCTGCCGGTATAACCCATCTGGTCCCAGTTAACGTCTGCCGTGCGCGTGCTGAGGTCTGTATTCCAGTTCTGGATATAACGGCCGATATAACGCGCGTCGAATTGTATGCCTCTCGGAATGCCGGCCAGCTGGGTCGGGAAAACCGATGAAGGATCCGGGTTCTGTGGCGTGTCGGGGTCGCTGTTCACATCCAGCCATTTTTTACAGCCGGCCGTGATGGTCAGTAACCCGAATATGATGAAGATAATGGTGTGTTTTCTCATGATAAGTCTGTTTTAAAATCAGAATTGCACTTTCATCCCGAAGTTGATGCCCCGCGGATTGGCGAGCGAACCGAAGTCGATGCCCGCACCGCCGTAACCTCTGTTGGCAGCGGTATTCGTATTCACGCTGGGATCCGCACCGCTGTAGTTGGTGATCATAAATACATCTGTTCCCGTTACGAACACGGATGCGCTTTTCACCACGTTTTGTTTGCGGAGCAGTGTTTTCGGCAGGTTGTACATCAGGGTGATATCGCGCAGCCGCATCCAGTTCACCTCTTCTATGAAATCCGCTTCGGTGGCCACCGTGGTGCCGAAGTAATCGGAACGGTAATACGGTGTAATGGCGATATTATTGGGGGTGGGTTTGCCGGATTCTTCGAGCCCGTCTGCCAGCACACCTTTGTACACGATGGTCTGTTCCCTGTCGAGCGTACGGTTGCTGAGGCCGCAGAGATAGAGATAATATTCGTTCCCGTTAAACACATCGCCGCCTTTTCTGAAGTCGAGGTTAAAACTGAGACTGAAATCCTTGTAGTAGAAGTTGTTGATGAGCCCCACTTTAAAATCGGGCTGGCGGTCGCCGATGATCACAAAATCGCCGCTGGAAAGGGGCAGGCCGGTGGTAGGACTGATCAGCATCTGTCCGCTGCGGTTGCGGCGGAGGGAGAACCCGGAGATGTTGCCTGTAAATGCGCCTTTGTAGGCCTGGGAACGGGCATTGCCGAATACCCAGGTATCCGAGTCGTAGTACGTGGGCAGATCGGCCGGCATTTCGAGGATTTCACCCACGTTGCGGTCGAAGTTCACGAGCACGTCCCAGTTGAAATTCTTGCTTTGTACGGGCTTGCCGGACAATTGGATTTCTATGCCGCGGTTTTCCACGAGTCCGCCATTGAGGTATTTGATCACGAAACCGGTGCCGTAACTCACCCTGGCGCCCAGGATCTGGTCGCGGCTTTTGAGCGAATAACGGGCCACATCGATCCCGATACGGTTTTTGAAGAAACGTAGTTCGCCGCCGAATTCGAAGTTGCGGGTAATTTCCGGCTGCAGGCCGAAGTTGTTGCCCGTGAAGCCGTAGGCGTAACCGCCGCCGGTAGTGATCTGCGACTGCATCGTATAGTCGATGATGTAAGGCGTGTAAGGCGCTTTACCCGTAGTGGCGTAAGACAGGCGGGCTTTACCGTAGGAAAGCGGCGTCCAGTTCTTGAATACCTGCAAATCGGAGAAAATGAAACTCAGCGAAGCAGCGCCGTAATTGAAGAACGGGTTTTTGTCCACAAACCGGCTCATGAATGCGGAGTGGCCTTCGCGGCTGCCGGCGAACGAGAGGTACAGGATGCTGTTGTAATTGAATTCGTAATTCCCGAAAAAGCGCGTTTTCCGGATATTGGAATAGGTCAGCTTCGCATCGCGGGAAAGCGGGTCGGTGTTGTTGATCGACACGAAATTCGGTTCATAAAAACGTTCCCCCTTGAATGCGTTGATCTTTGTGGTGTTATCGTCGAACGCAAAACCGAGGTTCAGCACATGGCCGAACTTGCCCCAGGTTTTGCGGGCCGAGCCCCTCAATACGCCGCTGAGGTTTTTGGTCAGCACATCATCGCCGGAATAAAAACCGTTGGAAGCAAACCCGTAGCGGGACTGCGGGTTGGTGGTGAAGAAACCATCGGTGGCATAGGAATCCACACCGAAGATGCCACTGAAGCTCAGCCAGGAAAGCGGGTTAAGGTTCAGGGTGAGGTTGCCGGTCACTCTTTCCGTATGATCCTGCGAGGAGTTTTTATACACATCCCAGAAGGGGTTGTCGAATTCGCTGTTAAAAGCCACGCCACGCAAGGTTTTACGGGTGCCGTCAGGATTCTTGTAGTCGCGCACGTCTTCGTCCGCCGGCCAGGTCAGCAGGGTCAGGAAATAACTGCCTGCGCCTTTTGAGCCTTTTTTAGTGGTGGAGGTCACATAGGTGAAGCTGGAGTTGATGTCGAATATCTTGCTCACTTTGGCCGTGCCGGAGAGGCGGATATTGCCGCGGTCGAAGCTGGTGTTGGGCACGGTACCGTCCTGCTTCAGCCAGCTGCTGGACAGGCGGTAGGTGTACCGGTCGGTACCGCCGTCGATGTTGAGGCTGTGGCGGTTCTGGAAACCGGTTTTGAAGAAGGCGTTGAAATTATCGTAGAACGTGGTGGTGTCTGTATTATACTTCGGGCCGAAATAAGCAGAAATGGCGCCGAACGAAAACGGGTTTACAGTAGCGTTGGGGTCGGCTACACCGTTGGTGCCGCGGCTGTATACGCGCTGCGTTTCCGGGAAGCGGTATACTTTTTCGAAGCGGAAGTTATTGTCGTACGTAACGGACGCCCTTCCTTCCTTCCCTTTGCGGGTAGTGATGAGGATGGCGCCGGAAGCACCGTCCGACCCATACAGCGCAGCGGCTTCTGGGCCTTTCAGTACGGTGATGCTTTCAATGTCTTCAGGGTTCAGGTCCATGGCGCGGTTGCCGTAATCGGAGTTACGGTTGGCGAACGAAACGGACTGCCCGCTGATGAGCGCTTCCTGGTTGAGCGTCTGGTTGTCGTACGGCACGCCGTCTACCACGAACAGCGGCTGGTTGTTGCCCCCGATGGATACCGCGCCGCGCAGCACGATCTGCGACGACGAGCCCGGCAGGCCCGAAGTGCCTGTAACGGTAGCCCCCGCAATGCGGCCGGCAAGCCCGTTGAGGAAGTTCTCGCGCTGTGTTTGCGCTACCTCGGCGCCGTTGACCTTCTGCACCGAAGAGCCCAGCGAACGCGGGTCTTTCGACATGTTGTAAGCGGAGATCACGGTTTCCTTCAGTTGCGTCTGGTCAGGGATCATGGACACATTCACAACGGCCTGCGCGCCCACAGTGATGTTGCGGGTGGTATAACCGATGAAACTGAACTGCAATACCTGGCCGGGAGAGGCCACGATGGTGTAGTTACCTTCCACATTAGTGGCGGTGCCGGTAGTGGTACCCTGCACGCGCACGGTAACGCCCGGCAAGGGGCTTCCGTCGTCGGAAGTAACCTTTCCCCGGATGCTTTGTTGCGCCGAAACAGCGCTGCAGATTCCCATGAGTAAAAGGAACGCGCATAGACGTCTCATCATAGTGTAACGGATTTTGGTTGTTTAGTCGAATGATTGATCGAAGCGGTTTACTGAATTTTGCTACCTGTTCATGAAAGCAGATATATTAAATAATACAAGACGGAACAAAGGTGCTGCGACCTTTCAATTGCGTTGACTTTGGTTAATTTAGATTTAGATTCGTTTTGCCATTTTGCTATTCCACGATATAAAGTTATATCTAATTTAATTAAATTAAACCAGATAAAAAACTTAGCAGGCGTCCCGAATTCCGCCATTTTTCCTTTTTCTTTGCCATAATTCAACAAACCGGCCTGTTTTGATCAGAAAAGAACTGCGCATCATATTGCTGTCGCTGGGCATCAGCCTGTTGCTGACCATTGCCAAGTTCCTGGCGTTTTTCCTCACTTCGTCGGTGGCGATACTCTCTGACGCGCTGGAATCCATTATCAACGTGGTGGCCGGCGGTTTCGCCTGTTACAGCATTTACCTGTCAGGCAAGCCGAAAGACGAGAACCATCCCTACGGCCATGGCAAGGTGGAGTTCTTTTCCATCGGCTTCGAAGGCGCGATGATCTTCATCGCCGGCATTCTTATCTTGTTTAAAGCTGTGCAGTTTTTTATCCTGAAGCCCGGCCTGCAACGCATCGATTCGGGCATCTGGATGATCGGCGCCACGGCGTTCATCAACCTGCTGCTGGGCCTGTATCTCACGCGTTCGGGTAAACGCCTTCAGTCCATCACCCTCACCGGCAACGGACAGCATATCCTGACCGATGTGTACAGTTCCGCCGCGCTGATCATCGCCCTCGTGATCCTGTATTTTACCGGCCAGACCTGGATAGACCCCGTGGCGTCGGCCGTTATCGGTGTGCTGATTTTACGCAAGGGATACCAGCTGATGCGGCAATCCATCTCCGGCCTGATGGATGAAACGGATATGAAGGTGGTGGACCGCGTGATCGGCATCCTCAACGAACACCGCCAGGCCGCCTGGATCGACGTGCATAATATGCGCGTGCAGCAATACGGGCACAATTATCATATCGACTGCCATGTAACGCTGCCATATTACCTGTCGCTCGAACAGGCGCACGATGCCGTGAAAGAGATAGAGTTGCTGGTGAACCGTGAACTGGGTCCGGGCGAAGTGGAATTCTTCATCCATATGGACCCCTGTGTGCCCGCCAGCTGCCGGCATTGCCAGCTGACCGAATGCCCGGTGCGCAGCGAGCCCTTTACCCGCAAAATCACCTGGACGCGGGAGAATGTGCTGCCAAACCGCAAGCATACGAAATGAATTTCCTAGATTAGCAATATGCAAAGGATCCTGATTGTCGAAGATGAAGTAAAAGTAGCCAATGCAGTAAAGAAGGGGCTGGAAGAGAACGGCTTTGAAGTGGAGGTGGCGTACGACGGCCGCATGGGCAAAAGCCTCGCCGCAGGGCAGGATTTCGACCTCGTGATACTCGACCTGAACCTGCCCCACCACAACGGCTACGAAATATGTGAAGTCATCCGCCGCCGTAACGCGAAAGTGCCGGTCATCATGCTCACCGCACTGGGTGGGATGGACGATAAAATGCAGGCCTTCGAACTGGGGGCAGACGATTACCTGGTGAAACCCTTCGACTTCCGCGAACTGCTGGCCCGCATCCGCGTATTCCTCAAAAGGGCCGGGGCAGACGTGGTGCCCGACCAGCGTTTCAAACTCACGATAGCCGACCTGGAAATAGACCGCGAACGGAAAGAAGTGTGGCGCGGCGGCAAAAAAATCCCCCTCACCGCCAAAGAATTCCAGCTGCTTGAGCTGCTGGCCCTGCAGAAAGGCAAAGTGATCTCCAAAATGACGATCGCGGAAAGGGTCTGGAACATCGACTTCGACACGGGCACCAATGTCATCGAGGTGTACATCAACTTCCTCCGCAAAAAAATCGACAAGGATTTTGACCGGAAACTATTGCATACCAAAACCGGAATGGGATACTACCTGGCCGACGAATGAAGATAAAATACAAAATAGCTCTCTATTATACGCTCTCCGCGGCTTTCCTGCTGATCGCCTTCGCCGTGCTGGCGTATTATTTCTCCGGCCAATCGCGCCGCGCCGAGTACCTCGACCGGCTGGAATACCGCGCCCGCTCCATCGGCAGCGTGATCATCGAGAACGACCAGGTACAGATAGGGCTGCTGCGAAAACTCGATAAAACCACTTTCCAGGATCTCTACCGCGAAAGCATTCTCGTATACAGCGACAGCTACGAGCTGCTGTACACCAACCTCCTCGATACGGCCGTGCGCACGCCGCGCCAGCTCCTGGAGCACATCAGGGAGCACAAACAATACAATCACAACGACAGCGGCGGCGAAACCGTGGGGATTTATTACCGCGAAGGCAACATGTCTGTGCTGGTGCTGGTGTCGTCGTTCGACAAATACGGTTTCCAGAACCTCCAGAACCTCAGCCGCATCCTGCTGATAGAGCTCGCGGCGGCCGTGGTGCTATTGGTGGGCATCGGGTACTTTTTTGCGCGCAAAATGATGCAGCCGATCGACCGCCTCGTGGATCAGGCCGATCAGATCAACGCCAATAACCTGCAAAACACACGCGTGGCCGTAAAGGGCAAAGATGAAATAGCTCAACTGGGCGCCAACTTCAACACCATGCTGCAGCGGCTGAGCCATTCGTTCGACCTGCAGAAAAGTTTCGTCAGCAACGCCTCGCATGAACTACGCACGCCGCTGGCCTCCATCATCAGCCAGTTGCAGGTAACGCTCGCTAAAAACAGGAGCGGGGAGGAGTACCAGGCCGTGCTGCAATCGGTACTGGAAGATGCGGAAGGGCTGTCCGACCTCACCAACGGCCTGCTGCAGCTCGCGCAATCGGAGCTCAACCGGCAGGAGTTTGTATTTACCCCCGTACGCATCGACGAACTGTTATGGGATACCGGCGAGCTTGTGCGCGAAAAAAGAAAGGCCGGCGGGAAAGTCGATATCCAGTTTCTCCGCGAGCCGGAGCAGGACACGCTGCTCACCTGCAACGGCAACGAAAGCCTCCTGAAGGTGCTGTTCATCAACCTGGCCGACAATGCCTGTAAATTTTCCCCCGATCATACCGCCCGCATCAGCATCGACTTCGATGCGAAGCACATTCTTGTGCGGGTGCAGAACCAGGGCGAAGGCATTCCCGCATCGGAAGCCGACAAGATATTCGAGCCTTTCTACCGTGGCAGTAATGCACTGCAAACGCGCGGCCATGGCCTCGGCCTGTCGATCTGTAAAAAGATAGTGCAACTGCATGAAGGGGAGTTGCAGCTGGAGGCTACCGTGGAAGGAACAACCATGCTGGTGAAGCTGCCGCACGAACAGGGAACATAAAAAAGAGGCCGCGTGTTGCGCGGCCCTGTATTGTGTGCATATTCAGTTGTTGCAGTTGAATGTATTATCCGGTGTTTCTGTGTTTCGCGACCTGTCCATTGGCCCCGGTACACCGCACATTATGCAGTACTCCTTCGCTTCGTGACATGTCAATTTCCGGTACACCCGCACATCATCGAGCACTCCTTTGCTACGTATCAATTCCCCGGTACACCTGCTCATTATCCAGTACTCCTTCGTTTCGCGACCTGTCAATTCCCGTACACCCGCACATAGTCGATCTCCAGTACGCCGGATGTGAACGCAGGATCCACCGGTCCGCCGAATGTGCCGCCTACGGCGAAATTCAACAGGATAAAAAAGTGGTGGTTAAAAGGAACGGCAGCATTGTTGGCAAATGTATAATACAGCTTTCCGTCCACATAAAACCGGATGCTGGTAGCCGACCAGTCGGCCGTATAAATGTGGAAGTCTTCCGACACCCTGGCGGTCATCGTGGTCAGCCCGTCGCCGTTAGCGCCAGAGTGGCCGGGGTGATGCACCGTACCGTATATTTTCCCGGGAACGCTGCCTTTGTGCTCCATGATGTCGATTTCCCCGCAGCCGGGCCAGCCAGCCTCGGAGATGTTGGCGCCCAGCATCCATATGGCCGGCCAGGTACCTTTACCCACGGGCAGTTTGGCGCGTACTTCCACTTTACCGTATTTGAAATCGAATTTGCCTTTGGTGAGCAACCGCGCGCTGGTATAGGCACTGCCGTTATGGTCTTCTTTAATCGCCCTGATCTTCAATGTGCCGTCAGACACTTCGGCGTTCTGTGGACGGTCGGTATAGTATTGCAGTTCCTGGTTGCCCCAGCCGTTGTTGCCGGTACCGATGTTATAGCTCCACTTGCTGGTGTCCGGTCTGCTGCCGGTGTTGAATTCATCGGCCCAGATGAGCCCGTTCCCGGATTGTCCGTAGCCGCCAACGCTCATCAGCAGGGCGGTAGCGGTCAGGATGTGTTTCAGTTGTTGCATAGGCTGTTGTGTTTCGTGCGGTATATGCATACCGGCCGGTAGCCAAGATACACATTAAACCGGATGGCGCAAATGCCCCCATTCCTGCCATATACACACCCGCTTCACCAACCCCGCAATCGCTACTTTTACCTAAAATACTGAGCCATGGAAAAGAAAAACTCAATCAGCAGCCTCATTGCCCTCCACGACCTGCACACAGGGCTGTTTCCCAATGTCATAGACGGTATTTCCGATAAAGACGCCCATAACCGCCTCAACACACCGGCCAATCACGTGGCCTGGCTGACCAACAATATGGTGCAGCTGCGCCTGAGGCTGGCAGACGTAGCCGGCGTGGCGCTCGATGCAGCGCAGAAGGCCTTCCTCGACAACTTCAAAAGTATCCAGGATGGTGTTACCTATCCGCCGCTGGCGGACTATAAAAAAGACTGGGACAAGATCACTCCCGCGCTGCGCGATAAACTGGCCTCCCTCACCGAAGAACAACTGGATGAAATGGTCGCCATTCCCGGGATGGGCGATAAGGAAAAACTCTCCGGCATCATCGGCTTCTTTATATACATGGAATCCTACGGTATCGGCCAGATCGGATTGTGGAGAAGATTGCTGGGATATCCGGCGATGAAATATCCGGGCCAGTAACGGTTGATTTCGTGTTGCAGTGGTGATGGGCACGTGCGTTTTTCCGTCGGTAAAACGGGAAATCGCAGCCGGTTGCAGGCTGTGCTTAAAAATATTTTATAAGGCGAAACGAAAGCCCCTGGCCACTCCAGGGGCTTTTTTCATAAAAAAATAAAAAAAACTTCCGGATCCTGTCACGTTTCCTTTTTCCGTTGTGTCTTATTAGGGAATCTTTTACATCACAATTAAAAATCAAACACAATGGAAGCAAGAATCTCCATGCAGGAAATGCCCAATGGCTTTATCGAATCCCTTTTGAAAGTAGGCGGTTACATCCGTAAATCTGGCCTCGACAGCAAATTACAGGAGCTGATCAACTACCGCGTGTCCCAGATCAACGGCTGCGCGTTCTGCCTCGATATGCACCATAAAGACGCCATCCATGCGGGTGAAACCGAACAACGCCTTCACGGCCTCGCTGCCTGGCGCGAAACGCCGTATTACACCGAAGAGGAAAGAGCGGCCCTGGCTTTCGCAGAAGAACTGACCGTTAAATGCGAAGTAAGCGATGAAGTGTACGATCACCTCGCGGAATATTACTCCAAAGCGGAGATCGCCCACATCTCCCTGGCGGTAGGCATGATCAACACCTGGAACAGGCTCAACAAGGCTTTCCGCACCATCGCCGGCAACTATCAGCCGAATACCATATGGCAATAAGGCCGGCACACGCCCGGAAAACGTATCATTGCAGTTGAAAAGGAAAGTGTCATGGACAGGAATTTATTAAAAGGCATCTTATTCGTAGGTATTGGCGCGGCAAGTTACGGTGTACTGGCTACCCTGGTGAGGCTGGCCTATAACCAGGGATATTCGGTAACGGAAGTGACTTACGCCCAGTACCTCGTGGGCCTGGTGGTGATGGGCTGTTTGTGGCTGTTCAGGAAACCTTCGCCGGCGCCGCAACCGGCCAGGGAACGGAACGATGTGCTGAAGCTCATCGCGGGCGGCACCAGCTACGGCCTTACGGGCGTATTTTATTATCTCTCCGTACAATATATCCCGGTGTCGATATGCGTCATCCTGCTCATGCAGACCATCTGGATGGGCGTGGTGCTGGAAAGCCTGCTGGCGGCGCGATGGCCCGGGCTGAACAAGATCATCGCGGTTATCGTGGTATTGCTGGGTACCGTGCTCGCTACCAATGTATTGTCTGCCCACGGCAGCCCCAGCGCCATCGGGGTGCTGTGGGGCCTGGCGGCGGCGGTCATGTATACCATTTCGTTATATGTTTCCAACAGCGTGGCCACCGGCATGCCATCGGAAAAGAAAGGATTTTTTATCCTCCTGGGTGGTACAGTGATGGTGGTAGCGGTTGGATTGTTCAACATGCCGCCGCAGTTCCAGCTGTCGATTTTCTGGACCTGGGGACTGCTGCTGGCGCTGTTCGGCACCATTCTGCCCCCGCTGCTGTTCAACGTCGGGTTCCCGAAAACGGGCATCGGCCTGGGCGCCATCATCATCGCCATCGAAATACCGGTATCGGTCAGCATGGCCTGGCTGCTCCTCCACGAACGGGTGAACGGCTGGCAATGGTTCGGCATCGTGCTCATCATCGTGTCCATCATTCTCATGAACATCCACCTGCTCCGCAAAGAACTGGCCAGGGCAAAAGCATAACCATCTCATGAAAGACTATCAGAACGAATTGTTTCCGTACGCGTACAATATCGCCGGCAGCGCCGAAGATGCGCGCGACATTGTGCAGGATGTGCTCACCCATTATTATGCCTCGCCCCGCGAAGGCATCGAAAACGAAAAAGCCTATCTCGTCAAAAGCGTGATCAATCATGCCATCAACGCCAAAAACCGGAAAAAGCGCACCCTCCAGCCGGAAGTGTGGCTGCCGGAGCCGGTGGCCACCGAAGCGGCGGACACCAATGTGTACCTGAAGGATATTCTCTCATACTCGCTGCTGGTACTGCTGGAAAAGCTGAACGCCAAAGAGCGGGCAGCCTTTATCCTGAGAGAAAGTTTCGACTATTCCCACCAGGAAATCGCCGACATCCTGTCTACCACCGAAGAAAACAGCCGCAAGCTGCTGAGCCGTGCCAAAACCAAACTCTTCAAGCCGGGCGAAGCCGAAGCCCCGCCGGTAAGGTCGGCCCAGACCAATGTGCTGCTGGAAAACTATATCAACGCCATCCGCAGCCGGAACCTGGAAAAGCTGGAGCATCTCCTGGCGGAAGACATCGCTTTCTATGCGGACGGCGGTACGAAACTGAACGTGGTGAAGCGGGTTTGCATCGGGGCTACGGAAGTGGCGGAACTGCTGATGCTCGTGTTCCACAAATACCAGGCAAGCTCCGACATCAAAGCCACCACGATCAATCACCAGCCGGCTTTCCTGTATTATTACCAGGGCCGGCTTATTTCCTGCCAGATCTTCGACGTGTCGCCGGAAAGCGGACGGATTCTCCAGATCAACAACGTCGTCGACCCGGAGAAACTCCGGATGCTCGCGCAGCATTTTGCCTGAGCAGCGGGGCGGTAAAACGATGTATGCCGTCCACCTGCCCCCGGCAGGGAAGGGCTGATAATCAACCGGGTAAAATGTTGATTATTAGCCCTTTTTTAGGCGTTTTGTAACATTTCACCTGCATATTTGACCATTTAAACCCGCAAATACGGCCATCAGTCCGGTTATTTTTACCGTTCCGTTAAACGAACGATAATGAGAAAAGGATTGATGATTTGTTTTTTCCTGTGCAACAGCCTGGGGCTGCTGGCGCAGCAGGCCGGCATGAAACAGCTGATCGACGAACAGTTCCAGTTTGCCAAAGAGCAATACAAGGTATTGAGCCGGCAGGTGCCGGCCGACCGGATGCCGAAAACCTACTATGCCAAAACGGGTAAGGTGGAAACCAGCGACACCAAATGGTGGTGCAGCGGTTTTTACCCCGGTGCGCTCCTCTACATTTACGAAAACACCAAAGACGAGGCTACCATGGCCGAAGCCGGCCGCCGCCTCGCCATTCTCGAAAAAGAAAAACATTACACCGGCAACCACGACCTGGGGTTCATGATGTATTGCAGCTTCGGGAACGCTTACCGGATAACCGGCAATCCCGCCTATAAAACCACCATCGATACGGCCGCGGCCTCGCTGGCCACCCGGTACCGCCCCGGCGCCGGCGTTATCCAGTCATGGAACGCCAGCAAAAAAATGCAGGGCCCGGTGATCATCGACAACATGATGAACCTGGAACTGTTGTACTGGGTGAGCGACCACGGGGGCGATAAAAAGTATCGCGAGATCGCCCTGACGCACGCCGACAATACCCTCAAAAATCATTTCCGGCCCGATCACAGTTCTTACCATGTGATCGATTACGATATGCAGACCGGCAAGGTTATCAAAAAGGTGACCGCGCAGGGCGCTGCGGATGAATCTGCCTGGAGCCGCGGGCAGAGCTGGGGACTGTACGGTTACACCATGATGTACCGTTTCTCCGGGAACAAACGTTACCTGGCGCACGCCAAAAACATTGCCGCGTTCATGCTCCGCCATCCCAACATGCCTGTGGATTTGGTGCCTTATTGGGACTTTAATGCGCCCGGTATCCCCGACACCTACCGCGACGCTTCGGCGGCGGCGGTGATGGCCTCTGCGCTGCTGGAGCTGGCGCAATACGGCAGCAAAAAGGAACGCAAAACCTATGTGGCCGCCGCGGAAAAGATCATCCGCTCCCTGTCGTCGCCCGCCTACCGCGCACAACCGGGTGAAAACGGCGGTTTCCTGCTGATGCACAGCACCGGCGCGCTGCCGCTCAAATCGGAGGTGGATGTGCCGCTCACGTATGCGGATTATTATTTCCTGGAAGCGCTGCACCGTTACAAAACCTGGTATCTATAAATTAGCACGATGGAAAGAAGGAAATTTTTAGGCGCGTTGTCACTCGCCGGCGTAGCGGGCGCGCTGAGCCCGAAAGAACTGCTGGCAGGCGGGCCGCAGCAGCCGGCGGTAAGCGCACCGGCGGGAAACGACCGTGAATACTGGTGGCAACTCCTGTATAAAATCGCCGACCCGGTGGTGGCCAATCTCGCCGCGGGCACACTCGTTAAAAATATGCCGGTGGAGAAATCCCCGACGTTCGATAAACGCTCTGCCCATGTTACTTATCTCGAGGCGGTGGGCCGCACTTACGCAGGCATCGCGCCCTGGCTGGCGCTGACCGATGATGTGGGCAGGGAAGGAGAGTACCGGCAGCGCATGCGCACGAATGCCGTGAAGGGGCTGGTGGCCTGCTTTACGCCCGGCAGTGCGGACGCGCTGAATTTTAAAACCGACTATCAACCGATCGTGGATGCGGCTTACCTGGCGCAAACGTTCCTGCGCGCGCCCAAAGTGCTCTGGGAACCGCTGCCGGCGGATACGAAAACGCACATTATCACGGCGTTCAAATCGCTGCGCAACCGCAAACCGTTTAACAGCAACTGGCTGCTGTTCGGTTCGCTGACGGAAGCCTTTCTGCTGTCGGTAGGCGAGGAGCCGGACGCGGAGCGGCTGGAAAAGGGTATCACCAAAATGGCGGAATGGTACAAAGGCGATGGCTGGTATGGCGATGGCCCGAACCTGGCGTTCGACTATTACAATTCCTTTGTGATACATCCCATGCTGGTGGATACGTTGGCCGTGCTGGCCCGCCATCAGCCGGAACGGAAAAAGGAATACGATCTCGCTGTGAAAAGAATGCAGCGGTACGCACTGGAGCAGGAAAGAATGATATCGCCGGAAGGCACTTTCCCGCCCATCGGCCGTTCGATCACCTACCGCACCGGCGCTTTCCAGGCCCTGAGCCAGATCGCGCTGATGGAGCTGCTGCCCAAAGGCATCGAACCGGCGCAGGTGAGAAGCGCGCTCACGCTCGTGAAGAAAAACATGTACGGTGCGAAAGGCACTTTCGGTAAAGATAACTGGCTGAACCTCGGCTTCGTCGGGCACGATCCGCAGATCGCGGATTATTATACCTCCACGGGCAGCCTGTACATGGCCACCCTGTCGTTTTTACCGCTGGGCCTGCCGGCCGGTAATCCTTTCTGGGCGGCGCCGGCGGCGGAATGGTCGGCAAAAAAGGCCTGGGCCGGGAAGAATTTTGAAAAAGATTATCATGTGGACTACTAACCGCGTGATATACAAGGCCGCTCCGTTCCAGGGCGGCTTTCTTTTGATAAAACGTATTTGTTCGCTTGTTCCCGCTGGCTGAAAGCCGTAATTTACAGGTGTAAATCATGCCCCATGCCCCGGCTGCTCTCCATAGTCGCACAGCAACTCCCCACCGAAGCGTTGCGCCCTTATGTTGCGGGATACGTGTTCCGTACGGCCGCCATCCGCGCGAAAGACGCGGCGGTGCACAAAGCGATGCCGCTCCGCAGCGTCAGTTCCATCGATTTTTTTATGGGTGATGCATTTGAAACAACGGACTG
The DNA here is from genome assembly GCF_003813775.1 of Chitinophaga lutea. Lineage (NCBI taxonomy): Bacteria > Pseudomonadati > Bacteroidota > Chitinophagia > Chitinophagales > Chitinophagaceae > Chitinophaga > Chitinophaga lutea. The sequence continues at coordinate 560,507 of NZ_RPDH01000002.1, read as the reverse complement.
CGCGTCCGGCAGGGTGGTGCCGTTTGCGCGCTGCACCATCCGCGGGCCGCGCACGCACCGGAAGTATGCCATTCGCCTGAGCGGGGACCTGGTGAGTTTCAGTATCCGCTTTACACCGGCAGGTTTGTATGCGCTGCTGGGCATTCCCGCCAGCGAATTCAGCGATGAAGCGATAGACGGTGCGCTGGTAATGCCCGCCGTGTTCCCTGGCCTCACCGAACGGCTGATGGCCTGTACCAGCCTCGACCACTGCATCCAAACGGCGGAACCTTACCTGCTGCATTTGCTTCAGCAGGCCGGCAGGCATATCCATCCGTCGCCCGCCGTGCAGGAAATGGCGGCGCTCATCGCAGGCGGTCAGGGCGCCCTGTCCATCGCCTGCCTGCAACAACAGGTCTGCCTTGGCAAGCGACAGCTCGAAAGGAACTTTGTAAAGGAAGTAGGCGTTACGCCGAAAATGTACAGCCGGATGCTGCGTTTCTCCAACATGCTGCAGTACAAAATGCGAAACAGCCAGACACGCTGGGCGGCGCTTGCTTACGAATTTGCGTATGCCGACCAGATGCACCTCATCCGCGATTTCCGCCAGTTTCTTGGCGTCACGCCTTCTGAATTTTCAGCGGACGATTTTGCTTTTTAGCGGCGGCCGAATTTCAACAAAGCAGAATGTTCTCCTCCACATCACCCGGGTTCTCCCGCGCACAAAGAGCTGCCATAAATACCTATTTCTGAGTATTCCCCGCCAGGAGATTACACGTTATTTTTATACAATACCGCTTTATCCCCTTACCAACCCATTATTTCGACAGCCCGGCAGCAGCCGGGTTTTTTTATGGGAATCGCTTATCTTTATCGTATAACCCGTATCCGTATGAAAACACTCGCCGTCATTTTGTTTGTTTCCGTGCTGGTGGCGTTTAAAGAAGAGCCTTCCGCTTACAGGGCGCCCATCAAATATATCTACCTGACGTTCGACGACGGCCCGCTCCAGGGCAGTGAAAACATCGACAGCGTGGTGTTGGCCGAACAGCTGAAGATCAGTGTGTTCCTCGTCGGCGAACATGCGGAGGAAAGCAAAAAGCTGCAGTCCTATTACGGCATGTACGAACGCAATCCTTACGTGGAATCGTATAACCACAGTTTCACGCACGCCCATAACAAATACCAGCAATTTTACAGTAACCCCCTGAACGTGGTGAACGACGTGGAGAAGAACGAAAGCAGCCTGAACCTCCGTTATAAGATCGTGCGCCTGCCGGGCCGCAACATGTGGCGGGTGGGGAACAAAAAGCGCGACGACGGCGTAAGCGGCAAAGCGGCGGCGGATTCGCTGGCGGCACGCGGGTTTAAATTATTCGGGTGGGATATCGAATGGCAGCATCACGATCAAGACGGAACACCCGTCCAGACGGTGCAGCAGATGGCCAAAGCCATCAACGCGCGCCTCGCCGCGGGCAGCACATTGACCAAAGACCATATCGTGATACTGGTGCACGACGAAATGTTTCAGAAGAAGTGGGAGGAGAGTGAACTGAAGCAGCTGATCGATACCCTCCGCAGGAATGACCATTATGTATTTGAACATATCCGTTTTTACCCGCCGGGCAACTGATTGGGGATGATTTTCTACAAAAAGCCGGTACTTGCTGTACCGGCTTTTTACGTTTATGCCGTGGCCTTGCTGGTGCTTCTTTTTTTGGAAGCGGCTTTTTCCCTGCCTGCCGCTTTTTTCGGAGCGGCTTTTTTGGCTGCTGCTTTCCGGGTAGCGGCCTTTTTTGCGCCGCCTTTTCGCGCGGCCGCCTTTTTAGGCGCCGCTTTCTTTGCCGCCGCTTTTCTTGTTCTTCCTTTGCCGGCCGCTGCTTTCTTCGGAGCAGCCTTCCTGGTGGCGGCTTTACGGGTGGCCTTCTTCGCACCGCCTTTTTTGGCCGCCGCTTTTTTCGGCACTTTGGCGCCTTCTTCACGGGCCTCGGAAAGGCCTATGGCGATGGCCTGTTTCGGATTGGTGACTTTCTTCCCGCTCCGGCCGCTCCTGAGTTTGCCTTCATGCATTTCATGCATGGCCCGCTCCACCTTGTCGCCGGCTTTTCTGGAATACTTTGCCATGATCTTACTTTTAATGGGTTGAATAAAAGTGATTATCATTGCATCAGCATCAAATAATGCGCCATCCGTTCCGGCACAGTTTTTCCTTCAATTGTTAAAACAACTTTATGGCTTTACGTTACCTCATCCCCGGCCTCATTCTAACCCTCTTCAGCTGCCTTACCGCGGGCGCACAAACGAAATACGCGGTCAAAGTCACGAACCTCGGAAATAAAACGGGCAAGCTCTACATCGGCTGGTACGGCAATGCGGGCACCTTTATGAAACGCGATAAAACGGTATTCGCCAAAGTGGTGCCGGTCAGCGGTAAAAGTGAAGTACTGGTGGAATTCGACCGCATCCCGGCCGGTAAATACGCCATTTCCGTATTCCTCGACGAAAATGGTAACGGCGAGCTTGATACCAACCTGGTGGGCATTCCCCGCGAAAAGTACGGTTTCTCCAACAACGTGTTGCCGGCCATGCGCGCCGCTACTTACGAAGAAGCGGTGTTCGAAGTGAAAGATGCGCCCGGCAACCTTTCCATCAAACTAAAATGAGTGCGGCATTGTTGTTACTGCGATGACCCGGTTTATCCTATCCTTACTCGCATGGCATGCCTGCTTGGCTGCAGCGGCGCAAACCCCGCCGGCCAAACAGATCAACGACCAGCAGCAGGTCTGGCTGTCGGTCAACAGCACCATCCGCCTCAGCCACCGCTGGGGCACCATTGCAGACGTGCATGTGCGCAGGAATAACTTCCTCGCCAACCCTTCGTTTTATTTTGTGCGCGGCGGCGCCAGCTATTGGCTCCACGACAATCTTTCCATCGTGGCGGGGTACGCGCATATGTGGCTGGCGCCCCCGCAGCCCGGGCTGCATACGTTTTCGGATGAGAACCGCCTGTACGAACAGGTGATCTACACCAGCACCCTCGGCAAAGTAGGCATCCTCAACCGTTTCCGCGACGAGCACCGCTGGCGCGAAACCATTACGGGCGACCGCTCGACGGGTTCCTACACCTATTCCAACCGCCTGCGGTACCTGCTCAGCCTGGGCATCCCGCTCTCCGCCAAACCGCACTTCCCGCAAATCAGTTTCGCCAATGAAGTGCTTATTCAATTCGGGAGATCCGTTATCTTTAATACGTTCGACCAGGTGCGGCTTTTCGGCGGCATCCGGCAGAACATCGGCAAAGGCTGGAGTTATGACCTGGGGTACATGCTCGTGTACCAGCAAAAAGCCGGCGGCTACCAGTACGACCGGAACCATACGCTCCGGCTCTTTTTTTACTACACCCTCGATGCCCGCCGCGGAAAGCGCGGCGTTACCGGACCGCCGATGATGTTCGAAGATGAATGACCTGGAATATTGACGCTTAAAATAATCAACACAATGTCTCAAGTAAAAGCTTATGCAGCGCAGAATGCCACCACACCGCTCGCTCCCTGGAATTTCAGCCGGCGCGAGCCGGGCCCGCACGACGTACAGTTCGATATTCTCTATTGCGGCGTATGCCACAGCGACCTGCACCAGATCCGCGACGAATGGGGCGGCGCCATTTTCCCGATGGTGCCCGGCCACGAAATTGTAGGGCGCGTAACGAAAGTGGGCGATAAAGTGACCCGCTTCAAAGCAGGGGACCTGGCCGCGGTGGGCTGCCTGGTAGACAGCTGCCGCCATTGCGACCCCTGTAGGGAAGGGCTGGAGCAGTATTGCGAGAACGGCTCCTCCGGCACGTATAATTCGCTGGAGCAGGACCATAAAACGCCTACCTACGGCGGTTATTCGAGCATGATCGTGACCGACGAAGCTTTTGTGCTCAGGGTGTCGGACAAACTGCCGCTGCCCGCCGTGGCGCCGCTGCTCTGCGCCGGTATCACCACTTATTCGCCGCTGCGCCACTGGAAAGTAGGCAAGGGGCATAAGGTGGGCGTGATCGGTCTGGGTGGCCTGGGGCATATGGCCGTGAAGTTCGCCGCTTCTTTCGGTGCGGAAGTAACCATGCTCAGTACGTCCGCGGCCAAAGAGGCCGATGCCCGCAGGCTGGGGGCGCATAAATTCGTGCTGACCTCCGATCCCGGACAGGTGAAAAGCGTGCGCGGTTACTTCGATTTTATCATCGATACCGTATCCGCCCCGCACGATTACAACAAGGTATTGTCCATGCTCAGGGTGAACGGTGTGCAGATCTGTGTGGGCGTGCCGCCTACGCCAACCGAAGTGCTCGGTTTCAACCTCATCGGCAAACGCCGGAGCATCGCCGGGTCGATGATCGGCGGTATTCCCGAAACGCAGGAAATGCTCGACTACTGCGCCGAACATAATATCGTGTCGGACGTGGAAGTGATCGACATCAAGGATATTAATGAAGCATACGAGCGGATGCTGAAAGGCGATGTGCGCTACCGCTTCGTGATCGATATGGCCACCCTCTGATAGCAGCATTCCGATGTTCTTAATATAAAAAGGTCAGGCTACATACAGCCTGACCTTTTTCGCGGCCAAGCTCCTGAAAGGCACCGATTGTTTTGTGGCAGTGGGCCTTGCACACCTGTTTTACAGTGATGGCATACTGGCGGGCCTGCAAAGGAGCGGTTTTACAGTGGAGCCGGTGCCGGTACGATAAGCCCCCGTTACTCATAAAATGTGTAAATTGGATCACAGAAAATCCCGACATGAAATATTTGCTGACCCTGGCCATTGTACTGACCACCCTCCTGGCAGGTGCCCAATCTTCCAAACCCGGTATCCGGTTTTTTAAAGGTTCATGGCGCAAAGCCCTGGCCGAAGCCCAGAAAACAGGCAAGCTGGTCTTTGTGGATGTGTATACCGACTGGTGTGTGCCCTGCAAAAAAATGGAAGAGGAAATATTCCCGCTGCCCGGGGTCGGCGAAGTGTTCAACACCCACTTCATCAACCTCCAGCTCGATGCCGAAAGCGATGGCCGGTTTGTAGCAGGGCAATTCAACGTGAAATCTTATCCCACTTACCTCTGGGTGAACGGCAACGGCGACCTGGTGTACCGTGCCGGAGGATACAATAACAATCCCCGTGTTTTCCTGGCGCATGCCAACGCCGCGTTGCGCGAATCCGCCAGCGGAGAATCGGAGCAGGAGATGGCCCGGCTGTACGAAGAGAAAAAAACAGACAGGGAATTCCTGCGCCAGTATGTGGCCCGCATGCACAGCCTGCAAAAAGACACCGCCGCAACCGCCGCACTGGACCAATATCTCAGCCTGCTGACGCCGGCGGAACTGGAGCAGCCGGAGCAGGGGCAGTTCCTGTTGAAACATGTGACGGATGTACAATCCCGCACATTCAACTACATCCTCGACCACCAGGCTTTTTTTACCGGAGAGGCGGTGCTCACGCCGGATGTGGAACCGGACGTCGTACGCCGCACCAACGCTGAAAAACTGGGGGTGATATTGAGCAACCTGATCACCGAAACCATGATGAGGCAGCTCACCGCCAAAAACGATACGCTGCTGAACCGGCTCACCGCGCAAAGCGCCCGCATCCGGAACGCGTCTGTACTGTACCCGCTGGTATTCGATGCTTTCCGCCTGCATTTTCTTTACCGTAATTACCCGAAGGATCGATACTTCACCGAAGGCGTGCCGTTCATCGACAGCCTGGCGCAACTGCCGCCGGATACGCTGGCGAAATACGACAGGCTCCGGTTTGAGGAAGTGTACGACGGCAACGACGAACGGAACCGCCATGCCTATTCCAAACAGGTCGGTATCATTCTGCAGAACCATTCCCGGTTTTATGGGGCCATGTTCCCGGCAGGAAAACCGGAATTCGAAAGGGCTTTGTCGTGGGCGGAAAAGGCCGTGCAATACACCCCTGAAAACCCCTTGGTATACGAGAACGTCTGCAACCTGTATATCAAGGCGCAGCGGAACGAAGAGGCCAAAAAAGCCATCCGCACGGCAATGGACCTCGTGTCCCGGCAAAACAACAACGAAGAGTTGCTGAACACTTATAAAATAAAACTGGAAAGTATTCCCTAAGTTTTTATTTTGTTGCATGCGCTACAGTTTATTCCTCCTTTGCCTGCTGCACGGCTTTTCCGTTTGCGCGCAGCACTGGGGCGCCGCGGCAGACAGCGGTTACCATGCCCTCAACACCCAATACTGGTCTGCTTCCCGGCAATATTACCAGCACAACAATACCGGCAACCGGAGCTTCGACTACTGGTGGAACGCGCACGCGGCCGACCTGATGGTGGACGGTTACCTGCGCACGAAGCGGAACAGCTACATACAGCAGCTCGACCAGCTGCTCGACGGTATGCACCGCATGAACGGAAGCTCCTGGTACAATGATTTCTACGACGACGAACAATGGCTGGCGCTCGCGCTTCTGCGCGCTTATGAAGCCACCGGTCATACGCGGTACGCGCGGCTGGCGGATACCTTGTGGGCCGACATTCAAAAAGGCTGGACGCCCGTGGCGGGCGGCGGCATCATGTGGATGAAAACCACCCCGCATTCCAAAAACGCCTGCTCCAACGGCCCGGCCATGATCATCGCCGCGCGGATGTACCGGCTTTTCAAAAGGGAAAGCGACCTGGCCATGGCGACGAAGATTTACCGCTGGCAGCAGGCGCATCTCATCAACCCCGAAAACGGCACTGTGTGGGATAATGTCCAGGTGAAGAACGGGGAAGCGCAGGTCAATAAAAATCCCGGCATGGTGTTTACCTACAACCAGGGCACCTGGCTGGGCGGCGCGCTGGAATTGTACACCCTTACCGGGCAGCCGGAATATCTCGAAAGCGCGTTGCGCACGGCCCGTTTTGTGGTGCGCGATACGGTGCGGTTTTCGCCACAGGGCATTTTGAAAGGGGAGAATAACGGCGACGGCGGATTGTTCAAGGGGATTTTTGTGCGGTACTTCACCCAGCTGCTATTGCGCGGCAAACTGGAGGCCGCCGAAAAAGAAGCTTTCCTTGCCTGGCTGCGCAACAATGGCCGCAGTTTGCTGGAAAACGGCACCCGCCGGCCGGAATACCTGTTCGACACCCGCTGGTGCAAGGCGCCGGCCACGATTGGGCAGGATGCGTCCATACAGATGAGCGGCATTATGTTACTGGAGGCGCTGCACCTGGCAGATGGCTCAGCCAGCCGGCCATGAATTGCAGCACCTGCATTTTCTCCGGCTCGTTATGCATTTCGTGATAGAATCCTTTCCATTCCTTGTAAGTCAGTAATTGTTTCGGCGCCCGCTCCGCGAATGTCCGCGAGCCGGCCACACTGGTGAATTCATCGGCGTCGCCGTGCAGCAGGAGTGCGGGCACCTGCAGGCGCCCGGCATGTTCGAGGCACCAGCGGCCATTGGACACCAGCAGGTGCAGGAGGCGCAGGCTGGCTTTGTCGTGCCGCAGCGGATCCGCTGTGAACTTTTCTATTTCGGCAGGGTCGTGCGAGATTTTATGGATGTCGAGGCCCTGGGCGATGCGCAGATGGGGGAAGAGCGCGGCGCCGATGCCCAGCACGCCCCGCAGCAACGCATTGGGGTTGCGTGCCACGATCAGCGCCGGGGCGGAAATGATGGCCGCTTTGACCCGAGGATGGCGGTGTAGCAGGAAACCCGTCAGGATGCCACCGCCCATGCTGTGGCCGTACAGCACCACCGGCATGCGGTACACATGCTGCATGTGCCCGATAAAGGCGTCGACGTAGTCGAAGATCTCATCCAGCGTTTTGCTGGCGCCGGGCTTGCCGTCGCTTTTGCCGTGGCCGTAGTGGTCGATTCCCGCTACCAGGTATCCTTCTTCTGCGAAAAACCGCGCTACATGGGTGTACCGGCCCACATGTTCCCCGATGCCGTGAATGATGATGAAGAGGCTGCCGAATTTTTCCGGACGCCATTGCATGCCATGAAAATGCGTGCCCGCAAACTCCCAGTTGAAATCTGAAACCGTCATACTCTGCAAAACAACGTTTCTTCTTTTTTGTTGCGATGGAGAAGGAATTATCCAAAGCGCCTTCATTTTCGCCCGGCGTCACTTTTTCCATGCCTCATAATTACCTATTTTTGCAGCCTAGGATGCAAAATGAATAACCCATGGTAACAGATCAGGCTACATACAATAAGAAACGGTTCAGGAATGAGATACTTGTGTTTATCCTGAAACTCGTGGTGTACCTGGCTGTACTGCTCTTCAACTTCTCCAAGCACGATCTGTTCGAAAAATACAGCTGGCTCGGCAGGGCCGTGAATGCGCTGTCGCTCTTCCTCGGGGCCAACCTGCTGATATCCATCGGGTGGATAGTGATGATATCGTGGTACCTCAGTAAACACCGGCTGCAGCGGCTCACGCGCGATAACTTCGTGCTGGGGCTGAACCGCATTTCGTCCGTGCTCAACACCATCATGTTCCTGGTGGCGGTGCTCACCCTGTTCGGGGCCAATATCAAAGACCTGTTTTTCAGTCTCAGTATCGCCGCCGCCGCGTTCGCCCTGCTGTCCAAGGAATACGTGGCCAATATGATCAACGGCCTCATCATCATGTTTTCCGACCAGCTTTCGCTCGGCGACCAGATCAGGGTGGGAGATTACAAGGGCAAGGTGCTCGACATTACGCTGATCAACGTGGTGCTGCAGAACGACGACGACGACATCGTGCTCATCCCCAATTCCGTGATCTTTTCATCGATGGTGCTCAACCAGAGCAAGCAGAACATCAAGAAGCTCACCATCGAGTTCGAGCTCGATCTCAAATACCAGTCGTCGCCCGACCAGCTGGAGCAGGAGTTGAAAAGCGTGCTGCGCCCTTTCGCCAGCAACATCACCGAAAACAGTTTTTCGCTGAAGATTCTCGAGATCAAAAAAGACCTCGTGCATTACAAGGTGCAGTTCCTGATACCGCGGCCCGACAAGGAAACCGAGCGCCGGATGCGCCGGATGCTCATCAATACGATCCTTTCTTTCTCCGGCCGCGAAATCAACGCCGCCGAGCAGGGCGTATGACCTGTTAAATGAAGGTGAAAAGGGTGCATGATTCAACATCTTATATTATATTTCCGGAAAAAAACATGACAGAACTGACAGCAGGCATCGGCTCACGTGTACAGCATGCACGTTTTGGCCCCGGTGTGATCATCGGTGTTAAATACGCGCAGTACATGGTGACGTTCATCAACCAGGGTACGGTGGAAGTAGACAAAACCGATCCCCTGTTCGAAGTATTATATGCCGAAAACGAAACGGTGGAAGTCGAAACCGTTTCCGCGGTGGAAACCTCCCTGTTGAAGATCCTCCGCCTGTGGGGCGGTTTCTCCGAAGTGGTGCCGCTTGGCGACCGCTGGATGGGCGGCACGATGGTGCTGCAGCCCAAAGACCCGTCGCAGAAAGGAAAGGAAGTGCCCGTTGAGGTGTTTTTCCACAAGATCGTGATGGTGCGCGACCGCCTGCGGGTGCTGGAGCAGCAGATCAACGCCCATAAGCTGCTGAGCGATGAAGACAAGGTGAACCTGCAGCAATACATCACCCGCATTTACGGGTCGCTGACCACCTTTAACGTGCTATTCCGCGACAAGGAGCATTGGTTTACAGGCGAGAAGGGCGGGAAAGACGACTGAGCTGAACGTTAAATTTTTTTTGTATATTTGAGTGAATTAAAACAGAACGAAATATGGCATTATTTGAATCAAACAACCCTGTACTGAAAGAAAAGACCTTCCAGGAGATTTCGCAAACGCAGTACAGCGACGCGATGACCCTGAACGGCACGATCGGTAAAATGGCGTTTCTGCTGGCGATGGTATTGGCTGCATCCGTGTATTCCTGGGGTATATTCATCAAGGGAGAAAACGTGATGCCCTACGTGATCGGCGGAGCGCTGGGTGGTTTTGTGCTGGCGATTGTTATTTCCTTCAAAAAAGAGTGGGCCAGTTACCTGGCGCCGGCCTATGCGCTGGCAGAAGGCCTTTTCCTGGGTGCTATCTCCGCGTTTTACGCCAGCCGTACCGACGGTATCGTGATCCAGGCGGTGGGCCTCACCATTGCTACTTTCATCGGCATGCTCATCCTGTACCGCGCCCGCATCATCCGGGCCACGGAAAGGTTTAAATCCATCATGTTCACCGCGGTGGCCGGCATTGCGATCTTTTACCTGATCGCGTTCGTGCTCGGTTTCTTCGATATCCGCATTCCCTTCCTGCACGAAGGCAGCCTGATCGGCATCGGTTTCTCCATTCTGGTGACCGCCATCGCCGCCCTCATGCTGATCATCGATTTCGACATGATCGAAAACGGTATCGCGCAGGGTGCGCCGAAGTATTTTGAATGGTATGCGTCTTTTGCCCTGCTGGTAACGCTGGTATGGCTGTACCTCGAGATACTGCGCCTGCTCTCCAAACTGAGCAGCAACCGCTAAGCGACAAGCATTTACTACGAATAGAAAGGCCCTGGCAGATTTGCCGGGGCTTTTTTGTGCCGAGTTCGCCCGTTGCTGAGAACGAATATCCCTCGCCGCTGCGTTTGCCCGGGCCGAAGCTGCCGGCCGGGGAGGGAAAGCGGCGGAAAGAGTTCGCGCTGTACGCCGGTAAACCCTTATGCCTTTTCAGTTACCGCCTTTTCCCGTTTGGCCGTGATCACTTCCCAGGCCTCCTGGTTCCACCGGAAATGTATGTCCGTTTTATTCACCAGGCGGCGGTGCCGGGCAGGCGAATAAGCGGGGCGCAGCGACACATAAATCGTGCGGGGGATGCCCTCGTGCTCAGGCGGAGATGGCTCGGTATGGTCTTCTTCGTACACCTGCCCCTTGCTGACGTAATATACCCCGGCGGCCCTGATTTCGTGCCATTCGAAGTGCAGCCGGCGGAAGGGGCTGTCGTAATAAATGCCTTTTTCATTGAGCGATACCACGGTGCGGGCGCGGACCAGCCGGGCAGCGAACGAACCGCTGAGCAGGAGGGCGGCCGGAACGATCAGCCAGGCGCTGCGGAGAAAAAGGCCCAGCAGCAGCACGGGCAGGGCTAAGAGGGTGAGGGGGCTGTAGAGCAGTTTGCCCGGCAGCGTTTTGCTGCCGCGGTTTGTAGTCGTGCGGGTCTTTGTCTTCATTGGAGATGCAGCCTTCCTTTTACAAAAAAATGCGGCGCAGGGAAGGGCGCCGCAAATATCAGTAGGTGGTGTGTTCGTATCCGGTTAGTCTTCCAGGTCTTCGCCCCGGAGGGTGCATTCGATCCGGTATTTTACAGGTGCGCTGAAACCTTCCAGCTCAATATTGGGCCGCTCGTCGAGGCAGATCCTGATCTTGCCGTTCTCGTGCATCAAAAGTTCGTGAATCGGTTCCAGGAGGGCAAAAAGCATTCTCTTGCCGCTTTCCGCTATCTGGTTCGTGATATAGTCTTCCATGTGGAAGAACTCCCGGTTTTTGTAAGAATAGGATACTTGTACCATTATTTTTCGTTTTTCAATAGGATCGCTATACGCCATAAAAATACGGAATTTTATAAATTGTCAAAATTTATTATGAATAAATTGGCAAAGTCCATGCTACTACGTAATAAACCATTTATAATAAAGCTGTTCCGCTCATGTATATCAAACCCCGGGCCGCTTTGTTACCCCCCTTGCGCCATTTAACATTTTCCTTTTCGGGGATTGATTTTATTTCCCTTATTTTACTCATTACCAACTAGCTTATCTTACTATGATGCAACTACAGCGTTTTCTATTCCTGCTCTGCTTTATTGCTCTTTATTGTATTGGCGCCACCGCACAGGAGGTGCAATGGACCCGCAACGGCGATGCCATCTGGCAGGACGGCGAGGGGGAGATTGCCGCCTACCGGGTGAAAGACCGGCAGCCCGGCGAAAAAATCACCGCCAAACAACTTACACCCGCGGGTGCGCAGAGCCCGCTGTCCATCGCCGGGTTCACCTTTTCGCCCGATGAACAGCAGGTGCTCATCTTCACCAATACCCGGAAAGTGTGGCGCTACCATACCCGGGGCGATTACTGGCTGCTCGACCGCCGCAGCGGCCAGCTGCGCCAGCTGGGCAAAAAATTGCCCGAAGCGTCGCTGATGTTCGCGAAACTTTCGCCCGACGGTACCAAAGCGGCGTATGTAAGCGGCCATAACCTGTATGTGGAAGACCTCGCCAGCGGGAAAACCGAACAGCTCACGCAGGATGGCTCCCGCCGCCTGATCAATGGTACGTTCGACTGGGCCTATGAAGAGGAATTCGGCTGCCGCGACGGTTTCCGCTGGAGCCCGGACGGTAAAAGCATCGCCTACTGGCAGATCGACGCCCGCAAAATCCGCGACTTCCTCATGATCGATAACACCGATTCGATCTATTCCTACACCATCCCCGTGGAATATCCGAAAGCCGGCGAAAGCCCGTCCGCCTGCAAAGTGGGCGTGGTAAACCTGCAAACGAAGAAAACCACCTGGCTGCAGGTGCCCGGCGACGCACAGCAGCATTATATTCCCCGCATGGAATGGGTGCCCGGTAAAAACGAGCTCATCCTCCAGCAGCTGAACCGCAAACAGAACACCTCCCGCCTCATGACGGCACAGGCCGCCAGCGGACAGGTGAAGCCCATCTACTCCGAACAGGACGAAGCCTGGATAGACGTGAAGTCCCGCTGGGATAACGACGACATCAAAGGCTGGGACTGGATACAGCAGGGCCGCGCCTTCATCTGGGTCAGCGAAAAAGACGGCTGGCGGCATCTCTACCGCGTGTCGGCCGACGGCAAGGAGGAAAAACTCCTCACGCCCGGAGACTATGACGTGATCCGCATTGTGCAGATCGACGAGAAAGGCGGCAAGATCTACCTGATCGCTTCTCCCGACAACGCCACCCAACAATACCTGTACGAAGTGCCCCTGGCCGGCGGCAAAGCAGTAAGGCTCACGCCCGACGTGCAGCCCGGCACGCACCAGTACAATATTTCACCCGCGGGCAACTACGCCATGCACATCTATCAAAGCCACGTAGTAAAACCCCTCAACGAGTTCATTACCCTGCCCGATCATAAAAACACCGCGAACGGCACCGTCACCACGCCGGCCATCACAAAAAGCCGCGCCTCTTTTTTCCAGGTGACCACGGCCGACGGCGTAACGATGGACGGGTGGATCGCCAAACCCGATAATTTCGATTCCACCAAAAAATACCCCGTGCTCTTTTACGTGTACGGCGAGCCCGCCGCGTGCACCGTAACGGACACGTACGGCGCCGGTACCAACTTCCTGTACGGCAATGCCACGCAGGACGGCTACATCTGCATTTCGCTCGACAACCGCGGTACCCCGGCCCCCAAAGGCCGCACCTGGCGCAAGGCGATCTACCGAAAAGTAGGCATCCTCAATGCGCGCGACCAGGCCATGGCCGCCAAAGAGATCCTGAAATGGCCCTTCATCGACGCGGAGCGCGTAGCGGTATGGGGCTGGAGCGGCGGCGGCTCCATGACGCTGAACCTGATGTTCCAGTACCCGGAGATCTATAAAACCGGCGTATCCATCGCAGCGGTGACCAACCAGCTCACTTACGACAACATCTACCAGGAACGTTACATGGGCCTGCCCCAGGAAAACCGTGAAGACTTCGTGAAAGGTTCCCCGCTGACGTACGCTAAAAACCTCCAGGGCCAGTTACTCTACGTACACGGCACCGGCGACGATAACGTGCATTACCAGAACGCGGAGATGCTGGTGAACGAACTGATCAGGCATAAAAAAGTATTCCAGTTCATGCCGTATCCCAACCGCACCCACAGCATCAACGAAGGAGAAGGCACCTCGGCCCATCTTTCGGCGATGTACAGGCGGTTTATCAATGAGCATTGTGCGGGTGGAGGGAAGTGACGAACCCTTGATGAAATTGGAAAGCCCCGGTGAAGTACCGGGGCTTTTTGTAATAATTCAACACCGTTGAAGAATATCTATGAAAAAGAAGTTTGCTGCGGTTGCGATCGCTTTATCCATTTGCATACTTTTCCTGATGATGGTTTTGACGCCCCCGAGTGTTTTCAACCTGTTGCCCTATTCCATTCACCGTTCGCTGTCTCCAGCGGGTTTCCGGGAAAAGGAATTCATTATTGTTTTTGACGTTTTGACGGCGTTGGGGATTTTCTTCGTAATATACAAGATGGGTATGAAAATGATGAAGTGATGGCTGGCTTTCGATAACAGAACAAAATACCTTCATAAATGATTGAACGATTAGTAAAAAAAATCGGCATTACCGCAACAGCCGTAGATGAAAAACAAGGTGGGGTTTTCGAAAACCTCCCCGCTGAGTTGTCAGGAATACTCAACGCTTACGCCGGGAGTACTTTCGGTAATGGTTTATACAGGCTGCATTCTTTCCAGAGCAGCTTTAAGTGGGCGGGAATTATCGGCGATTATTTTACGGAATATAAAAACAAAATTTTGCCTTTCGGATTCGACTGGATGGGGAGGCAGTTCTGTGCTGCAATAAACGACAAGCGGCTTTTTATGTTTGATCCCGCGACGGCAGAGGATTTTGAAATAGACCAAACGTTGGTGCCATTGCATAATGAAGATTTTGCGGATGATACGGACGAGATGCTGGCTGTAAATATGTTTGACCGGATTCTTGCTCACAACAAAATGAGCAGCCTGAATTATGATCAATGTTTGGGCTTCAAAATTCCACTTTTTTTGGGTGGAGAAGATAGTATAGGCAACTATGAGGCGCAGGATATGGAAGTGTATTGGCACATAAATGGAGAGATCGTGAAGAAAACCAAAGATCTTCCTGATGGGACAATTATTGGGAAGGTAGAAATTGAATAGCGGTATTCGGAACATACAATTGCAGTTTGTCGGATCGGGATATAGAAAAGAGCACAGTTGCAGAGATTATTGATTCTATTGAAATTATTGAAGGGTCAAATTGTTATCTGTGTCAAACTGCGTTTACAACGGCAGGTGCTGGTTTCGATTTGGAGGATTGGCAATGTACGAATACACTTTAACGGAAAGCCCGGGCAAAAACCAAAAGAATGAAAAAATTTAACGAAGAAATGAACGTCGCAGTATTTACTACACGATATGTTTACAGGGAAGGTAAGCCCATTCTGTATGTATTTCATCATGATGAAGATGGTGCATGGGAGTTTATAGGGAGTGATAAGTCTGTTAATGAGACTGATTACATGATTATAGCTTTAGAAGAAATTATAAAATTGGATCCCTCCGTTTTAGAGCTCGCTGATTTGCCATTGGGATGGGCTGCATATAGAGATCGCACAGATGCGCCCTGGAATCTATACTTGATGGAATAACCTAAATACTAAGATTTCACAACTGCTGGGATTTTGGGTAGTGCTGTTTATGTGCTTTTTGTTTTAAGACCGTAGGCGCTATATCGATAGGTTTATGATAAATTCTCCCCCTCTAGTTGTAAGGAAATCACCCCCGGCCAGAGCGTTGACTACATCTACGATTCCAACGGTAATATGGTGAGTGATGCCAACAAAGGCATCAGCCAGATCACTTATAATCACCTGAACCTGCCGGAGCAGATCACCATCACCGGCAAAGGCACCATCCGCTATGTGTATGATGCTGCTGGTGTCAAACACCGCAAAACGGTAACGGACAACACCAGTGGCCAATCTCAAACCACCACCACGGCCTATAATGGCGGGCTGGTGTACGAGCGTAACAGCCTGCGGCTGATCAGCCATGAAGAAGGCCGTATCCGGTTGAGTTATCCTTCGAACCAGCCGGTGACCTATACCTACGATTACTTTATCAAGGACCACCTGGGTAACGTGCGGATGGTGCTGACGGAAGGCAGCGAACAGCAGATGTACCTGGCCACCATGGAGACCGAACGCTCGGCTACCGAAAATGCCTGTTCAGCAACATCGAATCGAGCCGGAGCGTAAAACCGGCCGGGTATCCGCAGGATGCCACCACGGGCTCGGAGAACAAACAGGTGGCCAAACTCAATGGCCAGCACCCGGACAAAAGGGTAGGGCCGTCACTGGTGCTGCGGGTGATGGCAGGCGATACAATCTCCATCGGGGCCAAGGCCTTTTACAAATCGATTGGTTCTAAACAGGATAAATCACCGGTGCCGGTAGCTGACATGGCCGCCTCCCTTATCCGAGCCTTCGGTAGCGGACAGCCAGGCAGCAGCCAGAAGGAGGTAACCACCGAAGGCGCCGGCCGTACGCCGTTCAACGACCAATTCATCAACGACGGTTACCAGCGGATGAAGGAGAAAGAGCCGGCTGACCCTGCGCAGGCGAACCGTCCGAAAGCCTACCTGAATTTTGCATTGTTTGATGATCGGTTTAACTTAGTGGAAGACAACAGCGGGGTGAAGCAGGTAAAAGCGGAGCCTGACCAGTTGCAGGCGCTGGCGCAGGATAAGATGGTGATGAAGAGCAGTGGGTTCCTGTACGTCTACACCAGCAACGAAACCCCGCAGGATGTGTTCTTTGATAATTTGACGGTGCTGAACAGCCCTGGGCCGGTGTTAGAGGAGACGCATTATTATCCATTCGGGCTCACTATGGCGGGGATTAGCACCAAGGCGATCAACAAGCTTGCGCAGAATAGGTACGGGTATAACGGGAAGGAATTGCAGAACGGTGAGTTCGGTGATGGTGGAGGCCTGGAATGGTATGATTATGGTGCAAGGATGCAAGACCCACAGATTGGAAGGTGGCATGTAGGAGATCCATTGAATGAGAAAGGCAGGAGATGGAGTCCCTATGCGTATGCATTTGATAACCCTATTAGGTTCGTGGATCCTGATGGGATGTGGCCCGAGGACGATTTTCTGAGCAACATTGTGTCTAGAGTAGTTAGGTCTGCAGTCGATAGAGTAAAAAATAAAGTAAATAGAATTATTAATGATGCACCGGAAGCTGCGACGGTAGCTGCAAAAGAAGTTGTTCGAGAAAGGGTTGAAGTTGAAAATAGCGCGGAAGTAAAAGTGACGGCTGGTGTTCAGGCAGGGGCAGAAATAAAAAGTGCGGTGGGAGGATCTGTTAATTTGGGAAGTGTTGAATTATATGGCTTAAAATTGAGCAATAAGGTGTCAAAAGATGGAATTGAAAATAAAGCGGAGGAAAGATACATAGGGAAAGGTGGTGAAGTGAAGGTGACAAAAGGAGTGAGTTTAAATGGTTCAGTTCCTTGGGGAGTGGGCATTGGAGCAAGTTCTGGCAACGAAACTACTTTTGTAAAGGGCGATAAAACCGTAGTTAAATCAACGGATTCTGAAGATACCAGGCAAGCTGGATTTTCGATAATGGGAGTTGGATTTAATTATGGAACAAAAAAGGACAACAAGGGCCATGAATATAGATTTATAAACATTGGAGTATCTGGTGGCGCTGCAAGAGTACTTGGTATAGAAGCTGAAGTTAAGAGTGAGGTGAGATATAAAATTAGGTGATATGTATAGAGCTGCATATTTCTATATAGGCATTTTATTGTTTGGAGTTGCTTGTAGTAGTAAAACAACTATTGAAGAAAACTTCGAAAATGGGAAACTGAAGAGTAGAGTGCTGTTGAAGGGTAGCCGTTTTTTTTATACAGAATACTATCCAAATGGGACTATTAATAATTCAGGTGAAGTTGATAAAACTGGGAACAAAAATGGAGTTTGGAAATACTATCATTCTGATGGAAGATTGAAGGCTGAAGGACATTTTAAAGACGATTATAAAGACGGGCGATGGGTATATAATTTTCGAAACCAAAATTATAGAATTAACTGGCTAACTTACTTAGCGCGACCGATAAAAATTAGTATTCCTGATTCTTGGAAGGTTATTTCGGATAGTCTTCCTAATATGCCGCTTTTTGTAATTAGTGATAGTTTAGGTGCAGCGGTTAACTTTAACGTTTTTATTCATAAAAACATTAAAGTTAGTGTCATTAATTTTATTGATGAAGAAATAAAAAAAAATGCATCGTATGGGATTGTAAAAGTTATTTCGCGTCGTGAAGTGGAGATAAAAAGGGAGGCAGCATATGAGGTTATTTATGATGTTAACGTAAATGAAAGAATGTTAATTGGGCTACAGTATTTTATTCCTAGGTCAAATGAAATTTACATGATATCTTTTTTTGTTCCAAAAGGGAAATTTGATATCTATGAATTGTTGTTAGGGGAAATTGCTTATAGTTTCGAAATTCTATAATACGGATTGATATGAACTGGCTTGAATGTTTAGGTAAATTTGATTTTGAAGCGTTTGCATTTCTTGTAATGGGTGGTATAGCCGTTGTGTGTGCTATATATTTAAGAAGGAAAAAGAGGCGACTCTTGACAATGGGGCTTCAAGCTGAAGGGGAGGTGGTGGCATTTAAATATAGATTTTCTAACAAGATGTTTACCCAATCGCCCGTTATCCGGTTCGTGACTAATAAGAACAAAATTATAGAGACTGCGTATTCAGTGAGCATAATTTTCACATCGTATAAAAAGGGAGAAAAGGTTACTGTTTTGTACGATGCTGATAAGCCGGAAGATTTTCTGATTCAGGAAGAAAATGATAGCGGTGCGGCAAGTTTAGGATTACTGTTTGTTGGAGTTACTTTCATTGGTTTGGCGATACAGATGTTTGCAGAGTGATTCTTACGTGTTAATATTGCTTGCCCCCTCTAGTTGTAAGGAAAACGCCTTCACTTCCATCATTATTGTGCACCAAAAAATATACTGCAGAAACGATATTTCGATACATCTCACCCTGTATTTTTGTGGCCTTCACCCTCAAAAAAGGCCATCAGCATGACACCCGAAAAGAAACTCAACCCGGAAACACATACCCATGTACTTTCATTCAGCGAAATCGACCATTCGAAGTTGACGATTGCCGGAGGCAAGGGCGCCAATCTCGGCGAGCTGTCCCGAATCAGCAGAATACAGGTGCCGGAAGGGTTTTGCGTCACCACGGAAGCCTATCAAAGAATAACCGCCAATACCCCCAACCTCGAAAGCCTCCTCGAAGAACTGACGCACCTCAAAGCAGATGACCGGGAAAACATCAGCGCAACCAGCGCAAAAATCCGCTCGGCCATTGAAAGAACACCCATCCCCGAAGACATAGCCAGCGAAATCATACGCCACCTCACTAAATTCGATAAAACCACCGCCTTCGCCGTCCGCTCCAGCGCCACGGCGGAAGACCTGCCCACAGCCTCATTCGCGGGCCAGCAGGATACCTACCTGAACGTCATCGGCACGGAATCAATCCTGCAACATATCAGCAAATGCTGGGCTTCCCTGTTCACCGACCGCGCCGTCATCTACCGGCTGCAAAACGGCTTCGATCACCGGAAAGTGAGCCTTTCCGTGGTGGTGCAGCAGATGGTATTCCCCCAGGCCGCGGGCATCCTGTTTACGGCCGATCCGCTCACCGGTAACAGGAAGGTGCTGTCCATCGACGCCGGCTTCGGGTTGGGGGAGGCCCTCGTCTCCGGCCTGGTGAATGCCGATAACTATAAAGTCTCCAACGGCCAGGTGACGGATAAGAAAATACCCGCCAAGAAACTGGCGATTTACGCCGTACAGGGCGGTGGTACGAAAGAATACGCGATTGAGCCGGAACGGCAGCACCTGCCGGTGATGACGGATGAACGGATCTTGCAGCTTGCCGGCATCGGCAGAAAGATCGAAGCGCATTTCGGGCGCCCGCAGGACATCGAATGGTGCCTGGCGGATGATGTCTTCTATATCGTCCAGAGCCGGCCGGTTACCACGTTATTTCCCATCCCGGTGGCCAGCGATCAGGAAAATCACGTGTATGTATCTGTCGGTCATCAGCAAATGATGACGGATCCGATGACGCCGCTGGGATTGTCTTTTTACCTGCTGGTGACCCCTGCGCCCATGCGCGCGGCCGGCGGGAGGTTGTTTGTGGACGTCACGCACATGCTGGCTTCGCCTGCCTCCAGGGAAAAGCTTTTGGATGCCATGGGGAAATCGGATCCGCTCATGAAAGACGCGCTGCTGACCGTGCTGGATCGGGGTGATTTTATAAGATCGTTGCCGGACGGTCATGAAGGGCCGGTGCCCGGCAAAGGCAGGGGTATGGAGGCGCTGGACGTGCCTACAGACTTCGAAAACGACCCGGCGCTCGTTACGGCGTTGATCCGGAACAGCGAAGCATCGATTGCCGCGTTAAAACAGGCCATCCCGGCGAAATCAGGGCCGGAGGTATTTGATTTTATCCGGGAAGATATCGCGCAGCTCAGGAAGATTTTATTTGAATCGGGCAGCATCGGCGTGATCATGGTTGCGATGAATGCCGCCGCATGGCTCAATGAGAAAATGAATGAGTGGCTGGGAGAAAAAAACGCGGCAGACACGCTTTCTCAATCCGTGCCGAACAATATTACTTCCGAAATGGGGCTCGCGCTGCTGGATGTGGCGGATGTGATCCGCCCTTACCCGGCGGTGGTCGAATATTTGCGGCATGTAAAAAATGATGACTTCCTGGAAGGGCTGCTTGAACTTGAAGGCGGACGGGCGGCCCGGCAGGCTTTGGAGGCTTACCTGGACAAATACGGCATGCGGTGTGTCGGGGAAATCGACATCACCAAAACCCGCTGGAGCGAAAAGCCGGCTGCACTGATCCCCATCATTCTCGGTAATATCAAAAACTTTGAGCCCGGCGCCGGTAAACGCAAATTTGAGCAGGGGCGGCAGGAAGCCGGGAAAAAAGAACGGGAACTACTGGAACGGCTGAAGCAATTGCCGGACGGTGGACAAAAGGCGGAGGAAACAAAACAGAAGATCGACCTGGTCCGGAACTTCAGCGGTTATCGTGAATATCCGAAATACGAAAAGATCAGCCGCTACGCCGTTTACAAGCAGGCCCTGCTGAATGAAGCCCGGCGCCTGGCGCAAGCCGGCGTTATCCGTGAGGAGGAAGATGTGTTTTACCTTTCTTTTGACGAATTCCAGGAAGTCGTGCGCACGCATCAGCTCGATTATCACATCATCAACCAACGAAAAGAGGAGTACAAATCATTTGAAAAACTCACGCCGCCACGGGTGATCACGTCGGACGGTGAGGCCATCACCGGTCAATACAAACGGGAAAACCTCCCGGCCGGCGCGATCGTAGGCCTGGCCGTTTCTTCCGGCGTTATTGAAGGGCGTGCGCGCGTCATCCTGAACATGGAAGACGCGAACCTGGAAGCGGGCGATATACTGGTCACCCCTTTCACCGACCCCAGCTGGACGCCCCTGTTCGTTTCCATCAAAGGCCTGGTCACCGAAGTGGGCGGACTGATGACCCATGGAGCGGTGATCGCACGGGAATACGGCCTGCCGGCGGTTGTCGGCGTGGAGCATGCCACCAGGCTGATCAGAGACGGGCAGCGTATCCGCGTGAATGGGACGGATGGTTATGTGGAGATACTATGATCACCCGACCCGCAATATCATCCCGGCGCCCTGTCTTTTTACCCACGCGATATTCCCTTCATGTCCGGGCGTTCCCATGTGTATGCCTGCCGACAAAATCAGCGTTTCGTCCGCTTTTACCGGAACCGGCAATTGCAGGGTGACGGTTTGTTTGCCTGCAGGCTGCGACACCAGGGCCCAGGCCGTTTCAACGGTTTCATAGTTTGCCGGTGACTGGCAGCTTTTAAAATTCATTCCATCGAACATCAGGTCCTGTACCGCACCGAAGCTGAAAGACAGCTGGTAATACGGCGATTTCCAGGGTGAATACAGGTTCAGCCCGCTGATGAGCGCCGGTACTTCGATGGTGGCCGTTGCCCGTTCCCGGTCGATGGTGGCATGGATGGGCTGGCGCACGATGCCGGTGAAAGGGTTATATCGGTTGAGGGCAAACCCCTCCAGCAGGGCACTGTACCGCGTTATGCGGATATTCCGCTCGCCGCGGTTGCCGGTATCGCATTTCAGCTGGACTTTCTTCATCAATGCGATCAGTTTGGGCGTGAAATTATAGTCTGCCACCAGGTTGGTAGTGTGCATCACATCCCGGATGTGACTGGCCGCCCTGGCGCAACCGGAGAATTCCGAGTTGTTTTCGCGGGTGCGCCGGTACTCTTCTGCGTTTTTGATTCTCTTCCTGGAAACACCGCCTTTCCGGCGGACAATAATCTTGTCGCTGCCCGGCAGGCGGTAGTAGGTCAGATTGCCGATGGTGCCGATGAATGGAGGTGCGTTCGGATCAAGGATTGCCATAGTGATACTTTAGGGTGAAACAATAAATTCAGATATCATGGATATATTACCAACGTACTAACACCTGAATTTCAATATTGTTGCGCCATATCTTTATAAGGATGACGCAACAATGAAGGAGATATGACGGGAATATAAAGGAGATATGACGCAACCCCCTTGAAACCTAATACTATCATAAGGTTCGGCCTATGTAAGATTCGTTGAAAAGGAGCGTTCGGGCAGGTTGAAACAAATGCAATGAGGATTGCAAAGATGTTTGTATCGAAGCGATGCAAAGATGTTTGTATTTTGATATGTAAAGGGAAATTGCTTATTTAGATAGTCTCCCCTGTAACTTGAGATGCGAGTGCGAACACATCCTCCCATTCATTAACCCAATCCCCCCATCCGTTAACCCGTTCAATAATCTCCCGCTTTCCACCGCATTTTTGTGGCGTTAAATCATTCACCCCAATTGCAACAAACATGAAAACGTTATTGAAACTTATGCTGGTGGCCTGTATCACGGTGATCGCAGCAAGCTCCTGTGTCAAAGACAAGGCGCCGGTACCCCAAAAGAAATTCAACGCGGCCAAATTCAAGGAAGAACTGAAGAAGAACATCTCGAAAACCGCTGCCACGCAACCGCGCGGGTATTCCTTCGTCATCAGCCAGAACGGGCGCTGGGTAGACACCTGCTCCACAGGTATAGCCTATGTGAAAACCGCCGGCGGGTTCAGCCCGATGCACCCGGACCAGGAGATGAACATCGCCAGCGTGACCAAAACGCTCACGGCCGTGGCGGTCATTCAACTGATGGAGAAAAACGGTATCAAACTGGACGATGCCATCGGCCAGTGGTTGCCTAAATACTTCAACACGGTACAGGAGGTCAAAGACGTCACCTTCCGCCAGTTGCTGACGCACCGCTCGGGCATCGCACAGGGCACGGGTAAAATCGAGTTTATCAAGGCACTGTGCCTCAACGGGCTGGACAATCCCGCCAAACCCAAGGATTACGATAACATGAACTTCGCCATCTTCCGCGTCATGATCCCGTACATGATCAACAAACAGGCGGCGCTCCAGATCGAGGCCAGCCTGGTGCCGGAAAAAACCGCCCTGTTCGAGGAATGGATGAGCATCCAGTATGTCAAATACCTGCAGGGCAATATTTTTACGCCCATCGGCATCGGCAGCGCCCTTTGCAAGCCGGGCGTCAATTCCGCACAGGCAATGAACGAAGGACCGAAACTTGTGACTTACGACCATTTCGACTGGACGCCTGAATGCGGCGGCGGAGGATATTACCTCTCCACCATGGAAATGGCCCGGTTCATGGCCTACCTCGCCAACACGGAAACACTGCTGACCAAAACGCAGCGCACGATGATGGACAGCAACTTCCTGGGATGGGATACGGAGGATTCCTTCATGACCATCCGCGGACAGAGCTACGGCAAAGACGGCGCGCTTCAATGGGGCGAACCGGGTATGCAAACACTGGTGGTGAAATATCCCGGCAATATAGAACTGAGCCTGTCCATCACCTCCTGGTCCGGCCAGTGGCGCAGCCTGGCTTTGATAGCTTCGTATGCCTACAACGATAGCTGGGAGTAAGGAGCTTATTCATAACATTCAGGGCCGCACCGTTGGGTGCGGCTTTTTTTGTTTGAAGACAGCAAAGCTTTCCCTTGTATGAATACCGGCGGCCATGTTTCTATGTTGAAATTTCAGGAGAATTACTTATCTATGTGAAACCGGTTCGCCGTCAAAAAATCCAAACCATCACCATGGTTCTCACCCTCCAACATCACCAGCACTTCCCCGGCATCCCCAGTGCCAGCGGACTTGCTTTCTATAACGGTCACTACTATATCGTTGGCGACGACGCCACGAAGTTGTTCATATTGAACGCCGATCTCACGCTCAATAACCGCCTGCCTGTTCCCGGCGCTGAAAGCAACGGTGAGCAACCGCGTATTCCGAAAAAGATCAAAAAAGACTGGGAAAGCCTCTCCATCATAAAAGCCGCTAACAAAACCGCCTTGATGGCCCTCGGTTCAGGCTCCCTCGCACCGCACCGGAACGCCGCGCTGCTTTATTTTCCCGATACGGGAGCAATGGAAATCAAAGATCTCACGGCATTCTATGAAACATTGAAGCTCGAAGCGGACCTGAACATCGAAGCGGCCACGGAACTAGGGGAGGCGTTGCTGCTCGGGAACCGCGGCCACCTCGGCAAACCGGAAAACCTGCTCATTTTATCGGCCGTACAGGAGATCTGGAAACCGGTAAGCGGCACGCACATCTGCCATTTGCATCTCCCGGAAGAACCCGGTTTTTCCGGCATATCAGGCCTGGCCTGGCATCCGGAAAAAGACTGGCTGTTCTTTACGACATCGAAAGAAGAAACCACCAACGTTTACGACGACGGCAAAATATCAGACAGCCGGATGGGCATCATCAAAAACGCCACTGCCGCCGTCAAACAATCAACCGTCAGGCCCGATGAATGGTTTAAGCTGGAAGAAGTACATCCTGTGTTCAACAGCCAGAAGATCGAATCCATCTGCGTCCGCGAGCTCGCCGATACCATGGAGATCATGCTCGTCGCGGATAACGACGATGGGGGAAGTCATATCTTCCGGCTGGCCGCAGGTTGATCTGGAATGCTGTTATCGAGCGGGTGATTTCGAATTTCCCTTTCCCGAAAATTCTCCCTTACTTTGCCGTTCAATTCGTTCCCAATGTCGAAATCAAGCATCATCGGCGCCATTGCCGCCTTAGTCGTGATCGTCAGCGCATTCCTGCCCTGGGTCAGCGTGTCCGTCAACGGGCAGGTACTGGTGTTTACCGGGCTGCAAAGCGAAGGCTCCAGTTTCGGGGAGCCGGGCAAATTAAGCATCGCCGTTTCCGTCATCGTCCTCATTCTCTTCCTGATACAAAAAGGCTGGTCGCCGCGGGTAAACCTGTTTACCAGCGCCTTCCTCGCCGCATGGGCCTTCCGCAACATGCTCATCTATTCCCGCTGCGAAATGGGGATTTGCCCCGACCAGAAGATCGGGTTGTTCCTCTCGCTGGGCGCGGCCATCCTGGCGTTCATCTGCGTATTGATGAATCACCAGCGGTTCATTAAAAAAATCTAGATAGCAATACTGATCAGGTACGACGCCAGTATCACCAGTCCGCCCGTTGCCAGGTAGCGCAGGGAGGTGCGGATGGCGCGCTGGCCGGTGATGCGTGATTTGAGGTAAGCGAATATCAGCAGCGCGATCAGGCTGATGCTGAGGCTGACTTTCGAGGCGAATGAAAAATCTTCACTGGCCAGGTAGGGGAGGAAGGTGAGGCTGCCTCCCAACAGGAAAAACAACCCGGTTGCCAGTGCGCTTTTCAGCGCGTGGCCCAGTCCGTAACTCCTTAATTCCACATTTTCTTCCTGCAGGGTTTTTTCCCAGATCTGCTGGTCGCGTTCCATTTCCATGGCGATCTGTTCGATGGTGGGCCTTGATATATCGAGGTTCTGCAGTTTGGCCCTTTCTTCGGGGCTCATGGTGCCGTCTTCATCGTCGCCGCGGTTGGCGCGGAACACGGCGATCATCATCAGCAGCGTGGCAACGCCGAGGATGAACAGGTGGATGAGGTAAAACGAATCGACGGACAGCTCTTTGGAATACAGCACCTGCGTGGTGAACAGGAGCAGCAGCAACCCGTCGGGGAAGCCGATGAGCATGTCTGTTCTCCAGCCGGAGCTTCTGATGGCTTTTGTATTGTTATTCATGGAATCACTCAGCTGTTTAATACCTCGATGCTTTTGCGGATGATGTTTACACACTCCGCGATCTGCGCGGCGTTGATGGTCAGCGGCGGCGCGAAGCGGATTTTATCGCCGTGGGTGGGTTTGGCCAGCAGCCCGTTTTCTTTCAGCGCGAGGCACAGCTGCCAGGCGGCGTCTTCGTGCGGGTGATCGATCACGATGGCGTTGAGCAGGCCTTTGCCCCGGACGGTTTTGATGTAAGGAGATGATATGTTCCGGATGCCTTCGCGGAGCAGGGCGCCCATTCTGGCGGCGTTTTCGGCCATGCGTTCGTTGCGCAACGCCTCCAGTGCGGCCATGGCCACTTTACAGGCAAGCGGGTTGCCGCCATAGGTGGAGCCGTGCTCGCCGGGTTTGATGGTGAGCATGATGTCGTCGTCGGCCAGTACGGCGGATACGGGCAGCACGCCGCCGGAAAGGGCTTTGCCGAGCACCAGGATGTCGGGCCGTACATTTTCATGGTCGCAGGCCAGCATCAGGCCGGTGCGCCCCAGGCCGGTCTGGATCTCGTCGGCGATCATCAGCACGCCGGCATCGGTACAGTACTGGCGCACTTTTGAGAGGTAACCTTCGTCGGGCACCACCACGCCGGCCTCGCCCTGTATGGGCTCGAACATGAAACCGGCCACGTTTTTGTCCTGCAGCGCATGGGCGAGCGCCGGCAGGTCGTTGAACGGGATGATCTCATAACCGGGCATATAAGGGCCGAAGTTTTTACGGGCTACAGGGTCTGTGCTGAAGGATACCACGTTGAGGGTGCGGCCGTGGAAGTTATCGCTGCATACGATGATCTTTGCTTTGTCTTCCGGAATGCCCTTCACCACATACCCCCAGCGGCGGCAGAGCTTCAGCGCGGTTTCCACGGCTTCCACGCCGGTGTTCATGGGCAATACCTTGTCGTATCCGAAATAACGGGTGATATAAGCGGCATATTCCCCCAGCAGGCTGCTGTGGAACGCTCTTGAAGTAAGGGTGAGCCGCTGCGCCTGTTCAGTGAGCGCTGCCACGATGGCGGGGTGGCAGTGGCCCTGGTTCACGGCGGAGTAGCCGGACAAAAAATCGTAATAACGTTTGCCGTCCACATCCCATACGTACACACCTTCACCGCGGTTCAGCACCACCGGCAGGGGGTGGTAATTATGCGCGCCGTACTGCTCTTCCAGGTCCAGGAAATGTTGCGTCTTTTCACTGATCGTATAATTCGGTACCATATCCCCCAAAGTTATGCATTCCGCTTTTATCCCTTTAATTTATTCACCAGGTCGATGTACTGCTGCATGGCTTCGTCCTTCGACTTCCCCTTCAGGTTATTCCAGGCGTCCCATTTGGCTTTGCCCACAAAATCGAATGCGCCTGTGGGCGGCTCGATGTTCACGTCGCCTTCCGTGGCCTGTTTGTACAGGGAATACAATTGCAGCAGGATGTCGTTGTCCGGTTTGCTGCTGAGCGTTTTACTGGCGGCTACGGCCTCCTCGAATTGTTGTTGCAGTGCCATATGTCGGTTTTTTGCTTTAAAAGTAAAGAAATACGTGCAATTGAGGGATGCAACACATGAAAGAAGAACAAAATTTAATACCTTTGCGCCTTGAACTTAGCCTGATCTGCGATGGAATCGGTGTAAAAAGCGTCCGGAGCCTTAGAACGCAGTGATCTTAGGAGTTTATATATGAAGAATATCCGGAATTTTTGCATCATTGCACACATCGACCACGGGAAGAGTACCCTGGCAGACCGACTTTTGGAGTTTACCCATACCATTTCCGACCGGGACATGCAGGCGCAGGTGCTGGACGACATGGATCTTGAAAGGGAAAAAGGCATTACCATCAAGAGCCACGCCATCCAAATGAGCTACAAAGCCAAAAACGGCGAAGACTTTATATTTAACCTGATCGACACCCCGGGCCACGTGGACTTCTCCTACGAAGTATCCCGCGCGCTGGCTGCCTGCGAAGGCGCCCTGCTGCTGGTAGACGCCGCCCAGGGCATCCAGGCCCAGACGATCTCCAACCTGTACCTGGCGCTCGAAAACGACCTCGAAATCATCCCCGTGATCAACAAGATCGACATGGCGGGCGCCATGATCGAGGAAGTGAAAGACCAGATCATCGAGCTGATCGGCGTGAAGGATGAAGACATCCTCCTGGCCTCCGGCAAGTCCGGCATCGGCATCGAAGAGATCCTGGAAGCTATCGTGACCCGCATCCCGGCCCCGAAAGGCAATGTGGACGAGCCGCTGCAGGCGCTGATCTTCGACAGCGTGTTCAACTCCTTCCGCGGTATCATCGCATACTTCCGTATCTATAACGGTTCCATCAAAAAAGGCGACAAAATCCGGTTCGTGAACACCGGCGAAGAATATGAAGCGGCCGAAGTGGGCATCCTCAAACTGGGGCTCGAGCCCAAGAACCAGGTGTTCGCCGGCGACGTAGGCTACATCATCACCGGCATCAAAAACGCCAAGGAGGTGAAAGTAGGGGATACCATCACCCTGGCCAACAACCCCTGCAAACAGGCCATCCAGGGTTTCGAGGAAGTGAAGCCCATGGTATTCGCGGGTATTTTCCCGGTAGTGACGGAAGACTTCGAAGAGCTGCGCGATTGCATGGACAAACTCCAGCTCAACGACGCCTCGCTGACTTACGAACTGGAAACCTCGCAGGCGCTCGGTTTCGGTTTCCGTTGCGGTTTCCTCGGGATGCTGCACATGGAGATCATACAGGAGCGGCTGGAAAGGGAATTCAACCAGACGGTGATCACCACCGTGCCCAACGTAGGTTTCATCGCCCACGATACGAAGGAAAAAGTGATCACGGTGAACAACCCTTCCGAAATGCCGGACCCCACCAAGCTGGAGCGCATCGAGGAGCCGTTCATCCGCGCGCAGATCATCACCAAGCCCGATTACATCGGCAACATCATGACGCTGTGCCTCGGCAAGCGCGGCATTTTGCTCAACCAGAGCTACCTCACCACCACGCGTGTGGAGCTGATGTTCGAGCTGCCCCTCACCGAAATCGTGTTCGACTTTTACGATAAACTGAAGAGCCAGACCCGCGGGTACGCCTCTTTCGATTATACCCCCATCGGCTTCCGCGACAGCGATATCGTGAAAATGGATATCCTGCTCAACGGTGAAAAAGTGGACGCCCTCAGCGCGCTCATTCACCGTAGCCGCGCTACCGACTTCGGCCGCAAGCTCTGCGAAAAACTGAAAGAGCTGCTGCCGCGCCAGCAATTCCTCATCGCCATCCAGGCCGCCATCGGCGCCAAAATCGTGGCGAGGGAAAACATCAGCGCCATGCGGAAAGACGTAACAGCCAAATGTTATGGCGGCGACATCTCCCGTAAACGCAAGCTGCTGGAGAAACAGAAAGAAGGTAAAAAACGGATGCGCCAGATCGGCAACGTAGAGGTGCCGCAGGAAGCCTTCCTCGCCGTATTGAAACTCGATGATTAATGTTATTGCATCCTGGAGCGGCGGAAAAGACAGCTGCTTCGCGCTCATGCAGGCAGTGCAGCAGGGTCACAGCCCCGTTGCACTCCTGAATGTGCTCAATGAAAACGGCCGCATTTCCCGTTCGCACGGCCTCCCCACATCGATATTGCAACAACAGGCCGACGCGCTCGACCTGCCCCTGCACACCGTAGCCAGCTCCTGGCAGGATTACGAAAAGAACTTTATCGCCACTTTAAAAACCACCGCTGACGAACATGCGGCACAGGCCGTGGTGTTCGGCGACATCGACCTGCAGCCGCACCGCGACTGGGAAGAAAAAGTATGCGCCGCCGCCGGCCTCAAAGCCCTGCTGCCCCTCTGGCAACAGGAGCGTAAGATGCTCGTGTACCGCATGCTGCAGGAAGGCATCCGCTGCATGATCGTGTCGTGCAACACCCACCTGGGCGAAGACTTCCTGGGTCGTGTGATGGACGATGTATTGATCGCGGAACTGGAGGAAAAAGGCGTGGACGTATGTGGGGAGAACGGGGAGTTCCATACCGTAGTGCTCGACTGCCCGCTGTTTGCCACCCCGGTGCAGCTGCCGCCGTTCACAAAGGTGCGGCATGAAGATTACTGGTTCCTGCAGCTGGCGTAAATATTTTTAGTAAATTCAGTGCCATAATAGCAACATACCGGATGCGGACGAACTGCCCTGACAAACTTCAACATTTCCTTTCGTTTCATTTCTGTTCCACCGCGGCAGCAAAGCCCGCCGCGCGCTTCATGCGATTACTGGTGCTGGCGGCCTGTTTTTGGGCCGGTACGGTTTCCGCGCAACAGCACATGGACACCACTTCCATCACCGCGGATACCGCCGCGCTTCCGCCCGCCAATGATGTGGTAAGCCGCGTGAAACAGGCGGTGCAGGGCGGCGCTGCCCGGAACCTCCAGGAATACCGGGAAGGCCGTATTCGGATCCGCCAGGGGGAATTGATCGAGCAGATGAAGCGCACCCTGGAACAGGCTAAAATCTACCTGAAAAAGAGCGCCGGCAACGCCGGGCTCGCGGCTGAAATAGAGGAAACCGCCGCCAGCCTTGCCATTGTGAAAGACGGCGTATTCACCAATAAAGGCAGCAACCAGACGCAACGCAACCTGACCGTATCGGCGGCCATTCTTGCTGAGTTGTACCAGTCGGCCCTGCACCGGCAGCAGGCGCTCAACCGTTATACCAGCGACCTGATCGGTTTTAAAGACCGGATAGACTCACTGTCCGTAGATTCAGCGCTGTATTTTTTCCCGGGGGATTCCGCGGCGCTGGTGAAGTATGTGCAAAAACTGGCGGTGGTTGTCCGGGAAGTACGGCCCATCGACAGCAGCCTCAAACTGGCGACCGCCAACGCCCAGAATCTCCAGCTCAGGCTCGACCCGCTCGTGTTCGAAATCAGGTCGGCCCTGGAAGATATCGAGATCTACCGCCAGGACCTGTCCGGCAAAACTTTCCGGCGCGAGTTCAGCAACATCTGGGGGCCGGTTGCCTTTTCGCGGCCACTCGAAGAAATCATGCGCTTCTCCTGGGCGAAAGAAGCACTGCTGCTGCGGTTTTACGTAACCGATAACGGCGGCAGGTTCCTGGTGCTCCTGCTGGTGATCGTCGCGTCCTGCATATTCCTGCGGTCGCTGAAACGGCAGCTGGCTGCGGGCGGGCTGCTGACAGGCGATCATAAGGAGCAGCTGGTGGTGCGGTATCCCTTGCTGTCGGCCGCGCTCATCTCGATCAGTATTTTCCAGTTCATGTTCCAGTCGCCCCCGTTCATCATCAACTATGTGCTGTGGGTGGTATCCGCCGTTTGCCTGGCTTTTATCTTCAGCCGTTTTATTACCGGTTTCTGGATGAGTTTCTGGATAGTGATGATAACCCTGTTCGTGCTGGCCGGCGCCGATAACTTCATCCTGCAGGCATCGCGGACGGAACGGTACTTTATGCTGGCGCTGCAGCTGGCGGGCATCCTGTACACCGGTTACATTTTAAGCAGCAAACACCGCCACGACCTGCGGGAAAAGAATATCCTCTATTTTATCGCGTTCGTATGCGCGATGGAAAGCGTCGCCCTGGCGTTTAACGTATATGGCCGGCACAATCTCTCCAAAACCTTTATGGTCAGCGGATACGCCGGCGTGCTCATCGCCATCCTGTTTCTTTGGACCGTGCGCCTGATCAACGAAGGGCTCGGTCTGGCCGCCATGATATACAAACATCCCGACCGCCGTCTGTTTTACCTCAATTTCAGCCGGGTGGGCCAGAAGGTACCGGCATTGTTTTATGTACTGCTGGTGGTGGGCTGGTTTATTCTCGTCGGCAGGAATTTTTACGGGTTCAAATTGCTGGCAGATCCGCTGAACAACTTTTTGTCGGACCAGCGGACGTTGGGCCATTATGAGTTTTCCATCAATACCATCCTGGTGTTTGTGCTGATCCTCGTTTGTGCCGCGTTTTTGTCGCGGCTGATTTCCTTCTTTGCCGCGGAGCCTGCTGGCCACCAGGAGAAAGCCGGGAAAATGGGGCTGGGCAACTGGATCCTGCTCATCCGCATCTTTATCTTCAGCCTGGGGCTTTTCCTTGCTTTCGCGGCCACGGGCATCCCGCTCGACCGCATTACCATCATTCTCGGCGCACTGGGCGTGGGCATCGGCCTCGGTTTGCAGGGCCTGGTCAATAACCTCGTCAGCGGTCTCATCATTGCATTCGAAAAGCAGGTGAGCGTGGGCGACCTGATAGAGATCAACGGTAAACTGGCCACGATGAAGTCGATCGGGTTCCGGAGCAGCGTAGTGACCAGTATCGACGGCGCGTGCATCATCATACCCAACGGGCAGCTATTGCAGCAAGACCTGGTGAACTGGACGATGGGGCGGAATGTTCGGCGGGTCGACATTATAGTGGGCGTGGCCTATGGTACGGATTTGCCGCGGGTGATCGGCCTGTTGCGGCCGCTCCTCGAAAAAGATGAAAGGATACTGCACTTTCCGGTGCCCAGCGTGCTGGCCAAATCGTTCGACGACAGTTCGGTCAACATCGAGCTTGTGTTCTGGGTAAGGCATATTTCCGAATGGCGGCAGGTGAACAGTGAAATGATACAGGCCATACATGCGCTGTTCAAAGCGGAAGGGGTCGTGATACCGTTTCCCCAGCGCGATGTGCATATTCAGCCGCCGCCAGGTAAGGAATAAATCATTGTATGAAAAGGGCTGCCGGGAGGTGACCTTTTCTATTTTCCAGGTTGTTTACTTTTCCTGCTTGCCCGTCATAAAAACGGGTTCAATGTTTTTCAGCGCCGCTGGTTTGTGGACGGAGCTGCAGGAAAACGACGGGTTTTTGAAGCGGTGGGATACGAGAGGTGGTGTAACCTGAAGGTAAATCGTCTATCGGCGGCTTTACCTTGAAATCACACACGATTCCCTGGAAAACGGTCACCTGCATGGGCTCGATCACTATACTGCCCCGTTGCCAGTTGGGCAATGACTGATAGGCAAAGTGCCGGTAACGCGACGTCAACGATGCAATTTTTTCTGCCGCTTTATCTGTTTCCTCATAGACAATATAAATACTCTGAAAGAACGGCGCGGAAACCACCGGCTGCCCCTTACGCGTTGCCGCCTTCCAGCGGTTTTCCGGCTTGGCGAGGAGACGGCGTATTTCGCTTTCCAGCGCCGTAGGTGTGCTTTCATGGAACACCAGGCTGTCTGCCCGTCCCTGCCCGTTGATCACGAATGAAAACACTACCGCGGCCGTGCCGTTGCCTGCCGTCATCGAATCCCTTACCTCCGGCGTCACCCTGAAATGGATCGCCATGAAAGTTTCAAACGGTTTGTTGCCTTCAAATGTCGGTCGTTGTACCTTTTGCGCAGTGGCACTGGTAAATAAGAGGAGTGGGCAAAGAATATGCAGCAAACTTTTCATGGCAGTAAGGGTTAAAACGATATGAAGCTGGCGGTCAACCGGCATCCTTCTAAATGTAACGATTTTATTGTTATGAAGGGTATTGATCCTGGCATATCTACCGTGGCAGGCAATTTCCTGTAAAGGCATACCCCAACAAAAAAAGCTTCCACCCTAAGGCGGAAGCTTTTCCAAATATGTTTGGAGAACTTATGCGAATTGTTCCCTGTTCCCGGTCTGTTTCACGAAAACGGGTTTCAGCAGGCTGTAGGCACCGAACAGGAGGCCGGTATAAAATACGTTGCCCATGATGGTGTTCAGGAAGAAACTGCCGAACAGTTCGTTTTTGTAGAACGGAATGGCGGCATAGTAGCAGGCCAGCAGGCCGCTGAAAGTATGCGGGTACATGTCGCGGAACAGGAAAGTGCCCAGGTTCGATACCAGGTAGAAAATCAGGCCCGATGCGATGGATGCCAGGAATATATTGCCCGCTTTCGGTTTGCGGATCCGGGTGCCCATGAAGGTGATCAGCACGAAACCGCCGTATACGAACAGCATTTCGCCGCCGTAGAAGCCGGGGATTTCGGTGAACAGCTGGAAGAATATGTCGCTGAGCACAAGAGCGGCCAGCGGAACGATGTATGCGTACTTTTTCTCTTTCAGCACCACGCCGGCGAACAATGCGCCCGCGCCGATGGCGGTGAAATTATAGATGGCCATGTAATTGGTCGCCAGCCGGCCGAGCGTGGTCAGGAAGATGAGCGCGGCTATGAGGATGATGTTCGATAATGTTTCTTTCTTCATACGGATTGTTCTTTAACAATACAAATATAATCAATTAAGGGATAGCTGCTTTAAAGACTACCAGTCCGGACCCGGCCGTGAGCGTATAGGGCACGCCGAAGGGAATGAACACGGAAGAGCCCTGGCGGATCGGCAGTTCGTTCACCTGGCCTTCGCCGTCCTGCACGATCCAGGTTTCCGGCGCCGTGGCCGTATGCTGGTAGGTGTCGCCGGCCTTCAGGGTGATGGTGCTGATCACAAAATCAGGTGCGGGGGTGGGGTAGATGCGTTCCTGGCCGTTATGCACGGGTTCCCCTTTCAGGATGTTCGGGTGCACGGCCTCGAAGCGGGTGTGCTTCAGCAGTTCCGGCACATCGATGTGCTTGGGGGTGAGGCCGCCGCGCAGCACGTTGTCCGAATTGGCCATCAGTTCGGCGTTCTGGCCTTCGAGGTAAGCGTGGGGGATGCCCGCATCCTGGAAAACCGCTTCTCCCGGGGCCGCATATACGATGTTGAAAAAATAGATCGAGAAGATGCCCCTGTCGAGCCGCTCCAGGCCGGCGGGGTCGTTGTCGATGGCACGGCCCGTCCAGAAGGCCGGGTCGCTTTTCTGCAGCTGACCGGCTTTGTAGGCGGGCAGCACGCGTTCCGCGAGGGGGCGGAGCAGGGCGTTCACTTCGTTCTGCGGCATTTCCATCACTTTTTTATACAGGCCGAAATAACCGTCCTGTTCGAAGGTGCCTGCGAGGGAGCGCAGCTCGGGCACTTCCTGCAGTACTTTTTTCAGTTTGTCTTCCGGCAGAAACCCGTGCAGCAGCCAGAATTCGCTGAGCGCCACCATGATCTCCGGTTTGTGGTTGGCATCTTTATAATTGCGGTTGGGGGCGCTGAGGGGAATGCCCGCCTCATTTTCCCGCCGGAAGCCTTTTTCCGCTTCGGCTTTGGTGGGATGCACCTGGATGGACAACATGTCTTTAACATCCAGTATCTTGAACAGGTAGGGCAGTTCCCCGAACTTTTCGGCAGCGGCTGCACCCAGCACGCCCGCCGGCGCGGAGGCGATATATTCATTCAGCAAAACCGGTCCCTGCGGCGTATCCAGTTCCGAAGGCGCACTCTGGTGAGCGCCCATCCAGTATTCCGCCGCCGGTTTGTCGGTCACCGGCTGTCCCAGCAATTGAGGAATGTAACTGTAACCTCCCCAGGCATAATGTTGTACCTTTCCTTTAAGATAATATACGTTTGAGCGATGCATCTTTTCCATTGTTAAGCCGTAAAAATAGATAAATCAGATGGCATCTCATCACGACCTGGGTAAAAAGGGAGAGCAGTTAGCCGCGAATTTCCTGTTGCGCAAACATTATCAAATATTGCATATCAACTGGACCTCCGGTAAAAAAGAAATCGACATCATCGCCCGGCAGGGCGGCACGCTCGTATTCGTGGAAGTGAAAACGCGCAGCACCCAGTTTTTCGGTATGCCGGAGGAAGCGGTGAACGGCGCCAAGCAGGAACTGCTGTTAAGGGCGGCCGAGCATTACCTCGAGCAATATGCACTGCAGCCCGACTGCATCCGTTTCGACATTATCTCCGTCACGCTGGGCGTGGGCGGGGAAGAGATCGTGCATTTCGAAGACGCTTTTTGAAAACCGGATTAACAACGAGTTAACAAATCTGAGTATATCAGATTTGTTAACTTTTGTATATTTGAGGTATCCAATCCTTTTGATCATTTCCTGTAAGAACCGAAGCAACATTCCCTGAAAGAAGGTTCTTATGTATATCTGGAGTTTTATATTGTTTTTGAATCCACTGACCGTTGCGATGCAACAGCTACCTGCCCCGGAAGGGCATGTATGTATCAGGGTTCCGGCAATGGAAAGGCAAAAGGGTGCGGTACAATGCACGATTTACAACAGCGGGCAGGAGCCGGTGAGGATGATCCCTCTGGAAGGAGGCCACCACAAAGGGTTGTATACCTTGCAGGTCAAAACGCTGCCGCCCGGCGCCTATACGGTGCATATAGGGCCACAGCAACTGGCAATCGAAGTGAAATAAGATATTCTAATAGAGTCATCCCCCCAAACATAGATCCTCCCGTACCAACGGGAGGACTTTGTATTTATGGGCATAGCAGGACAGGCGGTATTCGCGGGACGGGCTAATTTACCTGGAGGGAAAGAGATCAGATCCCGTCTACCAGCACCTCATACAGCTTCACTTTCAGTTCCTCGAGCGACACATTCTGCACCAGCTGGCCGTCTTTGGCAAACGATACGGAACCGCGTTCTTCAGACACGATGATGGCCAGGTTGTCGCTGTGCTCGGTAATGCCCACGGCGGAGCGGTGGCGCATACCGATGCGGGTAGGCAGGTTGGGGTTTTCGGATACGGGCAGGATGACCTTGGCGGCCAGTATTTTATTGCCCACGATGATCAGCGCCCCGTCGTGCAGCGGGCTGTTCTTTTCAAAAATGCTTTCGATCAATTTGGCGCTCACGTTCCCGTCGATGGCGATGCTGGAGGCCGTGTCGAACTTCACCCTGTAGGTGGTGGCGATCACGATCAGCGCGCCCGTCTGGCTGGCGGCCATATGGCCCACGGCCGTAATGAGCTCATTGATGATATTTTCTTCTTCCTTGTAACTTTTGAAACGGTCGGGGAGGAAGAGTTTGGTGAAAAAGCTGTCTTTGCTCAACGGCGTTTTTTTGCCCAGCACCAGCAGGAACTTCCGGATTTCGGGCTGAAAAATAATGATGATGGCAATGAGGCCTACGTTAATAAAGTTCTCGAGTATGTTGGTGAGAATGGGCATTTGTAGCGAGCGCACGGCGAAATACGCGGCATAGACCATCAGCAGCCCGATAAAAATGTTGAACGCGAGGCTGCCTTTCAGCAGGCGGTACAACTGGATCACCAGGAAAATTACGATCAACAGGTCAATTACATTCAGCCAGCGAAACTCAAATCCATAAAATTGATATACATCCTTCATGCGGTAAAAATAAAAATAATTGCGCAGCTATAGTGAGCGCTGGTAAGAAACAATGCGTACGCACTCCACGGCTTCCTTCACGTCGTGGGCGCGCAGGATGGCCGCGCCGTTGAGCAGGGCGATGGTATGCAGCACGGTGGTGCCATTGAGGGCTTCCGCCGGCGTGCCGCCCAGGAGCCTGTAGATCATCGACTTGCGGGATACGCCCGCGAGGATGGGCGCACCGGCCACCTGCAGCAGGTCCAGCTGCTGCAATAATATATGGTTGTGGGCCAGCGTTTTACCAAAACCGAAGCCGGGGTCGAGGATCACGTCTTTGATGCCTGCTTCGCGGCATTGGTGAAGTTTTTGCAGGAAGTAGCCGAGCACTTCCTGCGTTACGTCGGTATACTGCGGGTTCTGCTGCATGGTGGCCGGGGTGCCCTGCATGTGCATGGCGATGTAAGGGGCCTGCAGGGAAGCGGTAACGGCCAGCATATCCGGGTCCATGTCGCCGGCGCTGACGTCGTTCACGATGGCCGCGCCCGCCAGGATGCACTTCTCTGCCACGGAGGCGTGAAAGGTGTCGACCGACAGGAGGGCTTCCGGGTAGTGGTGCAGGATGGCGTGGATGGCCGGCAGGAGGCGTTCCGTTTCTTCCGGGGCGCCCACCATCTCGGCGCCGGGGCGGGTGCTCTGGGCACCGATGTCGAGGAACACGGCCCCGTCGGCCAGCAGCTGGCCGGCGCGTTCCACGATGTGGTGCAGCGTGCGGGTGCGGCTGTTGGCGTAAAACGAATCGTCCGTTACATTGATAATCCCCATCACGGCAGGGGTGGAAAGGTCGACCAACTTTCCCCGGCAACAGATAGTGAAATCTTTATGTAATAATGTATTTTTGAATTTCATTCGGTTTAAGATGATAGACCGGCAATTTAACACAAATTATGAGCAGAACACTGGAGCAATATCAGGCGGTTGTGGCGCAAAGCAGGGATGTTTTTATAAAAAAGACGAGGGATTACGGCACTTCGTGGCGCGTTTTGCGCCCGGTTTCGATCGCAGACCAGGTGTTTATCAAGGCCCAGCGTATCCGCAACCTCCAGGAAGTGCAGCAGCAGAAGGTGGAGGACGATATCGCCGGTGAATTCCGGGCCATCATCAATTACGGTATCATCGCGCTGATGCAGATGGACCTGCCGAAAGAGAATCCTTATACCGACCTGCCGCTGGAGCAGGTGGAACATTTATACGACGACAAAGCCCGCTTCGTACGGGAAGTGATGGAAAATAAAAACCACGATTATGGGGAGGCCTGGCGGGATCTGAGCCAGGAGTCTTTTGTAGACCTTATTCTCACCAAACTGCTCCGCATCAAACAAATCCTGCGGAACAACGGGCAAACCCTCATTTCGGAGGGAATAGACGCCAATTATGTAGATATCGTCAACTATGCGGTTTTCGCGCTCATCCTGCTGGATGAAAAATCAGTATAAATAAGGCGAAAGGTATGCTGGCGACACGCTGGTGCCGTCAGACCGCCGGGAAGACAAAAGATACCTGATGACATGCGAATGCCATCAGGCAATGATAAGACAAATGGTATCTAATGACACGCAAGTGCCGTCAGACTACCGGAAAAGATAAAAGATATCCCATGTGTGCGAATGCGATGGGATAGTTGCTAGACAAATTGCTATTTTAATGACATGCAAGTGCCATCAGGCCATTGCTAAGACAAAAAATATCTGATGCATGTTAAAGTGCCCTCAGGCAATTGAAAAGACAAAAGATATTCTAATGACATGTAAATGCCATTAGGCAATTGAAAAGACAAAAGATATTCTAATGACATGTAAATGCCATTAGGCAATTGAAAAGACAAAAGATATTCTAATGAAACCAATCCTGATTCTGTTCCGTCTGGTAGTAGGAGTACTGTTCATTTTTTCGGGCCTTATCAAAGCCAACGACCCGCTCGGCCTGAGCTACAAAATGGATGAATTTTTCGAGGTGCTGCACCTGCCTTTCCTGGTGCCGTTTTCGCTGGCCTTTTCACTGGTGATGAACGCCTTCGAGATCATCGCCGGTTTTGCCGTGCTGCTGGGGTACAGGATGCGTATCTTCTCCCTGTTATTACTGTTGCTCATCATATTCTTCACCTTCCTCACCGGCTTCGCCCTGTTCAG
Source organism: Chitinophaga lutea (assembly GCF_003813775.1). Classification (NCBI taxonomy): domain Bacteria; kingdom Pseudomonadati; phylum Bacteroidota; class Chitinophagia; order Chitinophagales; family Chitinophagaceae; genus Chitinophaga; species Chitinophaga lutea. The sequence goes on along the minus strand of NZ_RPDH01000002.1, from coordinate 521,109 downwards.
CGGCCTCATCCGGGAGTGCGGCTGCTTCGGCGACTGTATCAAACTGACGGCCGAGCAATCGTTCTGGAAAGATATCATCCTGCTGGTGATGATCGTCGTGATCTTCATCTATCGCAAGCGCATCGAGCCCCTGTTCTCCAGTCGCGCCACCGGTATCATCATGGTGCTGGCCGTACTGTTTCCCATACTGCTGCAATGGTACACGCTGGCGCACCTGCCTATCGTGGACTGCCTGCCGTATAAAGTAGGCAACAACATCGAGGAAAAAATGAAAGCGCCTCCCGGCTCAACGCCCGATGTGTACGAAACCGTGATGATCTACGAAAAAGACGGGAAGAAACAGGAGTTTACGGTGGACAATTACCCCTGGCAGGATTCCACCTGGAAGTACGTGGACCGGAAAGACAAACTCATCAAAAAAGGCAATGCCGAACCGGCGATCAAGGACTTCATCCTCACCGACTTCGACGGCAACCGCCAGAACGACGCCGTGCTGAAAGAAACACGTCCCGTATACCTGTTGCTTGTGCGGGATGTAAGCCAGTCCGGTTACGGTTGGGAAGACAAAGTGAACGCCCTGCTCAAACAGGCGCAGGAAGGAAAAGTGGTGGTATTCGGGGTGACCAGCTCCAATAAATCCGACGTGGAGCTGTTCAAAGCCCAGCACCGCGTTGAGATGCCGTTCCTGCAGATGGACGGTACCGCCATCAAAACCGCCGGCCGCAGCACGCCCTGCCTGCTGTTGCTCAACAACGCCACCATCAAGGGCAAATGGCACTATAACGACATCCCGTAAATGCTGCGTTTCTTCATACGAAAACTGGGCTACGGCATCCTCGTCCTGTTGGGCGTGGTGATCGTGATTTTCCTGCTCTTCAACGTGCTGCCCGCCGACCCGGCGCGGCTTACGCTGGGCCAGCGGGCCGATGTGGCTTCGCTGGAGAACGTGCGCAGGGAGCTGCACCTCGACAAACCGAAGAGCGTCCAGTTTCTGTTGTATCTCAATGATTTGTCGCCCCTCGGCATCCATACCCGCGGCGAGCTGCAGGAATCCCTGAATGGCGTGGCGCTTTTTTCGGTGGGGGGCGACCGTGCGCTCGTGCTGAAAACACCTTACCTGCGGCGCAGCTACCAGGGCAAAAAGGACGTCTGGGAAATACTCATGGAAGCCCTGCCCGGTACGCTGGTGCTTGCTTTGGCCGCCATGGTGCTGGCCACGGTGCTGGGGATCGCCCTCGGCATCCTGTCCGCCGTCAAACAGAATACCTGGATGGATACGAGCGCCGTGTTTGCCAGCGTGATCGGCATTTCGGCGCCCTCGTTTTTTACCGGCATCGTGCTGGCGTACCTGTTCGGCTTCGTGCTCACGGACTATACCGGGCTGCATATGACCGGCAGCCTCTTTGATATCGATCCTTTCGAGGGTCGGGTGCTCAACCTGCGGAACCTCATCCTGCCCGCCCTGACGCTGGGCATACGGCCTTTGGCCATCATCGTACAGCTTACGCGCAGCGCCATGCTCGACGTGCTGGGGCAGGACTATATCCGGACCGCCTATGCCAAGGGGCTCGCCGGGCGGGCCATTTTATACCGGCATGCGCTCCGCAATGCGCTCAATCCCGTTATTACGGCCATTACCGGCTGGTTTGCCGAGTTGCTGGCCGGGGCTTTCTTCGTGGAATATATCTTCGGGTGGAAGGGGATAGGCAAGGTGACGGTGGACGCCCTGGAGAAGTTCGATTTCCCCGTGGTGATGGGGGCGGTGCTGTTTACCGCCGGGATATTCGTGATCATCAACCTGCTGGCGGACCTCCTGTACAGCATCGTGGATCCCCGCATCCGTTTAAGCAACTGATTTACAGTCCCTTCAATTTTTTTTCTCGTATTTTGTAACAAACCTTCCGGAGGGTCGTCTTCTTATTGTAACACACTGAAGGAATGCCTCCTTCCGCCAAACCAAAAACCTGAAAATGTCGTCAGAAGTATTCCTTGCTCAAATCATGCCTATCCGGCAGAAGCTGTTCCGCTTCGCGCTGCGGTTGCTGGGCAATGAGGAGGATGCTAAAGACATCATCCAGGATGCATTCGTGAAGGTGTGGCACAACAGGGAGAAGATGGGCGAGTTGCAGAACCTGGAAGCGTGGTGCATGCGCATCACCCGTAACCTGGCGCTGGACAAGCTCAAGAGTAAGAAGTACCGGATCACGGACGACCTGGACCGTGCGCAGGAAGTGCCGGCAGCGCACCAGCACACCCCGCATCAAAGCACGGAGCAGAGCGACCTGATGAAGCGGGTGCACGGCCTGATCCACCGTTTGCCCGAAAAGTACCGGACGATCCTGCAATTGCGTGACATAGACGGCATGAGCTACCAGGAGATTGCGGATGCGCTCGGCGTCGAAATGAGTGAAGTTAAAATAAACCTGCACCGGGCCAGAAAACAGGTGCGGGAACAATTGCAAAATTTGCATGTATATGGAGTACAGTAACGTCAGCGCCCTGCTGGAGAAGTATTGGGCCTGTGAAACAACGGAGGTAGAAGAGTTGCAGCTGCGCGAGTTTTTTGCCGCTCATGAGGGCACATTACCGCCAGATCTGCAGGAGGCAGCGCCGCTGTTCCGGTATTATCATGCGGAAGAAGGGGAGGGCGATACCATGCCCGAGCTGTTCACCGACGTCAGGGCCCCCTGGGAAACTGCCACTATCGTTCGCCCTTTCTGGCAGGGATGGATGAAGTATGCCGCCGTTCTGCTGGTAGGTGTAGGAATGGGGTATGGGGTGCAGCAGTTTATCCAGAAAAAACAAATGACCGAAGGGAGCGCGTACGCCATCCGCGATACCTATAATGATCCGAAGCTGGCCTATATCGAAACACAGAAAGCACTGCAGATATTGTCAAAGAATCTCAACCGCGGGAAATCACAAATGGAGAAGCTCAGTTACCTGCAAGAGGCTACCGAGATACTCGAACACGACAGAAATTAAACGCCATTCTAAAAGAAAGGCTCATGAAACCGCGCATCCGCAAGGTTCCCTGGGCTTTGAAAATAAATCCAAGCACATGAAACGGATAACTTTCCTGCTCATCATCGCCCTTTGCACCAGCCAGTTTGCGCTGGCGCAGAGCACCATCGATAAATTTTTCCTGAAGTACCAGGACGATCCGGCCTTTACGGTGATCAACATCACCCCGAAGATGTTCAGCATGTTCTCGAAACTGTCGATGGACGACCCGGACGCCAAAAAGATCGTGAGCGTGGCTTCCAAACTCAAAGGCATGCGCATCCTGGTGAAGGAAGACGCCAAAGACGGGCAGAAACTGTTCAAGGAAGCCGTGTCTTTCCTCGGCGCCGGCCTTGAGGAACTGATGACGGTGCGCGACAAAGAAGCCGACGTGAAGTTCATGGTACGGGAACATGCCAGCGGCAACATCGCCGAACTGGTGATGCTCGTGGGCTCCACCGATGAATTCGTGGCCCTCACGGTATTCGGGGACATCAGCCTCAACGAACTGGCCGGCATCGCCGGAGACATGAAGATAGACGGTTTTGAAAACCTCGGCAAACTCCGGGGCGACAAAGGAAGTAAAGGCCCCAAAGGCCCTAAATGATATGCGCGGCCGTTCTGCTGACAAGCGGGACGGCCTTTTTTTCAATCACCCTGCTTATTTCCCCGAACATGAAACGGATACTTTTCACCCTCGCCGCCCTGTTTATCCTGAGCGCTGCTTCCGCCCAGCGCAAAGAGCTCCGCCAGTTCACCAACGATTTTGCCGAGATAGGGGAAACCCACCGCCTCGGGCTGAGTTTTCTGCCGCTGCGGATTGTGAGCTGGTTTGTGCCCAGGTCTGCCTGGGACGGAGATGCGGCTTACATCAAGTTGGCCCTTAAAAAAGTGCGCAGCGTAAAACTCTACACCATCCAGCTGCAGGAGGGGCAGCCGATCCCGGCGCAGTCCATCGCCCTGCTGAAAGAAAACCTGAAAAAAGGCGGCAATTTCGAACCGCTGATGGAGATGCGGCATAAAGGCAGCAACATCTTCCTGCTGTCCGACGGCAAAAACGATGAACGGCTCGACAACCTGGTGGTACTGATCCAGGACGACGAAGAAATGACGATGGCGCACCTGCGTACCCGCCTCACCATCAACGACGTAAGCCGCGTGATCAACAAACTCCAGGAACACGGCCAGGCGACGCAGCCGGCTGTTGAAGGAGGAAGCGGCGATGTGGCGAAGCAGCCGTAAGGGATTGAAGCAATGCAGCTGCGTACCCGTTTCACCGTCAACGATGTAAGCAATGCGACCCCGGCGAAGCCGGTTGTGGAAGGAGAGGGGATGGTGTGGCGAAGCGGCTATGCAGGGAGGTTGAATAATTGCCAATGTGTGCAGGAGGGGAGTTGCTACGACAATTTGAAGATTGCATCATTGCGTCCCTCAAGTTTCTGCATCCGCATTGAATTGGCCTTACGGATGCCGCAGGTTAAAAGGCAGTGCCTGCAATAAATAAAAGAAAAAGCCTGCAACCATAAAGCTGCAGGCTGTATAAGATAAAAGGACGCCGGTTGCTACCGGATCATCACTTCTTTGACAATTTCTTCTCCCAGCATGTCGTTCACCAGCCGGATGATGCGATCTTTGGAATAATTCAGCTCCTGTTTTAATGGGGCTACCGTAGTGGTAATCACCAGTTTGCCGTCAAACAGCTGCACGCTTTCCGTGTACCGGGCAATGGTTTTACCCACCACCTGTTCCCAGTTTTCCTGTATACGAACCTCCATCAGCCTGGGTTTGAACCGGCTTTTGTTGAGGTATTCCTTCAACGCATCTCCCATGCTGACAACCTTGTAACGCATGCTGCAAATGTAAGTCTATTGTTTCGGTACAAGGCCATTTTCCTGCAAAACTTTTTGCTCATCGCCGGTAATGTAAGCGAAAATCTTTGGCTCGTCGCCCACAAGGTTCACTATGTAAAATACATCGAACTCGATGTTTTTATTTTCCTTGTAGGAAGATAACCAGTGTACCTTGGCGATGGCGTGGAAATCATCGAGTCGGGTGATGTCGAGCGTACCGATTTTCATGGACAGGGTGCCGATCTTTTTGTAGAACTCGTTCCCTTTGGGGATCTGCTCTTTGAACTTTTCATCGTTTTTACCACCCATCACACCGGCGGGGGAAGATTCCACAAAGTATTCCGCAAAAGCGGCGGCCGTAGCGTCCACATCGGCCGGTTTATCGTTGAGCACATCGTTGAAGCGCTGCTCGTAGGCGGCGAAGAATTTTTCGAGTTGTTGTTGCCTGTTCTTCATATAGCATGGTTTTGTTACATGCTGCAAACATCAGACCACGGGCTATTGCTGTTTAATTCGCCTGCACCTTCACATAAAAGTTAGGGTCCACCTCAAACTTATCAGCAGCGCTTAACTGCAACCGGGTGGTTTTCCATTCGGCAGTAGGGTAGATGAACCCTTTTTTGCCATCGGCCAGGGTTACTTTCAGCGGCATGTCGAATCCTTTCACATCGGCAACCCATCTGTATTTCAGGGTATTGTCGACAAGGCTGTATTCGAACACCGGCGGGCGGGTGCGGCGCAGGTATTGGTCGAATACCTTGTCGAAGTTCTTGCCGCTGGTTTTGTTGATGTACTGTTCTACCTGGCGGCCGGTCACCGTCTGGTGATAGAAGGTTTTGTTCAGGCCGCGCAGTATTTTCCGGAAGGTCTCGTCGTTATTGATGATCTGTCGGATGGTGTGCAGCATGTTGGCGCCTTTGGGATACATATCGCCGGAGCCTTCGTGGTTTACGCCGTATACCCCGATGATGGGTATGTCGTTCGCTATTTTTTTACGGATGCCCTGCAGGTAAGCATTGGCAGCGTCTTTACCGTATTCGCATTCGGTGAAAAGCGTTTCGGAGTAATTGGTGAACGATTCGTGCACCCACATGTCTGCGATATCCTTCGTGGTGATATTATTCCCGAACCATTCATGGCCGCTTTCGTGGATGATGATGAAGTCCCATTTTTTGCCCCAGCCGGTGCCCGACAGGTCGGTGCCGCGGTAGCCCATTTTATACTGGTTGCCATAGGCCACGGCGCTCTGGTGCTCCATGCCGAGGTGAGGCGTTTCCACCATCTTGTAACTGTCTTTATAAAAAGGATAGGGTCCGAACCAGTATTCAAAACACTTCATCATAGGTTTCACCACGTTGAAATGCGTTTTTGCGCGGGCAACGTTGTAGTCGAGCACCCAGTAATCGAGGTCGAGGTCGCCGGCAGCTCCTTTGTAGCGGTCGGAGAAGTTACCGTAGTGCGCGATGTTGATGGCCACGTCGTAGTTGTTGATGGGATTGCCGACGAACCAGTTGAATGTCGTGGTGCCGTCGCCGTTATCCTTTTTGCCCTGGAGGCGGCCGTTGCTCACGTTGGTGAGCCCTTCGGGTACGGTGATGCGGATGCGCATACTGTCCGGCTCTTCCGACTGGTGATCTTTATTGGGCCACCACACGCTGGCGCCGAGGCCCTGGCAGGCGGAGGCTATCCAGGGGCGCTGCAGGGAGTCTTTTCCCCAGACGATGCCGCCGTCCCACGGTGCGTTTTTAGCTTCTCTCGGGAGGCCTTCATATGCGATGTCGAGCTGGAGGATTTTGCCTTTCGGTTGCGGGGCTTTCAGATCCACGAACCATGCATTGCCGTCTTTGCGGAAGGTGAGCGCCTCGCCGTTCTGCTCGATGCTGCTGATTTTGAGGGGATCCTGCAGGTCGATCTGCAGGCGCTGCGAAGGTTGCAGCACCCGGTAATGAATCACATTGCGGCCTTTGATACTTTTGGCAGCGGGGTCGATGGTTGCCTGGAGGTCGTAAAAGGTGACGTCCCACCAGTTGCGGTCTGCCGTGAGCGTGCCGCGGAGGGTGTCCTGCCGGGAAAAGGTTTTGGTTTGCTGTGCGTGAGCGGCAGGCAGTGCGGCAAAGGCAGCCAGCCATACAATGAGGCTTCTCATGACCAGGTATAATTTAAACGGCAATATATTTTAAATGGGGGAGATGAGGGAGATTTTCTTGGCTTTCCGTCATTTTCTGGCTACCTTAAAGCCGTTTTTTATGAGATACCTCCTGCCTCTTTTCACCGTTTTCATCTGCGCCTGCGGCCATGTTTCGCACAACGGCAAAATGGTTTTCCGCTATAACCAGCCGGAGGGCATTCCTTCGCTCGACCCGGCATTTGCGAAGAACCAGGCCATCATCTGGGCCGTGCGCCAGATTTATAACACGCTGGTGGAGCCGGACAGCCTGCTGAACATCGTGCCGTCGCTTGCCAAAAGCTGGGAGGTGTCGCCCGACCGGAAAACGTATACGTTTCATCTGCGGACGGATGTGTTCTTTCACGACTCAGAGCTGTTCCCCGGCGGCAAGGGCCGGAAAATGACGGCGCAGGATGTGGTGTACAGCCTCAAACGGGTGATGGATCCCGCCACCGCCTCGCCGGGCTCGTGGATCTTCAATGATAAAGTGGACCCCGTTACCGGGTTTCGCGCCGCGAACGACAGCACCTTCGTGCTGACTTTACTGCGCCCGTTCCACCCGATCATGGGCATTCTCAGCATGCAGTATTGCTCCATCGTGCCGCATGAGGCCGTGGAGAAGTATGGCAAAGACTTCCGTAAGCATCCCTGCGGCACCGGGCCCTTTATTTTCCATTTCTGGGACGAAGGGCAGGCGCTCGTCCTCCATAAAAACCAGCGTTATTTCGAGCGGGATGCCGCCGGACGGCAGCTGCCATACCTCGATGCGGTGAAAGTGAGCTTTGTAGACAGCAAGGGTACCGAGTTCCTGCTTTTCCGGCAGGGCCAGCTGGATTTTATCAATGATATCGAGGCCTCTTTCAAAGATGAGGTACTCACCAAACAGGGCGCGCTGAAAAAGGAATGGGAAGGGAAAATAGCGCTGATGAAGGCGCCCTACCTGAATACCGAGTATTTCGGGATTGTGATGGACCCCGCCAAACCCGGCGTGGCCAATTCCCCGTTACGCGATCTGAAAGTGCGGCAGGCCATCAACTACGGTTTTGACCGTACGAAAATGATGACGTATCTCCGCAACAGCATCGGTCATGCCGCTATTTCCGGATTTGTGCCCGCCGGTTTGCCGTCGTTCGATTCGGTAAAGGTGAAAGGATATTCTTTTCAGCCCGCCAAAGCCCGGCAATTGCTCCGGGAAGCCGGTTACCCCGGAGGGAAAGGACTTTCGCCCATCAAACTGGTGTCGATCCCGATCTACGCCGACCTGGCGGACTATGTCGCGCACCAGTTGCAGGAAATCGGTGTGCCGGTGCAGGTGGAAATCGTGCAGAAGGGTACGCTGATGGACCAGGTGGCCAAATCCGCCGTGCCGTTTTTCCGCGGCAGCTGGATTGCCGATTATCCTGATGCCGAGAGCTACCTCGCGATGTTTTACAGCAAAAACCCTTCTCCGCCGAATTATACCCGGTACACGAATCCCGCTTTTGATGCGCTGTACGAGAAAGCCATCCAGGAAACCGACGATTCCGTCCGCTATGGCCTGTACCGGGAAATGGACCAGCTGGTGATCAGCGACGCCCCGGTGGTACCGTTGTTTTATGATATGTCGGTCCGCTTCCGTCAGCCGAATGTCAAAGGCCTTATCGGGAACGGGTTGAACCTGCTGGAACTGCGCCGGGTGCGGATAGAATAGGCCCCTGACACCTTATATGCGTAATTAATATATTCATTAACACGGAGTTAAATTCCTGAGAAAGCCCGATAATTAGATTATCTTTGCGGCTTATTTCTTATCTATTAACGAAGTGGTATTTACATGATAGCGATTCTGATTTTCTTTTTTTCACATTGGTTTCTGTCTCTCTTTTTCCATACATTTTTTTTGCACCGGTATGCGTCTCACCAAATGTATGACACCAGCAAGGGTTGGGAACGTGTGTTTTACTTTTGCACCTGGTTTTTCCAGGGCTCGTCTTACCTGATTCCCCGCGCTTATGGCGTTATGCACCGCATGCACCATGAGTACAGCGATACAGAACAAGACCCGCATTCTCCGCATTTCTTCAAAGACGTTTGGCATATGATGGTTCACACCCGTGAAATCTACGCCAGCTTCGTAACGAGGACCAAAATGCCGGATGCGCAGTTTACCAAAGAGCCGCTGCCTACCTGGGAGGCGATGGACAAATTCGGTGACCACCGTGCGACCCGCCTGGTATGGATGGCCATTTACATTGCGTTCTACGCGGTATTTGCGCCCAGTTTCTGGTGGTTCCTGCTGTTGCCTATCCATTTCCTGATCGGGCCTGTGCAGGGTGCGGTGGTGAACTGGTGCGGTCACAAGTACGGTTATAGCAACTACGACAACGGCGACCATTCCCGTAACTCGGAGCCCTGGGGTATTTTCCTGCTGGGTGAGCTGTTCCAGAACAATCACCACATGCATAAGGACAGTGCGAACTTTGCCAAAAAATGGTACGAGTTCGACCCGACTTATCCCGTGATGAAAGTGATGCACTGGGTGGGCATTATCCGTCTTCGCCAGACCGCAACCGCCAAGATTGCGGCGTCAGAAAAGCGGGCGGCCTAGGGTTGAATTAAAATTACAGATTGACTGATATAGAAGCAGCTGAATGAATGTTCAGCTGCTTTTTTGTTTTAAGGGGTTTTGAAGCGGACAGGGGCAGCTTTTTTAGGGTTGCCAGGTATCAATTTTGACCTGAACGCATCAAAAGAACCGTTTACAGATTGACTGATACAGAAGCAGCTGAATGAGAACATCAGTTGCTTTTTGTTTTAAGGGCTTTTGAGTGACAGAGAACAGTTCTTAAGGCTGCCTGGATATCAATGCTTCAGAGATGTTTGGATATTAAATTGCTGTCATCCTGTCTATAAATTTGGTAGCCAGTTAATTACGTGATGAAATCAGTGGTAGGAAAGAAAGGTTTCATATGGAGTTGTTTGAAATTCAATCTTATCTGTAAGCGTATAAATAATTGATTTTCAATAAAAAATGACTATATAAAAATAAAATGTATGTGTTCAAAGAAGATAATTAGTTCAAAATAAACAGACTAACTCCATTTTCATCATTTAAAAATTTAGCTAATTATCTTCTCTCTGGAATGCTTGAACTTCATTCAGGATGCCGATTGCCTCCAGCACTGGTGTCCATTCCTTCCCTGCAAATATGAGCCTGAACCATTTTTTATCACGGTTCCTGTACCGGATGTTGAAAAAGAGCCAGATTGCCAGCATGGTCATTGAAAGGCTAACGGCGGCCTGTATGGTAAGCAGAATTGGGTGCCCATTTGCCAGCATGGTTTCATTCCAGTAAAAGGTCGTCCATACCGGGAGTTGCAGGAAAAGGAGCCGCGCTCCCCAAAGTGTAGAGGCTTTCAGTGCGGCGAGTTTTCGCTGGGTGGCCACTACGGGCTCACTGATGTCGGTTTGGTGGATGAGGATAAGCTGGTACAGGTAGATACCGATGGCCAGTTTGGTCAATATTACCTGTATGGCCGCGGAAACGAGAAAAAAGAGGTTTGCAACGGGAGCGAGGCGGATAATCAGGGAATCTACGAGGATGACCCATATAATTCCCGCCAGCACGGCAAATACCTTTAACGGTCGCATTGCGCTGAGGAAGGATTGCACCTTTATCTGGGTGATGTGCTGTGTATTCTGCCGGCTTAGCCGGAGGCTTTCATCCAGCCGCTTACCATATGCTTTCCATAAGGAGATTATTTCATTGTTTTCCATTGTTTAGCTATTTAGCATTGAGAATTTTTGTTTAAGTTTTTGTTTGATCCGGCTGATTCGGGTAGCTACGTTTGTAATGGTGATACCCAGGATTTCAGCCATTTCGGCCTGTGTTTTTTCCTCGAGGTATAGGAGCATTAATGCCCGGTCAAAATGGTTAAGGCTGTCGATAAAGTGCTGCAAGAAATGCAGGTTTTCGGTGGTCTCTGGGGAGGCCATACTGTCAGCAAAATCCAAAGTATTTACATTCAATTCACTGGAAATCTTTGATTTACGACTGTATTTACGGTATGAGGAAATGGTTGTATTCAAAGCGATTCGGTACACCCAGGTGGACAGTTTGAACTGCCCGGAATACCGGTCGAACGACAGCCAGAGCTGCAGGATAATTTCCTGGATGAGATCCTGCCGGTCGTCGGCGTTCCTGCAGTACGAATTGGCAATCTTGTAAAGAATGCCTTTATGAGCCTGGACGACCGCCAGAAATGCTTCGTGTTTATCCTGGTTGTTCATAAATCAGATGGAGAAATTACTTGTTACATCATCATTATTCGCTCAAAGACTTAAAAAATCACAGGCCTCCGGAAAATATTCCGGCTGATTGAATGTACGGCAAATAAGAGATGTATACCTAAGCCCGGGCGTATACCTAAGCCCGGGCGCTGGCCAAGCCGCTCATTTCCGGATCATTCAGGCTTAAATCAAATTCTAAAGGCTTGCTGGTAGCTAATTAAGCTTTAATAATATTGAGTATAATTTACATTATGTTAAATAAAAATAAAGGCTTTTCCCCTGCCTTTCATTTGATTAATCTCTGGGGTTCTATTGTTTGATGGCTGCTCCAACCTGTTGGTTAGTCTCCATAGATTTAAGTGTCAGGCTGCTGGTTTCTTTGACCGGCTAACCCGATGAGACTGTCTTGCCGTACTACGTCCTGGATAATTTTGCAGTGCGTCCCGAGGAATTTAAGGAAGTTTTGGGTCTGGATATTAAATGATGACTTATAACATCGTTTGGCCACCATTTCCGACGCAATTTGGTTGAATATGCTTGGCTGATGATTAACTAGTTGGATACACGCGCCACCTTACAGATACCCGTGGTTACGGCTACTATGGGTGCAGAGTTGTTTTGTGGTTAAACCGAGCCTCTGCAGCCGCCGATTTTGAATTGAGCGGCTCTTTTATGCAGCCGTTTCAATGAGTTAGGCCCATTCCCCGTTATATCGGCGTTTGTTCGCTCAAAGGGCCCTATGGAGCCTCGGGTGATCTTTAGGTAGCCGGTCTGCGGGCAGATTCAGGCGCTTTTTTTTCAAAGGTTTTCAAACTGAATGGCGGCTCCATTGAGTTTGTAGATAAAATTCCGGTAAAAGGTATAAATAATTGATATTTAGTGTTATTTCCATGAGTGTGACGCCCGTTTATTGCTCGGAAATGGTCGAAATCTGACTTCCTATTCCTGCGAATTTCCGCTACCTTCCTGGCTCGACTTCCCAATGCACCATCTCACCGGTACATGATATCAGACCGGAGCACATACTTCACACCCTCGGTGAGCAACGAGCCTTCGTGGCGGAGCGGGTGGTAAAAAATCAGCGCTGTGCCGGTGGAGGGACAAATAACCTCGCCCGACGAAAAGACGGTTTCTCCTCCTGTATATCCCTCATTGAGGTAAATCAAAAAGGTGTATTGGCTGGCTTCCGTCAGGTCCCGTATGAAACAGCCGTCTTTATGCATTTTAAAGCGCTGGCCTGGACTGTACTTGTAAAACCGGAACAATTCGTTCAGGCCACAGGCATTCCGGTCATGATCTCCTGCCGGCGCAAATTCCTTCAGGCGCTCCCAGATAAATGCCGCATAATCTTCGTCTTTGTACAGCACACGCTCGTTATTCCGTACGCCTTTGATCATCCGCTGCTCTCCGCCTCCCACGTCAACGGTGGCTTCTTCATAACCGATCGCCTCACTTTTCCGAATGAGCTCATCACATTCTTCGCGCGTCATGAAATCCGAAATGGTAAATAACCAGGGGGTATAGGCATGTTTTTCCATAACATTTTATTGCAGGTATTGGTCTCCGGGAACTTCGTATTCAGCGACAAAGGCGGGTTGCCTGAATACGAATATGTACGTTTGTGTTATTTTGACGTAAAGTAAAATAATTCCGTCAGATCACCAAAAATTGTTCGGCAGGATTGACTCGCTTGTCCAATGCTTTTCGGGAAGACGTACGCCGCCATCGACGGAAATTTCTCTTTATTTTTGCAGCGCCCGGTCATGTAAACTCCCGGGCCCGCCTAACGATGAACCTCGAAAAATTTCATACTTATTGCCTCTCACTGCCCGGCACCACTGAAGGGTTTCCTTTCGGGGAAAACATCCTGGTATTTTATGTGATGGGAAAATTGTTCGCCCTTACAGACGTTGATGCATTTGAAAGCGTTAACCTGAAATGCGATCCTGAAGAAGCGGTGGAGTTACGGGAGCGCTACGACGCGGTGCAGCCGGGTTATCATATGAATAAAAAACACTGGAATACCGTGCTGTTCGATGGTTCTATTCCCGACAAGTTGTTACTGGAATGGACGAAAAAGTCGTATGACCTGGTGGTGAAAGGCCTGCCGAAAAAAGCACGGGAGGAACTGGCAGCACAAAGCTGATCATTGAGCCGGTCGCGTTTTACGATGCTTCCGGCTGCTGTGTAATGCCGGCTATTGTTGCTTTGAGAATGACAGGACCGACCTAAAGCTGATCGTTGATCACGATAATGGTCTTCCCTTTACTTTTCAGTTCCCGGCTTTCTGCAATGGCCGCCGGCGCCTGTTCGAGGTTTATTTTCCGGTCTACGGGGATGTTGATTTCCTCATTGTCGATCGCTTTCCTTAATTCATCGAGCGATGCGGGTGTACCCTGGGTCTCAAAGTTGCCGCCGTGAAGCTGTTTGGCTTCGAGCGCTTTTTTATCCGCCACGAATTGTGTGGTGAGCGCCGCCCCGCCTGGTTTTACATATTCCAGCATTTTACCGAACGCCTCCCCCTTGTTGATCAGGTCTATCAATGCGTCGGAAGTGGGGTAAGGCTCATTTTCCTTGTAATTTACCGTGCTGGTTGCCCCCAGTTTTTTCATTCTTTCGGTTTCTTCGGCAGTGCCTACGGTAGCGGCTACACGAATGCCCCTGGCGCTGGCCAGCTGGGTCACAAACGATCCTACACCGCCGGTTGCACCCACCAGCAGCAACGTCTGCCCTGCCGAAAGCCCGGATTTTTCCAGTAATTGCAACGCGGTCATACCCGCGGTAGGCGCCGCAGCAGCATCGGTCAACGGAATCCCTGTGGGTGCTTCAGCAATGGCGGCTTTCTCCGGAACCACTACAAATTCGGCATAGGAGCCCTCTCCCACAGGCGCATGCAGCATCTGACCATATACACGGTCACCTGTCTTGAAACGCGTCACACCGGGGCCTGTCGCCTCCACTACGCCTGCGCCGTCTACGCCGATGATCAGCGGGAAAACGTGTGGCATATGGTCTTTCAGGATGCCGTCAATCATCTTCCAGTCAAACGGGTTCAGCCCTGCCGCAGCGAGGCGGATCAGGATGTGGCCCTCCTTAACGGCGGGTTCGGGAAGTTCCATTACTTGCGGGATGGCTTTGAAGGTGGTAACAGCTACGGCTTTCATATTTTAAATTTACGACAATAACGTGTAGAAATAAAAATGGTTGGATGATGCAATCGCATCATCCAACCATAAGATGAGTAAAACGCGGATTCCGTCTATCTGTTTTTGCTGGGTTTTCTACCGCCACCGTGTGAGGCTTTGCCTCCCTTGCTGGCGATCATTCTTTGTTTTTCTTTATCCATAGCGGCGAAACCTCTTCTGCTAGGAGTTCTTACTTCCTTGCGTTCGTGCGCAGCAGTGTCGCCGTCGGCTTCTTCGGCTTCCCTGCGGTTACGACGGTCTGTCGCATCAAATTCGTTTTCATCATAGCCTTCCAGTTCCTGGTTACTGTCGTCATCAAATTCTTCCATGTCGTCTTCTTCCCTTGTATGGCCATGACGGGGACTGCCCGGTTGCGCTTGGCGATACTGCGGTGCCTCTCTTTCCGTAGTTGTTTTTACTTGTGTGCCCATAATTGTAAGGATTTGATATGGTTAATAGAATAAGTTGCTTGCTATAAGTAGGGTAATTACCATGCCAACGGCCGCACGAAGGCCTGATAATTTTATGCGCCATGTATAAGTGTCTGAAAATGATATAAATGATTGAACAGCAATGGACTAACATGTATGTGCCGGGATAACAGCAGTGTGGAATAATTTGGCCAGTATGGGGCAACAAAAAAGGCAAGGATTGCCCCTTGCCTTTTTAATTTATCTACAACCTGTTTGTTTATTGCAGGCTTTCGAGTTTCTTTTTGGTCGCTTCTACTTTTGCAGGCTCGCTCTTGATGGCGTAGATCTTCTGCAGCGCATAGAGGCAGCTTTCGTAAGTGCGTTTGTCGCTGGGTTCCAGTTTACCCTGTGCGGAGAAACCGGCGTCTGCTTTTTCGAAGAAAGGCAGCGACTGGTCCATGAGTGCGGTCACTTTAGCCTGCAGCTCTTTCGCTTTCGGAGAGCTCTGCTGTTTGCTATCCATGCCGTTCAGTTCTTTGTTGAACGCCACGGCGCGGTTGAAGTACAATGCACCCAGCTGGAAGTTGGCGGTAGCATCGTCCGCTTTCAGCGTCAGTGCTTTTTTATAAGCTGCTTCGGCTTTATCCATCAGGGCGTCGTAGTCGGACGGCTTGGGAAGGTCCGCGCCCTTTTCGTCGCGGGGGTTGGCTACGTTATCCAGGCGGATGGCGTAATCGAGTGCCAGCGCGAAATCGTTCGGGTTGTCGTTTACTTTCTTTTCCATCATGGAAATCAGCTCGGCTGTTTTCCCTGTTTTGGAATAGTAAAGCATTTCCATATCATTGAAACGCTTGTCGGCCGGGAAGTAGGCTTTAGCGGTGTCGATGGTGGCGATCCAGTTGGCGTTGTCGCCGCGTTCTTCATACTGTTGTGCCAGTACTACGTACAGGGCGGGCTCGCCTTTGAATTTCAGTTTGGCGGCTTCTTTCAGGCTGGCGAAAGCTTCTTCTTTCTTACCTGCCTGTTGGGCAGCATAACCGGAATAGAATACCATAGCCGTATCTGTAGGAATAGAGCCACCGAGGTTTTTGCCGTTGTAGAACTCGCGGATTTCAGCCGCCTGTTTGAAATAAACGTAGGAAGAATCCCATTTCTGCTCATTGAGGTTGCCATAACCGGCGTTACCCACGGTTGCATATACGTTGAACATACGGTTGTTCAGTTCAAGCAATGCTTCAGGCAGTTTGGGGTTGATTTCCAGGGCTTTCTTGAATGATTCGTAGGCTACCAGTGCATCTGCTGCGCTTTTGTTTTTGGTCGCCAGGGCTTCATAGATTTTGCCTTTTACATACCAGGTTCTTGCATCGTCCTTGGTTTTCTCATTCGCCAGGGCTGCTTCGATGTCTGCTTTGGCAGCATCGAGCTTGTCGCTCTTCAGATTGTCATCCGCACTGCTCACCTTTGCTTTTTGCGCCATTACGGCCATACTGGCGCCGCAAAAGAGAAGAGATACAAATAGTTTTTTCATGTGGCTCAAATTTTTTAAGAAATTATCGTTAATTGTTTATGGTTCGAAAAAGTTAAGCTTCTGTGTTTTCGCCGGTGCTTTCTTCCGCATCGGGAATTTCGCCAGTGTCGCCTTCGCCGGTGCCTTCAGCGTTCTCAGTATTGCCTTCTTCCAGGGCTGCAATGATTTCTTCCTCTTCCTGCTCGTCGAGGCGCGCAACCGCTGCGATTTCGTCCGAATCGTCGAGGCGGATGAGCCGGACGCCCTGTGTGGCGCGGCCCGCTTCGCGGATGTCGGCCACCGCCATGCGGATGGTGATGCCTGATTTACAGGTGATCATCAGGTCGTTGGACTCCGTAACGTCGAGGATGCCGATCAATGAGCCGGTCTTTTCAGTTATGCTGATGGTTTTTACCCCCTTGCCCCCTCTGTTGGTGATGCGGTATTCTTCAATATCGGTCCGTTTGCCGAACCCTTTTTCAGAAACAACGAGCACCGTTCTGGTCTTATCCTCTCTATCAACACAAATCATACCAACCACTTCATCTTTCTCATTATCAACCTCAATACCCCTCACCCCGATGGCGCCACGGCCGGTGTCGCGTACGGTATTTTCCGGGAAACGGATGGCCCGGCCACTGCGGATGGCCATCATGATTTCGCTGTTCCCGTTGGTGAGCTTGGCTTCCAGCAGCTGGTCGCCTTCGTTGATGGTAATGGCGTTCACACCATTGGCACGGGGACGGCTGAATTCTTCCAGCAGTGTTTTTTTGATGATCCCGTTGCGGGTGCAGAGCACGATATAGTGATTTTTAATAAACTCTTCGTCAGACAAATCCTTGATGTCGATGATGGCGCGGATTTTATCGTCGGACGGCAGGGTGATGAGATTCTGGATAGCCCGGCCCTTGCCTGATTTTTCGCCTTCAGGGATTTCGTACACTTTCATCCAGTACAGGCGCCCTTTTTCGGTGAAAAACAGCATGGTATGGTGGGTGCTGGCTACAAAAAGGTGCTCGATGTAGTCTTCGTCCCTCGTTTTACCGCCGATGGCCCCGCGGCCGCCGCGTTTCTGCTGGCGGAAGTCGTACGCGGAGGTACGTTTGATGTAACCGAGGTGCGAAATGGTGATCACCACGTCTTCTTCGGCAATAATATCTTCGATGCGCATTTCCGCAGCGAGGTACTGGATCTCGGTTTTACGCTCGTCGCCGAATTTCTTTTTCACGTCCTGCAGCTCGTCTTTGATGATCTGCATACGCAGGCCTTCGTCGGCCAGGATTTCTTTCAGTCGCCCGATCAGTGCCATGATTTCTTCGTACTCCTCGCGGATTTTATCGCGTTCCATGCCGGTTAACCGTTGTAAACGCAGTTCCAGGATGGCTTTCGCCTGTATCTCGGTGAGCCCGAAGCTGCTCATCAGTCCTTCCCGCGCCACTTCCGGCGTGTTGGAGTTACGGATGAGGGCGATCACTTCGTCGAGGTGATCGAGCGCGATCAGGTAACCGGCCAGGATGTGGGCTTTTTTCTCGGCTTCGCGCAGTTCGTACTGCGTACGGCGGGTCACCACTTCATGGCGGAATTCAACGAACTCCTGCAGCAGTTCCTTCAGGTTCATCACCTTGGGCCGCCCTTTCACGAGCACCACGTTGTTGATACCGTAAGAAGTCTGCAGTTCGGAATATTTGTACAGCTGGTTGATGATCACGTTCGGAATGGCTTCGCGCTTCAGGTCGATCACCAGGCGCATCCCCTCACGGTCGGATTCATCGCGTACATCTGTAATGCCGTCGATCACTTTATCGTTTACCAGCTGGGCGATTTTCTGGTGGAGTATCGCCTTGTTCACCTGGTAAGGCAATTCGTAGATAACGAGTTTTTCCTTGCCGGTTTTGCTGGTTTCGGAGGTGATTTTCCCTCTTACCACTACCCTGCCGCGGCCGGTTTCAAAACCCTGTTTCACACCTTCAAAGCCGTAGATGATACCGCCCGTGGGGAAGTCCGGCGCTTTGATGTGTTTCACCAGCTCTTCAACAGTAATGTCGCGGTTGTCGATCATCGCCGTGAGCCCGTCTACCAGTTCGGACAGGTTGTGCGGCATGATGTTGGTCGCCATGCCCACGGCAATACCGGAGGCGCCGTTGGCGAGCAGGTTCGGAATGCGGGTTGGCAGTACCACCGGCTCTTCCAGGGTATCGTCGAAGTTGAGCGTAAAATCTACCGTTTCCTTATCAAGATCTTCCAGCATGGCTTCTGCGAACTTCTGCAGGCGCACCTCGGTATAACGCATGGCCGCCGGCATGTCACCGTCGATCGAACCGAAGTTACCCTGCCCGTCGATCAGCATGTAACGCAACGACCAGGGCTGCGCCATGCGCACCATGGTATCGTATACGGAAGAGTCGCCATGGGGGTGGTATTTACCCATCACATCACCCACCACACGGGCAGATTTTTTGTAGGGCTTGTTGTGGGTGTTACCCAGTTCATTCATCCCGAACAGCACGCGGCGGTGCACCGGTTTGAAGCCATCTCGTACATCAGGCAGCGCACGGCCTACGATCACCGACATGGAATAGTCGATGTACGCGGTTTTCATTTGCTCCTCAATGTTGATCTGAACAATTCTACCTTCCTTTTGATTGTCTTGATTGTCCGTATTCTCTATCATTATGTTACTGGTTTACAGGTTTTTGAGTCCCTTTAAATGAAGAGCAAATATAACGTTTTTAGCCCTTACATAGTGGGTTTGGGGGCTTAATGTGAATAAAAAAGCAGGGTATCTTCGCCAGGATGCTTTTTGTGTCTTAAAACTATTGTTATACATTCGCGTCATCTCCGGTAAATGTTCTATATATCTTAAATTAGATATATAACTGCCGAATTCAAATTGGCAAGCTATTTGTTTATAACCCTATGAAAATCAGAGCATAATTGTGGAGTAAATAATTCACCCGGCTGGCCCCGCCTACCGGCTTGCATGAACATTCCGCGGGATTGTATTGTTTACTTCCAGTAGTTTTTAACCATTTTCCAAGAACATATGAAGAATATTCTATTGTTTGGCGCCGGCAAATCTGCGACTTTTCTGATCGACTATTTACTCACCAACGCGCCCAGGCAAAAGTGGCATATTACAGTAGCGGACAATGACCTGATGCTGATCAAATCCAAAATCGGCAAGTCGTATTATGCTACCGCGGCCGCCATCGACGTAAAGGAACAGGCCGTGCGTCAGCAACTCATCCAGGAAACCGACCTGGTTATTTCCCTGCTTCCGCCGGCGCTTCACATCATCATCGCCAAAGATTGTCTTCATTTCTCCAAGAACTTACTGACAGCTTCCTACATAGACCCCGAAATCCGCAAACTGCAAAAAGACATTCAGAAAGCAGGGCTGCTTTTCATGTACGAAATGGGCCTCGACCCGGGCATCGACCACATGTCCGCCATGAAACTCATTCATTCCATCGAAAAAAAAGGTGGGCAGATATACGCCTTCAAATCTTACTGCGGGGGCCTCATTTCCCCGGAAAGCAACGATAACCCCTGGCAGTACAAGATTTCCTGGAATGCCCGCAACATTGTACTGGCCGGCACTTCCGGCGCCATTTACAAAGAAAAGGGCAAAGTCAAAGAGGTAGAATACCAGCAGCTGTTCGACCAGTCGAAAACCGTACAGGTGCCCGGCCTTGGTAAGCTGGCCTTCTATCCGAACCGCGATTCCCTGAATTACGTAGACGTGTACAACCTGGGCAACATCCCCACCTTCATGCGGGCCACCCTGCGGTACCCCGATTTCTGCGAAGGCTGGAACGCGCTGGTGAAGCTGGGTCTCACGGACGACAGTAAAAAACACCCCACCGACAACGTCACTTATTTCAAGTGGGCCTCCCAGAATATCAAGGTAGACAAACAGCTGACCAACGAAGAGAACGTGGCCCATTTCCTGGGCGTCAGCAGCAAGAGCAAGCTGGTGCGACAGCTGAAATATCTGGGTATTCTCAATGGGGAATTGATTAACTTAGGGGAACAATCCAATGCGGTTATACTGCAGCATGTGCTGGAAGACCGGCTGAAAATGGAGCCGGCGGACAAAGACATGATCGTAATGTTGCATGAGATCGAGTTCGAGCGGCGCAATATGGCTACCAGACTGCACAGCTACATGATCGTGCAGGGCGAAGATAACCTCCGCACCGCCATGGCCAAAACAGTGGGCCTGCCGCTGGGCATCATGGCCAAACTCCTGCTCTCAGGGAATCTGCAACTGACGGGCCTGCACATCCCGGTAATGCCGGAAGTGTACAACCCGGTGCTGCGGGAGCTGGAGGAATTTGATATCCGTTTTGAAGAAAGTTTCGAGTAGCACGATATTTTTCCTGTGACAAACTCCATTTGTTGTGACCTGTTTCAATCGTAATGGCATTGAAACATGTAGAAAGAACGGGGCCGCCTGCAAAGGGCGGCTTTTTTATGGGATACTGCCCTCAGGATATGTGACGTAAAACACCAGATTCCACAATGGGTTGCTTTGTATGGATTTTGTATGGATATACGGTCAGAGTACCTCCCGCCAAAACACCGGCTCCCACAAAGGCCAACATTTACAGGATATCACCGCACAAAAAAGCCCGCAACAGCGGGCCTTCAAAAATATTAGCAACAGCAATTTCACGGCTGAAGGTCCTCCTTCAGTAACCTCACCAACTCCGCCACCCCTTCCGTAGCCGGCTTTTCAATCAAATGGAAGCCATTGCCTTTTACAGGCGGGATCTTTTTGTCGATGATGTATTTGGGCACTTCGGGCCGCAGGTAATCCACCAGACCGGCTGCGGGATACACGTTGAGCGAGGTGCCGATCAGCACGAACACATCCGCCTGCACAATTTCGAGGATGGCAGGCTCGATCATGGTCACCGCTTCGCCGAACCATACCACATGCGGCCGGAACTGCCCGCCGTCGGGTGCAAGGTCGCCCATACGGATATCGCCGTTCACCGGGTAGAGCGTTCTTTCGTCGAGCTCGCTCCGCATTTTAAGGATTTCTCCGTGCAGGTGCAGCACTTTGGAAGAACCGCCGCGCTCATGGAGGTCGTCGATATTCTGGGTGATGATGCGTACGTCGTAGTCGGCCTCGAGTTGGGCAAGACCGGTGTGTGCCGCATTGGGTTGCGCGGCCATCACATCTTTGCGGCGCATGTTGTAGAAATCCTGTACGAGTGAGGGGTTTTTCTCCCAGCCGGTGGGCGATGCCACTTCGTAAATATCATATCCTTCCCAGAGGCCGTCGCTGTCGCGGAACGTGCGTAATCCGCTTTCAGCGCTGATGCCGGCGCCGGTCAGCACAATCATTTTAGGTTTCATACGAATCGCGTTGATTGGGTTACATGCCGGCCATTTCCATGATCTTCTCGAACTCCTCGGGTTTTACCGCGCCCACGGAGAGGCGGCCGAGGCGGATGAGATCCATCGTGGCCAGGCTTTTTTCTGTTTTGATCTGTGCGAGGGTCACCGGTTTTTTAAGTTTTTTCACCGGCGCCAGGTCTACCGCCACCCAGTTAGGATCGGGCGTGGTGGGATCCTGGTAATGTTCCTTCACCACTTTGGCAATCCCCACAATTTCGAGGCCTTCATTGCTATGGTACCACAACACCTGGTCGCCTTTTTTCATGGCTTTGAGGTTGTTGCGGGCGGCGTAATTACGCACGCCGTCCCAGAAGGTTTTTTTGTCTTTTACAAATTGGTCCCACGAATATTTGAAGGGCTCGGATTTCACTAACCAGTATTGCATGGTATGATTTTTTGAAGATTCACTGTTGAGTTACCAGCCGCTGGCCAGTACGTCGGCGATGTGCATGATCTTGATCTGCTGGCCGTGTTTGCGGATGTAACCGTCGAGGTGCATCAGGCAGCTGAGATCGGTGGAGATGAGATAATCCGCTCCGCTATCGGCCGCATTGTGCACTTTCTGTTCGCCCATGCCGAGCGAGATGGGTTTGTATTTAACGGCGAAAGTTCCGCCGAAGCCGCAGCATACTTCACAATCGTTCATCTCGCGCAGTTCAAGCCCTTTCACATTGGCCAGCAGCTTGCGCGGGCCTTCCTTGATGCCGCATTCGCGCAGCGCGCCGCAGGCGTCGTGATAGGTGCCCACGCCTTCAAGGGTGGCGCCCACGTTGGTGACGTGCAGCACGTCGGTCAGAAATTCGGTGAACTCGTAAAGGTTTTTCCTGAGCAGTTTGACGTCGTTGTGAGCAGCGGAGTTGTCGAACAGCTTGCCGTAATAGTTCCTCACAAAGCCGGTGCAGGAGCCGCTGGGCGCGACAATATAATCGTACGTATGAAAGTCTTTCAGAAATTTGGTGGCCACGGAGCGGCATTCGTCTTGGTACCCGGCGTTAAAAGCGGGTTGTCCGCAACAGGTCTGTTCGGTATTATAACTTACGTTGCAGCCCAGTTTTTCCAGCACCTTCACCATGTTGAACGCTGTTTCGGGAAATAGCTGGTCTACAAAGCAGGGTATAAAAAGCTGTACATTCATTGAGTCGTTGTTTGGGTCCGTAAAAAATTAAAACTAAGGTACAACAGGGTTTCATACGTTGTGCAGCGGATTTTACCGGATTCTCCGCATATCTTAATTTTCTACTTGATGCTCTTCAACAGCTGCCGCTGAAAACTGATCATTTTAAGGGCGGTCAGGGCGCCTTCTTCGCCTTTATGGCCGTGTGCGCCGCCAAGGCGGTCGGTGGCCTGTTCTTCGTTGTTGACGGTGAGTACGCCGAAGATCACGGGTACCGGCAATTCGAGGTTCAGTTGCAGAATGCCGTCGGTCACGGCTTTGCATACATAGTCGAAGTGAGGCGTTTCGCCGCGGATGACGCAGCCGAAAGCCACGATGGCGGAGGGTTGTGCGCCGGTGCCTTTGGTCTGCTCCCAGATTTGTTTGCAGGCGAAAGGCAATTCAAAGGAACCGGGAACGCGCACCTTGGTGTGCCTCACCTGGTGCTGGTCGAGCACACGCTCGCAACCGGCGGCCAGTTCGCCTACAACGGCATCGTTCCATTCCGTATAAACAATAACAACACTGGCACCCTCCAGGTGAAGAATGCCAGCGTCGTTGAGTAAAGTCTGATTGTGTATGGACATTTCCCGAAATTATTTCACCACTCCGAGCCTTGCCAGGTATTTCTCCATTTCGCGGCCCTCGTTCGTCTGTGGGTATTTTTGTTTGATTTCCTGGTACACCGCAATAGCTTCCTGCGGTTTGTTGGCTTTCTCCAGCGCCAGCCCTGCACGCAGCAGGTAGATGGGGGAAGTCAGCTCGTTGTCGTCCGCACCGGCTTTCTTGTAGTATGATACGGCATCATCCGCCTTGTTCAGTTCCATGTAAGCGTCGCCGATGAGGCCGTTCGCAAGGGACTGGATCACCAGGTCGCCGCTGGAAAAGCTTTTCAGCATATCGATGCCTTTCTGGTAGTCGCCGAGTTTCACATAACAAACACCCGCGCTGTATTTGGCGAGGTTGCCTGCTTTGGTGCCGCCGAATTTGTCAACCACCTGCAAAAAGCCGTAGTTGTTGCCGTCGCCGTTGAGCGCCAGTTTAAAAGAATCCACGGCAAAGTAGTTCTGTGCCTGGAAGATGGCTTCCTGTGCTTTCTTTTCGTTCGGGGCTTTGATAAAACGGTTATATCCGAAGAAGCCGGCTACAATTACGATGACTGCGAGCAGGCCTATGTTGATAACGTTTTTGTTCCTGGCATAAAAGTCCCCTGCCCTGTCTGCCGTAGCCTGCAGGTCAAAGTCCTCTGATTTGCCGGTGGTTACCGGCGCTTTGGTGTGTGGTTTGTTTTCTGCCATTGTTTGCGATAATTATAATATTGATTTAGCTGGTAAAGGGGGCCGTTAATCTACGATAAACGGATAATCCTGCTGGATGTACACGTCTTTCAGCAATTCATCGTCTGAAGGCCAGGGGCTTTCTTCCGCGAATTTAACGGACTCTTCCACTTCGGCTTTCACGCGCTCGTTAATGGCTTCGATTTCCGCGTCGGTGATCCACTTGTTATCCACGAGTGTTTTTAATACCTGGGTAAGGGGGTCTCTTTCTTTATACTCCTCTACCTCTTCTTTGGTACGGTATTTAGCCGGGTCACTCATGGAGTGGCCGCGATAGCGGTAAGTTTTGATTTCGAGCAGGGTCGGTCCGCCCCCGTCGCGGGCGCGGGTGATGGCCCTTTCGATGCCTTCGTGCACGGCTTCACAGCTCATACCGTCTATAGAATCGCCGGGCATTTCGTATGCGTCGGCCAGTTTATAGATGTCCAGTACATTGGAAGTACGGGAAACGGAGGTGCCCATGGCGTAATGGTTGTTTTCGCAGATAAATACTACCGGCAGTTTCCACAGCATGGCCATGTTGAAGGTTTCGTGCAGCATTCCCTGGCGGGCGGCGCCGTCGCCGAAGAAACACAGTACGGCATTGTCCGTGCCCAGATATTGCTCCGCGAATGCCAGTCCTGCCCCGGTCCCGATCTGCGCGCCCACGATGCCGTGGCCGCCGAAGAAACCTAATTCTTTATTGAAAAAGTGCATGGAACCGCCTTTACCTTTGGAACAGCCAGTTGCTTTACCATACAGCTCAGCCATACATTCTTTCGCGGAAATGCCTTTGGCGATGGCCAAAGCGTGATCGCGGTAAGCGGTAATGAATTTGTCACCGGGTTTGGTGGCGGTCATGGCGCCGGCGGCAATCGCCTCCTGGCCAATATACAGGTGGCAGAAACCACGGATCTTTTGCATACCGTACAGTTGCCCCGCCTTTTCCTCAAAGCGGCGCAGTAACAGCATCAATTCGTACCAGTATAGATAAGTCTCTTTGGTGAATTTCGTCTTCACGTCTGTTAAAGTTTGCACTATTTCTAAATTTGTTCGCAAATATAACAGGAAAATCTGCAAATTCAAGCAATTTTGCAGAACCGCCGCCGGGCGATGCAAAATATTGCATCTCCATGCGTTAAAAATATTTACCTGATTATATTAATAATTACCGGAAAGCTTGTTATCGGTCTCAAAAATATCACTTACCCAGTTCAAAAATTACTCCCACCGGGTTTTTCAGTTCTCCCGCCGCATCGTAGGCATTACCGGCCGCAACGGTTCGGGTAAAACCAACCTGCTGGACGCGGTATATTACCTCTGTTTTACCAAAAGTTACTTCCATTCGGCCGAAAGCCAGAATGTGCAGTACAATACCAACGGATTCCGCCTCGAAGGGCTGTTCGCCCGCCACGGAAAGGAGGAAAAGGTAGTGGTGACGGTGAAGGACGGGAAAAAGGAGATTTCCCTGAACGACGAGACCTATGAGAAATTTTCCCGGCATATCGGCCAGTTCCCGGCCGTGATGATTGCGCCGGACGATGCGGAAATCATCCTGGGCGGCAGCGAAGACCGCCGCCGCTGGCTCGACGCCCTGCTATGCCAGCTGCAGCCGGGGTATATGGACCACCTGATCGCCTACCATAAAATATTACAGCAGCGAAACAGCCTGCTCAAAGCGCTGGCCACCATGAGCCATTCGCCCGACGCCCTCCTGGATGTTTTTGATGAACAACTGGTACAACATGGGGTGCCTGTGTTTGAGGCGCGACAGGCTTTTCTGAAAGGATTCATCGAACAGGTGCAGGACCGGTATGATTACCTGGCCGGCCGCCACGAAATTGTGGCCTTCCGCTACCAGAGCCAGTTGCTGGACCGCCAGCTGGAAACGCTGCTGCGGGAAAACCGGTTGCGCGACAAACAGATGCAGCGGACCACGCAGGGGATTCACCGCGACGACCTCCTGTTCCTGCTCGACGAGCACCCCATGAAAACAAGCGCCTCCCAAGGCCAGCGGAAAAGTTTCCTGTTTGCACTGAAACTGGCGCAATACGAAGCAATCCGGGAACACAAACAGTTCCCCCCTATCCTGCTGCTCGACGATGTATTTGAAAAACTCGACCAGGAAAGGGTTTCACGGCTGATCGCCCTGGTGCAGGGGCCCGGTTACGGCCAGGTTTTTATCACGGATACGCACGGAGAACGGCTGCAGCAGGCGTTCGCGGAGTATCCGGAAGTGCTGCAGCTGATCCCCATGCAGGAAGAAAATGCCTGAATACGCTTATCCAAAACCGGATACCGGAAGCGTTCATGTATGTCCAGCAGGCAACATGGACCGTCACGTGAAAAGTGAAATTCCGGTAATCCCGATTATTTTCTCACCAGCCCGATAATCAGCGAAATGAGGAATATCACAATAAAAATGTAGAACAGGATTTTGGCGATGCCGGCGGCGCTGGCCGCAATGCCCCCGAATCCGAAAATGGCCGCCACAATGGCGATAATGAAGAAGATCAGTGCCCAGCGTAACATAATCAGTGATTTTAAGGTTAAACAATTACTGTATGTATTGAGTTTTACAATTATCGTTCCACAAGTATGAATGCGGTTTGTCATTTAGCAGGTTGACCGCTTTGTATTTCGGCTATTTTTGCCCAAATTTTTTTTATGGCAGGCAGGAAAAGCGGGCCCCTCACGTTTATTTTCATTACACTTCTCATCGATTTTATCGGCTTCGGCATCATCATTCCCGTTGTTCCCAAACTGATTGAAGAGCTGATCGGCGGCAATATCAGCGATGCTTCCATTTACGGGGGCTGGCTCACTTTTGCCTATGCCATCGTGCAGTTCGTGTGCGCGCCCATCCTGGGCGGCCTTAGCGACAAGTACGGCCGCCGCCCCGTGCTGCTGATTTCCATGTTCGGCATGGGCGTGGATTACCTCTTCCTGGCTTTTGCTCCTTCCATTGTATGGCTGTTCGTAGGCCGGATCATCATCGGCATCACCGGCGCCAGCATGACGGCGGCCTCCGCATATATCGCCGATATCAGCACGCCTGAAAAACGTGCGCAGAATTTCGGATTACTGGGTATGGCCTTCGGTATCGGGTTTGTGCTCGGGCCGGTGATCGGTGGTTGGGTAGGTCACTGGGGCGGCATCCGTGCGCCGTTCCTTTTGACGGCGGGCATGTCGCTGCTCAACTGGTTGTACGGTTATTTTATCCTGCCCGAATCTCTGTCTAAGGAAAATCGCCGCCCGTTCAGCTGGAAGCGGGCCAATCCCGTCGGCGCTTTGAAGCAGATCAAAAAATATCCGCAGGTATATTCGCTCATGGGCGCCATTGCATTGATTTACACGGCGGCACATGCCATCATGAGTACGTGGACCTATTACACCATGTTCAAGTTCGACTGGAGCATGGATGTGGTGGGGTATTCGCTGTCATTGTCCGGTATCATGACCGCCATTGTGCAGGGCGGCCTCATCAGGGTGATATTGCCCAAACTGGGCTATCACCGAGCAGTGTACGTGGGCCTGATCATCTATATGGTGAGTTTTCTCCTGTTCGGCCTTGCCACCGCGGGCTGGATGATGTTTGCAATCCTCATCCTGTACGGACTGGGCGGGATTTTCGGACCCTCTCTCCAGGGCGTGATGAGCAACCAGGTGCCCCCTACCGAACAGGGGGAACTACAGGGCACCATGACGAGCCTCATCAGCCTGACCAACATCGTCGGTCCACTGATCATGACAGGCCTGTTCCACCTTTTTACAAAAGAACAGCGGCCTTTCCTCTTCCCGGGCGCGCCGTTTTATATGAGCGCCTTGCTCACGGCGGGCGCGGCGGTACTGGCTATCCGTTCATT
This sequence comes from Chitinophaga lutea, assembly GCF_003813775.1. Classification (NCBI taxonomy): domain Bacteria; kingdom Pseudomonadati; phylum Bacteroidota; class Chitinophagia; order Chitinophagales; family Chitinophagaceae; genus Chitinophaga; species Chitinophaga lutea. The sequence goes on along the minus strand of NZ_RPDH01000002.1, from coordinate 492,971 downwards.
CCGGAAAACACTGACGGTGAGCGATACGGGTCAAAAAGCGGACGAACCGGCGGCGTTGCAGCATCATTGATGCGGTTGCAGGGAATGCCGATAAATAGCGGGAGATGGTTGTAAAAAAGGAAGATGGGAGGAATCCGGTGGCAGGTATCCCGGAATAATTTCCCTGTTTTTCATGGAAAGCAGGCTGATAAGATGATCCGGGAGCTGACGTCTGATGCTTTGATATAAAACAGCCGGCAACATGCACCTGAGATGATTTTCCGTATTCTTTCAAGGAAAGCAGGCTGGTAAAGTGATACAGGAGCAAACACCAATGCCTTCAAAGAAAACGGCTGGCAACAATGCTCCTGGGATAGTTTCCCGGATTCTTTTCTCGGAACACAGCCAAGTAAACATGTTCAGCGGCTCACTTCCTCAACAACCGGAACGCATGCTCCCAGTTGCCGGTTTGCATACCATAGGCATACCACAGTACATACAAACCTTCGAGGTAACGGCTCATTTCTATATTGCCGATATCCACTACATCCTGCCAGCCCATTTGCGACAGCAGATCGGCAATGGCTTTTTTGGCGAGGTCGTCGTTGCCGGCCATGAGCATCGTGGGAATACCTTCTTTGAGTTGCGGCGCGGTCATGAGCTGGTGGCCGTAGCTGTTGAGGGTTTTGACCACATGGGCATCCTGCAGCCAGGCCTGTATCTGCTCCCCGCCGGACGCACTGTTGCCCGGCGATAGCGAAAGGCGGCCCGATTCATCGGGGCCCCTTCCATCCAGGGGATTGGTCACATCCACCACTACTTTCTTCTTGAAATTCCAGATACCGGCCGCTTCTATGGTTTTTTTGGTGCCGCGCCAGCTGGTGCAGAGAATGATAATGTCGCCATAGGCTGCGGCCGCTGAGAACGAACCGATCTGGCCCGCCTGGCTGTTTTCCAGCAACCATCGGCGCAACGCTTCTTTCTGGGGATGCTCCGTTCCGATCATAACGGAATGGCCTAAACGAATCAGCGCGTGACCGAGCGTTGTGCCCACAACGCCGGAGCCCAGAATGCCTACTTTCATAGCGACGCCTTTTTCCTAAGTTACACAAAATATGCTGATTATCAACAAATTATTGCAGGTAATTCAGGAAGCGCGCCAGCCCCTGCCGCTTGCCCGGCGTAAGGCGGTAACTGATATTTTGCGTGTAATAGGAAATCAGGTCGAAGTCGGGGCTGCTGTTTTCCGCCACCACCGCCGGCAGGTTGTTGAGACCGATGCTGTTGGCATCGTTGAACTGCTGGATGAACTCCACCGGTAAAGGGCGGTTGCTGATCCAGGCGGCAAACACGAAAGGCAGGCTGGTAAAACGGATCCAGGCCTCACCCAGGTCGAATATGTACGGCGATACATGCCGTTGGGCCAGCGCCCGGTCCCCTATCACCAGACCGGCATCGTTGCCCCGGATGAGGTGCTGGTAGTCGCCGGTGGTTTCAATGAACTCCACGTTCAGCTTCCAGTGGTCGCGTACGAGTATTTTCAGCAGCGCCACGGAGGTGCGGCTCTGGTAATCGAGGTAAATGCGGTGGATGTTCTGCAGCGGCACGTCGCTGAACAGGCATACGGACGCTACAGGGCCTTCGGCGCCTATGCAGAAGTCGGCAATAATGTGATGTTCTTTCAGTTTCGGGATAATCGCCACCGGTACCAGGGCCAGGTCCACCTCGCCGTCTATCAGCTGGCGGGCGATCCGGGCAGGGTAATCGAGGCTCAGCTCCATGGAGCGCAACACCTTATGATCCCTGAAACCGTACAACAAAGGCTTCGTATTCAAATAACTGACAGCGGCTACTTTTACTTTCCGTTCCAATTTCTGTAATTTTGAGCCTGCTAAAATAAAGTAATTCCCGAACATACCTGCTTTGGATGGCCGGGGGCAATATTTGACTGGATAATCAATACATGATGCAATTACAAGCTTTAACTGCTATTTCCCCGGTAGACGGGCGTTACAGGGGACAACTGGAAGAACTGGCCCCCTATTTTTCCGAATTTGCCCTGATCCGTTACCGTGTACAGGTGGAAGTAGAATATTTTATTGCCCTGGCGGAACAGAAGCTGTTCACCCTGCCGAAAGCAAAAATTCCTGCCCTCCGGAACATCTACCAGTCGTTTTCCGTCGAAAACGCCCAACTGGTAAAGGATACGGAGAAAATCACGAATCACGACGTGAAGGCGGTGGAATATTTCCTCAAGAATGAGTTTAAAAACCTGGGACTGGAAGACAAACTGGAATGGGTACACTTCGGCCTCACTTCCCAGGACGTGAATAACACGGCCACCCCCCTCCTCTGGAAAGACGCCGTGGAACATACCTATCTGCCCGCCATCTCCAATCTCATCCTGCACCTCAAAAAGCTGGCGAAAGACTGGAAAGCGGTGCCGATGCTGGCCAGAACGCATGGTCAACCGGCCTCTCCCACCCGCCTGGGCAAAGAAATCCTGGTGTTCGTGGAAAGGCTCGAAGGCCAGGTGCGCCTGCTCGGGCAAATCCCCTTCGCCGCCAAATTCGGCGGGGCTACCGGCAACTTCAACGCACATAACGTGGCCTTCCCCGCCATCAACTGGGAGAAATTCGGCAATAAATTCGTCAACGGCACACTGGGCCTGCAAAGGATGCAGTTTACCACGCAGATCGAGCACTACGACAATCTCGCCGCACAGTTCGATACGCTCAAAAGGGTGAACAACATCCTGGTCGACTTTGCACGCGACATATGGACATACATTTCGATGGACTACTTCAAACAGAAAATCAAAAAGAACGAAGTAGGTTCTTCCGCCATGCCGCACAAGGTAAACCCCATCGATTTCGAGAACGCCGAAGGCAACCTCGGCCTCGCCAATGCGATATTCGAGCACCTGAGCGCGAAGCTGCCCATTTCGAGGCTGCAGCGCGACCTGACGGACTCCACCGTGCTGCGCAACGTTGGCGTGCCTTTCGCGCACACCCTGCTGGCGGTTAAGTCGCTCGAAAAAGGGCTGGGCAAACTGATCCTCAACAGCGCGAAGCTGCACGAAGACCTGGAACAGAACTGGGCCGTGGTGGCGGAAGCGATCCAGACCGTATTGCGCCGGGAAAACTACCCGCAGCCGTACGAAGCGCTGAAGGAACTGACCCGTGGCGGCGAACAGATCACGCAGAAAACGATGCACAAATTCATCGATGGCCTCAAGATCAGCGCGGCGCTGAAAAAGGAGCTGAAAGCCATCACACCGCATAATTACACCGGTATTCATTAATCATGGAAACGGCCACCATCCTGTTCGACGGCGTATGTCTGTTTTGCAATGCAAGCGTCAACTTCGTATTGCGCCGCGACCGCTACGACAGGTTCCGGTTTGCGCCGCTGCAATCACCCGCAGGTGAACAGTTGCTGGTAAAGTACGGGCTGAATGAAAAAAAGATGGACTCGTTCGTGCTGATAGAAAACGATCAGGCCTTTACAGAAAGTACGGCTGTGTTGAGAGTGGCGCGGCGGCTCGGTTTTCCGTGGAGCCTCGCCTGGGGACTGATGATCGTGCCGGCGTTTATCAGGAACGGCGTTTACCGGTGGATAGCCCGCAACCGCTACAAATGGTTCGGTAAAAATGACCAGTGTATGGTGCCGGATGAAAAAGTAAGAAGCAAGTTTTTATAAAAATCAAAGCCGCCTCAATAGTAACGGGATGAATAATCTTCATCCCCGTTCCCGGATAAAACCGGGAGATTACTGTTGAGGCGGCTTTCTTGTGCCGGTTGCTACCCGGCTTTATTGAGCTAGTCCCTAAATCATCAATAGCCCTCCTGCATGCCGCTACCCGGCTTTGTTGAGCTATTCCCCGAAATCACCAGTTGCCCAGTAGATCCTTCTTTTTTTCTTTATACTCCGCTTCGTCGATCAGTCCTTCGTCGAATAATTCCTTGAGTTTGCCCAGCTTCGCTTTGATATCGGTTTCGGGAGTGTTTGGCTGCTGCATGGTGTTTCCGAGGTTGATCCCCGTCAGCATGCCCATCCCCGCCCCGGCCGTGCCTTCGTTTTTGGCCGCGTCGCGCATGGCCTTGAGCTGCTGTAATTCGGAAAAATTCACCCCGGCCAGCTGCGCCGCTTTCGCATCGGCCTGCACATCCGAAATACCGGCGATGCGCTGGTTGGTGGCCTCGTCAAAGGAATTGCCCTCGATCCGGAAATCGAGCAGCGCAAAGCCGAGCTCTTCGAATACGCCGGTCGTTTTTTCACGGGCGTCTTTGGCGATCTGTTCGATGTGGGCGTCTATTTCCGCGTAGGAGAACCTGGCGTTGGCCAGGTAGGCGGCGATGGGCTGGGAAATCCTCGAGAGGAAGAGCTCCTGCAAATCGTGCGCATAATAGTTTTCCTGCCCAGACACGATACGGGCGAAAAAAGCGGCGGGTTCCGTGATGCGGATGGAATAGTTGCCGAACCCGCGGAGGCTCACGGGAAAACCGTATACCGGGTCGTTATAGGTGATCGGTATCCTCGTGCCCCATCGTATGTTGACCGTATCCGCCTTCCTGAAAAACCAGAGGGCCGTTTTGTGCTCGCTTTCAAATGCGTTCAGGACCTTTTTCAGCGTCGTGATAAAAGGTGCGTTGCCCGTCTGCAGATCGTACAGGCCGGCTTCGTCGAACACCCCTTCTATTTTGCCCTCATGGGTAAAGATGCATCCCTGTCCCGGCTGAATGATCAGTTTGGAGGCGTTCTTCAGTTCATCGCCCTTGTCTGTAAACTTCCGGAACATTTCCCATTCGCGGGGATCGTCCCATTGGATCACGGAACGGAACTGGTTTTGCAGGCTTTGCATGATACTCATGGGTTAAAAATTTATATCGTCGGCAAGGTCGACTTTATGGTCTTTGTAATACGCTTCAAAGTGCTGCTCGTGTTTCTGCATGGTATCGGTGAGGTACCGGAACTGCCGCTCGTAATCGGGGTGCGTATGGTCGAGCAGCTGGTTCTGTACGGCGATGTAATGCATGTTCAGGGTGCCCCATTTCCCGATGTCGAGGCCGTATTCTTCCAGTACGCTTATCGGATCTATACCGTATTTGGCGGCCACCGACTGATGCCAGAAAATTTTCTGGTAGGCGTCGAAATCGGGTACGGCTTTCAGCAGTTCTTCGATGTCGGCGGCCGGGCTTTCCACGCCTGCAAACCGGCCTGCTTTCGGGTTGGCGAACAGTTCGCCGTATTTGGTGGCCATGTTCATATCCGCCGCGATGATGTCGCCGAGGCGGTCGTTCCATTTGTCCAGCGTTTCATCCCACACCGGTTTTTCGATGCCGAGTACCCGGCAGACTTCCGATTCGGGCATGCCCTGGGCGAGGTTGCCGCAGGCGGCTGCGTATTCTTCAAAAGAAACTCCGTTGATTAATTCCATATGTTTCGGTTTAATGGTTACTGAATCGTTTGTGCATGCCGGATGCTACGTCCTGTTCGAAGTTGGCTTCGATATCGGGCACCAGCCGGGCTTTCTCCCTGAAATACCTTTCGAGGTATTTTTTATAAGCGGCCCTGTAGGCGGGCGTGTCGCCCTGTTTTCCGGCTTGCTGCGCCGCATCGTATTCCTCCAGCGCGGCGAGGGCGGCCATATGGTGCACCACATTCCAGCCGATCTGCACATATCTGGTTTCCGGTTCGAACGTGTTGACCGTGTTGCAATACCCGCAGGTCACGTATTGCGAACGGAAGAAGTTCTGTTTTATTTCGAGCTTCGACCGGCATTGCGTACAATAAAAGTTTTTGTTGACCAGCCCGATGCAATGCGTGTAATAGGCCTGCGAGAGTTTCCCTTCCGTGATGAACATGAACCGCTCTAGCCGGTCGTGTAGCGCTTCCGCGAGATCGTACCCTTTTTTCATTTCATCCATCCAGTATGCCCCATCGGCGGCCATCGCTGGCTCTACCTGCAAACGCCAGGTCTGGTCGATCTTTTCTATCAGGGTACTGGTGAGCTGCAACCGGACAGACATCAACGTTCTCGCAGAGGCATAATAGTCGTAATCATTGCCGGAGAGGCTTTCCAGCACGGCAGTTTCCGCCGCTGCCAGCGATTCTTCGAACCGGGTATCGATTTTCCGGAGGAAATCATCCCAGCGGCTGACCAGTTCCTGTTTCCTTGTCATGCTGTTTGGGCTGTTTCCCGTGATGAATAAATGTTTCCGTATCCATGAATGTAAAACCGCAATAAGCGCAGGTGGCGATATTGGTATTGGCCGGCCGCGGGGCCCCGCACTGACCGCAGGTACGTGTCTGCACGGCGGATGTATCGCGGGTCGAATCCCATTTTTTGGCGGTGTTCTTCGATGTATCGGCTATTTTCCTGAATGGATTGCTCATAAAAGAAGCAGGTTAACGTATGAGTAACAAACAGCGGCTGCATGGCCCGCCGTGCTTTAAAGATAATAAAATTTTTACGCAGCGGAATGTTGTTCTTTTTTTCCTTGGGTACGGGGCGTAAAAAGGCCGCCGGTGCTTCAGCGCGGCGGCCTGTCATAAATTTCCACATTCATTTCCAAACCGGAGTTATTTTCTCTTTTTCAACTCCTCCACTTCTTTTTTTAGTTCGATCACATACAATGTGAGCTCTTCGATTTTCTTCAGAAGTGTTGCCTGGTTTTCTCCGAGGTCGATCCCGTCTTTGGCCACGGCAGCCGCTGAAGGTACCTCAGGAAGATGTTTGTTCGTTTTGATGAATCGTTCCAGTTCGTGCAGGGAGGGCAGCTGATAACCGGGCTCGAATACGTAATCAGGCCATGTAAGGGACTGGCTTACTTTAATCCTTGTGGCAAGGATGCCTCCCGCAACGGCCAACTTGGCTGTGGGGTTACTTACGCCGATACCGACGTTGCCGTTGTCCATCAAAACAAATCGCTGCGCGCAAAGGCCATTGCCACAGCCGCCGTTATCGTAGGCCCAGAACTGCAGGCTGTTGCCATAGCCGCCGCCCATGTTGAAGATAACCCATCTTGAGGCGGTTCCGTTGGCTGTTTTGGCGGGATTGCCCAATGAGATGTTTCCGCCAATGTCGAGGTTATTGATCTCAGTGTTCAGTGAACCGTGTGCAAAGATGTTGCCGTTTACGTCGAGTTTGGACTGTGGCTGGCTAATCCCAATGCCCACCTTGTCACCTGTGTCATGTACCTGCGCGAAACTGCCGGATGTAAGGCCGCATAAAAGCGCACCCAAAAGGAAAGTCTTTTTCATAGAAAGGGAGTTTTGAATTGAAAATGTTAACTGAAACCTGCGGTCAACAATCTTTAAATATAACAGGGATTTCCGGATAAAAAAAGAGCCGGCAATCTGCCGGCTCTTCCTATGTTGAATTCGTGGTTCCTTATTTACCAGGCGCCGGAGCGGGTGCTGCGGGAGCTGCAGGTGCAGCAGGAGCCGGTTTCACGTCGAGCAGCTCAACGTTGAATACCAGGATGCTGTTGGGTTTGATGGTGGGGCCACCGCCGTTCAGGCCATAAGCCAGTGCGGAGGGGATCACCAGGGTCGCTTTGGAGCCTTTTTTCAGCTGGGCGATACCCTCGTCCCATCCCGGGATCACGCGGCCTTCGCCAACGGGGAATTCCAGGGGCTGCAGCGGCATGCCGGGGCGGATGGTGGAGTCCGTGTTGGAATCAAACACAGTACCGTCGAGCAGTTTGCCGGTGTAGTTCACGGAAACGATGTCGCCGTTTTTAGGCTGCGCACCGGTACCTTCCTGCGTAACTGCGATGTAAACGCCTTTGGGAGATTTGGAGGTGTTCAGCTTGTTTTTCTCGATATAGCTCTTGATTTCTTTTTCCTCTTTCTCGTTCTGTTTGGCTACGGAGTATTTGCTGTCCACTACAAAATGCACGAACATTTTGTCGCCGGGTTTTGCGGTAGGCGGTTTGTTGGGCATGGAATCCAGCGGGAGTACGAAGATGGCGCTATCGCCTTCTCTCAGTTGGGCGAAGCCGTCCATCAGGTCATACTTATCCCTTGATTTCTGGATAGCCAGCGGCAGGGCCATACCCTGGTCGCGGGTATTCACCAGCAGAGAGTCATTCAGGTAAGAAGAGAAGTATACCATGATGGTATCGCCTTCCTTCAGTTGCTCGCCTTTACCCTCTCTCGCAATGGTATATTCAACACCACTGGGGGTTTTTCTCGGACCGGTTTTACCACAACTTGCAACCAGCAAGCCAAGTGATGCAACAAGTAACAGGTTGTTTTTTTTCATCAGTTCTATTTGATTTTTACGGGTCTGACGGAATCTTGCGATTTCATCAGTGCTATTTGATTTTTTATGGGTCTGACGGAATCTTGCGATTTCATCAGTGCTATTTGATTTTTTATGGGTCTGACGGAATCTTGCGATTTCATCAGTGCTATTTGATTTTTACGGGTCTGACGGAATCTTGCGATTTCATCAGTGCTATCTGATTTTTATGGCCGGCAACACCTCGGGTGTATCACCAGACTTATTTTGCTGCCAGGTTCAATTCCTTCGGCATTCCACTGCTGCAGAACAGCTGCACCTTACGGTGGGCTGCATTACTGCAGGATATCCTCATTCTCGTGCATCGCTTTCAGGAAGCGCTGCACCGTTTTTTCCAGGGAGTCCGTGCTGCGGCCGCCTGAGGCGTTGAAATGGCCGCCGCCCTCGAAATATTTACGCGCAAATGTGTTGACGTCAAAGTTGCCTTTGGAGCGGAAAGAGAGCTTTACTTCCGAATTCCGGTCAATGATCAGCGCTGCTAATTTAATGCCTTGAATGGACAATAGGAAATTTACCAGCCCTTCCGTATCCCCCGTTTGCAGGTCGAACCGTTTCAGGTCGCTGTAAGGGATGGCCATAATGGCCGTATTGGCTTCGTAAAACACCTCCATCCGGTTCAGCAGGCTGTGCCCGATGAAACGGAGGCGGTTTTCGAGGAAATTGTCGTAAATGGCCTGGTGGATGTACTCATGCTCCAGCCCTCTTTCCAGCAGATCGGCCACCATCCGGTGAACGCGGGCCGAGGTAGAGGCGAAACGGAACGAGCCGGTATCCGTCATGGTGCCGGCGTATATGCACTGCGCAATGTCATTGTCGATGTAATGCTCATCCCCGAGGCGGTAGATGATTTCATAGACCAGTTGGGCGGTAGAGGCAGCTGTGGTATCGCTGATGCCGTAATCGAATTCCGGCTGTGGTTCCAGGTGATGGTCTACGAGAATCTTGACGCACTGCAGTTTCTCCAGGTAAGGCTGCATGTTCTTCGTACGGCCCAGGTGGTTGAAATCCAGGCAAAACAGCAGTTCCACGTCTTCCAGCGCCTTCAGCGACTTTTCCAGTCCGGACTCGAAATCCAGCACCTGGTCGCTGCCCGGCATCCATTTCAGGAAGTCAGGGAAATTGGTCGGGGAAATAACGGTAACGTCGTGGCCTTTGCGGCGAAGGTAATGGTACATTGCCAGGGAAGAGCCCATAGCGTCCGCATCAGGTTTCTGATGCATGGTTACCACCACTTTTTTGGGACTGTCCAGTAATGGTTTGATATCCTCAATTGGCTTCATTCCTAAAATCTATAAGTAAGTATGTGACAAGCAGTTGTAAAGCTACCCCGCCTTCGTTTAAGCAAAGGAAGTGCGAAGTTCTTCATTTGAGCCAGAATTTCAAAATTTTTTACTGCTAAACAAAAACTCATTACTTTTGCCCCTCCTGCCCCCGGCCGTACCCGGACGAGGGCACATACACCGGAGCATATAACGACTAATTCACCATATGAGTAACAGAACATTTACCATGATTAAGCCCGATGCCGTGCAGAACGGGCACATCGGAGGCATACTCGACAAAATCTGCGCTGCAGGTTTCCGCATCGTAGCCATGAAACTGACAAAACTGTCCGCTGAAAAAGCAGGTGAGTTTTACGCTGTACACAAAGAAAGGCCCTTTTACGGCGAACTGGTTGAATTCATGAGCAGCGGCCATATCGTGGCTGCAATCCTGGAAAAAGCCAATGCCGTGGAAGATTTCCGCAAACTGATCGGCGCCACCAACCCTGCACAGGCAGAAGAAGGCACCATCCGCAAAATCTACGCTGAATCTATCGGCCGTAACGCGGTGCATGGTGCCGACTCGAACGAAAACGCTGAAATCGAAGGTAATTTCTTCTTCAGCGGTCTGGAAAAATTCTAATCCGACGACTTTCCGAATACAAAGCGGCCTTCACAAGAGGCCGCTTTTTTTATGACGGCCCGGAAAAGAAAGGGCCGCACCCAACCGGTGCAGCCCCGCTTTTAAACGCCCCCTACCACGATTTCCTGACCCTGAAGCGGCCTTCCACGTGGTGTGTCTGTCTCAACTCCGGCCCGTACCCGGCGCTTGATATATCGAAACTGCCCTGGATGTAGCCGTCTGTTTCGCCCATGCTCGTGATGGTCACACCTCCCCCGCTGGTAGCCAGATCCTCGACCTTCATATAATAACATACATACTGGTTACCACCCGTGATGAGATAATGTGCATAGGGGCCGGACGTCGCCTTATACGGCCTGAAGCCATGCGTACCCACGCCGCCCGTCCATTCCACAAACACGTACCGGCGCATTTCATCCCCGTTGGCGTCTGCAAGCAGGTACCGGTCGCCTGTTTTCACCACGGCCGACGCCTGCAGTTTCACCCAGCCGCCGCCGTTTACACGCACTTCGATCTCCCCGTCGTCGCCGGTGATTTTGATATGCGCCACCACGAGGTAAGTGCCTTTTTTCCCGAAATCCACCCGCACGGAAATCGCTACAGGATTGGGCGAGCCCGGCACGGTAGCCGGTGCGGTATAGGAAGCGAGGTGCCCCAGCGGCGCCAGCATACCGGCGCCGGCAAGCGACCATTCCCTGATGAAGCTGCCCGTTGTGGCGATAGGCTCCCCGATGGGCCGCTCATTGTTTGGGGTCAGCGGCGCCAGCAGATCGGCGTCGGATATAAGCTCGAGGCGGGCGGTGCCCTTCGGCTCCAGTTCGGTGGCGGATGTTTCCAGTTTGAAGCTTTCGAAAAAACTCCAGTCGCTGAAATGCGTGGTGGTCACCGTCACCGTTTTCGCCGTTTTGTCCAGCACGGCATTTTCCACGGCCATCCATACGCCGGAGGAATGCTGGTAAGCGATGCCCAGCGCCTCCGGCAGGCTGCCGGCAATGTCTTCGTCTTCATACTGAAATGTAATGCTGACGGGCGTTGCGAACTGCACCGCGTGCGGCGTGAGGCGGTACGCTTTTTTCAGGCCCATGGGGTTTTCGTTGCTGATAGGCTCGATGGTAATGAGCTGTTCCGTGGAAAGTGCACCTGCCGGGATGTTGATGCGGATGCTGCCGTCTGCTGTACTGATACTGCCGCCGGCTGCGCCGATGCGCTTCTCTGTTTTGGGTGAGCCGTCCGGGGTGCCCACAGGCGTTACTTTGCCGCTGCGGGGCGCCTCAATCTCGGGCTTGCCGGGTTTGGTGCAGGAAAACTGGAATACCGCCAGCAGGCATGCTGCGAGGTAAAAAGAAACAAATTTCATATCCAAGATCATTTAAGATGGGGTTAATCATGCAGGAATTGCTGCGTCTGCATAAGTTCCGGGTGCAAAGTAAATACGCGGAAATGTGCGGGGTAAGAATAACGCCGGTGAATGGTCGGAATTTGCAGCTGAAAGGTGCGGTTGGAATAGCTGAAATGATCAGGATAAAAAGATGCTTCGCCGTGATATGTGGTTTCCGGGGGGGTGGATTGTATGGCATGATTCGGGAACGGACGATCCGGCAGCTTCCCGGAGCCGTACCTGCACAAAAAGAAACCCGCAGCAAATGGCATGCTGCGGGTTCCCGGACGCTTGCGCGCCCTGTTATTTTTCCATTTCAATCACCAGGTCGTCCTGCTGCACCATGGTGCCTTCAGGGAGGTGAATGGCCTTGATTTTTGTATCGCGGGTAGCCGTCACCGTTGTTTCCATTTTCATGGCTTCGATGATGAAGAGGGGTGTGTTGGCGTTGATGCTGTCGCCGTTTTTCACCAGCATTTTGCTGAGTTTGCCCTGCAACGGCGCGCCCACTTCCAGGTCGGGATTGTTCACCTTCCTGTGCACGGGCACGGCGCTTTTAACCGAGCGGTCCCTCACCTGCACGCGGCGGGAATAACCGTTCAGCTCAAATACAACCGTCCGCATGCCGCTTTCATCCGCCGGCAATATGTACAGGAGTTTGACGATGATGGTTTTGCCTTTGCCGAGCGTGATGAGTATTTCTTCGCCCAGGTGCAGGCCGTAGAAAAAGGCGGGTGTGGGAATGGCTTCCACGTTGCCGAACACCTGCGCGTGCTGGTAATATTCGTCAAATACCTTCGGGAACATGTGGTAGCTCAGGTAATCGAGGAATTCGGCCCACGGGTATTTGAGCTGGAAGGCGGCAAAGTCGCTGTTGAAATCAACGGCGGGTAAATGCGCGTTGGGTTTGCCGGTCAGCGGCTGCTGGCCTTTCAGTACGATGCGTTGCAGTTTTTCAGGGAATCCGCCGTACGGGAACCCGATCTCTCCCCTGAAGAACCCGGTCACGGATGCCGGGAAAGCGAGGTTGCGGGTTTCGTCGAGCACATCGGCGGCGGTGAGGTTGTTGGCCGTCATAAAGAGCGCCATATCCCCTACCACCTTGGAGCTGGGCGTCACCTTCACGATGTCGCCGAACAGCTGGTTCACCACGGCGTAGTTGTGTTTGATGGTTTCAAGCCGGTCGCCCAGGCCGAGCGATTCCGCCTGCTGGCGCAGGTTGGAATACTGTCCGCCGGGAATTTCGTTTTCATACACCTGCGCGGTGCCGGCTTTCATATCCGATTCGAAAGGATAATAATACTCCCGCACGTCTTCCCAGTAATTGCTGTAAGCGTTCAGGGAAGCGAGGTTCATCGGCTGGCTGCGCTCGTGCCCCTCCAGGATGGCGGTCATCGAGTTGAGGTTGGGCTGCGAGGTGAGCCCGCTGAGCGAGGCGATGGCGCAGTCTACCACGTTCACCCCGGCCTCGATGGCTTTAAGGTAGGTGGCCGACTGTACGGACGCGGTATCGTGGGTATGCAGCACGATGGGCAGCTGCACCGCATCCTTCAGCGCTTCCACGAGCACGGTGGCGGCCTGCGGCTTGAGCAGCCCGGCCATGTCTTTGATACAGAGCATGTGCGCGCCGGCGTCTTCCAGGCGTTTGGCCATGTCCGTATAATATTGCAGCGTGTATTTTTTGTTCTCTTTACTGAACACGTCGCCGGTGTAGCTGATGGCAGCTTGTGCAAGCGCGCCGGTATTGTTCCGCACGAAGCCTATGCTGGGTTTCATGGCCTCGATGTCGTTCAGCGAATCGAATATGCGGAAGATGTCGATGCCGTTTTCGGCGGCTTTTTCGATGAATTTGGCGATGAGGTTTTCCGGGTAGGCGGAATAACCCACGGCGTTAGAGCCGCGGAAAAGCATCTGCAGCAGCACGTTGGGCATGGCCTGCCGCATCTGTTGGAGCCTGCGCCAGGGGCATTCATGCAAAAAGCGCATGGCCACGTCGAAGGTGGCGCCGCCCCATACTTCCATCGAGAAGAGCTGTGGGTTGCTGCGGGTGTACCCTTCGGCTACGGCGAGTATGTCTTTTGTGCGCACGCGCGTGGCCAGCAGGCTCTGGTGCGCATCGCGGTAAGTGGTGTCTGTGAAATACACCGGCTTTTCATTGCGCAGCCACCGGGTAAACGCCTCGCGGCCCATCTGCTCGAGCTTGTTGCGCGAGCCCTGCGGAATCGGCTGCAGCGGGTCGAAGTACGGTACCTGCGGTACGCGGAACTTGCGGCCGTCGTGCTGCCCCTTCACATCAGGATGCCCGTTCACCGTTACGTCGGCCAGGTACATGAGCGTTTTGGTGGCGCGGTCGCGGATGGGCGACAGTTTGAACAGCTCGGGGTGTTTATCGATGAAACTCACCGTGCAGTTGCCTTTACGGAAAGTATCGTGGGTGATGACGTTTTCGAGGAAGCGGATATTGGTTTTCACGCCGCGTATCCTGAACTCCTTCAGCGTACGGTGCAGGCGGCCGGCGGCGCCGGACAATGTGCGGCCCGATGCGGTGATCTTCACCAGCATGGAGTCGAAGAACGGAGAAATTTTCACCCCTGAATAGGCGCTGCCCTCGTCGAGACGGATGCCGAAACCGCCGGCGTTGCGGTAAGCGATCACAGTACCGTAATCGGGCGTAAAATTGTTTTCGGGGTCTTCCGTGGTTACGCGGCACTGGATGGCGAACCCATTCAGCCGCACGTCTTCCTGGCTTTTGAGGAAAATTTCCGGGTCGGATAACCGGAGGCCCTGGGCGATCAGGATCTGTGAACGCACGATGTCGATGCCCGTCACTTCTTCCGTCACCGTATGTTCCACCTGGATGCGGGGATTCACTTCGATGAAGTATACTTTGTGCTGGCGGTCGACGAGGAACTCCACCGTACCGACGTTGTTATATTTCACCTCGCGGGCTAACGCGAGCGCATACTCGTAAATTTCGTTGCGTGTTTCGAGGGGCAGGTTGGGTGAGGGAGCGATTTCCACCACCTTCTGGAAACGGCGCTGCACGGAGCAGTCGCGCTCGTAAAGATGCACGATGTTGCCGTGGTTATCGCCCATCAGCTGCACTTCGATATGTTTGGGCTCTTCGATGAATTTTTCGATGAAGATGGTGTCGTCACCGAAAGCTTTACCGGCTTCGCTGCGGGCTTCGGTGAACGATTTCTCGAGCTGGTCTTCCGAACGCACTACGCGCATGCCGCGCCCGCCCCCGCCGGCAGCGGCTTTCAGGATAACGGGCAAACCGATGCGCAGGGCTTCCTGCTTGACCGTAGCAACGTCCTCCAGTTTCACCTGGCTGTCTTCAATCAGCGGCACACCTACCCTGCGGGCCAGCGTTTTGGCGGCCACCTTGTCGCCCAGCTGCGCCATCACTTCCGGGTCGGGACCGATGAAAATAATGCCTTCCTCCTTGCACCTGCGCGCAAACTGCACGTTTTCGCTCAGGAAACCGTAGCCCGGATGGATGGCGTCTACCCCCTGGAGCTTGGCCAGGTAGATGATGCCTTCAATGTCCAGGTAAGGTTTCAGGGGCTCATCGTCTTTTCCGATCTGATAAGCTTCGTCCGCCTTGTAGCGGTGGAGGGAATAACGATCTTCATACGTGAAAATGGCAACGGTCCTGATCCGTAACTCCGATGCTGCCCTTAAAATCCGCACCGCGATCTCGCCGCGGTTGGCTACTAACAGCTTTTGTATCTTTTTTAGCGAAGAATCCGACATAACAGTGGTTGAATGTTCGTTCAATATAACATTATTGCTAAAATTCAGCGGTTATAAAAGTAGTAAAAGAATCAGGTTTTTTGTTTGGTTATTTCTAAAAACAAGCCGCGTCTGATAAATATTTTTCAATGAGTGGCCTGTTCATGATGGTTTTATGCAAAAAACAGGGCATATTTTCATATAAAGTTAATGTTGCATGTTTGTGCCCGGTACGATGGATACCGCGGGCGCAATGGATTTCATTGTACTTTTGCCCTATGTGGGAATCCAGCATTAACCGGTTCAGGATCCATCTGAAGATTGAACGCTCCCTTTCACCCAATACGATAGAGGCTTACGAGCGCGACGTAAAAACGCTCACGCAGTATCTTACGGCCAACGGCCTGGCCATTGCGCCGCAGGACGTAACGCTGAAGCACCTCCAGGCCTGCACGGAATGGATAGCCTCGCTGGGTATGACGGGCACCTCCCAGGCCCGCATCATTTCCGGCATGAAGGCGTTTTTCCGTTTCCTGCTGTTGCAGGGGCTGATACCGGCCGATCCTTCCCAGTTGCTGGAATCTCCCAAGGCGAGCCGAAAACTGCCCGATTTCCTGACGTATGAAGAGATAGAACTGCTCATCGGGCAGATCGACCTGAGCAAGGCAGAAGGGCACCGGAATAAAGCCATTATTGAAACCATGTACAGCTGCGGCCTTCGCGTAAGCGAAGCCGTCAACCTGAAGATCTCGCAACTGTACCTCGAAGACGGTTTTGTGCGGGTGACGGGTAAAGGCGACAAGGAACGCCTCATTCCCATCGGTACCTCGGCCATTAAGAACATTACGTTGTATAACGATACCACCCGGCGGCACATGATCATCAAAAAGGGCCATGAAGATATCCTCTTCCTGAACCGCCGCGGCAGCAAGCTGAGCCGCGTCATGATTTTCCTGCTCATCAAGGACCTGGCGGCCAAAGCGCGGATCAGCAAATCCATCTCCCCGCATACCTTCCGCCATTCCTTCGCCACCCATCTGGTGGAAGGGGGCGCCGACCTCGTTGCCGTGCAGGAAATGCTCGGGCATGAAAGCATCACCACTACCGAGATTTATACCCACCTCAACCGGGAGTACCTCCGGGATATGTTGCAACAATACCATCCGGGCTTCTGACCGGAACCAGCGGCGTAAACCTTCGATCCGTGTTATTTTAACCCGGCGAGTTGTCCAATGTTCACCGGCCGGGTCAGTCATCCTCGTGTGATCCTTGTGTGATCCTCCAGTGGTTGTCCTGTGATCCATGTGTGATTCTCCTGTGCTGTTCAATACCCTGGCGGATTTGACGGTGTTTGACCGAAGGATCACACAAGGATCACAGAAGGGTGGCCGGTTTCAGCCACATCCGTGCTTGTAAGTCTCTGGTTAGCAGTTGCTTGTGGCGGCTCGTTTTCAGGAAGCTCTCATCACAGGCCCCAAGAGGGTCAATTTAGAGGTAATTAACAGGCTGATGGGACTATGTCATCCCGCGAAAGAAGAAAGAAAAAAACAGCTACCCTTGGGGGAGGCTTGGCTGAGGGTGGGTAGCTGTTTATGAAAATTGGGGCTTTCCAACATTGGAGGACTCAGTACGTGACGTACCGGTCTTTATAATGAGGTCTTGTTTTGTTGATCTGGATAAAATCATTCAGCCAGCCCGATAATCTCGGCGGTTTTTTTTCCGCGGGGGCAGGTTGAATGAACAGGTTTAGTTTTGCGCAATGCTTCAGTTGCTGCCTTTCAGGCTGCAGCGCGATATCTTTACTTTCATGCCATACCAGCTGGTTGCCGCTGTACACTTTGAAATATACATCGGGCCCGTCGCTGAACAGGTCGTCATTGTTTTTCAGGATCTGCATCAGCCGGCCACCGCTGAGGTCTTTCCTGGAAAAATACAACCGGTAATGCCCCGTTTCGCTGGTATTGCACCAGCCCAGCAGGCGGTCGTTGAGGGCGTTGTAAGCCTCTACCCGCAGGGTTTTCAGGCCCTGGAGGGTTTCCGCGTGTTTCACGGCCCCGGTAATCACCCAGGCGCCGAACTCACGGCGTATAACGGTCCATTTGTCGGCTGGCACCACGTAGGCAAACGCGCCCAGGTACCTGTTTTTGGACCGCTTCCAATGGGGAACAAACGTACTGAGATGAAACTGGACCCATTCCTGTTGGCCGGTATGCCGTCCGGGAACGCTGTTGAGGCAGATGTCCATTTCCAGCGGCTCGGTGAACAGGTGAAGGTCTTCCCAGCTGATGCTGAAATTCCCCCGTTCGTCCAGCATGGACTCGGCCAACAGGTGATCTGCTTTGGCTTGCACGTCGCTTTCAGACAGCCGCCGAAGGTCCTTAAAAATTCCGCGTGCCAGCTCCTCCACCCCGTAATTCTGGGAAGGGAGATAAATCCTGATACGCGCGTTCGCAAGGGGTTCGATGTTCTCTTCACAGATCAGCGCAGAGATGTTTCCAATTAACAGGTAACTCATAGCGATCACTTTTGGTTCGTTTACAATTTTTTGGGGATAACGTACTGTAACTACTGCCGGCTTTTGGGTAACCGGCAACCCTCTGCATACTAACGAAAACAAACTATGGTAGAAAGGCCCGAGTGCGTGTGAACTTTTGGAATTAACACGGTTTCATTAACCCTCCTGTCCCTTCACTTTCAATAGTACAAAGGTTGGGAAGAATGAACTGACAGTCAAGCGTTAAGACCCTATAAATACCGAATGCGTAGAACTACGCATTTTGGAGGGGAAAACACGCAAACTGTACTATTGCCGCAGTAGCCTGGTACGCTCCCGATCTAACCCCATGGCTCACCTGATGGGTGTCACATCTTCGTTTGAGCGGGAAAATGACGCTTCCGGGGGGCTTTGAAAAGTGGTATTTTGTAATAATTTTACCCGATATTTCTACTAACTCCTAAAACAACATCACATGTCAAAGTTTAACAAAGATGCTGGTAAATTCATCTCTCTTGTGCGGGGTGCCCAGCTCACGGAAGCGTACCGTGTCGATCAGAAGATCGTGAAAAAGCACAAAGAACCCATCCTCGCCGCCTTCTTCGGTATCAACAAACTGGAGAAACTCCTGTCGAAAGACGGCGCTACGGGTTTACGCATTTATTACGGGCTGGACCTGGACAAAGACGGGAAACGCGATAAGAAGTTTGTAATTGTTGCGGTAGACGCGGACGGAAACGACATCCTGCCTTCTCAGACCAGCATGGATAAAGATTCGCCTGCCGACGATATCCTGGATACCGATATCTTGTGCCCGTACGACTGCCCCAAAGCGAATCCATTGAACTCAGATACAAGTAACGGATAAAGATAACTAAGTGCCGCTTCATCACTATTTTTTCTATTTTATGGTGGGGGTCGAAATTCTTTTTTTGATCCCCTTTACTTTAAAACTTCCCCTGCTGAATAAAGAGCAGCGGCTGATATACATCTACCTGATATCCTGCGTCGCCTATGGTGTCGGTTCCGACGTGATCGCCCGGATTTTCAGGAACAACATGGCTTTCATCACTTGTATTCACCTCGTTCAATTTATTATTCTCTCCCTGTTCTATATACAGGTATTTAAAAGCCCTTCTACCAAAAAAGCGCTCAAATGGATCATGCTCGTGGCCACTCTCCTGTTTGCCGTCGATATCACCGTGCTGGAAGGGCCGCTCAAGTTTAACTCCGTTTTTATCTCCTTCCGGTCCGCCCTGCTCATCATTTACGGTGTGATGTTTTTCCTGCAGCTGATGCGCGACGAGGACCTGATCGAAAAATCCATCTATATCAATTCCCTGCCCGTGTTCTGGTTTAATGCAGGGCTCTTTGTAAACGTCTGCTGCGGTTTCCTGTTAAACCTGTCTTTTAACCTGATACAGCAGAAAGGCCCAAGCGAAGTGCTGGAGTCCATGTACAAGATTACCGCATCGCTCTACTGGATTGCCGGCGTAATTCAGGTAATTCTTTTCTATATTGGGCTCTCAAAAATAAAAAGAGCGCGGGCATGAACACATTACAACTTATACTAATAGGCACGATCGTGATGCTGAGCCTGGGTATTTTTGTGGTGGTGATGGTGGTGTTGCAGCAGAAACAGGTGGTTCAATATAAACTGAAGTTAAAGGACAAAGACCTGCAAATCCAGAAAGAACGACTCGTGGCGGTGTTACAGGGGCAGGAAACGGAACGCAAGCGTATTGCGGAAGACCTGCATGATGAAGTGGGCGCCCAGCTCTCGGTGCTCAAGCTGAACCTCAATCACCTCCAGCAGCTGGCGGGCAACGGGGAAAAGGAACGGATCAAGGAAACGAAGGAGTTTACGGATACCATCATCCAGCAGCTCCGCTTCATCTCCCAAAGCCTGCATCCCACTACCCTGGAGAACCTCGGCCTCAGCCATGCGCTCGATTCGTTCTGCAGCCTGATGAACAAAAACAAACAGATCGCCATTTCCTTTAAAACAGACGCCACCAGCTACCCTGTCGATCGTGAAAAGGCGCTGAACGTATACCGCGTAGTGCAGGAACTGATGAACAACGTGCTTAAACACGCTGAAGCGGGGCATGTATTCATCACCTACCAGAGCACCCCCAACCTGCTCACCATCCGCGTGGAAGACGACGGGAACGGTCTGCTGGTCGACAAATTCGAAGAATCCCGGAAAAAAACCGGCCACCTGGGCCTAAAAAATATCGAAAGCCGTTTGAATATTATCGGCGGAAACATCACCTTTGTGAAGAATTCACCCATCGGTACAGTGGCCGAGATCAGGGTGGAGAACTATCAGCCTGTTGTTTAAGCTAAATTGTACGCTGTTATGCTGTCGCCTATCAAAGTCGCTATTGCCGACGACCATAAAATATTCCGTAGCGGGGTCATCAATACGTTGACGCCTTATGAGAATATCAATGTGGTATTCGAGGCGGAAGACGGCGAGCATCTGCTGCAGATCATGCAGGAACAGCAGCCGGACGTGATCCTGATGGACCTCAAGATGCCCAAAATGGACGGCATCCAGGCCACCATCAAGGTCAAGGAAAAATACCCCCAGGTCAAAGTCATCATTCTCACCATGTACGAAGACGATAACTTCATCGTGCACCTGGTGGAAAACGGGGCCAACGCCTACCTGCTCAAAAACAGTGAACCGGAAGAAATCTACGAAGCCATCTGCACCACCTTCGAGAAAGGTTTTTACTTCAACGAAAATGTAAACCTGGCCCTCCTCAAAAAAGTGCTGCATAAAAACAAGCAGCAGTTCAAACCCACTTTCAAGAACGAGGTACAGCTTACCGACCGTGAGCTGGAAGTACTGAAGCTGATCTGCAACGAATTCACCACGCAGGAGATCTCGGAACAGATCTTCCTGAGCCCCCGCACCGTAGAAGGCCTGCGCCAGAAGCTCCTGGAAAAGCTGAATGTTAAAAATACGGTGGGGCTGGTATTATATGCGTTCCGGAACGGGCTGATCGAATAGAGTTCCTTATTTTTGCATGCAACTTTCTTACCACCAAACTTTATAAACCAATGAAAAAACTATCTGCGTTTTTGTCTGCTGCTGCGCTGTGCGTGATAGCCACGGCCCCTGTTGCTGCGCAGGGCATTAAAATGCCCCAGCCGAGCCCTACCCAGACCATCAAACAGGACTTTGCCCTGTCTGAAGTGGAAGTGACCTACTCCCGCCCTGCCGTGAAAGGCCGCGAAGTGCTGGGCAACCTCATCCCTTACGGCCGCATGTGGCGCGTGGGTGCGAATGCCGCTACCAAAATCAAGTTCGGGGAAGACGTAAAACTGAACGGCACCGTGGTGCCCGCCGGTGAATACGTGATCTATACACTGGCCAAACAGGGTGAAAGCACCTGGGAAGTGGTGATCAATAAAGGCCTGAAAAACTGGGGCACCGACGGGTACAAACAGGAAGAAGACGTGGCGCGCTTCAAAGCCGACGCCCAGGAGCTCCCCTTCCCCGTAGAATCATTCATGATCGCGTTTGAGAACGTGCGCCCGAGCGCCATGACCATGATGCTGCTGTGGGACCGCGTGATGCTGCCGATCGAGATCACTGCAGACATCGACGGCAAAGTGATGGCACAGATCGACGCCGCCATGAAAACGGATAAAAAGCCGTACTTCCAGGCCGCCAGCTATTATTTCGAAACCGGCCGCGACCTGAAAACCGCGCTGGAATGGGCCGATGCCGCCACCAAGGCAAACGACAAAGCTTACTGGATCTTTCACCTGAAAGCAAAAATCCAGGCTAAAATGGGTGACAAGGCCGCTGCGAAAGCCACTGCCGAAAAATCCAAAGAACTGGCCAAAGCCGGGAACAACGCCGACTATGTGCTCCTCAACGAAAAACTGATCGCTACGCTTTAAGCCGGCATCGGACAATAAAAAGCGGGTATCGCGTGTGAACGTGATACCCGCTTTCTTTTATGGCAGGATTTGCCCGCAGCCATGGCCGCCCGCATGCATGATTATTTCCTCCTTACAACATACCCGTTCACCCCGATGGCCAGCTGTATCAGTCCCGCCGCGATCATCACCAGCAGGCAGCCGATCACGTTCAGCCAGAGGAACGAAATCACATCCGCGAGGTAAATGGCCACCACGAATATTTCCGCTACCACGGCGCCCCAGAACGTAGCGCTACCCTTTACGCGCTTCATCGTAAAGGCCACCACAAAAATGCCGAGAATGGTGCCGTAGAAAAGCGAACCGAGGATGTTCACCGCCTCGATGAGGCTGCCCATGCCGCTGGCGAACTGCGCCACGGCGATGCTGAACACGCCCCAGATCAGCGTCCAGATTTTGGACATCCGGAGGTATTCCGCCTCGGAGCCGTCCTTGTTCACCATCCGTTTGTAAATATCCACCATGGTAGTGGATGCCAGCGAGTTGAGGGCGGCGGCGATACTGCCCCAGGAAGCGAGGAAGATAATGGCGATCAGCAGGCCCACCAATCCTTTCGGCAGGTTGTTCACCACAAAATGAAGGAAGATGTAGTTGGTATCGTTGGTTTCCGCGCCGGGTGCGGCTTTTTTGATAAGTACATTGGCGGAATCGCGCACCTGGTCGGCTGCGCCTTCGGTGTTCTGCAGCTGCAGCTTCGCGTTGTCGATCAAATCCTTGTTGTCCGTATCGATTGCGGTTGTGAGGGCTTTCACGTGCCGCTGTTTCACGATGGTCAGCGAATCGAATTGTTGCTCCAGCTCCTGCATCTGCGGCGCGTACGCGGAATTGTGCACCTGGTTGAGCAGCCCCTGGTTGAAGTTGATGGGCGCACGGAAATAAAGGTAAAACACGAATACGAGCGCCCCGATGAGCATGATCAGGAACTGCATGGGCACTTTCACGAGCCCGTTCATCAGCAGGCCCATGCGGCTCTCCGTGAGTGTTTTCGCGGTGAGGTACCGCCCCACCTGGCTCTGGTCGGTGCCGAAATAAGACAGCGCCAGGAAAAATCCGCCGATCACCCCACTCCAGATATTGTAACGGTCGGTCCAGCTGAAATCGGTTACGATCACATTCAGCTTGCCCATTTTCCCCGCCACATGCAGCGCGTCGGAAAACCCGATCTCCTTCGGCAGCAGGTGCACCACCATCCAGCCCGCGAGGAACATCCCCGTGAAGATGATGGCCAGCTGCAGGCTCTGGGTGTACGACACGGCCTTCGTACCGCCGTACACGGTATAGATAATGAGCAGCCCGCCCATAAAAATATTGGTGTAATAAATGTTCCAGCCCAGCAGCGACGATAAAATGATCGACGGGGCGTAAATGCTGATGCCGGTCGACAGCCCGCGCTGGATAAGGAACAGGAACGACGTGAGCGTGCGGGTTTTCAGGTCGAAGCGCTGCTCCAGGTATTCATAAGCGGTATATACCTTCAGCCGGTGAAAGATCGGCACAAAGGCGATACAGATCACGATCATGGCCAGCGGCAGCCCGAAGTAATATTGCACGAAACGCATGCCGTCCGCATAAGCCTGGCCGGGTGCACTCAGGAAAGTAATAGCGCTGGCCTGCGTGCCGATGATCGACAAGAGGATGATATACCAGGGCATGGTGCGGTTGCCCAGGAAATAACTGTCGAGGTCTTTTTGTCCGCGGCTTTTCCAGACGCCGTAAAGGATGATTGTGATTAACGTGAAACCTAATACCAGCCAGTCGTAGATACTCATGAATAGTGTTTAGTGAACAGATAGAAAAAAACGGTCAAGGCCGCCAGCCATCCCGCCACTACCAGGTACCAGGCAGTCCAGCGCGAAAACAAAGGCGGTTTTTCCTGTGGCGTGTTGTCCATTTTATTTTCTTTTAGATAATAATCCTCCGCTCAGCAGCCCCAGCGCCAGGCCGATCAGCAGGCCGATGTGCACCCGTTTGATGATGAACCCGATCACCAGGCCCAATACGATGCACAGTGCGGCCGACATTCTCAACCGGGTATTATCCGGGTTGTTGTTTTGTTTGCTCATAAAAATCACTTCGATATCATGTTCACGAACAGGCGGTATGCCCCCGGTACGCCGGCCGGCAGCTGGCGGAAGAAGGCAAGGCCCGTATAGATGTATTTTCCTTTCCCGTATTGCGCAACGATGGTAGAGCCATCCAGCGCCCGTTCTCCGGGATCGTTCATTTCAAAAGGTTTCTGGTAGGCGCCGTTGGTATTGCCGGGGAAGTACAAACCCCGCTCCTGCACCCAGCCGTCGAAGTCTTTGGCGGTAATGGCGTTCGGATAGCTGAACAGTTTGTTCTCCGGCAGCAGGAATTTCACGGGCGCGGTCTCGTTCGTCACCCTGTCGCGCGAGAGGCTGAAATCGTAGGGCCCCAGCTGATTGGTGACGAGGTTGCCGTTGGTATTGTACTGCACCACCAGCACGCCGCCGTTTTTCACGTATTCGAGCAGGCGGGGCTGCCAGTAAGGGAGGCGCTCCTGCGTATTGTAGGCGCGCACCCCGGTGATGATGGCGTCGTATTGTGTGAGCGAACCGTTCATGATCTCTTTTTCACCCAGTTCATCCACCGTATACCCTACCTGGCGCAGCGATTCGGCCACCTTGTCGCCCGCACCGGAGATGTAACCCAGCTTCCGGCCGTTGTATTTCAGGTTGACGGTCACCAGCCTGGCGCTCGCCTGGGGGAAGATGGTGATGGATGGAATATGGTCGTACTGGATGGTGGTCATGCTGTTCGTGTACTCCCGTCCGTTAGCTTCCACCACCACCGTCATGGTATCGGTGATGTTCTGGCCATTCACCTTTACGGGCGACACGCGGAAGCTCAGTTCCGTTTCGTCGCCTTTCTCTTTCAGCGCATAAGGAACAGCCGTTTTATCGGCCCGGAAACCCGGTGGCAGCAGGAGTTTCACGCTGCCCTGCACATTGGCCTGCATGGCCCGCACCTTCACGGGGATGGTTTGCGGGGTGGCCTGCGTGTATACGAATACCTGGTTATTGAGCGAGGCGATGGCCGGCGGCGCGATCACGAGCGGGCGGAACACTTCTCCTTTCACCGGGTCGGTAAACTTGTAGGTGAACGCACGGTTATAAACGAGCTCCTGGTCGCCCACCTTCAGGAAGAAGCTGGCCACGAGCGGCGGTATATTCTCCGGCCGGCCTGTCAATCCCGGGGCGGGGATGTTGTAGGTACCGATGGGGTGCGGCGTTTGCAACCAGTAAGGTTGTGAAATGCCCGTGTTCGCCGGCACCTTCACCTTCACGGGAATGGTCACGAATTTATTGAAGGCCAGTGTTTGCGCGGCGGAGGCATCGTCCTGGCCGGATATCCTGATTTTCTGCAGGCTCACCGGTACCTTGCTGCGGTTGATGATCTGGATGTTGCTGCTGAGGGTTTCACCCGGTACGGCGTGTTCGATGGTGCTGTAGGCTTCCATCCACAAACCTGCGCAGGCGGCAATGAGCTGGTCGGCTTCGTTGAGCTTTTGTGTTTTCCAGTAGCCGTCGGGCAATGCGAGGATCTGTTTTCGTATAACCAGCAACGCGGGTACGGTAGCCGAAGGGTCTTCGGCGTTGTATTGCGCCAGCGCTTTACCGATGGCTTCGCTGATGGCCTCGCCGCCCGGCACGCGCGCCCAGGTAGTGTTCACTTCATCGAGCAGCGTGGTTTTAGGCGCGGAGCCTTTGATGGTGGTGAAATATTCGATGGCGCTGCCGCGGGTGGAGGGTACGCCGAAGCCCTGGCTTTTATGCTGGGAGCGGCTTTCGGCGGCAATTTCCCCGAAACCCCTTCCCAATAACGCGCTGTAAGCGCCTACTTCTGTTTTAAACTGATCGTCGGATGTAGTGTTGTTGCCCCCGAAGTTGAAGGTGTTCCAGAGGATGCGTTTGGCCTGCCAGGGTTTGACGCTGGCCAGTTGTTCCGGATACTGGTTCGGGTCGGCGGCCGCATCGAACGCTTCGGCGGCGAGCACGGCGGAAGCGGTGTGATGGCCGTGGCCGGCGCGGCTGTCGGCCGGAAAACGGCAGATGATCACGTCGGGCTGGAATTTGCGGATAACCCATACCACATCGCCCAGCACCTTTTTGCGGTCCCAGATGGTAAAGGTTTCTTCCGGGTTTTTGGAAAAGCCGAAATCGTTGGCGCGGGTGAAAAACTGCTCCGCCCCGTCGATGCGCCGGGCTGCCAGTAACTCCTGCGTGCGGATGAGGCCCAGCAGTTCGGCCTGTTCGTTGCCGATGAGGTTCTGTCCGCCGTCGCCACGGGTGAGCGACAGATAACCGGTGCGGTAAAGATTTTCTTTGGCGAGGAAGCCCAGCAGGCGTGTATTTTCATCGTCGGGGTGCGCTGCGATGTACAGCACGCTCCCAAGGGTATTCAGTTTCTTCAGCTGCAGCCTGATCTCAGCGGCATGCAGCGGCGCGGTGGTTTGCGCCCTGAGCTGGCTGAAACAGAGGAATAACGAGGCTGTCAGCCAACCTATGGATCGGATGTTCAACATGAAATAGTTACCGGTTTTATCAAGTTGTCAAAAATAGGAATTAAAAGCGGCAAACTTTTACCGCTGATGGATTAATCGGGCAGGCGCCGGTTACTTCTTGAACATAAAATACACGGCCCCCAGCAGCAATGAAAAGGATATCAGGTAGTTCCAGCGAAGCGGCTCCTTGAGAATGATCACCGCAAACACGCAGAATATCGTAAGAGTGATGACCTCCTGTATCATTTTCAGCTGAAAGCCGTTAAACCCGTCGAGGTAACCCATACGGTTCGCGGGCACCATAAAGCAGTATTCAAAAAAAGCGATGCCCCAGCTGATCAGCACCACTTTCCACAACGGCACATTCGTGTTGCGCAGGTGGCCATACCAGGCATACGTCATAAAAATATTCGATACCAGCAAGAGAATAATTGTACGCATGCCCTAAACTAATGAATTTTACGAATTGTTCCGATTTGAACGGCACATGACCGGTAATGAACATAGATTTGATATATTTAATGTATTTTGCACTGAATAATAATCTCCCCCACCCTGGCATTGCCTTTGAAAACCAGGTTGCATAAATTGTCGGCATGCTGCGTAATTACCTGTTGATCGCTTACCGGAATATCACGAAACATAAACTGTTTACGTTCATCAACATCTTCGGTCTTGCCCTGAGCATGACAGTATGTATGATGGTGATCGAAAACACGGCCAAAGAGCTGAGCTTCGACCGCTTCCATCCTTACCCGGACCGTACGTACCGCATCACCACGGAAGTGCGCAATCCCCGGGGCGAAGGTTTCAGGCTGGCCAGTTCTCCCCTCCCGCTCGAACAGGCGGTTAAGGCGGAGAATAACATCGTGGCGGATGTGGTACGGCTGTACCCGGCGTTCAAAGGCAAAGCCACCGGCGGCGCCGATAAGGAATTCAACATCCAGGGGGCATTTACATCGCCTTCCTTTTTCTCCGTATTCGGTTTTACACTGCAGCGGGGCAATGCCGCCACGGCGCTGGAGCAGCCTAATACGGTGGTGCTCAGCGATGCCACGGCCAGGCTTTTTTTCGGCAACGACAATCCCATCGGCAAGATCATCACCATGGGCCAGATGGGCAGTTATGAAGTGACCGGTGTGTTGAACCCCGAAATCCACCGCTCCCACATCAGCTTCGGGGCCTACGCGTCCGCCGCCACCGTGCCGCAACTGGAAAAAGCGAAGGTGCTGGAAGAAAAGAACGCCAGCTGGAACTCTTACGGCGACGGTTACACGTATGTGGTGCTGCAGCCCAATGTGTCGCGTGCGGCTTTTGAGGCTTCATTGTCGCGGCTGGCGAAAACGCTGTATAACGATCCCCGCCAGGGCACCATTGAATTTCCCGTACAGCGGCTGCGGCGCATCACGCCGTCGTGGGACGATATCTACAACAACATCGGCAGGGTCACCACCTGGGGCAAAGTGATGGGCGCCATCGGTATCGGCCTGATCATTCTTATTTCCGCCTGTTTCAATTATACCAATTTGTCCATCGCCCGTTCCCTCACGCGCGCCAAGGAAGTGGGCATCCGTAAGGTAGCCGGCGCCACGCGCATGCAGGTATTCGGCCAGTATATCATGGAAGCGATCATCATTTCGCTGGTGGCGCTGGGTGTGGCGCTGGCCATGTTGACCGTGATAGAACGGCTGCAGCTTTTCGGCGGCAGTACCGATAGTTTCCCGCCTGCCACCACCGTCTGGCAGATGGCGCTCATCCTGCTGGGCTTCAGCCTGTTCACCGGCCTGCTGGCCGGTACGCTGCCGGCATGGCTGCTCTCCGCCTTCACCCCGTCGCAGGTGCTGAAAAGCATGCCTTCTTACCGGTTGTTCGGAAGAATGAACCTGCGCAAGGGCCTCATCATATTCCAGTTGTCGCTTTCACTGCTGATCACCATCGGGCTGTTCACCATGTACCGGCAGTTTGCCTTCATGGCCACGGCGGATCCCGGTTTCAGGCCGGATAACATCCTGACGGTGGAACTGCAGGGCAGCAAAGCGGAACTGCTGGCACAGGAACTGAAAAACCTTTCCGGCGTACAGGCCGTGTCTGCGGCGTCCGGTAACTTCGGTTACTTCGGGGGCGGGCAGATGCCGCTGGCAATGAACCTCACCGACGAACCGCAGAAAATAAATTATTACAGCGCGGATGAGGCTTTTGTGCCCATGATGGGCCTGCAGCTGGTGGCGGGTGAAAACCTGTTGCCGCAGCAGCAAACACCGCAGCTGCTGCTGAATGAGGCGGCCGTGCTGGCGCTGGGTTACAAATCCGCCGGCGAGGCGGTGGGCCGTATGGTATGGCTCAACGATTCAGTGCAGGCGCCCGTGCGCGGTGTGCTGAAAGATTTCCATTACGAGAATCTCGGCAAGATGATCGCGCCGCTGGCCTTCCGTTCCGAGCCCGCGGACTATACCCTGCTGAACCTGAAAGTCAGTGCCGGTAACCGCGAACAACTGATGCAGCAGGTCACCGCAGCCTG
Organism: Chitinophaga lutea; assembly: GCF_003813775.1. Lineage (NCBI taxonomy): Bacteria > Pseudomonadati > Bacteroidota > Chitinophagia > Chitinophagales > Chitinophagaceae > Chitinophaga > Chitinophaga lutea. Next base: position 464,163 of record NZ_RPDH01000002.1, on the reverse strand, counting down.
GCATAAGTTATCGCCTGCCCAGCCGCTGAAATCTTCCTGGCTGAAAGAATCGTTGTATGAAAACAATATGCACTGGAACGACCTGGGCTTCCTGGCCTACCTGGCGGGCATGACCATCGTGATTGCCACCTTGGGCCTGCTGGCGCTGGTGATTTATACCACCTGGCTGCGGAAGAAGGAAATCGGGGTGCGCAAGGTTATGGGCGCCGACGTTAAAAGCCTGGTGATACTGCTGTCGAAGGGATTCCTGAAGCTGGTGGTGATCTCGGGCTGCATCGCCCTGCCGCTCGGCTACATTGCCGCGCAGCTGTTCCTGCAGAATTTCGCGCTGCGGGTGCCCTTCGGGCTGGGCGGCATATTGCTCTGTTTTACGCTGCTGCTGGCCGTTGCCATGCTCACCATCGTATCGCAGACCCTGCGTGCGGCGAACGCCAATCCCGTAGAAACTTTGAAGAACGAGTAGTCTCATCCTTTCCTATACAAAGAGGTGTTCCCGGTCCGGTGAGCGCCTCTTTCTTTTTTAAAGAAAAGGATATTCCATTTGAAAGCAGGGGGATCGATTCATCTCGTTCTGTCCCTTACAGTAGAAGCGTATAGTTTGGAAAACCTAATTCGTCGACTCATGCTTTCCTTGCAGAAGATGTGCGATTTGAAAAATTTCATCGCCTCAGAGGTCCCCAGCCCCATCAGCTCAAATAACGGAAAAGTGCTAGTTGCATGAGGTTGATGGCATTTTGCGCAATAAAAAAGATGCTCCCGATAAGAGAGCACCTTTCAATGATTTTATTCCCGGTGTATGATGGCGATCGTATGTTGGATGCACTATTCCTTTGCCCCTTCCTTCCTGGCCAGCAGGTACAGCACCGCCATTCTAGTGGCCACGCCGTTTTCCACCTGGTCGAGGATGATCGACTGGCCGGAGTCGGCCACATCGGAACTGAGCTCCACGCCCCTGTTGATCGGGCCGGGGTGCATGATCACGATTTCCTTCTGCAGGCTGTCAAGCAGCGCGCGGTTGACGCCGTATGCCAGCGAGTATTCGCGGAGCGAGGAAAACAGCGGCATGTTCTGGCGTTCGAGCTGGATGCGCAGGATGTTGGCCACATCGCACCAGTTCAGCGCCTCGCGGATGTCGTACGTCACGTTGACGCCCAGCGCCTCCGCGATGTATTTGGGAATGAGCGTCGGGGGACCGGCAACGGTTACCTCTGCACCCAGTTTCTTCAGGCAGTAGATATTCGACAGTGCCACGCGGGAGTGCATGATGTCGCCGCAGATGGCCACCTTCTTGCCTTCCACGCTGCCCAGCCTTTCCCGGATGGAAAACGCGTCGAGCAACGCCTGTGTGGGGTGCTCGTTGATGCCGTCGCCGGCATTCACGATCGGTACATTGATGTGTTTGCTGAGGAAGTGCGGCGCGCCGGTAGCGGAGTGGCGCATCACCACCAGGTCAACCTTCATCGACAGGATGTTGTTGACCGTATCGATCAGCGTTTCCCCCTTCGACACGGAAGAACCGGATGCGGAAAAATTCACCACATCGGCGCCCAGCCGCTTCTCCGCCAGTTCAAACGAAATGCGGGTGCGGGTTGAATTCTCAAAAAACACATTGACGATGGTGGTATCTCTCAGAGTGGGGACCTTCTTGATAGGCCTTTGCAATACTTCTTTAAACTGATCGGCAGTTTGAAAAATAAGCTCTATATCCGAACGCTTCAGATCGCGTATACCCAACAGATGTTTAGCAGACAGTGACATTCTAAGGTGCAAATATAAAAGATTTAGGCAATCAACACAACTTCATCTTTACCATCGCGCTCTTTCCAGAGCACCCTTACCTTCTCGGTAATGATGGCGTCAATGGTGCGGCCGGTGTAATCCGGCTGTATCGGCAGCTCCCGGCTGAAGCGCCGGTCTATCAGCACCAGCAGCTCCACCGTGGCCGGGCGCCCGAAGTCGAGCATCGCGTCCATGGCCGAGCGGATGGTGCGGCCGGTATACAGCACATCGTCTACCAGCACCACATGTTTGTTATCGATGGAAAAATCAATGTCCGTCTCATTCGGTGTATGCAGCCCCTTCCCGCTTTTGTAATCGTCACGGTAAAAGGTAATGTCGAGGCGGCCATAAGGCACCTTCACGCCGGGTAACAGCGTTTGCAGCTTATTATTGATGCGGTCAGACAAATAAATGCCTCTTGGCTGCAGACCAATCAGCACCGTGTTCTCGAACTGCGGGTGGTTTTCTATCAGCTGGTGACTAAGCCGGTCGATGGTAATCGCTAATTGCCGATCCGTCAAAATAGATTTCAAAACAAACTGGGTTTTAGTAGCTCAAAAATAAGGATTAAAGGTGCAGAATAAAAAGTAAAGATCAAACTGTGCGCCTAACACGTATATGCTATTAACATTATATTAAGACTTGGCGGTATTAATATTGTGAACTATTGTTTTAGTTAAATCAAATTCATGCGTATGAAAAAGAATTACCTGTTATCCGCCTTTACGGCTACCCTGCTTTTGGCAACCGCCTCTTCCCTTCTGGCCCAGGAGGCACCTCACAAGAAATTTTTCGTCGGCGCTTCATTCGGCGTTTCGTCTACCAAAAGCGAACAGCCGTTTACCGATGGTGCCGGCAATCCCAGGGGCATGATGGAATTGAAAAGCACCGACTGGCACGTAGCGCCGCAGTTCGGATGGTTCCTCCGCGAACGGTTCGCCATCGGTGTGGAAGGATTTTATCGGCGCGAGAGTAATCCTGGCGCGAATTTACCCACCAAAAGCATCGGCGCCGGCGTGTTCGGGCGATTGCTGGTGCCGGTCTGGTCGTCGCGTTTCAGTATTTACAACGACCTTGTGCTGAGTGGCGCCCGCATACTGGGTTACACGCACGACGGCACCGCGCTCTTCCAGTCGAAAACCAATATGGCGGGCTTGTATTACCGGCCGGGCCTGCAATTCCGGCTGAAAAGCAACATCAACCTGCTGGCCTCCATGGGGAATGTGTTCGGTTATACCTACCGCGTAGAAAAGAAAGATGCGTTCGGATCAACGATCGAGTATCCGAGCCGCAAAAACACCTCGCACACCGTTGGCTTTTACGACAAGTTCAGTATCAACAGCTTCTCCATCGGCGCCAACTTCCTGTTTTAACAGTCCTTTATGGTACAGCTTTTGTAGCTTTGACGCGGATCATATTCTCAAACCATGAAAATTTTACAAACCATGCTGCTGACGCTCGCCATATTCGGGTTCGGTACCGTCAAAGGACAACTCACGACCGGCTCCAAAGTGCCCGATTTTGAACTGAAAGACCAGGACGGGAAGAACTTCAAACTCTCCGATGCACTGGCCAAAGGCCCGGTGGTGGTATATTTTTACCCGAAAGACGATACGCCCGGCTGTACCAAGGAGGCCTGTTCTTTCCGCGACTCCTTCGAGCAGTTTAAAGACGAAGGCGTGCAGGTTGTAGGCATCAGCGCAGACGATGTGGCATCCCACAAAAAATTCGCGGAGAAGTACAAACTGCCTTTCACGCTCCTGAGCGACACGAATAACAAAGTGCGGAAGCTGTTCGGGGTGCCTAAAAGCATGATGTTGCCCGGGCGCGTTACCTACGTGCTGAATAAAAACGGCGTGGTGGTGCACCAGTTCAACTCGCTTACACAGGCTACCCAGCACGTGGAGGAAGCGATGGCGGCGATCAAAAAACTGTAGTACATCACACATTGGCATTCAAAAGGCCGCACCGGTTCCCGGTTGCGGCTTTTCTTTTTAACGCTCCAAAGGCAGGCCCGGCAGCCATGCCGGTTTTTTATTCCCCCGGGTCACAGGGTATTTCAGATACCGGCCGGCAAGCGATTCAAAAACTTCCGCTGTACTTACCCGCCCAATTTTACTACTTTCACACCACCAACCGCATGACACAGATCTGTATACATGGACGAGCATTTGCATGATGATTTAAACCGACTTTTCCGCCGGATTAGCGATGGGGATGAAAACGCGTTCGGCACACTTTTTCAGCGGTCTGTAGCAGCGCTGTACCCATTCATACTCCGCCTTGTAAAGCACCCTTCCGCCGTGGAAGAAGTGGTGCAGGCCGCGTTTCTGCGCCTGTGGCTGAGCCGGGACAAACTGGCGGAGGTGGAGCAGCCCAAAGCCTGGCTGTACAAGGTGGTGGCGAACGAATGTTATACCTGGCTGCGCAAGGAAGCGCGCGAATTGCACCTGCGCAATACCGCCGGGCCTGCCGATGTGGCGGACGATAATCTCACCGCCGAACTGTCGCTGCGCGAAACCCGCCGCCTCATTGCGGAAGCCGTATCGCGCCTGCCGCCGCGGCGCAGGCATGTTTTTGTATTGAGCCGCCAGCAGGGCAAAACCATCCCGGAAATCGCCGCCGCCCTCCGCCTTTCTCCGAGCTCCGTGAAAAATACACTGGTACTGGCACTACGCGATATCCGCGCACACCTGGCCCGGCATGGGAAGTACATTCCCGCGGCGTTGCTGCTCTGGTGCTGATCGTGACGTTGGAGAATCCTGATATATGCCCCTGAAGTTGACTATGCGGTAACAATTTTCATATGGGAAGGTATTTTCTTTTCAATGAGGCATTCTGGTATAGCCGGCCGGTGCCATCATCGGAGCCGGCTCTTGCTCCAACGGATAAAACACCTGCCGCCTCCCCTCCCTAAAAAAAAAATTTCAACCCGATAGGTCCTTTCCCCTTTCTCCGCATTCTTATATATGGCAGCGGTTCTTTTTGCTGCCGCGACTGGCACTATTCCACTCATGAATTGACGATTTTTTATGCAGGAAGACAAACTGAGGTATTTACTTGGGCGGCGCCTTCATGGCGGCATTACACCGGCCGAAGAAGAGGAGCTGCACGCCCTGTTGGAGGACGAACGGAACAAAGATCTTTTTTTAGCAACGCTCACCGGGCTGATGCCGGATATGGCGGAGAACGCCGCCTACGACGCCGCCCGCTGGGAGCCGGTCAAAGACCGCATCCTGGCGGCCGACAAAGACACGCCCGTGCTGCCCATCCGCCGCAACTGGTGGAAATGGACCGCCGCCGCCGCGGTGGCCGGCATACTGGCGGTAGCCGCCTGGGAATACGGTACGCGGGAAGCATTACCGCCCGCTTCCGTGAGCATGGACGGCCGCTACAAGAATGATGTGCCCCCCGGCGGCAACCATGCCTCGCTGACGCTCGCCAACGGCTCGGTGATTGTGCTGGATGATGCGGAAAACGGGCTCCTGGCCAAACAGGGCAACGCACAGGTCACCAAACTGCACAATGGTCAGCTGGCCTATACCAAAACGGGCAACGCCGCGGCGGTAGCCTGGAACCGGCTGGCGACGCCGCGCGGCGGGCAATACCGCATCACCCTGCCCGATGGCACGGCGGTCTGGCTGAACGCGGAAACGGTGCTGCATTTCCCCACCGCCTTCGAAGGGAACGAACGGAAAGTGGAACTGAGCGGCGAAGCTTATTTCGAAGTAGCGAAAGATGCGGTCAAACCCTTTGTGGTAAAGGCGACGGATGGCCTCGACGTAAAAGTACTGGGCACGCATTTCAACATCTCGGCCTACGCCGGGGAACCTTCCACCTGCGTGACGCTGCTGGAAGGTGCGGTGGAAGTGAACCGGCAGCGCATGGAACCGGGGCAGGAAGCGGTAAGGGCCAATGGCCAGACGGTGGTGCGCCAGGGCGACACGGAACAGGCGGTGGCCTGGAAGAACGGCTACTTCAGTTTTAACAACGCGGACATCACCACCGTGATGAAAGAACTGGAACGCTGGTACAACGTATCGGTCAACTATGAAACAAACGTGCCGCACCTCCGCTTCGGCGGCGGTATGCAGCGCAGCCTGCCGCTGGCCAGCGTGTTGCGGATACTGGAGAAAAACGATGTGAAATTTAAAATAGACGGCCGGAAAATAACCGTCCTGCAATAATACCGTATAGACCAAAGAGACACGATCGTATTCATTCCGTTCACCTAAAATATATGCTTATCGACAAACAGAACCAACAACCAACCATTTGCCCGTAAACATAAAAAGGGCCGGCAATGCGGCAACATCACCGGCCTGAGGGCAATAATACTGATGAGAACCAATTTTATTACCAAAATCAAATCTATGCTTTTTTTAAACGCTTTGTATCAACACAAAGTCTTCTGGAGGGCTATGAAATTATCAACCAGTCTATTATTGATCGGCTTCCTGCATGTAAGCGCCACCGCCCGCTCCCAACGCGTCAGCATCACCGGGCGTAACCTGCCGCTTACGGACGTTTTTAAAGCTATCCAGCGCCAGTCCGGTTACGTTGTATTTTACAATTACGAGCTGCTGCAGAAAACGGTCCCGGTCACCGTCAGCGCCAAAGCCATGCCCGTGGAGGAACTGCTTAAACAGGTGCTGGTGCAGCAGGGGCTTGAGTTTTCGATTGAAGACAAAACCATCTTCCTGCAGCGGCGCCCGCGCATACCGGTGCCGGCAGCGGAAGACCCGGCTATTACCATCACCGGCCGCGTTACCGACGAACAGGGGCGGCCACTGGCCGGCGTATCAGTGACCCTCAAAGGCACCGGCCGCGGCACGCAAACCAACGATCAGGGCGAGTTCTTTCTCCGTGATGTGGCGCCCCGCTCGGTGCTGGTGCTCAGTTCCATCGGCTTCGACCGGCAGGAAGTGCCGGTGGGTGGGCGTACCTCGTTCAGCCTCCGCCTGCAGGCCGTTGCCAGCAAGCTCGAAGCCGTGCAGGTCGTGAATACGGGCTACCAGTCCATCTCGGCGGAAAGGGCCACGGGTTCCTTCTCATTCATCTCTCCGGCCCGCCTCGAAGGCAAACTGAAACCGGATTTGAGATCGGCCCTGGAAGGACAGGCGGCGGGCGTGGTGGTGACGAAAGACGGCAACATCGAAATCCGCGGCATCTCCACCGTAACGGCGGAAAAGAAACCATTGCTGGTGATAGACGGATACCCCACACAGGGCGATCTCGAATCCATCAATATCGATAACATTGAAAGCATTACCGTGCTGAAGGATGCGGTAGCGGCGTCTATCTACGGCGCGCGCTCCAGCAACGGCGTGATCGTGATTACCACCAAAAAGGGCCGCCCCGGCGCCATGCGCGTGCAATACCGCGGATCCACCGGCATCACGCTCAAACCGCAGGTGAGTTACCTCAACCGTGCTTCGGCAAGCGATTATATCGATGCGGAAATCGACCTGTTCAACCAGGATCCCAACAGCTACCTCACTACCTACAACAATTACGGCTCCATCAGCGAGGTGAACTACCTGCTGCTGTCGAAAGCGCAGGGCTGGCTCACGGCCAGGGAGGCGGACGACCGGATCAACGGGCTCCGCAGCCGCGATGCAGCGGCGGAACTGGAGAAACATTATTTCCGACACCAGTTCACCCAGCAGCATAACATCTCCCTCACCGGCGGCGGCGAAAAAAGTTCGCTGAACGCAGCCATCCGGTATATTTCCAACGGGAACAACGCCATCGGCAACAGCGACAACCGGGTGATCCTCGACTTTAAAAACGATTGGCGGCCCATGAAAAACCTGGGTGTGGGCCTGTTTACCAACGTCAGTTACGCCACGGCCAAACAGCCGGCGCGTTCCTGGCAGGATTTGCTGGGGTTCTCTTCCACCGCGCTCATCCAGCCGTACAGCCAGCTCATCGACCCCGCTACCGGCCAGCCGCAGAACGTATTCACCAAAAACAAACGGAAAGACGACCGCTACGCCGCCATCGCCGGTCTGAAACCGATGCATTACAACCCGCTTGGCGACCTGATGCTGGAAACCACCAACAGCCAGAACCTGCTGCTGCGCTTCGGCGGTAACATCCAGGCCACGCTCCTGCCCGGGTTAACGGCGGAAGCGGGCGGCAGCTGGTCGAGAGGTTATGTGAACAGCCGCAGCGTATACGATAAAAACGCCTACCGCATGCGGCTGGGCTATAACGACGCCACTTCCATTGCCAACCCGGCCAAACATTACATCCCGGACGGGGCCATGGTGAACGAATCGCGTAACACCAGCCAGTTCTACATGCTGCGCGGCCAGCTGGGCTTTAACCGCAACTTCGGCGAAAAACATTACGTGACGGCCATTGCGGGCATGGAGATCAGCCAGTCGAAACTCGATAACAACGCCTACCCTACCCGTTTCGGATACAACGACCAGGCGGGTATCTTCTCGACTTTCAACTACGCGGACTACAATGCGGGTGTTTATAACAGCGACATGCTCGGCACCAGCCGGCCCACCGCCAGCCTGGGTGCATATGCCTACAACGATAACCGCTTTGTGAGCTGGTACGCCAACGGTTCTTATGAGTTCGACAACCGCTTCATCGTGAGCGGCAGCGTACGGCTCGACCAGACCAACTTTTTCGGCACCGACCCGCGGTACCGCTACAAGCCCCTCTGGAGCGCCGGCGCCACTTACAAACTGGCCAACGAGAAGTTCTTCAGCGTGCCCTGGATCAACAAACTCAACATCCGGGGGTCTTATGGCATCAACGGGAACATCTCCCTCAACAACGGGCCTTTCCTGATCATCCAGCCCGGCAGCTTCTCTACATTGACCGGCGATGTGAGTTATTCCATTGCCTCGCCGCCGAACAAAAGCCTCCGCTGGGAAAAGACGAAAGTGACCAACTTCGGTGTGGATGCCGCTTTCCTGCGTAACCGGATTAAAACCACGGTGGATTATTACCGCAAATTCAGCGAGGACGTGCTGGCCAGCGACGCGATCGATCCCACACTGGGCTTCAGCAGCCAGGTGAAAAACGCGGGCCGTATCCTCAACGAAGGCATCGAGGTGTCTGTGGAAGCGGATATTTTCAAACGGAAGGATTTCGCGTGGAACGCCTATTTCATCTTCGCCTACAATAAAAACACGGTGACGGAATACAACGTGCGCTACATCTATCCCAGCTCGCTGACCAACGGCGCCATCCGCAAGGAAGGCGACCCGCTCGACGCGATCTATGCCTACCGCTACGCCGGCCTCGACAACAACGGCGTGGCCCAGTTCTACGACCGTACTGGCAAAAAGACGGGTGGCGGCAACGCCGAAGTGGGCGACCTGGTATACGCCGGCACCCTGCGCCCGCCGTTCGTGACCAGCATCACCAATACGTTTTCCTACAGGAACTTCGACCTGTCGTTCATGGTGATTGCCCGCCTGGGCAATGTCCTGCGGAAAGACGCATTCACCGGTTCCAACTACATCAATAAACATGTGAGCGAACGCTGGCGCAAACCGGGAGACGAAGCGCATACCATCTATCCCAAACTCACGGCGTGGAATATGGACATGTTCTATTTCCCGTACAGCGATATACTGGTGGAAAGCGCGAGTTTCCTGAAACTGCGGGATGTAACGCTCTCCTATTCGCTGCCGGCCAAACGGCTGCAGCGCGCCGGTATCAAAGAAAGCAAACTGTATTTCCAGTCGCGGAACCTGCTGATGCTCACGGCGAACAGCGATAAAAGGGACCCGGAAATTTCTGAACTGAACGGCAGCGGCACCGGCGCGTTCACGGAGCAGGGTTTCACCACCCTCCCGCTGCGCCCCGAACTGTACATTGGATTGATGCTTACCCTTTAAAAACACACCGTGATGAGACTACTTCGTACATACATAAGCGTTGCCTGCGGGGTACTGCTGCTTGCAGCCTGCGGCAAGTTCCTCGACGTGAAACCGAAAGGGAAAATGATCCCGTCGGAAGTAGCGGACTTCGACCACCTGCTCGATAATACGGGCATCGTACAATACATCTTTCTCGATAATAACACCGGCAGCATGCTCGGTTACCTGACGGACAACCTGGAACTGTCCGAAGGCATCGGGAAAGTGGCTTATAAAGCCAATAACCACCCCAACATCGACCGGTTCTATGCATACACCTTCCGCCAGCCTTACGGCAACCCCAATACGTCGGATTACTTCTGGGACTGGGGCACCTACCGGGCGGCGGCTTATTTCAACAATGTGATCGACGGCATCCGCAGTATCCCGTCCATCAAAAGTGAAGATGCGCAGTACGCCCGGAGCGTATCGGCGCAGGCGCTGGCAGGGCGCGCATGGGGGTATTTTCATCATACCCTCGTGTACGGCCCTGTGTACAAACCCGGCAGCACCAATAACAAACGCACCATCCCGTACGTGACCAGTTCGGACATTACGGCGCCGATGGTCGATTTGTCGACGCAGGAGGAAGTGTTCAAACGGGTGGCGGCCGACCTGCATGCCGCCCTGCCCGACGCGCCGGCGGTGACCAACTGGCCTTCGCGCCCCACCAAAATAGCGGTGCAGACCATGCTGGCCAATTACCACCTGTTCACGCAGCGGTACGACAGTGCGGCGTATTACGCCAACCTCGCCTGGACGGCCGCCATCGCCAACGGCGGGCCGGGCAAAGTGCTGTACAATTACAACGACTTCAGCTGGACCAATCCCGCCAATGTGATCAACAGCACCATCAAGGCGCCGGACAACTTCCTGGAAGCGGTCAACAGCCGCGAGATACTGCTTTTCCGCGCTACCGACCGCGGCGCCGGGCGTTCCACCAGCAGTTATCCTTCCGCTGAATTCATCGCGCTGTTCGACCAGGATAACGACCTGCGGTACAAATATTTTTTCCTCAGCGCACCCGGTTACAAAACCACTTACAACGGCACGGCGTACGACGACGGCACCCGCATCCAGTATTACCGCGGCGCCAAAACGCAGATGACGACGGGCTTTACCTATCCCGAGCTGCTGCTGATCCGCGCCGAAGCTTACGCCCGCACCAACCGGCTCGCGGAAGCGGTGGCGGATGTGAACCTGTTGCGGCAATACCGTTACAAAACCGGTACCCCGCCCCTCACCGCCGCCGCGCAGGACGAAGTGATCGCCGCCGTGCTCCAGGAACGCCGCCGGGAATTGCCCGCCGCCGGCATCAAACGGTTCCTCGATCTGAAGCGGTTCGTGCTCGAGCCCGGCAAACCCTGGCACAAATCGAAAATCGTGCATAGCCTGGGCAGCGAACGTTTCGAAGCGGCCATCGATTCCGACTTTTTTATCCTCAACATTTCGAACACCATCCTGCAATACAATCCGCACTGGAATGTACCGCTGGATACAAGGCCATATTAAATCAACCCAAACCATCAGCATTATGAAAAAAATGATCTCAGCTGCGGCGCTCTTTCTTCCTTTGTCGCTGTTAGCCCAGGACGTACCCTTTGAAGTGAAAGGGACCATCGCCGACCCCGGCACGCCATCGCGCGCATACCTGTATTACCGGGTGGGCGCCGACAACTTTACGGATTCCGCCGAGGTGGATAAAGGCGCTTTTGTGATCAAAGGCAAAGTGCCCGCCCCGGTGCGCGGCACGCTGGTAGTACGTCCGCTGCCCGGATCCGGTAAGGCGTTCCGCATGGAATCGCTCGGTTTTTATCTCGAAAAAGGCACCTTGCAGGTGAGCAGCGATAAAGGGATCGGGGATGCCAAAGTAAGTGGCGGCCCTCTGAACGCTGACTACACACGTTTGCAGGAGGCTACCAAATCCGCGAAAGCGCAGTACCAGGAAGCAGGCAAAGCCTATGCTGCCGCGGATGAGGCTACCCGCAAAAGCGAAGCCTTCAAAAAAAGCCAGAACGAAAAATATGACGCCATCCGCAAGGAGGAAAAAGCCTCGCTGCTGGCGTTCGTAAAAGCGAATACTGCCAGCCCGGTAGCGCTCGACGGGCTGCAGCAATACGCCGGTTCCATGCCGGACGATGTGAAGGAAATCGAAGACCTGCTGCACAGTTTCGCGGCGCCGGTACAGAACAGCGTCGGCGGAAAAGCTTTCGCCAAAACGATCAGCGGCTGGAAGAACACCGCCATCGGCGCACAGGCGCCCGAGTTCGCGCAAAACGATACGGAAGGCAAACCCGTGAAGCTGACCGATTTCCGGGGCAAATACGTGCTCATCGATTTCTGGGCTTCATGGTGCGGCCCCTGCCGCGCGGAAAACCCGCATGTGGTAAAGGCGTATGAAAAATACAAAAGCAGAAACTTCGAGATCCTCGGCGTGTCGCTCGACCAGCCTACCGGCAAAGCAGCGTGGCTGAAGGCGATCGAAGACGATAAGCTCACCTGGACGCAGGTCAGCGACCTGAAGTTCTGGGACAACGAAGCGGCGAAGCTGTATGGCGTAAGAGGTATCCCGCAGAATTTCCTGCTGGATCCGAAGGGCAAGATCATTGCCCGCAACCTGCGCGGCGACGCGCTGGAAGCCAAGCTGGCGGAAGTATTGACGAACTAGGGAAAGTAGTCAGAAAAAGAAAGCCGCCTCATTGCTGAGGCGGCTTTTTCTATGTTCATTAAGCTTCCTGTAAGAACGGGTAACGGTAGTCCGCAGGCGGCACCAGCGTTTCCTTCACCGTTCTGGCGCTCAGCCAGCGGTAGAGGTTCAGCTGCGAACCTGCCTTGTCGTTGGTGCCGGAGGCACGCGCGCCGCCGAACGGCTGCTGGCCTACAACGGCGCCGGTGGGCTTATCGTTGATGTAGAAGTTGCCGGCTGCGTTCACCAGTTTGCGGGTGGCGAGCTCAACGGCGTAACGGTCCTGGGCGATGATGGAGCCCGTCAGCGCATAAGTGCTGGTACGGTCCACCAGTTCCAGCGTTTCTTCGTACTTCGCTGCATCATACGTATAAACGGTCAGCACGGGCCCGAAGATTTCTTCGCACATGGTCACATAGGTCGGGTCGTTGGTGGCGATCACGGTCGGCTCGATGAAGTAACCTTCCGTTTTGCTGTAATTGCCGCCGGCGATGATTTCCACGCCGTCCGCTTTTTTCGCGTTGTCGATATACGAGGTGATCTTATCGAAAGAACGTTCGTCGATCACTGCGTTGATGAAGTTGGAGAAATCCTCGGTGGTGCCCATTTTCATGGTTTTCAGCGTCGCTGCCAGTTTGGATTTGATCTCGTCTGCGATGTTGCTGGGAAGGTAAGCGCGTGACGCGGCGGAACATTTCTGGCCCTGGAACTCGAAGGCGCCGCGGGCGAGGGCTGTTACCACGGTGTCCACGTCGGCCGACTGGTGCACCATCACAAAGTCCTTACCGCCGGTTTCACCCACGATGCGCGGATAGGTCTTGTATTTTGCGATGTTGTTGCCGATGGTTTTCCACATGGTCTGGAATACGCCGGTAGAACCGGTGAAGTGGATGCCTGCGAAATCGGGGTGTGCGAAGCATACGTCGCCGATGGTGGGGCCGTCTGCATACACGAGGTTGATCACCCCGTCTGGCAGGCCCGCTTCCATCAATACCTTCATGAAGAAGCTGGCGTGGTATACCTGCGTGTTGGCCGGTTTCCATACCACCACGTTGCCGCACATGGCGGCGGAGGTGGGCAGGTTGCCGCCGATCGCGGAGAAGTTGAACGGCGTTACGGCCAGCACAAATCCTTCGAGGGGGCGGTATTCCAGGCGGTTGTGCACGCCGGGAGAGCTCACCGGCTGCTGCCGGTAAATTTCCGTGAGGTAATGCACGTTAAAACGGAGGAAGTCGATCAGTTCGCAGGCGCTGTCGATCTCGGCCTGGTACGCGTTTTTGCTCTGGCCCAGCATGGTGGCGGCATTGGTATGCGCGCGGTATTTGGTGGCCAGTAATTCTGCTGCTTTGAGGAAGATGCCTGCGCGGTGCTCCCAGGGAGTGTCCGCCCATTGCTGGCGCGCCTTGAGGGCCGCGTTGATGGCGTCTGTCACATGGCTGGCCGTTCCCTGGTGGAAGTGCCCCAGCTTGTGTTTGATTTCATGCGGGGGACGGATGTCGACCGTGTTGCCGGTACGCACTTCCTTTCCGCCAATGTACATCGGGATGTCCATTTCCTGGCTCTTGAAAGCGGCCAGCTGCTTTTTCAGCGCCGCTCTTTCCGGGGAACCCGGAGCAAAGCTCATAACCGGTTCATTGCCTGGTGCTGCAAAGTCAAAATAAGCATTATGCATAGCTTAGATTGTTGTTGTTTCGTGATCAATATGGTTGCGGCTGACGGTTGGTGATCAGCTTTTCTCTTCTTCTTTCTGCATCATCAGGTACGCCTTGATGAAGCCGTCCAGTTCCCCGTCCATCACAGGCTGAATATTGCCCACCTCGAACTCGGTGCGGTGGTCTTTAATCATCTTGTAAGGATGGAATACGTACGAACGGATTTGGGAGCCCCATTCTATCTTGCGTTTGTTTGCGTTGGTGGCGTTTTTGAGCTCTTCCCTCCTGCGCAGCTCCTCTTCGTAGAGGCGGCTTTTCAGCATCGCGAGGGCTTTGGTTCTGTTCTCGCCCTGGGTACGCGCCTGCTGGCATTCGATGATGATGCCGGAAGGAATGTGTTTCAAACGCACCGCGGTTTCCACCTTGTTCACGTTCTGCCCGCCCTTACCGCCGGAACGGTAAAACTCCCATTCGAGGTCGGCCGGGTTTACGGCCACTTCGATGGTATCGTCGATGAGCGGGTACACGAACACGGAAGCAAACGACGTATGCCTGCGGGCATTGGAATCAAAAGGCGAAATACGCACGAGGCGGTGCACGCCGCTTTCGGCTTTGAGCAGCCCGTAGGCGAACTCGCCGTCGAACTCCAGCGTAGCGGATTTGATGCCCGCGCCGTCGCCGTACTGCACGTCGATCTCGCTCACCTTCCAGCCCTGCTTCTCGCCGTACATGCGGTACATCCGCAGCAGCATCTCGGCCCAGTCCTGGCTCTCGGTGCCGCCGGCCCCGGAGTTGATGGTGAGCACCGCCGGCATTTCGTCTTCCGGCTCGTTGAGCGTGCTCTTGAATTCCAGTCCGTCCAGCTCATTCAGCGCATGCTGATGGGCGGCGTTCACTTCTTCTTCCGTGGCTTCGCCCTCTTTCTGAAACTCCAGCAGCACGGCACTGTCTTCAATAGCCGTACGTACCTGCTCGTAGAGGTCTACCCAGAATTTGTTAACCTTAATTTCTTTGAGGATGGCCGTAGCCCTTTCATTGTCGTCCCAGAATCCGGGCGCAAGGGTCATCTGCCGGTCGTTTTCGATCTTGTCTATACGGTCCCGGACGTTAAAGAAAACCTCCCAGGACGTACAGACGGTCCCTCATATCCTTCAATTGTTCTATTGTCATAAGTGCGCAAAGATAAACCATTATTAACGAATTATGAAACGTGTTTATATCCGGTAACCGGTTCGTTTTGAAGTGATAGGTTCCGGTGCGCAACCAATTTGGACAGATTTTTGTTAATGAAATGCAAACAAAGCTCGGCTATGGCACCCAGAAGAACGATACCCCATTACCGGCAGCAGTCATCCTTCAATCTCATCGCGCTGATCGTGGCCATCGGCGTTAACGTAATGGCCAACATCGGTACGCTCAACGGCGCCACAACCGGGGAAATTTCTGCACAATACCCCAACCTGTTCACCCCCGCCGGCATTACTTTTTCTATCTGGAGCGTTATTTACCTGGCCCTCCTCGGTTTTGCCGGATACCAGCTATGGCTGGCCTTTTCAAAGGGGCACGAAGCGGAGCTAGACGCATTCCAGGTACGCATGAAAGGCTGGTTCCTGCTCAATTGCCTCGGCAACGCCTGCTGGCTGTTCGCCTGGCATTACCGGGCCATCACGCTCTCGCTGTTTTTCATGTTGATCATCCTCTATTCACTGGCCGCCATCCACCGCAATTTCCAGATCGCGCATCCCGGCGCGGGCCGCAAGGAAAAACTGTTCATTCACCTGCCCTTCGGGTTGTATTTCGGGTGGATCAGCATCGCCACGCTGGCCAACCTCACCGCATGGACGGTGGCCCTGGGCTTCAATGGCATCCCCCCGGTGGCATGGACGCTGGCCATGATGATGATCGGGCTGCTGGTGGCGCTCTTCATGATCCTTCGTTACAACAATATTTATTTCGGGCTCGTCAACGTATGGGCCTTTTACGGCATCGTGCTGAAAAGGGAAGCCGAAGGCGGCCGCGAATCGGCGCCCATCATCGCCGCCGCTACCGTCGTCATTGCCCTGCTGGCCCTGGCGCTTATCCTGCAAATACTTCGCAAACGCGGGCAGCCGGGTTGATTATCCCGCATTACTGTGTATTTTTACCCATCTTTTATATTTAATCAGATCGTATGCTCCCTACAGTACATCCAACTGCTACCAAAGCCTGGCAACAGTTACAGGCCCACGCGGCCGAGATGAAAAAGACGCACCTGCGCGCCCTCTTCGCGGCAGACCCGAAACGTTTCGCGGCTTTTTCCCTGCAGTTCGAAAACATCCTCTTCGATTATTCCAAGAACATCATCACGGCGGAAACCCTCCAGCTGCTGCAGAACCTCGCCCAGGAATGCGGCCTCGCCGATGCCGTGAAAGCCATGTTCGGCGCCGATAAGATCAATGCCACAGAAAACAGGGCCGTGCTGCACACCGCCCTCCGCAATACCTCCAATCACCCCGTACTGCTCGACGGAAAAGACGTGATGCCGGAAGTGAATGCCGTGCTCCGCCAGATGGAGGACTGCTGCACCCGCGTACATAACGGCAGCTGGAAAGGATTTTCGGGTAAGCGTATCCGTTATATCGTCAACATCGGCATCGGCGGCTCCGACCTGGGCCCCGTCATGGTGACCGAAGCGCTCCGCCCCTACTGGGTGGAAGGCATCCAGACGTATTTCGTATCGAACGTAGACGGTACGCATATCGCCGAAACGCTGAAAAAAGTGACGGCGGACGAAACGCTGTTTCTCATCGCCTCCAAAACCTTCACCACCCAGGAAACCATGACCAACGCCCATACGGCGCGCAGCTGGTTCCTCGAAAACGGCGGGAAGGAAAAAGATATCGCGCTGCACTTCGCCGCGCTCTCCACCAACGAAAAAGCAGTGACCGCCTTCGGTATCGATCCGAAGAACATGTTCGCTTTCTGGGACTGGGTGGGTGGCCGCTATTCGCTCTGGTCCGCCATCGGCCTGTCTATCGCCCTCACCATCGGCTATCCCAACTTTGCCGCCCTGCTCGCAGGCGCGCATGCGACGGACCTGCATTTCAAAGACACGCCCTTTGAACGGAACATCCCCGTGATCATGGCGCTCATCGGCCTCTGGTACGGTAACTTCTTCGATGCCGATTCCGAAGCCATCCTGCCCTACGACCAGTACATGCACCGCTTTGCGGCGTACTTCCAGCAGGGGAATATGGAAAGCAACGGCAAGTATACCGACAGAACCGGCCAGCCGGTGGATTACCAGACGGGCCCCATCGTATGGGGAGAACCGGGCACCAACGGGCAGCATGCGTTTTACCAGCTGATCCACCAGGGCACCAAAATGATTCCCTGTGATTTCATCGCACCGGCGATCAGCCACAACCCGATCGGCGACCATCATCCCAAACTGCTCTCTAACTTTTTCGCGCAAACGGAAGCGCTCATGAACGGTAAAACGGCGGATGAAGTACGCGCAGAAGGTGCGGCGGAAGACCTCGTGCCGTTCAAGGTGTTTACCGGCAACAGGCCCACCAACTCCTTTTTGCTGAAACAGGTAACGCCGCGCAGCCTCGGCGCGCTCATCGCGCTGTACGAGCACAAGATCTTCGTACAGGGCGTGATCTGGAACATTTACAGCTTCGACCAGTGGGGCGTGGAACTGGGTAAACAACTGGCCAACCGCATCCTGCCGGAACTGACGGACGAAACGCCCGTAAGCTCGCACGATGCTTCCACCAACGGCCTCATTAACGCTTACAAACAGCTGCGGAAATAACAGTCCGCACGCAGGAGATATGAAAGGGAACGGCGCAGTATGCCGTTCCCTTTTATTATGGGACGCGGCGGTAAACATCTTATCGAGGAGCGGTTATGAAACAACCGTCGTATATTCGGTAAAACGAACATTCCCCCACCCAAAACACCGCCTATGTTCTCCAGATCCATCCTTACGCTGACCGCAATGCTGCTGGCCGTAGCCGTTCATGCACAACACACGTTTACCGTTACCGGGCGCGTGAAAGATATCCCTGACGGCGAAGTGGTAGGGTTATACCTGAACGATGGCACCCTGCTCATCCCCCGGACACAGGACACCATCCGCAACGGTACGTTCCGGCTGACCGACAGCATCGGGCCGGAAACGGGGCTGTACGCGCTCCGCGGGCTGGGAGAAAATTTCCCCTCGCTCTGGCTCGACGTCTGGGCCAAACCCGGCGCAAAAATCAACGTTGATGCCAACGGGTATCTTATCCGCACCTGGGAAGTGAACAGCGCCTTGCCGGAACAGCAGGAAGCCGGCCGTTTCATCAAACCGAACGCACACAACTGGGACCGGTGGCAACAATTGCTGATCGCGCAGCGGCAGCTGAATAAAAAACGCGCCATGGCGAAAGGCGATGAAAAGCAGGCGCTGAATGCTGCGAGGGATTCGCTGAATGCTGCAGCGGATAAGGCTTTTACCCGCATCTCGGAAACAGAGCTGGCCATCATGCGGCAATTGCCGGTAACGGATTTGTGGTTCGAAAAACTGAAGCGGTACGCGATGGATACCAAATACAACGAAGCCAACACAACCCGTGGGGCCACCGTGGCCTTGTACAACAGCCTGCCTGAAAAACAGCGCAAAAGCCGCGAAGGCAGGGAAATTGCGGCATACCTCTTTCCACCGAAGGTCGTGAAAAACGGGGAGCCGATGGCCGATACGGCCATGGTGGACCTCGCCGGGAAACAACATAAACTTGCGGACTACAAAGGCAAATACCTGCTGCTCGATTTCTGGAGCGTGGGCTGTGGCCCCTGCCTCGAAGCCATGCCCGAACTGAAGACGATCGCCGACAGCCTGCGGTCAACACTCACGGTGATCAGCCTTAATATCGATATCAAAAGAAGCGTTTGGAAAAAGTATTCCGAAAAGGAAAAGATCACCTGGGTGAACCTGAACGACGACTGGGGATTGGCCGGACTCGCAGCAAGGTATGGTGTGAACGGCATTCCGCATTATGTGATGATCTCACCAAACGGAACGGTAATCGATCACTGGATAGGTTACAGGGAAGGGCGCCTGAAGGAAAAGGTGAAGCAACACCTGCACTGAGCACAAACATACAGGCAATAAAAAAACCTCCGGTGTGACTGCCGGAGGTTAAAATCTTATTGTTGTCAGGGAAGAAGAACTACCATTTGTCTACATCCTCACCGGAGGGAGCGGGTGCCTCGGCTTCGGCTTCAGCAGCCACCTGCACGCGGGGAGCAGATGCTTCAACGCCGATGCTTTCGCCATCCTGCTCATCTTCACGGCTCTCGGAGTAGTCGTGGTTGTAAGCATCAAAATCGAAATCGGGCATCAATTCCGTTTTAACATAATTGATGGTTTCGGTCAAAGCATTCAGAAACTTGTTAAAGTCTTCTTTGTACAGGAATACTTTGTGCCTGTCGTAACCGTTATCGTTGAAACGTTTTTTACTTTCGGTGATAGTCAAAAAGTAATCGTTCCCCCGGGTAGTTTTTACATCAAAGAAATAAGTTCTTCTTTTGCCCGCTTTCAATCGCTTGGAAAAGATGCTGTCGTTGTTTCTTTCCTGTTGATTGTTGTTTTCGTACGCCACAGTTGATAGATTTAAGTGTTAACGAATCAAATCCTGTTTGAATGATCAATAATCAACAAATATACTATTGTTTTACAAATATCAAAATAATTTTAAATGATTTTGAAAAATCATCTTATATTTCGCGGAAACGTTGATGGAAGCGAATTACAACCTCATGAAAACGACCCGTTTACGCTTTCTTCTTCCCCTGTTTGCTGACGCGCGTACAGCTCTGCATAGTAGCCGTTTTGTGATAATAATTCTTCATGTGTACCGCTTTCCGCCATACCCCCTTCGTCGAGCACGATGATCTTGTCGAATGCGAAGAGCGAGAAGATCCTGTGGGTGATGATAATGGCTGTTTTATGTTCCAGGTAGGCGTACAGGTTGCCGATGATTTCTTTCTCCGTGCGGGCGTCTACGGCCGATAAACAATCGTCGAACACCATGATGTTCGGATTGCGGATAAGCGCGCGGGCGATGGATACACGCTGTTTCTGCCCCCCGCTGAGGGTAACGCCGCGCTCTCCCACCATGGTGCTGAATCCTTCCGGGAACTGCAGGATGTCCTTTTCCACGGAGGCCTGCCGGGCTGCCTGGTGTACGGCCGCTTCGTCGGCCGCCGGCTCGCCGAAACGGATGTTGTTGCTGATGGTATCTGAAAAGAGGAACACGTCCTGCGGCACATAACTGATCTGGTTGCGGAGGCTCGATAATTTCATATCGCGGATATCGGTACCGTCGATCAGGATCCGCCCCTGCTGCGGGTCGTACATCCTGATCAGCAGTTGCGCCAGGGTGGTTTTGCCGGAACCGGTGCGCCCGATGATCGCCACTTTCTGGCCGGGTTTGATGGTGAGCTCGAAATTGCGCAGCGCCTGTATGCCGGTATGTTCGTAAATGAAGGAAACGTTGGAGAAGTGGACCTCCCCTTTCAGGGTGATGGCCTTTGCGTCCGGCGCGTCGCTGATGCGGGGCTTTTCGTCGAGGAACTCGTTGATGCGCTGCTGTGAGGCCGCGGCACGTTGTATCATCGACGCCACCCAGCCGATGGAGAAAAACGGGAACGTGAGCATGTTCACATACAGCACGAACTCCGCGAGGTTGCCGATGGTGATATTTCCGCCGATCACCTGCATGCCCCCGATGAAAATGGTCAGGATCACGCTCAGGCCGATCATCAGCGCCATAGCGGGCTGGTACAGCGCGTCGGTTTTGGCCAGGCTGATGGAGCTCTTCTTGTAGTCTTCGCTGGCCCGCTCGAAATGCACCGCGCTCGGCGCTTCCTGCACATATGATTTGATCACCCGGATGCCGGAATAGTTTTCCTGCGCCACCGATGTGATGTTGGAGAGTTGCGACTGGATGCGCTCGCTCTTTTTATGGATAACGGCGTTCACGAAATAAATGGTGAGGGCCAGCAAAGGCAGTGGCGACAAGGTATACAGCGTTAACCTGGGATTCACTTCCCACATCAGCCAGATGATCATCACCATCATGATGACGGTGCGGGTGGCGTACATGAGCGCCGGGCCTACGTACATGCGCACGCGCGACACGTCTTCCGTGATGCGGCTCATCATGTCGCCGGTACGGTTCATTTTGAAGAACGTAAGGTCGAGGCGCTGGTATTGCTGGAAGATCTCGTTTTTCAGGTCGTATTCGATGTAGCGGCTCATCACGATCAGGGTTTGCCGCTGCAGGAACATGAAGAACCCGCTGAGCAGCGCCAGGCCGAGGATGGAAAGGCCGTAGAAAGCCAGCGTTTTGGTGAAACCGCTCCTGAAAACCGTTTTCAGATCCGTATCGCTCAGCATCCGGTAGTTTTTCAGGTTTTGCTCCAGCAGGTCGAATATCTGGCGCACGAGTATCGGCTGGAAAACGCTGAACACGATGGATATCGCGGTGAACAGCATGCCGAGTAAAAAGCGCCATTTATATTTTACGAAATACTTGTTTAAAGCTGCCAGGTGTTTCATCTGTTGTTAAAGTTTGTCGTCTCTGCGGCCCGGATGGTACCCACAGCTCCCTGCCCGGCAGGCTGCCGTTTTCTGCGTATTCATCCGTGATCCTGTCTTAGTGCGGGGTTACCGGGTGTCTGGTTTCCGTACCTCCCCTTTTATCGCTTTACAAATGTAGCGATTGCCGCGCTTGCTTGTTCAACCGCTGTTCAAATAAGTTGGCAGAATGTGGGGAAAGCTAAAATGGGCGTTTAACCGACATGCCCGGAAGGCGGGTTCATGAGTTGCCGGAAAATGACGGCCAAACGGTCTGCTTCCGCAGGTACTACTTTTGATGCCTTTTTGCGGTCCGCAATCAGCCATACACCCAATGCCAGGCAAACCAGCATCAGCAGCCAGGTTATCGGATGGCCTTCGCCGCCTACACGGGCGGCTCATGGTATGGGAAATAAAAAAGGAGCGGTTTCCCGCTCCTTCCGTATTACAGGCTTTTCAACGTTTCGATGATCTTTTGTTCCGCTTCGGCCGGCGTCACGTCTTCTTTCTTGAATTGCTGGCCGGTGATGTTCTCGAACAGCTCGATGTAGCGGTTGCTCACGCTTTCGATGAACGCGTCGGTCATTTCCGGCACCTGCTGGCCTTCTTTGCCCTGGAAGCCGTTTTCCATCAGCCATTCGCGTACGAACTCCTTGCTCAGCTGCTTTTGCGGCTCGCCGGCTTTCTGTTTGGCTTCGTACCCTTCGGCGTAAAAATAACGGCTGGAGTCCGGGGTGTGGATTTCGTCGATCAGGTAAATGGTATCGCCGATTTTACCGAACTCGTACTTGGTGTCTACCAGGATCAGGCCGCGTTTGGCTGCCAGTTCACGGCCGCGCTCGAACAGCGCCAGGGTGTATTTTTCGAGTTTTTCGTAATCTTCTTTGCTCACCAGGCCCTGGGCGATGATCTCCTCACGGGAAATATCCTCGTCGTGCCCTTCATGAGCTTTGGTGGTGGGGGTAATGATGGGAGACGCGAAAAAATCGTTCTCTTTCAGCCCTTCGGGCATCGTTACGCCGCACAGCTCGCGTTTGCCGCTCTTGTACGTACGCCAGGCGTGGCCGGTCAGGTTGCCGCGCACCACCATTTCCACGGGAAAGGTTTCGCACTTCAGGCCTACCGTGGCGCTGGGCAGGGGAACGGATTTTACCCAGTTGGGCACAATGTCTTTGGTGGCATCCAGCATAATGGCCGCAATCTGGTTCAATACCTGGCCCTTATAAGGGATCGGACGGGGTAATACCACGTCGAATGCAGAAATGCGGTCGCTGACGAACATCACCATCCATTTGTCTTCAATGGTGTACACATCCCGTACTTTGCCTTTATAAAAAGCGGTCTGGTTGGGAAACTTAAATGTAGACTCTAACATGCCGGATTATTTTTATTTTTTTTCAGTGCTGCAAAAATAGGCCACCACGATGTAATTTAGAAACTGAAATTTATGGAAACACCGGAAAAGCAATATCAGCCGATCGATTGTAACTATTACGACCGCCTGGAGGCCTGGGCCACCATGCAAACCCTCTGCGTACTGTCGTTTCACGACGAAGACGGCCACCCGCAGGAAGTAACCGCCCGGATCACCAACCTCTACACCCTCAACAAGGCAGAGTATTTGCAGCTGGATAACGGGCTGGTGCTGCGGCTCGACCGCCTCCTGTCCGTGAACGGTATCCCGTTGCCGGGTGTTTGTTAATGATTAAAAGAGACATACATGTTCGATGAAATAATGCTCTCCCGCCTGCTGGCGGCCATGGCGGCGGGTTGCCTGCTCGGGTTCGAAAGGGAAATGCGGCGCAAGGCGGCGGGTATCCGCACCATCGCCATCATCTGCGTCAGCTCCACGCTTTTCACCATCGTGGGGAGCCATATGCCCGGCACCACGGGCGACCGTGTAGCCTCCAATATCCTCACCGGCGTGGGTTTCATCGGCGCCGGGGTGATTTTCCGGGGCGGATTTACGGTAGACGGTATCACCACCGCCGCCACCATCTGGATCTCCGCCGCCATCGGCATGGCCATCGGCATCGGCGCCTACGGGCTGGCCTGGGGCACCGTGATCATTACCCTGCTGATTTTATGGGGCCTGTCGTTCGTCGAAGACATCATCAACCGCCGCCGCGACCGGAAATACTACGCCATCCGCTACCAGGAAGCCAACCTGACCACGGAAACACTGGAACGGCTGTTCCGGGATTACCAGCTGACCATCAAAAACATCTCCACCACGCGCTGCGAAGCGGGCATGCTCGAAGGGAAATACGAGCTGACGGGCACCATGGAAAAAATGGACGAGATGAACAACCGCCTGCTGCAGGACACTGCCATCGTAAAATTCGAGGTGGAACTGACGAAGTGAGCCGTTACCATTACTTCTTTTTCAACGTCATCAGCACCACTCCCGCAATCACGATCGCGGAGCCGATAAACGACTGTATGCTGAGTTTTTCGTCGAGGATGAGCCAGCCGAGGAAAATGGCCACGACGGGGTTCACATAGGCATAGGTGGCCGTCAGCTGAGGCGGGGCATTGTTCACCAGCCAGCTGTACGCCGTGAAGCCCACCAGTGAGCCGAACAGCACCAGGTATACGATGGCGCCCCAGGTACGGGTGGTCATCTCGTAAAACTTGTCCCAGTCTTTCAACTCGAGGCTCAGGCTCATGATCAGGCACACCACCATGCCGGCCAGCATCTGGATGCCGGAGGCGGTCATCTGTTTGGGCATGTCCATGCGCGGCGACAGCAGCGAGCCGAGGGACCAGGCGATGGAGCCGAGCGTCAGCAACGGAATGGGCCAGAGGGGAATGTTCCGCGTGGCGGCGGAGCCGGCCGTGAAGAGGTGGAAAGGGTCGAAAATATAAAACAGCCCGGCGAAACCGAGGAACAGGCCCCAGGCGGTGAGCGCCTTGGGTTTCTTTTTACTGAAAAACGCCCAGTCGAGCGTAATGAACCAGGCCGGCAGCGCGGCAATGAACAGGGCCACCATGCCCGACGGCATCACCGTAACGGCCAGCGCCACGGTGGAGTTGCCGATGCCGATAAGCAGCACGCCCACAATGGCGGCGTTCAGCCATTGCCGGGGCGTGGGCATCTCCCGGTCTTTCCAGAACCCGATGGCCAGCATCAGACTGCCGGCCAGGATGAACCGGAGCGTGGTGAGCAGGAACGGCGGGAGCACTTCGGCGCCGATTTTCATGCCCAGGAACGTGGAGCCCCATAATATGTACACCAGGCCCAGGGCCAGGATGAGCGTCGATTTGTTAGTGCTGCGATGCATGGTCTCGTCTTGCGGTTTGCGAACATTCAAAGAGCCGCAAGGTAATCGCTTTTTACTTCATATACACCTCGATGGTGGCATTCGTGGGCCGGCGGGGCGCCAGGAAGCTGTCTACCTGCCGGTAGTGCTGCTTCAGGTCGTCGCGGAGGGCGAACGGGAAGAAGTTATTGAGCGTGGGCGCATATTCATACAGCACGATGTCGTATTCCCTGCGGGCGATGCGGTTTTTGTATTCGGCCAGTTGTTTATTGAACATGCCCACGCCGAGGTGATGCCAGAGCGGAATGTTGTGGCCGGTCTCGTCCCGGTACCCGATCGCATGTTTGAGCGGCGTCAGTTCGGTGAGGTTCAGCACGTGCAGCTCCTTCCCTTTCGTTTTCACTTCGGGCAGCGCCATCAGCCGGTCGATGCCCTGTACGGTAGACGGGGGCATGTAGATTTTTTTGAACTCGGGGAGGCTGGAAAATACCCATTCGGACGTGGGTACGTCGGTGGTATCGGTATTCAGCAGAAAGTTGTTGCGCGAAACGACGTTCTCCCCGCCTTTCACGGTTTCGGCGGGCGGCGGCAGCAGGCGGCTGATGATACGGTCCACGTACTTGTAAAACGCGCCGGACCACCATAAAGCCACCAGCAAAGCACCGCCGATAAAAGGTTTGAGGGCTTCGGTGCGGATTTGCAGCAGTTGCCCCAGCCGGGTGAAAATAAAGGCAAAGGCGAATGCATGGAAAAAGATGTTGTTGTCCGGCGGCGTATAACTCGTTACCTGGAACAGGGCGGCTTCCACCAGGATGCCGATGGTAACGAGGATGAACAGCATCTGCTGTTTGTCGGCCCAGAGGGTTTTGAAATGACGGAGCGAAGGCACGAGCAGCAGCACGATCAGCACGAGGTAAAACTTCAGCCACTGGGACATTACGAGGAACTCATCCACAAAATCCTTGACGGACAAACGGGAGTTGTGCGGCGGTTGCCCGTGGTTGAACCAGTATCCGAACCCGTGCGGCACGAAAGGCAGGATGAAAGCCAGCGCCACCACGGTATAAAAACCTATGAAACCCGCCAGTTCATGCCAGCGTTTTTCACGGATGCTGTGATACCCGAGCAGGGCCAGCGCCAGCAGCAGCGCCAGGCCGCCGCCGTCCTGTTTGGTGAAAAAGCTCAGGAACGTGAAAAAGGCGGCGCCGAACAGTGCCGGCCAGCGCCATTTGCCGCCCTGCAGGGCAATCAGCAGTAAGGCGAGGCCTGCGAACTGATAGATGATCACCGTATTGTTGTACCAGGGCCAGAAGTTCGGGAACGCGTACGACAGTACGAACACCAGCACCGCCAGCACCCGAACCCCCACGGGTACGCCTACACTCCTGAGAATGGACCGGAAAGAAAAACCGCCGATGATATTGAGCAGCACCTGCGCTTTGATGAGCGAGGCCAGGTAAGGGCCGAAGAGCTTGAAAAACAGCGCCGGCATCAGCCAGTAACCGAAGCCCAGCGGCGTGCCGAAGTCGCGGTACGGCACCTGCCCTTCAGACAGGCGGTAGGCGCCTTCCCACGACAGAAAGATGTTTACGCGGTAAGGGAACGTGGCGAATAACGGTACAAGGGCGAGGCCGATAATCAGAATGCTTTCAATCAGTGTGGCTCTGCGCGGTGTCAAAAAGGGATCAGTCATGACCAGGGGCGATTTACAAATAATGCTAATTATCTATTTAAAGAAGGCAAAAATAGCGACAAATCCTCAGATTCATTGTAACTTGCTTCGCAATAAAGTTTGATCCCCTTGCAATATCTGAAACTCTTACGGCCAAAACACTGGGCCAAGAATTTATTCCTGTTCATTCCGCTGTTTTTTGCCGGCCAGATTTTTAATGTTGACAAACTGCTCGTTCTCGCAGGCGCTTTCATCTGCTGCTGCCTCGTGGCCAGCAGTATCTATATCATCAACGACTACCGCGATATCGAAGCGGACAGGGCCCACCCGGAGAAATCCAAACGCCCCCTGGCCTCCGGCGCCGTATCGAAAAACGCCGCCCTTGCCTTGTTTGTAGCGCTCGTGGCCGCCGGCTTCACCGGAGCATGGTTCATCGACGCCAAGTTCGCGTTCATCCTCGGTCTCTACTTTATTTTAAACCTCGCCTACTCCTTCGGCCTGAAGAATATTTCAATACTGGACGTATTCATTTTATCCGCGGGATTCGTGCTGCGCGTAAAAGCCGGCGGCGCCGCCTCCGAGATCGGCGTGTCGGAATGGCTGATGCTCATGGTATTCCTGCTCGCCCTGTTTATGGCGCTGGCCAAACGGCGCGACGACATCGTGCTGAAGCTGGCTTCCGGCCGCGACATGCGCAAGGCTTCGGAAGGGTATAACATGGATTTTCTCAACATCTCGCTGGCCGTCGTATCCGCGGTGATCATCGTGGCGTATATCATGTATACCATGGCTCCCGCCACCATGGACCGCTTTAAAACCTACCGCCTTTATTACACCAGTATTTTCGTAATTGCCGGATTAATGCGATACTTGCAGATCGCTTACGTAGAGAACGATACCGGTTCCCCTACGAAGATCCTGTACAAAGACCGCTTCATCCAATTGACCATTCTCCTGTGGATACTGAGTTTTTACCTGATTATTTATTTACCGACGAACAAAGTATTTTTTGAATAGATGACATCTACCGTTTTGATTCTTGGTGCCGGGTCGGATATGGCCGTGGCCATTGCCCGGAAATACGCACAGGGCAGATATGCCATCCAGCTGGCGGCCCGCCGGCCGGAAGAATTGCAGGCCCTGCAGCACGACCTTCAGATCCGGTACGACGTGCCGGTCAGCACCCATGCCTTCGACGCACTGGACTTCGACAGCCATGCCGCCTTTTACCAGTCGCTCCCCATCAAACCCATGATTGTCGTTTGTGTGTTCGGCTACCTGGGCAACCAGGAAGAAGGGCAGCGCAATTGGGACGAAGCCGCGCGCATCCTCCACACGAACTATACCGGCGCCGTTTCCATCCTGAACATTGTGGCGGAAGAAATGGCCGCCCACAATAGCGGTACCATCATCGGCATCAGTTCCGTGGCCGGTGAGCGCGGCCGTATGAGCAACTACCTGTACGGCAGCGCCAAAGCCGGTTTCACCGCTTACCTGAGCGGGCTCCGCAACCGCCTGTTTCATGCAGGTGTGCATGTGATGAGCGTGCAGCCGGGTTTTGTGTATACGCGCATGACGGAAAACCTTACCCTTCCTCCCCTGCTCACCGCCAAACCGGAGCAGGTGGCCGATGACATATTTAACGCCGCGGACGCCAAAAAGAACGTGATCTATACCCGCTGGTTCTGGCGGTATATCATGCTCATCATCAAAAGCATCCCCGAGTTCATCTTTAAAAAGCTGAAGCTTTGAAAAACGTCATCGCTTTTTTCGACTTCGATGGTACCATCACCCGGAAAGACACCCTTTTCGAAATCATCCGGTTCCAGAAAGGCGCCACTGCGCTGTATGCCGGCATGGCCGTGCTGTCGCCCCTGCTGGTGCTGTTCAAGCTCAAGGCGATTTCGAACCAGCGCATGAAAGAGATCGTGCTGACGTTCTTTTTCCGCAACACGCCGCACGACGAATTCCAGCGCCAATGCACCGCCTTCTGCCGTGAGCGCCTCCCCGCCCTGCTGCGGCCCAAAGCACTGAACGCACTGGCCTGGCACAAAGCCGAAGGCCACATTGTATACATCGTGACCGCCTCCGCCGAAAACTGGGTGGCCCCCTGGAGCAATTCCCTCGGCATCCCCTGCCTGGGCTCCCGGCTGGCGGTGAACGACGGGCGCATCACCGGCCTGCTCCACGGCCGCAACTGCAACGGCGACGAAAAAGTATGCCGCATCAAAGAAGCCGTGCATCTCACCACGTTCCACACCATCTACGCCTACGGCGACAGCAGCGGCGACAAGGAAATGCTCGCGCTGGCGCAGCACAAGGCTTACAGGGCCTTCGAATAAAGCCGTTGCATTTACCGGGCGTATGTTGTAAATTGAGCAGTATCTGTTAATACCCCCAAATACTGCTACATGCCTTCGAATCAGACCCTGGCGCCGGAATTCTTTACGGAAGCGCCTGAAGTGACCGCCGTATTACACGCATTGAAAAACCGGTTCGGCGAAAATTACCGGGACCTTGTTGTATCAGACACCCTCGATAAAGACGGGCATCAATACGTGCACCTCGTGCAGGAAGGCGGCGGCGTGCTGGGCGTCGCCCTCGTCGGGTATACCTACATCCTCGAAAAGGCCGGCATCCGTTTCATGCGCCTCGCCGGCACCAGCGCGGGCGCCATCAATACCACGCTGCTGTCTGTGGTGAAGGAAGACAAAGCCGGGAACCGCACCAAATCCGAACGCATCCTCCAATACCTGTGCGAGAAACCCTTTTTTGATTTCGTGGACGGCCATCCTTTCGCGCAGCGGCTCATCAAATGGGTGATCAAAACGGAAAACTTCGCCGGCCGCATTAAAAACGGCGTGCGCAGGCTGGCCATCACCCTGGTGGTGCTCATACTGACAGACATCGTCAGCACCGGCCTGCGCCATCACTACCCGTTGTTCAACGGCATCGCGCTGGTATCGTACATTCTCACGGGCATGGTGCTGCTGGGGCTCGGGCTGGCGGCGGGTTATGGCACCTACCTGCTGCAGCGCCTCAAGAACCGCGGCTTCGGCGTGAACCCGGGTAATAACTTCACCGAATGGATCAAGATGATCATGCGGGAGAACGGCGTCGAAACGATCGGTGACCTCGAACGCGTATCCGGACAGGTGCCGGAAGGCCTGCATATCCGTAACGTGCAAACCGACCGCAGCCTGGGCGACGACCCTACCAAAGGCCTCAGGCCGGATATCACCCTCATCACGTCGGACATCATCACGCAGAACAAGATCGAGTTCCCGAAAATGTGGAACCTCTTCCGCGAGCACCAGCACGAACTGCACCCCGCAGAGTTCGTCCGGGCGTCGATGAGCATCCCGATCTTTTTTGAATCGCACATCATCCGCAACATTCCGCGGCACCTGCCCATTATCCAGACGCACTGGCGCAACCATCTGCTGATGGAGCCGGCCGATATCCCTACCGCCGTACGGTTCGTGGACGGCGGCGTGTTGTCGAACTTCCCGATCAACATCCTCTACAACCCTGAAGTGACCATTCCCCGCCTGCCTACTTTCGGCATCGAGCTGGACGACGCCAAACCGGCCGACCATACCGTCAATCACGCCGATCAGCTTGGCCTGGGCGCTTACCTCGGCAAACTCTTCAATACCGTGCGGTATTATTACGACAAGGATTTCCTGCTGAAGAACAGTCTGTTCCGCAAAGGCATCGGCGTGATCCATGTGCACGAATACAACTGGCTGGACTTTAACATCCCGCCGGAGAAGCAGCGCGAACTGTTTGTGCTGGGCGCGCAGGCGGCCGGCCGGTTCCTGCTGGACGATTTCAACTGGGAAGAATACAAAACCGCCCGCATCGTGGTGCACCAGGCCGTGAATTCCTCCGCGAAGGATTTCCGCGGCGTATCCGACATCCTCACGAAGCAAAAAAAATAGCCTTATGACAGACCCGCGTTTTTACCTCGTGCTTTGCGTTGGCCTGCTGCTGGCCACCCTGCTGTGGATGATGCAGCTGGCGAAAAAATTCCGGTACCGCGCCGGCAGCGGCGAACAGTCGCCGTTCTCGATCCTCGACCTGCAATTCCCCGCTTCAGAAGCCGAAATGGACAAACTGGTCGCCGGCCTGGAACCACCGGCCCGGCGGGCGCTGAAAACCCAGCTATGGGTCGATTTTCTTTTCATGGCGGGCTTCTATCCCGCCATTGCCCTGCTCTGTATCGTCATCGGCGCCAAAACCGGCCTGGGCGAGTACTTTTTCTGGCTGGTGGCGGCGCTGCAACTGGTGGCCTGGGCGGCGGACGTGTACGAGAACGTTTACTGCCTGCGGAAAATGAAAGATACGCCGGCGAAGGGCGGTTTCGCCGCCTATTCGTTTTTTGTGAACACCAAGTTCCTGCTGGCTTTCCTGGGCCTGGCCGTTACGCTGCCGCTGGCGTTTTATTTCTGGATGACGGGCGAGTTCTGGCAAAGCTCCCTCCGGTACGTCTGTATCCTGGCGGGAGAGATATTAGTTTTTCTTTTGATAACAGGGTACAATATTTCCCGCTCCCGGTCGTCTACAGCGTAGGAAAAGCTTAATTTCGACCCATGGAGCAACCGCCGAAACGTGCAAAAATCTCGCTGACAGGAATACGCAAGGCCCTACGCCTGTATGAATACGCCAAACCTTACCGTTTTCAGTTCGCGGTGGGCCTGCTGATGCTGCTGCTGTCCAGCGGCGCCAGCCTCGCCTTCCCGGCGCTGCTCGGCAACCTGGTAGACGCCGGGCATAAGGGGCAGCTGCTGCAGCAGCTCGACAAAATCGGCCTCATGCTGGCCGCCGTCCTCATCCTGCAATCTCTATTTTCTTACCTCCGCATCCGCATATTCGTATCTGTAACCGAAAAAACGCTGGCCGTATTGCGGCAGGCAACGTACAGCCACCTCATCCGGCTGCCCATGAAGTTTTTCGCGGAGCGCCGTGTGGGTGAGCTGAACAGCCGCATTTCGTCGGACATCTCCCAGTTGCAGGACATGTTTACCACCACGCTGGCGGAATTCCTCCGCCAGGTGATCATCATCACCGGCGGTATCGCCCTGCTGGCGGTCACCTCCTGGAAACTCACGCTGTTCATGCTGGCCATCGTGCCCGTGATCTGTGTGCTGGCCGTGGTGTTCGGCCGTTTTATCCGCAGGTTCTCCAAAGAGGTGCAGGCGCAGGTGGCGGAATCCAATACCATCGTGGAAGAAACCCTGCAAGGCATCTTTAACGTAAAAGCTTTCGCCAACGAATTTTTCGAGATCGGGCGTTACCGCACCAAGACCAACGAAGCCGCCGCCACCGGCATCAAGGCCGGCGCTTACCAGGGCGCGTTCGTGTCGTTCCTGATACTGGGCCTCTTCGGGGCCATGACGGCCGTGATCTGGAAAGGCGCCATGCTCATGGCCGCCGGCGATATCGAAGTAGGCCAGCTGTTCTCTTTCATTTTGTATTCCGGTTTCATCGGCGGCTCCATCAGCGGCCTGGCGGAAATCTACACCCGCATCCAGCGTGCGCTGGGCGCTTCCGAAAACCTGCTCGAAATACACGACGAGCCCATCGAAGACATACACCCCCTGCCGCCCGCGCAGCGCATCCCGGCCATCGCCGGTGACATCCGTTTTGACGGGGTCAGTTTCCAGTACCCTTCCCGGAAAGACATTGCCGTGCTGGAAAATGTGGGTTTCCATATTGCGCCCGGATGGCAGGTGGCGCTGGTAGGCCCCAGCGGCGCCGGTAAAAGCACCGTGGTGTCTTTGTTGCTCCGGTTTTACGACCCCGTGAGCGGCCGCATCCTGATCGACGGGAAAGAGGCCAACAGCTATGATCTGTCGGTGCTCCGCAACCAGATGGCCGTTGTGCCGCAGGATGTTTTCCTGTTCGGCGGCACCATCCGCGAAAACATCGCTTACGGTAACCCGCTGGCCGGTGAGGAAGAGATCATCCACGCCGCCAGGCAGGCCAACGCCTGGGAGTTTATCCAGCATTTCCCCGAAGGGCTGAATACGGTGGTGGGCGAACGCGGTATCCAGTTGTCCGGCGGCCAGCGCCAGCGCATCGCCATTGCCCGCGCCGTACTGAAAGACCCGCGCATTCTGATCCTCGACGAAGCCACCTCGGCTTTGGATTCCGAATCGGAAAGACTGGTGCAGGATGCCCTCGATAAACTCATGCAGGGCCGAACGTCCGTGGTGATCGCGCACCGCCTCTCTACGGTACGCCGGGCGGATATGATCCTCGTGCTCGACAAGGGCCATGTGGTGGAAGCCGGCACGCACGAAGAACTGATGGGGAAAGAAGAAGGGCTCTACAAAGGCCTCAGCGAATTGCAGTTTACGGTGTAAGCCGCTCAGTCGAACCACGCTTTGAACGCCGCCGCTTTGTCTTTGCTCACGATCACTTCCGGCGGTTTGTCCATTTTCAGCTGCAGGGTCAGGCGGCTCGTATCGTCTGTTTTATAACCGGTTAAATAGGGTTTGTGCACGATGCACTGCCGGTTGGCCCGGTAAAATCTTTCAGGGTCGATCAGTTCCTCCACTTCATCGAGCGAACGGAAATCCGTGATCCACTGCCGGCCGTTGTGCTGGTGCAGGTAGATCAGTTCGCGTTTCGAAAAACAAACCACCTCCGCTAACGGCACCACATATACGTTTTTCCCGTAGTGTACGGTGAAACTTTCCTTGTACGCCTGTTTCCGCTGCTGGTGCTGCACAAACTGCATCAGTTCCTGCACGTATGCCGGGTTGGCGTATTTCTCGCGTAATAAAGCGTATTTGCGGAAAGCGGCGGCAAGTTCTTCCGGGTCAACCGGTTTCAGTAAATAATCGATGCTGTTGATCTTGAAGGCGCGGATGGCGTATTGATCGTAGGCGGTGGTGAAGATGACGGGGCAGGCATGCAGGTGATGGAAAAGGTCGAGGCTGATGCCGTCCGACAGCTGGATGTCCGCCAGCACCAGATCCGGCGCGGGATGCGCGCGCAGCCATTGTTCCGCTTCGCGCATGCTGGCCACCGGCCCTGCTATCTGCCAGGTGGGTTGCAATTGGCGCACCAGCGCAGTCATATGCGCGGCCACCAGCGGTTCGTCTTCCAGTATGAGAATGTTCATGCGATCGGTTTTACAGCAAAGGAAGGGCCACACTGAAGGTATCGTCACCATCCTGCACCATCACTTCCCGTTCTCCTAAAAAAGTATAGAGCTGCCGCAGCTGCTGCAGCCCTTGTTTATCAGACACGGCCAACTGCCTGCGAATCTGTTTGTTATTGGCTACAACGAGATAATCGTTCTCCACGTATATCCGTATGCGTAACGGATGCGCCGCATGCACCTCGTTGTGTTTCACGGCATTGTCTATCAGCATTTGAAGCGTGACCATGGCCACGCGCCGGTCGTGGTGCTTTTCATCCACCTGGATATCAATCTCCAGGGCAGGGCCAAATCTGATTTTCTGTAAAGTGATATAATGCCCGAGGAACGACAGCTCCGTATGCAGCGGCACCAGGTCTTTATCCCGGTGCTGCAATGCATAGCGGTATACTTTAGAAAGGTGGCCGATGAAACGGGACGCCAGGTCGGGATCCGTTTTCACAAGACTGTCGAGCGACGTAAACGCATTGAACAGGAAATGCGGATCTACCTGGTTTTTGAGGTGCATGAACTGCATCTGCACTTTTTCCTTTTCCAGCCGTTCCGCTTTCACGATGCTCTGTTTCCAGCGGCCGGTGAAGTACTCGCTGATGAGCGCCAGGTTCACGGTGATCGACACGAGGTTGTTGATGGTGGCGATCATGGCCCTTGCCAGCGGTTCGATGGTGATGTCGAGCACGCGCGGCGCCATGTACAGGGCGAAGCTCCGAAGGCCCCAGACCAGCAGCAGCCCCACGGTGATCTGCAGGATGATGCGGCTGTAGAGGTACTGGCGGAACGGCATCCAGCGGTTGAGCAGTTTATGGATGAGGTTGAGCACGCTCCAGATGAACTGCGTGATGATCACCACGGGTATGGAGGCCAGCAGGTGCCGGTAAAAGGGCATCGGCGCCAGGCTGGCCCTGATCGTCCAGGCCACCACTACAAACACCAGGGTGACGGCGATGCGCACGGCGTATTTGTTGAAGAAGGTGTTCATTCCCTGTAATTTACAGTTGTTTTTTTACCCAGTGCCCTTTCCATAACCAGAGGCCCGAGAGTACGATCAGCGGAAAGAATACGAACTGAACGGCGGCCGCCGCATTCGGGATGCGGGCCACCGGCCCGTAAATATAACCGATCACCGGGATGCTGAGCACAATATGGAGCCAGCGTATGATTTTCCGTTCTGTGGATGCTTTCATTTTTAAAATACTTAGGTTCATGATGTTATGAAAATTGCCTGTTTTGTGTTGGAACAACACCAATATCCCCGGTGCTCAACCCGCCTGTTACTTCCCTGCGATGCCGCTTCCCTCCTGCCTTTCACGTCCTTCGATCCTGTTGTGCCGTTTTAAACATTTCATTGTCACCGGCTTTCAGATGGTGGATTTATTTTAGGTTCAATCCACACGAATCGCTTTTTCACAATCTTCGCGGCCCCATTGCGGCGCGGTGTCGGAAGCGGGCTTCACATCGAACTGTTTGAGCGCCTCCGCGAACAGTTCTCTGGCTTTTTTCTTGTCGCCGCCCCACATCGCGGGTGTCTGGTATTTGATGTGACCGTCGAGGTACAGCGCACGGGGATTACCGGGGTCAGCCTTGCGGGCCTGCGCCAGCTGCTGCCCTGCCACGGGGCCGTACTTGCGGCCGTTGCTCATCGGGTCGGCTTCCACCCTGGCGCGGTTGATGAAACTGTACACGGTGTACACTTCTGCGAGGTCCTTTTTGTTACCGGCCGGCGTCACCAGCGCCACGGCTTTTTTGATCTGCGCTTCGGCCTGGTCGGCAAAGAGCATGGCTTTGTCTTTGTGGAGGAATGCCAGCCGCATGTTGCTCACGGCGGCGTAGTACGTTGGCAGCCAGTCGTCCGGCGCCGCGCCGGCGAGGCGCTGGAATTCATTGGCCAGCTGCTGGTATTCGCCCGCGGTATGGGCGGCGTTGAGTTTGGAAACGGCCCCTGCGAGCGGGGTTTGGGCTTTGAGGGTAAACACTGCCAGCAAAGCGGCGAGAGATGCGATGATCCTTTTCATGTTGTGTGATTTGATTATAAATTCTCGTTAAGAAAATCGTCGGTTCTGTCGATGCCCAGGCTCATAAAGATGCCGATGAAAAAATTCCGTGTAGCCGGCAGCGTAACGGGCATCCTTCGCTGGCCGTTGTAACTGTACTCATAGCCGAATACCTGCCTGGTGCCCAATAGGTTGTTGATGCCGGCTGCAATTACGGTGAAGTCTTTTTCCTTCCATTTCGGGAACAGGCTCAGCATATGGGCCAGGCCGAGGTTCAGCACGTTATAGGTTTTGGCGGTGCCTTTGTCGCGCAGCACGCCTTTGGCCGAAATATCATAATAAGGGCGGCCGGCGGCCAGGGCATACGAAATGTTCACGCTCGTGCGGATGGGCTCGAAAAATCGTTTGGCCACTACCGTGAGGGTGTGCGGAGAAGCGAACGAGGGGGCCATCATCTTCGGGAAATCCAGGTGGTTGCGTTCGGTGTGGAGGTACGAATAACTCACCCAGTAATCGAGCCCCTGCACGCTTTTTTTATCGCGCCAGAAAAACTCGACGCCCCTGGCATGCCCGCTACCGCTCATATCGAGGTGCGGCGCCGTTTTGAGGAGGCGGTGATATTGTTTGTAGAACAGCTCCGCCCTGAACAGGCGCCCGCTGCTGTGCCGCAGGTAATTGAGGATGTAGT
The DNA here is from genome assembly GCF_003813775.1 of Chitinophaga lutea. NCBI lineage: Bacteria > Pseudomonadati > Bacteroidota > Chitinophagia > Chitinophagales > Chitinophagaceae > Chitinophaga > Chitinophaga lutea. Next base: position 427,757 of record NZ_RPDH01000002.1, on the reverse strand, counting down.
GCGATGCTTTCGCCTGCGGCAGGTACGGCGCCGCCAGCAGGTACCGCGTTTCGGCCTTCTGGTAAAACACGCCGTATGCCGCGTTCAGCTGCGAGCCGTCGCTCAGCCGGTAAGCCATGCTGATGCGCGGGGCGAGCACGGCGTCGCGCAGTATCGTTGAATATTCATACCGTAAACCGGTGCGGAGTGCGAGGGAATGATAAAGTTTCCATTCCATTTCGGCGAAACCGGCGTAGAGATGGTCCTGCTCGCCTGCCTGCACTTCGCCGCCGGCCTTCAGTACGTGGTTGCCGGTGAAATAACGGCTCACCACGCCCTTGGCCTGCCAGAAGGTGGCGGTGCCGTTATAGTAGTTTTCTTTTTGCCGGAAAGGCGTGTCGGGGATGAAGACGGGGTTCTTTTGAGCGTCCGTCAGGGAGCGGTGGATGTCGGTGGAGTTGTGATTGAAGGCCGTGGCCAGGTCGAGCCGCCAGTTTTTGCCGGGCGTGCTGCGGTGGCTGATGTTCACATACAGGTTCCGGTCCTGCGCCTCGAATTTGTTTTTCAGTCCCGCGCTGTCGATATCATCCCGGTACAGCCCCGTCTGGTTGTACCCGAAATTCGCATACACCTTCAGCATGCCCGTTTTCCCCGTTCTGGCGCGCAGGTTCGCTTCGGTCACCGAATAGGCCGGCCCTTTGGCGTATTCCGGGTTTTGCGGCACCAGGCGGGCGTAATACTGCCAGGTCATGTACCGGGTATTCAGGCTGAAGCTGCTGCGTTTGTTGCGGGCGAGCCGCTGCACGCCGGCCACGGCCACCATGGGCGAGATGCCGATCACGGCGGAAGATTTTTCCGGCAGGTCCTGCGTTTCCATGATCAACGCCCCGCTGAGGCCCTGGCCGTATACGGCGGAATAACCGCCGCTGCTGAAGATGATGCCGTCGAAGAGGAACGGCGACGAAATGCGGTTGAACTGCGGCAGGCCGGGCAGGGTCACGAAATACGGCTGCGGTACGAGGGTGCCGTCTACGAACTGCCGCGTTTCCTGGCCGGTGCCGCCCCTTACGAACAATCCCTCCCGCTCCCCGATCTGCTGGGCGCCGGGCAGGGTGCGCACGGCGTTGGCCACATCGCCGCCGTTGCCGGCTACGGATATCACGTCCATCGCCGTCATCACCGCGCCCTTGCTCTGATCGCCGGCGGTGAAGCTGCCGGCGGATACCACCACCGGGGCCAGCGTGGCGGGGTCTTTGTCGAGGGTGATCTCCACCGGCACGTTGAGCTGCACGGGCTGCTGCTTCGGTTTGTAACCGATGTAACTGATCACCAGGTGGAGCGCACCGGTGGCGCGGGTGGGGAAACTGAACCTGCCGGCGGAATCGGCCGTGGCCCCGTCTGCCGTACCGGCGAGGCTCACGCTGGCCCCTTCCAGCGGGCGGTTGTTTTTATCTTTCACCCTTCCAATAATCTGTTGCGAAAAGGCGTTATAGGAGGCTGTAACTGTCAGCAGGCAAAGTAACAACGTTTTCATGCCGGGAGCTTTTAGCGCAAATTAAATCCGTCTTTCCCCGGCGGCCGCCCCGGATACAGCGAGGCGGAAGAATTCAACATCGAAGCGGAAAATGTGGATGTTTTGCACTTGGCCCCCACGACGGAAACCGGTAATTTTGGGCAGCCCGAATATGCCCGGCTATCTCAGTTCAGCTTAATTATTTACCTTGACGATGATCTCTTTCCGGCAGTTTCTGAAAACCGCCTTTCAACACGGAGCCTACACCACGGACGATGTGATCGCCGCCGTTCTCCCGCTTTTTAAAAGCGTACAGCGCATACACGACGCCGGCCTCGTAGCCGCCTTCGACCAGGATGCCCTGCTCGCGGACAACCGCACCGTTCATACCGATGAACTGCTCGCCCACGCCCCGCTCGACGCACCGGAACGGGTGGCCGCGCTGTTTCAGCAGCATAACCCGCACTTTGAAGTGGTGGATAAAGTGAAACTGAAAACGGAGGACGACCGTATCATCAACCTGCAGGTGCATAAAGATCCGCAGCAGCCCCTGCAGCATGCGGCGTATGTGCCCGGTTTCAGTGCTTATGAAATACTGCTCGGCCACCACGACCAGCAAACGGATATTTTTTGTCTCGGCCAGGTGCTGGCCGCCGTGGCGTTGGGGCTCGATCTCTATGATCCCGAAAACCTCGACGAACTGGCCGCACAGCGCCTGCACCCCTTGCAGCATAAACAGATCCATCCCGCCGTAGGCACGCTCATCACCGAAATGACGGAGCTCGACCGCGCCCGGCGTACGCAGGACTTACAGGAAGCGATCCACCGCCTCGAAAATTACCGCGACTTCGATCCCGAAAAACAGACCGACCTCACCGAGGTAGCCGGCTGGGTGTACAAGGAACGCAGCGCCCGGCAGGAATTCATCCTCAACAAACTGCGCAACCGCCTCTTCGACACCAGCCGCCGCAACCGGTTACTGTTCTATAAATCCAACGCCCGCTTCGCCAACCTCACACTCAGCAGCGTGCCGATGGTGCTGCATCACCAGAGCATCCGTCCAGAGTTGCTCTTTACCTGGAACGACGAGATCGCGGAGAAAGTGACCGGTATGCAGGAACTGTCGCTCAACAAATACCTCCGTTTCGAAGATCATCCGTACCTGCCCGCCGTGCTGAATAAAATCAGGCTCGAAGCCCGCCGCGACGTGCAGGAATACGGCTTCAGCCAGCTGAAGCTGGTGGTGGCCTTCCTCAAATGGCATAATCTTCCCGAAGAGCCCGAAGAAAGCATCCTCAGCCCCCTGCTGCTTATCCCGGTAGAACTGAAAAAGAAAAAACAGACCGGCGGTGATCAGTACGTGCTCGAGATCACCGATAACAATGCCGAAGTGAATCCCGTGCTGGCCAACCAGCTAAGGGAACTGTACGGCATCGTGCTGCCCGATATGATCGACCTCGAGGAAACGACGGTGGAAGCATTCCACCGACAATTGCAGGTGCAGGTGGAAGGCGCCAACCGCGGCATCGTGCTGCAATACATGCAGAAGCCTCGCATCCGCCTGATCTATAAAGAAGCCCGTGAAACGCTGCAGCAATACCAGCAGAAACTGAAAAAGGACATCCCCGTACCCGCCGCCGTGGCCGATCATGAACTGTTCGAACTGGCGGACGGGCAGCAGAACCCCTATCGCTGGGAGTTCGACACCTGCCATGTGGTGCTGGGGAATTTCAATTATAAAAAGATGAGCCTGGTGCAGGACTACAACGCGGTGATCGACCAGCCGCAGCAGCACCCGGTATTCGAACAATTATTCAGCGCGGAGCCGAAACCCCTGCCCTCCGCCATGGAGGCCGCATCGCTGCCGGATGAGTGGTATCATGTGATACAGGCCGACCCCACGCAGACACAGGCGATCCTCCAGGCCCGCAACGGGGAAAGCTATATCATCCAGGGCCCGCCGGGCACCGGCAAAAGCCAGACCATCACCAACCTCATCGCCGACTTCGTGGCACGCGGCAAACAGGTGCTGTTCGTCTGTGAAAAAAGGGCCGCGCTCGACGTGGTGTACCACCGCCTCAAACAACAGGGGCTCGATGAGCTGTGCTGTTATATTCACGACAGCCAGGGCGACAAGCGCAGTTTTATCAAAGACCTGAAGCTGACTTACGAATCGTTCCTGAAGGCCGGCCCGGACCTGCACAGCGTCACCGTCAAACGCAACGCCCTGCTGCATAACCTGCAACGGCAGCTCGAACTGCTCCAGCATTTTCATGATACGCATGCCGGTGAGCAGGAACAGGCCGGTGTGGGCATCCGCAGCCTCATCGAACGGCTGCTGTCCCTCAAACCACAGTTGCAGCCCCTAGAGGCCGCGGTGGAAGAAACCGTGCCTCATTACAAACTGTGGCTACAATACGGTGCGATGGTGGAGCAACTGGGCGATGCGCTCGAAGAAAGCGGCGCCGATCCCGTGTTTGCCGTGCATCCCCTGAGCAAAGTGAACGAACAGGTGTTTGCCGCGGAGCAGCCGATTACCCGCCTGCAAACGCTCATCACCACCAGCACCGCCCAGCTCGACGATATACTGCAAACCCTGCAGGCCACCGGCGTGAAAGCCGAAACGCTCGACGCGTTGCAGCACCTGGTGCGCCATGCCACCCTCCTGCTGCCCCTCGCCGAAAGCGGCAACCTGCAGCTGGTGAACCCGCAAACGCCGCAGGCCCAGAACTTCGCCAAAGCCGTGCAGCAATGCAAGGCGCTGCAGCAGGCCGCCGACCAGGCTGCCGCGCAGAACGCCGGCTGGGTGCAGAAGTTCAGCGAGCAGGATACGCTGCAGGCGCTGGCCATCGCCGCGCGGTATGAAAATTCGTTCTGGCGTTTCCTGTTCGGCAACTGGCGCCGGCTGAAAAAACAGATGCAGGCGCAGTACGACTTTTCCCGGCACAGCGTACCGCCCGTGTACAGCCAGCTGCTGGCTTTGCTGAAGGAAGAGTACGACGCCGCCCGCCGCCTCGCCGATACGCGGCGCAATACCCAGCAGCATTACCACATCGACAATATCGAGCTCACCTGGCTTTCCATCGAACGCCTGCGCAGCGGTCTCAACGATCCCGCGCTGCAATACCTGCTCCAGCACCCGCAGGCCGAAACCACGGTGATACAACTGGCGCGCCTCTATGAGCCGATCCACCGCCTCGACCAGGGCCTGCAACAGGTATTGCAGGACGCGCCGCCACAACAGTTCCGCACACTGGCCGACCTGCTCGAAAGCATCCGCCTCAATGCGCCCGCACTGGAAGAACTGCTCCCCGCGCTGGGCAATTACATCGGCATGCCCGCCGCCTTCAAACAGGCGCTGCGCGCCCTTCCCTGGACGCCTTCGGAAATGGAAGCCGGCATGGCCCATAAAACCCTGCGGCATTTTTACCGTCACGATAAAACATTCGCCAACACCACCGGCCAGACCGTCGAAAAAGCCGTGGAAGAGATCAGGCATTGTTACGGCACGCTGCTGCAGCTGAATGCCGACTTCATCCGCGCGCATGTGCGGGAGCGTTTTAAAGAACACGTGCAGCTGTCCGGCAAAGCCGCCTCGCAGCTCGAGCCCGCGCAGCAGGAAGAAGCCCGCAATTATGCCGAAGGCCGTAAACTCCTCGAAAACGAGTTCGCCAAAAGCATGCGGTACAAAAGCATCCGCGAGCTCACCAGCCGCAGCAGCGGCCTGGTGCTGAAAGACCTGAAACCCGTATGGCTCATGAGCCCGCTCAGCGTGAGCGATTCCCTGGCGCTCGATCAGCCGTTTTTCGACGCCGTGATATTTGACGAAGCCAGCCAGATCACGCTGGAAGAAGGCGTGCCTTCCCTTTACCGCGCCCCGCAAACGATCATCGTGGGCGACGATAAACAGATGCCGCCCACGGACTTCTTCTCCGCGAAAAGCGGCGACCCGGACGACCTGGAGCGCGACGATGAAGAGGACGAGATCCTCAGCGCCGACGCCGACAGCCTGCTGGTACAGGGCGCCCGTAAAATGAACAGCTACATGCTGGGCTGGCATTACCGCAGCCATTTCGAAACGCTGATCAGCTACAGCAACCACGCCTTCTACGACGCCGGCCTGCTCACCATCCCCGACCGCAGCATTCACAGTGCGCCGAAACCCGCTATCAGCGTCAAGGAACCGTCGGACGCCATGTTCAACGTGTCCGCCCTGCTCGACCGCAGCATCAGTTTCCATCACCTGCCCGGCGGCACGTACCTGAAACGCGGCAACATCGCCGAAGCCACGTACATCGCCCACCTCGTTCGTGAAATGCTCCTGAAAAAACGCCCCGAAAGCATCGGCATCGTAGCCTTCAGCCAGGAGCAGCAGCATGCCATCAACACCGCGCTGGAAACACTGGCCGCCAACGACAGGAAGTTCGAGGAGCTGCTCGAAGACGCCACCGAGCGCATGGACGAAGGCCAGTTCACCGGCCTGTTCGTGAAAAACCTCGAAAACGTGCAGGGCGACGAGCGCGACATCATCATCATGAGCGTTTGCTACGCACCCGACCATCGCGGGAAGATGTCGATGAACTTCGGGCCCATCAACAAGAAAGGCGGCGAAAAACGGCTGAACGTGATTTTCAGTCGCGCGAAACAGCACATGGCCGTAGTGAGCAGCATCCACCATCACCAGATCACTAACGTCTACAATGCCGGCGCCAACTACCTGCGCCGCTTCCTCCAATACGCCGAAACCGTGAGCACCGGTAACATGCAAATGGCCGGCAACATCCTGCACGGCCTGTCTTCCGGCCGCCACGCCGCCCACCGCCGTGCGGGCGGTACCGTTATCCTCGGCGAGATCCGCGAACAACTGGAACAGCAGGGCTTTTCCGTCAGCGAACAGGTGGGCCAGAGCGGTTTCAAATGTTCCCTCGCCGTAAAAGCCAGGCCGGACGACAAAGCCTACACCCTCAGCATCATCGTGGACGACGAGCAGTATTACCAGCACGAAAACGTACTGGAACAATACTACCAGCGCCCCGCGATCCTGGAAAGCTTCGGCTGGAAAACGGTGACGGTATATGCGAAAGACTGGCTCCTCCAGCCCCAGCGTGTACTGGAAGACCTGCTGAAACACCTCGGCAAAACCGCCGATGCCGCCCCGCTCAACAGCCTGCTCCCGCAAGACAACCTCCCCGACGGCACCATCCGCCTCTTGCAGGGCGAAGGGAAAAATGAGAAGTTCTGGGAAATCGCGGTGAGCGGCGCCCGGTTATTCATCCGCCAGGGCAAAACGGGCACGAAAGGCCAGATACAGGTGCAGACCTGTATGGATGCCGCGGATGCGGAGAAGCAGAAAAATACGCTGGTGGATGAGAAGAAAGCTGCGGGATGGCGGGTGTAGTTTCACCGGTTGATCACATCACTCCTTCAAACAAACATCTTTGTGAAAAGCGATGGTTATGGCTATTGGTAGCCCGTTGCCCGCGTATTCTATGAATCGGGAGTGGCCGCAAATATTGAATAGGATGAAGAAGGCGGAAGGCTCGCAAGGCTTAAACAGGTGATTCCGCAAACGTGTGGCAACGCATTGAATACCAAACGGAGTAATCGGTAATAAGTTTTGCTAACCAAGAGGCGTAAACCCCTAACCGGAAGCCCAAAAAGGGGGAGCTTCAACAGGATTTTCCTACTATAGCGAGCAATCCCATCGTAAGTTTGGATTCTCAAGCCTCAATCGGCTTGAAAGCTTTACTGACATTGTATTTACAGAGAGTTGAGCCCTTGTTCCTTCCTTGTTCCGCCCTATTCTATCCCTTGTTGATTCCTTCTTTTAAAAGAAGGAACTAACCAGGTGGGAAATAGCTTGTTGGTAGGTCTGGGAAATAGTGTTAAATTCAGTTCCTATTGTTTCACCCTAAAGCTATCACTATGGGATTCCTTGATCCGAACGCTACACAGTTTACCGGCACCGTTGGTGACTTTACTTACTACCGCCTCCCCGGCATCGACCGCATTATTGTCCGCAGGAAAGGCGGGGTATCGAAGAAAAGAATCAAAAAAGCCCCCGAGTTCGAGCGCACCCGGCAGAACAACGTGGAATTTTCCGGCTGCGCAAAGCTCGCCGCCTACATCCACGACCAGCTGCACCCCGTTGCCCGGCTGGCGGATTATAACGTCTTTCCGCCACTGACCGCCATCATGAAAAAAATCCAGCTCAAATGCGACACCGGCAATCGCGGGGAAAGGAACATCCGGATTTCACGGTACAGATTTCTGCTGGAAGGGTTTCAACTCAACCGTGTTCACCCTTTCGGCGGCATCATCCGCCAGCCCCTGCATGCCTCCATCAACCGGGAACAGGGCACCGCTACCATCGAAGTGCCGCCGCTCATTCCCGGGATGAACCTGTTTTCGCCGTGGAAGGCGTCGTACTACCGGCTGGTGTTCAGTTTCGGCCCTATCCAGGACTTTATGCACGACCCTCAATGGGACTACCAGCGGTGCCCGTACCCGAGAAGCCGGGAAACGAAGGATACACCCTGGGTGCACCTGACGCAGCCCACAGACCGGCAGACGATCACGATGCAGCTGCCGCATGCGGCAGCTGAAGACGAAACGCTGATGTTAGCGATAGGCATTCAGATGGGCTCACCGGAGCCGGACGGGGGGATTTGGGGTAATGCGAAACAGGGGGCCGGGATGGTGTTGAGGGTCGGGTAAGGGAAAGAATGCGGAACTAAAATCTTACTTGCTATAGAAGAACTAATTTACGGCATTCCCGGAATGTATTGAATCTTCATGTTATCCCGGTACTGCTCAATACGAGTTTGGAACCTGTAAATAACTATCTACAGGCTTTCTCCTTTTAGGAGCCAGGGGTTTCAAATGTGTTTATAAGTCCTACTCTGCGGTTGCAGGATCAATAATAGCAGTCACCTGGTTGACGGCATTCGCAGGGAACCCGCCCTGTTTTGCGTGCTCACGGACCAGTTCCTCGTTAGCCGCGAAATAAACGCAGTAAATTTTATCGCCGGTCACATAGCTGTGTATCCACTGAATTTGGGGCCCCATATTGCTCAGGACGCCACAGGAAGTTTGTGAAATTGCTTTCAATTCTTCTCCTGACAATTTTCCTGCGCCGGGAATTTCGCGTTCGATAACATACTTAGGCATAATTTTACGATTTAGGATTTAAATTCTCGCGTTGTCGGGGTCTTTTACAGGATTTGGCGCTTTAGGGATAGCTAATGGAGTAATGAAAGAAGGGAAAAGGTGATAAAAAGTTATACTTAAAGGTAGGTATTATTTAAAGATATTCGGGATTCGGCACAAAAATCTTCATTTGCTCGGCAAGTAGTAGCAATGCTTGTGTACATGGGACATTTATTTGCGAACAACCCGGAGTTTAATCGAATCAAAATATAACCTTTCCAGATCGTTCATGCTGCACATCAACAATTTGGCTAATTCTTCCTTGCTATAATCAAGATCTGACGTATAGGTTTCAATAATCTCTGAGATAAGTAATGGCTTTTCTTTAGGAATACTAACGGGCTCGGATTTTCGATAACCAAGTGTGCCCATTTGTATCCAAAGATATTTGTATTGATTGGGGGTGATTTGGGTCAAGGTATTGGCATATTTTAATAATGCCTGCATTGAGATATACCAATATGCCTTCAAGTTGGCCAATTTTTCGATAGTTAATTTTTGAAAGCTCAACCCAACCTCGTTTTCCGGCATTAAGAGCTCAATGGCAAATTGGTATGCCTCACTTTCCAAATCTCTTCCATTTTCAATTTTAGCGCCAAAGTGCATAACAAGGTGTCCAAGCTCGTGTGCTATAGTTAGCCGGTATCTATCGGCCGGTAAGCTCTTGTTAATGAAAATAACTGGAATCTGATTTTGTATAAATGTACTAAGCGCATCCAGCTCCCCAAGTTCCAGCTGAATAATTGGAATCCCGTTATCTTCAACAAATTTGGTCAGATTTGAAACTCGTCCTTTGGGGATCTTCCAATAATCACGAACATATTTCGCCGCAATGTTAGCTCCGCCGTCCTGATTAATATCCCATTTGGGGAGATTTACAGGAGGCAATTCCACTGCATCGATCAACTTCCAGAAATGCCACTCAGCTAATGTCATTTGAGCAACATATTGTTTCATTTTTTTCACTGAGGTCGACAATTTCCGCCTGTAATGACCTTCTACGACAAAAACCTTTCGTTCCTGATAGAAAAAAGATATAGGATAATCTAACACTTCGGAAATCTTAGCAGCAAGACTTTCTTCACAGGATAAAGTCTCATTCTCAATTTTAGAAACGGTGCCCTGCTCCACCCCGAGCTTGATCGAAAGCTCCGTCTGAGTTAAAAATCTTGATTCTCGTGCTAGTTTTAATATTTCTGCATTAAAGTGTCTCATGTAAGGAAATTATTCACCGTCCGTACCCGTCTTCTTGTCGCCGGTGTGTGTGCCCTTTTTGGCCTTAATTCTTTTTTCAATGGCTGGAAATAGTTCGTCTGCTCTTTCGCTATCAAAATCCAATCTCATTTGTTCCACCCGATAATTGCCGGCCTCATCCACCCATTCCAGGACTGAGCCAATCCAGCATGCGATGTAAGCCCCTTTGATCTTTGAGAAGGCTTTATCGGGAATATATCCGGCGAACAACAGTGTTGGCTCGTTTGGAAATCCCTCAATAAATCCCTGTTTCATGTATGTCTTGTGCTGTGAGGTTTGTAAATTACGCACGGCATAAGTATCATCCATTTTTTTGAATCTGATAAACAACTCCTCATTAATTTGTACACCAAAAATTCCTCTGAATTCATCCACTTTTATACCGGCCTTTCCGCTCAGAGTATTCATCGCGTATTTCTTGATCTGTTCATGAACTATCCCTGCCTTCGTTCTCATCTTGTAGCTAACCGGCCCTCCTTCCAGCGTATTTATGAATTGCCATATTTTAAGGAAATCCTCAAAACCATTGTCGATAGAATTGAAAATCTCATTTCGGGTTTCTCCCAGGATAGCCAGTGCGTCCTGAAGTCCATAAATCTTCCTTTCCATTGAATGAATTTAATCAAAGGTACATAATTTTACTTTTTATTAGAAAAATATTCCACTTTTTCAATAAAAAATATTCCAATCTAAGAAGCAATTAATACATACGGTGCAGGGGCCTACAAATTCACCAACCTCGCCGTTTTCGACCCGGTATACTGCCGCAGCAGGTTGCGGATGAATTCATTCTCCGGGTACTGCGTTAACATGTCTTTCAATGCGGTGCTGTCGGATACGGCTACATCGCGCGGCAGGTATCCCATGCCGTAGAACTTTCCTTTTTCCATGAGGATGCAGCTCTGTTCCGTGGCCGTTCTGCCGCCGTCGAAGATGGCGAAAGAGGGCTGGCTGGCCTGCAGGTGCAGGATGGCGGCCTGGACGCGTTTGTTGTAGCGGTGGGGCTTTTCTTTCTTTTCGCAGGCGCCTTTGCAGGTTTTTTCGGCGAGGCCCACGCAGGCGTCGTGGTCGGTTTGCAGGAAGCAGAGTTTGTGGCAGAGCTTGAACGCTTTCACGAGGTCGCGGAGCAGCTGGTGGCCTTCCGTGAGGAGGTTGAAGGTAAATACGGGATAAGTGTATTTGCGGCGTTTTTCGATGGCCAGGCGCAGGTAGCCCTGCTGGTCTTCGAAGGTGTAGATGCCGAATTTGAATTCGATGCGTTTCTGGGCGTTGTTGTACTCCGGCCAGAGGCGGCGTATTTCGATGGATTCGAGGATGAAGGCCATCAGTTCCGTGCCGGTCTTTTCATAGCTGATGCTGTGGATGTTGCGCAGGAATTCCTGGCGCTGGCGGCCGGCGCTGTTGCCGGTGAAGTGGCTGGTCACGCGTTTTTTGATGTCGCGGGCCTTGCCTACGTACACCACTTTGCCTTTGGCGTTATGGAAATAATACACGCCGGGGCACGAAGGCAGGTCGGCCACCTGTTCCTGCGGCAGGTGCAGGGGCAGCCATTTTTCGCGGGAACGGGCATGGAGCGCCTGTGCGATGGCGCCTTCAGTGTCGGCCGTGAGGATGCGCTCAAAAACCTGCACGGTGGCCAGGGCGTCTCCGGCGGCGCGGTGGCGCTGCTGGATATTGATCCCCAACTGGCGGCACAAATTCCCCAGGCTGTATGAAGGGAAGCCGGGAAATACCTTCCGGCTCAGCCGCACCGTACAGAGTTTTTTACTTTGCAGGGTATAACCGCAGCCGTCGAGCTGGTGTTTGAGGAAGGAATAGTCGAAATTGACGTTGTGGGCGATGAAAATCTGGCCCTGCAGCAGTTCGAACACTTTATGGGCTACCTCGTCGAAATAAGGCGCGTCGGCCACCATTTCGTCCGTAATGCCCGTCAACGCCTGGATATACCGGGGGATCGGGCGGCCGGGATTCACTAAAGTCTCGTATTGCTCCACGATCTCCCGGCCATCGTGTACATAAATGGCAATTTCCGTAATGCAGCCGGCACTGGCGTGCCCTCCTGTTGTTTCGATGTCGACGATGGCGTACATACGGCAAATATACGGATTGGTACGCAAGGTATTTGCGCAGCGCTACGGCTGCTGGTGCGTTATTTGTACCCATCCCCCCTATGGAATGGACGCAACTGATTTTCGACAAATTGCAGCGCTGGGGCGAAGCCGCCATCAGGATGCTGCCGAACCTGGCCCTGGCCATCGTCATTTTTATCGCTTTTTACCTGCTGGCGCGCCTCATCCGCAGGCTGGTATACCGGATTTCATGCAAAATCTCCGATAAAACGGCCATCAGCAACCTGATCAGCGGCATGGCCTACTTCGTGGTATTCACCATCGGCATCTTTACGGCCCTGGAAGTGCTGAAACTCGACAAAGCGGTGTCGTCCCTGCTGGCGGGCGCAGGGATCATCGGCCTGGCGCTGGGTTTTGCGTTCCAGGACCTGACGGCGAATTTCATCTCGGGCATTTACATCACCTTCCGCAAACCGTTCGATGTGGGCGACATCATCGAAACCAACGGTTTTACGGGCACGGTGGAAAACATCCAGTTCCGGAGCTCCACCATGCGCACGTCCGACGGGTTGTACATCATCATCCCCAATAAAGACATCTTCCAGAAACCCATCATCAACCACTCCCTCACCAAAGAGCGGAAAATAGAGCTGAGCATACTGGTACCCTTCAACAAAGAGCCGCCGCCGGTGCTGAACGAGATCATCGACACCATCCGGGGGATTTCGAGCCAGGAAGAACTGCTGGACGACGACCGCCCGCCGGAAGTGTTTTTCTCCGGCATCGAGGGCACGAACCTCAAGCTGACCATCACCCTCTGGATCGACAACAACCATATCAGCGCCTATAACGCGGCCCGGCACAGGCTGATCACCCAGGTGCTCGACGCATTGCGTGGAAAACAATTACTCCCTTAATTGTTGTTGGGCAATGAATTACACATATTTATAGCTGTTTCCGCTGCTGTTAAGGGTGGAGCGGATTTTGCCGCAAACCAAAGACATCACCGTTTAATGCAATTGTCAACATAAAAACTTTTCTATTATGAAATGGCGAATCACACCTATTGGTATTATTACAATTTTTGTAGTGTTTATTATGGCCCAGGGAAGCAGCAGCTTCTCCAGCCAGCCGGCTCCTTCGCATACGGACGGAATAAGCTGGAACGCGCTCGACACGGTACCGGATAATCCGCAGGACTCTACCAAGAAGAAGAAAAAGAAAGACAAACACAAAGACCGTGACACGTCCAACCAGCCGAAACCGGATACATTTAAAACATTCAGGCCATAGCATACAGGATGTTGGTTGTGAAAAAAGAAACCCCGGTGGAATCACCGGGGTTTCTTGCGTTTGTCAACCGTAAAGATGTTCGAGGTGATGTTTGAAGTTCTTGACATCGTGCTTCACCAGCCGCGCAAACGCGGGGTTCAGCAGTTTGGCGAGCCCGGCGCCGGCATACCCGGCGGGCGGGCGGTATGATATCGTCACGTAAATGATCGTGCCGCCGCTCAGTGTTTCCCTGAACCGCACCTTCCCGGCGTTCATCACGGTGGCTCCTTCGAGCGAGCGCCAGCCGAAAAAGTCGTTTTCCCGTTCGTCCACGATTTCCGCGTCCCACTCGAGGGTCAGGTCGCCCATGAGTTTCACGGTCCAGTGCGAACGGTGGTTGTCGAGCAGGTGCACGTCGTGCAGGTGGCCCATGAATGCGGGCAGGTTGTCGAGCTGCCGCCAGTAGGCATACACGTCGGCAATGGGCGCGTCCACGAGCACGGAGGTGCGGATGTTGATGGCCTTTGCATGATGCGCGTGATCGTTGCCTTCGATCATGGCCTTGATGGGGCAATTGCCGGAAATACCGCGGTACAGCAGGTAACCGCCGGCGAGTACCTGGCAAAGACCGTTTACAGGCTTTTTGCCGATGCCGCAAATACCGGAATACAGCAGGGCAGCGCCTGCGGCGGCGGATAAAATACGGCCGTTCTTCGATACGTTGATGAGGGTAGAGTTTTCGTACATGTACCCCGCCTGGGGTTTGTCCATTTCGTGTTCCTGGTCCATAGCATCTGTTTTACGGTGATATTGCCAAATTCCTTGCTGGAATATGAAAGGGGTGATATTCAATTTGTTAGGTGAATAGCTGTTGTGTATAAATTTACGCATTCTTTTCCAAAACGTGGCGCGGGGCGCTTGTAAAAACAGGAAGGCGACTTTTGCAAACCGCCTTCCCGCTTTGGGTTAACCTAACTGATGGACGCCTCTGGATCTTGAAAGGTGCTGTCCCTCTGCAATTTCCTCAATCATTTTCTCACAGAAAGCCGGCAGATCGTCCGGTCTGCGGCTGGTGACAAGCCCGTTGTCGACCACCACTTCCCGGTCGGACCATGCTGCACCTGCATTCACCAGGTCAGTTTTTATCGAAGGATATGATGTCATCTTGCGGCCCTGCACCATGCCTGTTTCGATCAGCGTCCAGGGGCCGTGGCAGATGGCGGCGATGGGTTTGGCCTCGTCGGCGAAGCCTTTGACGAATTCCACCGCCTTTTTGTTGACCCGCAGCAGATCGGGGTTCATCACGCCGCCGGGCAATACCAGCGCATCGTAGTCGGCCGACTGTACGGCATCCACTGTTTTATCCACGGGGTATTCGCCACCCCAGTCGGTGTGCGCCCATGCTTTCACGGATCCTTTTTTCAGGGAAATAACTTCCACGGTGGCGCCTGCTGCTTTTAAAGCTTCGATGGGTTTGGTGAATTCCGATTCCTCAAATCCATCGGCAACCAGTACCGCCACTTTTTTGTCCTGCAGATTTTTCGGTTCCATCATGGCTGTTTTAGAGATGAATAAAAAATGATTACGGATAGATGCAGCAAAAAAAGCGCCTGCCTGCAGAAGTGGCTGTAGTAAAGGGTTTGAAAATGTGGTAGTGGGGATTTATTTACTCATTTGTGGGCTCATCCTTCCCCTTTCCGAGTTTCAGCTTCACCTTTCCGCTGCCATCGTCGACGGCGTTAAGGTTGATGACGATGCCGCTTTTACGGCGTTTCCGCAATTCGTCGGCATCGGTCACTAGCTCGTCCTTTTTCGGGTTACGGAGCGGCACCTGCATTTTGATATCGGTGCCCCTGGGCATGCCGTACACGCCTTCCAGCTGTATATTCAGCACGCTGCTGGCGATGAGCATGGGACGGATGATGATTTTGTTGCCGCGGATATCGAGTGTGTTGTGGATGCGCTCGAAGGTGATGTTGCTCATGTCCCGTTTGCGGAACACGAAACGGCCGAGGTTCTCGAGGGGCTCGAAATGCACGAGGGCGCCTTTGTTCAGGTCGAAGGTCACGGAGCCGAACATGGAATGCGGCTTTACGGTGGCGTCTTCGCGCATGCCGCCAGTGATGTTGGCGGTGGCGGAAAAGGTGCCTTTCAGGTTTTTGGCTTCGATGCCATCCTGCCCGAAGTTCTCGAACGAGCGGAACAGCTGGTCTACCTGCACCTGGCGGATGCGGGCGTCCATCCTGAACTTATCATTGCCGTTGCCGGCATGGTCGATGTGGCCGTTCACCACCATGGAGCCGCCGGCGGTTTGCAGCGCCACCTCGAATACGCGCACCTGCTCTTTGGACAGGTGCAGGCCGGCGCGCACATTGTCCGCCGCAAACTGGCGGTAGCGGATTTTGTTGACGGCCAGCTGTATGTTCACGCTGCATTCCTCCAGCACCACTTCCAGCTGCCGCAGCACGCGGGAAGCCTTGTGGCGCTGGTTTCTGGAGGCGGCAGCCTGCTTGCGGTCGCGTTTCACAAAAAAGCGCTGGAACTCGTTGAGGTTCACGAGGGGGCTGTTCAGCGTCCAGTCCATTTGTATTTTCTCCGGCGCGGCGAAATAGAAATTGAGCATGTTTTTGATACTGCCTTCGAGCTGCATGGTACTGCTGCCGCTGCGCAGGCGCACGTTCCGGAAATAAAGGTCGGCGCCGGTGAAGTCGAGCGTGGCCTGGCATTCCTGCACCGTCTGGTTGCGGGGTACGTATACGAAACCGCCGTCTTTGATCTGCACCACGCCTTTGATATAACCGGCCACCGTGTCTTTCGGGTCCCATCCGCCGGCATACTCCAGGTCTACCAGCGCAGTGCCCTTCGTGAAATTGAACAGGTGCGCGCCGATGGGATGCGTGAGCCGGGTGAGCGGGAACTGTGATTTGAAACGCCCCGTGAGCACCGGCTGTTGCAGGTTCAGCACGCGGATGGTATCCGCCGAAACCGGGATGCTGTCGAATTCCGCCCGGAAGTCGTATATACTTAACCGTGAATTGGCGCTGTTATGCCCCATGTTGGGGTTTACTTCATTGAGGAACGCGCCTTTGAAGCCGACCCGTTCCAGGGAAATGTTTTTGCCGGTCATCACGTTGTTGTCCGTATTCCAGGTTACCCGTACATAGGGCGTATCGCGGAACTGCATCCGGCCGCGCACATCGGCGTAAACGTTGAGGGGTTTTTCAAAATCGAGACTGTCGAGCTTGGAAGAAATATTCGGCGTTACCAGCGAGGTGGCCATCCGGAACGGGATGCTCTCCGCCGCGATATGGAGGTTAAAATGAGCGGGCCGGGTGGAAAGGTTGAACTCCGCGGCGATCTTCACCGGCTGCCCGTCGAAGCGGAAGGGCTGTTCGGCGATGTTGAGGATCTTTTTGACCTTATCCCAGCTGACTTTCACGTCGGCCGTGAGCGTTTTGTCTTTGGCGTAACTGCCTTTGGAGGTGTTGAAAGTAAGGTCGAGGATTTTTATTTCCTTCCGCACCCGGCACACCCATCCGCCGTTTTTATAGTCCATATCACCGCGCAGCGACCGGATATCGAGGCGGTATAATTTGAATTTGGGCTGGTTCTCGAAGGTGAACAGGATATTGCGCATCCGGATATCCCGGATGGTGGGCTCTTTGGGTTTGGCGGACGGCGATTTCTTTTTGCCTTTGAACAGGTAGGTGTTGGAATACCCCGTACTGTCGGTATACAGGTAAATGGCGCCGTTTTCCAGCGTGATCTGCCGGATATCGACCTGGTTGCGAAGGATGGCGAAAGGGTTCACTTTCACGAAAACCTCCCTGACGTCGAGCAGTGTATGGCCGTGGCGGTTAAAGAGGCTGTCTTTCAGCGTCACATCTTTCAGGGTCACGGAAATATTCGGGAAACCGCGGAGCAGTGAGGGTTCCATATCGCGGATCACCAGGTCGCCGTCGATGGTTTCGCTGAGCTGTTGCGTGATTTCGGAAAGGATGGCCTGTTTGCGGCTGCGCATCACCAGGGCCAGGATGAGCCATAATACGATCACCAGGGCCAGCAGGCTTCCAGCGGAAATGAGTGAAATTCTTATCCAACGCGGCATGTACGGACGGTTAGGTTTTACTGAATATAAACAATATTGTCCGGAAAATGTTGGTAGCCTGCGCGTGAATTGCGACATTTGGTTGTATGATAGCCGTATTGATACCGATCGTAATTGTCCTGTTCCTCTTCTGGTGGTTCTGGCGCAAACCGCGCGTGAAGCCGGCGGAGGGTGTGGAATCGATGCTGGCGCAGCATGTGAAATATTACCGCCAGCTGAATGACGCCGATAAAAAACGTTTTGCCTCGGAAGTCACTGAATTCATGGGCCATGTGACCGTGGAAGGCGTCGGTACGGATGTGGACGATCTCGACCGTGTACTGATCGCCGCCAGCGCCGTGATACCCATTTTTGCGTTCCCGGGCTGGAAATACCGCAACCTGACCAATGTTATCCTCTACCCCGATACGTTCGACGAAAAATACCAGTTCGAAGGCGACCGCCGGTCTATCATGGGAATGGTGGGCAGCGGTCCTTTAAACGGGCAGATGTTGCTCAGCAAAAGTGCCCTGCGCGGCGGTTTCTCCGAAATCACCGACAAAAGCAACACGGCCATCCACGAATTCGTGCACCTCGTCGACAAAACGGACGGTACGGTGGACGGCATGCCCCAGTCCCTCTTGCAGCACCGCTACAGCATGCCCTGGCTGCAGGTGATGCATGCCGAAATAAAAAGGATCGAAACCGGCCAATCCGATATCAATCCTTATGCGGCCATGAACGAAAGCGAGTTCCTGGCCGTGGTGTCGGAGTATTTCTTTGAAAATCCCGCCCGCATGCAGGAGCATCATCCCGAGCTGTATGATATTCTTTCCAAAATGTTCAACCAGAACCCTGCTGCGGTGGTCAACAACGGCGCAGTAGAATAAAGGGTCCTGCGGATGTATTTTATCCTCCGCGAAAATTACATCTCTCCTCTCCCGCTCATTTTATTTTTCGCCAGCCAGCGTAATGTCTCCACATGCAAAGCAGCCGGCGTTGCCGCGGTAACGTTCACCAGCGTATAATCGTTCCCATAACGGAGCGCGTTCCAGCGCCATTCCCATTGCGAGATCGTTTGTGCTTTTCCGTTATCGTACCACCAGGCGGTATACAGCCGTTCCCCGCCCTTTTGAAGGATGGCGGTATAAATGGTGCTGCCGCCCGCCTGTTCTTCCTTCACCTGTTTAAAAGCAAAGCCGCTGCCCTGCCAGCAGATGGTGGGATGATGGTCTGTCCGGTAAAAACCGCCCACCGGCTTGAGATATACGAGGGCGGTATCGTTTTCCGCCTTGGTGACGTTGTTGGGCAGGGTGTGGAGGGCGTAACCGGGCATGGATGGAAGGCCGGCGGCTGCGGGCGTTGCGGCGCCGGGCAGGGTTGTTTTGTATGCTACCAGCAGGATGCAGCCAGCCAGGCAGAGATGCGACAGCATGAGCATAAAGCGGTCGGTCTCCCTTCTGGCGGGTTTTGTTTGAGGGGGCTTGCCGAAACGTTTCACCAGCCACGGACAAAACCACAGCAACGGCAGCAGCACATAGGCTACCAGGCAGAGGATGCCGGTGGCCTCGTGCATCGGATCGTCCGGCAGCAGGTGCAGCACTACCAGCAATAGTATGCGGAACAGGTTGCTGATCACGTTGAGAACGAAAATGCCCGCCAGCAGCCCGCACACTTTGGCAAACGAAACCTGGAGGCCGTATTTTTTCTGGTAAATGCCCAGCAGCATCAGGCCGCAGAGCATGGAGGTCACCATCATGCCGAGGCCCATGCAGGCGGCTTCCACCGAAAAGGAAGCTCCGTTGTACATCATTACATTCCCCTCCGCCACGGCAGGCAGTCCCAACGCATTTAGCATGCCGGCGGCCCATTGAGTGAGCTGCAGGCGGATAGGGAATGTAAAGATGCGGGTAATATAGTCGCAAACCGGCGCCATCAGGCCCAGCGCCAGCAGCGGCAAGGCATTGATCCTGCCGAATACGTTATCGGCCAGGAAACATAAACCCAGCGCCACGCAGCCATACAGCAGCGTTTTTGCCGGCAGCAGCCAGGCCAGCACGCAGCAGGCCAGGGCGGCGTAATAGAACCGCAGGCTTCTTTTCTGTTGCGGGTTGGCGGTGAGCACCAGCGGGATGGCCGCCAGCCCCAGCAGAAACCCCGGCGAATCCCAGAGAATGTATTCGCGCAGCGCATACCTTGTGATGAAAAGGTACACCCCCAGCATCAGCAGCGCCGCCGCCATGCGGATATTCAGGCGTTTGACCTGTTCCATACCGGTTTGAATTTTACGTATAAGAGGGTTAATACCACCAGGATGATCAGGGCCCATTCATGCGGCTCCGGCACGGCGCCGTCGGCTTTGGCGGACGCGTTCTTCAGGCTGTTGCCGCTGTCTTTGATGCCGAAACGGTCATAATCTTTCTGTGTTTCCAGCACCACCAGGCTCGTGAGCGGCGTTACCACGTAGGCCTCCTGCGCCAGGGCCACCAGCGAATCCGGCATGGCGCCCCTGCCCTTCTGCTGTATGATGTGATTGTAGGCGAACAGGCGCATCAGATGGTCGGGCGCGCTGTTCTGCCCCGTGCCCGGTTTCTTTCCGATGATGAGGTTCGCCTCGTCGATCACTACCTGCGAAGGCGTTTCGATGTCCGCCGCGAACTGCCCGCTGTCGAGCAGCACCTTCACCAATAGCAGGCCGCCTTTTTCATAGCGGAACACCCGCTGCTCCTTGAGGGATTTCAGGTACGGGCTCAGTTCCGGGCCGAGGTCGAGCAGGCGGATTTTCGGCTGCTCCGGCCGGGCCAGCCAGCGGGCGAGGCCCTTTTTGAAATCGCTGCCTTCCAGCTCGCTGACATGCGGCGAAATGCCGGTGCTTTTGGTGACCAGCAATGCGGTGGCCGGGTTGGGGATGCGGTGAACGGGGAACAGGCTGAAATTGAATTGCAGCGGCGCCGCCAGGCTGCTTTTGTCGGCTCTGGCCATCTGCTGCCCGGTCCACACATACACCGGCCGGCCGCCGGCCATTTTGATCACCTGTTCGCATTCCGCCATCGTCCACGAAGCGTTGACATCCAGGTATACCGCATCCGTCACCGCGGGCACACGCTGCATCGCATATGGTTTCAGCGTGTATTCGTTATCGTTAAAGGAAAAGGACGCGTTATGAAAACCTTCGTCGTGGAAGGTGATGTTCCATTCGGGCTGGTAATCCTTATCGGATGTGTAGAGGTTGCCCGTCCGCTGGAAATATTGCGGGGCCGTGGGATTCACGGGCGTGCTCATGAATTCCACCATCACATCTTCCGGTACATTCTGTACCCGGGGGCCTTTGAACGGGCTGTTGCGGTATGTGAGCAGTTTGCCGTTTGCCGCCAGCGGGGCGGTGAAGCCGATTTTGAACTGGCGCGTCTGCTGCCCGTCTACCGGGAACACACGCACCGACACCGTGTTGCCTTCCTGCCAGCGCACCAGTGAAGGGTCGCGTTTTTCCACGCCCACGATCGTCCGGTAGGCCGAGTCCGCTTTTTCACGGGTCGTCAGGATGCTCTTTTCTTCCTTCCCGTTTATCCAGAGCGACAGCGAGGTCACCACCCCGCCCTCCGGCAGCTGGAATGTATAAATCGCTTCCTCTCGCCGTTGTGCGCTGGTGTTGGATACCGAGATCATTTTTTCCGTGTACGACAGATGCAGTCTGGGCCAGATCTGCACCCGGGTGTTGACATACATGGTTTTCAGGTGATCGCCGCCCCAGAGTCTTTCCTGCGTGGCGTGGCGGGCATTGAAACGCGTATCCAGCAGCTGGATGCGGCTTTCTTCGTCGAGCTGCAGCTCCGGTGAAAAGTTCATGGCGATGGTCACCAGCGGATCGTGCACCAGGGGCTCGTTCATGCGGCGTTCCGGTATGAAGAACGGTCCGTCCAGCGACAGCGGTTTGCGGTAGGTGAAGCCGCTTTTCAGCACCCGGTCCGTCACCATGCCTTTTTCAACCCGCATGGCCGCTTCCACCCAGGCCGGCAGGTCGTTGCTGTTGGCCAGCTGCCGGTTGAAAATGCGGTTGAGGCGCGTGGTTTCTTCGTTGAAACGGACGGTAAATGCGATCACCACCACCAGCGGTATCGCCATACCCGCCGCAAACATCCAGCGGTTGCCCGCGGCCGGGAGTTGTTTGCGGATGATCAATACCACATGCACCGTGAGAATGAGCGGGATGAACGTGTGCACCGAAAGGCCCAGCGCTATCAGCGCCGGTATGCTGATCGGGTACATCGGCAGCAGGTATATGGAGAGATAACCGTACACCACCGCCGCCACGCCCAGCAGGAAACTGTTCGCATACTGCAGCGCCCGCGGGAAATACTCCCGGTACCGCACCAGCAGCAGGTTGGCCGATACCGTCAGCAGCAACGCATTGAACCAGGCCGTGGATTGATCGAACAGTTCCACCTCCCTGTTCAGCGCATAACAGCTGATGGTGAAGAGGAGCAATATCACGCTGAATACCCCTTCCCTCCTGTCGCGGCGCAGGGTGAAGTACATCCCCATCGCGATCACCGCGCTGGCGTAGTGCACGCAGAAAATGGGCAATGCTTTGCCCGGCAAGGGATGGTAGGTTTCCGTAAACCAGTAAACGATCAGGTTGATCAGCAAAAGGGATAAATAGGTCAGGTAGGCCGGATCGAATAGTTTATCTTTAATTGCTTTCATAAAAAGTACTTTGTGTTTCAAAGTAAGTGGGTAAAAAGAGAAGGGATTTGACTCCCTTCTATTCACTTTGAGATACAAAGTAAAATCAATTTTATGAACAAACCAAGGAAATTATAGATTTCCTTCCAGCTCCACCTTGATCACCGAAGCGA
Organism: Chitinophaga lutea; assembly: GCF_003813775.1. Taxonomy (NCBI): domain Bacteria; kingdom Pseudomonadati; phylum Bacteroidota; class Chitinophagia; order Chitinophagales; family Chitinophagaceae; genus Chitinophaga; species Chitinophaga lutea. The sequence goes on along the minus strand of NZ_RPDH01000002.1, from coordinate 405,518 downwards.
TGGCATTGGGCGCCCTGGCGGGCAGGCTGAAAGTAACCGCATCTGCTCCCGCGCTGGATTTCACGGCTTCCCGGCTGTTCAGCAACCGGGCGCTTTTCACCTTGTTTTTGAGGCCGGTCACTGCCAGCTGGCCGTTGGCGGGCCATTCGAATACGGACAGGTAGAGCGTGTTGCCTTTGCGGGTGATGCGCCCCCAGGTTTGCGGCTGGAGGGGATTGCCTTTCGTGCCGTAAATCGCTTCGCCGTACACCTTCATCCACTCCCCGATGCCCTGGAGGCCCTTGATGGATTCCTCGGGGAAAGTGCCTTCCGCGGTGGGGCCAACGTTCAGGAGGTAATTGCCGCCTTTGGAGGCAATGTCTACCAGGTTGCGCACCATCGTTTCCACGGATTTCCACTTGTGGTCATAGCTTTTAAAGCCCCAGGTGCCGTTCATCGTCATACAGGTTTCCCAGTCGCGGCCGTCGAGCTCGCTGAGGTTCGGGATCTTCTGCTCCGGCGTTTTATAGTCGCCCGGGAAGTTGGGGCGTTTCAGGCGGTCGTTCGTAATAATGTTCGGTTGCAATGCCAGCGGGGCCTGCAGTTTTTTGGCGGCATCGTCGGTCATGCCCGTGGGCGTATCCCACCACAGTACCGCCACGTCGCCGTAGTTGGTGAGCAGTTCTTTCACCTGCGGCACGGCAACGTCGTTGATGTACTGGTCGAAGGTTTTGGTTTCCTGTGCGGGATCCCAATGGCCGTTGTGAGCTTTGGTATAGGCGTCAACCTTCGCGGAGTCGGGATTGGGCCAGCCTTCCCGCATGTCTTTGCGGGCGGCGGATCCGCCGGGGTTGTTCCAGTCCTGCGCATGCGAATAATAGAATCCGAGTTTGATGCCGTGTTTTTTACAGGCGGCCACCAGCGGCTGGAGGAGGTCTTTGCCGTAAGGCGTGGCATCGGCGATATCCCATTTGCTGGCTTTGGAATCGAAGAGCGCAAACCCGTCGTGGTGCTTGGCGGTGATCACGATGTATTTCATGCCCGCGTTTTTGGCCATCAGCACCCAGTCTTCCGCATTATATTTCACCGGGTTGAACTGTTTGGCGTAGGCCTGGTATTCCGCTACGGGAATCTTGCTGCGGTTCATGATCCACTCCCCGCCTCCCCTGTTCATGGGGAAACCTTTATAGGTGCCGGCGGGCACGGCGTATACGCCCCAGTGGATGAACATCCCGAAACGGGCTTCGCGCCACCATTTCATTCTTTCGTCGTTCGTGGAATTTTGCGCCAGCAGGCTCTGTGCGAGCAGCAGGCAGCTGAGCATGGCAGTGATCTTTTTCATGGGTGTGTTTTTTTGCAGGCCGGATACGCGGAAATAAGCGCTCCGCCGGCGTTGCCCTATACAGGCGTTCATGGAATTTTAATTGCCCGGTTATTAATGCAACCGTTTGCACAAATTACTGAAAAGCAGTGATGGGGATGCCTGCTTTTTCGCTATTCATTATAGTTTTTTCGCCCGGGCTTAGGGTTGTTTCTTAGGGATGTTGCACATTTTGCATTATTTTTGGGGCCACCAGCGTCTGTAAACTTATGTGGAAAACCTTGCTTGTCGTCCCCTTTCTGTTTTCACAAACCGTTCACGCCCAGAAAAGCGTTACCCGCACCGATGTAATGATCGCCAGTGATCCCGGCGTACAGATTTTCGTGCGGGAGGTGAAGGCCCGCAAGAAGAGCCGCAAACCGCCCATTCTGCTGGTGCATGGCGGTGGCCCCGGTGGCGTGGCCTCGTTCGATCTGCCCGTTCCCGGTGGTTCCCTGGCGGAAGACCTGGCGCAGGAAGGCATGGATGTGTTCATTATGGATGTGCGCGGCTGGGAGAAATCCACCCGTCCCGATTACGACACTTCCCGCCGCTGGGTGATCGCCGGCAGCAGCAAGGAAGCCTCGCATGATATCGACGCCGTGGTGGATTACATCCTTGACAAAACCGGCAAGAAACAGGTCTGCCTCTTCGGCTGGGCTACGGGCGGGCAGTGGATAGGCTATTACGCCTGCATGTACCCCGATAAAATTTCATCGCTCATACTATTGAACAGTCTTTACAACGTGAAAGCCCCCTGGGCGTACGACGAAGCGTTCCGCAGCCGCAACGACACCACGCAGTTCAACTACGTGGCCATCTCGTCGATGCGGCGCGCCACCAAACAATCGCTGCTGGCTTCGTGGAAAAAAGACAGTTTCTACGACCCCGCCGTTGCGAACGCCTATGCCGCCACGGCCGTGGGCTTTTACCCGGACAGTGTGCTGGAAGTGCCCGGCGGCTACCGCGTGGAAGCATTCTACACCGCGCAGGGCAAAGGCCTCTGGCATGCCCGCGACATCCGGGTGCCGATATTGGTGATCCGCGGCGCGCGGGATACCTGGAGCCGGCCGGAGGATATTGTCGCACTCGAAGAACAGCTGGTGAACGCGCCGAAGAAAAAAATAGTGGTGCTGCCGCAGGGCACCCACCAGGTTTTTCTGAGCCGGCCGGAGGAAGGAAGGGCGCAGCTGATCAGCGAAATAGAAGCGTTTAACGTGAAGAGAAAGAGCTGATAGCATATTATTTTTAAAAATTATTTGGATTGGAATTTATAATTCCTATCTTTGCAATCCCAAAACGAAAAAAGGGTAATTGATTCCGTAGCTCAGTTGGTAGAGCAATACACTTTTAATGTATGGGCCCTGGGTTCGAGTCCCAGCGGGATCACATAATAGGCTTAAAACCTGCGCTAGTCGCAGGTTTTGCTATTTTGGTCTATTTGTTAGTCTATCAAAGTGCGATTTCGCAATTCTTGCTTACTTGGTTTTATGCGGGTTGGCGTGTCGTTAGTATTGGAGTGTATTTCTTTTGAGACTAGAATCTTCATGATATGGGATTAGATAGAAATTGCCTTGACAATGGAACAGATTAGGATTTTTTTTCAAAATAACTATACTGACTTTTCTGAACAAGATTGGTTGATTATTTCTTCTAAATTTATTCGGCAGGAATTTCCGAAAAAAAAACTCATCTTAAAGAAAGGTGAAGTGGAGAACTACGTCTCATTTATTGAAGAAGGCATTGTACGATACTATATCCCAAAGGAAAATAAAGAGGTTACTTTTGAACTTACTTTTTCAAATGACTTCATTGGAGCATATGATTCTTTCATTACCAGGTTGCCTTCAGTTTATCATATAGAAACTATCACTCAAGTCACACTTTGGCGAGTGTCGTATCATGATGTGCAAATGTTATTTCAAGACACGGAAAGAGGTAACCTAATTGGCAGACTTGCGAGTGAAAAACTATTTTTAGAAAAGGCAAGACGGGAAATTTCGCTCTTAAATGACACGGCGGAGCAGCGGTATTTAAATCTCTTCACAGAACAACCTGATTTGATCAAAAAAATCCCGTTGCAATATATCGCTTCTTATATTGGCATTACACCACAGGCATTAAGCAGAATAAGGAGGCGTATTTCTTAACCTGGGTTCATTGTCCAGGGTTGAATCCTCAATTATTTTTGTAGAAAAAAAGAATGAATGTACGTGCATTATTAACATTGATCTTATTAACTACAAAAATAATGGCTGGCAAATCACAAACAAATACATCAATTACTTATGTTCACAACCCTTCCCCAAGTTTCAAATCGCAGTTTTTGCAGTCATTGATGACAGTGCTCGGGAAAAAAAACACCATTGAAAAGCGTATCAGAACCAATAGATTTTCTTCAGAAGCCGTGGAGCCCCCCAAGGTTTTACTGTCCGATTTTCAAACTCAGGTAACGGAAATAAACCATCGAAAGGTTTGGATGTTCAAGCCTAAACAAGATGCCTCATCCAAAGTAATTCTTTATATACACGGTGGCGGTTATATCTCGAACTTAACAAAATATGATTGGCGTTTCATCCAGGAGTTATTGGTCAAAACCAACTGTTCAATTGTAGTACCTGATTACCCTTTGGTGCCGGTATCGAATTACAGCGATGTCTACGCCTATTTTGAGAAGCTCTATCCAGTGGTGCTCTCTGAGACATCACAGGAGAATATTATTTTCATGGGCAATTCTTGTGGTGGTGGTATTGCATTGGGCTTTGCCCAGAAACTGAGAGACGAAAACAAGCCACAACCTTCACAAATCATTTTGAATTCCCCTTGGCTTGACGTTACCATGAGCAATCCGGACATAATTGAAATTGACAAGAAAGATAAGCTGCTTGGTATAAAAGGGCTTAAAATGGCTGGAGAATTATACGCAGCCGAGCTACATCCAACAGATTACAGGGTAAGCCCTGTTTACGGGAACTTTTCCGGATTGGGGAAAATTTCGCTATTTATTGGCACCCATGACCTGTTCCATGCCGATTCGAGAAAATTCAAACAGAAAATGAAGGGGCAGGACATTTCAATCAACTATTTTGAATACCCAAAAATGTTCCATGTCTGGATGGTTTTAACGGGTTTGAAAGAGTCTCAACATGTCATCAATCAGATAGCGACATTGATTAACCGCAATGATTGAAGTTGAAGCGATCAATGATATGTTCAATTTCTAACAGCTATTCTTTATAGGTCTTTTATAATGGGCAATATTGATCTTTCATAAGATTTCTTATTGAGCGAATAATCACAGTACCCGCTATAATGCCATTTTTGTGCAATTCAGTTATGAAAAGGTTCGGGTTTTGTACCATAAGATTCGCGAAGGTGTGATAAGCTGAAATAGCTACATTCATGTCTGGCAGTTTTAAAGGGTTGATTGAAAGTGTGGTTACTAAAATTAACCCTAGCTGTCAGATTAAATCGCAGCTATTTCAGTTTTATTTCTCCAAATGAATTTCATCAAGCATATTGAGACTTTAGATTTTTGATATTTTCGTTGGGATGTTGATATTTTATCGGGGCCTATGCCCTCGCCATTCACTGAATCCAGTTTATCTCATTATGGTGGCCGATCAACACAAAAATTCCGGTGATTTATTACCGGAAATGTTATATTTGCAACATTGTTACATTTTAAAACAGGAATGAAACGTCAATTCAAGCGCATATTAGCGGTATTACTACTGTTGCTATACGGGTTCATTATAACTCCCGTAGCGCTCTGGCATTCACATTCCTGCGATAGCGACACCCATTGTGCAACCAAACTTCCTGCACCGGAAAAAAAGATTGCAAAGGCTGCCCGTTCCTGCCTGATTTGCGACCATTCTTATACTTCCTATATACCTGGCGGAGTGTGGTTTGAGGTGATCAACAAAACTGAATTTCTGCCCTATTTCGGTTTATACAACAAAAGTATTCCCAGCCTGTCCGTACTCCAGTACAATACACGCGGCTCACCAACTGCATAATTTTCCTCCTCTTTTTTGAATGATTATTAATTAATGAAGGGCTGCCAATGGCGCATCAATATTAATTATCATTCCACGATATGCATTTTTTCTGCGCACAGGACTTTCATGCTACCGCTGCGGTATGCTTGATTGCGGTATTACCGTGTGCAGGAACTAACCCTGTAAATATCCAATCAATTTTATGTCTGTAGTATTAGAAGCTGTAAACCTTACTAAAACCTATCAGCAGTACACGGCGCTCAGGGAACTTTCGTTGAGCATCCATGCCGGTGAAATATTCTGCCTGCTTGGGCAAAACGGAGCGGGTAAAACCACCACCATCAACCTGTTCCTTGGCTTCCTGGAAGCCAGCGGTGGAAAAGCGCTGATCAAAGGGGTTGAAGTAACGCCTAATAGCAGCGCGGCAAAACAGATGATCGCCTACATTCCGGAAGTGGTGCAGCTTTACGGTAACCTGAGCGGCCTGGAAAACCTCGACTTCTTCAGCCGCCTGGCTGGCTTTACGTATTCCAGCGTGGCTCTGGCAGCTTTCCTGAACAAAGCCGGCTTGCAAACAGAAGCGCATAACAAGCGGTTGGCCGCTTACAGTAAAGGAATGCGTCAAAAAGTAGGGATTGCCATCGCACTTTCTAAAAATGCGGATGTGATCTTTATGGACGAGCCCACCAGCGGCCTTGATCCCAAGGCCACAGCAGAGTTCACCGCCATCTGCAAAGAACTTGCCGCGGATGGAAAAACCATCTTCATGGCTACACACGATATTTTTAACGCGGTCAATGTTGGCACCCGTATCGGGATCATGAAGCAGGGAAGCCTTGTGCATACCGTTAGTACCAGCGGCATTTCAGCAATTGAATTGCAACAGCTTTATCTGGAAACCATCTGACGGGTATTTATACCCGAAAAAGTATGACCGATGCCAAAACCGTTACCCATCCGGTAACGGTTGCATCAACACCATGAACCATCGTGGCAAATCTTCAATTCAAACCAATGAAACAATTTTTACTCCTGTTCCTGTTTCTCACCATTTATTCATCTGGTTTCAGCCAGCATTCGCTGAAAGGGCTGATAAAAAATGAAAGTAATCAACCGGTTGGCGGCGCGTCTGTCACTTTCCGTCAAAAATCGGGTACCCAGGCTGCGGTAACAGACAGCACGGGGTACTACGCCGTCAGCAACCTGGCCGCCGGCAAAGTTGAAGTAACGATATCCGCCATCGGGCACGAACCGGCCCACGAATGGCTGTCAATATCCCAAAACGCGGAGTATAACGTAATGCTGTTGTCGAAATCCGCCCAATTGCAGGCCGTGGAAGTATTGGGGCGTTCCGTGAAAAAATACAACAGCGACTACAGCTTCAGCGCCACCCGCACCGCCATTCTTAATATGGAATTGCCACAGTCCATCGGCACCGTTACCAAGGAGATCATCAAAGACAGGCAGGCGTTTCAACTTGCGGACGCAGTGAAAGTTATTCCGGGCGTGATCCCATCCAGTTTTTATAACCAGTATTCCATCCGGGGCATCAGTCAAAATGAAGAAGGACAGATCATCAACGGCATGCGTACACGGCAATACTACTTCCTGCAGCCACTCACCGCCAATATCGAAAGGGTTGAAGTGTTAAAAGGGCCGGCCAGCGCCACTTTTGCCAGCGTTGACCCTGGCGGGAGCATCAACCTGGTGACCAAAAAGCCGCTGGCCTTCAACAGGAAAGAGATCAGCCTGAGCACAGGCAGCTTCAGCACCATCCGGGGGGCGCTGGATTTCACCGGTCCGCTCAATAAAGAAAAGACATTGCTTTACCGGCTCAATGGCGCGTACCAGCGGGCGCAAAGCTACCGCGACCTTGTGCGGAATAATGCCTTGCTGGTATCTCCTTCCTTTACCTACATTCCCAATGATAAGACTGCTGTGAACGTGGAGATCATTTACAGCGACATGGAGGGGAACCTCGACAGGGGCCAGCCTATCTTCGGCGCCGTTGCCGGGAAAACCGATCTCCGGAGCACGCCTGCCAGCCTCAACCTCGGTGCGGCCAGCGATTTTTTCAGGTCGAAGGAGCTCATCATTACCAGCAGCCTGTCGCACAAACTCAGCGAAGCGGTCAGCCTCAATGTGGCCTACATGAAACAAACATGGCAGGAAGATCTCCAGGAACACAGGACCACCAACGCCTATGCACGCAATATCAATAATGAACCGGTTCCCTCCCTCGTAGGAATGCAGTTTGTGCAAAGGCAGCAAAACTGGAACACGGATAATCTCAATATGTATTTCAATTTCCGGTTTTTCACCGGCGCATCCAGGCATGAGTTCCTTGCTGGATACGATCTCAGCAGCTGGCGCAAAATGAAAGGCGGGGGCCAGAACTCGGCCAGGGGATTCCTGCTAAAAGACGGCACGGTGATTGGCTCCTTTGTGCCGGCAAATGCCGCCAATTACCAGACGATCACCTACAACGGCACGGTACTGCCCAAACCCAATGTGAGCCATTTTGACCTTAATAACCCATCGTACACCATCCGGAACATCAGCGATTACAGTATGAATGCCCGTGTGGCGATCCCCGCGGCGCTGACCACCACAAACGCTTTGTATGTGCAGGAACAGTTCCGCTGGAATAAGCTGATCGTGTTACTGGGCCTGCGGCAGGAGTGGTTTGAAGACGTCACCAATTATAAAGCGCCGAGAGAACTTTCTTTCACCAACAGCAAGCTGTTGCCGCGCATCGGCGTTACCTATGCGGTCACGAAGCAGGTAAATGTTTACGGCACTTACCTGGAAGGGTATCAGCCGCAGAGCAATACCGTTACGCTGCTGCCCGGCACCGGCAGCTATTTCTGGACGGATCAGTCCGCTTCCCGGTTTAAACCGCTTGTCAGTGACCTGAAAGAGTTCGGCATGAAGGCCACCTTGTGGAAGGGCAGGCTGAGCGTCAACGCTGCAGTATATGAGATCAATCAGCAAAACCTGCTGATGAACGCCAATCTCCCGGCATTCCCTGATTCCATGATCACTCGTGGGGCGGAGCGCAGCCGGGGATTTGAAATAGACCTTACCGGGCACCTGCTGCCCGGCTGGCAGGTGTTTGCATCATACAGTTACATAGACGCCAGGATCGTTGAAGACAATAACCCGACGCTCAAAGGCGCCCGTAAGCAGAATACTCCTTATAACAGCGCGAACCTCTGGACGCGCTACAACTTCAGCACCGGCGGCTTGCTGAAAGATCTCGGCGTCGGGGCAGGGCTGCAGCACAACGGCAACCGGGTTCCCTGGTTCGACAGGTCTTTCACGACACCCGCCTACACCCTGCTGGACCTGGCCCTCTATTATACGCCGGGTAAAAGCAATATGCAGATAGCGGTAAATGTCAATAACATGCTGAGCGAAACCTATTGGATAGGCGCGCAGAACTACCAGCGGCTGTTCCCCGGCGCGCCGAGAAGTGCGATGCTGACAGCCACCTACACCTTCTAGGTGCAATCTGGTTGTATGAAGCAAATTGAAATCAGTAAAAAGATGAAACAAACAAAAATCATAGCCGGTCACTTTTTAAAGGTCATCATCCGAAACAGGGCATTGGCCGCGGTTTACCTGGTGTGGGTGCTGCTGGTACTGTATGCCGCAGTAACCGGCTACCAGACCTATACCGTCCAGAATGCGATGCGGCAGCAATTCCAGCAGCAGGCAAGGCAAAGCTGGGAGGCCAACCCGGATAAGCACCCGCACCGCATGGCGCATTTCGGAACCTTCGCCTTCCGGCAGAAACATCCCCTGAGCATGTTCGACTATGGAATGGAAAGCTATATCGGTAACGCAGTATTCCTCGAAGCGCATAAACAAAACACTATCAACTTCAGTGAAGCCGGGTTCAGTACCGGACTGCTGCGGTTTGGAGAGATCAGCCTGTCTATGCTCACACAGATCGTGCTGCCGCTGATGCTCTTCTTCCTCGGCTTCAATGCGGTGGCGCAGCAAAGAGAGAATGGAACATTGAAAATACTGCTGAGCCAGGGCGCGGGTTTCCGGTCGATTATTCTGGGCAACATCCTGGGTCTGTTCATATTGGCGCTACTTTTCCTGCTGCCGGTATTACTGGCAACCGGCGCGCAGCTTTTACTGCAGGCTTCTTTGCCGGAAGACGGACATGTATTTATACGGGGTATATGCATTTTACTGGGCATCCTTGTTTTTTTGTGGCTGGTGAGCGTGGTGACCATTTGCATTTCCACAGGCAGTAACAACAGCCGGGCAGCCTTGCTGAAGCTGCTGGGTATCTGGCTGCTGATGGCGGTAGTATTACCGAAAACACTCCAGGCTATCGGCAGCGCTTTGCATCCCGCTCCCTGCAAGATCGAGTTCGATGCCGCTGTGGAAAAGGACATTCTAAGGATCGGGGACAGTCATAATCCCAATGACCCTCACTTTAAACGATTAAAAGATTCGGTGCTGAAAGCGAACAAGGCAGATTCAGTGCAGCAGCTGTCTTTCAACTACAGCGGCTTCCAGATGCAGGAAGGCGAACGGATGAGCGCGGAAGTATATAACAACCACCTTCAGGCGCTCTACGGTCTTTTTGAACGGCAAAACGACCTGAGCAACTACTCCTCGTTCATCAATCCCGTTTCCGGCATTAAAAACATCAGCATGGCGCTTAGCGGTACGGACTTCAAGGCCTACCGCAAATTCCAGAACGAGACGGAAGCATACCGGTATAAGCTGGCGCAAACCATGAACGGGCTCCAGATAAAACACATCAGCAACACCAGGCCGGCAAAGGATGGGCAGTCGCATAGCCTCGGACGAGAGCACTGGACTGCGTTCGCAGACTTCAGGCAAGGCTTTCAGCCGGTGCCTGCCGTGGTGCAACAGGAGAAACTGGCTATTTCCGCTATGTTGGCTTGGCTCGTCCTGTCCTTTGCCCTTATTTATTTCACCGCTGGAAAAGCTAAAGCACTTTAAAATATGTATCGTTTAGCATTTAGGAATTTTATACGCAGCAGGTCGGTCATCATCGCTTTGGTACTTTTCCTGCTTGTTGGCATTGTCAGTATATTCATTGGCAAACAGTTCCTTGAAAAGCAACAGGCGGCCATTGAAGCGGTGACGCAGCTCCAAAAAGAGCAGATCGAACGGAATGTCGAGTACGTACAGGACCAATTCGGCCTGCTAATGTATTACCTCCGGTTTGCCTACATCAACCCGCCAGATCCTGTTACGGCACTGGCCATCGGGCAACAGGATGTGAATTCTTCCATACAATACCTGACCATCCGCGGTCTGGAAGGACAGCGATACGATACCGGCCTGTACAATCCCTATAATCAGCTGACCGGTAACCTCGACCTGAGCTTTGTAATCCTGTTCTTCTTTCCCCTGCTGATCATAGCTTTCAACTTCAACGTGCTGTCGCAGGAAAGCGAGCTTGGCACCTGGCCGCTCGTGAAAGTGCAGGTGAATCAACCCTTAAGGTTTATTCTCCAGAAACTCGGTATCAGGCTGATCGTTGTGCTGGCGCTCCTATTCACCCTGCTTGCACTGGCGATCCTGATCATCGGATTGCCGCCGAGCGAACGTTTGGCGGCTTACATTGTCACCGCCGTACTGTATATCCTTTGCTGGTTTGCAGTCAGCTTCCTGGTAATAGCCCTTCGCCGTAGCAGCAGCGTTAGCGCATTGTTGCTGCTGTGTACCTGGGTAATGCTCTGCCTGCTGGTGCCGGCCATTATCAATAATTACCTGACGGTACGCTACCCGGTTAAAGAGGCTTACAGCACCTTTATTAAGCAGCGGGACGGTTATCATACCAAATGGGACAAAAATGCAGACAGTACAATGCAGGCATTTTTCGGGCACTATCCGCAATTCAGGAATTATGTATGGAACAGCCCGAAATTCAACTACATGTGGTACTATGCCATGCAGCAGCTCGGCGACGATGAATCCGCTCCAGACAGTGAAGCAATGCAGCGCAAACTCCGGCAGCGTCAGCAGTCTGCCGGCACAACGGCACTGTTCTTCCCACCCATGCACGCGCAGTTGCAGTTTACCGGCATAGCCGGCACCGGGCTGGAACAACACCTGCATTACCTGGACAGCACTGCCGTGTTCCATGAAAACAAGAAGCTGCACTTCTTCCCGAAAATATTCGGTGACAGCGCCGTGATTGGGGAAAACTGGGCTCAACACGTTCCACAATATTTCCAACCGGCAAACCCCGTTAAATGGGCCTTGTTAGTAATGCCTTTTATCATATTCGTGACAATGCTGGGCGCGGCAGGCATTCTTATTTTCAACAAAAATGAAGCAAAGTAACCATAATACGGCCGCATGCGAAACACTGCCTTTTACTGCCGATGATAGCTGCATTCTCAGGAAAGGACTATTCGCAACATCATACCTTAACGGGAAAGGTATCGTCCCGGCTTCGCCTGCCGTCTTTCACGAACTGAAAGAGTTACAGTCTCACCTCGTTGAGTCACCGGTTGATGCGGGCGCCTGTCAACATATAACATTCAACTCGTGGCGGGTGTTTCGCTGGAGTTGTCAAGATCCCAGCGGGATCACAGAGGAGCGAGCAATCGCTCCTCTGTTCGTTTAAGATCGTGTAGTAGCACGGTTTTCACGAATTATTCCGTATAAGTTGGTTGAAGATTGTAAGGAATGAGAGAATACCTCTATATTAAGAATTGTATTTTTCCTCGTCTTTGTTTATAACTTATTTCCTGGAAGGAGGTGTCGCCTTTACTTTAAAATTTGGTTGAGCGATAGAAGTAAAATCTGCTACACAAAATGTTTTATCTTCGTCTAGCGGCGAAATATTAAATTCCTCACCGTCCACCTCAAAAGCCGTGTACTCTCTGTATTGGAGGACTCTATCGTACGCCACGCTCCATTTATATGGGAAAATGTACATTGTATGAAGTCATTCTACAGTGCTCCTTTAATCGTTTTCAATAGTATACCGATCACGGCTGCGAGCAGGATAATCAGCGGCTCGGGGATTTTCTTGAAGCGGTAAAGCACCAGTGCCGTCACCAGGGCCAGCCCGATGGTCCATGCATCGGTAAGGGAGCGTTTGCCCAATACGATCACGGCGCCCGAGATGGCACCGATGGCTGCGGCAGTCACGCCATCCACAAAGGCCTTGATACCGGGGTGCTTCCCGTACTTGCGGAAATAAGGCGCCGGTAATACGGTAAACAGGTAGCAGGGGAAGAATGTTGCAAAGGCGGCCACGCAGGCGCCGGGAAATCCCGCCACCAGGAACCCGATGAATCCCACGGTGATCACCACCGGCCCCGGCGTGATCATCGCCACCGCCACCGCGTCCAGGAACTGCTGTTCATTCAGCCAGCCGTATTCCTTCACCACACCACCGTACAGGAAAGGAACGATCGCCAGCCCGCTGCCGAACACGAAAGCGCCGGCTTTGGTGAAGTACAGCAGGATCTTCCAAAGCGTGCCGCCGGATGCCGTCGCGCCCGCGCTTTGCAAGGCCGGCAGCAACAGCAGCGACGGCGCAGTTCCCCGGCCGGGCAGCCAGAACCGTTTCGGCGGCGATTTTACGAGCCAGTACAGCACGCCCGCACCCAGGAACAGCCAGACATTTTCCGTTTCGTACCAGACTGTATATATGGCCGACAGCAGGTAAATACCGATCAGCCATTTATCCGTGCCGATGGACTTGCGGGTGAGCTTGTAGGCGCTCATGGCGATGATACCGATCACCGCCGCTCCTACGCCATAGAAAACGGCCTGCATCCAGGGGATGCCTTCCCATAACGTGTATATATAGCCGAGCGCCAGCACCATCAGGAAAGACGGTAGCACGAATGCCAGGCCGGCCAGCGTTGCGCCGGGCACTTTATAGTGTACGTAGCCGATGTAGATGCCGAGCTGTGCGGCCAGCGGCCCGGGAGCCAGCTGGGCAAGCGCCAGTCCTTCCCTGTAGTCTTCCTCGCTGATCCAGCCTTTGCGCTCCACGAGGTCGCGGTGCATATAACCTGCCAGCGCTACAGGACCACCAAAGCCCCAGGTGCCCAGTTTCAGGAAGTAGATCACGATGTCCCGCAGCGAGTAAGCGGGTGTGGTTTTGTCCATGCCGTTTATTTTTTGTACTGCCATGTGTGTTTTTCCTCCTGTTGGTAGCGGGCCCAGCTGTAGAGGGCGTCGTACACCTTCCTGCCGATCTCCAGCATTTCATGATCGTTGGTGTGGTTATGGGAAAGCCCAGCGGAAATGGCCCACAACCCGGCCGCCTGCGGAGCCAGGCCGAACCGGTCGGTATCGGCCGCCCTGACGATTACCGCCAGCTGCTGCAGGGCGGGATCTTCCAGTGCGTGCTTCCTGAGGAAATAATCGAAGGTGCACTCGTCGCCGCAGTGGGTATATTCCACATCCGGCACATCAAATGGAATGGCCTGCAGCGCCGCAGCGCGTGAGATGACCTCCGGCGCGGGCACGTAGATGATTTCCGCCTGCGGATCTATGAACCGGGCAATCAGCCACGGACAGGCGATGCGGTCGATTTTGGGCCGCTCACGGGTAATCCACTTCATGGTCAGCGGTTTTATACCCGCAAGTTCGGTGAGTGTGCAACCAAAAAATAGAACAGAATTAACGGGCTGGTATGGATTTTACTTTTTCGGAAGATTTTTCCGGTAATCGGACGGACTATTGCCGGTAAAGCAGTAAAAACTAAAAACATTCAGGTAAAAACTTGAAGCAGCTAACATTGTTAATTTTTAAATTTGTGGATAGCGGATAATACTTTGAAGAAAAAATATAATATAAAGGACTTTCTTGAATACACCAATATAAGCGGTTACAAGAACAATCATATCCATTTGGTGGAATATCAGAAGCAAAAGCTGATGAGGAGAGTATCCGCTCCCATAGAGCTTGGTTTTTACTTTCTTGCAATTAAACTGAACTTTGATAAAACCAGGAATTTTGGTCAGACAATGCTCGACCAGGCAGATGCTTTTGTGTATCTCGACCAACCGGGAGATTTCCTTCAATGGGATATAGAGCACCAGATATCAGGGTATCATATCCTTATTGATGCGGGACTGTTCAGGAAAATCGCCAAAGAATACAGCTTTACATACTACAATAATCATGAGGCGCTATTCATAACCAAAGAAGAAGAAAAAACGATTACTGACCTTTTTCAAAAAGCCCTGAAAGAATTTGACCGGAATGAAAATTTCTCCAAGGATATTGTAATTTCCTATGCGTCGCTTATCCTGTTGTATATTCAGAAGTTTTACAGCAGACAATTTGACACAAGGGAAGAATTGTATAACACTACCGTAGCTGACTTTTATAAAAATCTCGAAGCATACTATGATGATGAAAAGAATGCGCTAAAAATGCCCTCGGTGTCTTATTTTTCGGATATGGCCAATTTGTCTTCCAATTACTTCGGCGACCTCATAAAGCACTATACAGGACGTTCGCCGCAAGAACATATACATCAGCTAATCGTTCAGATAGCAAAGAACAGACTCAGAACAACCTCTCTAAGTATAAGTGAAATTGCCTTCAGCCTGGGGTTTGAATATCCCTCCTACTTCGCCACGTTTTTCAAAAAGGAAACAGGTATTTCTCCAAGTGTTTTCCGGAATCAGTAAATATTTAAAGCTTTCCCGTAATTACTGTAAGCCTAAAGCCTGCCTGTCAAAATATCTTTGTACTGTTTAAACTACATTTAAACACGAATGAAATGAAAGCAGTAAAATTCAAAAACAGAAATTGGGATGTGGCAGGTATTTTACAGTTTCCGAAAGATTTTGATGAAACAAAAAAATATCCGGCTATTGTTTGTGCGCACCCCATAAGCAGTTGCAAGGAGCAGACAGCAGGAAGCATATACGGTAAGGCGTTAGCGGAATCAGGATTTATCACGCTGGCTTTTGACGCATCCAATCAGGGAGAAAGCGGCGGAGAAGTGAGATTTTTGGAAGACCCTGCAATCCGCGTAGAGGATTTTCGTTGTGCAGCAGACTACCTGGCTACATTAAACTTCATAGATGAAGAGAAGATCGGCGTTTTGGGTGTTTGTGGCGGCGGTGGCTACGCTGCAAATGCAGCAATGACTGAAAGAAGGTTCAGAGCGGTAGTAACGGTAGTTGGCGCGAATTATGGACGTTTGCTTCGCGAAGGAGACTTTTCTGCCGATGCGGCTATAAAAACCTTGGAGGGAATAGCCAGGCAACGTACCGCACAGGCAAGAGGTGCCGAACCTGCCATTACAGTTTACAGACCTAATTCACAGGAAGACAGAAAAGCTGCCGGGTTAAATGATATTGATATCATAGAAGCAGTTGATTATTACCAGACACCGAGAGGGCAGCATCCGAACTCTCCCAACCATCTACGTGTGGACAGTCTGGATAAAGCAATGTCTTTTGACGCGTTCCATTTAGCGGAATTATTACTTACCCAACCACTGCACATAGTTGTTGGCGATAAAGTAGGTGCGTTTGGATCGTACAGGGACGGGTTTGAGCTGTTTAATAAGGCCGCCTCAAAACAGAAAAGCATTCAGGTCGTTCAGGGAGCAAGCCATTATGATTTGTATGACGGAGCGGCAGCTACCGGTAAAGCCCTGGAGCAAATTATTCCATTTTTTAAAGAACATCTTGTGTAATGATTGTAGAAATCAAATTTCTGCTAATCCAGGCTGGTCGGAAGAGTGGTTCGAGCGATGTACCATAGGGATCACAGAAGGCGCTAGCAATGGCGCTTTTTTCGTTTGACCCATTCGACGCCCGATCGTATCGAATCTCACTATTCCCATATCCGTGAATTTAATCTAGTAAAATAGGGATAATGCTCCGGCTGTTTGCCGCGCAATGCCGGGAAACAGTGAAAATGATAGAAAAAATAAGTAATACATATACTTCCTGGCCACGCGGCAAGGTGGATAGTGGTCGTTCAATGCCGAAGCCTAAAATCATCGGGTATGATACCATCCTGCCTTCTATACCTGCTTTAGACCTTTATTGATCAGATTCCTTTCAAATTCTTCAACAACTCCAAAAATCTGAATAATAAATTATCCTTCTTAAATTTACTTCAATAACTGTAATTTGTAATTTCTAACTTCCAACAAAGAATGGATGCTCAGCATAATGAATTTGCCAAAATAAAATCATTAAAATCAAAGAAGATAACTTTTATAGCAAGGGCTTTAGGAGCATTTATTTTTGCGAGTGCAATTGCAGGAATAATTTATTTGGAGATAATTATTATTGAATCCGTAAAAATATCTGTTGAATTTAAAATTTCTTCTGTAATACTATCCGTAACTCTTTTATCCTTTTTGGTATATGCGGTATTAAAGGATACAATTATTACCAGTAAAAGTAACATTACCAAAGTAGTAGTTGATCAAAATGGTTTGCACCATTGTAATAATGAAATAATTGTTGAGTCCCTGACTTTTGCGTCTTTACACCCAAATCCCGATCAGAAAAATTATGATGTGGTTTTGTCGGAGGGTGAAGATGCAGGTTTTGATATTTGTGTATATTATTTCGATAGCTCCAGCAACACAATAATTTATAAAGCTATTGTATTCAATACCCCATTTTCAATACGCAATGGAAAAGAATTAAAAAGACATTTCATAAAGGGTGTTTTAAAGTTCCGGTCCGATTTGAAAGTTTCACCCAAGGTTTTAGATGTATTGGATTTAAAAGCGCATAAAAAAATCTAAAATTGTCTCGCCCTGAATTCACCTTGCATGATTCGTAGCAGCAGTGAAGACAAACAGCTATATCCCGCTTTTGATAATCCTTGGTGAAGAGAAAATACATTATATGCAGGGAGGGAATAGTTGTATGTTGATTTTATTATATGTAACTTTAGGGTGAGCACTGGTTAAACGAGAGGCACTCATTGCATCAATCACCACCTATGACTACGAAAACATACCTGAAAAACCTGCTTTTCATCACTTTAGCAGCGGCCACGTTCAGTTCCTGCAAATCTACCGAGCTGGTTTACATTAATGTATTGAAACCGGCGCCTGTGACCATACCGTCCTATGTTAAAAGTCCCGGCGTGCTGAACAGGACCACCATCACGGCACAGCATAAGGCGGTAGACGTCGTTGACAAGATATTCAGCCTGGAGGGGGCGCAGCTGGACAAGGAAGGGGCACAAAGCAGCGTGAGCGGG
This sequence comes from Chitinophaga lutea, assembly GCF_003813775.1. NCBI lineage: Bacteria > Pseudomonadati > Bacteroidota > Chitinophagia > Chitinophagales > Chitinophagaceae > Chitinophaga > Chitinophaga lutea. The sequence continues at coordinate 387,953 of NZ_RPDH01000002.1, read as the reverse complement.
CTTGCCGGCGAACTGCTGAAGAACAACCGTTTCAGTGAGGTAAAAGAGCTGGGCGAGCTGGATTTGACCACCACTGCCCCGGGACTTTTCTCTGCGCCGCTCTCCTGGGAAACCGTAGATAAAATATGCCGGGAACATCATGTGGATGCCCTCTTCTCGCTGGAACTTTTTGACACCGATTCCAAGATCAGCTACGCCGCTGCACCGGTTTCCTTGAAAACCCCGGTGGGCAATGTATCGGGCTTGGAGCACCGGGCCAGCATGCTGACCAGTGTCAAAACAGGCTGGCGGATCTATGATCCCGCCAGCAGGAATATCCTGGATGAATTTCCCCTTTCCAGGGATATTACTTTTTCCGGCAGAGGCATCAACCCGGCCGCCGCCGCGGGTGCATTGATCAACCGCAAAGAGGCGGTAAAGGAAGTGGGCGCACAGGCGGGGCAACATTATGCCATGCGGATTATTCCCTACCGGACCAGGGTAACCAGGGATTATTATGTGAAAGGCACAGACAATTTCAGGACCGCCCGGCGTAAAGCGCAAACCGGCAACTGGGACGGCGCCGCTGAGCTATGGAAGAAAGAGACCACGAATCCCAGCAACACCGTGGCCGGCAGGGCCTGCTATAATATGGCGATCATCTGTGAGATCAACGGAGAGCTGGACCTTGCGATCAAATGGTCGCAGAAAGCCTACGAGGAATATAACAATCGTCTTGCGCTGAAGTACATCAATTTGCTGAAGAACAGGCAGGCCGGCAACGAACTGCTGAAGCAGCAGCAGGTGGAATGATGTGGTTGCTGCCTTTTTCGGGGCCTGTCGATATCGGGTAAGTACTTCTCTCCTCCTGTGGCGGGTTCCGCTGGAATTTTAAATCTCGTGGCCGGGTCTCGGAAAAAGCTCAGGAAAGAGTAAATGAAATTAAGAAACCCGCGTAAATACTGCATTTACGCGGGTTTCTTGTTTGGATTTGCTTCAGCATACATTCACTATTTATCAGGTGTTGCTGCAGACCGGTAACTTCCTGCCCAACCACCCCTCACGGCAATTCCTGCCGATAGGAGACCTTATCCACGATCAGCCATTTCCCGTCTAACTTTACCAGGTTAAACCGGTCAATGAACCGGAAGGTGGCAAAGGTCAATTGTACGTGGGCAGCTCCTGTGTCTCCATCCCAGGTGTATGAAAGGAGTTTGGGTTGGCATTCCTGTATGGTTGCTTCGGCAACCAGGTCGAGGTATTGCGGCAGTGTCCACTGAACCAACTTTCCATCTATGATGGTCCTGATATGTGAATCGGGGTGAAATGCTCCCCGGAGCCTTTCGATGTCTTTTACCGGACGTCCTTGAAGATAATCGTTAAGCGTAAGCAGGATGAGATGTTTTTCCTCTTCTATACCTACTTCACTTGCCAGAGTTTTCATAATTTTTTGCCACAAATTTATTGGTTTTTTATTCAACCCTCCAAATGTGTATCCGTTTGATCTCCTCTCCTCTTGCGTCCCTATTCAAAGGAAACCGCATTAGCGCGTCCCTCCCCCTGGCGGCTGGCAGGAAGCGAAAACAACATGCAGGCAACAATCATCATACAAACGATACCGGCAATAAGGCCATTATCGAGGGCAACTTTGTAAGCAGCGCCCGTTTCCTGAAAAACCGAATTATAGAAAAGTCCTCCGATAATGCAGATGCCGAGCGCCGAAGCAATTTGCTGAAAGGTGGAAAAAATACCGGCCGATACCCCTGCATGGCGGGCCGGGATGTTGTCCAGCACTATATTCAACAAAAACGGAAGCACCATCCCGTTGCCCAGGCCATATATCCCGATGAGCAGCATGTTCAGCAAGGGCTGGCTTTCCGTAGTGAACATTTTTATCTGCAATACAAAACTGATGAAGATGATCAGCAATCCGGCAAGCAGAACATTTTTACCGTAAGTTGTAAGCAGTTTCGAGGCCAGTATGGAACTTCCCATAAAAAGGATGGCATGTGGAACGAAATAGAGGCCGCATGCCAGCGCGGAGAGCCCCAGCCCATTCTGAAGATATACCGCTACTATTAGCAGGTAGGCCGTATGGAACATAAAATGGAAAAGCACGGATAACAAACCGAGAATGAAATGCCTGTTTTTGAACAGTTGCGTATCCATCAGCGGATGCCTGCCGGCGGCGGTCTTCTTTTTCTGGTTGTAAAAGAAACTGACCATGGTGATGCTGCCGGAAAGCAGCAATACAATACTCCATGCGGGCCAGCCACGTTCCCTTCCTTCCGTAATGGCATAGATAAAGCTGCCGAGCCCGCACATCAGCAGCAAAGCCCCTGAATAGTCGAAACCGATGCCGGTTTCTCTTTTGGTTTCCGGTAAATACTTCCGGATGGCCCACAGCGCCGTGATGCCGACAGGCACATTGATAAAAAAGATCAGCCGCCATCCTTCAATGGCTGTTTTTACCTCAGCGAGGTAGCCGCCGAGGATCTGCCCGATAATGGCGGCAATGCTCAGTGTAATGCCATACCATCCAATGGCTTTTGCACGCTGCTTTTGCTCAGGGAACAGTTCCTGGATCAGCGCGATGGATTGGGTGACCATGAACGCGGAACTGACTCCCTGCAGGAACCGCGCGATATTCAGTTGCTGCATCGTTTGCGCCATGCCACAGACGCAGGAGGCGACAGTGAAGAAAAGCATTCCCCAAAAGAATATTTTTTTTCTGCCCAGGTAATCACCCGCCCTTCCGCCGATGATCAGGAAACAGGCGCTGCCCAGCAGATATCCTGCGATTACCAGCTGCATCTCTCCCTGAGTGCCTCCCAGGCTCGATTGGATGGTTGGAATGGAAATATTGATGATGAAAATATCGATCACATACAGCAACGGCGCTGTCAGGATCACAAGCAGCACCAGCCACCTGGAATATGGATTACCAGTCATAAATGTTTCGGGTATTTAGTTGAGAATTAAGTGAGGGCCAAAATTACCGACACGAATTCCCGCCTGCAACCGGAAATTGAACAGGTATTTTTTGGGGAGATACACCGGCTAAAGTGTCATATCGGGATTGCGGAAACGAAAGCCTATCCGATTAAATCCGCGCAGATCACCGTCTGCGCGGATTATCGCATTTAACAGGTGTTGGTATATCCTGTTATTTTTCTTCCCTGTTCCCGATAATGCTCCTGACAAGCACGAAAACAGACAAAAGGAAGGTCAGGATATATATGATAGCTAATGCTGTATTCTCGAATTTTAAGGTTTTGAAATCAAACTGCTTATAAATGGCACATCCTACAATGATTGCTACAATTATGAATGGGAACGGCAGTCCTTTTTTATTGCTCATGAGTTTTTAATGTTTAAGTATCGTGCCTGTTATCATTGATGTCGATGCAAAAGTAAAATATGGACGGCTCTATTGCAAGAGCGGGCAATACGGCATTCATTCCGCACTTTTGCGCACCAGCACCCCAATACCACGGTGTAAAATTAAATTGCCATGGATGACAGAAACCTGCTACCCCTATTCACTCTTCAGCACCGCCACCGGGTTGCTCCTCGCCGCCTTCAACGTTTGCGATCCGATCATCATGAAAGCGATCAGCAATACCGCGAGCAAGCCAACGGTCAGTTCGGTGACTTGCACGGGCGTGTGATAAGGGAAATGAGGAAGCACAACGGTTCTGAAAAAGAGGTAAGTCGCCGGCAGGGCAATGAGCGCCGATACGGACAGGAGGAACAGGAACCCGCGGCTCAGCAGGAAAATAAGGTTGCCGGCACTGGCGCCCATCACTTTCCGGATGCCGATTTCCTTCAGTCTTGTTTCCGTGGTGAACACCACCATGCCGAACAACCCCATGGATGCGATGGAAATAGCCAGGAACGACAGGAACCCGATGATCTTGATCATGGTGGAAAATTCGCTGTACGCTTCTTCTATTTCTTCGTCATAGAATTCGGCCATAAACGGATGAACACGATCGATCTTCTTCCAGGTGGACTCAATTTTGGCCAGGGTGCCCGGCATGTCGGCGCTTTGTATTTTGGCGCTGATGATGGCCCTGTCGCCGGGTGTCCAGAACGTGAAGGCTACCGGCCCGATGAGGTTCTCCACCTTGCCATAGTGAAAGTCCTGCATGACGCCGACAATGGTCAGTTTGCGCCCGTTCAGGGTGATCTCCTCCCCGATCGCTTTCTCGGGGTTGCCGGAACCGATGTTGAACCGCTTTACAACCTGCTGGTTGACGATTACCTCGCCTACGGCCTCGGCTGTGGCGGGCCGGGCGATAAAATTCCCTCCGGCTATGAGTTTATAGTCATGCAGCGGCAAATAATTTTCGTCAACATGGTTGGTCATCACCAGCGCGGAATCCCGCGAATCTTTGTATTTCATATTGCCGCCCCAGGCGTTCCCTACCCCGGTGGTGATCAGCGATCTGGACAGTGCGGTTACCTCCGGCATCTCGCGGAGTTCCTTGAGCATCGCGTCGGGTTTATTGTCCTGCATGTTGATGTTCAGGATGTTGGTAGTGCTGAACCCCAGGTCGAATGCCAGGATGTTCTTATACTGCACGTAGCCGACGGCGGTGGTGGTAATGAAGATCAGTGTAACCGTGTATTGCAGCACCACCAAAGCGCGCCTCAGCGTGAGGTATTTGAACATTTTCACCGAGGCGACATTCCCGAAGGCATTGATGGGGCTGATTTTCGAAAAGAATATCGCGGGCATGAAGCCGGCAACAACTCCCACGGCGACTGAAAAAACGATGAAGGCCACAACCATGGCTGGCGTGAGATCGAGTTTCACCGTGCGTTGCATCTCCGGGGCCATGTTGATCAGCAGCGGGCGCAGGGCGAGAAACAGGAGGAATGAAAGCAGCAGGGCCGCCAGGGAGATCATGACCGCCTCGGCCAGGAACTGCAGCCGCACCTGGCTCTTTCCGGCGCCGATCGCCTTGCGAAGGCCTATTTCCCTGATGCGGCGCATGGCGCGCGCTATCGACAGATTGGTATAGTTGAAACAGGCGGACAGTATCACCACAAATGCCAGCCCGCCGAGTATCCAGAGCACGATCGGGGGCATGTGAGGGCCCGCGAACCCTGGGCCGCCTTCAGATTGACGGAGGCTCTCTCCCACCACGATGTTGTACAAAGGAAGCAGTTCGAGCTGGATGCTGGTATTTTCTTCGGCGAGATTCTCCTCCCTGGCAAGCGCGCCGAGCTGCGAGCGGATGGCAGCCATGTCGGCATTTTCCGATGGCAGGATGTAAACGGAGTTGGACCACATGTTGGTCCAGTCGGCAAAATGTTTATCGCCTTTATGGGTTTGTTCGGCCGTGGACAATGATACCAGCGCTTCGAAACTGATGTGCGAAAAGAAGGGAACGTCTTTCATGATACCGGTCACCTGGTACACGAGCGTGTCCACCGTGATGGCCTTGCCGAGCGCGGCCTGGTTACCGAACAGCTTCCTTGCCGCCGTTTCCGTGAGAACGACCGAATAGGGATCTTTCAGTGCCGTTGCCGGGTTGCCTTCCATCATCGGGAAGGTGAAAACCCTGAACAACGATGGCTCCGCCCAGAAACCGGTGATGGGAAGAACATTGTCGCCCACCTTCGCATCGCCCGAAAAGTTGTTGCGCATGATCGTCACTTCCTCGATGCCGTTCACCTTCTCCCGGATGAGCTGTCCCGTTTTTACGGAGGTGGTCGCAAACTTGCCGTTCTCTTCGCTGTTGGAGGTCAGTACGTTGGTGATGCGGTAGATCCGCTCGCCGTTTTGGTGGAACCTGTCGTACGAACGCAGGTCGAGCACAAACGCGATCAGCAATAACCCGACGGACATACTGATGGCCAGGCCAAGGATATTGATGAATGAGAACAGCTTGTTGCGCATGAGGTTGCGCCCTGATGTTTTAACGTAGCTTCCGATCATGATCCGGTTCATAAAAAGGTTGACAAATATTGATTTCCGTACCGTATAGCTTCTGAAGAATTTGAAGGCATCAATGATGTAGATCAGCTTCGCACGGCGTGGCCCGATGGTTCGCACGTTCCGCTCAAAACATTCGTTGAGGTCCCCCGTAAGATCCTCCACGAGCGCGGGCTTACAGTACCATTCCACAAAACGCTGCGCCCAGGCGGGCGGGTGGTGTTGCCGTTCTTCTTTCATGCTACATGTTTTCCCAGCCAAGCGACGGTATCCGTGCCCACAGCTGGTCGCGCATCGATTTGGCGCTGACCAGTGCCGCCTTTCCCTGCATCGTGAGTTGATAGAATCTTTTACGTTTACCGCCACGGGCCTTCGTTGCTTCGCCCAGCTCGCTTTTCACCAGCCCCTTCTCTTCGAGACGGTTGAGCACCGCGTGCACCACGCCAAGTTTCACTGAACGGCCGGTATGGTCCGAGAGCTCGTCGCATATCGCTACGCTATATGCTTCGTTTATCAATGCCGCAACGGTGAGCAGCACCAGTTCTTCGAATTCTCCGAGGTTTGTACCTTTCATTTCGATATTAATTGCGTAAATGTATGTAAAAGGATTTCATTATACATACAAAAGAGGAATAATTATTCGAAACGCTTATTTTATGTGACGAAACCGGCGTTTATTGGTCTGAAAATTATAGGCACAGATGAGAGAATCCGGGACAACCGTACGCAGGACAAGAAAGGTTGGGGTTTGGTGGGATCTGGCCCACAAAAAGGACAAAACCTGCACCCCGCGCATTTTTTATGCAGCAAAAACGGCATCAATGCAGATAATTGCTACATTCAATATTGTTGCATCAAAGCGCGATATAACATCATTTAATCACCGGAAGCATGTATTGGCACGAAAAAATTGATTTGGTAAAAAAGAAGTTCCCGGACGGATTCAAGGATCCTTTCAGGGCCGGGCCTGAGATCATCACAAAAATAGTTACAAGACTATTCGGCTGCACCATGCTGAACTTTATGGAATCTGACAACAGAGCGGAGCTGTTAAGGCATGGTACGTTCGTTAAACAATGCAGCCTTAGTCAGTTGTATAATGAAGAATTACCTGGGCTCGACAACGGGGGCAACTATTGGTTATTCTTTTTCAAAATCCCGATGGGCTCCAGTTTTCAGGTATATGACTGTAAATACGGGGCGCTCCGGGAACTTATATATCTATCTTCCGGCCAGGACGAGCAGGATTTTTGTATTGTTGACAAAAAATACGCCTGGCTGTTATATTTTAAGATAGACCGCCCAAATAATACGGTGGGAATATATAATGTTGGAAACTCATAATGGTCAGGTTATTTGTATGGTTTTTTGGAATCAGGAATAAAGCGGTTCGAGTTTTGTACCCCAAAGGATTGCTTTGGGTCCAATCCTCCAACCGCAATTTTAAAAAGCCCCGGCTTTCTCCAGTTATTTCACCCGGCGGCTCATGCCCATTCCTGCGGCTGGTTTTTGTCCGCCCACCACGGAAATCCCGAAATCCCTTTTGATTTAAGCCGCTCGATGATCTGCGCCGAATGGTGCTGAATGTGACGGATGGTATTGATATGCAGCTCCAGGCGCGTGTATGGGTACCATTCAAACCCCGAAGCGCCATCAAGGGGTATTGCTTCAACGGCCGTTGGCAAGCTGTTTTCAATGTCGGTGATGAATGCGAGCAAGTCTTCTTTTGTATGATAACCCTCTACCTTCACGCCTGCATCCGGATTTTCCCAGCTTTGGCTGCCCCCTAAACTTTCCGCTCCTTCAATGGCATTTTCCCAGGGGGTGTAACTTTCCGGATCCGCGCCGAGATAGAACTTTACACTCCACAAAACGTGATAGGCAATTTGCCAGGTGGGGTTATGGTATTCCTGGTCATTCCACTGCTCCGGGAGAACTTTTTCGATGGCCTGGCGAAGGGTGCCGAGAGTCGCCTGGTATTGTGATGCCAGGATCGCTGCAATTGATTTGTTGTCCATATTGAATGAGTCTTGTTTCTGCCTCAAAATTAGCGATGGGGCCTGGCGTGGAATTGTACAAATTGGACATTTTCAGTAACCGCTCAGCTCCAGGAATCTGACAGGGCTGTACCCGGCAAATGTCCTGAAGTCACGGATGAAGTGGGCCTGGTCATAATAACCGTTGGCGTGAGCGGCTTCGGTAAGGCTATGATACCTGGCATAATTGTTCAACGTGGTTTCAAACCGGACAATCCGTGCATACAGCTTGGGATTAAAGCCGGTGAAGGCTTTAAATCGTCTTTCAAACTGCTTTTGTGAAAGGCAGCACGTCCTGGATATATTTACGATGTTTGCCATGCCGCTGTGGATCCTGATATAGCGGGCAGCATTGGAAATAAGGGAGTCTCGCAGCTTTTCTCTTTTCACCTGGGCCATGAAATAACCGGTCAGAATGCCAATCCGTTCCTGTGTATTGGCGGCCATGGCGATCCTTTCTTCCATCATCTTGCCGTCATTTCCCAGCAAGGTGTCCAGGGAAAGAAAACGATCATTGAGCTCCGAAGCCGGAAGATGGAAAAGCGCTGGCACGGCATGTGAGTACATCGAAACCCCGAACAATCCGTAAAACCCGCCTGCGGGATATTGCCCGTGGTTACAGGTATGCCCCTGTGCGGACGACCACATCAAATCCGGTCCCGCGAAACCAAATGCCAGCTCCGTCAGGCTGCTTGCCGTCACATAATAGGTGGAGCCGGCTGCCGGCAGCTGTTCTTGCCACGTAGCCACCCAAAAATGACTGATATACGCTTTCAGTTCTTCGCAGGGTTGAATGGTGGTATAACTCATTTTATTACGTAAGTGCTGTTGTTGTTGCCGGTTTCCTTTGATCGAATATAAGAAGGTTCGTTCGCTTCACCACACCGCGTGATGGAAAATATGAGGAACAAAAAAAGAGCCGCCCCCCTTCAGGGACGGCTCCTTAAAGAAATATCGGTATCAACTTACTGCAGCCAGCCCGGGTTCTGGGTTAACGCCGGGTTGAGCGTCAGTTCGTTCTGCGGCAGCGGGCTCAGGTAATCCCTGTCTATCCTGAAGCCATAGCCGTTCGGCGCCGGGGTTTTGTAAGGGTCCATGAACCCGTCGGCGTCGTTGGGATAAGGGTTCTGCGGAAACGATTTGCCGTAGAAGATTCCTTTCGGGCGCTTGCCGGCCAGGTATTCGTCGCCGGCGGCCCAGCGGGCGATATCGTCCCAGCGGAAGCCGGTGAGCGACAGTTCCACGCGGCGTTCTCTCCTGATCTCGTTGATCACGGGCGACAGCGTCGGGAAGTCCCATTTCGGGTCGGCGGCAATGTTGGCGAGCACCAGGTTGGGCATGCCCACGCGGTCGCGCAGCAGCTTGATGGATTTGTCTACATCGGCCTGCGTGAGCTGGCCCAGCTCGGCTTTGGCTTCCGCGAAGTTGAGCAGCACTTCGCTGTACCCGAAAAATATCACGGGCTCGGTACCGCCGCTGAGGTCGTGGTTCACGAATTCGGCGCTGTAGCCTTTCCTGATCACATAACCGGTAGGCGTGGAATTTTCGGAGCTGTTGAAGAGTTTGGAATACACGGCCTGGTTCCAGGTGATGGTGTCCACGCCTTTGATCTCCCAGGGCATGGCGGGCGTAAAGATCGTTTGCGCCCAACGGGGATCGCGGTCTTTCATTTCCGTGTTGATGTTGGTATAACCGCCGAACAGCGGGCTCACGGAAACGGGCAGCCCGTCCTTACAGAGGTAGGCGTCTGCAAGGCCTTTGGTGACACCGGCGCCGGCGGGGAAGTCGCTGGATACGCTGCGGTAGTTCACGATGCCGAGCCCCTTGTCGAACTTCTTCCAGAGCAGCACTTCCTTGTTGGCGGCATAGTCTGGCAGCACGAACAGGTTGTAATAATCCTTGTCGGGTTTGCCGGTGGAATAGATGGCGAAGCGGCCGGAGCTCATGATGGTTTGTGCGGCTTCCGCGGCTTTCCGGAAATATTTGTCGGGATCCGCAGTTTTGGCGGCAAACGGGGTACCGGCATGGTACTTTTCCCAGCTGCCTTCGTACAGCGCCACCCGTGCCTGCAGGGCCAGGGCTACCCATTTATCGGGGCGCAGGCCGTTGCTGACTTTTTCGGCGTTCATGTACAGCGCGGCTTTATCGAGGTCGGCCAGGATGCTGTCGGCAATGACGTTGCGCGGCGTTCTGGGATCCATCAGTTCGGGAGAATTGGTGTCGAGCACTTTGCTGTACCATTGCACGTCGCCGAATGTGCGCAACAGTTTGAAGTAGATCAGCGCGCGGAAGAAGTGGGCTTCTCCCAGGTATTGTTTGTAGGTGTCGAAATTGTCTTTGCAGCGCTGGTAGTTCTCGAAGAAATAATTCACTTTCCTCACCAGGCTGTAATCCCATCCTCCGCCCGCGGCGGGCACTACGCGCGTGCCGTTCAGCCGTGCGTCGATGGAGGCGCTCACGAAGTTGTCGGTACCGAGGTCAAGGCCGAACACGGTGCGGTTGTAATTCAGCCCGCCGGAGCTGCCGAAATCGAGCAGGCCGTTGGAAGGCTGGTAAAACTGGTTCACGTACAGCATCAGGTCGGACGTGGAACGGAAGTATACGTCAGACGAGATCTGGTCGAGCGGCCCTTTCTGCAGAAAATCATCCTTGCACGAACCGAGGGTGGCGATCAACGTTATTGCGAGTATAATGTGTTTGATACGATTCATAACAGCTCAATTAAAATGTGATGTTCAACCCGAAAGAAATTGTTCTTGACATCGGGTAAATTTTACCGAGGCCTTCCACGGAGCTGCTGCCCATGGACGAGAAGGCGGTTTCCGGATCGATGCGCTTGGGCATTTTCTGGAAAGTGAGCAGGTTTTCACCCGACACATAGCATTTCACCATGTTGATGGCCACTTTGCTGGTCATCCATTTCGGCAGCGTATACCCGATCCGCGCATTTTTCAGGCGCACATACGCTCCGTTGAGCAGGTACCTGGTTTGCGGCTGCAGGTTCTTGTAGGTTTCGTTGCTTTCGTAAGGCTTGGGGAAATATGCGTCGGTATTGGGCCCCAGGTGGTTGGTTTCGTTGGCGGGCCGCCAGTAATCTTCCTGCCCGTAAAAGAAGGCTTCGCCGTTGTTGAGCAGCCCCCAGAAAAGGGTGTTGGCGCCGGAGCTGGTCACCAGCAGGTCGCGCCGGCCGATGCCCTGCCAGAACATGGAGAAGTCGAAGTTCTTCCAGGAGATGCCCGCGCTGAGCCCGAAATTGTACCTGGGCTGGTTGTTGCCGATGCGGCGAAGGTCGCCGTGATTGGCCAGGGTACGGTTGCCGTCGTTGATGACGTTGTTGCCGTCGAGGTCTTTGAACTTCATGTCGCCCGGTCCCCATTTGTTGAAGAACTTGTTCTGATCGGGCATCTTTTCTCCTGCCGCCTGTATGAGCCCGTCGGAGGTATAACCCCAGATCTCGCCGTACACCTTGCCTTTATAATAACTGTCGATCAGGCCGGCATCGTTGCGGTATTCGAGAATGGTGGCGCGGTAGTCGGCCACGGACGCACGGAGGTTGTAGACCACGTTGGCGGAGAGGTTGTCTCTCCACGAAAGCGACAGCTCCCAGCCTTTGGTGGAGAGCGATGAATTGTTTTCCTGCGGTACGCTTGTGCCCAGCGCGGCGGGCAGCGTAATGGCGGGCCCGAACATGTGCGTGGTGCGGCGGTTATACCAGTCGAAGGTCATGTTCAGCCTCGAGTTCAGGAAGGCCGCGTCCACACCGAAGTCCAGCGTACTGATGCGCTCCCAGGTCAGCGAGGGGCTTTTGATGGCGGGAATGCCGGAATAGTTGGGACGGATGTCGTTCAGTATCCATTCAAGATTGCTGGATATCGGTACGATGGACATGTACAGGTAATTGGCCACGTTCTGGTTGCCGAGCGTGCCGTAGGAACCTCTCAGCTTGAGGCTGTTCACGGCTTTGGCGAGGCCGCCGGTCCAGAAGTTCTCGCGCGACACGTTCCACCCGGCGGACAGTGACGGGAACAAACCCCAGCGTGAATCGGGCGCAAAGCGCGACGAACCGCCGTACCGGGCGTTCAGTTCCAGCAGGTATTTTTCTTTGTAGTTGTAGTTAAAGCGGGCGAAGAAAGCGCGGGTAGACCAGTGGCTCATGCCGTCGTTCACCTGCATGGCGCCGGTGGCGGTGCGGATGGCGGGTACTTCTTCCGTAGCGAGGCCGCGTTTGGAAGCGGAGATGCTGTTGAACTGCTTGTACTCCTGCTCATACCCCACCATCAGACGGAGGAAATGATCGCCGAGTATTTTCTGGTAAGCGGAGGTGGCGGAGAGGAAAGAATAATAGTTCTCGTCCCAGTCCTGGGTAAACCCGTTCTCCGGTGAGCCGATGTTCCACTTCGTGCCGTTGGGCGCTTCGAGCCACACCTGCTTGTCGTGTTTCGTGTATTTGCCGCCGAAGTAGTTGTAGCTGTACGCCACGGTCGATTTCCAGTCTTTCACCGGCTCTATGTCGGCGCTGATGGTGCCCCAGAAATCGTTGTCGCGTATCTTTTCCAGCCCCGCATTCATCAGCTGCTGCACGTACGGGTTATTGACGGTGCCGTTCCAGTTGTACATGGGCGTGGTGGGATAAAACTTCATCATTTCGGAAATGATCTGTTTCTTTTCCAGCCCGCTGGAGCCGATGGGGTGCTGCTGCATGGAGCTGGCGAACTTGGTGCTCAGGTTCACGGTCAGCCATTTGGTGGCCTGCGTGGAGAAGTTGGACACCATGTTGTAGCGTTTGTAATTCTCGTCGGCCCAGTTGTAGGAACTACCCTGGTTGAAATAACCCAGCGAAATGTAATACTGCGTTTTTTCGGTGCCGCCGCTGAGGCTGAGGCCGTGTTTATGATTGGCCACCTGGTCTTTGAAGTACATGTCGAACCACTCGTAGTTGGCGTTACCGTCGTGGCGGCCACGCCAGAGGGTTGGCGGCGGGTTGGCGGTATCGTACTCGGGCAGGTAGGAGCCGTCGATATACCGTTTGATGCGGTCGATCTGCTCGGCGGGGAATTTGGGTGGCTGCCCTGCGTTCACGAGCGCCTGGTTACGGGCGATCACGTAATCGTACGAGCTTCTCCATTTGGGGAGATTGATCGGTGAAGCGAGGCCGAGGTTGTAGCTGTACTGTATCTGCACGCCTTTGTTGGCGGAGCCTTTTTTAGTGGTAATGAGGATAACGCCGAAGGGGGCGCGGGCGCCGTAAATGGCGGAAGCGGCGGCATCTTTCAGCACTGTCACGCTTTCCACCGCTTCAGGGTCGAGGTTGTTGATGTTCATCTCCACCCCGTCTACCAGCACCAGCGGCGCGCTGCCGGAGAGCGAACCGAGGCCGCGGATGTTCCAGGAACGGCCGGCGCCGGGCTCGCCGCCCGTGTTGGTGACGGCAATATTAAGATTCGGCGAGGCGCCCTGCAACAGTTCGCCCATGTTAGCGGAGGGCCTGTTGGAGAGCATTTCGCTGCGCACCACATCTACCGCGCCCGTGAGGTTGATCTTTTTCTGTTCGCCATACCCTACCACCACCACTTCGTCGAGGGCGGTATTGTCTTCCGTCATCACAACGTTCACCGTGGCTTTGGCCGGGTGCTCCTGGGTGACGAAACCGATGTATTTGAACACGAGTATGGCGGAGTCGTTCTTTACCGTGAGGGAGAACGTACCGTCTTCTTTGGTGAAGGAAGCGTTCATGGTGCCTTTTTCCACGATGGTGACGCCGGGCAGGGGCTGGCCGTCTTTCATGGTCACCTTGCCGCGCACGGTGGTCTGGTACAGGGATGTTTTGGCCGTGGCGGGCGTTATCACCACCAGGTTCTCGTCTACCTGCTTGTAAGTGAGGCCGGTGTTGCTCAACAGGTGGAGCACGGCTTCCGCCCATGTTTTATCGACCACCAGTATATCGGCGGGCGCTTTGCCATCCAGTATCTCGTCGCTGTAAACGAAGTGAATGGAGGTCTGGCGCTCGATAGCCTTCAGCGCCTTCTTGAGCGGGGCCTGCTTCAGGTTGAGCGACACCCTGTCCTGCGAGTACCCGGACAGGGCGAACGCCTGTACGGAGCACAAACAAACGATAATGGCTGCCAATTTCATCATGAGTAAAAACTTGACAAGTGGAATAACAGGCGTACCGGGCCTGAGCCCCGGGCCTATTTTCTTTTTTTTCATACATTTGATGTTTGGTGATTGTAAATAATGGCTCCTTTCCCTTTTGCACCCGGAAAGAGCCGTTACATGAAACGTTACCATGGAATGGAGGATGTTAGCGCATTCTCCTTCCTTTTTTTGTGCGATTTTAGTTGACCATCATTAACTGTTATTCATATTTTTTCTGTCAGCGGATATACACCGTATCGTGCTCCACGCGATACGCGAGCTTGCCGGTTTCCCGGAGGGTGCTCAGCACCGTTTCGAGCGATTTGTTGTCGAATATCCCGGTAAAGCGGGATGACTGCAGGAGGCTGTTTTCCGCCACCACCGTTACGTTGTACCATTTCTCGATCTTGGAGGCCACCCGTTGAAAATCGTCGCCGTCGAACACCAGCTTGCCCTCCTTCCACGCGGCGTCCGTCATGGCGTTGCCCGCGGTATCCACTTTCATTTTACTCAGCAGCAGCATGGCGCCGGCCGGATCGGCGGGCTCGCTCACGGTGCTGTCGTTCGCATAAGCGGTGTGCAGGCTGTTGTCGACCCGCAGCTTCTGGCCCGGCTTCAATTGTATCGTATTCCCCGGTTGGTCGTTGAGGGTGATTTCCACCGAGCCGCTTTCCAGCGTGGTTTCGATATCCGGTTCGTCGGCGTACGAACGGATGTTGAAGGCGGTGCCCAGCACTTTTACCTGGAGGGCGCCGGCCTGTATGATAAAGGGTTTGTCTGCATTCTTCGCCACTTTGAAATACGCTTCGCCGGTGAGGGTCAGCTCGCGGCCGGTGCGGTTGAAATCGCCTTTGTAAGTGATGGAACTGTTGGCGTTGAGCCATACTTCAGATCCGTCCGGCAGCACTACGTGGGAGCGGGAGCCCTTGGGGGTTTTGATTTCCCGCCCGGCCAGCGAATGGTCGCGCAGGCCGAACCACCAGGCCCCGGCCAGTGCCATCACCAGCAGGCAGGCCGCGGCAGGCAGCAGGTACATCTTTACACGGCGGGGGCGCCGCACTTCCGCTTCGGGCGCAGGGTCGAACAGGCCCGCGATCTGCATCCGCGCATAATGGGCGGAATATGCCAGCAGGGCTTCCGAATCCTCGTCCTGCTCCTCCTCCCCGCCCGGGAACACCTGCCGGTACAGTATCGCCAGCTGCTCATCGGCGTCGATCAGCTGCTGCAGTTCTGCGGCTTCTTCCGTGCTGGCTGCACCGGAAAGGATGCGCCGCACCAGGTGGTAAAAACGTTCTTCCTTCATAAAATAGCAAGGGCGATTATGGGTAAGACAAGGCTGCCGGGAAAACTCCCCAATGGGTGGCAAACTTTTTTTTGAGGAGGTTTAGCGGCTGGTATGGCGGTAGGTTTGCAGCACGGCGCCCAGGCGTTGCATGGCAATGCTCAGGTGGCGGTCTACCGTGTTTTCGGAGATGTCGAGAATGGCGGCCACTTCACGGTAAGTGAAACTGTTTTCGCGGATGAGCTTGTACACCATCTGGCACTTGGGCGGCAGCTGGCTCACCGCTTCGGCGAACCGGTGCTTCAGCTCGCGGTGGATGGTTTCATCTTCGGGCGTGCCGGCAGACACGAAGGCTTCAGGGGCCAGCTGGTCGATGTCCCACGTGGTATAGTGCCGGTTCCTGAGGAGGTGATTGATGGCGCCGTTGCGCACGGCCTTGAAGAGATATACTTTCAGGTTGCGGATGCCGGTCAGGGCTTCCTGCATGGTCCATATTTTCAGCATCACGTCAGACACGATCTCTTCCGCCACTTCGTGCTGCCGTACATAGGTATCGGCGAAACGGATGAGGCCTTTATAAAAATGGAGGAACAGCCGCTTGTAGGCGTTCTCATCCCTGTATATGGCAACCTGTTGTTGTAACGCCAGAATATCCATGCCGTGCCACTTTCGTTTATTTTTTCTCTTTGAGCCATTTGTTGAAGAAGCGGATGCCGGGCTCCACGATGGCTTCATGGCCGCCCTCATGCAGCGTCAGTTCCATGCGGTCGGCCATCTGCAGGCGCTCGTAATGCAGTCGCCCTTTTTTGAACTCCTCCTCTACCTGCGGCCAGTAAGCGATGCCGTCTTTTTTACCGTGCTGTATCATCAGCGCGCGGGGGGCAATGAGCGACACCACGTCGTGATCCGAATAACCGCTGAGCCAGCCTTTCATAAATGCGTAGTTTTCGTTGCCTTTCTGGAAGCTGCTGTAGCGCTCGTCTTTCACGGCCATTTTGTTGATGCGGTGATTGTACCAGGCCGATACGATGCCGGCTTTGATGCGCGGCTCGAGGGGCATGAAGAACATGGTGGCCATGCCGCCGAGCGATACGCCCCACATGCCTGTTTTCTCCGCATCTATTCTCGGGTCGGCCAGCACATTGTCGAGCAGATGCTGGAGGCGTACGAGCTCGATGCCCGGCAGGCTGGTGCCGGCCAGGCGGCAAAGGTGCTCGATATTGTTCCTTCTTTCGGTGGAGCGCAGGTTGAGGGGGCATAGCACCGCATACCCCGCTTTCAGCAAGGCTTTGGCATAGGTATGGTACCCGCCGTCACGGAAGGGCGTTTCCGGCGAGCTGCCGTTACCGTGCTGCACAACGATCAGCGGCACGGGCCGTTTGGCGCTGGCACCTTTCGGAAAGGCCAGCACGGCTTCGGCGGTTACGATGCCCAACGGCTGCACGATCCACTCGGCCTTCACCTCGTCGATCTGGTGCGGGCGTTTTTGCAGCGGGGCGGTTTTGGTAAGTTGCGGGGGACTGATCACCGCCTCCCATGCCCGCCTGTTGGGCTCCACCGAGCGCTCCAGCGCAGCCGGACTGCTGTAATCGCGGTTCCAGAGTTTTTTGGCCCTCGCATCGTATTCGTCCGAGAGGTAATGCACGAGATATTTTTCCAGCTGTGCCTCGTAGGCATCGAGCCGCGCCAGTTCTTCCGGCGTATTCACGGAAGGTTTTACGGTCGCCTTCGGCTGCGCCATGGTGGGCATTTGTGCTAAACATACCGGTACCAACACCAAAGCGGCTATCCATTTTTTCATATGTGACCAGTTATTGAATGATACCGCAGCGCTCTGCGGATACAGGGATTTGGTTGACTGTAACGTGGTAAAACGGTAAAATACGTGTACGTACCCGTTTCACAAGTATAAAAAACATTCCCCGGGCATCCAAATACTTTTTTCGAAGAAATGGAAGGAATATTTCCGGAAGGCATGACCGGGAATCTCCTGGTTGGACTGCTACTCCATCACGGCTCTTCCAGCCTGTTTTTTAGTTCCGGGATAGCTTTGTTTGAAATAATGGGCTCGCCTCCACGGTTTTGTTCGGGACGTATTCGTTCTTTAACAATTAAGTTCCCTGGAAATTTCCCTTGTTACAGGCCATATAATATGGCCTGCCTGTAATTATTCAGGTGCCTTTGCTTCAACAATTGCCACGTTCCCCGAAAAATTGCCTTTTGCATAGACCATATAATATGACCTGCCTGCAATTATTCAGGTGCCTTTGCTTCAACAATTGCCACGTTCCCCGAAAAATTGCCTTTTGCATAGACCATATAATATGACCTGCCTGTAATTATTCAGGTGCCTTTGCTTCAACAATTGCCACGTTCCCCGAAAAATTGCCTTTTGCATAGACCATATAATATGACCTGCCTGTAATTATTCAGGTGCCTTTCCTTCAGTAATTGTCGTATTCCCCGAAAACTGTCGGCCATACAATATGGCCCGGCTGTAGTTATTCAGGTGCTTTGTCCTGAGCAATTGTCGTATTCCCCCCGAAAATCACCTTTAGCTATAGACCATATATAATATGGCTCTCCGTAGCCATTCAATTATTTTAAAATATAACAAAGCGCCCAGGCGCGTTTTGTATGAGGTGCAACGGGCGCCTTCCTATGGATACCGGCATGCCCAAACCCGGTTGTTTTCCGTTTACAACTGCCGGTTTCACCCAAATTACCGCAAATACTACCGGTAGTTGTCAAATAACAACTGCAAATAGCGGAACAACAACCAATAGTGAGGGCCTTTTTGCGGATCCTGGGAATAGATCTGAATATCTTTGCATTGTCGAAAATCAAAACACAGAACGTATGTTGAATGCAAAAATGATCGGCGATAAAATTGCCGCAGCACGAAAAAAGATCAATATCTCCCAGGCCCAGCTCGCCCAGCGTCTGTTCATCAGCTCCCAGGCGGTCGGAAAGTGGGAACGCGGTGAATCCATGCCGGATATCACCACTTTTAACAGTCTCGCCGAAATCCTGGGGGTTGACCTGAACTATTTCTCGGCGAATTTCCCCTCCGAGGTGGCTGAAGCGCCCTCCGTTGACACCCAGGTCGCCAAAACCGAAGCACTGCCGGCGGCAAAACCGGAAAAGAAGCGCAGCTGGAATATGTCCGGTGGCAACTGGGTAGACGCCGATTTCTCCGGGCTCAAAAACCTGCATGAAAAATTCAGCGGCTCCAATATGCAGCGCTGCAAGTTTATCGGGTCGGACATGTCGGGGTTGCTGCTGAGGGGGAACAATATTGAAACCTGCGACTTCTCCGGTTCCGACTTCGGCAACAGCCAGGTCCAGAACTCCAATTTATCCGGCAACCTGTTCAAGGACTGCTCCCTGAAAGGAACCGAATTTTCGGGAAGTTATATCACCGGCTGCGATTTTACCGGCGCTGACCTTACCGGCGTGGTGGCAAAATCCGGCGGCTTTGAGAAATGCACCATTGCCGGAGCCGTATGGAACAGCGCCTCTTTTGACGGTATGTATTTCGCCGATATGGTCTTCGAGGGAAAAGTGGAGGACTGTTATTTTGAGAACTGCGCCTTTAAAAGAGTGACGTTTCAGCATGCAACCCTCACGAAGACCTTCTTCAAAGGCAGGAGTCTGAAATCACTCCGGTTTATCGACTGCCAGGCGGACCGGATCACGTACGAATTCCTGAAAAGCTGTAAAGCGGATGTAACGGGTATCACTTTGTTAACACAATAAATTGCGGCTTATGTCACAACATGCAATCGCCATCTCGGCGCAAGGGTTGAAAAAATCCTATAAAAACGTCCCGGTGCTGAAAGGCGTGGATTTCCAGGTAAGGAAGGGCCATATTTTCGCCTTGCTCGGCTCCAACGGGGCCGGCAAAACAACGATCGTCAAAATCCTCACCACGCTGCTGAAGCAGGACGGCGGAAGCGCCAGCGTAAACGGGTTCGATGTGGTGTCGAAACCTGGCAATGTAAGGCAGTCGATCAGCCTGACGGGCCAATTCGCCGCGGTGGACGAGGTGTTGACCGGCCGTGAAAATCTTGTCATGATCGGCCAGTTGCGGCACCTCAGCCATCCGCACCAGGTTGCGGACGATCTGCTGAAACGCTTCGGTCTGACCGAAGCCGCCGGCCGGAGGGCGTCAACATATTCCGGAGGGATGCGCCGCCGGCTCGACATTGCCATGAGCCTGGTGGGAAACCCCCAACTCATTTTCCTCGACGAACCCACCACCGGGCTCGACCCCGAGGCCCGCATCGAGGTCTGGAAGATCGTGAAGGAACTGGCCGGCAGCGGCACCACGGTATTCCTGACCACCCAGTACCTGGATGAGGCCGAGCAGCTTGCTGACAGGATCGCGATCCTGCACGAAGGCAGGATCATCGTGAACGGCACGCTTGCGGAACTCAAAAAGCTGTTCCCGCCGGCAACAGTGGAATATGTCGAAAAACAGCCGACGCTGGAGGAGATATTCCTCGCCATCATCGGCAAAAAGGAGGAACAGTAAATGCAAACGATAGGGAATTATTTTTTCAGGGACATGGGTGTTATGCTCGGCCGTACCATGCGCCACATCCTTCGCAGCATGAACACCATGAGTACCGTTGCCGTGATGGCGGTTGCGCTGATACTGCCGTTCGTATACGTATTGGGCGGCGCCATCCTGGTTTTGGAGGAGATATTTTGTAATCACCGGAAAAAAACAAACAATATATGGAAACGTTAAAAAGCTATTTTTTCAGGGATATGAGTATCATGCTGGGCCGTTCCATGCGCCATATCCTTCGCAGTATGGATACCATCATCACGGTGACCATTATGCCGATTGCGATGATGCTGCTGTTCGTTTATGTGCTCGGTGGAGCCATTCAGACGGGAACGGACAAATATGTGAATTACCTGCTGCCCGGCATCCTGCTGATCGCCATCGCCAGCGGCGTATCCTATACGGCTTACCGCCTGTTCATCGATATGCAGCGGGGCATCCTGGAGAGATTCCACTCCATGCCGATCACGCGCTCCAGCGTATTGTGGGGCCATGTGCTGACCTCGCTCGTCTCCAACGCCATGTCTGTAGTCGTGATCATTCTCGTTGCTCTCCTGATGGGCTTCCGTTCGCCGGCGGGGATACTGTCGTGGCTTGCCGTAGCCGGTATACTCGCGCTGTTCACGCTGGCGCTGACCTGGATCGCGGTGATCGCCGGGCTGTCCGCGAAAACGGTAGACGGCGCCAGCGCCTTCTCCTATCCCATCATCTTCCTGCCGTTTATCAGCTCGGCGTTCGTGCCCACGGCGTCTATGCTGCCGGCTGTTCGCGCCTTTGCCGAACACCAGCCGGTGACCCCGATCGTGGAGGCCGTCCGCGCACTGCTCTCCAACCAGCCGGTAGGCCATGACATATGGATTGCACTGGCCTGGTGCGCGGGCATTATGCTCGTGGCTTATTTCTTTGCGATGCGGGCGTATAAAAAGCGGGTGTAAGCGATTGTTTCCGTTAAGTGACACGCCTCTTTGCGATGAGGGCGTACCAAATAGCGGGACTTCCATTGACAGGCTACAAAGCACCCATAAATGCCAGATATAGACCCGCCGCAAAGATCTTTGCGTGTTTAATTCCATGATCACCCTGCCGGAAACCGTTCCACCGGCCCTGCCTGCGGGCAAGGACCAGATTTCGAAAACTTCCATCACACATCGAAGTCCGTTTTGTAAATTTCTAAGAGGAGAGCGTCAGCCGCTGAATGCTTTCTAATGGAGGTGCCTGTTTGAATGCATGGCGCACCGCCCCGGCCGGGCCCGATATCGGGCCCGCGGCAGGTTGTGCCCGGTTTTTGTTGTGAATGCTGTCACCAAAACAGTTTTTATGGCAAAGCAAACCGGATTCTTCAAATTTAAAGGGAAACTCGGCGGCGTGATCGGCTACGAGGTGAACGGCGAGTACTATCTCCGTTCCATGCCGGAACAGGTACGCCGGAGTTCCCGCACCAAACGCAGCGGCCAGGCTTTCGGGAAAGCGAGCCGTCTTGGCGCCGTGATGCGCCATGCGATGAGCGGGGTGCTGGACGGCCTCACCACGGCCGGCCTCGGCAACCGGCTGAACACGGCCCTGGTGGGGGTATTGCAGGCGGACGACCTGCATGCGCACAAACGGTTCGTACCGGCGCACTTCAGGAAGCTGCAGTCGATGGAACTGAACACGCATGCCGCCCTCAGCAGCCTGCTCCCCGTTACGCCCACGGTCACCCGGGCTGAAAACGGCTGCCTGACCGTCACCATCCCGGCGATGGAGCACTTCGGCCACAACCCGCGCGCCACGCACATCAGCGTCAAAGCCATCGCGGTGTTTGTGCAGCCCTCCTATCAGCAGGCCACCGCCGAAGCTTCGGCGCCGGTGCTGCTCCCGGCGGGCCAGCCGGCCCCGGAAATCACGCTGACCATCCCGGCGGCAAAGGGGGCGGTGTGCTGCGTGCTGCTGGAAGTGAACAGCCTCGTGGAAGAAAACGGGCGCATGGTGATGCTGCGGAACAAAAAATACACGGCTGCGGGTGTTATTGCCGTGCTGGTGAAACGCACGATGCGGATGAAACGGAAGAAGCGGCTGCATGCGCATCGTGGCGGACAACTGGCGATGCGGGAACTGCCCGTGGCATTTTTCCAGCGGGAATAGGCTGATGGCACGTTTCATCCGGATACCAATTACAATTCATCGTGAACCCTTCCCGCTCCTGCCGCCCCGGCAGACCGTACGGCTATGCCCGTTAGTAATCATTTTGAGTTATTCCTTTCCCGTGAATGCTTCACCAACCCGCCCATCGGGCTTCATTCACGCTTCCAGACACACTATTTGACGATATACCGCGCTTCCACCCCATTTCCACACCATCAAAACACCAAATCCGCAGCAAGTCCACCTGACACCCGGTGTTCTCCCGGTGTTCCCGTAGTGATCCATCTGTTTTCCTGCCTCCTTCCGGCAGGCAAGCTGCATCCGGACAGCATCTCTGCTCATGCGGCAGCATGAACGGCGGGAACATCGTGGTTATTCCAACAATAGTGTTGGTGTTGCTGTTCCCTTTGAGGGCGGCAACACGAATGCCTGAACATCCTGGCGACGGTGGTCATACTTGTTTACAGCACATGGGCGATCGGGCAGTTCCTGGACAGGAAAAAGGGCGCCGGTTACCTGTTTGGCTTTCCGGCGTACGCGCTGGGCATGATGTCGTTCCGGGTGCTGGCTTTTCCGGCCGGGTCTCTCATAGATGCGCTTAAACAGGCATAGGTGTTGCAGCGGGACTTTCCCCGGCCGCTATAAAATACTGCTTGCCCCTGCGTTTCAGGCATTCCGTTTCAGTTACCTCGAAACCCGCAGCAATGAGGGCACTTTCCGCCTCAGCAATATTGAATAGCCGCAGCGGTGGGATCAAACCGGTTTTACTGACAATCGACAGCACAATGCCGGCCAGCGACCGCTTTCCCAAACAGGGCGTTACGGACAGGAACCGTCCACCGGGTTTTAATAATTCATGTATTCTCTTTAACACTGCCGGCAGGTTGTCCTGCAAATGGAGCATGTAAATGCCCAGGATCACGTCAAAAGTGCCGGTCTTCAGCCCGTCATCAAATATTGTGGAACGGGTGTATCGTACATTGTCGATATTGCGCCCGGCGGCTCTTTGCTGTGCTATCCGGATCATTTCCGCCGACATGTCGATACCGTGTACCATATGCACGTCCCCGGTAATTTCGTGGGCCACGATGCCGGTAGCGCAGCCAAAGTCCAGCACGCTGTCCGTTTTTTTGAGGTGCTTTTTTACTTTCTCAACGATCCGGGCGCGTACAGCCCTGTCCTTCATTTCTTCCCGGTCGTACCCGTTCGCACTCCTGTTCCAGAATTTCTCTGATTTATCCATTTTCTTTTCATGATTATGTACCAGCGGAGATCGTGCCTTTCTTCCATGCACCGTTGAGCGTTTCGAAGGCAGGTATTACCGTGCCATTAAATACTCCCTTCCAGCACTTTCTCAAAAAAACGCTCGAATAATTTTTCGTTAAAATAGTGTTTTCTGCTGTTTTCCGCTTTGATATCATGGATCAGCTGATGATAATCGTCCGTTTTACCGGGGTCCATGCAATTGGACATCAGTTCGAGGTAAATGTCTTCCCTTCCCCGCAAAGTGCCGGAAAAATAATTGTACGCGTACAGGAGCCTGATCTTATGCACGGTCAGCTCCATTTCGCGCGATTTGGTGACGGATGTCTGCTTCTGATGAGGCCGGTACTTCAGCAATACCTCGGGGTACGTCTCGATTTTCAGGTTACTGCCCGCCACATCCGTCCACAATTTATAGTCTTCGGCATAATCCGCCAGCCTGTCATAGAAAAGCCGGTTGGCGGTGAGATGCGCCTTCCGCATCATCACGGTAGGGTGCGCGATGGTATTTACCTTTAGCAGGTAAATCCTGTGTATTTCATCGCCGACGGCCATTGTACCGACGGTGCCCGTTCCCATCAGTTCCATGTTCGTACCAAGTACAGACACATCCGTGTTTTCGTCCAGGTAGGTCACCTGCTTTTCAAAACGGGTATCCATCGCAATATCGTCCCCGTCCATCCGCGCGATATACCTGCCTTTGGAAAAGTGCAGCCCCTTGTTCAGCGACCTCGCTATCCCCTGTTTGCTTTTGTTTTCCAGGTAAACAATCCGTTTATCCGGTATACTCCGGATAATTTCAGGGGTACGGTCGGTGGAGGCATCATTGACGATGATCAGTTCAAAGTCGGTCAGCGACTGGTTCAGGACAGACTCGATGCTCTCCGTGATGAATTGTTCACAATTATGAGCAGGGAGCACTACAGAAACTAATGGCATCACAGGGTATATTTTTACAGGTTATAAATCCGGTTCTCACGCCCACTGCCCGGGGTATAGCTTACAGTCGGATCCATTCTTCTTGCAGAAGATCTTTCGTGTCGGCACCGGGGGCTTCAAACCATTTTTCAGGTGCTATCACGATCTTTTCCTTGTTGGGCGCCAGCCAGGCCGACCACCAGGAAAATGTACTGTTGGCGATGATAAAATGCCGGCAATTCGTCATCAGCTCCAGGTAACCCCTGAATTGGGCATCGTAATATTTTTCATCCACGAGGGTGATGTTGTCATAAAACATGATGTGTTCCCTGCACCAGGGTATGTCGTCGGAGAATATGAAGAAATGGGGGCTGTCGGTCTTTTGCATGATCAGCGCCATGGCCCGCTGAATATATTCCGGGCTCACAACGCCATGATAATCCAGGTGCTCCAGATAATCTCCGCGCCTTACGTTGACCATCACCGCATTTTCTCCCGATATCCTTTTATTCAGCTGCTGAAACTTTCGCCCGGTTTTTTCAGCGAAACGGAATTCGTTCCTGATGGCGCCCGTTATCGTTTCGAAGTACCGCTCAGACTGCCAGTACCCGATAATGACGTACACCGCATCTTTTCCGGCGGCAGCAGTTTCCCTGATCGTCCGTTCTATCAGGTCGTTGAAATGAAAAGACTGCTCATTCAGGTAAAACGTGGCCCTGCCCCTGCTCATGCTGGCTACCCCGTCCTGATCGGTAAGCATGATATCTTTATGCAGCCGGAAGATATTCAGGTCGAAGGTCCGGTTTGAAAGATTGAATTTATAGAGGGAGATGTCGAGAAAAAGGGGAAAACCGAACGTTACGGAGAGGTATCTTCCGAATGCGTACTGAAACATCTGGTTCCCGATTCCCCCCGCTAACTTAACGACGATCATCTTTTCCGTTTTTGGCAAACAACGGCTGCCGGGCAGCCTTACTTGAACTGTACGTATATATGATAGAATTCTTTCGAGCCCCTGATGGCCTGACGAACGCCCTCGGGTTTATCCGCATCGGGCCGGATGGTGATAAACACATCTTCGTCTTTCTTTTTCGGGATGCAGACAATAAAGAAACCGCTGTCGTTCGATTTGCCCAGCACTACGGAATCCATCACCACGGCTGCGTCCGGTATGGGGGTATTGGCGTCTTTGTAGATATGGCCAATCAACACCACCGTATCATTTTGAAAAACCTTCGGGTATTGCCGGTACTCCGGCGTTTCATTTAAATCCAGGGGTGGGATGCCGTATTGCTGCCGCAGGGTATTCACCTCGTACCAGTTTTTCACCGGGTACAGGTACCTGTTCCCGAGGTTGTCCATTTCATGCTGTGTGCCGTACAGCTGGGCCATCCCTTGTTTGGTCCGCAACCTGTCGATAAAAAAAGCATACTCCAGCGGAATGATGGCCTTCCGCTTGAACGCGGTATCCACCAACCCCGCATACTTCAGCTGAAACGCCAGCGGCGCATGCTGGATAACATAGAAAATCGCCTTGCCCGCCTTCTCCGTAATCTGCCCCGCAGGCGGCCAGCCATACCGGTCGAGCACTTTCGATACTATCTGCTGGTTGATGGAGTCCTGCCTGACCATCGCCAGTCTTTTCCGCACGCATTCCGGATGTTTCATGCCTGATGCCGAAACACAGTCGTTGAATTCCTTCCGGGTACCCTGATCCAGGTCGAAGGCCTGCTCCAGCTCCTGAATTACCTGCTTCTTATGTGCCTTGAAATCCTGGGAAAACATTTGCTGACAGATAAACGTATTGATCAATGTACATAACAGGCATCTGGCAACCATCATCGGAATGTTCATATTACGCTGTTTTATTTAATCCCGCCCACGCAGCCACATCGTTTTCGAGTTCCTTTTTTTTCATGCCACAGATGCGGACATACTCGTTTAAATTACGTGATAAATCCGAAATACGGAATTCTTCCGGGATATGCGGTATGTACTTTTCAATATAAAAAAACGGACCGGGGATCCGCAGTTCTTTGTACCCGAGTATGCGCATTCGTTTGTTCCGTTCCATGAAGCTGTAAATGCCCCAGGTCCTGAGCCGTTCATTCTCCATACCGGCCTGAGCATAGCTGTTTTTATCAAAAAAGCACCAGCCGGTATAATAGTGCTCCCTCAGCATGGAGGCCTTTTGGGTGCCCAGGTTCGCATGGTCCAGTGTCGCCTGGAAGCGGTGCGCCTGGTCCTGCCTCACCATAAACGGCAATTCGTCAAACGGGTAACAGAAATCCGCCCGGGACTCCCGGATGGACTTCACTGCATCCAGCACCTGCTTCGGCGGAACGATGCAATTAGGCTCGCAGATACAGATCAACGGGGTGGTTATTTGGGCGACGTGCTGATTGACAAAGGGGGCATAATCCGCTCCCCTCCTTTTGTTCATCGAGAAAAAAAACTGCGTCTCCTTTACGAATATATCTTTGTTTATCCGGGACAGGTCATCGATTTCCAGGATGTGGATGTTCGTCCTGAAATTTTTGGCGATATAGCGGGTCACCGTGTCGAGGGTGGCGATATCTTCGCTGGATTCGATCCTTGCGGGAAAGACGAAGGTAACATCCCGCAGGTCCTCCCTTTTTATGGATGCCGCAAAACGTTCAATGACATGTACGTACTGCCGGGAGCACAGGTTTTCATCCATGTAGGTGAAATTGGAAAAATACGGCGTGCTCGACAGATACAGGCCTTTGCAAAAGATGGTATCGGCTTCGTGATGCAAAACCCCCGAATTATGGAGGATATTCGTTTCATACCATCTTTCTTTGGCATCCTTGGGCCAGCAGAAATCAAGCGCCGGATGAACTTCCAGGGAATGGCCATATAACAAGCCATTCCAGAGAACGGCCCACATGTCCGCACACCATGCCTGCAGGCCCTTCTGGCGTTTCAGGTTAAAATCGACCAGCTGGCTGTAAATGGCTTCGCAATCCTTTTCCACTTTTTCCCAGAACGCATACGACAGGTTCTTCAGCACATACTGCGCGCCGCCGGTATGCGGCTCATGTTGTTCCACCGCGCTCCGCGGGATCCCTACGATGCTGCACAGCTTGTCGACGATTTTCCGTCCACCATGCTTTTCGAGCACTTTATAGGAGATGTAAGGTGTTTTCGACAGGTACCAGGTATCGCCTTCCCCGAAGAACTGCTCGTTCAGGCGCTCCCTGAAAATGATATCGCAATCGTGATAAAAGATCGTTTCCTTTTCGAGGTAAGCCTGTTCCCTGAAGTGTTTTTTCAGGATGTGCGGCCTGATGGAAGATTTATAATTTTTGACCACCCGTTCATCGGCATACGTGAAAAAAGTAGCCCGCCCTGCGGCGATCAGTGCCTGGTATTCCCGTTTCAGCCCTTTTTCAGGATTGAACCCGATCAACACGTGGATGTTCTCCGGAGGAATGCCCAGGCTGCCAAAATTTTCCAGCTGTACCTCCAGCTGCCATAAAAAATACAGGTCGTCAGACTGAGCAGATATGTATATCATATATACCGGATTGTAATCTGATTAAACACACAATACACTATCCCAGGCAAGGCATTCCCTGTCGAGATAGGACAACATACAAAGGCCGAGCCCGGACAGCCCCGCCAGGCCCATTTCCTTCCGGGACAGGTTCCCTTTCACCCGGTCTTCCAGCGCGGCAATCTGCAACGCCGCATTGGATCTGAAGTCCGCCTCCTGCGTAGACCAGTAAAGCCGGTTCAGTTGCTGGATGTCGACGATGTTGTTCAAAAGGCCGCCAGCCGGGTTGGGATTGATGAGGTTCGCATCGATGATACCGGTCAATGCGGGCGATGTATGGCGTGGCTGCACGGCAGCAATGCCGTATACCAGGCAGGTGGGTATGCCCCGCTTCAAATTACGGCTGTCGGCCAGGAAGCGCTCCACCAGGCCAAGTATCCGCTGCATGATACCTGCGCATATCTCGGGATAGACCTTTTGACGCGACACCCTGTGCAGGAAAATCAGATACGCACAAATGCGGTTGATGTTTTTGCTATTGATGTTTGCGGTTCCGTCTACCAGCAGGCCGATATAATCCACCACACTGATCAGCGCCGCCACCTTCTGCAGGTAATTGATCGTTCCCCTGGGCGCCAGCCTGCTGTTCTGCCGGCACTGCATATATATGCCGTATTCGATCAGCTCGTCTTTCGCGCCCGGCCGGGGCTTTTGCAGATCGAAGTTCGTGATCCGCTGGTAAACGGCCTGGTCAACATCCCTGAATACTTCATGTACATCGGTGTCGAGCAGTCTGTTCGCCGTGATATTCTCGAAGGCCGCCACTGTGCCCGCCGCCCCCGTAAAGTAGGCTCCCTTCACACTGTTCCTGGCATCCTCGCATTTTTTAAAGGTACTTTCCGCAACGGTATAGGTAAATTCCATCAGCAGGTCGGATGGGCATAACTTACCATAGTATAACAAAAAAAGCAGCACCCCGCCGCCCCCGAATCCCAGGGATGGCTCCACCGAACTACCATAACCCAGGTAAATCCGGTTAAAAATATCTTCCAGTTTCCTTATATACAGGTCCCGCATCATGGCCGGTATCTTAAATTGACGGATAAGTTTACAATCGCTTACGACGCCCACCGGCCCGAGTACGGGTCGTATTTGCATTTGCTGGGCTTGGAATAGATATCGTTTTCATTCTTTATGAATACCCGGCAATCCGTGCAGATGGACCGGTATTCGCAATCGGCGCATTCACTGATTTTTTCCTTCGTGATGCCCCACACCAACCTGAAGTCGTCCCGGTCCACAACGGACCGGAGTGAAATATCATCGATATGCCCGTACGAATGCTTCATCGAAGGACAATTTTTCACCTGCCCGTTTTCGTCTATGCTGATTTTTCTGTTCAGGCACCCGTTATAGAGGAAGTTCTCCATGATGTTTTTTATTTTCGGCACCTGGAAACCTTCAAAGCTGATGTTGCCGCAGCATTGTGCCGACGAGATCTCCTGCCTGACAAATGCCACGCCGTACTCGATGGATTTTTCCAGTTCGGGTATGCACTCCGCCGGCGTCGCATAGAGGGTAAGCGCCAGGAACGTATACCTGGAGAACAAAGCGCCCAGCTCCCCGGCGGTATGCTTGTCAGAATACCTGGTGAGGAAAAACAGCTTTTTGATTCTCCGCTGCGCAGAAAATTTCAGGATCCGCTCGATCTCTTCGATGGTCTGTTCCCGGTACGACCTTATTTCAACATATTCGCATCCCAGCTGGTCCAGTTCGCTGAATACCTTGTCGAAATCATGCGCGGCGTCCCGGATGTCGATGATGGCGTTGGTGATCACCGAAGGATGGTCCCAGTACTTCTCGATTTCCGGGAAAAGCGCAATGTCGTCTACCAGCGCGCCCATTTTACTGTCGAGCATTTCACCGATGAACGTATGGAATAACGTTACATCCTCTTCCGCCTCCATCATACCGGCGATCTCTCCCAATGTATGATGCCTGCACAGCATCAGCGCCTCATAGTACGAGTTGTCGATAAAATGCAGGGCTTGCCTGGAGGTGTCGGTGATCAGGGTGCGTGTGAAACCTTTTGTTACGAGGAGATCCGCAAACAGGTAAAAGTACTTTGCCGGCGGCAAATCATTTTTCGTCATACCGGATGATTTTTGAGAGTAATTTCTGACTGTCGAAATAATTCACATAGTATTGGTGTTCCTGGTTATAGTGGAAGGCCTTGATGGTTTTCTTGGGGTGTTCCACATAAGAAACGAAGTTGAAGAAAACCGGGAGATTCCTCTTTTGCGGGTCTGCCAGCCTGAGCGTTTTGAACCTTGGTAACTTTTTCATTTATCCAATATTTTTTTCACATAAATACCCGGCTACTAACTTTTCCAGGTAATAGTTACAGGGGTATGATGTCATGGCGAACTGCCCGACGGGGTTCACCTCGAGAAAAACATAATTGTCATGCACATCCACGATGATATCGATGGAGCCGGTATTCAGGTGGATGGCGTTCATGAGGTCGGTAATCTTGCCCTCCACTTCCGGGGGGAGCTGGAAGGGAACGTGCCGGGTGGGCGTTTCGTCGTTCGATCGCCTGAAGTCGGTACTGGTCGCTTCATGTTCCTGGGAAAAAATGGCCATGCTGTAACATTTTCCCAGGAAGTAGAAAACCCGCAGTTCGTACTTTTTTTCGACCTTTTCCTGCAGCCACGACGGGAAAAAAGTATCGGGGATGTCCCGCAGGTTTTTCTCCGTAATATTTTCCACGTATGAAAAGTAGGCAATGGTGTCGGTAAACGCGTACACACCCTGGCTCAGCGGCTTGGTGATCAGCTTTCGCCCCTGTTTCAACAGTGCGGCTATCTGGCTTTTCTTCGATACGATGTGGTTGACCGGAACGGACAACCCGCATTTTTCGGCGATATCCAGGATGACCAGTTTGTTGACATCGCCCTGCCGGTAGGCGCCGAGCACCCTGTCGCAGTTTTTGCTGACGGCGTCGTGAATGTATTCGATCAGGACATTCGTTTCCTTGGTGATATGCTGCTGCGCACGGTTCGTTTTGTCAAAGAACACATTCAGATTGATATCCTCCTGGTGGCGGCCGAATGCCTTCTGCGACATGCCGTTCCTCCGTACCCAGACGCTTTCCACGTCGAGCAGGTTCACCGTCCTCGATTCTTTTTCAAAGACCAATGCCTTTTCCGGGGAACTGTACCGTACGAACTGCCCCCGCTCGTCATCCGTATTGAGGATGACGTATTCTTTGCCAAAAGAATGGATCCATTCCGCTACAAAGGTGGTGGAGGCGTCGTCTAACCTTCCGAAAATAACGACCATGCTGAAAGTTTTCAAATGGGGGTGATTAAAAAGCGCTCACCTGGGATGAACGGGATTTCTTCATGGGTCCGGCGGGTATCATAGTTGAAAACGGCTGGCTTACAGAAGTGTTGGTTCAAATGCGGCTTATGGCTTCTTAATCCCCCCATTGGTTAATTAAATTTTGTGATGATTCACTTTATCAGGCCACGGGATCTGATTCAGTTTCCTCGATCGTCTCGGTTTCTTTAATGGTCGTAGTGAAACCTACTTCTCCCGTTACGGAGGTAGAGTCACCAACGGAGGTAGTATCACCGGCGCCGGCGCTACCGCCAACGATCCTGTTCAGTTTTTCTCTTGAGATGATTTCGTCTTTGCTTAAATCTTTCAGTTTTAACTTTTTCATTTTGTGAAGTTTTTGAAGTTAATGAATGAGACTTTATCAGTTGATAAAGAATATTTCTCCTTTTGTTACTCGAGTTTAAAAAGAAAAAATATCGTATGGATTTCCAATCAATGGATAATGTGCGCGGTAATGCAGCCTCCTGTTGGTTCACTGGTCAATAGCGGCCTGTTGAAAATGTTTGTCATGGATGAACGTGTTTAATATGCTCTCTTTCCTTTTTTATTCAATGCCGGATGTTTTGCGCGCATACCTCTCCCTGCAGCAGGATGTTCATTCATCTGCCGAACGGCTGGTGATCCTCCAATAGCTGCTGACATTTATATCTGATGCTCACGGGGAAATTTGCCGCACAACGGCACAGCGATTTGCATCGGCATATTGCAGCCGGCGTTGCTGAGGTTTTCGAATCAATTCACCTGCAATGTTTACCGAACATGCGTTGGATGTCGTGAAGTTTGGGCTTCAACAGCTTCATGCGCTCTCCGGCCCGCTTCCCTCGCCTGCATGAGGGAACTGAACCGTTCATTGAGGCATGGGCATGGCCGCCCGTTTCTCAACGATATCTCCACGTTACAAATTGGGTGATTTGGGCTCTCTGCATCTTGATTTCCTGTGGGCTATTATATCATACACTACAATACAGTCAGGTAGCTCATTTCCAAGGGGATACGATTGACATGCATTACATTGGCAGTACGGCTAACTACATAAACAATTCATGGTATAACTGATTTGATTTAGATTAACAAGAAATTAAACAGACAGAAATTCATTTTGAGGCTTTGGGTCATAAGGAGTTTTCTGGGCGTCTTACTAGTCAATGGCTAACATTCTTCTATGATTCAAAGTCCTATCATACAACGTGTCGCTTGAACACTAAAATGAAGATAGAGAAAAAGAATTCAAAAAGAAAATTTTTTTTTCACGGTTGAGATTTTTTATACTTTTAGTATCACCACTATCTTAAATTTAGAACGTTAATAACCCGTCGCCTGCTCTTTTTGTTAACATAGATGTATTGACACGTACTTATGAGTAAACACACTTACTATCGACAATTGAATGCCATGGATTGCGGTGCAACATGCCTGCGCATGGTGGCAAAATATCACGGCCGGCACTATACTGCAGACAGCCTGCGTCACATGACAGGGTTTAATAAAGAAGGCGTTTCATTACTCGGTATCAGTGAAACGGCCGAACGGATCGGGTTCAGGACACGCGGTGTGAAGATCACCTTCGATCAACTGCGGCAGGTCCCCCTGCCGGCCATTCTGCACTGGAACCAGAATCACTTTGTTGTGCTGACGAAAGCCAATGGCCGCAGCCTGACGGTGGCCGATCCCGCAAAGGGAATGATAAAATTCATGCCGTCCGAATTTGAAAAGCACTGGGTTTCTTCGAAGAATCAAAGCGAGCTCGACACGGGGGTTGCGCTGTTGATGGAAACTACGCCGGCCTTTTATGAAAGCAGCGGCGAGAAAGAAAAAAAACTGAGCTGGTCCATCATTTTCCGGTACCTGCAGTCGGCACGCTGGCAGATCTTCCAGGTGTTCCTCGCATTGGTTCTCACCTCGCTCATGCAGCTCGTGTTCCCGTTCCTGACGCAGAGTATCGTGGATACCGGCATCTCCACGCAGAACCTCCAGTATGTCGTGATCATCCTGCTGGCCCAGCTGATGCTGACTTTCAGCCAGACCATCGTGAGTTTCATCCAGAACCGCCTTTTACTGCGGATTTCAAACATGCTGAATATCCAGGTACTGTCGGACTTCTGGATCAAACTCACCAGATTGCCGGTATCGTATTTTGACGTCCGGCATACCGGCGATACGCTGCAGCGGATCGGCGATCATAAAAAAATACAGGGTTTCCTCACCGGCACGGCGCTCAATACATTGTTCTCCGTTTTTACATTCCTGGTGTATGCCGTTGTGCTGATCATTTACAGCACAACGCTTTTTTTCGTTTTCTGCGCGGGCGCAGCGGTATATTTTACGTGGATCCAGCTGTTTCTGCGGATCCGGAGGAAAATCAACTATGAAACATTTCATCTTTCCGCCAAAGAAAATAATTCCACCCTGGAATTGATACAGGGCATGCAGGAAATACGGCTGAACAATGCGGAAAGGCAGAAACGCTGGGAATGGGAAAACATACAGGCGAACGTTTTTAAACTGAATTTCAAAAACCTCAATTACAGCCAGGTACAACAGGCCGGCGCAACGCTGATCAGCCAGGTACAGGGGATCGCGACGAGTTTTATCGTTGCCAAACTCGTTATCGACGGGCAGCTGACGCTGGGCGCGATGCTGGCAACGCAGTATATCATCGGGCAGCTGACCGGCCCCGTGCAGCAATGGGTAGGGTTTATCCAGAATTTCCAGGACGCCCGGATCAGCATGGAACGCCTGAATGAAATTCACCAGCTGAACGATGAAGAGCCGGCAGACAAAAACTATCTGCAGCGGTTGCCGGAGCAAACGGGCATCCAGCTCGAAAACCTCACCTTTACTTATCCGGGTGCGGGAAACGAGCCCATTCTGAAAGACATCAACCTGGCCATTCCGGGAAAAAAAATCACGGCAATTGTGGGGGCCAGCGGCTCGGGGAAAACCACCCTGGTCAAACTCCTGCTGAAAGTGTACGATCACTACGAAGGTACCATCAGGATAGGCGCCCACGATGACTTTAAAGGCCATATGAACGGTACGAAGCTGAACTTCATCGGCCACGCCGCCTGGCGGAAAAACTGCGGTGCGGTATTGCAGGACGGCTACATCTTCAACGACACGATCGCCAGGAATATCGCGGTGGGTGTTGATGAAATCGAATACGACCGGCTGGTGGAAAGCTGCAGGATCTCCAACATTCATTCCTTCATCGAATCGCTGCCGAACGGCTATCATACCAAGCTGGGCGCCGAAGGCACCGGTGTCAGCCAGGGTCAGAAACAACGCATCCTGATCGCCCGGGCCATCTACAAAAACCCCGAATACCTCTTCCTGGATGAAGCGACCAACGCTTTGGATGCCGGTAACGAACGGGAAATCGTCGAGAACCTCGGCAAAGTATTTCAGGGCAGAACCGTGGTGGTGGTCGCCCACCGGCTCAGTACCGTCAGGAATGCAGACAAGATAGTGGTGCTGAACGCCGGAAAAATTGTGGAAGAAGGCACACACGCCGAACTGACCCGCTTAAAGGGAAGATATTACGAACTGGTCAAAAATCAGCTGGAACTCGGAAACGGATAAAACTTCATTGTATGGACCCGCATAATAAGACACTTTTATCAGCGCAGGACCTGGAATCGGCCACCCAGAAAGGTAATTTCGAGGACAGATCCGAGATTACCCAGGAAATCATCAGCCGGGAACCGGGATTCATTGAAAAATGGGCATTGATGGCCTTTCTGGGCATTCTGGTTATCCTGCTTTCGGGAATATGGTTTGTGCAATACCCGGATATCGTGCAGGGATCGGCCGTTCTCACCGGCGACAATGCACCCAAGGAAATTGTTGCCAAACAAAGCGGAAAACTGATCGCCCTGTTCGCGAAGAACAACCAGGCCGTCCAACAGGGCGAAATCATCGGCTGGCTGGAGAGCACCGCCGCGCCCGCAGAAGTCATCAGCCTTTCGGGGACCATCGCGCAGACCATCGAAGCGCTGGAACAGAACCGCCCCGGATCCATTCCCGCGCTGTTCAAACAACGCTTTCACAATCTCGGGGAGGTGCAGGCTGCCTATCAGACGTTCATCACCGCGTTGCAGCAGTATAACGACTATCTCGTGAACGGTTTTTATGACCGGAAGAAAAACATGCTGCACGACGATATCGCATCGCTGCAGGACGCCACCAAAAAGATAGCCGAACAGAAAGGGCTCACCCTGCAGGAAAATGAGATCGCGAAAAAGACTTTCGAAATGAATGAACGGCTGTACAAAGACAAAGTCATTTCGACGGAAGAGTACCGGCAGGCACAGAGCAAGCTGCTCAATAGCCAGATGGTGCTTCCCCAGGCCGACGTCAACATCATCGGCAAACAAAGCCAGATACGGGACAAACAGAAGGAAATAGACCAGCTGGATCACGATATGCTTCAGCAGCAGCAGATTTTCTGGCAGGCGCTCCAGACGCTGAAAAGCGGCGTGGACGAATGGATGAGGACCTATACCCTGCGGGCGCCCATCGACGGCCAGGTCGTATTTGTGCTGCCGCTGCAGCCAAACCGGTACGTTGAACAGGGGAAACTGCTGGCCTATGTCAATCCCCAGGGCTCGCAATATTATGTGGAAGTGAAGATGTCCCAGAAGAACTTCGGCAAGGTGGATACCGGGATGAAGGTACAGCTGCGGTTTGATGCCTATCCCTATGAGGAGGCCGGCTTCGTTTCGGGCCGCCTGAATTATATTTCCGACGTGGCGGTAGATTCTTTCTTCATTGGAACGGTTCGCCTGGACCAGGGCCTGCTGACCAGCCAGCAAAGGAACCTGCCGTTCAAGAACGGCTTGAAGGGCCAGGCTCTGATCATCACCAAAGACATGCGTTTGATGCAAAGACTGTATCACAACATCGTCCGGTCCACTTCGCTGGGCAAAAAATAAAACAAGACGCTCTTTAGCCCGATGGGGCCGGTCTGCAACGCATTCCCTTATAGAGGCTGCTTTGCGGGCTTGCCCGTACCCCATTAATCTGTTCGGTGGTAAACATACCGCCTGTATGTCCAGATGTCAGATAATCCCGTGCAGCACGCCCCCCTTCTTCGCCATCGCATCTACCCTGGCTTCCACTGCCGCGTCTTTGATCAGCGGCGGTGCGTGGTGCGGCTTGATGCGGGCATCGATGATCAGCGGCCCCCGGCAGCCCCAGTGTTTGTGGGAGATGAAGCTGTTGACGCCGTGTATGTCGTGCGAAGGGTTGCTCCGCGTAAACGTCACCCATACGAAGTTGCTGCTATTCTCCGCGGTGAAGCCCGCGTCATCGCACAGTACGATCAGCGGCAGGCCGTCCGTCTGTTCGTTCTTGAGATGATCGTTGAGGATGGATATTTGTTCCGCCGTGTTGCCGTCTTGCGGATATGCAGGGGCTTCCACCGCCAGCACGCCGGGCATGGCCAGTTTGAAATGTGAAAAGGGCCGCGGCAGACTGAAGTTCGGCGGCAGTTCACGCCAGAGCTCGCGGCGTTTGCCGCCCGCAGCTGCGATGGTCACCTTGCTGCCCGCATTCAGGTCGCTGCCGGTATAATCGAGGGTGTCGATGGTGGTATTGGTCTGGAAATGCAGGTCGCGGGCCGGGTCGAAGCGTTCGAGCACGTGCATCATGAATTTTTCGACGTCGTGCACATGCAGCGAAGGGTCGTCTTCCTTCGCGCAGATGAACAGGTATTTGGCGAGGCTCAGCTGGTTGCTGCCCAGGATGTGATTGGCGATGGTCAGTATTTCCTGCGGCTTGCGTTCCTTCAGGTACGGCGTATACCGTTCGCTGCCGATGGCGAACAGCAGCGGATGCACCCCTGCCGCATCCACGGCATGTATTGCATGCACGCCGGGTATTTCTTTCGGGATGGCGTTGCCGGTGATGTCGTGTATCAGCGCGCCGAAGCTGGTGTCTTCCTGCGGCGGCCTGCCCACTACGGTGAACGACCATACGGGGTTTTTCTTATGATAGACGCGGCTGACCTTCATCAGCGGGAAAGGATGTGTAAGGCTGTAATACCCCAGGTGATCGCCGAAAGGCCCTTCGGGTTTGTTCTCATTCGGCATCACCGTGCCGGTGATCACAAAATCGGCGTCCGCGGAAATGCAAAAACCTTCGTCGTCGTAAAAATACCGGAACCTGCGGTTGCCCAGCGCGCCGGCGAATGTCATTTCAGACAGTCCTTCCGGCAGCGGCATCACGGCGGACAAGGGGTGCGACGGCGGCCCGCCCACAAAAATGCTCACTTTCAGCGGCTGCCCTTTGGCGTTCGATCTCGTCTGATGGATGCCGATGCCGCGGTGCAGCTGGTAGTGCAGGCCGATTTCCTCATTCTGTATATATTCATTGCCGCCGAGCTGGATGCGGTACATGCCCAGGTTGGCGTGCATGATGCCGGGTTTGTCCGGATCTTCGGTGTACACCTGGGGCATGGTCACAAAAGGCCCGCCGTCCATCGGCCAGTTCACGATCTGCGGCAATTCGCCGATGCTGGTGCGGCCGAAACTGATGGGCGCGTTTTTGCCGGTTTTCATCGGCAGGGCCGATAATGCAGTGGCGGCTACGTGCAGGTATTTGAAGGGATGTCTGATGGCCTTTACGGGGTCGCCTTTGATCTCCACGAGCGTTTTGATCTTCTCGAGCGTATCGCGGAACATGAACCTGGAACGGTCGAGCGTGCCGAACAGGTTGGACACTGCCGGGAACCTGCTGCCTTTTACGTTTTCGAAGAGTAGCGCCGGCCCCTGGTGCTCATACACCCGCAGGTGGATCGCCGCCATTTCGAGGTACGGATCCACCTCCTGTTTGATGCGGATCAAATGACCATTCTTTTCCAGATCGTTGATACAGTCGTGTAAGCTTTTATAACCCATTGCTATTGCCGGTAATGATAAACCGGCCAAATTTAAGCAAGTTTCAGCAGAAATCCGGAAGCGGGCGCGCCGGGCTACAGGCGAAGGGTGTAGCAGCTTCCGGCGGGGCGGTGAAGGATTTTCCCCAACACATAAAATAATCGTATTTTAATGCGCTTAACTGAACCAGCCATGAAACACATGTTGATTGCCACGCTCCTGCTGTTGGGAGCTACTACCGCGCTGAAAGCGCAATCGGAAAAAGTGCCTGATTTTTATAACCCGCAGGCGAATGCGAAAGCGGATATCGCCGCCGCCGTCAAACAGGCGCAGCGCGAAAACAAACACGTCCTGTTACAGGTGGGCGGGAACTGGTGCGTGTGGTGCAAACGCCTGTACAAGTTCGTGAACGACCGCCCGCAGCTGAAACAGGCGCAGGAGAAAAACTACGTCGTATATCACCTGAATTACAGCAAAGAGAACGAAAACCTCGACGTGCTCAAAGGGCTCGGTTTCCCGCAGCGCTTCGGTTTTCCCGTGATCGTTATCCTCGATGCGAAAGGCAACCGCCTGCACACGCAGAATACCGCCCTGCTGGAGTCTGCAGACTCCTACGACGAAAAGAAAGTGGAAGGCATGTTCACCGATTGGGCGCCTGCCGCACTGGCTCCCGCCCGGTATGTGAAGAAGGCGGCGGCGAAGTGATGTATCCTGCCTGGCAGGGGCCGCCACCGGCAGATGTTAGCTGAAACCGGAGGATACCCTCCGGTGTAACACGGCTGGCGTATGCACCGCCTTTTGTGAGCGGCATTGAAAATACGGGTATGCCGGAAGGCGATAAAAAAAGCAGGGCATATAAAGCCCTGCTTTTTTATTCATCCACAAGTATAGGAAATGATCAGTCCTTCGCTATGATCTTTACAAATGTTTTTTCGCCATCCGTAACATACAGGTAATAGATGCCGGTCTGGCAACCGGAGATGTCGAGGTCGATCTCGAACTTCTGGTCGTTTCTTTGAATAATGGTCGATTCAACGGGATAGCCGTTCCGGTCGTAGATATGCAGCACATATTGTTTGCTATGGTCTTTATTGTCGAGTTTCACCTTCAGCAGGCCATGCGTCGGGTTCGGGGACACCCTTAGTTTGATGCCGTCTTTTTTCTCATCATACCCATATACGAGTACCGCCCTGTCTGATTGGGCCGCTTCCTGGTAATTGTCGTTGCCAGCCTGTGCGGCACGCACCACTACGGTGCCTTCGCCCGTAAATGAAAGCGTGCTGCCGGTGATCGTTCCTGGACCCGACAGGATGGAATAACTGACAGGCAGGCCGGAACTGGCGGTCGCGGAAAGCGCGATCTGTCCGTCTGCATGTGCAGGGTCGATGCCGGCGAATGTGATGGTCTGTGGAGCCTTGTCGACGGTAAAGGATTGTTCCGCAGATACCGGCAGGAAGTTTTCATTGCCGGTCTGGGTGGCGCGCACCGTTATTGTTCCGGCACCGGTGATCGACAGTAC
The DNA here is from genome assembly GCF_003813775.1 of Chitinophaga lutea. NCBI lineage: Bacteria > Pseudomonadati > Bacteroidota > Chitinophagia > Chitinophagales > Chitinophagaceae > Chitinophaga > Chitinophaga lutea. The sequence continues at coordinate 348,377 of NZ_RPDH01000002.1, read as the reverse complement.
CGAATCGGCGATCGTGGCCGGCCCGGACACTATTTCGAACAGCACGGGGGTTATTTGGCTGCTGGCGGTGGCATACAGCACAAAAGGCATATCGCCGTAGGTTTTTGTTTCAACCGGCGCAAACGTCAGCTGCTGGCTGGCCTGCTGAACGGTAAATGTTTGCTGCTGTTCAGCGGGGAAAAAATTAGCGTCGCCTGATTGGATGGCTTTCACCGTTACTGCTCCCGCACCGGTAATGGTCAGCAGCGCACCGTCGAAGGTAGCCGGCCCGGAAACTACCTCAAATTCAACTTCCAGTCCGGATGAGGCACTGGCAGTCAATTCAAAAGGTTCGTCGCCGTAGGTTTTTGAAGGAATGGCGGCAAATTCGATGGTCTGTGTTTTACGCTGGTAGATTTCCCATTCCGAAAACTGTATGCCGGTAGCGCCGTTGCTGGCCGTGATGTTGAGCCTGTAATACCGGTAAGGGGTGGTGTTCTCAAAGGTGAAGGTCCTGAACAGTTTCCGGGAAGCAAAGATTTCATCCGCGCGCGTATCGAGGGTGTCCCATGTAATGCTGTCCATCGAAGCCTGCAGGTTCCAGTTTTTCGGATCGCGCGCCGGGGTATCATTACCGGACATGATCGTGTACGACACCGGTATGGCGGGAATGGTCGACTTGTATTGCACCCACAATGCTGTTTTCCCGCTGATATAATACTTGGTGGCGGGGTTATTGTCAATAAGGCTGGGGTAACTCTCGGATGGTTTGCTGACGTTGGCGTACTGGGCGATGATCGTTCCTTTATTGTCGGTGAGGTCGAAGGGGTTTTCCGGTTCTGGCTCGGGCTCCGGCCTTGCGGGTTGCCACAGCTCCCATTCGGCGAACTGGATACCGCTGCTGCCGTTATTGGCGGTAATCACGAGGCGGTAAAAAATATAGCTGGCGGTATCGGCAATGGTATAGGTTTTGGTGAGGCCGCGCGAGGCAAATGTTTCATCCGTCCTGACGTCCAGCGTATCCCAGGAGATGGTGTCGTTGGACGCGAGCAATGCCCAGTTTTTGGGATCGCGGCCCACCACATCGCCGGCCGATGTGATGGTGTAATGGATGATGGTGGCCGGCACCCTGGATTGATATTGCGCCCAGAGGGCGGTTCTGCCCGAAATGTAATATTTGGTAGTGGTTTTGTTATCGATGAGGCTCTGAAAACTTTCAGCGGGATTCCCGCTGTTGGCGTATTGCGCCGTAATGACACCACCGTTGTCGGTAATGTCAGGATAGTACTTTTCATCCACGATTTCGTCGATCCACTGCGGTCCCGTTTCCTCGGGAGTCAGCGGCTTCCGGATAACGGGCAGGCCGGACTGCTCATCGGCGCCGATGTCGGGGTTGTTATCGCGAAGCTGCCCGTCCATGTCTTCCGTGGCATATGTTCCCGGCGCTGCATTGATCAAAGGGCTGCCGGCAGAAGGCCTGTACAACCCGTTCGTGATGGCGAGCAGCGGGTTCATCGTGGTGATGCCCGTTGCCGGCGCGGGGTTCATGCTGAGCGTGGCGCCATAGATCACGTTGCCCTCGTAAATATTCGGCTGGAAATTAAAGACGTCCAGCGGTGGATTTACGTCCTGTACCGGGCTTTTAATAGCTATCCCGCCGTTTTTGACGATCACGTTATTGACGATCGTACAGTTTTCCGGCAGCATTACGCGCTGAGAGGTAGGCCAGCTTACTTTGTAGGCGGCGCCGATCTCCATACCGTCTCCACCGGGATTGATAATGGTATTATGCGCGATAAGCGCATTTTTAACCGGCCCGTAGGCGGGCACACGGCCAAGCGGCGTTCCGGCCCGCAGGATGGGTTTGTAATCCGGCGTCAGGAAAGAATCGATGTATTCTCCCGCATACAATACGATGGCGTCTTCTCTTACATTTTCGATATAGTTGTTGATGATCCGGTGGTGCTGGCCAACAACGCGGATCCCACGCGAACCTTCCTTGTTGCCGCCGAGGATGAAGTTGCCTTCGATCGTATTGAAATTGCCGCTCCTGACCGTTATTTCACCTTTGGTGTTTTTGATCGTATTATAACGCACGATGTTCCTGTTGGATTTCATCGATATCATTTCCAGACCCTCGCCGTCTGCGGCATCGAACAGGTTGTATTCAACGGTAAAAAACGCCCCGTCGGTCCCCAGCTCTTCGTTCCTGCCATAACCCCAGATGCGGAATATCTCCGACCCGTTGCCCGATCCGCCCATATCCTTGAAGTAACAGTGGTCTACCTTGTTGTACCTGCAATTGGTGGGCTCGTTCCCGATAGTGGGCTGATGGTGGTTCTTGCCGGTGAAGTAACAGCTGTCCACGCGATTGTTGGAACCGGCGAAGTTGACCCAGTAATAACTCGTGGACCGGGATGGCGGGTTGTAGTTCAGGATGGCGGAATTGGTGAGCCGGCAATAATTGGAACTGAAGCGTACGATCGCGCCACCGGTCAAAGCGCCGCCTTTGAAACAGAGGCCGCTCGCAATGAGGTACGGGGTGGAGAACGTGAGGCTGGAATTGCCGTTCAGTATCACCTTGCCGGGCGTCTGCGCGCGGAGCACCACGGCCTGTGTGGCGGTGGCCGTCGCGTTGAAGTTAATGGAAACATTGGTCCAGGTGCCGTTGGTCATCACAATGGTGTCGCCCGGGGCCGACGCTGCAATGGCCGTGGTCAGCTGCGAAGCGCTGGCCGCCGTGCGCACCGTTTGTGCGGCGGCGGTGCCCGTCAGCAAAAGGGTTAGACCTGCTGCCGCCAGCCTGGGTAATGTTCGGACAAGTTGTTTTCGTTGTGTGGAATTCGATCTCATAGATTTTTGTTTTATAAAGGGTTTTGGTAAATGCCTGTTCGGGGGGTACACATAGGCTATTTTCCCATGAGTTTCTCAAGTGCGGTATCCAGTTCTTTGGGGTCGTTGCCCACCAGGCGGGTGATGATCCTGCCTTCCTTGTCGAGCAGTATTTTGGTGGGGAATGCGGATACGCCATAGGCCTCCACGATATTATCCTCTCCGGACCCGTCTTCATCCAGTACCTGCACCCAGCCGATACCGTCCGCCTTTACCGCATCCAGCCAGGATTTTCGCCTGCCTTCCAGGTCTTTGCTGCGCTCATGGGCCACTCCCACGATCTCGAATCCCCGGCTCCTGTACTTTTGATACGCCTCCTTCAGATGAGGATGGCTTTTACGGCAGGGCCCGCACCAGCTTCCCCAGAAGTCGAGCAATACATACTTCCCCTTCAGCGAAGAGAGTGTTACCAGGTTGCCCTGCATGTCCTTTCTCTTCAGTTCTATGGCCGGCCTGCCGGGTGCGGTGGCCTTGATGGCGGTAATTCTTTCCGAGAGGTCTTTGGCGACGGTGGTGGTTTTGTACCGGGGAGACAGCCCGGCATAAATGGCATCCAGGCTGTCAAAGGGCATGCTATGCTGCATGGTATACAAAAAGTACAGGCTGATGAAGGCATCCGGCCGCGTTTGTATGAACTGCCGTTTGAGGCCGGTGTTTTTGGCCTGCAGCGTTTTTATGTAGTCCTTTTTTGCACTGTCTCCCTGTTCATACAACGCTTTCGTAGCCATGTAGAGCTCTTCCATGATGCCGGCCTGCTGCGGTTTGATAGGGGCCCATTCGCTGTTCGCGACACCGCCGCTCACGTCCGCCATATAAATGCGTTTCGCGTCTCCCCGGATAACGATCTCCTCATTCGTCAGCACAAATGATAAAACGGCCGGGATGGTCCACGTTTTACCTGTGGTGGCGGCAGGGGCTTTATCCACCACCGTAAGGGTAGCGATTTTGATTTCATCCGTGCTTCCCCTGAATACATACCATCCGTTCTCTATGTTGCGGGACGAATCTATTGTGAAACCATCGCCTGTTTTGTAGGCCAGCCTGAGCTGCGGCCCGGTCCCCTCAAGCAGCTTTACTTTTATGGTAAATGCCTGGGCCATGGCGGCAAACGGTAAGACCGCCAGTAAAATGATTGTTGCAATTGTTTTTTTCATCTGCCTGATTTTTTAACGGGTTGATTGTACCGGTGCTACGGGTTGTTTTCCATACCGGGGTTCTGGTCCATTAATTTCTGCGTGAACCGCAGTACGAACCGTTCCGGACGGAGGGTGTAGCTGGCGGTCACTTCGCCGGCCGGGCCATACACTTTGTGGGTGTACCCTACCGTGCTTTTATACACGGGGTCTACAGATAGCCGGCGCATGTCGAACCAGCGGAAGCCCTGCCCGGCGAACTCCCGGATGCGTTCTTCGAGGATGTATTTCACCAGGGCCTGCTGGTTACCTGCAACAGCTGCCGGCACCGCCGCTCCGGCAGCGGGCATGCGTTTCTTTCGCAACGTTTCCACGGCAGCTTGGGCGCCGGCGAGGTCGTTGAGCCTTGCTTTGCATTCAGCCTGCAGCAGGATCACATCCGGCACGATGACGCCCTGCTGTATCAGGCCCGGCCCGGTCCGTCTGTGGATGCCGGCAGGAAAGGCGGCGCCGGTCGGGTAAGGTGTTTTGGAATAGAATTTCAGCCGCAGATCCGAAGCGCCGAACAGCGCCATCGTTTCAGGACTGATCAGGATGTCGTTGCTGGTGAGGTTCCAGTTGTTGAGCGTCTGTTTGATGAAGGCATTCTCCGGGTTCAGGTTCGCCGCCGGGTAAGTGGGGCCGGTTGGGCCTATCGGCAAAAACACCCCTCCCGGCGCAAAGGTGACATTGTAGTCGTACAGCGTAACGGGAAAAGCGGAAGCCGCAAAGCCGGCCACCGCGGTGTTGAGATGCGGCAACGCTTCGCCGAATCTGCCCATGAACATGTACACCTTCCCGAGAATGGCCGCTCCCGCGGCTTTTGACAGGCGGTGCCGGTTGGTGATCTGGTCCGGCAGATGAGGTAAAGCGTCTGTAAGATCCTTCACGATAAAATCATATACCTCCTGCACCGATGCCCTGGTGAAATCGGTGATCGTGGCATCGGCGGCGGGAACGATCGGGAAGCCGGGATCCGTCGCGGCCGTCGTGGCCACGTAGGGTTTCCCGAAATAATTGATCATCAGGAAGTACATCCAGGCCCGGCCTGTTTTGGCCTGCGCCTGTACGGATTTTTTTGCTTCCTCGGTGCCTCCTTCAGACTGCATCACTTCGTTCACCACTTTGGTGTATAGATAGATGTTCGACATGGGCGCCGTTATTTCCCCCGCATCTTCCGCAGGGTCATACAGATCGTTTTCCCACCCGAACACTCTTTGTGTACGGAGCTCGGATACATTGAAATACTGGCTGGCGGCAGCCAGTTCGTCGCCCATGCCCATCTGGGCCATGGGATCCGCTGTGTTGAGTACCTCCAGGTCGAAATTGGCCAGCAGGGTCTGATATTCCGCCGTTGTTTTTGCGATGAGCCTGCCCTTGGGCGTCAGCTCCAGGAAGCCCTTGCTGCACGACGCCAGCAGCATGGCGGGCAGCAGGGCGTATTTGATCAGGCGGAAGTATGTTGTATTGCGTTGCATGCATGCACGGTTTTCTAAGTTAAAAATTCACATGAAGGCCTACGGTAAACGTACCCTGTCCGAAACGATAACCCTGCACGGTGATCGAGGGGTCTACCGAAGCGAATACGGCCGGTACCCGCTGCCCGATGGATGCTTCATGAAACTCGGGATCGATGTCGTATCTGTTCGCCTTCCATAACATGATATTGGACACCTGCGCGCGCACCACGATCCGCTCTGCGGCTATCCTGCTGAGGATGCTTCGGGGAAGGGCATACGAAAGGGTGATGTCGCGCATCTTGATGTAGGAAGCACTCAGCACATTACGGTCCGCATACAGGAAATAGTTGACGTCCCTCCTGCTGTTGTTGACCGCAGCGTTGGGCACGTACGAAGGCACATCGGTATGGGCTTCGTCGCCCGGCTGCTTCCACCTTTCAAGAAAGATGGGATGGAACTGCCCGCCGGTGAAGCCGGTGTTGAAGTTGGTGGAAACAACGTTGCCGTGGCGCACCATGCCGCTGTAGGGCGTGGTGAAGAAATAGCTGTGCCGCACGTCGCGCCGCATCACGTGCCCGAGGTTAAGCACGGCATTGGCCGTTAGCGTGAAGTTCCGGTAATGAAAAGTATTGGTTACACCGCCGCTCCACACCGGCTGATAGGTGCCCATGAACACGATATCGTCCAGCCCGGCGGCATTCCGCTGCTTGGTCACTGTTTTATCGCCGAGCTCGATCAGCGGATCGCCCAGGTTGTCTACTCCCCGGTACCGGTAGGCGAAAATCGAAAATGCCGGGAAACCCGTAACGTACTGGGCGGTTACTTTCTGCGCCGCGGTAGTCAGGGCCGTGGGATCATTCAGCTGCGTAACGGTATTTTTGTTGTAAGCGATATTTACCATGCTGCTCCAGCTGAAATCACCGCTGGTAACATTCCTCGAAGTGAGCGCGATTTCTGCGCCACGGTTGAGCATGCTCCCGAAATTACCAATGATGGTGGCGTAACCGCTGAAGCCGTTAACAGGCATGTTGCCGAGCAAGTCGTTGGTCTGCTTCCGGTAAAAGTCCGCTGATCCGGATAGTCTGCCGTTCAGGATGCTGAAATCGATGCCAAGGTTGAACATTCTTGTGCTTTCCCAGGTGAGTTTGGAGTTGGCGGGCGAATTGATCCGGTAACTGAGCCCGTCGGGATATTGTACACTCGTGCTGGGCGATAAGATGTCATAGGAAGAGGCGGTACCGGCAGAAGGGGGATTGCCTGAAATGCCGTACGTTGCCCGCACGGCCAGCCGGCCGATCGTGTTGATATTTTCCATAAATGTTTCGCCGCTAACGTTCCATTTCAGCCCCGCGCTCCACACCGGCCGGTTCTGGGCGGATTTGTCCAGCCCGAAAAGATTGCTGCGGTCTATCCTCCAGCTTCCGTTCACCGAATATTTCCGGTGAAAGGTATAGGCCATGTTGGCGTAATAGGAAACGATCCTCGTCTGGCTTTCCGTTTCACTGTACGAATCATCACGGCCCAGGCGGGTGGTGTTGCCGGACGATGTATACATGACTGTGGGGCGGACGCCGGTGCCGGTCAGCGTTACAAAGTCTACCGGGCGCGACGTCAGCAGCGACCGGTCGTAACCCCTGGCGACGGTATTCTTCCTGTTCGTTAAATAGTCCTGCGCCTCCTGCCCTGCGAGCAGCGTCAGCTGGTGCCGCAAGCCGCCCCAGTTCCGGTCATACACGAGCTGGTTCCTGACCGTCCAGTTCCGCTGGCTGGTAGTGCTCACAGCATACTTGCCGCCGGTCACCGGCATGTAATACACCGGCGTGGAAGCCGTTGTGGGCGCCACCGTAAACTGCACGATCTCGCGCCGTACCCGGTAGCTTTTTACATCGTCGTAAATGGCCGTTGTGCCATTGCCTTTGATGTAGCCATATACGCCCTCAAGGCGCAAGCCGCCGGGCAGGTGAAGCGTAAGGCCGCCCGTGATGCGGCTCAACAGCATCTCCGTTTTGCTGTCGCCGTAATCCGTTTCGTCCAGCGGGTTATAATCGAGGCTGATGCGGCTCCTGGCCTGAAAATCAAGCCGCGAGGAATCACTCGCGTCGCCCACGTAAGGAATGGAAAGGTTTTTCCCGTTCTCATCGCGGAACAGCTGATAGGGATAAAAACGTTTGTCCACAACCGGCCTTCGCTGGGCTGACGAAACGGTATTGGTAAAGTCGGTGATCAGGTAAACTTTCAATCGTTTATGCAGATCAAAATCCTGCCGGATATTGCTTTTGAATACGTTGTTTTTTTCTCCCGGAACAGGCGAACGGTTGCTGGTATATGCCAGCGAACCGTAATAGGAATACACCTTGCCGCCACCGGAAAGGGAAATGGTATGGTTCATCAGCGAGGCGTTGCGGTACCAGAGGTCTTCGATCTGCCGGCCGTTGTCGATACCGGCAAGACTGTCCAGGCTTTTATTGGCTGCTTCCTCGGAGATCAGTCCCCTGGAACGGTTGTACAAAATCATCATGTGCGGCGCCACGCCCGTGCCTGAACTGGAATATGCGCTGGTGGCGGCCCATGGAAAGGCGACCGGGTCGAATATTTCCTTCGAGGTGCGGATATAATCGGCGCTGTTCAAAACAGGCAGGTAATCCAGGTCGGGTTTGCCCTGAAAATTGATAAACCCGTCGTACTGCACTTTCATCTTTTCGTTCGCTTTCCCTTTTTTAGTAACGATTACCACAACCCCGTTGGAAGCGTTGGCGCCCCAGATAGACGCCGCCGTTGCATCCTTCAGCACGGTGATGTCTTCCACGTCTTGCGGGTTGACGGATGATACGTCGCTCATCGGTATGCCGTCCACCACGAACAGGGGGCTCCTGCTGGTGCCTGTGTACGTCGTCACGGATTGCTGTGAAGAAAGGCCGATGGTGGAAAGCCCCCTGATGACGAACGGGTTCTGCGAATAGGGCGCGTTGTTCATGGTCAGGCCCGGCACAAGTCCGTCCAGCCGCTGGATCACATTCGTGCTGCCGGAGCGGTCTGCGATGATGTCCATGGAAGGTTTGGCGAAGGCTCCGGCGCTTCGTTCCTTCGCGATCGTCTGATAGCCGGTGGAAACCGTAACGCCTGCGAGCTGGGAAATACCGGGGGCCAGCGTGATGACTAATGCACCGGCGCTGCCGGCCACAACGGTGGATGGTGCGGCGTCGGGGCTGGCGGCGGCCGGTTGAGCGCCGGCAGGGATCAGGGAGGTCGTGATACCCTCTTTTGTATGCACGCGCATGGTAACGCCGGCGTAGCCGATAAATGATACGCTGATAATGTCGCCGTCATTTGCATGGATGGAAAATGTTCCCGCTTTGTCTGTGCCGGTACTTTGCCTGGTGGTACGATTGATCACCGTGGCGCCGGGCAGCGGGGTGCCATCCCGCGCGATCACCCGGCCGCTGACAAGCGCAGGCGGCTCGTTCCCGGGCGACTCCGTTCCCGGCGGCGCAGCTGGGGCAGCAGCTTCCTTTGCCGGTTTCACGATGACGGTATTCCTGACGATCGTATAGGTCAGCGGCTGTCCGCGGAAACAAACTGCCAACACGTACTGGAGCGGCCTGGCAGACACCTCTATGGTGACGGGCACCGTTTTTTTCAATTGCTGCTCCGTATACAGGAACCGGAAACCCGATTGCCGCTCAATTTCCTGGATGGCTTTTTCGAGCGGCACGTTTTTAAGGGACAGGGTAAGGGTCTGCCCGTAACTGCTTGCTGAAACCTGCAACGCGGCCACCAGCAAAAAGACAGATGTGAGCTTCATACATAATACGGTTTTGGTTGACTGCGCCCGTTTCGGTTGGCGCAAATCCTTGCCCGGGCGGCATTTTGCCACAAGTTTCATGCTTTTGGTTGTTTGGGCCGTAAGCAGCGATTTTGTAATGCCGCCTGTTTCAGCCTGTTTTTTTAATGGTTGATTGCTGATTGTTTCGCGCTATGGCCGGTCTTTCCCGGCTGTCACGATGACCTTTCTGCCTTCCATCCGGAAGGCCACGGCCTGTGTCATGGAGAGCATTTCCAGCACCTGCGCGATGCCTTCCTGCCGGGGGATGCTGCCCCTGAAATTAACGGCAGGCGCCGGGCCCTCATAGACGATATCCACGTCGTACCAGCGGGCGATTTCCTGCATGGTGCGTTCAAGCGGGCTGCCGTCGAATATGAACAGCCCGTTTTTCCATGCCAGCACCTGCGCCATGTCCGCAACGGCAACTACGTTGATGCTGCCCGAAGCTGCTTCCGACACTGCCTGCTGGCCGGGCTTCAGCCGCACGGTGTTTCCCGGGCCTGATACGCGCACGGCCCCTTCCAGCAAGGTGGTTTTTATGTTGCCGCCATCGGGATAGGCGCTGATATTGAAATGTGTTCCCAATACCTCCACCCGCTGCCTGTCCCCTGCTTGTACGATGAACGGCCGGCCGGCCGATTTGGCCACCTCGAAATATACCTCGCCTGTGATGCGCACGGCCCGCTCTCCATCGCCGAATGTTGCCGGGAATGTAATGGAGCTGGCTGCATTGAGCCAAACCTGCGTTCCGTCTGAAAGGGTGAGCTGATAGATGCCACCGTTGGGTGTGCGGACGGTGTTGATCATTTCGTGACCGGCCCCGGTAAGCTCCGGCCGGTAGGCTATGGCGCCGCCGGGCAGCTTTACGATAGCGGCGTTCCCCTGCTGCGCAAGCGTACCGCTCGTGGTGCTGTCCAGCGTAATGGTGCTCCCGTCCGCCAGCGTAATGAAGGCCTTTTGTGTACCGGGTACGATCGGGCCTACAGGCAGCCCTTCAGTTTGAACGATTACCGGCGACTGTTTTGGCCGCACCATGGTGAATACGGCATACCCTGCTGCCAGCAGCAAGATCGCTGCCGCCGCCAGTTTCAGCCATGATAAGCGGGCAGGCAGGGTCCGGCTTGCACGGTCGCTGCCTGAAATCCTTTCCTGCAAGGCAGCCCACTCGCTTTCCACGTCGTGCCGGTGAAATTGCTGCAGCTTTTCCAGTAACGCATGCCGGTCCGTAACCCGTTCAAAAAAAAGCGCATTCCCGGGGGATGCCTTCTTCCAGTTTTCCAGCAGCTCAGCCTCGATTGCAGACAGCGAGCCCTGGAGAAATCGTACGATCAGCGTTTCGATATATTCCTGTTCATTGCCCATGATGCGCTTGATATTACCTGATACGACACGGTATGCGGGAAATCAAAAAGAAGAAGAAGATTTTTTTGAAATAAATGCCCAGGCGAAAGGAATTACCGGTTAAAGAAGGAGTGAAAAAGATAAAGCAGCGCCAACGGGGCATCCGCCAGGGAGATCCGCAGCAGCTGAAGCGCCCTTGAGCGCTGGCTCGACACATTGCCGGGAGAGATACCGAGTATCCCGGCTATTTCATCGATCGACTTCCCTTCAAGAAACGAAAGCTCGAACACTTTCCTGCATTTGCCGGGCAGTTTTTCCACTTCGCGGTATACTCTCTGAAGGATCACTGATTCCATGGCAAGATAATCAGGGTCTGTTTCTGCCGCCTGCAATAACAGGGTATACTCGTTGTGGCGGATTAACTTCCGCGCTGTTTGTTTCAGGTAGTCGAGGCCGGCGTTTTTTGCCACCAGGTAGAGGAACGATCTGGCGTTCCGGTAATTCTGAATACGATCCCGTTTCTCCCAGAACTTCTGAAAAGTCCCGAGCACAATATCCCTGGCCTCCTCTTCGTCCTGAACGAGGTGGCGGCAATAATAAAACAGTGGTGCGTAAAATTCCTTGAAAAATAGGTTGAAGGCGTATTTATCTCCCCGTTTTACCTGCAGTATGAGCAATTCCTGGTCTTCGGTGATATTGATGGTGAAATATTTATAAATAACTAAAAGTATCAGTCCACATAGCCGTGCTCCGGCCGGTCATCGCTGTTGTAAACATAAAAATTTTTCCCGAAAAAAGAACTATCGGGGAGATGTGCCGCCACCGGGGCCTGCAGATATGGCCCGGGCTGCGGCGCATCGGCATGCGGGATACGCGGAAACAAAAACAGCCCCCGTTATCCGGAGGCTGCTTTTATTTATACATCGTTACACTTAAATGACTATGCCAGGTCGAACCGGTCGAGGTTCATCACTTTATTCCATGCCGCCACAAAATCGTTCACGAATTTCTGCTGAGAATCCGCACTGCCGTACACTTCTGCGATGGCCCGCAGTTCAGCGTTGGAGCCGAACACCAGGTCTGCGCGTGTAGCCGTCCATTTGATGGAACCGGTGGCGCGGTCGCTGCCTTCGTACAGTTCCCTGTCTTCCGCAATGGCTTTCCATGCCGTGCGCATATCGAGCAGGTTGACGAAGAAGTCGTTCGTCAGCTGGCCGGGTCGTGTGGTGAACACGCCATGGCCTGAACCGTCGAAGTTGATGTTCAGCACGCGCAGGCCGCCCAGCAGCACGGTCAGTTCGGGCGCCGTCAGCGTGAGCAGCTGCGCTTTGTCTATGAGCAGCGCTTCCGTCGCAACAGGGAGTTTTGATTTGCGGAAGTTCCGGAAACCATCGGCCTGCGGCTCGAGGAAGCCTACGGATTCAACGTCCGTCTGGTCCTGCGAGGCGTCCATGCGGCCGGGTGTGAATGGAACGGTCACTGCATGCCCTGCGTCTTTCGCCGCTTTTTCAACACCGGCGCAGCCTGCCAGTACGATCAGGTCCGCCAGCGAAACTTTTTTACCCCCGGTCTGTGCCTTGTTGAAGTCTTTCTGGATGCCTTCCAGTTTGTCCAGCACTTTCTGCAGTTGCGGCGGGTTGTTCACCTGCCAGTATTTCTGCGGAGCGAGGCGGATGCGTGCGCCGTTGGCGCCGCCGCGTTTGTCGGAACCGCGGAAAGTGGATGCGGAAGCCCATGCGGTGGACACCAGTTCGGACACGCTGAGGCCGGATGCCAGTACTTTGGCTTTCAGGTCCGCGATATCGCTGTCGTTGATCAGTGCATGATCCACCGCCGGGATCGGATCCTGCCAGATCAGCACTTCTTCCGGCACGTCGGGGCCCAGGTAACGGGCGCGCGGCCCCATATCGCGGTGCGTCAGTTTGAACCACGCGCGGGCGAATGCGTCTGCAAATGCTTCGGGGTCTTCCAGGAAACGGCGGGAAATTTTTTCATATACAGGGTCGAACCGCAGCGAGAGGTCGGTGGTCAGCATCGTGGGCCGGTGTTTCTTCGAACCGTCGTACGCGTCGGGGATGATGCTGTCTGCGTTTTTCGCTACCCATTGATGCGCGCCGGCGGGGCTTTTCGTCAGTTCCCATTCGAAGCCGAACAGGTTTTCGAAGAAGTTGTTGCTCCATTGGGTCGGAGTCTTTGTCCAGATCACTTCAAGCCCGCTGGTGATGGTGTCGGCGCCCTTGCCGGAACCGTAGCTGTTTTGCCAGCCAAGGCCCTGTTGTTCCAGGCCAGCGGCTTCCGGTTCTTTGCCTACGTTGCTCGAAGGTGCGGCGCCGTGGGTTTTGCCGAAGCTGTGCCCACCTGCGATGAGGGCTACCGTTTCTTCGTCGTTCATGGCCATGCGGCCGAAAGTATCGCGGATGTCTTTCGCTGCGGCAATCGGGTCGGGGTTGCCGTCGGGCCCTTCGGGGTTCACATAGATTAATCCCATCTGTACGGCGGCAAGCGGTTTTTCGAGATTGCGGGTATGGATGTGGCCGTCCGCATTATCGTCTGATGAAACCACGCCGTGTTCCTTCTGCACGCCTTCGGAGCCGTTGGCGTAACGAAGGTCGCCACCCAGCCAGGTGGTCTCTGAGCCCCAATACACGTCTTCATCCGGTTCCCACACATCCGGGCGCCCGCCGGCGAAGCCGAAGGTTTTGAAGCCCATCGATTCGAGGGCGATGTTGCCGGTCAGTATCAGCAGGTCCGCCCATGAAATGTTGCGGCCATATTTTTGTTTGATGGGCCACAGCAACCGCCGGGCTTTATCGAGGCTCACATTGTCGGGCCAGCTGTTCAGGGGAGCGAAACGCTGCTGCCCCGCGCCTGCGCCGCCACGGCCGTCGCCCACACGGTAAGTGCCTGCACTGTGCCACGCCATGCGAATGAACAGGGGGCCGTAATGCCCGAAATCTGCCGGCCACCAGTCCTGCGAATCCGTCATGAGCGCATGCAGGTCTTTCTTTACCGCCTCGAGGTCAAGACTTTTAAATGCTTCCGCATAGTTAAAATCCTCGCCCATCGGGTTGGATAAGGACGAATGCTGCCGAAGGATGTTCAGCCTTAACTGGTTGGGCCACCAATCCCTGTTGCGGGTGCCGCCGCCGCCAACATTGTTCTTCATGCTCCCATTGTGGAACGGGCATTTGCTGATGTCGTTTGATTCTTTTCCCATGTTTATAAGTTTATCGTATGAATGGACAATTGCCTGCAACTTCAGTGCCTGCAGATGCGTAAAATTATCGTATTGATGTAATAACCAGAATCTATTGATTCTATATTTTAATAGTTAAAATCTATTCAGAGGGAGTCGATCTGCCTGGGCACCAATGAATATAAAACAATCCGGCGGGAAAATGTTCAGAAAATCTTTGTGTTAAATCCGGGGAAGGTGTGTACACTCCCCGCATTAAAAAAGGCCGGTCAACGACCAGCCCTTTTTATGGAACGCGCAGCGCTCATCCCACCTGCTTCACGTGCTAACGCGTTGTGTAACCGCCGTTGGCGAAAATGGTCTGCCCGGTGATCCACCAGCCGTCCGACACCAGGAATTCGATCAATGGAGCAATATCGCGGATATTGGTGAGGCCGCCCAAAGCGGAGGCGGATTTGTGATAAGCCACGGCCTCTTCGCTTTCCTGCCCGTAAAAAAACGGTGTGTCCATTGGCCCGGGCGCTACGGCCGTTACGGAAATACCCCGTCCGCCGAATTCTTTGGACGCCGCGCGGGTGAAGTGTTCCACCGGCGCTTTCATACCGCCGTAGGTGGAATAATACCCCGTGTAAGCGGCCAGCAGGGAGGTAACGATCGTACAGATCCTGCCATGGTCGTTCAATTTTTTACCGGCTTCCCGGATGAAAAAATAAGCGACCTTGGAATTGATGTCGGACATGCTGTCGTATTCGGCCTCGGTGGTGTCTGTAAATGGTTTTTTCAGCACCTTCCCCACCGTATTGATCGCGATGTCGGCCCCGCCGAATGTTCCGATGGCCGCATCGAAGAACCGGGTAATATTCTTTACGTCGGTCAGATCACCCTGGAAAAGAAAAGCCGCCGCACCGAGCGCGTGCACATCGGCCAGCGTTTGCTCCGCAACTTTCCGTGTACTTTCACTGTTATAGTGGATGGCCAGTTTGGCGCCTTTCTTCGCAAAATTGCGGCTTAACAGCCCGCCCAGGTTTTTCGCGCCGCCGGCAATGAGCACAACCTTTCCGTTTACTTCGTTTCCTGACATAAAAAAGAGTTTTGATGATAGGCCACGAAGTTCGGTACAGGCAAACGGCCTGTTACGGTGAACTTTTCGGAAGTTTTAGCGGGTGGGATTATTTTCCCGCCACTGACGCGGCGTTTCGCCCGTGAACTTTTTGAAGAACTTTGAAAAATTGGAAGGGTCGTATGTGAGCGTGTACGCGATCTGCGCAACCGGTAGAGCCGTTTCCCGCAACAGCTGTTTGGCCTTGTCGATAATTTTCAGGTCGTAAAAATGACAGGGATGATGCCCCATTTCCCGTTTGATAGTGTCTGACAGGTGCTGGTGCGACACATACAAGGCCGCGGCGATCTCATTCAGCTCCATCATTCTGGGAACAGTGCCTGTCACCACATCTTCAATATGCTTATCCAACAACGTAAAGTAGCCGGTCGTGATCTCTTCGCCTCTTTTGGGTTTGTTATTTTTCTTCATGACGGGTCCATCTTCAAACAATAATACCGCCAAGTTACACCTTTACGGCACAACGCCCAACTGACGCATCAGCGTCAGCTCGTCCGTTACCCGCCAATGCTCGGCGATTTTCCCTTTTTGAATGGACTCGATATTGATCTGGTTTACTTTCACCCGCCGGCCGGTGGGTGGTATGCCGAAGAGGCTGTCTGTTTGTGTGCCGGTCATCATTACTCTTACCACCGCCCTGTCACGGGTGACAACTATATCTTCAATAGTGTAATGCAGATCGGGAAACGCCCTGCGGATGGCTAGCACAATGGGTTTCAGACCGTCCGGCCCTCTTGGCGGCGAGGGAACGGACGGCGTGTGATTGATATAACCGGGGCTCAGCAGGCTGTCGAGCAGCTGCACTTTCCCCTTGTTCCATACTTCGTTGAAATAGGTTTCCACCAGCCGCCGGTTGGCGGCTTCCTGCGCCCGGACTGTTTGCCGGCAAAATGCGAGCACCATTACCAGTGCGAAAAATAATAGACGGCCTTTCATATGCTGCTTCGTTATTGCTTTACCTGCAAAGGAACAAAGGCGGCGGCGGCAAAAAAATAAGCCAGTTTAAGAAATTACCGGCGGGCGAGTTTTCTCCGCAGGGTGCTGAGGAATTCCGGCGTAATGCCGAGGTAGGCGGCGAGGTGTTTCTGGCTGACGCGTTGCTCCAGCAGCGGGTATCTGGCCCTGAATTCCAGGTAGCGCTGTTCGGCGGTAAAGGAGAGGTTCTGGTGAATGCGGTGCTGGTGGGCTACAAAAGCGTTCTGCAGCAGTATCCTGAAAAAGCGTTCGAGCCGCGGCACCTTTTCGTACAAGCGCTCTAGGGCGGGCCGCGTGATCTGGAGCAGGCGCGTGTCTTCCAGCGCATCGATGCTGTAGGCGGAAGGCGCGCCGGTAAAAAAGCTGTAGAGATCACTGATCCACCACCCTTCCACCCCGAACGTCAGGATGTGTTCCTGCCCGTTTGCATCGGTCGAGTACATGCGCATGCAGCCGGCCGCGATGAAGTTTTCGGTTTTGCATACCTCCCCCTGGCGCAGCAGGTACGCTTTTTTGGGGAGCTGTTTTTCGCTGAACAGCGAAAGCACCAGCGCCTTTTCGGCTTCATCCAGCGGGATGTGGCGCAGGATGTGTTGTATGAGCGGTTCCTCGGTCATGAGCATGCTTGTGATGTTAAACATACATTTAAATTCTTTTCATTTACCCATGACCGGCAGGCATAATTTATAATTCATGATAAAATTTAGTCAAAACCTGGCAATATCAAGGAACGGCCATGAAGCAATTTTGGGGATATCCGTTTTGTTATTTAATGTCCGGCCATGACCAAAATATTCCCCGTCCGCGAGTCTTCCACGGGGTATGCGCTGCAGTTGACAGCTTGCATAGAACCCGCAACCACAGGCGTCGGCGGCATGTCGATTCGCGAGATTTTTGTTACGGTGACTTGAATCATTCAAACAGTGAATTACCTGATATGCTAAAATCAAAAGAAACATTCCACCGTCTGCGATCGAAGAACTGATTGCGCTGCCATTATCTGTTTAAATACGACTGACTGCGGCATGAACAGCGTGGCGAAAGGGCTGGAAGTGGGCACGGAAATCAGCGCCCGCCTCGAAAAAAGGCAAAACGTTGGCGCGCCTGAATGTTCTGAGTTTTACTTCTTCGATTGCCGCGATGTCTGTAACGTGGAAAACCGAATTGCCGTCGACCCTGCTGACTTTTTCTCCGTTGAAAAAAGTGGTCTGGGGAGAATGGGTTCTGGATAAAATGCATTGAACATACTTTTTGCCCGTCTTCAGTTGATTATTTACGATGGCTGTTGTACCATCCGGTTGAACAAGCAGATAACTGATGATGCCTGATTTTATCTGATCGAGCCGCGCCTCGCCGCCACAGAATGCCAATGATGAGTCTACGATCTGATTAGCGGTAAATTCAGCCGGCGTCTGTCCGAACAGGCATGCCTGGAGAAAAAAGGGAAGAGGTTACAGAAAGAGGCTTGTTGTCATCGGGGTCGTTTTTGGATGTACCTGATAAATTAACGAATTTTTGAATGTTGCAATGTAAAATTTCTCCACCCCGCTGCCGGGTTAGTGGCTCCGGCAACTTCCGGCGTTCAGGGAGAGCGGGCCACACTCCCCACATTTTTTTGTAAAAATTCTTCCCGGTTTCTTTGGATGTAATCCTTTTATCGTAATATTGCAATCATATGGGAGCTACAAAAACAGATTTATTCACGAAGCAGCAGAATGAGATCGCCGGTATGGCCAAGGCACTGGCGCATCCCGCCCGGATCGCCATCCTGCAGTACCTGGTAAAGATCAACGCCTGCATCTGCGGCGACCTGGTGGAGGAACTGGGCCTCGCCCAACCGACCATCTCCCAGCACCTGAAAGAGCTCAAGGCAGTCGGCCTCATCCAGGGCACCGTGGAAGGCACCAGCGTCTGCTACTGCATCCACCCCGGCAACTGGCAGAAGTTCCGGAAGCATTTCGCCACGTTCTTTACAGACATCAGTAACAACGACGGCAGCTGCTGCTAAAAAAATTTGCCCTGATTCATCGGTATATTGCAATATAACTATTATAAATATTGCACCATGCATCGCCGGCACAACACAGTTTGATCGATCATCAATTATAACAAAACGGTCGTTAGACCGGCATCATTTCAATTTTAAATTCTTTCAAATATGGAAAACGCGAACAATTTAAAAGAGCTGGTGAGGGAAAAATACGCCCAGATCGCCCTGCAGGACAAAGACACGAACGCCAGCTCCTGCTGCGGCTCGGGCAGCTGCTCCACCGATGTGTACAATATCATGAGTGAAGATTACACCACCCTGGAAGGTTACAACCCGGATGCGGATCTCGGGCTTGGATGCGGCCTTCCCACCCAGTTTGCCAAGATCAAAAAAGGCGACGTGGTGATCGACCTCGGTTCCGGCGCCGGCAACGATTGTTTCATCGCCCGTGCCGAAGCGGGAGAAGACGGCCGGGTGATCGGGATTGATTTTACGGAAGCCATGATCGAGAAGGCACGGAAGAACGCGGAAGCGCGTGGTTTTCAGAACGTGGAATTCCGCAGCGGAGACATCGAGCACATGCCCGTTACCAGTAACTTCGCCAATGTGATCGTGAGCAACTGCGTGCTGAACCTCGTTCCCAATAAAAACGGTGTGTTCGCCGAAATCTTCCGGGTGCTGAAACCCGGTGGCCACTTCAGTATTTCCGATGTGGTGCTGACCGGCAGCCTGCCCGCTTCCCTGCAGCAGGCCGCTGAAATGTACGCGGGCTGCGTGTCCGGCGCCAGCCAAAAAGAAATGTACCTGGAACTGATTGCGCAGAACGGTTTTAAAAACGTGACCATCCAGAAAGAGAAACCCATCATCATCCCGGACGATATCCTCGACAAATATCTTTCACCGGAAGAACTGGCGGCGTTTAAATCACAGAAAGCCGGTATTTACAGCATTACCGTGTACGCGGAAAAACCGGCGGCGGACTGCTGCGAACCGGGCTCCGGCTGCTGCTAGGGGCTGCAAGGAATTAAAAAGAAATAAAACAGTATGACTGCAAATCAATGTGCTCCGGTTGCCGGCAGAAAACAACTCAGCTTCCTCGACCGTTACCTGACGCTCTGGATATTCCTCGCGATGGCGGTGGGCGTCGGGCTGGGATATTTTATCCCCTCCACCGCAACGTTCATCAACACCTTTTCTTCCGGTACCACCAATATTCCCCTGGCCGCCGGTCTCATCCTGATGATGTACCCGCCGCTGGCGAAGGTGAATTACGGGAAGATGGGTGAAGTGTTCAGCAACACGAAGATACTGGGTGTATCACTGCTGCTCAACTGGGTGATCGGTCCCGTACTGATGTTCGGGCTGGCAGTTCTTTTTCTGCACGGCTACCCGGAGTACATGATTGGCCTGATACTGATCGGCCTGGCCCGTTGTATCGCCATGGTGATCGTGTGGAACGAACTGGCGGAAGGCAACCGCGAATACGCCGCCGGCCTTGTGGCCCTCAACAGCGTGTTCCAGGTGCTGCTGTACAGTGTATACGCCTGGTTTTTCATCACGGTGCTGCCGCCGGTGTTCGGAATGAAGGGGCTGGAGGTGAACGTCACCATCGGCCAGATCGCGGAAAGCGTGGCCATCTATTTAGGCATTCCCTTCGCCGCAGGTGTCATCAGCAGGTTGGCGCTCATCAAATTGAAAGGCGAGCAATGGTTCCGTGAAAAGTTCATTCCAGTCATCTCTCCCATCACGCTGATCGCGCTGCTGTTCACCATCGTGGTGATGTTCAGCCTCAAAGGCGAACTGATCGTACAGATCCCCATGGATGTGGTACGGATAGCGGTGCCGCTGGCCATATACTTTGCGATCATGTTCCTGGTGAGTTTCGCATTGGGTAAAGCACTGGGCGCCGATTATTCCAAAAACGCGTCCATTGCCTTCACGGCCGCGGGCAATAACTTTGAACTGGCCATAGCCGTCGCCATCGGTGTGTTCGGCATCAACAGCGGGCAGGCATTTGCCGGCGTCATAGGGCCACTGGTGGAAGTGCCGGCATTGATCGCCCTGGTCAATGTGGCGTTCTGGCTGCGAAGGCGCTGGTATGGCAACGAAGCGGCACCAACGGCACAATCTGTATAACATTCAAAAACTCTTGCAACCTTTTATGAAAATCGCCCTCTTTTCAGACATTCACGCCAATCTCCCGGCACTGGAAGCATTTTTTAAAGATGTGGATGCCCGCAAACCGGACGTTATTTATTGCCTTGGCGACCTGGTGGGATATAACATCTGGCCCAACGAGGTCATCCGGGAAATCCGCCGGCGGGGCATTCCCACCATCGCAGGCAATTACGACTTCGGCATCGGCCGCCGCAGCGACGAATGCGGCTGTGCCTACAAAACGGATGAAGAAAAGGAGATGGGAAAAATTTCCATCTCATATACCAATTCCGTAGTGCAGGACGATGAAAGGCAATACCTGCGGACGCTTCCGGCGCATATCCGCGTGGAGTTCCAGCTGAACAACGACAAGCTGAACCTCCTGCTGGTGCACGGCAGTCCGCGTAAGAACAACGAATACCTCTTCGAGGACCGCGAGGAAAAAAGCATGCTGCGCATTATGACGGATGCGGACGCGGACATCCTGTGTTTCGGGCATACCCATAAACCGTATCACCGCATCCTTTGCACGGAGCCCGGCGAAGCGCCCAAATGCCGCCACGCCATTAACATCGGCTCCGTAGGCAAACCGAAAGACGGCGACCCGCGCGGAGGGTATGTAATGCTGCACATCGACGAAAACAGTTCCATTCATCACCGGGAATCCGTAAAGGTGGAGTTCATCCGTTTTGCGTACGACGTGGAAAAGGCCGCCAAAGCGGTTGAAGACAGCATCCTGCCGGATGCGTACGGGCAAATGCTGAGACGGGGCTTTTGACATCAACGCATCATAGCAAACCTCCGGACTGATAGTCCGGAGGTTTTTTTATGGTTTCACCTGAATTCCGATGCGGCGTCACTCCCCCATATTCCTTATCTTCATCCATATGAGTACCTCTTCCCTGCTACTCGTTATCACGGCGGCCGTTCTCCACGCCCTCTGGAACCTGCTCACCAAACAGGTCAGGGGCGGGCTGATCTTTTTCTGGCTGGTGTCGCTGTTTTCCGCCGTCATTTTTCTGCCTTTCCTCATGTACGAACTGTTCCGCCTGCCCTTGCAGCTCAACCAGCA
The DNA here is from genome assembly GCF_003813775.1 of Chitinophaga lutea. Lineage (NCBI taxonomy): Bacteria > Pseudomonadati > Bacteroidota > Chitinophagia > Chitinophagales > Chitinophagaceae > Chitinophaga > Chitinophaga lutea. Next base: position 327,200 of record NZ_RPDH01000002.1, on the reverse strand, counting down.
AACACTCACCATGGCGCTGGGCAGCGGGCTGCTGCACGTTTTTTATTTCGTGGCGTTGCAGGCGGGTTACCGGAAAGGCGACCTGTCTGTGGTGTATCCCGTGGCGCGTGGCGCCGGGCCGCTGTTTGCCGTTACCGGAGCCGTGCTGCTCTTCGGGGAGCGGCTGGGTATTTGGGGCATCACCGGTTTCCTGCTCATCATTGCCGGTGTTTGTTTCCTGGCGGGGTTCCATGTGAACAAGGAAGGCAAGTCCGTGCGCACCGGGGTGTATTTCGGCTTGCTGACGGGGTTGTTCATTGCCGCGTATACCCTGTGGGACAAAGCCGCGGTGGCGGAATACGGTGTATCCGCCATCGTGATCGCCTTTGCGTCGATGGTGCTGCCGCTGTTGCTGCTCATTCCGGTGGTGATGGACAAGATGCAGGTCATCCGCACCGAAATAAAACTCCACTGGAAGCAGGTGCTCGGCGTGGCCGTGCTGCAGCCGCTATCGTACCTGCTGGTACTCATCGCCATGAAAACCACGCCCGTCAGCTACGTTGCGCCCGTGCGCGAACTGAGCATCGTGTTCGGCGTGTTTTTCGGGGTGAACCTGCTGAAGGAAAAAGACAGCATGAAACGCCTGATCGCCGCAGTGGTCATTCTGGCGGGGATCGTTTTACTGGCGCGGGGATAACGGTAAAAACCGTTTTGCCGGCACAGGCGGTATGGCCGGTTGCAGTCCTTCCGCCCGGCTAAAAAATCCCGGGAAGCGATCACAAATTCTTTGTAAGTTTACGGTGCAATCAATCAAAATCGGGTGGATAGACTTTCAGATATTGATCTGATCGGTTTGATCAGGGGGAATGACCACAGCGCTTTCCGGGAGTTGTATAACAGGCATCGCGGCCCGCTGCTGCAGCAGGCTTGTTTGAAAACCGGTTCCGTGGCCGACGCGGAAGATATCCTCCAGGAACTGTTCATCCACCTCTGGGAAAAACGCCACTCGCTTCACATCACGGGCACCGTTCCTGCTTATCTGCACATCGCCCTTCGCAACCGGATCATCAATTATTACCATTCGGCGCTGACCCGCCTCGAACATGCCCGTCAGCATGCCGATGCATTGCCGCAGGCCGCCGATAACGGGCAAATGGCCCTGGCATTGAAAGAACTCTCGGCGCAGGTCAACGATGCGCTCGATCTCATGCCGGAGAAAATGCGCGTGGTGTACCTCAAAAGCCGCGAAGAGGGCCTCTCCGCCCCGCTGATCGCATCCCAGCTCTCCATTTCGGAACAGACCGTGCGTAACCAGATCTCCAACGCCCTGAAACGGCTGAAGACAAAAATCGATGCCTATTACAAAGGGCAATCGCTCCCCAACTCCCTTTAAGGCGGCTTTCCGACCCCGGAAATACAGGCCGGCAGCGGCTACCGCCCGCTATATCATCTTTTTCTTATTTTTTTTACGCTCGTCTGGTACACCCGGCGTTTTGAACTGTCATTATAATAAAGCCGTTGTGAAAAAATTCGATCACATAGCGCAGTTGTTGCAGAAGTATGCCGAAGGGGAATGCTCCCCCGAGGAAAAGGCCATCGTGGAGCAGTGGTACGAATCGCTGCGCCTGAAAGCGCCTGCGGGAGAAACTTCGGGAGGAGACGCGCTATGGGAAAGGATTGCCGGACGCACGCAACCGGCGGAAACAGTCCGGCCGTCAGGCAAGGTACGCCGCATATGGTGGGCCGCTGCGGCTGCAGTAGCGATGCTGGTGACCGCGGCACTGTTCTATCCAGGTCGTGAATCCGTTGTACGACTTACGGCCGCGGCCGGCAAGATCCACCAGGTATCGCTGCCGGATGGGTCGCGCATGTGGCTGAGCGCAGGTTCCAGCGTGCATTACGAAGCGAACTTCGCCGGTGGAAGACGGGTGGAACTGGAATCGGGAGAAGCTTTCTTCGATGTGGCGCGTGATGATGCCCGTCCCTTTACCGTCGACGCCAACGGCACCCGGACGCTGGTGCTCGGCACCGCCTTCCGCGTGAGCCTGGGAGCGACCGTAGAAGTGGCCGTGGTCAGCGGCAAGGTGAAAGTAACGGCGCCCGATAAAAAGTCCGTCACGCTCCTGCCCCGCGAAACGGTGGCCATCAGCGCACAGGCCACCATACCTGAAGTAAAAGCCGCCCCGCTGCTGCCGGCGGAAAAGCTGAACACGGCGCCCGCCCGGACAGGCTGGGAAGCCCAGCATCTCGACCTCGACGATGTGTCGATGGGCGAACTGGCGCAACTGCTGGAAAACGTGTATAACGTGCACATCCGTTTTGCCGGCGCCCACCTCCGGGATTGCCGCAATACGATCAGCATCGACACGGGGCGGCCTTTGACGGAGGTGCTCGACAAACTGAAACTGATCAACCATTTCGAATATACAATCACGAATGAGGGGGTAAGTATCGATGGCGCCGGTTGCGGCACAATGAATTAGAGACATGAGCGCGGCTGATGAAGCCGCCGCAGAATCCACACACGCATATTGTTGATATGAAATAAAAAAGTGCCCGCGAAAACGGGCACCGGAATGTTATTCCGGTTACGCTGCCTTGGTCTGGTAAACTTGGAGACGGCGTACCGGCTGGTATTTTATTGTTAAACAACAAAAACCCTAACGGTCAAATTTATGAAAAAACCGCCATTAATCTTAATCGTCAAGTTTATGCGGGTATTGATGTTGGCATCTGTGCTATTCGTTACGGCCATGCTGGCTTCGGCCAGTTCCCGGGGCCAGTTGCTTGAAAAGGAAAGGGTCACCGCATCCTTCCGGAACGAATCCCTCGAGTCGTGCATGCGCCGGCTCAGATTACTGTCGGGCGTTGAGTTCGCCTACAACCCGGCGGAACTGAAACAGTTTACGGTCTCCGTGCAGTCGTTCCACCGGCAGCCGCTGGGGCAGATACTGTCTGCGCTCCTCGCGTCCACGCCGCTCTCCTTCCGGGAAATGAACAACAGCATCGTGATCTTCAGCCGCGAAGAAGGCCCGGTGCAGGAAAAGAAAGTGACGGGTACGGTACGGGGCTCCACCGGAGAACTGCTGCCCAGCGTGACCGTGCGCATCAAAGGTAAAACAGCCGGCACGGTCACCGACAAGGACGGCGCCTTTTCCCTCGATTACAACCCGGGCGATGTGCTGGTTTTTTCGCTCCTGGGTTACGTGCAGAAAGAAGCCGTGCCCGGCAGAGGCCCGCTGCACATCGTGCTCATGGAAGAAAATGCGGAGCTGAAGGAAGTGGTGGTAGTGGGCTACGGCGAGCAGCGCAAACGGACGGTGACCGGCGCCATCGGCACGGTCGACGCCAAAGAGATCCAGCGCTCCCCGGTCGTTAAAGCCTCCGACGCTCTCGCCGGCCGCGTACCCGGCCTCATTGCCGTGAAAAACGCCGGCGGCCCCGGCCGTGGCTCCGACCTGTACATCCGCGGTTTCAGCACCTTCAACAGCGGCCCGCCGCTCAACAGCGCCGCGCCGCTGATCGTGATAGACGGTATTCCCGGCCGCAACCTGGATATGCTCGACCCCAGCGAGATCGACAATGTCTCCGTGCTGAAAGACGCTTCCGCCAGTTCCGTATATGGAGCGCGCGCAGCCAACGGCGTCATCCTCGTCACCACCAAAAAAGGAAACCGCGGCCAGCCGGCCATTACGCTGAACTCCGGCGTGGTGATGCAGAAGCCCACGCGGCAATACCACATTCTCGATTCCTATAACTATGCCCTGCTGCTCAACGAAGCGCATAAAAATGAAGGCACCTTCAACCCCGCCGCCGGCAGAGGGTACAACGACGCCGACCTGCAAAAGCTGCGCGATAAATCCGACCCCGATCAGCTCGCCGATACCGACTGGTACGACGAGATCCTGAACAAACAGGCGTTGCAGACACAGCACAACCTCTCCGTTTCAGGCGGCTCGGAAAAAACCAGGTATTACGCCGGCGCAGGCTATGCCTATGAAGGCGGGCTTTTCGACCTCGTTAACTTCAGGCGCTACAACATGCGCCTGAACCTCGAATCGCGCATCGGTAAAAACCTGGTCTTTAACCTGAACACGGCGGGCATGGTCTCCAAAGCGAGGGACATGGGCGCGTTCGACGCCGACTACGTGGTGAAATTCGCCATGCAGAGCCCGCGCATCTATCCCAACCGCTTTTCCAACGGCCTGTACAATTACATTCCTTCCGCCAGGGGCAACATGTACCTGATGTCCCGCGGCGATAACGGCACCCGCACCACTTCTTTCAACCTGTTTACGGGCAGCCTGTCGCTGCAATACAATATTCCTTTCGTAGAGGGGCTTTCGGCGAAGGGAACGCTGGCGTACGACAAGCAGCATACGTTCGCAAAAAGATGGCTGACGCCTTATGCGGCCTATACCCGTGATGCGGCCGGCAACTATTTTCCTGCCAATACGTTCCCTGCAAAAGCGGAACTGCGGGAAACCTACTACCAGTACCAGACGGTGATCAGTGAATTGTCCCTGCAATACAACCGGTATTTCGGGAAACATCACGTGTCCGGCCTGCTGCTCTTCAACCATACCAGCGAAGCGGCCGACAGCCTCATCGCGGCACGCAGCAATTTCTCCTCACCGGCGCTCGACCAGCTGAACCTCGGCGATCCCACGCAGGCCACCAACGCCGGCACGGCCGGGCAGCGCGGCAGGATCGGTTATGTGGGCAGGCTGACATACAACTTCTCGGAGAAATATTTATTCGAGTTCAATTTCCGGTACGATGGTTCCAACATCTTCCCGCCGGGCCACCAGTACGGATTTTTCCCTTCCGTGTCTGCCGGCTGGAGAATATCCGAAGAACCGTTTTTCAAACCCGCCCTGGGTGTGGTGCCTTCGCTGAAACTGCGCGGCTCTTACGGCCTGGCGGGTAACGACGCCGTGTTCCCGTACCAGTTCCTCTCTACCTACAACCTCTCGCAGGGCACCGGCGGGTATTCCTTCGGCGGTGCGTCGCCCCAGTACAGCCCGGGGCTGAACGAAACCATCCTGCCCAACCCGGACTTCACCTGGGAAAAGACGCGCATCGGTAACATCGGGCTGGACGCGGCTTTCCTCGACAACCGGTTTACGCTCGAAACGGATTATTTCGTCAAACATACATACGACATTCTGATCCCTCCCACGCAGATCATTGCCTCTACCCTTGGCATTTCCCTGCCGCCGCAGAACGCGGCCGAAGTGGAAAGCCGCGGCGTTGAGCTTCAGCTGGGGTATAACGACCGGCGCGGCGCCCTCTCCTGGCGGGTACGGCCCAATGCCACCTTCCTGCGTAATAAAGTGCTGAAATACGCGCAGGCCACTTCCGTGCCGGCATGGCAGCGGGTCGAAGGCCGCAGCGTGAGCTTCGGCTCCGTAACGGGGTATACGGCACAGGGTATTTACCAGACGGAAGAAGAGATCAAGGCCGGTCCCACCCCGCTCTATCCGAACGTAAAACCCGGCGATATCCGGTATGCGGACATCGACGGCGATAACAAGATCACGGCCGCGGACCGCAGCCTCATCAGCAAGGGCGCCTATCCGAACATCCTCTTCGGTGCGGATATGGGCGTGTACTGGAAAGGCATCGAGCTGAACCTGCTCTGGCAGGGCGTGGCCGACCGCGAGACGCACTTTTCCGGCACTATCGCCTTCCCCTTCTCGGGCGACGGCGTACCGGCCCAACAGCACCTCGACCGCTGGACGCCGGAGAACAAAGGCGCGTCTTTCCCCAGGCTCTGGATCAACAACCAGAACAACTCGCAGAACTCCACCTTCTGGCTCCGCAATACTTCGTACCTGCGCCTGAAGAACCTGGAACTGGCCTACAACCTGCCGCAAACATGGCTCCGGCCCATCGGCCTTTCTCGTGTGCGCGTGTACGTAAGCGGCCTCAACCTGCTGACTTTCTCGTCATACAAACTCACCGATCCGGAAATTTCCGCCCAGGGCGCTTACCCGCTGATGCGGTATTATAATGCCGGCGCCACCGTCAATTTCTGATCCTAAACTGCTCTCAACATGAAACGATACTTTATACTCATCTGCTTCCTGTCTGTTTTCGGCGCCTCCTGCTCCGATAATATACTGGACCGTGGCCCGCTCGACAAATACAGTGAGCAGAACGTCTGGAAAGACAGCACCCTGATCAACCTGTACCTGGGCAACATTTACGCCGGTATGCTCACCACCTACGATGAAGGCGGCAGTTTCCTCATGGCCTGCCTCACGGATGAAGCCGAATCCGCCCGTACATTCCACACGTCCCAGCAGGTAAACCTTGGGCAATACAATCCTTCGAACAATATCTATTCCGAGTACTGGACCACCTGTTACCAGCAGGCGCGCAAGTGCAATATGCTGCTGGAAAGGCTGCCCGGCGCGGCTATTTCCGAAGGCCTGAAGCAACGCATGACGGGTGAAGCCCGCCTGCTGCGCGCGCTGGCATATATGCAGCTGTACGACCGTTTCGGGCGCTTCCCCATCATCAGCAAAGTGATGACGCTCGACGATGAAACCACCGTGCCGCGCGCCAAAGAAGAAGACTGCGTGAAGTTCATCCTGACGGACTTCGACGAGGCCGCCAAACTGCTGCCGCTTTCCTACAACGCCGCCAACCTGGGCCGCGCCACCTCCTGGGCTGCGCTCGCGCTGAAGAGCCGCTTCCTGCTGAACCAGCGCCGTGATGCGGAAGCTGCGGAAGCCGCGCTGGCCGTCATCAACAGCAAACAGTACGACCTGTTCCCGGATTTTATGACACTGTTCAATCCCGAGAACGATAACAACAAAGAGATCATCTTCGACAAACAATACGCCAGCGGCATCAGCGGGCAGTCGCATTCGCTGGATACATACGAAACCTCGACGTTCTTCACCGGCTTCGCGAGCGGCATCACCTGCCCTACCCAAAACCTCGTGGACGCCTTCGAAATGAAAGACGGCCTGGCCTGGGATAAATCGCCCCTCTACAGCGCGGCCAAACCGTACGACAACCGCGACCCCCGTTTTTATGCCACGGTGATGTACGACGGTTGCCAGTGGATGGGTGAAAAAGTGGACATGAAAAAAGGCAGCAAGTTCAACCGTGCCTCGGGTTCCGGTTCGTCACCCACCAATTATTTCCTCCGCAAATTCCTCAACCCGAAATACGATCACAAGAACACGAACGGCAACGCCAATTTCCAGAACTGCGCCATTATCCGCCTCGCGGAAGTGTACCTCATTTATGCGGAAGCAAAATGGAACCTGGGCGCCACGGAAGATGCGCGCATGTACGTCAACAAACTCCGCACCCGCGCCGGAATGCCCAATATCGCCGCGGCGGACTTCACCTTCGCGAAGCTGCAAAACGAACGGTTCGTGGAACTGGCCATGGAAGGCCAGCGCTGGTTCGACATCCGCCGCTGGAAAGCAGGGCCTGCGAAGCTGGGCGGCGTGATCACAGGTATGGATATCGTGGACGGGCCGGGCGGCCGCGTGTATAACCGCATCAACGTCGAAACGCGCGTGTTCGCCGAAAAGATGTACCTCTTCCCCGTTCCGCTGTCGGAGATCAACCGCTATCCCGCCGGCACTCCACTGGACCAGAACCCGCTCTGGAACTAACCATTTTTTTAACGCATTATCATCCTGTCATGAAAAAACACATTCTTACCCTTAGCATGATCGTTATGCTGGCCGCCGCAGGGCAACCGGCATCCGCACAAAGAAAAGCGCCCACCGCGTCCCCGGAAGAAATCGCGCAGTTACGCGCCGATGTAGAAAAGCAGCCGGAAGACCTGAAAGCCCACGAAGCATATATGAAAGCCGCCGTCGCCACCAACCCGGAAGTGCAGGCGCAATACGACAAATGGATCAAAAAATACCCGACATCCGCCACCATTCCGTTTGCTATCGGCAAACGGCTGACCAGCCACGAAGACCCCAGGGCCGAGAAGTACCTGTTGAAGGCACTGAAGCTCGATCCTAAAATGGCGGCTGCCTGGTCGGCCCTCTCCAACGATGTGGAGCGCCGCGGCGATTTCGAAAAAACAGCGGAGTACCTGCGCAAGGCAACCGAAGCCGAGCCCGGCAATGCGGACTACGCGTTTTACTACGCCATGCGGTTCGATGATACCGATCCGGCGAAGTATGAAGCCCTTTGCCTCGATCTGATCAAACGTTTTCCCGAAAGCCAGCGCGCCGCGCAGGCATTGTACTGGCTCTCCTTCCGCCTCGAGGATCCCGCCAAAAAATTGCGTTACGCACAGATGATGTCCAATGAATTTCCGCCGGAAAAATATTCCTGGAGCAGGTACGGTATGGATTTGTACTGGGACATCCTGCTAAAGTCCGACCCTGCCAAAGCCCTGCAGGTGACGGAAAGGATGACCGCCATGAAAGACACGGAAGAGTACGAAAAAACGGAATGGGCGCGCCGGCATGATCTGACCGCCAGAATGATCAAAGCCAGGCAGCTCGCTGCCCGACCCGATGACGCATTGCAGGCTTTGCAGGGCGCCAATCCCCGGCGCGATGCCGGGGCCGCTGAAGAGCTTGTTTTGCTGAAAGCTTCACTGGAAGCAGCCGCCGGCCGCAACCAGCCGGCATACGACAGCCTGCTGAAATTCCAGGAGCGCACACCGTCCGATAAAGTACACGAAACCCTTGTGACATACGGCAGCAAGCTCGGCAAAACGTCTGCCGCCGTTAATGCGGATATCAGGGCAGCGCAATTAGCGCGCGCGGAAGCAGCCACGCCTTTTACGCTCGATGCGTACCTTACGAAGAAACCCGTGTCGCTGGCCGACTACAAAGGCAAAGTGGTACTGCTCACCTATTGGTTCCCCGGTTGCGGCCCCTGCCGTGGCGAGTTCCCGCATTTTGAAAACGTGCTGAAGAAATACAAAGGGAAAGACGTGGTGTACCTGGCCATCAACATCGTACGGGAACAGGATGCATACGTGCTCCCCTTCGTGAAGAACAGCGGTTACACCTTTACGCCCCTGGCCGAGGATCCGAAGCGAAATAAAGGGAACCTTAAATCTCCCGGCGCACCCACCAACTACCTGATCGACCAGGACGGGCGCATCATTTATTCCAACTTCATGATCCACGGGAACAATGAGCGGATGCTCGAATTGATGATCGACTCCATGCTGGCCCCCAAAGCCGGCTGAGCCATACAACAGCAACCAACCACAAAAAAGGACCGGCTACCCGGTCCTTTTTTGCGTCATTCCTGGATTTGTGTAAACCCCGGCGCTGTTTCAAAGCGGCGGTATATCGTGAAGGCTGCGCATGTAAAACTGCCGGTTAATAGCCCTTCGCTCTTTCAAGGCGCGCAAACAGTTTTTTCTGTGAGCCGTCTTTGCCAATCGTAAACAGGTTCCAGTGATCGGCATCGATGCCTTCCAGCCGGAATGTATTGGCCGGGTCCGCGAGTGCCTTTTTCACCCAGCGGGGAAATGCGTTGGCCGCCCGGGCCGCTTCCCAGGTTTTGATGACATGAAAGATCGCTTCCTTCTGCGGACAGCTTTCCACGCTTTTTTGTTCGAGACGCAGGCTGTAGGTGGTGCCCAGGCCTACGGAAATGGCCTCGATGTGCTCATACTCCTCCACCGTTGAGCCGGCGTGAATGGGGAAGTTGCCACCCATCCCGACAGGGTAGAAATTGGCGTAGGTCACATCCCGGAGGTCTTTCCCCTGGCTGGTTTCATGGCCCCACTCCCGCGTTTCGGGGTTGTAGAGGTTCTTCCCCCCGCCCACGTTCCAGATGCTCTGATAGTGCCATGAGCCTTCAGACAGGGTGGCGCCCGTAAAACGGATATCCGGGATGCCCAGCTTGGCCGCCCGTTCGAACATCAGGCGGAAAAAACGTTTGGCGGAATAATACCCATGGCCGTTATTGAAAAGGAATTCCTGCCCGTCGAGATCATAGTATCCCATGCCGTTGATGTGGCAGACGTCGGCGTAATAGCGGGCGATTTCGTCCTGCAATTCCATGTTGGGGATCAACCCGTCGTATCCGTAATTGATGGTCACCTGGAGCTTATAAACCGTGTCGCCCGCCGCATGTCCGGCCGCCTGCGTCTTCCAGTACCCTCTTTTGACGTTCAGTAAACGGTAGGGCGCCGTCTTCGACACACCCAGGTAATGTATCAGTTCCTTGCCGATCTTGACCATGTTCAGGGAGGTGGCGTGGCCTTCCCAGCTGCCGATCTCTTCGAGGTAGGTTGGATCGTTTACGGTGATAATGGTGTCGGCGGCGCCGATGCTCTGCGCCAGCAGGCGTTTCTGCTGGTAACACAGGCTGTCTCCAGGCACGGGGCTGGCGTCTTTGGTGCCCGGCGCCAGCGCGTTGGTGATGGTGGTTCTGCCGATCATGAGGCCGGAACGGGCTGCGATATCTGCAAATGATTGATGTGAAAGGTTGCCGGCGGCCAGGCGGATCGGTTTGCGGGAAAAATCCTTCCCGTCGATATACCCCCCGTTGCCGCGGTCGGGCCGCAGGAATCCCTGGTCGTACAGGCTGATGGCTTTGAAACCCATGCGGGCGGTATAGGACACGATGCTGTCGTATTGGCCGCCTGCGGTGAGGGCATCCGGCACGTATGCCGCGGGGTCTTTCACCCACTTGCCGTTAATGGTCGGATAAGGGAGGCCTTCCGCTTTTACGATGTGCTGCACAACGTCCAGCAGCGCCGTGCTGTCCGGGCTGCCCCACAACGCCACCGACGAACCGATGTAGTCCACGCCGGGCAACGGCTGCACGTCGATGTGATTGGGCGTGTTGGCGGGCATGTTGGGGATCAGGGAATAATACACCTGTCTTTTCTGGCTCCGGTCCCTGGAGGAATAGGCGATCGAAATGCGGCCCTGGCGGTCTACCGTGGCGGCATTGCCGTACATGATCCGGTAATAGGGCTCTTTATGTGCGTAGAAGGCTACGTCGCTGATGCCGTTGCCGCCCAGCGTAAACACCTGCCCTTCGTGAAGGTTGGCAGGCAGCGGATAGCGTTTTTTGTCGGGCGTATGAATGATGTACTGGAACGGTGCGGCGTCGGCCTCGGTGTCGGCGGTAACGCCCAGCGTGTTGTCGTGAAGGGCCAGCATACCGATGGCGTAATTGACAGCCTCGCTGGTATCGCGGCTCACCCCGATGATCTCGCCGAGCAGATTGGTGATGCTGGTATGATAAGCGCCCCATTGCACCGCGTCGATGCCGTTTTTAGGCGACAGGGACAGCAGCGTGAGTTTCAGGTATTTTTCGTGCGGCACCACGGATACCCGCGCCACTGATCCATTCGGATACACCAGCTGCATCGTCCGGTCTTTCGCGTTGTACTTCGCCTGGCCGGGTGTGTAATATTTTTTTGTCCGGCTGCTGTACAGGCTCAGCAGCGGCGACGGTTTGTCTGCCGGGCTGAATTCCCGGTGGGGCTGCACGGTAATGTTTTTCATACTGGTGACCCAGCCCTGTTTATTGACGTGGATTTTGAAATATGCCGTTTTAAAATCCTGTTGTGCAAAAACGGCCGTGCCCGTGAGCAATGCTGCCACGACCGGTAAAGTTCTCCTGATGATTTTTCTCTTCATAATGCCAAAGCGCTTGTTTGATGTGCCCGGCCATCGCCCGGGTTGAAATCTTCCCGGGCCCGTTGCCGGACGGCACGCGGAATAAAAGTATGGCGTTTGCCACCGAACGGCAATATACATTTTGACGGCTTTAGATGCTTTTTTGACCCTGGCCCCTGCTGCCGGGCCGGCTGGTAACCGAATCTTTTGCTGCTATTGGAACGTTTTGCCCATCCTTCTGGCGCCCCAGGTTTATGCTCGCGCTAAACATTTGATTCCTATGCTATTGACAGCAACAACCGTGCGAAGCGTGGCCATCCGCACAGAATTCCCCCTCTACCGATAGCCCCTTTTTGCGGGCGGCGTTGTCCTGTAAGCGTGTTGTATGCTCCACCGGTAACCCGGCTACTCTTTATTCGAAACCCACAAAACACCAAAATCATGAAAATCAAAATCCTGTTGAGTAGTTGCACTATTGCATTAGGTGCGCTGCTTTTCTCCTGCAGCAAAGGAAAAGAAGCTGCGCCCGCTTCCGAACGTCTGGAAAATACATTGTCCGTTGTTCCGCCCGCTTCCAGCTATTCCGTGCCGCTGGCCGGAAATGGCTATGTCACCACCCTCGCTTCCGGCGGCTCGGAAGTGATCACCGGTAACGGCCTCGGCAACTGGACCAAAACCGGCAGCATAACCAGCGTATGGTTCCGCCTCGCGCTCAGCGGCACGCTGAACGTGTCCATCCGCGCGAAAGTACCTTCCGGCACCAGCAACATCCGCGTCACCGTCAACGGTACGCCATTCACCAAAAGCATTACCGGCAGCTCCTATGCCACGCACTCCATCGGCTCCGTAACGATCGGCGCGGTGGGATACGTGCGGGTAGACCTGCAGGGCATCAGCAAAACCGGCGGTTACTTTGCGGATGTATCGGACATCATCATCAGCGGCGCCTCCACCGCCAACAACGTGGTGTACGCCAACGATGCCGCCAATTATTACTGGAGCCGCCGCGGCCCCTCCGTGCACATGGGGTACACCATCCCCTCCGGCAATACCGCCGAATGGTTCTACAACGAAATGACGGTACCCGCTGGAGAAGACAAGATCGGCTCCTATTTCATGAGCAACGGTTTCAGCGGCGGTTACTTCGGCATACAGGTGAACAGCGCTACGGAAAGAAGAGTGCTGTTTTCCGTATGGGATCCCTCGCAGGGCAAAACCACGCTCGTGCGCAAAGGCCCCAACGTCGTGGATAATACCTTCGGCGGCGAAGGCACGGGCGGACAAAGCTACCTGCTCTTTTCCTGGCAGGCCGGCACCACGTACAAATTCCTCACCCAGATCAAACCGGACGGCACCGGCGCGTCGTTGTACTCATCCTGGATCTATACACCCGAAACCAGCGCCTGGCGGTTCATTGCCACCTGGAAGCGTCCCAACACGGTGAGCTACTATACGAGCGCCCACTCCTTCCTCGAAAACTTCATCGACACCCGCGGCTACCTCGGCAGGAAGGTGCGTTATAACAACCAGTGGATCTACAATACGGGCGGCACATGGGTAGAGCTTACCCAGGGCCGTTTTACAACAGACGCCACCGGCACCAACGACCAGCGCCGCGATTACGCGGGCGGGCTCGACGCCGGCAGCTTCTACCTGCAGAACGGCGGGTTCTTCGCCAACAATACGGCTTATGGCTCCACTTTCACGAGAACGGCCACCGGCACGCCGCCAACCGTTAACCTGACTACACTGCCATAACGGGACCGGCTACCGGTATGCATACACGAAGCCCGCCCGGATGTTCCGGAGCGGGCTTCTGGTTTCATTCGATACGGCGCGCAACTATATTTTGACGGATTCCGGTTCTTTTTTGATCGATATGTTAAATGCTCAATGGGTATCCTGTTTGAAATCACCCGGTTGCTCATCTCTCACCAGGTATCCATGATCTTCCCGAGACTACTGATATACCGCCCTGCCCTGTTAAATTCTACCTTTGCGGGAACCTGACTCAAAAAATAACCCGGAGCAATGACAACAAAAACATCCATCGCAGCAGCATTCGTATTGGCGCTTACATCAATGGCCTGCAACACCGGCCAGGAGAAAAAGAGTGAATCTGTAGATTCCACTCAGGCAATTCCTGCCAATGAAAACAAACCGTCGCCCGGCGAAATACTGCCGGGTAAATGGGTACAGCCCATTTCCGGACAGGACACCGCCATGCAGGGTTTCCAGCTGAATGCGGACGGCACGGCGGCATCGGTGAACATGCATACGCTGATTTATGACAAATGGGAATTAAAGGGTGATACGCTGCTGATGTGGAATCATACGGAAGGCGTAAAAACAACCGGTGCTTATGTAGATACGGTTATCATCAGGCAAATCACCGATTCTACTTTGGTGCTGGCCCGGAAAGATAATTTTGAAATGAGTTATACGCGCGGGAAATAATAATGCAATGAAAATCCCGCCGGGATGATCCGGAGCGGGGTTTTGGTTGCTTTCAGTGAAATAGTTGCGCTTTATTTATGCGTTATTTTAGCCTTTTTGAGCAGGTTATTGGTTCGGAGCATTTGCGTAAACAGGTGTAGTTTTTCCATGTCCGAACGATAGATGTCTCTTCGAAGGCGCTCTGCTTCATTGCTGATGATAAATTTCGGTGAGCTTACCGAAGGATTTGCTTCTTCTTTCTCAGGCATGTTGTGATAATATATCCGAAGATAACACTTTAAGAGATTCATTACTTAAAGTAACTCCTCCAGCCCGATCACCTGGAACACCATATCCGCCTGGCTCCCTTCGTACAGAATGCCGATCGTTTCGCGGTCGATGCTCGTCAGGCAGGAGTAGCCCCTGCCCTTTTCTTCATCCAGCAATATCTTTTTGCTATCCACCCAGGTTTTGCCATCGTCGTAACTCACTTTCACCGTCTGGTTTTTCCTGGCGGTTTTGGAATCAGGGTTTGAAAAGAGCAATACCGATTTTTTCTGCCCGTTGCGGATGTAATCGTGCCGGATGATGCTGGCCATGCAGGCTGGTTCCGGTAAGGCGTTGCGGGAGGTGGGATGGGCGCTCCACGTTTCCCCGAGGTCTTTGGTGACGGCGATCACCCTGCCGTTGGTGCTGCCCGTGTCCCGGCTGTTGATGCCGGAGCGCATGTTGAGCATGATGGAGCCGTCCGTCAGTTCAACGGCCATGTTTTCGGTGGTGGACTCGGGCGCGGCGCGTTTGCCGGTTTTCCAGGTGCTGCCGCCGTCTTTGCTCCAGGTGATGGTGGAGAAGCCCCTGCCTTTGCCATCGCGGCCCTGTACGGGGAATACGATGGTGCCGTCTTTGAGGGTGAGGCCCTGGCCCGGTGCGGGCGCCCACAGCCACCAGTCTTCCTGTTTGCACATGCGCGTGAGGTTGACGGGTTTGCTCCATGTAGCACCGTGGTCGGTGCTTTTGACGATGAGGAACTGGGAGGTCTGTTTTTCTCCGAAACCGGGTTGTGAGCCTTTTGTTTTCCACTGGTGGTTCCAGTGGGTGCTGTCGGCGGTGAGGCCTTCCAGCCATTTTCCGGTGGAGTCGATCACGCCGTGCATCCACAGGCCGGCGATGTAGATCGTACCGGTGTTTTTATCCACCAGCACATTGGCGTCAGACACGCCGTTGAATTTCTCCGGCAGGCCGCCCCACTCGCCCATGTCCAGCACGATCTGCATCGGCTGCCAGGTTTTGCCCTTGTCGAAACTTCTCGACAGGCCGATGTCGATATTGCCCTGCAAGTCCCGGCCTGTTTCGCGGCGCACGTCGTAGATCGCGAGCAACGTACCGTTTTTGGCGGTGGCCAGGCCGGGAATGCGGTAGGTGTGCACGCTGTCCTGCCAGTGCTGGCGCAGCGCCACACCAGTTCTGTGGGCATAGGTATCCGCAGGTAATGGTATCGTTTTTTTTGCGGTGCGGACGGTGGTGGCGTTGATGTGCAGCTTCGCCGACAGCGCGATGCGCGGCGACGGCGCCACCGTTACCCAGAAATAATTCGCGCCGCGTTTCAGCGCGGCGCTGCCTTTCAGTACCGTCTTTTCACGGGCGGGCGCTTCGGCGAAGAGCGTTTTGCCTTCCAGGTGACCGGCTTTCAGCAGGGCGCTTTCACTGCCCGCCGCGTAAATGCGGATGTTGGCGAGCGTTCCCCCCTTTACCGATACGTCCACCTGGCGCAGCGTGTCGCCGTCATCCTGCGCATCTACACGGATGCGGATAACGGGGTTGATGGATTTACCCGTGAGCACGGGTACTTTATATTTTCGCACGACTGCCTCCTGTGCCGCGAGGGCGGCAGGCAGGAGGCAGCAAAACACAAATCCGGAAATTTTCTTCATGATTAGTATCCGAGGGTTTGCACCATTTTTAAATTTTTATTGACTTCACTCTGCGGCAACGGCAGCAGGTTGTAACGGTCGTACCAGATGCGGGTGCTCGTTCTGGTGCGGGCGTAGTAGGCCACATCGCCGAGCCCCTGGCCCGTGAACACGTTCATGCCGTGGAATTCCCCTGCCTGCCGGCCTTCCGGCTGGTTGACGATTTTCCAGCGACGGATGTCATAGAAGCGGTGGCCTTCGTAAGCCAGCTCGATGCAGCGTTCGCGCTGGATGAGCGCGCGCATGGCGGCCTGGTCCAGACCGGGCGCTACGGCCGGGATGCCTGCGCGGGTGCGTACCGCGTTGAGATACGTCAGCACATCCGTGTGACCGGGATTGGATTCATTGAGCGCTTCGGCGTAGTTGAGGTACAGTTCCGCCAGGCGGATATACATCGCCGGGCGCACCACGTTGCCGGCGTTGGTCTGGAGGTTGCGGCTTACGTTGGTGTTCTTGCGTACGAGGTACCCCGTTTTGGGGAACATCGTCTGGCTGCCGTTGGCGTTGCCGGAGTTGCCCGCCGGCCAGAATTCCACGCGCGTAACGCCCGTTTTAGGCACGAAGGGAACGGTGGAGCCATTGAAGGTCACGTTCACATAAAACCGCGGCTCGCGGTTCACGTACATGTTGGACGTGCCGGCCACGTAGAAGTTGGCTTTCGCGGTGTTGGTGAACCCCGCTTCCACGTAGTTGCTGCCGCTTTCATCGATGTTCCTGCCATTGATCATGCGGTATTTATCGACCATCTCCTGCGGCAGCGACAATACGGCGTTGGTTTTGGTGCCGTTCGCCGCGCGGGGCGCCGCATCTTCCTCCCATACCGCATAGGCCGTATTCGTCCTGATCCAGATACCTTCATCGCTCCAGCCTGTCAGGAACAATCCCCGCAGTGAGTTCACCGCGGCCAGGAAGGGATCGGTATTGGTGACTCTGTATAATTTTTTGCCGCTGGCCTCCGCATAGTCGATCGTCGCTTTGGCGGCCGCTGCTGCTTTCGCCCACTTCGACGGATCGGCGGTGAGGTTCATGAGCTGCTTGCCGTCGGTGTTTTTGAAGGCGGCAAAATCCGCGTTGCCGTTAAACAGCGGGCTGGCGTCGTACAGCATCACCTGGCTTTTCACGGCGTCCACGATGAGTTTGGTGATGCGGCCGGTTTGCGACAGGTCGTCCGCGCCGGAAGAAGGCACGATGTGTTTTTCCGGCACCAGCGCCTTGGCGGAGTCCATTTCGGCAAGGATGTAGTCGATACATTCCTTCCAGGTATTGCGGGGCAGCTGGAAGTTATCGTCCACGCCCGCCACCCGGTCGCCTACCAGTACCACCGGCCCGTAGAGCCTGATCAGCATCCAGTAGTAGTTCGCCCGCAGGAAACGCGCTTCGCCCGTATACTGGCGGATGAGCTCCGCGCCGTTCGGTTCCTTCAGCAGGTTGGTTTTGCTGTTATTGATGTTGGCCATAAAAATATTGGCGAGGCGGATGGCCTGGTAATAGTTCGTGTACACGTTGATGGCGCTCTGGCTGCTGAGGCTGCCGGCCCCAATGGCGGAGGGCGATGAGAGTTCCAGTTCGTCGCTCAGTTCCGCCAGGCCCCTGCCGGTTACGTTGCCGTCGGCCCATACGTCGGGCAGGCGGTTGTAAACGCCGGCCAGCCAGTTTTCCGCTTCCAGTTTGTTCTGGAACACCATGTCGATGGTCTGCAGGTCTTTCGGCGCATTGTCGAAAAAGCCTTTTTTACAGCCGGTGAACAGGAGTATCGCGATGATCAAAATTGATATGATGTGTTTCATGGTTTGATGCTTGTGCTGTTAAAAAGTGACCCTTACGCCGAAATTGTAGGCCTTGATGTTGGGATAAGACTCGCCACGGGTGTAGTTATTGGAGCTGGTGCCCGTATCGTTCAGCTCGGGATCCCAGTGCTTCCATCTGGAGATGGTGATCAGGTTGGTGCCGTTGATGAACATCCGCAGGTTTTTGATGCCGTACCGTTTCACCAGGGCGGCGTTGAGCGTATAACCGATCTCCGCGCTTTTCAGGCGGATGAAGTCGGACGGTTTCAGCCACCAGGTGCTGTTAAGGTAGTTCGAGTTCGGATCCTGGTTGGTGCTCAGGCGCGGATAGAAAGCGTTCGGGTTGGGATTGTCTTCCGTCCACCGGTCGGCCACCATGCTCATCAATCCGCCGCTGATGGGGCCGGAATTGAACGGCCGCGTGCCGTCGCCGATGCCGTAGTTCAGGTACACCTTGCCGGTGCCCTGGATGAATGCGCCGATGTCGAAACCTTTGTACCCGAACGACAGGTTCACGCCGTACATCATTTTCGGGGTGCCGGATACGTCGATGCGGGCGATGTCATTGGCGTCGATGATGCCGTCTTCGTTCAGGTCTTTGTATTTGATGTCGCCGGGGCGGGTGTCGCCCGACTGAATGGCGTGCCTGTCGATTTCCGCCTGGTCTTTAAAGAGCCCTTCCGCGATGTACAGCGTTTTCGCGTCCACTTCTTTTCCTTTCCATTCCATCCAGGGATAGCGCTGCGGGGGCAGCCCGTCTTCCAGGTTGGTGTTGCGGTTATAGGTGAAGGTGCCCGTGATGTTCACCCATTTCTGTTCCGAGAGCGTTTTGCGGTAGGTCAGCGTTACGTCGATGCCTTTGTTGCGCACGACGCCGATGTTGCGCGTGGGGTTCACCCCGCCGAAACCCGAGATGCCCGGGATGGTCTGGTCTGCGCGGAGAACGCCTTTGCGCATTTCGCGGAACAGTTCCGTCACCAGTTTCAGGTCGTTGTTGAAGAAGTTCATTTCTATGCCGAGGTTGTGGCGGTACGATGTTTCCCAAGAAGGGTCCGTGGCGATCTGCGATTCCGCATACCCGCTGTAGGCCGGCGATAACGACGAAGGAACGCCGAACTGGTAACCCGTCGCCGCGGTTTTCGAGAGCTGCGTGAGGTAGAGGAAACGCGTGCTGAACCCGCCGTTGCCCGTGAGGCCGTAGCTGTAGCGGAGTTTGAAATAAGGCATGATTTCTTTCAGCGGCGCGTAGAATGGTTCGTTCGATACCACGTATCCCACACCGGCAGACGGGAAGAAACCATAACGGTTGCGCGGGCTGAAGTTTTCGGAGCCCGTGTACCCGAAGTTCCCTTCGAGATAATACCGGTTATCGTAGCCGTAAGTGGCCCTGCCCGTAAACCCGCGGTTGCGGAATGGCACGGCCGAAGTGAAGGTGGCCGCGTTCCCGTCTACGTACTCCGACTGGTTAAAAAGAAACAATCCACCCACTTCATGTTTCCCGAAAGTGCGCCCGTAGTTCAGCGAGGCTTCAGAATACATGCGCCGCGTGGAGCTTCTGGCCGAGAAGAAGGTCAAGGTCCCGCTGCCGTCTCGTGTGATCTGCGTGAGAAGGTTGCCGTTCGCGTCCCGCCCGGTGGCGTATTCCGCCGGAGAGTTTTTGGAGGTGGCCGTGGTGCCGTCCGTATAGATGTCGAAGGCAAACAGCCCCGACACGGACAGTCCTTTCGTGATCATGTCGAGATCCTGTTTCAGCCGGAGGTTCGGGCGGATGGTGGCCGAATAATCGTTCCCGGCGCCGATGTCGTACGCAATGCGGTTGGGGCTGCTGAAGCCGCCCGGATACATCGAATACGCCCCGTTGGAGTACCTGCCAGGGATGATATGCGGCGGCACGCGCAGCACCTGTGCGAAGAGGTTGTTGGAGGCATTGCTGCCGTCCCCGTTCCAGGGGCCGTTGCGCCGGTCGATGATAGAAGAAATATTGAGGTCTACCCGGGTGGTATTGGTCACGTTCACGCCGATGTTCGCCGTGAAGTTGTAGCGGCGGTAGTACGATTTGGAATCGTACCCCGTCTGTTCCGGGTCGTTTTTGACGAGGCCCGTTTCCCCGTAGTAGCCCGCCGAGATGTAATACGTCGCTTTATCGGAACCGCCGCTGATGTTGATGTTCGCGCGCTGGGTCATGCCCGCTTTGCGGAAAATCTCGTCGTACCAGTTCATGTTCGGGTAGAGGTCCTTGTCGGCCCCCGTTCTGTGCAGGTTGATGCGTTCGTCCGTGTACAGCGCCGCCCGCCCGCGGGTGGTGAGCGCTTCGTTGTAGAGCGTCATCCAGGTAGGTGCGTCGAGCAGTTCCGGCACCTGTACGAACCGGGTCATGCCCTGGTTCAGTTCCACCTTTACGGAAGGTTTGCCCGCCACCCCTTTTTTGGTGGTGATGATGATCACGCCGTTGGCGCCGCGGGTACCATATACCGCGGTGGATACCGCGTCTTTCAATACGGTGAAGGTCTGGATGTCTTCCGGATCCACGTCGTTGAGCGCCCGGTCCGGCACGCCGTCGATGATGATGAGCGGTGTGCGCACGCTGGTGCCGAAGGTGGACACGCCGCGCACGAGGAAACCCGAGTTATCCTGCCCCGGCCCGCCGCCGCGCGAGGTGGTGATCATGCCCGCGATGCGGCCGCCCAGCATGCTGGCGATGTCGCGCACGGGGAGTTTCAGTTCTTCCGCGTTGAGGGTCGACTGCGCCCCGATCACGCTGATCTTTTTCTGCTGGCCGTAGCCCACGATGCTCACTTCATTAAGGCCGCCCGCCGCCGCTTCGAGTTTGACGTTGATGTCGACCCGGTTTTTCACCGCGAAGCGCACGCTTTTGTAGCCGATGAAGGAGAAGTCGAGCGAGTCCGCGGGGCTCACCGCGAGGGTGTAATGCCCGTCTTTGTCCGTGAGGGTGCCCAACCGGGTGCCCGTAATGCGGATGCTGGCGCCGATCACCGGGGCGTCCAGTTCGTCCGTCACTTTTCCTGAAACATTGAGGATCCTCGCCTGTCCGAACGCGGCTGCGGAGAGCAGAACGGTGAGGATAAACAGGCACAACCTGGTACAGGTACGTAGAGATTTATTCATAACTGGAATGTTGAGTTTTGGCTAATAGTCCTTATGTAGGACATATCAAATATGCGACGGTTTTTTTATTGATCCAAATACTTTTTTTATTAACGGTCAGGAAGTTACCGTGTGCGGGTATTGGGGCTATATGGCATAAGGGGGCTGATTTAGCGTGTCGGCCGCTGAAGGTCGGTACGGCGGTAGCCTGAACACTATCTGACCGGCAGTTATGTTATGTAGTACATATAATATAGGGGCAAAGGTTTATTTCTTCCGGAAAGTGCAAAACAGGAAGTGCTGCTTTGTGCCGAACGGCGTGGTGTGATCTTCGGTGATACACTGCACCTTATCGAAATTCTTTTCAAAAACCGCGGCCAGTTCCTGTTCGCTGTACCGCCGGACGGGCAGGCCACTGCATTTTTCGGGGCCGTTTTCGGAGAATGTGCCGATCAGGAGGTAGCCGGTCACTTTTGCGGCCGCGATGGCGACGTAGCGGTGGATTTGTTCCGGCGTGGTGAGGAAGTGAAAGGCCGCCCTGTCGTGCCAGATGTCGTAAGTATCGGGAGTTTCAAAGGAAGTAATATCGCTCACCACCCATCGGATCTGCTCCGCCTTCTCTCCCAGCCTTGTTTTTGCTTTGTCGAGCGCCTTTGCCGAGATGTCGAGTACGGTGATGTGAGCGTATCCTTCGTTGAGCAGGTGATCGGCCAGCGTGCTGTCGCCGCCGCCGACGTCGATGATGTGTGCGGATTTGGGGAGGCCGAACCCGTTGATGAAATCGAGGGATGTTTGCGGAATTGCCTGCGTCCAGCTCACTTCGGCCGGGCTTTTTGTTTCGTATACTTTTTCCCAGTGATTTTTTCTTTCCGTGCTCATGCTGTAAAAATAGCGACTTCACCGGAGGGCACAAAAAAAGCCGGAACGTGCCGGCTTTTTCGTGTTATAAGTTGCATGTTGATTTATCGTCCGCAATCGGCAGTCCAGCTGCGACCGTCGCGCTGGAACCCGATCACCAGGCGGTCTTTGTTAATGGTGATTAACCCGGTGCCTGCCGAGCCCGTGCTCACGAGGGTGTTATCGTCTTTTTTGGTGAATTCCACGCCGGTGAGATCCGGGATACCGTCTGAGAACCGGAAATTGTAGCGGGTGTTGATTTTAGTGACAAAAACGCTGCCATTATCCTGGGAGATGTTTTTTTCTGCGTCAGTGTACCCGATTCTTCCTCTGAAAGTACCGGCAAATACGTCTACATCTGCGGGGTCGGTGTTTTTGCTGCAGGAAGTCCAGGCAGTGATCATAACGGTTGCAAACAGCAGTAGGCCTACAATTCTAAGCATTTTCATACACAATGTTTTTGTTTAAAAATATGGTCTGAAGGTGTAAGTACAATTTGGGTGCCAAAGTTGAAATGGGTGGGTTTGGGGAAGCCAAAGTGTTTGTCGGTAAAGAGATTCGTTGTTGTTCAGATCGCAGCCCGGTACGGATTTTTTCAGCATAAACCTTTCATACACGTATGGAATAAAAATCGCCTGCTATATTTTTTCAATAAAGAAATTGGATTCTTTCTGCTTAACGGCGTATCTTAAGTACTTGTTCAAGAGCAATGGGAAAACACCACTGGTCCTGAGCATATTTTTTTTCGGATACTATTAAATACCATAATGTTATGAATATTAGAATAATTGGCTCGGGTAGCTACGTACCGGACGTTGTGGTGAAAAATAGCGACTTCTCGGAACATGTTTTTTTCGATGACAAGGGGAATCCCGTACAATCTCCGGAAACCGTTATCGGGAAATTCAAAGATATAACGGGCATAGAAGAACGCCGGTACGCCAGCGAACACCTGGTCGCTTCTGATCTGGCATTCCATGCTGCGCAGCGGGCAATTGATGACGCTGGAATAGACCGCGATACCATCGACTATATCATTATGGCCCATAATTACGGGGATATCGGATTTGCCAGCATCCAGTCTGATACGGTACCGAGCCTGGCCTCGCGCGTCAAGAACAAACTACGAATCAAAAACCCGCGCTGCGTGGGATATGATCTCCTGTTCGGCTGCCCGGGATGGAATGAGGGAATGATCCAGGCGAATGCTTTTATCAAAGCAGGAATGGCCAGGCGCTGCCTCGTTGTCGGGGCGGAAACACTGTCCCGTGTAATTGATCGATACGACAGGGACTCGATGATCTATGCCGACGGCGCCGGGGCCGTGGTTGTTGAAGCAACGGAAAATGACCGCGGACTGCTGTCATATGAAAGTGCAACATATGCCTACGATGAGTTGGAATACCTGTTTTTCGGAAGCTCGTACAGCAGGGAGACGGATCCCGGTGTGCGCTATATCAAGATGAAAGGAAGGAAAATATACGAATTTGCCCTTAATCATGTGCCGCTGGCGATGCAGGCCTGCGTAGACAAAGCAGGCATAGATATATCGCGTGTCAAGAAAATACTGATTCACCAGGCCAATGAGAAAATGGATGAGGCTATTGTTGCCCGTTTCTATGATCTGTATAAAATGACTCCCCCCGAAGGCATCATGCCTATGTCTATCCATAAATTCGGCAACAGTAGTGTTGCCACGATACCGACACTGTATGATTTGATTATGAAGGGCAACCTGGATACACATGCATTTTCGCAAGATGATATTATTCTGTTCGCTTCCGTTGGCGCGGGAATGAATATCAATGCTTTCACTTATAAGGTATGATTACCGGGCTTTGATGCGAACTGCGATCACTGCAGTGAGAGCCGGAACGTTATGTGAAATACATATATTGTATAAAAAACAGAAGGTCCCCTCCTACCGGGGACTTCAAATCCTAAACATAAAAACGACAACTAAGGATGAGAAAAATAATTGCAGCCATCAATATGACCCTTGACGGATTTTGCGACCACACGGCAGGTATTCCGGATGAAGAAATACATCAGCATTATACCGACATGGTTAATAGCGCAGGCGCCCTGCTGTATGGAAGGACGACATTCCAGCTCATGGAATACTGGCCCACTGTGGTAAAGAATCCTACCGGTAATAAAGCCATGGACGATTTTGCCCTGGCGATAGACAAGGTGCCGAAAATCGTTTTTTCCCGTACGCTGGAAAAAGTAGAATGGGAAACGGCTGAGCTGGCAACGAAAGACCTCAAAGAGGATGTTTTGGAGCGAAAGCAACAGCCAGGTAAAGATATTTTTGCCTGTAGCCCGGGTATAATTGTCGCCTTGACGCAGTTGGGCCTGATTGATGAATATCAGCTTTGTGTGCATCCTGTAATTGCCGGGAGTGGGTTGGTGTTATTTAAAAACATCGAAGATAGCATTCGCCTCAGGCTGCTGAAGACAAAGACGTTTGGTGGTGGTGCGATAGTGCTTTATTATGAGCCGGTGAAGGAGTAGGTTATAAGGGAGCAGGCACCATGCGGCCGTTCGAATATAATTTCAGGAAACATTTTTTTTCCATGGCTAATCCGATTTATTCCGACATTTCTTCTTTCCGATACACTTGCCCATGCTGTGGGTATAAGATGTTTAAAGAGCCGCCCGGCTCGTATGATATATGTGAAATTTGTTATTGGGAGGATGATCAGGTTCAATTTGATGATCCTGGTTATGCTGGTGGGGCAAATGCCGTTTCGCTTAAGGAAGGCCAGCAGAATTATGCGCGATTCGGTGCTTGCACCGAGGATATGATGAGGTATGTGCGGAAACCCAATTCATTTGATGTAAAAGATCCCGATTGGGCGCCATATTAAGTAACCGCGTATCTTTCATAGATTTCATCGAAGAAATCCCACACTTTGTGCAGTGATGAAGAGAGATAGGAAACAGGGAAGATGAGAAGCATACACTACGCGCAACCCACCAAAGCACCGCCATCTCCCCGAAAACTCCTATATTTGAAACAGACAGTTCTTCCCCCGTCAGCGCTTCCAAAACACGTTTATGAATTCACCAAAATCGCAATAAACATGAAAGCACTTACAGTCATCAAAACATTTTTGCTTGTGGCAGGTATGTCAGTCGCCGCCAAAGCACAAACATCCGCAGATGATATGGTCCGTGAATGGGAACGGGCAAAGGCTTACACGAAAGCATACCTCGACGTTATGCCGGAAGCGGACTACGCACTCAAACCGACCCCTGAAATGCGGACCTTCGCACAGCAGATGCTCCACCTCACCGACGGCAACATGCTGTTCGCCACAACAGCCCTGGGCGAAAAAATGCCGGAAGGCGGCCAGCGGGAAAAAATCGCCGATCAGTCGAAAGCGAACGTGATCAAGGAAGTGATGGCAGGATACGACTATGTGATCGCCGCCATTAAAAAACTCCCGGCCGACCAGTGGAAAGACAAGATCAAAATGTTCAACCGGTTTGAACTGACCAAGGGTCAGGCCTTCGAAAAAGCCTTCGAGCACCAGACGCATCACCGCGGGCAAACCACGGTGTACATCCGCCTCGCCAAAGCGACACCGCCCCAGGAACAACTATTCTAACCCACCGGAAATAGCAGGCAGCGCGGGGATAACACTCCGCGCTGCTTTTATACTCCCGGGAAAGCACATTCCCGCCCCCAATCCCCCCGGAAAACGCTCATTCCCCGCCATTTACAAAGTCCCGCCTCCCCAATCCCCCATTTCTTCTTAAATTACGGAAGGCCTTCATGCACCAAAATCACCCCATATGAAAACGAACAGCCTCCTCCTCTACAGCTGCCTCCTCACAATGGCTGCCTGCGCCGGGAAAAACAACGTTCCCGCCACCGAAACCATCAACGCCCTCAATCTCAAAAAAGGGAAAACGATTTTCTGCGGCCCGGCGGATAAACAGTTGGGCGCGGTGTCGTTCAAGATCTCGGGCAACGGCAAAGTGCAGGAGGATTTTAATATGGCGCTGGCCATGCTGCATTCGTTTGAATACGACGAAGCGGAAAAGGCTTTCGCCGATGTTATCCGGAAAGAACCGGGATGCGCCATGGCGTATTGGGGTGTGGCGATGAGCAACTTCCACCCGCTGTGGTCACCGCCCAGCAAGGAGGAATTCGACAAGGGCGTGAAAGCGGTGGCGATTGCGAAATCGATCGGCAAAAAATCAAAAAAGGAAACGGCCTATATCGATGCCATCGGGGCGTTTTATGATGTGAATGCCAAGGACCACCGCGCCCGCTGCATCAACTTCGAAAAGGCGATGGAGAAACTGCACCTCGATTACCCGGACGATCAGGATGCGGCTACTTTCTACGCACTGGCCCTGAACAGCGCGGCGGATCCTGCGGATAAAACGCACGCCAAACAACGTAAAGCGGGCGAACTGCTGGCGAAGCTGGGGTTCGACAAATCGTTCCACCCCGGCGTGATCCACTATATCATACACAGCTACGATTACCCCGAACTGGCCGAACGGGCGCTGCCTGCGGCCCGGAAATACGCGTCCGTGGCACCGTCGTCCGCACACGCGCAGCATATGCCCTCGCATATTTTTGTCAGGTTGGGCCTTTGGGATGAAAGCATCTATTCCAACACCATAGCGGCCGACGCGGCGCGGTGTTACGCGGAGAACGCGGGCATCAAAGGGCATTGGGACGAAGAGCTGCACAGCCTCGATTACCTGGTGTATTCCTATCTCCAGAAAGCGGATAACAAACGCGCAAAGCAGTTGTGCGATTACCTGAACACCATCCGGGAAGTACATCCCGTTACCCCGAAAGTACTCTATTCCTTCGCGGCCATCCCGGCGCGGTACGTACTGGAAAACAGGATGTGGAAGGAAGCGGCTGTATTGGAAGCTCATGCCGCGGGCAACGACTGGAAAAAATTCCCCTGGGAAAACGCGATCATCCATTTCACGAGATTGCTGGGCGCCGTGAACCTCAACCAGCTCGATGCGGCACGCACCGAACTGAAAACCCTTACCGCCCTGCACGACGAGCTCATCCAAAAACAGGAAGCCTACAAAGCCAACCAGGTACAGATACAGGTGAAGGCATCCGAAGCGTGGATCCTGTTCAAAGAGGGGAAACATGAAGAAGCCCTCAAACAGATGAACCTCGCGGCCACCATGGAAGAGTCTACTCCCAAACCGCCGGTAACGCCCGGCGAAGTTGCGCCGGCCCGCGAACTGCTGGGCGATATGCTGCTGGCCATGAACAGGCCGGCGGAGGCGCTGGAAGCATATGCCAGCAACCTGAAAGACCGCCCTAACCGGTTCAATGCCTTATATAACGCAGGCCTGGCCGCCGAACGTTCCAACAACGCCGGTAAAGCGGCTGATTATTACCGCCGCCTGCTGGCCAGCTCCAACGCACCGGGCGCCGACAGACCGGAATTAACGGCCGCACGCCTGTTCCTGGAAAAACAAAAAACACTCGCCGTACGATGAAATGCCTCCCTCTTTTGGGGGAGCCATCCGATTAAATTCCTTTATGGTAAAGCATTTTACCCGGAAGGGCGTTTTTGCTCCTTTTGAAAATTACTTTTTTGTTCTACATTTGATTCGTGAATGTGAGGATCACTAACCTTACAACTATCGTCGGGATCCATAGCAGCGATCAGGTAGCTTTTAACCGTTAAACCCTGCAGTATGTAGAACACTATTACACCTATCCGTTTTTGCATTTTCAGACCTCTCCCCCTCAGCCGGGAAATCAGGACAGTAACATCCACCATATCCATATCCTCCTACATGAAAAGAGCTTCACTTTTCTTCGTGTGCCTGTTATTCGTAGCAGTTCCTCTCCGTGCGTTCGATATTACCAATCCCGTTAACCGGGTGCTCAGCATCAGCAAAACCAGCGACGCAGCAGAGCCGTACACAACGGGTATCTTCCGGGTCAGCCTGCCCGCAGGGATCATCACCACGGAAGCCATCACCGTCAACTATAGCATTGCGGGCACCGCGACGCCCGGCCCGGACTATATGGCCTTGTCCGGCTCGGTCGTCATACCGGCAGGCCGGAACGGAACGGACCTGTCCCTGAACGTCAGGGACGACCGGGTGATCGAGGCGACGGAAGCAGTCACCATTACCCTGATCGGGGGGAACTCCGCCAGTTACAACTTTGTTGTGAACCCCACAGGCAACAACAGTACGATGAGTATTACGGACAACGATTTTTCGGCCGAAAATGGGGTGGTCCGGTTTACGAAGATCAGCGACGCCATTGAAGGAGGCTCAAACGGGCAGTATCGCATAGCGCTGCCGCCCGGTGTTACCAGCGCAGGGGATGTAACGCTCACCATTACAACGGCCGGAACGGCGCAGACGACCGTCGACTATACCCTGTTAGGGCTGAGTGGCGGAAAGATCGTTATTCCGGCAGGCACCAATGAAGTGTTTGTAGATGTCGATGCCAGTAACGACGGCATCATAGAAGGCCCGGAAAACGTGATCATGACCCTGGCCACCGTTTCTCATCCGGCCTATCCTTTTACAATAGATCCGGCTTATAAATCGGGAAGAGTAAATATTATCGATGCCAACGCCGTGAGCAGCACACCCTTGCAGGTCATCGCCGGAAGCAATGCATCGGAGCCGGGCGGCAACAGCATATTCACCCTCAAACTTGCGGGAGTGGCCACATCGGCCTGGCCGATCACGGTGGGCTACCGGATCAGCGGCAGCGGAAACGAGGGGGAGGATTACCAGTTCATCGGCAACCTCGTTATCCCGGCCAACAGTAACACTGTTGCGGTGAATCTGAACGTGATCGACGATCAGATCATAGAACCGGTGGAAACGTTCACCATCACGCTGCTTTCAGGCAGCGCGACCGACGGCGGGGGCAATGCGTTCATCTTCCCCCCTGATCCTGTAAACGATGATATCACCATTAATATCGCCGACAACGACGGCGCCGCTGCCAACAAGCTGCTCTCCGTTACAAAGGTGGCCGACGGCGCGGAGCCCGGTACCCAGGGCGCATTCGTGGTGAGCCTGCCGGCGGGTTACTCGTCCTCGGCCAACATACTCCTGTCCGTGAGCCCATCGGGCACAGCCATCAACGGCACGGATTATTCGATGGCGGTGCCATTGCTGCCGGCCTATTTCAACAATGTGGTAGTGCCGTTCTATGTGAACAACGATGCGCAGGAAGAGCCCAATGAAACGGTCATTTTAACGCTGAATACTGCGGTCGACGGTAACAGTTTCTCCTATGGCATTCCTCCGCCACCCGGCAATGCGGCTGCCGCAATCATCATAGACGATGACGACGATCCGGCAAAGCGTGTGCTGAACGTTGTCGCCACGTCGGGCAGCGAACCTTCCACAGGCGTCGCAAAGTTCGCCATCCGTTTGCCGGCGGGTGTGACGGCGCCGGCAAACGTTACGGTGAATTATACCATCACCGGAACGGCCACCAGCGGCACAGACTATACCGCCCTGTCGGGCACCGCCGTGATCCCCGCCGGCCAGCCCGACGTGTCCATACCACTCACAATCGGCGACGACCAGGTGATCGAAGAAGCAGAAACGGTGATACTCACCATCACCGGTGGCACCGGCGGCGGTAAGACCTATACGGTCAGCCCCACGGCAGGCAGCGCAACCGCCGATATCACAGACAATGATAACCTCCCCGCCAACCGCGTGCTGCAGGTCAGTAAAACGGCCGATGCAGCGGAACCGGTTACCAACGGCACATTCCGTATTACGCTACCCGCCGGTTATTCGTGTTCTGAGCCCATTAATGTCAGTTACTCGATTCTGGGCACCGCCACTGCCGGCGACGATTATACGGCCCTTGGCGGCAGCACCGTCATACCGGCGGGCAGCAACGGCGTGAACGTAACGGTAGCGACGATCAACGATGAAGTGATAGAAGTGTCTGAAAATGTACGGCTGACGGTGGGCAACAGCGCTTCCACCTCTTTTGCGTTTACGCCGCATGCCACCGCCAACTTCGCCACGGTCACCATCTCCGATGAAGACAACGCCATCGCCAACCGTACGGTGCGCGCAACGAGCATACAGAGTTCCGCGGAACCGTCTACCAACGGTACGTTCCGCCTTTCCCTCGCAACAGGCTATACCAGCGCCGAGCCCGTTACGGTGAACTATACGATGACCGGCGAGGCTACACCGGGCACCGATTATACGGCGCTGACAGGCTCCGCCGTGATACCGGCAGGCAGCAACAGCGTCGATATCACACTGGTACCCGTGGACGACCAGGTGATCGAGAACACCGAAAGTGTACAGATGACGGTGAATACGGCCACCTCGCCATCATTCGGTTATATTCAGCATCCGACCGGCTATACAACGGTCATTAACATCAGCGACGATGATAATATTCCGGCGAACCTGGTGTTGGCCGTTTCCTCCGCCAACGGCGCCGAACCGGCGGTGAACGGGAGCTTTACCATCAGCCTGCCGGCCGGTATAACGGCCGGTGAGGACGTAACGGCCAATTACACCATTACAGGCACCGCCACCGCCGGCACCGACTATACGAGCCTGACAGGCAGCGCAGTCATCCCGGCAGGACAAAACTCCGTTACCGTGCCGGTGACCGTCAGCAACGACCAGGTCATCGAAGGCGATGAAACCGTGACGATGACGCTTGCGGGTGGCAATTCCACCAGCTTCACATTCACCGGCAGTACCAATGCATCCGCCACCATCGCGGACGACGACAATACCGCCGCCAACCGCACGGTGACTATCACCCGGAAAACCGTTGCATCGGAACCTGCTACGGACGGCGCTTTTATGGTCAGCCTTCCCGCCGGCATCACATCATCCGAAGCCATTACCGTGCACTACACGGCTACCGGCACCGCCGCATCCGGTGCGGATTACACGGCGCTGAACGGCAGCGTGCAGATACCCGCCGGCACGAACAGCGTGGATATTCCCGTAACGGTGAAAGACGACAGTATCATCGAGGAAATGGAAACGGTGATCGCGACGCTGACGGGCGGGACTTCCACCGGCTTCACATTTACCGCAACCGGCAACGCAAATGTTACAATCTGGGACGATGAGGATGTGCCGGCCAATAAAATTCTCACGCTCTCAAAAGTTACAGACGGCTCGGAACCGGCTACCAACGGCAGCTTCCGGCTTAGCCTCCCAGCAGGCATCACGGCGGCTGCAAACATTACAACACCATATACAGTGGCCGGCACTGCAACAGCCGGTGGGGACTATACGGCACTGGGCGGCTCCGTTGTGATGCCTGCCGGTCAGAACAGCGTAACCGTTCCTGTGAGCGTGATCGACGACCAGCAGATAGAAGCCGCAGAAACCATCATTATCACGGGTTCCTTCGGCTCCAGCGCCACGGATACATTCACGGTAGCCGGTTCGCCGGTAACGGTCAACATTGCGGACGACGACAATACCACGGCCAACCGTACCATCAGTATCTCGAAAAAACTGGATGCGAAGGAGCCGACTACGGTCGGACGCTTCACCGTCGGCCTGCC
The DNA here is from genome assembly GCF_003813775.1 of Chitinophaga lutea. NCBI lineage: Bacteria > Pseudomonadati > Bacteroidota > Chitinophagia > Chitinophagales > Chitinophagaceae > Chitinophaga > Chitinophaga lutea. Next base: position 295,881 of record NZ_RPDH01000002.1, on the reverse strand, counting down.
GGCGGGCGTTACGGCGCCGGAAATCATCACCGTGCATTACACCATTGCAGGTACGGCCACAGCAGGCACGGACTACACGGCACTCTCCGGCAACGTACAAATACCGGCCGGAACAAATAGCGTGGATATTCCGTTATCCGTGACGGACGACCGCATCATCGAAGGTGCGGAAACGGTGATCGCCACGCTCAGCAGTGCCACGGGCACCAGCCTCTCTTTCACCACGGCCGCCGCCGGCGCTACGCTGACGATTGAAGACGATGAAAGCGACCCGGGCAACCTTGTGCTGACGGTCGCGAAAATTACAGATGCCGCAGAGCCGGCTACCGGTGGTAGTTTGAGGGTAAGCCTGCCCGCAGGCACAACGGCGAAGAACGACGTTACCGCACGATATACCGTTAGCGGCGGCGCTGTCGCGGGCACTGATTACACCGCGTTAACCGGCGTCGTAGTGATACCCGCGGGCAGTAACGCGGCGGATATACCCGTTGTGGTGACGGACGACCAGTGGATAGAGTCCACGGAAAATATTGCAGTAACGATGACCGGCGGAACGGCCCCCGGCCTTGTTTTCACTGCCGGCGTAGCAGCCAGCGCCATTGTGAGCATCAATGATGACGATAATGCCAACCTTAATCTGGTGGTGAGCGCCACGCAGGCAAACGCCGGAGAGCCCGCGACCAACGGCAGCTTTACCATCAGCTTGCCAAGCGGCAAACTGCACGACCGGCCCATCACCGTTCAATACAGCATCGGCGGCAGCGCTACGGCCGGTACCGATTACATGGCTATCACCGGCAGCGCCACCATTCCCGTTGGCGCAGGCAGCGTGCAGGTACCGGTGAACGTGCTGGACGATACGCAGGTGGAAACACCCGAAACCGTGGTGCTGACCATCACCGGTGGACAGTCGACCGCCTACACCTTCACCGCCGGCACGCCTGCACAGGCCACGGTGACCATCGCCAGCGACGATATCGCCACCGGCAACCTCGCCATCCGGAAAGACATGGTGCACCCGTCCGTAGGCCCCTATCGCCTCGGGCAGGATATCACCTACCGTATCACCGTTACCAATATCGGCACCGGCGTAGCTAACGGCGCGGTGGTGACGGATTCGCTGCCGGTGCAACTGGAATTGCCCACCCGCACACTGGCGGACAGGGGCGGCGTGAATGTAGTGGCCGACGATAAACTGGTACGCTGGACGATCGGTGATATGGCAGCAGGCGCCACCGCGCAGCTCGAAATCACCAGCCGGATATCCGAAGGCGGCATGATGGTGATGAAAGCGACGGCAGCCAGCAGCAACCCCGACACCGACCCCACCAACAACACGGCGGTCCTGACGCTCGAGGTGGAAGGCCAGGACCTCAGTTTCCCGAACGTATTCACACCGAACAACGACGGCCGGAATGAGAAATTCGTGGTCGGCGGCCTCGAAAAATACCAGGGCGCTTTATATGTGTACAACCGCCTGGGCGGTATGGTATATCAAAGCAAAAATTACCGCAACGACTGGACGGGTTCGGGCCTGAACGAAGGCACCTATTTCTATGTGCTCGAAGTGCAGAAACCCGACGGGATTAAGAAATACAAAGGCTGGGTAACCATCCTCCGTTAAACCTGAAAAACCGAACACATGAAAAAAGGTATTATCATCATCATATTGTGCGCTGCGGGAGTGCTTCCCTCCTACGGCCAGCAGAACGTGCAGTTCAGCCAGTACATCTTCAACGGCCTGAGCGTGAACCCCGCTTATGCCGGTTATAAAGAAGACCTTTACCTCAATGCGATCTACCGCCATCAATGGGCCGGTTTCCCCGGCGCACCGCGTACCGGCGGCGTATCGGCCGATGCCGCTACAGGGAGAGATAACAAGGTGGGCCTTGGCCTCCAGGCGATGTTCGACCGGCTGGGCCCGCAGGAATCGCTGTCACTCTACGGCTCCTATTCCTACCGCATCCCTCTCGACGCGGGCAACACCCGCCGCCTTTGCCTCGGCATCGGCGCGGGCGTTACGCAATACGCCATCGACGGTACGGCCCTGCGTTACACGGATAACGACGACATGACCATCCCGCTCGGCAAACAAAGCGTGTGGGTACCGGATGCGCGGTTCGGGGTGTACTATTATTCCCCGAACTTTTACGCCGGCGCGTCCGTGATGGACCTGTTCTCGCTCTACACGGATGCATCCCGTTACACCTGGAAAGGCGAAAACTACGCGACCATCCGTAAAACACAGCACCTGTACGTGACCACCGGCGGCATGTTCACGCTGTCTGAAAATCTGCAACTCAAACCCTCGCTGATGGTCAAGGAAGATTTCAAAGGTCCCACCAGCATCGACCTCAATGCCTTCCTGCTGATCAGCCAGCGTTTGTGGATAGGCGGCTCCTATAGAACGAGTATCAACCTTTGGGGCAAAGAGCAGTTCCGCGACCTGGAGAAGGTAGATGCGGCCAGCGCTATGGTGGAGTTTTACGCCACGGAAAAGCTGCGCATCGGCTACGCCTTCGACCTCACGCTGAACCAGCTGGCCAGCCAGCAGAACGGTTCGCACGAAGTGTCGCTTGGCTTTGTGATCCCCTCCAGGAAGTTCATCATCCGTAACCCACGTTACTTTTAAATGTTTCGTATGACCAAAAGGAATTCCATCATCGCGGCCCTTTTACTGCTGACGGCAGCCGCACAGGCACAGGAACAGAAAAGCCGCCTGCAGTTAGCGGATGAGGCCTACCAACTCGAACAATACGCCGTAGCCGGCCCGCTATACAAAGAACTGACCGATAAAGGGAAGAAACTCTCTTCCGGCCACTGGTTAAAAATGGCGCATAGTTTCCGGGCATCCGGCCAGCTGCAGCACGCCGCCGGAGTTTACCGGCAACTGCTGGAACAGCCCGGCGCCCCCGCTTCCGCCCGTTACGCCTACGCGGAAACGTTACAGCGCCTCGGGGCATATGATTCCGCGCGCGCGCAATACCAGCAGTACGCTACTGCCAACGCAGACAGCCTGCAACTCCGCCGGACCGCCCTGCAAAGCTGCGACAGCGCCGCGGCCTGGCGTTCACAAAGCAGCCCGGTCAACCTGCGACCCATCCATTCGCTGAACACACCCGGTTCCGATATGGTGACCGCTGTTACCGATAAAGGCATCGTGGTGGTATCCACGGGCTACCGCCCCGAGATCCGGGAAACCCAAGTCCCCAACGATAAACGGATGAGGCAGCCCTTCTACAAAGCGTATTATTACGAGCCCTATTCGTCCACGAACCCGAACCTCTACGGCGAAGAACTCGCGCCGTCCATCTTCAAATCATTCGCCACCCACATCGGCCCCGTATTCGTGAACCGCGCCGGCGATACCTTATACGCCACCGTCACCATGGGCCGCAAAGGCGCCGCCAACGGCGTGCGTGATTTGCAGTTATGGCAATCGGTGAAGAAGGGCGGGAAATGGGCGCCGCTCACCCTGTTGCCGGGCATCAACCTAGCCGGCTACAGCGCGGGCCACGCGGTGGTCAACAACGCCGGTGATGTATTGTATTTTATGTCGGACAGGCCGGGCGGCCTCGGGCAAACGGACATCTGGTACAGCGAAAAACAGGCGGACGGCAACTGGGGCGAGCCGAAAAACTGCGGTCGCTTCGTCAATACCATTGCTGCCGAAGGTTTTCCGTCGATGCATGAAGGCGTATTGTATTTCTCAAGCAAAGGCCATCCCGGCCTGGGCGGCTACGACGTGTACCGTGCCACCGGCGCAAGGGAAAACTGGAGCGCTCCGCAGAACCTCAAAGCGCCGTTCAGCTCACCCGGCGACGATGTGAGTTTTGTATTGAAACCGGACGGCTCCGGGGGCTACCTGTCTTCTGATAAAGCCGGCGGGATGGGGAGTGATGATGTGTACCGGTTTGAGGGAAAGCGTTGACATAAAAGATCGTTTTATACCAAGCCTGAAGGAATTCCTTCAGGCTTTTCTGTTGCGCAAATCTACTGCGCGGCCCTACTCTAACTTTGATACATATTGTTAACCCTGGGTGGTGCAATTACTTTAAAAACATAAGAATAACTCCAAAAACAACAGACCATGTTAGCACTTACGATCAGTCAGATCCGCGGCCTGAGCGGAACACTTTCCGATGATGTATTTTTTACGACCGATGACGGTCAGCAGGGTATCTGGCAATATGATGCCGGCAGCTCCTCCATTGTTTATCCCGATAATACCGGCACCGTGCTGAACACCGTAGACGGCAAGGTGATCAAAAGAATTTACAGCGGCCCTGCCAGCGTAAAATGGTTCGGCGCCAAAGGCGACGGCGTGGCGGACGATACCACAGCCATTCAAAACACGATCAACGCGCTGGCGGCAAAGGGCGGCGCTGCATTTATGCCGGCGGGCACTTACCGGCTTACGGAGACTATCCAGCTGAGAGAGGCGGTTTCCTTGCTTGGCGAAGAAAACCGTAATCATACTGTTCTCTATGGCACCCTGCTGAGTTACGAAGGCACCGGCATCGCGATTCAGTGTTATTACCCGAACGGCAACCCGGGGGAAGGGAATGTGAATACTATTTCGAACATCGTTATAAGGGGCTTCTACCTTGATGACAAAAATAACACCGGCAGTATCGGCCTCGACCTGCAGGGGTTCAGATGGTGCCGGCTGGAAGATGTTTCGGTATCCGGGTTCAACAAAGGGCTGCATACCAATAACAACTACTATTCCACCTACGGGCACCTCCAGTTCATTCGGTTCAGAACCCACGCCATCCACTCGGAAAACCAGGACAATAACACGCACTGGGAAAAAATCAGAGTGGGAAAAGCAAAAGAAGGGAGCATAGTAACACATGCAACGAATTTCAGTTATGCATACGATATCAGCATGGCGGATTTTTGCTGCGAAACCGATACCCAGCACGGCTTGTGCTTTAACTATTGCAGAGGTGTGTCAGTGACCGGGTATTATTACGAATCTGCCGGGGCGGCAGCAAAGGTTTCTGCGATCCTTCTGACAGCCTGCCAGGGCGTTAATATATCAGGTGGCGCGTTTCAGGGCATCGGAACAACTGACCGCGGGGTATATAGCCATGGTTCCGATGAGGTAGTGATCTCCGCCAACTGGTTCAACGGTTTTGAATATGCGATCGTCAACAGCAGCATCACTGCAGGCGACAACAAAAACTTCATCCAGTTTAACAACCAGATTGATGAGATCGACGGCGATTACAGCCGTCTCTTTGCAGACGGCCAGGGCGGCGGTGAGCGGATCGGCTTCCGGCACATTGAATGGTGCCGGTATGATGCAGCGCCTCGTGCTGGTAGCTGGAATAAGGGCGATATCTTCTGGCGTAAAACCGCGGAAGCAGGTCAGCCGATGGGCTTCATCTGTGTAGCCGCCGGCACGCCGGGCACCTGGGTGGAATTCGGGCAGATGGGCGCGCGCACTATCACGGCCGCGCCGAACATCGTACCGAACTTTATCGGCGAAGAGGTGCTGGACACTGCGAACAGCAAATGGTACAAATCGACCGGATTGACTGCCGGCAGCTGGGTGGCCATCAACTAATGCAAAAGCGCATGGAGCTCCGTCCATGCGCTTTTGTTCTGTTTTTGCTATATTAGCTTATCTGAACTATACCGAAATGTCTGAAAATGTATTTACGCAGAGGAACTTCCTGCACCATAAAAAAAGGTTCGAAATAAAAGTTGATGGTCTCAATGTGCAATATCGGCATTTACTTGGCAAAAGCGACTTTTTTGTCAAATTCGAGGATTTAGGTATCAAGACTATAAAATCTGTATCGGGCAACAAACCATGGCTGGTGGCAGCATTTTGTTGCGTGTTTCTGGCCATTTTCCTGCTATTCTTAAAAATGAGTGGCCGTGATGTGGAAGAGGGTTCGGTTCTTTTTTACTTTGCAATTGCAGCTCTTTGCATTTGCGGGTATTGTATCACTTACAAGCGACTGCTGTATCTAGCGAGAAATGACAACTCGAATGGGGTAGCCTTTTTACTTGACAAGCCTACAGCAAAAGCGTTAGAAGACTTCGTCCAGCTCCTGAAAAGGAGGAGAAACGAATACCTTATTGAAAAATATGGCCAGGTAACAAAGCTGATGCCTTATGAGCAGCAACGTGCCGATATCCTTTGGCTCAATAATATAGATGCGTTAACTCACGATGAGTATCATGCAAAGATACAAGAGTTGAATATGTTGTTCATGGCCATGCCCGGGCTCACTGATTTTCATCTAAGTTAGTTGGCCCAGTGACGAATGGGATGAACTGGGGCGGTTTTGCGGAATCACGGCAATAATATGGGTCAGCAAAGGAAAGGGCGATGACCGCATCATTTTCCTGGACATAATTTAAGTGTCTCCCGTCGCGGGAACAGGAGAATACGCACAGTCGCTGGGTGGTCATTAAATTAAAACAAGCTTCTGCTCTCCCTCTTCACAACAGCTTCTCCCGCATCATGATCACCATCAGCTCCGTGATGTTCCTGACGTCGAACTTATGCAGCAGGTTCTTGCGGTAGGTATCGATGGTAAAACGGCTCAGTTCCAGTTCCGCGGCGATCATCGCCGTGGTTTTGCCTTGCGCCAGCAATTGTACTAATTGTTTTTCCCTTTTGGTAAGCGACGGCAACTGCCTGGCGGGGTGACGGCCGGGTTTGGCCAGTATCTTTTTCACTTCGTTACAGAACACCAGCTCGCCGTGCTGCGCCGCTTCGATGTTTTCCAGCAGTTCGTCGGCGGAGGTGCTTTTCAGCAGGTAACCGCCCGCGCCGCTTTCGAGCATCTGCAGAATGATGCTGCGCTCGGCCTGGTTGCTGAGGCCCAGCACCACGGTTTCGGGCGAACGGGATTTGATCTCGCGGCAAAGCTCCACGCCGTTGGCGTCCGGGAGGGAAATATCGAGCAGCACGATGTCGGCGCGGTTATCGCGGGAAAAATGCATGAAAGCGGCGCCGGAGGTAAAGCTGAAAACCTGTCCGAAGTCTGCATGCGTTTTCAGGAGGAACTTCAGTCCCTCGATTACGATCGGGTGGTCGTCTACCACCGCCAGCACTTTTTTTGTATCAGACATACACTTCTATGTTGATGATGGTGCCTTCATTGGGGGCGGATTCTATGTCGAAGCGGCCCTTCATGTATTGCACGCGGTTTTGAATATTGGTGAGGCCGATACCTTTCGATGCGCTCATCGCGGCGGTATCGAAGCCGCGGCCATTGTCTTCGGCGGTGATGAGAAAGGTGCGGTCGTTCTGGATGCACTGCAAGATAATTTTGCTGGCTTGGGCATGCCGGATGGCGTTGGAGAGCAGTTCCTGTACGATCCGGAAGATATTGGCCTGCGTGGCGGTGGGCATGTCTGCCTGAATGCCATAGGCCTGGAATTCAATATCCGTATGTTCGTTCATCAGCGATTCGCAGAGATCTCTGAGCGCGGCTTCGAGCCCGGATTTCAGCAGGCTTTCCGGCATCATGTTACGGGCGATGCGGCGCAGTTCTCCGATGGAATCCTCCAGCTGATCGATCACTTCCTCGAGCCGGGGGGCGGGTTGTTCTTTCTGATGGCCGGAGAGTTTTATCCGGATACCGGACAGTGCCCCGCCCAGGCCGTCGTGCAGGTCGCGGGCCACCCTTCGCCGCTCGCGCTCTTCTCCTTCCATGATCGCATTGGCGAGCTGGAGCTCCTGTTGCTGCTGCATTTCCGTGAGTTTCTGCCGCGCCTGGCGGCGGCTGTTACGGTAAAAGATCACGAGCAGCAGTGTGATGGTGAGCAACGCCAAACCCGCGATGCCCAGCAGCCAGTTCATGAGGCGCTGGTTTTTGGCTTTCATCAGGGCGTCCCGCTGTTCTGCCTGCAGCTGGATAATCCGTTTTTCCTTTTCAGCGCCGTTGTATTTGCTTTCGATAGTGGTCAGCTCGCTTTTGAGGCGTTCGGGATAGACGCTGTCGCGTACCGTGTTGAATTTCTTCAGCCAGTCGTATGCCCTGGGCAGATTGCCCATTTTTTCGTACGTCTGCGACATGCTCTTGAAATACAGCATCAGGTTACCGTTGATCGAAACGGGCGTTTCATCGATGGCCTGCTGCAGCGTTTTACGGGCGGCTTCGTATTTGCCCTGCTCGAAGTATGCCTCGTATTGCTGGTACCGCAGCGCGGCGAGCTTATACCGTTTATTGAGCTTTTCGGCAAGGGCAATGCCCCGTTCGAGATAGGCGACGGACCGGGCAGGGTTGCCGGCCGTCCGGTAATAGATGGCCGCGGAATGGGAAAAGTCGAGGTTATGCTCCGACTCAGGATAGGGCTCCAGCAGAGCGCCGGCCCTGTCGAGAAAAATTTTGGCCCTGGGCAGGCTGTCCCAGTACACGTAATTGTCGGTGGTGAAGAGCAGTGCCTGTAGCTCCATATGCAACGGCGGTTTAGCCTTGCCGTAATACGCCAGGGCTTTATCGAGATAAAAAGCCGCCTTGGCATGCAGGCGCTCGTTCATGAACACCATGCCCACATCCGCATAATACCCCCCGAGCATGACGTTGTCCCCCGCCTTCTGCGCGAGCGGTACGGACTTGGTGAGGATGAGGTCCACCATCTTTTTCAGATCATTCTTCCGCTGGTACAATGCACCGGAATTACGCCACGCCCTTGCCTGGAAAACATAACTTTCCTTTTGCGCGAAGGGCGCAAAGAGCTCCGCGGATTTGGCGTACAGCTGCAGTGCCTTGTCCATGTCGGTGTCAAAAAAATAACCGGCCTCGTAAAAACAATGCACGGCCTGCAGGTAGCGGTTGCTGCCGCTGTACTGTTTCCCCGCCTGCAGGTAATGCAGCGCTTTGGCGGTATCGGAATACGACCAGAAGTCGGACAACAGGAAAGCTGCACGGGCTTTGATACTGTCGTTGGCAGCGCGCTGCTCCAGTGCGGTGAGACTATCGACGTACTTTTTTTCATTCAGCAGCGGTTGCGCACCGGCGGCGATGACGGTCAACAGGAAGAAGCATATGGAAAGAATCCTTTTCATGTGGCGTTTCGGTCAGGATAAATGACAAGCCATAAAAATACCGATGTTAAGGTAGATAAACAATTCAAAGGAAGATACCCTACAATTAGGGTATGCCGGGTTCCTGAATATCGGGATTGTCCGTGAACGGGCGATGGTTGATCTTTGTAAACGTAACCACCAATTTAACCTGGCAGCAAATGATCGATGTAATCTGTGTGGATGCCCGTCCTATTGTTCTTGCAGGCCTCCGGCAAATCCTGAGCGGCCATGCCGGCATCCGGCCGGCGGGGTTTTATCAGACCGGCCGTGAAGCGCTGCAAGCCCTCGTCAACGAATTGCAACCCCTGGTAGTATTGACGGATATCATGCTACCCGATACCAACGGCAGCCGCTTTTGCCTCGACATCAAAAAGAAACGCCCATCCGCACAGGTGGTAGCGTTCAGTCAGCGCAACGAGCGCTCCTGCATTTTGTCGATGCTGCAATGCGGCGCCGGAGGGTATCTGGTCGAAACGGCCGGTGCGGAGGAGATCCTGGCGGCTGTGTGTACGGTGGGCGACGGGCAGGTGTACCTCTGCAGCCGCGCACAGCAGGAAATGAACAGCACCCCTGACCTCGGCGGTTATGCGCTGCCGAGCATTACACGGCGGGAAAAAGAAATTCTGCAGTTGATCGGCAGGGGGCTTACGTCGCGCCGCATCGCGGATGCCCTCTCGGTCAGCACGCATACCGTGGAAGCGCACCGTAAAAACCTCATGGAGAAATTTTACGTGAAGAACATGCCCGCGGTCATCAAACTGGCGGCGGAGTACCAGTTGCTGTAGCGGCTTGCCGGTAAAGCCGGGAAACATGTGATATCATTCCGGTAATTCCGGGTGGCGGCTTTTCTTTGCGGGGAATAGATTCCGCTACTGGCGGGCTTGTCAGCAACGCCTGAAAACATGTGGTATCATGCTGATAATACCGGGCGATGGCATTTTCTTTGCCTTGAATAAATCCGTCTACGGTAAGACCTCAGGACTTTTTTTACAGAAAAGTAAATTTCATACCAGCAGTAATCCCTGTTCTATTCCATGCGCCGTATCGTCGGTAGTATTGTGCCAAAATCTCCGGCACATGAACGCAAACATCAGAAAAGGCACTTTCCCCAACCGGCTGCGTAAAGGCATCCTGACAGGCATTTTAACGGGCATTTCCTTCACGGGTGCACATGCACAGCATACCGCTCCCGCCTATCCGAAAATCGGGGCTTACGTGGGAATCCTGCATCCGGTCGTTACCTTTGGCAGTGACGTGCCGCATTACAATTTCGATGGCGTCTATACGGTGGGGCTGCCTACCGGTATCAATATCTGGAAGAGCCCGCGCATCGGCTTTTCGATGGAGTTCGTACCCACTGTGCGGGTGACGTCCGGCACCAATAAGATGAACAATTTTTTATTTCACCCGGGTGCGCTCTTCGGTCTTGGGAAGGGATTTACCCTGGCGGCGAGGGCCGCGTTTGAAACCTCCGGCCGGTATGGGTTTACGCCGGTGCTGAACAAGGTGGTGTACAAGGGGAAACATACCGGGTACTTTGTTGCGGTTCCGGTGCCGGTGAGGTTCGGTAACGACCAGCCGGGAACAGTGGGTGCCGGGTTTCAGTTTGGAATAGTGTTCTGAAGGGGATTATTTCTTCGCCTTGCGCGGCGCTTTACCTTCTTTTTTGTCTGGACCGGGTTGAACGACGCCGGCAGCAGGTGGCGTACTGCCGCCTTCGATGATCATCAGCTTTGCGCCCAGCGCTTTTTCCAGTTTGTCAATCGTTTCAAACGTCAGGTTCTCGCTCCCGCTGACGATTTTGCTGATCTGCTGCCGCGATACGCCCATCAATTCAGCAAGGGCGGATTGGGTCATTTCCTTTTCGCGGAGTATCGTTAATACCCGGAGAGCAACGGCAATCGAGTTTTTTCTCCAGCCCGCCGTTGCCATTCTTTCAGCTGCGTTCTCCCTCCATTTGGAAGGTTGATCGCTCATGAGCTTTTGTAATTTTTCATTCAGGTTCATGTCAAAAAAAATTAAGTGTTTGCGAAATGTCTATATCGTTCTGCTGCAACCAACCTTTAACACTGTCAAGTTTGCGTAGTTCTTCCATTAAATGAGGCCTGTCGTTCATGGTGGCGGTCAGTTTAACCGCGCCGCCGCTCATAATAAATGAATTTGGCGCCAACCGTATGGCATAGACTATGAGCTTGGGACGATGGAACATCTTTACCACAATGCAGGCTTTTGAGCGTTGCAGCGGAGAAAGAATATACTCGTGATTAAATAACGGCCTGAATATCTCCTGCAGCCGGGTGCTTTCATAATACTCAAATAGCTGCTCTTCCATAACCATAGCCTCTTCTATTATTTCCCTCGCAGCTTCCTCCACCGTAACAGGCCGCTGAAAGGCGTCAACCAGGTCAGCTTCGTTTTCATAACAAAAGGATTCCACGTATTCGGTGTCATTCCACAGATTAAACAAACGATCGAATTCATCCGGCCCATCCTTATGATACTTTACAGCAAATAAACCATCTTCTGCATCCTCTTTCCCAAAGATACGAACTAATTCCATAATGACAACTTTTAGGTTAACAATCTTTCCATTTAAATAAAAACAAACGCCCACGCTGAATGCGGCAATTAAAGGAATATTGCGTGTTTGAGACCGAATTTTGACAGGAATATTTTTGATTTCAGCATAACTACCGGCGGTGCTGTGAAAACATCAGGAATCTCATGTTTTTTCGCTGAATTTCTGCATGCCCAATACTTGCTTTGCCACGCCGTAAACCTGAATTTTAACATGGAAGCGGAAAGACTTTAGAACGCTGCCGGGAACATGCCAGGATGCTGAAAAGACGCAGGGGAAAATAATATACCGGCCGAAGCGATAATAAATCAACCTTTATCCGTTTAATAAGGTTACCTTACATGAACTGCGGGTTATTCTACCTGCAGCTAAATTACATATCATGTCAAATGTTGTGGAAGTTGTTGTGGCCGACAAAAATCTAGCCACTATGTCGAAGAGCATTAAAGCTGCCGAATTGGATGTGGTACTTTCCCAAAAGGGACCGTTTACGATATTTGCGCCTACCGATATCGCGTTCGGCAAGTTACAGTCGGGCCGGATGTCTGACCTGCTGAAAACCGAAAACCGCGAGAAACTGACGGAATTGCTGAATCATCACGTGGTGGACGGTGTGACCAATTTCAGCGACCTGCGGGATAACGTGAAACTGGTAACGACCAACGGCAGGGAACTGACCGTGAAGGTGGACGGCGGCAGGGTAACCATTAACGGCGCCGCTTTACAGGGCCGCGACAATATCGGTTCCAACGGAGTGGTCCACTCGCTGGATACCGTGATTGAAATGAAATAGGTTTCTTTGTATTAAATTTTCAAGCCACTGGTGAGAACCGGTGGCTTTTGATTTTCACTGTGGTCAAAATCCCAGTCCCTTCTCAAAATCAGCGATCGCTTTCGCGCCGTTGTCGCTGAAGCCGCCTTCATCCTGAATGGGGACGGAAGACACCAGGTAATTACACGCCAGGCAAACACTGATGTACGCCGCCGGTTTCCCTTCACGGTAAAATACCAGGCCCAGGTGCGGATCAAAACAGGCCGCGAGCGGGCCGCCATAAGTAGATTTATCTGACAGGATATCCGTGATGGCAGCGGTTTGTTTGCCGTTCAATACGGCTGTTTTCGAAATCCGGCCGGATAAAACACCATCGTCCATGATTTCCTGGCCTCCTTCGCCGTCGTAGGAATAAGCTACTGTTGAATCATACGGAATGCCGGCGAACACGCCGTTGGTGGGGGCCGGATTGGCACAGGCAGCCAAAAGCAGGAACAATACAGGTATTGGAATGAAGTGTTTGCGTGACATGGCAGGGAGATTGATCGATAAGTTAGGGATTAAGCGGGCTTGAAGATGTTAAAAATATTCTAATTGATTTTATTGAACACGAGGTGCATGATCCGCCGGCTGTTCAGCTCGAAACCGGTGATCTTTTTGCCGGCTCCCCTCCTGATCTGCAGATGATCCAGCATGGGATGTTCCGTTATCAGGTGGTCGTCATCCATCATCCTGATCAACGCATCGTTGTGTTTGTTGCTGGTGAGGTACAACCGGCCGTTCTTCTCCGCAATGCCATAGCTGCACTCCAGCTCCGGGCAATAATAAGTGCCTGTGAACGATTGCAGCGGCATCGTGGTGGTTTTCATTTTCGCGAACTGTATCGGGGCACCGGGAGAAGCGGGCGTAACGAGTGCGGCGCCTGCCTGTTCACCGGCGCTTCCGGTAAAAAAAGCATACCGTATCGCCGGGTTTTGCAATAACGAAAAGGTATCGTTCCGTTCCGGCACCAGCAGCAGGTCGCCGTTCAGCCAAAGCTGGTTCTTCTTCAACGACAGATGCGCCTGGAAACCGTCGTCGGCAATGTAACTGCCCAGGAATGCTTTCACGGCGTTCGTGTCCGTGAGAAAAGTGACGCCGGAATCGCGGCGGGCGGCGGTGGATGCGGGCTGCTTCGCGCGGATGTCGGGAATAAAAAACGTTGCGAGATTTTCTCCCCTGCCGTACACTTCATTATCGCCACCGTTGCCGAATACGATGAAACCGGTTTTCAGATCAGGGTACACCACCACCAGCGTGCGGTAACCAGCCAGAGAGCCGTTGTGGATGTAGCGTTTCCACCCCCGGCTGCTGTCGACCGCAATGCCCAGCGCATAACTGATTTCCTGACCATTGTTGAGCCTGCCTCTTTCCGCCAGTTGCGCAATGTCCTGCCGGTCGCCGGATTTCGGGGAAAAGATATTCATCACCCACTTCGACATGTCTTCCAGGCTGGTAAACAGCCCGCCGTCGCCCAGCGTGTATACGTTCTGGTAGCTGTTCTCGAAAAAGTTCCGCCGGCCGCTGCGCTTGTCCAACGGCACAAACGAATAAGAAGCGGCCCTTCCCTGCAGCATTTCTTCCGGGTGGTCCACAAAACGGGTACTGGCCATGCCCAGCGGCCTGAAGATGGCCGAGTCGGTGAACGATTTGAAATCCTGGCCGGCGGCGGTTGCGGCAATTTCCGCCAGCAGCACGTAATTCGAGTTGGAATAGGCGTATCGCTCGCCGGGCTCAAAGTTGAGGCTGCGCTGTTTTTTGAGAATGTTCAGAGCGAGGTCCTGCGTCAGCATACCGTCCATACCGAGCCCTGAAATAGCCGCCAGGCCGATGTCGTCGCGGATGCCGCTGGTGTGGTTGAGCAGATGCCTGACGGTGATCTTTTTCCCGGGAATGTTCATCCAGGGAAGATATACGCGGATATCTTCATCGAGTTTGACCTTCCCCTGCCGCGCCAGTAAAACGATGGCATACCCGGCGAACTGTTTGGATACCGAACACATGTAATAGACGCTTTTCGTCGTATTGGGCACACTGTTTTCCAGGTTGGCCAGGCCGAAGCCCTTTGCGTAAAGCAGCGAATCGTTCCGCACGATGCCGACCACACATCCCGGTGCTTCGGCACGATCCCATTTTTTGAAGTGCAGATCGATCTTTTTTACCAGGGAATCGGGTAAGGATTGTGCACTCCCCTGCTGCACGAGTGCGCACATGATAAGCATTGCGGTGGAAAATATTTTACGGGTCGGCATAGCGGCGGTTTATGGGTTGTACAACAAGGTACGAAATGTTTCGTGGGTAATCAAAGCCTCCAGGCAACAAAATTATGGGGTGCTATTTGCCGGTAAAGGCTTAAATTCATTCCGTATGTGTGAACACGAAAAAAAGTCCTGTCCGCGCTGTAAGGCCGGTTTTGAATGCAAGGTAGGCTCCATCCTGCTCTGCCAGTGCACGACGGTGGCTTTAACGCAGGAGGAACGGGATTTTATAGCCTCCCGGTATGCGGATTGCCTTTGTGCGGGTTGCCTCCGCGAAATGAAATCTGAACACCATCAGCAGGCATTTCAGAAGCAACTGTACGGGATATCTCCACTGCTGTTCAAACGCCCGGATACAACATAATACCGCTAAGGCGCTCCCGCTGTTTGCCCTCTGCGGCTATTGCTGGCTGACGCGCCGGCGTTAACCTTTCAACTCAATCCATACGGGCGCATGATCGCTCGATTTCTCCCATCCGCGCACGTGTTTGTCGACGCCCGCTTTTTTCAGCCGAGGCGCCAGCTGCGGGCTCAGCAGGAAATGGTCGATGCGCAGGCCGGCATCGCGGCCGAAGGCGTTGCGGAAATAATCCCAGAAGGTATAGATTTTTTCATCGGGGTACAGTTTGCGGAGGGCGTCCGTCCAGCCCTGCGCCACCAGTTCATGGAAGGCGGCGCGGGTTTCGGGGCGGAACAGGGCATCGTCGACCCATTTTTCCGGTTTGTATACGTCGAGCTCGGTGGGCATTACGTTGTAGTCGCCGGTGAGCACCACGGGCAGGTCCTGCGCCAGGAGGTCTTTGGAGTGTGCAATGAGGCGTTTGAACCAGCTGAGCTTATAATCGAATTTGGGGCCTGGTGCGGGGTTGCCATTGGGCAGGTAGAGGCAGCCGATGAGGATGCCGTTCACCACTGCTTCGATGTAGCGGCTGTTCACATCGTCCGGGTCGCCGGGCAGCGCACGGCGCAGTTCTTTGATCTCGCCCACGCGGGAGAGGATGGCTACGCCGTTCCAGCTTTTCTGGCCATGCCAGGCCACATCGTACCCGGCATCGCGGATGGCCTGTTCGGGGAATTTCTCCTGCGGGGCTTTCAGCTCCTGCAGGCAAACAACATCCGGGGTGGTTTCTTCCAGCCAGCGGAGCAATACGGGCAGGCGGCCGTTGACGCCGTTCACGTTATAAGTCGCTATTCTCATATGGTGCATGTTCGGTTCTGGTTCCAAATCTACACTAAATGTGCAGACCGGCAAGATCAGTTTCAAAGCTGCGGTTGCGGGCATAAAAATGGGCGTGCCGGAGAACCGGCACGCCCTGCTCAGTCATGCTTATTTAGAAGAAAGGAACTACCTCAGCGGAGGCTTTGTTGGTTACGATCACTTTGTTCATGTTGTGTTTGATGGTGCAGGTACCAGCGGCCTTGTCGTAGGTAAAGGCGTCCATTTCCTTGTTTTTGGGAATAAATGCCGGGATGCGGCCTACTGTGGCAGGGTCGCCGTTTTCGATGTTCGGGTTGCTCACGATTTCGTTGAAAGAAACCGGGTAGCGGAAACCAAGATCAACGGCACGTCTCCCCTCACCGATGAATATTTCCTGGCGCAGCAGGTAGATCAGCTCGAGTACTGCGTCTACGGTGGGGTAGTTAGCAGCGGTCACATTGGCGGCGTTGATGGAGGTGCCGGAAATAACGGGCACCGTCACCATGGGCGCACCCCGGTCGAGCACGAGGCCGGCAATCAGGGGCTCACCTGCGCTCGCGGCTACGCGTACGGTAGCAACGTTCGGGCGCGAGCCGGGATTACTTTCATCACGGCCTTCTGCCTGGTCGTCGAAAGTAGCCTTGTTGCGGGTGTTGACCACACCGATCAGGTCTTTCACCCGGTTGAGCGCCGCAGGCAGCTGGTTGTCCGCTACATCGGCTTCAGCCAGGATAAGATAGGCTTCTTCGATTTTAGCCAGCGGAATGGGTGAGTCTTCACTGCTGGAAATGGTATAACATTTCGGATCCAGGAAGTCGAGACGCGGCAGGGGCTGCAGGTCGTCGAACGTGCCCCTTCTGTACATGGCGTCCTGCAAAATGTTGCTGATCGCGGGCGTGAACGTGTTCACCGGGTCGAATGCCACCGATCTCACATACCGGTTGTTGCTGGCAATAGCATCTGCCGCATATTTCCGAGCATTGGCCTTGTCGCCGAGGTAATAATACGCCCTGGCCAGTACAATGTTGTAGCCGGTTTTCAGGTCTCCGTCGGTAGACAGCGCCAGCGCTTTCTTGAAATTAACGATGGCGGAGTCGAATTGTTCGGCCGGCGGCACGGGTTTCCCGTCGCCCACTACCGGCGCACTCACAAATAATTCGGCGGTCCAGAGGTGCGAGAGCCCTTTGTAAAAATAGAGTTCGGCCTCTTCACTGGGGGTAGCGGTAGGATCTGCCGGTTTCACTACTTCCAGGCCATACACGGCGTTTGACCGCAGGCGGGACAGGTATTGGATCAGATCGTTGATGTCTGCATCCGCTACGTTCATCCTCGGAAAATCAAACGCCTGGTTATAGTAGGTTTTTGTGTTGGCATAGTTGTCCGAGAGAATTTCGTTGGGTGTCACGATCTCGTTATAAGCCAGCGCCAGGTTGCGGGCCATACCGCCCAGCCATGGTTTCATGGTGAGCAGTCCTTTGTCTCTCAGATCATCTTCCGTCAGGTTCGGGTTCACCACTTCCGTCGGGTCGAGCAGGCTGCAACCGCTGCTGAACACTGCCGCGGCGGCCATCGTCAATGCTAATATTTTCGTTTTCATAATTGCCATGATTATAATTTAACTCTGAGGGTACCGATAAATTGCCTGGGTGATGATTCCGTACCGAAGCCGAAACCACCTACCGTCAAACCGTTCTGGATGTTCGCGCCGGAACCGGTTACTTCAGGGTCGAATTTGGAAGAGTAGATGTTGATGGGATTGGTGATCATGAAACCTACTTCCAGGCCTTTAAACACCCTGTCTACATATTTCTCGGGCACCTGGTAATTGAGGGAAATGTTGCGCACCTTGAAGTAGTTGGTTTTTTCCACCCAAACGCCTGCGAGGTCGAAGAAACTCTCGTCGCGGGATGCTTCGGGGATACGATCGTCAGACAACCCGTTGAAGAAACGCAGCACTTCGTCCACATTCACGCCATACGCGCCTGACTGGTAATCGCCATTGGCATACAGGGTGAGGCGTTGTTTGAAGGTAAAGGAAAGCCCTACGGAGCCGGAGTGTTTCGGAATGGGCGAGCCCAGGTTGGCGTTGGCTTCCGAGCTGGTCATCTTACCGTCTTTATCAAACGTAGGCCTGTTGCCCTTCAGGAAACCCACCGGTTTGTTTACGTCCACGAATGAGCCCAGGAAGGTAAACCCGCCGATAGAGAACTGCGGTGTGCCACCGTTGGAAGTCACCACGCTTTCAGACAGCAGGTTGTAAGATGCGTTCAAACGAAGACTGAAATCCTTCTTGTCCAGCACGGTCAATACCGAAGCGAACTCCCATCCTTTGTTGGAAATCGCGCCGATGTTGCGGAGTTGGGTGATCAGGCCTGCTGAAGGCGTGTACGGTGCGTTGAACAATGCGCCTTCCGTTTTGGCCTGGTAGTAGGTGGCCGACAGTGTGAAGCGGTTGTTGAGGAAACCCAGATCCAAGCCGCCTTCGACAGTGGCCACTTTTTCAGGCTCCAGGTCCGTGTTGCCCGGCTGGCCGAGGCTAAAGCCCGCTCCTGCCAGGAACGGCCGGCCGGTGATGGTCCGCTGGTGGCTGAACGGCGGTGGGAACAAACCGGCCTTACCATAGTTGGCCCTGAACCTCAATTGCGAAACAACGGGAAGTGAATTGGCAATGAAATTCTCCGCGGCGAGGTCGTACGACATACCGATTTTCGGATAGAACTGGTTGCCGATATTGTCGCCGAATGCAGAGTTCGCATCCATGCGCAAGCCCATTTCCAGGAAAAGTTTGTCTTTAAAGCCGATGTTTTCCGCTACATAAAAACCATAGTTGGTCACGGTCAGCTCATAGTCTTCCGCGGTGGTTTTACCGGAGTTGTTCACAGAACGGGAACCGTCTACCACGTTCACGCCGTGAAGTGCATTCTGTTTATCGATGTTTCTGAATGCCTGCCCGCCCAGTGTACTGATAAATGAGAAGTCGTTTGCACGGCCTTTGTGCTGGATATTGAAATCGCCGGTGAGGCCGAGGAAGTTCCTGTTGAACACATCGATCGAGCCCTGGTTATCCGTGCCCGGAGGAACGGCGCCGAGGGCGATCAAATAACGGTTGGTGAAAATACCCAGTTGTTCGCTGCTGCGGTAGTCGATACCGAAAGAAGCCTTCGCCGTCAGGTTCTCCAGGATCTGCGCGGTGAATGCCTGGCTGGTCTGGAAGCGGTGAACGGTTTCACGCTGGTACACGTTGGCCATGATCGGGTCGATGATGGCGCGTTTGATACTGTCGAGCTTGGTTTTGTTGAACTTGTTCAGTTCGCCGTACGCGCCGGTTTCGAGGTTGCCGAATACGCCGTAAGACGAGTTGGCGTTCTGGTCGCGGAAGAACTGGTTGGCGGAGAAACCGAGCGAGCCGGTGTACGTCAGGATCTTGTTCACCTTCGCGGAAACGGTGGAACGGAAGTTATAGCGTTTCTGCTGGTTCGCGGGGCGGAAGCCGTCGTCCTGGCCAAAGCTGCCGGAGAAGCTGTACGTCACCCTGTCTGAGCCGCCTGACAGGCCAATGCGGTAGTTCTGGTACAGCCCGGTGCGGAACAGTACGTCGGCTGTTTCTTTGAAGTGCAGATAATCTTCGGTGCCTTTGGTGCCGCCGAGTTTCACTTCGAAGTCCAGTTCGGGCCGCATGGCGGATCCTTTTTTGGTGAAGATCTGCAGTACGCCATTGGCCGCGTCGGAGCCGTAGAGCGTGGTGGCGGCGCCGCCTTTGATGAATTCCACGCGCTCGATGTTTTCAATGGGAATGTCTGCGATGGCGCTACTTTGTGCGCCGCCTGTTTCGAGGCTGAGGGCCGGAGCGGTATTCAGGTTGTCTACCCGAACGCCGTCCACATAAATTACCGGTGTAGTGGATGAATAGGCGGATACGATACCGCGGCTGCGGATGAGGGAGGCGGTGCCAGGCTGGCCGGAGTTCAGACGGATCTGCGCACCGGGCAGCTTACCCGCGAGCAGCTGATCCAGCTGGCCTGCGGGTGCGGCTTTGATGTCTTTTGCGCTGATCGTTTCAACGGTGGTGGACAAACGGCGTTTTTCCACACCGATACCCTGGCCGGTTACAACAATCTCGGATAATTCACGCCGGCTGGTCACCAGCCGGATGTCGAGCTCCGTGCTGGCAGCGGATTGTTCCTGTGTTACAAAACCGATGGAGGAAAAAACCAGTACGTCCTGCGGGGACGCATCGAGTTTGAATGTTCCGTCGCCCCCGGAAAGCGTTCCGCTGGAGCTTCCCTTGATGGTGACCGTTACGCCGGGGATCCCGTCGCCCGTCTGGGCGTCCCTGATTTTCCCCCGGACCGTTCGCGTCTGCGCAAGCGCCATCGAGGCGTTCACCAGCACGAGCATCATTAAGAATAGTGTCTTTTTCATGAATGAGCGTGATTTTGGTTCAAAAAATGATTGAATTATGCACGGCACGCGTAGCGCCGCACGATCATATTGGCAGGCATATGATGCACAGGTTAAAAATGCCGATGAGGCATCACATTCATAGATAACTATTCACTAGCGCTTGGAATACGGCTTGTTGCCGCCAACACCAGGTTAACTTCCGGGCTACAACACTTTATCTGCATTTCATCGGTTTCCGTTATAGGTACGTATGATTCTTATCCGTTCCGTCAGCGTTATTATTTTGGTTCCTTCGATAACGTAATCAAATATACGTAAATACATGTACTTCATAACCATACCATCCGGGCATAAAATTACTCGAAAAGAATATCCCGGCCTATACCGGAATACCAGTAGTTTAGGGATACGGAGAACTGGATAAAATGAATTGAAAATGTATTGAAAACGAGAATTTTATCCGGATTTCCTATATTTGCGGCACGATAAAATTTGTTGAACCTGTAATTCATTTCTCACAAAAAAAGACGACTATATGTTTGCATCTGTTCGCCCATGGATGGCCATTTTATGCGCCACCACCCTTTCATTGTCCGCTAACGCCCAGTTAAAACTGAACACCAAGTCCATCGGCGCCGGCGCGAAAGCCGTGAAGGCCGCTACTTTGTCTGACGACGAAGTGATCAAATACACGAAGGAATACATCCAGTGGATGGATGAAAACAACCCCGTTGCCCCGGCAGACGATCCCCTGGCGAAGCGCCTGCAGAAACTGACCGCCGGCCTCACTAACTACGACGGCCTCGCTCTCAACTACAAAGTATACCTGGTAAGAGACATCAACGCCTTTGCCTGCGCCGACGGCAGCGTACGCGTATGCGCGGGCCTGATGGAAACGATGACGGACGATGAGCTGATGGGCGTGGTAGGCCACGAGATCGGCCACGTGAAAAACAAGGATTCCAAAGACGCTTTCCGCACGGCGCTGATGACCTCCGCACTGAAGGAAGGCGTTTCCTCCCAGGGTGGCGCAGCCGGTGCCCTGAGCAGTTCCCAGCTGGGCGACCTCGGCGAAGCCGTGGCGAATTCGGCGTATTCCCGCGGCCAGGAAAGCCAGGCGGACGATTACGGATATGAGTTC
Source organism: Chitinophaga lutea (assembly GCF_003813775.1). Lineage (NCBI taxonomy): Bacteria > Pseudomonadati > Bacteroidota > Chitinophagia > Chitinophagales > Chitinophagaceae > Chitinophaga > Chitinophaga lutea. Next base: position 274,430 of record NZ_RPDH01000002.1, on the reverse strand, counting down.
CTGAAAAAAAGCAAACTGAATCCCTGGGGCATGTCCACCGCCTTTGGAAAACTCCTGAAAGCATCGCAGGATGCCGGCGGAGGCGATAAAAAGAAAAAAGGCGCGCAGCTGTTTTCATCGCACCCGGATACCGAGAAAAGAATGAACACCATGGCCGCGAAAGCGGAGAAAGACGGGTTCAAGAAACCGGCTGAAAAATAGGGCTTCTCCCCTGCTCATAAAAAAGCCGTCCTGTTGAAAGGACGGCTTTTTTGTATCAAGAAAAGCAGGTCTTTCCTATGCGTCAATTCTTCACAAATTCCACCTCCTTCACGCTGCCATCCACATTCACCACCGTCATCGTCATGATCACCGTGCCTACGGGTGCTGTGACCGGGGATGTGGCGATGACGCTTTTAACAGTAAGGATTTTGGCCGTCTTCAGCACATCGGGCATCACGGCGGCGCCCTTTCCGTTCGGTTTGTACCCATATCCTGCCTTGCTGTCGAAGGCCTGGTTGAATGTTCTGTAGAAGAAATCAATCCCCGAAGTATAGCCTGCCGGCGTAGGCACCAGCGTACCACCGGTTCGCATGGCCACTTTCGCTTTCAGGGGGTTGACGGCGATGGTGACGCGGGAGCTGTTGATGAAGTTGATCGGGTTCATGTCGATGACCTTATGCAGGCTGGACAGCTTATTCACATCGTTGCCGTAATACCCGTCCAGCGCCACACTGTCCGGCGTAACGCCCATCACCCGGAAGTCGAAGTCCAGTCCGCCGAGCGCCTTCAGTTCGGAAAGGAACTGGGCGTTGTGGAAGGTGAGGCTTAACTGCACCGGTCCGTTCATGTCAAAAGCGGCGCCCTGTTCCTGGAGGCCAAGGAGCAGCGAATTGAAGTATTCATAGTTCGGCAGATATACCAGGAGCGCGTTCTTGAAGTTGATGTTCTGCGGATCCTCCAGCAGATCCCGGAGAGTGTAATCGTTTATGCCGCTGAACGCGTTGATCAGTTGCAGCACCTGGGAGGACTGCCCGGCTGTCAACGTTCCGGAGCTTCGCAGCCACTGCAGATCCGGTACGATACCGCGACGGGCCACCGCGTACACATTGGCGGTAGAATCGGTGAAAAACTGGAGCAGCATGGAAGGAAACTCCGTTCCGAATAAACTGAGCGGCATGTTCCAGGCCCAGAGCGAGTCTTCACTGCTGGTGAGGATTCTGAAGGTATTGGTTTTATCCCCTTCAAAGGTATTGGCCCCCGGCGGGCGGCTGTAATCCAGGTCCTTCTGGCACGAAACGGCCGCGAAGGCCAGTACTGCCGCCAGCATCCATACCGTTGCCTGTTTGTTGAATATTTTATATGGCTTGTTCATAATAACCGTATGAGGATGAAAAATCATTATTCATATTTTCTTTTCAGCGCCAGCAGGCGGGCCTTTACCGACGGTTTAGTCAGGTAGTTCCGTAACGCCGTGATGGGTATGCGCAGGTCCGCAAAATATTTGCTGACCAGCTGGTATTTGGCGCGGGTCGTGTCGTTCGTATTGTAAACGGATTGCATCTCCGCGTCCGACTTCCAGATAATCGTCTGCACATACGTAGCGAAATCTTCATGTTCATTCTGCATGCCGTAGGGTATGTAGAAACCTTTGGAGATCGCTTCCGGATATGTTACCCGCCTGTACTGGTTGGAGCCGCGAAGGTATTCCACCTTGGAGGGTTTTTCAAAACCTGTGGGGATCTGATGCTTGCTATCGAGGTAATGGGTGTACTCATGATAGATGAAACCGATGAGGCCCGCATCCGCCGGGAAGCTGGAAGGCGCGGTATCGTAGATCGCCTTGAAATACTCCGCATCCGCATCCGGCCCCACGGCCCGCAATACTTCCCCGAAAGGCGTCAATCCACCCAGGGTAAGGCGGTTAGGCTGGATGTTGCCTGCCTGGCCAGCGGTAGATTCCCCGAAGTCTTCCGAACCGCCGTAATTGAGACCGTTGCCGATGAGCAGGATCCTTACCGGCGTTTCCTTCACGGAAGTGAGGCCCGGCCCGGCCACGGAGTCCATCGCTTTAAAGAAAAGCTCGTCCATCAGCTCCATATACGGCAGCACATCCTCTATCCGCGCGGGATTGGCCACCACGTTGGGCGCATAGGCGAAGCGGTTCCATTTGTATTCGAACAGCACCCCGTACTTGTCGAACATCTCTTTCTGCTTTACACCCAGCGGTGTGCGGGTATCGAATGTGGGTGGCGGGTCTACTTCGGCCGAGAGCGGCGCTTCGTCTTTCCGGCAGGCGGTCAGCACCATCAGCAGCGCAGCCAGTACAAATGCGGGAATTTTATAATTATACATTGCCAATAATTTAAGTTCAGCGATTGATTAGTTAAGACCGGGATTCCGGGTGATTTCCTCCGTAGGCAGCTGGATGACATATGCCTCGGGTTTGGTTCCGTCGATTTTGTAGACGCCGGAACGGCCCGTGTGTTCCACCGGTAACGAATGCCGCCGTATGTCGAACCAGCGCATGCCCTCACTCGAGAAGCGGATGCGTTTGATCAGCAGCAGGAAGTCGATGGCGGCCTGCCTGGTGGTTATCCCGTTGAGCTGGCTGATTTTGTTGTTCTGTGTGCTCAGCGAAAAGTTCTGGTTGCGGATCAGCACGGTCAGGTCGGCGCGCGATGCCGCCGTGAGCCCGTTGTTTTTCTGGATATCGGCTTCGGCACGGTTGAAGAAAACCTCGTCGACCGTCAGCAGCGGCATATTGCCGTTGCGGGTCGTCTGCGCCAGGAACTCCATGAGCTTCTGCGGTACAAAATCGTTGAACAGCGCACTGGTCTGGATAATGTAATCATTGTTGTCGTCCGCGCCGTTCGCCATCATAACCTGCCTGGCCGGATAAGGGTACATCCCCATCCAGAAATAAGCCAGCAACTGGTAGGTATTGTTGCCCATCAGGATGTAGGCAGGGTTGGCGGGATTGAAATAGCTGCTGGAATACTGCGCATAGTCGGTGATCTCGGTGCGCAGCTTGCCGACGTTCAGCGGTACATTCCTGCGTTGCAGCAAGAGTGTGGCGTATTTGATGCTGTTGTCCCAGTCTCTTTTATTCAGGTACACCCGCGCCAGCAACGCAAGGATGGCGTTTTTACTGAATGTGAATTGCGCGTTGCTCGCCTCTGTGTCTGCTACCAGGTCGAGAGCGGCGAGGAGGTCCTGCTCAACGGCATCGTACATTCTCTTTACGCTGACCCTCGTATAAGGCACTACCGGCTCGCCGCTGTATTGCTCAACGAACGGTACGCCTGCATCGGCGTCGGCGGTGGCGGGATTGTATTGTTTGGCGAATAAATTCACCAGCATATAATTACAATACGCCCGGATGGCCTTTGCCTTTCCTTTGATGGCGGCGATGCTCTTTGCTTCACCATCCGAAGTAGCCTTGTATTCCTCCGCTTTTTTCTGGACGAGCAGCGAGTTAATGATGCAATTATAATACCGCCGGAAAGCGGTCACGGGGTTGAAGCCGCTGCTGAGGAAGCGGGTGGCGGACATGGACTCCCGGGTAATGGTGAACTCGAAGATGGGCAGCAGCTGTTCTACCGCCTCTTCCACGTTATGCCCCGCAAGATCCCGGAAAATATAGTCGTCAGACATCAGGTCGGTGAAATGATGATCCGAATACGGCAACAGCTGGTTGAGCGTTTTTTCCATATCCGGTATGGTGACGATCAGCGTCCGGTTATCCACCGGTTCCTCCAGGAATTTGGAACAGGATGCGATGGCGACCGATGCCAGGAGCAAGCCTGCGAGTAAATATCTTTTGATGTTATGATGATGCAACATGGTGTTCTTTTTTATGGTTTCAGAAGGTGGCGGACAGGCTGAGCGTAAACGACTTGACCGGCGGCATATTGAGGCCGGTCAGCAATGTTTCCGGGTCCATGCCATGGAACCTTTTGGAGGCGAAAACAGCCAGGTTGGATGCTTCGAGCCCTGCGGTGAGGTTCTGCATCTTCCACTGCTTCGCGAACTTTGAAAAGTTGTATTGCAGGATGATGTTGCGCAGGCGCAGGTAGGAAGCGTTAATGGTCCGGATGTCTGACCGGTTGTAAGTACCGAAGATGGACGCGTCGAAGAAACCGAGGTTGTTGTAGTCGTTGATGTCTTCCCGCATGAGCAGCCGGGGAATGTCGGTATACTGTTCGTCGCCGCGGGCGCGCCAGCGGTAAGCGAAGTCGCCGGGCACGTTTTTATCGTCGCGGTACAGGCTTGAGAGGGATCCGCCTCGGTAGAAGTCCGCCTTCCGCACCACGTGCCCAGCGTTGAACACGAACGATACGCCAAGCAGGAAGTCTTTATACATGAAGTTGGACGTAAAGCCGCCGGAGTACATCGGGTCGCGGCTGCCCTGGTAAGAGATGTTCACCAGGTCGCGGTTACTTTCGGCAAACCCCATGACGGTTTCGCCCTTTCCATTGTAATACTGCGCGAGGCCGCGCTCATCGAGATCCTTGAAACGGAACGAATACAGCCCGGTGAGCGGCTTCCCTTTCAATGCGTAACCTTCGGAAACGGTCGCGTCGAATACGGAGGGGTTATTGCCCTGATAGTCGGACAGCACCTCGTTCCGGTTATAGCCCACATTCACCATGCCCGACCAGCTGAAGTCTCCCGCGATCTTGACGGGGCGGATATTAACGGAGGCTTCGATGCCTTCGTTCTTCATGTCTGCCCAGTTGAACAGTTTGGTGAGGTAGCCGGAAGAAGACTGTACAGGTTTGTACCCTACCAGGTCGAAGTTTTTCCGGGAGTAGTAGTTGAAAGTCAGGTCCACCGCTTTCGCCAGGGTAACGTCGATACCGGTGCTGAACATGTATTCCTTTTCAAACTCCAGGGAGGAGTTTTCCGCTTCCACGATCTGTACGCCGGTGGTATTGAAGTCCGGATACGACGCACGGATGATATTCACGTAATAGGCCACAAGGTCCGGCCCGCGGTATCCCGCGTTCCCTCTCAGGCCGTAAGACACGCGCAGCTTGCCGCTGGTGAATATGTCATTCACCGGTTCCATGAAGCTCTCTTCACCGAAGTTCCACGCGCCGCCGACGGCCCAGGTGGGCAGGAAGCGGTTGCGGCTGGAGCTGCCGGAAACGTTGGTGGCGTCGTTTCTCAGCGAGGCGTCCAGGATGTAACGGCCTTTGTAGGCGTACGACAGGCTGGAGTAATAAGACACCGCATTACGGGTAAACTCATTCACGTAGGAGGAAGTGCCCTGCAGGAGGTTGCGGCCACCGTACATCCGCCTTTCATCTTCGGGGAGGTTGGAGGTGACCGTCAGCCTTTCGTACGCCAGCGGCGCGGGCGCAAAAGTTTTGGTGCCGCTCATGTAGCCATACCCCCTCGAAAAGTCGGTGCTTTGTCTGTTCTGGGTGATTTCCATCCCGCCCATCAGCGCCAGTTTGTGTTTGTCTGTTTCGATGGCGGTCCATTCCAGCTGGCCGCGAAGGGTGTAGTATTTCGCTTCGATGTTTTCCTTGTCCAGGATGCCTCCTTCGGGTAATACCGTCTGCGGCAGTTCGTAAGCCGGCGAGCCCGGTTTTTTATACAGGCGGGGATTGTTTTCCAGTATCCGGAAATCATCGGCCCTGAACTGTTCCGCGTAATTGGACCGTTCGGTCATGATCTCATCCAGGGTGGATTTCGTATAACGGATGTTGAAAAGCGTGGATGCCTTCAGCCGCGGGGTGAATTTGTATTCTAGGTTCAGCTGCGCGGCATAGTCGTTGCTTTTCAGCAGGATGTAGTTGTTGTCGATTTCCTCGAGGATGTTGAAGTTGGCGTATCCTTTTTTGTAGTATTCATAAGATCCGTCGGCCGCATAGGGTTTGGAAGCGCGGCTGGCGTCCCTGGCGTAGGTGAAGGGGTTCACCTGGGTACCCGGCTGGCGCTGGTCTCTCCGCGCGAACTTCAGCATGACCTCAGCGTTGAACTTGTCAGTGAGCTGGAAGTTGTTCACGAGATTGGCCGTATATCTTTTCGCATACTCCCCTTTCACCTTGCCGGGATCGTCATAATAACTGAAAGACAGGCGGGTGGAAGTTTTGTTCCCGCCCATGCTCAGGCTGAGGGAATGCTGGTGCATGAAGGAGTTTTTGTACAGCTCGTCGAACCAGTCGGTGTTGACGGTTTTCAGGTCACGGAGCATTTCGCGGTATTGCTGTTCGGTGATGTCGCGCCGGTTGTATTGATCCTGCAGCTTGGTGAGCGGCCCGGTAGTGGAAGCCGCAAAGTTCTGCAACACGCTTTCGTAGATGGTGGCCAGCTCCTGGTTCAGTTCTATCTGGTCTTTCGAGTTCAGCACGTCGAAATCGCGGATGGAGGGTTTGAGGCTGAGCGTGCCGTTGAAAGAATAGTTCACCCGAAGCGGCGCCTTTTTCTTGGCCCGTTTGGTGGTGATGACGATCACGCCGTTCACTGCGCGGGTGCCGTACATGGCGGTGGCCGTGGCGTCTTTCAGTACGGTGATGTCTTCAATGTCTTCCGGGTTCACGTTCGAGAGCGCACTGGCCAGCAGGTTACGCGCGTTGCCGGCGTACAGCTCCGAAGGCACGATGTTGAGTGGTGCTTCGAGCGGCACACCGTCGAGCACCCACAGGGGCTCGTTGATGCCGCTGATGGACGCGCTGCCGCGCACTCTTATCTTGGGGGCTGTTCCGAAAACCGCCGAGGTATTCTGGATGGATACGCCGGCCACCTGGCCCTGGAGCATTTTGTCCAGCGTGCCGAGGCTCGGCACTTTCACGTCTTTCGCTTTAATGGTGGTGGCGGCGCCCGCGTAGTCGATTCGTTTGAGCGTCTGGTAACCGGTGATCACCACTTCTTCCATGGCCCGCTGGTCAGACAGAACGATGGTTACATTGGTGGCGTTGGCAGGAACGGTGTATTCCCGGGTGTCATAGCCGATCATGGAAATCACCAGTACGGCGCCGGGCGCGAGGTTGCGCAGTACGAACACCCCGCCGGCATCGGTAACGGCGCCCTGGTTGGTGCCTTTGATCTTGACACTGGCGCCGATGAGGATTTCGCCTCTTTCATTTGTAACAGTGCCGCGCAGGTCGAGTACGGTGGCGGATACATCACCGTATGTGAGAGTGCCGTGCCCCGGATGCGCCGCAGCCGTTCCGCACAGCAGTACGAGGGCGCTGAAAAGCGGTACCCACGCATGGCTGGCAAAGGCTGCATAGCAAATGCCGGGGAATTGTGTAAACTTTTTTCGCATGATGGCAGATATTTTTGGTAGTTGAATAAAAGGGTTGCAGGCGGCCGGAGGCATTTATGTGCTGTTCGCTCCGGATATCGGGCGGGCAGGTTTCCGACGGACGATGCGCAGCGTTCCACAGGTGTTTCGGCAGGCCGGTTAACAGTCATGTATGCTCCCGGAGGCTTTATTGCGATGTGCGGCACGGTACAGGAGATGCATGTAGAGCTGTTGAATTTGCGGGTACGCTTCAATCAAACAATAAATGGCAAGAACGGATATTCGCTCAAGTAAGTTAAAGGGCCTGTCGTCTCTCATTGTGATGATCCTGAAGGGGTATTCAGGGATGCTTCTTCTGGTTGTCTGTCGGTTTGCTGTCCTGTTAAATCTGCTGTTTAACTTATTTTGGTTGAATGTGATTTCGATACCGCGGATGGCGTGTATCAGGTCAGGAATCGTTTCATATAGACAAATGATTTTGTTATTACAAAATATAAAGAAAAAACGACAATTCCAATTTTTTTATCGCTTGATAAATACCGGTTTAGCGCGGCAAATCAGCCATTTTCCTCCAACAGGATTTTCAGCATCCGCTGCGGGTTATTGATGAACTGGTGGGATATTTTGTAATGCTCCGTGTCGGTATAGGCGGAGGGCCGGATGCCGTTTTCCGACAGCTCGTAAATGACCGCGTCCGGGTAGGCCATAATGATGGGGGAATGTGTGGCGATGATGAACTGGGAGTCCTTGCGGATCAGTTCATGCATCCGGGTCAGGAAGGCCATCTGCCGGGCGGGCGACAGGGCGGCCTCCGGTTCGTCGAGAATATAGAGCCCCTTGCCGCCGAAGCGGTGCATGAACAGCGCCCAGAACGCTTCGCCGTGTGACCGTTTGTGGAGCGATTTGCCGCCGTAAGACTCCAACAGTTTGGCGTCCTTGAATTCGTCAATATTCGTGGCCACATTAAAGAAGCTCTCACCTCTCAGGAAAAAGCCGTCTTTCGGTTTTACCGGCCCTTTGATCAGGCGTATATACCGGTGCAATTCCGAATGCGCCTGCACCGTGGAGAAGTTGAAGTTTTTGGTGCCGCCTTCCGCGTTAAACCCGCAGGCGATGGCGATGGCTTCGATCAGGGTGGATTTACCCATACCATTTTCGCCCACCAGGTACGTGACTTTGGGGTGGAACTGCAGGGAGGTGAAATTTCGCAATACCGGGATACTGAAAGGGTACTGACCGGGAGCGGTGATTTTATCGCGTTGTAAACTCATTTCCCGTAATCCTCCTGTTGTGATCATGGCATGATTTTTAAAGGGCTCCCTGCGAAAGTAACGGAAATTGAAAATCATTTGTAGCTTAGTTCCCGAAACCGCACCCATTCATGGAGAGTACCATCCCGGTCAAGAACAAGATCAGCCACGCCGACCACATCAAAGCCGAGCCGTTCCGGAAAGAACCCCGGAAAACGGTGCCGCATAAACACAAGCAGTATTTCGAGATCATCTATCTCACCGAAGGATCCGGCGAACACTGGATCGACGGGGTGAAATATCCCATCCGGCCGGGCGTGCTGTTCTTTATCTCGCACGACCAGGTGCATAACTGGGATTTGCATTCCGAGCCGGAAGGTTTTGTGCTGATCTTCAAAAACAGTTTCGTGGAGAAAAGCCTCGACCGTGAGCTGGAAATGCTGTTGCAGCGGTTTAGCGGAACTACCTGCCTGCAAATCAGCGAACAGGCCGGTATCCGGCGGATGTTCGGGTTGCTGGCGGAAGAAAACGGCGGCACATCGGATATGTCCGTCCACATCAAGGAAGGCCTCGTTAAAGCATTGCTGGCGAAAATCCTCGACGATCCTCATTTCGAATCCCGCCGGCCGGCCGTGCGCACCGATCTTTTCCATGCTTTCACGGATCTGCTCCGCACCGGCCACCAGGCTAAAATGAAAGTGTCGCATTACGCCGCGCTCCTGCATACCACCCCGCAGAACCTGAATGCGGCCTGCCGGAAGGCGGCCGGTTTATCGGCGACGGCCGTGGTGGCGGAGTTTATTATGAACGAAGCGAGGCGGCAGCTCCGTTATACCAATAAAACGGTATCGGAAGTATCGTTGTCCCTGAATTTTACCGATGCCTCGCACTTCGTGAAGTTCTTCAAACGGATGACCGGGCAAACACCGCAGGCGTACCGGGCGGCGCAATGAATCACCCGGTCCCGCCCCCCTATCCGGTAAAATAATACCAAAACATTTTCAAATATACCAGAATACCCTACTGAATTAGTGTACTTTGGGCGCCGATACCACTTACCAACCAAACCATTGATCCCTTTTGGGAGCACCAACATGAGGCCATCCTTCGTTTTATCCAATTTACTCTATGCGGGCGCTGTTTGCTGCCTGTTATCCGGCAGTGTGTTCGCACAGCAGCGCAGCCTGTCTATCCGGGAAGCCGTTTCACTGACCAGGGAACAGCAGCCGCAACTGCGGGCGCAACAGGAGCAGGCGAATGCCGCGGCCTATAGCGTGGGCCTGGCAAAGAACACGCTCCTGCCCGACCTTACGGCCAGCTACCAGGCCGGTTACGCCACTTACAACAACATCACGGGCATGACCTACCCCGGCGGATTTTTGCCCATCAGCGGCCCTCCTTCCGCCGGCAACACCTATGATGCGGTGCCGGGCTCCGTCTTGTCGGCCCTGCTGAAGTGGACCCCGCTGACGTTCGGCCAGCGGCAGGCAGCCGTGGAAAAGGCGGCGGCGCAATACCAGGTGGCTGCCAGCCAGTACAACGACGCCCTGTTCCGGCAGCAATACACCGTCATCGCCACCTACCTCGATGCGGTGTATCTCCGCAGCCTGACGGCCAGTTACGAGGCCAATATCGCCCGCACCGCCACCGGCCTTAACCAGGCACTGGTGCTGGCGAAAGAAGGCCTGCGCCCGGGTATCGATACGGCGCAGTTCCAGTCTGTGCTGGCACAGGCGGAGATGGATCTGCTGACGCTGCAGCGCCGGTATTTTGAACAGCTGGCGGAACTGGCGAAGTTGACGGGCCTTCCCGCGAAACCGTCCGAACTGCAACTGACCGACACGGCATTTTTAAGCAACACCCCCGATGCCCCGGCCGCCACAGGCGGAACCGGCGGTCATCCGCAGCTCCGGTTGTACGAATCAAAAAAGGTACTGAGTGAAGCCGCGCTGAAAGAAATACAACGCGGCTGGCGGCCACGTTTCGATGTATGGGCCAACGCCTACGCCCGCGGTTCCGGCGTAGCGGCAGACGGCAGCGTGGATAAAACCGACGGCTGGTCCCTGTCCCGCAAAAACTACGGGCTGGGCGTTCAGTTGAGTTTTCCCATCCTGGGTTTTGCGCAGGCGAACCTGCAGAAAAAGCAGTACCGTTCACTCCTCCGTGCAGACGAGGCGCAACTGCAGCAGGTGTCGCTCAACCTGCAGAAACAGCAGGAAACGGCGCAGTTCAACTACGACCAGCAACTGCTCATCACCCGCCAATCCACGGTGCAAACCCGTACGGCGCGGTTTGCGTTCGACGGCCTGAAACTGGGCTACGAAAGCGGCCTTATCGACTACACGCGGCTGATGCAGGGGCAATATGAACTGCTCAAAGCGGAAACCGCACAGGCCGGCGCTTACCTGCAAACCTGGCGCGCCTTGCTGGATATAGCGGTGGCCGGCGGCAACCTGCAAACCTTTCTGGATACTTTGAAATAACGATATGAAGTTAATCACAGCCGCTTTACGGCACCCGGTCACCATCCTGGTAGCCGTTATCGCGATCGCCTTTTTTTCTTTCCTGTCCATCCGCAACACCAAGGTGGATATTTTCCCGAAGCTGGGGTTGCCGGTGGTGTATGTGGCGCAGCCATACGGCGGCCTTTCACCGGAACAGATGGAAGGTTTGGTAACCTCCTACTACGAATATCACTTTTTGTATATCACCGGCGTCAAGTATGTGGAATCCAAAAGCATCCAGGGCGCGGCGATCATCAAAATCGAATTTAACGAAGGAACGGACATGAGCCAGGCCATGGCCGAAGTAGTGGGGTACGTCAACCGTTCCCGCGCGTTCATGCCGCCGGGCACGGTGCCGCCCTTCGTGACGCGTTTCGATGCAGGCAGCGTGCCGGTAGGCCAGCTGGTGTTCAGCTCGGAATCGCGTTCGCTGAGCGAGATCTCCGACCTGGCGCTGTTCCGGGTAAGACCGATGTTCTCGACCCTGCCCGGCGTGTCTGCCCCGCCGCCATTCGGCGGCAACCAGAAAACGGTGCTGGTGACGGTGGATCCGGAAAAGCTCCGGGGGCACAACCTGTCGCCGGATCAGGTGGTGCAGCAGCTCGTAAAATTCAACAGCATCGCCCCGGCGGGCAATGTGCGCATCGGCGACACCACTTACATCACGCCGCAGAACAGTATGATCGAATCGCTGGAAGACCTGCAGAACATGCCGCTGCAACTCGGCGCCGGAGCTGCGGTGTATGTCAAAGACATTGCGAACGTCAGCCTCGGCGCGGATGTTACCACCAGCTACGCGCTCATCAACGGTAAACGTTCGGTATACATCCCCGTCACCAAAAGAGCCGATGCCTCCACCTGGGATGTAGTGCAGCGGGTGAAAGCCGCGTTGCCGGATATGCAGGCGGCGATACCGGAAGATATCAAGGTTACGTATGCTTTCGACCAGTCGGGTTACGTGATCAATTCCCTGAAAAGCCTGCTGTTTGAGGGGGGCCTGGGCGCCATTCTCACCGGCCTCATGGTGCTGTTGTTCCTCGGTGACCGCCGCAGCGCACTGATCGTGATCATGACCATCCCCCTGGCGCTGCTCTGTTCCGCCATGTTGCTGTACCTCACCGGCCAGACCATCAACATCATGACGCTGGGCGGCCTTGCCCTGTCGGTCGGCATCCTGGTAGACGAAGCCACGGTGACGGTAGAAAACATTCACCGGCACATGGAGCTGGGAAAAAGCCGCGCCCGCGCCATCGCGGATGCCAGCCGGGAAATCGCAGGCTCCAAGCTGTTGATATTACTGAGCATTCTCGCCGTGTTTGTGCCGGCATTGTTCATGAACGGCGTGCCGCGGGCGATGTTCATGCCGCTGTCGCTGGCAGTGGGTTTTGCGATGATCGCTTCTTTCCTGCTGTCGCAAACCTTCGTGCCGGTAGTATCCAACTGGCTGTTGCAACCACATGCGGCGGGTAACGGTCATCCATTCTTCGAAAAAATCAAATCGGCATATGCCGGCAAAGGCAGGCGGCTGCAAAAAGGCGCGGGCTGGATAACGGCATCGTTCCTCCTTGCGTCTGCCGGGCTGGTGGTGTTATTGTTCACGCTGACCGGTACGGAACTGTTCCCGCAGGCAGACAGCGGACAGGTGCAGGTGCGGCTGCGGATGCCGGTGGGCACCCGCTTTGAGCGCACGGAAGATGCCACCCGCAGGCTGTTGCAGCTGTCGGACAGTATCGCCGGTGCGGGCAATACCGATATCTCATCCGCGTTCGTAGGCACACAGCCTTCGAGTTACCCGGTGAACTATATTCATCTCTGGACGGGCGGGCCGCATGAATCGGTGACCCGCATCAAAATCAGGCGCGGGGTTATTCCTATCGCGAAATACAAGGAAGCGCTGCGTGCCGCCGTGGCCGCCAATATGCCGGGGGTGAAAATTTCCTTCGAGCCCGGCGACATCGTGGAGCAGGTATTGAACCAGGGCAGCACCAACCCGATCGAAATTGCGGTGGCTAACCGCAACCTGGCAGAAGGCAGGAAAATCGCGCAGCAGCTGATGCAGCGACTCGCCACGATACCCGCCATCCGTGATCTGCAAATTGCCACACCGCTCGATTATCCTGCTATCCGCCTTGAGGTAGACAGGGTAAAGGCCGGACAGCTCGGCATTACCAGCGAACAGATCGCAAAAAGCACCACAACGGCCACTTCCTCCAGCCGGTTTACCGCGCCCAGCTACTGGCTCGATAAAAGCACCGGCACGGCCTACCAGATACAGGTACAATACCCGGAATACCGTATGAACAGCACGGCACAGCTGGAAGCCATTCCAGTTTCCGGCGGTGCGGGCGGCACACATTACCTCAGCGAAGTGGCGTCGTGGAAAACGACCGTCATGCCGGGAGAATACGACCGGCTGAACCAGCAACGTTATGTAACGGTGACGGCTAACATCCACCGTAGCGATGCGGGCAGCGTTTTCAAAGAAGTCAGGCATGCCATCGCCGGTCTCGGCAAACTGCCCGCCGGTGCAAAAATAGTTATGCGCGGACAACCTGAATTGCTGCGCCAGACCTTGTCGAGCCTGCAGTTCGGCCTGCTGATCGCCGTGGTGGTGATCCTGCTGGTGATGGCGGTATACTTCCAGTCGTTCCGCATCGCGCTGGCGATTTTATCGGTGATACCGGCGGTAGTGGCGGGCTCGCTGATCTTCCTCTTCGTTACCGGGCATTCGCTGAACATTCAGTCGTACATGGGCGCTATCATGGCCGTAGGGGTGGCGATCGCGAACGCGGTGCTGTTCATTACCCAGGCGGAGCAGCTGCGCAAACAACAACTTCCCGGCGCACATTTCGCCGCCGCGGAATCGCGCCTGCGGCCGATCCTGATGACCAGCTTCGCGATGATCGCAGGCATGATCCCGATGTCGCTCGGCATCGGTGAAGGCGGCGACCAGACAGCGCCGCTGGGCGTTGCGGTGATCGGCGGGCTGGTATTTTCCGCTGTGAGCGTTTTGTTTTTCCTGCCGCATGTGTACCAGCTTGTGACCGGCCAGCGACCTTACCGTTCCGTATCGTTGGATCCGGATGATGAAAACAGTAAAACTTATGAGAAACAGTAATATGCGATTCATTTCTTTCCTCGCCGCGGGCAGTATGCTGGCCGCCTGCAATGGCAACCGACAGCCGGCTGCGGACAAACAGGCAACGGTGACCGATACGGTGGCGGTATTTATCCTGCAGCCGGACACCGCCCGGAAAAACGTGGAACTGCCGGCGGAGCTCATTCCCTATGAACAGGCCGCGCTGTATGCGAGGGTACAGGGATTCGTGAAAACCATGAAGGCGGACCTTGGCGACCAGGTAAAAAAAGGACAAACGCTTGCCGTGATTGAAGCGCCTGAGGTCAACAGCCGCTTCGCGGAGTCCGAAGCCAGTCTTCAGTCGGCCAAAGCAAAATGGGCCTCGAGCCGCGACCAGTACGACCGCCTGCAACGCGCCTCCCGCGCGCAAACACCGGGCATTGTGGCACCGGTAGACCTGGAGCGGAGCCGGCAGCAGATGCTGGCGGACAGCGCCACGTTCGAAGCCGCGCGCCGGCAATCGCAGGCATACAAAGCCGTGTCAGGCTACCTGTATATTACCGCACCCTTCGATGGCGTCATCACCGCCCGCCACGCCGATCCCGGCGCGCTGGTAGGCACGGACGCCATGTTGTTCCATATTCAGAACACGAAAACGCTCCGTCTGCGGGCAGCGGTGCCGGAAATTTACGTGAACACGACCGGGGCGCTGAAAGAAATCAGCTTCCGGGTGGATGCTTACCCAACACAGGTTTTCAAAGCCGAGGCCACACGCAAATCCGGCGCTATCGATCCCGCCACGCGCACGGAGCTCTGGGAATTCAAAGTAGATAACAGTCAACGGCTGCTGAAAGCAGGCGCTTTTGCCTATGTAAAAATCGGGATGGAACGGCAGGGACCTTCCTTCGTAGTGCCGCCCGGATCCATCGCCACCACGCAGGAGAAAAAATTCGTCATCCGGGTGAAAGACGGCAAAGCGCAATGGGTGGACGTACGGCAGGGCATGGTCACCGAAAAAGGCATTGAGGTGTTTGGCGACCTGAAAGCCGCCGACACGCTGCTGGTAAAAGGCACCGACGAAAGAAAACCCGGCACGGAAGCATTCTGGAAAGTGAAACATTAACGACTTCAGCGAGGGATGAAGTGCGCGGAAAAGGGTGTTTGCACTACCTGATTTTCCGCGCTCTTTTTTTTGTCTTCCCATCCTGTAAAACAAGCGCACCCTCCTGCCCTTCCGGCGTTTCGAATACAACATGCAGGTTGCCGGGAAACGTCGTGAAGCCCCGCTCCGTTTGCGGCACCAGCGTATGGGTTGTTTTTCCGGCCGACTTCAGCACGATCGTACCACCGCTTTTTTCGACGAAAACGGAATCGTCTTTAGCGAATGCGTATACACCCGCATACAGGGTCATCAGGCTGTCTGAAAAACGTTCCGGGTAGAGTTTCAGTGCAGGCTGATCCGTTTTCTTCCAGTAATTGGCGCCGATGCCCACTTTGCTGAAAAGCAGCCCCGTCGTTTGTTTGGCCGCATTCCGCTCAAACTCCAGCCATAAATAGTCCCTGTCGAAAAAGAACTCATGGTCCGTGGCCGCTTTGACCTGGTATTTCATACCGCCGGGCCGCTGGAAATATAACTTTCCCTCCGCTGCGGTAATGTTGACCAGTTCCCGGTGCTGGTTCGCATAGAGGCCCTCAAAACCCTGCAGTGCTTTTTGAGACATCGCGGTTTCACGGAAACTATACGGGTTGCCCGTCATCATGGATGCAATAATCCTCGTGTAAGCGCCGATCGGGGCGATGGATTCGGAATTCTGGAGAATAACGACAAAGATGCCTTCGACAGGTAAATAAAGCGTTTCTGAAAAGAAACCGGGCACCGCACCGCCGTGGCGGCACGATTTGCTGCCGCGCAGATCCCAGATGTGCCAGCCGAAGCCATAGGTGGTGGAATCGCCGTTCGCCAGTTGCTGCGGTGTAAACGCAAGGTCGAGCGTTGTTTTTTTCAGCAGCACCCCGGATCGTAGCGCCTCGTTCCATCGGTACATATCCAGTATGGTGGATTGCACGCCGCCCGACGCATAAAACCCTGCCGGATTTTCCAGCGGCATATTCCGGTAACCGCGTTTGCCGTTGGTGTAACCCGCCGCCCTGTTTTTGACGAGCCGATCGTTGTTCGCCACCCAGGAGCTCGTCATGCCGGCGGGTTTGAAAATATGTTCCTGTATGTACTCACCATAAGGCTGCCCGGATACTTTTTCAATGATATAACCCAGCACGCTATAACCTGTATTGCTGTAGTTCCATTTTGTGCCCGGCGCAAATTCGGTGAGGGGTTTGCCCGCGGTTTCCTTAAAGCCGGGCGCCGTCACGTTCACAACGATGCCGGAGGTATGCGAAAGCAGCTGCCGGATGGTGATGCCGCTTGCCGGGGGCGGGCACGGTGCATATTTCCCCATCGTGTCCTGCAATGATAATTTTCCCTGCTCCATCAATTGCAGGATAGCCACGGCCGTCATCTGCTTGGTGTTGGACGCGATGTAAAACACCGTGTTTTCGCTGTTCGGCACGTCCAGTTCCAGGTTGGCCATGCCGAACGCTTTTTTATAGAGGATTTTCCCGTTCCTGGCGACAAGCACGGCGCCGCCGGGCTTATCGTTTACGAATTCGGCGGCCAGCAGCCGGTCGATGGCAGTAACGAGGGAATCCTGGCAGGATGCAAAGGGCGCCCGCATCACCAGTAACAGGAACAGTGTTCCCATGGCAACGTTTTTCATGTGTTATTTTATTTGAAGGGTAATGCAGCGGCGATTTAAATCCGCCGGTTGAGCCTGTTGATGAGCTCGTGTAATGTTTTCAGTTCTTTGTCTGCTATTTTCAGGGCACCTCGCAACCGCGTCATTAAACTGCCGGCCGGGCTGTTAAAGACGGTTGAGAACAGGGCATTTGACTTCACAACATGAAGGTAGGAAAACTTTCGTACCAAGCAAGAAAAAGTTTTTAATTCTTTTCAGGCCGGGTTCCGGCGGGACTTTTTTGCTGAGGAAGGCACTATAATTTCACCAATCCGTTCTTCACCGCATACATCACCAGGCCTACCCGGGTTTTGAGGCCGAGCTTTTCGAAGAGACTGTCGCGGTAACTCTCCACGGTGCGCGGGCTGCAGAACATCTTCTCGCCGATCTCTTTGTATGTCAGTTCCGTGGCGGCGAATTGCAGGAATTCAATTTCCCGCTGGCTGAGCTTGTGCGTGAGGCGCGTTTCGTCGCGGGGCTCTGCGATGGTTCGGAATACTTTGCTGGTGGCCCAATCGGGGAAGTACATGCCTTTGTTGACGAGGGTGTACAGGGCTTTTTCCAGTTCGGTGGGGTGCACGTTTTTATGAAGGTAACCTCTTGCGCCGTGTTTGATCATGCGGATAAGGGCGTCTTCATCGTCCTGCACAGAGAGGGCCATGACCAGTACTTCGGGGTGATGTTCCTTTAGCCAGGAAGCGGTTTCAAAACCGTCCATCAGCGGCATGGTGATGTCGAGCAGCACGATGTCGGGGATGTTGCGGGGCTGTGCGAAGCGTGCTGTAAGCGCCTGCCCGTTTTCGGCTTCGTACAGTACTTCGAAGTCGCGAAAACCTTCCACGATGGTAGCGATGGCTTTTGCGATCAGCAGGTGGTCGTCTACGATAACGATGCTGTAAGTCATTTTGAAGCGGGTTCCATTTTGTCTGCTGGTAATTGCAGGGTAAGGCGGGTGCCGTTGCCCGGACTGCTTTGCAGCCCCAGTACGGCGCCGATTTGCAGCGCCCTGCGTTTCATATTGTCGAGGCCGATGCCGCGCGGCGGCTGGCTGGTGTCGAATCCCCTGCCGTCGTCCGTGGCTTCGATGAGCAGGCCGTCAGCCAGCTGCACACCGATATGGATCCGTTTGCACTGCGCATGTTTGAGGCTGTTTTGCATAAACTCCTGCACGATGCGGAAGAGCATGTTTTTGACGGATGCCGCCACATGGATAGTTGGGGTATTCACCTCGAGCGAAGCGTGGCAGATGCCGGCTGCGTTCACCTGCCTGCATTCCTGCTGCAGGAGTGCCACCAGGTCGTTTTGCGACAGCGCCGGGTTGTTGAGCGTGCGGGAAAGCTGGCGCAATTCTTCCAGCGACTCATTGACAATGTCGCCGATCCGTTCCACCTTTTCTTCCAGTTCCGGGAACTGCCGGCCCTGCACCAGCTGGCGGGCGTAAAGTACGGCCAGCGTCAGTTTCTGCCCTACGCTGTCGTGTATCTCGCTCCCTATATGCTGCATGGTTTCATGCTGCACCGCCAGTTGGGTGTTCAGCAGTTCGAGCTGATGCCGTTCGCGGAGGCCCGCTTTTTCCATATCGTGTTTCATTCTTTTCTGCCGGAACTGGTAGATGAAAATAATGGTGCCGGCCACAAAGATGAGCACCACCAGGTTGGCGAGGATAATGAATATGGTCATTTCTGCCTGCTCCATATAAAACCGAGTGTGAAGGATGTATACATGAAAGCGCTCAGTGCGATCTGAATATACCAATAAACCATGAATATGGCGGGATATTTCGTGCGCAGCGTGTTGTGCAGGCCATAGAAAGGCATGGTGCCGAGGTAGAACAGCAACAGCCCCAGGCATACCCAGAACATCAGGCTGGTTTTGAATTGCAGCGCTTCTTCGTCGCGCACCAGCCTGATAAAAAAGGTAAAGATCAATATCAGCAGCATCACGTTGCCTACGGTGTAGGAAAATGAAAAGAACCAGAGTTTGGCATCGCTCACAAACACGATGTCTGCGCCCAGGCTCAACACATACACAGCGGCGGCCAGCAGCGGCCTGTTCCGAACCGGCGTGCCTTTGAAGTACTGCCGGAAGAGCCAGCAGTAAAAGAGGAACTGCAAAGGGATACAAATGTAACGGAACAGGACGAAGTTCCATTCCACGTTGCCCAGCACGTCCCGGATATACTTGCCGCTCATTTCCATGCCGAAGATCAGCGAGAGGTAGATGGGAAACCATTGCCAGTATGTGCCGCGGAGCTTCCGCCAGTACACGAAACCGGTGATGCAGGCCATCAGTTCGAAGGCATTATGCGCCCATCTGATATATACGGTATGATCCATTTGTTCAGCTTACTCGGTTCCGAATTCGCCGCTGCCTGAAGGCGGGGGTGACATGTCGCCATGGTTCTGCGCATCGCCTGCCCGTGTATATCCGGCGGCGAGGATGGCGATGTTGGGTGATTGCACTTTCCAGTTGTTGGCCAGGTATTCTTTAATGGACGTGGGTTTGCAGCCGCTGCCGCCCCAATGCCAGGGATCGAAATCGACGTCGCGGCCGCCATCGCTGAAGGTGGGCACCATAAACACTGTATGATGCAGGGCATAACGCGACTGCACATCGGCCAGCCCCGGCGTTTGCAGCATGGTATTGGCGTCAGGATATTTGCCGTAGTAAATCCGGATGCCCAGCCGCATTTTGTTCGTACAGCTCTTTTTGCAGGCCGCGCTTTCGATCTGCCAGATGAAACGTTTGATCGTTTCGAGCGGGAACCAGGCATTGCGCGCATCTTCGGTGGTAGTCATGTTGCGGCCGTTGCCGATGAATTTTTTGCCTTCGTCTTTCGCATAGTTGTCCGCCAGCAGCTTGGCCAGGTGAAGGTCTATGCCCCTGAAACTGTTGTCGAGCGAATAATCGGCGCAGAGGATATTGCAATTGCGCTGTTGTGCCTGTTGCGCTGTGGAGCGGTTGAAGAAACCGAGGTATAACACAACAGCTATTAAAACGAAATTGAGGATGATGGAGGTCGTTTTCATTGTTGGGGGTTTTCGGGTGAAGAATGAGTTTCCGTGATTAAAGTTATCGAAAAATCGGCTCGCGGATATAGGCGTGGCCGTGGCATTTACACGGCCAATGCGGTAAGTGGCTGAAAATCCGTTCGCTGTGGTAAATGCCTTTCTTCAACTTTCCGTGTACCCCTCATGCAGTTTCCGTCATTTAACGGAGGCGCTTTCCGCCATTCGGGCGAGCATTTATGGTGCACGGCACATTGATCGTCCCCTGCGCCCTGGCTAGCTTTGCTGGAAAAAGATCAGGCCATGGAAAAGTTTTCCCCGCTCCTTCTTGTATTCCTGCTGGTGCTGTGCGCCTGCCGGAAAGACAAAAAAACCTCCCCCGCCGATTGCCGCACCGCCACCATGATCGTCAATTCCGGCGCAGCCACGTCCATTTACAGCTTTTCCTACAATAACGAAGGGAAGCTCAGCCGCCTTGTCAGCAAACAGGATGAGGTGGTATTTGATTACACGGGCAATGGATATGTGATCACGTATTTAACGTCCGGTAAAATGAGGCAGCAAACCACTGTGAAGACGGATGCGCAGCAGCGGCCGACGGAAGCGTTGATCAAGCTCTTCAAGGCAGACGGCACTTTCGATTCGGAAGTGATCACCTGCGAATACAATGCAAAGGGCGAACTGGTGAAACAGGTTTCGCAGAAAGACAAACAGCCGGCCGTGACAACGGCGACGGTATGGGCGGACGGTAATTGCACCGCCATTTCCAACAATACGCAAAGCCTCACGCTCGAATATTACACCGACCGGCCGGTGCAGCCTGCGGATATATTCCGCATCAACCAGTTGCTGATACAGGGATTTGTGAACGTGTTCAACAGGAACCTCGCAAAGTCGCTAAAGTCCGGCGCTACGATCACCCAATACAGTTACACGTTTGACGCAGACGGGCGGGTAATCACCGCTACGGCGGTGACCGGCGCGAGTACCGAAACGCGGGCGTTCCAGTACAGCTGCGACTGACGATCATCGATTCGTTAACTTTTAATACCACTCTCATGAAAAATCATGCATTCACCCGGGAGCAGGCCGTACAGCTCACCTCACAAGCCCTGCAGGCCGCCTACAGGCCCCATCCCGACGACCCCGCGCTCCCCTCCGGCCCCTGGGCGCCCATCATCCGGAGCGCGTTAAAACAATCCGTTTTTTATACCGGCGCAGGCGCCGCACTGCGGGCGATCGCACAGCGTTATCCGCAGGTATGGGATCTCTGGGGGAACCCCCTTTCGCTGGTTGCCCTGAACCCCCAGCCGCTTCCCCCCGGCGACATTGCATTTGCTTTCGCGCTGGCGCAGGAGGTGATCGACCGTGCATTATTGATCCATGATCTTTCCGTGGCGCTGCGGCCGGAGGAATCCGGCAAAGCCGCTACGGCCGCTGCCGGCCTCGTGCAGGATTTTACGGACGACCTCTGCCCTGTTCCCCCGAAAATCGTCATTCCCCGGAAAAAAGGCCCCTTCCCCGTTCCGCCGGATGCAGCTGCCGGCTGGGCAGCACTGGAAATGATGGCGGTGGGTATTTCTTTTGTGCAGGCCGCCGAAGGAATGGCGGTGCCTGCATTGCAGGAGGCCCTGCATGCCGCCGGCAACCAGATCCTGGATGTAGGCCTTTCCCGTTTGTGAACCTCTAAAACAATACATTATGGCAAACTTAATCGGCACCACAAATGCGCCCGATACAGCGGGCGTACTGGGTGAAAGTGAAAAATATGCAGGCGTCAAAGGTGTATCCGCAGCGCCTGACCAGCCGGGCGTAGCCGGCGCTAATCCGGCAGGACCGGGTGTTTCCGGCGAGTCGGCCACATCGTACGGCGTACTGGCAAAAAGCCGGGAGTCCGCCGGCGTATTCGCCGAATCGGTAAAATCCACCGGCGTGTACGGCCACAGTTATGAAGGCTTCGGCGTGCACGGGGAATCCACCAAAACATCGGGCGTTGTCGGCGTCAGCCGCGCATGGTTCGGTGTGTACGGCGAATCGAAAGACCAGGAGCCCATCGTATTCGGCCAGCCTTTCGACAAGGTGGATCTGAACATGGAAATGCATCACCTGGGCGCATTGCTGGACGACGACAGCATAGCCAAAGGCGCGGAGGAATTCGATCCGAATGCCGGCCCGGCTTACCGGCTGCATGCCCTGCCGCCGCAGGCGCAGCAGCTGATGATGCTGAAGCAACCGAAACGCGGGCGCGGCATCGGTATTGGCGTGGTCGGCAAAAGCGGTACCGGCCGCGGCGTACTGGGCGAAAGCGTCAGCAACACCGCTGTGGAAGGCAACAGCAAATCCGGCATCGGCGTATACGGCAGCAGTGAAAGTTTTGAAGGCATGCATGCGGTGACCAATTCTCTGAGGACTGCCGCCATCGCGGCGTACAACGACAACCCCTTCGGCACCGGCGCGGCCATTTACGCCAGGAAGGCCGGCCATGAAGGAGTAGCGGGTTTCTTCGAAGGCGGCGTGTTCGTTACGGGCGATGTACATGTGCGGGGCAACATCACGGCCGACCGTGACATCTGTTGCATGGGCGCCGACTTCGCGGAAGATTTCAACATCGCGGATGAAGCGGAGCCCGGCACCGTGATGATCCTCGGCGAAGGCGATCATCTTGAAACCAGCAACGCTGCGTACGACACCCGCGTGGCCGGTGTGATATCCGGCGCGGGGAATTACCGCCCCGGCATTATTCTCGACAAACAGAGCGCAGATAAAACACGGAAACCGGTAGCCCTGGTCGGCAAGGTATTCTGTAAAGCCGACGCGCGGTACGGCCCCATTGCCAAAGGTGACCTGCTCACCACTTCCGCCACGCCCGGCCACGCCATGAAAGCCGTTGATCCTTTGCGGGCGTTCGGGGCAGTGATCGGCAAAGCGCTTCAGGGGCTCAGTGATGGCCAGGGATTGATCCCCGTGCTGGTCGCGTTACGTTAACCAGTAAATACAATCATCATGTTGACGGTTAAACAGGCCGTTTTAAGGCGGCAAAAACTCGCGGGTGATATCATTCACCCGCCTTTTTCCCTTCATGCCCTGAACCAGCGTTTCCAGCCCGGGCGGCACTGCCTGCACGGTTTGCTGAACACCATGTACCGCGGGGCCGGCGGCTGGGAAATGCCGGACAGGGATACGGTCAAACTGACGAAATACGTATCGTCCGCCGGCTGGCATTCCTTCGGGGCGAATGTGGAAGTATTCCTGCACCGGAGCGGCACCGTGCGGCTGAAATGCCGGATCACGAACAGCAGCTATTTCGCGCCATACGACTACAATATCAAAATCATGGTAACGGCCTTCAGCGGAAAAGTGCTCTTCATGAAAAAGGCCGGACACATCGGCACGCGCCATACCGAGAATTACCAGGAAACCATGCACAGCCCCATCGTGGCGGCTTTTTTTAATGAATTCATCAACAGCTGGCTCGGTACGAATACGGCATATTCGGACCTGATCACGGCTACGGTGGAAGACTGCCTGGCATTCATCGGCAACTGGATCATCGGGCTGGCGCTTATCCCTACCGCCACGGTGGGGCTGGTCGTTTTTCTCGGGGCTGGCGCCATTTCGCTGATCGCAACCGGCTCGCTCGATACCGGCGCCCGGCTTGTGGCGGGCGTACTGTGGATGAAAGGGCCGTTCGGGACTTTTTATGCCTTGCTGGCCATGGGCGTTGCGCGGATTGGCTCCAACCGCCGCCGCCTCCACCAGGAAGAATATGACTGGGCGAATGCTGTGGTGTTTAAGGGTTCCCTCCCGTCGATCCATAACATCTGGCTGACCGATACCATCGGCGCGGATGACCGTGCATTCGTCTGGCCGGAGCCCGACGGCAGCATTACCCTGAACATGGGGCCCGACGCGATGGCCGATCCCCGTTTATACAACATCGGAAAAATGAATCCCAGCGGATTGGTAAGGAAGTATGGGGAAGTATTCATCCATGAGCTGGTGCACGCCTGGCAAATCGAACATTCTTCCCGCGACAGCGCTTTTGTGGTGCAGGCATTGACCGAAACGATCTGCAGCGGAGGCGGCGCAGCGGGCTACCGTTACGAAATGCCGCCTTCGAGACCGTTTCACGAATACGGGATCGAACAGCAGGCGAGCATCGTCAGCGACTGGTACAGCCGGTATTTCATCGGCAACAAAGACGACAGGTACCTGTTCAGGCATCCTTCCAGCGGCGCCGATCCACAACAGGATCCGCGCTGGCGGTACATTGCCTACGATATCCAGCCAGCCTGACCACCGTAAAAGTCATATTCGCCCCTCAAAAATGTCGTATTCGCATCCCCTGTTGTTTAAGTTTTGATAGTAAGTTTGCTGTGTTCAAAAAACACGAACAAGCTGAAAAAACCTAAAGCAACTATATGCAAACCACTAACAAAAAAGCAGCGCTCGGCTTTATTTTCGTTACCCTGTTGATAGACATCATGGGCTGGGGCCTGATCATCCCGGTAATGGCCGATCTGATCGTTGAGTTGAAAGGCGTTCCGCTAAATGAGGCCAGTACTTACGGGGCGTGGCTGCTGCTCGCCTTTGCCGCCACCCAGTTCGCCTTCGCGCCGGTGATCGGTAACCTGAGCGACCGGTACGGCCGTCGCCCGATCCTGCTGTTGTCGCTGCTGGGTTTCGGGATCGACTACATCATTCTCGCCCTGTCGCCCACCTACGGATGGCTGTTCGCCGGCCGCATTATTGCCGGCATTACAGGCGCCAGTTTTACGACCGCCACCGCCTACATCGCAGATATCAGCCCTGACGAAACCACCCGCGCCAAAAACTTTGGCCTGGTGGGTGCGGCCTTCGGGCTCGGGTTCGTGTTGGGCCCCGCATTGGGCGGGTTGCTGGGCACACTGGGCATCAGGGCGCCGTTTTATGCCGCGGCAGCATTGTGTCTCTTCAATTGCCTGTTCGGTTACTTTATGCTGCCGGAGTCATTGAGCAAAGAGAACCGCCGGCCATTCGAGTGGGTAAGGGCCAATCCCTTCGGTTCCCTGAAATTCCTGACGAAGCATCCTGAAATAGGCGGGCTCACCATCAGCTTCTTCCTCATTTATCTCGCCAGCCAGGCGGTGAACGCCAACTGGAACTTTTTCACCCAGTACCGCTTCGGCTGGAGCGAGAAAATGGTGGGCATATCGCTGGCCGTTGTAGGCGTGCTGGTGGGTGCGGTACAGGGCGGACTCACCCGGGTGGTGGTTCCCAAAATCGGGAATGAAAAGAGCATCTACGCCGGGTTGACTTTATACGCGATCGGTATGGCATTGTTCGCCTTCGCCACGGAAGGCTGGATGATGTTCGCCTTCCTGGTCCCCTATTGCCTTGGCGGTATTTGCGGTCCTTCTTTGCAATCCGTTATTTCCGGTCATGTGCCATCCAACCAGCAGGGCGAGCTGCAGGGAGCGCTGACCAGCCTGATGAGTCTCACCACGGTGATAGGCCCGCCGGTCATGAACGGCTCGTTTGCCTATTTCACATCGAAGTCCGCGCCGTTCTATTTCCCCGGCGTGCATTTTCTCATCGGTGCGGTATGCATGCTGCTCAGTATCTTTATCATTGCCAGGATATTCAACCAGGAAAAGAAAACAAAACCGGAACTGCTGAAGGTAATCAAAGGCAGCAGCGTAGCGGATACCCCGGTTCACTGACCAGTGCCGGTATGCAAAAATAAATGGGGCCGTCTCAAAACACCGAGGCGGCTCTTTTATTTAGCGGGTGTCAGTTATACATTTTCCGCTGTTGCTGCACAGCCAGACCTACCAGGTAGAGGAATTGGGGCTCGAAGTGGTCGCGGTGGCTCACAGGCATGAGCCCGTCATGGTCGTCCCGGGCAAAGTAGACTTCCTCGCCGTTGATGCCGACTGTGATTTTGTCGAAGGGGCCGTCCTGTTCAATGGTGACGGGTAAATGCCAGATCCTGTTCTGGTAGATGATGCTGATGGCATATTGTTCGATAACCATAGGATGAGTTTTAGGCGTATTACAAGTTTACCGTAAAAGTAACCTGCGGGCGGGCCGATTTCAATGACGGCGGGCGACGCCCTGGATGATTCCCATTGCCCCGCCTCCGGGGGGACGATATGGTTGTTATGTACTGGAAACCAGCATTTTGAGGATGCGCCGGATGGTGACGGCAAACAATTTTTACGCCGTTTTCCGTCATAGCAGCCAGTGATGACCGTCATTGGCCAGGGGGTGCGGCGGGAGTAATTTTCCGGTAAATTAATCCACCATGAAAAAGATACTCTTCCTGGCAGACGCGCAGAAATTCAACGCAGGCACGCTTGATTTCGCATCCTTTCTCTGCAGGCTGCAGCAGAGCTCGCTGACCGGCGTATTTGTGGAAAGCACCGGCCAGGATCCGCATTATGCCGTGCTTCACCAGGACATCGTATACGGCGGCGTGATGGTGGGTATTGAAACCCCGGTTGAACAGCTGAAGGAAGAGCGCATCCGCAAGAATATCGCCTTCTTCGAAAACAGCTGCATCAACCGTGGCCTGGCCTTTGAGACGAGGAGCATCAGCGCGCATGCGCTCGAACAGGTGCTGCTCGAAAGCCGCTATGCAGACCTGATCCTGATCGACCCGGCGATGTGCTTCGACGACATTTCCAGCACCTCTCCCAATACCTTTGTAAGAAAAGTGCTGGCGCAATCCGAATGCCCGGCCATCATCATGCCCGAACATTTCACCGGGCTGGAAGAAATCATTTTTGCCTTTGACGGCAGCCCCTCGTCCGTATTCGCCATCCGGCAATTCACGCTGAATTTCCCGCAACTGGCAGGCAAGCCCGTCTCCGTCGTAACGGCCAATGCCGCCAAGCTGGTAACGGCGGAAGAAAAACAGAAAATGCAGGACTGGCTGGAACGCTACTACCGGCACGTGTCATTCCATACCATCGAAGGCGAAAGCCGCTCCGGCCTGCTCGAATATGTACTGGGCCGGGAAAACGCCATGGTTATCATGGGCGCCTACGGCAGGGGCACCCTGTCTTCGTTCTTCTCTTCCAGCCATGCCGACCGCCTTGCCCGGTACGCGTCGAAGGCCCTCTTCATCAGTCATCCTTAAATCTGCTATCATATAGCCGTCAGCGGGAAGCAATGTTTTCGTAATTTTATCGTGCTTCCCGCTGATGGAATTAACTTTCAGACATACCGCCATTCATCCCCGGCTCAGGGGTTATATCGACCGGATATATGTACTGGAGTGCGACCGCCGTATTCCCCGCCCCGATCTTAAAATGATTGTGCCGAACGGCTGCGTCCGGCTGATGCTCCCGTTCCGGAACAGCTTGTCGGCGCAACGCGAAGGGCGTTGCAAAATTGCCGGAACGCACCGCCTTGCGCTCGTGGGCGTCTGCGATCTGCCGTTTACGGTGGACGTGTTATCAGATGCGCCTTCGGGGATCATCGGCATTGAATTCAGCCCGGGAGGCGCTTACCGGTTCTTTAACGTCAAACAGTGCGAACTGAAAAACCAGGTGTTGCAGCTGGAAGATGTCTGGGGGAAACTTGCCCGCCACCTGGAAGAAAGAGCCGGCCATGCGCCGGGGGCCGAAGAAAAGATCCGGCTACTGCAGGAGGTGCTGGCAGGCATGCTGCGGGACGACCGGGACAATGTTTTCGATTATTGCATAGACCGCATCAACACCTCCGCCGGGCGCGTCAGCATCCGGGAGCTGGAGGCGGAAACCGGGTACGGCAGCCGGTGGCTGAATATGAAATTTGCCGAAAAGCTGGGTGTCAGCCCCAAGGGCCTTTGTGCCATTACCCGCTTCCAGGCGGTATTCCAGGCCCTCGCCAATCATCCGCACACCATCCTTGACAACAGGCAGTTTTATCACCTGTATTACGACCAGGCGCATTTCATCAGGGAGTTCAAACGTTTCACCGGCTGGCCGCCATCGCGGTTCGAAAGCAGCGCGGGCGATTTCGGGAAGATGTTTTACCGTTCCTGACCGCTTCCGATTCGTACAATACCTCCATCACGGCGCGGGATAGCTTTGTGGTTAAAAAAAATATGGAACAACATTATGCCGCCGGCATCTCCGTCAACGCTCCCGCCCAACAGGTATTCGACCAGATCTGCAACGTGCCGGCCTGGTGGGCGGCTAACGTCAGGGGGAGCGCATCCCGGCTCCACAGCACCTTTACGGTAACATTACGGGACACCTACGTGGACTTTAAGGTCGAAGAGTTCAATCCATGCGAAAGAATCGTGTGGCGCGTGACCGATTGCCACCTCCATTGGCTCGGCAACAAAAAGGAATGGCAGGGCACCGCACTGGTCTGGGATATCCGCCGGCAACAGGATACTACGGCCATTTCCATGACGCACCAGGGCCTGACGCCCGCGTTGGCCTGCTATAACGATTGTAAGGCAGGATGGGATTTTTACATCCACGAGAGTTTGCTGCAGCTGATCGCCACCCGCGAAGGGCATCCCGATGGGCGCCGGTGCACCTGATATCCGTCAGCCGGTATTCCGCCATCGATGAATTTATCGAGCCGCATCCTTTGGTTTTGAAGATGGATATTTTATCTATTTTTAAACCTGCCGGATGCGGCATATTTGTTAACGGATTGAAACCATCTTATGCGCCTTTTTCACGTACTTATTTTCCTTGTACCGTGCCTGACCCTGCTGTCCTGCAAGAAGGACCAGGAGGCCGCCAAAATCCCTGTAAACACCAGTACCGTTCAACTGCTGGCAGGGCAGCAAACAGAGATCGTTATCACCGGTGAGGTGAAACCTTATACGGTCGCGTCCGATCACCCTGACATTGCCGGCGCCACCGTGCAGGACAATAAAATCACCGTCACCACGAACAAATCCGGCATCACGTATATCCGCCTGAGCGACGGCACGTTGACGGCCAGCATCAAGGTGATAGCCACTACCCTGGCCGGCCGCAACTGGGTGCGGATCACCGGCGACGCGAATTATGAAACGAAGGTCACGGTGGAAGGCACCGATGCGTCGTTTGCCGCCACGCTGAAGAAACAATTGGAGGATGAGCTGGCCCTGCCCAGGAACACGCTCCTCGGGGTCACCTACAACGACGCGCCGCCCGCATTCAGGGAAGAATACGCCGACCGCAGCAGGCGGGAAGGCGCCTATTCGTACGACAAGCTGGTGGCGACCCAGGTATATAACGGCGTAACGGAAGTATACCGGCTGATTGCCATGACCAAAACCATTTTCGCGTTCGAGCGCGACCTTACGACGCACTACAAATCGCTGCACGCGGACAAGGGGCTGCAGAAAGTAACGGTGACGCGTTTTCTACGCGACAGGCCGTTCCCCGGCTGATCATAAGTTATCGTTACAAAAACAAAAGGTTGCTCCCGATGGAAGCAACCTTTTTTATGCATTGATGCGGTGTTAGCGGATTTGCCCCCGGATAAGCCCGTTGGGGAAAGCCGTGGAATGTACGTTCACGTATAACGCTTCCGTTTTCACAGCGCTGGCGGTCGGTTCGTCGAGCTGGGTCGTTTTCGGCGTACCGAAATCCGCCGCACTGGCGCACAAACCTACAAGCACTGCGCCGTTAGCGCCGGTGGCGCCGCGGTGGATGTGTGCGGCGGTCAGGGCATCACCTGCCGGTGCATTCGTGACCGTTACGAGTGAATAGAGTTTCCGGTCTACCGTGAGCCTGATCAGCGCCCTGCCGGTGGCCAGAGTGGGCGTTGGCGGTACTTCGTTCGTGCCGTTCAGTGCTACGTCCGCCGCCACGAGAATGTCGCTGTTCACGGTGCCTCTTACCAGGCCGCCCGGGAACTGGGTGGAATGCACATTGAAGTAGATATCGTTCTTACTGTCTTTCAGGCTATCCGCGAGTGAGGCCCGGATGGTTATTTCGCCGGATGCCGAGGTGCCCGTAAATGCCGGGAACGGTAATATCACGGGGCCGTTCACCACGGGATTGCCCGTATGGAAATGCGCCATGGTGAGCTGGTCGCCGGAAGCGAGATTCTCGACCCGGAAAGAATACTTGAGCACGTTGTTGGAGAACAGCTGCATTGTTAACAACCCCGTTTCGGTGCGGTTCGCGGGGGTCGGATTTTCAAACTTGGTGCTGAGCGGAATGCTCCAGATGATATCGGGGTTGGGGTCGTCGTTCTTGTTGCACGAAAACGAAAGCAGGCCGGTTACTGCCAGTGTGGAAATGGCAATGATCTGTTTGTTCTTCATATTGTAGGTTTTAGTATTGACAATGGTATTACAAAAATCCATCCAAATTGTTTCGCGCCATGCCGGAACAGTCATCCGGGTTGACGAGGCGGATGAATGTGTGGCCGCTGACCAACGTTTCCTGACGATGCCCTTCCGTCGTATCAGGCAGTTTTATATACGGAGAAGGGTGAAATCCGGGTTTCCCGGTCGTGGATTTTTCAGCCGGGGATTCGGTGCAGCCCTGCTGAAGAAATTCGTGTAATTCCGTAGCTTCGGAATATGATTAAAATCCCCGTCATGCATGGGAGCATCGATCGCCGCATACTGGTCAATTTTACGGCCGACCCCACGGAGATACAACAGCTGCTCCCTCCCGTTTTTCGCCCGAAATTACAGAGGGGACTGGCTGTGGCCGGCATCTGCCTGATAAGGCTGAAGCACCTCAAACCGAAGGGATTTCCTGATTTCATGGGTCTTAACTCCGAGAACGGTGCACACCGTATTGCCGTGGAATGGGAAGAAAACGGGGAAACAAAATCGGGTGTGTATATTCCCCGGAGAGACACTTCATCTCGTCTGAACGCGTGGCTCGGCGGGCGATTTTTCCCCGGCCGGCACTATCATGCTGATTTTGACGTGCGCGAAACCGCGGACAGTTATCATGTGGCCTTCGACAGCACCCATCATACGCAGATTTCCATCACGGCCAGGGCGATAGCGCAATTTCCGCAGGATTCTGTGTTTGATCATCTCGACCAGGCATCCGCCTTCTTTGAAAGCGGCGCCACGGGCTACTCCCCTAACGGCAGCCACGAACTCGACGGGATTCAGTTGCATGTTTATGACTGGAATGTAACACCGCTCGAAGTAACACAGGTAAAAGCCAGTTTCTTTGAGCAAAACGGCATTTCGGTGCGCTTCGACAATGCGTTGTTAATGACCCGGGCGGAGCATGAATGGAGAAGCGTCCGCTCAATGCATATCGATCGCGGCCATCTCACTTGATTCAATGAAAGCGCAAAATTCAATCACCGGCATTCTCAATCTTTCCCAATCCCTTCCAGCCAATGCAGAACGGCCTCGCGCTGTGCCGGGGTGAGCCTTGCTTCCGGGTGCAGCCATTTGTACGAAATCAACGGCATTGTGCCGTCTTTTATACTGCTCGCGATAGAACGGAGTTTTGATGCCTGCCTGCGGGGCGTATATGTTCCAAACAGGTGGAAGTTCAACTCCTCCTTTCCTTCCGCAACATGCCGGGCGAGGACCCAGCCCGCCGGTTGAACATAGGTATACCAGGGGTAACGGGTGTTATTGCTGTGGCAATCGTAGCAGGCGGCTTTCAGTATGGCGGCGATGTGGGGAGGTGTTGCCACAACCCCGGTAATGTCTGACGAAAATGCCTGCCCGCTTTCATTGCGGACAGGCTGTATGAATTGAATGCCGGCCAGTATGATCAGTATCCCGGCCAGCCATTTTTTCCGTCGGCTCATTTCAGTTCCTCTTTCACTGAACCGCAGGTCAGCATGGAGCTGCCGAAATAAGGGTTTTTAATCTCCTGCGTTTCGCTCAGCCAGCTGCCGCCCTTGTTGTCGTTGTACATCGGGCAGAAATCGTAATACAATGGCTGGCCGGCGCCCATGGCTTTCACGAGGTCGTACACATCCTTGCTGAGCATTTCGAAATGTTCGCGCTGGTGTTTGATATTGCCCGCGTTATCGCCGATGTGTTCTGCGTGCTCTTTGGCATTGCCTTCGATTTCGGTGTACAGTGTCTTGTGCTCCGCCGGGATGGTGGATGCGTCGATGCTGCCGAATGCTGCCGCCAAAGTTTTGCCGGCGGCGGCCGCATCGCTGGCGTTATCCGCGGCCAGTGCATTTTTGATCTGCAGGTAACCGGATACGATTTCTTTCACAGGCGAAACTGCCGGCGCCGCCGGGGTACCCGCGACTGTCTGCGTGCTGTCGGTGTTGCCGGCCGGTTTGTTATTGTTGCAGGCGGCCAGGGAAATGCCAACGGTGGCGGCGATCAAAACAAGATGTTTCATGTTGCTGAAGGTTAAGTTGAATTTTTGATACTTGAAATTGCTACGCCCGGCACGCCGGGGCAACAAAAATAGAAACGAACAGCTCTACTGTTGTTACATAATTTTGCAAATTGTTTATATCATTCATATTCCGGTTTTGAGCGCGGCTACAGCTGTTCGCAGCATAACAATACCGTCTGCCGGTTGTTATACAAATAACCAAAACTGTGAATCATGAAAATGTTGATGCTGCTGGCCGTGCTGCTGACAGGCAGCGCCGCGTTAGCCCAGGATGTGCCCGCCAGCCAGGTGCCTGCCTCCATTACAAAAGCGTTCAGGGCCAAATTCCCCCGAACAACGGGGCTCGACTGGGAGAAAAAAGGCAACCTGTACGAAGCGGATTTTGACGTAAACATGGTAGACCACAAAGCCCTCTTCGACGAAACCGGCAAACTGGTAGCGTTCAAGCGGGATATCCGTAATGCGGACCTGCCTGCGGCGGTGAAAAAGACCATCCAGGCCGATTACAAAGACTACCGGATCGATGATGTACAACGGCTGGAAAGAAACGGTGAGGTGTATTACCAGGTAGAGCTGGACGGTAAACCAGGCGACCAGAAACTGGTATTTACCAAAGACGGCAAAGTAGACAGTACACAACAATACTGGTAAGATGTTGAATGCCCCCGGCCGTTTACCGGGGGCATTTTTTTATAAATTCAAATCCCCTATCCGTTAATTCCACAATTCATAACGGTGTTTCATGTTGCAGCTTTGCAGTGTTAAATTTTTCACCCCAAAAAGTACAACATGAAAACGTTATTGAAACATTCGCTGTTAGCCTTCACCATTGCAGTAGCAGCATCCTCCTGTATCAAGGACAAAGGAACAACGCCCAAAAAATTCAGCGTATCGAAATTTAAAGCGTTGCTCAAAGCAGGCATCCTCCAGTCCAAGGAAACACAGCCGCGCGGTTTTTCGTTCGTGATTACCCAGAACGGCAAGTGGGTCGACACCTGCTCCGGCGGATATGGTTACCTCGTAGGGGACCGTATAAGCCCCATGCGCCCGGAGCTGGAGATCAACATTGCGAGCGTCACCAAATCCATCACCGGTGTGGCCGCGTTACAGCTGCTGAAGAAAAACAACCTGAAAGTGACGGACAGTATCGGTCCCTGGCTGCCGGCTTACTTTAAAGCCATCAAAGCCGTGCGTGACATTACTTTCAAGGAACTGCTCACACACCGCTCCGGCATCCTGACCGACGCCACCAGCTATGAAGCCATGAAACTCCTGGCCCAGAACGGGCTGGAAAACCCGGCGAAGCCCGCGTTCTATTCCAACATGAACTTCGCGCTGTTCAGGGCGATGATACCCTACCTCTACAACAAAAGTTTCGCCCAGCAAACCGAAGCCGCCATGCTGCCGGACAGCGAAGGATTCGAGAACTGGATGAGCCAGAACTATATCGCTTACATGCAAAAACATGTGTTTACACCAATCGGCATCGCGGAAGCACTTTGCAAACCTGATGGCCCCAGCGCCATGGCGTTCAACGAAGGCCCGAAGCTGGCCTATCACCAGCCCGGCGACTGGACGCATAGTTCCGGCGGCGGCGGATACTACCTCTCCACCATGGAAATGGCCCGTTTCATGGCTTATCTCTGCCATTCCGAAACGCTGCTGAGCAAAGAACAGCAGGCTGCCATGGACAAAGACCTGCTGGGCTGGGACGAAGACGATTCGCATATGACCATCATCGGCCGCTCCTACGGAAAAGGCGGGCTGCTGGTATGGGACGGCGGCCGCGGCATCCAGACCGTGGTGGTGAAATATCCCAACAAAGTAGAACTGGCCGTGTCCGTCAATTCATGGAGCGGAACCAAACGCCAGCTGTCTGTAATAGCCAAAAACGCTTTTAATGACGCGTGGGAATAGTGATGTTACACTGAGAACAAAAGGCCGTACAGTTTTGTGCGGCTTTTTTTATTTTTGGGAGATGCGAGGATTATCCCTTATCGTGATTTTATTATCCATACTGGCCTGCGGTACTTCAAAAAAAGAATTGCACCCTGAGTGGAACACCCTTCATTTCGGTGCGTTTAAAATAAAAGCACCGCCCGGCTGGCAAATTTTCAGGAAAAATGGAGCCGACAGTTACGTGGGAGGCCTGGCCAAAGGGCTGGACACTTTATGGTTCGATTATGGCCTGTATGGTGTGGATCTCGAGGAAGAAATACCGGTGCCGCTCCGGTTTGCCCGCGATACCGTGAACGGATTGATCGCCCATATTACCATTCCCGAAAATGCCGGCCGGGATTATATTTCGATGGTCGTGCCGCGCGTCAGGAAAGACACCAGGTTTACGATTTACGGGAAAGGCACTTTGCCGGTGGATACTATCCTCCGGATTTTTAAATCGGTCACTTTTGAAACAAGCGATACCACTGTGAACCCGGCACTCAGCCCGACCAAATTTTCAACAATGGAACAATCCGGCAAATCATTACTGAGGGCTAACTGCCTGAGCTGTCATTCTACAAAAAAACATCTCACCGGTCCCCCGTTGGGCGATATCCTGCTACGCAGGAGCGATGCCTGGATCTGCGGGTACCTGCGGAACGGTCTTCCGGAAGACAGTCTCCGGCGGCGGCGGGAACTTAATGACGGGCTCAGTTGTGCCCGCTTCCCCCATCTGAGCTGCGATGAAATAGCCCTGATGCTGGAATACATCCGCGACCTCTAATCCTTCCTGATCCTTTCTTTCTCTTCGCCCGAACCGCTACCCTGCCGTTGCCTTGCAGCACCTGAGCCGAATGAGCGCGAATAACTCAACCTGAAAACCGGTATGCGGCGTGTTTCCGTGTTAAAATCAACATGGCTCCGGATATTGAACACTTCTTCCGTAAGCGTGCCGTACCGGTTCTGGAAATGCAGGGTGCGGAATATATCCGCCACGGAGAACTGCAGCATGCCGCGGTTGTTGGAAAGCTCCTTTTTGACGCCGGCATTGAGGGTACCCGCGGGGTTGCTCCGGACAGACCCGTAATACGATTGGCCTGTATACCAGCCGGATATTTCAAGCGACCAGTTTTTTGGCAGGGCAAACAGCTGGCTGGCCGTAACCGAATAACCGAAATAACTTTTTTCGACAGGCTGCATGGTGTGCAGCACCTTAAAACACCGTAACCCGCCGGTAAAGCCATAGTTCATGCTCCACCAGGTATTTATTTTCACGGGGGCAACGGCCTGGAAGGTGAGATACTGCTGCCACGCCATGTTTTGCGGCGAGATGTACAACAGGTTCTCCGCCGGCCCTTTCGTGAGTTGCCAGCGTGCGATAGGCTGTTCATCGCGACTGTAGAGCAGCGAAAAGGCATACGAACGGTATTGGTAATTCAGTTTGATGTTATGGGTGATGGCGGGCTGCAACAGGGAATTGCCGGTATACACGGCCGTGGGATCGCTGTAAAATACGAAAGAAGCCAGGTCGTTGTAAGTGGGGCGGCCGATGCGTTTGGTGTAAGACAGCTGCAGTTCAGCAACGCTGCTCAACCGGCGCGTGAGTGCGATATTCGGGAACAGTACGCCGCGCCGGCGGTCGATCACACGATCTTTGGTACGCTCGTTCTCTACCGCTGTGAACGCATATTCGTAACGCATGCCTGCATCGAGGCGGGTGGCGGAGTCGAACTGCGCCTGTAAAGAAGCATATGCGGCGCCCACGCCTTCCTGCATGCCCACATCGTTTTTGGCTTCACTGCGGTACACCCAATCCCCGTTGACCAGGCTCCGGATGCCTGATGCGCTGGATACGTGTGTGGAGGTGCCTTTGATGCCTGCTTCCAGTTTCAGTTTGCGGGTTAGCTGACGAGTGTAGTCTGCTTTCAGCACGCCTACGCGGATGGTGGTGCGCGCATCGCCTTGCTGGTGTGGAGAGAACAGGCTGTCGTTCCCACCAGCGGGCTCGCCCAGCGGGGTGAGGAAGGTGTTGGTGACGGTGGAAGGGTTGTTGTTGTAGAAGTAGAGATAGTCGGCCTGGAGATTTACCGTCTCCCCTTCCCGAAGTTTCTTCGCCAGGTAGAACGTGGCGCCGGCGTTCGTCCACCGGTTGCGCTGGTGCGTGAAACCGTTGAACAGTAACACCGAATCGGGCAATGCGTTATAGGTGGCGTGGGTGTTGGTACGAAGGGAGTTGCCGCTGTGCTGGAAAGTGAATGCTGCGCCGGTAGTGGTTTTCTGGTTGAGTTGTAATTCCAGTTCCAGGGAGGCTTCATGGTTGTTGGTGATGCGGTGGGCCGTGTCGCGGAAATGCACTTCCAGGTCGCCGCCCAGTATAGGCATATACTGGGTGCTGCGGATGAACATAAAACTGTAGGTATTGTCGCGCGAGTACGTGTAGGCCCCATTGATGCCCAGTTTCTTCCGGTTGTGCGCCAACTGCAGACTGATGGTGCCCTTTTCTCCCCAGCCGTGGCCGGCGGTAGCGGACATGGCGCCCCTCGTGCCGGCGCGTTTGTCTTTTTTCAGCACGATGTTGATGAAACCCGCGCTGCCTTCCGCATCGAAACCTGCACCGGGTGTGGCGATCAGTTCGATCTTTTCGATATTGTCCGCGCTCATGCTGCCCAGCAGGGAGATGAGCTGCGCCGTCGACATGCGTTGCACCTTACCGTTCAGCATCACGGCGACACCGTCTTTCCCATTCAGGGAAATGCCGGCGTTGCGCTGATCGATCGTCACGCCCGGTGAACGCTCCAGCACCTGCAACGCTGAGTTGCCGCGCGACAAAACGCTGCCGGCCACGTTCACCACCAGCCCGCCGGCGCTTTGCTGGAAAAGCGGCTTTTCCGCGCGCACCACCACTTCATTCAGATCGCGGGCGGCCGGTTGCAATACGATCACGCCCATGTCGCCGCGGCCGGCGGGCAGATCCCGGGGCCGGAAGCCGGTATAAGTGAAGCGCAGGAAATGTTCGCCGGCTGGCACCGATAGCTGAAACACGCCGGAATCATTGGTGAGTGCGGATTTCACCAGGGCGCTGTCACGGGCCTGGAGCAGCAGCACGCCTGCATGCGGCAGCGGGCGGCCTTCGGCATCGGTGAGTTTCCCCGACACCTGCGCGCGTGCGGGCGGCAAAAAAGCCATGAGGAGGAATGGGAGTAACAGGCGTTGCATGATGGCGGTATTGATGCCCCAAAAGAATCAACACGCCGGCATTCCGGGAACTTTATTTGCCCTGCGGCCGTATAAAATTGACGAGGCGCAGCTTTTAAACGCAAAAGCGCTTTTACAGTCCCGGGAAACCGCTTGGCAATGTTCTGTATCCTTTCAGCAATGTTTTGATGCTTTTCATATACTAAAAGGGCGCTTTGACGGGATTTTCAGTAATTTAAGGGACCGCTTTCAATCGCCGATATGTTGTCAATTCCTGCCGCCCGGTACAACTGGTTTTTCCGGTACAAACTGTACCACCTGCCTTTCTGGTTCTTCTACCATCTGTTGTGGTGGACGCTCACCATCGGCAGTGTATGGGCCGTGCTGAACAACGTGCTGTACACGCCTTATGCCATCAAGTTCCTATTTTACGTGATTTTCCAGGCGGCCGGCGTCTACTTCAACCTGTATTTCCTCCTGCCCCGCCTGCTCGAAAAGGGGCATTATATCACCTACGTCGTCACCGTCATCGCCACCATCATCTGCGTGGGCGCGCTGATCGTGCCGGGATATTATGTCAGCAGCTGGATGTCCGGCCGCAGCCTGCAGGAGCTTTACGGAGTAGAGCCCTCCAACTGGCGGTATTTTTTCCAGGTCAATACCCTGCCCTCTTCCGCCGCCAGCATGACGCTGGCCATGAGCGTGAAACTCACCAAAAACTGGGTACAGGCCCGTAACCGTACGCATGAGCTGGAAAAAGAAAAACTGGAAACGGAGCTCAAGTTCCTCAAATCGCAATTCAACCCGCACTTCCTCTTCAACACCATCAATTCGATTTTTGTGCTCATCCATAAAAACCCGGACATGGCGTCCGAATCGCTGGCGAAATTCTCCAGCCTCCTGCGGTACCAGCTATATGAATGCAATGAGCACGAAATCCCGCTGGAGCAGGAACTGGCTTACCTCGAAAATTTCATCGAGCTGGAAAAACTGCGCCAGGAGCACAATATCACCACTACGGTAGACATCGACGGGCCACCCTACACCGGTTGCGCGATTGCGCCGTTTATCCTGATGCCGTTTATGGAAAATGCCTTCAAACATGTATCGCAGCATAAAGACGCCCCCAACTGGATCAGTATGCGGTTGCGGTTCAGCCAGCAGTCGCTCCAGCTTGAGGTCGCCAACAGCGTCGCGTCACAGCCGTCGGCCAGCCAGCAGATCCTGCCCTACGGGGGCATCGGCCTGAAAAACGTGCAGCGCCGCCTCGACCTGGTGTATCCAGGCCATTATGGGCTGGAGGTGCGGCAGGAAGAAACTGTTTTCCGCATCAGCCTCCGTTTGCATCTGCACCGGGTGAAAGCAGTGCCGGAACCGATACCCGCATAACCGTTTAAAATCAAATTCATGGCCATAAAATGTGTAGTGATAGATGATGAGCCGCTGGCGAGGGAATGCATCGTCAATTACGTCCGCGAAATAGATTTCCTGCAATTGACCGGCACCGGCAATAACCCGCTGGAACTGGCCCGCCTGCTGCATGAAAACAAACCCGATCTCATTTTCCTCGACATACAGATGCCGGTGCTCAACGGCATCGAGTTCCTCAAAACCCTGCAGCACCCGCCGATGGTGATCATCACCACCGCCTATCCAAGTTATGCGCTGGAAGGTTTCCAGCTGGATGTGCTCGATTACCTCGTGAAACCCATCACGTTTTCCCGTTTTTTCAAAGCCGTCACCAAGGCCCATCATTACCACCAGCTGTTGCATAAAAGCACGTCCGGCGAAGCCATCGCCGCGGCCGATCACTTCTTCATCAAATGCGACTACAAGTACGAAAAGATCTGTTTCTCAGAGATATTGTACGTGGAAGCACTGCAGAACTATGTATCCATCCAGACCACGCGGGGAAAGTTCATGACGCTGATGTATCTCCGGAATGTGGAGGAGCAGCTCGACAGGGCGTCGTTCATCCGCGTACACAAGTCCTTTCTCGTCTCCAAATCAAAGATTGAAGCGATCGAGAACAACGAGATCATCATCCGGGAATTCCGCATTCCCATCAGCCGTAATTACCGGGAACAGGTGCTGGAACAGGTCGTACATGTGCGTTTATGGCGGAAGTAATGTTCCTATTTAAAAAGCCTTCGCTATTAATTAGTAATCAATTATTTACCGCTATCTCTCTCGTCATGCCCTGATCGTGACATGGTCGTGGCATGGGCTGAAACCGGACAAAAATCGGAGAAAAAATGGACTTAGAATGGCGCTGGTATTGGGTTTCATTCGTGGAACGTTACCCATACGCCACCTGTTAGCCATCTCTTAGCCACCTATACGTTACCTCCTATAGGGGTAACGTATCCGTATCGGAAGGGTAGCGAAGGGGTAGTGTTCACCTATCGTGGTAAAAATATCCGGATTTTTTCTATCTTTGCGCCATCATGAAGTAATCACTTACATACATACACGCAGCGCCCGCTGCTTTTTCAGGCCATTTACGGCCCATATTTTCAATTACATTTTCTAATCAAAACAATTACCGCGATGAAACTCACATTCCGCACACGGACCGTTTACGGCTGTTACAGCCCATCTTTAACCCAATTCATGATCACAGATGTATATCAGCGCACAACAAATCAATTATCATACGCCCAACGGCAAACCGCTTTTCAGTAACGTCCATTTCACGCTTCAGAAGGGAGACAAAGCCGCGATCGCCGGCCCTAACGGCGCCGGCAAAACGACGCTGCTGCGGATTATTGCCGGGCAGGAAAAACAGTTCTCCGGCGATTTGCAGGTAACCGGCCATTTGTATTATGTGCCGCAGCACTACGGTCACTTCAACCGGCTCACGGTGGCGGCCGCACTGGGCATCGCCCCGCTGCTGGACGCCTTACAGGCCGTAGAACAGGGTTCTACCGACCCGCATCATTACGAGCTTTTGGAAAACCAGTGGGACATTACCGCCCGCTGCGAAGAAGCGTTTGTAAGGTGGGGCATTGCGGGCATCGACCTGCAGCAGCCCCTCGACCAGCTCAGCGGCGGGATGAAGACGCGGCTCTTCCTTTCCGGCATCGATATTTTCGAACCCGATATCGTACTGCTCGACGAGCCTACCAACCACCTCGACCGCCAGGCCCGGGAACAGTTGCTGCAATGGATGCGGCAAACCACCTGTACCGTGCTGCTGACGAGCCACGACCGGGAACTGCTGCGCCGCTGCACACCTATATGGGAGCTGCAGCCCGGCGGGATCAAGGCATACGGCGGCAACTACGATTTTTATGCGGAACAGAAAAGTATAGAATCGGCCGCCCTGGAGCACAACCTCGCCCACCACGAGAAAACCTTCAAAGAAGCGAAACTGAAGCAGCAGCAGACGATGGAACGCAAGCAGCATGCGGATGCGCAGGCGCGCAAAGGCGCCAGGCGGGCCAATGAGCCGAAGATCCTGATCAACGGCCGCAAGATGAAAGCGGAAGTCAGCACCGCCAAACTCAAACAGGTGCATAGCGACAAGGTCAGCGAGCTCCGGGCGGACATGCAGGAAGCAGCCGCCATGGCACAGGTGCAGCGCATCATGAAAGGTTTTTTCGACAACCCGGCGCTGCCGCATGGGAAAGTGCTGGCGGAAGCGCAGGCCATCAACTACGCCTATGAAAACGGGGAGGCGTTATGGCCGGAGCCGCTTTCGTTCACCATCCGCAGCGGCAACAGGCTGGCCATCACCGGCGGCAACGGCAGCGGTAAAACCACGCTCCTGAACCTGCTGAGAGGCAGCATCGGACCCAGCTCCGGCCAACTCCACCGGAGCCCCTGCACTACCCTGCTGCTGGACCAGGATTACAGCCTCATCGACCGGCAGAAAACCGTACTGGAACAGGCGGAGGCGTACAATGAAACCCGGCTCGAAATGCCCATGCTGCATACGTTGCTCGCCAATTTCCTTTTTTTGCCGGACAGCTGGGATAAACGCTGCGCCGTACTCAGCGGCGGTGAAATGCTGCGGCTCGCGCTCTG
Source organism: Chitinophaga lutea (assembly GCF_003813775.1). Lineage (NCBI taxonomy): Bacteria > Pseudomonadati > Bacteroidota > Chitinophagia > Chitinophagales > Chitinophagaceae > Chitinophaga > Chitinophaga lutea. The sequence goes on along the minus strand of NZ_RPDH01000002.1, from coordinate 233,117 downwards.
CTGCATGGTGTTGCAGAACAAAACGCCCGACATCATTTTCCTCGATGAGCCGGTCAACAATCTAGACCTCCGTAACATCGAGATGCTGGGAAAAATATTCGCCGGTTACCGCGGAACTTTAATCGTCATTTCGCACGATGCTGATTTCCTGTCGGAAGTGGGGATTACCGAAAGATTGGAATTATGATAAAAACCGCGCCGGCGCTATTATGTGCCGGTGCGGTTTTTTCTTCAGCAAGAGATAGCGAATCGGCCGGCCAGGAACACGAAGGGTGGCATCGAACCGGGCAAAATACTCCTGCCTGACCGGGAAGATGCATAAACCGGGGACCCGTCTGAACACTTCCGGCGGGAAATATGTTATCCTCATAAATCCCTGCAAATGAAAACCTGCCTGATACCCCTGATCTGGGCGCTGCTGCTGACGTTGGCCGCCCCATCCGTTTTCGCCTGTACCCGCGTGGTATACAAAGGCCTCAATAAGACCATTCTCACGGCCCGGTCGATGGACTGGAAAGAAGACATCCTCACCAACCTCTGGATATTCCCCAGGGGGATGAACAGAAACGGCGCGGTAGGAGCGAAATCGATCCAGTGGACTTCCAGGTACGGCAGCGTAGTGGCGTCCGGCTACGATATTTCCAGCACCGACGGCATGAATGAAAAGGGCCTGGTGGCCAACCTGCTCTGGCTGGTGGAATCGGAATACCCGAAATGGGACCAGCAGAAGCCCGGCCTTTCCATTGCCGCCTGGGTGCAATATGTGCTCGATAATTACGCCTCCGTGGATGAGGCCGTTAAAGACCTGCGGCAGGAAAAATTTGTGATCGTGACCGCCGAGGTGCCGGGCCAGAACCGCCTGGCTACGCTGCATCTTTCGCTATCGGACGCCTCCGGCGACAACGCGATTTTCGAGTATGTCGACGGCAAACTCGTCATTCATCACGATACCGCCTATACGGTGATGACCAACTCCCCCATTTTCGACAAACAGCTGGCGTTGAACGAATACTGGCAGGAGATCGGCGGAACGGTGATGCTGCCCGGCACCAACCGCGCGGCCGACCGGTTTGTGAGGGCTTCATTTTATACGGCTGCCGTTCCCCGCACCGACAATACCCGCGTGGCGGTGGCCATCGCTTTCAGCGTGATCAGGAATTGTTCCGTGCCGCTGGGCATTTCCACCCCCGCACAGCCGAATATCTCTTCCACGCAGTGGCGTTCCGTATCTGACCATAAAAACCTCGTCTATTATTTTGAAACCACCCTGACGCCGAACGTGTTCTGGGTAAACTTCAGGGATGTGGACTTTTCGCCGAAGGCGCCGGTGAAAAAACTGAGCCTCGTGAATGGAGAAACCTACGCGGGCAACGCCGTCAGATCGTTCGTGAAAAGCAAACCCTTTACGTTCGCGGGACTGTAAGCCCCATCTTTTCTTTCGCCACTTCCTCGAACGATTGTGTCTCCAGCTTTTCCTCCACCTCCCGGATGGCCGCCATCAGGTTATGCGGCGTGTCCGTAATAGCTGTCAGCGCAGCCGTGATGCCATCCCACACCGGGCGCATCTGCTCCACCAGTTGCCGGCCTTTCGCAGTAAGCTGGATGAGGCGTTTCCTTTCATCCACTTTATCTTTTTTGGAGCGGATCAGTTTCATTTTCTCCAGTTCTTTCAGCAGGCTGATGGTGGAAGGATGGGTATAGCCGATTTCTTCCGCGATTTCCACTACGCCCAGTACGGGTTTCAGGGTGAGTGTGTAAATCACCGGGAACCATTTCGGCTCGAAGTCGATACCACAGGCTTTGTAGACCTGCGCGCCTTCCTTGCGGAGGCGTTCGCTGAGGCGCTGTAAGCGTGTGCCCAATGCCAGCATGCCGGCTGCGTCGATCAGGTTCATGCGGCGGGTATATGCAGGTGAAAGAATAACGTGTCGGCCGGCATCCTTGGGAAATAGTCCGGCAGATCCGCTTTTTCGATGCGGTGGAAGCCGTTCCTTTCATAGAACCGCTGCGCGGCTTTGAGCACTTCCACGGTACCGAGGAACAGGTCGTGAATGCCCTGTTCCCGGCAATAGGCGATCAGCCGGTCGAGCAGTTGCTGGGCGATGGACAGTTCCTTGCCCCTGAATTCCTTTTTAACGAACATTTTGCGGATGGCGCCCGCCTGGTGGCCGATGGCAATCAGCGCAATGGAACCGATGAGCTGTTCCCCCTGAACCGCGCCCCAGAACTGGCCGCCGCCCTGCTGGTAAAAACCTTCGATGTCGAGCAGGTCCGGCTGATCGGCCAGCGTAACCGGAATGCTGTGCTCCACCTGCTGGATGGGCAATATCAAGTCGATGATCCGCGCCGTGTAGCCGTTATTCAACGGCCGGATGTCAAAAGCATGGTGCATGGTAAGATGTTTTATCAAATATATGTAGTTGACTACATAATTCAAAAATACTGATTTTTCGGGATTGCCTGCTTCCCGGCATTGTCATATTTTCGGAACATGAGCAAATACCCTTTCCTGACGCTGCCGCAGTGGCTGATCGCACTGCGCCTCAGCACTGCCCTTATTTTTATTGCCCATGCGCTGGTGCGTTTGCTGAACGGTACCATCCCGCGTTTTGCCGGATACCTGGAAAGCGAAGGCCTCCCCTTCGGGCTGGCGCTGGTATGGGGCATCACGGTGTTTGAAATTGCCGGGGGGCTGTTGCTGGCATTCGGATGGTACACCCGGCTGCTGACGGCCGGTTTCATTCTCCTGCTCCTGATGGGTATCGTGCTGATCCACGCCCGGCTGGGCTGGTTTGTAGGAGAACACGGCTCCGGGGGCAGCGAGTACAGCTTTATCCTGATCGTGGCTTTGCTGGTGATCGCGGCCGGTGCAAAATCGAAGCGGATGTAATATCTTTAGTGATATTTATCCGCCATGAAAGCTATTACCTATGCCCTCCTGTTTTTGCTGGCCGGCTTTTCCGCTACCGCGCAGGACACTACCGGGATTTTCTCCCGTTTGCAGGCCATTTCCCAGGGCCGCGTAGACTTCTTCAATACCGACGGCACCGAAATATCCAGCCATCGGGTACCGGGAGAATTCACCGTCAAAAACCTGCAGAAAATCTTCCGGCAGTACCGCATCAAAACCGAGCGGCTCACAGTAACGGATTCCGCATTGGGATATCCGAATTATTATCTCGATGAATCGCAGGAAGTATCGCCCGGCATCACCCAGCATGTAGCCCGTTATTTTATCGGTCATGAGGGCTCCCTGTTCGCACTGACCTTCATTTCCTTCAACAAATACGACCGCGCGTTCCACCGGGCATTCACCAGGCTCCTGCTCGAAGGCAGCATCCCCATGCATGTGTATGTGAATCCGGATGGCGACAGCCTCAATTTCGCGGGGAGAAACATCTTCCGGGGCAAAGTATGCCGGTTTATGAACATCAACAACCTTCAGTGCCCCTATTACGGCCAGATGAACTGGAGCGTGCACCAGGATGCGGCAGGCGCCGCTGCTTCCGTCAAAAATCAGTACGACATCCTGAAAACCAAAAAGACAGGCAAATTCATCGCGGAAGATACGGTGGACGTAATATTTGAAGGAGCGCCCGTTAAAGCCCTGAGGACCACCTACGATGTAAAAGGCGTATCGGGCCTGCTGGTGGGCATGAGCGGCGCCAAAACCCTCACGGTGTACTTCGTATCGGCGCCGGTGCGCAACAATCACGTCAGCTGCGTAATGAGCTTCTGGAACAACGACAATGTGAATGCAGACGGATTACCGCCGTTGCTGGCGGAAGTGATGAACCTGAAAAAGCCCTGACACTTTTTCCGCAACCCGGAACCACTACTGACATAAGGCTGTCAAATCCCCGTTTTACTTTTGGACCATGGCACTTAAAACCGCAACTGTTATGGAAACAAAAAACGGCTTACCGGTATTTCACGCCGCCACCAGGGCCGCCTGGCGCAAATGGCTGCAAAAGAACAGCAAAACCCAAAAAGGCGCTTACCTCGTCCTGTACCATAAAAACAGCGGTACCCCCTGCGTGGGATACGGCGAATCGATCGAAGAAGCGCTTTGTTTCGGCTGGATAGACAGCAAGGCGATCAAACGGGATGATGAAAGCTTCTTGCTCACCTTCACGGAAAGGAACCCGAAAAGCAACTGGGGTAAAGTGGCGAAGATCAGGGCCGAAAAAATGATCAGCGAAGGCAAAATGATGCCGGAGGGGCAGGCTTTCATCGACCTGGCGAAGGCCAAAGGCACCTGGGATATCTTCAACGACGCGCACGATAACGTGATTCCGCCAGATCTGCAAAAACGGTTTTCCAAAAACAAAACAGCCCTGCAGCATTTCGAAGCCTTTCCTCCTTCCGCCAAACGCGCAGTGCTGGAATGGATATTGTCCGCCAAAAGGCCGGAAACCAGGGAACGGCGGATTGAGGAAGCAGTCACCCTGGCGGCGCAGAACATCCGGGCCGCACAACCCCGGAAGGCATAAGCCGGCCTGTTTTACAGGGCGGAACAGCATCCTTCCTCTCCGTTCGGCAGGCGCTGTAACCGGCTTAACGCCGCTTCACCACGCAACCAATATAACAAAGACACCGACGTGCTACGGACTGATTATTCTGTGCCGGTCAACAGCTTCGCCACATGCCGGTAGTTTTTTCCCAGCGGGAGCTCCGTACCGTTCTTCAGGCGAATGGTGTTGCCTTCGATGTAATGCACGAATGATTTATTGAGGATATAGGATTTGTGGATGCGGATAAAGGTATCGGCGGGCAGCCGCGTTTCAAAACCGCTGAGGGTGCCGGGTGTGAGCAGGTACCGCTGCGTGTTCCATACTTTCACATAATTGCCGACGCTTTCGAGGTAGAGGATGTCGGCCAGTGAAACCTGTATCTGTTTTTTATCTGACCTGATATAGATCTGCGCCGGCTCCATTGCAGGAGCGGCAGTCGGATTCGCCGGCGCGGGCTGGTTCACCTGCTTCTTCAGGTTGTGCAGCGCCAGTGCGCGGTTGACGGCTTTGAGGAAACGTTCGAAGCGGAAAGGCTTGAGCAGGTAATCCACCACATCCAGGTCGAAACTTTCCAGCGCATGTTCTTCGTAGGCGGAAGTGATGATCACCATCGGGCGCTGCTGCAGTGTTTTCAGCAGATCGAGCCCGGTGAGTCGCGGCATGCGGATGTCGAGGAAGATGAGATCCACCGGTTGGCGGCTGAGCAGTTCCAGGGCTTCCGCCACGCGGTAACACTGCCCGGCTTTTTCCAGGAAGGGTACATCCGCCATGTATTGCAGGATGATATCATGGGCCAGGGGCTCGTCGTCGACTATCAGGCAGCGAAGGCTCATCGTGCGGTCAATTGCAGTTCAGCTTTAAATGTATGATTTTTTATGCTGGTCGTAAACGTATGGCGGCCGGGGTACAATAAAGCCAGGCGCTTCTGCAGGTTGGCCAGCCCGATGCCCCCGGTGGTGGCCGGCGTTTCGAAGGAATTTTCGCAGCTGAAATACAGGCTGTTCCGGTTGCATTGCAAGCGGATGTGCAGTCGCGCTTCATTTTCTGCCGGTTCCACCCCGTGCTTGAACGCGTTCTCGACCAGTACGATGAGCAGCAGCGGCGCCACCGGCATGGCATCGTCCGTAACATCCTGCTCGAAACTGAATACCGGCGCCTTTTTCAGCCGGATCATCTGGAGCCGGACATAATCTTCGAGGTAGCGGATCTCTTCCTTCACGGTCACCTGGTCTTCCTGCCCTTTATAGATCACATAACGCATCAGATCCGACAGCTGCAGGATGCTTTCCGGCGTTTCCGCCGACCGCTGGAGGCTCATGGCGTAGAGGTTGTTGAGCGTATTGAAAAAGAAATGGGGATTGAGCTGTTGCCGCAGCAGCGCCAGTTCGCTCTGCGCTTTTTCTTTTTCGAGCGAAACGATGCGGTTGTTCTGTTTGGCCCATTGCAGGGCCAGTAACAGCGGCAGGCTGAGGAAAATGATGGACAGCGCGGCGAATGCATTTTCGAGGTTGAAGGCGTTGGCGCTGAACATGGTCCCGAACAGGTCGTTGGCGGGCAACCGCAGGAACAGCTGCGCCACGACAGGATAAAACAGCGCGACCGCTGCCAGCACGCCGAGCACGTACAGCACGGGGCCTTTTTCTTTCAGCACCCTGACCACCAGCAGGCGGCTGTTGAGGTAAAAAAAGAAATAGCCGCAGAGGTACATGAACAGGAACTGGGCAAAGACGGCCAGGAACATGTCGAAGTGACGGATGATTTTGGAGAGGCTGAACTCCCCGCCGATGAGCAGGCGTTCCTCGGAATGATAACGCGGATCGTACAGGCAGGATGTGGCCATCGCCGCAAGGCTCAGCGAAATGATGGTAATGGTGGCCAGCAGGGCTTTATCGAGGCTGAATTTACGCAGCCACTGCACCTGGTGCACCATCCGGCGGTAATAGGCGATACTGCTGAGCAAAACTTCCAGCGAAAAAGCCAGGATGGCCCCGGTGATGATAAACTGCTCCTGCGTTTCATCCTGCTGCGCGTAAGCCCAGAATCCGGCATTCACCGGCAGCAGCACCACGAAACACAGCAGCCACGCCCAGGTGTATGCCCGGCGGCCCAGGCGCTGCTGCAGCCATTCCCGGCCAGCGGCGAATATGATGGCGGGCAGCAATGCAACCCCCGATAACAGTACCGCCCTGCCGTATTCCGCCCAGGTGTAGGGTGCCTCGATCAGGGTATTGAAAATGCCCAGCCAGAGTACCAGTCCGGCGTGGATGCATACATCGAAGTACCTGCGTAAAAATACCATCCTGTAAAAAAAGATTTTAAACCCCTTCCGCCAAAAAAAGAATGACGAAGGCGCCGTTTTTCGTGATGTAGGCGGTAAAGCGCGCTGGAAGGGTAAAAAAGGCCGTTCGTCACGTTAATCCCCTCCTATCCCATGTTTAGTTGAAGGCGCAGTGGATGCCCGCTAATTTGCCAACATAAACCAACAACATGTACAGGCTCGACATTCAACATCTCAGCAAAAGTTACGGCGGCGGCGTACAGGCGCTCCGCGCGGTCAACCTCCGCGTGTCCAACGGCATGTTCGGGCTGCTGGGCCCCAACGGCGCGGGCAAATCCACCCTGATGCGCATCCTGGCTACCCTGCAGGAGCCCGACAGCGGGCGGGTGCTGTTCGACGGCAGCAACATTCACGAACATCCGCATGCGCTCCGCAGCCGGCTCGGCTACCTGCCGCAGGATTTCGGGGTGTATCCCCGTACGTCCGCCCTCCAGCTGCTGGATCATCTCGCCCTGCTGAAGGGGTTGCGGAACAGGAAGGAAAGAAAGGAACAGGTACTGGCGCTCCTGCAACAGACGAACCTCTATGAAGCGCGGCACCGCGCCGTGAGCACCTTTTCGGGCGGCATGCGGCAACGGTTCGGCATCGCGCAGGCCCTGCTGGGCAACCCCAGCCTCATCATCGCCGACGAACCCACCGCCGGACTGGACCCTGAAGAGCGCAACCGCTTCCACGGCCTGCTGAGCGAGATCGGCGAACAGGTGGTGGTGCTGCTGTCTACCCATATCGTGGAAGATGTGCAGGACCTGTGCCCGCAAATGGCCGTGCTGGCCGGCGGCCGGGTGATTTTGCAGGGCAGGCCCACGGCGCTGGCGGCGGACCTGAACGGCCGGGTATGGCGTAAAACCGTCACCAAAGCGGCGCTGGAGCATTACCGCCGCACCCTCCCGGTAATTTCCACGCGTATGACCGGGGGCCTTTTGCAGCTGTATGTGCTGGGAGATGATTGTCCGGGTGAAGGTTTCGAAGCCTTTTACCCCGGCCTCGAAGAAGTATATTTTTCCGCACTGTTCGGGGCGCAGCGCGCCGGAAAGGAGGTGGGCGTATGTTAGGGTTCGAATTACGGTATCATGCCCGCCAGCTGACGTTCATCGCGGCGGCCGTCATATTTTTCGCCATGGGCGTGCTGGCCGTACAGGGCCGCTTCGGCAGCGACGACGTGCATAAGAACGGGCCTTACGTGTATACGGTGCTGGTAGGCATGCTGTCGCTCCTCTCGATTTTTACCGCCACGCTTTTTTGCGCAGGCGTGGTATTGCGCGACACGGCCAACAGGATGGATGCCATCGTGTTCTCCACCGCCGTGCGCCGGCTCCCGTTTTTTACCGTGCGCTTCGCCGGCCTGTTGCTGGCGGCGCTACTGATGCTGGTGCTGGCAGTAACGGGTATGGCGCTGGCCACGCTGCTGCAAAACCCGGAAGTGCTGGGACCTCACCGCGCCGCCTATATCATTCAGCCATTGCTCGTGTTCGGCCTGCCGAACGTTTTGTTTGCCACCAGCGTGATTTTCTGCACGGCGTTGCTGACGCGCAACCTCAAAGCCGTGTATGCCGCCGGCCTGCTGCTCTACATCCTGTACCTGACGGCGTCGATCCTCGGCAATTCCCCGATGATCGCCGGCTCCAATTTAAAAACAGGAACGGACAGTCTGTGGCCTTTGCTGAGCGATCCGTTCGGGTTGGCCGCCCTGTTTGGCGAAACGCGCAACTGGAACGACGTACAGCGCAATACACAACTGTTCCCGCTCAGCGGTATCTTTTTATGGAACCGTGTGATCTGGACGATGATTTCCCTGCTTTTGCTGGCAGTGAGTTACCGCTATTTCAATTTCCGACAGCCGCAGCCGGCCGCCCTGCGCCGCCGGTCATCCGCAGCTTTGCGACTGGCAACCGGTTACCGCGCCATGCAGGTGCATCCGCAGGGATACGGGTATGCGGCAAAAGCATTCCGCAGCCAGCTGGGCCTCGATGCCCAGTCCCTCTTCCGCTCCATCCCGTTCATGGTGATGCTGGCGTTGTGGATCTTCCTGTACGGGATCGAGCTGAAGGATTCCCTGTTCAGCGGCCCCATGGGCATCCGGGCATATCCCTTCACCGGCATCGCCATCGAAGAACTGCGGCCGATGCGCCCCGCCATGCTCCTGATCATTTTCTGCGCCGCCGAATTGCTGTGGCGGGAAAGGGCGTCGGGCATGCACGGGTTGATATATGCCACCCCGGTTCCGCACGCCTTGATGTGGGGCGCTAAATGCGCCGCGCTGGTGCTGCTGATCGGTGTGATGATCGTGGCGAATGTGGCGATCGGCATCAGCCTGCAACTGCTCAACGGTTTCACCACGATCGAGCCGCTGGTGTACCTGCAGCTGGTTTATTACAGCGGGCTGCCTTTGCTACTGTTCGCGGTGCTGGCGGTGCTTATCCTCACCCTCACGCCCAACAAATACGCGGGCATGCTGTTTTGCCTGGTTCCCGCCATGATCATCACCTTCGGCAAAACGCTGGGGCTGGAGCACCCGATGCTCCGGTTCGGCGATGTGCCGGAACTGGCCTGGTCGTATATGAACGGCTTTGGCCACTACCGCGAAGCGTTCAACTGGTACATGGTGTATTGGGGCGGATTGGCGGTAATGTTCGCGTTGCTCACCATTGCCGTGTGGCCGGCTGTGCAACGGCGCTGGCTGCAGCGGATGAAAGCGGTTCCTGCGCAACTGGGGAAACGCGGGTTCTTCATCGCGGGGATTGCCATGCTGCTTACCTGCGCAGCCGGCACCTACATTTTTTATGAAACAGGCTTCCGGAGCAAGGCGGCAAAAAAAGAATGGCGGATGGCATACGAGCGGAAATACCGCCCCGTTGCGGATCTTCCGCAGCCGGTGATCAAGGCGGTGAAGGTAGCGGTGGACGTGTACCCCGCCAACGCCTGGTACCGGGTGAAGGGCAGTTTCCTGCTGAAAAATGAAACCAGCTCTCCTCTTTCAAAAATATGGATCGATATCGATGAGAACATCCAGACTATTCAGTTGCACATGCCCGGCGTGGCGAAGCAGGAACAGGATGAAAGGTTTCACCAATACTGGCTGCATCTCGAAAAACCTTTACAGCCCGGCGATACCACGCATCTTGATTTCGCCATGGAAGTAAGCCGGAACGGATTCAAAACCTTTAACAGCGAACACACTGTAGTCAGCAACGGCACTTACATCGAGCTCGAAAAATACGTGCCGGCATTGGGATACGACGAAGGCTACGAATTATCCGGCCAACTCGACCGGCGGCAGGCAGGGTTACCACCCCGCACAGATACCCCTTCCACCGATGATGCATATCACCTGATCGACTTTGCCGCCGTAATTTCCACTCCCGCCAACCAACAGGCCATTACCGTGGGTGAATTACAAAAAACCTGGATCGACGGCGACCGGCGGTATTCCGACTACAAAACCCGCCGCCCGGTTAACTTCATGTTTGCCATCAGCGCGGCGGAATACGCCGTGCACGAAGAAAAATACAATGGCATACGGCTGCGCGCACTGTATCATCCCGGGCATGCCGGAAACCTTCCCGCCATCATACAGGGTGCGAAGGATGCACTGGACTACTGCCATAAAAACTTCGGCGCCTATCCCCTACCATACCTGCACCTTGCCGAAATACCCCATTACAAAGGCGCGGCCACGGCTTATCCCGGCCTGCTCTTCCTGGCGGAACGCATCCTGTTCCTCAGCAACTTCAGCGACTCCGGCCGCGTCAACCAGGCCTACGCCATTGCCGCACACGAAACGGCGCACCAGTGGTGGGCCAATATGCCGGCGCCGGTGCACGGTCCGGGCGATGCGATGCTCACAGAATCGCTGGCGAAATACACGGAAGCGATGGTGATGGAAAAACGGTTCGGGAAGGCTTATCTCAGCGACTATTTCCGGGTGGACAATCACATGTACCTCGTGCTGCGGAGCATGTACGGCAAGGAACTGCCGCTTATCCAGACAAACGACCAACCTTTCGTGCATTATCAGAAAGGCGGGATGGTGCTATACCGGCTTAAAGAAAACCTCGGGGAAACACACGTCAACAGGGCTTTGCAACAGCTGGTGGCCCAACATGCCTGGCCGGGTAAAAAAGTGCGGCCGGCAGACCTGCTCCATGCGCTGCAAACCGGGGCAGACAGCGGTGCCATGCGACTCATCGACGAATGCCTGCAACAGGTGGTGGTGTACGATCTGCAAATCAAAAGTCTTGGCGCCGCCCGGCTTCCCGGCGGCCAATACCGCCTCGACCTGCAGGTCAACATCGCCCGGAAAGACGCTGCGGGAAATCCTCTCCCGGTTGACGGCCGATTCGATATCGGGGTGTTGGATAAAGCGGGAAAACTCATCTACGCCCAACCGCACCACTTTTCGAATGCGGAAACACGCTTGAGTTTAACGGTAGGTAAAGAACCAGGCGCGGTCGCCATTGATCCTTATCAGTATGTGTTAGACGAAAACCCGGCGAACAATAAAACCGGCATCGATTAGTGGGCTTCTTTTTCTTTGTAATATTCCTGCGCTTTGTAACGCTGCACGCTCTTTTTCATTTTACCATTGACAAGCTGGCTGGTGGTGACGGTGACCATGTCGCCACCGGCATCCGCTTCTTCCACTACCTCCGCCACCTTCGTCAATCCCCTGCCGGGTTGCAGGCCGTAGGTAATGGTGGAGTGCCAGCAGCAGCCGCTTTTCTGGTGTACGGTCAGCTGCTTCCGGAAACGGTCTGTTTCAAACATGCCGAGGTTTTCAGAAGCCAGCCTGGTCAGCATTTTATCCGCCACAAAAGCTTTTTTTGCGGTGTTATATACATAGACATCGTATGAAGGGCCGCCATAGCTCCCGTTGTTGCCGTTGCGGATGGCCACGTCTTCTTCCCCGTCGAAATTAAAATCGTCGAATACCAGGGGCTGCTGGTTATCCGCGATACCCGCTTTTTTGTCGCCCTCTTTCCAGTTGCTGTCGAGCTGCACGATGAAGTCTTTGGAACTGAAAGTCTGTACCGCCCGGTTGCGCTCTTTCTCGAGCAGCTGGATCTTTGCTTCACCGTGAAAGTGAGCCGATTCACATTTGGCAGTGATCTTTGCGTTGTATCTGGCAGATGCGTTGTTCACCGTTATGACGGTTTGCGCCATGGCCGCGGACGACAGAACAAAGGAGGCCATCAGGCAGGCAATTGGTTTCATTGGCATAAAATAAAGTATACGTTTAAATGTAATTCATTTCTTTTAAAAATCACCCAATTGAAGCCTGTAACATATTGGTTTTGCAATCGTTGACTAAAAAAGGGCGCACCGTTTCGGTACGCCCTTTTTTAGTTCCTTCGTATCGCGTCATGCACTATAAACAGGCCGGAGCAGGTCGGAAGGTTACGACGGTATCGCCAGCACGAAAGTCTTTTCTCCCATTACGCTCCCGTTCACGATGATGTCGACCTTATGTTCACCGGCATAATGCTTCCGGGTGGTAAAATCTTTGAGGGTCTGTTTTTTACTGAGACTCAGCCGGGCGCCCGGAGCCAGCTCCGCTTCTTTCAGTTTAAATACTTTGCGCGAGAGCCCGCCGCCGGCCTTCCGGTAGTGGATGGCATAGTCGATCACAAGCTTCTGGGCAGATTTCTTTTCCGAAACAATGTCGAATGAAAAGAGCAGTTCCTCTCCCAGCCTGATTTTGGCAGCACCCAGCCGGAACTTATCCAGCCGCACCTTCACGTTCTTTTCAAAATTGAAAACCGCCAGCGAATCCTGGTGCCCTAATTTGATCAGGGAGCGGCTGGCATGTTTGATGATCCAGGCGGTATGGGTGTTGCCTGCGTTCCAGCCTTTCACCAGTCTGATCATATAATCAGGATGGTCTTTGGAAATATCGTTGAGGTGGTTGGCGACGGACTTCCTTACGTAAAGCTCCGTATCCGCGTTCAGTTGCTCGAGGATACCGCGGGTGAGTGAGGGTTCTTTGATTACCGCATCCAATTTAAAAGACCACGGCAGCCGTGGACGGCTTCCTTCCGAAGCGAGGCGGCGCACGTGATGGTTACCGTCTGCCGCCCAGTTGTGCATGATTTTCAGCGCCTTTTGCATATCCAGTTTCAAAAACTCCCTCACCGCGAACTCCGACGAGCCATAGGCCGTGAAATGTTTCAGCGCCTCCATGGAAAGATCGAAATGCTCCTTCCCGAACATGCCCACAAACCCCGGGAACACCAAAGCGGTGTAGCCTGTCTGCACATGCTCCACGGCCTTATACAGCACCGAAATGGCCTTTTTGAAATCGGCGGGAAGGTGATGCTGCAGCACCACGGATGTATGGTGCAGCCGCTGGTTGAGGGAACGGTCTTCGAGGTTTTTTGTTACCTCCCTGATGAATGATTCCGTATTAAAATTCCTGTCTGCTTTTCCGAAAGCTTCGGCAAACCCTGTGTAAAAACGGTGGTTGAACATTTCCTTGAGCGGCTCCATGCGGTGAAATTAAAGAATTCCAAAGAATGAAACCATAGCGGCTTCTACCCTTTTTTGCCGGGCGATGAACATCACCACCAGGAAATAAATGATAACGGTGATCACATCCATGACAAGGTTCTTTGCCGGGTAAAATCACGCCGGTAAAGGATATGGCGATGCACAACGTCTGTCATGGCATCGGCCGCATGGGGGAAATGTGCAGACCATCGCCCTAAAAACAAAGGGCGCTTACCAAATGGTAAACGCCCCTGGGGGTTAGGATCAGAATACAAAATTTAGTTGTTCTGTTTCAATGCGCCCTGCGACCGGTCGATCTGCTGTTGCGGAATGGGGAAATAAGCATCCTGGTCCTCAAACACGATACCGGCAAAAGAAGACAATATGCCGCCTTCAAAAGCAGAATAACTTTCGATCACCTGTTTCGCTATGCCCCAACGAACCAGGTCGTAGAAGCGATGGCCTTCCATGGCCAGTTCGAGCCTGCGCTCGAAACGAACGGCATTGCGGGCATAATCCGCCGAAGGGAATGCCGCGTAGGGCAATACTTTATAGGCAGCCGCCGGTGTGCCGCCAACTTCTTTGGCCGGCAGCAATGCCGCCCGGGCACGAACGAGGTTCACCAGGCGCATGGCTTCTCCCAGCGCACCCGTTTCAATATTACACTCGGCTGCCATCAGGTACACGTCGGCAAGGCGGATGATATTGACGTTGAGGCCTGTGATGTACAAGCCGCCCGCTACCGCCTGACCGGAGAACTGCGCCTGCTCGATCATGTGTTTCACGCCCACGAAAGGCCCGGCATATGCAGGATCCCTGATCCAGGCGTCGCCTGCCATCAGGCCCCAGTCGCGGTACGGCACGCCCCTTCTGCCTACAGTATAATCGAGGCGCGGGTCAACGGCGATCGTTTTGTCGGGCGTATAATTCGTTTTGGCGGCGCCGGTGAGGCCGAAGTCCGATTTGAACGGATTGGTGCGGTACCCGTTGTCGAGCATCGGCAGGCCGGCTGCCGTTACTTTATACGAGTTCACGAGGTCGAACGACGGCTGGTAAAAACCGCAGCAGTTTACCGGTGCGGAGCCGTAGAAACCGCCGAGCATGTCACCCACGTTGGCGTTATCGCCGCTACCGTCTGGGTTAATCGAGTGCTGTGCCGCGAAAATGGATTCAGGGCCGTTTTCTTTGGTCACGTCGAAGTTATCGGTAAACGGCATCGTAACGATGCTGGGTTTGGCGTTGATCACGGTGTTGAACAGCGCCAGGGCTTCGGCGTATTTTTTCTGGTAGAGATACACCTTGCCGAGGTAAGCCTGCGCGGCGATCTTGTCTGCGCGACCCTTTTCCCCTTTGGGTTTGGTAACGGGCAGGTTCGCTACGGCGAACTTGAGATCTTCCTCTATTTTCGGGTATACTTCGACGTTATTCGGAATGGTGATGGCGTCGGCGGTAGCGATGGTTTCATCCACATAAGGAATGTTCACGAAAACGCGGCGCAGCATAAAATAATAGTGCGCGCGCAGCATTTTTGCTTCCGCTTCCACTTCCAGCGCCCTGGCGTCGCTGAGCTTGTTATTGCCTGCCTGTACGGTTTTCAGGATGCGGAGGGTATTGTTGCAGCGGGCCACGCCTTCATAATACCGGTTCCACATGATTTCCGTATTATCGTTGGTGCTGGACACCTGATGCAGTTCCACCTGGTTCATGTTGGGCTGGTCGCCGTTATTGCTGCCTTTGTGGGCATTGTCCGCCCCAACTTCCCCGAAGAGCCACTGGCTTGGCGAAGAGGAGTAGTTGCCCCAGGTGCCGTTCACGTTGCCGTTCATCAGGCCGTACGCGCCCAGCAGCACGCCTTCCACCCCGTCGGGCGTTTCGAGCTGCGGACCGGATAATTCACCCTGGGGCGTTTTTTCAAGAAACTCGCTGCTGCACGCAGCCAGTAATCCCATAAATGCTAGAAGTATGATGCTGTTTATTCTTTTCATTGTTAGAAGCTTTAAAGTTAGAAACCTGCACTGATGCCAAAGAGATACTGCCTGCCTACGGGATAGATACCGAAATCAACGCCCAGCGCCGAGAAGGTGCTGTTGGTCTGGCTTACTTCGGGATCGAGGCCGGTGTACTTCGTAATCGTGAAAAGATTCGTGGCGCTCGCATACACCCGGAGGCTCCGCAGATGGCCGTTGAACCATTTTTCAGCCGGGAAAGAATACCCGATCTGCAGGTTCTTCATACGGAAGTAGCTGCCGTCCTGTACATAGTAGCTGGAAGAGGCGTATTCAAAGTCGGAAGCCTTCCTGTTGGGAGACGGAGCAGTGGCGCCTTTGTTGGTGGGCGACCAGTGGTTGAGCATCCGAACGCTGGCCGTACCATCGAAAGTACCGAAGTCGGTGAAGTAACGGGTGGCTTCATACAGGTCGTTGCCCTGTGAACCATTGAAGAACATCAGCAGGTCCCAGTTTTTATACTTGGCGTTCACGGAGAAGGAATACAGGAAATCCGGGTGCGGGTTGCCGATCACGGTACGGTCGAACGGAGTGATCACGCCGTCGGGTTTGCCGTCCGGGCCGGAAATATCCCTGTACTTGAAGCCGCCTACGCGCGCGCCGGTATATGAGGGGCTGCCGGATACGTCGGCTGCATCCTGGTAAATACCCACCACATCATATCCATAGAAGGAACCGAAGGGCATGCCCGGGCGCAGCAGCGTGGTTTGCAGGCTGCGGAAGGTGCCGTACACCTGTTCTTTCACGGAAGGTGCCAAAGTGAGTACCTGGTTCACGTTGCGTGAAAAGTTCACGTTCAGGTCGAGCTTGAATGGCTGGTCGCCGCGCTGGCCGAGGTGATAACCAACGGCTACTTCAATCCCCTTGTTCTCCATATCGCCGATGTTCACGAACGGAGAGTTACCCTGGCCTACCGCAGTTGCCGGCAGGGGCACGGGATACAGCATGTCGGAGGTTTTACGGTTGTACCAGTCGATGGCACCGTCGAGGTCGCCCTGCAACAGGGTGAAATCAAGCCCGAGGTTCAGCGACTTCAGCTCTTCCCATTTTACGGAAGGATTGGCGTAACCGTTCTGCCAAACGCCCGTTACAACGCCTGCGCCATTGATGGGGTATGCAGATGAGTTGAGGGCGCTTTCGAAGCGCGGAATGTACTGGAAGCCGGGAATACGCTGGTTACCGGTAATACCGTAGCCGGCGCGGAGTTTCAGGTCGGTGATCCATTTCACGTCTTTCATGAAACCTTCTTCAGACGCGCGCCAGGCGATGCTGCCCGCGGGGAAGGTACCGTATTTGTTTTCCGGGCCGAAGTTGGAAGAACCGTCGCGGCGTACCGTGAAGCTCACCAGGTAACGGTCGTTGTAGGAATAGTCCGCCCTTCCGAAGATGGAAAACAGGGAGCCTACGCCGCCGGTGCTGTTGTTGCTGATGTTGGAAGAACCGCGTGAGAGGTAGTAGTAGTCCATGTTACCCAGCAGGAAGAAGTCGTTCCTGCCGCCGTTCAGCTGGCGGCTGCGGGCGTTGTACGCCTCAGTACCGGCCAGCAGCGTCAGTGCGTGGCGGTTCAGGATATTGAGTTTGTAGGTCAGCGTGTTGGTCCAGGTCCAGTCGGTGCTGTATCCCTGGAATTCGCCGAGGTTGTTGTTGTTGCTGCCTTCGGAGAACTCCAGGTTGGGATAACCGATGGTGATGCCGTTGTAGTTTTCATAACGGAGACCAAAGGAGGTGCGCGCTACGAGGCCTTTCACGATGTCTGCCTCACCAAACACGTTGCCGAAGAAGAAATTGCGTTTGTTGCGGTTGTCTTTAGCGCGGTACAGCAGCGCCAGCGGATTCTGGGCGTTGCCCAGCTTATCGCCGCGGCTGCCGGCAAAGTTGCCTTTGATATCATACACCGGGATGATCACCGGGATGCGGTACGCAAAACCGAATGCGCTGCCTTCGCCCTGGTAGTCGCCCGAAACGTTGGGGTTCACACCAACGCCCACAAACTCTTCGTAGCTGTACTGCATGTTTTCGCCAAAACGGAAGTGGCCGTCGAAGGCTGTGAATTTGGTATTGGCCCTTACGTTGAAGCGCTCGTAGCCGGTGTGTTTCACAATACCCTTCTGGCCGAGATAACCTGCGCCGATGGCGTAGTTGGCGTTTTCGCCGCCGCCTGTCACGCTCAGCTGCGCATTTTTCATGGGTGCGCTCTGGGTGATTTCTTCAAACCAGTTGGTACCGGCCTGGTTGGCTTTGGTGATCTGGTAGAAGGTTTTGGAGTCGCGGCTGTAGTTGTATTTGGAAGGGTCTGCATCCGCCGCCGTTACGTTCTGGCCGGTTGCGGAGCCTGCCACGAGGTATTCCGGTAAAGTAGGGTTAGGTCCGGGGCCGTAGTTGCTCCCCGTAGTTTCAGAGGTGCCCGGCGTTACGCCTGCATTTCTGAATGCCTCAAAAAGATAATTGGCATACTGAGAAGGGTTCATCATTTTCGGGAAGGCTTCTTTACGCGGCACCTGCCGGCCGTAGTACAGCCCCAGCGAAATGCGGGGCGCCCCTTTGATACCCTGTTTGGTGGTGATGATCACCACGCCGTTATTCGCGCGGGCGCCGTAGATGGAAGCAGACGATGCATCTTTCAGCACCTGCATGCTTTCGATATCGTTCTGATCGAGCCAGCTGAGTTTGCCTTCATAAGGCACCCCGTCGATCACGAACAGCGGATCGTTGTTGTTGATGGTGCTGAAACCCCTGATGCGGATTTGCGGCGTGGCGCCGGGCGCACCGTCGCTGATGATCTGCACGCCCGTTGCTTTACCCTGGAGAGCTTCGACGGGGCTCGCCACCGGCTGGGATTTGAGTGAGTTGATGTTCACAACGGCCACCGAGCCGGTGAGATCTTTTACCCTTTGCGTGGAATAGCCCGTTACCACCACCTCTTCGAGAGAGGTATTGGAGTATGCCAGCGTAATGTTGTAAGTTTTGCCGGGTGCTTCCACGGTAAACTCCTGCGTGGTAAAACCGATGCTGGTGATCACGATAACGTCGCCGGTTTTGGCCGGCAGCGAAAAATCACCGTTCTCACCGGTTACGGTGCCTTTGGTGGTGCCTTTGATCTGTACCGCCGCACCGGGTACGGGCTGGTTGTCTTTTTCGCTGATCACCTTGCCTTTGATGGTTTGTTGTTCCTGTTGGAAAAACGGCGCCGGAGCGGCGTTAACGGCATAGGTGGAAGGCGTGAAGGAAATGGTAATTACAAGCGTACACGCAGGCAAAAAGGTTCCTCTTATCGCTTTCGTAAAAAAAGCAATATTCCTCTTTTTTTTCATATTTTTGAAGAGTTATGGTTCACCAAGATTTTGAACTGTAATAGACTGGAAGCTTCACTCCAGTTTCGTTTTGCCGGCAATATCCCCATATTGCCGGTTTTGTTACCCTAAGTTTGTATTCTGATCATAACATGGATTTTAAGGATTAAAGGAAGTGGATTTTTATACGCTTTCGATTTAAAATATGAAGGAAAAAAGGACGCACGTTCCCTCTCCGGTAAGCAAGCTGCTTTGCCGGCGGGTGTAATAATGCTGTAGATCGTCAGTTTTTAGTGGCGTCGGGAATGGCGGAGAATGATCATACGAGCAATTGCACGGTTCGTTTACTGATATCGATGTCGATTTTGGTACTGCAGACGGCTTTCATAACAATTTAGTTTTAAAATGGAATTTTAAAATAAGATGCAGGTTAAAGCACAATACGCTGGGTTAATCATGCGAAACCAATCATCATTATCCGATAAATCCAAGGCTACCCCGGTTTATTCAGTAATACAAATAGGCCATTTGATCGTGCTACAGCAGCTGGTTTCGGCTGATGCAGCGGCGCATAAGTGTATTATTGACTGATTGATAAGAAGCGATTTGATGTCAGGTGTTCCCGATGTAGATTTTTCTGTTCTTCCGATAACGTGTTATAACAAGCTTAAAATTAAGTTAAACTTCTTTTAATTCCAAATGACTGTCTAAAATCTTTAGACGTCGATGGAGTCATATACAATGACTTTGCTCCAGAGGTGGCTGCAGTTCCTGATGAATTCGAGATGGATGGGATGGCTCTGGTAAGCCTCCTGCCCTGCCAGGTCGTCGAAGAACATGAGCTCGGACACGCCCCAGCTGTTATCCACCACTTCTCTTTTTTCGGTGCTGGCCACAACGCCTACCCGCAGGTCGCGCACGGTTTCTATTTTGGAAAGGGTCTTAAGGCCGGCGATGAGTTTGTCGCGGTCTTCTTTGGAATCCGGGTTTTTCAGCCAGAAGAATACATGATGCACCACCGGGTGTTTTTTGGCGGCAGCCGCGAGCGGCAGTACCGGGGCTATTGCGCCCGCGCCTGCCAGTGCGGCGGCGCCGAGGAATTTTCGTCGGGTTGTTTTCATAGCATTAAAGTAGTAAATAAATTGATTTTATAAAATCATTCCCGCATTACCTTTTTCATGAGCACGTCCGTTTGTTCATCGCTGCCGAGTTTAAAAACATGCGTGCCGAAAGGAACGAAGCCGTTCTTCTCGTAGAAGCGGATGGCGCGGGCATTCTCCTCCCAAACGCCCAGCCAGATGTATGCGGCCTTCCGCTCCGTGGCAATCTCCAGCGCTTTGCCGATCAGGGCGGGCGCTACACGCTGCCCGTGATATTGTTGCAAAACATAAATGCGTTCTATTTCGATGCCGGCCTCATCGCGCAGGTCGGTTTGCGCCGCGGCGAAATTGATTTTCAGATAGCCGGCAGGAACATGGTCCACCAGCGCGAAATAAAACTCGGAGTCGGGATTGGTCAGTTCTTCCCGCAGTTTCGTTTCGGAAAGCGCCGTTTTCAGATAGCTGTCCATGTCTTCAGCTGTATTCGCCCCGCCGAACGCATCGATGAATGTGCGGCCGGCCAGTTCCTGCAATGCCCCCACATCGGCCGGGCCGATGCGCACCAATTGAATGTCCATTTATATGTGCTGTTTGATCAGTTGTTCCAGTTGTTTGGCGGGCACCACACCGGCCTGGCGCCATAATATCTTACCGGCTTTGAAGAGGATCAGCGTAGGCACGCCCTGTACCTCGAAGGCCTGGGCCGCGGCGGGGTTCTTGTCTACGTCTATTTTAATAATGGTCGCGTCGTCGCCTACTTCATCTTTCAGGTTTCTGAGGATGGGCTCCATGGTTTTGCAGGGACCGCACCAGGTCGCAAAAAAATCAACCAGTACCGGTTTATTGCTGTTGATGGTTTCCGAAAAAGTAGCCATAGTATCCGTTTGTCACAAATATACGGCAACTGTCCCGATCCACCCGAAGAATGTCGTATTTACACCGCCTCGCTACCGCGAAAGATCGCCATCTTTGTGAGAGCATTAAAACCCTTCAATTATGGAAAAGTTACATTTCAGCACCAGCATCAACGCCCCGCGCGAAAAGGTATGGGACGTACTCTGGAACAAGGCCACTTACCCGGCCTGGACATCGGTATTCGGGGAAGGCAGCACGGCGGAAACTGACTGGAAAGAAGGCAGTGAAGTCCGCTTCTTCGATTCCACCCATCAGGAAGGTATGCTGTCACGGATAGCCGTTAAAAAGCCCAACGAGTATATGTCGTTCCAGCACCTTGGCATGATCAAAAATGGTGTGGCGGATACCGAAAGCCCTGAGGTAAAAGCCTGGGCCGGCGCCGAAGAAAACTATACCCTCCACAGCGCTAACGGCCAAACGGAGCTGGCGGTGGATATGGACATTACCGCAGAACATGCGGAGTATTTCAAAAACGCCTGGCCGAAGGCGCTGGAAAAAGTAAAAGAACTGTCTGAACAGTAATACCCGTTATATGGCGAACAGGTCCCCCGAAGTAGACGACTTCATTGCCAGGCAGGCGCCGGCATTCCGCAGCACGCTGGAGGAGATGCGTACCATTATCCGTTCCGCCGCACCCGATGCGGAAGAACTGATCAGTTACCAGGTCCCCTCGTTTAAACATCACTATATGCTGGTGGGATTCGGCGCCAATAGCAAATATTGCAGCCTGTTTACGATGAGCCCGGCGCTGGTCAGAGAACTCGAACCGTCATTAAAAGACGTGAAAATATCCGGCGCCACGCTGCACTTTCCGCCAGGCAAAAAACTGCCGGCAGCGCTCATTAAAAAGATCGTGAAACTGCGGATGAAACAGAACGAAGCAAAGGCGCTGGCGAAAAAATAGGTCGTTATGCGATAGGCCCGTTGTTATTCCCAGCGCGGTAACACGAAATAAAATTCCGTTCCTTTCCCGGGCTTGCTGTTAATCCGGAGCACTCCCCCGTTATTGGCAATGAATTCCTTGCACAGCTGCAACCCCAGCCCCGTGCCCCGCTCATCGTCGGTGCCCTCGGTGCTGTAAATGTTGTTGCCATATAGCAGGCGCTGGATTTCTTCGACCGACATGCCCTTGCCCGTATCGGACACATAAATCTCCACGCCCTCATCCACCGGCCGGCAGCCCAGCGTAATGATGCCGCCCTGGGACGTGAACTTGATGGCATTATCGACGAGGTTGCGAAGCACCAGCTCCAGCTGGTGATAATCCGCTTTCACCGCTACTGCTTCCGGCATGGGCTTACGGAGCAGGATGGCCTTCTGATCGGCCGCAAAACGATAAATGTCCACCACCAGGTAAGCCAGCGCATCCAGATCCACTTTCCGCGGCCTGGTTTCTATGCGTTCCATTTGCGTGAGCGACCAGTTGAGCATGTTCTGGATAGTACCGGCAATGTACTTGATGTTCTGCCGGACGGTTTGGGAGAAGTGCTGTATTTCGCCGGCAGACAATGCCTTCTTTTCCGACAGCTCCAGCAGGCCGGAGAGGTTGTTGAGCGGCGTGCGCAGGTCGTGCGAAATGATGCCGAGCAGTTTGTCTTTCACCCGGTTGCTCTCCTTCAGCGCATGGGTGCGCTCATCCACTTTCTTTTCCAGCAACTCGTTCTGATCGCGGATGAAGTTCATTTTCGATTCCGTTTCCGCCATCTTTTCTTTCTTCAGCAGCGAATAACGGTAACCCAGCGCAAGCGACAGCAGGATAACTTCCACGGCGGAACCCACCGGCAGAATATGGAAATACCAGTTCTTCAGGGGCAGCAGGCCGATATTGATCACGGTGAAGAGCATGATGGTGCCGAGCAGCAACGTCCATGCCACGAGAAAATACACCGCCGGTTTATACCCCTGCCGGTACGATACAACGGCCATCGAGATAAACAGCACAGGCACCGCGATGCTGATCACTTCCTGCATTCTGATGGTGGCATGCCGCCAGCCGGCCAGGCAACAGATAACCGCCGCCGCGGCCACGATAAAAAACATGGCCAGCAGCCGGGTCAGGCGCGGTGCATATTCGCGGCCTTTCAGAAATGAAACAGAAAAGGGAATGGCAAACAGGTAACTCGCTCCTACAAACCCTATCCCGTACAGGTTCAGCGCGCGCGAAACCGGCTCAGGGAACACCACGTGGAATCCCCGCAGGTACAGCAGCACAAACGCCGCCAGGAAAAAGAGATAACCCAGGTAAAAAATATAACTCCGGTCACGGATCCAGGCAAACAGCGAAAGGTTGTAAAAAAACAGTGCGATCACGATGCCGAAGTAAATCAGCTCCACCACGTACATCCCCCCGAGCGCCTGCCATACGCCCTTTTCCGTGGCGAGGGTAACCGGCACGATCATCGCATTGCCGGTGCGGATGCGCAGCCAGAATTCCTGCTGCCGGTCGCCGAACGCAGGCAATTCAAAACTGAACCCAGGCAGGTTCCATACATTGTTGCGTGGCACAACGCGGCTGCCGGAAGTGATGCTTTTCAGCGCAGGACCGTCGTAATAATAAAGGGTAATACTATCGATGTTCGAAAACTCTATCAGCAGGTAGGCCTTACCCGGTGCGGGCGAAGAAAAGCTGCCGTGCGCCCATACGGCGCCGTTGAACAATCCGAATGCGCCGATTTCCTGCAAGCCCTGGGAAAACCGTTGCTGATAACCGGCCTGCTGGATGTCGGAGAAGGATAGTTGCGCGCTGCTGTCCGCAAACCACATGATCTGCTGCCCGGCTTTCTGATAGGGTCTGCCGGTAGTGAGCTGGATGGAAGGGATGCCCATCGCCCCTGTACCATGTAAAAGCAATACAAGGAGAGTGGTGTATGATAAGAGAATTTTCAATGCATCAAGGGGTTGTCTAGCTAAGTAAATATACAATTATCCCCCGTGAAAAAGTAGACGCCTGTATAATACAAACTTGTTTGCAAAATGCTGTGCAATCACAAAAAAAGCCGTATTTTCCTCGGGCATCAAATCGTTGACCTATGACCCTTTCACGTCGAAATTTTGTAAGGAATACGCTGGGTAGTGCGGCCCTACTGGGTTTGCCCATCTCTTCCGCCTCCGCTGCGCCGGTAAGCGCACCGCCGAAAGCGGCGGAATTTAAGCTGGCGCTTTCGTCTTATTCTTACTGGCATTTCAAAACACCGAAAGTGCCGATTGAAAAAGTGATCGACGAAGCCTGCCGTCTTCAGGTGGAAGGTGTGGACATTTTACACCGGCAAATGGAAGGAGAAGACAATGCCTATCTCCAAAAGCTGAAACGCCATGCTTTCCTGAACGGGGTGGACCTGATCTCTTTATCGATCCACCAGGATTTTGTGGATCCCGATCCCGCCACCCGCCAGAAAGACATCGATCATACCCTGAAATGCATCGAGCTGGCGTATAAAATGGGCATTCCCGCTATCCGGCTCAATTCCGGCCGCTGGGGCACGATCAAGTCGTTCGACGCACTGATGGCCAACCGTGGTGTGGAAAGCCCGATTCCCGGTTACACGGAGGACGATGCGTTTAAGTGGTGCATCGACAGTATTGAAAAATGCCTGGCCAGGGCGGCGGAATGCGGGGTGATGCTGGCGCTCGAAAATCACTGGGGCCTCACCTCTTCACCCGAAGGCCTGTTGCGCATCCGTAAAGCGATCGATTCGCCCTGGCTCGGCGTACTGATGGACACGGGCAACTTTCTCGAGGACCCGTACGACAAGCTGGAAAAGGTGGCCCCCTACGCGAACTTCGTGCAGGCCAAAACCTATTACGGCGGCGGCGAATGGTATACCCTCGACCTTGACTACAAACGGATTATCGATATTCTCCGGAAAGTGAATTACAAAGGATATATCGCGATCGAATTCGAAGGCAAAGAAGCTGCCGAAACCGGTGTAAAGAAAAGCGTGGACATGCTCCGCGCGGCGATGCAGGGTTAACCGGTCGTGATACTGCAGGTCATCGACAAAGATAACCGCCTATCAAAATCCGGCCGAACCCGGGTGCAAAAGCATTATATTAATTTGCGCCTGTACTGATGCCAGCGCGTTAATTAATCCGCATCCGGAAAGTACCGGGCGCCAGTGTAACCGGCATTACCGCCGCACTGTCCAAAGACTTTCTTAAACCTGTGCTGCTGGCATTCGTCATCACGCTACCCGTTGCCTGGCGCGCCATGCATGTATGGCTACAGCAATTCGCCTACCGCGTCGACATCAGCTGGTGGATATTTACCGCAGCCGGGGCCATTGCGGTACTGGCTGCCCTTGCCGCCGTTTGTACACAAACACTGAAAGCCGCCATGGCAAGCCCTTTGAGGAGCCTCCGGGTGGAATAAAAACATCCGGTCGCAATCGCCCCGGAATTTGTCGTATTTACACAGCATGCGATAGCGGAAAGCCGGTTACTTTTGTGATAACAAAACAAACCACACATGGCAACAAAGATTTTCGTAAACCTTCCGGTGAAGGACCTGAATAAGACCGTAAAATTTTTCTCTGCGCTCGGCTTTTCGTTCAATGCACAGTTCACAGATGAGAACGCCACCTGCATGATTGTAGACGATAACATCTTCGTGATGCTGCTGGTGGAAAAATACTTCCAGACATTCACCAAAAAACCGGTGGCCGATGCAACGAAAGGCACGGAAGTAATTCTCTCCCTCTCTGCCGAAAGCAGGCAGCGTGTGGATGAGATGGTAGACAAAGCCGTAGCGGCCGGCGGTACGGTGAGCAGCGAACCGCAGGACATGGGCTGGATGTACCAGCGCGGGTTCGCGGACCTCGACGGGCACCTGTGGGAAGTGGCTTTCCTCGATGAAACAGCCTTCCCCACGCAGGAATAGAAAAACAACACCTTCGCATACAAAAGCCGCACACGTTATGAAGTGTGCGGCTTTCTTCTTATACTTGCAGTATGTATCATCTCATCACCAGCACACCTCCTCCCCCGGTTGTTTTGCCTGCAAAATAACCAGCGCGCCGTACCATTCCGGTAACGCGGTCTTCCCCGGGTGAAATATCCCCTGGTTGTTTTTGCATGCACCAATATCCCGACATATTGATGTATTTCTCTTAAAACAACCGCAAACAAACAATGTCCAGATACATTTTAATGGTTTTTGCCGGCGCATGCAGCTTCGGCATCCTCTCCACATTTGTCAAGGTAGCTTACGGCGAAGGATATACGACGGCCGGCATCGCCTTTTCACAGGCCGCCATGGGTATGGCCGTATTATGGGTGCTGAGCTGCTTCAGCCGCCGGCGCCACTCCTTCCGGCTGAGCGCCAAAGGCTGGGTCTCACTGCTGGCTACCGGCGCATTTATCGGTCTCACTACATTCGTGTATTACATTTCGGTACGGTACATCGCCGCGTCCCTGGCCATCGTGCTGCTGATGCAGTTCAGCTGGATGGGCATTCTGCTCGATTGGCTCGTCTTCGGAAAGCGGCCGGACAAACAGCAACTGGTCGTAACCGCACTCATCATGGCCGGCACGCTGCTGGCGGCGGGCTTCACAGTGAATGGCCTCAACGGCGTGTCTTTAGCCGGCGTTCTGTATGCCCTGCTTTCCGCCTTCCTTTACGCGGTATATGTAGTGGCCAACAGCCGCTACGGCACGCATCTGCATCCGCTGCACAAAAGCGCCGTGATCATGACGGGCTCCGCACTGGGCATTTTTATCGTGAACGCGCATTTGCTGCTGGGCAGCATACACTTTGATGCCGGCCTGCTGAAATGGACGGTCTTCCTCTCATTCTTCGGAACTATCGTGCCGCCCGTCCTGTTTGCGAAGGGAATTCCCCGGATCGGCGCGGGCATCAGCGCCATCATCATGACCGCCGAACTGCCCGTCGCCATTATCTGCTCGCACCTCGTACTGCACGAGCAGATCACTGCCCTGCAATGGCTGGGAGTAACGGTGATGCTGGTGGCGATTGCCATGCTGAATGCGCGGCAGAAGGGAGGATGATAATATCGGTTGAAAGGCTGCCCGTAGGAAACCGGGGCCTTTCAACCTTTTGCGCTAACTTAGATTCAAATCCCACATTGTGTTTGAGATGGCTGCCCCTTACCTTTCTGCTGGTAACCTGTGCCCGGCCGGCGCGGCAACTACCCGCGGCTGAACAGCATCATCAACTGATGATGGCTGTAGATTCATTGCCGTCGCATCAAAGCGGCCTGGTGAAATACTACCTGAAACGATATCGGGATACGGCTCTGCCGGGCAACGCGCTTTCCATCGCTACGCTGAAGAAGTGCTTTGCAGATGCGCAGCCGTTGGGGGACTTGAATGGAAACGGACAACCGGATACCGTTTTTGTGCTCCCTGAGCTATCTTCCGCTACGGACGAGGGTTATTCGTACTATTTTACTGATACCAGTCTTCCCAGATTACCCGCAAACACATATTGCTGCCATCCTTCCCAGCTTTTCATGCTGGATGACATGGACGAAGACGGTGTCCGGGAGGTGGGTACCTATTTTACCAGCTGTGCAAGCCGGTTCAAGACGCTCATTGTGTATTCTCTCGAGAACAACGACTGGCAAGAGAAAGGCCGTAGCGTTTTTGATATCTTCTATAACCATCCGGGCAGTACCGTATTTCCCAACTACATTAGGAAAAAAGATAAAGGGAAATTTGAGATGCTGGAGTACACAGACGCCGGCAATCGGCACGGGCAACCTGTCCGGCGATGGCTCGCCTTCCAATTTTAACCGATCCCGTTTATTTTCCGATATTTGCCCTGCGAATAAACAGCAACAGCGCAAATGATAAGGTTTAAGAAGCTGGATCATGTAGCCATCATGATCCCGGTGGGAAAAAAGGACGAAGCCAGAACATTTTACGGCGGCACACTTCAACTGAAGGAAATACCGGGCAACCATCCCCGCGGCGCCATCTGGTACGAAATTGCAGACATTCAGCTGCACCTCGTAGAGGAAGAAGGCGATGCGAAGATTTCAGGGCGGCATCCGGCTTTCGAGGTGACCGGCCTCGAGGCGGCAAAAGCTTACCTGCAAAGCAAAGGCATCGAGATTGCCTACTCTTCGAAAATCACCGGCCGGGAGCGGCTTTTTTTCCGCGACCCGTTCAACAACCGGATTGAACTACTGGAATTCGAATAACAAAAAGAGGGCTCAGGAAGCCCTCTTTTTATTTATGCTGCACCATGAGCCAAACTTCGTCCATGGTTTTGTAATATTCGAGCGCGATGGTGTCTGCCTTGGCGTCCGGATGCTCCAGCAGCCATTCAAAATACTGGCCGATCATCGGCATATGTTTTTCCCAGTCGGGCAGCACGTATGCAAGATATTTGCCGGCAGGAATGTTGTAGCGCGGCAGTTGAGGATTGTCTCCCAGGTCGGTTGCGCAGGCACGGTACACCCATTTGCCGTTCATTCTTTCCGTTACGCCGTAAAGTGTTCTTCCCTGCATCTTCAGCCCTCCGCAGAGCTCGTCGAATGCCGGCCGGATGCCTTCGGGAAAACTGGCCGCCTCAACATACACCGTGGGAATGGCTGCTTCAAAGGTATGTTTGATGATTTTCATGGTGATAACGTTTAACCATGTAAAGTTCCACCACTGCAGGAAAATTCGCGGCGGGCATTTTCGTCAAAAAAAGGGGGGCTTTGTGACAGGTGCATGGCAAGGCTGATGCCCTGGTCATGGAAGAACCGGGCGACGCTGCAGATTTAACGGCAACAAATGGAAAATATCCCGGGTTATCATAATCCACGTTTTCCCCGGGATATACTGATCAAATTACTATAACAAAGACTTTAATTCTTTCGCTGTAATGGTGACTGCCGGGTTGAAGGCAGGTGAATGCATATACTGTTGCAGGCTGTAGCGCAACTGCCGTGCGGTGATTCGCTGATCGAGCTGACGGCTGATATCAGCGGTGCAGAGCACCAGTTTCCCCTTCCCTACGCGCGCTTCGAACAAGATGCCGAGGCGGCGGTTCTTTACAAAGTTGTCGATCACCTGCACCACCGGCTGCCATTTGGGCAAAGCATCGTATTCGATCGATTTGGAATGGGTCACGAGGTCCCACCACTGCCAGTTGGTATGAAATTCCGTTGGGAATGCCGCCAGCGCCGGATGCTTCGGGTCGAGCAGCAGGCCCATGGAGCCTGGCTGGTTCGGGAAATGCACGGGGCTCCAGAACACGGATGTAAAGCGACCGGGAATCCCCCGGATGGCAGCTGTATCAGGGTTCAGCAATACCGTTTTCCCGGCGGCCAATGCAGCCAGCGCACTGTCCGTCGATTGGGTGAATACGATTCCGGGTGCGAGCAGATCGGTTTTTGCGGGATATACCCAGATGGTCCAGTGATTGGTATAGGAAGTGCCATCCACATACAACCGGACGTCGAGTGCTGTGGCGGTGGTGATAGCGCTTAAATCGTAGCGGATGTGCCCCTGGCCGGCAGCCAGGCGTTTGCCGTCGCCGGTGATTTCCCAACGCAGCTGTCCCGCGGTGAATGTTTGTGTGCTGAAGTTGGCTACTTCAGCTTTAGCTTCAAATATCTCGTTGTTCGCATAGGTTGCTTTTTCAAAGCGCAGCAGTGGCACCACCGGTCCGCAGAACTGGCGGAACGCCTCCGGCGTAACGAGCCCTTTGCTTTCCCAGAAGGCGTTCAACAGGCCCACCAGCGCGGTACCCTGGCCGGGGAAGTCGTGCAGGTCGAGTAACTGGAAACCGCTGAAACCGGGCGTTTTCAGCGCACGTTCGATTTCTTCCTTATACAGCAGCACGGCGAGTTTGCCGCTTGCCTGGGTGAAATCGGCGGCCTGCTGCAGCAGTTTGCGCTGTTCCAGCTGGTTTCGCACCAGTTTCATGTTCAGGGGCTCGAGCACACCGGTGTATTTCGCGATTTCGCGCATATCCGGGAACACGGAGTACTGCCCTATTTCGTGCGATATCACGGGCACGGGCATACTATCTATGGGCGCGGAATAGTCCAGGCGGAAACCGGGGGCTTTCGTGTTGAAGATCCCCTGTCCGCGCACCCATCCTTTATTGGTCCACTGCGTAACGAAGAAGTCGTCTTCCCTGAGCGGCCAGCCGCCGTACCCTTTCTGGAAAGTGAAGGTTGTGGTGGCGTACAGCCGGCGGTTGTCCTGTTGCTTCAGCGAAGTGGTGAGGCGCTGCAGCCAGCTGAAATCGCCCTGGAGCTCATTACCCATCGACCATAAACAGAACGAAGGGTGGTTGCCGTAGCTGGCGATGATCCGTTGCGCTTCTTCCGTCAGGAAACGGAGCGCAGCGGTATCCTCCCCTACATTCAGCGCCCACAGCGGCAGTTCCACCTGCAGGTAGATGCCCATTGAGTCCGCGGCCTGGAAAGCCGCTTCGGGCGGGCACCAGGAGTGGAACCGCACGTGATTGAGACCGTAGTTGCGCACCACGGCAAACTCCTTTACCCACTCCTGCCTCGTCATCGGGGGATGCCCGGTAAGCGGGGATATATTGCAGTCCAGCGTACCGCGCAGGAAAATGCGGCGGCCGTTGAGATATAACAATCCGTTTTTGTTGCTCAGTTCCCGCACGCCGAATTGTACAGCGGTGCCGTTTACTTCCAGCGTGTACAGCGCGGGATTGAATTCGTCCCAATAAACCACCTCGCTGCCCAGCGGCAGAAAGCTCTCTCCCGCGGAAACCGCTTTGGAGGCGATCACCGCATTGCCTTTCTTCAACCGCAGGCTGGCGGGCGCAGTCAACGTGACGCGAATGCGTTTTTTATCCGGTTCCGGGTAGATCTGTACCTGCGGCGCCGGTTTCTGCAGGCCGATGCGGCCGATTACGCCGTTCCAGATGATCTGCGTTTCGTCTGTGTAGGCATGCGCCATGAGTTTGTGGCTGATGTCGTACCGCATGCTATTGTCGATTCGCAATACCACGACATGTTTACCGGGTTTGAGACCGGTGAAGCGGTGTGGAGTGGACAGGCTTTCTGCCGTGCCCATCATTTTCCCGTCTACCCAAACCGTGGTGTGCCAGATCACCCTTTCCAGCAAGAGTTCCGTGTAACCCGGCGGCACGGTGATTTCGCGGCGGTACCAGGCCGCGCCTACGTACCGGTGTTTGCGGGTCAGGTGCAGCAGGGTATCTTTTTCAGTAGGTGGCACCACGGCATCGCCATAACCGGCATCGTCGAGCGTGCCGGGCAGTTGCAGGCGATTGCCGAAGCGCTGGCTGAACCAACGCTCCTGCATGCCTTTGTTGTCCGGATCCGGCCGGTATTCCCAATCTCCCGAGAGAGACAGGAATTGCCCGGCCGCCGGAACGTATAGTGCTAACAATAAAGACAAACTACATACGACTGACTTCCATCTCATGGTAATACTGTTTTCAGCTGTTGTTTCATAAACGGGATCATGCGCTGGTGAAAATGAATGCCTTCGTGATAGGCGTCCAGTGCCAGTCCTTCATTAAAAAAGCGGTTGGCTTCCGGGTACTGTCCAAGGCCAAGATGGCCAAGGGCTTTCAGGTACAGGCAATGCACGCGGTTGCGTTTGTCGAGTTCCTGGTCAAACACCAGCAGGTCCGGCAGCGAAACGGCAAAATAGTCAATCCTGATCTGATCGTGCAGATGCGTATCCGCAAAATGAATAAGCCTTTCGAAAATGGCCTGCGCCTTGTCCGCTTCTTCGAGTTGCAGCCACGCCAGGCCCTGGTAGAATATTTTATCGGGTTGCGGATCGTTATAAAAGATGGCCTGCACCGGTTCGCTGATGCCTTCCGTGGCCAGCCGGAACGCTTCCTGCGCCTCCTTTACCCGGCCGATGCCCTGCAGGGCGCAGCCCAACAGGTAATGCCGGTCATTTTCCTGCGCGCCGTACAATTTGCCTTCGCCCAGGTTGGCGGGGTAATCTGCACAGGCTTCCAGTAGCTGCAACGCATCTTCATATTGCCCGGTGACGATGGCTTCCTGTGCCAGCCCGATGTGGGCCGCCATGAACTGCCGCACCACCTTGCCTTCACCGCCTTCCCAGGGATGGAAGCGGCGGCCGGCCAGCATGCGCCGCGCCGTTTCAAAAGCAGACTGCTGATTATACAGCGAAATACGTTCGAGGTACAGATCGTCGCGGGAAGCAACCAGTGCGGGGTATTTGTCGAGCAGCGCAGTCCTTTCCTGCACGGGGATGTTACAAATACGATAAAGCTGATCCAGCTCCATGCACACCCGTGCATCGGTATCGTCGAGCGCGAAGGCCTTGCGCAGGCATTCCAGCGCCCTGGCAGGCTCACCGCGTTTGTTGAACCAGGCCAGGGAAAGGTTACGGAATACGGTGGGGAATGATGGATCAGCCGACGCAGAACGTTCCCAGGCGTCCATTGCCTCACTGTACTGCCGTTTGTCGTACCAGAGGTTGCCCAGGTAATACCAGGCTTTGGCGTCGCCTGGCTGATGGCGCAGCGCTGCCTGCAAAATGCCGATCTCTTCGAGGCGGTGCGGGAAACATCCGTCGGCCGGGGCTTTCGACGCCTGCTGAAAGAAGCTGGCGGCGGTGATATGATCGCCGAGCCGGGCGTAACACCAGCCCAGGTAATAGTGGCGCATCGGGTGCGTGGTATCGGGCACCTTCAGGAGTTGCGCGGCTTCGGTATAAAAGCCGGCGGCGGCATAATCGAGTGCGTATTCAAAGTAAGTATGTAAACGCGCCGGTTGCAGTGGCGCAGCCCCGGTGAGGAGCAATAATTCAAAATGGCAGCCGTAGTTGAAGGGATCGATGCCGATGGACTGCTGCGCAAATTCCACCGCCGCTTCGGTTTTCCCCAGCATGCGGAGCAGTGTTGTTTTCAGGTGGCGCACGCTGTGCCCGTGGTAGTTGCCCAGCAGGCTTTGTTCCGCCAGTTCGAGGGCTTCGGCGTACTGGTGCCGGCGGGCGCTGATCTGCGCCAGCAGGAAGCATGCGGCGCTTTGCCACGCGCCGTTCCAGGCAGCTTTATATAACGCTGCCGCGGCCTCCTCCAGGCGATCCGTCAGCATGAGGCAATGCCCGAGATGATAGTACGCCTCCCCGTCGGCCGGATTCGGATTGCGCAGCGTTACCCGCGCAATGGCCCGGCGGAAATAAGGCTCCGCCTGGGCGAACTGCCCCCGGCGCAGATACCAGAGGCCCATGGCGTTGTTGCAACGGGCGTCTCCTTCGTCGCGGCGCAGCGCTTCTTCGTAATAATCTTTCGCGGAATACGTGGCATGGCGGTATTGCTCGATGTGCAGGCCGTGCAGGTACAACAGTTCGGTGCTTTCCACATCCTTCGGCGCGGGTGCCGGTGTGGCGGGCCTGGCAACGAAATCGGACGGCTTTTGCACCGCGTCGTAGCCTACCAGCAGTTTGCCGGACTGGTCGCGCACTTCCAGCAACAAACCGGCTGCGGTGGTTTTCACCCTCGTTTCGAAGGGCGCTTCGGGCGAAAGGTCGGCGGTTGTTTCAAATACGGTCTTTCCGCCTGCTTTCAATAAAATCTTCGCGCCGTTGTAACGCGCGGTGGCATATGCCCTGATCACCGCCTCCCCGTTTTCCTGTTCCAGGTTCACCATAGCCTCTTTGGTGGCGTTTTTAACAAGGCCGGTGTTGGCATAGGGCATGAAGTATTGCGTGAAGTTCTTTTCCTCGTTCGGCTGCAGCCACGAAAAATCCGGCTGGTTGTCCGTGAACACCCCGGTCATGATTTCGATATAAGGCCCGTCTTCATCCGTCAGGTTACGATCCCAGGCCTTCCCGAAATCGCCGTTCCCCCAGGTCCATTGTTTTTTACCCGGTGAAATATGATGATTGGCGACGTGCAGCACGCCCGCACCGGTATCGTGCTCGTAACCGCCGATGAAGTCGTAATCCGAATGCATAGCCATGTACGAGGTGGGAACGGGAATATTCTTATACCGGGAAATATCCGTACCCGGCGCGTAATCTACTTTATAATAAGTGCCTTTGGCCACCGGGAAATCGGACACGTCGCGTTTGCCGTGATCGAACACCGCATGTACATCGGGCGGGAAAACGGACTGGTAATGATCATTCACCTTCACCGCCGGGTTGGCCCACCAGAGGAAGGTCTGCGGCAGGGCGGTACGGTTGTAGAGATGGCCCTTGATTTCCAGGTAAGCTTTGCCGGGGTACAGCGTAAATTCCACGAGCCCCTTGGTGCGGAACATCAGTTCCACTTCATTCATCCACACGGTTTTGCTGCCGTCGGCATTTTCGCGGATGGTGCAATCCACCGCTTCGAATGTGCTGGGGCGGTGATGCTGCGGCCAGTTGAATTCGATGCCGCCGGAGATCCACGGCCCGGTGAGGCCCACCAGGGCGGGTTTGATCACCTGGTTATAATATACGAAATGGCGCTCCCGGATCTTGTCCCAGGCCATGTGCACCCTGCCGCCCAATTCGGGCAGCAGCATTATTTTCAGGTATTCGTTTTCCAGGAATACGGCCAGGTAAGGGCGATCCACTTTTTCATCGAGTATCTTTTCAATAACGGGATTGGGGTACACAACGCCGCTGCTGCCCTGGTATACACGTTTTTCCAGGAACATAGGATTTTTTTCCGGCTGTCCGGTACCGTAGGTGGGCAACACAACGGTTTCTTTCCATGCTTTTACCTCCATAAATTTCGGGCTTGATTGTATGTTCAAATTTATTACCGGCTACAGCCGTATACAATGGAGGAAGTATTGGAAAAGATGGATTATTTTATGGAACTTAGGGGCAGGAAACCGGTTAATGGCTATTTTACGGACGATGTTATGCTGATTCCACGATACCGCAGCACACCGTTAATAATAAACATCAGGACAGTCTGACGGATGTGAACCGGCGCACCGGAGCAACCACACAACCGGTGATGGCATGCGCTGCACCGGCAGTTGATTATAATACAGCTGCGCCGATGAAAAATACTGTTTCACCAGGCCGCTGACAACGACAAATGAAAACGGATGAAAAAGAAAGAAGGTTTTGAGGGACAGGAGGCCATTGTGCTGCCGCGCAAAGTGATCGCAGGCTGCCAGGAGCATCCTTTGCTGCAATCCCTCTTCATCACGGACATCGGGTATTATCCCCGCGCCAAATTCCACTACCGCGAACGCCGCCAGGGCAGCGAGCAGCATATCCTCATTTATTGTGTGGACGGCAATGGCGGCTGCGTGATCAACGGGCAGGAATACGACATCAACCCGTTCAATTACCTGCTCGTACCGGCCGGCGCTACGCACAGCTACTGGGCCTCCGAGCGCTCTCCCTGGTCTATTTACTGGATGCACTTCAAAGGGCCGATGGGCAACCAACTGGCCTCCCTGCTGCACGAGCGCATGGAAACCGCGCAGAATTATGTAAAGTACAACGAAGACCAGATACGCATCTTTCATAACATGTACCGGCACCTGCAAAGCGGCTACAGCATCGACAACCTCTCTTTCTGCAGCCTCAGCCTGCATTACTTTTTGTCGTCGTTCATCTACCCGGACAAATTCAGCCTCCTCAAGCAGGAAGCAGGATCCGACCCGGCGGAAGACGCGATCG
Organism: Chitinophaga lutea; assembly: GCF_003813775.1. Classification (NCBI taxonomy): domain Bacteria; kingdom Pseudomonadati; phylum Bacteroidota; class Chitinophagia; order Chitinophagales; family Chitinophagaceae; genus Chitinophaga; species Chitinophaga lutea. The sequence continues at coordinate 197,903 of NZ_RPDH01000002.1, read as the reverse complement.
AATTCCTCCGGAAGAACATTGCCAACTCACTCAGCCTGCAGGAAGTGGCGGCGGCCGTCAACCTTTCCACCTCCCATTTCTCCAGCATCTTCCGGAAAAAAACGGGCTTCTCTCCCATGGAATATTTCAATCACCTGAAAATGCAGAAAGCCTGCCAGCTGCTGCAGTTCACCACGCTCCGCATCAGCGAGATCGGTCAGGCGGTGGGCATCGACGACCAATACTATTTTTCCCGGCTGTTCCACTCCCTCATGGGCATCTCTCCGCGGGAATACCGGAATAAAAAAGAGATCCGTCCATCGTAAAAAAGTCCATCTATTTCAGGCGATATTCCAAACAGCCGAAGCGGCTTCGGTTTATCTTTAGAACCAGTTATGAAAAAACAGTTTCACATCCTGCTGATCAGTCTCGTAGCCGCTTTCGGCGGGCTGCTCTTCGGTTTCGACATCGCCGTGTTTTCCGGCACCATCCCGTTCATTCAACCTTATTATGATCTCAGTAACGCACAGCTGGGCTGGACCGGTAGTTCCCTGTACGTGGGCTGTTTCATCGGTTCGCTGATCACCGGGGTGCTGACCGACCGGTTCGGGCGTAAACCGCCGCTGATCGTGGCTGCGTTCATATTCGCCGTATCCAGTCTTATGATGGGCTGGGCCTCTTCCTATGAAAGCCTCATCGCCTGGCGTATACTCGCCGGCGTGGCCGTTGGGGCGGCATCTATCCTGTCGCCGCTGTACATTGCCGAAGTGAGCCCCGCCGCCATCCGTGGCCGCATGGTGTCCGTCAACCAGCTCACCATCGTGATCGGCATTTTACTGGCCTACCTGAGCAATTACCTGCTGGCGGGCGTGGAAGATAACTGGCGCTGGATGTTCAGCTCCGGGGCCATTCCTGCCGCACTGTTTTTTATATGCGTGTTTTTTGTGCCGGAAAGCCCACGCTGGCTCTTCTCCAAAGGCCATACCGCCGAAGCGATGAAGGTGCTGGCTGAAATTTCCGGTCCTGATGAAATGCAGCGTGAAGTGGCGCAGATCGAAAAAACACTGCACGCGGAAAAAGGCAGTTTCCGCGACCTGTGGAAAAAAGGCGTGCGGTATGTGGTGATACTGGGGATCGTCATCGCCGTTTTCCAGCAGATTTCCGGCGCCAACGCCGTGTTTTTCTATGCCCCCATCATCTTTGAAAAGGCCGGCATGAACGTGGCCGACCAGCTGTTCCAGCAAATTCTCATCGGCGCTACCAACCTGGTGTTCACCCTGGTGGCGATGCGGCTCGTAGACCGCTGGGGCCGCAAAAAGCTCATGCAGGGCGGTTCCCTGCTGATGGCCGGCTGGCTGCTGGTGATCGGGCTGTGTTATTATTTCAATTTCTTCTCCGGGTACTGGCTCACCGGTTTCGTGATGGCTTTCATCGCCACCTATGCCACTACCCTGGCGCCCGTTACCTGGGTGCTCATTTCCGAAATATTCCCCACCAAAGTGCGCGGCATGGCCATGGCCGTGGCTACCGCCATGCTCTGGGCAGCCTGTTTCGCGCTGGCCTACGGCTTCCCCGTACTGATTGCCGCCCTCACGCCGCATGAAACCTTCTTCCTGTTCGCCGGCATCTGCTTCGTGTACTTCCTTATCCTGAAAAGGTATGTGCCCGAAACGGGGAACAAAACGCTCGAAGAAATCGAAATGGCGATGGCGGTACATTAGGCTCCCCTACTGCCGTTACAAAAAGGTACGCTTTATGCTGTACCCTGTTTATGGCAGTTACGACAAAGCTGATTTCCCCGATGCTGGCCACGCTCACTACCCGGGCATTCGACGAGCCCGGCTGGCTGTACGAGGTGAAATGGGACGGTTACCGCGCCATTGCCTATTGCAGCAAAGGAAAAGCGGAGCTGGTTTCACGCAACAACAAATCCTTTAACGACAAGTTTTACCCCGTGCACGAAGCGTTGCGTCAATGGGGCGTAAATGCGGTGGTGGACGGGGAAATTTGTGTCCTGAACGACCATGGCATCGCCCACTTCGGCTCCCTGCAGAACTGGCGGAGCGAGGCGGACGGGCAGCTGGTTTATTACGTGTTCGACCTGTTACGCCTCAACGGCCGCAGCCTGCTGAACAAACCACTTACCGAACGCCGGCGGCAACTGGAGGCGATCGTGCCCGCATCGGGGCTCATCCGCCTCAGTGAGCATTTTGAAAGTTCCGCGCCCGACTTTCTGGCGGCGGCCGGTGAAATGGGGTTGGAAGGAATCATCGCCAAAAAAGCAGACAGTCTTTACGAGCCCGGCGAACGCAGTCCGCACTGGCTGAAAATAAAAGCGCAGAAAAGGCACGAAGTGGTGATCGGCGGCTTCACCAGGAACGAAGGCAGCCCGAAAGCATTCAGTTCCCTGCTGGTGGGTGTTTTCGAGAACGGCGCCCTGCAGTACACGGGCAAAATAGGAACAGGTTTCAATACACTGCAGCAGGCGGCCATGATGAAATTGTTTAAGCCGCGGATCGTTAAAAAGCCGCCGTTCGCCGTTGTCCCCGATGTGAACAAACCTTCCCGCTTCCGCCCAAATCCGCCCAAAGCCGAAGCTGTCTGGATAAAACCCGATCTCGTTTGCGAAGTGAGTTATACGGAAATAACGTCCGACGGCGTGATGCGGCATCCGTCTTTCGAAGGCATGCGCGGCGACAAAGACGCGAAATCCGTTACCGCGGAAAAGCCCGTGGAACTGGAACAGGTACTGCATCCGGGCGTGCCGCTGAAAAAACCGGGCAAGGCGGAACGCAAAACGCTGCTGAACCCTTCGGAAGCCACGCAGGTGAAAACCATCAACGGGCACCAGCTGGCGTTCAATAACCTCGACAAGATTTACTGGCCGGCGGAAAAATACACCAAGCGCGATATGCTGAACTATTATTACCAGGTGGCGCCCTACATCCTTCCATATATCATCAACCGGCCGCAGTCGCTCAACCGTTATCCCAACGGCATCAACGGCAAAAGTTTTTATCAGAAAGATGTGACGGAAACGGCGCCGGACTGGGTGAAGCGCCAGCCATACACCACCAGCGAAGGCGAGGATAAGAATTTTATGGTGCCTGAAAATGAAGCGGGTTTGCTGTGGATGGCTAACCTCGGCTCCATTGAGATCAATCCCTGGAACAGCACGATTTTTAAGCCTGATCATCCGGACTGGTGCTGCCTCGATCTCGACCCCGACACCGGTAATACTTTCGCGCAGGTGATCCAGACCGCACAGGCGGTGAAGACCGTACTGGACGAGCTGAGGGTAAAAGGCTATCCCAAAACCTCCGGCTCCACAGGTATCCATATTTACATTCCGCTGCAGGCAAAATATACGTACGACGAATGCCAGCTGTTCGGCAAACTCATCGCGGCGGAGGTGCACCGGCGGTTGCCGAAGTTCACCAGCATCGAGCGGATGACCCGTAACCGGAAAGGAAAAATCTACATCGACTATTTACAGAACAGGCCCAAAGCAACCCTCGCCGCGCCTTATTCGCTGCGGCCGAAACCCGGCGCCACCGTGAGTATGCCATTGCACTGGGACGAAGTAAAAAAAGGTTTGCAGCTGAAAGATTTTCACATCCGCAACGCCATGGAGCGCATCAAAACCGAAGGCGACCTGTTTAAACCGGTGCTTGGAAAAGGCGTCAGCATCCAACGTGTTTTGCGCATCCTGCAAAAGCGCGGTTAAAATTTTTTTTGTGTGAATCAAAATTCTTCTCTAATATTGCACACAGATTTTTAACCCCGGCCCCAAACAGTGAGATAGGAACAGACGCGTAACCCCGGACCCGATTACTACACAGCAGCATTTTCCAGCACAATTGACCGAAACACCCTGATAGTTTCAAGATAGAGCTATTGGAAAAACTGATATTTGATATGACCCCGAAAGCGACACCCTCAACAGCCGTGATGGCTTTGCGACAGATTATTGCCGCACCCCTGCAGGCCGCCATGGAAGCGCAAACCGCGCAGAGCCTGGCAACAGCGAATCTCGTCAGACAGATCGGTTTCGATGACCGGCAGCAACCCGTGATGACTGATTTTTCGTATCAGCGGGCCGCCGGCGACACCGTGCAGTTACAGGTCCCCCTGCTCTCTTTGATCCCCCTCACCTGCCTGCGCATTCAGGAAGTGAACGTAGACTTCAACGTAAAAATGAACACCGCCGCTTATGCGGGCCTGGCTAACCGGCGCAGTACCGGCAACGCTTCTTACCAGATGCATATGCAGGTGAAAGCCGTGCAGGACGAATTGCCGGCATCGTTCACAGATGCGCTTGTCATCCCTTCATAATACCTCCGAATCATATAACCCCTTTTTATCACTAAATGTCAAAAAACAATGGCAAAGATCAATGTCAAAAGCCGCACCCCACGGCCCAAGGTAGCACAGCGCACTGCTGATGCCCCCGTACCCTCAGTAGCACACGCCACCGATGCAGCGGTGGACACGGTGACCAAACTCTCCGGTGCCGTAGCCCCCAAAAAAGCGTCCGTTGCCAAAGGCGTTTCCACTAACCTGGTAGCGGAACTGAACAACATCGACTTCAAAAAAATGATCGGCGGGCCGCTCCAGGCAGCTGTGGATGCACAGGTAGCCAGCTCCCTCGCCACCGTTAACTTCATCAATTCAGTTGGTTTCGTGGAAGACGACGGTAAAAAAACACTCGTGATGGTCGACTTCAGCCACGAAAGAAAAGACGTGAAAGAAGACGGCAGCCCGCTCGTCAAAAGCGTAGCCGTGAAAGTTCCCCTGCTCGCCATGCTGCCCATCCCCAGCCTCCGTATCGAGCACGTGATCATCGACTTCAACGCCAAACTCAACTCGGTAGAGTCCAACACCGTGTCCGACGCGCTCGGCGTAAATGCCGAAGTAAAAGCAGGATGGGGCCCCGTGAGCTTCAAGGTGTCTGCCTCCTATCAGCGCAAATCCGTAACCGGCGTGGAAGTGAAAAAAGAGTTCGCGCTCAACGTAAACGTGAAAGCCGTGCAGGATGAAATGCCCGGCGGCCTGGAAAAAATCCTCGGCCTGCTGTCTGCATAAGCACATACCGGTACCTGTGCAACACCGCGCAGGTACCGTTTTTCTCTTTTCCCAACAACCTGAATCAATATGTCAAATATCACACTGGCGGACTATGTAGGTTTTATTTTTTCCGAGATCACACGCGCCCGCGATCATGCAGACCGGGTGGCGAAAGACATGGCCATCGCGTATGCGAAAGACGACGTGCTGAAACATTTTTCCGTACCGCGTTTCAAGATCCCCGAAATGGAGCTTACCATCCCCGTCCTGATCTCGTCCGCCAAATTCACTACCGCCCTGTTGTTCAGCATGAAGGAAGCAGACTTTACGCGGTACATTCAGAACCGCGTCAACTCCGCCATTCAAACGATCCTGATCAGGCGCAGCAAGGTAGACATCGATTTTAGCAGCGTCAAGAACGACGTGTTCACCAAACCGGTGTTCGGCCAGCAGCCGCAGGTGGAAACGGCATTCAAACCGGCCGTTAACAATACCCTCCGCAGTAAAAGGGCCATCATTTCCAGCAGCCCGGCCGCTATTTCAAAATTCTACCAGCTGCTGGTGGCCAATACCGACCCCTCCAAACCCGAAAACATTGCACAGGTCTGTTTCGCCGAGGTGTTTAACATCGCCATCGAAGAATACAACCTGCTCGAAGAATACAAGCGCCAGAACCCGCAGAACGAACTGTTCAGCCAGGCGCTGCAGGAAGTGATCCAGAAAATAAAAGAGAATACGCTGGTATCGCAGAGCAAAATGGAGAACCTGCTGGTGAACCCCGAAACCAATGTGGTAAAAAACGGCAGCAGCGACGCCACGGTGTTCACCATCAAGGCAAAAATCATGGAAGAAGGCGTGTTCGTGAAAACCGTGCGGAACGAAGAAACAGGCAAAGAAGAATTATTGGTGGAATTTGAATAACAACATGTATGCAGCGGTTTTACCATAACGACCAGCAACAGCTCACCCAGCTGCTCGAAGCCTTCAGCGAGGCCTCGGGCAAGTATAGCAGGAAGGATTTCGACACGGAAAGAACATTGAAGCTGTTGCTCGACAAAATCATCGCCCGCTATAAGGAAGGCGGGCATACCGACCGGGAAAGCCAGGCGCAGCTGCTGCGGGCGGAACTGGCAACGGCCGAACGCGGCATCCATCCCCAAACGCATGAGCGTGTCACCCTCCGCAAAAGCGATATGAAAACGGGCGTGCAGCTGAAAGTACTGCAAACGCTGGAACACCTGCTCCGCGACGAATATGCCGCCGGTAACGTCAAACTGCAGGAAGCGCGCGAGGTAATGGTACAGATCATGCTGGCAGGATTGCAGCACGGCATCCTCAACGATGCGATTCTCGCCGGCGCCAATACCGAAGCGGCTTTACAGGGCATCTGGAAAGCGCTCTCGGCAGACAGCAATATCGCACTCGCACAGAAACGTGTGCTCATGACCGTGAGCATGTACGATGCGCTGATCATACTGGAAGCCCTCGCCGCGCAGATGAAGCATGATTGACGCCCTGATCTGATCCGGTAATTTGTGCCCTACCGGTGTTACCTTTACCGGATGGAAACCATCACCGTGAAATTCGTCGTCGCTGCAGACAGCGTGATTGCAGACATTGCCCGGCTGGGCCGCGCCATCGTTCTGGAAAAATATGCAGGTCTCGCACAGGCCGCCGTGCTGGAACACTACATTACCACGCACTTCAACGAAAAGACGCTTACAGACAGCATCAATAATTTCTCGAACCAATGGCTGGTGGCCTATGCCGGCGAAGAAGCCGTAGGCTTCGCCCGCCTCAGCGCGAAAGGGAAACGCCCACCCGTCCTGCACGACAAACGCAGCATGGGCATCACGGCATTTTTTATGCTGCGGGCGTACGCAGACCAGGTGGCTTTGCTGGAGAAATGCATCGGCCTCGGCAATCAATACGATGCGATCTGGCTCGCGGAACATGCGGAAAGCCCGGCTATCGGGTTGTTGGAGCGGTACGGATTTAAGAAAGCTGAAGTAGCGGAACAACGGGCGGATGATTTACCCCTGCCGTTCGTGTACCTGGTAAAGGCGTAAGGGACTGGCGCGAACCGCCGTGAAGATGGCGCATATGCCAATGGCTGCGGAGTGGTTTCGCTTTATTTTTACAGCGTATTCAATATCATCGCATATGCAACGGAATCCTGCACTTGAAACGCTTGTCGGCACCTGGCGCACCACCGGCCAGCTCGTGGCCGACCCTTCCCGGCAGCTGGAAGGCACCGACAGTTACGAATGGTACGAAGGCAGCAGCCTCCTCCTCCACCGCATCGCCGTCACGATGGGAACGGAACCTGTCATTGGGCTGGAAATCATCAGTTACGACGAGGAGCTTCGCCATTTTTCCATGCACCATTTCGACGCTGCCGGACGCCTGCAGGTATCGGCGGGCAGCTTTCACGACAATGCGTGGACGTTCACATCGGCTTCCGAACGCGGTATTTTTACGTTCAGCAGCAACGCGCAGGTGCTGTCAGGTACCTGGGAAAAACTGTCGGATAATAATAAATGGGAACCCTGGCTGGCGGTTCGGCTCGAAAAGCAGTGATTTAAGCCGGCTGCGCAACACCAGGTTTGTACAGCATCATTTTAGCGAAACGAAGGCGGTCCCACTGATCGCTGGTGCAAGTCAGCGGTGAAACCTCTTCAAGGGCGGCCAGCAGGCTGCCTGTAATATCTTCAGCTCCGGAGGATTGTCTGGCTGCGGTGACGATCGCCTTTACCGTATCATTGGTATCTGCGATCCTGATCTTTTCAATAGTCTCCAACACGAATTGATCTGCTGTCATGATTTTATCTTTTGATCCACATTTTTAACTGTAAGTCGTCTGATACATATGTCGCCTGAAACGACGGCGGCACCTCATCCTGCATACTATGAAACGTCACCAGGCGCGTTCCTGCCGGTTTGCGTTCCAGCGAACGGTACAAATGCCGGCAATATTGAATATACAGGTTGGTGGAATAAGCCACTTCCTCGTCTATCCGATCGTTATCGTCCAGGTTTTCGAAGAAGGAATTGTAGAAGTAAAAATTGTCGTACGAAGAAAGGTCGAGCCGGGTGATGTTTTCATGCACGAATTCAGCATTGCTGATCTGTGCCACATCTTTGGCGGCCTGGGCATACTGGTGAAGCTTGTAGCGCTGCTCCACGCCATAAAACGTGGCCTGCGGCTGGAAATGCGCAGCGGCGATGCAGAATTTGCCTACTCCGCTGCCGATGTCGAGTATCTTTTTGCCGGGTGCGTCGGCGAGGAAATCCGCTGCCTGCTCTGCGATGGCCAGCGGTGTCCAGTGCCGCTTGGATAATTCGCGGATTTTTTGCGGATACAGCCAATCAAACGCTGCATCGTTGGCAAAATACCCACGCTTTAACAGTGTTTTCTCCAACGTATTAGTTTTTTTGCGTACGGATCAGTTCCTTGTATTCATCAGGACTGAGCAAGGGAGCGTTGTTAAAAAACTTGGAAGGACTGATAAAAAACAGCCAGCCTCTGTCCTGGGGACTCTCCAGTACCAGGTTGAGGTTACCGTTCAGTTGTTGGTTTTGCCCTAAATAGTTGCAGTTAACGGGTGCGTGAATGGGGATGATGGTTTTCCCCGCATGGATTTCCGCTATCAAGGTACCCTTTTTGATCTGGCCTCTGCATGGACGCCATTTGATATCATCGATTTCTTTTATGCCTTTGAGTTTATGAGCCGAGAGACCCACAAATCCAACCGTTCCGTTCACATCCATCCACTCATGTTCCGGTGTAAATTGCATTCCGGGACGCGAAATAGTTGATACTTTCATGGTGCAAAGGTACCACTTTTTATTGTTTTATGAACAGCTGTTCTCTTCCAGGCTCATTTTGAGGCGATTTCAGGCGTTTTATGCCCGTTTTTAAGACAATTGTACCTGCGCCCCGTATGATTCTAGTCAGGCCGCGAAATGACGCAAATTCTTCTTTTTTCCGATATGCACGGCCCTTGCCCGCTTTCCCGACAGCCCTCCCCCGCCCGTTTTCAGCGCAAACCATAATTAAGGACATTTGCATCTTTTAATAACTGAATATCCACTAGCTTTGAGTATGATTAAAAGATTAAATCATCTTTAATTAATACCCATTTAATTATTATATTATGAATAATCTCGAACAGGCCGTTATCGGTCAACTGGTGGCAGGTAACTATCACACCGCCGCGATCTTCAAACAATTCAATATCGACTTTTGCTGCAAGGGGCACATGACGGTGGGCGAAGCCTGCGGCATCAAAAACATCGACCCTTCGAAGGTTACCGCAGCACTGGAAAACGTACAGGCGATGCGGCGCGGCGATACCGTGGACTACAACAGCTGGGGGCCCGACGTGCTGGCGAGCCACATCCAGCAGACGCACCACACCTACGTGACCACCCAGATTCCCGTCCTGGAAGGTTTCCTGCATAAGCTGTGCAGCGTGCACGGCGGGGCGCATCCGGAACTGGAGGCCATCAGCGACCAGTTTTTCGCAGCGGCGGAAGAGCTGCTCCTGCATATGAAAAAAGAAGAACAGGTGCTGTTCCCTTATATCCGCCGGCTCGTGCAGACAGTGCAGGAAGGTGGCGCCTGGCTCCCGCCGGCATTCGGCTCGGTGCAGGCGCCCATCGCCGCCATGATGCACGAACATAGCCAGGAAGGCGACCGCTTTCAGCAGATGACGGATCTGAGCGATGATTTCACCCCGCCGCCCGATGCCTGCAATACTTACCGGGTAACTTACGGCTTATTGAAAGAGTTCCGCGACGACCTGCACCTGCATATCCACCTCGAGAACAACATCCTCTTCCCGAAGGCTGCACAGCTGGAAGAGCGCGTGAGCAGTACCGGCGCCAGCTGCGCCATCCCGCGGTGACACGAACATCATCCGTTACATTGATGGCCGTCATCGTCCGGCAATGCAATAACAACAATATTTGTCATGTAATTCCCGTAAAACCTGTTTCATATGAATCGTATTTATTTTCAAATTCTGACCATCGCCGCGGTGGTATTTTGTTCGGCCTGCGGCGGCAATACCACTCAGAAAGACGAACAGACGCCAGCTGCGCCCGCCGCGGATAACAGCATGGTGGCCGACAAACCGGCGGCCGATCCGAAAGGCATCGGCAAGTTCCGCGATGTGCAGCTGACGCACCCGCTCGACGAAGCGATGGTGCAGAAAGGCAAAACCGTGGCTGAACTGAAATGTACCTCCTGCCACCGCCTCACGGAAGAAAAACTCGTAGGCCCCGGCTGGAAAGGGGTGACAGACAGAAGAACGCCGGAATGGATCATGAACTTCATCACCAACGTGGATGAAATGCTCAACAAAGACGCCGATGCGCAGGCCATGCTCGAAGTATGCATGGTGAGAATGCCCAACCAGAATCTTTCGGATGAAGATGCACGCGCTGTACTCGAATTCCTGCGTAAAAACGACGGTAAAAACTAAACCATCACTCCCTTAAAAACATCTGTTATGAAAAGTAATTGGCTATTGCTGATAATAGCTGCGGCTATTGCCATGCCCGGCTGCAAGATGAAAAATACGGCATCTGCAGTGTCGGGCGATGCGGCGGCACGTACATATGTGGCGCCCGGCAAATACGACGAGCTCTATAATTTTGTGTCGGGCGGTTTTAACGGCCAGGTATCCGTGTATGGCCTGCCTTCCGGCCGGCTGCTCAAACTTATCCCCGTATTCTCCGTCAACCCTGAAAACGGGTACGGGTACAGCGAAGAAAGCAAACCGATGCTGCAGACTTCCCATGGATTTGTGCCCTGGGACGATCAGCACCATCTCGCGCTGTCGCAGACCAACGGCGAGCACGACGGGCGTTGGCTGTTTGCCAATGCCAACAACTCTCCCCGCGTGGCCCGCATCGACCTGAAAACATTCAAAACGATGGAGATTCTCGAACTGCCCAACAGCGGCGGTAACCACTCGTCCCCTTTCCTCACCGAAAACACCGAATATGTGATCGCCGGCACCCGTTTTTCCATACCGATCGGCAACCAGGAATCGGCACTGGACAATGCTTCTTACAAAAAGAACTTTAAAAGCACCGCTTCTTTCATCGGCATCGACAAAAATACCGGCCACATGCAGGTGAGCTTCCAGATCATCCTGCCGGGCATGGACCTCGACCTCAGCCGCGCCGGTAAAGGCCCTTCTCATGGCTGGTTTTTCTTCTCCACCTACAATACCGAACAGGCCAGCACTTTACTGGAAGTAAACGCTTCCCAGAAAGACAAAGACTTTATCGTGGCCGTGAACTGGAAAAAGGCGGAGGAATATGTAAAAGCGGGCAAAGCCAAAAAGATGGCGGCCGGATATTATCATAACACCTTTAACGAAGAAACGCATTCCGCCACTTCTGAAATCATTAAGGAAGTGCTGACGCTGGACCCGGAAGAGCTGAAAGATTTCGTTTACCTAATCCCCTGCCCGAAATCACCACACGGCTGTGATGTGGACCCGAGCGGCGAGTACATCGTGGGCAGCGGTAAACTGGCGGCCCTCATCCCCGTATTCTCTTACAGGAAGTTCGAAAAAGCGATTGCCGACAAGGCGTTTGAAGGTGAATATAACGGCATTCCCGTCGTGAAATACGAAGCCGCCCTGCACGGCGAGGTGAAGAAACCCGGCCTCGGCCCCCTGCATACGGAGTTCGATGCATCCGGCAATGCTTATACTTCCTTCTTCGTATCGTCGGAGATCGTGAAGTGGAACATCAAAAGCCTGGAAGTGCTCGACCGTGTGCCTACCTATTATTCCATCGGTCACCTGATGGTGCCCGGCGGCGATACAAAAAAACCGTATGGAAAATATGTGGTGGCATACAACAAGATCACCAAAGACCGCTATCTGCCTACCGGTCCAGAGCTTGCGCAAAGCGCCCAGCTGTATGCGATAGACGGGGAAAAGATGCAGCTGCTGCTCGACTTCCCGACCATCGGCGAACCGCACTATGCGCAGGCCATCCCTGCTGAAAAGATCAAAGCGCAAAGCGTGAAGTTCTTTGATATCGCCAAAAACAAACATCCTTACCTCTCCGCCGGCGAAAAAGCCACCAAGGTGGTGCGCGAAGGCAACGTGGTGCATGTATACATGACCGCCATCCGTTCGCACCTCACCCCGGATAATATCGAAGGCGTGCAGGTGGGTGACGAGGTATATTTTCATGTGACCAACCTGGAACAGGACTGGGACATCCCCCACGGTTTCGCTGTCAAACACGCCCCTAATGCAGAGTTGTTGATCATGCCGGGAGAAACGAACACACTGAAGTTCGTGCCGGCCAAACCTGGGGTGTATCCTTTCTATTGCACCGACTTCTGCTCCGCGCTTCACCAGGAAATGCAGGGCTATCTGCGGGTATCCCCCAAAGGAAGCAGCGTTCCGCTCAAATGGGGCACCGGAACGGAAGACACTGCCCGCGCAGTAGCGGCCAGGTAATTATTTCAACCGTGCAGTACAGCCTCCGTGCTGTACTGCACCATCTTCACGACTCATGAACAACAAGCTAAGCATAGTGGCAAAAATCAGCATTTTTCTCGCCATCGGCTGTATCGCAGCGCTTTGGGCGGCGCCCATGTGGCGCATCGACCTGGCCGCCCCGCAATACCCCGAAGGCATTTCAATGCAGATATGGATCAATGACGTAAAAGGAGAGGTAGATATCATCAACGGGCTGAATCATTACATCGGGATGAAGACCATCCATAAAGAAGACTTCCGGGAGTTTGTTTACCTCCCCATTGCCCTGGCCGTGTTTTGCGGACTGGGCCTGCTCGTGTTCATCCGCAACCGCCGCGGCTTGTATTACGGCTGGACGGGCCTGCTGATCGGCATGGCGATCCTGTCGATGTACGACTTCTGGAAATGGGAATACGACTACGGTCACAATCTCGACCCCACCGCCCCGATCAAGGTACCGGGCATGGCGTACCAGCCCCCGCTGATCGGGTATAAAAAGATGCTGAATTTCGAGGCGTTGTCGCAGCCCGACCTCGGCGGCTGGCTGTTCATTACCGCCGTTGTTTTGCTCACCGCCGTTTCATGCTACGAATGGAAACGCGCAAAATCAAAAACCGTATGAAACACATGCTGATACTGATGGCGCTCTGTGCGTTGTTTGCCTGCAACCGGGTGTTTGAGCCCGTCGAATACGGGAAAGACGCCTGTGCGCATTGCAAAATGACTATCATGGATAAGCGTTTCGCGGCGGAAATCATCACACCCAAAGGCAAGGTGTTCAAATTCGACGATATCAGCTGCCTTCGGGCGTTCAAAGCGGAACTGCCGGGCAGCATGCTGTTTGTCTGCGACTACACCGGCACGTCGGACGCTCCGCTGGATGCGGTCACGGCGGTGTACCTGCATCACGAATCGTTCGGCAGCCCGATGAACGGCAATTTAGCAGCCTTTGCGTCACCCGCGGATGCGGCGCATTTCAAAGACAGCCTGCAGCTTCCATTGCTTGACTGGAAAAATTTACCATAATGATGTGCCGGCTTCTGTTGATATGCCTCCTGCTATCCGCCGCCACCCGGGCCGCGCTGATCAAAACCACGCCGGACCGCCCGCTGCAACCGGTGCTGGATGCGGCGCAACCGGGTGATACCGTCTGGCTCGCACCGGGCATCTACCGGCAGCACGACATCGTGGTGCGGAAAGCACTGACGATCACTGGTGGTCATTTCCCCGTACTCGACGGGGAAAACAAATACCAGGTGCTCATCATCGCCGCCGACAGCGTGCGCGTACAGGGCATCACCGTACAGAACACCGGCCGCAGCAGCATGACGGACATGGCCGGCATCCGCCTGCAGCAGGTCAAAGGCGTACAGATCACCCATTGCAGGCTCATCAATACCACCTACGGTATTTACCTGCAGAACAGTTCGCATTGCATCATCACCGGCAACCACATCCGGGCGGCGGCAGCCGACGAGCTTTCGGCCGGCAACGGCATTCACGCCTGGAAATGCCATCACCTCCTGGTGCAGCGCAACGGGATTTCCGGGCACCGCGACGGGATTTATTTCGAATTCGTGACCGATTCCCACATCTACCGGAACGTATCCGGCCAAAACGTGCGGTACGGTCTTCATTTTATGTTTTCACATAACGATACCTACAGCCACAATACTTTCCGCAATAACGGCGCCGGTGTGGCCGTGATGTACACGAAAGGCGTCACCATGTACAAAAACCTCTTCGACCATAACTGGGGCGACGCCGCTTACGGCATCCTGCTCAAAGACATCAGCGACAGCCGCATCCTGCTGAACAGGTTTCAGCAGAACACCGTCGGCATTTACATGGAAGGAAGCAGCCGCATCCACATCAGCGGTAACGAATTTTCCGCCAACGGCTGGGCGATGCGCGTACAGGCCAATTGCGAAGGCAACCAGATAAAAATGAACAACTTCGTGCAGAATTCATTCGACGTGGCCACCAACGGCACCATGATGCTCAATACTTTCAACGCCAACTATTGGGACAAATACGAAGGCTATGATCTCGGCCGCGACGGACAGGGCGATGTGCCCTATTACCCCGTAAGCGTGTACAGCGTGCTCTCCGAGAAGATACCGGCAGCAATGCTCCTGTACCGGAGCTTCCTGACGAACATGATGGACCAGGCCGAGAAGATGATGCCGGTGCTGACGCCGGGCGAATTGCGCGACGATGCGCCCCGCACAAAAAAATGGAACTTATGATCAGGATAACACATCTCACCAAAACATTCGGCCGCTTCAAGGCGCTGGACAATATCCATCTGACGCTGGAGAAAGGCCAGGCCGTGTCGCTGCTGGGGCCGAACGGCTCCGGCAAAACCACGCTGATCAAATCCATCCTCGGGCTGGCCATTCCCGAAAAAGGCAGCATCGCCATCAACGGCCAGGTCATCAGCGCCGGCGAACAATACCGCGCGGGCATTGGGTATATGCCGCAGATCGGCCGTTACCCGGACAATATGAGCATCGAACAGGTGCTGGACATGATCAAGGCGGTGCGCGGCGGCGCGGCGGATTATGACGAAGATCTGTATACCGGCTTCGGGCTGCACGCCGTCCGGCATAAAAAAATGCGCACCCTGTCCGGCGGCACCCGGCAGAAAGTGAGCGCCTGCCTGGCTTTTCTATTCAGGCCGGATATTTACATTCTCGATGAGCCCACTGCCGGCCTCGATCCCGTATCCAGCGAGCTGCTCAAGGAAAAGATCGCGGACGAGCGGGACCATGGAAAACTCATACTCATCACCTCGCACGTGCTCAGCGATCTCGACGGCCTCACCAGTCATGTCATTTACCTGCAGGACGGCCGGCTGCTCTTCCACGAAAGCGTCGAATCCCTGCGGTCCGCCACGGGAGAAGAAAAACTGAACAGGATAATTGCCCGCATCATGCAGGCGCCAAAAATGATCCCATGCTGACGATCACCAGATATGTATTGATCGACCTGCTCAAGAACAGGTCGGTCGCCGTTTACGCCCTTGTATTGGCCGCACTTTCCGCCAGCCTGCTGGGGCTCGAAGAAAACGCGCGGGGACTGCTCAGCCTGCTGAATGTGACGCTGCTGTTCGTGCCCGTCATCACCACGCTGTTTGCCACCATCTACTTTTTTAATTCGCTGGAATTTATCGAACTGCTGCTGTCGCAGCCGGTGAAGCGCGGCCGTGTGCTCATGGCCTGTTATGCCGGCATGGCGTTTTCACTGTCTGCAGCCTTCATGGCCGGCGTGGGTATTCCGCTGCTGATACTCGCGCCCACCGGGCCTGCCCTGATATTGTTGGGCGCCGGTGTATTGCTCAACTGCATATTCACCGCTTTGGCGTTGCTCGCGTTCGTACTGATGAAAGATAAAACCAAAGGCATCGGCGCCGCCATCGTGGTGTCGCTGTTCTTTACGCTGTTATTCGACGGGCTGGTGATGTTTTTTATCTATGCCTTCAGCGATTACCCGGTGGACAAGGTGCTGATCGGGCTGATCACCCTCAACCCGGTGGATCTGGCGAGGGTATTGATGTTGCTGCAACTGGATGCGGCGGTACTGATGGGATATTCCGGGGCGTTGTTCAAAAAATTCCTGGGAACGCCGGCAGGCAGTATATATTCCGTGATCAGCCTGGTGCTCTGGGCGGCAGCCCCGTTACTGCTTGCAGTAAAAGTGTTCCGCAGAAAAGACCTGTAAATTATTTTTTTGGCGGGCGGTTGCCGATGGTGAGTTTTCCCTTGTCGAAGTCGGCCGCCAGCTGCTCGATCGTTGTTTTCTCGAACATCTGGCGCAATTGCACTTTGATGGACCGGTACTGCTCGTGCATAGGGCAGGGCCGGCTTTCTGAGCATTCTTTTAATCCCAGCACGCATTTGGTAATGATGCCGTCTTCCCCCACCGCTTCGAGCACCGCCCGCACCGGCAGCCGGCGTGCGGCATCGGTCAGGTAGAAACCGCCGTTGGGGCCTCGCACGGAACTGATCACCCCGTTATTTTTGGTAAGCTGTTGCAATACCTTGGCCGTAAACGAAGGCGGCGAATCGATCGCACTGGCAATTTCCTCGATGCCCAGCTTATGGTCCGCCGAACCTTTTAACGCAATGTATATCGTAGCCCTGAGCGCATACTCCGCTGATTTCGATAACATATGGACAGTATTACCCGTGAAAAATAATTATTGTACCCACTCGGCGTAGGAATCGACCGTTTCGTAGAGTCGCAGCCGCGCCAGCTCCACCCCTTCCGGCAGTTTGTCGCCGATGGCGTTGCGGGCGAAAATCAGCAGGTTTTCGGCGGAGGGCTCCGCTTCCATCACCAGCAGGTTATCTTCCATGGCTGTGTCCGGGTTGGCCCGGAGGTAGGCTTCTGACAAGACCAGCCGGTGATCCAGCTGCTTCACCACCGCCTCGTTCACCAGCTGCTTCAGGTCTTTAAAATCCAGCAGGATGCCCGGGGCGGGCAAGTAGCCGGTGTTGGTCCCCTGTGCCCGCACAGTTACATGCAGCTGGTAGGAATGGCCGTGAATAAGCCTGCAGGGGCCGTTATACCCATGCAGCGCATGCGCCGTTTCGAATCGGAATATTTTAGTCACCTGGAGCATCGTCAATAATATTATGCCCGCAAAGGTACGACAATAAAGGATGGGATTATCTTTTTATTTAAAAGAAACGCCGGCAGGTCTTTACAGGCATCGGTGCAACCGGCTACAAAACAAAACCCCGGACCTCTTGAAAGCAATCACCTTCTCTGATTGCAGGCAAAAGACCGGAGTTTGTTGCGTTTGCCGTCCTTATCCCCTCAGGCAAGCTTCCGTTCTAAATCACTTTATAAGGAGTTTACATGAAGATAAAGGCGTTGTAACCCTGGCAGCTATTTTATAGACAAATGCATGGCAGCTTAGTATTGCCAATGCTTCTCAAAACTATTGGTCACGGCCTGGTCGATGTTTTCTTTCACCTGGCCGTCTACTTCGGTTTTTATTTTCAGGTTGAACGGTTCGTTGAAGTTCGTGCAGGATACGGTGACGTCGATCACCGCCAGGGGGCGGATGGATTCGAGCACAAAGGTGCCGCCTGCCAGCAGTTCGGCTTTGGTGAACGATATCCCTTTTTCATTGTTCCGTACCTGGCCGTTTACTTTCCAGAGGGTGCTTTCCGTGCTGGAGAGCAGGGAGCCCGCCACGGCGATGGTGGCACCGTCGTAGTCCGTTGCAGACAGACCGGTAGCCGAAACCGTCAATTTAAAATTCCGGCTGGTCGGAAGAGCCGGGTCGTCTTTTCCTCCGCAACCGCTGAAAGCCAGCATTGCGCCTGCGAAAGCCGTGGTCAACATCAATGATTTCCATCTGAATAAGCTAACTTTAGTCATACGCTGCATGTTCATAATATATTCGGTTTGGTTTTACAACCCAAAGTTAGACCCACCCGCAAACACCGACAATCCGCATAAATCGGGTATTTTTTCTACTGGTTTATCAGTATTTTTTGAGCGTTTTTTGGTTAATTTGAATGCTGTATTGAATTTTACGGGATGGCGAAGTTTTATGGCGTATTACTGGTTGCTTTGTTGACGGTGCTGACAGGCAGGGCGCAAACCCGGCTGAACAATACGTTGTATACAGACAGCCTGAAGGCGTCGCTGCAGCGCAGCACGTCAGACAGTGACCGGGCCATCACGGCTTTCCGGCTATCCGAGCGCCTGGCGCTCACCGATTCCGGCAGCGCCGCCCGCTACCTTGAACAGGGGCGCCTCGCCGGCAGGTCATATCCTTACGTACGGGCCGTTTATCATTATTATGCCGCCGTACTTCGCTCCTTCACCAACCCCGAACAGGCGGAAGCCGAATATCTCCTCGCCGATTCACTGCTCAGCGCATTCGATAACACAGACGCCTGGATCATGCGCTCCAGGAACCTCCACCGGTATGGCGCACTCCGGCAGCTGAAGGATGACCCGAAACAGTTTGCTGACATCATGATCAACCGGGCCATTCCCCTGGCGCGGCGGGCGGGCGACAGCACCCTCATCGGTAAAAATTACCTCGGTATCGCGAACGTGTTTAAAAACAACGGCCAGTTCGACGTGGCGGAGCCTTACATCCTGACCGCCGTCAGGGTATTGAAAAACGGCCACGGGGAAGTGGAACAGCTCATCTCCACCTATAATGTGCTGGCGGAGAACTACAGCCTGGCCGGTAAAAACCACCTCGTCAAACCCGTGCTGGACACCATCCGCGCCCTGCTGGCGCCCCACCCGGATTCCGAATACTGGCTCGATTATTATGCGGCCGAGAGTCTTTATTACAATAACACCCGCGAATACACGAAGGCGCTGGCCGGGCTCGGCAGGGGCATTCCGCTGGCCCGACGGCTGGGCAGGCGGTATGAGGAACAGCGCCTGCAGCTGCAGCGTTTCTATGCGCTGTACGAAACAAAAAACTACGCGCCAGCATTGCACACGCTGCAATACCTGCTGGAGCAGCCGGAAATGATGCGGATTTCCACCAACCGCCAGCTCCTCTACGCAGGGATGGCCGATGTGTATGCAGGATTGGGCAACGCCGCCCTCGCCTACCAGTGGCAGAAACGCTACAGCCTGCTGAGCGACAGCATCCATACCAACAGCCTGAAAAGCGAGATCACCGCACTGGAGATGAAATTCCGCAACGCTGAGCACCAGCAGAAAATTGCGGCGCTGGAAGCTGCAAGCCGGCAAGCCGCGCTGAGCGGGCGCAACACCCGCTTAACGGTGTGGCTCCTGGCGGCTGCGAGCGTGCTGCTGCTGGCCGCCATCGTATTCACGGTGTTTTACTCCCGCAATAACAGGAAACTGGCGGAACAAAAGGAAATCAACTACCGGCAGCAGCTCAAGGAAATGGAACAGCAGCAACAGCTGGCCACTTCGCATGCCATGATAGAGGGCGAAGAAAGGGAACGCAGCCGCGTGGCGCGCGACCTGCACGACGGACTGGGCGGTATGCTGGCAGGCGTCAAGATAAAACTGTCCGGCATGGCCGCCGGCGTCAATGGCCACACACCGCACGCATCCCTCGATGGGGTGATCAGCCAGCTCGACAGTTCGGTGCGGGAACTGCGCCGAATTGCACGGAACATGATGCCGGAAAACCTGTTGAAATTCGGGCTGGAAACTGCGCTGCGCGATTTAAGCGAGTCCATGTCCACCGCAGATACCGATATCCATTTCCAGGCGTTCGGGATCGAAAAGAACATCCCCGTCAGCACACAGGTCACCATCTACCGCATCGTACAGGAGGCGCTTTCCAACGCCATCCGCCACGCGGCGGCCAGCGAGGTGGTGCTGCAATGCAGCCAGAACGGCGACGCGTTTTTTGTGACCGTAGAAGATAACGGGAAAGGGTTCGATACCGCCGCGCAGTACGCCGGCGCCGGCCTCAGCAACATCCGCAACCGGGTAAACTACCTGCAGGGCAAACTGGACATCACCTCTTCCCCGGGAGACGGCACTACTATTAACATTGAATTGACCATAGGCGATGAAGCGTAAAATCATATTATCCATTGTAGACGACCATCCGGTTGTGATCGAAGGGCTCAGAACACTGCTGAAAGGCGAACCGGACATCCATATCACGGAAAGTTTTTTCCGGGGGAACGATTTTATGGCGTACCTCCGCAAACATCCCGTGCACATCGTGCTGCTCGACATCATGCTGCCGGACGTGAACGGCATCGACCTCTGCAAGGAAATCAAAAAACTCTCGCCGGACACGGTGGTGCTGGCGTTGAGCAACCAGGCGGAGCGCAGCATGATCCTGGAGATACTGCAAAACGGCGCCAGCGGCTACCTGTTGAAAAACGTGTCGGCGGAAGAATTGCGGCATAGCCTGAATGAGGCGTTACGGGGCGAAATAGCCTTCAGCCGCGAAGTAAAGGAGATCATCGCCCGCCCTTCCAAAAACGAGCTTAAAAAAGTCCCCCCGCTGACCAAACGCGAGAAGCAGATCCTGCAGCTGATCGCCGCCGGCAAAACCACCGCCGTGATGGCCGGGGAACTGAACGTGAGCCCGCTCACCGTAGACACCCACCGGCGTAACCTGCTGCAGAAATTCGGGGTGAAAAATGTAGCGGAACTGATCATGGCTGCGGTGCAGCAGCGGCTCCTGTAGTGTTTTTGCGGAAGGTTTCCCCCCATTCCTCCCAGATATTGCCCACCGGTACTCAATGCCGTCCAGATGAATATCGTCAGGATGTGTTTCTTGGTGTTTGGGCAAATGGGTGATGCATACGATAATTACATTTCCCCGGATCACAAACAAGAATGCCGGTTTGTGCTACATAATAGCCATGCAGCATACCGGCAGTACATACAAACATCCTTGTGTGCTTGATTTCAGTTAGTTCGCGTTCCTTCAACCCCTTTCAAATGCAACTTGCTTGATATACTAATTTCTATTAATTTAGCCCCGGCAATAAATTTATGCAATTCACGAAACCAGCTATCCGGAAGCATTATTTGTTTTAAATTACAATAGTCAATCTACAACCCTAACAGATTTGTTCCATGCACCTTCCTGCTAAATTTCCTGCGCTCGCTAAACTCTTGGGTACTGGAGCAGACACCAATAACAAAGACCTCAATAAACGCATCAGAACTACCAACGTCGTAAGTGTTGTAACCGGTTCATTATCTTTTTTCATCGGTATCTTTTTATACATCCTTTCCAAAAGTGAGCTGATACTGTATCCGGCTTTGATCGAAACCGCCCTTTTCGGCGCCGTCATCCTGCTCAATTTCCTGCGGCAGTACTTCCTGGCCGCCTTGTTATCTCATTTCATTCAATGCATGGCCACGCTTTGTTTTGGCATCCTGCTGGGCAAGATCATCGATGCGCAACTGATGGCGGTATTTCTCGTAGGCACGCCCCTGTTGCTCTTCAGGGAAAAGAACATCCGCATCGTTTGTATCCTGCTGACCTGCCTTACCATGTTTTTGCTGGAGGTGAACAATTATACATATTTCGTTGAGCCGGTGGCCATTAATACGGACCTCCATGTATTGTTCCGCTCCCTCTCGATTGCCACTATCCTGTTTTTGAACGGTATGGTATTGTTTTATTACGAGAGGAACAGCCGGAGCCTGGTGCTGCAGCTACAGCAGACCAACCGCGACCTGGAACAGGTCAGCGCCTCCAAAAGCGTGTACGTACGGGAAACTACCCACGAGTTGCGCGCCCCGCTGAATGCCATCCATGGCATCAGCCAGTTTTTGTATGAAGGAAAGTATAGTCCCGCCGATCTCCCGAAATACCACCGCGGCATCTACCACTCGTCGCATATGGCGCTGGAGATTATCAACAACGTGATGGAGCTGGCCAAGATAGAAAGCGGCAATGTGCACGAGCCCACGCTTAAAAAGATCAACATCCGCAACTGGCTGGCCGATACCACGGCCATTTTCAGCCAGCACGCGGCCCTGAAACAGGTGTCCGTGGTCACCACCGTGGGAGACGAAGTGCCGGAAATCCTGGTATTCGACCCCATCCGCGTGATGCAGATCCTGAACAACCTGATCACCAATGCCATCAAATTCTCTTTTCCCAAAGGGCAGATTTTCGTCGATATCGGCAGTGGGGACGGGCAGTGGACGCTGGCAGTGCGTGACCAGGGTGTTGGCATGAACGAGGACCAGGTGCGTCGCATCTTCGACGCATTCTACAGTACCCGGCCCTCCAACGAATACGGCACGGGGCTCGGCCTCCATATTGCCCAAAACCTGGCAATACTGCTGGGCGGCAATATTGTTGCCGACAGCGAACCGGGCAAAGGCACCGTTTTCACCACCACCCTGCCCCTTCCCGCCACCACCGCGCCTGAAAAAGAAGAGCTCCCGGCTGCCCGGCTCCCCATTCCGCCCGGCGCATCGGTGATCATCATCGACGACGACCGGATGAGCGCGGAACTGCTGGCCAAATACCTGGGCAGCATCGGCGCCAAAACAACCGTATGCCTGACCGGCGGCGAAGGCTTTGAAAGAGCCTCGGAAAGCAAGCCGGACCTCATTCTCATGGATATGGACCTGCCAGACACCAGGGGCCTTGTGCTGCTCGAAAAATTCAAGCGCGACGCCCAACTGAAGCGGATTCCCGTGATCATCATCAGCGGCAGCGTATTCAAGGAAGACCAGGATGAAGCCGCCCGCCGCGGCGCTGCCGGCTTCCTGGCCAAACCGGTACTGTTCCCCAAAGTACAGGCCATGATCTCCCAGGTGCTCCACGTGGCCGGGCACTGACCGTCTGCCATTCCAGGGTCATTTTTCCGTTTATCCCCACTGCGCCCCTATTTCAGCAGACCTCCCTAATTTTCTAGACCAATATTTGGATGTGCATCTTTTAGGCATGATACATAATGGATATATTTATATTCATACAATCACGCATATTACAATAACCTTTAAAAGATGTACATTATGTCGAAAGTCATCCTCCCCGGGCGGCTCTATTGCCCGTTTCCATCTCTGATTAACATGCATGTAGCAACGGCCGACCAGCACACGGCCGACTGGCTGATGCGTTTTGGCCTCGTGCGTTCAGAAGAGCACCTGAACCACTACCGCCGGCAAGGTTTTGCCTGGATGGTAGCACGCATGTTCCCGAATGCCGGCCTGGAAGAGCTTTGCGCCTTCACTGACCTGAATACGTTACTGTTCCTGCTCGACGATTACCTCGACCACCAGGAAAGCAGCGCATCGCCGGAAAACCGCGATAAAAAGGTAAAGGCCATGATCGATGGTTTTATCCGTGTGCTCCGGCAGCCGAAATACGGCGAACAGTCCGGCAACCCGGTATTCGTGGCGCTCGCCGAGCTATGGCAGCGCATGAAAAAAATGAGCTCCCGCAGCTGGCAGCGCGATTTCATCCAAAGCATCGTGGCGATATTCACTGCGGCCATCTGGCAGCACGAAAACGTAAAAGCCGGCAAATGGCCGTTGCTCGCTGATTACATGGAGCAGCGGCAATACCTCGGAGCAGCCAACATCGCTACGGACACCATCGCCGTAGTCGACAAAATCAGGCTCCCGCGCAAAATGTACGAGCATCCGCTGCTCCAGGAGCTCACCGCACTTTGCCGCAACACCGTCTGCTGGGCC
This sequence comes from Chitinophaga lutea, assembly GCF_003813775.1. Classification (NCBI taxonomy): domain Bacteria; kingdom Pseudomonadati; phylum Bacteroidota; class Chitinophagia; order Chitinophagales; family Chitinophagaceae; genus Chitinophaga; species Chitinophaga lutea. Next base: position 174,186 of record NZ_RPDH01000002.1, on the reverse strand, counting down.
AACGACCTGTTTTCACTGAGCAAGGAAATCGCCCACGGCGATTATCACAACCTGGTGGTATTGCTGAGCCATGAGGAAAATATTTCCATGGAGGAAGCGATCGTCAGGGCCTGCGAGATCCACGACGACCAGGTGAAACAATTCATGCGCCTCTGCCGGTACCTGCCGAACGAAGGCCCGGTGATGAAAATGGAATTACACCGTTATGTGGAAGGGCTGAAAAACATCATGCGCGCCAACATCGACTGGAGCGATTATGAAACATCCCGCTACCAGTACGAGTACGAAGAACACGTACGCACACACAAAGTAAGGGAACACTATCTCATGGAAGCTGCCGTTTAGGAAAAGGAAGGGGCTGTTCAGATAAGGGGGCGGCCCCATTTTTTTAATTCACCATCATCGGGGTGTTATACCGGTTCCGGTATTCAACCGGCGTAAGCCCGGTGATTTTCTTGAATACCGTTCTGAAAGTTTTTAAGTCGTTATACCCCACGCTGTAGGTAACCGCCGCAATATTCGTTTCTCCCACTTCAAAAGCTTTCTTGGCGGCCTCCACTTTTATCCGCTGGATGAATTCGATCGGGTTCAGGGCCGTGGCGTTTTTAAACCGGCGGATGAAATTCCGCTTGCTCATGTTCACCTCCCGGGCGATCTGCTCTACCGAAATGTCTGTTTTGAACTCCTGTTCGATGTAACGCTGGGCCTGGTGTATTTCCGGATCGTTATGCTGGCGCTGCCCGGAGAACACGGTGAAGACGCTTTGGGAAGTGCGGCCGTAATCCAGGGCGTAGAATTTGCTTAATGCCACCGAAATTTCCTTCCCGCAGTTATTTTCTATGAAATACAGCAGGGCATTCAACGATGAAAATCCGCCGCCGCCGGTGATGATGGCCTGGGCGTGCGTCACCACATGGTCGGATTTGAAATGGATCAAAGGATATCTTTTCCGCAAATCTTCCATGGCGCCCCAATGGGACGTAGCCGGCAAGCCGTTCAGCAGGCCGCATTCCGCCAGGAAGTAGGCGCCCGTGCATAGGCTGATGATCTGCGCGTGCCGGTGATATTTTTCGTTTATCCAGCTGATGAGCTGGTGATTGTCCGCCAGCATGGCGCTGATGTCCTGCGGCTCCGTGCTCATCGGCGGAATGATCACGATGTCGGTATCGAATGCATCGGATATGGTTCTGGTGTAATGCAGCTGCACGGGCAGGTTCATCTGCGTTTTCCTGAGATGCGCCCCTACCAGTTCTATCCGGAACGGGGCGGGATTTCCCTGTTTTGCGGCCGCGTCGTTGGCGCTGGTCAGCAAGGCTGCCGTGTTGAAAACCGCCGCGGGCAACACATCGTCGTATACGATCAGTGATATGTGTTTCATATGCATGGTGCAGATATAACCAAATTTATACAAAAAGGCACAAAATCCACCGTTCAATGTCACTTTAACACAGTGACGGGCTGCGGAAGCCGGTCTACTTTTACATCAGAAACCTGAAAACAAAAAGTTATGAAGACAATATTCGAACAAACCGCAAGAGAAGAACTGATAAAGCGAATCAGCACGCTCACAGACAGGAATACCGCACAATGGGGCAAAATGAACCTCTACCAGATGACGAGGCATTGCACCCTCTGGAACGATTGGGTGCTGGGTAAAAAGAAGACGCCCAACAAGCAGGAATTTTTAGGATTGCTTTTCGGCAGGATGGCCCTGAAAGGAATGGTGAAAAACGATAACCCGATGAAGAAGGGCATGCCGGCCGGGCGCCATTTTACGATCAAGGAACAGGGCGGTGATTTCGAGCTGCTGAAAAAGCGCTGGCTGGAGCAGATCGCCGAATACGGGCGCTTTTCCAACCACGATTTTATCCACGATTTTTTCGGCAGAATGAAAACCGACGACCTGGGTATTTTCGTGTACAAACATATGGACCATCATTTGCGGCAGTTCGGGGCATAAGGCCTGCCATCTTCCGGCTGCTGCGAAACATGGCCTTTTTGCGAACCGGATTTGCACGATATGCCACCGGCCGGATAAATAAAAGGCCGGAGAAAACCCCGGCCCTTCATGTTATGTTGTGGTCGCTCAATCTGCCGTTTTCAACAACAAACTGATCTTTTGTTCTGCCTGGTTGCGGATGATCACCGCGCTGGAACGGCCCATCCAACGATGCTGCTGGTAAGCCTGCAACAGGTCCGTCACCGTGGCTATAGCGTTGTCTCCCAGTTTCCTGATCACATCCCCTTTCTGCAGCCCGCTCGCCGCCATGGGTGAACCGGGCGCCACGGCCAGCACCAGTACGCCGCTTTGGTCAGGCAAACCGGCCGCGGAGCGTTCGCCCAATGTTTCAATGTTCTTGAGTGTTGCGCCAAGCCATTCTTTTCGCTCTCCCGCCACTTCCATTGCTTTTACCAGCAAGGTGGGCACAGGCGCCTTTTTCGCGATCTTTTTCAAGGCGGGGCTGGTTACACCGAAATGATCGTCGACACTCCGGATGCCCAGTTGCAGGGCCGGAGCCGAAGATGTAAAACGGTAGTCGCCGCCGGCGGCGTTGATAAATCCCGGCGCGCCGCTGATGCTATGCGCATCGCCGCCCAATGCCTTCGCCGCCTCCAATGCCGCGGCCGACAGGAAATAATTGCTGTCGATCCGCGTTCCCCAATGCTCCATGCCGATGGGCGCATACGGCAGGGTCACCACGTTGCGGGTGAAAATATCGCCACTATTAGCCAGCCACACATGCGGATGGAAGGTATTATTCACGAGGATGTTGTTGCGCACCACCCTGCCGTACCCTTCGCGGAGTTTGAGGCCGCCGCTGAGGCACACGTTGTTTTCAATGATGTAGTTGCCGGAGCCATCATCCAGGTCAATATCCCAGCCATGATCGCAGGCGAAGCGGTTGTTGCGGATAACGGTGGGTTTCATGGCGTCGAGGAATTTGATCGACGGGCGCGCGGCCACGATCGAATCGATGATACGCCTTTCCGGGCGCCAGAAACGGTCGCGGCCCCAGGAGTTGAACGCCCCGTGATCGCCTGTTTCAAGCACTGTATTGAACACGTCGTTATGACTGATCATGTGCCCGCCCCAGCAGCCGTCGCCGATGTTGATGCCCGCGCGCGGCACGTTATAAATCGTGTTGTGCGATACCGTGATGTCGCTGGCCATTTCTATCTGCACGCCGGCGCTCTGTTTTTCGGTTTCACCGATGTGATGCACCAGGTTCCCCTCAGCCGAACATTCCGCCGGGTAATTATCGTTGGCCGGTCCGGGTGTATAGTCCATCTCGTTCCAGGGCACGAATTTTTCGTACCGGAAGGCAGGTGAGCGCACGGCCTCCGGCGCTCCCACGAACGCCACCGCACTCGCACCGATATTAAAAATATGATTGTCCTTTACGCTGCCATGGCGGTTGTAGTTGCTGAAGAAAACGGCGTTGCCGCCCAGCCCCGTGAATACACATTGCCGGATGGTGACATCTTCCGTGTACTCGCATAAAATAGCACCGCCCCTGAAAATCGCCCAGTCGCTGCGAAGCAACGGTTCATCCGTCCGCATGAACGTACGGGCGGTATGTTCGAAACGAATGCCCGATATGGTCACATGCTGTAACGGCTTCTGTTTCGTGCCTTTCAGCATGAGCAGCTGCTCCAGGCCGGCCACGGCTATCTTGGCGGCTTGCAGGCTTACCCCCGCGGGCGGGTACACGTACAATACCTGCCGGCTGCTGTCGTAATACCATTCCCCCGGCGCATCCAGTTCTTCAAAAATATTCTCGACGAACCTGGACTTTTTATGCGGGGCCGATGGCCGGTTGTTCTGCCATCCGCCAGCCATTTCCAGCTGATCATCCCCTTTCTTGCCCGTGATCCTGAAATGCATGCCGCCCCATTCTCCCGCATGCAACGCATGTACGTAACCGCCGGCGGGATGCTGCCAGCCCTTCACCTTTGCCTCGCTCAACGCATCGGCGGCGGTGCCGTTCAATATACGCGCGCTGCTGTCGTAGTTCGGATAACGCGCCATGTGCATAGGCTTTCCGTTAATGAACAGCCTGTCCGGCGCAACATCGAGCGGCAGCTTCGCCTGCCAGATGCCGTTTTTATAGGCTTCCCATTGCGGCTGCACGGGCCGGGCGCCGCTCAGCGTTACGGACTCTCCTTTGTAAGGAGCGATCGTCAGCGAACGGAAAGCGCCTGCCTGTATGAGCACGGCACTGTCGGGATAATACGTACCACCTCTCAGCTGAATCTGCACCTGCGTGCCCTGTTGCGCCGCCGCCTTGTTAACGGCCTGCTGCAAGGTGCGGTAAGGCTGCTGCAAAGTGCCTTTTTGCTGGTCGTTACCCGTGGGCGAAACATACAATACCGTCTGCGCCCGGAGGCTTTGCTGCGCGAGCAGCAGCATCACCAGGGCGCCCAGGCATTTGCGTCGCAATAAATTCTTCGTAGTCATATCTCTCATCGGGAGTTTTAATAAGTCGGATGTTGTTGGTCATTTCCACATCCGGTATAAGCCACGTCTGCTTGGCGGTTGTGGGTATTCACTGTTCGTTCCATCATCAAGGTAAATCAAATTGCAAAGCCGGAATGCATCAAAATTCACCGATCATAATAGGATATTTGGCTGGGCACCTTCATCAGCGGGAAGCGGACGCCGCAATCCCGCATTAGCGTACACTGAAAACCAGCCTTTCCCAACCGCTGCGTCAAACCCCGCGATCTTAAACAACAGCCGGTTTTGCAATCCGGCACCGCACTTTCCCGATCGCAGCATGAAAGCCCGGCGATCTGACAACGGCCCGGTGAATGCACCGGGCTGTACCTGTTGTTAACCTTTTTTTCGCAAATCACCTCCCATTTGTCGCGTTTATCCCCCCAATATCACAAACCGTCTGCGGATATTTGTAACAGAAAGGAACATCATCATTTTTTAAAACCATTGACATGCGAAAATTAAAATTACAGGTGCAAATAACCCTCGACGGTTTTGTTGCCGGGCCCGAAGGCCAGCTGGACTGGATGTGGCTGCCCGGCGAACAGGATGAGTCCAGCATGCAGAAAGTAATTGAACTGGCCGATAGCTGCGATATCATTCTGATGGGACGCAAAATGACCCGGGAATTCGTGGAGCACTGGGAGAATGTGGTCGACAACCAGCCGGACAGTCCGGAACAATCTTTGGCGCAGCGAATGGTCAATATGCGCAAGATTGTTTTCAGCCGCACGCAAACTGCCATCAAAGGCAGGAACCTGGAAGTGGAAAACGGCGACCTGGCTACTTCCATACAGGCGCTGAAAAAAGAACCAGGCAAGGATTTGATGGTTTATGGCGGTGCCACTTTTGTACGTTCGCTGATCAGCCTGGACCTTGTTGATGAATATTATTTTTTCGTGAGCCCGGTGGCCATCGGGAAAGGGCTTTCGATTTTCAGCGAGCAGAAACTGCTCAGACTGGAGAGCTCAACCGTCTATAAGAACTGGAAAATCCTCAATAAATACCTGCCGGTATAGGCTCGGAATCAAGGGAATAAAATGACGGACGGAAACAGCATGTTATACAATAAAAAAAGGCCGCATATCTGCAGCCTTTTTTTAGTTTTCGTTCTTTTGTGACTCTGTCAGGATTCAAACCTGAAACCTTCTGATCCGTAGTCAGATGCTCTATTCAGTTGAGCTACAGAGCCATTCGTATTGTGTTGAACGGGATGCAAATGTAGGGAGAATTTTCATTTCTGCAAATCTTTTTTCAAAAAATCTTCGCGTTTTATTTTTTCCATTTACTTTTGAACTCACATCTAAAACGCTGAAACCCGTGAAAATACAGCTCTGGAGCATCGGTAAGGAAAATGACGCCTACATCAGTGACGGCATAAAAATTTTTCAAAAAAGATTACAGCATTACACCGATTTCGAGATAAAATTGATCCCGACCGTGAAACAGGCGGCCAGCCTTTCCATCCCGGAATTAAAAAAGCAGGAAGGAAAAATTATCCTCGATATGCTCCAGCCTCAGGATTATCTCCTCGCCCTCGACGAACGGGGAAAAACGATGACCACTCTCCAGCTGTCCGATTTTTTACAGCAGCGCGCCAACGCCGGCACCCGCCAGTTGATCGTGCTCATCGGCGGGGCTTTCGGGCTCGATGCCGCCGTGCTCCAGCGGGCGCAGACGCAACTGTCGCTTTCCGCGCTCACGTTCCCCCACCAGATCGTGCGCCTCATCGTGACAGAACAACTTTACCGGGCCTATACGGTACTGAATCATGAGAAATATCATCATCAATGACTATTTTTACAGCTTAACGCCAGCAAACCATGAACTTATCCATAACCCTCATCATTATCATTCTTACGGCCCTTGTTTCCATTACCTCGTTCGGCAGGCCCGACCAGATCGACAAACTGAGCTTCTGGCCTTACATGATCCAGGAACGCAAACAGTGGTACCGTTTCCTCACCGGCGGGTTCGTGCATAACGATTACATGCACCTGATCTTTAACATGCTCACCCTGTATTTTTTCGGGCGGGCCATGGAACAGATCTACTTCGCGGTTTTCGGCAGTAACCTGTATTTTTTGCTGCTGTATGTATTGGGACTGGTATTGCCGGGCGTGTCTACCTATTTCCGGCAGAAAGACAACTACGGCTACCGGGCTGTGGGCGCTTCCGGCGCGGTGTCGGCGGTGCTGTTTTCGATCGTGGTATTCGAGCCCTGGTACACGATTTACCCCTTCGGGATCATCCCTATTCCCGCCGTTATTTTCGCGGTGCTGTACCTGGGGTATTCCTGGTATATGTCCAAGCGCGGCATGGACAATATCGGGCACGACGTGCATTTCTGGGGAGCGGTGCTGGGCCTCATTTTCCCGATCGTCCTCAAACCGGAACTGTTCAAACTCTTCGTCGCCAAATTAATGCAGCCGCATTTTTAACTGCAGCCTGCAGATCTCTTTGCTGGCCGGCGTCACCTTGAAACGGTCGTCGATCCGTAAACCCGCCACCCACACGATGCGTTGCGCGGATTCCAGCACCCATACCTTTTCTTTCTCGGGCAGCGATAGTTTCTGGTCGATGAAAAAGCGGCTGAGCTTTTTCTTTTTCTGCATGCCCAGCGGGTAAAAATAATCGCCCTGCTTCCATTTACGCAGCAGCAGCGGGAACTGTAATTTACTTTTATCAAGACTGGCGATGTCGGGCGCTGCCGGCAATGCCTCGCCGTCAGCGGCGCTCACCCGGATGGAGATTTCCATATCGCCAGGCAGCAGTACCTGCTCCTGCCCTTCTTCGATGATAAAATGCGCCGATACGGCGGCTTCCAGCGGCGTAATGATGAGCCACTTCCGGTCGCGCACCAGCCGGTGCGTGGCGGAGGCCACCCATTTGCCGGGCTCGCTGTCGAGCAGCTGCTGCACCTGCGCGGCCTGAGACGCACTGAACCCGAAGGGTTTCAGCAGTTCATAGAGCATGGTGGCCAGCGGCTCGGCCTGCCGCAGTTTGAGAATGGGAATGAAAAACTCCGCACCTTTCTGTTCCACCAGCTTTTTCCGCTGCGCTTCAACGGCTTGCCGGTAAAGGGTTTCCGCCTCGCGCATGCGCTGGATCGTGGCGCCGGTGTTTTTTACCACTTCCGGGAATACGGCTTCCAGTTTCGGCAATACCTGGTGCCGGAAATAATTTCGTGTATACTTGTCCGTTTCATTGGAACTGTCTTCCACATGCTGCAGCCCGTGCGCCCCGGCATAGGCGGCAATTTCTTCCCGCGTGGCGAACAGCAGGGGCCGCACGATCTTTCCCTGCAACGGGAGGATGCCGTGCATGCCGGTCATGCCCGTGCCTTTGGAGATGTTCATCCAGAAGGTTTCCACATTATCCTGCATATGGTGGGCGGTAGCGATGAATGCCAGGCCCTGCTGCTTGCGCAGTGCTTCGAGCCACGCATACCGCAGCTCGCGGGCGGCGGTTTGGGTGGACAGTTTATGTCCGGCCGCATAGGCGTCGGTGTCGAAATGCTGCACATGGAAAGGCAGGCCGTAAGTGGCCGCCAGCGCCCGCACGAATTGTTCGTCGCGGTCCGATTCCCCACCCCGCAACCGGAAATTGCAATGCGCCACTTCCGCGCGCAGGCCGGCCTGTACGCACAGGTGCACCAGCACGGTGGAATCGAGCCCGCCGCTCACCGCCAGCAGCAAAGGGGCGGCAGGGTCGAAAAGGCGTTCGGCTGCGATGTATGCTTTGAATTGTTCGATCATGGGTGGGAGTTATTCGTCTGTGAGGTCTTCATAAGCCGCCTGTAATTCGTTGTAGGCATGCATATCGCGCGCCGCTCTGGCCACGCTCATCCCCTTTTCGTACGCGGCGATGGCGGCATCGCGCTCGCCCGTGCGTTCCAGCAGGCGGCCGAGGTGATAATAAGAGCCCACGTAACCGGGCTCCCTTGCCAGCAGCGCTTCGAATACCCCGCGGGCGGCAGCGTCGTCGTTCAGTTTGATGTATTCCAGCGCCAGCGCGTGCTGCAGGAAACTGTCGTTGGGACTGTCCTCCAAAAAGGCCTTCAGTTGTGCTATTCTGTCCATGTACATTCTAATTTTAAAACCAAACGGGCTGAATACCTAAATCCCATATATTTGCCTACACTGCATTTTTTATTAAAAACAGTAACGGTTATGAAGATCTTAGTATGTATCAGTAAAACGCCCGACACGACTGCAAAAATAGCTTTCACGGACAACAACACGAAATTCAGTGAGGCAGGCGTGCAGTTTATTATCAATCCATACGACGAATGGTATGCATTGGTGCGGGCGCTGGAATTGAAGGAAACGCAGGGCGCGACCGTACATCTCATCACGGTAGGCGGCGCGGATACGGAGCCTGTCATCCGCAAGGCGCTGGCGCTGGGCGGCGACGAGGCTTTCAGGGTGAATGCCGACAGTGCGGACAGTTTTTACATTGCTTCCCAGATTGCGGCGCATGCCAAACAGGAAGGCTACGATATCATTTTCACCGGTAAAGAAACCATCGATTATAACGGCTCCAACATCGGGGGCATGGTGGCGGAGCTGACCGGCCTGCCTTTTGTGTCCATCGCCTCCAAACTCGACCTTAACGGGCAAACCGCCACCCTCCGCCGGGAAATCGAAGGCGGCGAAGAGGTCGTGGAAGTCAACCTGCCAGTGGTGATCTCCTGCCAGAAAGGAATGGCCGAGGCCCGCATCCCCAATATGCGCGGCATCATGGCGGCCCGTACCAAGCCGCTGAAAGTCATCGAGCCCGTTGCGGCCGACCACCTCACCGGCATCGTGGCCTTCGAGCTGCCGCCCGCCAAAGCAGGCGTCAAAATGATCGCCGCGGATAACGTGGAAGAACTGGTGAAACTGCTGCACGAAGAAGCCAAAGTCATCTAAGCAGCCCTATTTTTTATTCAATCTAAACGAACTCGAATGTCTGTCATCATATTTGCCGATCAGTTTCAGGGGAAAATCAAAAAATCAGCGCTGGAAGCCGTACAATACGGGGCCAAAGTGGCACAGCAGACCGGTACGTCCGCAACCGCGGTGGTACTGGGCGAAGTAGGCGCCGAAGAACTGGCCCTTTTAGGCCAATATGGCGCCCAAAAGGTGCTGCATGCGGCCGATGCCCGCCTCAACGAGCCGGAAGCCGGCGTGGCCGCCAAAGTGATGGCCGAAGCCGTAGCCAAAGAGAATGCCGCGATCATCATTTTCTCCCATAATTTTTCCGGACGCGCCATTGCGCCACAGCTGTCCGCAAACCTGAAAGCCGGGCTGGTGGCAGGCGCCATCTCCCTGCCGGACACGTCCAACGGCTTCGTCGTGAAGAAAAACGTGTTTTCCGGCAAAGCTTTCGCCAACGTCAATATCACCTCCGAAAAGAAAATAGTATCCGTGCTGCCCAACACCTTCAGCCTGGAGGCCGGCAGTGGTACCGCCACGGTAGAGGCTTTCAGTCCTGCCATCAACAATACCGATTTCAGGATCAAAGTGGTGAAGGCCGAAACCATCACCGGCGAAGTGCCGCTCACCGAGGCGGAGATCGTGGTCAGCGGCGGCCGAGGCCTGAAAGGGCCCGAAAACTGGGGCATGGTGGAAGACCTCGCCCATGCGCTGGGAGCCGCCACCGCCTGCAGCCGCCCCGTGGCCGATTCCGGCTGGCGCCCGCACCATGAGCACGTAGGACAGACCGGGTTCACCGTGCGCCCCAACCTGTACGTGGCCATCGGCATTTCCGGGGCCATCCAGCACCTGGCCGGCGTAAACGGCAGTAAAGTGATCGTGGTGGTGAACAAAGACCCCGAAGCACCGTTCTTTAAGGCGGCGGATTACGGCATTGTGGGCGACGCTTTCGAAATCGTGCCGAAGCTCACGGAGGCCGTTAAGAAGTATAAAGGAAACTGATTATATCGCATTACATCGCATTGGCCGCGGAACGGCTGTCACGGTGCCCTGGCGCTTAAAATATCCCTGGTTGCCAATAGTCTACGGCCAATGCTTTTTAGATATCGATTATTTTTCTAACTTCACATCTTACTCCGAAATAAACGTGAGCGCTAACGCGTAATGACAGTATGAGAAAAATAGAATTGGAAATAGTTGCTTTGTCGCATAGTATTACACAAACCCACTCTTACGCCGTGGTGCTGGGAGAAGTAAACGGATTGAGACGTTTGCCTATCGTGATCGGGGGGTTTGAAGCGCAAGCCATTGCCGTAGCCCTTGAAAAAATGCAACCAAGCCGCCCCCTGACGCATGATCTGATGAAGAACTTCATGAATGCGTTTAATGTTGAATTGCATGAAGTTATTATCAGCAACCTCCAGGAAGGCATCTTTTACTCCAAACTGATCTGTTCCAACAACGACGATACCATCGAGATCGATTCCCGTACTTCCGACGCCCTCGCGCTGGCGGTACGGTTCGGGTGCCCGATTTACACATACGAGAACATCCTGAACAGCGCCGGCATCCTGCTCGACGACCCGGCTGGCAAGAAAACGTCCAAACCGGCGGGGAGCCCGGCCATTTCAGAGCATGAAAAGGGAGCGGAAGACGATCTGAAAGCCCTGAACCTCGAAGAGCTGAATACCCTCCTCCAGGAGGTGCTGGAGCAGGAAGACTACATCCGCGCCATCGCCATCCGCGACGAGATCAATAGCCGAAAAAGTAAATAACGCGCCCCGTGGTCCTTTTCCCCAATTGTAAAATCAACCTGGGTTTACACATCCTGCAAAAGCGGGCCGATGGTTTTCACGACCTGGAAACCGTTTTTTATCCCCTGCCCTTATGCGACGCCCTGGAAATCGTCACCGCCGAAGAGCCGATCTTTTCCCACAGCGGGATAGAAATACCTGGCGAAGCGGACCACAACCTCTGCCGGCAGGCATACGAGCTGCTGAAAAAGGACTTCCCGCAACTGCCCCCCGTTCATATTCACCTGCATAAGAATATTCCCATCGGCGCCGGCCTCGGCGGCGGTTCGGCAGACGGTGCTTTTATGCTCCGGATCCTGAACAGCCGTTACAACCTGGGCCTTTCCACCGAAACCCTGGAAACCTACGCCGCCCAACTGGGGAGCGACTGCGCTTTCTTTATCCGGAACGAGCCCTGCCTCGCCAAAGGCCGCGGTGAAATCCTGACGCCCCTCCCGCTCCGCCTCGACGCCTGGTCGTTTTTACTGGTGCACCCCTGTATCCACGTCAATACCGGCTGGGCTTTCAGCCAGATCACACCCGGCCCGCCCGCGGTACCGCTCGGCGAAGTGAACTGGGACGACGTCGCCTCCTGGAAAGACACCCTTGTCAACGATTTTGAAGTTCCGGTATTTGCCGCCTACCCTGTGATTGGCGGCATCAAGGAGAAAATGTACCGCCATGGCGCCGTGTTTGCCGCGATGAGTGGCAGTGGATCGGCTGTAATAGGGCTTTTCCCCAAAAATGAGATCCCCGAAATGAGATGGGAAGAGCATTACAGGGTGTTCCGGCTGTGAAGTCGCACACCTGTCCACAGGCCCCCTGGTCACTTATAATGCCCTCCGGTTTGACCGGTCCAGCCAGCATGGGACTTCCTGCCCCCTGCATATTACTTCGGATATACTTAAGGCTTACTCCCGGGATGGCAGGTAGGAAGTGTGTGTTTTCGCCCGGAACGCGTTGTAGGAAAACATTCAACACACGAATTATCAATGACTTATAGTCGTTTTTTCTGAAAACTACCCTTATTTTAACGCACTAAGCGCATATTTCGATACCGGAGGGGATATCCCGTTGCGGGAAACATGGAAAAACGCCCACCGCAAACCCGCCACCAGCCGGATAATCAGGAAAACGCCCCTTACCGGGCGGGCATTTGCACGGTGTTCAACGAAGGATGAACGAAGGACGAACGAACCTTCAACGAACCTACACTTTTCCGCTATTCCTTCGTTCATCCCCCAGGGAAGCTTCGTTGATCCTTCGTTGAAACCGGTGCCGGGGCTTTGAGGAAACCTGCCGGTAGCCCCTGTGAGCGCTGAGCGGAGTCACCGGGCAACAAAAAAGCCGGTAACGAACGTACCGGCTCTTGTATACTTGAAGTATTGTAATCCTTATTTTACAGAAGCTACGAGGCCTTTGAAGGTTTCGGGCTCATTCATGGCCAGATCAGCCAGAACTTTCCTGTTCAGGCCAATGTGTTTTTCTGTCAGTCTGTGGATCAACTGGGAGTAAGTCAGACCTTCCGCCCTTGCCGCAGCGTTGATACGTGCGATCCACAGGGTGCGGTATTCTCTTTTCTTCAGTTTGCGACCAACATAGCTATAAGTGAGGCCTTTCTCCAGAACGTTTTTCGCTACGGTATAAACGTTTTTACGTTTACCGTAAAAGCCTTTCGCTTGTTTTAAGATCTTTTTTCTTCTGGCTCTGGACGCAACTGCGTTTACTGAACGAGGCATGTTATGCTTTTTAAAACTTGTTTAATGAATTAATGTGATTAGCGAAGTACGAGCATACGCTTCACCAGGTTCAGATTTGCATCAGCCACCAGGCTACTACCTCTCAGTGAACGCTTTCTTTTGTTGGACTTTTTAGTCAACAAGTGACTTTTGTAAGCTTTCGGGCGTTTGATCGCTCCGCTGCCGGTCACCGTAAACGTCTTCTTCGCACGGCTATGAGTCTTTACTTTAGGCATTATACTACGAATTTGGTCTGCAAAGGTAGCTAATTATTTTATAAAAGTCACACATGTCACAAAAAAAATCAATTATTTCCCCGCAGCACCAAAAAAAGTTAACATTTTTTCCACCCCAATAATGAATTGACTTTCAAACCGCCCATACTTTATAAACATTCATAACGTGCTTTTTTGCCGCAGTACGACAAATTTGTATTTTTGATATTCCCTATATTATCATTAATTTTAATTTCAGTTTAATTCAAATCCGTTCCATACCTATTGAAAGTACCGAACACCGAAGCCTATGAAAACGATTATTTACACCTGTAAAAAGGGGCGCATTATCCAAAGCTCCTCATTGTTCAAAACACATTATTTAAACAGCAAAGCGCTGCCCTCAAGGCAGTAAGCCGCCTCATGGTTCCCATGCAAGGCTAATGTTTCACCTAATTGTTGCGACAATGAGAAGACTTTTACTACTACTGACATTTATATTATCATGCGCCCTGGGTGCAAATGCCCAGGTTTCCGCTGTAATGACGGCTCCCCAAAAGGTCTGTTTAGACGCATATGCGAGCGTCAGGGCCTTCCGGTCGGATGAGGGAAATGTGGACGACGTGACCTGGTCGATTACCATCCCGGGTGTTGCTACCCCCGTCACCATCAACGCGGCCGGCGTCGCTTCGGACCCGACCATATTCAGGTATATCGGGGCAAAACAGCAATCTCTGACGATAGATCTTAAAGCGGTGGGAACGTACCGTTTGATCGCCACGGTTTTAAGAGGCAGCAACAGCTGGAGTATAACCAAAGACATCATCGTGGAAGACTGCCGCATGGAAGTCTGCCAGGGACAGTTCACGCCATCTACCAACTTCATCGAAACTTTCGGACAATTTCCCGTTGGTGACGAACAACGCAGATTCGTAGATCCCGCCGTTGCCACCATCGAGTATAATTTCCAGGGCGATGAGAGCCAGGCGCTCGGGGACAACTGGTACAGCATCTTCTGGAACTCCCAGGCCGGCGGCCGTCCGGAATGGGATTATGTGGAAGACCACACCGCCAACGGTCGCGGTGGTATGCTGATCGCGAATTCCGCGCACGAAAAGAAAACATTCTATAAAAGAAAGGTGACCGGGCTATGCCCAGGCGCCCGCTACAACTTCTCCGCCTGGTTTATTAACCTAAACTCACGGGAGGTATTGGATAACGTTTGTCAGAACCATCCCGATGGCGCCGATCAATACCGGTATGCCGGGGTTACCTTCATTATCAGGAACGCCACCACCAACGCCATCATCAAACAGTTCAACACAAACGACGTGTCGATGGACCTCTCCCGGCCCGACCTCACGGCAGAACAGCGCCGCCTGGCAGGCTGGCAACAGTTCGGCGGTACGGTAGCGCTTGCTGGCGGTGAAGAATCCGTTTGGGTGGAAATAGCCAACAACAACCCCGGTGGTTGCGGTAACGACATCGCGATAGACGACATCGAGTTCAAATACTGCGCCCCTGATATCTATACTTATATTGACGGTGAAGAAGTGACCAAAAATCAGGTTTGCCCCGGCGCACCTTTGAGCCTTACGTCCGTGATCAAACCGGCGGGGTATTTCACCAACCCGGTGTACTCCTGGGAAATCGACAAGGGCGACGGCAACGGCTGGCAGCCCATATTGCTGACCGACCCCGGCTATACCGGCGCAAATACCGCCACCCTGCAAATCCTCGACGGTACGCTGCTGGAAAAAAATACATGGCTGTTTAGAAGCATGGTGATCGAAGACGGTAACCAGGCTTCGGGCAAACAATGTTATACGCCCTCCAACTTCGTGACGCTCATCATCCTGGAAATGCCGAAACTCGTAGCCGCGGGACGGATATGCCAGGGCGATATGACCAAACTGACGGCCAACTACATGCGAACGCCGACGCAGGACGGTTATGAAACGTTCGAGTTCATCGGCCTGGGCACGGATGTAGTGCCATGGCCGGAGCCGAACCCCCAACCCGCCAACGAAATATATGTAAGGCCCGCCGCCACCACTACCTATACGGTAAGAGGCTCGGCATCCTACGGCTTTGAGCCCACCAGCGGCAAACCGCGCGTATGTTACAGGACCACCACGGCGCAGATTATCGTAGATCCGCGACCGATAGTAGACCTCGGCCCGGATATCAAAGTCTGCGAAAACACGCCCATCACACTCGATGCCGGCGCGGCCAACGCGGGTTACTCCATCGTATGGGCGCCCGGCGGCGCCACTACGCGCACGATCAATATCACCTCCCCCGCTACCGGCAACACCACACAGAATTATGAAGTGACAGTGACCAACGGTACCTGCGTGGTGAAAGACAATATCAATGTGACCTCGGCGAAAACGCCGGTGGCCACCATCACCACCACGCCCACCATCCGCTGTTCCGACGTGCGTGTGGACTTCCCGCTGGAAACCACCGTGCAGACGGGCAATACGGCTGTCTGGTCTTTCGTTGGCGACCCGGCCGGCGCTACGATTACGCCGAACCCTTCCGATCCGAACCAGCCCACCCTCACCAATATGCCGTTCAATACGGACGTGCGGGTAAGGCTGACGATCACGGCAGACGGCACCAGCTGTTCCGCCGTGGCGGAAGAAGTGTTCCGCATCGACCAGAACGTAACAGCCACCGCTCCCAGCATTACGCAGTGCTCGCCCGACTTTGTGATGAACGCCAACGTGCCGAACGCTGCATTGGGCCAGACCGGTAAATGGACCATCGTGTCCGGCGGCACGAACGTATTTATCGATCCGGCGGATATCAATAATCCCGCCGCACCGGTGAAACTGCTGAACGGCATCACGTCTGCGTCCATCCGCTGGACGGTTTCTCCCCGCCCGGGCTCCGCCTGCGGTACGAGATCCCAGCTGGCGACATTATCCGTATTACCGCCGCCGGTGATGACCGCGGCGAACGCCAGCCGTTGCCTCGGCACTCCGATGGTATTCACCATACCGTTCACACAATCCGGCCTGCCCACGCGGTACGACCTGGAAGCCATCACACCGCTTTCCGGTTTCACCGACCGTATCAATGCCACGGTGAGCGGCACCAGCTTCACCATTCCGTACGATGCAGGCGCTACACCGGGTACTTATACCTTCCGCCTCAAAGCCAGGAAAACCGCGGGCTCAGGTGTCTGCGAAACCGTGACCACCTTCGACCTCACGATCCTCGCACCTTCTACGGTACCGACGGTAGACAATGCCACGCTGCAGATCTGCCGCGGCGAATCGGCTGAGCTGAAAGTAAACGGCACACTGGGCACGGGTGCGCAATGGATTTGGTACACCGGCGGCTGCACAGGCGGCACGCAGGTAGGTACCGGCGCTACCATCAACGTAACGCCCACCACTACCACCACCTACTACGTGAAAGCGGTGAGTGCAGGCCCCTGCGGCAATACCAGCTGCGCCACCATCACGGTGAACGTGTTCGAGCAACCTTCCACAGCGGCTGCCGGCCCTGATCAGGAACATTGTAACGTTTCCTCCTTCGTGCTGGCCGCCACCGCCCCCACCGTGGGAACCGGCGCCTGGAGCGGTACACTGCCTGCGGGTGCTACCATCAGCAATGTCAACGACCGCAATGCGACCGTGACCCTGCCGGCCGGCCAGACCGTGACCCTCACCTGGACCGTTTCCAACGGCCCCTGTGCAGTGAGCACCGACCAGGTGGTACTCACCAACCTGTTGCCGCTGGCTAACAATACCATTACGGCCTCACAATCCATTTGTACCGGCACGGCCCCGGCAGAACTGACGGGTTCCACCCCCACGGGCGGTAACGGCGCCTATAGCTATCAATGGCAAAGCAGCACCACCGGCACGCCGGCCAGCTTCACCGATATCGCGGGCGCAACCGGCATTAACTATACGCCGGGCACGCTCAACACAACCACGTATTTCAGGAGAGTGGTGACCTCCGGCCAGTGTTCGGCGCCGGGCAACGTAGTGACCATCACCGCGGTGGCCTACCCTGCTTTCACCATGGAAAGCCCCATCGACGCCTGTAACGCTTCCGGCAAGTTTGAAGTGAAATACACCGTATCCGCGGGCAACCCTGTGCGGTACGACCTGATTGCGATGGATACCAAACTGCCGGGCTTTGTAGACATCATCGACGGCGTATTGCCCTCCAGCCCCTTAACGATCAACTACCCGCCCACCACACCGGCAGGCACCTATAGCTTCCGCATCGTGATGCGGAACGCCACCGGCTGCGCTACGCAGCAGGATTTCACCGTAACGCTCGAATCGCTGTCTGTTCCGGCCTGGATCGAATTCAACCCCAGCAGGGTGTGTGAAGGCCAGCAGGTAACGATGACGGCCAAAGGCGGTAACCTCGGCTCCAACGCCGAATGGGTTTGGTATCTCGGCGACTGCGGTACCGGCACGCGCCTGGGCACCGGCGGTTCGCTGACATACACGCTCACCGAAACCAGCACCTTCTCCGTACGGGCGGAAAGCAACAGAGCGTGTAAAAACAGCGATTGTGCATCCGCCACCATTACGGTAGATAAAATGCCGGCTGCACCGGATGCAGGCCCGGATCAGGACCACTGTAATCAGCCTAACTTCACGCTCGCCGGTTCCACACCGAGCCTCGCGACCGCTGTCGGCACCTGGTCATGGACCGGTGCATTGCCCGCCGGCGCCAGCATCAGCAACGTGAATGATCCCGCCGCAACCGTGGTGTTGCCTGCCGGTAATTCACTGACGCTCACCTGGACGATCACCAACGGTACCTGTACCACCAACGGCGACCAGGTAACCCTCATTAACAGGAACCCGATTTCCAACAATATCATCAGCGCACCGCAGTCTGTTTGTCCGGGTAACGCCCCCACCGCAGCCCTCACCGGCACTGCACCCACAGGCGGCAACGGCACTTACACCTATCAGTGGCAGAGCAGCACCAGCAGCGATCCGGCAACCTTCACCGACATCAGCGGCGCAACAGGCGCTACATACCTGCCGGGTGCGCTGACTACCACAACTTACTACAGGAGAGTGGCCACATCCGGCGTGTGCTCGGCACCGAGCAACATCATTGCCATCACCGTATCGGTAACGCCGGTATTCACGGTGAACAATGTGGCGGCGATCTGTAACACCGTTACGTCGTTTAACGTGGTGTACAACGCCACCGCGGGCACATCCACCCGGTACGACCTGAGAGCGACGGGCCCCAACGCGATGACCGGTTTCACCAACGTCATCAACGCCGTACTGCCCGCCAGTCCGCTGACCGTCAACCTGCCGGCCAACACGCCTGCAGGCACCTATAACTTCACCCTTACCCTCCGTGATGCGGTAGGTTGCGAAAGCACCCAGCCGTTCACGGTAATCGTGGAAGTACCGTCCACTACCCCCACTGTTCCGAACAGCTCCGTGGACATCTGTAAAGGAGCATCCACTACCCTCACCGTGAATGGTACCCTTGGTACCGGCGCACAATGGGTATGGTACACCGGCGGATGCACGGGCGGTACGGAAGTAGGCCGTGGCGCATCCATCAGCGTAACGCCTTCCGCTACCACGGTTTATTACGTAAAAGCGGAAAGCACCGGCCCCTGCGGTAATACGACCTGCGTGACCGTTACCGTGAATGTGTTCGAACTGCCTTCCGCCGCTGTTGCCGGCGACGACCAGGAACACTGTAATGTTGCCACCTTCACCCTGAATGCGACCGCCCCTGCGGTAGGCGTCGGCGTGTGGAGCGGTACGCTGCCTGCGGGCGCTACCATCAGCAATGTGAACGACCGCAACGCGACCGTGAACCTGCCGGCCGGCCAGAGCGTGACCCTCACCTGGACCGTTTCCAACGGCCCCTGTGCGGTGACTACCGACCAGGTAACACTCAGGAACCTGGTAGCCCTGTCTAACAACACCATCAGCGCAGCGCAAACCATCTGTCCGAATACCGCCCCCGTTGCCCTCAACGGCACTGCACCCGCAGGCGGTAACGGCGCTTACGCCTACCAGTGGCAAAGCAGCACCAGCAACGATCCGGCAACGTTCGCCGACATCAGCGGCGCCACCAATGCCGTCTACGCACCCGGTGCTTTGAGCGCTACGACTTATTACAGAAGAGTGGTGACTTCCGGCGCATGTTCGTCACCGAGCAATATCATTGCCATCACCGTATCGGTAACGCCGGTATTCACCGTGAACAATGTAGCCGCGATCTGTAACACTGTTTCATCCTTCAACGTATCATACAACGTTACCGCCGGCACACCTACGCGCTACGACCTGAGGGCTTCCGGCGCGAACGTGATGCCGGGCTTCACCAACGTCACCAACGCAATGCTGACGGCCAGCCCGCTGACCGTTAACCTGCCAGCCAGCTTGGCTGCGGGCACTTACAACTTCACGCTCACCCTCCGTGACGCGACCGGTTGCGAAAGCACCCAGCCGTTCACCGTGATCGTGGATGTGCCTTCTACCCCGCCGACGGTGGCCAGCAACTCCATAGACATCTGTAAAGGCGCCTCCGCCACCCTCACCGTGAACGGCACCCTCGGTACCGGCGCACAATGGGTTTGGTATACCGGCGGATGCACCGGCGGTGTGGAAGTGGGCCGTGGCGCGTCGATCAGCGTAACGCCTTCCGCGACCACTACCTATTATGTGAAAGCGGAAAGCACCGGTCCGTGCGGTAACACTACCTGTGTGACCGTTACCGTGAACGTATTCGAACTGCCTTCTGCCGCTGTTGCAGGCGCCGACCAGGAACATTGCAACAACGCGGTGTTTACCCTCAACGCCACTGCTCCTGCCGTAGGCTCCGGCATCTGGAGCGGTACGCTGCCTGCCGGCGCTACCATCAGCAACGTGAACGATCGTAATGCGACCGTGAACCTGCCGGCCGGCCAGAGCGTGACGCTTACCTGGACGGTTTCCAACGGTCCCTGTGCCGTTACAACAGACCAAGTAATGCTGACCAACCTGGTAGCACTGTCCAACAACACCATCAGCGCGGCACAGTCCATCTGTCCGAACACAACGCCGGCAGCCCTCTCCGGTACCACACCGGCGGGTGGTAACGGCACGTACGCATACCAATGGCAGAGCAGCACCACCGGCGCACCCGCCAGCTTCACGGATATAGCAGGCGCTACCGGCATCAACTATGCACCGGGCGCACTGACCGCCACCACTTATTACAGGAGAGTCGTGACCTCAGGTCAATGCTCCGATGTCAGCAACATCATTGCCATCACCGTATCGGTAACACCGGTGTTTACGGTGAACAATGTGGCGGCGATCTGTAATACCGTTTCATCCTTCAACGTAGTATACAATGTAACAGCCGGCATACCGGTTGAATACGACCTGAAAGCGGCCGGCGCCAATACCGTCACCGGCTTCAGCAATGTCATCGATGCGGCCCTCACCGCCAGCCCGCTGACGGTGAACCTGCCCGCCAACATTGCCGCAGGCACCTATAACTTCACCCTTACCCTCCGCGATGCGGTGGGTTGTGAAAGCACCCAGCCGTTTACCGTGATCATCGATGCTCCGTCTACACCGCCGACGGTGGCCGACGACGAATTCGATATCTGTCGCGGCGAAACCACCACCCTGACAGTGAACGGTACATTGGGTACCGGCGCACAATGGGTATGGTACACCGGCGGATGCACCGGCGGTGTGGAAGTGGGCCGTGGCGCTACCATCAATGTAACGCCCGCCGCTACCACCACTTATTATGTAAGAGCTGAAAGCAGCAGCCCCTGCGGCAACACAGCCTGTGTAACGATCACGGTGAACGTGTTCGAGCAGCCGTCTGCAGCAGCAGCCGGCCCTGACCAGGAACACTGCGACGACGAAGTATTTAACCTGAATGCGACCGCCCCTGCGGTTGGTACGGGTAAATGGAGCGGCACACTACCCGCCGGCGCTACCATCAGCAGCTGGGATCTCCGCGACGCGATCGTGACGCTGCCCGCCGGTCAGACCGTCACCCTCACCTGGACCGTTTCCAACGGCCCCTGTGCGGTGACCACCGACCAGGTAACGCTCACCAACCTGGTGGCCCTGTCCAATAACATCATCAGCGCAGATCAGGCGATCTGCCCGAATACGGCGCCTGCCGGCCTCACCGGTACCACACCCGCCGGCGGCAATGGTACTTATACCTACCAATGGCAGAGCAGCGCGAGCAATGATCCCGCCACCTTTACCGATATCGCGGGCTCTACGGGCATCAACTATGCTCCGGGCAACCTGACGGCCACCACTTACTACAGAAGAGTAGTGACCTCCGGCGCATGCTCAGCACCCGGCAACATCATCACCATCACGGTATCGGTTACACCGGCATTCACCGTGAATGATGTGGCCGCCATCTGTAACACGGCCGCTACATTCGATGTGGTGTACAACGTTACAGCCGGCGTACCGGTGAAATACGACCTGGCCGCCGTTGGCCCGAACGCGATGGCCGGTTTCACCAGCATCACCAACGCAACACTGACGGCCAGCCCGCTGTCTATCAGCCTCCCGGCCAACACTGCCGCAGGCACCTATAACTTCAGCCTCACCCTTCGTGATGCGGTTGGTTGCGAAAGCACCGGCAACTTCACCGTGGTGATCGAAACACCGTCTTCTAACCCGACGGTGGACGACGACCAGCTCAACATCTGCCTGGGCGAAACCACCACCCTCCGGGTGAACGGTACATTGGGTACCGGCGCGGTTTGGGTATGGTACACCGGTGGTTGCAACGGCGGTGTGGAAATCGGCCGCGGCGCTACCATCAACGTAACGCCTTCCGCTACCACCACTTATTACGTGAAGGCGGAAACTGCCGGCCCATGCGGCAACACAGCCTGCGCCACCATTACCGTGAACGTGTTCGAGCACCCGTCTGCAGCAGCAGCCGGCGCCGACCAGGAACATTGTAACGATGCGGCCTTCACCCTGAACGCCACGGCTCCCGCTATCGGTACCGGTAAATGGAGCGGCACATTGCCCGCCGGCGCCACCATCAGCGACGTGAACGACCGCAATGCGACCGTAAGCCTGCCGGCCGGCCAGACCGTTACACTTACGTGGACGGTAACCAATGGACCTTGCGCGGCTACTACCGACCAGGTAACGCTCACCAACCTGGTGGCCCTGTCCAGCAACATCATCAGCGCACCGCAGTCCATCTGCCCGAATACGACGCCCGCTGCCCTCACCGGCGCCGCGCCCGCAGGTGGTAACGGCACGTATACTTACCAGTGGCAGAGCAGCCCGACCAACAATCCGGCCGACTTCACCAATATTGCGGCCGCCACCGGCATCAACTATGCGCCCGGCGTACTGGCTGCCACCACTTATTACAGAAGAGTGGTGACTTCCGGCCAATGCTCCGACGTCAGCAACATCATCGCCATCACCGTATCGGTAACACCGGTATTCACGGTGAACAACGTAGCGGCGATCTGTAACACCGCCACATCCTTCAGCGTGGTGTACAACGCTACCGCCGGCGCCTCTACGAAATACGACCTGACCGCCACCGGCCCGAACGCCATGGCAGGCTTCACCAACATCACGGGCGCCACACTCACGGCGAGCCCGCTGGTGATCAGCCTCCCGGCCAACACAGTGGCAGGCACCTATAACTTCACCCTCACCCTACGCGACGATGTGGGCTGCGAAAGCACCCAGCCGTTCACGGTAACCATCGACGTACCGTCTACCACCCCGACGGTGGCCGACGACGAGATCGACATCTGTCGTGGTGAAACCACTACCCTCACCGTCAACGGCACCCTCGGTACCGGCGCAGTATGGGTATGGTACACCGGCAGCTGCAACGGCGGTACGGAAGTGGGCCGCGGCGCATCCATCAATGTAACGCCTGCGACCACTACCACTTATTATGTGAGAGCTGAAACCAGCGGCCCCTGCGGCAATACGGCCTGCGCCACCATCCAGGTGAACGTATTCGAAATACCGTCTGCCGCCGCAGCAGGCCCCGATCAGGACCAGTGCGACAACGCCACCTTCACCCTGAATGCCACCGCCCCTGCGGTAGGTACCGGTAAATGGAGCGGCACACTGCCTGCCGGCGCTACCATCAGCGACGTCAACGACCGCAACGCCACCGTGAACCTGCCCGCCGGTGAAACCGTGGTGCTGACCTGGACCGTTACCAACGGCCCATGCGCTACAACTTCCGACGACGTAAGGCTCACCAACAGGAAACCTGTTGATAACAATACCATCACGGCAGACCAGGTGATTTGTCCCGATGCGGATGTGGCCGCCCTCACCGGCTCCACACCCACGGAAGGCAACGGTACCTATACGTACCAGTGGCAGCTCAGCACCACCAGTGCAACTGCCGGCTTCACCGACATCCCGGCCGCTACCGGTATCCATTACGACCATGGCACCATTTCCGTGACCACCTGGTTCAGGCGCGTGGTGACCTCCGGTCCCTGCACGTCCACCAGCAACGCGGTACAGATCAGGGTAACCGTGGCCGTTCCTGTGGTAGTGACCAAAGGCAACGACAAAACCGTTGAATGTGAAAACGGTAAAGACTACACGGCGCTGTTCGATGCACCGACCTTCAGCCACCCGGATGGCTTCCGCATCGATGTAACACACGCCGATGTGACCGTTCCGAACACCTGCGGGCTCACCATCACCAGAACGTGGACGGCCGAAGACGAGTGCGGCAAAACCACCACCGTGTCGCAGACCATCGAGGTGAAAGACACCAGGGCGCCTGTATTCAACGGCACCCTGCCCGCAGACGCGACCGTGGAATGCAGCAATATCCCCGCCATGGAAGTGCTGACGGCGAGCGACGACTGTTCTTCAGCCAGCGTAACGCCCGGCCAGACCATCGAGGCCATCCCCGGCGCCTGCGCGAACAATTATAAGATCATCAGGGTGTGGACGGCGACGGACGTTTGCGGCAACACCATCCAGCACACGCAGACGCTGACCGTACAGGATAAAACAGCCCCTGTATTCAACGCCCCCGCTCCTGCCAATGTAACCGTGGAATGTGATGCCATCCCGAGCTTCGACGACATCACCGCCACCGATAATTGCACCAACGCCGCAACGATCACTTACAACAAATCGCAGACCCGTACCAACGGCAGCTGCGCCAATAATTACACACTCACCCGTACCTGGACGGCGAAGGACGAGTGCGGCAATGAAGTATCCATGTCGCAGGTAATCACCGTGACCGATACCAAAGCGCCTGTCTTCACTGCCCCCGCGCCGGCCAACATCACCGTAGAGTGCAGCGCCATCCCGGCACAGGAAGACCTGAAAGCCACCGACGCGTGCAGCCCGGATGATAAAGTAACCGTGCTGAAAGGCGAAACCCGTCACCCGATCCCCGGCGCCTGCGCCAACAACTACCTGCTGGTACGCACCTGGACCGCCATGGATGAATGTAAAAATTCATTCACCATCACGCAGACCATTACCGTGGTAGACCGCACGCCGCCAGTATTCACCACCGCCGCACCGGCCGACGTGACCGTGGAATGCGACGCTGTTCCTGCAGCCGCCGACATGAAAGCGACCGACCTGTGCAGTCCCGCAGACAAGGTGAAAGTGGAATTCAAGGAAGACCGCGTGAACGCGCCGGGCGCCTGCGCCAACAATTACCAGCTGGTGCGCACCTGGACGGCTACCGACGAGTGTGAGAACAAAACCATCATCACCCAGACCATCACCGTTCGCGACACCAAAGCGCCTGTGTTCACCACGGCAGCCCCTGCGAACGTAACGGTGGAATGTCATATGGTGCCGGCACAGCCCGATCTGGATGCCACCGACAACTGTTCTGCAACCGGCAACATCAGCATCTCCAAAAACGAGCAGCGGGTGAACGGCAACTGCGCCAACAACTACCAGCTGATCCGTACCTGGACGGCGCGCGATGAGTGCGGCAACGAAACCGTGCTGACGCAGACCATTACGGTGACCGACAATACCAAGCCGGCCTTCACCACTACCATCCCTGCCGATGCAACGGTGGATTGCAACAACATCCCTGCGGCCCCTGTGGTGGAAGCCAGCGACAATTGCAGCGCCGCCACCGCTATCCGCATCGCTTACAACGAACAGCGCATCGACATACCCGGCGCCTGCGCCAACAACTATAAACTGTTGCGCACCTGGACCGCCACAGACGAGTGCGGTAACGCTACGACCGCGATGCAGGTGATTACCGTGGTTGACAGAACTGCGCCCGTATTCACCAGCGCCGCCCCTGCCGATATAACGGTAGAATGTAACGCCATCCCCGCACAGCCCGACCTGGCGGCGACCGATAACTGCTCTGCCGTGAACAGCATCCGCCTCGCGAAGAACGAAGTGAGAGAGAACATCCCCGGCGCGTGCGTGAACAACTACCGCCTCATCCGCACCTGGACCGCTACCGACGAATGCGGTAACGTGGCCGAACTGAAACAGGTGATCACCGTGCAGGACAAAACCGCACCGGTATTCACCCTCCCCGTACCGGCCGACGTAACGGTGGAATGTAACGCCATCCCGGCACAGGCCGTACTGAACGCTACAGACAATTGTACCGCTGCCGCCAACGTGAAAATCGACCGTGCAGAGCGCAGGGAACAGATACCCGGCGCCACCTGTGCGAACAACTACCGCCTGGTGCGCACCTGGACCGCTACCGACGAGTGCGGCAACAGCACCACCCTCACCCAGGTGATCACGGTGGTGGATAATACCGCGCCGACCTTTACGATGCCCGTACCGGCCGACGTAACGGTAGAATGTAACGCCATCCCCGCACAGCCGATGCTGACCGCGACCGACAACTGTTCCGCTACCAACCTGGTGACCATTGTGAGGAACGAAGTGAAAGAAACCATCCCCGGCGCCTGCGTGAACAACTACCGTCTCCGCCGCAGCTGGACGGCTACCGACGAATGCGGCAACAAAACGGTGGTTGAACAGGTGATCACGGTGGTAGACAATACCAGGCCGACCTTCACCGGCAGCACACCGGCCGACGCAACGGTAGAATGCTCCGCCATCCCGGCGCAGCCGAACCTGAGCGTAACCGACAACTGCACCCCGTCGAACCTGGTGACCGTCGTGAAAAACGAGCGCCGCGAAGACATACCGGGCGCCTGTGTGAACAACTACCGCCTCATCCGTACCTGGACGGCTACCGACCAGTGTGGCAACAGCACCACCGTACAACAGGTGCTCACGGTAGTGGACCGCACCGCGCCCACGTTCCTCACGGCAGCACCCGCCAACGCAACCGTTGAATGCAGCAGCATCCCCGCACAGCCGGATGTGATGGCCACCGACAATTGCAGCGGCAATAACGTGACCGTTGTGAAAGCAGAACGCCGCGAGAACATCCCCGGCGCCTGCGCGAACAACTACCGCCTCATCCGTACCTGGACGGCCACCGACCAGTGCGGCAACAGCAAAACCATCGAGCAGGTGCTCACCGTGGTAGACAATACCAAACCGGTATTCACCACCGCCGCACCGGCCAACGTAACCGCGGAATGTAGCGCCATACCGGCACAGCCGGACCTGATGGCCACCGATAACTGCTCCGCAGCGAACAGCATCCGGATCGTGAAAAACGAAACAAGAGAAACGATTGCCGGCGCCTGCGCGAACAATTACCGCCTCATCCGCACCTGGACGGCCACCGACGAATGTGGTAACAGCACCACCGTTCAGCAGGTGATCACCGTACAGGATAAAACAGCCCCGGTATTCACAACCGTACCGCCGACAGACATCACCGCCCAGTGCGATGCGGTACCGGCAGCACCTGTGATGACCGCAACGGACAACTGTTCCATGAACAATGTAACGATCGACTTCAGGCAGATCAAAACCTTCCTCTCCGCTACGTGCCCGAACAACTACAGGCTCGAGCGCATCTGGACGGCGAAGGACGAGTGCGGCAACACCGCCGTGGCCAGGCAGATCATCACCGTGACAGACAATACCGCACCGGTATTCACCACTCCGGCGCCGGCAGACATCACGGTAGAATGTAAAGCCATCCCCGCTCCTGTTGCCATGAGAGCCATCGACAATTGCGACCGTGAGAACAACGTGACCGTGAAACATGAAGTGAAACGCGAAGCCATCCCCGGCGCCTGCGTGAACAATTACCGCCTGATCAATATCTGGACGGCGACGGACAAGTGCGGCAACGCAGCAGTCATCCGCCAGGTGATCACGGTGATCGACACCACCAGACCGGTGATTGCGGCTCCGCCGGCAGATATCACCATCAATTGCGGTGCGCCGGTTCCGACCGCTATGATCGAACTGGATGCTACCGACAACTGCGACATCAGCTTCCCGAAACGTGTGAAATACACCATCGACCCGTATGTGAAAGACCTGTGCAACGGTTATGTGATCACACGCAGGTGGAAAGTGACGGATGCCTGCGGCAATACGGCCAACGACGTAACACAGCGCATCATCGTGCTGCCCTGTCCGAAACCTGAGCTGGTGCCCGGCGCCGCGGTGAATTGCTCCAGCAATCCGTTCATCGAACTGAAAACAAGAGGCGTCGTGAACAGGCCTACTTATACCTTGGTGAGCGTAACGCCTGCCAACGCGGTACAGGTACCTGTCACCTCATCGAACCCGCGCTTCAACCTGAATGGCGCCACCACCGCTACCTTTATCGTACGCGACGGCATCACGGGTTGCGCATCGGAACCGGTTACCTACAACCTCAATTACCTGCAGATGCCGGTAGTGAACCTGGGTAAGGATACCAGCCTCTGCGGCGGCAACGGTATGGTACTGGATGCCGGGCCGGCCAACTTCGGGTACACCATCAAATGGTCAACCGGCGAAACCACCCAGCGCATCCGCGTAACGCAGGCCGGCACTTACAGCGTAACCGTGAGCAACGGCATGTGTACCGCCACCGACGAGATCAAAGTAGGCGTCATCCCGATGCCGCTCGTGAACCTCCCGGATATGACGATCTGCCGCGGCCAGAGCGCGAAACTGGATGCAACCGTAGCTGGCGCTGCCTACCTCTGGAGCACCGGCGCCACTACCCCGGCGATCAACGTCAGCACACAGGAAACGTTCTGGGTGCGCGTAATGAAGAACGGCTGTATCACGATCGATACCATCAACGTGACCGTGAACCCGCCGCCGGATATCACGCTCAGCAGGGATACCTCGATTTGTCCGGGCCAGTCTGTGACCCTGACCGTGAACACCAACGCAGGCCGCATACAGTGGGGCAACGGCGAAACCGGCAACTCCATCGTGGTGAGCAGGGCCGGCAACTACTCGGTGTCCGTGTACAGGGATAATTGCGTGGTGAAAGAACAGGTGAGAGTGACCCAGCGCCCGGATATCCGGTTCGAACTGGGCCCCGACCGCATCATTTGCCCGGGCGGCAGCATCCTGGTTGACGCACGCCACCCCGACGCGGCCTCCTACCGCTGGAATGACGGTGATGTGAACCCGGTGAAAGCCTTCACCGAAAGCGGCACCTACGTACTGGGCATACTCGACAAGTATTGCGACCGGTACAAGTCAGACAGCATCCGTGTGAAAGTGGCCGGGCCGCCTAGCGTGACCCTGGGCAACGACACCACGATCTGTAAAGGCATCCGCTACATCCTGAAAGCGAAAGCAGAAAACGCCACCTCGTACAGATGGAGCAACGGCGCCACCACTTCCTACATCGAAGTGAGAGAACCGGGCACCTACAGCGTAACGGCCTACAACGACTGCGGCAGCTCAACGGACGAGATCACCATCAGCGTGCGTGAGTGCGACAGCAAACCGGAAGTACCCAACGCCTTCTCACCGAACGGCGACGGCAAGAACGACCTCTTCCGCCCGATCGTAAGAGGCCCGATGTACGACTACGAGCTGCGCATCTTCAACCGCTGGGGCGAGCTGGTGTACTTCAGCAAAGACATGTACGAAGGATGGGACGGCACGTACAAAGGCCAGCCCGTGGATGTGGGTACCTTCGTATGGTGGCTGTCTTACAAGAAAACGAATAACGGACCGAGCTTCATCATCAAAGGAGATGTAACTGTAGTGAGGTAATTTTTAAACGATCATTCTTTCACAAAGGGGTGGCTGCATTACGCAGCCGCCCCTTTTTTGCGTAATAATACGCTTGGCGGGCAGGCCACCCTGCCCTATTTTAGTATCACGGAAATCATACACCCCAAACCCCGGTTGTTCATATTCAGCATATTCTGTTTTAATAACCTCATAAACAATTCAATCATGAAACAACTGTTTGTTTTTCTCCTCGCATGCCCCATGCTTTTTTTGTCGTGCACGAAAGAAGGCCCCGCCGGCGCCGAAGGCCCGCAGGGACCGGCAGGCCCCACCGGGGCGCAGGGCCCTCAGGGCGGCCAGGGGCCACAGGGTCCGGCCGGTCAGAATGGCAATGCCAACGTCCGGATATATGAAAAGAATATCATGGCGTTGACCTGGACGGGCGCCGGCACCTATTCCTACCTCGACGTGGCCGCGCCCACCGTGCTCACCGCCGCCAACATCAGCGCCAACACCATCCTGGTATATGTGGCCACCTCCGATTTCGGGGGTAACTTCGGACTGGTGCCTTACGTGACGGAACGGAACATCCGCGTGACCGCCGAAATCTCCACCGGCAACGTGCGGCTCCGGAAAGACCAGAACGGCACCCCCACCACACAGTCGTGGCACAGCACGCTCCGCCTCGTGCTGATCCAGAACAGTGGTGCGGCAGCTCCGTTGAACCGGCAGGCTTACGACAATGATTCTTTTAAAGATTATCCGAAAGAAAAGATACTGCCGCTTCAGTAACCCATATAGCCGCAGGCCGGTTCCGGAAGGGCCGGCCTGTAACATTCCGGCGCCGCCGGCCGTTTAGGGAAAAACACACTTATGAGATTTCTGGTGCTCCTGGGCATAGCCGCCGCGATGAACAGCTGTGAGAAAGACAAAAAACCGAAGGAATATACATACGCGCCTGCACCTGTTATGGCGACGGATGGGGTAAATACCACCACTTTGGGCGTGCCGCTCAAACTGACCGTGCATTTCCAGGTCCATAACGGCTGCGGTGCATTCGACAGGTTCGTTGCGGAAGATAAAAATGCAGATACCACGCTGGTGTATGTACAGGCCAGGTACCCGAAAGACGCCATGTGCACGGACAACCTGCCCGTGCTGCATACCAGCTACACCTTCACCCCTAAAAAAACCGGTGTGCATTACCTGAAGTTCCGGGGCCGGGAAGGCCAGTTCGTGATAGATACGATTATGGTGAAGTAACTACTGCTGCTTCCCTATTTTTCCCAGGTGGGTATCGGAGAAACCGGTGATGAATTTCAGGCCGTAACCGAACACACGGTCCATGCTGGAATGTGCGAAGAGGATGATGCCGGTGAATACCAGCCAGTCGAGGATAAAATACGTACCGATAAAATAAGTCAGCAGCGCCACCCCTTTATGGTGAAAGAAATTGTACACATATGCCCCCGTTTTAGGGCCGGCGGCATAACCGATCATGCTCAGATCCGGCAACAACAGGCAGGCCGCAAAGAGCCACCACGCATAATCCGTCTGCTGGCGGAACATCAGCATGGCCAGCAAAAACAACGTGGCTTCTTCCAGTTTCAGTAAATTCTTCATAGCTGTAAATGTGGCGCAAAGCTCAAATTAAATGAGGATATAAAAAAATTCCCGGCGCAATGGCCGGGAATTTTCTTTGCTAGTATAACATACGTGTTTTGATCGTGTGGTTCACTTCCTTGAGAAGCGCGAAGGCCTCCTGGGATAGTTTGGAATCCACATCCAGCACCACATACCCGATCTGGTCGTTCGTTTTCAGGTACTGGCCGAGGATGTTGATGTTTTTGGAAGAGAGCGCGGAGTTGATCTCCGACAGTACGCCCGGCACGTTTTTATGGATGTGCAGGATACGGTGCGTGTTTTCGATCGGGGGCACGCTCAATGCGGGGATGGTATGCGATCCGAAGCTGGCCCCTTTTTCGAGGTAGTTCAGCATTTTGCTGCTCACGTCGAGGCCGATGTTGTGCTGGGCTTCTTCGGTGCTGCCGCCGATGTGGGGGGTCAGTATCACGTTGGGAAGGCCCTGGAGCGGGGTGGAAAAGGCCGCGCCGTTCTTTTCCGGCTCCACCGGGAACACGTCTATCGCCGCACCTGCCAGCTGTCCTTTTTCCAGCGCTTCACGCAGGTCGTCGAGCTCCACCACTTCCCCGCGGGCGTAGTTCAGGAAAATCGCGCCTTTTTTGGCATGTTTCAGCGTCTGTTTATTGATCATGTTGGCTGTGCTCTTGTTGGAAGGCACATGCAGGGAAATGATATCGGACTGGGAAAACAGGTCTTTCAGCGTACGCACCTGCGTGGCGTTCCCCATCGGGAGCTTGGTTTCCACATCGTAATAGATCACGTTCATGCCCATGGCTTCAGCCAGTACGCTCACCTGGCTGCCGATATTGCCGTAACCCACGATGCCGAGGGTTTTGCCGCGGAGCTCGTAGCTGCCCGTCGCTTCTTTCATCCAGCTGCCTTTATGGGCGGCGGCGTTTTTGTCCGGGATCCGGCGGATGAGCATGATCGACAAACCGATTACCAGTTCGGCCACCGAACGGGTGTTGGAATAAGGGGCGTTGAAAACAGCCACACCGAGGTCGGTGGCGCTTTTCAGGTCTACCTGGTTGGTACCGATACAAAAACAGCCGATGGCCTGCAGTTTTTTGGCCGCGGCCAGCACTTTGGCGGTGATCTGCGTTTTCGACCGGATACCCAGCAAATGGGCGTCTTTCACTTCGCGGATGAGTTCTTCCTCGCTCAGTGCGCCCGCTACCTTCCTGGTATTGATATAACCTGCCTCTTTAAATTCCGCCACGGCGGCATCACTAATGTTCTCCAATAAAAGGATGTTGATCTTTTCTTTCGGATAACTCGTTAATTTTCTTTGGCTCATGGTGCTGGTAATGGTTCTGCGATGACATAAAAATGACAATTACCGGAGGCTTTTGTCACTAAAATTGTCACAAACCTAGCCTAGTTTGAGCAAAATTCAAATACAAGGGCCGGCAAATTAGAGAATGCGCAAAAAACAGCCTTGTTATTTCGTTTTTTTGAATAAAACTTACAATTTGCACAATATCGGGCATGAATATTGCTCGGATTTTATTTAGTTACAGTTTAATTATTAGTTGTTACAGTCAATTATTCAGCAGCACTAAATGAAGCGTTTAAAGGCAATTATCATACTGGCCATATCAACTTCCAGCATCATATATATCGGGTGTAACAGCAGTTCTGCCCACAAGAACAACGACAAGAAAAAGACCGGCAAATCAGCCTCCATCTATACCCTCGGTTTAAGTGATGTGGATGAAGCCGCCATTCTGAACAGCGCCCGCAGCAAACGTATTAAAAACGAAATGGATGCGCTGGTGAAGCACCGCCTCTCCCCGGCCAGCTTTAGCGGCGGCATATTGCTGGCCCGCAAAGGCGTTGTGATCTACGAACATTATTCCGGCCTCGAAAGCCACGGCAATAAAGTGCCGGTAACCGACAGCTCCTCCTTCCAGCTGGCGTCCGTGTCCAAAACCTTTACCGGTATGGCCGTTTTGACCCTCGTGGAAAAGGGCAAACTGAGCCTGGAGGATCCGATCCAGAAGTTCTACCCGGACTTCCCCTACCTCGGCATTACCGTGCGCATGCTGCTCAACCACCGCAGCGGCCTGCCCAATTACCTGTATTTCTGCGACAGCCTCAATAAAGACAAATCGCACTTCCTCACCAACGAAGAAGTGATCACGATGATGACCGTGCACAAACCGGCCGCCCAGTACCAGCCCGACCGT
This sequence comes from Chitinophaga lutea, assembly GCF_003813775.1. Lineage (NCBI taxonomy): Bacteria > Pseudomonadati > Bacteroidota > Chitinophagia > Chitinophagales > Chitinophagaceae > Chitinophaga > Chitinophaga lutea. The sequence continues at coordinate 141,095 of NZ_RPDH01000002.1, read as the reverse complement.
CACTTCAACTACTGCAATACGAACTATCTGCTGCTGGCTTCCATCATCGAGAAGGCAAGCGGCCAGAAATATGCGGACTACCTGCAAACCACCTTCTTCACCCCGCTGGAAATGACCAGTACTTTTGTGGCCGACCCGGCACAGGCCCCCCGGCCGCACCAGACGGTGAGCCACCTCTCCTCCTGGCGCGTGGAGCCCGATAACAGCTTCGACGGCGTGGTGGGCGACAAAGGCATCTACAGCACCGTCCGCGACATGCTCAAATGGGACCAGGCCATCTATTCCGGCAAGCTCTTCAAACCGGAAACCCTCGAGGAGGCCTACAAGCCCTACAGCAACGAAAGGCCCGGCATCCGCAACTACGGCCTCGGCTGGCGCCTGTTCACCTACCCTGACAGTACCAACAAGATCGTATACCACAACGGCTGGTGGCATGGCAACAACACCGTGTTCTACCGTTTCATCAAAGACTCCACCACCCTCGTGATCGTCGGCAACCGCTACAACCGCGGCATTTACCAGGCGGTGAAACCCATCCGGGAAATAATCGGCCATGGTGATGGGGAGGAAGCGGGGGAAGAATAAACAGGCAATGCTTTAAAAGATATAGACCAGGGACTTGCGCCCTGGTTTTTTTATGCCTGGACGCCAGGCGTTACCCTTCCCCGAGGGAAAACCAGCCTAAACCCTTACCCTACCTTCATTTCAGCATAGATAAAGTACCTCTTAAGTACCTCTTAAGTACGTATGAAGTACCTATAAGGTACATGACAAGGAGGTACTTTATCCGTACTTTATCCCTGCCTGAAAGGTACTGTTCACATACATCTTTGCCATATACCCATAAAAAAATCCGCCCTGCGTCGTATCATTTTCGGCAGGGCGGAGAGGATTGCGCATGAAACGCTCCGTTTCATGATCGTTCTATCAACCTATTTATGCGAACTAAAACCTGTAACTGTGCGTCTTTACCGTTGTGCTTTTTTGGCTTCCGCCTTGTGCTGTTTGGCGGCATGTTTCCCGCCTTTGTGCGTTGCTGTTTTTGTGTGATGTGTTTTGGCCTGCTGTTCTGTTTTAGCCGGGGCAGGCGCCGGTTTTTCCTGTGCATTGGCTGCGGAGATGCCACCCAAAGTGATCATTGCGGCGGCCATCATCATCATGATCTTTTTCATGTTATTGTGTTTTTATGGTGAGAAATATGTTTTTTCCTGTATGCGCCGAAGAATATCAGCGGGAATACGAGCAGGGTCAGCACCGTGGCCGTTACCAGCCCGCCGATGACCACCACGGCCAGCGGTTTCTGTGTTTCGGACCCGATGCCGGTGCTTACCGCGGCCGGAATCAGCCCTATCGCGGCCATCAAGGCGGTCATCACCACCGGCCGGATACGTTCCTCCACCCCGGTGCGGATGGCGTCGTTGAGGGGCATCTTCTGCAGCAGGTTCTTATGGAACACCGAGATCAGGATCACTCCGTTCTGGATACAGATCCCGAACAGTGCGATAAAGCCCACCCCGGCCGATATGCCGAAGTTGATGCCGGTGATGTGCAGGGCCAGGATGCCGCCGATGAGCGCAAAGGGCACGTTCAGGAGGATGAGGCCGGCGTCTTTCACGCTGCCCATCATGATGAACAGGATGATGAAGATGGCCACGAGGCTCACCGGCACCACCTGCCCGAGACGTTTGGTGGCGCGCACCTGGTTTTCGAACTCGCCCGTCCAGCCGATGGAATACCCTTTGGGCAGCCTGATGTTTTTATTCACTTTGGCCTGTGCTTCGGCGATGGTGCTGCCGAGGTCGCGGTCACGGACGGAGAACTTCACGCCGATGAAACGTTTGGTGTTATCACGATAGATGAAGGCTGGTCCGGTGAGGGTCTTTATTTCGGCGATCTCTTTGAGCGGGATTTTATTCCCGTTCATGGCCGGCACCACCAGGTTGCGGAGATCCTCTTCGTCTTTCCGGAAATGCTGGTCGTAGCGGATGCGCACATCGAACTTGCGTTCGCCTTCGAACAGCTGGGTGGCGGTTTTGCCGCCGATGGCCATTTCGATCACGGCCTGCGCGTCGGCGGTTTTCACTCCGTAGAGGGCCATCTTCTGTTCGTCGAGGTGCACGCTCATTTCGGGCTGGCCCACGTTGCGGAGAATGCCCACGTCCTTGATGCCGCGCACATTCGCGATCTGGGCGATCACTTTGTTGGCGATATCGTCGAGGTCTTCGAGGTTATCGCCGTAGATCTTCACGGCATTGCTGGCGTTGATGCCCGCCACGGCCTCGGCCACGTTATCGATGATGGGCTGCGAGTAATTGTACACCACGCCCTGGTATTGTTTCAGCCGTTTGTCCATTTCCTCCACCAGCTCGTCCATACTGATCCTGCGCGTCCATTCCTTTTTCGGCTTAAGGTTCACCTGGCACTGCACGTAATAGAAGCCGGAAGGATCCGTGCCGTCGTTGGAGCGGCCGGTTTGCGACAGCACGCCGTTCACTTCGGGGAAGCTGCCCAGTTCCTTCCTGAACTTGCTCACGAACTGCGTCGTTTCGTTCAGAGACATACTCATGGGGAGTTTCGCCTCCACCCACAGCGCCCCTTCGTTGAGCTGCGGGAGAAACTCCGAGCCCAGGAATTTCGAGGAGGCAAAACTGAGTCCCATGAATATGACGGCTATGAGAAGACTTAATCGTTTATGCGCGTACGTCCAGTTAAACCCTTTCATCACGATGCGGTGGAAAAAGATCACCACCGGGTTATGCCGTTCGCGTACGTTTTTGTTGAGCAGGATGGAGCTCAGTACGGGCACCAGCGTGAGCGTGAAGAGCAGGGCGCCCAGCAGGGCGAAGCCCAGCGTCCAGGCCAGCGGCGAAAACATTTTGCCTTCCACTTTCTGGAACGAAAAGATGGGCAGCAGGGAAATGATGATGATCAGTTTGGAAAAGAACACCGCTTTGCCCAGCTCTCCGCCCGTTTTTTTGATCCAGCCCATTTTGGCGAGGCGGTTGAACCGCGCCATGCCGAAGTGTCTGGCCTTATGGTCGAGCATCACGAAGATGCCTTCGACCATCACCACCGCCCCGTCGATAATGATCCCGAAATCGATGGCGCCCATCGAGAGCAGGTTGGCGCTCATGCCTTTCAGCTTGAGACAGATAAAGGCAAACAGCAGGCTGAGCGGGATGATGATGCCCACAATCAGCGTGGTGCGCCAGTCGGCCATAAAGATGAACACGATCACGGTCACGAAGATGATCCCTTCGAGCAGGTTGTGCATTACCGTGCCGGTGCAGTATTCCATCAGCACGTCGCGGTCGTAGAAGGTAACCATCTTGATATCCGAGGGCAGCACTTTGTCGTTCAGCTCTGCCACTTTCTCCTTGATGCGGCCCAGCACTTCGCTGGGGTTCTCTCCTTTCCGCATCACCACGATGCCTTCCACGATATCGTCCATGTCGTTGAGGCCGGCCTGCCCTACCCGCGGCGCGGAAGTTTCCTGCACGCTGGCCACGTTCTTGACGAGGATGGGCGTACCGTCGATGTTCTCTATAATGATGTTCTCGATGTCTTTGATATTGTCGAGCAGGCCGATGCCGCGCACCACATACGCCTGCCCGTTCTTTTCGATCACATCGCCCCCTACGTTGATATTGCTTTTGGAAGCTGCTTCATACAGTTCCAGGGGGGTGATGTTGTATTTGGCCAGTTTGATGGGGTCGGCGGTGATCTCGTAGATCTTTTCCTGTCCGCCGAAGGCCACCACGTCCGCCACGCCGGGCACGCTGCGCAGCTGGCGGTCGATCACCCAGTTCTGGTACGTGAGCAGGCTGCGGGAATCGCGGTGCTCGCTTTTGAGCCAGTAGCGGAATACTTCGCCCGTAGGCCCATACGGCGGCTGCACTTCGGGCTCCACCGTTTCCGGCAGCGATACGTTGCGCAGCATATTGTTGACCTGCTGCCGGGCGAAAAAGTCTTCCACATCGTCGTCAAAAATGATCTTGATAACGGAGAGGCCGAACATCGTGATGGAACGCACGCTGGTTTTCTTCTGCACGCCGTTCATCGATATTTCAATGGGGGTGGTCACGAAGCGCTCCACTTCTTCGGCGCTGCGCCCGTTCCATTCCGTCACGATCACGATCTGGGTATTGGTGACGTCGGGGAAGGCTTCGATGGGCGTGTGCAGGAAAGCCACTACCCCGCCGATGCTGAGCACGGCCAGCATGAAGAACACAAAGAACCTGTTCCGGAGCGAAAAGCCTACGATATTTCTGATGAATCTGTTCATGTATGTCAGTCGTTCAATGCGTCATAGATCAGTAACTGGTTCCGTGATATCACTTTATCGCCCGGCTGTAAACCACGCTGGATATACGATACCTCGTTGAGCGATTTGGTCACCTTCACTTCTTTCGTTTCGATATTGTAACGGTCTTTGAACACCATCACGAAGTTTTTCCCTTTGTCGAAAATCACGGCCGACGACGGGATGGTCATCATTTCGTTGCCTTCGCGGTAGCGCAGCAGCACGGTGGCGAACATCTCGGGTTTGAGCAACATGCCCTCGTTGTTGAGCCGGATGCGCACCTGCATGGTCTTCGTGTCCGGGTCTAGCACATTGTACACCTTGTCGATCTGCCCATGGAATACCCTGTCCGGGTAGCTGATGGTGGTCACTTCAGCCGGGTATCCTTCTTTCACCCGCGAGATGTCGGTCTCGAAAACGTTCGCCATGATCCATACATCGTCCAGTTCCGAAATGGTGAACATGTGGGCGCTGTTGTCCGAGCGCATTTCCATGCCGTTGTTGATGTTCTTTTCGATGATATAGCCGCTGATGGGCGCCGTCACGATGGAGGTGGCGCCGTTGCCTTTCCGGTAGATCCGGAGCATTTCGTTGATGCGCGCCAATTCTGCTTTGGCGTTGTTGAGCGCGCCTTCGGCGTTCACCACGTCCTTTTCCGTGGCCAGCTGGCTTTTATAGAGGTCCTGCGCCACTTTAAGGCTCTTTTCGGCCATCACCATATCCGTTTTGGCCTGGATGAGCTGCTTGTCGTAATCGGCGATTTCCCCGCTCTGTATCACAGCCAGCACCTGCCCTTTCTTCACATAGTCGCCCAGCTGCACATTGATGTTGCGTACATAACCGCTCACCAGCGGGTAGAGTTTCAGCACCTTGCCCATATCGGGCGTTACCTTGCCGGAAAGGCGCAGTTCGCTTTCCACGGGCCTGATCACGGTGGTATCTATCCGGATAGACGCCATCATGGTGTCGCTCAGCACAAAAGTGGCGGCTTCGGCGTCTTCCGCGTGGGATTGTTTGCAGCTGCTCCAGCCGGTGAGCGCGGCGGCCAGTATCAGCGGAAGCATGTAGTTGACGTGTTTCATCGTACGGTATTAAAAAGTTGCGCGCCGGTGGCGTAATTCAGCTCTTCATACGCCAGCACGCGGTCGTTGAGGAACTTGTTGGTATGTTTCACATGGTCGCTGTAGCTGTTGAAGTAGTCGATGAACTGCAGCAGCGAAATATTGCCTTTCCGGAAATTGCGGGCCACCTCGTCGATAAGCCTGTCGTATTCGCCGTTGAACTGCTTCAGGTCCGTCCACTCGATGCCCTTTTCGAGGGCGCTGATCCTGCGCAACGCCGTGTTCACTTCCACGGCGATGCTCAGGCGCTGTTGTTCCAGCGCGGCGCTTTGCACTTTGACGGTATTTTCCGCGGCTTTGATGTTCCCCTGGTTGCGGTTCCACAGCGGCAGGTCGATGCCCATGGTCAGACCGATGAAATGCGGGGCATAGCTGCCGTTGCGGTCGTAGGTGGCGCCAAGGTGCAGGTCGGGAACGGCTATGGCTTTCTGGAGGCGGTAGTTGACGCCGGCCATTTTCAGCTGGTTATCAGCCATCAGCAGATCCGGGCGGTTGGCCAGCGCAGTGTCCGCCAGCGCCTGGGCCGTATAACCGTTCAGTTTATATTGCAGGAGCACATCGCCGTCTACCACCGGCTCCACCGGACCGGCGCTGCCCAGCAGCAATTGCAGGCTTTGCGAGGCGTCGAGCTCCCGCTGCCGCAGGTCGGTGTAGTCGTTGGCGATGCCGATCTGCAGGGCCTGCAGGCGGATCACGTCAGCATGCGCCACGCTGCCGCTCGAGTCGGCGGAATGATACGCGTCGAGAATTTTCTGGAGATTGGTGAGCTGTTCCTTCAGGACCTTTTCCGTTTCTTTCAGGAAATACAGTTCGTAATAGCTGCTGCGCAACTGCAGCCGGAGGGTGCGCATCAATTCTTTAAAAGCGGCGGCGGACGTTGCCGCGTTCCATTGGGCCAGTTGTACCTGTTTGTTCCTTTTGCCTGCCAGCCGTATCAATTGATCGATGTCGCCTTCAAATTGTCCGCCGCTGCCGATATTAAAGGGCTGCACCTTTTGGATGGTGCCAAAACCGGATGTCGAAGAAAAGGAGGGATTGTCCCAGAGCTTTGCCTGTTGCACGAGCGCTTCGTCCGCGCTCACCTGGTACCGCTGTGCGAGCAGGAGAAAGTTGTTTTGCAGGAACATCGATTCCGCCTGCGGTAAAGTGAGCCGGCGGGCGTCCTGCGCCATGCCGTTCGTTGACAGGAGGATGGAAACAATCCAGAAAATGCCAAGCTTTTTCATCCGTTAATAATTGATCTTTCCGTGATCGGATGAAGCCGGGTTTTCGCTACAGGAATGCAAAGGCTTTCTTCACGCCCGGCTTCATGAACACAAAGCTCCGCACCGGGTATTAAAAGGGCCTTTAAAGCGGATTAAAAAGGGCTTAAAATTATTAAAGCGGCCACATGGACCGCTTTAATACAAATATCATGGTAGTTGAGGATGCTAATCCGCATGCAGCGTTTTCACGGGGTTCATGAGCGCGGCTTTCACGGATTGTACCCCCACAGACATCAGCGCTATGCAGATGGCCGCCAGCCCCGCCAGCGCGAACATCCACCATTGCAGGTCGATCCGGTAAGCGAAACCGCTGAGCCAGGTATGCATGGCGTACCAGGCAACGGGACAGGCGATCACGATGGAGATCAGCACGAGTTTGATGAAGTCGCCCGACAGCATGGTGACGATATTGGTCACCGAAGCGCCCAGCACTTTGCGGATGCCGATCTCTTTCCAGCGCCGTTCCGCCGTGAAGGCAGCCAGGCCGAAGAGGCCGAGGCAGGAAATGAGGATGGCCAGTCCGGCGAAATAGCCGGAGAGCGCTGACACTCTTTTTTCCGCGTCGTACAGCGACTGGTACGAGGCATCCATGAACCGGTATTCAAAAGTGTACCCCGGATTGAACTCCCGGTAAAGCCGTTCCAGCCCGGCGATGGCCTGTTTTTCCCTGCCGGGCGCTATTTTAACGAGCATATTGGTGCATTCGGTGGTGCCTATTTTCAGGAACACCGGCTCCACCGCTTTATGGAACGATTCAAAATGGAAATCTTTCACAACGCCGATCACCTTGCGCTCGGTGCCCCAGAGCTTCACTGTTTTGCCTACCGGGTCTTTCAGCCCGATGGCCTTTACGCCGGCTTCATTGAGGATCAGCGCAAAGCTGTCGGTCGGGTGAGTGGTGGAAAACATCCTTCCTTCCGCCATCTGCATGCCCAGCACTTCCATCGCCCCGAAACTGAGCGTCACATTTTCGAACTTGATGATCTCGTCTTTTTTCCGGCCGGGCCAGTCGAGGCCTTCGGTAAAGCTGTGCTGCCCCACGATGATGTCTTCCATGCTGCTCGCATCCTGCACGCCGGGTAATTGTTTGATCCGGGCCATGAAGGCGGCCGCGTTTTCGCCGGCTTTGCCGTCGCGCTGGAAATAGAGCACATTGCTTCGGTCGTACCCCAGCTGCCGCGTCTGCACAAAATCGATCTGTTTGTACACCACGGTAACGGCCACGATGAGTATCACCGACATCGCGAACTGGAACACCACCAGCCCCTTGCGCGTCCACACTTCGCCGAAGGAAGTTTGCAGGCGGCCTTTCAGCACCGTCAGCGGGTTGAAGCGAGACAGGTACAGGGCGGGATAACTGCCCGCCAGCAGTCCCGTAACGAGCGTGATCCCGAGCAGGGAAGCAACCAGCCTGACGCCGGGAACGAGGTGCAGTTCCTTGCCCGTAATGCGGTTAAACGGCCCGGTGAGCATAGCCGCCAGTAGCAGGGCAACGAACAGCGATATGAACGTCATCATCAGCGCCTCGCACATGTGCTGCCAGATGAGCGAGCGCCGGCTGACGCCCAGCGCCTTTTTGATGCCCACCTCTTTCAGCCGCCGCGAAGCTTTGGCGGTGGAAAGGTTCATGAAGTTGATGCAGGCAATCAAAAGGATGAATACGGCGATGATGGAAAAGAGCCGCACGTAGGCGATCCTGCCGCCCACCGCCGCGCCGTTCTCGTATTTGCCGTAGAGATACGCGTCCGAATATTTTTTCAGGAACAGGGTGATGTTGGAATCGCTCCGCTTCGTGCGGATGAAGCCTGCGATTTTTTTGTTGAAAGCCGCGACATCGGTACCCGGGCGCAGCTGCGCGAAAGTGAGGATATTATAATTGCCCCAATGCAGGTTATTGGGCATGAATTCTTTGATGAAACCGGCGGAAAGCACCAGCTCGAATTGCATGGAGGAATTGGCGGGCACATCTTTGAAAATGCCGGCAATACGGGCATTGCCTTTTACGCGCCCCAGTTCCCAGGGGAACGGTTTGCCCATGGCTTCGTTTTCCGTTTTGTACAATTTCCGCGCAAGCGACGCGGACACCATAACATCATTGCTGCCCGCCATTTTTCCCTGCAGCACCGGGTAGGTGAACACCGAGAAAAATTCGGGCGATGCGAAAATGCCGCCTGCTTTTATGGTAAGGCCATCTGCCGTTATACTGAACTTGTCGAGCCAGGCCGGGTTAGTACACATGGCCGTCTGTTCCACCTCCGGCATTTCGGCTTTCAATGCTTCCGCCAGCGGGAACGGCGAAGCGTCGACCGTTTCGATATGGTCGGCCAGCTGCATGTTCTGCATCACCTGGTACACCTGCTCGTCATTTTGATGGAACTTGTCGACGTGCAGCTCATCGTCTACCCAGAGGTAGATGAGCAGCACACAGGCCAGCCCGGTCGATAAACCGGCCAGGTTGATGAAAAAAGAGCCTTTGAAGCGCCTGAAATTCCGGAAAATGATGAGCAGGTTGTGTTTAAACATGTGTATCTGGTTTAGAAAGCCTGCCAGATGCCAGCAAGAAGGTTGCCATAAAGCAAATGTAGCCATGGTGGCCCATTTACCCAAAAACAACCGGCGTCTGCCTGTTCACGGGCGAACGCCGGTTGTCCGGAAACGGACAGCCTCAGGCCGGTGTTCCCGGCTCCAGGCGGGGCCTGCTTTCCGGCACCTTGTAGTTGCCGGCTACGGTCCCGAACGAGCGCACGAGCCTGTTCCAGGAATTGATCTGGGCCACGGCGAGGCTCCACAGGGCAATTTCCGGGCGGCTGAAGTGCTGGAGCATTTCATAATGCAGGTCGTCGGAATGTTCTTCCGCCGGCATATGGGTGAGGTTTTCCGCGAAAGCCAGTACGGCCTGTTCTTTCGGGCTGTAGTAGGGCGCTTCCCTCCAGGCGGACACGGAGATCAGCCGCTGGATGGTTTCCCCGGCGTGCAGGGCTTCCTTGTGGTGCATATCCAGGCAATAGGCGCAGCTGTTGATCTGGGATACGCGGGTGCGAACCAGTTCGAGCAGGCGGCGGTCGAGGCCCGCATCATCGATGTACGCCTGTACGTGGCGCATGGCTTCAATCAGCCCCGCCGGTATGTCGGCGGGTGAAATTCTTGGTGTCATACTATCAGTCTTTTTCTTTAAAGACAAACAGTATTTCCGTTTTGTGACAACCCCTGGAGGATTTTTTACAGGGCGATCGCCGCGAGCTTCTCCGGGTTGCGGATCAGGTACACGCCGCTGATGCCGTTGTCGTCTACCGTAAACACCTGGCAGGTGGTAAGCTGGCCGTTGAAGTAATACAGCAATGCCGGCTGGTGATTGATAGTGACCGCCCTGATATCGGCGGCATGATAAAACTTCTGGTAGATGCCCAGCAGGAAGGCCTGTACCGCTTTTCTGCCATGTATCGGTTGTATCGCGGCCGCTACCTTGCCGCCGCCGTCGGAGATGGAAGTGATATCTTCGTGCAGCAGCTTCTCCAGGCGGGAGGTATCGCCCTGGTGGATGACTTCGAGGTAACGTTGGAGGAAGGCCTGGTCCTGCTGCCGTACCGTGGCCGGCGGATGGTGGTGCAGCTGTTTTTTGGCGCGGCTCAGCAGCTGGCGGGCGTTTGCTTCCGAGATTTCCAGTGCGGCGGCGATTTCGGCGTAGTCGTAATTGAACGCCTCCCGCAAAATGAACACCGCCCTTTCCCGCGCGTTCAGCTTTTCGAGCAGCACCATCAGCGAATAGCGCAGCACGTCCTTGCCCAGCAACCCGCTGTCCGGGCGGGAGGTATCGACGGGTTCCGGCAGCCACTCGCCGGGATAACTTGTTTTTTTACGTTGGGTGTTGCGGTTGATCGACAGGTTGATGACCGTGCGGATGAGGTACGCTTTGTATCCGTTTGCATGAAGCGTACATAAGCATCCTGCACCAGGTCGCGCGCCTCTTCCAGCACGCCGGTGATGTTGTACGCGTATGTGGTGAGCAAGGGCCGCAGCTGGGCGATCACATCGCCTTCAGCTCCTTCAGCCGCTGAATGGTAACGAGTTTTCTGCATGATCCGAAATCCGGGTTTTGGGTTTTCCTTTCTTTCACCAGCCGTGTGGCGAAAAAGTATACGTTGTTCTTTTTCTCCAGGTAGCCGGTCCACCAGCCGTAATCGTTACCATCGAGGCGCGTCCAGCCGGTTTTGGAGCGTATCGTGTAATCATTGGTCTGTTCCGTGATCATGACACGCTTCAATATCGCAAAGTTACGTTTGGAAAACGGTAATTTCTCTTCATAGACGCTGATCAGAAATTCCACCTGGTTGCGCGGCGATATTTTAAACGGCCCGAAGTTCCAGAAATCCGGGTCGTTGCGGCTGAGATCGCCATTCCCATACCGGCAGGCCTTCAGGTAATGCCGGTACCGCTCCTTCCCTATTTTTTTCGACAGTTCGATAAACGCCCATCCCGCGGATACTTCGAAAGCTCTTTTCACCGTCATGTCTTTATAGATTTCGGGGCGGTAGCCGTACAGCGAGGTATCCGTTTTTCCCGGCCATTTGATCACTTCGTTCTCGTCTTTGATCACACCCGTTTCGAGGGCGATGAGCAGGTTGATGATCTTGAAGGTGGACGCGGGCTGCGAGGGTTTCCAGGCATCGGCGGAATCGGTGCAGATCCACTTTTTGGCGGCGTAGTCATATATGACCGTACTGCCCGGGATGTCGCAGTTTTGTGCGGCGGTCTGTACCGTACAGCCGAAGATGAATATGAACAGGAAACGGAGCATGAGGATGCGGCTTTGATGGAATGCCGCACAAATTAAATCTCTTCCATCATATTTTACCGGGCCTGAACGGAAAAATGTTTACTTTAAAACCCGTTTTAAAATTCCACTATGTTCAAAACTGTTCATTTATTTTTCATTGCCGGTTTATTATGGCCGGATGTACCGGCTTCCGCACAATCCTCTCCTGTCCGTAGCAGCTGGGTATATCCCGGGAAAGACGGCCGGCTGGCCTATAAAACCACGCCGGCCGGCGACCGCATCATGGATTTTTCCTACGCCGGTTACCGCGGAGGCGGCGTACCGCTGCCAATGGTGGCGGAGAAGCGCCGGGTGAAACCTTCCGGCGCCGATGATACCGAAAACATCCAGGCCGCACTGGACGAAGTAGCGAAATTACCCCCCGTGGACGGTTTCCGCGGGGCGGTAGTGTTAGCTCCCGGTGTATTCACCTGCTCCGGTTCCCTGAAGATTGCCGAAAGCGGCGTAGTACTGCGCGGCTCAGGCATCAAAGCCACCACCATCCGCATGACAGGGGGTAAACATGCCGCGGTGGTGATTGATGGCGGGAAGAGGCCCGTCGCCATGCCTGCCGCACCGGTCACCTATCTCACCGGCGCCTACACGCCTGCCGGCACACAGGTCATCAACGTGGAGAACGCCGCCGGTTTCCGCACGGGACAGACCATCGAGATACGCAAACCCGTTACCGATACCTGGATACGATCGATGAGCATGCACGACCTGGTGCGCGACGGCAAGCCGCAAACGTGGATAAAAGCCGGCAGCGCCCTCATCATGCACAGCACCGTCACCGCCATCAACGGTAATCGCATGACCATCAGCGTACCACTGGCAGACGGATGCGATGCGCGTTTCGGCAAAACCTCCGTTCAACCCGCCGCCCCTTCCGGCCGCATCACCGATGCCGGCGTGGAAAACCTGCATATCCAGTGCCCGCCGCTCGAAACAGCGTATGGCGACGCGCCGTATTCCGGCATCCGTATTCTGGGTGACGACTGTTGGGTGAAAAACGTGTACTGCGAAGAAACGATGAATACCACGGTACTGGGCGGGGACCGCATTACGATGCAGCAGGTGTATGTGACGCATACCCACCCCAATCTCGGCGCTTCCAAACCCACCGATTTCAGCATAGAAGGCAGCTGCAACCTGCTCGACCGTTGCGAAAGCACGGGCAGCAATACGTATTTCGTATGGACCGGCAGCCTGAAGCCCGGCCCCAACGTGCTGCTCAACTGCGTATTCAGGGGTCATGGCAGCCGCATCCAGCCGCACATGCGCTGGTCTACCGGCATGCTGGTCGATAACTGTACGGTGCCAGACGGCGGCATCGACTTCCTGAACCGCGGCGTGGCCGGTTCGGGCCATGGCTGGACGATGGGCTGGGCCGTTGCCTGGAACAACATCGCCAGCACGTATGTGATCCAGAACCCGCCGGGCGCCGCCAACTGGGCCATCGGCAATACCGGCACACGGCAGCAGACCGCCCGGCTGTTCGACCGCTCTCCCATCCTGCCCGAAGGGCATTTTGAATCGCATGGCCGCTCCGTTACGCCGCAAAGCCTTTACCTGGCGCAGCTGGCCGAACGCCTAGGCCCGCAGGCGGTCAAAAACACGGGATATCCCAACGGCAATTACTTCGTCCGTAAAAAAGTACAAAAGCTGCCGCCCCTGCCGCGGACGAAAGATGCCGTGATGGGCCTCAACCTGGCGCAGTTCCGGCCGGTGAATACCCGCGGCAACGCCGGCGGCGAAAAGGCGGTAGATGGTAAAACGGCTACGGCATGGACGGTAAAAGACCAGCAAAGTTTTCTTGAACTGGATCTGGAAAATCCGGTGGATATCAGTGCGATCACCCTCTCCGAGCCTGCCGGTGCGGAAGGGCGCATCCTCGGTTATAAAGTGGAGGCGCAAACGGACAGCGACTGGCTGCTGCTCAGTGAAGGCCGTCATATCGGCAGCAAAAAAGTGGATACTTTTCCGGCCGTAACGGCCTGGAAAGTCAGGATTTCCGTTATACAGGCGAAGGAGCAATCCGCCATCAGCGAGGTGGGGTTATACCTGCGCTGATGTGGAAGTTTTTACATATTCCGGGGTACGATCATTCCTGTTTCATTAACCGGCTTTCGATGGCCAAACCCAATTCTTTGGTAAAACCGGTTTCATTGTCGGCGCCCTCTTCGAACCAATGAGTAGCACCCTCATTGTCCTGTTTACGGATAAGAAAGAGCGTGCCGCCCGGTAATTCCAAGATGAAGCTGTCTTCGGACTCCTGTTCGACCTTTACATTGGTTCCTGCTATGGCTATTTGAAAAATTCCCATGGTATGGCTGTTTTAAAAGATGTACCACAATGATTATGCCTCGAATGGGCATTTTATTACATTTAGGCAATTTTTAAAACAACCTTAGCATGGGAACTGTGATTCTTTCGGTGGCGTTTATCGCCTTGTTTACCGGCTGGGCCGTGTGGATGGCGATACGGAAGCGGCGCCGGTGAGGGAACGCAGAAAAATGGCGGAATTCATGAATAACCGCGTTTCCGGTAAGGCTTTAGAGATATTATTTTTTTTAGGTGCATCAATGTTTTAAATTCGTCAATCGTATTTTAAATCCTTGACGACATGAAAAAGTCCATTGCACACGTGCTCACCGGCCGCGAGAAGAAGATCACAGAAGAAGAAACGGTGATACAGCCCCTTCCGCATAAGGATTTCAGATTTGCCAACCCGTTCATCGTGATCCATCACCTGCCGCCGAAACGCATACCGGCCGGTTCCACGCTCCGTATCCACCCCCATCCGCACCGCGGCTTTTCACCGGTGTCGTTCATGATCCAGGGCGAAGGATACCATATGGACAGTGCGGGCCATGCCGGCGATATCGAAGCGGGCGGCATTCAGTGGATGTTTGCCGGGAAGGGATTGCTCCACAGCGAAGGCCCCACCAAAAGGCTGCTGGAAAAAGGTGGCGTGCAGGAGATGATCCAGATATGGGTGAACGTGCCGGCAGCCAACAAATGGGACGACCCCTATTACCAGAACGCGCAGAAACACCAGCTGCCGGAGGTGCTGGAGCAGGACGGCGTGGAGATGCGACTCGCCAGCGGCACCTATGAAGGGAAAAGCAGCCCCATGAAAAGCTTCACCCCGCTCACCGCCATCATCGGCACCATCATGGCCGGCAAAACCGTCAAGATCGGCGCTACGCCGGGTTACCAGGCGCTCCTATATATCTATAAAGGCGCCGCGCAGGTGAACGACCGCGACGAAGTGCGCATGCACCAGCTGGTGGTGTTTGAGCAGGACAACGACGAAATCGAGATCACAGCCATTGAAAATACCGGCATCCTCTTTTTATCCGCCGAGCCGCTGAACGAACCGGTAGCGGCGAAAGACAATTTTGTGATGAACACCCCCGAAGAAGTCGAACAGGCCATCCAGGACTATAAGGACGGCAAATTCGGCACCCTCGAATACTAAAACCACTGCATGAACCGACAACTTTTCGAAAAGCTGGCCGAAGAAGACCGGCTGTCTCCCTCTTCCATGGAAAAAATCAGGGCCGTTACCGCCAGCACGCTTTTCTCCGTGCACTGGGAGCTCAAGACCATCCTCTATCTCGGCGTGCTGTTATTGAGCGGAGGCCTGGGCATCCTGATCTATAAAAACATCGACACCATCGGCCACCAGGCTATCCTGGCGCTGATTGCCGTGCTGTGCGCCGGCTGTTTTTATTATTCGAACCGCCACAAGCTGCCGTTTTCGAGGCAGAAAGTACCCGCGGCCAACGCCTTTGCCGATTACACCGTGCTGCTCGGCTGCCTGCTGTTCATCACCTTCATTACTTATCTGCAGGCGCAATACAATGTGTTCGGCACCCGGTATGGGTCCGCGACATTTATTCCCATGCTGGTGCTGTTTTTCAGCGCCTATTATTTCGATCACCTCGGCGTGCTGAGCATGGCCATCACCAACTTCGCCGCCTGGGCGGGGATTGCCATCACCCCCTTCGAGATACTAAGCAGGAACGATTTCAGCAGCGACCGCATCATTTATACCGGGCTCGCGATAGGGGTCGTGCTGATCGTGGCGGGCATACTCAGTACGGCGAAGGATTTCAAGCAACACTTCTCCTTCGCCTACCATAACTTCGGCACCCACATCCTGCTGATCGCCTGCCTGTCGGCCATGTTTGTGCTGCCCGACTTCATGTTGTGGTTCATCGTGCTGGGTGCCTGCTGTGCCGGCATCTATTACACCGCCATGCAGGCCCGATCGTTTTATTTCGTGGTGATCGTGGTGCTGTATGCGTATACCGGCCTGAGCTACGTGGTGATACGCGGCATCGATGCCAGCTTCCGTGACCTCGGCGGTTTTTACATGCTGCTGTTTTATTTTATCGGATCGGGCATCGCCATGGCGCGGCTGCTCATTGTGCTCAACAAAAAGCTGAAAAAACATGATAGCATATAATATAGCTGATCTGCGGAATGCGGACATACAGGAGGAAGCGATGGCCGCATTCAAAAAAGAATGCGTCACCAGGGAAGAATATGAAACGGTGAAAACCGCCTATCCTTCCGCGCTGTATATGCCCAATCCTTTCATCCGCATCGGGCTGCTGCTGCTGACGCTGGTGATCACCGTGTTTACGTTCGGGCTCATTGCACTGATCATGTTTTCCAATTCGAGTCCCAGTGAAACCACTACCGGGGTGGTGTTGATTTTCTATGGTTTGATCTGTTACGGCGCGCTGGAGTTTTTTATCCGGGAGAAACATCATTACCGTTCCGGGGTAGACGATGGGTTGGCCTGGTCGGCCGCGGTGCTCATTCTTTCCGGCTGTACCCTGCTCTGGGAGCTGGATCCGGATTCCATTACTTTCTGCCTGATCATTTTTGCGCTGGGCGCGTTCTTCGCCATCCGGTTCCTGAACATGCTGATGGGGCTGGCGGCATTTGGAGCGCTGATGGGAGCGCTGTTCTTTGCATTGTCGTGGAACGGGCCGGCCGTGCTGCCTTTCATTTATATGGCCGTCAGTGCGCTGGTATATTTCGCCGCGCACAAATACGCGGGCCATCCCTATCATGGCCCTACGCTGCAATTGATCGAGATCGCCGCGCTGCTGATGTTCTACGTGGCCGGCAACTATTTCGTGGTGCGGGAAACCGGCCAGGAACTGCATGGCCATGATTTCCAGATGGCGGCAGGCTGGCTGTTCTGGCTGCTCACCATCCTGGTCCCTCTCGTATACATCTACGGCGGGATCCGGAAAAAAGATAAAATACTGCTGCGCACCGGCCTGCTGCTGATCGCGTTCATCGTGTTCACCATCCGGTACTACCACAGCGTGATGCCGCTCGAAACCGCGATGGCGCTCGGCGGCGCTATGATGATATTGCTGGCTTATGCGCTGATACAATACCTGAAAACGCCGCGGCATGGTTTCACAAACGAAGAACAGCACGAGGCGGAAACGCTGAAAGGCCTCCAGATAGCCGAGTCGCTGGTGATCGCACAGACGTTCAAGGAAGTACCGCAACAGCCCGACCAGTTTGAGTTCGGAGGCGGCTCCACCAGGGGCGGCGGCGCCGGCGGGGATTTTTGATATGCGGTATATTTTGCTATTTTTAAGCATTAAATCCTGAAACACATGCCACGTTTACTTCTCGTATTGAGCGCAGTTTTCCTGCTCTCCGCCACTCTTCCGAAAAAGAAAAAAGTGATCTTCTTCGGCGATTCCATTACCCAGGCCGGCGTTGGGCCGGAAGGCTACATCACCCAGATGAAAACCCTGCTACCTGATTATGAGCTCATTGGCGCCGGCATCGGCGGCAACAAGGTATACGACCTGTACCTGCGCATGGAAAACGATGTGCTGAGCAAGAAACCCGACATCGTGGTGATCTACATCGGCGTGAACGACGTATGGCACAAAACCACGCACGGCACTGGCACCGACCTGCCCAAGTTCGAAGGTTTCTATAAAGCGCTGATCAAAAAGATACAGGACAATGGCGCGAAAGTGGTGCTCTGCACCCCGGCGGTGATCGGCGAGAAAAAAGACGGCGACAACGAGCAGGACGCCGACCTCGGCAAGTTCAGCAACAGCATCCGCAAAATAGCCCAGGAAACCGGGCTGCCGCTGTGCGACCTGCGGAAATTGTTCCTCGATTATAACATCGAGTATAACAAAGACAATGCGGAAAAAGGCATCCTCACTACCGACCGCGTGCATCTCAACAAAGCCGGTAATGCGCTGGTAGCGAAATCGCTGAGCAGCATCATCGAAAAAATATAATACAGCGTTAATGCTGCAAAGGAACGGGCTGCCCACAGGCGGCCCGTTTTTTGTGCAAAAAAACCCAAAGGAGGTCATACACCATGACAAACACCACCCGCCCCAAAAGGATCGATACCGTTTCCGGGCTGATCAAGGCAAGTCCTGAAGTGATTTACCAGGCATTCCTGAATCCTGAGGCCCTTGCTGCCTGGCGCCCGCCCGAAGGCATGACCTGCAAGGTATACGCCTTCGACCCCCATGAAGGCGGCAGCTACCGCATGGCTTTCATCTATGACAGGGATGAACACGGTGTGCAGGGCAAAACATCGGCACATGAGGACGTGTTCGAAGGGAGGTTCGTGGAGTTGAAACCGAACGAGCAGATCGTGGAAGCGGTGGATTTCGAGTCCGATGACCCTGCGTTTTCCGGCACCATGACGATGACTACCCTGCTCAAAGCCGTGCCCGGCGGCACGAAGGTGACCTTTATCGCCGAAGATGTACCGGAAGGCATCAAACCCCACGAACACTATGAAGGCATGACTTCTTCCCTGCACAACCTGGCGAAGTACACGGAGCAGGTTCCCCGCAGCCAAACCCGGAAAACCTCCTGAACGCGAGAAAAGCGCGGTGGCATGAGGCCCGGTCGACATCCGCCGGATAACCATCATGCAGGAGGTCGTCCCTCCGCCTATCCTATACTGTACATCTCTTTTACTGGTCAACAGCTTGGAATGGTTAAATCTTTGGCGTATTTTCGGGTACGTACACGTGATCACGCGTTTTTCTCGCCCGTTCTTGCGGTATACTGCCTTATTCCTATCATGATTTGATTTTATGCAATATATTTGGGCAGGAAATGGATAATGGCCTCTTCAGGCAGGGAGCGTCCCCGTGGGGCGACGGATGCAGGATAGCCGTTATTACAACGTGAAAGGATATATTAACTTTATCCAAAATCAGCTATGAAACCGCGTATGCGCCATATTTTCCCGCGAGGGAACGCTCATGCGGGTTCCATCTGGCCATTGAATAATCAATTATAAACAGATGAAATCGAATCAACAGGAACCCAACGCCGGTGTGAAAGAGATCGCAAGGCGGGCCAAAGTGTCCATTGCCACGGTAGACAGGGTGATTCATAACAGGGCAGGCGTTTCTCCCAAAACCAAGATCAAGATCGAGCGCATCATACAGGAACTGAATTATCAGCCCAATATCCTGGCCAGGCGGCTGGCCTCCCGCAAGATTCTCAACTTCGCCATCCTGATACCGGCCGTGTCCGGCGAAACCGCCTTCTGGGAAGCCCCGCTGGCGGGCATCCAGCAAGCCGAAGAAGAAATCAGGCAGTTCGGCATCAAAATAGACCGTTATCTTTTCGATATGAACAGCAAGGCCTCGTTTGTCAAACAATCGAAGGCCATTCTCAAAAGCAAGGTAGACGGCATCCTGATGGCGCCTTCGTTCATCGAGGAATCCATCACTTTTACTAACCAGCTCAAGGAAAAGAACATCCCTTACGTATTCATCAACTCGGACATTCCCAACCAGGAAAGCCTGTGCTACATCGGCCCCGACCTTTTCCACAGCGGCTACCTGAGCGCGCACCTGATGAAATACTGCATCCAGCCGAAAGACAAAATACTGATCGTGAACGTATCGCACGAGATCGAGAACCACCACCATCTTCTACGGAAGGAAGAAGGTTTCCGGGCGTATTTTGCCAACAACGATAAACGGATCCTGAAAATAGACATCCGGCAGACCAACGACCGCGCCGTGGAAAAGAAAGTGGCCGAAACCCTCGCTGAGAACACGAATGTGAAAGCCATTTTTGTGACCAACTCCCGCGTGTCGAACGTGGCGCACTACCTTGAAACAACGGGCCGTGCGGATGATTACCTGCTTGTGGGCTACGACTTTCTGAAAGAAAACATCGCTTACCTGAAAAAGGGCGTGATCGACTTCCTGATCTGCCAGAAACCGCAGGAACAAGGCTATAAAGGCATCATGGCGTTGTACCAGCACCTGGTACATTCCGCGCCGGTGGAGAAAGTATCGTTCATGCCGATCGATATCATCACGAAAGAGAATTACGAGTTTTACAGGAACTGAGGTTGCCTGCCGACATCTTCGCATAAAAAAGGGCTTACAATTACTGTAAGCCCTTTTCTTTTATTGTTGCCTGGCCCGCTTCAGGGCCTCGGTGGTCGTAAAGTACTTCGCCAGTGTGTTCGGCACTTCCCAGTCCGGCTGCTTCCCTTCCCTGACGTATTGCAGGAAAGCCGCCATCACCTTCGCGAATGAAGCTTCGTGGCCTTTTTTATAGGAATCCGGAATGACGATGCGCCAGCCTTCGGTGGTACGCTCCAGCGACACGCCGGGGTATTTTTGCAGCAGGGGCTGCAGCGCGGAGCTGTCCGCATCGGGCGTGAGCAGGAAAAGTTCGCCGTTTTGCGCCAGTACGCTGGCTTTGGTGCCGCGCGTGAGGGCATAATGCGTGTCTCCTCCCCCTTCATACGCCCAGGTTACGGAAACGCGGGCATTGATGCCGCGCAGGCGGTAATTGAAGGAACCGTTCGCATAAATCTGGAACACGGTATCCGCCGGTTCGTACGGCGTACCGGTCACATCCGCGAACTGTTTGCCTGTCATCGCGGTAGGCCAGCGGCGGGCGGAATCGATCACGATATCTTTTTTATAATCCAGCGCCTGTTCCGGGAAACAGGCCCATTGCACCAGGTCTACCAGGTGGGTGGTCACATCCACGATGCCTTCGCCCTGCTGATTCACGTCCATGTACCAGGCGGGCCTGATCAAAGGTTTGCCGGCCACCTGCTTTTTGAAGTGATGCACGCTTTCCCTGATCACGGCGGGATTTTCCGGCGTGCCTTTCTCCAGCTCGCCGAATAGGGCCGGCGTATGGATCAGTTCTTTCTGTAAAATGGAAAGGATCTCATACCGTTCCGTCATCATATCGTACAGCTGCACTTTTTGGGCGGCAGCTTCTTCGAAAGCAGCTTTCAGCGAATCGAAACCGGCCGCGTCGATGGCCATGGGTTTATCGCTCAGCACATGCATGCCGGCGCGGACGCTGCTGCGGATATACGATGATTTCAGGCGGTTGTTGCCGGCGATGATCACGATGCTGCCGGCTGGCTGCTGTACCATTTTTTCCAGGTAATCGGGGCCGGTATGTACCGTGGTTTGCCAGTGCGTGGGCGCTACGGCCCGCTGGTTGTATTTGTCCACCGTGGCGAGGTATTGTTTCACCTCCAGGCCATCCGGTGCAAATACGAGCGCATTGCTGTCGATTCCCGGGTACATGCTCTGCATCACCAGCGAGGCGTGAAAGTGGCCGGGGTCGAGGGCGATGAGCCGCTGTGCGGGTGGTTGTGCGGGAGAACATGCCATGATTGCCGCAAATGCCAGTAAAGAAAGTTGTTTCATGATAATAGCGCAAGTCGGTCGAAAGATTGGGCGGCACTGTCTTTATCCACGAATAGCACCGCACGGGGGTGGCGGCGTAATACCGTGGAAGGATATTTTTCGCTGATGCCGTCGAACAGCGTATGTTTCACGGCCGCGGCCTTGTTGGGGCCGGGCACCATGCAGAACACGTATGAAGCCTGCATGAGCGCGGGCACGGTAAGCGTGAGCGCGTGCGTGGGCACCTGTGCGAAAGTCTCAAAACAGCCGTCGTTCACCTGCTGCTGGCGGCAGGCGTAATCGAGGTCCACCACTTTTACCAGCTGCGGATCGGAGAAATCCGCCACATGCGGGTCGTTGAAGGCGATGTGGGTATTCTCCCCGATGCCCATGTTCACGATGTCGACGCCCTTGCGGAGCAGTGTAGCGTAGCGTTCGCATTCCTGCTGAATGTCCGGCGCGTTGCCGTTGAGGTAATGCACGCTGCGGAAGGGTACTTTCGAGAAGATGCGCTCTCTCAGGAAATTGCCGAAACCCTGCGGGGCGGTCGCTTCCAGGCCAATGTACTCATCCATATGGAAGGCATTGATGCGTTCCCATTCGATGCTTGCGTCTGCGGCGAGCGCTTCGAGGAATTCCTGCTGTGAAGGCGCTGCGGCGAACACGATGTTCAGCGTTTCTTTTTCCTGCAGCAGCAACCGGATGCGGTCGGCCGCCATAGCTGCCGCGGCCTCACCCATCTGCTGCCTCGTTTCATAAAGGTGAACCTGTAAATTATCTACCTGCTTCATGTAATTGTTTTTGATGTTGGGCTCGGTACAGCAGGCGGCCGCCTACTATCACCATGTCCATGTTGATGTCTGCGTCGAATATTACGATGTCCGCATCTTTACCCGCGGCCAGCGATCCTTTGCGGTCGGCCACGTTCATGATGGCGGCCGGGGTGCTGGTGATCATTTTCACCGCGTCGATGAGCGGCACATCCGCCAGTTGCACCATGTTGCGGACCAGCAGGTCGGCCGTGGCCACGCTGCCGGCAAAAGAGCTGCGGTCGGGCAGTTTGGCTACATTGTCTTCCACGATCACTTTGAGGCCGTTGTGCAGTGCGCCGAGGATGCTTTCTCCCGGCGGCATGCCGGCCGCGCGCATCGCGTCGGTGATGAGGGCGGTTTTATCCGCGCCTTTGATTTTATAGACCAGCTTCAGCAACGGCGGCGGCAGGTGAATGCCGTCGGCGATGATTTCCACCGTCATTTCATCGAGCAGGAAAGCACTTTCAATGGCGCCGGCGTAGCGGAAAGCGTTCTTGCGCGTAACGCCCGACATGGCGGAATACAAATGCGTGGCATGGGTATAGCCGCATTCCAGCGCTTCGAGCACTTCTTCGTAAATGGCGTCGGTATGTGCAATGGCGGCCAGGATGCCCCTGCCGGTGAGGTACCGCCCGAACTCGAGCGAGCCCGGCAGTTCCGGCGCCGCGCTCCAGCGCACCACCGAACGGGTAGATTCCAGTACGGCTTTGTATTCTGCCGGATCGGGATTGCGGATATATCGCGGATCCTGCGCGCCGCGCTGGTTCATGGCGAAATAGGGTCCTTCGAGATGAATGCCCAGGAACTCCGAACCACGCGTGTTGCGGGCATGCGCTTTGTCGTACAGCCGCACCGCATCCAGCAGGCTGGCCGTGTCGCTGCTCAGCGTGGTAGGCACCATGGAAGTGGTGCCGTATTGCACGTGTTTTTCCGCCACGGAGAGGAAGGCCTCCACATCGCCGTCCATAAAGTCGCTGCCGCCGCCGCCGTGAATGTGCAGATCTATAAAGCCCGGCGCCACGTACTGGCCCCGCGCATCGATTTCCTGTGCGTCGCTTACCGGAATGTCGTACTCACTCACCGCCAGTATTTTCCCTCCCTCTATCAGCACCGTTCCTCCGGGAATAATGCGGTAAGGGGTGATGACCTGGCCGTTGCTAATTTTTATCTTGCGAAACTCCATATTGCTGCACTTCCGATTTTAATTGAATGGGGTTAGATGTTGAAAATGAAACCGACCACCGCCTGATGAGGTGGCCGTAAAACGCATAAAATATGAGATAGCCGTAGCAGGGGAACAATACCCAATAGGCCCCCCTCAGGCTGTAAATGTCTGCGAAATAACCGTATACCAGGGGCAGGATGGCGTTGCCGCAAAGGCCCATGATCATGATGGAAGCGCCCAGTTTGGTGAACCGGCCGAGCCCTTCGAGCGCCAGCGGCCAGATGCCCGCCCATACGAGTGAATTGGCGAGGCCCAGCAGCACCACGAACCAGATCGATACGTCGGTGGTATGCCCCAGCAGAGTCACCTGTCCTTTCAGCGTGGTAATGCACACTACCAGCACCGCGCCGAGCAGTGTACAGAAACGCAGGGCGTTTACCTGTTTGATGAAGCGCGGGATGAGCAGGATGCCCATGCAATAGCCGAAGATCGTAGCCGCCAGGGTGTAGGATGGAAACGTTTTTGCTTCCAGCAGCGGCACTTTCATATAATCCGTGGCGTACGGGATGATGGTATCGATGGCCACCACCTGCGTGCCTACGTGCAGGAAAATCGCCAGCGCGCCGAGGATGAGGTGGGGGAATTCGAAGATGCTTTTTTTACCGGCATTGGCCGCGGCCACTTCGCTGCTTTCACTTTCGGTGTTGATTTCGGGGAGGGGCGAATAACGCACCATCAACCCGAGCAGGAACAATACCGAGCCCACCACCGAATACGGCACGATCACGCGGCGTATCAGCTCGTCGAGCGCGGCGGCCCGCTGGATGGCATCCATGTCGGCCAGCTGCTTGAACAGGTCGGTGTCGGTAGGCCGCAGGATCACGGCCGCAAAGATCAGGGGAGCGATGATGCCCGCGCCTTTGTTGCAGATGCCCATGATGCTGATGCGCTGCGCCGCGCTTTCTTTCGGCCCGAGTATCGTGATGTAGGGATTGGCGGCGGTTTGCAGCACGGCCAGCCCTAAACCGATGGTGAAGAGCCCCAGCAGGAACACTTCATAAGTGCGGGTGAGCGCAGCCGGGATGAAGATGAACGCGCCCACAGCCATAGCCCAGAACCCCACCATCATGCCTTTTTTGAAGCCGACGGCCTTGAGCAGGTACGACGAGGGCACCGACATGATGAAGTAAGAAATATAAAACGCGAACGCTACAAAATAGGATTGCAGGTTAGTCAGCTCGCAGGCGATTTTGAAATACGGGATCAGGATGGCATTTACCCAGGTTACGAACCCGAAAATAAAAAACAGCAGCCCGATGATAAAGATAGATATGCGGGTGTCCCGTTTGCTCATGGAGCCCACTTCCACCACCGAAGGTTTATTTCCCATCTTGATTATATTTTCGGTTCCCAGCCCGGCTGGTAATCTCTTGTCCAGAATTTCTGTGCGGCCGCGTTGTTTTTGATATGACCGTTGGATGGGTCGATGTTCAGGGCGGAGCCGGAGCGCAGGGCGATGTTGCCCAGCTGGCAGAGCAGCGTGCTCTTATGCCCGCCGAGAATGTCCGCATTGAGCTTCGCACCGTTTTTGATCCCGTCGAAGAAGTTCTGGATATGCAGCGCATCCAGGTCGGCCGCCGGATTGGTGAGATTGCGCGCGTCGATGGCTTTGGTGTTCTTCACGTCTTTCACCACCTTGTTTTTCAGGTCGAAGATCGTGTAAGCGTTGCCGTCGATCACCAGCGAGCCATTCTCTCCATAGAAGATTACGCCGGCGGTGTTGCCTTCGATGGGTTTGCCGTTGCAGCTGCGGCCTTCCCAGGCGATGCTGCATTTATTGCCGAACTCCATCGTGATCACCTGCGTATCGGGGGTTTCCCAATCGTCCTGGTAACGGTAGCGGCCGCCGGAAGAGGTCACGAAAGTGGGATAATCCACATCCAGGCCCCAGCGCAGCAGGTCCACCATGTGGGTGCCGTTGTTGAGCGCTTCACCGGTGCCCCAGTTCCAGAACCAGTGCCAGTTGTAGTGGATCAGATTGTCTTTATAAGGCCGGCGCGGCGCAGGGCCCTGCCAGAGGTCGTAATTAAGCCAGGAGGGCACGGCCGTCTGTTTGCCGGTGCCGATGGATTCACGGTTGTTGGTGTACCATCCCTTGCCGAAATAAACGCGGCCGATCGCCCCGTTTTTGATCTCTTCGATGGCAGCGATCACGTTCGGCCAGGAACGGCGCTGGTTGCCCATCTGGATCACAGTTTTGTATTTCTTCTGTGCCGCCACGAGCAGCTCTCCTTCATGGGGATTATGACTGGCGGGTTTTTCGAGGTACACGTGTTTACCAGCCTTGGCCGCCAGGATGGCCGCCGGGGCGTGCCAGTGGTCGGGAGCGGCTATAACAAGCCCGTCGAGCGCCTTATTTTCCAGCGCTTTCCTGAAATCGGGCACGGCTTTGGGCTCCGAATTCTGAATGCCTTTCACCTGAGTTATACATTTTTCCGCCGCGCGGCTGTCTACATCCGACACGGAAATAATTTCGCAGTTGGGCTGGCGGGCATAGTTGCCGGCCAGGGCAAGCCCGCGGGCATTTACGCCCATCATGCCTATTTTAATGCGCTCGTTGGCGCCGATGATGCGGGCATAGCTTTTGGCGCTGATGCCGGGCAGCATGCTTCCTGCCATCAATGCCGCCGATCCTTTGATCGTGTTCTTCAAAAACGCTCTGCGGGACTTTTCCATGATTACTTCGTGGTTTGGTTGAAAATTGATGTTTTTCGGGTACGTACCCGAAAGTACTATTTAAAGTTAGAATTTAAAACTTTTTGGGAGATTTTTACAATTACGGGCGGGATTTTACCGGCAACGTTTACGGTACTGAGGAAGGACGGGCCGCCCCGCTGATGGCAGGTGGCCCACCCACTGTTGCCTTGGCGTATATCAGTCCGGCGGCGGAATAACCTTCCCTATCCGTCCGGCATTGTAACATCCCCTTTGAGACATCAGCTGCAACATCCGTGCGGATCACATGCTACAGATTCTCCGGCTCCAGCTCGTGATGCCCCTGCAGCATGCGCACGAACGCTGGCAGCAGTTTCACTTCTTTGAGCACCTCCTGCCCCATCCTCGTGTTCAGGTGATTGAAGCGCAGGGTTTTATTCAGTTTGATGAAGCCATATTCATTCACCATTGCGGGTTTCACCACACCGTCCACCACAGGGGCGTGCACGGTGCAATTGGTAAAGCTGACGCCGGATGACGCGGCTAACCGGTACAACGGCGCACTCCCCTTCACTACGGGTTTCAGCCGGCAATCCGACAAACTCAGTTCCCCCTCGAGTGCCGTCTGCAACGCGCCCGTTTCGCTGCGCTCGATGCGGAGGCTTGCCCCGCCCGCCAGCGAGGCGGAAAACTGATGACAATTCACGATACGTATTTCGGGATACAGGGCATATTCATCGGTATATGGCCGGGATGCATCTGCATTCAGCAGAAAATGCCGCGCCCCCTCGCCCTCCAGCCGGATGTTCTCGAATACGAACGACGCGTTCGGCGTGTCCGCTCCGCCTTTCATCGGCTGCCGGTAATCCTGCGGGACAGGAATTTCCACCAGGCGTACGCCTTTGCTGCGCCCTTCCACCACCACGTCCTTAAACGAAACGGCATGCGGGAAAAAGAGGCGCTCGCCACTTTTCATTTTAGAGAATGGTGCCGTGCGCATCAGCCAGCAAGTACCGGTAGATGCGGGCAGTGCGCTGTAGTCCACCGTGAGTGCTTCCACCCGGATGGTCCTGCCATAGCCCACGGGATAATTGTAGGTGAAATCCGCGGGCACAAATTCCAGTACGGCAGTGTCGCCCAACCCGGCGGGCATGTAACGGCAGTTGCGGATATAGATCGCGCCGTCCCACTTCGCACCGAAGTCGCGGCGGAAGGAAATGAAGTTCCTCGACCATACGGTGGTATTTTCCACGAACAGATCGCCGCCACCGGTAACGGTGATGCCGCGGTACCCGATCTGCGAATCCTTGATGTATAAATGCCAGCAGTGGAAATGCACGTCGATGCGGTTGAGGCTGCAGCTGTCGATGATGAACTGTTTGTTGAGATTGGTGCCGAACACGCCCCAGTGCACCGGTCCGCCCTGCGCCGTTACCCGGCAGAAGCGGGCGTTCAGTGTGCGGTTGCAGGTAAGCCCGTACGTACCGGCCGGCACATCACGGTCTTTCCCTTCGCGGTCCTGCTCCCAGGGGATCAGCCGGATGTCTTCGAGCGCCACGTCATATACGCGGGAAAGGGCATAAAAACCGTTCCGGGGATTCATCGCGGTATCTACCGCGCCTTTCTCCAGGCCCACCCATTGCTCGCGGATGATGGTGCGGCTGCGGGTAATGGAAATACCGCAACGCCAGTACCCTTCGTATTTGGTGCCGTTCACGGTACCCGGACTGTTCCCGGACAAGAGGAATGTGCCGCCTTCCACCACCAGGTACCCCTGTTCGCAGGGGTAGGCCATCAGGCTGGTGAAGTCTTTGAATTCCCAGGCGAGGTCGCCGATGATGCGGCCGTGCTCTTCCACGTAAAAAAAATCTTCCCGCGCCCACGACTGCCCTTCGAACCGCTCACCGGCCCGCAGCCCGATGCGGTCTTTTTCATCCACCGCAAACACGAGGCAGTTGGTGTAAGGCGCCAGTTCGGGAATCATCCGCACGCCCGGCTTCAATACTTTCAGCAGCAGGTCCTTATCCACCTCCACCTTCCGCGGCTGTAGCCTGCTTTTGATGTCGAAGCGCGCCGCGCCTTTGGTATTGTATTGTTCATCGAAATGAAAAACCGTTTGCCCCCAATGCACATTGGTGAACACGGGGATGCCGTTGGTCTGTTTGATCCAGAACTCCCCGCCGGGGTTCACCACGGGAATGTTATGCAGGTTGGCGAACAGGTGCGCCGCCTTGATCTGTACGCCATCATCGGCCTGCCCGTCGCATACCGCGCCGAACATTTTATAGTTCACACTGCTGCCGGCCATCAGTGCGGCGTAAAGGCCGTTCTGCAAGGGAACCTCTCCTTTTTCCGCCACCTGGTAAACGGCCGCCCCGCCGTCGCCGGCCTGGTGATAGCCTGCCGTTTGCACCAGGTTTCCCTTTTCCAGTTTTTTATCGCCCTGCATTGTTGCCACATCGGGATAGAACGGGCCCTCCCCGCTCTTTTTAGCCGCAGGCGCGGCGTGTACCGGAAAGCTGGCGGCCAGTGTCAGGCCCAGTGCACCCAGCATTTTTCTGCGGCTGTAGGCTGTGTTGTTGTTGTCCATGCTGATGAATTATAATTGCTTTACGGTGTAACCTTCACGGTTACCTGCCGCACGGTTTTGCTTTCATTGTCGCTGTTCACATTGGAGGCTACGAAGGTAACCGTGTAAGTGCCGGGTGTGGTGAAGCGGTACCGGTACGCTTTCAAAGGCGGGTCTGCCAGGGTTTTGATGCCTGTTCCCCAATCGGGGCCCAGTTCCACCTCTTCCATGTTCACCGCTTTGGTGATCACCCAGTCTTCCGTATACTCCTCCATAAAATCCTTGTTGTTCCCGTAAAACGCCAGCTGCGCCGCCTGTATCACGGCACCCCGGCCGGGATCGTGCTGGCCCTGCGCGATGATTCGCCAACCGGCGGATTTATGGTCGGCCAGCGTCTGCACACCGAGCTTGGTGTGGCCGCTCATGTTGAAAGCCGACATCGTCCACAGTTTCGATGCACCATTAGCTGTTTGCGGTTTGACGATGAACCGGTAGCCAATATAAAGCGGTTTACCCGGCGCTGCAAGCTGCGATATCTTTTTTACACCGGCGGCAATGGCGGTATTGCTGTTGCCCGGCGCGAGTTTGTACAGCGTGGTGATGTTCTGCCAGGTGGCGGCTTTCAGGCCTTCCACCGTGTACTGCCCGTTGAAATCGCTGGAAGCGAACACGGCGAACTGATCTTTCTGCGTACCGTAGTTCAGCGAGGTGGAGAATGAAAGTGTCACACTGTCGATGGCGATTTTACGGCCGTTGTGAAAGCCGTAATCGTTCAACACTTCGCCGGAGTAGAATGAAAGCACGTTCGCGTCCGACTGGATATTGAACGTTGCTGTGTCGCCCGCTTTGATATCCGCCTTTTCCACCGATACCTCCAGCACGGGCGCGTCCGTTTTTATTTCCTTGTTGCAGGCGATCATCATGGGAACGATGAGGCTGCCGATTATCATCCGTTTCATAAGAAGAGATTTAATGAAGTACACAATTACCAGCCAGGGTTCTGCACCAGTTTACGGTTCAGCATCATTTCCCGGGCCGGTACGGGGAACAGGAGGTGTTTTTCCGAAACGTTCAGGAACGCGATGGTGGCATACACATATGTGCCGCCTTCGCTCTGGATTTCGTTGGCCACCTGTTGCATGGTGGGCAGGAAAATCCCCCAGCGGATGAGATCTGGTTTGCGCAGGGCCTCAAAACACAATTCCCTCGACCGTTCGTCCTGCAGTTCCTCGAGGAACGCTTCTTTGGAAGCGAACGTGGTATACTCGGGCGCTTTCGCTCTTTTGCGCACAAGGTTGGCCGCGGCAATGGCTGCCGCGGTTGGCCCGTTCACGGCGTTTTCCGCTTCCGCGAACATCAGCAGCACGTCGGAATACCGGAGGATGGGGAAGTTCTGCGGCGTGGAGCTGGGCCCTTTCGGCAGCAGCGTTTCATACTCCCGGCGCCATTTCGCCGCGTTGCGGTTGTACAGCTGCGCGGCCGTGTGGTTCACCTTCGTTTTGCCGGAATATCTATACGGTGCAATGGCCCAGTCGCGGCGCACGTCGCCGTTTTCATACATGCGGTACAGGCGCGCGGTGGCATTGATGAAACCATAACTGAACCCGATTTCGGTATCAGTGGTGGCGATGCCTACGGTGTAGCCAATCCAGCCGGTTTCGGTGTAGGCATTCCCCACACGGTTACCCCAGAACTCTACTTCCCAGATGCTTTCCTTGATATCATATTTGTCCTGCGCGTAGTTGATGAACACCTGCGTATAGTCATCGGCCAGTTTGTGCTCGCCGGATTCGATCACCTTCAGCGCCCATTCCCGCGCATCGTTATACTTGCTCACATCGTTCAGCGGTTTGCCGGCCCAATACAGGTATACGCGCGCCAGCATGCCGCGCACGGCGGATTTGGTGATCCGGCCGCCGTACCCCATGGTGGTGATGGTGGGCACCAGTGTTTCGGCTTCCTTCATATCCTTCACCACCTGCTCATACACGTCCTTCGCCGGAGTGCGGGCAATATCATTACCGGCGGCGGATTTCACGGGCTGCAGGATCAGCGGCACATCGCCCCAGTTGCTCACGAGCATGAAGTAATAAAACGAGCGCAGGAAAAGCGCCTCGCCCCTGATCTGGCTGCGGGCGGAATCCCCCATCTTCGGTTTGTCGATGCTGGCCAGTACGAGGTTGGCGCGACTGATCCCCTCATACAACTTTTGCCACGTGCCGGTGACGAGGTTGTCGGAGGCGGTGTGGGTGTATACCTGGGGGCCATTGAACGTACTGCGGGCGTAAAAACCCTGGTCGGCCTCGGTGCCGGTGCGGCTGGTGAAATTATTGGAGTATAGCTCGCTGCTGCCCAGGATGTCGTACACCCCGGTGAGCCCGTTCTTCAGCTGTTCTTCCGTATTAAAATACTGGTCAGGCGTGAGGAAGTCCGTGGGATTGGTATCAAGGAACTTTTTACAGCCCGTGCAGCACAATACCAGTAAAACAAAATATATGCGTATCATAACAAAGCTATTTTGATGTTAAAAACCTGCTTTCAGCCCGAACGTCACCGTGCGTGCGCGCGGGTAAGCCGAATAATCGAAGCCAGCCGAGAGCGCGCTGTGGCGAACGGACACTTCGGGATCCATGCCGGAATAATTCGTCCAGGTAATGAGGTTCTGCGCCTGTACTGAAAGGCTCAGGCTGCTCATCTTCATGGGCCGCAGATACTTCGACGGAAACGAATACGCCAGCTGGAGCGTTTTCAGACGGAGATAGGAACCGTCTTCCACCACCCTCGAAGAATAAATGCCGTACATCGTTTGCCCGCGGCTCACGGGGATGTTGCTGGAAGGGTTCTCGTGGCTCCAGCGGTTCACATAAGATTTATACTGGTTGAGGTTGCTGCGGTTGCCTACGTTTTCTTCGAACATGAGACGGTTGGCGTTCATGATGTCGTTACCGTATGACCACTGGAAAAATACGTTCAGGCTGAAACCTTTGTAGCCGAAGTTGTTGGAGAAACCACCGGTGTGAATGGGCAGGCCGCGGCCGATCACGGACATATCGCTGGCATCGGTCACCCCGTCGCCGTTAACGTCCCTGAATTTGTTATGTCCTGGCTGGATGAACTCGCGGGTGTCCGTATTCGTCGGCCGGTCTTTTTTCAGCACATAAGTACCGGGTGAAGGCTGATCAAAATCTTCGTACGTATAAAGCCCGTCCCAGATGTAACCGTAAAAAAGCGAGGTCGACTGGCCGCGACGTGCGATGTAGAGCGCGTTTTTATAGCCGCTGTCCCATGTCATCGGCGTCAGCAGCGCTTCCTCCCCTTCCGCCAGTTCCATCACGCGGGTCCTGTTAAAGCTGATGTTGAAGCTGCTGCTCCACGAAAAATGTTTGGTGCGCACGTTGTCGACAGCCATCGTCAGTTCCAGGCCTTCGTTGCGTACGCTGCCGATGTTTTTGAACACGGTCTGGTAGCCGGTGGTATAAGGCACGTTCGCTTCCAGCAGCAGATCGTACGTGGTTTTGCGGTACACGTCGGCCGTGAATTCCACACGGTTTTTAAAGAGACTGAGGTCCAGGCCCGCATCGATCTGCCGGGTATTTTCCCATTTCAGGTTCGGATTGCCGATGGTGCCGGGAATCACCGCCTTGGAAGGGCTCGCGTTGTTGAAGGAATAAGATGCGCCGATGGGCAATGTGAGCGAAGACATATAATCGAACTCCCCTACCCGGTTGTTGCCCGTTACACCATAGCTCACACGCAGTTTGGCGTCGGACACAAAACGGAGCGGTTTCATGAATTCTTCCCCGCTCAGACGCCAGGCCGCCGCACCGGACGGAAAATAACTCCAGCGGTTCTGCGTAGAAAACTTGGAAGAGCCATCCGCCCTGAAACTGGCCGTCAGCAGGTATTTGGATTTGTAGCTATAATTGACGCGGCCAAGGAATGAAGCAAGCGAATATTTGGCGCCCGAAGCGTACGACTGGTACGGAATACCTTCATCGAGGCCATGGAGTTCCAGCTCTTCATTCGGTATCTGCTGCACGGCAAACCCGTACCGGGAGCGTGCGCCGCCCTGCATGGTAACACCCGCCACCGCATCGAGCTTATGCACCTTGTTAAAGGTTTTGCGGTAAGAAAGGGTGTTTTCATTCACCCAGGTATTCAATTCGTCATAACTCACCGAGCCGTTGATGCCCAGTACGTTCGTGGGGAACAGCGGTGTGCCCCTGTGTGTCTGGCTGTTGAAGAAAGCGTCGCTACGGCCGGTCATGCTGCTGATACCGCCGGTTACTTTCAGCAACAGTTCTTTGGTGATATTGTAGTCCACGTAGGCATTCGCCATGATGTTTTTGATGCCCCGCAGGCGCAGTTCGTTTTTGGTGCTGATCACCGGATTGATGCGGTGGTCTGCCGCGTCGGTGATGTTCGGGTCGAAGAGGTCTTCAGACAAATCGATGCCCGCACCGCTCACCGGGCGGTAGCCCCACACGCTGAACAGGAGGTAGTTGGTGGATTGCGAGGCGTTGGCGGAAGGAGATGCGCCTGTTTGCGTAGTGTTGCTATAATTCACGTTCACCCCTACTTTCAGTTTCGGGTTCACCGTCTGGTCGATGGTGACGCGGCCCTGGTAGCGTTTAAAGCCCGATTTGATGATGATGCCTTCCTGGTCGGCCATTGAACCGGAAATGGAATACTGCGTTTGCCCGTTGCCGCCGCGCAGCGAAATGTTGTGCGTTTGCATGGGCGCGGTGCGGAAGATATAATCCTGCCAGTCGTACCCCGGTGCTGTTTTATAATAGTCGGGCGTTTTCCCGTTGGTGAGGTAAGTTTCCGTGGCCTGCTGCACGTTGCGCGATAACTGGTATTGCACAAATTCGTAAGGGTCCATCAGCTCCATCTGTTTGAGCACGTTCTGCACGCCGTAGGTGCCGCTGTAGGTGATCACCGGCTTGCCCGTCTTTCCTTTTTTGGTGGTGATCACGATCACGCCGTTCGCGCCGCGCGCGCCGTAGATAGCGGTAGCGGAAGCGTCTTTCAGTACGTCGATGGAGGCAATGTCGTCTGGATTGATAGAAGCGTTTTCCGGGTCTTCGATCGGAAACCCGTCGATCACATACAGGGGCGCATTGCTCTGGGTGAGGGAATTGGCACCCCGGATAACGATGTTCATCTGCGAGCCGGGCTGGCCTTCGCCGGATGAAACTTGCACCCCGGCCACCCTGCCGGCCAGTGCTTCGTCGAACGACATCACCGGCGCTTTGGTCATGTCTTCCATATTCACTTTCGCCACGGCCCCGGTGAGATCTTTACGCGCAACGGTACCGTAACCGATCACCACCACTTCATCGATGCCCGTGGCGGCCGGTTTGAGAAATACGTTGAGGGAGCGCTGGTCAGCCAGCGTGATATTTCTCCGCTGGTAGCCGATAAAAGAAAATACCAGCACTTCTCCCGGTTTGGCCGCTATGCTGAAGCGGCCCGTGCTGTCGGTCATTACGCCGCGGCTGGTGCCGTTGACTTTGACGCTGACACCGGGGAGCGCGGCGCCGTTGTCTTCTGCCGTAACAAGTCCTTTTACGGTGGGGAGGCTCTGGGCATAGGACATGCCCGGGATGAGCAGGAGCCATAACAATAAGCATCTGATACCCGGACGGGCATAGGAATGTCGTTCCGATTTCATGATCAGAAATTTTGGTGATAAAATGTAAAGATGTGCGTGTGGTTACTTCCGCTTATGCTTCTTTGCTCTGTCGAACATTTCTTTCAGTTCCACCGGCTTGCCGCCTTTGCGTTTGCTTTCGTCGGCCGCTTCCATGAAGGCCAGTATTTCCAGTGTTTCCGCTTCCGGCACCGGGGGTTTACCGGTCCTGAAAAATTCAGCGATCTGGACCACGAGCGCTTCATAGCCTTTGAAGGGGCCGAGCACCGCGTTGCCTTTTTCACCGTACACGGTACCGCCGTATTCGCTTTTGCCGGTGCGGTTGCCGCGGAATGTGCCGATGCGGCCATCTTCCCAGGCGCCCACCGCCACGTCCGTATTCTCCGTATGCGTTCTGCTCACGGATTTACAGCCGGGCCCCATCACGGTATAGAGGGTTTCCACCCCGTGGATGCCATACCAGAAAATATCGGGGTGCGTTTTTTCGAGGGCGCAGGGACTGTACGTGTCGGCACCGAATACTTTGCCTACGGAACCTTTTGCCACCGCCTGTGCGCTTTCCATATATCTTAAGGAAGAACAGGAGAAAACGGCGGTGTTGTACCGGCGCGCCGCATCGAAGATGGCGATGCCTTCCGCAAGGGAGGCAGCCAGCGGTTTGTCGATGAATACCTTTTTGCCGGCCTGCAGCGCAGGGAGCGCCTGTTTGTAGTGCGGACGGCCGTCGTTGGATTCTACGAGGATGGCATCTGTTTTAGCCAGCAGCGCCTCCATGGTATCCACCACTTCCACACCCAGCTTTTTCAGTTCATCCACAAAACCCGGCAGGCGTTTTACGTTGTTGGGAATATCCGGGCTGGCTTGCGGCAATACGGCCACCACTTTAAATCCTTCCAGGCCGGGGGCCGGTGTGGGACTGTGGAAGCTTTTGGTAAAGGCTACGGCATGGGAAGAGTCCGCGCCGATGATGCCGATCCTGATAACGTCGGCACCCGCGGAACCTTTTGCGGCGAAGGGTTGCAGGCTGGAAAGGGCCACGCCTGCGCCGGCGGCAGAAATAGTCTGGAGAAACCTGCGGCGGTCGAAGAATTGAGTCATGTGAAATAGTCTGTTTAATTATGTCCGTTAAGTCGGTTGCTTATCCCAAAACGAAATATAGGTCAAATGGCTGAAACACTTTTCGGGTACGTACCCGTTTGTTACCCGAAAAAAACGCTGGCATGGTTACAGCGGCGAATTCTACATACATTTTCGGGTACGCACCCGGAAATTAGTAAATGTTTCCGGAAATACAAACCTTTTATAGAAAATTATCCCGAATAAAAAAGAATTGAACGTCCATGCGGCGATATTCAATCAAAGCGCAAATATTGTTTGCTTTTTTGCAAATGTTGTGTACTTTCGGGTACGTACACGAAATTCCCGCTTTTTCGTTATCCGGAACCAAAATTATAATCTGATCAACACAATGGAAAACACGTCAACCACGGCTGCCCTCCCGGTCAGCGAAAAAACCACGAGCAATAAATACAAGGCATGGCTGCAGGCCATCGGGCCCGGACTGATCACGGCCGCGCTCGTATT
Source organism: Chitinophaga lutea (assembly GCF_003813775.1). Lineage (NCBI taxonomy): Bacteria > Pseudomonadati > Bacteroidota > Chitinophagia > Chitinophagales > Chitinophagaceae > Chitinophaga > Chitinophaga lutea. The sequence goes on along the minus strand of NZ_RPDH01000002.1, from coordinate 105,376 downwards.
CGGGCCCAGCAAAATCACCATTACTTCCATGATGGGCGCGCAGTACGGGTATTCATTAATATGGCTGATCGTGGTCGCCATTTTTTTTATGATCGTATTCACCACCATGTCGGCCCGCGTAGGTATCGCCACCAGCGAATCGCTGCTTACCACTATCGGCCGTAAATGGGGAAACGGCGCCCGCATCGCCATCGGTTTCGGTGTGTTTTTGGTCTGCACCTCCTTCCAGGCGGGTAATTCCATCGGCACGGGCATCGCCGTGGCGGAGGCAACGCAAACCAGCCCGGTGATCTGGATAGTGGTGTTTAACGCACTGGCCATCGCGATGCTGTTCTACAAAACCTTTTATAAAACGCTGCAGAACATTATGATCCTGCTGATCGCGCTGATGCTGTTTGCGTTTGTGGCCACCCTCCTATTTTCGAAACCGTCCATCAGCGGCATCGTCGGCGGACTGGCACCGGAAGTGCCGGCGGGCTCGTTAAAACTGGTGATCGCATTCATGGCCTCCTGTTTTTCCATTGTAGGTGCGATGTACCAGGCGTACCTGGTGCAGGAAAGAAAAAAAGCCCAGCCGGATGTAAAACAGGCTCCCAAAGAAACCTACCCCGGCATGCTGATACTCGGCCTGCTCAGCGCCATCGTGCTTATTTGCGCAGCGGCGGTGCTGCACAGCAAGGGCACCGAAGTCAGGAATGCAGCCGATATGGCACGGGCGCTGGAGCCTATTTTCGGCCACTTCGCCTCCGCCCTCTTTTTATCGGGCCTGTTCGGCGCATCCTTTTCTTCCCTGATCGGCAACGCTTCACTTGGCGGCACGCTGCTGGGTGACGCGCTGGGTTACGGAGGACAACTAAAATCAGGCATGGTGCGACTTTTCATCGGCATTATCATGGTGATCGGCGCCATCGTGGCCATCGTGTTCGGCAAACTGCCGCTGGAACTGATCATCCTCGCGCAGGCCGTTACCATTTTTATCGTGCCTTTCATCGGCCTGGCCCTCTACTTCGTGGCCAACGACGGCAAGATCATGGGCGAATACAAAAACAAAACTTTCACCAACGTAGTGGGCGCCATCGGCCTGCTGATCATGTTCCTGCTGGCTGCCAGCAACGTGCAGGCACTCTTTTTCTCTTAAAAAAGTCAATTACACGATATGAACAATTTACAAGAAACCGTAGATGCGCTCCTCCAACCCTCGGACGCATTGGTAGCCGATATGGCATCGCTGGAAGGAGATATCCTGTTGCTGGGCGTGGGTGGTAAAATCGGGCCCAGTCTCGCTAAACTCGCCAAACAGGCGGTCGACAAATCAGGCATTCCCCGCCGCATCATCGGCGCCTCCCGTTTATCGGAGCCCGGCCTTCGGGAAGAACTGGAATCGTACGGCGTGGAAACCATCAAAGTGGATCTGCTCGACGACGCCGCGCTGCAGGCGCTGCCCGACGTAAAAAATATGCTGTACCTCGCAGGCACCAAATTCGGCACCACGGGCAAAGAAGCGTTCACCTGGGCGATGAATGCCTATCTCCCCGGCCGTGTGGCGGAAAAGTATAAAAATTCCAACATCGTGGTGTATTCCACGGGCAACGTATACCCTTTCACACCGGTGTTTTCCGGCGGAGCCGACGAAAACACGGCGCCGGCGCCTATCGGTGAATATGGCCAGTCGTGCCTCGGCAGGGAGCGCATCTTCCAGCATTTTTCTTCCGTGCACAACACACCCGTGCTCATCTACCGCCTCAACTATGCGAACGACCTGCGGTACGGTGTGCTGCTCGAGATTGCGAAATCCGTACAGGCGGAAAAACCCATCGACCTGCGTATGGGCCATGTGAATGTGATCTGGCAGGGCGACGCCAATGAAATTGCGCTCCGCAGTTTCCTGCATTGCAGCGTGCCCGGTAAATTATTGAACGTGACCGGTCCCGAAACCGCGCCGGTACGGTGGATCGCGGAACAATTCGGTAAACTCCTCGGGAAAACGCCGCAGTTTGTGAATGAAGAACAGCCTTCCGCCCTGCTGAGCAACGCCGCGGAAAGCGTTCGCCTCTTCGGGTACCCGAAAGTGGGCCTCCTGCAGATGATCGAACTGACGGCCGCATGGCTGCAGGCCGGCGGCGCCACCATTCAGAAGCCCACCCACTTCCAGGAGCGGGCCGGTAAATTCTAATTCTTATAAACACAAATGATGAATCCTTCTGTTGAAAAATTATTATACGCCGGTACGGTGATACCGGCCCATCCCCTCGCGCTGACCGCGGAGCGTAAACTCGACGAAGCGCGGCAGCGCCGGCTCACCCGGTATTACATGGCCGCAGGCGCGGGCGGTGTGGCCGTGGGAGTACATACCACCCAGTTCGAAATCCGCAAGCCGGAATTCAACCTCTACGAAACGGTGCTGCGCCTCGCCGCCGAAGAAATCGAAAAGGCGAACCTGCAAAGGCCGTTCATCAAAGTGGCGGGCGTTTGCGGCCCGACGGAACAGGCTTTGGCGGAAGCGCGGCTTGCCGTATCTTACGGGTACGATCTCGGACTGGTGAGCCTGGGTGGACTGAAAGACTATTCGGAAGACCAGCTGGTGAAACACATCGCCGCAGTGGCGGAGGTGATACCCGTTTTCGGATTTTATCTCCAACCCAGCGTAGGAGGCCGTATATTGAGCTATCGTTTCTGGGAGCAGATGGTAGCCATCCCGAACGTTAAAGCCATTAAAACGGCCCCTTTCAACCGTTATCAGACGCTCGACGTAGTGCGTGCGGTGTGCAGCTCCCCCCGACGGGACGAGATCGCATTGTACACCGGAAACGACGATAACATCGTGGCGGACCTGATCACGACATACCGGTTTAATGTGAACGGCGCGACCGTGGAGAAAAAATTCGCCGGCGGCCTGCTGGGCCACTGGTCTGTCTGGACGCACAAAGTGGCCGAACTGTTCGACCGGATCAAATCCGGCCCGCCGAACGGCCTGCTGCAAACGGGCATCGCGGTAACCGACATGAACGCCGCGCTGTTCGACCCGGTGAACGCCTTCCGAGGCTCCATCGCCGGCATCCATGAGGTGCTGCGCAGACAGGGGCTGATAGAAGGCATCTGGTGCCTCGACGACAAGGAAACGCTGTCGCCGGGCCAGCTGGAAGAAATAGACCGCGTAACGGCGGCCTATCCCGAGCTCACGGACGACGCATTCGTTCGTGCGTTCCTGGAAAAAGATAAAATCTGAGAAACATATGCTGAAAGAAAAGATCCGGGCGCTGGCGCACGAAATGCTGCCCACGGCCATTGAAACCAGAAGGCACCTGCACGCCAACCCGGAGCTCTCGTTCATGGAACATAACACCGCGGCTTTCATCGCGGGCAAACTCGATGCGATGGGCATCCCCTATCAGAAAATGGCCAACACCGGACTGGTAGCCATGATAGAGGGCACACTGGCCGCGTCCGACAAAGTGCTGGCGCTGCGCGCGGATATCGACGCGCTGCCGATCCACGAAAAGAACGACGTACCGTATGTTTCTAAATTCCCCGGCGTGATGCACGCCTGCGGGCACGATGTGCACACCACTTCCCTGCTCACCACCGCCGGCATCCTGTTGCAGTTACGCGATTCTTTCGCCGGAAAACTGAAGCTTATTTTTCAGCCCGGCGAGGAACTGGTGCCCGGCGGCGCCAGCATGATGATCAAAGAAGGCGTGCTGGAAAACCCGCGCCCCGCCAACATCCTCGGGCAACATGTAATGCCTGAGCTGGAAGCGGGAAAAATCGGTTTCCGTTCGGGCACGTACATGGCGAGTGTGGACGAGATCTACATCACCGTGGAAGGAAAAGGCGGGCACGGCGCCATGCCGCATACCACTATCGACCCGGTGCTGATCACCAGCCACCTCATTACGGGCCTGCAGCAACTGGTAAGCCGTAACGCCAATCCCACCACCCCATCCGTACTCACGTTCGGCCGGGTGATCGCCGACGGGGCGCATAACGTTATCCCGGACAAAGTGACCATCGACGGCACCTTCAGAACGCTCGACGAAAACTGGCGGCAGGAAGCGCGCAAGCGGATCGAAAAAATGGCCACCGCCCTCGTGGAAAGCATGGGCGGCAAATGTACCGTGTTCATCAAACCGGGCTATCCCGTGCTGTATAACAACGAACGCCTCACCGCAGCCACGCGGCAGCATACGGAAGCGTATGTCGGTAAAGAAAACGTCACCGACCTCGACATCTGGATGGCCGCGGAAGATTTTGCGGCCTATTCCCAGATCACCGATGCCTGCTTTTACCGGTTGGGTACGGGCAATGCGGCCAGGGGCATCACCTCCGGCCTGCACACCGCTACCTTCGACGTGGACGAAAGCGCCATCGAAACCGGCGCCGGCCTCATGGCCTGGCTGGCCGTAAAAAGCCTCGAAAACTGAGTAGAATTCGAAATGTCATACCCAAAAAAAGGCAGCACCCCAATGGATGCTGCCTTTTCAATTTTCCCGATCATTCAGCATGAATGATGCGTTATTTAAATCGCCGTTTGTAAGAGAAGACCACCCTGCTGCCCCAGGTTTAAGCCTGTTATTGTAGTTATCCCCGGGGCGGCGCGAACTCCTTACGCCGGTTCCAGCGCAAAGGCCGCAGCCGTATTCACATTCCCGAACACCTGCGAGGTGCCGTTCACCGCCAGCGGCTGTACGTGCAGCAGCTCAGCGAACGCGGCCTTGCCTTCCACCCACGCACCGTCTACCATCTTCAGGGCACATTCTCCCAACAGTTCTTTCGGTGAATAGTCGTGCAGGAACACGCTCTGGAAATTGCGGGTGTACTTGGCAGTGCTGCCGATCACCATGGCTGAATCGCTGGCCAGCGTGTCGCCGCAGGTGCCTTTGATCACGTTCAGCACAAAGTCGGCAAAGTTATGCGGCTGGTACGCGCGGAACGTGAGGCGCACCTGGTGGGCCGTATCGGCGCCGCTGTTGTACGGTACGAAACCGCAGCAATCGGGCGATGCATCCACATACATACCGTCGCTTTCCGGGTCTGTTTTGATTTTATAGATCTCGCCTTCGGCCTCATTGTTATCAAAACGCATCAGCATCTTGAAAGCCACAGCCTTACCGGCGCCATTCAGCACCAGGTTTTCAGACGGGGCATTGATGATAGGCGTGAACGTGTCTTTATGCGGCATCTGGTACACGGTCGGCTCCACTGCCACGAGGTGGCCGTCTTTGTCGAACAACTCCATTTTCAGTTCATACAGACCGTCGCCCTGCATGGCGTTGCTGTCGAAGTTGACGCAGAACGTATCCTGCCCGGTGCTCCACCAGGGGAATAACTGTCCGGCCGTTGCAATGGTCGACGCTTCCACCGGCGGAATGATGAACAGGTGCTGCGTGGTGCCCACGGTAACGGGGCCCAATGGATAAGACGCGTAGCCGTCCGGTTTGATCACCGCGCCCACCAGGTAGCTGTACGCATACCCTTTAGCCACGGGGTTCGCCAGGGTCATCCAGCTGCCGGATGCGGCAGACATATCCGCATTCTTCACCTTGCGCGCGCTCCACCGGTAGTATTTCAGCCCGGCTTTCGGCAAGTCGAAACTGAACTGCACCCGGATGGTGATGCCGCCACCGAAAGGCCGCCTGTAACCGCCGAAACGGTTGGGGCTGTTGGGCAGCGCCACATCGGTGAGGCCCTGTTCACGGTATGCATGGCCATGCACGGTAAAGGCAGTGGTATCCGCCTGTTTGATGCGCGATACGTTGGTGCTTTCCCCGATGGTTTTGATCCAGATGGTGCTGCCATAGAGGATGCTGCCGCAGCGCCAGGGCACCCGCGGATCGGTGAGGCGAAGGGTTACTTCCGTACCGCAGATGTAATCCCACCAGGTGTGGCAGGCGATCGCAGGCCGGTATACGGTTGTCCATACCCCGTCGATCAGATATTCCACCCAGAAATACAGGTCGGGCTTGTCGCCGAACACGAAGTAGGAAATTTCGGTATCGAAGCGGCCGAAATTATCGGTGTACACCGTCTTGATCTCATCACAACGGTAGAGGTACGGCCAGAGGAAAGGTATTTTGCAGAAGATGGGATGGAACAGCTGGATGTTGTCAAGCAACGTTTTGCGGATGGCGCTGATGTTGCGGGACGTGAGTGAAGCGCGGATCTCCGGCGAAATGCGGAGCGCGGCCTTGCTTTCCTCCATCCTGATTTCCGGCGCGCCGGCTTTCTGTTTGCGAATGGTGGTGCCGGGCAGGGAACCGGGATTGAACAGCCGGTCGGCCACCACGGGCCGGATGGCCGCGTTGAAGCGCTGCGGATTGATGATGGGGCCGATAGGATCGGGTTCGGGCAGGGGAATCGGCAAATCCGGGTGCAGGATATACTCCGGTATTTTTTCGATGATATAATCCGGAATGCGCGGGAGCAGCCACGTGATCTTGTCCACTTCACAAATGTGCACCCGGGCGCGGCACACGGGTTTGTCTTCCGTTACGCCATGCACGGTAAAAGCCTTGATCAGCTTACCTTTCACGCGGCACTTGCGGAAGGGCCACAGACGGATGTAATTGTCCGGGATGGGCAGCATGCGGATGGCGCCCTTTGCGTCGAATTCCAGCACGGGCTCATACGCCTTCATGTCCTGCAGCAATTGCAGCGAATCCGCATTTTCCGTTTTTTCATGCGCGGGAGCGATCAGAAAGCGGTATTCTCCGGCTGGCGCCGAGAGCGTTTTAAAATCCGCCTTTCCTTTTACAACGGGTACTTTTTCTACGAGCTGGCCTTTCTGATCGAATGCAAAGGCCAATAAGGGTAGTTCTTCAGCCGGTTTGCTCTGCAAAACGACCGGTAACGAAACTGGGGTTGCCATTTTTTGAGTATTTGGGGTTTAAAAAATAATCACAACGGGAGCTTTTCACGGATAGTCTCATGCTGCTAACGAATCCTATTCATGTGCCGTCAGTGCGTACGGCGAATATCTCTTTCTCTCAGGAATAATCGTGCTGATACAGTAAGCCCTGGCCCGCCACGCTAAAAAGGCAGACCTGTAGATGCATTTGTTTTTGGGGTAAAAAAATCTTTCTCCCCAAAGGTAGGGAGAAAGATTTCTTCAAAATTGCGTATAAACTCCTGTATTTAAACGGGAAAATTTCGTTATTTTTTAAGTTGCTTCGTGAGCCAGCCACCCAGCACTTCCACCTGTTCGGGATACACGTAGTGCCCTGTTTCCAGCAGCAGGTACAGGTCTTTCGGTGCAGTGATGCTGTTGTAAACGGCGTACATGCTTGTAGGGGGACAGGTTTCGTCGTTGTACCCCCAGGTATAATAGCCCGGCTGTTTGAGCTGTTTGGCGAAGTTCACCACATCGTAATACCCTGCAGTTTCCAGCGCCTCTTTGCTCACCATATCTCCCCTGAACAAATGCGGCCAGCCGCCGGCGCGGCCCTTGGTGTAACCGGTAACGTCGCTGAGCGCGGGGTACATGGCGGCAAGGTATTTCACACGGCTGTCGAGCGATGCGGTGACGATCGACAAAGCGCCGCCCTGGCTGCCGCCCATCACGCCGAGGTTGGCGCCGTCGAACTGCGGAAGGCTCACGAGGAAATCGTTCGCCCGTACACAGTTGAGATATACTCTTTTGTAATAGTACCGGTCTTTATCGTCTATGTTAAACGACGGGTAACCGTTCAGCGCGCCTGCAGCGAGACTTGTATACACCGACGGGTCGAGGTTGACGGGAATGCCGTGGATGCCGATCTCCAGGGTGATGAATCCCAGTTCCGCCCGGGCAATGTCGCCGCCGTAAGGCCGGATACCTGCGCCCGGCACTCTCAGTACCGCCGGGTATTTCCCTTCTTTTTTCGGTACACAGAGGATCCCGTACAGGCGGGAGTTTCCGTAACCCTGTATGTTCACGTGGTATACGTTCACGTTTTCGGTACAGCGTTCCGGCAGCAGCGTGCTTCTGGCATCGAGGGGCACTTTGGCCAGTTCGCTTTTGCCTTTGTTCCAGAACGCGGAAAAGTCCGCCGGCATTGTGACGGTGGGCTGGATGGCCGTGGGGTTAAACCCTGCTGTGGCGAGGCGGCGGTAGGTTTTGCCTTTCACCTCGGCCGTAACCGCGCAGCGCAGGAATCCCGGCGTTTGCATGGTGCCGCCGTCGATCACGAGGGTGCCGTCTTTCAGTACGGCAGTCTGTTGTACGGCAGGCTTCAGCTTTTCCGGGCCTACTTCATAACTGATTTTGGCATCTTTCACCGGGTTGCCGTTTTCAAGCACGGTGACGGTGAACTTTGCTTTTTCGCCGATGCGGTAGATCCAGTCGGTATGATCCGGCGCCACGATCACCTTGATGAGTTGCTCTACAGGCTGCGCCCAGGCAGTGCTGCAGGATAAGACGAGGAATAAAAAAAGACGGTTGAATTTGGACATGCTATTGTTTTTTCAGGAATTTTTCGAGGAAGGTGTAGGCCTGTTCGTTAGACAGGGCGTTGGGCGAATGCTCCGGCCGGTTGGTCATGGCCACACGGTTGCGGTAGCCCAGCAGATTATTGACCGCGATGGCATGGTTCAACGGCACCCAGCGTATGGGCGGATCTTCGTGCCCGGCCGATACGAGAAACGGCCGCGGCGCCATCAGCGCATGCAGCTCGTGCAGGTCGAAACCCTGTTTCACCAGTTGCGGGTACAGGCCGCGGGCGGGATTTTCCGGGGTAATGAGGCCTCTTTTGCGCCAGGGTTTCGGTGTATACCCGAGGTACCAGGGCTCCCAGTAATTCACGCTGATATTGCTTTCGTCGAACACAATACCCGGGTCGGACCATACGGCGCAGGCAAACTTGTCGTACAGGCACGACGCGAACATTGCCCATTTACCACCGAACGAATGTCCCATGATGCCGATGCGGGTACTGTCTACCGCCGGCTCTTTCGCCAGCGCCTCCCAGGCCGTAGCCGCGGCATAGCCCAGCATGGACAAGGGTTGCACGGCGGCATGCTGCAGCTCGGGATAATAAATCGAAAACGTCTGGTCTTTCGAGGCCTGCGTGGTGCCGATCGACAAAGTCACGAAACCCCGTTTGGCCAGCTGGTACGCAAAATCGCGGTGCGCCTTCCCCTGCCCGATCGCCGATTCCGGTTCATAAAACACCGTGATCACGGCCGGTTTTTTACCGGCGCCATCAGGCACCAGCAGGTATCCTTCCGTGGTTTCGAGCGGCGTCCAGTTGAAGGAAACCTTGTACTGCGTGAAGTTATCGCGGCGGGTGGAATCGAGGTATAACAACTGCTGCTTTGTATTGACGGCCGGCCATGAGCCCATCAGTTCGTGCCATTTGTTGCGGATTTCCGTTCTCCTCGCCTGCCAGTCTTTCGCCGTTTTCACCCGGCGGCCGTCATAAAACACCAGTGGGGAGCGGAACTTGCCGTATTGATTCTTAAATGCTGCCGGCGGGGAAAAGCAGGTATCGATGGATACGCGCTGACTTTTAAGGGACGTGGAAACCGTTATCAGTACAAGCACTGAGGCGATGAATTTCATGAGTTTTCCGTTTAATGCTTCGATCTGAAAAAATAGAAAAAATAATCGGTCAATTCAATGCTTTGCTAAAATTTTAGTAAATAAAAAATGGGGGCTTTTTTTACTCGGGCACAATTGGAAATGCAGCAGGCAGGTTATCCGCGTTTCAACTCGCTGGGCAGGTATCCGAAGTGTTTCCTGAATGCCCGGGTGAAGCTGTATGGCTCACTGTAGCCCACGCTGTATGCGGCTTCGAGGATGGAACAGCCGCTGTTCAGGATAAGCTGGCGCGCATAACTCATCCGGAGCTCGTTGAGGTAGCCGAACACGGTGGTGGCAAACAGTTCGCGGAAACCCTTCTTCAGTTTGAATTCGTTCAGGCCGCATTCCCGCGATACCTGGTCGAGGCTCAACTGTTCGAACATATGCTGGCGGATGTAATGTTTGGCGGCGTGGAGCTTGTCGATATCGGCGGCGGACAGCTGTACCGGCTTCATGCCCTTGAGGCCTTCCGCCTGCTCGGCCTGGAAGAGGAACAGTTCCACGATTTTCGATTCGAGGTACAGCTGCCGCATATGGCCCGTATAGCCACAGTGCGCAATATCGTGGATGAGGGCCAGCTGCCGCGGCGTGATGGCCATCGGGCCGGGCGCCATGTCAGCCTCCTGGCCGGCGTTCACCTTGTCCCAGAAACGTTTGAGGCAATCTATGTCTTCCATATACAGGCGGCTGAAAAACGATTCTTCCAGTATCACCCCGAAGTTGCTGATTTTGGGACTGTTGAGCAGGTAGTACCCTTCAAAGCGGGGCATGTAACTCACCACATGCTGCTGTCCTTTCATCATATAACTTTCGTCGGTAACAGCCATGGAGCCCGTATCACCTTCCAGGGAAAAGTACATGGCCAGTGTGGGGGTCTCCACGGTTTCTTTCATTCTGACGGCGGAAGATTGTTCCCCTTTGGCGAAAAAAATAGAGGCCCCGGGCAGGTGGTCCTCTTTTACAACAATGCGGCTGCCAGCGCCGCGGTCATCTATATAATGATATTCCTGACCGCCTTCCGGAAACAGCCATGGGTTTGTATCCCTGTTACTCATATGTTAGATGGAAATGGAGATCCAAGGTAGGGTATTTTCGCGGGATGGTGAAAAATGAGGACGGAAAATCCGTTTCTGCGGGTTAAAAATCCCGCGCTGAAGGGCCTCTTTTCCTGTGTCGGGGCATCTTTGTGGAAATCTGAATTATGGTGGAAGTTTTTTCAACGAATGTTTTGCAGCCAGCCGACGCTGCAAAGATAACGCCGTTGCTGGCGGACGCATTTCCAGGCTGCACTTTCAACTTCGACCTGGAAGACTGCGACAAAATCTTCCGTATCGAATCGGCCGAAGACGTAACGGAAAAGGTGATCTCCTTTTTCCGCCGGCACAATTTCTCCTGTTCCGTTCTTCCTTAAATCATAGCTTATGCAACCATCATTTATCGAAATCAGGGGCGCCCGCGAAAACAACCTGAAAAACGTGAACCTGCGCATTCCCCGGGGAGGCATCACGGTGTTCACGGGGGTGTCCGGCTCCGGCAAATCGTCTATCGCATTCGAAACCATTGGTGCGGAGGCGCAGCGGCAGCTGAATGAGACCTTTACCACCTTCGTCCAGAACTTTTTGCCCAGGGCCAAAAAGCCGGACGCGGATGCCATTGAAAATCTGTCGACTGCCATCGTTATCGACCAGAAAAAGATCGGCGGCAATTCCCGGTCCACCGTAGGCACCATTACGGACATCTATTCGCTGGTGCGCCTGCTCTTTTCACGAGCCGGCCAGCCATATGCCGGGTATTCCAACGCCTTTTCGTTCAACGACCCTGCCGGCATGTGCCCCGCCTGCAACGGCCTCGGGCGGCGGGTAGAAGCCAACCAGCAGATGCTGTTCGATAAAAGCCGCTCCCTCAACGCAGGCGGCATCACTTTCTCGGCATTTGCCGTGGGCACCTGGTACTGGAACCAGTATGCCAACTCCGGGCTGTTCGATCTCGATAAGAAACTGGAAGAATATTCCGAACAGGAATGGCAAACCCTGCTGCACGGGAAGGAACCGGAAGGGGTGATCGAAAAATTCAACCGCCTCTACATCAAAAGAGACACCAGCGCGCTGGCGGAATCCACCATCAGCAACCTCGACCGGTACCTGGCCTATGCGCCCTGCGACGTGTGTCACGGCGCGCGGCTGAATGCGGCGGCGCTGAATTGCCGTATCAACGGTCACAACATCGCCGAATATGCTGCGATGGAAATCAATGAGCTGATCAGGCACATCGGGCTGATCAACGACCCGGTAGCTGTCACACTGGCGCCCGCCATCGCAGAGCGTTTGCAGCATATGATCGACATCGGGCTGGAATACCTCAGCCTCGACCGCGAAACCACGTCCCTTTCCGGCGGCGAGTCGCAGCGTATCAAGATGGTGCGGCACCTCGGCAGCAGCCTCACCGAAACCATTTACATATTCGATGAGCCCAGCATCGGCCTCCATCCCCGCGATGTGCACCGGCTGAACGAAATGCTCCGCAAGCTGTGCGACAAAGGCAACACGCTGCTGGTCGTGGAACATGATCCCGAAGTGATCAAAACCGCCGACCACATTGTAGACGTGGGCCCGCATGCCGGCACACGCGGCGGGGAGATCGTTTACGAGGGCACTGTGGAAGGATTACTGAAAGCCCCCACCCTCACGGGCCAGTATATGAACCGGGCGCTACCGCTGAAGGAAAATTGCCGTACCGCCAGCGGCAGCATCCACATCACCGGCGCCTCGCTGCACAACCTGAAGAACGTGGAGGTGCACATCCCTACCGGCATCTTCACCGTCGTAACCGGCGTGGCCGGTTCGGGGAAAAGCTCGCTCATCAACGGGGAATTGCTGACGCGCTGCCCCGAGGCGATCAGCATCGACCAATCGGCCGTCAGCACCAACATCCGCTCCAACCCGGCCACCTACACCGGCATCATGGACGACATCCGCCGGCTGTTCGCCAAAGCCAACAACGTGTCGGTTTCGCTGTTCAGCTACAATTCAAAAGGCGCCTGCCCCGATTGCGAAGGGCTCGGTTTTATTTACACCGACCTCGCTTTCATGGAAGCCATCCGCACGCCCTGCGAAACCTGCGGCGGCAAGCGCTTCAGCAGAGAAGTACTGGATTATAAACTGAAAGGTAAATCCATCAGCGACGTACTGGAAATGACCGTGCACCAGGCGTTGCATTTTTTCGATAAAAAGGAGCTCAAAAAACGCCTGCAGGCCATTCACGACGTGGGCCTCGATTACCTCACCCTCGGGCAGCCCCTCAGCACGCTCTCCGGCGGCGAATGCCAGCGCATCAAACTGGCCGGGGAACTTCACAAGCAGGGCAGCATTTACGTGCTGGACGAGCCGACAACCGGGTTACATATGTCGGATGTAGGGCATCTCCTCGCCATCATCGACCACCTGGTGGATGGCGGTAATTCGGTGATCGTGATCGAGCATAATGTGGATGTGATACGGAACGCGGATTGGGTGATAGATATGGGGCCCGAAGGCGGGCGCAAAGGCGGAGAAGTGGTGTTCGAAGGGCGGCCGGCGGACCTGCTGCATGCGCCGGGGTCGTTAACAGGACAATATTTGCGCACCCATTAACCTGGCTATAGCAATGCAAAAAGAGCAGTCTCCCGGGAGGCTGCTCTTTTGTTTTTTAGTCTTTATAAATCAGTATCTCTATTTTCCCATCCTGGGTGACCGTGCCCCGGTACATGCCTTCCGTATTGAACGGCATCGCCATACGGCCGTTTTTATCCAGTGCGATCAGCCCGCCGTTACCACCGAGCTCACCCACTTTTTTGATGACGGTTTTGCCGGCGTCCTGTACCGACAAGCCTTTGTAGTGCATGAGGGCCGACAGGTCGTACGCCACCACACTGCGGATAAAAAACTCACCCCAGCCCGTGCAGGATACGGCGACGGTGTTGTTGTCCGCATACGTACCGGCTCCTATGATCGGCGCATCGCCGATGCGGCCGTACTTTTTGTTCGTCATGCCCCCGGTAGACGTTCCGGCGGCGAGATTGCCGTTTTTGTCGAGGGCCACGCAACCCACTGTTCCGAACTTCTCATCGCGGTTGACGGTACCCGCTTTCCGCGGCGCAAAACTGTGATCGAGGCGGGCTTTGAGGGAATCCTGCTGCAATGCTTTCCGCAGGCCCTGCCAGCGGGATTCCGTGCGGAAGTACGAAGTGTCCACGATTTCAACGCCAGCCTGCGCCGCGAACTGTTCCGCACCGCGCCCGGCCATCATCACATGTTCGGACTTTTCCATCACGGCCCTCGCCAGCGTGATCGGGTTTTTGATGGTGCGCACGCCCGCTACCGAACCGGCGCCAAGCGTTTTTCCGTCCATGATGGAAGCATCCAGTTCATTGCGGCCGTCGTGCGTAAACACGGCACCTTTTCCGGCATTGAACAACGAATCGTCTTCCATTACACGAATGGCCGCTTCCACGGCATCCAGACTGCTGCCGCCGGCCTGTAATACGGCGTAGCCTTTCTTCAGCGAGGCCTCGAGCCCGGCTTTGTAGGCCGCTTCTTTTTCCGGCGTCATATTCTTTTTGAGAATGGTGCCGGCTCCGCCATGGATCACCAGTACATATTTTTTCTCAGCTGTTTGCTGCGCCGCGGCGGAGAAGGCGGTCACAACCAATACCAGTAACAGGGCGCATATGCGGGAAACAGGATGTTGTATCATCAGCAGCAGGTAATTTTGTTTGCAACGGTAAAAATAGCGATTTATCCCGCTTCACCGAACAGCGCCTTCCTTACTTTCTCCACGAAAACAGGCACTTTCACGCGAGGGTCGCCGGGGCCGAGGGTTTCCACCGGCACGTACCCTTTATAGCCTGATGCTCTGATAGCGCTGATGATCCTGGGAACATCCGCCGGCTCAGCTTTCCCGTTGATAAATACGTTTTCTTTCAGTTGCCAGTTCACGGCATATTTGGCGGTTTCTGCGATCTGCGCGTACGGGTCGCCGGACTGATAGCTGCCCGTATCCACGATGATCCCGAACCAATCGGACGTGATCATCCGCGACACCGCGTGCACATGTTCCGCAGTTTTGATAAAATCATTGTGATGCTGCATCCCCACGATCACACCCTGCTCTTTCCCGAAAGCCACACACTCCTGCACGTGTTCCATCATCCGTGCGGCAACGTCGTTCCACGATTTCCCCGCGGGCGCCGGAGCACCGGCAAATATCCTGATCACGGGCGCACCGAGTTTGGCGGCGACCACTATCCAGTTTTTCACGAGCTGAACGTCCGCTTTGCGTTTGGCGGTATCGGGGTTGGTGAAGTCTGTGCGCACGCCCGTGCCACTGATGTCGAGGCCCAGGCGGAAAGCTTTCCTTTTGATGTGGTAAATGTATGCATCCGGCGGAACGGCCGGGTAACCGGGGAAATAATAACCTGTCAGATCAACTGCTTCTATCGGCGTGCCTGCGCAGAACTCCAGCAGCCCGTCGAGACCCATGCTTCCGTCGCGGAGCGGTGCATTAAAAGAGTAAGCATTCAGGCTGATGCGAAGCTTATGGCCTTTACCCGGCTCCGCGGCGGCTGCCACTAAAATATCCGGCGTGGCGGCCAATACCGGCAGGGTGGCCATCGTTTTCAGGAACGACCGGCGGTGGTGGCTGTGGTTCATAACATGGAAGATTGGTAGCCACCTAATTTACGCTGAATTATGCCAATTAACGAATGCCATTTTCCCGAAGGTACGCCGCGAAATCGGCGGGCCGGTCGGTTTGCAGGCCGCGGAGCCCGAGGGCGATGGCTTCCTTCCACAATGCAGGCCCTTCTTCCGGGTGCAGCATATCGGGCCATACGGCCACGCCTCTCTTTACCGCCGCTTCCACCATCTCCCGTGTGTATTGTTTATAACCGCCGTCGAGCGCCGACACGGGATGCCGGTCGAGAAACGCGTTAAGCACCGCTGCATCCCGTACATCTTCCGGCAGACTGACCATCAGCGGAACGGCCGGCGCGATGCTCCTCCAGGCCGCATACTGCGCTCCCTTATTGACATACACCAATACCTGCTGTTCCATCCCCGCGGCTTTGATCTCTTCAAAAGCGGCCTTAACATCTGCATCTTTAAAATCGAGGTAAATATGCACCCGGCCTTTGCATAGCTGCAGCACTTCCTTAAAAGCAGGCACCTGGTGCCCGCCGTCGGTTTTCAGCTGCCGGATAGCCTCGAACGTGAGCTCTCTTACTTTGCCTTTCCCGTTCGTGGTGCGGTCCACCGTGTTATCGTGCATGATCACCAGCCGTCCGTCGCGCGTCGTGCGCAGATCGGCCTCGATGTAATCCAGGTCGTGGTCGATAGCCTGCTGATAAGCCGCCAGCGTATTTTCCGGCGCCTTTGCATGATCGCCCCGGTGAGCGATGACCGTAAATGCATGGCGGCCCGCCGGCAGCGGCGGCTGCTCCTGCACACAGGCAACAAGCAGTGTAAAGAGAAAAGACAACATGGTGGAAAGTTTTTGAAAGAGCAGGCTCACACCTGCTCTTTATTTTTATTGAACATATACCGTTTTCAGGATCTTCACCGGCGAATTCACTACCGTCACCGAATCAGCGCCTTTCATCACCACCTGGCCGCCCACTACCACCCTCGCACGGATGTAATACCTGCCTTCCGGCATGTTTGGAATGGTGATTTTCCCATTCTGCTCCGTGGTGACTTCGCGCACATTGCCCAGTGTGGTATCGGCATCAAACAGCACCCTGCTCGTAAAGAAATACAACTTGGTGCTGTTCACCGGCGTGCCGGCATGGTCGCGGGCCGTGATTTCCAGCTCACTGGCCGGCAGCACTTTCTTCAGCACAAGGTCCGCATTCGTTTGCCCGGCCGCATTCACAAAAATAACAGCCTTGCCCCGGTATTCCATGTTATTAAATGTGGCACCGGCATATAGATAATAATTGGCGGCAGACAGCGTGTTGAATTTCACGAGCCCGTCTTCTTTCGTGGTTTCCGTTCTGTAATGGCCTGCACAGGTTTCTATCCCGAACTGCAGCGGGTTGTTGAACATACACACGGCGATGCCCGGCAAGGGGTTGCCCGCTTCATCCACCGCCCGCACCGCCAGTTCGTTCGGCGTTATTTTTTTCAGCACGATGTCGGCGTTCGTCTGGCCGGATGCGTTCACCGTGACGGTGAGTTTGCCCCGGTAATCGGTATTGTTCACCTTCGTTTCGGCATACAGGTAATATTCGCCCGGCAGTATATTGGTGATCTTGAGCGTACCGTCCGCCCCGCTGGTTTCCTTACGGTTGCTGGACGCGCAGGTTTCGATGTTGAACTGCAAAGGATTGTTGTACAGGCAGAACGGAATGCCGGGCAGCAACTTCCCGGATTCGTCCACTGTGCGCACCATCAATGTGTTTTTCAGCGACAGCGTTGTTTTCATAAGGATGGTATCGCTGCTGATACCGGCGCCGCGGAAGCCGAAAGAAGTGTCGGCCGAGATAGCACCGGCGGGACTGCTGGTTTTGGCGCGCAGATAATACCGCCCTTCCTTGTAATTATAAAAAATCACCCGGCCGTACATGTCCGACTTTTTCTGATCGATGCTCAGTTTGTTGGTGGTGTCGGATTGAAAGATCTCCCCGTTGTTGAACAGGCCCACTTCCACGTCTTTCAACGGCTGCAACTGGTTGTCGAGCACGTAAAACAACATGCCGTTCTGGCGCAGCGTATCGTTCTCGGCCACCATCTTCACACTGTCTTTCGACGCCGTAACGGTAAGATATTTTGAGAAGTGGATGCCATTGACGCTGTCCGCAAAAAACAGCATATAATCGCGCCCCTCGTACACCCTTTTGAAGGTAAAGTTCCCCTGCGCGTCGGTCGTCGCATAATAAATGTAATTCACCGAATCGCCGGGAATATAACTGAGGTACACCTTCCTGTTGGCCAGCAGGCGCTGCTCTCCGCGGCCGTTGAATTTATCCTGGTAGCTCAGCTGCCCGGAGATACTGCCGGTGCCCTTCACATCGTCTCCCGCGTCGTGACCGTCTTTCACGCAGGCCGACAGGAGCATGGCTACCAATATGTATAATAGTTTTTTCATGGTCTGTTATTTTTTGAACACATTGAAGCCTTTCAGCAGAATGTCAGGGCTGATGTTCAGCGACAGGAACGGCCCCGCATCGTGCAGCGAAACCGTTTTGTCCGTTTCCGCATTGTTCCTGATCCGGTATTTGGTATGCCGGTAAAGATGTACCCCTCCCACCAGCTTGAAGCCGGGTATGAGATCGTAAGAAATACCGGGGTAAAAATGGTTCATCACATCGGGAATATTCAGTCCCACGAAAAACGACAGGCGGCTGTAGAACGGGCATTTCGGGGAATGGAACCAGTGATCGTCGAGCATGTTGATGCGGGCCACATAAATGTTCAGCCCGGCCACCACGCTCACGGTTTCCCGTTTGGTGGTGATAGTGGGTGCGGCATTGGTATTGAAGGTAACGGTGTTGATGCCGTAGTATTTGTTCGGCAGAGTAAACGCCAGACCGGCGCTCACATCCACCCATTTCAGCTTGCCGTTTTTGATACTGAACGTCGCCGCCGTCAGGCTGTCTTTCACCATTCTTTTCGCAGCGGTGTCTGGCCGGGAGAAATAACTCCTGACGGCGTATTTGCTGGTCACATCTTCGTCTACTTCACCGGTTTCGAGTATTTCAGTTCTGAATAGCGGCGTGGCCGAAGGCGGCGCCAGGCTTACGTCCGAAGGCGGCAGGTTACTTTCCCAAACGGCCGTGTAGGTATTGGCGATTACCAGGCTGTCGATCGACAACCTTTCCAACGCGGTGGCAAAACCATCATAGGCCTTCATATAACATTCCACGTAATGCCGGATGTATGTTTCCCCCTCGTCGACTTTCCCCTCATGAACCAGCCGGATAACGTCCGGGCACTTTTTCGACGACTCGAAAAGAAACGCATTGTACATGTTCAGCTTGCGAAGATCCGTCTCCAGTGCGCTCCAGATAACCGTTACGGGTCTTACCGAGTCCCTTAGCAACATTGCCCCGGTGAATGCTTCCGCTTCCGCAGCGCTTTTGGCGCCGCCGAGCAGGCCGCCAACGGTTCCCCAGAGGGAGGCAGTAGGGTTCATCAGCGTTATGACCCGCAATAGCATGGAAACGCTCGTATCGAGCCCGGTCACAAAGTTGTTGCGGCCGCTGTGCGCTTCCTTCGATAACAGGAGCAGCTCCAGCCTTTCCTCCTGCCCGGTGTTATGCATATTGATCTTTACATTCTCGTTGCCCCGCACCGGCGTTTTGATCTCGTTGGTTTTGTTCAACGCCGCGCCCAGGCGGAAATAGTGAATATTGCGTACATTCTTTTGATCATCAGCCGGCAGCAGGATGTCGTTCAGCAACCGGTTGCCCCTGGTCATTTCCCCCAGCAGCGATTTGTTTTCGTTGCGGGTGAACTGCCGGGGCCGCTGCCGCCCGCGCGCTTCGTCTTTCGCTTTCAACTCGAAAGGATTGATGGTGGGCTCGCCTTTCCGCATCCAGACCCAGTTTTTGAAATAGGCGCTCCCCTGCACCGCCGTCACTACCGGGTTGGCGTTCACGTCCGCATCCAACTGGAAAATCGCATCCTGCCGCGCACTGTCCATGTTATTGACATGAACGCCCGACAGCTGCTGCGCCCTGTCCAGCAGGGTTTTCAGGGCGGTTTCGGTGGTGGTGTTGAAATCGGTGGCGGACAGCTGGTTCAGGCCGCTGTTGTCTGCCAGCGGGAAGGTGGTGCGGAAGAGATCCGTCAGGAATTTATTGTACAGGCTGTTGGCGGTAATTTTCAGGTGATAGGCATTCACCACATCGTCGTACACATCCGTGGTAACGGTATTCCGGCTGCCCAGCGGCCGGCCGTTCAGTTCGTAAAACCCTTTGTTGCCGGCTGCCGCGCGAAGCTGTTGCAGCGCCGTGAAAAACGGCCGCAGATGCACCGCGGTAACGATTGCCTGTTCATCCTTCAGCCAGCTGCCGATCGCCTCCAGTTCCTTTACTACCTGCGCCCGTACGGTGGTGGTCCACAACTGATCGTAGTACTGCAGATAAGCCTGGCCGGTATCTTTCAGGTTGCGGACGGTAGCATCCAGCTTCTCCGAGAGCGCATCGCTGACGCCGCGCCATATGGCTTCGTTGTCGAAGCGGCTGCTGATGGAAATGGCGAACGGCGCCGGCTTGTCCGGTAGTTTCATTTGCGTCACCCGGCCGTTGCTGTCCAGCGTAATCTGCTGCGCGGGTAAGGTGATGCTCCAAAGCAGGAACAGCATCAGCCATCCCGGGAACCACTTCTTCATGGGTCTTTAATTTAACAGGTGAATGAATTGAGAGTTGCGGATAACTTTTTCGCCTTTCGAGCCCCTGCAATCGTGATCGAGGCATAATACGGAGACGTAACATTTAATGTTTTTGGGGTTGCGGATATAGTCCCTGCCGCCCTCGATCAGGTAACCTTCCACTTTATTGGTCAGTGCGTTGAACACCGGCGAACCGGAATTGCCTTTGTAGGTATCGCTGTCTACCGTAAAAAATGCCGGATGAAGGTTACTCATGATCTTCGCCTTGCCCGCCAGTTTAAGCGGTACGCCGCCCGGGCAGCCGATGACGTAATAGGAACCCAGCGGATCACACGGACCGGGCACGTTCAGCTCGCGCACCCGCTGACGGGGCAGTTTCCTGTTGAGGCGGACTATACAGAGATCACGGTTGTTCGGCGGATCGTAATATCTCTTTACGCTTTTGGCGGTATACACCTGCGACGCCAGGAATTTCCCCGAGGGAAGATTATTGTCGCCCACGATATAATCGAAAATGAAGTAGTAGTTGCCGGCGGTTTGTTCCGAAAAACAATGCCCCGCGGTAACGAGCGTAGAGTCGTTTACCGCAAACGCGCTGCAGTTGGCGGTGGCCGGCTGCTGGAAAAACGCCTCACCGGGGCACAGCTCATATTTCTCCTGCAGTGTTTTATACCCTTTCAGCTCGAAATTCCCGTTTTTCAGAACGTTCAGATAATCGCGATGCACCACGGCGGCCACGCCTACGGCGTTGTTCATGTCTTTTCTTGTGGGATGTGCATTCCCCAGATCGCCTGTATTGTACCGCACCTCTTCCCGGTTATCTTCCCCGATGATCACACGGAACCCTCTCCTGAAACCTGATCGCTCCAGCAGGCCCCACACATCCATGTCCGTGAGGGGATGCAGCCGCCTGTTTTTCTCCAGGATCCCGGGAATCGCGCCAATGGGGTACCTGCCGCGGATGCGGGGCGGGAAAATGGTATCGCCTTTCATATCGCCGGTGCGGCGCATAAACTCAAGGAGCACTTCTTCCGGTTCAAACTCGTCCGCCAGCGTTTCCACCAGCATCAGGTGATCGGGTTCCACCATCGCCGATGTGGGGTATTGCCTGGACAATTCTTCGGCCTGTTCCTTGTTCATCTTCGGCCAGTAAATTTGCGGAGACGCCCGTTCCGGAGGCGGCGGAGGGGGTTCTGGAAAGGTTGCGGAGGAATCCTGGACAACGCCGGTATCTTCTTTGGCGCCACGGGTACAGGAATGTAATATTACAACGAATGCAACCAACGTAATTGGGGTCAATTTCATCTGCAATACATTAGTTATAGGAATAATCAATAAAAAGGGGCTATACTTCTCTACATACTTACAGCGCTCTTCATTGGTTTAACGGTACTTAGGGACGGTTCTCTCTTCAAAACTCTTACAGCTGTTAAATTACAGCGTTCCGGAGTAATTGCAAAATTTGTTTTGTTAATGAAGCAGGTGAAAATATTTTACGTAGAAACACGCCGCTACCCACCAACGCAGGAGCGCGCTATAAAAACAAACAACATTGTATCAGGCCAAATTCAGTTGCCATGAAACACCAAAGCGGTCTGCCATCCAGGTGAATTTTTTACTGAAGCCGTAATCGCCCGGCGCCATCAGCACGCTGCCGTCCGCGGATAGTTTGGCGTACAGTGTATCCAGCTCCGTTTCACTTTCGCAATTCACGTAAATCGACACGGAAGGCGTGAAATTGAACTGGTGATCCCAGCCGCTGTCGATGGCCATGTACGCCTGCCCTGCCAGCGTAAACCGCGCGTGTTTGACAGTGCCTTCGGTGCCACCCGGCTCGCCGGCTTTGTAATAATCAACGTGATCGATGGCGGAATTGGGAAAGAGGGAAACATACAGCCGCATGGCTTCTTCCGCCTTGCCGAATTGCGGGCCGGAAAACATCAGGAAGGTGATCGTTTTTTGCATGCTTCAAATTTAAGTGAAAATCAATATTTCTTCACGGGTTTTCCCAACAGTTACTGCTGCTATCCTGCCATTTTTTTGCGAGGTGGATGCTCAACGGCAACCCAACGATATCATCCCGTACGTGCGTGGAATAACCACACTGCGGCAATAAAAAAAGCCGCTGGTTAAACCGGCGGCCTTTCAGGTATTTCAGCTATTTGATCATTTGGGCAATGCGTATCGGATTTTACCTATCTGGGTAAACGTTTTCCCGAACATATCGGTAGCGCGCACTTCGATCTGGTGCTCGCCAGCCGCCAGTCCGCGCGGCACGGGGCCTCGCCAGAGATGGGTACAGTTTTCGGGGTTGGAGGGACGGCGGCCGGGCAGCAGCTCTTCCGTCGTATCCCATTTATACAGTTCGTTTTCGTATGCAGGATCGGCGTCCTCGACATACACCATCTTCTTCCATTCGCCATTGCCGACGCGGTATTCCACTTTGCTGCCTTTATCGCCCATAAAAAAGTTGGCGTAAATACCCGCAGCGCCCGGCTTCTCCTGGTTCACCACTTTGGGGTGGAACAGTTTGATCTGGTAGTCCTTCGGTGCGCCGGCCACTTTGTAGTCGATCGTGTACTGGTTGCCGCGGATGTTGAGAAATGCGTAACCACGCGGCGTACCGTCACGCATGGTACCGTCGGGGAAACCTTTGCTGCCGATCTCACCGGAATACCAGTCGCCCGAAGTGGTGCCGGCATTGTACTCATGATGCGGTTTTTCCTGCTGCCAGCCTTCCGCTTTGCCGTAAAAGTTCTGGCGTTGCAGGTGGGTGTGGGCAGACATGGACAGTGTATGCGGGAAATCTTTCAGGATGTCGAACAGCCTTTGCCGGTCGGCGTTGCGGAATGCGTCTTCATTGTTGTGCATCAGGGGAATGTGGAACGACAAC
Organism: Chitinophaga lutea; assembly: GCF_003813775.1. NCBI lineage: Bacteria > Pseudomonadati > Bacteroidota > Chitinophagia > Chitinophagales > Chitinophagaceae > Chitinophaga > Chitinophaga lutea. The sequence continues at coordinate 82,559 of NZ_RPDH01000002.1, read as the reverse complement.
ACGATGAGTTTGTCTTTCGGCACGTGTTTCAGGTCATTTTCCACGAAGTCGAGCTGGCTCTTCCGGAAGCCGCCCCAGTAGCTTTTACCGTCGCGGGGATCGGGATAAAGGATATCGTCGAGCACGATGAAGTGAGCGTTGCCGTAGTTGTAGGCATAGTTGGCGGGGCCAAACCCTGCTTCAAACGATTCATCAGACAGTGAATCCGCCACGGCGTCGTAGTTCATATCGTGATTGCCGAGCACGTTGTACCAGGGCAGCCCGATTTCGTTGACGGCTTTGATGTAGGGATTGTGCAGGCTGAGATCATCGCCAACGAGGTCGCCGAGGCTCAGGCCGAAGGCCACGTTGCTGATGCCTTTCACTTCAGACACGATGCTTTTGGAGAAGTACCCGATCTCGTCGAGGTTGTAAGCCTGCGGATCACCGAACACCAGCGCGGTGAAGTCGGCGCTTTCTTCATATTTCGCCAGCGGAAAGTCTACTGATTTCGGCAGGTTACCGGTGGCCGGCACGCCTTTGTATTTCAGCGCCGGCGAGCCGGCGGGTTTATGCGCATAGTAGTGCTGCGGCTGGTTGAGTGCGTTCACCGGCACTTTGTAGCCTGCCGGTTTGATCACGAAAATCATGTTATCGTTGCCCACGGGCAGCTGGTACCGGCCTTGTGCGTCGGTCACCGTCACTTCTACCCCATTGCTCACGGAAACCCCGGCGATACCCGTTTCTTTTTTGTCTTTTTTGCCATTGCCGTTCGCGTCCTGATACACCACGCCGGTAACGGCCGACTGCGCCAGTGCACAGCCCATGGAAGCGATCAGCAGCGCCGCGGAGAGGCTGCTTGTTTTTCTAAACCTGTTCATTGAAGCTAATTTTGCGTAAAGAATGCGATTTCTTTTAATTGTCTTCACTGCCGGCGGGTTAAGTTTTCATTAAGAGTATAATATATATGCGTGTCCCCGGCGGCCCTCCACCGAAAGTACGCATTCACACCGTGCGGGGCAATACATTGTTGTTTTAATGCAACCGTTTGCATAAATTAGTATCCGGCGGCCCGGAACATCGGGTGAAGTTGACCGCCCACGTTATGAATTCCTTTCTTTAAACATTACGGTAATGCACAAACTATCCTTCCTGGTGGCCGGGCTGGCCATGCTGGCATCCTGCAGCCCGAAAAGTGCGGTGATTTTTTCCGACGATTTCAACGCCCTGCCCAGCGGCCCCATGTTTTCCCGGACGGGCGCGCATACGGAGTATCATTATTTGCGGGAAGCGGCGCCGGCAGGCAACTGGGCACAATCTACCTTCCGCTTCGCCACGCAAAATTCCTGGCTGGTACGGTCAGACGGCGGCGACAGGGTCGTCGTGCAGCATCTTTCCTACCCTCCGACCGCAGACTATCATCCCATGCTCGTTACCGGTCACGAATTCTGGAAAGACTATACGTTGCAGGTGCGGTTTGCTCCGTCGGACAGTCGCCGCCAGAGCGGCGTTGCCTTCCGGTACCGAAACGACCGCTGTTATTATTTCTTCGGGATAGAAAACGACAGGGCGGTGCTCAAACTGGTGCGGCATGGCAGTGCATTCCGGAAGCTCGATGAGTGGCTCCTGGAGGAGCAGCCTTTTAGTTTCAGGCCCGGCAGCTACCTCGATGCCACGGTGACCGTTCAGGGCGACGAGATCAAAGCAGGCTTTACCGGTGGCCCGCAGCTGCGCGTCACCGACACCACCTTCCGGGAAGGAAAAATTGCCTTGCTGGCCGACATGCCCACTGCGTTCAGCCGCGTCGCCGTTTCCATGCCTGCTCCCGCGCAACAGCTGCTGGCACACCGCAGGGCCGTCAAGGCAGAGGAAGAAACCGCCTTGCAGGCCGCCAATCCCCGCATGGTACTCTGGAAAAAAATAGCTACGCCGGGTTTCGGTGTGGGCCGGAACCTGCGCTTCGGCGACCTCAACGGCGACCGGAAAACAGATGTGCTCATCGGGCAGGTGGTACACCACGGCCCGGCCGATAACCGCAGCGAACTGAGCTGCCTGACGGCCATGACCTTCGATGGAGAAAGACTCTGGCAGATCGGCAAACCAGATCTCTGGAAAGATCATCTTACCAATGATGTGGCTTTCCAGGTACACGACCTCGACAACGACGGCAAAAATGAAGTGGTGTACTGCATGAATAAGGAGATCATCGTAGCGGACGCCGCCACCGGCAAAACAAAATATAAAAGCCCCACCCCCATGCTGCCCGACTCCAGCAGGGAGCGCATCCTCGGCGACTGTCTTTTTTTCTGCGATCTGCGCGGGCAGGGTTATGCCGGCGACATCATCATCAAAGACCGTTACCGTCACCTGTGGGCGCTCGACAATAAACTGAACCCGCTCTGGCAGGCGTCGTGCAACACCGGCCACTACCCCTTTGCGCTGGATACCGACGGCGACGGGAAAGACGAACTGCTCATCGGCTATACGCTGTTCAACAGTGACGGTACCGTGCGCTGGAGCCATGAAAAAATGCTGAAAGATCATGCGGATGGCGTGGCCATCGTGGACTTCAAACAGAATGGCACCCTGCAAACACTCTGCGCCGCCAGCGACGAGGGCATGTTTTTCACGGACGTGAAGGGCAACATGCTCCGGCATTATTTCATCGGGCATGCGCAGAACCCCTCAGTCGCCAATTTCCGGGACGATCTGCCCGGGCTCGAGACCGTCACCATTAACTTCTGGGCCAATCAGGGCATCATTCATTTCTACGATGCGGACGGCAACATCTACCACGATTTTGAGCCCAATCAGTATGGCAGCATGGTGCTACCGCTGAACTGGGCCGGCAAAACGGAGGAGTATTTCATTCACAATGCGAATGTGGAGGAAGGTGGCGTTTACGACGGCCGCGGCCGCAAAGTGCTTCGGTTCCCCGACGACGGGCACCCGGATATGTGCAATGCCGTGCTGGATTTAACCGGCGACTGCCGCGACGAGATCGTGGTTTGGAGCCCGGAGGAAATCTGGGTGTACACCCAGGCAGACAACCCGCTGCCCGGGAAGTTGTACCATCCGAAGAAAAACCCGCTGTACAATTATTCCAATTACCAGACGACCGTGTCGCTGCCGCGCAGCAAATAACCCCGGTGCCCTTCAACAGTGCCAGATATAAAAAAAAGAACCGCATACCGGCCGGCGTCAGCTGTTCGGCTATGGTGTAATGAAGATTTCAGGGTAGAACAATCCTAAAAAACGGCAAAATACTAAATTGATAACCAGTTACTTATAGGGGGATTTATAATAATCCCCCTATTCATTTAAGATATTCCCCCCTTTATTCGCTGAAACATAGTGAATTTGACACAGGTTGTTTATATTTAAAACACGGTCCAAAATCTGAGTTCCACAAAAGAAGAACCTTATCATTAACCAAAATCGAGACTATCATGTTTGACGGCACTAGTATCAAACAATACCTGACGTTGCTCCTGTTGGGTATCTTGCTTCCATTTTTTGCGGCTGCACAAGCCAGAAAAGTAACCGGAAAGGTGACGGATGAAACCGGCGCTGCTGTTCCGGGAATTACCGTGGCCATCAAAAACGGCAAGGGAGGAACCGTCACCAATGCAGACGGCACTTTCTCCCTGACGGTAGCGCCCGGCGCCGTGCTGCAGCTCTCGTCCATTGGTTACGAACAGGCGCAGGTAACAGTCGACAACAGAACGGAATACGCCGTTGTGTTGAAACAGCTGGCCAAGAACATCAACGAGATCGTGGTGACGGCGCTCGGTATTTCACGGCAGTCGAAAGGCCTCGTGTATGCCATGCAGACCGTTAAAACCGCCGAACTGAACGAAGTGCGGGATGCCAACAACATCCTCAATTCGCTGCAGGGGAAAGTGGCCAACGCCATCATCACCCAGGGCTCCGGCGGGCCGGGCAGCGGCGCGCGTATCGTATTGCGCGGCAACCGCTCCATCCAGGGCACCAACAACGCCCTGATCGTGGTAGATGGCGTACCCATCGCCAACCCCACGTATAACGTGACCGGCAATACGTTCGGTGGCATCCAGGGCCCGGATGGGGCCTCTAATGTGAACCCGGACGACATCGAGAGTGTGAGCGTACTGCGGGGCGCTTCCGCCGCCGCATTGTACGGTAGCCAGGCGGGCAACGGCGTGCTGGTGATCACCACCAAAAAGGGGAAGAAAAACAACTTCTCGGTAGACGTGAACTCCGGCGTGGCGTTTGAAAGCGCGTTTTCGCTTCCCCGCGTGCAGAACCAGTACGGGCAAGGCCTCGGCGGCACGCTCAACGCATCCGTGGGCGACAGCTGGGGTGCAAAGATGACGGGCCAGTCGTTCACCAATCACCTCGGCAAACCGGGCACTTACAGTGCGCAGCCGGACAATATCAAAGACTTTTTCCGGAACGGGGTGTCCTTTAATAATTACATCGGCGTGTCGGCCGGAACGGAGAAGATGCAGTCGTACCTCTCGTACACCAATAACGCCGTAAGCGGCGTGGTACCGGAGAACAGCCTGATGCGGCATACCGTGAACTTCCGGATCAGCAACCAGTTCAGCCCGAAATTCTCCACAGACGCCCGCATCACTTATATCAACCAGCGCATCGAGAATATTCCGCGGAATGGGGAAGAAAACTCCCCCGTGATCGACATTTACCAGGCGCCCCGCAACGTGAGCCTGGCCGATGCGAAGAACTACCAGACCATCGGCACGCAGGGCACGCCTGTTGCAACGCCCTGGCCAGCTACCTTGGGATCCATCTACCAGAACCCTTACTGGATGATCTATAACACGTCGATCAACGCCAACCGCGACCGTATCATGGGTTTCCTTTCCATGAAATACCAGCTCACCGACTGGCTGAGTGTAACGGGCCGTGCGAACCTCGACAAAATGACGGATCAGCTCGACCAGGCCTATATGGAAGGTACCGTGCTGCGCGCGGCGCTGGGTACCGGCGGGGAATACATCCTCAGCAACCTCCGCACCACCCAGCAGTGGTATGACCTCATATTCGAAGGAAAGAACCATATCGCCCGCGATTTTGACGTCACTTATTATGCCGGTGCGATCTTCCGGGACATCACCAACCGCATCAATACCCTGCAGGCCAATGGGCTCCGCGTGCCGAACCGCTTCAGCACCGCGTTTGCGAAAGCGCCCTTCCCTACCGCTTCTGCCGGTGGCAACCAGACGCAGTCGCTCTTCGGACAGGCTGCCTTCTCCTACAAAAACGCCATCTTCCTGGATGCGAGCATCCGGAACGACTGGGACTCACGGCTGCCCGACCCTTATTCATACGCTTATTATTCAGCGGGTGCATCCGTGGTGCTGTCCGATCTCATCAAAATGCCCACTCCCATTTCTTTCCTGAAAGCCAGCGTGAACTATGCGCAGGTAGGTAATGGCGGGCAGGAGCAGATCCGCATCGCCACCTATAACTTCACGCAGAGCGCCGGCAACGGGCAGATCGGGCGGACCACCGTGTTGCCCATCGCCGATCTCAAACCAGAGATCGTAGGCAATATCGAAGCAGGGCTCGACATCCGGCTGATCGACAACCGCATCGGCCTGAACGCCACCTACTATAAGAGCAATGCCAAGAACCAGCTGCTGTCTTTAAGCGTGCCCGCCGCTACCGGCTATCTCACGCAGTACATCAACGCCGGCAACATCCAGAACACCGGCTGGGAGTTCATGCTAACGGGCACCCCTGTACGCAGCAACAACTTCACCTGGGATGCGTCGTTCAACCTTGCGTTTAACAACAACAAGGTGATCGAACTGACCGACAACATCAAAACATTCGCGATCAATACAGACGCCCGTGTGGCCACGGTAGTGGTGCAAACCGGCGGCAGCTACGGCGACCTGCACGGTCTGAAATGGGCCACGAACGAAGAGGGCAAACGCCTCGTGACCGCGGCCGGCAAACCGGTGCTCACCAGCACGCCTACCTACATCGGCAACTTCAATCCCAAAGCCAACCTCGGCCTCACCAACACGCTTAACTACAAGGCATTCTCGCTACGCGTGCTGGCAGATGGCCGTGTAGGCGGCACGATCGTATCCGGGACCGAAATGAACCTTGCTTTCAGCGGCATCCCCGAAGTAACGGAGCGGTACCGCGAAGGCGGATGGAACCTCGGCGGTGTGGATGCCAACAAACAACCCGTCAACGCGGCCATCTCCGCGCAGGACTTCTGGCAAACCGCCTCCGGCAAACGGTACGGAGCAGCCGAATTCTTTGCCTACGACGCCACCAGCTTCCGCCTCCGGGAAATCTCGTTCGGATATACCATCCCCGTGCCCGCCAAATCTTTCATCAAATCGCTGAAGATATCGGCGGTTGGGCGCAACATCGCCTGGCTGTACCGCGGCAGCTCCAGGCTCGATATACCGGGGCTGGGCAAACGGAAGATGTGGTTCGACCCGGAACTGAGCCTGGCCAACAGTAACTACCAGGGCGTGGAATACGGCAACCTGCCTTCTACACGCAGCTGGGGCTTTAACCTGAAAGTGGGATTCTAAAACTAAAACCTGAAATGATGAAAACACTCTCCATATTCATGGGCGCCCTGCTGCTGACGGCCGCGTCCTGCACCAAAAAGTTCGAATCGATCAATACCAACTCCGATGCGATCGTCAAGATAGATGCGGCGGAACTGCCTTTCCTTTTCACCCGTGCGCAGGATCAGGCCATGTTCGCCACCAGTTACCAGACGGCGCAGAACCTCAATGCGGACCAATATGCACAGTATTTCGCCTGCGTAGCCACCTCCTTTCCGTCAGACCGCTACGTGATGCGGTCGGACTGGTTCAACAACGCCTGGCTGCGCCTGTACACCGGCGCGGTGCCGCAACTGCAAACCATTTTCCAGAAAACGGAAGCCACTTCCGCGGAGTATGCACTCGCCAACATCGTGTGGGTGCTGGCGTTCCACCGGGTTACCGACTACTGGGGGCCCATTCCCTATTTCAAAGCCGGCGAAGTGGCTAACACGGTGCCGTATGACGCCCAGGATAAAATCTACGACGATTTCTTCAAAAGGCTGACGGCTGCCGTTACCGTACTGAAAGGCAAAACAGCGGAGAAACCCTTCGGCACCTTCGATATCATTTACGGCGGCGACGTGAACAAGTGGATCAAATTCGCGAATACCCTTCGCCTGCGGCTCGCCCTGCGGATTTCGAAAGTAGACCCTGCGCGCGCCAAAACGGAAGCGGAAGCCGCTTATGCCGCTGGCGTGATGACGAGCAGCCCCGAAGACGATGCCCTGATGCAGAAAAGCCTCAACGGCAACGACATCAACGGCCTGTCGCAAATGAGCGACTGGAACGAATTCCGGATGAGCGCGGCCATGGAATCCGTGCTGAAAGGATACAAAGACCCGCGTATGCCCGTGTATTTTTTACCGGCAGTGACTTCCAAAACATTTGAAGGCCTGCGGAACGGGCTGACCGCCACACAACTGACCAACGCCGCCAACACTCCTGCCGCCACCTCGCATGTAGGCGCCAGATGGAGCTCTCTGGCAGCGGGCGGTATTGCCACGCACCTCTCCACCCCGCAGAACGTTATGTGCGCCGCGGAAGCCTTTTTCCTGAGGGCGGAAGGCGCCACGCTGGGCTGGAGCATGGGCGGTACGGCACTGGAGCTGTACGAAGCCGGCATCACACAATCTATGAAACAATGGGGCATCACCGATAATGTGGCCATACAGGCTTACATCCACGGGCTGACGCCGGCCGTTGCGCCCGCGGACTTCCTGAACTCGCCCGCGCTGGTGAACTTCCCCGTGCAGTTCGACGTGGCCAATCCCGCCACACAGCGTGCGCAGATCTCCGTGCAGAAATGGCTCGCGCTGTTCCCTGACGGCTGCGAAGCCTGGGCGGATTACCGGAGAAGCCATGCATTCAGCCTCTACCCGGTGGCGAATTCCGACAATGCGGATGTCACCAACCCTGCCACGCAATGGATCAGAAGGCTTACCTTCCTGACGCAGGAAACGCAGAACAATGCCGCCGCCATGGGCGATGCGGTAACCCTGCTGAAAGGGCCGGATAAAATCACCACGCCGTTGTGGTGGGATAAAAATTAGCGAAAGAAATTTTCGGGAAAGGGAGTTGCGCAGGCAGCTCCCTTTTTGTTTTGACCCGGCTTCCCGAAAATCCGCTGCAGCAGTCGGTGGGTGTGCGATATAATCCCACGCCTAAAGGTGGCCCGCACAATTTTCTTCGTCGTCCCCTATCAATTTTTACATTTTTTTGCTTTTCAGTTTTTATTTTTCTTCATAAATTGGCGGCCATTCAGGAACAGTTGTTCCTGTCTCCTTTGCTGTAAGGAAAAAGGTAAATAGCTATTATTTTATAAAAAGTATAATTAATATTTATTAATCTTCAGTTAGCAATGTCAGCCAGTATCAGCAAGTATCAGCGCCGCGTTATGCCGCATGCAAATGCCATTCTTTTATTTGCAGTATTGTTTTTAGCCGCCCGCCAGGGCATCGCGCAAACCGGCAGCCAGTCAACATCACCATTTACGGTGCGGCTCATGAATCTCGAAGCAGCCGCCAGCACTCCCTTCACTTACAATGCCACGCTGCGTAACACCGCACGCGTGCCGCGCATCTTCCAGTTGTCTGCACAAACGCCCGCGGGCTGGAGCCTGTCTTTCAAAGCAGAAGGCTACCAGGTCACCTCGCTGCAGATGGATTCCGCGAAGGTGCAGGACATTGCCGTCGAGCTCATCCCGGGCGCAGACACGAAGCCCGGGAAGTACACCATTCCCGTGCTCGCCCTCTCCGGGCACGATTCGCTGAAGCTCACGCTGGAAGCCGTCGTGAAAGGCGCCTATGCCATTACGCTTTCCACACCCAGCGGCCGGTTGAGCGACGATGTTACCGAAGGCAGCACGAAAGAGATCCATCTCGTGATGAAAAATTCCGGCACCATCGCGCTCGACAATGTGGAGTTATCGGCACAGGCTCCGCCGCAATGGGAAACCACCTTTTCACCGGCTAACGTCGCGCGCCTCGAGCCGGGCAAGGAGCAACAGGTGGTAGCCAGGCTGAAGGTGCCGGACAAAACCATCGCCGGCGATTATGTGACCACCTTCACCGCAAAGAACGCCAACGCCAATTCCAACGCGGCTTTCCGGATGACGGTCAAAACCTCCCTGCTCACGGGATGGCTGGGTATCCTGATCATACTCGCGGCCCTCGGCGCCGTTTACTACCTTATCCGTAAATATGGCAGAAGATAGTGCACTATGGAACAAGCAATCATTGAGACGCGTGGGCTCACCAAAACCTATGGCTCTCTGAAGGCGGTAGACAACCTGGATCTCTCCATCGGCAAGGGCGAAATATTCGGACTGCTGGGGCCTAACGGCGCCGGCAAATCCACCACTATCCTCATGCTGCTCGGGTTGACCGAACCTACCGCTGGCGAGGTGCGCATCTGCGGACTGAACGCCACACGCAATCCCATCGCCGTGAAACGGAAAGTCGGTTATATGCCCGACAGTGTCGGTTTCTACAACGATCTCACCGCGCTCGACAATCTCATGTACATCGCCCGGCTCAACGGCACACCGGAAGCCCGGGTGAGGGAACGGGCCAAAGAAATGCTGGTGGAAGTCGGGCTCGAAGGGGCCATCCACAAAAAAGCCGGTACCTTTTCAAGAGGGATGAAACAGCGCCTCGGATTGGCGGATGTACTGATCCGGCAGCCGGAAGTGATCATTCTCGACGAGCCTACCCTGGGGATCGATCCCGCGGGCGTAAAGGATTTCCTCGAACTCATACTGCAACTCAACCGGCGCCAGGGCCTTACAATTTTATTATCGTCCCATCACCTGCACCAGGTACAGCAGGTGTGCAGCCGTGTGGGCATATTCGTTGGCGGCAAACTGCTCGCACAAGGCGGGATTGAGACGCTGGCCGGTGAATTGTTCAGCACCACGCCCTACACGTTGCAGGTAACGCTGCAATCGCCCTACAAGCAAAACGGCGCGCTGGAGGCGGACCTCCTGCAACTGCCGGGCATCCGGCAGGTGGCGGTAGCCGGGAACGCCGTGGAGATTGCAGGCATGCAGGATATCACGCCCGACATCGTCCGTTTTTTTGTGGGAAAGGGTTTCGACGTCATGGGCGTGCAGAAAAAAACCTACGGCCTCGATGAAATCTATCACCGGTATTTTGAAAACAACTTAAAGGAAAACGTCTCCAATGAAAAGTCAAGCGGCCTTTTTCAACGGTCTTTTTTCGGGAAATTCAAAAAGCGCTGAGATGCGGGCCCGCAGCCCGTTCTGGGTGATGGTGCGGAAAGAAGTGGCCGACCAGGTGCATAGCTGGCGGTTCATCATTCTCGCCGGGCTGATACTCCTCACTTTTTTTGGCGCGATGTACGTGGCCATGGCCAACATCGGCAAAGTGACGGCCAACCCCGGCGACCCGGACGGCTCTTTCCTGTATCTTAAACTGCTGACCACCACCGACGGTTCGCTGCCGCCCTTCCATGTATTCATCGGCTTCCTGGGCCCCCTGCTGGGCATTGCGCTCGGCTTCGACGCCATCAATTCCGAACAGGCCAACGGCACGCTCGTGCGGCTCATCGCGCAGCCCGTATACCGCGATGCCGTGCTCAACGCGAAATTCGTGGCCTCACTGATCGTCATCAGCACCCTGTTTTTATCGCTCAGCTTATTGATGATCGGCGGCGGGCTGGTGATCACGGGCGTGAAGATGGAGCCTTCCGAGCTGGTCCGCATCCTGTGTTTCGTGGTATTGAGCATCCTCTACGTGTCGTTCTGGCTGAACCTGTCGATCCTCCTGTCGGTGAAGTTCCGGCAGGCCGCCACTTCCGCGCTCACCGCCATCGCCATCTGGCTGTTCTTCACCGTATTTTACCAGATCATCCTCAACCTGGTGGTGCGGGCCCTGTTACCCGACCCGAACCAGCTGAGCCAGGAACAGCTCATGTCGTACAACGACATCATCCTGACCTTCCTGCGCCTGGTGCCCAGCCAGCTGTACACAGACGCTACCACCACCCTGCTGATGCCCTCGGTACGCAGCCTGGGGCCGCTGACCATCGAGCAGATGGCCGGGGCCATCCCCGCGCCGCTGAGCCTCCGGGAAAGCCTGCTGGTGGCCTGGCCCCAGCTGTGCGGCCTCATCGCGGCCACGGTCGTTTGTTTCGCGCTGTCGTATTATCTTTTCATGCGCAGGGAAGTCCGGACATAAACCTGCCGCGGACCGTATGTCAGTCCCGTATCACCGCGGGCACGCACACGGCGCCGCGGGCGGGCAGCCCGGAACGCGCAGATACATATTTCTGTAAAATTTTAAAGCCTGATGTTGCGTGCATCAGGCTTTTTTCGATATGTTTACAAACACCCAATAAAGGGGACATCTTTTGCAAACCAAGGTTGTAGAAATAAGTGAACCACTCTTGAAGGAAGTATCCCGGGGCAATGAAAAAGCCTTCCGGCAGCTGTTCCATGACTACGCAGATTACCTGCACACCTACATCTGGCAACTGACCAAATCGAAAGAGATGGCCGAGGAGGTGGTGCAGGATATCTTTTTACAGATCTGGATGAGCCGCGAAACACTCTCGAACATCCGCAATTTCCGCACCTACCTTTTTGTGATCTCCCGTAACCACGCCCTGAACGCGCTCAAAAAACTGATCAGGGAAAAAAAACGCCACAGTGCCTGGGAACAGACGCAGCAGCCCGGCGAAGAACCGGAAGACATAGAAGCCGGCCTGAGCATCGTGGAGGAAGCGATCAGGGCGCTGCCTCCCCAACAGCAGAAAGCATGGCTGCTGAGCCGGAAACAGGGCAAAAAGTACCACGAAATCGCAGCCGAAATGGAACTTTCCCGCGAAACGGTCAAAAAATACATCGGCTATGCCACCCACTCCATCATGGAATACGTCAGCCGGCGGCTCGACGTCCTTTTATTGATCGCCCTGATGAATCTCGATTAAACAGCGCCGCCGGGGAGAAAAAAAATTTCCCTCCCGGTAGCCCCTTTTTTATTTTTCCGTTGTTCCTATAATGTAATTATGCAAACATCCGACACCAGACTTCAGGAATTATTTGACCGCTGGGTGAAGAACCAGTGCAGTCCCGCAGAGCAGGAAGAATTTCTCGCGCTGGTGGAAAAAACCGGCCCGGACGAGCTGACGCCCGCCCTGGAGGCGGCCTGGCTTTCCTTACAGCCGGAAAGGCAATTGAGCGCCGGGGAAAAAGACAGCATGGTGGACAACATTTTCCGGCAGTCGCCCGCCCAGCCCGTTTCCGGATGGTCGCGCTGGTGGGCCGCCGCGGCTGCGGCACTGGTGTTATGCTTTGCCGGCGGCGCCTGGTATGGCTTGCAGAAAAACAACCGCAACGGCATCACGGCCGGCAACAACAGTTCTCACGACGTGGAGCCCGGTAAAGAAGGCGCCATTCTGACCCTGGGCAACGGGCAGACCATTGTGCTGGACACATTGGGCAACGGCGTCATCGCGCAGCAGAGCGGCACGCAGGTAGTGCTCCAGAACGGCAGCCTCAGCTACGAAGCATCCGGCGCAGATGAAGCCAGTTTTAATACCATGACCACCCCCCGGGGCCGCAAGTTCCAGCTGGTACTGCCCGATGGGTCGAAGGTTTGGCTCAATGCCGCCTCCTCTCTCCGCTACCCCACCGCTTTCACCGGTCAAGAGCGCCGCGTGGAAATCACGGGCGAGGCTTATTTCGAGATCAGCAAAGACGCCGCAAGGCCATTCATCGTAAAAATCAACGAACAAACCGACATACAGGTACTGGGCACCCAGTTTAACGTCAATGCCTACACGGATGAAGCGAACATTCAAACCACCCTCGTGGAGGGCTCGGTACGCGTCCGCTCCAGCGGGCAAAGCCGCGTGCTGACGCCCGGCCAGCAGGCGCAGATCAGCAACAAAGGCGGTAATGTCACCATCCTGGATCACGCCAACGTGGATCAGGTAACGGCCTGGAAAAACGGCTTCTTCAATTTCCATGGGGCCAGCCTGCCCGAGGTGATGCGCCAGCTTTCCCGCTGGTACGACATCGACGTCATTTACGAAGGCACCGTCCCCGACCAGCAGTTCGAAGGAGAACTGCCCACCACGCTGCAATTATCTCAAGTCATTAAAATATTAACCAAAGTCGACGTAAAATTCAGAATCGAAGAAGGGCAGCGGCTCATTGTACTGCCGTAACTATTCACCACATAAAAACCGTTGTATACGCCGGCCTTGCCGGTGAAAGGATACTATTTGTTATGAAGATATCTGTATGATAGGCCACTGAATAAAAACAGGGAAGTGTTTGCACCACTTCCCTGCATAAAATTCAGGTCTCAAAAACTGTCTGGCTAAAGACTACATTTTTAATCAACCTAAACCTTTACAAAAGTATGAATTTCCTGGCTTTTTGTAAGTATGCCTTCTATTGCCTTGCGCATAGGGCCGCAACCAAACATCTAAGCACAGTGAGGACTTTGCCGGCAACATCCCGGCGGCCTTGCCTAACTACAATCGTGAACGCGATGAAAATTACTACCGTTTTCCTCTTTGCCGTCTGTATGCATGTGAGCGCTAAAACGCATTCACAGACCATCACCTTTACCGGTAAAGAGGTGCCCCTCTCCAAAGTATTCGCCGTTGTCAAACAACAGACGGGGTATGTATTTTTTTACAACAAAGGCATCCTGCGCGACGGGGCCAACATCAACGTGCAGGCCAAAGACCAGCCGCTGGAAACCTTCCTGCGCACCGTGCTGCAGGGGCAGCAGCTGGATTATTCCATCGAAGACAAAGTGATCATCATCTCCCGTAAACCGATGGAGGTATTGCCGGACATGCCGCCGCCGGTGACCGTGAACGGGCGTATTACAGACGACCGGGGCGTTCCGCTGCCGGGCGTGTCCGTTAAGGTGAAGGGCTCCCCCAAGGGCACCACCACCAATTCAGACGGTGTGTTCAGCCTCTCCAACGTGCCGGACGATGCGCACCTGGTGATTTCCTATATCGGGTTCGAAACCCGCGAAGTGGCCATCAAAGGCCAGGGCGCCATCAACCTCCAGCTCACGCCCGCTACCAAAGACATTGAAGGCGTAACCGTAGTGGGGTATTCCTCCCGCAACGTCAAATACCTCTCCAGTGCGGTAGCCACCGTATCGCGCGAAAAACTGCGCGACGTGACCTCCAACAACCTCAACAGCCTGCTGCAGGGTAAAGCATCCGGCGTGGTGGTAAGCGCGCCCACCGGCGACCCCGTGGCCGGCGCCAATATCGTGATCCGCGGTCAGGGTACCCTTGCGGCCGGCATCTCGCCACTCATCGTGGTAGACGGTAACATCGGCGGCACCTTCAACCCCAACGACGTGGAATCCGTAACCATCCTCAAAGACGCCGCCGCTACCGGTCTTTACGGCAGCCGCGCCGCCAACGGTGTGATCATCGTCACCACCCGCCAGGGCAAAGCCGGCAAAACCCGGATAGAGCTCAATACCGTCGTGGGTTACAATGAAGCCAACAACGGCAAGTTCAAACTCATGAACTCGCAGCAGCTGTACGACTACCAGAAAACATTCACCAACCGACCGGATACCGTGTTGAAAACGGATACCGACTGGCAGGACATTGCGTTCCGCCGCGCCATGACGCAGAGCTACACCCTCTCCGCCTCCGGTGGCAGCGAAAAAACGCAATTCTATGTGTCCGGCAACTACTACAAGGAAGAAGGCACCCTGCTCACCAACAGCAAAACCAGCTATAACTTCCGCACCAACATCATCCATAAGCTGACCGACAAGATCAAGATGACGGTACTGCTGAACGGCGACTACGTGAAAAATAACAACCACCACAGCAGCACGCTGTATGGCGCTTATACCTACCTGCCCTGGGACAAGCCGTACAATGCGGACGGCACGCCCCGTTTCGGCAGCGGCACCGGCTGGCTGGGCCGGGAACAGCATAACTTTGTGCATTCCCTCCAGTACAACCAGAGTTTCAACCGCGGGATGACCTTCAACGGCGACCTGAACCTCGACTATGCCATCACCAAACACATCACACTGTCTACTTACAACAGGGCCAGCATCTGGAACTACAAATCCACCGAATATTTCGACCAGCGCTCCAAGGAGGGTACCGCCGACAAGGGGCTGCTGCAGCACAACACCCGTTTCAGCAACACCCTGCTCAGTTCCAACCGCCTGCGGTATGAGAACAACTTCGGCGATCATAACCTGAGCGTGCTCGGTGTGGTGGAAGCGGAAAAATATTATTATGACGACAACGCCATCAGCGGCCGCGGCCTGCCTGCGGGCATGACGGCGATGAGCACCGCCACCGAAGCCAAAACCACACCCACCGGCGGCCGTGATGAATACAGCTTCACCAAATGGCTGGCGCAGGCGGATTACAACTTCAACAACCGCTATTTCTTCCTCGCTTCCTTCGTAAGGGATATCTCCTCCAAGTTCGGGAACAACAACCCCGGCGGTAACTTCTACCAATTGGGCGCCTCCTGGATCCTGAGCAACGAGCAGTTCCTGAGCGGCCACCCCGTGATCACCTTCCTGAAGATCCGCGGCAGCCACGGTACCGTTGGTAACCCGCCCACCGCGAACTACCAGAGCCTTGGCCTGTACGTGTACGACCAGAGCGCTTCCTACGCCGGCCTGGCAGGCTCCTACCCTTCACAGAAAGCCAACCTCGACCTCACCTGGGAAAAGATCCGCGTCAACAACATCGGTCTCGACATCAGCCTGTTCAAACGCATCGACCTGAATGTGGATGTGTACGACAAACAGGCGCGCTCCCTGCTGATGCTGAAGCCCCTGCCGCTCACCAGCGGTTATGCCAACATCATGCAGAACATCGGTTCCATGCGTAACCGCGGTGTCGAGTTTACGCTCAACACCCGCAACCTCGTAGGCGAATTCAAATGGGAAACCAGCTTCAACCTGGCGCTGAACAGGAACAAGGTGACCAAACTCAACGGCAACGACAAGTTCGGTTCCCCCGGCACCAACCAGCCCGTGGGCCTGGGAGAAGATATGGACAAGTGGTATATGCGCATCTGGGCAGGTGTTGACCCCGCCACAGGCGATCCCCTCTGGGAAAAAATCATCACCGATGCGAGCGGTAAAACCTACCTGACCTACACCAATTCTTACAACGCAGCCACCCTGCAATACACCGGCACTTCATCCGCACCCAAATTCACCGGCGGCTTCCTGAACACCTTCAGCTACAAAGGTTTCACGCTGAGCGCCTTCTTCAACTTCGTGAAAGGCAACCAGGTGTTCAACAGCTCACGCCAGTTCTTTGACTCCGACGGGCTGTACGACAGCTACAACCAGATGGTGCTGGCCGAAGGATGGAGCCGCTGGAGCAAACCCGGCGACATTGCCACCCATCCCAAACCCTTGCTGGGCGGTAACAAAGCGGCCAACGAGCCCAGCTCCCGTTTCCTTGAAGACGGCAGCTACATCCGCCTGCGCAACGTAACACTGGGCTACAACATCCCGGAATCTTTGCTACAAAGGCTGAAGATCGGCACGGCACGGGTATTCCTCAGCGGCGATAACCTGTGGACGGGCACGAACTTCTCCGGCATGGATCCTGAAGTGAGCTTCGTAACATCAGGCGGCGCCACCAAAGGCGTTTCCGGCACCAAATATCCTATCAGCAAAAAATTCCTCCTGGGCGTTAACATCGGGTTTTAAAAACAGCAACACATGAAATCTACCAATATCATCGCGCTACTGCTCAGCTGTACTTTACTCAGCGCCACAGTAGCCTGCAAAAAATACTACGAACCATCTACCGCCAAAAACGAAGACGCGGCGCTCAGCAACGCGGACGACGTGAAGTCTGCCACCATCGGCACTTACGCGGTACTGAAGAATCCCAACTACGTGCGCAGCATCCACTTCCTCACCGAGTACCAGAGCGATAACATCGCACAGGGCCAGACGTCGTCTGATGCCTTGAGCAATGCCTACCGTTATACACACCTGGTAGACATGAGCCACGTGAATGCCGTATGGCAGCAATCCTATTTCGTGGTGAACTCCGCCAACAAGGTGATCCGTTTCGTGAAAGACGATGCCAGCCCGGCCCTGCGCCAGCTGAAAGGTGAAAACCTTTACCTCCGCGCCATGATCTACTTCAACCTGGTGCGCGTATTCGGCCGCCCCTATCCGCAGGGACAGGGCGCAGGCGACGCCGTACCCATCGTGACGGAAACCACAGAAGAGGAATTCCCCGCCCGCGCTACGGTGAAAGCCGTGTACGACCAGGTGATCGCCGACCTCACCAAGGCCGCGGAACTGATGACGGAAAACAAAAACAACAACTTCGCGTCCAAAGAAGTGGCCTGGGCATTGCTCAGCCGCGTGTATCTCTATAAAGAAGACAACGCCAAAGCCATCGAGTTCGCCAACAAGGTGATCACTTCTCCCCGCTATGCCTTGCAGCAGGGCGATGCGTACCGCAACTATTTCCGCGGTGTGCCGGAAGACAATAAAGAAACCATCTTCTGCATCCGCCACATCAAAACCGAGAACCGCGACTTCAGCGCCATCGGCTCCATGTACTACAGCGAAGGCGGCCAGGGACAGACCGGCTGGGGCGAGATCTATGCCTCCAAACAGTTCGTCGATTTCCTGGATCAGCAGCCTGCAGACATGCGCCACGCGTTCATTTCGCCATACACCAACGCCGGCCCGGTACTCGCCTGGCCTTACCCGGTGCCTGCGCCCAACGTGCGCATGAACACCCGCCTGGTGCCCAATACACCGATGTATTACATCAACAAGTACAACTACCAGGAAGGGCTCACCAACCTCAGTAGCCCCGTTTACCTGCGCCTCGCCGAAATGTACCTCATCCGCGCGGAAGCCTACGCCAAAACCGGGCAGGTACAACCGGCACTCGACGATGTGAATATGCTGCGTACCCGCGCAGGCCTCAGCGGCGCGGCGCTGCATACAGTGGCCAGCATCGCCCTCGCCGGTAAAACCGCGCTGGACGTGGTGATCGACGAACGCAGGCTGGAGCTGGCTTTTGAAGGCCACCGCGCGTACGACCTGTTCAGGAACAACCGCCCGCTGGAAAGAAATTATCCCGGCACACACTCCCTGAACAACACACCGTCCACCAACATCACGCAAACCGTGCCGCCGACAGACAACCGGGTGATCTTTTTCATCCCCAACCGCGAAAGGCTGGTAAATCCTAACCTCACTCAAAATCCGTAAGCAACATGAAAAGCAACATATATATCCTGCTCACCGCCGTGATACTGGCCGCATGCGGCAAAGCGGAAGTAGTGACTTTCAAGGACAAAAGCACCGTGATCAAGGCAGACCGCAGCGCCTGGACGGCCACCGCCTCCAGCGAAGAAACCACCGCGGAACAGGCCGGCGCATCCAAAGTGCTCGATGGGGTGCTCACCACCTACTGGCATTCCAATTATTCCACTACTAACCCGCCTTACCCGCACTGGGTGAACATCGATATGAAAACGGCTATCAAACTGGTGTCTGTGGAAGTGACCGCCCGCCAGAACAATGCCAACGGCATGGCGAAGTTCAAAATCGAAGGCAGCGTTGACGGTAGTAACTGGATACCGCTTGCGGATAATCTCACGTTTGTGGGCGCTACCAGAACCGCGCAGAGCTTCCCGGTATTGTCTGCCACGGCCGTCCGTTACCTGAAGCTGACTGCACTCGAAGGGCCGGTGAAAAATGCATTCATCGCCGAAATAGAGGCGTTCGCCAGCAAATAGCTTAGTAGTACTGTCGTATATTTAACACAACGTAAAGGGGGCTTTGGCCCCCTTTTTTATTTCAAAAACTTATCCTTATATTTATTCAGTGCAAAGACTATGAAAGCGCCCGGTAACCCTTAAACCAGATAACACAGTGAACAAATACCCGGACCAGACGTGGGCCGGAAATATGTATTCAACCCTCTTCATTTTTGTTTTACCTAAAAATCACCCACACATGAAACGTCGCAATGTAGTACGTATGCTGGCGCTGTGCGCATGCCTCGCCCTTTTTTTGTCCCCTTTCGGCAGGAATGCCGCTTCTGGAAAAAAAGCCGTCTTTAACAATTTCACCGTGGCCGTGAAACCCGGCTATTCACCGCCTGCCGGTCAGTTCCTCGTGAAGGTAAAGAACATCAGCACCGGCGCGGTGGTCTATCAATCGCCTGTATTCGGTGAGCCCGCGGGCGAAGACCTGCCCTTTGCCACCAGCATTCCCGACGGGGAATATGCAGTGGAGGTGATGTCGCAGTTCATCATCAAAGCCAGCTCCAACGGGCAGGAGCGCACCGTGATGGGATCCGAAACATGGATCGCGGCGGGCGGCGCCACGCCGATCAACATCCTGGTGTGGGCTTATTAAGTTACCCGGAACATTTGTTACAGAAAAAGGGGAACGCAATGTTCCCCTTTTTCTATTGAATCAGTTAAAAACTATTCCCGGCATCCGTCCGTCCGCAGCATGCCGGCAGGTGACATCCCTGCCGCATCCGGCGAGTGCGTCTGGCTGGAAATTCCGCTTCAATTTACCGGCGTCTCTTTCTCCAGTCCTTTCCGGTATGCGGAAGGGCTGACGCCTTTGTGTTTTTTGAAGGTTTTGGTGAAGTGGCTTTCGTCCGTAAACCCGAATTCCCCGGCGATCTCATTCAGCCGCATATCGCTGTGCCGCAGGCGGATTTCGATGAGGGAGAGTTTGTAGTTGATGATGTATTGCTGCATGCCGCCCTGCGCATGTTTTTTGAAATATTCGCTGACGTAGTTGAGCGAGATGTTAAAATGCGCCGCGATATTTTCCGCTTTGAGTTTTTCCGGTTCGTAAATGTGCTGGTGGATGTAGTGCAGGATGTCTCGCCCGGCCTGCGGCTGCCCTTCGGGCTGCAGGTTGAACAGGGCGACGTTGCGTGCCACTACCGTGATGAGGGTATTGATCAGCTGTTGCGTCAGTTCCTTTTGCAGCACCTGCTGGGCGTGCTGCCCCTGCAGGATGGCCTCGCACACGGCTTGGACGAGCGGCTGGTCGCCGTCGTGCAGGTTCACCGGGCCACGCAGAGGGTGGCCGTTCTCGAGAATGTATTCCAGCTTCTGTATCCATTCGCCCAGGTCGCTGTACTGCCGGCCGGAAGCCTGCTGCGCCTGGAGGTAAATATTGTTGAAGCGGATGAACAGGAAGCCCGAGGTCATCTTCAACCGGGTGTAATGCTCCGTGTCCGGCATGATCAGAAAAAGATCATTCGCTTTGAAGCTGAACTTGTTGCCGTTGATATAGTAGGTGCCCTCCCCTTTGAGGATATAAGTGATTTCGAAAAAAGTGTGCTTGTGAATCTTGCACGGGCAGGAGTCGACTTCGAAATGTTCTATTTCAAACGGTTTGAAGAGGTGCTGTATCGTCATTCCTTGAATATTACAAAATAAGCCCAAAGTTATACCAAAGTTCAGACATGAAACCTTCGCACCTTTGCATTATACAATACAGATCATTATGAAAGCATATCTCCTTCAAGATAACGGCGCACCTGAGCACCTGGTGCTGACCGAAACCGAACGGCCCAAAGCAGGCCTCCACGAAGTATTGGTCCGGACCCGCGCCATCGCCATCAATCCTGTCGACGCTTATGTACGTCGCGACCGTAAAGGTCTCCTGCACATCCTGCAAACCACGCCCGAACAGGCGCCCTGGATACTGGGCTGGGACGTGGCCGGCACCGTGGTGGAAACCGGCGAACACGCCACACAGTTCAAAGTGGGCGATGAAGTGTTCGGCATGGTGAACTTTTTCGGGCAGGGCAAAGCCTACGCGGAATATGTGGCTGCTCCTGAAGCGCACCTCGCGCTGAAACCGGCCGGTATTTCCCACGGGGAAGCTGCTGCGGCCACGCTGGCGGCCCTCACGGCATGGCAGGCGCTCGTAACGCATGCACGCGTGCAACAGGGCGAAAAGGTGCTCATTCACGCAGCGGCCGGCGGCGTGGGGCATTATGCCGTGCAGATCGCCAAACACCTGGGCGCCCACGTGGTGGCCACGGGCTCGGAAGCAGGCAGGAAGCTGGCGCTTAGCCTTGGTGCAGACGAGTACATCGACTACAACCAACAATCCTTCACCGATGTGGTGAAAGATGCAGATGTGGTGATCGAGCCCATGTACCCGGATGAGCACGTGCTCCACTCCATTCAATCCCTGCGGAACGGCGGGCGCCTCATCAGCATACAGAACTTCCTCGGCGCCGATGCCGTAAAAGAGGCGATACAGCAAAAGCAGCTGTTCTCGATCCGCATGACTGTCACATCAAACGGGAACGACATGCAGCAGATCGCGGGACTGCTGGCCGACGGCCATCTTCGTTCCGTGATTGCCGCGGAATTTGATTTCAGCGAACTGCCCAAAGCCCATGAGCAAATAGAAACCGGTAAAACAAAAGGTAAAATCATCGTTACGTTATAGCCAAATGAAAACACTCCATATCGCCGCATTACTCTCCGCTATCACGCTGCACAGTACGGCACAGACAAACCAGAAAGGGTTCGACCCGGCCAGACTGCAACGGATAGACCGCTTCATCGAAAAAGAAATAGAGGAACACCGCATCCCCGGCGCTTCGGTGCTGCTGATCAAAAAAGGACAGGTGGTGTACAACAAAGCATTCGGGTATGCAGACATCGAAAGCAAAAGACGCATGAAAACGGACGACATCTTCCGCGTGGCGTCGCAGACGAAAGCCGTTACCAGCGTGGCCGCCATGCTCCTCTGGGAAGAAGGCAAATTCCTGCTCGACGATCCCATCTCCAAATACATCCCCGCATTCCGGGCGCCGAAAGTGCTGACGGGCTTTAACCCGAAAGACAGCAGCTACACCACCCGCCCGGCAAAACGGGAAATCACCGTCCGCCACCTGCTCACGCATACCTCCGGCCTCATTTACCAGTTGCCTTATATGGGTGATCCGGGACTGGCCGCTATTTATAACAAGGCCGGCATCCCCTCCCTGCTGGGCGCACCGGGCGCTACCGTAGGCGATAAGATGCAAGACCTGGCGAAACTGCCGCTGCTGCACGACCCCGGAGAAACTTTCACCTACGGCCTCAGCTCCGACCTGCTCGGTTACCTCGTGGAGATCTGGAGCGGCCAGAACCTGGAAACATTTTTCCGCGAGCGCATTCTCGGCCCGCTGGAAATGAACGACACGTATTTCAATCTGCCGGCGGATAAAGCGGCACGACTGATCAGCGTATACCAGCCGTTGGAAAACGGCCGGCTGGTCAAGGCAGAACGGGTGTTCGACCGCGGCCCCGGCAACTATCCCGCCATTGCCCATACCTACCTGTCCGGCGGCGGCGGTTTAAGCTCCACCACGGCGGATTATGCGAAGTTTCTGCAGATGGTGCTGCACAAAGGGAATTATAAAGGAAAACAGCTGCTGAGCCCGCATACCGTGGCCATGATGCTGACCAACCAGTTGAATGACAATGTGGGTACCTCTCCCTACCCCGCTATGCCGGAAAATTTCCAGTTCGGGCTGGGTTTTGCGCTGGAGACCGACCGTAACGATCACCTGCAGCCACTGCGGAAAGGCAGTTTCAGCTGGGAGGGAGCGGTAGCGACCTACTATTGGGTGGATCCGCAGGAAGACCTGATTGCATTGTTTTATACGCAGGAATTCGGTACGCCGAAATGGAATGAATACCAGCAGATGTTCAGGGTGCTCACCTATCAGGCCATGGCTGATTGAGGAAGGCCAGTGCTGTTGGGGCGAAATGCCCGGCTATGAAGAGAATTTTCCACGCTGTTTTTCGCTGAACAAAGCTGTTACCCCGTGGCATGGTTTTGGGGCCTGTATGGTTTGATCACCAAACTTAAACGTCATGGCACCAAGAAGTAAAATCATCGGAAATGACGGTCTGGAACAGGGCGGAGACAACCTGGGCAATGACTACGGCAGAAATATCACCCGGGAAAAACAGCAGGACGATACGCTGAATATCATTGTTCCAAGAGGCAAAAAACAACACGAGAAAAAAGAAAAAAAAGAGGAACACGAAAGATTTCCGCAACACCCGCCCAAAAAATAGGATGCACATTGAATATTGGTCCCGCGGCCCGGCTCACGTAGCCCGGGCCGCGGGAATTTTATACCGTCAGAAATATTTCGGGCACGACACCTGCCTGCTGCCATTGGGTCCTGCACCGCTCAATGAGAAGCCGATGGACACTTCGTGCGATCCGCCGCTGTAAGATTGTAACCCGCCCAACGTGAAGTCATACGCATAGCCGATACGGAGCCCGGTTACCGGGAATACTTCGATGGCGGCCACCGCAGCGCTGCCCTTCCTCAAGGTACTTTCCAGGTGACCTTTTTCGTACAGGCGTACGCCGGTGCGGTACGAGCCACCCAGCCATATTTTGTCCCGGAAGAGCAGGAAGGCGTTCAGGTCGAGGCTGGTCGGTCCGGCCAGGTCGTCTTTCAGCAAAAACGAAGGTTTAAGGTGGATGTCTTCGCTCAACGGCAGCAGCATGCCAGCCGTCAGGAAGAAGTGCTGCTTCGGCTGAGGGATGTATACAAAGCGGGATTTGCCGATATAGGGCGACACCAGGTTATCCACGGAAAAGCCCGCGTAAAAACGTTCATCCGCGTAATAAATGCCCGCCCTTGCATCCGGCACGATGGTGCGCTGCACTCCTACCGGCGATTCGAACTCCGGATCGAGCGTATGCAGCATGGAGCCGTCGATGCCCAGCTGTACAGCGCCCGCGCTGATGCCGAACGATAAACGCGCCGTGCCTTCTTCGTTCATCCGCAGGCGGTAGGCGTAGCTGGCGTAAATCGATTGTGTGCTCTGCGCCCCCTGTTTGTCGCTCGCCACCTGCACTCCCAGCCCCACGTTACCGTCGTTGGCGATGCCGTCCGCGGCCACCGAAAAGCTCCTTGGCGCGCCTTCTATGCCCGTCCACTGCGTCCGGTAATAACCATGTATGTTCAGCACTTCCTTGTAGCCCGCATATGCGGGGTTGATGTAGATACCATTAAACATGTACTGGCTGTACTGTGCGTTTTGCTGCGCGAATCCCGCGCGGCCCAACAGTAACAGCATCCCGATAAATACAATCCCTCTTTTCATGTTGAATGTGATAAAGTGTTATTGTTTGAATTTACGGATCAGGGTGGTAAACCCTTTCAGTACCTCCCAATTGGAAGAACCGGTTTTTTTGACCCGCAACAGGTAATAATAGGTCCCTTCGTTCAATCCATCGCCTCTCCAGTTGCTTTGATAATTCTTCTGCCGGTATACTTCGTTGCCCCATCGGTTCACGATCACGAGCTCATTTTCCGCATATTTATGTAGCCCGCGGATTTCGAACACATCGTTTTTGCCGTCGCCGTTGGGCGTAAACAGTGTCGGAATCTCGAGGCCTTCTGTTTCCACGGTGATCTTCACCGCGGCGATATTGGTCGTGTAGCCGTCTACGTCGTCCACGCGGTAGGTAAAGGCATCATCGCCACGGTAAGTACTTTCCGGTATGTAAGTAACCCTGCCGTCGCCATGCAGCACCAGCTGTCCGTACCTGGGCTGGGTAATGATGCGCAGGCTCCTTTTGTTAAACGTAGATGCACCGGCATTGTCGTTTTCGAGCACCGGCACGGTCACCGGAGTGTTCACCCGGGTGCCGGCGGCATCGTTCACTGCCTGCGGCGCCCCGGTCACGATAGTTACGGTGGACGTATTGTTCGTGCTGGTAGTACCGGAAACGTCCCTCACCTCTTTATTGACTGGTGTTAATGCGGTGGCTTCGGCGGTATTGGTGACTTTTCCGCGCTCACGGTCTTCCTGCGTGATTTTGTAGGTGGCGGTGACGGAAACCGAGGCCCCCGGCTGCAATTCACCCGGCAGTGTCCGTTTTAAGCCCAGCATCGGGTCGGTGATGGTGACCTGGTGCAGTGCAACATTGCTGGTATTGGTCACCGTAAGGGTATACACGATATTGATCTTGTCCGGCGCCGCGGTTTTCACCAGCGCGATGCCGCCCGTAACGGGGCTTACCGTGATACGTACGGTCACCGCAACGGTGCCACCTTTACCATCCGAAATATTGATATCGAACTGGTCCGGGCCGGTATATCCGGACGAGGGCGTGTAAGTATACGAGCCATCCGCATTCACCGTTGCCGCTCCGTGGGCGGGGTTGGTAGCCCTGCTGAAGTCGAGGGCATCGCCATCGATGTCGCTGCCTTTCACGCGGCCGCTGACAGGCGTATTTTCAAGCGTCGTTTTTTCATCGCCCGTGCCGGCAGGCAGGTCGTTCACCGGTGTTACCAGTATATTGACGGGTACGGTGATGGTGCCGCCGTGTTTATCGGAGATGATGATGTTAAAATTATCCTGGCCGAAATAGTTGGCTTCAGGCGTATAGGTATAGGCACCATTGGCATTCACTTCCACCGACCCGTGCGCCGGCGTTGTGCCGCCGGAATACACGAGCGTCACCCGGTCGCCGGTGCTGCCCGTAACGGTGCCGCTCACCGGGGTGTCTTCCGGGGTGGTTTTGGCGTCTCCTTTACCTGTGGGCACATCGTGTACCGGCGTAACGGTAATGTTCACCATAACAGTCACTGAACCGCCGTGGCCATCGCTGATGTTTACCGTGAACTGATCTGTGCCATTATAGTCTGCATCCGGGGTGTAGGTATAGGTGCCGTTGGCATGCACGACCACGGAGCCGTGTGCCGGGTTCCCCGCCTGCGTAAATGTCAGTTGATCCCCGTCCGTATCCGTACCGGTCACAGCACCGTTTACCGGCACATCTTCTTCGGTAGTCCTGTTGTCGCCCGTGCCGGTTGGCGCGTCGTTCGCCGGCAATACTTCGATCTGCACCGTAACTGTCGCGGTGCCGCCGTGGCCGTCGCTGATGGTGACGGTGAAGTTATCCGCGCCGTTATATTGCGGATTCGGCGTGTAGGTATAGTTACCATCCGTACGCACCGTTACGCTGCCGTTCAGGGGATCTGAGGCCTTTGTGAACGTGAGCGCATCACCGTCTTTGTCGGTTCCGCTGGCAGCGCCGTTTACAGGAGTATCTTCGGGAGTGGATTTTGCATCCCCTTTCCCCACAGGCGCATCATTGCCGGGCGCCACGGTGATGTGAACTGTCACGGTGGTGGTACCGCCCTTCCCGTCGCTGACGATGATTACAAAACTGTCCGGCCCGCTAAAATCAGGGTTCGGTGTGTACGTATAGGTACCGTTGGTATTGACAATCACCGTGCCGTTGGCGGGTTGGCCGGATGTAGTGAATATGAGCTGATCTCCGTCCGTATCCGTCCCTGTTACGGAACCGCTGACGGGGGTATCTTCATCGGTCGTTTTTGAATCACCGCTGCCGGCAGGCGCATCGTTAACCGGTGTTACGGTGATGTTGACGGTTGCCGTCGCTGCGCCACCATTGCCATCGCTGATCGTAACCGCAAAGTGATCCGCACCAACATAGTTTACGTTCGGCGTGTAGATGTAACTGCCGTCGGCATTTACCCTCACGGTACCGTTAACGGGGTCGGTGGCCTTTAAATAAATCAGTGCATCGCCATCCGTATCGGTGCCGGTTACCGCTCCGTTTACCGGTGTATCTTCGGGCGTGGTTTTACTGTCGCCGGTGCCGGTGGGCGAATCATTAACCGGCGTTACGGTGATGTTGACGGTCGCCGTAGCAGTGCCGCCGTTGCCGTCGGAAACAGTGATCGTAAAGTGGTCTGCGCCGACATAATCCGCTTTGGGCGTGTACATATAGCTGCCGTCCGGATTTACGATTACGGTGCCGTTAGCAGGTTCCGTAGCCCTGGTAAAAGTAAGTGCATCGCCTTCCGTATCTGCCCCGTTCACCGCACCATTTACAGGTGTATCCTCCGGGGTGGTTTTGTTATCGCCCGTACCGGTGGGCGCATCATTAACGGGAGAAACCGTAATGTTGACAGTTACAATTGCAGTGCCGCCCTTACCATCGCTCACTGTAACGGTAAAGTTGTCTGCGCCGACATAATCTGCACTCGGTGTATAAGTATAGCTGCCGCTTGCATCCACCACTACGGCACCATTTGCAGGCTCCGAAGCTTTGGTGAAAGTAAGTACATCGCCGTCCGCATCGGTGCCACTTACCACGCCGCTTACAGGCGTATCCTCAGGCGTTGTTTTGTTGTCTCCTGTACCGGTGGGCGCATCATTAACGGGAGATACGGTGATGTTGACGGTTACGGTAGCAGTACCGCCGTTGCCATCGCTCACGGTCACCGTAAAGTTATCAGAACCGACGTAATCAGTACCCGGTGTATACGTGTAAGTACCGTTCAGATTCACTGTCACGGCGCCATGGGCCGGCTCTGCTGCTTTCGTGAATGTAAGCGCGTCCCCATCTGCATCTTCACCGCTTACCATACCGTCTACCGGGGTATCCTCCAAAGTAGTCTTATTGTCCCCCTTACCCGTGGGCGCATCGTTGACGGGAGACACGGTAATGTTAACGGTTGCAGTAGCAGTGCCCCCGTTGCCGTCGGCGACAGTGACCGTAAAATGGTCTGTCCCAACATAGTCTGCTTTCGGCGTATAAACATAACTCCCGTCCGTATTGACCACCACGATGCCATTCACAGGTTCAGAAGCTCTGGTAAAGGTAAGCGCGTCGCTGTCTGCATCTGCGCCGGATACGGTGCCGTTTACCGGCGTGTCTTCTTCGGTGGTTTTATTATCATCTGAAATAGTAGGTGCATCATTGACGGGAGATACGGTGATGTTGACGGTTACCGTGGCCGTACCGCCATGGCCATCTTCGACAGTGATGGTAAAGTGATCCGCGCCGACATAGTCTGCTTTCGGCGAGTAGGTATAGCTGCCGTCCGTATTCACCACGGCTGTACCGTTTGCCGGTTCCGAGGCTTTGGTAAAGGTAAGCGCATCAAGATCTGTATCCGAACCGCTTACCGCGCCGCTGACCGGCGTATCCTCGGGCGTGGTTTTATTGTCTCCCGTACCGGTAGGTGCATCGTTAACGGGAGATACGATGATATTGACAGTCACGGTAGCAGTGCCACCGTTACCATCGTCGACGGTGATCGTAAAGTTGTCCGTACCAACGTAGTCCGCTTTCGGCGAATAGGTATAACTGCCATCCGGATTCACCACTGCGGTGCCGTTCGCCGGTTCCGAGGCCCTGGTAAAGGTAAGTGCATCCAGATCTGTATCCGAACCGGTTACCGCGCCATTGACGGGTGTATCTTCAGCCGTCGTTTTGTTATCGCCGGTACCGGTGGGCGCATCGTTAACGGGAGAAACGGTGATGTTGACAGTCACGGTAGCGGCACCACCGTTACCATCAGTGATGGTGATCGTAAAAATATCGGTGCCCACGTAGTTTGCGTCCGGCGTATACGTATAGGTGCCGTCCGTACGCACTACCACGGCACCATTTACAGGGTCTGACGCTTTACTGAATACCAGCGCATCCCCATCCGCATCGGAGCCGCTTACCGCGCCATCGACCGGCGTATCTTCAGCCGTCGTTTTATGATCGCCTGTACCGGAGGGCGCATCGTTCACCGGGGAAACCGTAATATCTACATTCGCTGCGGCGGTGCCACCGTTGCCATCGTCCACAGTGATCGTGAAGTGGTCTGTGCCGACATAATTTGCATTCGGCGTATAAGTATAGCTGCCGTCCGGATTCACGATCACGGTTCCATTCGCGGGATCGGTCCCCTTGCTGAAAGTGAGCACGTCTCCATCCGCATCCGCACCACTCACCGCACCGTTCACCGGCGTATCTTCATTGGTGGTTTGGTTGTCGTCTGTGGCTGACGGTACATCGTTGACCGTGATGATGTTCAGGAGCATCGATTTTGTATCGTGCAAAGCGCCGCCCGTTCCCGTGTTCCCGTTATCCGAAATATCCACCAGCAGGGAAATGGCGCCCACTACAGCCTGCGGGGCTGAATAGGAAAGTTTCCCTGCCGCTATGAATGCATTGATGGCAGAGAGCCGGCCTTCCAGTTTAAGCGCATCGGCAAGGCCGCCAACGGTCACCCCGCTCCCCGACAGCGCGCTTAACGTACCACCGGCCACTGAAAATATAGCGGTAACGGTGCCAGTTTCCACATCCACATCTGAAAAAACAATGTCTTCCACGGCAAAGGGCACGTCCTCGGTAACTGCCGCCCCGGCAGGAAGAGTGATGACCGGCGCATCGTTCACGGCGGTGATGTTGATGGTCAGATGCGCGGGGGCAGGTGAATAACCTGTGCCGTCGGTAGCGTTCCAATCCAGCCCCGTAACACCGTTCCACTGCGCGTCCGGCACAAAGGTCAGCAGCTCCAGGCTGGCGTATGGTACTTCGGTCCCGGCTGTAAGAGCAACGCCGTTCAGCAGGAGGCTGCCGTGCTGCGGCAGGCTGTTGATCCGGATCGCAGATAACGTTGTGCCGTTGCCGTCGCTGAATGCGTTTGAGAAATCAGTGGCTTTGAATTCGTAGGTGTGGTCTTCTTCGCCGGTAACACTGTTGTCCATCACCGTCGGCAGAATATTGATCGTGGCGGAAATGGTAAACGTATAGTCGGCCCTGTCTGCATCAGGATCATTATTCTGTATCCGGACGATGGCGGTATGTGTGCCGCCGGCCTGCGCCGTGGGATCGTAACTGATTTCGAACGTGGTGCTGCCGCCGCTGATGAGGGCATTTGAACCGGGCTGTGCCGCGATGCTGAAACCAGCGCCGGTAATGGTCACGGCAGGCGAACCGGTGAGATTGATGCTGCCGGTGCCTACATTATGAATGGAAAAAGTATGTGTGATCACGCTGCCGGCAGCCATGCCGAAATCAGTACCGTCTGCGGCCACCCTGGCGGTGGCGTCGTCTGCGATGGTGATGCCGTTGCCTGCCACGTTGATACGTGGCGTGGTCTGTATTACGATCGTAGTGGTGGCGAGCGGGCTGGATTCAATGCCGTCGGTCACCACCGTGGTGATGATGCGGTTGTCGGTAACCGGCGAAAAATTACTATTGCGGTACTCCAGCATTTTCATGGCGGCGGTGTAATCCGCCAGCGATGCCTGGCCGGACAACTGTACCACATTCGTGTTATTGCCGGAAATGGTAATGCCTGCCGGCAGTACGCCGTTCAGGAACAATGTTTCACTACCGGCATCCGGGCGGTTGGTCAGCGTGATGGTAGCGCCCGAAATAGCCGGCGCGTCCGGGTCGGTGATGCTCATATCCGCATCCATGATAGTGGCCCCGGTGCTGCCCGCATCAAAATAGTTCAGGTAGCTGTAGGTGCCGGGGGCGCCCGAACTGTTGTTGGGGTCCGGATCGATCACCGGCGCATTGTTCACGGCAATCGTGCCGGTAACGAGGTTGTTGTCGTAATAACATTCCTCGAAGCCGGCATGCTGGCTGGCCAGGGAGGCCAGCGTAAAGACGGTGCCCACCGTGCCACCGATGCCGCCGGAAACGTAACTGCCGTCGTCGTTCAGCACAATGGTAAGGCCGATGTTCAGGTTGTCGTAACTACCCAGGTCCAGGTCGAAAGAAAACGCTTTGCATTCGCCGGCCTGCAGAGCTTCCGGCAGGGTACCGGTGTACAGCAGTTTCGCCTGGGGGTTGGTAACCGGGTTACCCTGGTACACGGCAAACGGCACCCCCTGGGTACTGTTGCCGGCGCCAGGATTGCAAACCGTGAGGTCTGTCTTGATCGTTTTGGTGCCAGGATATTTTGTAAACGTAACGGCCGGGGTACCGAAAGCCAGGTCGGGCTTGGAGCCGAAGTTGTCGATCGACAGCAGTAACTGGTAGTCGGGGTTGGCCAGGCCGGTTTTGTTGGTAACCGTCAGCTGGCTTTTGTCGGCCGAGAGGGAAAAGGAAATATCATATGCATAGGGTCCCTTGAAACCGACGGTATTGGTATGGGCGCGGGTGCTGCTGTTGTTGAGAGGCACGCCCTTGAAGGCGTAGTTATCATCCCTGCGCGTGGTCTGATCCAGGCCCACCTGCTGGTAGAAGTAACCCGTGGCGGTACCCGCGGTCAGGTCGATGTAGGCGTATGCTTCGAGGGAATTTTCGTTGCTTTCCGAGTTTTTGTTGACGGCATTGCCCGTGGCGGTCAGGTATACGGCATTGGTGCCCGGCGGGATGTTAAACGTTCTGGATACGCCTGCCGTGGAACTGAGCCCGGTAGGAATGAACTGGATCTCCGAGCTTACAAACTCCGCGCTCATACCCTGCCCTGCCCGTTTGTAAAACTCCACCACGTAGGCATCATCGAAGTCGCGGGCGTAGTCGGCGTCCCGTTTGATGTACAGGTTACCGTTCAGTACGTAAATAGCCGGGTCATAAATGCCGACCGAGCCCTCATTGCCGGACTTCCCGTTGGTATTGTCGCCGGATACGGCCGGCGGGCCGGCGGCCACCATATGGCCCGTATATGAACTGCTCAGGTTGTTGATGGCATAGGTAGAGCGCTTGTTGGCCGAACCGCCGTTGGCCACGGTGATAAAACCCGTTGTAGTGCCCTTTTGCAGGTCGATCGTAAAACGCAGATTGGAATACCCTTCTTCCGACCCTTCAGCCGTGTTCAGATCGCGGGCGCTCGAGTTAGTACCCTTCCCGGAAATAAAGATGACGTCGGCGCCCGCGGGAATGGGCATTACCAGGTCGGTATTGGCAACAGCCGTACCATGCAGCAGTGCTTTTACCTGCGGCTCCATCGGGTTCAGGGAATTGTTGAAAGGCGATAAATATTGTACGTAGAAGGAGGAATGGACGCCGCTGTTGCTTTGTGTGATGGTCAGCGTATTGCCCTGGACCAGGAAATTGACGTTGTTCAACTCCGGCACCGCATCTCCGATACGGGCGCCGACCGGGATAAAACTGCCCAGGGGGGCGTTTTTCCACCCATAGAGATTGGTGCCCGAGCCGTCCATGAACGTGCTCTTGGCATAGTTGACATAACCGGAAGAAGTGTTGGACGTCAGGTCGATGATGGCGCTGATGGAAAGAAAATCCTCATCGCCCTGCGCAAAGTCGTTCCCCCCGGAGGTCTTCCCGGTTTCGGACGAAACGTATACTGAGATGGATTTTGTGCCTGCCGGGATCGTGAAAACGGGAGCGCTGGCGCCGGGACTGCTGTATTGGGCTTCCGTACCGAGCACGTCCGCCCGCTTGCCTCCGCTCGTCCCGCAGGGACTGGAAGGCAGCTGGCCGGCGGCAGCAAACGCGCAAATGGTGAAGAAGGCCGTTAAAAGAAGCCTGATGCGATCTCGTTTCATAGAATGATTCATAGGCATGCAGCCTCCCCCTTCAGCTTTTATGGCTGTTCGGAAGGTATTACCCGGTGTATCCGTTGAAGTCGAAATGGAGAAAATTCAGCTGTAATAAACGTAGTGCTGGTGTAAAGGTGTTTTCAGTTCTTCTATCGGTTACGGTTTAAGGATATGTTTATCAGCGCTTTCGTTGCCGCTTCAATGACTCTCTAGGTGTTACGGTTATTCATGCCCTGTTTGATGTTGCAAAGATACTGAAACTTAACCCTTTGCAACAAGCCCGCAGGCATAACTTTCGTGTTATCCGGCACCGTTATTCGTCAACGAAAAACGGACGGCGGTCACCGTCTCCGCTAACGGACATCATTGCCCCGGAACGGAAGCATCCCACAGCGTCTGCCGGTTGACAGTAACGGTCTTCTTTCGATGATTTCAAACCTCCTCCCCGGAGCAACGCTACGTCAACCTGCTGGAAAACCGGCCGGACATGTGCAAAGAGTGCCATAGTAGCAACTGGCCAGCTACCTGGGCATTACACCCAATCGTTGAGCCGCATGCGCACCAGGCTCGTGAAAAAATAACCCCTTCCCCGATTTCTTAACTTAAGTGAACCAACCGAAGGGCTGCCGCACAGTAATATTGCATCATTATTCAAAGCCATTCATGCAATATGATGAAACGAAAGTTTGCCCTCCTGCCGCTATTATTCGTCTTACTCAGCATCAGGGCGCAAGCATCATTCAGCTTACCGGAAATTCTTTGCCGGCAGTACATTTTTTTGCTGGCCGACCTCCTTCCCGACACCCCTAATCCGCCGGGGTCTGTCCAGTTTAATTTCGCCAACCGGGTTACGCCGAAAAACGTTTTTCCCCGAGCCGGGCTGCATGTCGGGATGAAGTTCTAACGCCCAACTTATCAAAACGAATAAAACATGAAATTGATTACACCGCTGATTCTATCACTTGCAGTACTGTCTGCATGCAGCAAGAAAAAGGATGACGACAAAGCCCCGTCCCGGAATGTGAAATATGAAATTACCGGCAATTTTGCCGGCAAGCTGCTCATCCTGTACAACGATAACGTGAATGGCAACACGGTTGTCAACAACGCCACTGTACCCTGGAGTAAAGAGGTGAGTTACCCCGGCACGGTAGCGGCCATCGGCATTGGCGGGAATGCCACT
Source organism: Chitinophaga lutea (assembly GCF_003813775.1). Taxonomy (NCBI): domain Bacteria; kingdom Pseudomonadati; phylum Bacteroidota; class Chitinophagia; order Chitinophagales; family Chitinophagaceae; genus Chitinophaga; species Chitinophaga lutea. Next base: position 48,988 of record NZ_RPDH01000002.1, on the reverse strand, counting down.
GCGGCAGGGACGCCGGGGCAGACGGTGACGGTGAAAATCTATGCCGGCGGCACGCTGGTACGTTCCGGCACAGCCACAGCGGGCGCGTTGGGGGAGTTATCGCTGCCGGCGCTTGCATTTAGTTTCTGACACCCGGAATACAGCATCCTGCCCGGCACCGCATATCGCTACCGGGCAGGATTGTTATCTCTTTTTCAGGAATGAAAACAACCCGCCGGATTTCCATTCCTTTTTCCGTTTCAGGGCTTCTTCATTGCCCGGCGCTACACCCAGCACAACATCCACCGTTCCGGTGGCTGCATGCTTGTCGCCGGTAGCCATGCAGGCGTCCGCATAAAGCAGGGCGGTGGCGATACATGCGTCGTCCCATCGCCAGCCATTGTCGTTGTAACAGGCAATGGCGTCCCAGGCATACGTTTTACAGTCCTCCCACTGCTCCAGCTTGGCGCAGCATTCCGCCAGGTGCATGCTGGTGTTGCAGATGCTCACCCGGCCGCTCTCCTCCGCAGGATCGCATCCGTTCAATACCACCACCAGGTCGGCCCTGGCCTGCTGGTACTTTTCAACCTGCAGGTAAGAAACACCGCGCATGTAGTGCACTTTCATCACAGAGTCGGGTTTCATCGCCTCCCCTTTTACGGACTGGTAATTGTTGGCGCAGGCGATGCATTGATGATAGTCCTTCAGCTGGAAATAGTTTTGCATCAGCATATACCATGCGGAATTATCGTCGGGGTGTTTGGCCAGCTGTTCCTGCCAGGCCCTGACGGCATCTTCGGTGGTGCCGCCGGCGAGCAGGTCGTGCCGCGCATTCTGTACGGTAATGTACCGCTCGCTCAAAATGAACCGTTCATCTTCCGACAGTTCGGCGCCGTAGCTGCTGATGTAATCATTGTATTCTTCTTCCGTGCGCTGCAACAGGGCAGTCAATTCTTCGGTACGGCCGAGGTTCGACAGTGCCGTCAGTATCTCTCCCTTTAATTCGATGTAACCGGCAAAGTCGAGCAGCCGCTGCCCGTCTTCAAGAGCGCGGTTAAACACGGCGATGGCCTCATCATACCGTTCCAGCCGCATCAGGGCGGTACCGAGGCTGCTCGATTGCTCCCAGAAAGGAGAAATGGAATAACCCAGCGTATGTATGTCCACCGCCTGTTCGTATGCCCCGCCTGCCGTCAGCGCAATACCGTAGTTATTGCAGCACATGGCGAAAATATGGCCTTCATGAAATCCGGCTTTTCCCTTGCTGCTGTGGAAATAATCATAAAAACCATCGTAGGACCTGCGGTAAAACCCGATCCTGATCTCCAGCAGTTTGGGCGCCATGGCCGTACCGGCCAGCAGCGCTTCGAATTCAGCGAAATTCACACCCGCATTGTAATAGAACATGGGAGAATCTTCCGGCCATTTTGGGACGGCCGGCAATTCGCCGTTGACGCGGTAGGCCGTTTCGATGAAACGCTGTAAACCGGTGGCGGTGCCGCCCAGTTCCAGGCTTTTGGCCAGGTAAGGCAGCGCTGCTTCATAATGCCCGGCGTCGTATAACGCGGAGCCGGCGTAGTGCCAGGCCCAGAACCAGTCCGGGTACATTTTTATATACTGCTGCGTGAAGCTCAGTAACTCGGTAGTATCGGCCCCTACTGCATCCGCAAATATCCGCTGGCCTACGAACATGGCTTTCACCAGCGATGGGTGATGGATACCCTGCCCGTTCAGCGCTTCCAGCTGATGGTATAATGCAAGCCGTTCATTTTCCGGATCCGGATTGTCGCTGAAAAAAGCCTCTACGGCGGCGTCTCCGCCGGTGCCGTAATCTTCGTCAGCCAATGCCACTTCCGCTATCTGGCAATACGCCCTGAAATCGGCATGCCCGTGTTTCAGCACTTCCCTGAAAGCTTCCAGCCCTTTGGCCCGGTCGGCGAATTCCTCGAGGTATATTTTTCCTATCCTGAAATACACATCGCCGGATTCCTGGTCCAGCGCGGGCAGGTTGTCGTGATAAATTTCCCTGTTCAGATCCGCCAGCAATGCCAGATCTTCCAGCGCAAGCGCAAAATCACCCGTGCGGCAATATGCCTCCTGGCGATACCGCAGGGCGCCGGCCCGTACAACCTGATCGGCGGCAGCAGCCAGCCTGGTGCAATAGCCGATGGCCGCAGGCAGGTCCGCCTGCGTGATGAAGATGTTGATATATGCGGCAAAAGTCAGTGCTTCTTCATGGGCGGGCGACAGCGCCAGCACCTCTTCAAAACAGCCGGCGGCAGCGGTAAAGCCGGCCTCGTCGCCGGACTCCGCCTCGCTCACGGCAACCTGGTACAGGCATTTGCCTTTCAGTAATAAAGCGGCGGTGTCGTGCGTATTAAAAAGTAACAGGAGATTGATCTCTTCAAGGCATTGCTGATAGTTTCCCTGATCGTAAAGCGATTGTAATTGTTCTGCATCCAGCATGGCGGCGGGTTAATACATTAAAAATGTTCACCGGGCTGCGGGCATTCCGTTCCGCACCCGTAAAACTCAAATATAAGGCTTAAATAAAAAGCGGCGGAAAAATCCTCAGGGATGGTCTGCATGGGGAAACGCCTGTAAAACATATGCATGCAGCCGATCCACAGTACCGCTTACATCATGCCATAAACGCAGCCAGCGCTTCCGCTACTGCTTCCGGCTGCTCCTCCGGGGAAAAATGACCGCTGCCGGGAATGATTTTGCCGGTAACGTCCCGCAGCCCGCTTTTGCGGAAGCCGTTGACGTAATCGTTTATATCGCCGGGCTCCTTCTCCCCTCGTACGTACAGCAGCGGAATGCCGGGCGACGAGGTGCCGGCATTATCCTTTTCATCCTGTGGAAACGCCCGGTACCAGTCGAAACTGGTTTTCAAAGCCGCCGGTTCCCGGTAGGCCTCCGCATGGGCAATGCGGTTGGATGCGGGAATGACGCCGGGCGCAGCCGCCAGCGTATTGTAGAAATAATCAAACAGCAGCTTTTGTTTGCCCGCGGCCAGTGCTTCCGGTAGTGCCGGCACGGCATAAAACGCAAAATGCCATATGTTGGGATTCTTTTTCACTTCCTCCCAGGGCGCAATACCGGGCACGGCGGTATCCAGGATCACGGCCCGCGACAAACGCTGCGGGAAATGACGGAGGAAAGCATACACCACCATGCCGCCGATGTCGTGGCCGGCCAGCAGCACCTCCTTTACACCGAGTCGTTCCATCAACCCGTCCAGGCAGGCGGCAATGGATTTTTTATCGGCGGGGCTATTCCCTTTCGATGCGCCGATACCGGGAAGGTCCACAGCAACCACGTGAAACCGGTCGCTCAACAGCGCCATCACCCGTTCAAACGATAGCCAGGATCCGGGATAGCCGTGAAGCAATATGATGGTGCGGGCCTCGCCGTTACCGGCTTCCACGATATGTATCGAAGCACCGTCAACGGTTACCTGCCGGTGTGCTGGAGCAAAGGGTTTCATATTGTTGCTATTTTGAAATATAACATTTCAAAAACTGTGCTGCATTCCTGCGGCCGGCACAGCTGTTTCAACGCTTGTGCCGTGTTCACCTACGATAAACGGATGCTGAACCGCCCGTCTGTTAACCGGAATCCCCTGCTCGTTAATTCAGCACCCGCCACTGCTACCGGGTTTTTCATCTTTGTCGGGTAATCCAAAAAAACCTCAAAAAAATGAAACAGTTTATTTCTTCCGCCGCGCTGGCGGTATGCGCCGCCGGCCTCATGCTGGGCGGTTGTCAGAAACCATCGGGTGTAATCGTCAACAAAGGATTTGACGCCGCGCTCTTTGCGAAGAACATGCGCGAAGGCCTCAATGGGAAAACGGTGGGCTGGTCGTTCGCCATCTCGCAGAACGGAAAGATCGTGCAAATAGATGCGGACGGTAAAGCCCGCCTCAGCACCAACGACAATGAAGTGACCTACACGCCCGTCACCCGCCAGGCCACCGGCAGCTGCAGCAAAACCATCTCCGCACTCGCGCTGCTGGGCGCGCTCGAAGCCAACGGCGACGACGAAGACGCTTACCTCGCAGACCTGCTGCCTTCATCCTGGACCATTCCCGACGAAAACCGCAAGATCAAGGTGTCGCACATGCTGGCGCACAAAGCCGGCCTGAAATATTTCGGCGACGACTATGCATCACTGCGCAAAACGATGGAGACCAAAACCACCGGTTACGGGCAGAACCTCGACCGGAAATACGACAACGTCAATTTCCTGCTGTGCCGGGTGCTGATCCCCTGCGTGGTGAATGGCAAACAGACGTATGCGAACATGACCGACGAGGCGGCGGATGAAGCCGTATCACAGGCCCACCGCGATTATGTACGTACTAAAATATTCAAGGTGGCAGGGCTTCCCGACTGGCAGAAGATCAACATCGGCCCCTGGAACGCCAACGGTCCTATTTCGTCAAAATCCCCGGACCGGCAGATGACGATGTACTACAATTTCTCCAAGCCCACCCTGCCCGGTATCATGGTGTACACCAGCTACAAAGAAGCCGGCGCCGGCGGATGGTTCCTGAACTCGCCCGAAATGACGCAGGTGCTGTTGACCGCGGAGGCCGGAAAATACGTTTCCACCGGCATGCTGGGGCGGATGAAGACGCTGCTGATGGGCTACGACGGGGTGGTTCCCGGCAAACACGGCAACTATTACTGGAAAAACGGGTATTGGTTTGATAATGACATGCGGGGCATCTTTACCTATGTGATGCATTTCCCCAACAACGTGCAGATCGCCTGGCACACGAATTCCATCCAGACCGGTATCGTCGACCCCTTCGGGCTGGCCGGCAGGGCGTACGACAACGCCTGGAGATAGGGCTCAGCTCTTTTTAAGGCCGCCCGCAGTACCCTCGGGCGGCCTTTTTTGCGCCCACATGTATTGAAAGAAGGCCCTCCGGCATGGGTATTGCCCCAGGCGCCCGGCTGGCGGCCCACCACAAGATCTGCACATTTTATATTCCCGGCACGCCTTACATTTGCAATGTAAATGCAAAAAAAGGAACATGATCAGCGAAGTCCTGGCCTATATCAACAATCATCTCGACAGTAAGATCACTTTGGAGGTACTATCCAACGTAACAGGATATTCCCCCCATCATTTACACAAAAAACTCAGCGCCGAGCTGGGCACCAGCTTGGGAAAATACATTCAGCACCAGCGACTGCATGCCGCGGCTTATTTTCTGGCGTTGACCAGGATGCCGCTGAACGATATCAAACACCATGTAGGATTTGAAGATAACAGCGCTTTTAGCAGGGCGTTCAGGCAATTGTACCGTGTATCCCCGCTTCAGTACAGAAAGTCTAAAAAGCATCAGCAGGAATTCCCGCTGCAGACCTTTAAATATATCTCAGCGAACGGCGTGACAACCAGGGAAAGAAAAAAAGCAGCGCGCGTTTTCCCTTCAAGGGGGGATTATTTTTCCGAGCGTGTGTACGCGATATGGAACGACGCAGCGGCCTATATCGCGTCCGTCAATAAAACCCCCGAAGATTTTGAATATTACGCCATCCTGCACGAATGCCCGCACATGACCGGTAATCAAGAATGCCGGTACGACGCCGCCATTGTCCCGAAAGGATTCGAGCTTCCCGCCGAGCCCTTTTTACAGACAAACGTGCTGGAAGGCAACTACATCAGGTTCAATTTTTGCAGCAAAGTGCAGGACTATCATGCAGTGAGCACGGAAATCAACAGCTGGCTGGCCAAAGAGGCCGGCGTACAGCACCGCCACGGTGTTTCCTATTTTAAATTCGATACCCTTCCGGATCCCGGGAATATCGACAATCTGTTCATTCACTGGTACCTCCCGATAGCGTAATTCCATAACAAACAACATATGAAAAGAAGAGTAGTAGCATCCCTATGCTGTTTAGGGGTGGCAGGACTTGTTTTTGCCTTTGGCGACCTTTTGATCGACCAGGAAAATGTGATTTTCAAAGCCGATCTCGAACCTGAAAAATTTTCGGCTCTGACCACTTCCACGTCTTATTTGTGGTGGGCAGGGCGTGGATTCGCAGGGGTTTTTCTGGAGATGATCGGTACGGTGGGACTTTATCTCCATCTGAAAAACTCGAAAGCGGAAAAGTGGGCCTTCGCCGGGCTGTTGCTCACGCTTACGCATCAGATGCTGGGGATGGGCGTATTTGCGATTGCGGTCTTTTTATTCCCGGCAGCGGGACACCTATTCCAGGAAGGCGTACAGGGCGCCATTCCCTTTGTTACGATGAAAGGCGCCCTGGGTGGGTTCTTCGCCCTGTCGCTTATCACTACCATGGCAGGTTTGTTTTGCATGGCGGTGGCGATACAAAAGAGCGGCAAACTCCCGAAGCTTTCCGGCTGGACAGCGCTGCTCGGTTTTGCACTGATACCGGTCCCCGGCGTTTTCGTGCAGTTTTTTGCAAATGCCCTCTGGTCCGCGGCGTATTTCTGGATGGCATATTACATCTATCAAACAAAAAACGGCAGAGCAGCAGGGATCAAAATATTGGCGTCTTAAACAACAGATGCCAATATTTAAGAACCAGTAAGCTGTTTACTTTTTACTTTAACCTCTCTTCGTGCGCAGCGACAGGCCGCTCAGGGCCGCGCCGGCCAGGCCCAGTACAAGGGCGACAATAGCCCCCGCCTTTCCGCTGCCCGAACCGTAAACCGCCCCTGCGGAGGCGCCGAGATGCACCACGCTGAGGATAATGGCTATCCCGCCCAGTAACAGGGCAATGATGGCTTGTGTTCGCAGACTGCCGCCGTTTCCGGCGCCGGAATGGCCGGCCGCCTTCGAGCGGGCTTTGACCCGCCATCCCATCACCAGGCTTGCGAGCGCGATCACCGCCCCCACCAGCGACCTGGCCCTCCCGGCGGTAATGCCGGTAACAGCCGGCGACGAGCCATCGGGCGTTGTTTGTGCAACCACCGCTCCCGCCGCCAGAACAAAAAGAAGGAGCGCGAGGCATGCCGGTAAAATAAACGGGAAACATTTGTCCGATATGGTTTTGCCCTGTGAAGTCATATGCTCTTTTTTAAACAAAGCTACGCCCGGTGCCGCCGGCAAAATTGGAAAATCGCGACATTTTTCAGTGGCCGCTCAGGGGTTAAATTCCTCAAACGCCCGGTAATCGGCCGCGTCTTTTTGATGTGTGAAAAATGCTTTCGGGTTATACCCGGAAAACAACCGGAAGTCGTGAATAAAATGGGACTGATCGTAATAGCCGCAATTGTATGCCATTTCGGTCAGGGACGAGGGTCGCTTGTCAAATCCCTTTATCACCGCATTAAACCGCGCAATTCGCTGGAACTGTTTGGGACTATACCCCGCATAATGAACAAATTTCCTTTCAAACTGCCGGCGGGATAAATAGCAGCTGTCCGCCAGCGCCGGGATGGATAATGCCGTGGAAGAAAAGAGTATCTGCCTTACCGAATGGAAAACAGGGCTTGCTGTTTCGCGGCTCTTTGCCAGCCGCTGCAGGATAAATTGCGAAATGAGCCTGGCGCGTTGCCGGTGGTCCGCTGCCGCGAGTACTTTTTGCTCGAGCAGCTGCCCTTCCCGGCCCAGCAGCGTTGCCGTATCCACAGCCTGATCGCTCAGCGCGTGCGCCGGCAAGCCGAATACGGCGGGAATCGCATAAGGGAAAAAGTATACGCCGAACAGGCAGAAATCGTTCAGCGTGTACAGCTTTTTAAAATGCTGCATCTGACCGGACAGTGCGGAGAAAGAAGTCTTATATCGGTCCGGTGCCGAGCCGTACAGGTCGAACTGCCCTTTACAGTAAAATACCCACTCCGGCGAGCTCTCTGCCAGCACGCGATGATGGAATGGTTTTTCTGCCGAGGCCGAACCGTCCAGCGCCCAGAAAAACTGGACGTATTCCGCAAGTTTAGCGGGCGGAGCGATTGTATGGTAGTTCATTGATCAACGTGTTGCGCTCAATGTTTGCAATATACGGAACCTGCCCCTAAACGTCACCCAACAACTGCATGGCAGCAACAAGCTGCCGCTTCGTTGATTTTCCAGGTTTTGGCAAACGAGGCCGGTGTTACAGAATTTTTCATCGCTGCCTGGTGAGCGCCCTGTCAAACGACCATCGGCCTCCTCCCTCGACAATGAGGAAAATGCTGCCTAACAGCATGGACCAATCGGTGCGGCTGCCGTGCATCATTTCCCAAAAACCGTCGTTGGCTAATACCGTGGCCTTTGTTGTGGCAATAGCCACCAGCATGATCGTGAGTAACGGAACGGCTGCGAGCCGGGTGAATAGCCCCACCAGCACCAATCCTCCGCAGATGATCTCAAAGCTGCCCACAAACGGGCCCAAAAATTCCGGGTTGGGCAAACCCGCCTTTGCAAAACGGCCGGCACCCAACGTCGCCGGGAACAGGAACTTCTGTATTCCCTCAGAAAGGAACACGGCCCCTACCATCAACCGGAGAAGCATGGTAGTGCCGGATAGGTTGGTACGTATGATTTTTTGAAGCATGTCGGTTCCGGATTTGCAGTTTGTTCCGATATGGGTAAAACACCATGCTGCAAATATCAGATAATAAATGCCCGGATTATGGTATAAAAGGCCTTTTTATGGTATATTTCAACATCGGCCGTCAGTGATGCATATAATGTCCATTGCCGTTCGCCCACTCGATGGATTCCGGCTGGATATTATAATTTTTTTTGACCTGGGCCGTGGCCAGCCGCTCCCCGGTTTTCACATCAAACACGGCAATGGTGCCGGCATTGATATCCGGCAGGTTCAGCATGTTGTTCTGCACGGCAACCACGTCCCTGCCCGATTTGGTCTTAAAGAAGGCCATATGGTGCGCTCCGGGATCAGACTGCAGGGTACGCACCACCTTTACCGCCGGTAGTGCGGCAATATCAAAAACCTTAACCACACCCGGCTTGGCAAAACTCACATATAGCAATTTTTCCGCGCTGACGTAAAATTCCAGTGCCCAACCCAAACCATGGTCACTACCGTCAAAAAATTTCGTGAATTCCCCGTAATTATTCGTTTTAGGATCACGGGGCGCGATCCACACATCCCCGCCCAACATCGTGGTGACAAGCGCATATGGGAGGAACCCATTGCGAAGGAGTAATACTTCAACCGGGCTGGAAGCCGGCGCGCCTGCATCAGCCACTTTGTAAGTTTTTATAAGAGAATAATTATCCGCATTTATCAACGTAACGGTACTGCCGACACCGGAGGTTAAACCGGGATGGATCGTGGAAGTTACCATCAACCGCCGCGTAGATTCGTTCATGGAGATTCCGTGCGGGTGCATGATGAACTTTGTGCTGTCGTGGTGCATATCCGCCTCGATGGTATGTATCAGCCTGTTGTCCGTTGCACGGAATACGCCAACGGTCCCGCCATGCTCATTCCCCCTGCCACCCATGAAGGTGACGAAATAACGGCCGTCATTGGTGAAGAACATATCTTCCCCCACCTGGTTCCCCCCTGTGTTGATCGGTTCCGCCTTGGCGATGTATGGCCTGCCGTCAGGGCCATGTTTCAGTTTCAGCTCGTAGAGGTACGGGAATCCCAGGGCCGTATTATACACTCTTTTCTGCCTTCTGTCGAAATAAATATGATGCGGCAGAACATCTTTTCCGAGCTCGATTCTACTAGTGATTTTGCCGAACTGCGGCGATTCCGGATCCAGTTCGATGATGGCGATACCATCCGAAACACCCGAAAGGTCGCGGTAATCAATAATAAAACTGGTTTGGGAAACATGGGGGGATCCAGGCGACTCATCACATCCGGGAAAACAAAACAGTGTTACAACAATGTACAGGAGCATTTTTTTCATAAGGCTTTCAATTTGGAAGTTAAAAATTCAAAAATATGATGTGCCACTGAGGTAATACTTCAGGTACAATCCGCATCTTTGCTGTGATAAGCCTAAATTCCTACGCACTGAAGATGCAGTCAGGTTAACCAGCGTGCGGCGCACGCGACTAAATTGCAGGCACCATTGACCTATTAACGCAAATTGTTGTCCCATGACGCCCTATTGTGAAGGCTGGGATTCCCTGTCTGTGGACAGGGACCGGTTGGAAAAAGTCGCCCATCATTTTCTCGCCCCGATTTCCGGCAAGCTGATTGAACCGTTGGTAAACCTCTCGGAGGGATACATTCTTGATGTGGCTACAGGTACCGGAGAGCCGGGCATTACACTGGCTGAAACAAATCCATTATTGCAGGTAGTGGGTCTTGATTTGTCGGCCCGGATGCTGACCGTGGCCGGTAAAAATGCGGTCAGGAGGAATGTGCCCAACTACTCGGTCTGTCAATCTGATGCAGGTGAAACCCCTTTTGAAGACGAGCGCTTCCATGCTATCATCTGCCGGAACGGCATCATGTTTTTCCCGGATCTGGCAAAGGCCCTGCGGGAAATGCACCGGTTGCTGAAACCCGGTGGCAGCATACACCTCTGTACCTGGGGGCAATTATCCAAAAACCTCTGGCTCGATATTGTATTGACGCAGGTATCCGCTGTAACTCAAGCCAAAGTCTACCGGACCTTCACTCCTGGCATGTTTTATTGCATGCAACCCGGCTTTACTACCGAATGGCTGGATATAAGCGGATTCCGGAGTATCACGGAACAGGAGCTTACCGGCATCGTCTCCTTCAACTCAATGGAAGAATACTGGGATTACGTTACCACCGTCAGTTCGGCAATTGTGGAAGCCCTGCGCAACTTGCCGCCAACTTCGCGGGAACAGGTGAAAAGATTGGTATTCGACCGTTTGTCTACCCATATAGTAAACGGCAGGCTGTATTTCCAGTGGACATCCAATATCACTACGGCTTTCAAATAACAAAACCGGCCTCACAGGATTCGTTCCCCGTTGCAGCGCGCTTGTAAAAATTGTACGGTACTATGTTTATGGAGCCATTCCTTCCATGCTATGCGCCCCGGCTCCGTTTTTCAGGATCCAGGCGCTGTTCAGCAGGTACGCTCCGCTGGTAACAACCAGTTCCCCTTCCTTCAAGCCGCTGCGCACCTCCGCTTCCTTTTTGTTCTGGATGCCCAGTTCTATCATCCTGTTCTCGTACCGGCCATCGCCAGTCTTTACCCATGCTGTGACCATATTGCCCATCAGGACAGCGGATTTTGGAATGACCAGGGTCCTCCGCTCGTTCCGGCGAACATTGACATAGGCCATCATACCCGGTTTCAGCAAGTATTTCCGGTTGGCGACGAGCAACCTGACCAGGCTGACCTTCTTATCCGTCTCCAGCACTGGATTGTCAAACACCGGGGTTACGGCGAATATTTCGCCGGGATATGCATCAAACTCGGCGGTAACAGCAGGTTTTTCGAACATCCATCTTAATTCGCCGGCATATACCTGGGCTTCAATCCAGAGCTGCGATAAATCGGCGATTCGAAACAGGGGCGTGCCCGTTTCCACGTATTGCCCTTCGCTCACCAAAAGCTCCGCCAGGGTACCCGGCGCGTCGCTGAAGAAAGTAGACAACGGGGATGCTTCCCGGGTCTTTTCCAGTGTGGCGATCTGCTCGTTCGTCAGCCCCCATAGCAGCAGTTTTTTCCTTGCCCCCGCTATCAATTGTTCCAATTGCATGGCATTGACCGGCTGCGACCGTTGCTGCAGCAATACCAGCAATTCGTTTTCATGGGACAGCAGCTCCTCGCTATAGATGGCATACAATGGCTGCCCGGCAGCTATCATTTGCTGCGGGTCCCGTACGAATAATTTATCCAGCCGGCCGCGGACACGGGATGTCACCACCGCGATTTTCCGTTCGTCGAAACCGGTGGTGCCCAACAATGTGGTGTATTCCGCCATGTTTTTCAATTTCACCGTATCCAGCCCGATGTTCGCGTATTGCTCGTCACGCTTTGAGAGGATAATCATGTTCGTCTCCATGCGCTTCTCCTGCTCCGCATGGCCGCCATGCTCCTGGTCATGAACCGCCGTTCCTTTATCGGTGCAGGACAGTGCGCCTGGTATGATAAGGCATAGTAAAAAAACAATTTTTATCCTGTTGTCTTTCATACACTCCCGGTTTAATATTGAATGATCGTTTCGCTGTCCGCGAGGAAAGCGGCGTCGCTGGCGATTCTTTCGTTTTCCGCCAGCCCTTCCAGTATTTCCACTTTGTCCCGGTTTCGATGCCCCACTTTTACCACTCTCGGGCGAAAAATATTGCTCCCGTCACCAGTGGCGCCAACCTGCACCCAGACAATAGCCGATTTACCCAGGTAATAGACACTGCTCGCCCGCACCATCAGCGACTTCACCGGCAAAGTCACGGCAGCGGAGATCAACGAATTTTGTTTTAAGATGCCGCCGTCATTGGAAATATACACCCGTGCCTGCGTGAATTTCTGCCCATGCCGGTATACCTGTTCAACCAGCCGGACAGTCGTTTTTATCGGCTTCCCGGGGAGCATTTCGCTGGTGATCGTGACGGCCTGCCCCGGGCGGATGTATTTTTCATTCTCCTTCGTAAACGCGATGATCCCCCAGGCTTCTTTGAAATCGTTGATCCAGAACAAGGTCTGACCTTTACTCACATACATGCCTTCCCGGATGCTTTCGTCAGGCAGCACGGAGCCCGGTACGGGAGACAATGATTTCCCCGCCTCACCCATATCGCCGCCCATGCTTCCGGAACTGCCGCCGTCCGCACTCATCTCTCCGGCAGCAGCGGGGGCGAACAGAATGTAACCTTCAGCGGGGCTGTATATCGGAATGGTGAGCGATGCGCTGCCGGCCAGCTCAATATGCCTTATTTGCGACGGCGTAAGGCCAGTCAGCTGCAATTTCCGCTTTGCCTCATTTTGCAGCAGGGTGTCCGAAGCCTGCCGCATGATGTAGAGATATTCTTCCATGTATGTATTCAATTCAGGGCTGTACAGCTCAAGCATCTTTTCTCCCTTATGGATATACTGGTAATTGTACTTCACATACAACCGCTCAATCCGCCCTCCCACCCTGATCGGCACCGTACGGTTCCGGCGCGTGTCAAACGTGATGTATCCATTGCCGGACACGGCGAAATCGACGGTGCCAAAAGACGGTTCCTCCGCCTTTTGACGGGCGATCACTGTTTGATTGGCAGGCAACGAGAGCCAGTAAGTTTCATCCCGCGCTCCATGCCGCATGCCGCCGGTGTCAACAGGCAAACCGGGTTGAGGCCCGCCCTGCCGCCGGTCGCCGGCGCTGCATGCCCATATCGCAACTATTGACAGCATGGCGACGCTCCGGATACAAATGGCCACCCACCGGCTGCTTCCATATCGTTTTGTATCGTTCATGGTTATTTTATCGCGCTTTGATACTCGAATTCCGATTGCATCGTGAACACCTGGCCGAGCTTTTCCGCCCGTTCGAGCTCCTTCATCAACAACATATTCCACGCATCCAGCAACACAAACAGACTCCCCGTATTCTGCCGCCACGCCAGCAGGCTGGCGTCGAGATTTTTCCGGTAAGCCGGCAGGATATTCCTGTCGTAATTGTCCAGCTGCCTGTTTTCAGCCAGCAACATGGCGGCCTTTTCGCGGATCATCTGGCGAGCCATCAGTTGCATGGTCGATTTTTCCGATTGCATGGCTTCAATTTCAAAGCCCATCGACCTGACGTCAGACCTGTACATTTTCGACGCCCAGGGTGCGATGGGAATGGTCATCATTCCCATGATGGAAAATTGATCCGGCATACCCAGCATCTTCCCATGGGTAACCTGGACACCGAACTCAGGTTTGGAGCCCGTGGCCGCCGTTTTTTGACTGAACCGCATGGACCGGATGCGGCTTTCGGCGGCAAGAATGTCGCTCCTCTGAAACGCCGCGCTATCCAGGGTCGCCGGATACCGGGCGCCATAGTCCTGCGGGAGCAATAACGTATCAATAAGAAATCCCGCATCGCGGTTCATCAGGGTATTCAGGCCGATATTGCATTCAGCTACCTGCGAAACGAACATGGTTTCCATATTGGCCAGTTCGCCCAGCAGGGCTTCCGCTTTAAAGATGACAGGCAGCTCGGCCTGGTTATACTTGTACTTGTCCTTCCCGGTCTTTATCAGCATTCGCAGCAGGTCCTCGTACTCCCTGACGATATTGATCTTTTTCTCTGCGGTATAGCGCCGGTAGTAGTAGAGCTTCGCGGCCAGGTGCAGTACGTTTTTCTGCCACTCCCTGTCATTCCGGAAAACTTCCTCCAGTGACGCGAGGTAATTTTTCCTGGCATTCAGCCGGGACGGGTTGGGTATCATCTGCTGCACGGAGAGCATGATGCCGGCCTGGTTATCGGGAATTTTTTCCTTCAGCATGGATACGCGGTAGGGAAACCGGTCGAGCGCAAATGCGACGGTGGGCGGCATCCAGGCCTTTGCGCCACCGGCCATCGATCGGAGCGCCGCAATCTTCGAATCGTATATCTGCAGCGATGGGTAATTTCTGTCAAGCGCGGCCAACACGTCCTGCACGCCAAGCCTTGGAAGTGGCTGCGCTTCGGCGGCGTTTTCCATCAACCGCAATAACAGGACATATATCAGGATGCGCTTCATCTTTAATTCGGGTATTTACGTTTTAACGGATACGGTGGCCGGCCGGCCATATTTTTTCAGCTCCCGTTCTTTTATCAGGTGATAAATCACCGGCAGTACGATCAACACGAACAATGTGGCAGTGATAAGGCCAAAAACGAACGGGATCGCAATTGGTTTCATTACGTCGCTGCCCGTACCGGTTGAAACCAATACCGGTATGAGGCCGAAAATGTTTGCCAACACGGTCATCAGCAGGGGGCGCACGCGCTGCGTGGCGCCTGTCAGGAAGGTTGCCTTCAGATCTTCCCTGGTGACCGGGGCGGCCATTTTGCCGCTTTCTTCCACGAGTTTCCTGATGGAATCGTTGAGGTAGGCGATCATCAGCACCCCCATTTCAACCGCCACCCCAAACAACGCGATGAAGCCGACCGCAACAGCCACGGAAAAATTGACCTGGTAATAATAAAGTGAATACACGCCGCCTATCAGCGCCACCGGTACGCTGATGAATATGATCGCCGCTTCCGTGAACGAATGAAAAGTGAAATATAATATAACGGCAATAAGCAGCAATACCACCGGGATGATAACGGCCAGCCGTTGTTGCGCCCTTTCCTGGTTTTCATATTGCCCGCTCCACTCAATATAATATCCCTGCGGCAGTTGCCGGAAGGTCTCTTCTACCTTTTTCCTGGCATCGTTCACCACACTTCCCATATCCCTGCCGCGGACATTAAACAATACCGTGCCCCGCAGCATGGCATTTTCGGAATTGATCATCGGCGGCCCCTCCGCCACCTCCACGTCTGCCACTGACGAAAGGGGAATGACGCCGTACTTCATCGTTTGCACGGGTATGCGCCGGATCTCGTCAATATCGTCCCTGTACTCCTGCGCCAGCCGGAGGTTCACGCTAAAGCGCTCCCTTCCTTCCACCGTTGTGGTCAGGTTCATGCCGCCCAGCGCGCTTTCAATGACCATGTTCACATCATCTATGTTCAATCCATACCTCGCCGCGTCCGGCCTCCTGATCCTGATATCAAGGTATTTCCCCCCTGTCAGTTGCTCCACATACAGGTCAACCAGTCCGGGGATATCCTTCAGGGCCCCTTCGAGCTTACGCCCGATATCATAGATACTGTCGAGGTCCTTGCCGTATATTTTGACGCCCACATCCGTACGTATGCCCGTCGAAAGCATATTGATACGGTTGATGATCGGCTGCGTCCAGCCGACCACGACCCCGGGTATCTGTATCTTGTCACTCATCTCCCTGATGAGCTTTTCTTTCGTCATTCCTTTCCTCCATTTACTCTTGGGCTTCAGCACGATAATGGTCTCAATCATGCTGACAGGCGCGTTGTCGGTAGCGGTATAGGCGCGCCCGGCTTTCCCCAATACATTGTCCACTTCAGGAATCCCTTTTATGATCTTGTCCTGCAATTGCATGATCCGCTTCGCTTCCGAGTTGGAAACATCCGGTAATGTGACCGGCATCAATAACAACGAGCCTTCATCCAGCGGCGGCATAAATTCCGTTCCGAGATGAATGACCAGCGGCACGCTGCCGGCTACCAGGGCCAGGCACATCGCCAAAACGGTTTTACGCCAGGTAAGGCACCATCTTGCTAC
Organism: Chitinophaga lutea; assembly: GCF_003813775.1. Taxonomy (NCBI): domain Bacteria; kingdom Pseudomonadati; phylum Bacteroidota; class Chitinophagia; order Chitinophagales; family Chitinophagaceae; genus Chitinophaga; species Chitinophaga lutea. The sequence continues at coordinate 32,804 of NZ_RPDH01000002.1, read as the reverse complement.
CGGTTTATAGATCGTAATGAAGAACCGGGACACCGGGTTCCTGCTTTCGGGGACCAGCCTGCACTGCATGAACGACCGGGTTAACATCGGGGCGATTGTGATGGCTAGAAAGGCGGCTCCCAGCAGGGAAAAAGTTTTTGTCAAAACCAGCGGCGAGAAAAGCTTCTTCTCCTGCCCCGTAAGGAATAGAACAGGCGCGAAAGAAATGATCATGATAATCACCGAAAAGAAAACAGGACGTCCCAGGGCCCGGGACGAGGCCTCGATGATCGAGACTCTTTCACTTTCCGGTATTTCCCGGGTGTGCCCGATCCGCTCTTTCTCTTTTACTGTTTTTCTCTCCGTCATACCGCATCGTTTTTATTTATGCTGAAGCACCCGGTTGGTTAATTGCCGGTAGGCGTTTTCAGCCATCACGATACTGGGATCTACAACATCCCCGATCGCCAGGGCGATGCCCCCGAGGGAAAGTATATTGGCCGTAATGCCGAACAGCTTCATCAACATGAACCCGATCAGCACGGAAAGCAGAATGCAAAAAACCGCGATCAGCCCGCTTCGTATGCTGAACAAGAAGAGGACTACGATAAAGCAGACAATCAAAACTTCCTGCCACAATGCTTCCTTCAGCGTGCCGATTGCACCCAGTATCAGATCGCTCCTGTCATACGCCGTTTTGAACCGGACACCCGGCGGAAGGCCTTTTTCAACATCCGCCATCCTTGCTTTCGCCCTTTCGATGACATCTTTGGCATTTTCCCCGAACCGCATGATCACAATGCCGCCCACCACTTCCCCTTCACCGTTTTCTTCTACAATACCCAGGCGAACTTCCGAGCTCATCTGCACCTCCGAAACATCACTCAATTTGATGGGAATGGATTTATAAGTGCCTACCGGTATTTCCCGAATATCCTCCAGGCCAGTGATATACCCCGCTCCCCTGATAAGGTAACCCGTGGCGTTCATTTCATACATGCTGCCGCCGGCATCCCGGTTGTTGGCCGCCACGGCGCGGGTCACATCCATCAGCGATACGCCGTAATACACCAGCTTGTGGGGATCAACGGTCACCTGGTACCTTTTTTGAAAACCGCCGAAAGAAGCCACTTCGCTCACGCCCTCAACATTCTGCAGCGCGAATTTTACGTACCAGTCCTGCAAAGCCCGCAGCTCGCCCAGATTATATCCCTTGCCTTCGAGGGTGTACCAGAAAACATGCCCCAGCCCCGTGCCGTCAGGCCCCAGGCTGGGTGTGACGCCCTGGGGCAAAAACCGCTGTGCGTAATTCAGTCGCTCCAGTACTCTTGTGCGCGCCCAGTAGATATCCACGTTGTCCTTAAACACCACGAATATGAAACTCATGCCGAACATGGATGTTGCCCTGATGGATTTGATGCGTGGGATCCCCTGCAGGTTCGATACCAGGGGATAGGTAACCTGATCCTCGATAATCCGGGGGTTGCGGCCCATGTATTCCGTAAAAATGATGACCTGGTTTTCCGACAGGTCCGGCAATGCATCCACCGGCGTTTCCCTGATGGAGTAAACACCCCCGGCAACTATCAGCATAATCCCCAGCCACGCAAAAAAACGGTTATGAATCGACCAGGAAATGATTTTCTCAATCATTGTTACGGATTTAACGGAATGGGTATGGGATATCGGTGATTGCCGGCAGTACGCTATTTGCCGGCGTTTCGTAAAATCCAGTTCACTTTGTACATTTTATGAAAACTGTCATAGGCATGCAACCCGGAGTCGTATGCCATCGCAGCATCAAGCCCGTCATGGAATTTGTGATTATCAGGGAAGGCTGCTTTGAGATTCGATTTCGTCAATGGCTGCGGCGCCGAAAATGCATCCTTGCTGAAGTAATATTCCGGCGGATATTTGTCCGTCTCCCTGGGAGAATGGGCGATGTGCTTATACTCGTATAGCAGGATGGGCTCATCCGGGTTCAGCAACAGGTATTCCTTCCCGCCAACGAACCTGAACACCTTCCCGTTCGTATCCTTGAAACCGTACGTCGCGTTTTTATCGAGCGTATAGGTCCGGCCATTGTGCCTGACCTTTATTTCGCCGCCCTTCAATAAAATATTCCTCCTTATCTTGTGCTTTTCGGTTTTGTAGTTGATTGCGTAGGTCAGTTTCCTTTGCTGGAAGTCGGTGGCTGTACGGTAAATACCGCTACTGTCTTTTTGGGCCATGGCCGGGGAAAAGGCAAACAGGATACCGGCAAGTATGAGAATTGGATTTCGCTTTTTCATATTAAATGCTTTTATTGTTGTTCATTGATGCCGCTGTTACCGCAGGCGATAATGACAGGATTCAATATATAGCGGTTCCCGGTTTGCAGTGCTTCGTCCTGACCTGATCTTTACGTGAAATCTGTATTAAAACTAGGATTATAAACGTTCTTATTCATTGACGCCTGTCAACACCCGCAGTGATTGTCATCAACGGGCGCGGAGGCTTTCAACGCGTTGTTGTCAGCATTCTCCGGGCTTTAAAAATCGCGCTATTTTCATGGATAACCGGTTCCGGAGAACCGGTTGCCGCCCAAACCATTACACCCCGGCATTGCCGGCAGCCGAACAAGACTTTTATGAAAATCACAACATTCCTCGCCGCCATCTGCCTCTGCCTGACCGCGTCCGCAGCCTTTGCGCAACAAAAGCCCAATATCATCCTGGTGCTGACAGACGATATGGGCGTGGGCGACATCGCCTGTTACGGCGGCAGCCTCGTCCCAACCCCGCACCTCGACAGGATGGCCGCCGAAGGCATCCGTTTTACGCAATACTACAGCGCCTCGCCTATCTGTTCCCCTTCACGCGCCGGCCTCCTCACGGGCAGCTATCCCGCCCGGTGGAACATCACCAGCTACCTGCAAACCCGGAAAGGCAACGCGGCATGCGAACAGGCGGACTTTCTCCGGGCGGATGTTCCCACCGTTGCCAAACTGCTGAAAAGTGCCGGGTATCATACCGGACACTTCGGCAAATGGCACCTCGGCGGAGGCCGGGACGTAAAAAACGCGCCCTCCATTCAGGCATATGGTTTTGATGAATACAGCAGCACCTGGGAAAGCCCCGACCCGGATCCGCTGATCACCGCGGAGAACTGGATCTGGTCGAAAACAGACAGCGTGAAACGCTGGGACCGTACCGGGTACTTCGTAGACAGAACGCTGGCATTTCTCGCCAAACACAAAGGCCAGCCCTGCTTTATCAACCTCTGGCCGGACGATGTGCATACCCCCTGGGTAGCCGACGAAAAGGACATGCAGCGATACCCGGAAGGCGCGCAGGGACGGCGGCAGTTTGAAGCCGTCATGAAAAATTATGACCGCCAGATGGGCCGCTTGATGGAAGGATTGAAGAAACTCGGGATCGATCAGCACACGATCGTCGTTTTCACGTCTGATAACGGCGCACTGCCCACGTTCGATACCCGCTCCGGACAATACAGAGGCTCGAAGCTGTCGCTGTACGAAGGCGGCATCAGGATGCCGCTGATCGTGCGGTACCCTGGCGCCACGAAGGGCGGGCGGGTAGACAGCGTTTCCATATTGAGCGCTACGGATATGTTGCCCACGTTCTGCAAACTGGCCGGCGTCAAACAGGTGCCGCAACCGGCCGTCGACGGTGTGGACCGCGCGGATGTGCTGCTGGGAAAGCCGTCCCCGCGCGAACGCACCCTGTTCTGGGAGTATGGGCGCAACGACAGTACTTTCGGTTATCCGCGCGGCAAAAACCGCAGCCCCTCAGTTGCGGTACGGCAGGGCAAATGGAAACTGCTGGTGAATGCGAATGGCGCCGGTGCGGAACTATATGATCTTGAAAAAGACCCGGGCGAACAACACGATCTATCCAGGCAACACCCCGCTGAAACGGCACAATTGACTGGGAAGGCATTGGCCTGGTTCAGGGCGCTGCCGGCGCTGAGAAAGTGATCAGTCAACTAGAAGCCCAGAAAGTACCGGCTGTCCGTTCCGGCGAACAACACCGGCCTCATGCAGCCTCCCCAATAACGGCAACACTTCTTTGGAATAGAAGGGTTCTTCCGTACACCAGAAAACATAATTCAACCGCAGGTAATGCTGTGCGAAGTCCAGGATTTCAGCCAGTTTAACGGTATCTTTCGTTTTGTCGTTGATTAAGTTGTAATTGCCGTCCTGAACGGCTGCGCCGGTAGGCACAATGCCCGACAGCTCCCTGATCAAGGGGTAACTGTTTTTCATCTGCATTCTGCGGTACACTTTAATGTCGGGACCTCCCATACCTACTTTCATTTCCCGCGCATAGTCATAGAGTGGCTTCAGGTAACCGGTCCCGCCAGGCATAAAGTTGGCGTACAGGATGGGCACCGATCGCTTAAAATAGTCCCGCAGCGCTTTCATATTGTTTTTCTGGGCCACCAGGTATCTTTCATGACTGTAACCAGCAGGCGGCTTTTTTTCCGAAACGTCGATGGATGTTTCAGGCAGGTTGATGCCTTCAATGCGCCCATCGAATTTTTCCGCCAGTTGCTGCAGCAGTTTGTGGTAGCGGGCCGCCACATTCGGGTCCCACCGGCGGGCGTACCATCCGCCGCACCGATCCTGCCCGTTTTCCAGCGTTACGCATTGACGCTCTTCTCCTCCGTGATAGGCAGTATCGGTAGTCAGGTATTCCGGTACGGCGTGGTTCTTCTCCCAAAAGGTTACATCCTGTACCTGGATGAACAATTTCTTGCCGTTTGATTTCAGAAAATTCAGGTCGTCCTCAATTTCACTGAAATCATACACATCCTTCGCGCGTTCCAGCTGCCGCCAGGCGTACGTTATTTGTGCGCCCTCGATGCCGGGGTGCAACAAAAAAGCAGTATCGGTATGGATTTTTTCCCTGTCCCGCGAAAAGAAAATATAATGCCTGACAGGCGTAACCGTTGTATCCATGCTGGCTTTCACCGGCAACAGGCGGTTAGCGGTCCATCCGGGGTGTACGTTTCCGGATGCCGACAATGATAAACCGACACCGATCATAACGTTTGTCAAGGTTCTCATGATGATTGATATGTGACGAAGGTACAACACCATGGCATGATGTAATTTCCGGCCTGCCGGGTGATGTTGTTATCCGTCAGTATTTTCCGGCGGTCTCCTTATTATACCTGTTTTTATACTCCTGTGGCGACAGTCCAGTAATCTTGCGGAACACTTCCCGGAAGGCCTTTACATCCGAATAACCCACTTCGTACATCACCTCGTTAACGGTTTTCCGGGTGCTTTCCAGCGCCTTTTTCGCCGACTCGATCTTCACCCTTTGCGCGTATTCCACAGGGGTATTACCGGTAGCCCTGATAAACCGCCTGTCGAAATTCCTGCGGCCGGTGGCGAACTTTGAAGACAGGCCTTCCACAGAGATTTTTTCGTCGATATTGTTCTCAATGTAAGCCTGGGCCTGCTGCACCATGGTATCGCCATGTTGTTTCTGCCCTGTGAAGATGGCAAATGACGACTGGCTGTTCCTGTCCATTTCTATCTGGAACACTTTGGAACAGAAAATGGCCGTTTGCCTGTCGTAATATTTTTCAACGAGGTATATCAGCAGGTTCAGAAAAGAATAGGCGCCGCCATTGGTATAGATGCCTTTTTCATCCGTAATCAGTTTATCCGAATGCAGGTTCACTTCAGGATACATGTTCCTGAACCGGTCTGCGAACGCCCAATGCGTGGAACAGCTTCTGCCGTCCATAATACCCGTAGCCGCCAGGATAAAAGCCCCCGAGCACATGCTCGCTATTTCCGCGCCGGCCTTGTATTGCCGGTTTATCCAGTCGAACATGACCTGGCGGTCGGCCGTGTTTTCGCCCGGCATGGCGGACGGAATGATAATCAGGTCCGTTTTTGCGATATCCCCGATGTAGGTTTCCGGGCTGAGGGCCACCAGGTTATGGACGTATTGTGTTTTGGGAACGGTGGCCGCCACTACCAGCCGGTACCTGGGGGTGTTACCAGCCTGTACCCAGTACTCCCCGGCCCTTGAAAAGATCTCTACCGTGCCCAGTATGCAGGCGATGGTGCTGAGGTTGCACTGCCCCTCGGGATATAATAACGTGATGTGCTTCATCCGGAATGGTCTTTCAACAAAGGTAAGGATATACCCTGTCCAAATCAACCCGCCATAATGTCCATTTCACCACCGCTGCGTCTTTCGGATAGACACTACTTTTGTTTTACCACGAAGAACACAAACTCATCAAGCCAATACCACACTTTTAATCCATAAGATCATGACAGGAAATAACACCGCACAACAACAGGTATTCGTCAAAATGGTGCACGACGCCTGGCATTCCAAACTCGGCCAGTTCGACAAACTGTTATCCGAGCTATCGGACGAACAGCTGCAAAAAGAAGTGGCCCCGGGCAGGAACAGGGGCATCTACCTGCTGGGGCATCTTACCGCGCTGGCCGATTCCATATTCCCTTTGCTCGGGTATGAGAAGATAGCCGAACACCTGTTCCAGCCATTCGTACACACGCCTGATAAACAAACCGGCGAATTGCCCGCTGTCAGCGAACTGCGGCAGGAATGGACCAGGGTAAAAACATCACTGGCGGAAAAAATGGCGGCCATTAGTCCGGAGGAATGGTTTCAAAGGCATACTTCCGTATCGCAGGAGGATTTTGAAAAAGAACCGCACCGCAATAAACTCAACGTTGTTTTAAGCAGAACGAGCCATTTTGATTATCATTTGGGACAACTGCAATTTTTAAAAACCAGGTAACATGACGAATCAGGATTTCACTACCGCCATCTGGGTGGAACAAACACCCGCAGCCGCTTTTAATGCCATCTTAAATGTCAGGGCCTGGTGGTCGGGCCTGCATGGCGAATCATTTGAAGGAAGCTCCGAAAAGCCCGGCGATGAATTCAGTTTTCTCGCGGGAGGCGGCATGCATTATACCAAACAAAAACTGGTGGAACTGGTGCCGGGGAAGAAGGTGGTCTGGCTGGTGACGGAAGCCAATCTCAGCTTTGTAGATAAGGTGGACGAATGGGAAGGCACCAGGATCAGTTTTGACATCTCGGAAGAAGCCGGCAAAACTAAAATCACGTTCACGCACATAGGACTGGTGCCCGCGTTTGAATGTTACGATTCCTGCGCGCCCGCATGGACGCAGTATATACAGGAGCGGCTCACGGATGTCATCACAAAAGCGGACTGAAGGACCGGCTACCTGTAAGTGCAGGTGGTGCCTGGTATCGCGAGCATGTTGTCGGTTATAAAAAAGCCCGCAAGTCAATAATTTGCAGGCTTTCACCCTGCCCGGAACAGGCAGGCGGGCAGTCCCGATTAATCCCTGTGTAAAGCGTCCCCCGGTTTAAAGATCAGTTGGGAGAATAAATACAATCCATTCTTCCACACTTTGAAATCGTGTGCGCCCGGCTCGATGTGATAGATATGCGGCACATTGTTCTTTTGCAGATAGTCATGCGTGCGTTTGCTAAAGGAAATCAATCTATCGCTGTCACCGCAGGATATCCAGAGCAGTTTTATTTTTTTCCTCGCTTCCGCGGGGTCCGGCACCAGCTGCTCCGGTGTTTTGGTGTTAGGCGCGGACGAAAATCCCCCGATCCACGCAAAGCTGTCCAGATTACCCAGGCCAAAATTCAGTGCCTGCCCCCCTCCCATCGAAAGCCCGGCAATGGCCCGGTGATCCCGGTCTTTGTACACGGGATACTTCTTCTGTATATAAGGAATGAGATCGTTCAACAGATCTTTTTCGAAAGTAGCAAACGCCTGTACTTTGTCTGGAGCCATGACATCACCGGTGGCCCGCTCGTCTTTCATGGCCCTGCCGTTAGGCATCACGACGATCATAGGCTTGATTTTCCCTTCGGCGTACAGGTTGTCCAGCACTACCTGGGGCGTGCCGCCTCTCAGCCATTCCTTTTCATCGCCGCCGATACCATGCAAAAGGTATAACACGGGGTATTGGCTCTTTTTTGAAAATCCCGGTGGCGTATATACCAGCGCTTTACGCTGATTACCTACCGTTACCGAGCTGTAGCTGATGGTATCAATCCGGCCATGCGGTATGCCGGCACGCAGGGAGTCAAAACCACGAGGAGCGTTTTCAGGAATACCTTGCGCCAAAGCAGGTAGCGTTAATAACGTCAGCATGGCAAGATTAAAAACTAGCTTTTTCATATTAATGATTTAAATCCGGTTCAGGGTTGGATCGACGCATTCATACTATCTGTAAAGCACCTTAGGCTTTTGCCAGTCTTTCGATTTCATCATACAACTCCTGATCCCAAATAAACTTCATATCGAATTTACCATCGGGCGATAGGGTAAAAACTGACTTATTCCATTTATTGCTGCCACCTTCAGTAGTTATTTCGTGCAACTCCTTAAGCCAATTCCTGATCTCCCGGGGGATTTTTCTGACGGAGATGTCATGCTTGGCCGTCCCGATATTGTAGTCCCCGGTATATCCTACGACTCCTGTTCCTACAATTTCAATATTCAACTGCGCATTCGTCCAATTATCTGCTTCTATAGCATTCATGATGCTCTGTCCAATGTTTAAATAAATTTCATCAACTGTCATATTCTTTGATCCTAATTATACTTTGATGTATTCTTTGCCGTCTGTTTTGTAAAACTTCTATTTCTGTTGGCCGCTTACCTATGCGTGCTTAAAGTTATCGATTTTCCTTGTTGGCAACCGTTCCTGCCCAATTTTCCTAACTCCGGCTCACCGGAAATTCTTTTCGCCCTTAATCAGAATTGAAGATTAAAGATAACAGGCCCATTTAGCAAATATATTTAATAAGGAATTTTACGTTGATCTGGTTATGTCTTTACAAAAAGATTGGGCTTTTTGGAAATATAAAATTGAACCGAATACAACTACAATCCCCTTTCTGATTGTTGTACATTTACATTATAATTAGGATGGAACAGAATTGAAGTGGAAATTCGGGCTTCTTAAAATAAACAATTCCCTGGCAATTTTAAACGCACGCCGTTTCGGCTGAAACATTAGAAAAGGGAAAGCACATCATGATGAATTAGGTAGGGGCTGTTTACTTTAGAAGACATATTTGGAAAAAATGTGGCGTTGTACAAGCTTAATAAGAGAGAATAATTCAGGAAAATAAAATATAAAATGAATATCAGTTACGAACAATCAAATTTGATATTAAATCCTGCAATTGAGAAAGCAAAAAGCTTAAACTTACCTGTAAGTATTGCAGTTGTGGACACAGGAGGCCATCTGGTCGCTTTTGCAAGACTGGACAGTGTTTATGGAGTTGTCGATTTCGCGATAAAAAAGGCAAGGACAGCTGTAATGTTTGGAGTGGACAGCGATGTTATGGGAACCATTATTGCAGGAGCAGAACTTCACTCATATGGGATGATTAATTCCAATGGCGGGCTTTTGACAATTGCAGGTGGTGTTGTGATAAAAAATAAGGATGGCGTTGTTATCGGTGCCATAGGATGCTCAGGTGGAACGGCAGATCAGGATAAAGAAATTGCAAGTTCCGGAGCTTCTGCAATGATGTAACTAAAAAATTTTGTTATGGAATCTTCACGAGAAATGATTTTTGACAAGCTGGTGTATTCATGCATTTATGAGACACAGCGCGGAACAGAAGAATTCTATCCTGATCATTTTTTGGGATTTCAATTGGCCGGTGAGACGCAGGCCTTCCATGAACAGGGCTCAATAATCATCAAGGAAAATACTGTGGTGCTGGTTAGGAAAAACCAGTTGATCCGTACTATTAAATACCCTTCAAAATCAGGGAACTATAAATTTATTGCAATTACATTGGATAAAACAACTTTACAGCAGTATGCCTTAGAAAATAAGATTGCAGTTAAGGAGCGTTATAATGGAAACCAGAAATTGTTTTTTGAACCCAACGAATTTTTACATAGTTACTTTCTGTCACTGGCTCCGTATATCAATAAAACCAAGCAGGCTACACCTAAATTGGCCGATTTAAAGATCAGGGAAGCCATCGAGTTGCTTTTGGACAGTAATCCAGACTTTAAATATATTCTTTTTGATTTTTCAAAGCCTCATGCAATTGATCTGGAGGAATTTATGACAAATAACTATATGTTCAATGTTCCTCTGGAAACTTTTGCCAAGCTAACAGGAAGGAGTATTTCTGCCTTTAAACGTGACTTTGCAAAAGTATTCAATTGTCCGCCAAAACAATGGATCAAAGATAAGCGTTTAGAGGAAGCATACCATCTCATTAAATATAAGAAGCAGAAGCCGACCCATTTTTACCTTGATCTGGGATTTGAAAATCTATCTCACTTCTACTCTTCGTTCAAGCTGAAATACGGAACTACAACTTCTGAAATTGCTTAAATAATCATATTAACATTGATGGAAAAAACAGAACTGATTCAGCATTTTCAATTATGGACAAGAGGCGAAATTGAACAGGGTAAATGGATGATCATGACAGCTGTACTGTTTATTCCCGTTGTAGCGCTGCTTTTCAAAAGTAGTGAGATGAGCCTTGGACAAGGGATGGCTATTCCGATCTCATTTCTCCTTGCAGTCAACTTATGTTATGGTACGTATCTTCTTTCGGTAAGAGGTACTGATGTTCAAAAATTGCAGGAGCAGATAAAAAAGCATCCGGCGCAGGTGTTTAAGGTAGAATACAAGAAAGTTCAGAAAGACAACAATATTTATAAAATATTGAGATTAACATGGGTTGTTCTCGGAGCAATTTTCGCCTTGTCATCTTTGTTTTTTCTAAAAGAATATTACAAAGGAATCAGTCTTGGATTTGCGGTCTTATGTATGGGACTGTTGGTTGTCGATACATTCTTGCATAACAGGAATATCCATTTGTTAGATGGCCTCGAGCATACTATGCAACAGTAATTTGAATATTTGACCTATAAATGAAGGATGTTAGATACTTTACATTTTTAAAGTAGGTTAAATAGTTTCATAAATAAGAAGTACCCCCTTGAATCAACTTCCAGATGTTTGCAGCTCCCGGTTGCAAATTTTAGCATTAAAATACAAAATTTAAAGAGGACTATCTGGTAATACAAAAATGAGCTTTATAGTGATATTGGTTGCCATTCGAAATTTCGACCTTTACATATAGACAATTTATCACATTTAAATAATATAGAAATGAGCAAAACTATTTTAATTACAGGCGCAGCAAGTGGGTTTGGTAAACTTGTAGCTTTTGATCTGGCAAAAAAAGGACATACGGTAATTGCAACAGCGCAGGTTTATCCACAGGTAAGTGACCTTAAAAGAGAGGCAGGTGAACAAGGTCTTGATCTTATTGTTGATAAACTGGATGTAACTGATGCGCGCGATCTGGACTATATTCATCAGAGATATGATATAGATATCTTGGTAAGTAATGCAGGTATTATGCAGGGAGGACCAATAGCAGAACAACCAATTGATTTGATCCGAGACATGTTTGATGTTAATGTTTTCGGAGGTCTTCAGGTTGCTCAGGGCTTTATTAAAAAATGGGTAGAACAGAAGAAAGCTGCAAAGATTGTATTTACTACTTCAATGGGTGAACTATGGACAGTACCGTACGTTGCAGCATACTGTTCATCTAAGCATGCTATGGGAGCGATAGCAGAAGGTTTAAAGACAGAACTGGCACAATTCAATATTAAAATTGCAACGTGTAACCCAGGTGTTTTTGGTACAGGATTTAATGACCGTGGCGTTGATTCGATTTTCCGTTGGTATAACCCTGAAGCTAATTTTACCCCACTATCCGCATTTGATGGTGCAGCAGAATCTTTAGCAAGTCAATTAGATCCTCAATCAATGGCTGACCGTATGGTGGAAGTAATTTTAGATGACAACTCAAACTTTAGAAATGTTCATCCAAAAGAAACTGAAGATTTCGTGAAGCAGCTTCAAGTGGAAGCTTGGACTGCAAAAAGCTAATATAAGTTGTAATAGTTCCGATTTGTTCCGACAGTCGGGCTGAAATATCAGGCAGCTGGCGGTATATCGTCCAGCTGTTTTTCTCTGAGAGCGGGTAAAAACAATTCTTTTCATAGACGAAAGGGACTCGGGTAAAAAACTTGGCGCTAATGTAATCAATTATTTATAATTATTTACTGCTTCCCAAATAGCGTGCTCATTGCGTGCCCAAACCGGCAATACAATTATCATTTGTGTCCTTATTGCCGCAAAAATTTTACAACCCGGTAGTTGCCGGCAAACTTCTAAAAAAACAAAAAGGCCATCAAAATGATGGCCTTTAAAATTTCCTGATTTTCAGGTGTGCCCAGAACAGGAATCGAACCTGCACTCCGTTGCCGAAACAAGATTTTGAGTCTAGCGCGTCTACCAGTTCCGCCATCTGGGCAAACCAGGTCATAAAACCTGATCGCGGGATGCAAATGTAGAGATTCTCTCCAACATCCGCAACAAATATTTTTGCTTGAAATGCAGTTCTTTGAGCTCCTGCAGTTTTTCGGGGGTCAGCTCCCCGATGGGCTCCACTTCGGCCCACATCCGGGCCAGCAGTTTCTCCATCTGCCGCCTGAATTTCAGTACCTCCCCCTCCGGCGCCGCCTCCAGGGCAAACAGCTGCTCTCCCAGCGGCATCATTTCCATCATGAACATATGCGGCAGCTGCATCTTTTCGCCGGGCCGCAGCACGCCCTTCAGTTCGAGCACATACGGCAGCAGCCGGCAGGGATCCACCAGCGTCAGGTACGCCTCCCTGTTTTCGTCCGTGCCCGGCATGCCCAGGTACCGCTGCTGCAGCAGGCCTTCATGCACCTCCAGCGACACCGGTATATTAAACATTTCAAAGTAATTCATGGCCACTATCCTGATTTTGCTAAAATGCAAATTTACAGTAATGTTGCATGCATTCGTTTCAAATACCCTAAACAATCTCATGGCAAACCACGTAGTACAGATCGGGCTCATCAGGGAGGAAAAAATACCGCAGGACAACCGCGTCGCTTTCACCCCCATGCAGTGCCAGTGGATCATGACGCATTACCCGCATGTGCTGATCACCGTACAACCCTCTCCCCACCGCTGTTTTAAGGACGAGGAATACCGCGCGGCCGGCATCCGGATGAGTGAAGACCTGTCCCATTGCAACATCCTCCTCGGGATTAAAGAAGTGCCGGTGGAAAAACTGCTGCCGGGCAAAACCTACCTTTTCTTTTCGCACACCAAAAAGCAGCAGCCGCAGAACCAGGCCATGCTGCACGATATACTGGAGAAAAAAATCACGCTCATCGACTATGAATGCCTCGTGCATGAAGACGGCCAGCGCATCCTGGGCTTCGGCTTCTTCGCGGGCGTCGTGGGCGCGCACAACGGGCTGCTCGAATACGGGCGCCGCACCGGCACGTTTGATTTCAAAAGGGTGCACGAGTGCCACGACTTCCAGGAGCTCATCACCCACTACTTCGGCGTCAAGCTCCCCCCGCTGAAAATCGTCGCCACAGGCTCCGGCCGCGTAACGGCGGGCATCCTGGAAGTAATGGGCCTGCTGGGCATCAAATACATCCCGCCGGAGGAATTCCTCATCAACGAATACGCCTACCCGGTCTATACACAGCTGAAGGCAGGCGAGCTGTATCTCCGCAAAACGGATAAAACCTACAGCCGGGAAGACTTCCATGCCAACCCCGGCGCGTACGACTGTAAATTCCTGCCGTACGTGACGTGCAGCGACATCCTCCTCAACGGCATCTACTGGGATAAGAACATCGAGCGCCTCTTCAGCTGGGACGACCTCACCAAAGACAATTTCCGCATCAAAGTGATCGCGGACATCACCGACGATAAAAACGGCTCCATTCCCTGCAACCTGGGCGATGCCACCATCGAAAACCCCTCCTACGGCGTAAACCGCTACACACGGGAGAAAACCGGGCCTTACGATGAAGACGGCGTGACCATGATGTGCGTGGGCAACCTCCCTAACGAACTGCCGCGCGACGCTTCGCAGTTCTTCGGCGATCACCTGATGAAATATGTGTTCGATGAATTGATGAAAGGCCGGAGCGACATGATCGAAAAAGCGACCATCGCGGATGCCAACGGTCTTACGAAGCGGTATGCCTACCTGACCGATTATGCTACAGGTAATAATCCTTCAGCAGCGTAACGACGCCGATCGCCTTACCAGGCGGTATGCCTACCTGACCGATTATGCTACAGGTACAGGTAATAATCCTTCAGCAGCGTAACAAAGGCCGGGGTGTACTGCCTTTGCTCATTGTAAATCACCAGCTCTTCGCGCTGCGGCTCCGCAGCAGGGCCGAATATGCCGATGCTCCGGAAGGGGCTGTGGCCGGTCGTTTGCCGTACCTCCAGCAATTTCCGCAATACAAATCCTTCATTTTCCGCCATCCGCCGGAAGCGGTCGAATCCCCCGCGGGGCAACAGGATCGAAAAGGAACCGCCGGGCGCCAATAGCCTGATGATGGCTTCAAGCAATGCCTCATACCCCAGCGTAACGGTATGCATCGCCGCCGTGCGCCGCTGGTGCGGGCCTTGCAGGTCGTTGTCGAAAAAAGGGGGATTGGTGATGATGAAGGGGTACCGTTGCGCCGGGTTGAAATGGGCAATGTCCGTGTGAAATACGCGGAGGCGTTCGCTCCAGGGCGACGCGGCGAAGTTTTCAGCCGCCTGCTGCGCCGCCGCGGCATCCAGCTCTACGGCGTCTATCGTGCCGTTGCCGGATTGGGCCAGCATAAGGCTTAACAGGCCGGTACCGGCGCCGATGTCGAGCACGGGACTTGCGCCCGGCAGCTGTTCGCGTATATACGCCGCCGTGAACGCCCCCTGGATGCAGGCGTCCGTACAGACTTTCATGGCGCTCCCCGCCTGCTGCACCGTGAACTGTTTGAATTGAAAATATTGATTCCCCATATCAAAACACCGCCCTGGCGCTGGGCACCGCATCCATCGGGGTGAAGCGGCCGGCCAGGTATTTGTAATGCGCGGAAATGGCGATCATGGCCGCATTGTCCGTGCAATATTCGAATTTCGGGATGTACGTTTTCCAGCCGTGTTTTTCGCCGTATTCGGCCAGCGCCTTGCGCAAACCGGAATTGGCGCTTACCCCGCCGGCGATGCCGATCTCCGTTACGCCGGTTTCGGCGGCGGCTTTCACCAGCTTGTTCATCAGGATGGTAATGATTCTATGCTGGATGGAGGCGCAGATATCGGCGAGGTTTTCTTCCACGAAACCGGGGTTCTTCGCCTTGTTTTCCTGCAGGAAATATAAAATGGCCGTTTTCAGGCCGGAGAAACTGAAGTTGAGCCCGGGGATCTGCGGTTCGGGGAATTTGAACCGGGCGGGATTGCCGGTCTGGGCATACTTGTCGATCAGCGGGCCGCCGGGATACGGGAGCCCCAGCAGTTTCGCGCTTTTATCGAAGGCCTCTCCCGCCGCGTCGTCGAGCGTTTCGCCGATGATCCGCATGTCGAGCGGGCCGTCGCAATGCACGATCTGGGTGTGGCCGCCGGATACGGTGAGGCAGAGAAATGGAAAAGCGGGTTTCGGCTCTTCGATGAAATTAGCCAGCACGTGCGCCTGCATGTGATGCACCCCGATCAGCGGCACATCCAGCGCCAGCGCCATCGATTTGGCGAAACAGCTGCCCACCAGCAGGGAGCCGATGAGGCCGGGCGACTGTGTAAAGGCTACGGCGCTGAGATCTGCGGGCTGCATGCCGGCTTTTTTCAGCGCGAGGTCCACCACGGGCACGATGTTCTCCTGGTGCGCGCGCGAAGCCAGCTCGGGCACCACGCCGCCGTACTGTTCATGCACGGTCTGGTTGGCGATGATATTGGATAACACCTTCCCGTCGGCGATCACGGAAGCGCTCGTTTCGTCGCACGAAGATTCTATGGCTAATATGTTGACTGGCATACGAGGCGCAAAGGTACCACATTATTCGATTTTTGGGAGGCCATGCCTTGAAAGCAAAGGTCGCCCGGCCGGCGGAAACGCCGGTTACCTGTCGGGTCAACTTCCGTTAATTGCTGCGGATGGCCACCACCGGGTCGAGGCGGCTGGCGGTGAATGCGGGGATGAAACCGGCGAGGATGCCCACGATCGCGGAGATGGACAGGCCCAGCACGATATTCCCGGTAGACAGGGCGATCTGGAAGCTGTCGAACATGTTACCGGCTATCAGGGTGCCCGAAAATACCAGCAGCAGCCCCAATCCTCCGCCGATCAGGCAGAGCAGGATGGCTTCGAGCAGGAATTCGAGCAGGATGATGCCCGGGCGGGCGCCGATGGCCTTTTTCAGGCCGATAATATTGGTCCTTTCCTTTACGGTCACGAACATGATATTGGCGATGCCGAAACCGCCCACCACGAGGGCAAACCCCGCGATCAGCCAGCCGGCGATGTTCAGCACGCTGAATACGGACTCGAGCTCTCCCTGCACGGTGGTGATTTCGTTGAGGGCGAAGTCGTTGTCCTGCGTGGGCTTCAGCCGGTGAATGGCCCGCATCGCCCCGGTGAGGTCGTCTTTCAGCTCACCCACGGCCACATCAGGCCGCGCGCGTATCATATAAAACGGGTCGGCGAAACGCCTTTCGTCGATAATGGTCCGGGCGAACAGGTACGGCATGATCACCGTATTATCCCCGAAAACGCCGCCCATCATGCTTTCCCCTTTCTTTTTCAGGGCGCCCACCACTTTGCAATTGCGGTTGGAAAAGCGGACCACCTTGCCCACGGCCGCGTCGGCCGTGAAAAAGAGGCCTTCCCAGATATTGGCCCCCAGCACGATCACATTACTGCCGTTCATGAGCTCGGAAGGACTGAAATAACGGCCGGCCGCGATGTCCACGGCCTGCATCTTGTCAAGGTCCATCGTCACGGCCAGCAACTCCACGTTCTCCATATAATCGGCGCCGAATTCGATTTTGCGGCCACCGGAAGAAAAGAGGTAAGTCACCGCATCGGCCGTGGCCACCTTTTCCTTGATCGATCTCATTTCGGAATATTCCGGCTCGGGGCGGTTCATGTACCGCCACCATTCGCCATCGCCGTCCCAGGGCCACTTCTGGAGGTATACCACGTTGGTGCCGAGCGACTTCAGGTCGTTCCGGATAGTGCTTTCCATACTGTCCGTCACCGTCAGCACGGCAATAATGCAGAAAATGCCGATGGTGATGCCCAGCAGCGACAAAAACGTGCGGAGTTTGTTGACCCGCAGCTCCTGCAGGGCCATTTTGAAACTGCTCCACAATATTTTAAGGGTAGAAAGCATATTTCAAATTTAGCATATAATGTGATGCGGACAATTCGAATAGGAAGAAAGGTCGTAAAGCAGGGTTTTCGGAGAAATAGTTACCTTTGCAGCCATTTATAAAATAATGAAATACCTGAACGAGATCAATAAAAGGAAGTCATTCGCCATCATCGCCCACCCGGATGCCGGTAAAACCACCCTCACGGAGAAATTCCTCCTTTTCGGGGGCGCTATCCAGACGGCCGGCGCGGTGAAGTCCAACAAGATCAAAAAACATACTACCTCCGACTTCATGGAAATCGAGCGCCAGAGAGGTATCTCCGTGGCCACTTCCGTGATGACCTTCGAATACCGCGACATTCTCGTGAACCTGCTCGATACCCCGGGCCACAAAGACTTTGCGGAAGACACCTACCGCACCCTCACGGCGGTAGACAGTGTGGTACTGGTGATCGACTGCGTGAAGGGCGTGGAAGAGCAGACCAAAAAACTCATGGAAGTATGCCGCATGCGTGATACGCCTGTGATCATTTTCGTGAACAAGCTCGACCGCGACGGTAAAAACCCCTTCGACCTGCTCGACGAACTGGAAGAACTGCTCAACATCCGCGTACGCCCTCTCAGCTGGCCCATCAACATGGGTAAAGACTTCAAAGGCGTATACAACCTCTACGATAAAAGTTTCGTTTCCTTCGCCGCCAACCGCAAGGCCACCGATGAAGACATCGTGCCCCTCTCTGACCTGAGCAGCAAGGAAGTGGACGAACTGTTCAACGCGCAGGATGCCGCGCAGCTGCGCAACGATGTGGAGCTGATCGAAGGCGTGTACGATACGTTCGACAAACAGCCTTACCTCGAAGGCAAACTGGCGCCCGTATTTTTCGGCAGCGCCGTGAATAACTTCGGCGTGAAGGACCTGCTCGATACTTTCGTGGAGATCGCCCCCACGCCCCGCGACCGCGAAGCCAGCACCCGCCAGGTAAAAGTGACGGAAGACAAATTCTCCGGCTTCATTTTCAAGATACACGCCAACCTCGATCCCCGTCACCGCGACCGCATCGCGTTCCTGCGCGTGTGCTCCGGCAAGTTCGAGCGGAACAAATACTTCCATCACGTGCGCCTCGACAAAGACGTGCGCTTCGCCAACCCTTACAGCTTCCTGGCGCGTGAGAAAAATATCGTGGACGATGCCTTCCCCGGCGATGTAGTAGGTTTGTTCGACACCGGCAACTTCAAGATCGGCGACACCCTCACCGAAGGCGAAGATTTTTATTTCACCGGCATTCCCAGCTTCTCGCCCGAACTGTTCAAGGAACTGGTGAACAAAGACCCGATGAAAACCAAGCAGCTGGAAAAAGGCATTTCCCAGCTGACGGACGAAGGCGTGGCCCAGCTGTTCACCCAGCACAACGGCAACCGCAAGATCATCGGCTGCGTGGGCGACCTCCAGTTTGAAGTGATCCAGTACCGCCTGCTCCAGGAATACGGCGCTTCGTGCCAGTTCAATACACTGCCTTTCTACAAAGCCTGCTGGATCACCGGCGATAAAAAGAAACTCGAAGAGTTCACCCGCTTCAAAGGCGCGAACGTGGTGCAGGACAAAGACGGGCATCTCGTATACCTCGCCCAGTCCGAATGGTACCTGAACACCGAACGGGCCAACAACCCGGACATCGAGTTCCATTTCAGCTCTGAAATCCACAAATAAAAATAAAGACGGCGCCTTAAAAGGCGCCGTTTGCATGTACGACCAACTCAATTATTGCGTGAAATAAAGATGGCTGTAAAACTATCATTGTATCCGCGCAATGGTTTACGAGTTCGGGAATCAGATTTGCGAAATGCGGAAAAATAAAAGCGGCTGTACCGGTTCCTGGTGCAGCCGCTTCTATTGGTATGCCGGGGATGCGGCAAACAAAGAGACCCCGGTGAACCGGGGCCCTGGGGTTTGATAACACAATCTGGATAAAAGCGGTGGCAAAAAAGGGGCCGCTGAAAAAGCGGCCCGGTCCAGGTTATTGTGACAACAAGAATAAATTAGGTTAATGTTGGCAAAGGTGCGTGTTAGTTACCGAACACGATGACACCGGATACCCTGGGCCTGCGCGGAACCGGGAACGGTGGCGGCGGAGGAGGGTACGGATAGCGAGGCCTTACTACCACCACTCTTTCTTCACGATAACAATCGTCTCTGCGGTAGTCACGGTGCTTGTACTTCTTGTGCTTGTAATGCCCATGACCATGGCCCCTGCCACGCCTGTCGTCATCATCCCAGTCGTCGTCACGGTCGTGGCGCTCGTAACGGTCTGAATACACGGTGCGTTGCGGATAATGGTCGTAGCCTCGTCGCTGTGCCTGCGTTGCATACGCTGCTCCCACCAGGAGCGTTACCAGAAGTAGCTTCTTCATAGCCTGCTGTTTTAGAAAATTGGTTTTTCGAAGCCCGTTGTCCCCTTTTTGATTTCGGCGGACGGGCTTACTGCAGTAAATTCAAGAAGTATGCCAATATGGTTGTTTCTTCTGAAAGCCTTTACTGGAAGGGGTTTCACATTTCCATCACCGTTCGGGAAGATTTGAATTCGCGTCGCATGCGTGAATGCAATAAAAAAAGACTGCCAATAAAAGCAGTCTTTTCCTTTTTTCTATGTGGACTTGATTGGGGGTGTGATAATCTCTTATCAACAACCTTCATGCCAAATAATATTTTTACATTTTGAAGCAGCGGGAAAAATTGGTGCTCCTTCCGCCGCCACCGCTGCCGCTACCGAAACGGTACATCACCGTGATGCCGGAGAAGCTGTACCAGTCTTTATGTTTCGCGGAACCGCGTTGCGCGCCGTCGAGCGGGTAAGTGCCGGCCGGCATTTTGTGCCCTACCTCATCGCCCCGGTAGGCCATGTCTACCGCCAGCTGTCCCCTTTCCGCGAGCAGGGTGTTCTGGTCGATGTAACCGGTGCTCACGTCATCGAGATAATCGGTGAAGGTGGGGCGCAGGCCGATCTCGACGCCCAGCGTCCAGCGGTCGGTGAACAGGTATTTGAAACCGGCGCCGAAAGGTATCGATACCTGGTGCAGGGCATACTGGTTCCCTCTTTCGGGATACTGCGGCAACCCCTGCCCTTCGGTGCTCAAACGGCGCAGGGCTATTTTGTTACCGTCCACGTCTTTCGCCCAGGGATAAAAACTGAAGAGGGCCACACCGCCGAATATGTACGGGGTGAAACCTTTTTCATCGATGTCCAGGATATTCCATTCGGCGCCAAGCTGCCCTTCCCAGATATTGGAACGGAAGCTGAGGTTACGTGCCTGTAATGCGATGCTTTTATTGGTGCTGTCTGCCGCGGCGATCATGCCGAAGCTGAAGCCTGCCCGCAGCGTGAGATAACGGTTCATATCCTTCTTCACCATGATACCCACCATGGGGCGGGTATACCGGAAGTCGACGCGTTTTTCGGAAAGGTCCCCGCTGTAATTACTGATCCCGGCAATAAGGCCCACATGCCAATCCTGTGCAGAACAAATGAAAGGGGCAGAGATGAATAAAACAAACCCGATGATCTTTTTCAAGGTGGTATGGTTTTAACAGGTTACTGATTATTAGAACGCTGCAATGCCATTTTAAGTATTTATAACGCCTATAACCGGGGACGAAATTATACAATTTTCCCTGTTATTACAATTATAATCATATGATTATAATCTCCATTCTCCGCCATCATAGCCCCTAATGCCTTATTTTTGCGCGGAGGTACAATATTTGATTGGTTGTAACCATTTACCGATATAAATTGTAATTAATACGTGACTACCCCCCGCCGGAAAAAGATTTTACGCTGGATCATATGGAGCGTGCTGACCTTGCTTTTGCTGCCCGTTGTGCTGTTGCTGCTGCTGCAATTGCCCGTGGTGCAGGATTTTATGCGCTCCAAAGCCGAAGCTTACCTGCGCAGGCAATTAAAAACGGAAGTCAACATCGCCAGCCTCCGGTTCAGCTGGTGGAACTCCATGACGCTCAAAGGCGTCTATATCGGCGATACCAGGAAAGATACCCTCCTTTCCAGCGGCGAACTGGCCGTGAAATACAACCTCCTCGGCCTTCTCAATAACGAACTGAAAATAAATACCGTCCGCTGGGAAAACGCCGTGGTCAACATCTACCGCCCCGCGGGCGATTCCGCGTTCAATTACCAGTTCGCCATCGACGCCTTCGGCAGCCCGGGCGCGAAGGAAGACACCCTCATCGAAGAGTCCGGCACCACCCTCGAGTACCAGATCGGCGACATCCAGCTCCAACGTATACACGTAAATTTCAACGACTCGCTCGGCGGCATGCTCGCCAGTATAGACCTTCATAAACTGGAAGCCCTACCGGACACGCTCAGTCCCGGCAAGGGCATCTATTATATCAAAAACTTCCTGCTCGACGGGCTGACCGCCTCCATCCTGCAGCAATACCGCCCCCCGGTTCCCGATACCGGGCCGCCGGACACTTCGGCCACACCGTTCGACCTGGCCGTGCGGGAGTTCGCCATCCGCAACGCACAATGGTCGTATAAAGACGAAAGCAGCGGGCTGGCCTCCACGGGGAGCATCGGGAAGGTGCAGCTCCGGAAGGCGCGGTTCGACCTCGTGAACACCCTCATCGCCGCCGATGAAATGGTGGTGGAGAAAACCAAATCCGCCCTCGACTTCTACCAGCCGCTCGATACCCTGCAAACACCGGACGACACTACGGCTTCACCCAATACCTGGACGGTGGCCGCCAGGAAAGTGTCGGTCAACGGGGTGGACTTCGACATGAACAATCACCTCGCAAAACCATTGCCCTACCGCGGTGCGGTCGACTATAACCACCTGAGCATCCGCCAGCTGACGATCAACGCAGACAACCTGTATTATAGTGCAGACAGCACACTTGTGGATATCCGCGGCGCCGCCGTGCAGGAACAAAGCGGCCTGCAGCTCAAAGCCCTCAAAGGCAAAGTGCGCTACACCAACCAGGAAGTGCAGCTGGGCAATTTCCTGCTCCAGACCGCCGAAAGCAAGGTAGACGCGGACGTGCACCTGAAAACGGATGCCTGGGCGACCGTGGCCGACCGGCTTTCCTTGCTGGAAGTGAATGCGGACATCCGACCCTCCTCGCTGGCCATGAAGGAAGCGCTGTTTTTTGTGCCGGAGATGCGGACCAACGCCTCCCTGCAACCCCTCTGGAAAAAGCGTTTATCCATGCACGGTAGCGTGAAGGGCAACCTCGCCCAACTGAACATTCCCGGGCTGGAGGTGAAAGACAACGACCAGAATTACCTCTATGTAAAAGGCACCGCCTACCAGGTGACCGACCCTGAAAGGATGGGCGCCGACCTGGTGAACATCAAACTCGAAAGCAGCCGGCGTGGCGTGCAGTCGTGGTTACCCCCCAACACCCTGCCCGCTTCCGTGCAGCTGCCCAACCGCCTGTCGCTCACCGGCAGCGCCCGCGGCGGCATGCAGGTCATCAGGCCCAACCTGGCGCTGAGTACAGACATGGGGAACGCTACCCTCAAAGGCGAACTGGCCAGTTTTATGGACCCCAAAAAGATCCGGTACGACGTAGCCCTCCATGCCGACCGCCTTCAGCTGGGCCGGCTGCTGGGCGACACCGCCATGGGCAACCTCAGCGGGCTGGTTACCGCCAAAGGCAGCGGCACCGACCCGCAGACCGCATCGGCGAAGGCCAATATCGACATCCGTTCGTTTACCTATAACCGTTATACCTACCAGGATATTAAAATAGACGGCAGCCTGCAAAAAGGCGCTTACGCCGTGAAGGGCAACATCGCCGACCCCAATGCGAAGGCGCGGTTCGAAGCATCCGGTCGGCTCGATACCCTTCGCCCCGACATCGTGGCCAAAGTGGACCTCGACAAGCTGGACCTGTTCGCCACGAACTTCACCACCAGCCCCATGACCGTCAAATCGTGCCTGGATGCCGAGGTGACCAACCTCTCCCCCCGCCGCCTCACCGGGTTTGCCGCCATCCATAAAATCCAGCTGACCGACGATAAGGAGATGTACGCGATGGACAGCATCCTGCTGAAAGCCACCGCGGCCGACAGCCTCCAGGAGATCATGCTCACCGGGCCGTTCGGTTTCGTGCGCGCGTTCGGGGATTTTAACTACCAGACCTTCGCCACCGCCGCCAGCGACCTGGTGACCCGGCACCTGGCCGCCAAGGCACCCCCTGCCGCCACGCGGCACGAGAGCCATTGGATGCAGTTCAGCGGCAGCATTTCCATTCCCAAATCGCTCCGCAAACTGCTGCCCGACATCGACCTGCCCAAACCCATTACGCTTAACGGCCGGATGGACACCGACAGCAACTTTGTAGTGGCGCACATCGCCGTGCCCACCATGCGATACGACTCTTTCAAGGTAGATACCCTGCTGGCCGATATTTCCGCGGATACCAGCCGCATGGAGGCCAAGGTGCTGCTGGGCGCCCTGCATCACCCGCAGATACCGCTGCGCCGCACCAGTTTCGACGTGTCGGCCCAGGGCGGCCTGCTCGACTGGGACCTGGTGATGGGCCGCGACCTCAACCGCCCGAAATATAAACTAGGCGGCCTGGTACGGTTCGCCGAGCACGACAGCCTGCTGATTTCCCTTAAAAAGGACCTGCTGCTCAACCGGCAGGCCTGGAACGTGAGCGGGGATAATAACGTCGTCATACACAACGGCGGCGTGGCCTTTGCCGACATCGGCCTGCAGCAGGGCAGCCAGGAACTGAAGATCGTTACCGGCGAACGCGCCGCGGGCGCTACCCTGCCCGACCTGACGGTCAGCCTCAAAGACTTCCGCCTCAGCACCGTAACCAGCCTCATTGAAAAAGACACCGCGCTGGCCGAAGGCATCAGCAACGGCAGCATCACGATCAGCAACCTCGACGCCATGCCCACCATCGACGGCAAACTGAAAATAGACAGTCTCACCGCGATGGGCGCCGCCATCGGCACCCTCGACCTCACCGCGCAGACCAACGCCCAAAATGCCGTGACCCTCAACGCCACCGTCAAGGGCAACGACAACGACCTGACGCTCCAGGGCACTTATGCCGACGTCATGGACCTCCGGCTCGACATCGCCAAACTCAATATGAAAAGCGTGGAGCCGTTCACCTTCGGCAACGTGACCACGATGAGCGGCGCCACCAGCGGCACCGTTACGTTGAGAGGCACGATGGATAAGCCCATCGTCCGGGGCGACCTGCATTTCGAAAAAGTGAAAGGCCGCGTAACGGCCATCAACAGCATCATACAGCTGCCTTCCGAAGACCTGAAGCTCGACGACCAGGGCATCCGTTTCAACCAGTTCGTGATCGCCGACAGCAGCGGCAACGAGGCCGTGATCAACGGGCAGATACTGACGAAAGACCTGGAGAAATTCCAGCTGCAGCTTGAGCTGGCCGCCGAAAACTTCCAGGCGCTCGGCCCGCAGGCCATGAACGACCCCGACCAGTATTTTTACGGCCCTGCCTATGTAGACGTAACCGCCCGCATCCGCGGCACGCTCGACCTCCCCCGCGTGGAAATGAAACTGAAGCTCCGCGAAAAATCGCAGGTAACCGTGCTGATACCCGAGGAAGACCCCGGCATCGCCGACCGCGCCGGCGTGATTGAGTTCATTGACCCCGCCATGTGGCTCGACACCACGCTGCGCCTGAAAGACACCGCCAAGGTGGTGGCCACCGGCCTGAAGGGCTTTGTGTTTTCCGGCGACATCACCGTAACACCCGAATCGTCCATGAAAATCGTGATCGACCGCGCCAACGGAGATTACCTGGAGGTGAAAGGCAACGCCACCCTCAACTTCAGTATGGACCCCAGCAGCAAAATGAGCCTGACGGGGCGTTATGAGATCGACGACGGTAAATACCAGATGTCGCTCAACCAGCTGATCAAACGTGAGTTCAAGATCGTCAAAGGCAGTACCATCATCTGGAACGGCGACCCGCTGAGCGCCGACGTGAACATCACCGCCCGCTACGACGTGAATGCCGTGGCCGGCGACCTGGTGCAGGACCAGATCTCTTCCTCCGACCCCACCCGCGGCCGTTTCAACCAGAAAGTGCCCGTGGAGGTGTACCTGAAGATCACCAAGGAACTGCTCAAACCCGACATCGCCTTCGAGCTCGACATGCCCGAACGCGAACAGGGCGCGCTGGGCGGTATGATCTATACCCGCATCAAACAGATCAACCAGGTGCCTTCCGAACTGAACAAGCAGGTAATGGGGCTGCTGGTGCTCAACCGGTTCATTTCCGAGAATCCGTTCGACCAGCTCGACAGCAAGAGCGGCAGCGCGGCCGAAGACATCGCCCGCAAAAGTGTGAGCAAGATCGTGTCGCAGCAGCTGAACAATCTCGCCGGCAGCCTCGTGAAAGGCTTTGACGTGAACTTCGACCTCCAGAGCGAGAACGAATACACCGATGCCGGCAGCCGCGAAGAAAGCACCAACCTGAAGGTGGATGTGAGCAAACGCCTGTTCAGCGACCGCCTCACCGTGAGCGTGGGCTCCAACATCGGCATCGCCGGATCACAGACGAAGGGGCAGGACGCCAGCTCCATCATCGGCGACGTATCCGCCGAGTACACCCTCACGCCCGACGGGCGCTACCGCATCAGGGCGTACCAGCGGAACGTGACCGAAACCGTGGTGCAGGGGCAGATCGTGGAAACCGGGCTCACTTTTATGCTCATCATGGATTATGACGAGTTCCGGGAAATATTCGGCAGGAAAAAAGAAGAAAAGAAACAGGAGCGCCTGCGCAAGGAAACCAAATAGCGACATGAAGACATTTGCACGATATCTTTTACTAATGGGGCTGCTGGCAGTATGGGCAGCCTGTTCCACCACCCGCACCGTGCCGGAGGGCGACCGCCTGTACACCGGCCACGAGATCAAATGGACGGAAAAGAAAAAACCGAAGGATTACAGCGATCTTAAAAGCGCGATGGACAGCAGGGTGCGCCCCACCCCCAACCGCAAGTTCCTCGGCATGCCGTTTAAATTATGGCTGTACAACCTCGGGAAAGAACCGAAAGGCAAAGGCCTCAATTACCTGCTGCGCAAAAAATGGGGCGAGCCGCCCGTGCTGCTCAGCCAGCTGAATGCAGACCGGAACGACGATATCCTGAACAGCTATCTCGAAGACAACGGGTATTTCCAGTCCGAAGTGACCCATGAGATCAAAAATAAAGGGAAGAAAAAGGCCAGCGTGGAGTTTACCGCCACGCCCAACCACCGGTACACCATCCACCGGGTGCGGTTCGATACCGACACCGGCGTGCTGGCCCGCGAGATCATGAAAAACACCCGGAGAACTTTACTGAAGCCAGGCGACAATTTCAGTCTCGACCGTATCAAGGCCGAACGCGAACGGATACACGACCATCTGAAAGAAGAGGGTTTTTATTATTTCACGCCGGATTACATGCTCGTACAGATCGACAGTACGCTGAAAGGCCAGGTAGACCTGTACGTGCGGCTGAAGCCCAATACCCCCGCCACCGCCATCCGGCAGTACTGGATGAAGGAGGTGGAGCTCTACACCAATTACGACCTGACCAAAGACAGCGTGCAGCGGAACACCCCCGGCGTCAAATACCAGAACTTCACCATCATCGACCCCGATTCGCTCTATAAGCCCATCGTATTCGACCGGAGCGTGTTTTTGCAGCGTGACAGCCTGTACCGGATAAGTTCCCACAATATTACCCTGCAAAGGCTGGTGAACCTCGGTACGTTCAAGTTCGTGCGCGGCAACTTCAGGCCCGTGCGCGACAGTGCCCTGCTGTTCGCCCGTTTTTTCCTGACCCCCTATCCCAAGCGGTCGCTGCAATTCGAAGTGTCCGGCACCTCCAAGTCGAACGGGTTCGTGGGATCGCAGGTGAAGATTTCCGCCAGGAACCGGAACTTCCAGCGGAAGGCCAATTTGCTGGAAATTAACCTGGGCGGTGGCTTTGAAACACAGGTGGGCGGGAAGACCACGCAGCTGTCGACCAACGCTTACAGCGCCAATGCCGAGGTGGCCATCACCATGCCGCGGTTTTATACGCCCATTATCAAGTTCAATCCCCGCACGCCGTACGTGCCGAAAACGAGGTTCAGTCTGGGGTACGAACTGCTCAACCGGCCGAACCTCTACAACCTGAACGCGTTTACCGGGCTGTACGGGTATTTGTGGAAACAGACGCGTTACATCGATCACCAACTGTTCCCTGTGGCGATCACCTATGTGCTGCCCGGGAATGAGTCCGAGGAGTTTCTGAAACAAAAGAAGCAGGATCCCGCCCTGGCGCAGTCCATTTCCAAACAATTCATTTTAGGAAGTAACTACACCTTAACCTTTAATAATCAATCACCCGCGAAATATCACAGTTTCTTCGGATTGTTTAATATCGACCTCGCCGGCAACCTCGCCGGGCTGGTGGTGCCGAAGTCCGGCGACGGGGTGAAGCGCATCTTCAACAACGAGATCTCCCAGTACATCCGGGTGAATGTAGATGGCCGGCATTACTGGCGGTTGGGCGATAACCTGCGCTGGGTGAACCGATTGTTTGCCGGTTACGGTTTCGCCTATGGGAAAAATCCCGACACCCTGCCTCCTCCCACGCTGCCCTTCGTGAAGCAGTTTTTCACCGGCGGTAGCAACAGCATCCGCGCTTTCCGCGCCAGGGCGTTGGGCCCGGGATCTTACCGCGATACCCTGCCTGACGGCAACCTGTTGCTGGCCAACGCCGCCGGGGACATCAAACTCGAATTCAACACCGAGCTGCGCTACAAGCCGAACAATTTACTTGAACTCGCCGCCTTCGTGGATGCCGGTAATATCTGGCTGGGCAAAGCCCCCGATACCGCGCAGGCGAAAGTGTTCGCCTTTAACCGCTTCGTAAAAGAGATCGCCGTCGGCGCCGGGTTGGGATTGCGGATAGATGCGTCCATCCTGCTGGTGCGGTTCGACATCGCTTTCCCGCTGCGGAAACCCTGGCTGCCCCAGGGGGAACGCTGGGTCATTAACCAGATTGCATTCGGGGACGGGAAATGGCGGAAGGAGAACCTGATTTTGAATATCGCGATCGGGTATCCGTTTTAGGGTTTTCGACCCCGTTGTGCCCAGCATAGCGGCCTATTCCTGCCCGGCCGTCTGTTGGGTGAAGGTTCCATTCAAAATCGCAGCTGAAAGCCTGAGGCGGCGCTCTTTCCTGTTGCCTTTGACCGTAGACACAATATCATGGTGCAATGCCGGGATTGAAGCATCAACCGATCTCATTATGACCGTTACGTCGCCCTTTTCCCATTGCCTTCCCGGAGGGCAAATATCGAGGTGCAATGCCGGGATCGAAGTATCAATCGACCTCATTATGACCGTTACATCGTCCTTTTTTCATTGCCTTCCCGGAGGGCAAATACCGGGGTGTAATGCCGGGATTGAAGCATCAACCAGGCTCATTATGACCGTTACGTCGCCCTTTCCTCCATATTTTTAAAGATTTTTCAGCTGGAGCAGTTATTCAACTGCTCTTTTTTTGTGATTAAAAACCAATCCGTTATTCGCCAGAACCCTTACTCCCATTCACTTTTATTCATATTAATGTTTTTGTTTAATTTAAATTATATTCTATATTTGCTGTCCGACTTGATTTGACCCATTCATTTTCCTGTACCTAATTGATATTTGATGAAAAGATTTTTTACTCCCCGTTTATTATTAATGACTTGCATGGCTTTAATGCCAGTTCTGCTTCACGCACAGGGCTTCGACAAAACCATGCCCCCGCAGGACCCGCTGATGATCTCCTATTTCCAGAACCGCTACCTCGCCAACCCTGCGATGGCCGGCGCCGATTCCGGGCTGAGCATCAACGTCGGTTACCGCAAACAATGGAAAGAAGTACCCGACGCTCCCGTAACGTTCGCGCTCACCGGCGATTACCGGCTGGGCAGAAAGATGGGCATCGGTCTGACCGTGTTCAACGACCAGGCCGGTCCTCTCAAACAAAACCGGGTGGCCCTCACCTATGCCTATCATCTGCGGCTGAGTGAAGACGACAACGAATCCCTGCACATCGGCCTGACCGGCGCGATCGATAACCGCCACATCGAGAAACGCAAAAACATGCCACAGGACCCCTATGTGGAGGCGTTCAACAAAAAGGGCAGCGAGTTCCAGGCCGATTTCGGGATCGCCTATACGAACGACAAACTGACCCTGCAGGCCTCCCTGCCGAACATCACCCGCACGTTCAGGAACAGCGACGAGGTGGAGCCCCGCAGCACACCCAGCTTCTTCGTGGCCGCGTCTTACAAACTCGGCACCAAATGCCCGCAGATCAATTCCATCGAACCGCTGGTGGCATTCCGCGGGGTGAAAGGCTACAAGCCGGTGGGTGATGTGGGCGCGAAGGTGAACTTCTACCGCAACACCGTCAATATGTTCGCGATGTACCATACCAACAATGCCGTGTCGGCCGGGGTGGGCTTCCAGTTCAAGAACTCCATTGAAGTGCAGGCGAGCTATACCTCCCAGACGTCCGGGCCTAAAACCAATGTGGATGCGAATTTTGGATTGGGGATTAAGATCAGGCTGTTCAGGTAAGAGGTGCGTGGATGCGGCGTAGAGGTATGTACGTTGGATTGGGGAGAAAGCAGGCTGCCGAGGTAACGGACAGCATAGAAGTGAACGTAAGAGATAAAGCTCAGGCTGCCAAGGTAACGGACATGAATAATCACCGGGACCACAAAGCATTGGATTGCAGATAAAGATCAGGACGGTGAGATAGCGGCGGCGCTTTACGGGTACCGATACCAATGTGGAAATTTTCCGGACACCCACCGGGTCAAAGCAATACGAATCGTTTTTTCAGCTTTTCCATAAAATCGAAGGGTGCCGCTGCGGAAGCGGCACCCTTTTTTGATATTGGTTGATAATAGTCGCCTGGTATTGTCTGTTGACGGAGGGCGACACCTCTCGGGATAGATATATGAGTTCCGGTTGGATCGTTTAATGTTGGCCGTTGACGAAGGACAGCGCCTCGTGAGACAGACACATCCCGTTGAATCGTTTAGTGTTGCCCGTTGACCGCCGGCGACACCCCTTCCACCCAGGGATAGAACGGCACGAGTGAGCCCGGCTCCAGGCTGCCCGCGTCGGTGCTGTGGTAAATGAAGCCATGCGCCTGTGCGGCCGCCGCCAGTTCCGCGGTTTTGGGAAAGTGAAGCCCTTTGATTTTCAGGCCGTTTTTGTTCACCATCATGGCCGGCACAAATTCATCGAACGAGCTCACCGCCGACCGGTTCTCCATGAAAGGCAGCAACCAGGGCCGCACGGCCGGCAGCTGCCAGCATGCCCGGATGTACGACTCCAGGAAGAGCTTGCCGCCTACCTGCACCGAGAAGGTGTTCGCCGGGAACACCATGACCCTCGTTTTGGTGGGGCTGTAACCCAGCCAGAAAGATTTGAGCGCCTTCGCCCGAACTTTGTGGAACACCTGTTCCACCCCAAGCTCCTGCAATACCTTGTGCACCCCTTCTTCCCCGCAGATGACGAGCAGGTCCGTTTCCAGCGCTTCTTTCATCGCCGCCTCCAGTTTTTTCGGCCCCGTGGCCCGCTCGTTTGTTTCCGGAATGATGCCGTTTTGTTCGAGCAGCCCGGCGATAGTGAAGTTGTTCGCCGTATCTCCTTCCACCGTCAGTATCGCCGCGCGCGGCGGGCGGTGCACCTTCAGCTGGCGGATGCCCGCGGACACGAGCAGGGCCAGGTGCTGAAAATTGATGCGGGTACCGGTATCGAGCAGTTTATTTCCTTCCTGGTCGGTGAGCGCTTCGGAGATCACCCTGCCTGTAGCTTGTTCCGGCTGCACCTGTTCTGTTCCCCAGCTTGTCCGGCAGGCCGCTATTTGCTGCATGGCGGCAGTAACACTAATCATGACTCTCGATATTTTAGGACTGTTGGCGCCTGAAAAGTGGAGGGATCCGTCGCGGCTTTCACATACATGCAGGATAATGGTCCGCTGGGCTCCCTCCGGTTTTCAGGTGAAGAATGTAATTATATTATAATTATTTCTATCCACATTTATTGTTTGTAAAATACGGTTTTTATTGAGTTTTGATTGATATTTATTGATTTTAATTTCATATTACCTTAAAATATGCCTGAATTTTACAGAATTACTCACAATATATTAATTCCAGGCAAGTCAATCCGATTGCAGGATTTTCTCGCTCAACGCCTGTTCTATGGTATAACAAACCTCGAAGTAGGTCAAAAGCTTTATTGACATTGTATTTACAGAGGGTTGAGCCCTTGTTCCTTCCTTGTTCCGCCCTACTCTATCCCTTATTGATTCCTTCTTTTAAAAGAAGGAACTAACTAGGTGGGAAATAGCTTGTTAGTAGGTCCAGGAAATAGTGTTAAATTCAGTTCCTATTGTTTCACCCTAAAGCTATCACTATGGGATTCCTTGATCCGAACGCTACACAGTTTACCGGCACCGTTGGTGACTTTACTTACTACCGCCTCCCCGGCATCGACCGCATTATTGTCCGCAGGAAAGGCGGGGTATCGAAGAAAAGAATCAAAAAAGCCCCCGAGTTCGAGCGGACCCGGCAGAACAACGTGGAATTTTCCGGCTGTGCAAAGGTCGCCGCCTACATCCACGACCAGCTACACCCCGTGGCCCGGCTGGCGGATTATAACGTCTTTCCGCCCCTGACCGCCATCATGAAAAAAATCCAGCTCAAATGCGACACCGGCAATCGCGGGGAACGAAACATCCGGATTTCACGGTACCGGTTCCTGCTGGAAGGGTTTCAACTCAACCGCGCTCACCCTTTCGGCGGCATCATCCGCCAGCCGCTGCATGCTTCCATCGACCGGGAAAGGGGTACGGCCACCATCGAAATACCGCCGCTCATGCCCGGGATGAACCTGTTTTCGCCGTGGAAGGCGTCGTACTACCGGCTGGTGTTCAGTTTCGGCCCTATCCAGGACTTTATGCACGATCCTCAATGGGACTACCAGCGGTGCCCGTACCCGAGAAGCCGCGAAAGCGCCGAAACACCCTGGGTGCATCTGACACAGCCCACAGACCGGCAGACGATCACGATGCAGCTGCCGCATGCGGCAGCTGAAGACGAAACGCTGATGTTAGCGATAGGCATTCAGATGGGCTCACCGGAGCCGGACGGGGGGATTTGGGGTAATGCGAAACAGGGGGCCGGGATGGTGTTGAGGGTTGGGTGAGGATTGTTCCTTTGGATTTACTTCGATTTGTAATAGTCTCAGGTAGTATTACATAAAGTGTGTCAGTTTGTTAGAGATTGAGTTTGAGCCTGTCCCCAAAGATAATAAAAGATAGTTGAGCAAGCGTCTGATTCCAGTTGTGAACCGGTTTGTTCCACTTAGCGCAGATATTTTCCTGAACGAGGAATAAAAGTTTCATTAGGGCGTCTTCGGATTGGAAGGCGCCTTTTGATTTTGT